>NZ_CM150487.1:0-2482500 GCF_056323735.1 Serpentinimonas sp. SSL01
TTGCCGGCGCAGCAGTTCAACACCTGGATCCGCCCTTTGGCGGCGCAGGTGTCGCAGACGGCCGACTCGGTCACCTTGGTGCTGCCCAGCCGCTTCAAGCTCGATTGCATCCGCAACCAGTACGCCGCCCGCATCGCCGCCGCGCTGCAAGCGGTGGCGGGCCAGCCGGTCGCGCTCGAACTGGTGCTGGCCAGCCGCCCGGGGGTGCGCAAAGCCGCCCCGCCTGCTTCATCGAACACGCCGCAGTCACTGCAGTCTGAGCCGCTATGGATCTCTGCTGATGGGTCGGCCGATGCGCAAGCCGAGCCCGCCTTCGCTGCCCCCACTGCTGCCAAGGCCAAGCTGCCCGAGCCCACGCACCGGCTCAATGGCGGGCTGACTTTTGCCACCCTGGTCGAGGGCACGGCCAACCGCATGGCGCGCGCGGCGGCCATGCACGTGGCGCACCACCCGGGCCAGCTCTACAACCCCTTGTTCATTTACGGCGGCGTGGGTTTGGGCAAAACGCACCTGATGCACGCCATCGGCAACCAGTTGCTGGCTGGGCGTGCGGCGGCCAAGGTGCTCTACATCCACGCCGAGCAGTTTGTGACCGACGTGGTCAAGTCGTACCAGCGCAAGACCTTCGACGAGTTCAAGGCGCGCTACCACTCGCTCGATTTGCTGCTGATCGACGACGTGCAGTTTTTTGCCAACAAAGAGCGCACCCAAGAGGAGTTTTTCAACGCCTTCGAGGCGCTGCTGGCCAAAAAAAGCCACATCGTCATGACCAGCGACACCTACCCCAAGGGCCTGACCGACATCCACGAGCGGCTGGTGTCGCGCTTCGACGCCGGCCTGACGGTGGCCATCGAGCCGCCCGAGCTGGAAATGCGCGTGGCCATTTTGCTCAGCAAGGCTGAGGCCGAAGCGGCGGCGCTGCCCGAAGATGTGGCTTTTTTCGTGGCCAAGAACGTGCGCTCCAACGTGCGCGAGCTCGAAGGCGCGTTGCGCAAAATTTTGGCCTACTCGCGCTTCAACCACAAAGAGGTGTCGATCGCGCTGGCGCGCGAGGCGCTGCGCGACTTGCTCAGCATCCAGAACCGGCAGATCTCGGTCGAGAACATCCAAAAAACCGTGGCCGACTTTTACAAGATCAAGGTCGCCGACATGTACTCGCGCAAGCGCCCGGCCAACATCGCCCGGCCGCGCCAGATCGCCATGTTTCTGGCCAAGGAGCTGACGCAAAAGAGCCTGCCCGAAATCGGCGAGCTCTTTGGCGGGCGCGACCACACCACGGTGCTGCACGCGGTGCGCAAGATCGCCGCCGAGCGCCAGACCCTGAGCGAGCTCAACCAGCAGCTGCACGTGCTCGAGCAGACCCTCAAAGGTTGAGCGGCGCCGATGCAAAATTCAACGCCCATGCCCGCCCGCGCCGCCACCGCCCCGTTTTGCAAACCTGCAACAATTCGCGTTGCGGCCCCGCCCGAGGCGCGCTAGCTCCGTAGCCTTCGCCCTTTACCGAAACGAACCGAACCGAACCGAAAGCCCGCCCATGATCGTTGTGCAATCGACCCAAGACAAGCTGTTGGCCGCTCTGCAAGCGGTGTCTGGCATCGTGGAGCGCCGCCACACCATGCCGGTGCTGGCCAATGTGCTGCTGCGCAAAGAGGATGGCTTGGTGCAGCTGACCACCAGCGACCTCGAAATCCAGATCCGCACCCAAGCCGAGCTCGGCGGCGACGCCGGCACCTACGCCACCACGGTGGGCGCGCGCAAGCTGATCGACATTTTGCGCACCCTGCCGCCCGAGCAAAAAGTGACGATCGAGGCGCAGCAGAGCAAGCTGGTGCTCAAGGGCGGCAAGTCGCGCTTCACCCTGCAAACCCTGCCGGCCGAAGACTTTCCGCTGGTGCAGCAGGCCCCCAGCTTTGGCACGGCGTTCAGCGTGCCGCAAAAGGTGTTCAAGAGCCTGTTGGGCCAAGTGTCTTTTGCCATGGCGGTGCAAGACATCCGCTACTACCTCAACGGCATCTTGTTCGTGGCCGAAGGCAAAACGCTCAGTCTGGTGGCCACCGACGGCCACCGGCTGGCTTTTTCCAGCGCCGCGCTCGAGGTCGAGGTGCCCAAGCAAGAGGTGATTTTGCCGCGCAAGACGGTGTTGGAGCTGCAGCGCCTGCTCTCGCAGGCCGAGGGCGACGTGGAGCTGCAATTTGCCTCCAACCAGGCGCGCTTCAGCTTTGGCGCGCTGGAGTTCATCAGCAAACTGGTCGAGGGCAAGTTCCCCGACTACCAGCGCGTCATCCCGCAGCAACACCCGCACGTGCTGCTGCTGGGGCGCCAGCCGCTGCTGGCGGCGTTGCAGCGCGCCGCCCTCATGACCAGCGACAAGTTCAAGGGCGTGCGCCTGAGCCTTGAGCCCGGCGTGCTGCGGCTGGTGGCGCACAACGCCGAACAAGAAGAAGCGCTCGACGAGCTCGACATCGAGTACCAAGGCCCGATGATGGAAATGGGCTTCAACGTCAGCTACCTGATCGAGGGCTTGTCGAGTATGGCGCAAGAGATGGTGCGCCTCGAACTGGCCGACAGCAACGCCTCGGCGCTGCTCACCATCCCCGAGCACGAAAGCTACAAATACGTGGTGATGCCGATGCGCATCTGATGCCGCTGCCCGCGCTGCAACCGCTACCCCGTGCCTGACCGCTTTGCCTGACCTGCCCGCCCACGTGCGGGCTGCGCCTTTGATGAGAGTTGATTGATGAATCCCGATTTCCCCCCCGCCCAGCCAGACCCCACTGCGCCGGACCCCCTCGAGCCCGCGGCCTCGGCGAGCAGCGCCGGCTACGGCGAGGGCTCGATCCAGATCCTCGAGGGGCTGGAGGCGGTGCGCAAACGCCCCGGCATGTACATCGGCGACACCTCCGACGGCACCGGCTTGCACCACCTAGTGTTCGAGGTGGTGGACAACTCGATCGACGAGGCGCTGGCCGGTTATTGCGACGACATCGTCGTCACCATCCACACCGACAACTCGATCAGCGTCACCGACAACGGGCGCGGCATCCCCACCGGCATCAAGTGGGACGACAAGCACGAGCCCAAGCGCAGCGCGGCCGAGATCGCGCTCACCGAGCTGCACGCCGGCGGCAAGTTCAACCAAAACAGCTACAAGGTCTCGGGCGGTTTGCACGGCGTGGGCGTGAGCTGCGTCAACGCCCTGAGCCGCTGGCTGCGCCTGACGGTGCGCCGCGACGGCCGCGTGCACCAGCTCGAATTTGCCCGCGGCGAGGTGCAGCAGCGCCTAGTGGAAACCATCGACGGCGTGGAAGTGTCGCCGATGCGCCGCAGCGGCGTCACCGAAAAGCGCGGCACCGAGGTGCACTTCCTGCCCGACAGCGAGATCTTTCAGCAAAACGCCGATTTTCACTACGAGATTTTGGCCAAGCGGCTGCGCGAGCTCAGCTTTCTCAACCACGGGGTGCGCATCCGCTTGCACGACGAACGCAGCGGCAAGCAGGACGATTTTTCTGGCGCCGGCGGCGTCAAGGGCTTCGTCGAGTTCATCAACGCCGGCAAAAAAGTGTTGCACCCCAACGCCTTTTACGCCAGCGGCGCGCGCCCGGCCGAGAGTTACGGCGGCATCCCCGGCACCGAAATCGGCGTCGAGGTGGCGATGCAGTGGAACGAGAGCTACAACGAAAACGTGTTGTGCTTCACCAACAACATCCCGCAGCGCGACGGCGGCAGCCACCTGACCGGGCTGCGCGCCGCCATGACGCGCGTCATCGGCAAATACATCGAGCAAAACGAAGTGGCCAAAAAGGCCAAGGTCGAAGTCAGCGGCGACGACATGCGCGAAGGCCTGTGCTGCGTGCTCTCGGTCAAGGTGCCCGAACCCAAGTTCAGCAGCCAGACCAAAGACAAGCTGGTGAGCTCCGAAGTGCGCGCACCGGTCGAAGACATCGTGGCCAAGGCGCTGACCGAGTACCTCGAAGAGCGGCCGCAAGACGCCAAACTGCTGTGCGGCAAGATCGTGGACGCGGCGCGGGCGCGCGAGGCGGCGCGCAAGGCGCGCGAACTCACGCGGCGCAAAGGCGTGCTCGACGGACTCGGGCTGCCCGGCAAACTGGCCGACTGCCAAGAAAAAGACCCGGCCTTGTGCGAGATCTACATCGTCGAGGGCGACAGCGCCGGCGGCAGCGCCAAACAGGGGCGAGACCGCAAGTTCCAAGCCATTCTGCCCCTGCGCGGCAAGATCCTCAACGTCGAGAAAGCGCGCTACGAAAAGCTGCTCGCCAGCAACGAAATCCTGACCCTGATCACGGCGCTGGGCACCGGCATCGGCAAAGCCAGCGCCGCCGACGAGTACAACCCCAAAGCCAAGAGCGGCTCCGACGATTTCAACGTGGCCAAGCTGCGCTACCACCGCATCATCATCATGACCGATGCCGACGTCGATGGCGCCCACATCCGCACCCTGCTGCTCACCTTCTTTTACCGCCAGATGCCCGAGCTGGTCGAGCGCGGCCACATCTACATCGCCCAGCCGCCGCTGTACAAGGTCAAGAGCGGCAAAGAAGAGCTGTACCTCAAAGACGCGGCCGCACTCGACGCCTACTTGCTGCGCATCGCGCTGCGCGACGCCGCCATCCACACCGGTGGCGAGCCGGGGCGCACGCTCGAGGGCGAAACGCTGGCCGAACTGGCGCGCCGGCACCAGGTGGCCGAAGCGGTGATCGCGCGCCTGAGCGCCTTCATGGACGCCGAGGCCCTGCGCGCCATGGCCAGCGGCGTGGCGCTGGCGCTCGACGACATGGAGCAAGCCAGCGCCAGCGCCAGCGCCATGCAGAGCGCCCTGCGCGCCCTGAGCAGCACCGGCGTGCCGGCCGAAGTCACGGCCGAGTTCGATGCGCGCAGCGACAAGCCGCTGCTGCGCATCAGCCGCCGCCACCACGGCAACGTGCGCAGCAGCGTGGTCACGCAAGACTTCGTGCACGGCGCCGACTACGCCGCGCTGGCCGATGCGGCGCAGACCTTTGCCGGCCTGCTGAACGAGGGCGCCACGGTGCGGCGCGGCGAAGGCGAGCGGCGCAAAGAGGAAAAAGTGTCCGATTTCCGCAGCGCCATGCAGTGGCTGCTGGCCGAAGCCGAGCGCGGCAGCGCGCGCCAGCGCTACAAAGGCCTAGGCGAGATGAACCCCGAGCAACTGTGGGAAACCACCATGGACCCGGCGGTGCGGCGCCTGCTGCAAGTGCGCATCGAAGACGCGATCGAGGCCGACCGCGTCTTTAGCACCCTCATGGGCGACGAAGTCGAGCCGCGGCGCGCCTTCATCGAGCACAACGCGCTGCGCGCGGCGAATATCGACGTTTGAGCGGTGGTGTAGGTGAACGCATAAGCTGAGAAACGGGACCCATAAGTTGAGAAACTTATGGGTTCTTTGTTTTGCGCGCCAAAGGCCGCGTAAGGCAACATGGCGCTATCATGGTTGGCATTCATTCTAGGGTGGCCTAGCCAATCCCTAGCCGACCTTTGATTCAGGGACCCCATGCTCACCAGCGACATCCGCAGCCAAATCGACGCCATCTGGAACGCCTTCTGGTCGGGCGGCATCTCCAACCCCATGGAGGTGCTGGAGCAAATCACCTACCTGCTGTTCATCCGCCGCCTAGACGACGCCCACACGCTAGAGGAAAGCAAGGCCCTGGTGCTGAAGCGGCCCATGGCGCAGCGCATCTTCCCCGAAGGCAAAGACAACCTAGGCCGCCCCTATGGCGACCTGCGCTGGTCGCGCTTCAAGCACTTTGCCCCGGCCGAGATGTTCAACGTGGTGGGTGAGCGCGTGTTCCCCTTCCTGCGCAACCGGGGCGGCGACGGCTCCACCTACAGCCAGCACATGAAGGATGCCCGGTTCACCATCCCCACGCCCGGCCTGCTGTCCAAGGTGGTGGACATGCTGGACCACGTGCCCATGGAAGACCGCGACACCAAGGGCGACCTGTACGAATACATGCTGGGCAAGATTGCCGCCGCGGGCCAGAACGGCCAGTTTCGCACGCCCCGGCACCTCATCAAGCTCATGGTGGCCATGACCGCCCCCACGCCCAAAGACGTGATTTGCGACCCGGCCAGCGGCACCTGCGGCTTTCTGGTGGCTGCCGGCGAATACCTGCGCGAAAAGCACCCCACGCTGTTCAGCGACGCCTCGGCCCGGGCGCACTTCCACCATGGCATGTTTCATGGCTACGACTTCGACAACACCATGCTGCGCATCGGCAGCATGAACATGGCGCTGCACGGGGTCGATAACCCCGACATCCGGTACAAAGACTCGCTGGCCCAAGACCACGCAGCGGACGAAGAAAAGTACAGCCTCATCCTCGCCAACCCGCCCTTTGCCGGCAGCCTAGACTACGAGAACACCGCCAAAGACCTGCTGAGCATCGTCAAAACCAAAAAGACCGAGCTGCTGTTCATGGCCCTGTTCCTGCGGCTGCTCAAGCCCGGCGGGCGGGCCGCCGTGGTGGTGCCCGATGGCGTGCTGTTTGGCTCCAGCAAGGCGCACAAAGAACTGCGCCGCATGCTGGTGGAAGACCACAAGCTCGATGGCGTGGTGTCATTGCCCGCTGGCGCCTTCAAGCCCTATGCGGGCGTGTCCACCGCCATTTTGTTCTTCACCAAAACCAACTCGGGCGGCACGGAACAAGTCTGGTTCTACGACATGCAGGCCGACGGCTGGAGCCTAGACGACAAGCGCCAGCCGCTGCTCGACGAAAACAAGCTGGGGCCTTCCCCCGCCCAGCCGCTGACCGAGGCCGAACACACCAAGAACAACCTGCCCGATGCGCTCACCCGCTGGGCGCAGCGCGACACCACCGAGCGCGAGCGCCCGCGCACCGCGCAAAGCTTCTGCGTGCCCAAGGCCGACATTGCGGCGCAGGGCTACGACCTGAGCATCAACCGCTACAAGGAAGTGGTGCACCAAGCGGTGGAGCACGAACACCCGCTGGAGATTCTGGCCAAGCTCAGGCAGCTGGAGGATGAGATTCAGGCGGGGATGGCGGAGCTTGAGGGGATGCTCAAGTGAGTGCTCTTCCCTTGGTCAGCCTGCGGGAGCTGATGCTTGACGTTCAAACCTGGAACCCGCTGCGCTCTGACGAAGATGACGAATTTGACTACATTGACTTAAGTGCTGTAAGTCAAGAGCTCAAGGCAATATCTGACGCCAGAAAACTGAGGTGTGCAGAGGCACCAAGCCGTGCACGGCAGCTTGTCAAGGCAAATGATGTTTTGGTCTCCACTGTTCGGCCAAACCTCAATGGGGTTGCGCTGGTTACAAATGAGTTCGACGGTGCGACTGCTTCAACTGGTTTTTGTGTTGCTCGCCCTAATCCCGAACGCCTGAATGCCAACTACCTTTTTCATTGGGTTAAGAGTGACGCGTTCATAAAAAGCATGGTGATGCAGGCCAATGGGGCAAGCTACCCAGCGGTATCAGACAAGATTGTTCTGGAATCAGTAATTCCGTTACCTGACATTTCAGAGCAACGCCGCATCGCCGCCATCCTCGACAAAGCCGACGCCCTGCGCGCCAAGCGCCGTGAAGCCTTGACCCAGCTCGACCGCCTCGCGCAGTCGATTTTTGTGGAGATGTTTGGGGACCCTATTGAAAATCCGAAAGGATGGGCATCTGACCTTACGCTTGGTGATGTTGCGGACATTGTGTCAGGTGTGACGAAAGGCAGGAATTTAACTGGAAAAACCACCCGCGAAGTTCCATATCTCGCAGTATCAAACGTGCAAGACATGAGGTTGAGCTTGGATGCCGTGAAGGTCATTGAGGCAACTGAAGCGGAAATCGTGCGGTATTCACTGAGAAATGGCGACCTTCTGCTCACAGAAGGCGGGGACCCTGACAAGCTTGGCAGAGGTACCCTGTGGCGCTCCCAGCTCCCAGAATGCATTCACCAGAACCATGTGTTCAGGGTAAGACTCAAATCAAACCGATTAACTCCACATTATCTTAACTGGCTCATCGGTAGTCAGCGGGGCAAACAATATTTCTTGAAGTCCGCTAAACAGACTACTGGCATTGCATCGATCAACATGACTCAATTACGTGGTTTTCCACTATTGATCCCCCCTCTTGAGCGGCAGCAAAAATTCGATGCTTTACTTAATGCCATCGCCAACTGGAAAAAAAGCTTAGAAAAGTCAATGCAAGCGCTTGATGAAATGTTTTCAAGTGTCCAGTCCTGTGGATTTAAGGGAGAGCTAGAGTGAGCGATCTGACCAGTTCGCCCCATCAGCGCCAAAACATCCTCAACAACCGCTATGCCCTGCAAGCGGCTGAACAACACCTGGCCTTGGGCGGCACCCACTTTGATGGTGCAACGGTATTCACCAAGCAGCAGGTGGTGGCCTTGTTCAACATCAGCGACGCCACGGTGGAGCGCTACATCGCCAGCCACGGGGCAGAGCTCAAGGCCAATGGCTACACCCTCCTGAGAGGGAAAAAGCTCAATGAGTTTAAAGGTTTATCTGATGTTACCCTCATCAATGAGGGTAACAAAGCCCCTGTGCTCGGGGTGTTCAGCTTCCGCGCCGTCTTGAACCTGGCCATGCTGCTGACGGAGAGTGAGCGCGCCAAGGCGGTGCGTTCGCGCCTGCTGGACATTGTGATGGACGTGCTGGCCGAGCGCACTGGAGGCCACACCAAGTTCATCAACCAGCGCGACGACCAATACCTCATGGCGTCATTCCAGGAGCAGAGCTACCGCAAACAGTTTACCGATGCGCTGGACCAGCACATTGTCGCAAACCAGTGGAAGTATGTACGCTTCACCAACTTGGTTTACCAAAGCATTTTCAAAGAGAGCGCAGCGGAATACCGCAAGGTGCTGGATTTGGCAGCCAAAGACAACCTACGGGACACCATGTACTCGGAGGTGCTCACCCTGATTGCCAGCTACGAAACTGGCTTTGCCCATGAACTGGCCGACGAGTCTGCCAGACTGGGGCGGAAGTTAACTATGCAAGAGGGTGAGGCACTGTTCACGAAGTTCCAAGGGCACCCCATGTTCAGGCCCCTGATTTTAGATGCCCGCACCAAAATGGCCAGCCGCGATCTGGGTTTCCGAGACGCCCTGCATCACAAGCTGGAGGCCTACATCCAATCCATCCCTGAAGCCGACTTTGACCGTTTCTTGGGCGAAACCAGCAAATCGCTGGAAGAGCGGCTGAGCGACCCAGCAACCTTGGCGGTGTTCAAGCGCCTGAAGGACCGCTGAGATGGACGAGCACGAAGGCCTGCGGTACCTTTATTTCGATGTGGCCCATGCCTTGCAAACTCAGCGCTGGGTGATTGACCACTCTGGTGGCTTGCCTGGCGTCAAAAATGTGGAGCACTTGGAAAGTGTGCTGGGCCACATTCGGAACGGTGCCTACTACCCCGAAATGACCGACAAACTCTGTCATCTGGTGTTTTCCATCAACAAGAACCACTCGTTCAACGACGGCAACAAGCGGTCTTCCATTGCGTTGGGCGCCTACTTTCTGGAGCTCAACGGCTACGACTATGTGGTCGCGCGCTTCGTTCACGAGATGGAAAACATCGCCGTGTATGTGGCCGACAACGTGGTCAGCAAAGAGCTCCTTCGGGATGTGATTGCCTCCTTGCTGTACGAGGACGATTTCTCCGAAAGCCTGAAGCTGGCCCTGATCACGGCCATTTCAAACGCACAAACAGGGACGGATTTCGAATGAGCAACTTCGCCTTCCTCCAGCCCGAATGGCCGCTGTTCTTTGAGGCCGCCACCAAGGCTGAAGGCTTGGCGAATGCCGACGCCCGCGCTTCCTGCTTCTATGCCCGCCGCACGCTGGAACTGGCCGTGGCGTGGATGTATGCCCACGACCACAGCCTGCACCGCCCCTACAAAGACAACCTGAGCGCCTTCATCCACGAGCCCTGCTTCAAGTCCACCGTGGGCGATGCGCTGTTTACCAAAGCGCGCCTCATCAAAGACTTGGGCAGTCTGGCCGTGCACAGCACCCGCAAGGTGCACGATACCGATGCCGTCATCGCCCTGCGCGAGCTGTTCCACTTCTGCTACTGGTTGGCCCGCACCTATGGGCGCAGCGCCCGGCCATCCCCCGGGCTGGGGTTCTCACCCGCCTTGTTCCCCGCCACGTCTGGCGCCGCCCCCCAGTCGGCCGAGCAGTTGCAAAAGCTCGAAGCCAGCCTGAAGGAGCGCGACGACAAGCTGGCCGCCGCCCTCAAAGAACAAGCCGCCCTGTCCAGCGAGATCAAGCAGCTGCAAGCCGAAGTGGCTGCCGCCAAAAAGGCCAACGCCGCCGAGCCCGACAGCCACGACTATTCCGAAGCCGAAACCCGCCAAGCCTTCATCGACGTGCTGCTGAAGGAAGCCGGCTGGAACCTGAACCCGGCGGTGAACTTCGAGGTGGAAGTGAGCGGCATGCCCAACCACGAGGGCAAGGGCTATGTGGACTACGTGCTGTGGGGGGATGACGGTAAACCCCTGGCCCTGATTGAAGCCAAGCGCACCACCAAAAGCGCTGCCGTGGGCCA
This sequence comes from Serpentinimonas sp. SSL01, assembly GCF_056323735.1. Classification (NCBI taxonomy): domain Bacteria; kingdom Pseudomonadati; phylum Pseudomonadota; class Betaproteobacteria; order Burkholderiales; family Comamonadaceae; genus Serpentinimonas; species Serpentinimonas sp. SSL01. The sequence goes on from NZ_CM150487.1 coordinate 10,568, forward strand.
GCAGCAGGCCAAGCTCTATGCCGACTGCCTGGAGCAGAGGTACGGCCAGCGCCCGGTCATCTTCTATTCCAACGGCTACGAGCACTGGCTGTGGGACGACGCCGCCTACCCGCCGCGCCCAGTGCAGGGCTTCTACAAGAAAGACGAGCTGGAGCTGGCCATCCAGCGCCGCAGCAGCCGCAAGAGCCCGGCCGCGGTGGTGATTGATGCCGCCATCGTGGAGCGCTACTACCAGACCCGTGCCGTGCGCAAGGTGGGGCAGCACTTCGAGGTGGACCGCCAGCGCCGCGCCCTACTGGTCATGGCCACCGGCTCCGGCAAGACCCGCACGGTGATTGCGCTGGTCAAGGTGCTCATGGAGAGCAACTGGGCCAAGCGGGTGCTGTTCCTAGCCGACCGGGTGGCCTTGGTCAACCAAGCGGTCAACGCTTTCAAAAAACACCTGCCCGATTCCTCCCCGGTGAACTTGGGAACCGAAAAACACACCGATGGCCGGGTGTTCGTCTCGACCTACCCCACCATGATGGGCTTGATTGACGACGTGGCCAGCGGCCAGCGCCGCTTCGGGGTGGGCCACTTCGACCTCATCGTCATCGACGAAGCGCACCGCTCGGTCTATCAGAAATACGGCGCCATCTTCAACTACTTCGATTCGTTGCTGGTGGGGCTGACCGCCACGCCCAAGGACGAAATCGACCACAACACCTACGGCCTGTTCGGGCTGGAAGACGGCGTGCCCACCGATGCCTATGGCTTGGACGAAGCCGTGGCCGACGGCCACCTGGTGCCGCCCGTGGCCATCTCGGTGCCCCTCAAGTTCCAGCGCGAGGGCATCCGTTACGCCGACCTGTCGGCCGAAGAAAAAGCCCAGTGGGACGAACTGGAGTGGGACGAAGAAGGCAATGTGCCCGACGAGGTCAACGCCGAGGCCCTGAACAAATGGCTGTTCAACGAAGACACGGTGGACAAGGTGCTGGCCACCCTGATGGTGCACGGCCAGAAGGTGGCCGGTGGCGACCGCTTGGGCAAGACCATCATCTTCGCCAAAAACAACGACCACGCCAACTACATCGCCCAGCGCTTTGACGCCAACTACCCGCACCACAAGGGCGCCTTTGCCCGGGTGGTAACCCACAAGACCGAATACGCCCAGAGCCTGATTGACGATTTCTCCAAGCCCGAGAAGCCCCCACACATCGCCATTTCGGTGGACATGCTGGACACCGGCATCGACGTGCCGGAGGTGATCAACCTCGTGTTCTTCAAGGTGGTGCGCAGCAAGACCAAGTTCTGGCAGATGGTGGGGCGTGGTACGCGCTTGCGCCCTGACCTGTTCGGCCCCGGGCAAGACAAGCAGAACTTCTTCATCTTTGACTACTGCCAGAACCTCGAATTCTTCAGCCAGAACCCAGATTTCAAGGAAGGCGCGGCATCCGAACCCTTGGGCACCCGCCTGTTCAAGGCCCGGCTGGAACTGGTGGCCGAACTGGATGCGCGCATCCCCGGCGGCACCCATGGCGACATTTCGGCCAATGACGCAGCGCCCAAGCCATGGGCCACCAACCTGACGCTCAAGGACGTGCGGCAAGCCCTTGCCAGCCTGCTTCACGAGCAGGTGGCTGCCATGAACCCAGACAACTTCGTGGTGCGACCCAAGCGGCAGCACGTGGAGCGCTACGCCAAGGCCGATGCTTGGGAGAAGCTCGACACCGAAGCCCGGCACGAGCTGGAAACCCATGTGGCTGGCTTGCCCACTGCGCTGGTGGACGAAGACGAAGAGGCCAAGCGCTTTGACATGCTGATGCTGCGCACGCAGCTGACGGTGCTGCAAGCCGGCTCCGACTTCGCCAGCCTGAAGGACAAAATTCAGAAGATAGCCAGCGCCCTAGAAGAGCAGGTGGCCATCCCCGCCATCAAGGCCGAGTGGGTGCTGATTCAGGCCGTGGCCAGCGATGAGTGGTGGGAAGGTGTGACCGTGCCACTGCTGGAGATGGCCCGCAAGCGCCTGCGTGCACTGGTCAAGCTCATCCCCAAGGGCCAGAAGAAGGTCGTTTACACCGACTTTGAAGACGCCATCGGCGAACTCACGAACATCGACCTGCCGCAAGCAACGGCCGGCCTGAACATGGCCAAGTTCAAGGAAAAGGCCCGCGTATTCCTGAAAGAACATGAATCCCACCTTGCCCTGCAGCGCCTGCGCCGCAACCAGCCGCTGACGGGTGTGGACCTAGAAGAGCTGGAGATGATGCTGTTGCAGGCGGGCGGCAACGCCGCGCTGATTGCCGAGGCCAAGGAGAAGAGCCACGGGCTGGGCCTCTTCGTCCGCTCCTTGGTCGGCCTAGACCGGGAAGCGGCCATGCAGGCCTTCAGTGAGTTCCTGCAAGGCGGCACCGCCACGGCAAACCAGATTGAATTCATCAACCTCATCGTCGAAGAGCTGACCCAGACCGGAATCATGGAGTCTGGGCGGTTGTTTGAGTCGCCATTCACGGATGTGAATGCACAGGGGCCGGCAGGGGTGTTTGCGCCTGCGAAGGTGACAGAGATTGTGCAGGTGCTCGAAGTCATCCGGGCTCGGGCGGTGGCGTAACAGCTCGGTGGGTGCAAAGCTCGCCGCCGCACCGCCGCACCGCCGCACCGCCGCACCGCCTCACCCCACCACCCCGGGCCCGGTGGCGCCGTCGAAGCCGAGCTGAGCCAGCAGTGGCAAGTCCTCGGCTTGTTCCACGCCTTGGGCAATCACGGTGATGCCCAGCGCATGCGCCATGGTGCACAGCCCGCGCAAAAACTCTTGGTTGCCCGGGTTCAGGCTGACGCCGCGCACGAAGCTGGGGTGCACCTTGATGTAGTCCAGCCCCACGCTGGTCAGTTTGCCGTTGCTGGCAAACTGCTGGCCAAAGTACTCGATCCCCACCCGGCAGCCCAGCGCCTTGAGGCTGCGCACCAGGTCGCAAAAGGCGTCGAACCGCTTGTACACCCCGTACTCGGGCACCTCGAACAGCAAGCGCGGGCACAGCTGCGGGTAGCCTTGCAGCAGCTGCACTAGGCGGTTGCGAAAGCCAAAGTCGGCGATCGTTTCGGCGGACAGGTTGACCGCCACGTCGCCGCTGCCCTTGCCTAGGTGCTCGATGGCCAGTTGCACCACCCCTAGGTCGATGGGGGCGGTCAGGTTGAGGCTGGCGGCCATGGGCATGAAATCGCCGGCGCTGAGCAACTGCCCGTTGTTGTCTAGGCGCAAACGGATCACGCCTTCTTGGTGCAGGGCGAGCTTGGGGTCGCGCTGCACCACCGGGTAGAAGGCCAGGCTCAAGCGGCCGCCTTGCACCGCCTCGGTGAGCAGGGTGCGCCAGCGCTCGGCCGGCAAGGCGAGTTGTCCGCCGCCTTCGTGTTCGTCGGCATGCCAGCGGTTGGGGCCTTTGGTGCGTGCCTGCGCCAGCGCCTGGTCGGCCCGGGTGAGCAAGTCGGGCAGGTTTTGCGGCCTCACATAAGACACCGCGGCCAGGTGAAACAGATCCGGGAACTCGGGCTCCCAGTCGGGCAGCCAGTCGCGCCAGAGGCGCTCGAAGAGCCGTTGCGCGGCCTCGGTCGGTGAGGCCAGCGTTGGGCAGACCACGGCGAATTCGCCGCCCTTGACGCGCCCAGAGCGCTGCCCCGGGTGTTCTTGGTCGCAGCCCAGCAGCACGGCGCCCAGTGCGCGCAGCAACTGGTCGGCGCGCTGGTGCCCAAACTTGGCGTTGAGCTCGTTGAGGTGCGCCAACCGCACCAGCACCAGGGAGCCGCTGGAACCGAACGCTTCGCCATCGAGCACCTCGCGCAGGTAGGCCATGAAATGCTCGCGGTTGGCCAGTCCGGTGACGGGGTCGAAGTTGACGCGCTTGTGCAGTTCGTCCAAGCGGTTCGATTCGTCGGCAAACATGAGTTGTATGCGGCCCGCCATGTCGTTCATGGCGCGGCTGACGGCGCGTAGCTCCGGCGTGCGTGGCTCGGGCACGGTGAGGAAGCGCCGTTCCGAAATGGCTTGTGCCTGCTGCACCACAGCGCCCAGCGGCCGCGTGATGACGCGCAGCGCGTAGCTGCCCAGCAGGCCAGTGAAGAAGGCGCCCAGCACAAACCAGAGCAACAAGTCGAGCGTGCCTTGCCACAGGTTTTTGTAGGCGAACTGCTCGTTGCTGGCCAGCACCACGGTGCCAAACTGGCGCCAGCCGTCTTGCACCTGGGCCCGGCCCGGTTCGGCCTCGAGCGGAATCAGTTGCGTAAACCAGCGTGGCGCCCCCACCACTTCGCCCTCAAACACGCGCTCCACCAAGGTTTCGCCGGTGGGGGCGACGATGCGGATGAAGCGGTAATGGCCGGCATCGAACTGCGCCGAAACCAGCAGCTCCACGGTCATCGGCTCTTTGTCGAGCTGCGTCAGGGCCAGCGCCAGCGAGGTGGCGTTGTCGATGTTTTTGATCTGCAGTTGCTGCTGCAGGTAGGCGCGCGCCGACAGCACGTTGACGATCAGGCTACCGCCAAAAGCGATCGCCATCACGACGACGATGGCCAGCCAGAGTTGCTTTACCAATGACATAGCGGTTCCCCTTGGGATGAAAACGGGAGCGGGCGGTGCTTCACAACCCCTCCCTCGACATGCGCTCGAGCACGTCGCGCCAGCGCGACAGCCGTGCGGTGGAGCTGGCGACTTGCTGCGTTTGGCCCGCCACCCACAACCCTTCGCTGTTGAAGCTGAACAGGGGCGTGAGGTCGGGCCGACTCGAAGCAGGTCGCACGCTGGTGATCAGATTGTCCAGTATCAGCGGCTCGGCGTTGGGGGTTTCGTAGAAGCCCAGCACCATGTGCGCCTCGGTCAGGGCGCCGGCGGTGCGCGCGCGCACGTAAATCAGGCGCATCTGCTCGTTGGGCACGCCCAGCAGCAGCAGGGTGACGTATTTGGCGATCGAATAGTCTTCGCAGTCGCCCGCGCCGCGGCCCATGAATTCGAGCGGCGTGGCCCAGTAGTCGGCTTGGTTCCAGACCGTGGGGTCGAGGGCGTACAAAACGCGCCGGTTGAAAAAGGTGTTGACCAGTTGCAGCTGGCGCTCGATGGGTTGCGTGCGCGCATCTTCCATCATGCTGCGCCACGCGGCCACGGTTTGCGCCGCCTGCGGGCCAAAGCGCTCCAGAGCCAGCCGCTGCTTGAGGTCCAGATTGGGGCTGGCCCAACCCCAACCCGACCCCACCACCAGGCCGAAAAGCAAGCAGACCAATGCCAACGCGCTGCCGCAGGCGAGCAAAAGCCGGCTGGGCAATGTTGGGGTGCGCGCAGGGCGCAAGAGCCAAATGGGCACGGTGGGTTGAGGCGGGAGCCGTGGGGGTGGGTGAGGGATTTGAGTGCAGTGTGTGGTTTTTTGTGCAGGTCGGAAAATGATCGAAGCAATACCTGAGCACGCCGGGCGAGATTTGCTTTAAGATGCGCCCCTAGCATAGCTCAAGTCGGGCTGGCTACCTTTGGTCAAGTAAGTCTCGTGCGCCGGCAAGGACGGTGCGCCCATGAAAGGTTCCACATCATGAAAACATTCTCGCTCACGGCAGTTGCGCTGGCTGCTCTTCTCAGCGTTGGCAGTTTGCAGGCGCAAGTGACGCCACCTCGGCCCGTTCCAGCTGCCACGGCAGCGGCGCCTGTTGCACCAACCGCGCCCGCCACGGCGGCTGCCTTGCCCGCCCCGATGATCGCGGCCGTGCGCCAAGCCATCCTCAACAACCCCGAGGTGCAGGCGCGTTGGCACAATTTCACCGCTTCGCAGTCCGAGCGCGATGCAGGCATGGCGGGTTGGCGGCCGCAAGTTGATTTCAACTATGGCATAGGGCGCGAGACCAACCGCGCGCCGGGCAACAACACCGGCTGGTACAGCCGCCACGGCGGCGCCCTCACCCTCAACCAGATGCTGTTCGACGGCGGCTTCACCCGCAACGAGGTGCAGCGGCTCGAATACGCCGAGCTGGTGCGCTACTACGAGCTGCTGGAGGTGGTGGAGAACGTGGCCCTGGAGGCGGCACGCGCCTACGTCGATGTGGCCCGTTATTCTGCGCTGACCGAGGAGGCCAAGCAAAACTACGTCGAACACCGCATCCTGTCGCGCCAGATCGATGAGCGCGTCGGCGCGGGCGTCGGGCGTCGGGTCGATGCCGACCAAGCGACCGGTCGTTTGGCGCTGGCCGAATCCAACTTGCTGACCGAGATCAGCAACCTGCACGACGTGAGCGCGCGCTTCCAACGCGTCATGGGCACGCTGGCGCCAGCCACCCTGCCGCCGTTGCGCGAAGGCCTAGATCTGCCGGGCATGCCCGCGACCATGACTGACGCCCTGCGTCAGGGTTTGCCCGCCAGCCCGACCATCAACGCCGCTTTTGAGAACGTGCGCTCCAGCCGCAGCCAGATCGAGGCGCGCCAGTCCGCGTTCTGGCCGCGGGTCGATTTTCGTCTGCGCCAAAGCTGGGGCCGCGACCTGAACAACGTGCCCGGCCGCACGCGCGACACCGTGGCCGAGGTGGTGCTGAACTACAACCTGTACCGGGGCGGCGCCGATCAGGCGCGTGAGCGCCAAGCGGTGGAGCAAAGCGCCCAGGCGCGCCAGTTGCAGGAGCTGGCCTGCCGCAACGTGCGCCAGACGCTGACGATTGCCTTCAACGACGTCCAGCGCCTGAACGAGCAGCTCGGCTTCCTCAATCAGCACCGCCTCTCGACCGAGGTGGCGCGCGACGCCTACCGGCAGCAGTTCGACATCGGCCAGCGCACGCTGCTCGATTTGCTGGATTCGCAAAACGAGTACTTCGAGGCCAGCCGCGCCTTCATCAACGCCCAATACAACGAATTCCTAGCGCAGGCGCGCACGCTGGCGGCGATGGGCCAGCTGACGACGGCGCTGGGCGTGAGCCGGCCCGACCAGCCGACGCTGGAGCAGCTGGGCCAAGACCGCGGTGCCTTGCCACCCGAAGAGCTGTGCCCATTCGAGGCGCCGGCCCTGTTGGTGGTGGACAAAGCGCGTGCGGTGGCGGATGCGCCAGTGCGCGCCCGTCCGGCGCTGCCGGCCGCAGCCCCCGCCGCCGCTGTACCAGCGGCAGCCCCAGCAGCAGCCCCTGCACCCGCCGCAGCGGCCCCTGCACCGCAGCAGATCACGTTTGCTTCCGACGCGCTGTTCGATTTCGATCGCGCCGTGCTGCGCCCCGATGGCCGCCAACGCCTCGATGAAGTGGTGGCGCGCATTCGGGCCATCAACCTCGATGTGGTGATCGCCGTCGGCCACACCGACAGCATGGGCAGCGAGGCCCACAACCAGCGCCTGTCGCTGCGCCGCGCCGAGGCGGTCAAGGCCTATCTGGTGAACCAAGGCGTGCCGGTTGACCGCATCCGCACCGAGGGGCGCGGCGAGAGCCAGCCGGTGGCCAGCAACGACACCGCACAGGGGCGGTCGCAAAACCGCCGGGTCGAAATCACCGTGGTGGAGCAACCCCGCCGCTAAAGCCGGTGGGAAGGCCGGTCGAAAGACCGGTGGGGTGGGCGGCCAGCGAGAGCCAAAGCGCTGCGCCGCTCAAACCCCGGCCGCGTGCGCCTGTGCGTCGGCGTGGTAGGAGCTGCGCACCATCGGCCCGACGGCGGCGTGGTCAAAGCCCATGGCGTGCGCCTGCTGCTCGAACCATTCGAAGGTGTCGGGGTGCGCGTAGCGGCGCACCGGCAGGTGCTGGTTGCTGGGCGCGAGGTACTGGCCGATGGTCAGCATGCTTACGCCGTGCGCGCGCAGATCCTGCATCACGGCGAGAATTTCATCGTCGGTTTCGCCCAAGCCCAGCATCAGGCCGCTTTTGGTCGGGATGTGGGGCTGGCGCTCCTTAAATTTTTTGAGCAGGTTCAGGCTGAAAGCGTAGTCGCTGCCGGGGCGCGCCTCTTTGTACAGGCGCGGCACGGTTTCTAGGTTGTGGTTCATCACGTTGGGCGGGGCGGCGCACAAAATATCCAGCGCGCGCTCGTCGCGGCCACGAAAGTCGGGCACCAGCACCTCGATCTGGGTCTGCGGCGACAGGGCGCGCGTGTGCTCGATGCAGGCCACGAAATGGGCCGCGCCGCCGTCGCGCAAGTCGTCGCGATCGACGCTGGTGATGACCACGTACTTGAGCCCGAGCGCGGCGATGGTGCGCGCCAGCTTTTGCGGCTCTTCGGCATCGAGCGGGTCTGGGCGGCCGTGCCCCACATCGCAAAAGGGGCAGCGCCGGGTGCACTTGTCGCCCATGATCATGAAGGTGGCCGTGCCCTTGCCGAAGCACTCGCCGATGTTGGGGCAAGAGGCCTCTTCGCACACCGTGACCAGTTTTTGGCTGCGCAGCACGGCTTTGATCTCGTGAAAGCGGCTGCCTGGCGCGGCCGCCTTGACGCGGATCCAGTCGGGCTTTTTGAGCGCTTCGGCGGGCACGATCTTGATCGGGATGCGCGCCGTTTTGGCGCCGTTTTTTTGCTTGGCGCGGGGGTCGTAGGGGGCCGGTATGGGCGCGCATGTTTCAAGGGCGGGGCCAGGGGAGGGGGCGGCAGCGTTCATGAGGGCGTAGGTGCTTGAGGGCGCTTTTAGGTGCGGTAAGAAGGGGGCTACGTGGGCGGAAAGGGCAGGCGGTAGGGCACGGTTTGCCTCAATGCCCCAGCAAATCCGACAGGTGGCGCAACAACAGAGGCTCCACCTCGGATACCGAAACTGCCACGCCGAAGGACTGCAAATCCACCGTTTGCAGCCCAGCATAACCGCAGGGGTTGATGCGGCCAAAGGGCTCCAGATCCATGGCCACGTTCAGGGCCAACCCATGGTAGCTGCAGTGGCGGTGCACCTTGATGCCCAGCGCGGCGATTTTGCCCAAGCCCGCAAACGGATCGTCGCCGGGGCGCGGCCCGGTGAGGGCGGCGTGATCGAAGGGGTCGGCCAGCCGCACGTAAATGCCGGGCGAGCCGGCGATGCGGTGCCCGGTGACGCCCAACTGCGCCAGCGTGCGCAGCAGCGCTTCTTCGAGCCGGTAGACATAGGTCTTGACGTACAGACCGGCGCGGCGCAGATCAATCAGCGGATAAGCCACCAACTGCCCCGGCCCGTGGTATGTGACCTGGCCACCGCGGTCGGTTTGCAGCACCGCAATGCTGCCCGGTTGCAGCACATGCGCCGCATTGCCCGCCACGCCTTGGGTGTAGGTTGGCGGGTGCTGGCAAAACCAGATTTCGTCGGGGCTCTCAGAACCGCGCTGTTGGGTGTAGGCGCGCATGGCCTCCAGAGTAGGCGCATAGTCCACTGGGCCTAGGTTGCGCAAGATCAGATCGGCCATCAGAGCACGACCTTAACGAGGGGGTGCGAGCTCAAGGCGCGGTACAGGTCATCGAGCTGCGCGCGGTTGTGCACGTGCACGGTCAGGGTCAGGCCGAGGTATTTGCCGGCCTTGCTCGGGCGCTGTTCGACGGTGAGCGGGTCAAAGTCGGGGTCGAAGCGGCGCGCGATGGCGAGCATCTCCTCGACCAAGCTGGGGGTCTGTAAGCCCATGACTTTGATAGGGAAATGACACGGGTAGGTGATCAGCGAGTCTGAGGCAGGTGGAGCAGACATGCGGTTATTATCGCGATATCGGGGTTGGTGAGGCCCATAGGCGCGTGACTAAAGCATGACGTTTGGATGAAAAGAGTGTCAAAGATTTGGTGCCTGCGGGTTTCTACGTATAATGCGCGAGTTTTGACGCTGCGGCATCGGGTTGGTGGCGGTGCCGATGGGTGCCTACGCAGCCCTGAACAAAGTCTACCGGTGCGTTAATCGATCTGTAATCCGAGGTGGTGACAATGCTCCGTGGTACGCAAGCGAGCGCCGAGGAGCGTGAAAGTCCAAACGGTTTGCAGGTCGACACAGCCACAGAAGACGAGAGTTTCACGCCTCTCACGGCCGAGCAGGCCCAAGCATTGCGCGCCCGCCAGCCTCAAATGTCGGTGTGGGCCTTGGTGCGTTGGCAGCTGGTGATGTTGCTTCTGGCGACCACCTCTACGGTGCCGTTCGCGCTGGTTTGGGGTGAATGGGTTTGGGTGGTGTCGGTGTTTTACGGTGGCTTGTGTGCTTTGCTGCCAACGGCTGTGATGGCTTATGGCCTAACAGGAAGCCGCTGGGCACGCAAGCATGCGGCGCAGCCCGCCGGAGCGGTTCGGGGTGTGCTTGGGGGTGTATTTTTTTGGGAAGGTGTCAAGATCTTGCTGGCCATTGCCCTGTTGGCGTTGGCCCCAGCCTTGATACCGGGTTTGAGTTGGGTCGGCCTTTTGGTCGGGTTGGTGTTGGTGTTGAAGGTGTATTGGTTGGCTTTTTGGAAGCAGTCTACCCTCAGCGCGGCGCCTTGATTCATCTGATGAAATTGACGAAAGCAGAGTTGCATGGAAACTGAGTTGCCTGGACCAACGCCCAGTGAATACATTCGTCACCACTTGGGGCACTTGACAAGCTCCAAGCAGACCGACATCGTGGATTTCACGGTGTTCAACATCGACCTGATTTTGGTGGCTTTCCTACTGGGTTCGCTGACCTGTTGGTTCCTGTGGTCGGTAGCCAAGCGCTCGACAGCTGGGGTTCCGGGTCGGCTGCAGTGCTTCGTTGAGCTGTTGGCTGAGATGGTCGAAAACCAAGCCAAGTCGGTAATCAGCAACCCGCAGAGCCGCAAAGTGATCGCCCCCATGGCGCTGATCGTGTTTTGCTGGGTGTTCATGATGAACTTCATGGACCTGATCCCGGTGGACTTGTTCCCCTTTATTTGGGCGTACGGCGTCCCATTTGTTCACGACCACAACGACGACGGCTTGCACGCGCTGTTTGGTATGCCAGATTATTTTAGTGTGGTGGCTACAGCAGATATGTCCACCACGCTCGGTCTGGCGCTGGCCGTGTTGCTGATGTGCTTCTACTACAACATCAAAATCAAAGGCTTGGGTGGCTGGGGCCACGAGCTCATCTCGGCTCCCTTTGGAACCAGCAAAAACCCGTTTTGGAAGCTGTTGCTGGCGCTGGTCAACTTCCCGATGCAGGTCATCGAATATTTGGCCAAGACCATCTCGCACGGTATGCGTTTGTTCGGCAACTTGTTTGCCGGTGAGCTGATCTTTATGCTGATCGCTTTGTTGGGCGGTTACGCAGCTTTGACTTTGGGCGGCGGTATGCTGTTCATTGGGCACCTGATTGCCGGCACGATGTGGGCCATATTCCACATTTTGGTTATCACTCTGCAGGCATTCATTTTCATGATGCTGGCCCTGATTTATCTGGGTCAGGCGCATGATGCGCACTGAGTTCGCACATTTCTTGTGCGGTTTCGTGTATTTTTTCCCCTCGTAACTTCAACTTCGTTCTTCAGTCCAAAGGAAACATCATGGAATTGACTCTGGGTCTCGTCGCTCTCGCCTGTGGCATCATCGTCGCCGTTGGCGCCATTGGTGCCTCGATCGGTATTTCGCTCATGGGCGGCAAGTTCCTCGAAGCTTCGGCTCGTCAGCCCGAGCTCATGAATGAACTCAAAACCAATATGTTCATTTTGGCGGGTCTGATCGACGCGGCGTTCCTGATCGCCGTGGCTATCGCTCTGCTGTTCGCGTTCGCTAACCCGTTCGTTGTCTGATGCAATTCAGGCGCAAGCCTGAATTTTCATGGCCGCAGGCGCCCAGCTTGTCCCGGCTCTCGCAATTGGTTTTTACTCGTAAACATTGAAAGGCGTTGCAATGAATCTCAATGCAACCATGTTTGCGCAAGCCATCGTTTTTGGCATTTTTGTGTGGTTCACGATGAAATTCGTGTGGCCGCCTCTAGCCAAAGTGCTCGATGAGCGCGCGCAAAAAATTGCCGAAGGTCTGGCTGCCTCTGAAAAAGCCAAGATCGAGCTGACGCTGGCCAACAAGCGCGTCGAGGAAGAGCTGGGCAAATCGCGCAACGAGTCGGCCTCGCGGCTGGCCGATGCCGAGCGCCGGGCGCAGCAGATCATCGAAGAGGCCAAGCAGCGCGCCACCGAAGAATCGGCCAAAATCCGCGCCGCCGCCGAGGCCGAAGCCGAGCAGCAGGTTTACAAAGCGCGCGAGCAGCTGCGTGAGCAGGTGGCCTTGCTGGCGGTGCAGGGGGCGGAGCAAATACTGCGCCGCGAAGTCAACGCCAGCGTGCACGCCGATCTGTTGGCGCGCCTCAAAGCCGAGCTTTGATCCTCAGACCGAGCACATCATGGCCGAACTCGCAACCATCGCCCGCCCGTACGCCGAGGCATTGTTCAAATCCACCCTAGACCATGCGCCCGCAGCCGCACAGTGGCTCGATGAGCTCGCGGTGGTGGCTGCCCACCCGCAACTGCTGCTTTGGGCGGCCAACCCCAAGGTGTCGGCGCAGCAGGTTTATGAGCTCATCACCGGCTTGCTCAGGCAGCCGCTGCCCGAGCTGGGTTGCAACTTCCTGCGCACCGTGATCGACAACGGCCGCCTGAATGCCCTGCCCGAGATGGCGCGCCAGCTGCACGTGTTGATCAACGAGCAAAGCGGTAGCGCCGATGCCTTGGTGTGCAGCGCCTACCCGATCGACGAGGCGGCGCTGCGCGAGCTGGCGCAGGTGCTGGAGCGGCACTTCAAGCGTCCGCTCAAGCTCCAGGTCGAGGTGCAACCCGAGCTCATCGGCGGTGTGCGGGTGCTGGTCGGCGACGAAGTGCTCGACCTCTCCGTCAAGGCCCGGCTGGATCAAATGAAGGTGGCGCTGACGGCTTGACAAAGCCGGTTCGAGCGTCGAAGTACAGCGTCACAACATACGAAGGAAGGAAAGAGTCATGCAACTCAATCCCGCAGAGATTTCAGAACTGATCAAGTCGCGCATCGAAGGCCTATCGGTCAGCGCCAGCGTGCGCAACCAAGGCACGGTGGTGTCGGTGACCGACGGCATCTGCCGCATCCACGGCCTGTCGGACGTGATGCAGGGCGAAATGCTCGAGTTCCCCGTCAACGCCGAAGGGCAGCCCACCTATGGGCTGGCGCTCAACCTCGAGCGCGACTCGGTTGGCTCCGTGATTCTGGGCGCCTACGAGCACATCAGCGAAGGCGACACGGTCAAGTGCACCGGCCGCATTCTGGAAGTGCCGGTGGGCCCCGAGCTGATCGGCCGCGTGGTCAACACGCTCGGTGCACCGATCGACGGCAAGGGCCCGATCAACGCCAAGATGACCGACGTGATCGAAAAGGTGGCGCCCGGCGTGATCGCACGCAAATCGGTCGATCAGCCGGTGCAGACCGGCCTGAAGTCGATCGACTCGATGGTGCCGGTGGGCCGTGGCCAGCGCGAGCTGATCATCGGCGACCGCCAGACCGGCAAGACGGCGGTGGCGATCGACGCCATCATCAACCAAAAAGGTCAGAATATGACCTGCGTCTATGTGGCCATCGGGCAGAAGGCGTCGTCGATCAAAAACGTGGTGCGCGCGCTCGAGCAAGCCGGCGCCATGCAGTACACGATCGTGGTCGCGGCCTCGGCTTCCGATTCGGCCGCGATGCAGTACCTGGCTGCCTACTCGGGCTGCACCATGGGCGAGTACTTCCGCGACCGCGGCCAAGACGCGCTGATCATTTACGACGATCTGTCCAAGCAAGCCGTGGCCTATCGCCAAGTCTCGCTGCTGTTGCGCCGCCCACCGGGCCGCGAAGCCTACCCCGGCGACGTGTTCTACCTGCACAGCCGCCTGCTCGAGCGCGCCGCGCGCGTCAACGCCGACTACGTGGAAGCCTTCACCAAGGGCGAAGTCAAGGGCAAGACCGGTTCGCTCACCGCGCTGCCGATCATCGAAACCCAAGCCGGTGACGTCTCGGCCTTCGTGCCCACCAACGTGATCTCGATCACCGACGGCCAGATCTTCCTCGAGACCAGCCTGTTCAACGCCGGCATCCGGCCGGCGATCAACGCCGGTATCTCGGTCTCGCGTGTGGGGGGTGCAGCGCAGACCAAGCTCATCAAGGGCCTGTCGGGCGGTATCCGCACCGACTTGGCGCAGTACCGCGAACTCGCCGCCTTTGCGCAGTTTGCCAGCGATCTGGACGAAGCCACGCGCAAGCAGCTCGACCGCGGTGCCCGCGTGACCGAACTGCTCAAGCAAAAGCAGTACAGCCCGCAGTCCATCGCTTTGATGGCGGCCACGCTGTTTGCGGTCAACAAGGGCTTTGTCGATAGCGTGGACGTGAAAAAGGTGCTGTCGTTCGAGGCCGGCCTGCACGGCTACCTCAAAGACAAGCACGCCACCTTGCTGACCACGCTCGAAAACGAGCGCGCCATGAGCAAAGAGTCCGAGGCCGAGCTGAGCCAAGCGATTGGCGCGTTCAAACAGTCTGGCACCTACTGAGGCGCTGCAGCGCGACCCGATAAGGAGCATCAATGGCAGCCGGCAAGGAAATACGCACCAAGATCAAATCGGTGGAAAACACCAAGAAGATCACCAAAGCCATGGAAATGGTGGCCGCATCCAAAATGCGCAAGGCGCAAGAGCGCATGCGCATGGCCCGGCCCTACAGCGAAAAGGTGCGCCAGATCGCAGCCAACCTCGGGCGCGCCAACCCCGAGTACCAGCACCCCTTCATGCTGCACAACGATCAGGCCAAGGTCTGTGGCCTGATTGTCATCAGCACCGACAAAGGGTTGTGCGGCGGCCTCAACACCAACGTGCTGCGTCTGGCCACGCAGCAACTGCGCGAGGCGCAAGGGCGCGGGCACAGCACCCACGCGGTGGCCATCGGCAACAAGGGGCTGGGTTTCTTGAACCGCATCGGCGCCAAAGTGGTGTCGCACACCACCGGCTTGGGCGACACGCCGCACCTCGAAAAGCTGATCGGCCCGGTCAAGGTGCTGTTCGACGCCTATGCCCAAGGCCAACTGGCCTCGGTGCATGTGTGCTACACGCGCTTCATCAACACCATGCGCCAAGAAGCGGTGGTGCAGCAGCTGCTCCCGTTGAGCGCCGAATCGCTCGACAGCGGTGAGGCCGGGCACGACTGGGACTACCTCTACGAGCCCGACCCCCAAACCGTGATCGACGAGTTGCTGGTGCGCTACATCGAGTCGCAGGTCTATCAGGCCGTGGCCGAAAACATGGCGTCGGAACAGTCGGCGCGCATGGTCGCCATGAAGGCCGCGACCGACAACGCCGGCAGCGTGATCTCCGAACTCAAGCTGGTTTACAACAAAACGCGCCAAGCCGGCATCACCAAAGAGCTGTCGGAAATCGTGGCCGGCGCGGCAGCCGTTTGAGGCTGCCCTTCAAAGATTCAGAGCATTAAAAGGTATCCATCATGTCTCAAGCCAACGCAGAAGTGAACACCGCGGTACAGGGCAAGATCGTCCAGTGCATCGGCGCCGTGGTCGATGTGGAATTCCCGCGCAACCAGATGCCGCGTATCTACGACGCGCTCAAAATGGAAGGCTCCGCCCTCACGCTCGAGGTGCAGCAGCAGCTCGGCGACGGCGTGGTGCGCACGATCGCGCTGGGCTCGTCCGACGGCCTGCGCCGCGGCATGCTGGTGAGCAACACCAAAGCCCCGATCACCGTGCCGGTGGGCAAAGCCACGCTGGGCCGCATCATGGACGTGCTGGGCGCGCCCATCGACGAGCGCGGTCCGGTGAGCCAGGAGCTCACCGCCTCCATCCACCGCAAGGCCCCGGCCTACGACGAGCTCTCGCCCTCGCAAGAGCTGCTCGAAACAGGCATCAAGGTGATCGACCTCGTCTGCCCCTTCGCCAAAGGCGGTAAAGTGGGCCTGTTCGGTGGCGCCGGTGTGGGCAAGACCGTGAACATGATGGAGCTCATCAACAACATCGCCAAGGCGCACAGCGGCCTATCGGTGTTTGCTGGCGTGGGCGAGCGCACCCGCGAAGGCAACGACTTTTATCACGAGATGGCCGACTCCGGCGTGGTGAACCTCGAGAACCTGCCCGAATCCAAAGTGGCCATGGTCTATGGCCAGATGAACGAGCCCCCGGGCAACCGCCTGCGTGTGGCGCTCACCGGCCTGACCATCGCCGAATCGTTCCGCGACGAAGGCCGCGACGTGTTGTTCTTTGTCGATAACATCTACCGCTACACCCTGGCCGGTACCGAAGTGTCGGCGCTGCTGGGCCGTATGCCCTCGGCGGTGGGTTACCAACCCACGCTGGCCGAAGAGATGGGCCGCCTGCAAGAGCGCATCACCTCGACCAAAGTCGGCTCCATCACCTCGATCCAAGCCGTCTATGTGCCGGCCGACGACTTGACCGACCCCTCGCCCGCCACCACCTTCGCCCACTTGGATTCGACCGTGGTGTTGTCGCGCGACATCGCTTCACTGGGCATCTACCCCGCTG
This sequence comes from Serpentinimonas sp. SSL01, assembly GCF_056323735.1. Taxonomy (NCBI): domain Bacteria; kingdom Pseudomonadati; phylum Pseudomonadota; class Betaproteobacteria; order Burkholderiales; family Comamonadaceae; genus Serpentinimonas; species Serpentinimonas sp. SSL01. The sequence continues at coordinate 26,938 of NZ_CM150487.1, forward strand.
TGGACCCGCTCGATTCCACCAGCCGCCAGCTGGACCCGCTGGTGGTGGGCCAAGAGCACTACGAAACCGCCCGTGCCGTGCAGGGCACGCTGCAGCGCTACAAAGAGCTGCGCGACATCATCGCCATTCTGGGCATGGACGAACTGGCCCCAGAAGACAAGCTGGCGGTGTCGCGGGCGCGCAAAATCCAGCGCTTCCTGTCGCAGCCCTTCCACGTGGCCGAGGTGTTTACCGGCTCGCCCGGCAAATACGTGCCGCTGTCCGAGACCATCCGCGGCTTCAAGATGATCACCAGCGGCGAGTGCGACCACTTGCCCGAGCAAGCGTTCTACATGGTCGGCACCATCGACGAAGCCTTCGAAAAAGCCAAGAAAATGGCCTGATGCGCACAGCTGACAGCTGACAGCGCCATGGCCAGAGCTTTAGACTAGGAACACAGATGAATACGATGCAAGTCGAGGTGGTGAGCGCCGAAGAGTCGATCTTTAGCGGCAAGGCCAAGTTTGTGGCCCTGCCCGGTGAAATGGGCGAGCTCGGCATTCTGCCGGGGCACACGCCCATGATCACGCGCATCAAGCCGGGCGCGGTGCGCATCGAAAAGGCCGATGGCGACGAGGAATTCGTGTTCGTTGCCGGCGGCATCCTCGAGGTGCAGCCGCGCATGGTCACGGTGCTGAGCGACACGGCGATCCGTGGCCACGACCTCGACGAGGCCAAGGCCAACGACGCCCGCAAGCAGGCCGAAGAAGCGCTGAAAAACGCCAAGAGCGACGTCGATCTGGCCAAAGCCACTTCCGAACTGGCGGTGATGGCGGCGCAGATCGCCGCGTTGCGCAAGTACCGCCAGAAGCGCTAAACAGAAGTTCGACCAACCGTCAACATCGCACAAGCTCCTTTGCGATTGTGTGCTCAGGCGTTCCGAGGCCACTAGGCAATTGACCGTTAGGGCGGGCTTGAGCGATTTCCTCCTGGCCTCTCAGGCAGGGTGGCGCTGATGGGCTCCGATTGGCGCTACGCCGCACCACTCTGGCTCCCCGGTGGGGACGCACAAACGATAATCAGCGCTCTGTGGGGCCGGCACTTGGCCCGCTCCCGTGTGCTGTGGCGGCGCGAGCGCTGGGCCACCACCGATGCCGATTTCATCGACGCCGATTGGCTGGGCGGCACGCCTAGCGCCAGCGTTGGGCCGACTTTTGCTGGTGGCCAGACCACCCTGGTGCTGTTTCACGGCCTCGAGGGCAGTTCCAGCAGCCACTATGCCCAGACCTTTGCCCTCGAGGCGCAGCAGCGCCACTGGGGTTTCGTGCTGCCGCACTTTCGCGGCTGCTCTGGCCCGATCAACCTCGCCCCACGCGCTTACCACAGCGGCGACTACGAAGAAATCAGCTGGATGCTGCAGCGCGTGCGCGCTCAAGTGGGGCCTGCTTGCACGCTGTACGCGGTTGGCGTATCGCTCGGTGGCAATGCATTGTTGCGCTGGGCGCAGGAGGCGGGCAGCGCGGCCCGGCGCACCGTGAGCGCGGTGGCCGCCGTATCGGCACCGCTAGACTTGCGCGCTGCTGGAGATGCGATCGACAGCGGCCGCAACCGCTGGCTGTACGCGCAGCTGTTTCTGCGCACCATGAAGCACAAGGCGCGCAGCAAGGCGCAGCAGTTTCCGGGATTGTTCGACTTGCCGCGTGCCCTAGCCGCACAGACGCTGCGCGAATTTGACAACGCTTTTACCGCGCCGTTGCACGGGTTTGCCGGGGTCGAGGACTACTGGCGGCGCGCTTCAGCCAAGCCGAAGCTGGCGGCCATTGAACTGCCGGCGCTGATACTCAACGCCCGCAACGACCCGCTGGTGCCGGCATCTTGCCTGCCCCAACCGGATGAAGTGGGGGCTGCCGTCACCTTGTGGCAACCCGGTACCGGAGGGCACGTGGGGTTTCCGGGACAGATCAGTTGGCGCTCTGGTCGGACCGAATTGCAGTTGCAGGGTCTGCCGCAGGCGGTCTGCAACTGGTTGATGGTGCAAGGAGCATAGAAACAGAGCTGGCGTCAGTAGGCTTTTATTCCCGCTTACTCCCATTTACAGCCTCGGCCGCGTGCAGCGCGCAGCCAAGTAGCAGGCTTATTGCTGAGGTGCCGGCGCAGCGGCGGCGTCCGGAGCCACCGGTTCGGGGAAGTTGCCGCCGCCAGCATTGGCCAAATAGACCACGGCGCGCTTGATCTCGAAGTCGCTAAAGGCGCCGCCCCCTTGGGCACCCATGGCGCCCTTGCCTTGCAGGGTGGAGGTGATCAGGCGCTCGAGGCCGGCGCCGATGCGCGGAGCCCAAGCAGCCGCGTCGCCAAACTTGGGCGCGCCGACCACGCCGGCGGCGTGGCAAGCCATGCAAGCCGCTTGATACACCTGCTGACCCGTGCGCAGTTCGCGGGTGGCCTCGCGCAGAGCCACCGTGCCGACGCGCTGGAGGCGCTCAGCGGCAGCCAACTCCTGTGCCGCCAGATCGGGCGCCGGGGCAAAGGGCTTTTGCAGCACCAAGGTGACCAGCACAATACTCAAGACGACTGGGGCCAAGACACCCAAAAGCAGAATCCAGCGTTTGAGACTGAAACCAGAAGGAGTCTGGGTAGAGGGGGTTTTTGCGTCACTCATGGGAGCCTTTGCAAGCGTATACGAATCGGGATCGGTGCCATAGCAACCAGCACGAACTCTTGTTCCTCGTCGATTATATCGGCCTCGTAGGCGCAAAAGCTCTAAGCCTGAAGCGGATGCAGGGCCATGGGCCGGCGCCTACGGCGCTATGATGCGCAAGCCACGCAGCCCCCGGAGCCCAGACATGCCATTGGTCGTATTCAATCAAAAAGGCGGGGTGGGCAAGTCCACCATCGCCTGCAACTTGGCCGCGATCAGCGCGGTACAGGGTCGGCGCACCTTGCTGATCGACCTCGATGTGCAGGGCAATTCCAGCCGCTACCTGCTCGGTGCCGCTGGTGCGCAGAGCGCTGCCCAGAGCGGCACTGGCACGGTCGGCGTAGCGGGTTTTTTCGCGCAGACGCTCAGCTACACCTTCAACCCACTGCCGCCTTCGCACTTCGTGCAGCGCAGCCCATTCGAGGGGCTGGATGTGCTCGCCGCCAGCCCAGCGCTGGACGAGTTGCAAGTCAAGCTGGAGGCGCGCCACAAGATCTACAAGCTGCGCGAGGCGCTTGCGCAGCTGGGCAACGAATACGAGCAGATTTATCTCGACACCCCACCGGCGCTCAACTTTTACACCCGGTCCGCGCTCATGGGGGCCAGCGGCTGCCTGATCCCTTTCGATTGCGACGACTTCTCGCGCCAAGCGCTCTATACGCTGCTGGCCAACGTGCAAGAGATCCGCGCCGACCACAACCCCGGTTTGCAGGTCAAGGGCATCGTGGTCAATCAGTTTCAGCCGCGCGCCCGGCTGCCGCAGCAGCTGGTGCAGGAGCTGATCGACGAGGGCCTGCCGGTGTTGCAGCCCTACTTGCAGGCTTCGGTCAAGGTGCGCGAGTCGCACCAGTTGGCGCGGCCCCTGATCCACCTCGAGCCCAAACACCCGCTCACCCAGGCCTTGCTGGCCCTGCATCAGCGGTTGCTCTGATAGGCTGTGCTTTTGTGCGCTCATTTGGGCGCGCACGATCGCCTCACAGCCCTTGGATCGCGTTGCGCCACCTTTGCCGTCACGGCAACCTCTGGCTTTCCCTGTACCATGTTCCTATTTGGCGGATGAAAGCGCGGGCGGGCGCTTGCTAACATGCGCGCCTTTCCTTCGAGGGTATTTACATATGCTGCTGCACATCGTTTTTTTCGTCGCCGGACTGGTGGCGCTGGTCGCCGGGGCCAGCTCGCTGGTGCGCGGGGCCTCCAAGCTGGCGCTGTCGGTGGGCATCTCGCCGCTGGTGGTGGGGCTAACCATCGTCGCCTTTGGCACCAGTTCGCCCGAGATGGCGGTCACCGTGGGGGCGGTGCTCGAGGGCCAAAACGACATTGCCGTGGGCAACGTGATCGGCAGCAACATTTTTAACGTGCTCTTCATCCTTGGGCTCAGCGCGCTGATCGTGCCGCTGGTGGTCAACAGCCAGCTCATCCGCCAAGAGGTGCCGATCATGATCGGCGCTTCGCTGTTGGTGCTGGCCTTGGGGCTGGATGGCGCGATCAGTTGGCTCGAAGGCGGCCTGCTGTTTGGCCTGCTGCTGGGTTACACCGCGTTTCTGGTGATCCAGTCGCGCCGCGCCACCAAAGCCGAAAGCGCCGAGTTCGACGCCGAGTTGCAACCCGCCGCGGCCAGCGACTGGGATGGCAAGCTGCCGGTGCAGATCGTGCTGATCGTCATCGGCTTGGTGCTGCTGGTGCTGGGCTCGGGCTGGCTGGTCGATTCGTCGATCGCCTTTGCGCGCGCTTTTGGTGTCAGCGAACTGATCATCGGCCTGACCATCGTCGCCGCCGGCACCTCGATGCCGGAAGTGGCGACCTCCATCACCGCCGCCATCAAGGGCGAGCGCGACATCGCGGTGGGCAACGTGGTGGGCAGCAACACCTTCAACCTGCTGGGCGTGATCGGGCTGGGTGGCATGGTGTCATTTGGCTCGGCTGGGCTGATTTTTTCCGAAGCCGTGCTGGCCTTCGACGTCTGGATCATGCTGGCGGTGGCGCTGGCTTGCCTGCCGGTGTTCATCTCGGGGCGCGAAATCGCGCGCTGGGAGGGCGCGGTGTTCGTGGGCTACTACGTGGCCTACGTGGCGTACTTGATTTTGGCGGCGCAGCAGCACGCCGCGCTGGAGGGCTTTAGCATGGTGATGATGGGCTTTGTGGTGCCGCTGACCATCGTCACGCTGGTGGTGGTGTTGCTGCGGCACAAAGCGCCGGCCAAGGCGGACTGAGGCCCAGGGCGTGCGGGCTCGATGGCGGCGGGTGCACATGCATTGACTGAGCCCACCGCGCGCGCCGCTGCCCTGAGCGGCCCTCAAAAAGCGCTGCGCAAGCTCGGCCTGCTGCGCCCGATCGACCTGGCGCTGCACCTGCCGCTGCGCTACGAAGACCAGACCCGCATCACCCCCTTGGCCCAGGCGCAGCCGGGGCAGACGCTGCAGCTCGAGGGCACGGTGCGCAGCGCCGAGGTGCGCAGCGGCGGCCGGCGGCAGTTGCAGGTGCTGCTCGACGACGGCAGCGGTTGCTGCACCCTGTTGTTTTTCCACTTCAGCGGCGCGCAGCACAAGGCGCTCGCGCCGGGTACGCGCATCCGCGCCCGGGGCGAGCTGCGCCACGGCCTGTTTGGCCCCACGCTCTTGCACCCGCAGTGGCAGCGCGCCGAGGGCGAGTTGCCGCGCAGCCTGACGCCGGTCTATCCGGCCAGCGCTGGCTTGCCGCAAGCGTATTTGCGCCGCGCCATCGCCAGCGCGCTGGAGCGCGCCGACTTGAGCGAGACCGTGCCACCGCAGGCTTGGGCCGACTGCCCGGGGCTGGCAGGGGGCGGCCTGCGTGCGGCCCTGCTCGGGCTGCACCAGCCGCCGCCCGAGGTGGCGCTGGCCAGCCTCGAAGACCGCAGCCACCCGGCCTGGCAGCGCCTGAAGGCCGAGGAGCTGCTGGCGCAGCAACTGGCGCAGTGGCAGGCGCGCCAGCTGCGGGCGGCGCGCTGCGCCCCCGAGATGGCCCCTTTGGCGGGCGGTTTGCACGCACAGCTGCTGGCGCGCCTGCCCTTTGCGCTCACGGCGGCCCAGCGCCGGGTGGGCGCCGAGATCGACGCCGACCTGCAGCGGCGCACCCCCATGCACCGGCTGCTGCAAGGCGATGTGGGCAGCGGCAAAACGGTGGTGGCGGCGCTGGCAGCGGCGCGCTCCATCGACGCCGGTTGGCAGTGCGCCCTCATGGCGCCGACCGAAATTTTGGCCGAGCAGCACTTTGGCAAGCTGATCGACTGGTTGCAGCCGCTGCTGCAGGTCCAAGGGCGGCACATCGCCTGGTTGACCGGCAGCCAAAACAAGGGCCAGCGCACGCAGGCCCTGGCAGGCATCCAAGACGGCCGCGCCGCGCTGGTCGTGGGCACCCATGCGGTGATCGGCGAGCAGGTGCAGTTTGCGCGGCTGGGTTTGGCGCTGATCGATGAGCAGCACCGCTTTGGCGTGGCGCAGCGGCTGGCCCTGCGCAGCGCGCGCGAGGGCGTGGAGCCGCACCTGCTGATGATGAGCGCGACCCCGATCCCGCGCACGCTGGCCATGAGCCACTACGCCGACCTCGACATCTCCAGCCTCGACGAGCTGCCCCCCGGCCGCAGCCCGATCCTGACCAAGCTGCTCAGCGCCAGCCGGCGCGACGAGTTGCTGTCGCGGCTGCGCGCGCAGCTGGCGCAGGGCCGCCAGGCCTACTGGGTCTGCCCCTTGATCGAAGACAGCGAAGCGATCGATTTGCGCAACGCCCAAAGCACGGCGCTCGAACTCGCCGCTGCGCTCGAGGGCTGCAACGGCCCCACCGGCGCGCCGGTGCAAGTCGGGCTGCTGCACGCGCGCCTGCCGCTGGCCGAAAAAAAAGAGGTGATGGCGCGCTTCTGTGCCGGGCAGATCGGGGTGCTGGTGAGCACCACGGTGGTCGAGGTCGGGGTCGATGTGCCCAACGCCACGCTGATGGTGATCGAACACGCCGAGCGCTTTGGGCTGAGCCAGTTGCACCAGTTGCGCGGCCGCGTCGGGCGCGGGCAGGCGGCATCGGTCTGCGTGCTGCTCTACGAGCCGGGTGAAAACGGCCGCTTGGGCGAGGCCGCGCGCGCGCGCTTGCGCGCCATGCTCGAGACCGCCGACGGCTTTGAGATCGCCCGGCGCGACCTCGAAATCCGTGGGCCGGGCGAGTTTTTGGGCGCGCGCCAATCGGGGGCGCCGATGCTGCGCTTTGCCGACCTCGAGCACGACGCGCACCTGCTCGACTGGGCGCGGGCGTGGGCTCCGCGCCTGCTGGCCGAGCAGCCGCAAGCGGCGCAGCGCCACATCGAGCGCTGGTTGGGGGCAAAATCGGACTTTCTCAAAGCCTGAAGTGAAACTGCCCCCACGCTCGCTGCGCTCGCTGCCCCCCAAGGGGGCGCTTCAGTGGCTTCGGGCGGCAGGGCGCCACTGAAAGGACAACGGGCCCCCCTGCCATGACCCTGACCGAACTCAAATACATCGTCGCGGTGGCGCGTGAGCGCCACTTCGGCCGCGCCGCCGAGGCCTGCTTCGTCTCGCAGCCGACGCTGAGCGTGGCCATCAAAAAGCTCGAAGAAGAGCTCGACCTCAAGCTGTTTGAGCGCAGCGCCAGTGAAGTGAGCACCACGCCGCTGGGGGTCGAGGTCGTGCGCCAGGCGCAGGTGGTGCTTGAGCAAGCGGCACGCATCAAAGAAATTGCCCGCCGTGGCCAAGATCCGCTCAGCGGCCCGCTGCGTCTGGGCGTGATCTACACCATCGGGCCCTATCTGCTGCCCGAGCTGGTGCGGCGCGTGATCGAACGCACGCCGCAAATGCCGCTGCTGCTGCAAGAAAACCTCACCGCCAAGCTGCTGGAGCAGTTGCGCATCGGCGAGCTCGACGCCGCCATTTTGGCCGAGCCTTTCCCCGACACCAATCTGGCCATTGCGCCGCTGTACGACGAACCCTTTTGGGTGGCGTTGCCGGTGCAGCACCCGCTGGCGCAGCAGCGCAGCGTGAGCGCCGAGCAGCTCAAGCAAGAGACCATGCTGCTGCTCGGGGCCGGGCACTGCTTTCGTGACCACGTGCTCGAGGTCTGCCCCGAGTTTGCGCGCTACGCCAGCAACGCCGAGGGCATCCGGCGCAGCTTCGAGGGCTCGTCGCTCGAGACCATCAAGCACATGGTGGCCGCGGGCATGGGCATCACGCTGGTGCCGCGCCTGAGCGTGCCCGCCGCCGTGCTGGAGGCGCAAAACGGGGCGCCGTTGCCGGCCGATGGCGCGCCCTACGTGCGCTACCTGCCCTTTGCCGGCGATCCGCCGCAGCGCCGCGTGGTGCTGGCCTGGCGGCGCAGCTTCACCCGTTACGAGGCCATCGCCGCCTTGCGCAACGCCATTTACGCCTGCGCGTTGCTTGGGGTGCAGCGCCTGACGCCATGAGTGCTTCCGCCTCGCAGCCAGCCGGGCGGCTGGCGCTGTACTTGGACCTGATCCGCTGGGACCGCCCGGCCGGCTGGTTGCTGCTGCTGTGGCCGAGCTTGTCGGCGCTGTGGCTGGCCGCCGACGGCTGGCCGGGCGGGCACCTGCTGGCGGTGTTCGTGCTGGGCACCATTTTGATGCGCAGCGCCGGCTGTTGCGCAAACGACGTGGCCGACCGCCAATACGACCGCCACGTGCAGCGCACCGCGCAGCGGCCCGTGACCAGCGGGCGCGTGCAGCCGCGCGAGGCGCTGCTGTTGGGGGCGTGCTTGGCTTTTGCGGCCTTTTTGTTGGTGCTCACGACCACGGCGGCGGCGGTGGCGTGGTCGGTGCCGGCGTTGCTGATCGCCATCGCCTACCCCTACGCCAAGCGCTTTTTTGCCATGCCGCAGGCGGTGCTTGGAGTGGCGTTCAGCTTTGGCATTCCGATCGCCTACGCGGCGGCGCAAGGCAGCGTGCCGGCTTTGGCCTGGGCGCTGCTGCTGGCCAACCTGTTCTGGGTGCTGGCCTACGACACCGAGTACGCGATGGTGGACCGCGACGACGACTTGCGTATCGGCATCAAAACCTCGGCCATCACGCTCGGGCGCTTCGACGTGGCGGCGGTGGCGGCCTTTTACCTGCTGCACCTGCTGCTGTGGGGCGCGCTGCTGTGGCCGCAGGTGGGCGGGCTCTGGTTTGGCTTAGGCCTGGCGCTGGCGCTGGCGCAGGTGGGCTGGCACCTGTGGCTGATCCGCGCGCGCAGCCGCGAAGGATGCTTTCGCGCCTTCAGGCTCAACCACTGGATCGGTTGCACCCTGTTTGTAGGGCTGGCGCTGGAGTTGGCGCTGCGCGGCTAAAGCCCCAGACACTGCGCCCGGCCGCAACGCAGCGTGCAACGCAGCGCGCAGAGGTCCGTGCACAGGGTCTAGGGGGGCGGAGCCCCGCCTGTTAATCGCCGAACTCGGCGCCCATTTCGCGCGCCCGCCGGTGCGCGGCCGCGATCGCCGCCACGAAGGCGTCGGAAATCTGCGCCGCTTCCATGGCGCTGAGGGCGGCGTGGGTGGTGCCGCCTTTGGAGGTCACGCGCTGGCGCAGCACCTCGGGCGGTTCGCTGCTGCGCTGAGCCAGTTGCGCCGCCCCGGCAAAGGTGCCGATGGCCAGTTCGGTGGCGGCTTGCGGCGTCAGGCCCAGTTCGGTGCCGGCGCGGCGCATGGCTTCCAGAAAATAAAACACGTAGGCCGGGCCAGAGCCGGACAGCGCGGTCACGGCGTCTAGGTCCGACTCTTGCGCCAGCCAAAGCGTGCGCCCGGTGCCCGCCAGCAGCGCCTGCACCTGCTCGCGCTCGGCGCTGCTCACGGCCGGGCGGGCGTACAGCCCGGTCATCCCTAGGCCGACCAGGGCCGGGGTGTTGGGCATGGCGCGCACGATGCGCTCGCTGCCGAGCCAGCGCACCATGCTGTCGCTGCGGATGCCAGCGGCCACGCTCAGGTGCAGCGCGCTGGCGCTCAGGTGCGGCGCGCATTCCAGCGCCGCCTGCTTGAAGACCTGCGGCTTGACTGCCCACAGCACCAGCGCGGCATCGACCAGGGCGCTGTCGGCTGCCGGGTGCAGCGCCACGCCGGGGAACTGCTGCGCCAGCCGGCTGCGTTGCTCGGCCACGGGCTCGACGATGTGCAGCGCCTGCGCCGGGTAGCCTTGCTGCAGCAGGCCGCCGACGATGGCGCTGGCCATGTTGCCGCCGCCGATGAAGGCGATGCGGGGCTGCTGCAAGAGGTTTGAAGCGTGGTAAGGGCTGGTGGGGCTGTTCATGCCGCCATTGTCGCGCATGGGATCACGGCGCCACGGTCTGGCGCACCGCGTGCTCCCAGCGCGCCATTTTCTCGGCCGCCGCGTCGCGCCCGAGGGTGGGCACAAAAGTGCGCTCGCAGCGCCACAGCCGCGTCAGGTCCTCCAACCCGCCATAGACGCCGGCTTGCAGGCCGGCCAGCCATGCGGCCCCGAGGGCGGTGGTCTCGGTCACCGCCGGGCGCAGCACCGGGATGCCCAGCAGGTCGGCCTGCATCTGCATCAGCAAATCGTTGACGCAGGCCCCGCCATCGACGCGCAGCTCGCTTACCGGCACCCCGCCCGCCGCCACCGCGTCGCGGCTCATGGCTTGCAGCAAGGCGGCGCTCTGAAACGCGATGCTCTCGAGCGCCGCGCGGGCGATGTGCGCCAGCGTGCTGCCGCGCGTCAGGCCGCTGATGCAGCCGCGCGCCTCGGGCTGCCAGTAGGGCGCCCCCAAGCCGGTGAAGGCGGGGACGAACAGCACGCCGCCGGCGTCGGGCACGCTCTGGGCCAGGGCCTGCACCTCGCTGCTGGAGTCGATGGCGCGCAGGCCGTCGCGCAGCCATTGCACCACCGCGCCGCCGACGAACACGCTGCCTTCGAGCGCGTACTGGGGCGGCGCGTGCGCCACCTGCGCCGCCGCCGTGCTGATCAGTCCGTGCTGGCTGTGCTGGAACCGCTCGCCGGTGTGCATGAGTAGGAAGCAACCGGTGCCGTAGGTGTTTTTGGCCATGCCGGGGCGCAAGCAGGCTTGGCCAAACAGGGCGCTCTGCTGATCGCCCGCCACGCCGCCGATGCGCACCGGGGCCCCCAGCCATTCGGCTTGGCTGTGGCCATAGTCGGCGCTCGACGGCCGCACCTCGGGCAGCAGGGCGCGCGGAATCTGGAACAGCGCCAGCAGCTCATCGTCCCAGTCGCGCGTCTGCAGATTCAGCAGCAGCGTGCGCGCGGCGTTGCTGCAGTCGGTGGCGTGCAGCGTGCCGCCGCTGAGCTGCCACAACAGCCACGAGTCGATGGTGCCAAAAGCCAGCTCGCCGCGCTCGGCACGCGCGCGTGCACCGGGGGTGTGATCGAGCAACCAAGCGATCTTGCTGGCAGAAAAATAGGGGTCCAGGCGCAGCCCGGTTTTGCCCTGCACACACGGCTCGTGCCCGGCCTCGCGCAGCGCGGCGCAGGCGCTGCTGGTGCGCCGGTCCTGCCAGACGATGGCACGCCCCAGCGGTGCGCCGCTGCGCCGCTCCCACAGCAGCGTGGTTTCGCGCTGATTGGTGATGCCGATGGCGGCAAGGTCCTGGGCGCGCAGCCCGGCGCTGGCCAAGGCCTGGCGGGCGCAGGCCAGTTGCGTGGCCCAGATCTCGTGCGGGCAATGCTCGACCCAGCCGGGTTGCGGGTAGTGTTGGCGGATTTCCTGCTGCGCCTGCGCCCGCACTTGGCCTTGGGCGTCGAACACGATGCTGCGCGAACTGGTGGTGCCTTGGTCTAGGGCCAGCATAAAGGCCATCGGTTGGTCTCCTCTCAAAAGGGTGGGCTGCGGGGTGGCTTGCACCGATGTGTCACAAAATCCAGTAGCGAGGTGGGGTACGATGGCGGCCTGTTTACTCAATGGGTCTATGCCCGTTTTGGGCCCCTCATGCAGGCAGGCGAGCGCCTTCAAGCGCGTCTTTTTACGACTGTAACAGCACCCCCCGACACTTAGCGGATTGCGGTTGCGGCTCCCAGCCGGCCTCGCCCCGTCCCGCCACAAGCCTTTGCCAATCCCTGACCCAGCCCCCATGAACCGCCAGCAGTCTCTAGAGCATTTGCAGCGCGTCCCGGTGTGGGACCTGCTGGTCGTCGGCGGCGGTGCCACCGGTTTGGGCGTGGCGCTGGAGGCGGCGCAGCGCGGCTGGCGGGTGGCGCTGCTGGAGTCGCACGACTTCGCCAGCGGCACCTCGTCGCGTTCCACCAAGCTGCTGCACGGCGGGGTGCGCTACTTGGCGCAGGGTAATCTGGCCTTGGTGCGCGAGGCGCTGGCTGAGCGCCAAGCGGTGCTCAAGATTGCCCCGCATCTGGCGCAGCCGCTGCCTTTCGTGATGCCCTGCTACCAGCCTTGGCAAGCGCCTTTTTATGGGGTCGGGCTCAAGCTCTACGATTGGTTGGCCGGCCGCGCGGGCCTAGGGCCCACCCGGTGGCTGGGGCGCGAGCAGACCCAAGCCGCGCTGCCGGGGGTGCAGGCGCTGGGCTTGCGCGGCGGCATCCAGTACTGGGACGCCCAGTTCGAGGACGCGCGGCTGGCGCTGGCTGTGGCGCGCAGCGCCGAGGTGGCTGGGGCGCTGTTGCTCAATTGCGTGCAGGTGCAGGGCATTGAAGCGGGCGCCGATGTTCAGGGTGGCCGCGTGCTGCGGGTGCAGGCGCTCGACCGCCACGGGGGCCAGCGGTTGCAGTTGCAGGCGCGTTGCGTCGTCAACGCCACCGGGGTCTGGGTGGACCAGCTGCGCCAGGGCGTGCAACCCGAAGCGCCGCCGCTGGTGCAGCCCAGTCAAGGGGTGCATCTGGTGGTGGCGCGCGATTTTCTGCCCGGGCAGCAGGCCCTGCTGGTGCCGCGCACCGCCGATGGCCGGGTGCTGTTTGCGGTGCCGTGGCTGGGGGCGCTGGTGTTGGGCAGCACCGACACGCCGCGCACCGACCTGCCGCGCGAACCCGAGCCGTTCGAGGCCGAAATCGAGTTCATCTTGCGCGAGGCGTCGCAGGCGCTGGCGCGGCCGGTGCGCCGCGCCGACGTGCGCAGCGTCTGGGTGGGCTTGCGGCCGCTGGTGGCGGCGCCCGCAGCAGGGGGGAGCACCCAAGCGTTGTCGCGCGAGCACCGCATCGTGGTCGATCCCGCTGGGCTGGTGACGGTCACGGGGGGCAAGTGGACCACCTACCGCGCCATGGCCAGCGAGGTGCTGGCGCACGGGGTGGCGGCCGGGTTGTTGGCGCCGCGCCCGGCCTTGGACCATCCATTGACCCCTTTATTTGGGGCTGGCGAAGCAAACGCGCAAGCCCATGCGGATGCGAATGAGGCCGCAGGAGCCAATGCCGCGCTTGCGCACCCAGCTCTGCACCAGGCGCCGGGCTTGCACCTCTACGGCGACCAAGCAGCGGCGGTGCAGGCCCTGCCCGGTGCCGAGCGAGCGCTGGGCATGGGCCTGACCGAGGCCATGGTGCGCTACGCCGTGCGCCACGAGTGGGCGCTGACGGTCGAAGACGTGCTGGCGCGGCGCTGGCGCGCGCTGTTCCTCGATGCCCTCGCCGCCGAAGGCATGGCTGGCGCAGTGGCGGCTATCGTGCAAGACGAGTTGCAGCGCGCCGGCGCACCGCACACCGACCCCGGCTTGCAGGCCTTTGTGGCGCTCGCGCAACGCTACCGGCTCAACTAATCGCGCCGGACGCACAAACAGCGCTTGACCCGATCAAGCCAGTGTGCGACAATGCAAGGCTTCACCCAAAAAGGTGGAGACTTCTTGCCCAGCGAAGCGGGCGCCTTGGTCTGTATCAAGGTGGCTGCAACGACGGGCCCAAGACTGATCGCTGCAGGCCGCTGGGGCCTTCGGGATTCAAGTTGGGACTTAAACAAAATGATTCAAACGCAATCTCGACTCGATGTTGCCGACAACACGGGTGCCAAGTCCGTAATGTGCATCAAGGTGCTCGGTGGCTCCAAGCGCCGTTACGCCAGTGTGGGCGACGTCATCAAAGTCAGCATCAAAGAAGCCGCGCCGCGTGGGCGCGTCAAAAAAGGCGAAATCTACAACGCCGTGGTGGTGCGCACCGCCAAAGGCTTGCGCCGCCCAGACGGGGCTTTGATCAAGTTTGACGGCAACGCCGCCGTGCTGCTCAACGCTAAGCTCGAGCCCATCGGCACCCGCATCTTTGGACCGGTGACGCGCGAACTGCGCACCGAGAAGTTCATGAAGATCGTTTCGCTGGCCCCGGAAGTTCTGTAAGAGGTCTCGCAATGAACAAAATTCGCAAAGGCGACGAAGTCATCGTCATCGCCGGCCGTGACAAAGGCAAGCGCGGCAAGGTCACGCAGCGCGCCGACGAGACGCGCCTGCTGGTCGAGGGCGTCAACATCGTCAAGAAGCACGCCAAGCCCAACCCGATGAAGGGTGTCACCGGCGGCATCATCGCCAAGACGATGTCGATCCATCAGTCCAACGTGGCAATCTTCAACCCGGCCAGCGGCAAGGCCGACCGCGTGGGCATCAAGGTGCTCGAAGACGGCAGCAAAGTGCGCGTTTTCAAATCCAACGGCGCTGAAATCAAGGTGGCATGAGCATGACACGCTTTCAACAAATTTACCGCGACAAAGTGGCCCCGGCGCTCAAAGAGCAGTTTGGCTTCGAGTCTGTGATGCAGGTGCCGCGCATCACCAAAATCACCCTCAACATGGGGGTGGGTGAGGCCGTGGCCGACAAAAAAGTGCTGGAAAACGCCGTCGGCGACCTGAGCAAGATCGCCGGTCAAAAGCCGGTGGTCACCCGTGCCCGCAAGGCCATCGCCGGTTTCAAAATCCGCGAAGGCCAGCCGATCGGCTGCATGGTCACGCTGCGCGGGGCGCGCATGTACGAGTTCCTCGATCGCTTCGTCACCGTGGCGCTGCCGCGGGTGCGCGACTTTCGCGGCATCTCGGGCAAGGCCTTCGATGGCCGTGGCAACTACAACATCGGCGTCAAAGAGCAGATCATTTTCCCCGAGATCGAATACGACAAGGTCGATGCATTGCGTGGGCTGAACATCAGCATCACCACCACCGCCAAGAACGACGCCGAGTGCAAGGCGCTGCTGTCTGGTTTCCGTTTCCCGTTCAAGAACTGAGGTGCAGCGTGGCCAAACAAGCTTTGCTCCAGCGTGAACTCAAGCGCGACCAACTGGTCGCCAAGTTTGCCAAAAAGTACAACGAATTGAAGGCAGCCGCCAAAGACGCCAAGCGCAGCGACGAAGAGCGCGACGCCGCCCGTCTGGCGCTGCAAAAACTGCCGCGCAACGCCAACCCGACGCGCCAGCGCAACCGCTGCGAAATCACCGGCCGTGCCCGTGGCACCTTTAAGCAGTTCGGTCTGGGGCGCATGAAAGTGCGTGAAATGGCCTTTGCCGGCGAAATCCCCGGCATCACCAAAGCCAGCTGGTAAGGCGCGAAGGAGTAAACATTATGAGCATGAGTGATCCCATCGCCGATATGCTGACCCGCATCCGCAATGCGCAGATGGTGGAAAAACCCACCGTCGCCATGCCGGCTTCCAAAGTCAAGGCCGCCATTGCCCAGGTGCTCAAGGACGAGGGCTACATCGACGGCTTCCAAGTCAAGAGCCAAGACGGCAAGAACGAGCTCGTCATCGGCCTCAAATACTACGCCGGGCGCCCGGTGATCGAGCGCATCGAGCGCGTCAGCCGCCCCGGTCTGCGCGTCTATAAGGGTTCCAAGTCGATCCCCCAAGTCATGAACGGCTTGGGCGTGGCCATCGTCACCACACCGCAAGGCGTGATGACCGATCGCAAGGCGCGCGCCGCCGGTGTCGGTGGTGAAGTGTTGTGTTACGTCGCCTGATGCGAGAACGAAGGAGTATCTGAGATGTCTCGTGTAGGTAAAACACCGATCGCCATTCCGGCCGGGGTCGAAGTGGCGCTGCAGCCCGACGCCATCCGCGTCAAGGGCGCGCTGGGCGCGCTGGCGCTGGCCCCCAATGCCCAAGTGCAGGTGCAGCATGCCGATGGCCGCCTGACCTTTGCTGCCGTGGGCGACAGCGCGCAGGCCAAGGCCCTGTGCGGCACCATGCGCCAGTTGGTCAACAACATGGTGCAGGGCGTGAGCAAGGGCTTCGAGAAGAAGCTCTCGCTGGTGGGCGTGGGCTACAAAGCCAGCGCCAGCGGCAACAAGCTCAACCTCGCCGTGGGCTATTCGCACCCGGTCGATTTCGTAATGCCCGAAGGCGTGAGCGTGACCACTCCGGCCGCGACCGAAATCGTGCTCAAGGGCGCCGACCGCCAGCGCGTGGGCCAGATTGCCGCCGAAATTCGCGCCGTGCGCCCGCCCGAGCCTTATAAAGGCAAGGGCATCCGCTACGTCGGTGAGAAGGTCGTCATCAAAGAGACCAAGAAAAAATAAGGACAGCGAACATGTTGACGAAAAAAGAACAGCGTTTGCGCCGTGCCCGCCAGACCCGCATTCGCATCGCCCAGCAAGGCGCACTGCGCCTGAGTGTGAACCGCAGCAACCTGCACATCTACGCCAACGTCATCTCCGAAGACGGTGCGCGCGTGCTGGTCTCGGCCTCGACGCTGGAAGCCGAAGTGCGCGCCCAGATCGCTGCGGCCAACGGCAACGGTGGCAACAGGGCGGCGGCCGAACTGGTCGGCCAGCGCATCGCCGCCAAGGCCAAGGCCGCCGGGATCGAGAAGGTGGCTTTTGACCGTTCCGGTTTTGCCTACCACGGTCGTGTCAAAGCCCTTGCAGAAGCCGCGCGTGCCGCCGGCCTGCAATTCTGATTGGGGATGCTCAAATGGCAAAGATGCTTGCGAATGTAAAGAGCGAGGCCAACGACGATGGCCTGCGCGAAAAGATGATCGCGGTCAACCGCGTCACCAAAGTGGTCAAAGGCGGGCGCATCATGAGCTTTGCCGCCCTGACTGTGGTCGGTGACGGCGACGGCCGCGTCGGCATGGGCAAAGGCAAGGCGCGCGAAGTGCCGGTGTCGGTGCAAAAAGCCATGGACGAAGCGCGCCGCAACCTGTTCAAGGTGGCGATCAAGAACGGCACCCTGCACCACGCGGTGCACGGCCGCCACGGCGCTTCCAGCGTCATGATGCTGCCGGCCAACAAGGGTACCGGCATCATCGCCGGCGGCCCGATGCGCGCCGTCTGCGAGGTGCTGGGCGTGACCGACGTCGTGGCCAAAAGCCACGGCTCGACCAACCCCTACAACTTGGTGCGCGCCACGCTGGACGCGCTGCGCCGCTCCATGACGCCCTACGAAGTGGCGGCCAAGCGCGGCAAATCGGTCGAAGAAATTCTGGCCTAAAAGGGATTCCGCATGACTACCGCCTCCACCCTCACCATCAAGCTGGTGCGCAGCCCGATCGGCTGCCGTGCCGACCACCGCGCCACCGTGCGCGGGCTGGGCCTGCGCAAGCTCAACAGCGTCAGCGTGTTGCAAGACACCCCGGCGGTGCGTGGCATGATCAACAAGATCAGCTACCTGCTGCAAGTGATCTGAACGGATTTCGACTATGGAACTCAACACCCTCAAGCCCGCTGCGGGCTCCAAATCGGCTCGGCGCCGTGTCGGTCGGGGCATCGGCTCCGGCTTGGGCAAAACCGCCGGTCGTGGCCACAAAGGCCAAAAATCGCGCTCCGGCGGCTACCACAAGGTCGGCTTTGAAGGCGGCCAGATGCCGCTGCAACGCCGCCTGCCCAAGCGCGGCTTCAAATCCACCACCCTGAAGTTCAACGCCGAAGTCACGCTCGACGACCTGCAGGTGCTGGGCGCGGCACAAGTCGATCTGCTGTTGCTCAAGCAAGCCGGTCTGGTGCCCGAGCTGGCGCGCAAAGTCAAGGTCATCAACACCGGTCAGCTGTCGCTGGCGGTGCAGTTGAACCAAATCGGCGCCACCGCCGGTGCCAAGGCAGCCATCGAAGCCGCTGGCGGCTCGGTCGCGGCTTGAAGCTTTAAGCGCGGGAATCTACACCTGTGGCCACCAACGCTGCCTCCCTAGCCCGAACCGGAAAGTACGCCGATTTGCGTCGGCGGCTGTTCTTTTTGCTGGGCGCGCTGATCGTCTACCGCATCGGGGCGCACATCCCTGTGCCGGGCATCGATCCAGACCAACTGGCGCAGTTGTTCCAAGGCCAGGCGGGCAACATCCTGAACCTGTTCAACATGTTCACGGGTGGCTCGCTGCAGCGCTTTGCCGTCTTTGCCTTGGGCATCATGCCCTACATCTCGGCCGCGATCATCATCCAGCTGCTCACCTACGTGGTGCCGTCGCTGATCGCGCTGCGCAAAGAAGGCGAGGCCGGCAAGCGCAAGATCACGCAGTACACCCGCTACAGCACGCTGGCGCTGGCGATTTTCCAGTCCTTTGGCATTGCGCTCGCTCTCGAGGGCATGCCGGGCATGGTGGTCGATCCTGGGTTCGCCTTTCGCTTCACGGCGGTGGTGAGCTTGGTGGCTGGCACCATGTTCCTGATGTGGCTGGGCGAGCAGATCACCGAGCGCGGCGTCGGCAACGGCATTTCGATGCTGATCTTTGCCGGCATCGTGGCCGGTTTGCCGAGTGCCATGGGCGGGCTGACCGAGCTGGTGCGCACCGGCGC
Source organism: Serpentinimonas sp. SSL01 (assembly GCF_056323735.1). Classification (NCBI taxonomy): domain Bacteria; kingdom Pseudomonadati; phylum Pseudomonadota; class Betaproteobacteria; order Burkholderiales; family Comamonadaceae; genus Serpentinimonas; species Serpentinimonas sp. SSL01. Next base: position 45,214 of record NZ_CM150487.1, read on the forward strand.
GATGGGCATTCTGTCGGCCATCTTCATCCTGTTGCTGGTGGTGGCGGTGACCTACTTCGTGGTCTATGTGGAGCGTGGGCAGCGCAAGGTGCTGGTCAATTACGCCCGGCGCCAAGTGGGCAACAAGGTCTATGGTGGCCAGTCGTCGCACCTGCCGCTCAAGCTCAACATGGCCGGCGTGATCCCGCCGATTTTTGCCTCCTCGATCATTTTGCTGCCGGCCACCTTGGTGACTTGGTTCAGCGCCGATCAGGGCATGGACTGGTTGCGCGACATGGCCGGCGCGCTCTCGCCTGGGCAGCCGATCTACATTGCGCTCTATGCCGCCGCGATCATCTTCTTTTGTTTCTTCTACACCGCGCTGGTATTCAACAGCCGCGAAACCGCAGACAACCTGAAGAAGAGCGGTGCCTTCATCCCGGGCATCCGCCCAGGGGATCAGACCGCCCGCCACATCGACAAGATCTTGGGCCGCCTGACGCTGGTGGGTGCGCTCTACATCACGGCGGTGTGTTTGCTGCCCGAGTTCCTGATCCTGTATTACAACGTTCCGTTCTACTTTGGTGGCACCTCGCTGCTGATCATCGTGATTGTGACCATGGACTTCTGGACCCAGGTGCAAAATTACATGATGTCTGAGCAGTACGAGTCCTTGCTCAAGAAATCCAGTTTCAAGGGCGCCCCCGGGGTCTGATATGTCCAAAGACGATGTCATCGAGATGCAGGGCGAGGTGGTGGAGAATTTGCCCAACGCCACCTTCCGCGTCAAGCTTGAAAACGGCCACGTCGTGCTCGGGCACATATCCGGCAAGATGCGCATGCACTACATCCGCATCCTGCCTGGCGACAAGGTCAAGGTGGAGCTCACGCCCTACGACCTCACACGGGCGCGGATCGTGTTCCGCAGCAAATAGTTTTTCTAGAATTTCGTTCAGGAGTAAGACATGAGAGTTTCGGCTTCGGTCAAAAAAATGTGCCGCAACTGCAAGATCATTCGTCGTCATGGCGTGGTGCGGGTTATCTGCACCGACCCACGGCACAAGCAGCGTCAAGGCTGATTCGATTAGAGGACCATCATGGCACGTATCGCTGGTATCAACATTCCGCCGCAAAAGCACGCCGAAATCGGCCTGACGGCGATCTTTGGCATCGGGCGCACCCGCGCACGGCAGATTTGCGAGGCCTGTGGCATCGCATACTCGAAAAAGATCAAAGAGCTTTCCGACGCCGAACTGGAAAAGGTTCGTGAAGCGGTCAACACCCTGACCATCGAGGGCGATTTGCGCCGCGAAACCACGATGAACATCAAGCGTTTGATGGACATCGGTTGCTATCGCGGTTTCCGCCATCGGCGCGGTCTGCCGGTGCGCGGCCAGCGTACCAAGACCAACGCCCGCACCCGCAAGGGCCCGCGCAAGGCTGCCCAGTCGCTGAAGAAATAACCGCCCACAAGGACAACCGCTATGGCCAAGCCCCAAGCCTCCAACGCCGCCGCCCGCGTGCGCAAAAAAGTTCGCAAGAACATCTCCGACGGCATTGCCCACGTGCACGCTTCGTTCAACAACACCATCATCAACATCACCGACCGCCAAGGCAACTCGCTGTCGTGGGCGTCGTCGGGTGGTCAGGGTTTCAAGGGCTCGCGCAAATCGACCCCCTTCGCAGCCCAGGTGGCGTCCGAAGTGGCTGGCCGCGCGGCCATCGAGCAAGGCATCAAAAACCTCGACGTCGAAATCAAGGGCCCGGGCCCGGGTCGCGAATCCTCGGTGCGCGCATTGGGCGCCCTAGGGATCCGCATCAACTCGATCGCCGACGTGACCCCGGTGCCGCACAACGGCTGCCGCCCGCAAAAGCGCCGCCGCATCTGAGTTCGGCCTAAAACCTTAGCGCCGCCTCAAGCCTTAGCGCTTGACCTAGAGCCTGCTGTATTGCTATAATCTGCGGCTCTTTGTTTGGGCCACTGCAAACCTTTGCGGTGGCATTTTCGTTTCAAGCCCACCGCCGTGGCCCTGAAAGGGTGCGGCTCCCGCTCAAGGCTGTAAGGCTGTGGGCGGCAGATAGATCAAGGAAAATCACGTGGCACGTTACCTCGGCCCCAAGGCCAAACTCTCCCGCCGTGAAGGCACCGATCTGTTGCTCAAGAGCGCGCGGCGCTCGATCAGCGACAAGGCCAAGTTCGACTCCAAGCCCGGCCAGCACGGCCGCACCTCGGGTCAGCGCACTTCCGACTTCGGTCTGCAGCTGCGCGAAAAGCAAAAAGTCAAGCGCATGTACGGTGTGCTCGAGCGCCAGTTCCGGCGCTACTTCGCCGAAGCCGACCGCCGCCGTGGCAACACCGGCACCAACCTGCTCGGCCTGCTCGAATCGCGCCTCGACAACGTGGTGTTTCGCATGGGCTTTGCCTCGACCCGCGCCGAAGCGCGCCAACTGGTCTCGCACAAGGCGGTGTTGGTGAATGGCCAGAGCTGCAACATCCCGTCGGCACTGGTCAAATCGGGTGATGTGGTGTCGGTGCGCGAAAAATCGCGCAACCAGAACCGCGTCAAAGAGGCGCTGGAGCTCGCCAAACAGATCGGTTTCCCCGCATGGGTTGAGGTCGCGGTCGAAAAGGCCGAGGGCACCTTCAAGAAAGTGCCGGACCGCGACGAGTTCGCCGCCGACATCAACGAATCGCTGATCGTCGAACTGTATTCGCGCTAATCTGTGGTTTGAAACCATATCCGAGCCCGAGCGCCGCATTCAGCTGGCGTTCGGGATTTTGTACTCCAGCAGCCTTATCGGTGTAACGAGCCGAGGGTATTGAAGGAAGTCCGAATGCTTAACAATCTTCTGAAACCCAAGAACATTCAAGTCGAGCACCTCGGCCCCAACCACGCCGAAGTCACGCTCGAGCCCTTTGAGCGCGGCTATGGCCACACGCTGGGCAACGCGCTGCGCCGGGTGTTGTTGGCTTCGATGGTCGGCCACGCTCCCACCGAGGTCACCATCTCGGGTGTGTTGCATGAGTTTTCTTCGATCGACGGCGTGCAAGAAGACACTGTTGACATGCTGCTCAACCTCAAAGGCGTGGTGTTCAAGCTCCACGGCCGCGACGAAGTCACCTTGAGCCTGCGCAAAGAGGTCGAAGGCCTGGTCACAGCGGGCGACATCCAGACCCCGCACGACGTGGAAATCCTGAATCCGCAGCACCCCATCGCCACCCTGAGCGCGGGCACCAAGCTCGACATGCAGATCAAGGTCGAGAAGGGCCGCGGCTACGTGCCCGGCAACCTGCGCCGTGGCGAGGACAGCACGCGCTCGATCGGCCGAATTTTGCTCGATGCCTCTTTTTCGCCGGTCAAGCGCGTCAGCTACGCGGTGGAAAACGCCCGCGTCGAGCAGCGCACCGACCTCGACAAGTTGGTGCTGGACATCGAAACCAACGGTGCCGTGGCGCCCGAGGAAGCGGTGCGCGCCGCAGCCAAGATTCTGGTCGAGCAGCTGGCGGTTTTTGCCCAGCTGGCCGGCGACGAGTCGTCCGACTTTGGCGCCTCGCCCAGCCGCGCTTCGCAGCAGTTTGACCCGATTTTGCTGCGCCCGGTCGATGAGCTCGAGCTCACGGTGCGCTCGGCCAACTGCCTCAAGGCCGAAAACATCTACTACATCGGTGACCTGATCCAGCGCACCGAAAACGAGCTGCTCAAAACCCCCAACCTGGGTCGCAAGTCGCTCAACGAAATCAAGGAAGTGCTGGCTTCGCGCGGCTTGACGCTGGGCATGAAGCTGGAGAGCTGGCCGCCCGCTGGGCTGGACAAGCACTGAACCCACTGCTTAACCCTCACCCTCAACGCCCCTGACCCCTCGCAGTACCTGATCCGGCTGCGGGCAAACCACAAAGGAAACCACCATGCGTCACGGACACGGACTTCGCAAACTCAACCGCACCACCAGCCACCGGCTGGCCATGCTGCGCAACATGATGAACTCGCTGCTCACGCACGAAGCGATTCAAACCACCTTGCCCAAGGCCAAAGAGCTGCGCCGCGTGGTCGAGCCCATGATCACCTTGGCCAAAGTGCCGACGGTGGCCAACCGCCGCTTGGCTTTTGACCGCCTGCGCGACCGCGACGTGGTGGTTAAGCTGTTCGACGTGCTCGGCCCGCGCTTCAACGCCCGTCCGGGTGGCTACACGCGCATCCTCAAAACCGGGTATCGCGTCGGCGACAACGCCCCGATGGCCCTGATCGAGCTGGTCGATCGCGGCGATGCAGAAACCACCAAAGAAGAACAAGCTTCTGCCGACAAAACGCAGTAAGCGTGCTAGAATACATGTCTTGACGCGGAGTGGAGCAGCCTGGTAGCTCGTTGGGCTCATAACCCAAAGGTCGCAAGTTCAAATCTTGCCTCCGCAACCAAAACCTCAATCAACCCTGTGGGCTTAATGGCTTGCAGGGTTTTTTGTTTTGGGCAAGGCGGGCTGCGCTCAGAGGCGGGTGCCGCTGCCCAATTTGCTCGGGCTGCGGCAGCTGCGCTCACAACGTGAGGTTGCGCTTGCCGACCAAAGCGATGCGCAGGCGGGTCGAAACCCAGTCGATCAGCGCCACGGTGAGCAAGATCATCAGGACGATGAAAGCCACCTGATCCCACTCGAAAGTGCGGATGCGCTCGGCCAAGAACAGGCCGATGCCGCCAGCGCCGACGATGCCGATGATGGTGGCCGAGCGGGTGTTGGATTCGAAGAAATACAAAACTTGGCTGATCAACACCGGCAGCACCTGGGGCACGATGCCAAAGCGCAGCGCGTGCAGCCGCGAACCCCCGCTGGACAACACGCCTTCGCTGGCCTTGCGCTCAACGGCTTCAATCGTCTCCGAGTAGAGCTTGGTGAACGAGCCGATGTCGCTGGTCATGATGGCCAGCACGCCGGCAAAGGGGCCCAGTCCGACGACGTTGATCCAGATCAGCGCCCAGATCAGCGTGTCCACGCCGCGGATCGTGTCGGCCGAGCGGCGCGTGAGCCAGCGCACGAAGGCGTTGACGGTGGTGTTGCGCGCGGCCAGGAAACCGAGCGGGAAAGAGATTAGCGCCGCCAGCAAAGTGCCCAAGAAGGCGATGGCCACGGTTTCGGCCAGCGCCTCGAGCAGGCGGTCGAATTGCGTGCCGGGCGAGGGGGGCACCATCAGGCTCAAAAAGGTGCCGAGCTGCACCAAGCCGGCGCCCAGTTGGGAGAGCGAGACGTCGAGGCGCAGCAGCGCAAACAAAGCCAGCCCGGCCATGGCGCTGACCACCAGCGCCGTGATCCATTTCTCACGCCCCGAGCCCGCAATCAGCGCCGCGTGGCGCTGCCGGATCGCTGGGCTAAGTTGCAAATTTTGCGACGGCTTCATTTCCCGTGCTCCAGCGAAATCAGGCGGTGGCGGATGCGCTCCGACACCAGGTCGATCGACACCACCGTGAGGACGATCAGCAGCAGGATGGCCGAGACGTCGGGGTAGTGAAAACCGCGAATGGCCTCGAGCAGATCTTGCCCGATCCCGCCCGCGCCCACAAAACCCATGACCGAGGCGCCGCGCACGTTGATCTCGAAGCGCAACAGGGCGTAGCTGGCAAAGTTGGACAGCACCTGCGGCACGACGGCGTAGCGGATGGCCTGCCAGCGCGTGGCGCCGGTGGCGATCGCGCCCTCAACGGGTTGCATGTCGATGTTTTCCACCACCTCGGCAAACAGCTTGCCGAGCGCGCCGGTGGTCGAGATCATGATCGCCAGCACGCCGGGCAGTGGGCCGAGCCCAAAGGCCACGACGAAAATGAGCGCAAACACCAGGTCGGGCACCGTGCGGCAAAACTCGAGCAGGCGGCGCATGAAAAAGCGCTGCGAGGGGTTGATCGCGAGGTTGGCGGTGGCGGCAAAGCACAAGAAGAAGGCCGCGATGGTGCCAAACAGGGTGCCGAGGTAGGCGATCAGCAGCGTGTCCCAGAGCAAGTCCAGCCAGCGTGGCCAGCCCCAGAACCATTCGGCCACATCGGTGAACACCAGTTCGCCATTGGCCAAATGAAATATGCGGTAGAAATAGCTGGTCAGATGACCGAGATTGGCCCAGAGTTTGGCCAAATCGACTTCGGCCACGTAACCGGCGGTCAGCACCAGCAGCAGCAAGATCAGCAGGCCCCAGGCGGACGAGCGGGCTTTGGCCGCCTGCTGGGTGCGGTAGCTTGCGGAGAGGGCGGCGACTTGCGCCGCGGGCAGGCGTGCGAGTGAGCTCATCGTGAGGGTGCGCTTTCCGGTGGGCTCAGGGCTGGGTTATGAAAGGGCGGTCGGCGGCCTGCCGCTGCGCCCACGGAACCCGTGGGCGCAGGCGACAGGCGTGCAGCGCGCGGTTGGAAAGCGCGCGATCAGGAGGCGCGTTGGGCGCGCTCGCGGCGCAGCCGGTCAACAAAGGCGCCCACTGTGGGTCTTGCTGATCCTGAGGCAAGGTGGTGATGCAGGCGCCGACAAATGCTTCTGCCTCTTCGCGGTTCGCAGCCTCAAGTTCGATCGCCGTAGGATCAGAGGTCAGAATGCGAATCATCGACTCGACCTGAAGTTGCCTTCCAATGAGCGCCCCAGCAGGATCGAACGCCGGTTGAGTTGCGAGCCGGTAGTCCTCCAGAGACCCCTGCAGATCACGAACACCCCGGGGCGTGAGTCCCGTTAGCCGACCGAACCACACTGCGACTGCCGGAGAGTGCTCCATCCACTGAAGCAGATCCTCTGCGTCAAAGGCCAGTACGCGTCGCCAGAATTTTTCGTCACTGCGGGCTTGCGCCCATGCCGCTTTGCCCGGCCAGGTACGGGGGGTTGCAAACACGAAGGTCGTACTTGCCCGATCGATACCGACGGAATTTTTCGTGCGCTTTTCGTAGTCTTCATCCGCCTTGGCTTTGATGTCTCTGTTGGTGCCAAGCTCCCAGACAGAGAGGCCTTCGGGCAAACCGGCCTTAGTTGTCGCGTTGTCGAGCTGGCCGTCGTAGCCCTGGTACCTTACTGCTTCATCTGCAGGAAAATTGATGACGCGCGGCGTGCGGAGCGCGGCCCACAACAAAAGGCGAACCAGCCGTGGAAATTCGGCTGGGGTCGTGTAGCGACTTGCCCAAACATTCAAATGCTCGGCGGGTATCAAAACGTACATGTTGCCCTTTCTTGGCCCATGTGGGGATGAGCTCATGAAGCTAAATCTGGGGTCAGACTACGGGTTTCCTCCAATGCAAGGATGCTGGCCAGTTTGAAACGCTCATATCAGCCGCTGCAGCGCTCGTTTTAAGGGCTCAAGGTCTTGGGCCACCACGCTCCAGATCACATCCAAGTCGAGCCCCAGGTAGTCGTGCACCACCAAGTTCCTGAAGCCCGAGATGGAGCGCCAAGGAATATCGCTTGCATTGGCTTTGGCTGCAGCGCTCAATCGCTGGCTGGACTCGGCCATGACTTGCAAGTTGCGCACCACGGCGTCTTGAATCAGCTGTGAGCTGCGAAACTGGAGCCCGCCCCCAGCCGTGTAGCTTTGCACGCGTGCTATGCACTCGAGCATGTGGGCGAGGTACACCCGATCCGACTCTGGGCTGGGCTTCATCCTAGGCGCACAGCCTCTTGCAAAATGCGTTCGCGCAGCATGGGGTGGAGCGCGTTGCGTGTTACCAAGCCCACCTTGCGTCCCAAAATATCTTGCGCATCCATTTGCAAGGCCCCTAGCTGGAACCCAGAAAGCCCGCAGGCATCGTCAATCAGCAGGTCCACATCGCTGTGCGGGCCGGCGTCGCCACGGGCCATGGAGCCAAAAACGGACAAGCCGCCGATGCCGTAGCGGCGCACCAGTGCGAGCAGTTCTGGGCGGTGGGCTTGAAGGAGCGCGTCCATGGCTGGGAACAAAATAGGTGAGGAAGCGCCGGATCATCCTCGTGGGGCTGGCTCAGCGGACTCCATGTCCCGCTGCTAGGGCCTTGCGACCCCGGTGGGTAAATGTCCCCACCAACCTTCGGTGTCCGGCGCACCTTCAGCATCTGCCAGGAGATTTTGCCGCCAGCCCTTGGCACCAGTATAGCGTAGGGTGGGGCCGTGGCGGGGAGCGAAACGCACCAAGCCTTGCTGAGTGTAATCCAATGGATTACACTCAATCATGCGCGAGACTCTGCACGGCATCGCCGAACTGCCTAGCTACATCCGACTGGCCGAAAAGCTCTTGTCTGAGCAAGAGAGGCAGGACTTGCTCGCCTACCTGGCCGTACACCCCAAGGCGGGTGACATCATGGAAGGCACGGGTGGTGTGCGCAAGCTGCGCTGGCGGCGGGGTGGTCAGGGCAAAAGTGGCGGCGTGCGCGTGATCTACTACTTCCATGATGAGCTCATGCCGCTGTATCTGCTCACGCTCTTTGCCAAAGGCGACAAGGCCAATCTGAGCAAGGCCGAGCGCAACGAGTTGGCCGATTTGGTCGATGCCTTGGTGGGCATCTGGAAAGAAAGGACGCAGCCATGAGTGCGGCATTTGACAGCATCAAACAGGGTTTGCAAGAGGCGATTGCCCATGCCAAGGGGGAGGGCAGCGGCGTGCGTGAGCACCGCCCGCGCGCGGTGGACGTGAAGGCGGTGCGCGCCAAGGTGGGCATGACCCAAGAGCAGTTTGCAGCGCGTTTCGGTTTTTCGGCGGCAACCTTGCGCCACTGGGAACGAGGCGATCGCTCGCCACACGGCCCGGCGTTGGTGTTGCTCAATGTGATTGAGCGCAACCCGCAGGCCGTGATCGAGGCCTTGGCTAGGTGATGGGCCATCGGAGTTCGGGCCAAGCCTTGGTTTCAGTATAGCCACAGCCAGATTGAGGCTCATCGGTGTGGTTCCCACAACGCCTCAAAATCAAACGACAACTGGCGCTGGTGGCGAATCGAGAGCAAGTACACCGTGTCCTCGATGCGCGCATACAGCAGCAGATGGTGTGTCAGCACGTACTCGCGCAACTCGCCGTCGGTGGCCAGCGAACCCAGTTGCTCTGCCAGCCGAGCCATGCCGTTGGCCACCTCTACAGACCGGACTGGGCGCTGCAAAAATAAACGCCCAAGGCCCGGAAAGCGCTCTAGGTTGGGGATGACCGTGTCGGTCAACTCGTCTAGCAAGGCATCAAAGGCGTGAGGCGCTTGCGCTTGCAGCAAAAAATCTTGCAGCTCCAGCAGATTGCGTTCAAAGTTGGCACTCAGTTTGACGCGGGCAAGTGGGCTCACGGGTCGCTTGGCCGTTCAGTTGGCAACGGTGGCTGCACGCCCATGCTTGATCGCGGCCAGGGTGCTGCGGGCGTCTGTAACTTGGCCTGCGGCCACATCGGCCAAGCCACGGCTGGCTTGGTCGATGAGCAGCAGATGGATGCGTTCACGTTCCAACTGGTGGTAGTGATCCAAGCGCCGGGAGTCGATGAGGGCGACGTAGCTTTCACCGTTCTTGGTGATGATCTTTTCGGCGCCGGCTTTGACTTGATCCGCCAGCTCGGACAGCGTGGCCCGGGCTTGCGACAGTGTGATGACGTCGCGTGCAGTAATCGCCATGGGGGGCTCCTGTTGCGTTGATGTACGTCATTCTAGTCATGAAGCTGTACATTGGGGCGGGTGTTCTGGCACAGTGTACAAAAACATCCACAATTCGAATACAATCGAATCATGGAAGACTCGCACGCAGCATCCTGCTTTGCCGCGCTGGCGCACCCGGCGCGTTTGCGCGTTTTCCGCGCCTTGGTGGTGGCGGGGGCTGATGGCCTGACGCCCGGTGTGTTGGCCCAGTCGCTGGCGCTGCCGGCGGCCACGCTCTCCTTTCATTTGAAGGAGCTGATGCACACCGGCTTGGTGTGCGCGCAGCGCAGCGGGCGCCACATCCATTACCGGGCCGAGCTCGAGCGCATGAACGCGCTGCTGAGCTACTTGAGTGAAAACTGCTGTCAGGGGCAGGGCTGTCTGGCCCCGTCGAATCTTTTGTGCACGCTGCCAGAGCCGCAACATGACTAAACCAAACCCCATTTTGCTCCCCGTGCGGGTGCTTTTTTTGTGCACCCACAACTCGGCACGCAGCATCTTGGCCGAAGCCTGCCTGAACCACTGGGGGCGCGGGCGCTGGCAGGCTTTTTCGGCCGGCAGCAGCCCGCGGCCGGGGCAGCAGCCCCATGCGCTGGCGCTGGCGGCCTTGCAGGAGGCTGGCATCGACACGGCGGGCTTGCGCAGCAAAAACTGGGACGCATTTGCCGGCCCAAAGGCGCAGCCGATGGACCTGATCATCACCGTGTGCGACAACGCCGCTGGCGAGGTCTGCCCGATCTGGCCCGGGCATCCGGCCACGGCGCATTGGGCTTATGCCGATCCGTCCGAGGGCGAGGGCAGCCCGGAGCAGCGCCTGCAGCGATTTCGCAGCACCTTGCAGGCCATCAGCGGCCGCATTCAGGCACTGCTCGCTGCGCCACCCGCCGATCTCGAGGGCGAGCGGCTGGCGCAAACCGCGCGCCGCTTGGCGCAAGCATGAATCTGCAACCTTGACCCAGTTACCCTGAGAGCGCCGTTTATGTCTGAGCCTGTGCCACCGCCTTTGACGCCACCACTGCCGCAGCGCCTGCTGGCGGAGTTCGTGGGCACGCTGCTGCTGGTGTGCGCGGTGGTGGGTTCGGGCATCATGGCGCAGCACTTGGCGGCAGGCAATGTGGCGCTGATGCTGCTGGCCAATACCGTGGCCACGGTGTGCATTCTGTATGTGCTGATTCAAACCCTAGGGCCGATCAGCGGCGCGCATTTCAACCCGGTGGTGACGGCCGTTTTTGGTGCCGCCAACGGCTTGTCTTGGGGCCTGCGTCTGGCCTACGTGGGGGCGCAACTGAGCGGGGCCTTGGCCGGGGTGGTGCTGGCCAATCTGATGTTTGGGCACGCGCCGCTGGAGCTGGCGCAGCAGGTGCGCGGCGGGCCACCGATGTGGCTGGCCGAGCTGCTGGCCACGGCCGGTCTGGTGTTTGTGATCGGGCGCAGCTGCGCGCGCACGGCGCCGGCGCTGGTGGCGGCGTACATCGGCGCAGCGATGTGGTTCACGGCCTCGACGTCGCTGGCGAATCCGGCGGCAACTTTCGGGCGCATGTTCAGCGACAGCTTTGCCGGGGTGGCGCCGGCCTCGTTCCCGGCGCTGGTGCTGGCGCAGGTGGCCGGCGGGTTGCTGGGGGCGCTGTTGCTCAGGGCGCTGCGCGCGCCGACTCTTGGCAGCCAACCCATGCCGTAGCCGCGTACAAGCGATCAAATTCCGGATGGAGCAGGGCGGCTGTCTGCGCTCACTTGAGGTGAGCAGCCATGCGCGCCAGCAGCGCGCGCAAGCAGCCAAAGCGCACGCGCTCTTGCTCCAGCCGCAGCCGGGGCTGGAGCTGGTCGAAGCGCAGCGCGTCATAGACGGCGGCTTCGGCGGGTGTGAGGCGCGGCAGGTGGTGGCGCGCGGGCTCGGGCTCTGCGCCCCAGTGCGCGCGGTGGGCCAGCAGGGTGTCCATGTCCATGAGCATGGACGCGGCGTGCGGGAACTGGCCGCGCAGCTGGTCTAGGATGGCAAAGCCGTGGGTGTCGATGTCGCCCCAGTAGTGCAGCTGGCAGCGCTGCAGCCACGCGGCGCGGGCCAGCGCCTCCCAGCCGTAGCCGGCGCCAAAGACGACGAGGGCGCGTGGCAGCGCCGGGAAGGCGAGGAAGTTGGTCTCGTTTTCGGTGATGAAAACGCGCTCAACGGGCAAGGCCAAGGCCGCAAAGCTGGCGGCATCGAGGGTGATGTCGGGCAGGGCGGCGAGCGGCACGGCGGCTGGTGCTAAGGCTGCCGGGGCTTGGCAGCCCGGCAGGCTGGGCAACGCCGGGTCGAGCAGACGAAAGCGGATGCGCACGGGTTTGTCCAGAAAGCCGAAGCGGCGCGTGAACTGCGCCACGCCGCTGGCTTGGCTGTCGATGGCCTCGGGCGGCAGGGCCGCATCCAGCAGCTCGGTCAGCACGCCCCGATGGGCCTCGATGAACTTGCTGTCCACTCCGGGCACGTCGAGTTGGCGCAGGTACACGCCGGGGCGCGGGTGCGCTTGCAGCCAAGCCACCACGGCCAACAGGCGCGGCCAGCGCTCAATCAGCTCCAGCGCTTGGATGGGTCGGCGGCTCAGGTAGGCCAGAAGCGCCGGCTGCGCGCTGGCGGTCTGCTTCCACAGGGCCCTAAAGCCTTGGGCCTGACGCAGCTTGCCGATGAAGGCCAAGGCCTCGTGCAGGGTGTCGAGCCAGATGGCCGCCGGCAGCCGCTGCGCGCCTTGGACGCGGTGGTTCCAGTCGCGCCATTCGATGCGCAGCGGCGCGGTGTCGGCTAGCGCGCGCACCCAGTCGCGCACGGCCTCGAAGCGCTCGGACAGGTCGGCTGCGCTGGGGGCCTTCAGGTTTAGGCGCAGGGGCACCCAGCTGGAATCGGACACCGCCGCGCGCAGCAGCTCGCCGCGCTCCCACAGGCGTTGCACCTGGGCGCGCAGGTCGGCTGGGGTGGTCCAGTTCATGCCACCGCCCGGGCTTCGGCCCCGGCCAGCGCTTTCTGCGCTTGGTAGTCCTCGATCGACAGGCAGCGCAGGCGCGAGTCGCGCCCGCCTTCGTTGTGCACGAAGCCCACGCTCGAGACGAAGGGTTCGATGATGTGGATTTTTTGCAGCGGCGTGACGATCAGCAGTTGCAGGTTGAGCTGCTGGAACAGGCGCAACCCGTACTGCGCCGACTCGTCCGAGCCGCGCCCAAAAGCCTCGTCGATGACGACGAAGCGAAACGAGCGCGAACGCACCGCGCCCCACTCGAGCCCGAACTGGTAGGCCAAGCTCGCGGCCAGCACGGTGTAGGCCAGCTTCTCTTTTTGGCCGCCCGATTTGCCGCCCGAATCGGAGTAGTGCTCGTGCTCGGCGCCGTCGGCGCGCCAGCGCTCGCTGGCCGCAAACAAAAAGGCGTTGCGCACGTCGGTGACCTTGGCCGTCCAGCGCCGGTCGGCGTCCGACAGCCCTTCGCGGCCGCGGAAGCGGTCGATGATCGCCTTGACCTGCAAGAACTTGGCTTCGGAATACTGCTCGTCGCCCGAGCCGGTGAGCGTGCCCTCGGTGCAGGCGCGCAGGTCGCGCTGGAAGTCGCGGATTTCGGCGTCTGGGCTGGGCTGGGCCAGCAACAGGATGAAGCGCCCGGGGTTGTAGTCGATCGCCTCGAGCGACTGGTTGATGCGTGCCACGCGCTCTTTGATGGTCTCGCGCTGGCTGGCGAGGTGGGCGTTGAAGCTGGCGATCTGGTTGATGGTGTTGACGTTGAGCAGCTCTTTGAAGCGCGACTCGAAGCGCGGCAGGTCGTCGCTCTTCAAGCCGGTGAGCAGGCGCGCGTAGTCGGGCAGCGCCACCAAGGCCACGTCCACCTCGGCAGTTTCGGCTTTGAAGGCCTCTTTGAAGCCGCGCATGGCGTTGACGATGCGCTCGGTGAGCCGCGCCAGGCGCTTGTCCTCGGCGTCGATGCGGTCTTGCAGCCACTTGCGCAGCTCCTGTTCGCGGTGGTCGCAGGATTCAACCGAGAGCTGGTGCTCGCCCAAAGCGGCCGCGCGCCAGCCATGCAGGCGCTCGATCTGGGCTTCGGTCAGCGGCGCCTCGTGGCTGATGCGCTGCACTTGCTGGCGCAGCTCCAGCGCCGCCTCGTGCTTGCTCTTGAGCTCGCCTTGTTTGCCCAAGGTGTCGCGCCACTGGCGCTCGAGTTCGGCCAGCCGCTCGCGCACGGTTTTGAGCTGGCGCTCGAGCTCTTGCAAGGCGTTGGATGCGGCTTGCAGCCGCGCGCGCTCTTCGGCCAAGGCGGCCATCTGGCGCGCGGGGGCCATCCAGTCGATGTCGGCGTAGCGCGTGCAGTCTTCGAGCTTGAGCAGTGCATCCAGCCGGCCGCGCAGTTCGTCGCGCGCCTGTTTGATCGCGCCCAGCTCGTGCCCGAGTGCGGCCAGTTGCTGTTCCAGCCGCTGGCGCTGATCGCGCAAGGCGCGCAGCTTGTCGGCGTTGCTCCAGCCCAGCACGTAGCGGCTGCGGTCGTCGATGCGGCTGCGGTCGTCTTTCTCGTGGCGCCCGCTCGGGTCTTTGATCTGGCCGGCGCGGGTGATGGCGCGCGCTTCGCGGCGAAACTGCTCGCCGCTGTCGCAGCAAGCGACGTCGAAACGCTGGCGCAGTTCGTGCTCCAGCCATTCGTAGTGCGGCGAATCGGGCTTGAGCACGAGCTTGCGCACCAGCGACTGCGGCTGCAGCGCCGCACCCGGCACCGGCTTGCGCGCGCGCACATGAAAATAGACCAGCCGCGCGCCCAGATGCTGGCGCTCCACCCAGTCGGACACGGCCTTGTAGTGCGCGTCGGGCACCAGCAGCGCCAAGCCAAAGCCGCGCAGCAGCCGCTCGGCAGCACCCTCCCAATCGCGCTCGTCGTCGCGCACTTGGATGAGCTCGCCGGCGAAGGGCAGCTCGCCTTCGTCGATGGCCAGCGCCGCACACAGCGCGTCGCGGATGCGCACTTGGGCGGCGTCGATGTTGCTCTTGCGCCGCTGCAGGCTGTCGATCTCGCTCGACAAGTCGGTGTGCGCTTCGCGGCCCTTGCGGAACTCGTAGTCGCGCTCGCTCTCACGGTTTTTGAGCTCGGCGTCGGCATCGCGCAAGCCCTCGGCGCGCTGGGCAATGCGCTGCTGCAGGGCCATGAAGGCGGCTTCGTCGGCCGGCGCGGCCTCGTCGATGCGCGCCAGCAGGGCGTGGAAACGGTCGGCCTTGGTTTGGCGCAGCGCTTTGTCGGCCTCCAGGCGCCGGATCTCGGCCGCCAGTTCCTCGAGGCGGTCGCCGCCGTTGTCGCGCAGCGCGCGCTCCAGCCGGGCCACATCCACGCGCTCGGCCTCGCGCTGGGCCTCGAGGCGCTCGATCTGGGCGTCGATGCGGGCGGCGTCCTGCCCCAGCAGCTCGAGGCGGCGCTGCAGCAGCTCGCCCTTGAGCCGGGCAAAATAGGGCCGCAGTTGATCGCGGCCATCGCGCCAGCCCGCAATCTCGGCCAGCAGCGCTTGGTGGCGCTCGCCGTCTGCAACCAAGGGCGTGAGCAGCTCCACCTGCCGCTTGGCTTTGAGCACGGCTTGGTGCGCCTGATCGAGGTCGTCGAAATGGCGGATCAGCTCCTCGATGCGCTGCCCGGAGTCGAAGGGCTCGAGCATGTGGCTGCGCACGAAGTCGGTCAGGTTGCCCACCGACTTCATCGACACGGTCTGGTGAAACAGCTCCAGCGCCTGCTCGTGCTCGATGCCGAAGCGGCGCCTGAACCAAGCGCCGTAGGGTGGAAAGCTGTCGTGCAGCTCGCAGCCGCTGGCGCGCAGGCGCTTGCGCAGGGCGCCGATGTCGCTGCCAAAGCCGCTGAAGTCGGCCGCTATGGACAGCGCCCGTTCGGCGGCCACGTACAGGCGCGCGGGCTGGCCTTGGGGGTCTTTGAGCCAGAACACTTGGGCCAGCGTCACGGCTTGGTCGTAGCCCTCGTTGCGAAACACGCCCAACACCACGGAAAAGCTCGAGGCGTCGCGCAGCGCCACCGGGCGGGCGCTGCCGGTGAGCTCGTTGCGTTCGCTCTTGTAGTGGCCCAGCACGTAGGAGCGCAAGGAGCGCTCGCGCGCCTCGGCGCCGGCGGCCTTGTTGTAGGCCACGCGCTGCCCCGGCACCAGCAAGGTGGTGATGGCATCGACTAGGGTGGATTTGCCGGAGCCGATGTCGCCCGTGAGCAAGCCGTTGCGCCCGCCCAGTTCGTAGCGCCAGACGCGCTGGTCGAAGGTGCCCCAGTTGAGCACCTCGAGCCGCTGCAGCCTGAAGCCCACCCGGCTGTCGTCGGCGACAAAGTCCAGCCCCGGTGTGGCGCTATCAAGCATCGCTGCCCCCCGGTTGGGCGGCTTTGCCAGCCGCAGCCGCCGACGGCGTGGCCAGCGCGGTGCGATAACCCTCGAGGCGGGCGTCGAACTCGGCCAGCCACTGCGCATCGACAAAGGCTTTGAGGATGCGCCGCACCTCGTAGTGGCCGCGGTCGGGCGCGCTGGCGGCAGCGGGCTTGAGGCGGCGCACAAAACCCAGATCGAGCACCTTGGCGATAGTCGAGTCCACCTGATCGATCAGCCGGGCTTCGTTGCTGCCGTCGGGCAGGAACACGCGCATCAGCTCGGCAATCTCGTCGCGCGTGAGCACCAGCCGGGTGTCGCCGGCGCTGGCGTCGAACTCGGCCATGCGCTTGCGCAGCAGCGCCAGCATCAGGCTGACCGGATACGAAAGCGGGCGGCGCGCCACCAGCCGGGGCAGGCGCGGCGCGTCTTCAGACTCGTCCGGGTCGGCGCGCCCTTTGAGGAAGGCATAGCCCTCGGCCTCGTCGAGCAGCAGATCGAGCAGCAGCACGGCGGCCTGCTCGCGCACCCGGGCTTGCAAGCGCAGCAGGCTGGCCCAGAGGCGCTCGTCGTCGTCGCGGTAGAGCACGCCTTTGAGCAGGTGCACCATGAGCTGCGACAGCTCGGGCGCGGTGGGCGGCGCGTTGCTTGCTGCTTCAGGGGTTGCTGCGGTGTCGGGCGGCTCGGTGTGCATGGGCGGCAAGGTTCGGCGGTCGTGGGCTTGCAGTAGAGGGGTCATTGGTAGGGGCTCGCAGGCGTGCAGCTTTTAGCGCGTAAAGATCACGCGCGGCAAGCGCGCTGCGCGGGTGACGCTTTGGCCAGCGGCGTTGCGGGCCTGCCAAGCGATCGGTTCGGTCACGCTTTCATCGACGAGGGCCCGCAGCCCATCGAGCGCGCTGCCGTCGGGCGGCGCATGCACCAGCTCGAGGTAGGCCACCAGCTCGGCCAAGCCGCGCTGCAGCGGCGCGGTTTGCAGCAAATCGCGCAGCGTGACTTGCGGCTGGTGGCGCAGCGCCTGCACGATGGCCGAGCGCAGGCGCGCTTTGTCCACCACGAACTGCTCGAACAGGCGCGCGGTGTCGATCTCGGCCTCGAAGCCCTCCAGCGCCACATCGGCCAAGCGCGGCTTGACGCTGGGCGTGAACAGCGGGCGCTCGAACGGCAGCTCCACGCCCGCCCCCATGGCGTCGATGTGCATCAGCGTGCCCGTGGGGGCGGCGCTGCGCAGCGCCAGCGCCTTGCTCTCGATGCCGTGCAGCAGGTCGAGGATGCGGCGGTTTTCCAGAAAGGCGCGGTCGTCCAGAAAGCGCCGCAGCTGCTGCGACAGCTGCGCCACCGTGCGCTGCGTGTGTTCGCCGGCCTCCAGCCAGTCGTGGTGCACGCGCCGCGTGCGCGGCTCGGGCTTGAGCGCGGCCACGGCGGGCAGCGCCAGCACCTGATCGAGCCGCTCGGACAGCTGCTCTTGGCGCTGGCTGGACATGAGGAAATCCCAAAAGGCGCGCAGGCTGCGGCCTTGGTCGGAGTCGGCGATGGCGTCGCGCTCGCCCATGATCTGCTCCAGCAGCGCCCCCTTGCTGCCCTCCCAGAGCGCGATTTTTTCGCGCACCTGGCGGTCAAGCTGGCGAAAGTTGTGCTCCACCTCGCGAAAATCGGCCAGCAGCTCGCGCGCCACCTGCTGGAACTGCTGGAAGCGGTCTTTGACCGCGGTGTCGTCCAGCAGCGGCAGCTCGCCCGCCTGCACCCGGGCGATTTCGGCATCGAGCGCGTCGCGCTTGGCGCGCAGATCGTCCACGCGCTTGACCGGGTCGGCTTCGGTGCCGGCGCTGATCTGCTCGAGCAGCGCAAACAGGGTGAGCAAGCGCGATTCGGTGCCGACAAAGGCGCGCTCGCTCAGCTGCCCCAGCCAAGCGATGGCTTTTTCGGTGGCCGGCGTGAGGTCAAACTGCGCCTCGTCGGTGCCCGGCTTGTAGAACTTGCGCAGCCAGCCCTTGTCGGGCGCGGCCCAGTCGTTCAAGTAATCCAGCGCGCCCTTGGGGTAGGCCTCGGGCCCCAGCTGCTCACGCAAGGCGTAAAGCTCGTCTTCCAGCGCCTCGGCCAGATCGGCGGCGTTCATCAGGCGCACGTTGGGCAGCACGAACACCCGGTGCAAAAAACCCGCCACCAGCGGCGCGTGCGCCGACGCCAGCAGCCGCCAAGCGGGGTGGCGCTCGCGCAGGGCGCTCAGGGTGTGGTGGTCCATGGGCCGGGGGGTGTGGCTGAGCCCGGTGGCTAGCGTGGGTTTTGCAGGGGGGGCTAAAGGGCGGGGTGGCCGCGTAGTTTATCCGGGGCTATGGGGGTCGAGCGCGCGTGCCGGGTGCGCGACAGGGGCAGGCTAATCAGCGATGGCGGCAGATGGCCCCTACGCCAGCGTGCAGCTACTCGTAGTGCGTCCACATGCGCAACACTTTGACTATTTTGGACTCTGGCAGCACTTGGTACACCAGCCGATGTTGAATGTTGATGCGCCGCGAATACGCTCCCGACAGATCGCCTACCAGCTTTTCAAGCGGTGGCGGGCTGCGAAAGGGGTCGTCTTTGAGCAGCACGAGCAATGCTTGGGCCTTGCCTTTGAGGCCGCTGGCTGCAATTTTCTGGGCGTCTTTGAGTGCGTGCTTGGTGTAAACGACCTTCCAGCTCACCAGTCCAACTCCTGGACGCAGGCCTCTGGGGCCTGATCCATGCCTTCCTTGATGGACTCACGCATACCTGGCACGGCGAGCAAGTACAGCGTTTCTTGGATGGCCTGCCAGTCTTGGGCGGAAATCAGCACGGCGTCAGAGTGCTTGCCGGTGATGGCGATGGGCTGATGCGACTCGGCTGCCTGATCCATGAGGCGGTACAGGTTGGCGCGTGCTTGGCTTGCGGTGAGTGTGTGCATGATAGGCTCCGGTCGCGCAAAGCG
This sequence comes from Serpentinimonas sp. SSL01, assembly GCF_056323735.1. Classification (NCBI taxonomy): domain Bacteria; kingdom Pseudomonadati; phylum Pseudomonadota; class Betaproteobacteria; order Burkholderiales; family Comamonadaceae; genus Serpentinimonas; species Serpentinimonas sp. SSL01. The sequence continues at coordinate 64,059 of NZ_CM150487.1, forward strand.
TACGCCAAATGATACGTTTGGTCAAGCGGAAAATCTGCGAGTCGAATCACGGCGCCCAAAGGAAAACCGGGCTTCAGGCCAAGATTTATCCAGCAAGCGAGTCGGTGGGTTAAGATGTGCGCATCCACACATGCGCACGAAGCTCGCTATGCCCGACCTGCACTCTACTCGCCGCCCGCGCACGGGCACGTCGGTCAAGCGCGCAACCAACCTGAGCCTGAGCGCGGATGTGCTCGAGGGGGCCAAACAGCTCAATATCAACATTTCGCAGATCTGCGACAACCACTTGCGCGAAGTCGTGCGGCGCGAGCAGGGGCGCAAATGGCGACTAGAGCACGCCGATTTCATTGGCGCCTACAACGCCAGCATCGAGGCCGAAGGCTTGCCGCTGGACGAGTGGAAGAGTTTTTGATGGCGCGCTTCGATGTCTATGCCAACCCTGGCAGCCATGCGGTTACCACGCCCTACCTGCTTGATGTGCAGAGCGATTTGCTCGATGGCCTTGAGAGCCGGATGGTGATCCCGCTGCGCAGCCTCAAGCACTTTCCCCAAGTCAAATTCCCAGATCGGCTGACTCCGGTATTCACCATCGAAGGCCAAGAGCTCCTGCTCGAGACGCCGAAGATGGCCGCAGTTCCAAGGCGCCTGCTGAAGCCGCCCGTAAGCTCTCTGGCGCACGCGCAAGCACAGATCACCGCTGCGCTGGATTTTTTGTTCCACGGCTACTGATGCTGCGGAACAATCGGTGCCCGAAAAATTGAGAACAGGCTACGACTTCCTCAACCCAGCAAAGCCTCGAACTCGTCTTCCGGCGCCACCGTGACGGCAACTTTCTGATGTGCGCGAAGTCTTGGCACACGCCTTTGCGCTGCTCCAGGGCTTGCAGCACCGGGGTGTGGATGTCGGTGCTGGCGCTCTCGTAGCGGCAGTCTTGGTGGATGCGCTCCATCAGCGCCCGGCAGGCTTGCAGCAGCGGGCGCTTGGCCGGGAAGGCCTTGCGCGCGTAAGCCGCCAGCGCGTCGTGGCGGGGGATGTAGGGCGATGGGTAAATGAACTCGGCCGCCGGCTGGTGCGGCTGGTGCGCGTGGTACTGCAACGCGGCGCGCACACGCCCTGATGGCCACCCAAATTCCCCCGGTTATGGCCACCTCAAACTCCCCCACCTGACCGCCAGCGCTGGCTGCAGCAGCCGTCAATTTCCCCCGGGGTGGCCACCGGCTCGGCCGAGCAAATTCCCCCACCCTGGCCACCGGCTCCTGTGCCGGCGGCCACCTCCCTATGCGAACCCCTCCGCGAGTTCATCGAAGCCCAGTTGCGTCTGAAGCGCAACGCCACGGCCATCTTCCAAGACCTGGTCGACCAACACGGCTTTGCCGGGCAGTACAACTCCGTCAAACGGTTCTGCGCCAAGCTGCGCCACAAGGAGCCCGAGCAGTTCGACCGCCTGTCCTTCCTGCCTGGCGAGGAGATGCAGGTGGACTACGGCGAGGGCGCGCCCACCCGAATGCCCGGCAGCGAGCGGTACCGCAAGCCCCGCTTGTTCGTGGCCACGCTGCGCTATTCCCGTGCCAGCTTGCGGCGCGTGGTCTGGAAGTCCAGCCAGCAGATCTGGGCCGAGCTGCACGAGCGGGCCCTGCGGTACTTCGGCGGCTGCCCGCAATACGTGGTGCTGGACAATCTGAAGGAAGGCATCCTCAAGCCCGACCTGTACGAGCCCGATCTCAACCCGGTGTACGCCGCGGCCCTGAAGGGTCGTCGCTTTGAGTCCATCGAGGCCCAGAACGAGTTCCTCGCCCACTGGGAGAAGAACTGGGCGGCCAAGCGCATCCACGGCACCGAGCGGCGCCAGGTGCAGGCCATGTTCGAGGAGGAGCGCACCCACCTCAAGGCGCTGCCGCTCTTGGGCATGCAGTATTTCAATGAGGCGGTGCGCACCGTCTGCGACGACAGCTGTGTGCGGGTGGATCACAGCAGCTACGCCGCGCGCCCGGCAGCCATCGGCTCCAAGGTCTTGGTGCGCATCTACGCCCAGCGCATCGAGATCCGTGACATCCACACCGGCGCCCTGCTGCGCACCCACGCCAAGGCCGAGCGGCCCGGCACGGTGGTGCTGCCCCAGGAGGAGCGGGTGTTCAATCCCTCGCGCGAGACCCGTCTGATCCTGCGCCAGGCCAGCGAGATCGGTGAGCACGCCAGCCGGCTGTGTGAGCTCTGCTCTTTGCCATTGAAGGCCGGGTGGGCCAGCGCAAGCTCTGGGGCATCGTGGGTTTGGTGCGGCGCTACCCCGCGCACTGCGTCGATGCCGCCTGCGCTCAGGCCCTGGAGCAAGGGGTCTACAGCTACAAGCGCGTTCTGGCTTTGGCAGAAGTCATCTTTGCCCAGGCACTGGCGGCCATCGAGACCGAGTCCACCGGTGCGTCCAGCAGTGCGTCCGCCGCCGGGGCCCGAACGCTGACCCAGCAGCATGAGCTCATCCGCGACGCGGATGAGTACGCAGATCTGTTTGCGCACGCTGCGGCCGTCACAGCCACAGCCACAGCCACAGCCACGAGCACGCTCGAGTCCGCCACGGCGAACGCCACCACCACCAACAACATCACCAACGCACCGGGAGTGCAAGCATGAACATGATCGAGATCGAACGCGCGCTGCGCGAGCTGCGTCTGTCCGGCATTGCCGAGACCCTGTCCACCCGCGTGATGCAGGCTCAGGCCGCTCAGGAGCCCTTCCTGGAGACCTTCGCCGCCATGCTGCAAGACGAGCTGGACCGCCGGCGCTCTCGCCTGACCGAGCGCCGCTTCAAACGCTCGGGCCTGGATGAGCGTCCCTCGCTGGTTGACTTCGACTGGCGCTTCAACCCGAAGCTGCCGCGCAGCGCCTGCTTCGAATTGCACACCCTGAAGTTCATCGGCGAGGGCGCCAATGCGCTGATCATCGGCAAGCCGGGCACCGGCAAGAGTCATGTGGCCAAGGCCGTGGCCTACCAGGCCACGCTGCAGGGCTATGACGCGCGGTACCTGCAAGCCGACACCGAGTTTGCTCACTACGCGTTGGCCAGCGACTCAGAGCGCACCGAGCTGCTCAAGGACTGGGTCGCGCCGGACCTGCTCGTCCTCGATGACCTGTTCCTGGCCAGGCGCATCAGCGAGCACGCCGCCGAGGTGCTGCAGGCCATCGTGCACCAGCGCTACAAGCTGCGCCGCTCCATCGTCATCACCTCCAACCGCGTGGTGCAGGACTGGGGCAAATATCTGGGCGACGCCACCATGGCCACCACCATCCTGGACCGACTCATGCACCGCTGCGCGATGCTGGAGTTCGAGGGCAAGAGCTACCGCCTCAAGGAGGCCGCTGCACGCATCGCCGTTGGACCTGAGTCGTCATAATCCGGCGGTCCTGCCTGGGGGAATTTGGGGTGGCCAAGGGTGGGGGAATTTGACCTGGCCATCGGGGACACGCGGCCACGGATCGCTCTCGGGCAGGGCCAGCGGTGGCGCGGTGGTGAGCAGGCAGGCGGCGGTCACGTCGAGGGCGTCGTGCGGGCTTTGCAGCGAAAAAAGGTGCGCCAGTACTCGCGCCCCCGCGTCAGCGACGACAACGCCTTTGTGGAAAGCTTGTTTCGTACCGCCAAGTACAGGCCGCAGTACCCCGAAGCAGGGTTTGCCGACTTGCAGGCTGCGCGCCAGTGGGCGAGCAATTTCGTGCATTGGTACAACCATGAGCACCGCCACAGTGGCATACGCTGGCGTCACGCCGGCGCAGCGCCATGCCGGACTGGACCAACAGATTTTGCAAGTACGCCACGCCCTCTACGCCCAAGCCCGCGAAGACAACCCGCTGCGCTGGTCTGGCCCCACGCGCGACTGGTCACTCATCAAAACCGTCACCCTCAACCCTGAACGAACTGAGGTGCAAAACGCTGCCCTGACGCGCAGCATTACGCAGCCCATGGCTGCTTGAGGACGCGACAAGTTGCTTGACATGTACCGTGCGCGTACCTGGTCGGGAGTGTCGTCCGCGTTCAGATCGGCCATCAGCTCGGCGACAGAGCCGAACTGCGTCACGCGGCCGGCGCGGCTATCCGCAATCGCTTCCTCGGTTTCTTTCCGTCCCATCACACCCCCACACTGAAATTGTCTTGCTCGGATCATTGAGGTTATCACTTGGAGCTAGGTTCGGATAGATTGTGCTTTTGCAAATGAGCCTGCCGGGTTAGAGTGGGCGCGTTTAGCTATACCCAAATGAACCGAAGGGAAAGTGCGTTGACAAACATCAGCCTGGCGCTCCGAGATCGCCTAGAACACCGTCAAATCATCATCTACTTCGCGGCCGTCGTAGTCGCGGCGGCCGTCGCGCTCCTGGTACCGGGCACCGAAGCGCTGGAAGGGGCGATCAATCCGGCGCTGGCCCTGATGCTCTTCGTCACCTTCTTGCAGGTGCCGCTTGCTGACCTGGGCCGCGCCTTCACACGCATTCGCTTCTTGGGTGCGTTGCTGACCACCAACTTCCTGATCGTGCCGTTGCTGGTCGCGCTCCTGGTGCAGTTCCTGCCGGCCGACCCGATGGTGAGGCTCGGCGTGCTGCTCGTGCTCCTGACGCCCTGCATCGACTACGTGGTGACGTTCTCGCACATCGGCCGCGCCGACGCCCGTTTGCTGCTGGCCGCCACCCCGATGCTGCTCATTGCGCAAATGCTGCTGCTGCCGGCTTACCTGCACGTGTTCCTGGGCGACGCAGCGGCCGAGCTGGTGCATCTAGGCCCGTTTGTTCATGCGTTTGTGTGGCTGATCGCCATCCCGCTTGTCCTGGCCGCCCTGGTGCAGTTATGGGCGGCCCGCAGCGGGGCCGGCCAGCGTGTCGCGGCGGGACTTGGTCTGCTGCCGGTGCCGGCGACGGCGCTGGTTCTGTTCGTCGTCGTGGCTGCGATGGTGCCCCAGCTCGGGGCCGCCATCGAACCCGCTTTGCGGGTGATTCCGCTCTATGTGGCGTTCGCAGTGGTCGCACCCCTCATTGGCTGGACGGTTGCCCGTCTATCGCGCCTCGATGCACCGGCTGGCCGGGCCGTGGCGTTCAGTGCGGGCACGCGCAATTCCCTGGTGGTGCTGCCGCTGGCCCTGGCGGTGCCGGGAGCTATTCCGGTGCTGCCGGCCATCATCGTGACGCAAACGATGGTCGAGCTGGTCGCCTCGGTGATCTACATGCGCCTGATACCGAGGCTCGGGGTGGCCTGAACCGCCCCGGGAATTGAGGAGGCTCCAACGTCTGAGAAGATGGAGCCATGACCACGCCAGACAAGTCGGCACCGTGTCCGCTGGACCATGTCAACCGGCAGTTTCAGGCCAGCCGACCCAATGAGCTGTGGGTGTCAGACTTCACCTATGTCTCCACCTGGCAGGGCTGGTTGTACGTGGCGTTTGTCATCGATGTCTACGCCCGGCGCATCGTGGGCTGGCGGGTCAGCCGCAGCATGCAGACGGACTTCGTGCTGGACGCGCTTGAACCGGCGCTGTATGACCGCCAGCCGGCAGCCCATGCTTTGACGCATCATTGCGACAGGGGCAGTCAATACGTCAGCATTCGCTACACCGAACGCTTGGACCAGGCGGGCATACAGCCCTCGGTTTGATTCACCGCCGGGGACCCTGGAAGACCAAGGAATCCGTGGAGCTGGCCACCCTGCAATGGGTGCACTGGTTCAACCTCGTCCGACTGCTCACGCCAATTGGGGGCATCCCTCCGGCAGAAGCTGAGGCAAACTACTGGGGGCAACTCGCCAACAGCAACACCTCTGAAGAGGTGTCAACTTAAACCAATCGGCCTCCTCGATTCCCGGTGCGGTTCACCGGCGCTACAGTATGCGCGGTGGCTGAGCCGCTGGCACTGGCGACCAAGCCCGCGACCCAATCGGCGGTACCGGCCGACAGCGTCCAGCCCAAGTGGCCGTGTCCGGTGTTGTAGTAAACGTTGGGTTTTTTGCCTCGGCCCACGCGCGGCATCATGTCGGGCATCATCGGGCGCAAACCGGCCCACGGCACCACTTGGCGCGTGTTCACGCCCGGGAAGCACTGGTTCACCCAATCGATCAGGGGTTTGATGCGGTCCGCCCGTATGTCTTTGTTGGCGCCGTTGAATTCGGCTGTGCCCGCGACGCGAAAGCGGTCTGGGCCAAGGCGGCTGGTCACCAGTTTGGTTTCATCGTCCAGCAGGCTCACCCACGGGGCCGCTTGCTGGCTGGCCTCGTCTGACAGCTGCACGGTGATGGAATAGCCTTTGACCGGGTAGATGTTGACGCGGTCACCCAGTTGAGCGGCCAGGTCGCGGCTGGTGATGCCGGCGCACACCACAAGGCCGTCGAAGCGGTGGGTGGTTTCCCCGGCAGCGTCTTGGGCTGTGACCCAAGCGCTTTGGCCGTCGCTGCGCAGGCGGCGCACTGGCTGCCCGTAGCGGATCGCTGCGCCCAAGCGCTCGGCCGCAGCGGCCAAGCCCACGGTGTATTTGTGGATGTCGCCGGTGGAATCGCTTTCGGTGTAGTAGCCGCCGTAGTACTGGCCAGCCAGCGTGGGTTCGATGGCGCGGATTTCTGCCGGCGTGACGGCCCGGCGCTGCAAACCGCCCGCGGCCAGCAGCTGGCTCACGCGGCCGGCGTGCTCAAAGCCGTTTTGGTCGCGGTATATGTGCAAAATGCCGCGCTTTTCGCTGTTGAAATCTAGCCCTTCGGCGTCGGCCCAAGCAAAAAAGTGCTCGCGCGCGGCAATGGCCAGCTTGGCGGTTGCGGTGGTGTTGCGCTCATAGTGCGGGATGTTGGCCATGAACTCCAGAAACCACGACAGCTTGTGCCAGCTCGGCTTGGGGTTGACCAGCAGCGGTGCATCGCTTTTGAGCATCCACTTGAAGCCCTTGAGAATGGTGGACCAGTGCGTCCACACCTCGGCGTTGGAGGCCGACAACTGACCGCCGTTGGCAAACGAGGTTTCCATGGCCGCGTAGCGGTTTTGCTCGAATAGGGTGACGCTCAAGCCGCGCTTGGCCAAGGCGTAGGCCGTGGTGACGCCGGTGATGCCTCCGCCAACGACTGCGATCGATTTCATGAGTTGGCTCCAAAGTGTCAGAAAGGGCAGGCACACTCCGCTCTGTGCGGAATGCGCGCCCCCTCTGTTTGGAACCTGAGAGATTCATGACCCGTGGCTTTGGGTCACTTGCTCCTGCGGTGGGTCGGGCGATGAGGCCGACCACTCTTCAGAGATTTGCATGGCAAGCGCCGGTCCTTTGGCCTGAGAGTTTCCGGGGCGGTTGCTCCTTCGGCGCCCACCTCAATGAAGGGCGGATCTCTCCCGACGCTTGTGCAGGTAGTGATACCGTAGATGTTACTGCAATACCGGGGTTTGTGGCTTAACTGCAGAAAAATGCAGGGGCAAGCCCCAGCCCCAGCCCCACCGCCTACAGCCCGAGCTGATCGAGCGCCGCCGCGAGTTGCGCCACGCTGCGCTCGGGCTGCGCCAGTTTGTCGAGGCCAAACAGGCCGATGCGGAAGGTGCGCCAGTCGGCCGGTTCGTCGCACATCAGGGGCACACCGGCGGCGCTCTGGATGCCGATGGCGCGAAACTTTTGCCCGTTTTGCAGCAGCGGGTCGCTGGTGTGGCTCACCACCACGCCCGGGGCTTGGTAGCCGGCTGCGGCGACGCTGCGCAGGCCGCGCGACTCGAACAGGGCGCGCACTTGCCGACCGAGCAGGTTTTGCTGCGCACGCGCGCGCTCGAAGCCAAAGGCTTGGGTTTCGAACATGACCTCGCGCAGCCGCACCAGCGCGTCGGTGGGCATGGTGCTGTGGTAGGTGTGGCCGCCGGCTTCGTAAGCCTGCATGACTTGCAGCCATTTTTTCAGGTCGCAGGCAAAGCTGCTGCTGCGCGTGTGCTCGATGGCGGCGCTGGCGCGTTCGCCCAGCACCACCATGGCGCAGGCGGGCGAGCCGCTCCAGCCTTTTTGCGGCGCGCTGATGAGCACATCGACGGCGCAGGCCTGCATGTCGACCCACAGCGCCCCCGAGGCGATGCAGTCGAGCACGAACAGGCCATCGACGGCGCGCACCGCTTCGCCGACGGCGCGCAGGTAGTCGTCGGGCAACAGCAGGCCGGCGGCGGTTTCCACGTGCGGGGCAAAGACCACGGCCGGGCGCTCGCGCGCAATGGTGGCCAGCACCTCGTCGAGCGGACACGGCTGCCAAGGTGCCTGCGGTTCATCGGCGCAGGGGCGGGCTTTGAGCACCAGTTCCTGCGCCGGGATGGTGCCCATCTCGAAAATCTGCGACCAGCGGTAGCTGAACCAGCCGTTGCGCAGCACCAGCACCTTGCGCCCACCGGCAAACTGGCGCGCCACCGCTTCCATGCCAAAGGTGCCGCTGCCCGGCACCAGCGCGGTGGCGTGGCCGTTATAGACCTGTTTGAGCAGGGCCGAGATATCGACCATCACGCGCTGGAAGCGCTGCGACATGTGATTCAGGGCGCGGTCGGTATAGACGACCGAGAACTCGAGCAGGCCGTCGGGGTCGATTTGGGGCAGCAAAGCGGGCATTGGGGCTCCTGTCCTGAAAAAGGGGGGCGTTTGGAGCTTAGCACGCGGCGCCGGGCTGCCGTGCAAGGGCCTACGCGGCTGCGGTGGAATGCCCGGGCGCCGGCACGCCGAAACGCTGCTGCAACGGCGGCAGGTTGAACTGTGCCAGCACCTGCTGCAGGCGCTGGCGCGCCTGGGCGCGTGGCGGGCCGACTTTGCGCGCCAAAATCAGTTCGTTTTTCAGTGAATGCTCCCAGCCCACCAGTTCGGTCACCGTGACCTGGTAGCCATGGGCCTCGAGCTGCAGGCAGCGCAGCACGTTGGTCAGGTGGCTGCCAAACTCGCGCGTGTGCAGCGCGTGACGCCAGAGTTCGCTCAACGGCGCGCGCGGCTGGGGCGCAGCCGCCGACAGGCCCTTGTAATGGCGCATGGCGGAGGCGACTTCGGCCTGGCAGCACGGCACCAGCACCAGGTGTTGCGCCCGGTGCGCCAGCGCAAAGGCGATGGCGTCGTCGGTGGCGGTGTCGCAGGCGTGCAGGGCAGTGACCACATCGACCACCGGCGCCAGCTCGGCCTGCAGCGCCTGCTGCACCGTGGCGGCGACAAAGCCCATGCGCGCAAAGCCCAGCCGCTGCGCCAGCGCCTGCGCGCTGTGCACCAGTTCGGCGCGCGCCTCGACGCCGATCACCCGGCCTTGGCTGCGCGCCTTGAAAAAGCGGTCGTAGAGCAGAAAACCCAAATAAGACTTGCCGCAACCGTGATCGACCAGCGTCACGTCGCCGCGCCGCTGCAGCACGTCGAGCAGCAGCGGTTCGATAAAGTGCAGCAGATGCTGCACCTGCTTGAGCTTGCGCCGGCTGTCTTGGTTCAGGCGGCCGTCGCGCGTAACAATGTGCAGGTGCTGCAGCAGCTCGATCGACTGCCCGCTCAGCAGCGGGTCGGGGGTGTGGGGCGGGGGGCTCATAAGCCCAGCGATTGTGCCAGTGCGTCCATGCGCTGGGTTACCGCGGGGCTCATGTGGATGCTGCGGCCCCATTCGCGCGTGGTTTCGCCGGGCCATTTGTGGGTCGCATCCAGCCCCATCTTGCTGCCCAGGCCGCTGACGGGCGAGGCAAAGTCGAGGTAGTCGATCGGGGTTTGTTCCACCAGCATGCAGTCGCGCGCCGGGTCCATGCGGGTGGTGATGGCCCAGACCACCTCGCGCCAGTCGCGCACGTCGATGTCGTCATCGACGACGACGATAAACTTGGTGTACATGAACTGGCGCAAATGGCTCCAGATGCCCATCATCACCCGCCGCGCGTGGCCGGCATACGCCTTGCGGATGCTGACCAGCGCCAGGCGGTAGCTGCAGCCCTCGGGCGGGAGATAAAAATCCACCACCTCGGGCAGGGCGCGTTGCAGCAGCGGGATGAAGAGCTCGTTGAGCGCCTGCCCGAGCACGGCCGGCTCGTCGGGCGGCTTGCCGGTGTAGGTCGAGTGGTAGATCGGCGCCGTGCGCTGGGTCAGGCGCTGCACCGTGAATACCGGGAACTCGGCGCGTTCGTTGTAGTAGCCGGTGTGGTCGCCATAAGGGCCTTCGAGCGCGTGCTGCCAGCCGCTGGGGTGCAGGGGATCGGGCAGGATATGCCCTTCGAGCACGATTTCGGCTTGGGCCGGCACCTGCAGCGGCACGCCGATGGCGGGCGCGACTTCGGTGCGGGCGCCACGCAGCAGGCCGGCAAATTGGTATTCCGAGAGCGCGTCGGGCACCGGTGTCACGGCACCGAGCAGGGTCGCCGGGTCGGCGCCGATGGCCACGGCCAAGGGGAAGGGCTGGCCCGGATGCAAGCGGCAGTGGTCGCGAAAGTCGAGCGCGCCGCCACGGTGCGCCAGCCAGCGCATGATGAGCTGGTTGCGCCCGAGCAGCTGCTGGCGGTAGATGCCCAAGTTCTGGCGCGGCTTGTGCGGCCCGCGTGTGATCACCAGGCCCCAAGTCAGCAGCGGGGCCACGTCGTCGGGCCAGCAGTGCTGTATGGGCAACTGCTGCAGATCGACGTCGGGGCCCTCGAACTGCACCTGTTGGCACGGCGGGCGTTGCAGCACCTGGGGCCGCATGCGCCAGAGCGCGCGCGCCATGGCCGCCAGCTGGGGGGCGTCGCGCAGGCCGCGTGGGGCCTCGGGCTCTTTGAGCTGGGCCAAGAGCTGGCCAAACTGGCGCAGCCCCGCCACCGACTCGAGGCCGCAGGCGCGCGCCACCCGCGCCGGGGTGCCAAACAGGTTGGCCAGCACCGGCATCGGGTAGCCGCTCGGGTGTTCAAACAACAGCGCCGGGCCGCCGGCGCGCAACACCCGGTCGCACAGCGCCGTCATTTCGAGCTTGGGTGAGACCGGCGCGGCGATGTGGCGCAACTCGCCCGCCGCTTCGAGCTGGCCCATGAAGTCGCGCAGGTCGCGGTAGGGCATGGTGGTGTTTTTAAGTTCCGGTGTGGCTAGGGGCCGCGCTGCCGAGCCCGGTCCAGCGCTGGGCGCGTAGGTGCGCCAGCCCGAGCAAGTCGAGCACGCGCATCAGGCTGGCGTCCACCAGATCCTCGATGCTGCGTGGGTGCTGATAAAAAGCCGGCATGGGCGGGCAGATGATGCCGCCCATCTCGGTGACTTGGAGCATGTGGCGCAGGTGGCCCAGGTGCAGCGGCGCTTCGCGCGGCAGCAGGATCAGGCGCCGGCGCTCTTTGAGCATGACGTCGGCGGCACGCACGATCAGGTTGTCGGCCAAGCTCAGCGCGATCGCTGCCAGGCTGCGCATCGAGCACGGGGCCACCACCATGCCGTGGCAGCGAAAGGAGCCGCTGGCGGGCGCGGCCCCGATGTGGTGCACGTCGTGCAGTTGCGCCACCGCTGCGCGCACATCGTCTGGCCCGAGGTCCAGCTCGTGCTGCAGGGTCAGCCAGCCGGCATCGGAGACCAGCGCATGAACCTCGAGCGCGGGCAGTTCGCGCAGCAGTTGCAGCAGCCGCCAGCCATACACGGCGCCGCTGGCCCCGGTGATGGCCACCAGCAGGCGCTGCACGCTGGGCGGGGCCTCAGGCTGCATGGGGCTGCAGGTGCTCCAAGCCGCGCCGCACCCGGTAGAGCACGGCTTCGGCCTGCTCGGGGTCGAAGTCTTCGTGGCGGCGTTTGCGCACGCCGTAAATCTGCAGCTGATGGTGTTGCGTCGGCTCGATGCCGTGGCGGCGCAGGCAGTGCGCGGCGCAAGACAGTGGGCAGCCGTCGAGCACGACGATCGGGCGCCGCGCGTGGGCGAGCTTGAGCAGCGAGGGCACGTCGCCGCCGACGCCGGCAATGCACGACATCTCGGCCACGCCGCTGCGATCGAGCCGCAGCGCCACGTGGTTGGCCAGTTGCGCGGCGCTCGAACAGCCCGAGCAAGCGTAGATCAAGGGCTTGGGTTTGGAGTTGGGTGCCATTATTGGGCCTGTTCGTGGGGTGCGGGGCGGGATGGGGCGCGCGGTGGCGGTGGGGCTGTGGCACCACAGGCATCGAGGCGCTGGCGCAGCCGCTGCAGCAGCGCCGGGGGCGTCCAGTCCGCGTGCCCAAACAGCGGCCAGTCGAGCGCATCGAGCGCGTTCTTGACCACCAGCCCGAGTTCGGTGTCGCCCTGCAGCGACAGGCGGCGGTTGAAAAACAGCGTGTCAGGGTCGTCTAGGCGCTGGGCCAGCCGCAGCAGGTCGCAGGCGTCGGCGCTCAGGGTCAGGTCGGGCTCGGGTTGTGGCGCACAGGGCAGAAACAGGCTGCGCTGCCAAGCGAAGTCAAAGCGCAGACCGGCGTCGCGCACCTGGATGCAAAAACGCTTGCCCTGCATGTGCGCGGCGACGTCGGGCGGCAACTGGCGCGCCAGTACCGCGTTCAAGCCCAGCACCAGCAGCAGCGAGCCGGGGTAGCGCGGCAGCCGGGACAAGACGGCCGCCAGCGGGGCCGGAACGCGCGGGCGCGCAGCGGGTGCCAAGCTGGGGTTCATATGCAGTCGTTCATCCGTTGAGGTAGAGCAAAAGGGCCACAAAGTGGCAGGCGCTGCCACCGAGCACAAACAGGTGCCAGATGCCGTGGCTGTGGCGGATGCGCTCTTTGGCGACATAAAACAGCACGCCCAAGGTGTAGAGCACGCCGCCGCCGAGCAGCCAAGACAAACCGGCCCAACCCAAGGCTTGCCAAAGCGGCCCGATCACTACCAGGGCCAACCAGCCCATGCCTAGGTAGATCGCCAGCGAGAGGATGCGTGAGCCCCGAGCCAGCGGACTGAGCTCGAGCGCAACCCCTAGAGTCGCCAGCGACCAAGATGCAGCCAGCACGAGCCAGCCGGTGCTGCCGGGCAGCGCCAGCAGCGCAAACGGCGTGTAGCTGCCGGCGATGAACAGGTAGATGCTGCAATGATCCAGCTTCTGGAACACGGCTTTGGCCTTGCCACGCAGGCTGTGGTAGAGCGTCGAGGCCAGAAAGAGCGTGACCAAGGTCGCGCCGTAGATGCTGAAGGCCACGATGCGCCAAGGGTCGCCGCTGAGCGCGGCCAAGGTGATGAGCAGCGTGGCCCCAATCAAGGCCAGCGCAGCCCCGACTAGGTGGCTGATGCTGTTGAAGCGTTCTCCGCTGTACATAAACTCAGCTCCGGGCCCAAGGGGCGGTGGCGACACGCGCCAGCCCGGGCTGGCCATGCCAGTAGCCATTGCAGTCGGCGCTGGGCAGCAGCTCGAGCAGGGCGCTGCGCGCCGCGGCTGCATCCAGCTGGCCGCAGCGCACGGCGTGGTACAGGTCGATCACGTCGGCCGTGTGCAGCGCCTGCGGCACGATGCGCGCCACTTCCACGCCCAGCGCCACCAGATCGGCCCAGCAGTCGATCAGGCTGTGCACTTGCGCCGACTGGGTTTGCAGGCCGTTGAGCACCAAAAACTCGCTCTGCTCGCGCGTGCGCAGCAGCAGGCCCTCGGGGTGTTCGAGGCAGCGAAACTGGCAGTCGTCCTTGGGCAGGCGGTGGTGCCGGGCGGTGAAGCAGCGCGCCGAAAAGGCCAGCGGCAGGCGGCCGTGCACCAGCACCTCGGTCTGCAGCGCCGCCGGGCGGCGATCCTGCAGCAGCGCCAAATCCTCGCGCCGCAGTTCGAGCGCCGCCACCCAGCGCTTGGCGCCAAGGGCGGCGATCCACTCCAGCGCCGGGCCGTTGTAGAGGTTGAGATGCGGCCCAGCGACGAAAGGCAGCCCAGCAGCCGACAGCACGCCGACCGCGCCCATGTCGTTGGCCTCGACCTCGAACTCGCCATTGGCCACCACGCGCTGCATGGCGCTGACCTCCGAGCCCGATTCGAGCAGCACCTGGGTGGACAGCAACGCCGTCTTGCCGGCCGCGCGCAGCAGCCGCGCGAGCTCGATCCAGTCGCCCAAACGCAGCTCGTGGCGGCGCGAGCATACGGTCTCGCCCAGATAGACCAGATCGACGGGCGTGGCAGCGATGGCGGTGTAGAAATCAAACACCTGCGCGCGCGGCCAGTAGTAGGGCAGGGGTGCCAACGCCAGCGCTGGGGCGGTGGCCGCAACGGTGTTCGGGGCCAAGGCGGTGGCGCTCATTTCCAGGCCCTCTGATAAGCACCCAAGGTGTGTTGCTGGCCTTCGGCCACGGCGTCGAGCGCGGCCAGCCACTCGCCCCGCGGGCGGTAATGCTGCGGCTGGGCCTTGCAGGCGTCGATGGCGGCGCGCCAGACTTGGGTCACCTGCGCCACGTAGGCCGGGCTGCGCTGGCGGCCCTCGATCTTGATGGCGCGCACCCCCATCTGCAGCAGTTGCGGCAGCAGGCTCAGGGTGTTGAGGCTGGTGGGCTCTTCGATGGCGTAGTCGTGGGCGCGCTCGGCGACGTCGAAGCGGCCCTTGCACAGGGTCGGGTAGCCGGCGTTTTCGTCTGGGCCGTAGCGGTCGATCAGCACCCCGCCCAGGCGCGCTTCTAGACCAGAGGGCGTTTCGTGCCAGCGCACCGCCTTGGCCGGCGAGCACACGCCGTGGGTGTTGGGCGACTCGCCGGTGACAAAGGACGACAGCGCGCAGCGGCCCTCGACCATCACGCACAGGCTGCCAAAACCGAAGACCTCGATCTCGACCGGGGTCTTTTGCACCACTTGGCGCACCTGCTCGAGCGCCAGCACGCGCGGCAGCACGGCGCGCACGATGCCAAACTGGCGCTGGTAAAAGTTGATGGCCTCGAAGTTGGTGGCCGAGCCCTGCACCGACAAATGCAGGCGCAGCCCCGGGTGGCGCTGGCAGGCGTAGCGCAGCAGCCCCGGGTCGGCGAGGATGACGGCATCGACCCCCAGCGTGACGGCCTGATCCAGCGCCTGCTGCCAGCGCTCGGGCTGCGCCGCCTGCGCGTAGGTGTTGATGGCCAGGTACACTTGGCAGCCGCGCGCGTGCGCGTAGGCCAAGCCGCTGGTCAAGGCCGGCGGGTCGAAGTTCAGGCCGGCGAAGTTGCGCGCATTGGTGGCGTCGCGCAGCCCCAGATAGACCGCGTTGGCACCGTGGTCCACGGCTTGCTTGAGCGCGGCCAAGCTACCGGCAGGGCAGATCAAATCCATGCCAGCCACTATACCCCCAGCGCAGGCTGCACAGCGGGGGTAGTAGTGCCTCAGGACGATAGGCCTAGGGGATGATGCCGCTACCGTGGCCCCAAGCGCAGGGCATCGACGGCAGCGCGCACCACGGCCTGGACGTTGCCGTTGGCGCCAAAGCTGCGCCGCAGATAGGTGGCGTGGTTGCCGTCGCGGCCGGCTACGCGCTCGATCTCGTCCAAGCCGGCTTGCGACTCCAGCGCTTGGGCATGCGGGGCCAGCCGGCGCAGCGTGGCCAAGATGTCTTCCCGGATGCTGATGGGCTCGCGCGTCTTGGGGTGCACCAGCAAACCGTCGAGCCCAAAGCGGCAGGCCTGAAAACGGTTGTAGGTGTAAACCAAGTAATCGTCTTCGGCTGGCGGCTCCTCGAGCCGATGCAAGAGGTGGCGGCACAGGGTTTGCAAATAGGCCGCCAAGGCGGCGGCGCGCTCGACCGTCAGCGGCGTGTCGCAGACGCGCAACTCGATGGTGCCGTATTCGGGCTTGGGCCGGATGTCCCAGTAAAAATCTTTCATCGAGCGCACCACGCCGGTCGATTCCATTTTGCTGAAATAGCCTTCGCTGAACTCGTCCCAGCGCAGCACGAAAGGGGCGCGGCCGCTGAGCGGGAAGGCAAAGACCGAGTTCAGGCGCGCCGAATCGAACAAGGTGTCCACCCCTTGCGAGTAGGGCGATGAGGCCGACAAAGCGATGAAATGCGGCACAAAGCGGTTGAGCGAGTGCAGCAAAAACAAAGCCTCGTCGGCCGACTCGCAGCCGATGTGGACGTGCTGACCAAAAATCGTGAATTGCTTGGCCAGATAGCCGTACAGGTTGGAGAGCTGCGCGAAGCGCGGGCGCGCAAAGATGCGCTGCTCGAACCAGCGCTGAAACGGGTGGGTGCCGCCGCCTGCGATTTCAAGGTTGAGCCGGTCGCAGCCCTGCACCAGCGCATCGCGCATGGCGTGCAGTTGCGTCAGCAAGCCGGCGTGGCCGGTGTGGATGCCGGTGGCCACTTCGATCATGCTCTGCGTCATCTCGGGCGTGACCGTGCCCGGGAAGGGCTTGCGTGCGAGCAGCTCGAGCAGGTCGTCGGCGCTGCTCGAGAGGTCGTGGTCGTAGGTGTTGACGAGCTGCAGCTCGAGCTCGACGCCCATGGTCAGGGCGTTGCTGGATTTGAAGGCTTCGAGTCCCATGGTCAGTCTCGGGGTGGGGTTGCAGGGTGGTCGGTCGCCGCCGTCACGTGGGTCTCACGGGCGGCTCTCAGGCAGAGCTGGGTCACCCAGGGCCCGAGCAGGCCCAAGAGCACCATCAGCGCCGCCATGGCGGCAAAGGCGCTCTGGGCGGGCTCGAAGCCGTACAGGCGCGTCTGTTCGAGCAGCAGCACGAAAAAGGCCGACAGCGGCACGAGCGCCAAGCCGCTGAGCAGCCCTTTGCGCAGGGTGATGCCGCTGATGCGGGCCACGGCCAAGCTGCAGGCGGTTTTGCTCAACAAGCGCAGGCCCAGTAGGGCCAAGGCGATCCAGATCGATGACCAGACGTCGGCCCAGACGATCAGCGAACCCACATAGACGAACAAAAACACGCCCAGCAATTCACCGATGGAGCCAAAGCCGCGCTGCGCGTTGGTGAGCTGAATGCGGCGCTCGCGCGCCACGATGCCAAACACCAGCGCCGCCAGCAGCGGCGACAGCATCAGGGCGTAGGCGGCGGTGGTCAGCAGCAGCACGGCGAGCGCAAACACCACCGACAGGCTCTGGCTGTGCGCGGCCACGCGGCGCAGCAACCAGGGAATGGCCACACCGATGGCGGCTCCAAGGGCGACCGAAACCGCCAGCGCGTAAACGCTGCCGATGGCGGCGGCCTGCCAGTCGCCGACAGCACGCACGTGCCACAGGCCCACCACCAGTTTGACCAGCAACACCGCCACCAGGCAATTGATGGCGCACAGGTGCATGATGCGCTCGGTCACTTGACCGGCGGCGCGGGTTTCGTGGGCCACGCGCAACAACACCGCCGGCGAGGTCGAAACCGCCAACGCCGCCAGAATCAGCCGCACCTCGAGGCTGAGCTCGAACCAGCCGGTGGCCCAAAACACCACGGCAAAAGTCAGGGCCGACTCAACCAAGCCCAGCAACAGCACCCAGGGGTTGTGGCGCAGCCAGCGCAGGTTGATGCGGTAGCCGAGCTCGAACAGGATCAGCGCCAAGGCCAGGTTGGCCAAAAACGACAAGCCGGTGACGGCGGCGGTCAGGCCGTGCAGGTTGAGCCAGCCGCCCAGCAGGCCGACGGCAAAGTAGGTGCTCACGCGCGGCACGCGCCAGAGCGTGTGCAGGCGTTCGCCGGCCAGCCAAGCCAGCAGCAAGGCCAGCGGCCAGCCCATGGCCTGTACGAAGAAGGGCAGTTCTTGTAGCTGCATCAAATCCATGCTCCTTGCTGTCAAGCAAAAGGTGGTGAGCGATGGCCGGGCGGTACGGCGCCAGCGGGCTTAAGTCTGCTTGCGTCGCGCCGCCACGGCGTCGGCCAGTCCTTGCAGCAGGCCGACGGTGTCGTCCCAGCCGATGCAGGCGTCGGTGATGCTCTGGCCGTAGCACAGGGTGCCGATGGCGTCTTGGCCAGGCGTGAATTTTTGTGCCCCGGCGCACAGGTGGCTTTCGACCATCACGCCCATGATCTGGCGCGATCCGGCGGCGATCTGCTGTCCGATGTCGGTGGCCACTTCGAGCTGGCGCTGGTGCTGCTTGCTGCTGTTGGCGTGGCTGCAGTCTATCATCAGGCGCGGCGTGAGTTTGGCGGCGGCCAATTCGGCGCAGGCGCTGGCCACGCTGGCGGCGTCGTAGTTGGGCGCTTTGCCGCCGCGCAAAATCAGGTGGCAGTCGGGGTTGCCCTTGGTCTGCACGATCGCGACTTGGCCGTTTTTGTGCACCGACAAAAAGTGGTGCCCGCGCGCCGCGGCCAAAATGGCGTCGCTGGCGATGCGGATGTTGCCGTCGGTGCCGTTCTTGAAGCCGATGGGCGCGCTCAGGCCCGAGGCCAGTTCGCGGTGCACCTGGCTTTCGGTGGTGCGCGCGCCGATCGCGCCCCAGCTGATCAGGTCGCCGATGTACTGCGGGCTGATGACGTCGAGGAACTCGCTGCCGGCGGGCAGGCCGAGGCGGTTGATGTCGATCAGCAGCTGGCGCGCGATGCGCAAGCCCTCGTCGATGCGAAAACTGCCGTCGAGGTAGGGATCGTTGATCAGGCCCTTCCAGCCGACCGTGGTGCGCGGTTTTTCGAAATACACCCGCATCACGATCTCGAGCTGCTCGCGGTGCTGCTCGCGCAGCGGCTGCAGGCGCCGGGCGTAGTCGAGCGCGGCGGCGGGGTCGTGGATCGAGCACGGGCCGACCACCACCAGCAGCCGCTCGTCTTGCCCTTGCACGATGCGGTGGATGTTGCGCCGCGTCTGGCCGATGAGTTGCTCGACCGCGGTGCCACGGATCGGGAAAAAGCGGATCAGGTGTTCGGGAGGCGGCAGCACGGTGATGTCCTCGATGCGTTGGTCGTCGGTCAGGCTGGTGCGATCGATCGGGTGCGTGTGCCAGTAGTCGGCGGGGGCGGCGGCGGTAGTGCTCATGGTCAAACTCCTTGAAGGGGGTGGCTGCGAAAGGGGTGGGTGTTGCTTAAGGGGCGAGGGCAAAAAAAAACCGCCGGAGGGTTTCCGACGGTTTTTTGGGCGCCTGCGGCCGGTTTTATGGGGCCGCACTCATCGCTCTCTGCCGTCGGTGACGCGTGAGAACCAAAAGCTGGCAAAATAAAAGCGGGCGGCTTGCATGGGCGACAATGTAGCACATTTGCAGTGCCCCAGCCTGCTGCCTTCGTATCCCCCGCGCGCTCCCCCGGTGCTGCCTGCGCGGACCCTTACACGGGCCGGCAAAGCGGGTAGAGTGCCCACCCTGATGAGACCCAGCCCCCCAGCCACCGCCGCCGCGTCCACCGACAGCCCCAGCCCCAGCCCCAGCGATGACGCAGCCCCCGTCGCGGCCGGCGTGAAAACGCCTGCCCCCGAAGCCCACGCCAACTGGTCGGCCCTGCGCCGCCTGCTGCCTTACCTGTGGCAGTACCGCTGGCGGGTGGCGGCGGCGCTGGCCTTCATGGTGGCGGCCAAGCTGGCCACGGTCTCGGTGCCGCTGCTGCTCAAAGAGCTGGTCGATACCCTAGTCCCGCCCGGTGGGCCGAACCGGCTCGGGCTGCCCGAGGCCGGGGTGGCGCTGGTGGTGCTGCCGCTGGGGCTGCTGCTGGCCTACGGGGCGCTGCGCTTTTGCACTGCGCTCTTTACCGAGCTGCGCGAGCTGGTCTTTGCCAAGGCCACCGAGGGCGCCACCCGCGCCATCGCCTTGCAGGTGTTTGGCCATCTGCACGACTTGAGCCTGCGCTTTCACTTGCAGCGCCAGACCGGCGGCCTGACGCGCGACATCGAGCGCGGCGTGCGCGGGGTGCAGTCGCTGGTGTCGTACCTGCTCTACAGCATCGTGCCCACGATCCTCGAAGTCACGCTGGTGCTGCTGCTGCTGGGTTTGAAGTTCGACCTCTGGTTTGTCTGGATCACGCTCGCTGCGCTGGTGCTGTACGTGTTTTTCACGCTGCGCGTGACCGAGTGGCGCATGGAGCTGCGCCGCCACATGAACGAGGCCGAGTCGCTTAGCCAGAGCCGCGCCATCGACTCCTTGCTCAATTACGAGACCGTGAAGTACTTTGGCAACGAGGGCTTCGAGGCGCAGCGCTACGACGCGGCGTTGGAGGGCTTGCAGCGCACCCGGCTCAAAACCCAAGCCACCCTGTCGCTGCTCAACGCCGGGCAGCAGCTCATCATTGCGCTGGCGCTGGTGGCCATGCTCTGGCGCGCCACCGAGGGCGTGCTGGCCGGGCGCATGACGCTGGGCGACCTGGTGATGATCAACGCCTTCATGATCCAGCTCTACATCCCGCTCAATTTTCTGGGCGTGCTGTACCGCGAGATCCGCCAAGGCCTGATCGACGTCGAGCGCTTGTTCACGCTGCTCGACAGCCAGCGCGAGATCGCCGACCGCCCCGATGCCACCGAGCTGCAGCTGCAGCAGGCGCCCGAGATCCGCTTCGAGGACGTGCACTTTGGCTACGAGCGCGAGCGCGAGATTTTGCGCGGCCTGAGCTTCACCATCCCGGCCGGGCAGACGGTGGCGGTGGTGGGGCCGTCGGGCGCGGGCAAATCGACGCTGGCGCGGCTGCTGTACCGTTTTTATGAGGTCGGGCAGCCGGGGCAGGGGCCGCAGGCGTCCGGGCGCATCACCATCGACGGTCTAGACCTGCGCGCTTGCACCCAAGCCAGCCTGCGCCGCGCCATCGGCATCGTGCCGCAAGACACGGTGCTGTTCAACGACAGCATCGAGTACAACATCCTGTACGGCCGCCCCGATGCCGGGCCCGAGGAGGCACGGCGCGCAGCGCAGGCGGCGCACATTCACGACTTCATCAGCGCCCTGCCGCAGGGCTACCAGACCGCGGTGGGCGAGCGCGGGCTCAAGCTCTCGGGCGGCGAAAAGCAGCGCGTGGCCATCGCCCGCACCCTGCTCAAAGACCCGCCGATCCTGATCTTCGACGAGGCCACGTCGGCGCTGGACTCGGCCAACGAGCGCGCCATCCAGGCCGAGCTGCGCCAGGTGGCGCGCAACAAGACCACGCTGGTGATCGCGCACCGGCTCTCGACCGTGGTCGATGCGCACCAGATTCTGGTGCTGGAGCAGGGCCGGATCGTCGAGCGCGGCCGCCACGCCGACTTGCTGGCCGCCGGGGGCCGCTACGCGCAGATGTGGGCGCTGCAGCACCACGGCGCTGGCGCGGCGAGCCCCCCGCCTGAGCTGCCCGGACACGAAGCTGCGACAATTCCGCCATGACCGACGCCGCTGCCCCAACCCCTGCTTCCACCGCTGTTTCCACTGCGGCCTCGCCCGAGGCCCTGAGCCTGATTCGCCCCGACGACTGGCACCTGCACGTGCGCGACGGCGCGGCGCTGCAGGCCGTGCTGGCGCACTCGGAGGCGCAGTTTGGGCGCGCCATGATCATGCCCAATCTGAACCCGCCGGTGCGCACATTGGCCGATGCCAGCGCCTACCGCGAGCGCATTTTGGCGGCGCTGCCACCGGGCTCGAACTTCGAGCCGCTGATGACGCTGTACCTGACCGACCAGACCGCGCCCGACGAGATCGTGCGCGCGCAAGCCAGCGGCATCGTGCACGGTGTCGGCGAGGCCTTTTTGGCCGGCGCCACCACCAATTCGGCCTTTGGCGTGAGTGACTTTGCGCGCTGCGACGAGGTCTTTGCCGCCATGCAAGAGGTCGGCCTGCCGCTGTTGCTGCACGGTGAGGTCACCGACCCGGCGGTGGACGTATACGACCGCGAGCGCGTGTTCATCGACTTGCACCTGAGCCGCATCGTGGCGCGCTTCCCGCGCCTGAAGGTGGTGCTCGAGCACATCACCACGCGCGAGGCGGTGGAGTTCGTGACCCAGGCCGGGCCGCTGGTGGCGGCCACCATCACCGCGCACCACCTGCTCTACAGCCGCAACGCGCTCTTTAGCGGCGGCCTGCGCCCGCACTACTACTGCCTGCCGGTGCTCAAGCGCGAGCAGCACCGCCTGGCCTTGCTCGAGGCCGCCACCAGCGGCAACCCCAAGTTCTTTCTGGGCACCGACAGCGCCCCGCACGCGGCCCACCTCAAAGAGCACACCAGCGCCTGCGCCGGTTGCTACACCGCGCACGCCGCGCTCGAGCTCTACGCCGAGGCCTTCGAGTCGGTGGGGGCGCTGGAGCGGCTCGAGGGCTTTGCCAGTTTTTACGGCGCCGATTTTTATGGCTTGCCGCGCCACACCGAGCGCGTGACGCTGCGCCGCCAGCGCTGGGAAGTGCCCGCTGCCTACCCCTTCGGCCAAGCCGAGCTCAAGCCGCTGCGCGCCGGCGAGGCACTGGACTGGCGGCTCGACAACACAGCGGGTTGAATTAAGAAAGAAGCGGCCCCCACAAGTAGCAGGGGCCGCAGGCGCCCACGCCCCGCGGCTGGGGCGCTGCGCCTAGCCGCAGACGCCGACGTGGCCGCAGGCGGTGCAGTAGTCGCAGCCGTCGCGCCGGATCATGGCGTGGGCGCCGCACTCGGGGCATTTCTTGCCCGCCATCAGGCCCGGGCCGCTGGGTGCGGCGGCCGGTTCGGGCTCGGGGTCGGCCTCGGGCTCGGGCTCGGGCAGCGCCAGGCTGAGCTGGTCGGCGTTCAGGTTGCGCCGGGCGCGCAGCTCGAGGATGTTCTGGATCGCGTAGGCGATGGCCGCCACTTCGGAGTCGTGCCACAGCGGCACCTGGGTGCCATCTTCCTTGATCTTGTGGCCGTGGCGCACCGGGCCGCGGTCCCAAGCGACTTTGCGCATGTCGCTCAGCGCCCGCTCCAGAAAACCGCCGCGCGCAGCCAGCGACAGCAGCCGCATGCTGGCCGTGATCCACTGCTGCGATTCGCCGTACTGGCCCACCGGCATGAAAAACTCGATGGCGCGATCGACGTGGCCCGAGCCATCGGGGCGCGGCAGCGGCAGGAACGAGACGATCAGGTACAGGCGTTTGTGGCCTTCGTGGGTCCAGTACTCGATTTTTTCGGCCACGGCGTCGAGCGCGCCCTTGGGGCGGCTCTCGATCACGCTGCGCATCGGGTCGGCTGGGGCGGCGGGTGCGGGCGCGGCGGCCGGGACTGGGGTGGCGGCGGGGCTTTCCGGCAGGGTTTCGAGCACCGAACCCAAGATGGCGTTCGGGCGGTAGGTGGCCAGCCCTTTGAGGCCGGCGCGCCAGGCGTGCAGGTACAGGTCTTTGAAGTCGGCGTAGGGGTAATCGGCGGCGACGTTGACGGTTTTGGAGATCGCGGTATCGACAAAGGGCTGCACCGCCTCCATCATGGCGATGTGGTCGTGCGCGCTCATCTCGAGCGCGTTGACGAAGCAGTCGGGCAGCTGGCGCGTGTCGTGGCCGAGCGCGCGGTACAGGCGCCAGGCGTGGTCTTGCACCTCGTATTCGCTGCGGCTGCCGTCGGCTTCGCGTTTTTTGCGCAGATAAGTCCAAGAAAACGCCGGCTCGATGCCGTTGGAGGCGTTGTCGGCAAACGCCAGGCTGACGGTGCCGGTGGGCGCGATGGAGAGCAGGTGGCTGTTGCGGATGCCGTGGGCGCGAATGCTGGCTTGAATGTCGGCCGGCAGGCGGCTGGCGAAGCTGCCGGCCTCGAGGTAGCGTTCGGCGTCAAACAGCGGGAACGCGCCTTTTTCGCGCGCCAGCTCGACCGAGGCGCGGTAGGCGGCGTCGCGCATGCAGGCCGCGATTTCGCGCGCCATCTCGCGCCCGGCGGCGCTGTCGTAGCGCAGCCCCAGCAGCACCAAGGTGTCGCCTAGGCCAGTGAAGCCGACGCCGATGCGGCGCTTGGCCTGCGCCTCGCGCTGCTGCTGCGACAGCGGCCAGTGCGTGAGCTCGAGCACGTTGTCGAGCGCGCGCACCTGCACGGCCACGCAGTCGGCAAAGCGCTCGAAGTCAAAGCGCGCCGTGCCGCCGTGGTCAAAGGGGTGCAGCACGAAGCGCGGCAGAATCACCGGCCCAAGGTCGCAGCAGCCGTAGGGGGGTAATGGCTGCTCGCCGCAAGGGTTGGTGGCTTCGATGCTTTCGCAGTAGCGCAGGTTGTTGTCGCGCGCGATCTGGTCGAGGAACAGGATGCCGGGCTCGGCAAAGTCGTAGGCCGAGCGCATGATGGTGTCCCACAGCGTGCGCGCCGGCAGCTGGCGATAGACCCACAGGCCATCGGCGCGTTGCTGGGCGCCAGCGGCCACTTGGTCGGCGCCGGGGGTGGCCGGGTGCACCAAGTCCCACGGGCGGTCGTGCAGCACGGCTTCGATGAAGGCGTCGCTCACGCCCACCGAGACGTTGAAGTTGTTCCAGCGCCCCGGGGTGCGCTTGGCGGTGATGAACTCGAGCACGTCCGGGTGGTCGATGCGCAGCACGCCCATCTGGGCGCCACGGCGCGCGCCGGCGCTCTCGACCGTGGCGCAGGACTGGTCAAAAACGTTGATGTAGCTGCAGGGCCCGCTGGCGGTCGAGGCCGTGCCCTTGACGCGCGCGCCCTTGGGTCGGATGCGCGAAAAATCGTAACCGACACCGCCGCCGCGGCGCATGGTCTCGGCGGCTTCGCGCAGCGCCTCGTAGATGCCGGGGTAACCAGCGTCGTCCATGCCCTGGATGCAGTCGCCCACGGGCTGTACAAAGCAGTTGATCAGGGTGGCGCTGATGCCGCTGCCGGCCGCGCTCATGATGCGCCCGGCGCCGATGCCGCCGGCGGCGAGGTTGCGCCTAAAAAGAGCCTCGAATTCGGCGCGGCGCTCGGGCGCCTCGACGCTGGCGAGTGCGCGCGCGAGGCGGTCAAACAGATCGTCGGCGTTGCGCTCGTCGCCCTTGAGGTATTTTTCGCGCAGGACGTCGAGGCTGATCGGTTGCGGCGGCAGGTCGGGCAGCGCGCCAGCGCGGGGAGCGGGGCTGGAAATAGAAGCGGTGGGGGCGGAGGAAGTGGGGGTAGCAGAGGTCATAAGGGCAGCGTGAGTCGGGCTGCGGTGATTTTAGGCTGCAAGCACCGGGCGGGCCGGGCGTAGGGTTGGGCAGGCTCGAGCTCGGCCAACCAAGCCGCTTTGGGGTCGCCGCTGACGCCTTCGCGCACGCCTTCGATGAGCCAGCGCAGCAGGTCGCGCACTGGGCGGATCTGGTCGCCAAAGGGCAGCGGGCCGGCGCCGCGAAAAAACAGGCCGCGCTGCGCGTCGCCCTCGAGCGCGTGCCCGAGCTGCTGGTCGATGCAAAACTGGCCCATCTCGGCCTTGCCGTCGCGCAAGCCGCAGTGGGTGAGGCAGTCAAAGCCCATGTTGCAGTGGCCCTTGGCGTGCGCCACCGCCTTGAGCTTGGGCTCGATGCGCAGGTATTTGCTCAGCCAGTGGTTGCGCACCCCGCGCGCCGGCAGCCCAGCGACGCTGATGAACTCGGCCAGATCGCGTGGCCGCGCCCGCGCCAGAATGTGCTTGAAGCCCAGATCGGCATCGCATTCTTGGGTCACGGCAAAGGCGGTGCCCAGCTGCACCGCATCGGCTCCCAAGCCCTGCAGGCGCTGCACATCGGCGCGCTCATAGACGCCGCCGGCGGCGATCAGGGGGATGGCGCGCTCGATGCCAGCCGAGCGCAAAAAGGCGCGCACCGCCGGCAGCACCTGCTCGAAGTCGAAGCGGCTGTCGCGCAAATCTTCGACCTTGGCCGCGCCCAAGTGGCCACCGGCCCAGCGCGGGTGCTCGATCACGATGGCGTCGGGCAGGCGGCCTTTTTTCTCCCACTTGCGCACGATCAGCTGCACACCGCGCGCATCCGACAAAATCGGGATGAGGGCGGTTTTGGGGTGGTCTTGCGCCATTTCGGGCAAATCGAGCGGCAGCCCGGCGCCCACCACCAGCGCGTCGATGCCGCAGGCCAGCGCCTCGCGCACGTGCGCGCTGTAGGCGCTGATGGCCTTCATGATGTTGATCGCCAGCAGGCCGCCGCCTTGTGCGATTTCGCGCGCGCGCGCGATCTCGCGCCGCAGCGCCACGATATTGGCGGCGTCGATCAGCGGCCGCGCCTCGGGGCCGGTGCCCAGATGCGCGGTCTGTTCCATCAGGTCGGGGTGTTTGCGCCGCAGATCGACCGACGACAGCGTGCCCACCGCCCCCAGCGCCGCCACGCTACCGGCCAGGCTCGAGGCCGACACCGCCACCCCCATGCCCCCTTGCACGATCGGCAGCAGGGTGCGGCCGAGCAGGCGCAGGGGTTGCAGGCCGAAGTCGGGCAGGCGCTCGAGCAAGACAGGGGTTGGGGGTGAATTCGGGGTCATGGGGTGCGGGGGTTGTCAGTCAGGAGGCGGCGCGCCGCAGGGTGCGAGGGGTTCTGGTTCAAATAATAGAACAGTTTTTTGTCGTGGCGCCGGATGTGGATCGACAACCAGTCGCGCAACACGCTCGACAGTTGAGCCGCTACCGTGATGGCGCCGGCGCTCTGGCGCTGCTTGAGTTGCCCGAGCAGATCAATGAATTCTTGATGTGCGGCGCGGTGTTCCTTTAGGTAGGGGTAGCGCAGCCGCTCCATCAGGCTTTCTTCGCGCCGGATGTGTTCGTGGGTGTCGCGCAGCAGGGTGTCGAGCAGGTCAGCGACCACCTCAAGGCCGCGCCCTTGGCTGGTGGCACTGTGCAGTTCGTTGACGGTGGCGACCAGTTTTTGGTGGTCGGCGTCGATCACGCCGCGGTCTATGACCAGATCATCAGCCCATTCAAAATACGCCATTCGAACTCCCGTGTATGAAAAATGAGCCCTAAAAGTGCCGGGTTTTAGGCGGGCCGATCGAGCAAGGGCTGGTTGCCCTGCTGAAGCTTAAACACACCCACCGCCGCTGCCAGCTCGCGCGCTTGCAGGCTGAGGGACTGAGCGGCTGCAGCCGATTCTTCAACCAGCGCCGCGTTTTGTTGTGTGGCCTGATCGAGCTGATGGATGGCTTGGTTGATCTGGTCTATGCCCGCAGCCTGATTGAGTTCGGCGCCGGTGATTTCGCGCATCAGATCGGCGACGCGGCGCACGTGCACCACGATTTCGTCCATGGTGCTGCCGGCTTGCTCGACCAGCTTGCAGCCGTCGTTGACGTTGCTCACCGAGGTGCCGATGAGCTGCTTGATCTCGCGCGCGGCGCTGGCCGAGCGCCCGGCAAGGCTGCGCACCTCGCTGGCGACGACAGCAAAGCCGCGCCCTTGCTCGCCGGCGCGTGCGGCTTCGACGGCGGCGTTGAGCGCCAAGATGTTGGTTTGGAACGCGATGCCGTCGATCACGCCGATGATGTCGGCGATTTTGCGCGACGACGTATTGATCGCCTCCATGGTGTGCACCACTTGCGCCACCACTTCGCCGCCACGCACCGCCACCTGGGAGGCCGACTCGGCGAGTTGGTTGGCGTGGCGGCTGCTGTCGGTGTTGCGCTGCACGGTTTGGGTGAGCTCCTGCATCGAGGCCGTGGTCTGTTCGAGCGCGCTGGCTTGGTGCTCGGTGCGCGCCGACAGATCTTGGTTGCCCGCTGCAATTTGGCCGCTGGCGCTGGCGACCGATTGCGAGCCTTGGCGCACTTGGCTGATGATTTTGCCCAGTGACTGATTCATGTCCTGCAGCGCTTGGAGCAGTTGGCCGCATTCGTCTTGGCGCGCTTGGGTAAGCACCCGTCGGCTCAGGTCGCCAGCGGCAACGCAGCGCGCCAGCTGCACGGCTTCGACCAAGGGCCGGGTGATGGAGCGCGAAATCGACACCGCCAGCAGCAAGGCCAGCACGGCAGCCGCCAGACCCAAGGCAAGCAACCAAAGCTGGGCCGTGGAGATGGTTTGGCTCAGTTCGGCGTTGCTGTCGTTGACGGTGCTTTGTTGTGCTTGCACCAAGGCGTTGATTGGGGTTTGCAAGGCGTCGAGGGCTGGCAGGGTCTCACTGAGCATGAGGGCGACGGCGGCCTCGCGATCTCCTGCTTGAACCAGCTGGCCGACGCGCACAAACGATTCCACGTAGGCGCGGCGTTTGCTGGAAAGATCGGCCAATAAGCGCTGGTGTTCGGGGTCGTGCGTCAGTTCGGTAAGGGTGGCAAAAGCATCGTCGATGAGCTGGCGGTTTTGCGCGATATGGCCCCGAATCTGTGTGATCTGTGCCGGGTCGGTGACGATCAACATCTCGAGGTTGCGCCGCGCATTGGCGCGCGTGGTGGCGTTGATGGCGTGGGCAGCTTCAGACTTGACCCATTCGCTCTCGATCAGCCGGGTGTTGACCGTCTGCACCTGCACAAAGCCCCAGACGGCCACGCCCACCAAGGCCAGCATCATGACGATCAACGTGCCATGACTCAAGCCCAACCGGGAGGCAATATTCCAATCGACGAATTTCAAGTTTGCCTCCTATTGCGCGCAACCCCGCTTGGGCGCACGCATTGCTACAGCGGTTTGGGGGTCAAGGGACGGTTTACTGCACCAGGGGATCGGTGCTGCGCTCGAGATCGAGGGCCTCGATCTGCGCCGCACCGGCCAGCAGCAACATGTAGTGGCGCAGTGCCGTGGCGCGCGACTTGAGGCGCAGCTGGCGTTCGATGCGCTCGCGCACTTCGTCGAAAGCGAGCTGGCGGCCCTTGCGCCTGCCCAGCACCTCGACGATGTGAAAGCCAAAGCGCGTGTGCACCAAGCGCGGGTGCAGCCCCATGCCGCCGAGTTGGTCGGTCTGGAAGAACAGCTCGTTGGCCAGTTCGGGTGCGCAGTCGTCGGGGCCGATCCAGCCCAGTTCGCCGCCTTGGGCGCCGCTGGGGCAGTTGGAGAGCTCGCGCGCCAGTTCGCCGAAGCGCTGCGGCGCGGCTTCTTTGCGCGACAGCTCCAGCAACGCGGTTTCGGCGCGCTGCGCCAGCGCGTGCACATTCACCCCCGGGGTGACGGCAAACAGGATGTGGCGCAGGTTCACCGCCTGCCCGACCACGAACTGCAGGCTCTGGGCCTGGTAGGTGCGCTCGCACGCCTCGAGGTTGGGCTCGGGCGTTTGCACCTCGGCCTCGAGCATGGCTTGGATGCACTCCTGCTGCGCCTCGTCCAAGGTCGGGGCCAGATCGGTGTGCTCAGCGGCGGGCAAGAGGCCGCGGCGCACCGCCTCTTGGCGCAGCAGCTCGGCGTAAGCGCGCTCGCGCAGTTCGGGCGGCGACAGGGCCTCGTCGGCGCGTTGCAGCGCCACGCCGTTGATGCGCGGCAGCGGCGGCGCGGTGGCGGCCGCTGCCTCGGCGGCTTGGGCGGCACACTGGCAGCCACCACCACCGCCACCGCAACCCGTGCGCGTGGCTTCAGTCAAGTCGTTCATAGTGGGTCTGGCTTTCAGGCTTGGGTGGGATGTCCGTGGTTGTGGGGGTGCAGGCGGTTCAGCGTGGCGCGTCCGAACGCTCGCCCAGACCCAAGCGGCGGCTGCGCACCAGTTGGTAGGGGCGCCGCAGGTAGGCCAAGGTGCCAAAGCCGCTCCAGACGTGCACCAAGCGGCTGAACGGAAACACCAAGAACAGCGTCATGCCCAGCACAAGGTGCGCCTTGGTGATCCAGCCGATATCGACCAGCAGCTCGGCGGCGCCGGCGCGGAATGTCACGATGTGCTGCGCCCAAGCCGACAACTGCGCCATCTTGGCACCATCGAGGTGGTACTGCACCGAACCCCAGATCGTGGCCAAGCCGAGCGCGAACTGGGCCCACAGCAGCCACAGAATCAAGATGTCGGCGCTCTTGCTGGTGGCGCGGATGCGCGGATCGCTCAGGCGCCGGTGCAGCAGCAGGCTCAGGCCGATCAGGCCCAGCACCCCAGCCACGCCGCCGACGCTGATGGCCATGAGCTTTTTGTCGGCGGTGCTGATAAAAATCTCATAGATCCAAGGCGGGGTCAGCAGGCCGACGGTGTGGCCAAAAAAGATCACCAGAATGCCGATGTGAAACAGGTTGCTGCCCCAGCGCAACTGGCCGGTGCGCAGCAGCTGCGACGAATCGGTCTTCCAGGTGTACTGGTCGCGATCGAAGCGCAGCAGGCTGCCGACCAAGAACACGGCCAAGCAGATGTAGGGGAAGTAGCCAAAGAAGAACTGATGCAGCGAGTTCATGTCTGCGCTCCTTGATGCGACGGTTTGGACGGCTTGACAAAGCGTATCGGTTGCGGCTGATCGGGCCGCGTTTGGCCGCTGCTGGCGCAGCCGTCAAACGCCGCCGGCTCGGCCCAGGCCTGATCGAGATCCGGGTCGGCGGCCACCGGCACCGGTTCGGCGGCCTCGCCGGCGAGCTCGAGCACCGCCGCCAGCACGCAGGCGTAGGGGCTTTGGCGCTTGAGCAGGGCGCTGAAGATGGCGCGCACGATGTGCGCGGTCTCGTGCAGAAAGGCCCGCGCTTGCTCGGCCGGCTGGGTCGAGGCGAACTCGAGCAGCACCGGCAGGTAGTCGGGCAGGTCGTCGGCGTCCAGGTACAGGCCGGCTTGCTCGTAGGTTTGCAGCAGGTCGATCATGGCCGGGCCGCGGTCGCGGCTGTCGCCGTGCACGTGCTCGAACAGGTGCAGCGCCGTGCCACGGCCGCGGTCAAAGAGCTCGACGTACTCGGCCTCGACCGTCAGGCCGCTGCTGTGCTGCAGGCGCTGCAGCAGCTGCTCGAGCTCGGCCAAGCGCGGCGCGGCGAGCGCGGCCTCTTGTTGCAAGGCGGCGCGCAGCTCGGGCAGGTGCGCGCGCAGGGCCGCGTCGGGGTAGCGCAGCAGGTGCGCCAGCGCGCGCAGCGTCAGCTGCATGCTCGGGGCCAGTGGGGGGCTGTGGTGGCTCATCTCAGGCTCCTACCTTGATGGGGATGGTGCGCTTCTTCTCGGCCCCGAACAGGCTGGTTTCGGTTTCGCCGTCGGAGCAGCCGTTGCCAAAACTGAAGCCGCAGCCACCGCGCAGGTTGTAGGCGTTTTCGGCGTACTCGCGGTGCGTGCTCGGGATCACGAAGCGGTCTTCGTAGTTGGCGATGGCCATGATGTGGTACATGTCTTCGACCGTGGCCGCATCGAGCCCGACCTGATCGAGCACCTCTTGGTTCACCACGCCCTCGACGTGCTTGGCGCGCTGGTAGGCGCGCATGGCCAGCATGCGCTCGAGCGCCTTGACCACCGGGAACGGGTCGCCGGCGGTGAGCAGGTTGGCCAGATACTTGACCGGGATGCGCAACTGGCTCACGTCGGGGATGACGCCGTTGAGGTTGAGCGCGCCGGCGTTGGCCGCGGCGCTGATGGGCGACAGCGGCGGGATGTACCAGACCATGGGCAGGGTGCGGTATTCCGGGTGCAGCGGCAGCGCCACCTTCCAGTCCATCGCCATCTTCCACACCGGGCTCACACGGGCGGCGTCGAGCCAGTTCTGCGGCACGCCGTCGCGCAGGGCTTGGGCGATGACCTCGGGGTCGTTGGGGTCCAGAAAGACGTCGAGTTGCGCCTGGTACAGGTCGGTGTCGCGGGCCACGCTGGCGGCTTGCTCGATGCGGTCGGCGTCGTAGAGCAGCACGCCGAGGTAGCGGATGCGGCCCACGCAGGTCTCGGAGCACACCGTGGGCTGGCCGGCTTCGATGCGCGGGTAGCAGAAGATGCACTTCTCGGCCTTGCCGCTTTTCCAGTTGTAGTAGATTTTTTTGTACGGGCAGCCCGAGACGCACATGCGCCAGCCGCGGCACTTGTCTTGGTCGATCAGCACGATGCCGTCTTCTTCGCGCTTGTAGATGCTGCCCGATGGGCAGGAGGCGACGCAAGTCGGGTTCAGGCAGTGCTCGCACAGCCGCGGCAGGTACATCATGAAGGTGTTTTCGAACTCACCCACCATGGCTTTCTGCGCCGCCTCGAAGCTGTCGAGGTTGGAGTCCTTGCTGCGCTTGGAGAACTCGCCGCCCAGGATTTCTTCCCAGTTCGGGCCCCATTCGATCTTCTCCATGCGCTGGCCGGTGATGAGCGAGCGCGGGCGTGCCGTGGGCGCGGTCTTCATTTCGGGCGCGCTGTGCAGGTGCTCGTAGTCGAAGGTGAAGGGCTCGTAATAGTCGTCGATTTCGGGCAGGTTGGGGTTGGCAAACAGCTTCATCAGCAGCGACCACTTGCCCCCTTGGCGCGGCACGATCGAGCCGTCGCTCTTGCGGGTCCAGCCGCCGTTCCAGCGATTTTGGTTTTCCCACTCCTTGGGGTAGCCGATGCCGGGTTTGGTCTCGACGTTGTTGAACCAGGCGTACTCGACGCCGGGGCGGTTGGTCCAAACGTTCTTGCACGTTACCGAGCAAGTGTGGCAACCGATGCATTTGTCCAAGTTCAGGACCATGCCGATCTGTGCGCGTACTTTCATTGCATTGCTCCTTGTTCGCGGTGCGTGGGCATCAGGGGTTTTCGCCCTGCGACAAGACGGCGCTGGCGCGCTGCGGGTCGTCCGGGGTGTCGAGCCAATCGACCTTGTGCATCTTGCGCACCACCACGAACTCGTCGCGGTTGGTGCCGATGGTGCCGTAGTAGTTGAAGCCCCAGCTCAGCTGCGCGTAGCCGCCGATCATGTGCGTCGGCTTGGTGACGGCGCGCGTGACCGAGTTGTGGATGCCGCCGCGGTGGCCGGTGATTTCGGAACCCGGCGCGTTGATGATCTTCTCTTGCGCGTGGTACATCATCACCATGCCCTGGTTGACGCGCTGGCTGACCACGGCGCGCGCCGAGATGGCGCCGTTGACGTTGAACAGTTCGACCCAGTCGTTGTCTTCGATGCCGGCGGCCTTGGCATCGACTTCGGACAACCAGATCACCGGCCCGCCGCGGTTGAGCGTGAGCATCATCAGGTTGTCGGTGTAGGTGCTGTGGATGCCCCACTTCTGGTGCGGGGTGATGAAGTTGAGCAAAATCTCTTTGTTGCCGTTGGGCTTGCGGTTGTGGATGGCGTCGGTGGTGTTGAGGTCCACCGGCGGCCGGTAGCTCGAAAAGCCCTCGCCAAAGGCGCGCATCCAAGCGTGGTCTTGGTAGAACTGCTGGCGCCCGGTCAGGGTGCGCCATGGAATCAGTTCGTGCACGTTGGTGTAGCCGGCGTTGTACGACACCTTCTCGGATTCCAGCCCGGACCAGATCGGCGAGCTGATGATCTTGCGCGGCTGCGCCTGGCAGTCGCGGAAGCGGATTTTTTCGTCCTCGCGGTGCAGCGCCAGGTGCGCGTGCTCGCGCCCGGTGACCTTGGACAGCGCCTCCCAAGACTTGACGGCGACGTGGCCGTTGGTCTCGGGCGCCAGCTGCAAAATCACTTCGCAGGCGTCGATGTCGCTGACGATGCGCGGCATGCCTTTGGTCGGGCCTTCTTCCAGCGTGATGCCGTTGAGCTCGCCCAGCTGCGTGACTTCGGTCTCGGTCTTCCAGGCCATGCCCTTGCCGCCGTTGCCCAGTTTGTTGAGCAGCGGCCCGAGCGCGGTGAAGCGCTTGTAGGTGTTGGGGTAGTCGCGCTCGACCACGGTCATGGCCGGTGCGGTCTTGCCTGGCACCAAATCGCACTCGCCTTTTTTCCACTCCTTGACGTCGAAGGGCTGCGCCAACTCGGCCGGGCTGTCGTGCATCAGCGGCGTCAGCACCAGCTCTTTTTCTACGCCCAAGTGGCCGACGCAGACCTGGCTGAACGCTTTGGCCAGGCCCTTGTAGATCTCCCAGTCGGAGCGGCTCTGCCAGACCGGATCGACCGCCACCGACAGCGGGTGGATGAAGGGGTGCATGTCGCTGGTGTTGAGGTCGTTTTTCTCGTACCAGCTGGCCGTGGGCAGCACGATGTCGGAGTACAGGCAGGTGGTGCTCATGCGAAAGTCGAGCGTCACCAGCAAGTCGAGCTTGCCTTCGGGCGCTTGGGCGTGCCAAGCGACTTCGGTCGGCTTGGCGTCGGCGGCGCCGAGGTCTTTGCCCTGCACGCCGTTTTGCGTGCCCAGCAGGTGCTTGAGGAAGTACTCGTGGCCCTTGCCCGACGAGCCCAGCAGGTTCGAGCGCCAGACGAACAGGTTGCGCGGCCAGTTTTGCGGCGCATCCGGGTCTTCGCAGCTCATCTGCAGGCTGCCGTCCTTGAGCGCCTTGACGGCGTAGTCCTTGGGGTCCATGCCGGCGGCGGCGGCGTCCTTGACCACCTGCAAGGGGTTGGTCTTGAGCTGCGGTGCGCTGGGCAACCAGCCCATGCGTTCGGCGCGCACGTTGTAGTCGATCAGGCTGCCGCCGTAGGCTTTGGGGTCGGCCAGCGGCGACAGGATGTCGGCGACGCCGATCTGCTCGTAGCGCCACTGGTCGGTGTGGGCGTAGAAGAACGAGGTCGAGTTCTGCTGCCGCGGTGGGCGCGCCCAGTCGGTGGCAAAAGCCAGCGGAATCCAGCCCGACTGCGGGCGCAGCTTCTCTTGCCCGACGTAGTGCGCCCAGCCGCCGCCGCTTTGGCCGATGCAGCCGCACATCATCAGCAGGTTGATGACGCCGCGGTAGTTCATGTCGGCGTGGTACCAGTGGTTCATGGCGGCGCCGATGATGACCATGGATTTGCCGTGCGTCTTGTGCGCGTTGTCGGCAAACTGGCGCGCCACCGTGATCACCTGCTGACGCGGCACGCCGGTGATGGCCTCTTGCCAAGCCGGGGTGTAGGGGGCGTTGTCGTCGTAGTTTTTGGCCCCGCTGCCCAGCCCGCGGTCGATGCCGTACTGCGCCACCTGCAAGTCGAACACCGTCGCCACCAGTGCCTGGGGCGCGCCGTCTTCTTTGCTCAGCGGCAACTTGACCACCGGCACGCGCACGCGGTTGATGTCTCCTCCGCCCATTTTGTTGGAACTGAAATGCGGCACGTCGCGGCCGGCGAAGTAGGGCAGGGCCACTTCGGCGATCTGGTGTTCTTGGGCGCCGTCTTCAAGCACCGAGAGCTTGAGCCGCACTTCTTCGTTGGCGCGCGCTTCTTTGGCCTCGAGGTTCCATTTGCCTTGGTCGGCGCGCCCCTCGGGGCCCCAGCGAAAGCCGATCGAGCCGTTGGGCAGCACCGCTTTGCCGTTGCTGTCGAAGGCCACGGTTTTCCACTCTGGGTTGTTGGTCTGCCCGAGCTTGCCGTTGAAGTCGCTGGCGCGCAGGTAGCGGTCGGGCACTAGGGTGGTGCTGCCGTCGGGCAGGGTTTGCTCTTTGAGCAGCACCAGCAGCGGCAAGTCGGTGTAGCGGCGCGCGTAGTCATCGAAGTAGGCGCTGCGCACGCCGCTGTCGGGGAAGTAGAACTCCTTGAGCGCCACGTGGCCCATGGCCATGGCCAGCGCCGCGTCGGTGCCCTGTTTGGGGTGCAGCCAGATGTCGGACAGTTTGGCGACTTCGGAGTAGTCGGGCGTGACCGCCACCGTTTTGGTGCCCTTGTAGCGCACCTCGGTAAAGAAGTGCGCGTCCGGGGTGCGCGTCTGCGGCACGTTCGAGCCCCAAGCGATGATGTAGCCCGAGTTGTACCAGTCGGCCGATTCGGGCACGTCGGTCTGCTCGCCCCAGATCTGCGGGCTGGCGGGCGGCAGGTCGCAGTACCAGTCGTAAAAGCTCATGCTCACGCCGCCGATGAGGCTCATGTAGCGCGAGCCGGCGGCGTAGGACACCATGCTCATGGCGGGAATAGGCGAAAAACCGATGATGCGGTCGGGGCCGTATTTTTTGATCGTATAGACGTTGGCGCTGGCGATGAGCTGGTTGACTTCGTCCCAAGTCGAGCGCACGAAGCCGCCCATGCCGCGCACCTGCTGGTAGTCGCGCCGCGCCGCCTGATCGTCGGCGATCAGCGCCCAGGCATCGACCGGCGTCTTGGCCACCTTGAGCGCGGCGCGCCAGCGCTCCAGCAGCCGGCCGCGCACCATCGGGTACTTGACCCGGTTGGCGCTGTACAGGTACCAGCTGTAGGAGGCGCCACGGGCGCAGCCGCGGGGTTCGTGGTTGGGCATGTCCCAGCGCGTGCGCGGGTAGTCGGTCTGCTGGGTCTCCCAGGTCACGATGCCGCCCTTGACGTAGATTTTCCAGCTGCAGGAGCCGGTGCAGTTGGTGCCGTGGGTCGAGCGCACGATCTTCTCGCTCGCCCAGCGGTTGCGGTAGGCGTCTTCCCAGGTGCGGTCTTCGGCGGTGGTGCGGCCGTGGCCGTCGGCAAACGGTTCGCGTGCCAGCTTGAAGAAGGTCAAACGGTCAAGGAAATGGCTCATGGTGGGGTCTCCAGCGTGAAAGGTGGCTTGGGCGGGATCAGCAGGGCTTCTCGGCGCCTTTGCGCCAGTAGTACCAGTAGTTGAGCGCGATGCCCACGAAGTACAGGAAGGCGAAGAAATAGAGCGCGGCATTGGGGCTGCCGGTCATGGCAAACGAGCGACCAAACAGGATTGGCACAAAAAAGCCCAGCAGCAGCACCGCCGCGGCCGCCGTGAAGCCCAGCACCGGGCTGGCTTGCTTGGGCTCGAAGATCATCACGATCTGCTTGAACACGCTGGCGTTGCCGATGCCAGCACCCAAGAAGATGCCCAGCAGCACGATGAAGAACAGGGTGAACTGCTCGGATGAAGTCGGTGCGGTGAGGAAGGTCAGGCCGATGGCCGAGCTGGCCATGATCGCGAACACCAGCATGGTCATGTTCGAGCCGCCAAACTTGTCGGAGAAGATGCCGCCGAGGGGCCGAATCAGCGCCCCCACCAGCGGCCCGATCCAAGCGTAGGCGAGGGGGTCGGGGGCGTTGGGCAGGCCGTGGAACACTTCGCGGATCAGCAGCGGCGTCGAGGCGACAAAGCCCGAAAAGGTGCCGAAGGTGAAGGTGTAGAGGATGGTCTGCACCCAAGTGTGCTTGAGCTTGACGATCTGCATCTGCTCCATGAAGTCGCCGCGCGCCGGGTGGTTCTTCATGCCAAACAGCACCAGCACGGCCATGATCAGGGTCGGGATGAGCCAGATGTAGGCCGCGTTTTGTGGGTACATCAGAACCTCGCGCACCACCTCGAGCGTCGCTGGGTTGAGCACCCTGAACATCATCGAGTCGCCGGCAATGGCGCCAAACAGCCCCACGCCGATGGCGGCGGGCACCAAGAACTGCGCCGTCGAGGCCCCCAGGTTGCCAAAGCCGATGGTGAAGCCCAGCGCCGAGCCGCCGATGCGCTTGGGAAACCACAGGCTGATGTTGGCCGCGGTAGAAGAGATCTGCCCACCGGCACACAGCCCCGCGACACCGGCCCAGAACAGCAGCACCCAGAACGGTGTGGTCGGGTCTTGCACCACGTGCCCGATGCCAAAGATCGGGATCAGCAGCGCCAGCGTGAAGATGAAGGTGGTCCACATGCCGCCGATCTTGAGCACCAAAAAGGTGTGCGGAAAGCGCGCCACCGCGCCCATGAGCAGCGCCATCGCCGGCAGCCAGAAGCGCTGATCGACGGTGAGCTGAAAGCCCAAGCCCGGCAGGCGCACCACCAGCGCGCTCCAGGTAAACCAGACCGCAAACGCCAAGTGCAGCGCCAAGAAGGCGATGATCAGGGTGCGGATCGCCAGCCACTTGCGGCTGTTCCAAAAAACCGGGTCCTCGGGGCGCCATTCGGTCACGTTGGGCGACCAGATCGGTTTCGACTGGGCGCTGGTTCGGTTGTTCATACTGTGCTCTCCGTTAAAAATGAGCTGCAGCGCGTGCGTAATCGGTTGCAGGCGCTGGGGGCGCAAACGCCCCGGTGGCTGGGTTCGACTGTGCCGCTTGCGGCACGACTTGAACATCCTTCGAAGGGGCTGGCGCGCCGACTCTGAAAGAGCGATGGCACGCGGCGCCGCCATCGGTCGAAGGAACTAATGCCCTTTGAGGCCCTTTTGCTCGAGTTGGTCCACCAAAGCGCGCAGGTCGTCGAGGTCGCGGAACTTGGCCGTGAGTTGGAAGCCGTCGTTCTTCTGGCTCAGCTCCACGCCTTGGTTGCCGGCCAGGAACTGGCCCAAGCGGCTGCGCGCGTCTTCCTTGAGCCGGTTCTCCTCGGCGATTTCGTGGTCCACCGACGACAGCACGTAGTTCTCGTCAAAGCCGCCCTTGGGCTCTTGCAGCCAGATCACGCATACCAGCCAGCTGATGAAGGCCCCGGCGGCGATGATGAAGAAGAACTGCTGCGGCGTGACGTACATGAAGATGAACAGGTAGAACACCGCACCGGCGTTGCCGTAGGCCCCGCACATGCCCGATATCTGGCCGGTCACGCGCCGCTTGATCGAGGGGATGATGCCGAAGGTCGCCCCTTCGGCACCCTGCACGAAGACCGAGAACAGGATCGTGAAGCAGACCGCGATCACCAGCGGCCAGCTGCTGTCGAGCAGGCCCATCAGCACCGCACCGATTCCGATGCCAAACATGTAGGCCGCCATGACGAAGCGCCGGTTGCCAAAGCGGTCTGAAACCAGCCCGCCCAACGGACGCGCCACCAGGTTGACGAAGGCGAAGGTCGAGGCCACCAGACCCGCCTGCACCGGCGACAAACCCCAGGTCATGAGGAAGAACATCGGCAGGATCGAGACCACGGCGATTTCGGCGCCGAAGTTGGCGAAGTAGGTCACGTGCAGCGCCGCCACCGACTTGTAGGGGTAGCGGTCGTCTTCGGGCACGCCGCGCTTGAGGATGGGCAGATTGACGCGCAGGATCTGCACCACCTGGTAGATGATGATGAGCGCGATGCCCAGATAGAGCGCGTAGGACAAGTTGTCGCCGATGAAGCCCGACAGATGGATGCGATAGACCACGATCGCCAGCACGCCGGTGAGGAAGATGGTGAACAGGATGTGCAACACCATGTCGCCGTAGGACGAGACTTCCAGCGCCGAGGCCTTGCGCGGCTTGCGCTGGGTGCCGGGCTTGGGGCCGTCGGTGATGGCGAACCAGTAAAACACGCCATACAGCGCCATCACCGTGCCCGACATGGCGATGGCGTAGCGCCAGCCGTCGTCGCCGCCAAACACGTACATGGCGATCGAGGGGATGGTGAGCGCCGCCCCGGCCGAGCCGAAGTTGCCCCAACCGGCGTAGAAGCCTTCGGCAAAACCGATGTCGCGCGGTTTGAACCACAGCGCCGTCATGTGGATGCCGATCACGAACGAGGCCCCGACACAAGATATGACCAAGCGCGAGACGAACAACACCTCGCGGCTGTCGCCAAAGGCAAAGACGAAGGTCGGGATGGCCATGACCACCAGCAGGGCGGAGAACACGCGCCGCGGACCCCAGCGGTCCAGCGCCATGCCGACGAAGACGCGCGCCAAAATGGTCAGCGCGACGTTGGCGATGGCAAAGATCTGGATGTCCTCGCGCGTCAGCCAGTCTTCGGACTGGAGCATCATGGCCGCCAGCGGCGCCATGTTGAACCAGACGTAGAAGGTCATGAAAAAAGCGATCCACGTCAGGTGGAGGGCTTTGATTTCCGGGTTTTTGTAGCGAAATAAGTCGGCGACTTGCATGATGGGTATGGGCTGGCGGGTTGTTGGCCCTTAGCCTTCTTGGGTCGGGATGATGAGCAAGGGGCACTGGGCGCGGCGCGCCAAGAAGGCGCTGACGGTGCCAAAGGTCATGTGGTCGAGCTCGTCGAAGAGCGCGTCGATGCGCCGGGCGATGAAGTTGCCATCGGGCTTGTACGAGTGGCGCGCGATCACCAGCACGTCGGGCCGGTGCTGCTCGGTGGCTTGCAGCAGCATCTTGCGCGCGTCGCCCTCGGCCACCAGCACCCGGGTCGGAAAACCGGCCAAGGCCAGTTCGGCCGCGGCCGCTTCGGTGCCGGCTTTTTGCTCTTGGTACTGGGCGCTGAACAGCTCGTCACCCGAGTTGGCGTTGCTGCCGGGCTCCTCGATCACGGTGACCAAGGTGACGCGGGGCAGTTCGCGCGCCATGAGAAACATTTTTTTCACGGCCTCAAGCGCAATGCGGGCATTGCGTGAGTGGTCGTAGGCCAACATCACTTCCATAAGATTCCCCTCGGGTTAAGCCACGGCCATAAAGCGGCCGGGGTCGGGCATCAACTCTGCCGCTTTGGCAGGGTTTTGCCCATTCTCCCGAAGGGCGCCTGGGGTGTTGTGCCGAAGAACTAGGGTGCGGTGGCGGGCGCGGGGGTGTGGGCTTTGGGGCGCTTGAGGTAATCCGAGTTGCGCACTTCGGTCCAGTACATCCAGATCAGCGACACCCAGACCACGCCAAACAGCAGCATGAAGGCGGTCGAGCGCACGCCGGTCAGGTCTTGCAGCATGCCGAACATGATCGGCAGCACGAAGCCGCCGAGCGCGCCGATGCAGCCGACGATGCCCATGATGACGCCGATGTTGCTCGGGTAATCGTCGGCGATGTATTTGCACACCGATGCCTTGCCAAAAGCCCAGGCAATGCCGAGCACGAACATCAGCACCGTGAAGCTCCAGACGTTGTGCGCGAGCGTGAAGGTGACGGGGCCGCCTGCAGTTTGGATGGTGTAGGTGGTGGCCGGGTACGAGAGCAGGAACAAACAGACCCAGCTCACCCACATCACCCACCAGGTGGTGCGGTGGGCGCCGTAGCGGTCCGACAGCCAGCCACCGACGCCGCGCAGCACGCCGCCGGAGAGCGAAAACACCGAGGCCAGCAAGGCGGCGATGCGGATATCGAGGCCGAACTCGCCCACGTAGTACTGCACCATCCACAGCGAAAGCGCGACGTAACCACCGAGCACCACCGAGTAGTACTGGCAGTATTTCCAGACCGTGGGGTCTTTGAGCGCCTGCAGTTGCTCGCGCCAGGTGATGCGCGCATCGACTTTGTGCTGCGGGTCGCTGTAGGTCAGGAACCAAAACAGCAAGGCCATGGCCAGCATCGACAGCGCATAGACCTGCGGCACGAAAATCCAGCCAAAAGCCACCAGCAGGCTGGGTGCCACCAGTTTGCCCAGCCCCGCGCCCATGTTGCCGGCGCCAAACACGCCCATGGCAAAGCCCTGGTTGCGCGGCTCGAACCAGCGCGCCACGTAGGGCGTGCCGACCGAGAACGAACCACCGGCCAGGCCGACGAACAGCCCGAGCACCAAGAATTGCCAAAACTCGGTGGCGTGGCTGATGAGCCAGATCGGCACCACGGTCGAGAGCATGAGCAGGAAAAAGACGATGCGCCCGCCGAACTTGTCGGTCCACATGCCGAGCGGAATCCGGATCAGCGCGCCGGTGAGCACCGGGGTGGCGGTGAGCAGGCCGAACTCGGTCGCGCTCAGTTGCAGCTCTTGCTTGATCGGCACACCGATGACGCCAAACATCATCCAGACCATGAAGCAGACCGTAAAGGCGAGCGTGCTCATGATCGCCACCGACAATTGCTTGCGCCTGAGGCCGGTGCCGCTGTGCGTCTGCGCCTGAACGTGAACTGGGCGCGGGTTCATGGGGTGGCCCTCGTGCGGGGTGGGTGGGTGGGCATGGTTTGGGCTCCGTTGGGCTGGGGAGCGGGCACGGGTG
This sequence comes from Serpentinimonas sp. SSL01, assembly GCF_056323735.1. Classification (NCBI taxonomy): domain Bacteria; kingdom Pseudomonadati; phylum Pseudomonadota; class Betaproteobacteria; order Burkholderiales; family Comamonadaceae; genus Serpentinimonas; species Serpentinimonas sp. SSL01. The sequence goes on from NZ_CM150487.1 coordinate 105,271, forward strand.
GCTGCTTGCCTAGGATGCAGCGTTGAGTGGGCCCGCAACCCGCACTGTGTCCGCTGCCGCCCGCTTTGCCCATCCTGCTCAATGATGTCGGGCGCCCCTGCCGCATGGCCGACCCCGGGGCATGCCTACCCTGGCCGTTGGGAGTAGATCGGGTGCAGGAGCAGGGCGCAGCGCTAGCTCAGCCCGCGCTCGCTGGCATAGACGGCGGCGTGGACGCGGTTGCTCAGGTTGAGCTTGCGCAAAATGTGCTGGACGTGGATTTTGACCGTGGTCTCGGCGATGCCCAGCGCGCGCGCGATGTGCTTGTTGCTGTCGCCCTTGGCGATGAGTTTTAGGATTTCGCTTTCGCGCGGCGACAGGGTGTGGATCGGGTCTTTGGGGTTGAGCGCGTGCAGCGCTTGGCTGCGCGCCGCCGCCGGCGCGGAGTCAGCGGCCGGGTTGGCTGGAGCAGCGGATGGGGTGTCGGGGGGGTGGCGCAAAAGCCCGACCAGTTTGCCCATCATCACGGGGCTGATGACCGAGTCGCCGTCCCAGACGCGCTGGATCGAGTCGCACAGGGCGTCGGTGTTGATGGTCTTGACCAAGTAGCCGTCGGCACCGGCGCGCAGCCCGGCGGCCAGGTCTTCGACGTTTTCGCTCACCGTCAGCATGAGCACGCGCACGCCCGGCTGGGCGCGCTTGAGGTCGGCAATGGCCTGCACCCCGAGCACACCCGGCATGTGGTTGTCGAGCAAGACCAGATCGGGGCGCTGCTGGCCCAGCACCTGCAGGGCTTGCGAGGCGTCGGCGGCCTCGCCCACGACTTCAAAGCGCGCATCCTGCGCCAGCAGCGCGATCAGGCCGCGTCTAAACAGGTTGTGGTCATCGACCACCAGCAGGCGGATGGGCGGGGTGGGGGCTGGGTTCATGCGGCGTTGCTTTGAGTGGCGGTTGGGAGTTCGAGGCAGACTTCGGTGCCGTGCGCCGGGCGCGATTCGATCTGCACCCGGGCGCCGATGCGCTCGGCGCGTTCGCGCATGATATGCAAACCGACGTGGGTGTCGTCGGCAGCGGGTGGCTTGGGCTCGAAGCCGCAGCCGTCGTCGCGCACCTTGAAGCGCCACACTGGGCCGCGTTCGACGCTGAGCCAGACCCGGTTGGCGTGGGCGTGCTTGCGCACGTTCGACAAGGCTTCCTGCAGCACATGCAGCACCTGCAGCTGCACGTCGGAGGGCAGCTCGATCGCCTGGCCCTGCAGCTCGAGCTCGGTTTTGATGCCGCTTTGGTGCTCGAACTTGCTCAGGGTGGCGCGCAGGGCCTGCGCCATGTCGTCGCTGTTGGTGCGGGTGCGAAAGTGCACCAGCAGTTCGCGCACGTCGCTGGTGCTCTCGCGCACGCCGGCGTCGATTTCCTCCAGTGCCTGCTGCACCAGCTGCGTGTCGGCGCGCTGCAAGGCCTGGCGCAGCAACGTGACCTGGATCTTGAGGAAAGCCAGCGACTGGGCGATCGAGTCGTGCAGTTCGCGCGCCAGCAGGGTGCGCTCCTCGCTCACCGCAGCTTCGCGCAGCAGGGCGGTGTTGCGCAGGTGTTCGAGGGCGGCGGCCAGTTGGCTGGCTAAGGCTTCGTAGAGCGCGCGGTCGGCCTCGGTCAGGGTGGCCGGGTGGCGAAAGAACAGGTCGATCTCGCCCAGCAAACGCTCCTGGACCCGAATCGGTACCGTGATCAGGCTGACAAAGCCGGCCTTGGCGCAGTTGCCCAAGCGCGCGTTGGTGGCGCTGACGATGGGTATCACGCGTGTGCGCGCCTGCTCGGGCAACTGGCCGCAGGCGCAGGCGCCGGCCTCGATGCAGTGTTCGCCCTCGACCAGTTCGGGCGGCAGGGCCTCGCTGCCCAGCATCAGGTAGCGCTGGTTGGCCGGGTCGGTCCAGCGCAGGGCCAGGCCATCGGCCTGGCTGAAGGCGCGCACGCGCTGGGCAAATCCGCGCGTGATTTCGTCCATCGAGCGGGCGTCGATCAGAAAGCTGCTGACTTCGTACAACACGCGCAGGCGCTCGCGCTCGGCGCGCAGGTCGCGCGTCTTGTTTTCGACCCGGCGCTCCAGCCCTTGGTAGAGCTCGCCCAAGGTCTGGGTCATGTGGTTGAAGCCGGCGGCGAGCTGGTTGAACTCGTCGTGCGCCTCGGGCGGAATGCGCGCGCCGAACTCGCCCGCTTGCACCCGGTTCTGGGCCTCGATCAGGCGGCGCACGGGGAAGGCGACGTACAAATGACCCATGTAGAGCGCCAAGATCGCCCCAGCGACCGCCAGCGCCATCATCACGAACTGAAACAGGGTCAAGAGGGCGCCAAAGCGCACCAATACGCGTTCGATCGCCAGCACCAACAGGTCCACCTCATCGACGAAGGCATCGACCTCGGTGACCAATTGCCCATGGCCGAGCGCTGGGCCGTATGCGCCCGATAGCACCGGACGCAGCTGCAGCCAAGAGGTCTGCAAGGCTTCAAACTTGGCCCGGGTGGCGGCGTTCCAAGGCACGAGCAGGGGGCGTTGCGGGTCGCCCCGGCGCAGCAAATCCAAGCTGTGCTCGAACTCCTGCACCAGCACGGCGCGCGCCTGCAGGTCGTGCTGCGCCAGTTCGGCGCTCAGCAGGCGCCAGGCTTGCATGCGCAAGCGCCCGGCTTCGTTCACGGCGGCGGCGCCGCCGTCGAGCTTGCGCGTGACCCACATGGTGGAGGCGATGGAGACCAGCGCCAAACCCAGCAGCGCCAAGCCCAGCACCAAAAACTGGGTCGAAAGTCGGCGTTTGGGCATCATAGGGGCGTACTCGGGGGCTATTGTCGCCGCTGGGGCCGCCCTGGGTTCTAGTTCCAAAGAACTAGGGCGCAACCCGCAGCATCCTCCTCTTGCACGGCACAGGCCCGGCCGCAGAAGGATGGCGCCGTGTCAGTCTGGGTGCCATGATGGCGCGTGATGTGCATCGATTATTTGCCATGAACGCGCCGCCCCCACCTGCTGCTGCGCCAGCGCGCTGGAGTTGGCGCGCCCTGTACTGGGCGCCGCACCGGCTGGCCTTTGCGCTGGCGTGCGTGCTGCTGATTTTGTCGAGCCTGTGGTGGCTCAACGTGCAGCTGGTGCGCAGCGCCTGGCTGCCCGAGGCGCTGGTGTGGCCGCTGGTCTGGTACCCGAGTCTGGTTCATGGCGCGGTCATGACCTATGGCTTCGTGCCGCTGTTTTTTCTGGGGTTTTTGTACACCGCCGGGCCGCGCTGGCTCGGCATCGAGGGGCCGACGGCGCGCCAAGTCGCGCCCGGGCTGTGGCTGCAGGGGTTGGGTTGGTGTCTGTGGTTGCTGGGAGCGCAATTGGGCGGCACGGTTGCCTTGGTTGGGGGTGCCCTAGCGTGGCTGGGGCTGTGCGCGGGCCTGTGGCATTTGCTCGCCATGCTGCGCCAAAGCCGGGTGGCCGATCAGGTGCACGCGCGCCTGATCGCTGGCGCTTGGGGCCTAGGGCTGCTGTGCTTGGCCGGTATGTTGCTGGCGCTGGCTTGGGACCAGCCCTCGCTGGCGCGGGCGTGGCTGACCAGTGGCTTGTGGGGCTTTGTGGTGGTGGTCTATGTGACGGTGGCGCACCGCATGATCCCGTTCTTCACTTCCAGCGCCCTGCCCATGATCAGCATCTGGCGCCCGCTCTGGGTGCTGCTGTTTTTGCTGCTGGCGATCGCGCTGCGCCTGCTCATGGTCTGGGTCGAGTGGCTGGAATGGGAGCTGCGCCTGTGGGCGGCGCTGGGCAGCTTTTGGTTGTTGGTCTCGGGCATGGTGCTGCTGGGGCTGGCCTTTGTCTGGGGGTTGGTGCAGAGCCTGCGCATTCGGTTGCTGGCGATGCTGCACATCGGTTTTTTGTGGCTCGGGCTGGCGTTTTTGATCGATTCGATCGGCCACTTCTGGATGCTGCTCTCGGGCGATGCGCCCTGGACGCTGGGGGCCATGCACGCCATCACCATGGGTTTCATGGGTTCGCTGTTGCTGGCGATGGTGACCCGGGTCTCGTGCGGGCACAGCGGGCGCTTGCTGGTGGCCGACCGGCTGGTGTGGAGCCTGTTTTGGTTGCTGCAGCTGGCCACGGTGCTGCGGGTGGTGTCGGACTTGGTCGATCTGCGCTACCTGCTGGGCCTGACGCTGGCCGCCGCGCTGCTCTGGACGCTGGCACTGCTGCCGTGGGCGCTGCGCATGCTGCGCTGGTACGGCTTGCCGCGCATCGATGGTCGGCCGGGCTGAGGGGCAGCATGGCTCACGCCCGCCCCCCGCACCAGCCTCAAGCCTTGGGCGGCCCGTAGTAGCTTTTTTTTGCCGCAGCCTCGTCTTGCAGCAGGCGCGCGCCGGCCACCACTTGGGGCGCTAGGCCGTGGGCGCCGGCTTCGATGTGCGCCAGCAGCGCCGCGCGCATGCGCGGCTCCCAGTAGCTACGCAGGTGGTTGCGCACGCCCTCGGCGGCGCGCTCGGGCGGGTAGGGGGCAAAGAAATCGCCGATCTGCCCGGCCATGGTCAGCAGGCGCTCGAGCTCCATCACGGCCGGCTCGGCGCTGGGTGGGGCGTGGAGGTGCGCGGGGCTGCTCATGCCTGCACCTCGCTGGCTTGGGTGCTGGCAGCGCTCACGCCCGCCGGCGCGGCGACGCGCAGCACCTCGACCGCCGTGACCTTGTACTCGGGGCAGTTGGTGGCCCAGTCGGAGCGGTCTGAGGTGAGCGCGTTGACGCGCGACTCGGCGTGGTGGAAGGTGGTATAGACCACGCCCGGGTTGACGCGCTGCGAATACACCGCCTTGAGCTGCGTGCTGCCAAAGCGGCTGCTCACTTGCACCTGCTCGCCGTCGCGGATGCCGCGCGCGATGGCGTCGGCGGCGCTGATTTCGAGCACGTCTTCGGGGTGCCATTGGCTGTTGGCGCTGCGCCGGGTCTGGGTGCCGGCGTTGTATTGCGTGAGGATGCGGCCGGTGGTGAGCAGCAGCGGGTAGCGCTCGCTGCTGCGCTCGGTGGTGGGCACGTAGCCGGTGAGCATGAAGGTGCCCAAGCCGTTGGCGCGCGGGAAGCGCTCGAGGTGCAGCACCTCGGTGCCCTCGGGCGCCTTGGCATCGACCGGCCACTGCGCCGAGCCGACGCGCTCGAGCAGCTCGAACGACAGGCCGCTGTAGGCGGGGGTGAGGCTTGCCAGCTCCAGCAGCACCTCGCCGGCGTCGCGGTACTGGGTGGCGTAGCCCATGGCGTTCATCAGCCGCACCACGACCTCCCAGTCTTGCAGGCCGGCCAGCGGCGGCACCACCTGGCGCACCCGACTGACGCGGCGCTCGGCGTTGGTGAAGGTGCCGTCTTTTTCGAGCGCGGAGCTGCCCGGCAGCAGCACGTGCGCGTACTTTGAGGTTTCGTTGCGGTACAGGTCTTGCAGCACCACAAACTCCATGTTGCGCATGGCGGCGATGACGTGGTTCTGGTTCGGGTCGCTCTGCACCGGGTCTTCGCCCATGATGAATATGCCGCGAAAGTCGCCGCCCACGGCGGCGTCAAACATATTGGGCAGGCGCAGACCCGGCTCCGGGTCTAGGGCCGCGCCCCAGCCGGCTTCGAAGCTGGCGCGCACCTCGGGGTCGGAGACGAAGCGATAGCCGGAATAGACGTGTGGCCAGCTGCCCAAGCAGCTGCCGCCCTGCACGTTGCCCTGCCCGCGCAAGGGGTTGACGCCCACGCCTTCGCGGCCCAGCATGCCGCAGGCCAGCGCCAGGTTGCCCAAGCACATGACGCCGGTCGAGCCTTGCGAATGCTCGGTCACGCCCAGGCCGTAGTAGATGGCCGAGTTGGGGCCGGCGGCATAGCGCCGCGCCAGCGTGCGGATGGCCTCGGGGTCGAGCCCGGCCTCGGGGCCGGCGACTTCGGGGGCGTAGCGCGGGTCGGATACCAGCGCCTGCCAGCGCTCGAACTCGGGCCACTCGCAGCGCTCGCGCACAAAGGCTTCGCGGTACAGGCCTTCGGTCACGATCACGTGCGCCACGCTGTTGAGCACCAGCACATTGGTGCCCGGGCGCAGCGCCAGATGCACCGTGGCCTGGCAGTGCGGCGACGACACGGTTTCGGTGCGCCGCGGGTCGATCACCAGCAGCGTGGCGCCTTGGCGCACGCGGCGCTTGAGCAGCGAGCCAAACACCGGGTGCCCCTCGGTGGGGTTGGCTCCCACCACCAAAATCACGTCGGCTTGCAAGATCGAGTCGAAATGCTGGCTGGCCGCGCCCGCGCCGATGGTGGCCGAGAGGCCAAACTGGGTCGGGGAGTGGCAGATGCGCGCGCAGTTGTCGATGTTGTTGTTGCCAAACACGGCCCGCGCCAGTTTTTGCGTCAGGTAGATTTCTTCGTTGGTGCAGCGCGAGCTCGAGACCGCGCCGATCGAGCGCACACCGTGGCGCTGCTGCACCCCGCGCAGGCCGGCGGCGGCAAAGGCGATGGCCTCGTCCCACGAGGCTTCGCGCCAAGGTTCGTCGATCGAATCGCGGATGAGCGGCGTGCGCACCCGGTCCGGGTCGTTGTAGTAGTTGTAGGCAAAGCGGCCTTTGACGCAGCTGTGGCCGTGGTTCGATTTGCCCTCTTTCCAAGGCAGCATGCGCACGATGCGGCCGGCTCGGGTTTGCGCCTCGAGGGCGCAGCCCACGCCGCAGTAGGCGCAGACGGTGACGACGCTGCGTTCAGGTTGCAGTGGCAGTGGCATGATCGTTGGCTCCATCAAAAAGGCTTTTTTCAACTAGGGCTTGGCTCGGGCAGCTCTGCACACAGGCACCGCAGCTGACGCAGTCGGATTCGAAAAAGGGCTGGTTCTGCCCGGCCACGACTTGGGTGTCGAAGCCGCGCCCTTGCAGGGCCAGGGCAAAGGTGCCCTGGATTTCTTCGCAAGCGCGCACGCAGCGGCTGCAGACGATGCACTTGGCCGGGTCGAACAAAAAGTAGGGGTTGGACTGATCGACCGCTGCCCCGGCGTGGCTGGCCCCGTTGTGGCCGTAGGGGTGGCTGCGCACACCCACTTGCTCTAGGGTTTGGTGGAATTCGCTCCAGCCGCCCGCGATTTCGTCGGCCGGAAAGTCGGACAGGTACAGCTCCAGCACACCGCGGCGCAGCGCCTGCAGCCGCGGCGTGGCGGTGCGCACCACCATGCCCGCTTCCACCGGGGTGGTGCAGCTGGCCGGGTAGCCGCGCTTGCCCTCGATCTCCACCAAGCAGACGCGGCAGCTGCCAAAGGGCTCGAGCGTGTCGCAGGCGCACAGCTTGGGCACCTGCGAGCCGGCCTCGGTGGCCGCCAGCAGCACCGAGCTGCCCGCAGGCACCGTGACCGCCACGCCATCGATCTCTAGGGCCACCGGGGCGCCGTCGCGCGGTGGTGTGCCGTAGTCGGTATCGGCTTTGAGCCGGCGCAGTTCACTCCACATGGGCGCTCTCCTTGGCTGGGTTGGGGCGGGGCAGGCCGAAGTCGGCCGGGAACAACCGGATCGCCGAGCGCACCGGGTAGGGGGTCATGCCGCCGAGCGCGCACAACGAGGCGTGTTCCATGAGGTCGCACAGCGCTTCGAGTTCGGCCGCCCGTTCGGCGGCCTGTGCGGGCGCGTGCTGCATGCGCTCGATCAGCTCGCGCCCGCGCACGGCGCCGATGCGGCACGGCGTGCACTTGCCGCAGCTCTCGATGGCAGTGAAGTGCATGGCATAGCGCGCCAGTGCGGCCATGTCGGCGCGGTCGTCAAAGACCACGATGCCGCCGTGGCCGACCATGGCCTGATGCTGCGCCAGCGTTTCGTAGTCGAGCGGCAGGTCGAGCTCGGCCGCGCTCAGATAGGCACCGAGCGGGCCGCCGATCTGCACCGCCTTGACTGGCCGGCCACTGGCGGTGCCGCCGCCAAAGTCCTCGATCAGCTCGCGCAGGCTGACGCCAAAGGCCTTCTCGACCAGGCCCGGGGTGCGCAGGTTGCCAGCGAGTTGGATGGGCAGCGTGCCGCGCGAGCGCCCGGCGCCGTAGTTGGCGTAAAAGGCGGCGCCGCGCGCCACGATCACCGGCACGGTGGCCAAGCTGATGACGTTGTGCACCAGCGTGGGCTGGCCAAACAGGCCGCGCACAGCGGGTAGCGGCGGGCGCGCGCGCACGAGGCCGCGTTTGCCCTCCAGGCTTTCGAGCAAGGAGCTCTCTTCGCCGCAGATGTAGGCGCCGGCGCCCACGCGCAGCTCGATGTCAAAGGCAAAGCTGCTGCCGGCCACGCGCGCGCCCAGCCAGCCGGCGGCGCGTGCGCGCTCCAGTGCCTGCTTGAAGGTGGCGATGGCGTGCGGGTATTCCGAGCGCAGATAGACGTAGCCCGAGCTGGCGCCGACGGCATAAGCGGCGATGGCCATGCCCTCGATCAGCTGGTAGGGGTCGCCCTCGATCGCCATGCGGTCGGCGTAGGTGCCCGAGTCGCCCTCGTCGGCGTTGCAGACCACGTATTTGGGCGCTGCCGTTTGTGCCGCCACGGTGCGCCACTTGATGCCGGCTGGAAAAGCCGCGCCGCCGCGCCCGCGCAAGCCCGATTGCGCGATTTCTTCCACCGTGGCAGCTGGGCCCAGCTCGAGCGCGCGCAGCAGCCCGGCCCAGCCGCCGTGGCGCGCGTAGTCGTCTAGGCACAGCGGGTCGGTCAGGCCGGCGCGGGCAAAGGTCAGGCGCTCTTGGCGCTGCAACCAGTCGAGGCGCTCGACCAGCCCGATGCAGCTCGGGTGCGCGCCGCCATGCAGAAAGTCGGCGTCGAACAGCGCCGGCACCTGCTCGGCGCTGACGCGGGCGTAGCCCACGCGCCCAGCGGGCGTATCGACTTCGAGCAGCGGCTCGTGGCTGTATAGGCCGCGGCTGCTGTTGCGCACCAGCCGCAACGGGCTGCCGCGACGCAGAGCGTGCAGCTGCAAGGCGGCGGCGAGCGCGTCGGCACCCAGCGCCAGCGCCACCGAATCGTTGGGTACATAGACAGTGGGGCTCATGCGCGCTGCTCCTCGGTGTGCTGGATCAGGGCCTGGGCTTGCTCCAGCCCGACCCGGGCGTGCAGTTGGCCATCGAGCATCAGCGCCGGCGAGGCCGCGCACAGCCCGAGGCAATAGACCGATTCGAGCGCCCAGGTGCCATCGGCGCGGGGCTGGTCGAGCTTGCAGCCCAGGCGCTGCTCGAGCGCGGTGGTGAGCGCTTGGCTGCCCATGGCCTGGCACGATTCGGCTTGGCAGACGCGCAACCGGTGCTGCGCCGGCGGTTGGCTGCGAAAATCGTGATAGAAGCTGATGACGCCGTGCACCTCGGCGCGCGAGAGCCCCAAGGCACGCGCGATGCGCGGCACGGTGCTGGAGGGCACGTAACCGAAGGCGGCTTGCACCTCGTGCAGCAGCGGCAGCAGGCCGCCGGGCACCTTGCGCCAGCGCTCGAGCAGCGGAGTCAGCTTGTCGGGCGCCGCTTGGTCGGGATGGGGTGCGGCTGGCGCGGCCGCGGGGCTTGGTAGGGTGCTCATGCGTCTCCTTGGGCTAGTTGTCGATGGGGGCGGTGAGGGAGGTGTAAATGGGTTCGAGCGCGGCGATGCGCCCGGCCGCGCTGTAGGCGGTGAACGAGCGGCCACGGGCAAAGCCGATCAGGGTCTGGCCGCACTGGTTGGCCAAGCTGACGCCGAGCTTGGTGGGTGCCGACACCGCCACCAGCACCGTGATGCCAAAGGTGGCGGCCTTTTGCACCATCTCGAAGCTGGCGCGGCTGCTCACCAGGGCAAAGCCGCTGGCTGGGTCGGTGCCGCGCGCGGCCAAGGCACCGATGAGTTTGTCTAGCGCGTTGTGGCGCCCCACGTCTTCGCGCACGCAGCTTATGCCACCGTCTGGGCTGCACCAGGCGGCGGCGTGCGTGGCCCCGGTGCGGTTGCGCAGCGCCTGCAGCGGCTCCAGCTCGGTCAGCGCACGCTCGATGGCTTGGGTGCCCAAGCGCGGGCCGCGACCGCGCAGATCGGGCAGCGGCCGCAGCACGCCGGGTAGGCTTTCGGTGCCGCACAGGCCGCAGCCGCTGCGCCCGACCAGGTTGCGCTGGCGCAGCGCCAGCAATGGCTCCAGCGCCGGGGTGGCGATTTCGATCGCCAAGCGCGCGCTGCCGCCGCCCACCCAGGTCTGCACGGATTCGTATTGATCCTGTCGTGCAATGCCTTCGCTGAGGGTGAAGCCCAGCGCCAGATCGGCCAGGTCGGCCGGGCTGGCCATCATCACCGCGAAGGGCGTGGCGTTGTATTCGATGGCCACCGGGATTTCCTCGGCCAGCTCGTCCAGCGCGGCCCGGCGCGTGCCGTCGCGCCAGCACCAGACCGGTTGAGTGGTTGCACTAGAATGGTTCATGGGGGAAACCCTAATTAACGCATCCAAGACCAAAGCTTGTGTTTGCGAATTATCCAATAAAAAAAACCTGCCGTGTTGTGTGTTTTTTATGGGGCTGCGCAAGCGTCTGCAGGATGGTCTTGCAGTGCGGCTGCAAATGATCTGAAAGATCGCGTAAAATTTTGAAATTAAGCTCTGGTCTTGCTGATCCATCCACTTGGCGCTGTTCGGGTTAAGTGTTGATGGGTGCTTGATGAATACCAGCAAGTCCCTGAATCACAAGGTTTTTTTCAATCAGATGTGGTAGGCGAACTGAGGGGCATCAGCTCACTTGTCCATGCCTAACCTGAACAGCGCCATCCACTTGAGGAGACACAATGAAATCCAACGCCTCCCCGGCCCCCACCTGGCTGGGTATCGATCTGGTTAAAAACCGCTGGATCTTTCCCCTATTGGGCGCGCTCACCACCTTGATCGGTGGCGCCGCCTATGCCTTTAGCGTGTTTGTGCGCCCGCTCGAAGCCGAATTCGGCTGGACCCGCGCCGAGACCGTCGCCGCCTTTTCCACCGCCATGTTCGTTTTTGGCATTCTGATGTTTGTCGGCGGTTATTTCGTCGACAAATACGGCCCACGAATCGTGTTCTTTGTGGGCGCGGCCTTTTTGGCCACGTCGCAGATTCTTTCGGCGCAAATCGACACCGTGGTTGAGCTGGTGCTGACCTTCGGCGTAGTCGGCGGCATCGGTCTGGGCCTGACCTACACCGCCGCCACGGTGGCCGTGAGCTCGCGCTGGTTCCCGGATAAAAAGGGTATGGCGATCGGCTTTGCGGTGCTGGGTTTTGGCTTGGGGGCGGCGGTGGCGGGGCCGGTCTGGACCGCCAGCATCGCCGCCATCGGCTGGCGTGAAACCTATATGTGGACTGGGGCCGTGTTTGCAATCGGTCTATTCATCATCGGCACGGTACTGCGCTTTCCACCCGCCGACTGGCATTTCGTGCCCGGCCGCGGCTGGGAGCCCATGGACGATGCCACCGCCGCTGCCGCCCGTGGCAAAAACGAGGTCGCCATCAACCCGAACGACCTGACCTTCGCCGAGGCCGCACGCACACCGCAGATGTGGCTCACCGGAGCCATGTTCTTCCTGAGCATCTTTGGTGGCCTGATGGCGGTTTCGCAACTGGCGGCCTTTGCCCGCGACGCCCAGCCGACCGGCATCGGCATGGCCGCCGCCGCCGCCGGCTTGGTGGTGATGACCATGGCCATCTTCAACGGCGCCGGGCGCCCGACTTGGGGCGCCATATCCGACATCATCGGCATTCGCAACACCTACATGATCGTGATCTGCCTCATGATCGCCGCCATGCTGACCCTGAGCATCGCCGCCACGCCGACCATGATGTTCGTCGCCGCTGGGCTCACCGGCTTTGCCTTTGGCGGCATACTGGCCCTGAACCCGATCCTGACCACGGCCTTCTTTGGCTCCACCTACGTCGCGCGCATCTACGGCCTGGTGTATCTGATCGGTTTTGGCGGCGGCGGCTTCTTCGGGCCGATGGTGGGCGGCATGGTGCGCACCCAAACCGGCAGCTACGACATGGCCTTCCTGAGCGCGGCCGCCACCGCCACCGTGGCGCTGGTGCTGGCCTTTTTCCTGGTGCCTAAGAGCGGCCAGGAACACCTCAAGCGCCCGGGTGCGGCGCCTGCTCCGCGTACCGATGTGGCGGCCTGAGCCCCCACGGTTACACTCAAGAGCCGCGCCCACCACTGCAAGCCGTGCAGTGGTGGGCGCGCGCGCGGCGCACCAAAGGGCAGCCGCTTGATCAACGGCCTGAGGTGAGGCGCTGTCCATGGATGTTTTGCTCGAATTTTTCCACACCTTCCTGACCCAGTTCCAAACCCCCACGCTGGCGTTTTTGCTGGGGGGTATGTTGGCGGCGGCATTGGGCAGCAAGCTCGATATTCCAGACGCCATCTACCGCTTCTGCGTTTTCATGCTGCTGATGCGCATCGGCATTCAGGGCGGCATGGAAATACGCGGCGGCGACATCGGCGCCATGCTGTTGCCGGCCTTGTTCAGCGCCGTGATCGGCATGACGATCGTGGTATTGGGTTGGTTGACCTTGGCGCGCATGAATGGCGTAAAAAAAGACGATGCCCTGGCCACCGCAGGCCTATTTGGCGCCGTCAGTGCGTCCACCATGGCTGCGGCCATGTTTATGCTCGAAGACGAAGGCATTTATTTCGAAGCCTGGGTGCCGGCTTTGTATCCGTTCATGGATATTCCGGCGCTGGTGCTGGCCATCGTATTGGCCAATATGTACTTGAGCAAAAAGGACGGCTCCACCAAGCGGGTGGCGATTTGGCCCATCGTCAAAGAAAGCCTGCAAGGCCCAGCGCTGTCGGCCATGCTGCTGGGTGTGGCGATCGGGCTGTTTACGCGCCCCGAGGCGGTATTTGAAGGCTTTTACGACCTGCTGTTTCGTGGCCTATTGACGGTGTTGATGATCACCATGGGCATCGAGGCCTATCAGCGCCTGAACGAATTGCGCAAGGTCGCGCATTGGTACATCGCCTACGCCTTCGTGATGCCGATCGTGCACGGTTTGATTGCATTTGGTTTGGGTTACGTGGCGCACGTGCTGGTGGGTTTCAGCCCCGGGGGCGTGATCTTGCTGGCGATCATCGCTGCGTCCAGTTCCGATATCTCGGGCCCGCCCACGCTGCGCGCCGGCATCCCCACGGCCAACCCGTCGTCGTACATCGGCTCATCGACCGGCATCGGCACGCCGGTGGCGATCGCCATCTGCATCCCCTTGTTCTTGATCCTCGGGCGCTGGGTTTTTGACCTATGATAAGGATTTTGGGTACAGAAATGCTGAACAAGGCCAAGAAGGTGGTGGTGGTCACCGAAAAGATTTTGCTCGACAAGGTGGTGACGCTGGCCATGGCAGCCGGGGCCACCGGTTACACGGCGGTGTACGCCAACGGACAAGGGCACCGCGGTGTGCGCTCCGACGCCCTGAGTGGGCATGGTGAGATTTTTAGCAACGTCAAGATAGAATTCATCACCGCCAGGCCCGAGGTGGCGCAAAAGATCATCGATGGGGTGGTGTCGACCTATTTCGGCAACTACTCCGGTATCTCGTACGTGGAAGACGTCGAAGTGGCGCGTACAAGCCAGTTCTGACGGGCACCCTAGCGTGCCCTGCGCGGTCCAGCGACGGCGACAAAATCCAAACCAGCTTCGATGCAAGACCGCACCGCCAGCGACCATGGGCACTGGGCCCAAGCCCTGATACAGGGCCGACACAGCACCTCGCCACGGCGCCTGTGCGCGCCGGGGCCCGACGCGGCGCAGCAGCAGCTGATCTTGGCGGCGGCGGCGGCCGGGCCCGACCATGGGCGCATTTTGCCGTGGCGCCTGATTGAGGTGCCGCTGGCGCAGCGCGCGCGCTTGGGGGCGGCTTTTGCGGCGGCCTTGCTGGAGCGCGACCCCCAAGCCAGCGCCGAGCAACTGGCGCAGGCCGCCGACAAAGCGCAGCGCGCGCCTTGGCTGCTGCTGGCGCTGCTGCGCCTGAATGCTGCGGGGGCCGAGACTCCCCAAATCCCCGATCACGAGCGCCTGTTGTCGGCCGGCGCGGCCTTGCAAAACATGCTGCTGCAAGCCAGCGCGCTGGGCTTGGGTTCGAGCCTCACCAGCGGCCAGGCGTTGCAATCGGCCCCGCTGCGGCATTTGTTTGGCTTGGCCGACGATGAAATGGCGCTGTGCTTTGTCAACATCGGCCATGTGGTGCAGCCCCGGGCAGTGCGCGAGCGGCCCGCCGTGGACGCTTACTTTAGCCGCTTGGCTGCGCCGACTCCAAGCTGACGCGCCGCAATGACCTTGGCCTCTGATGCAAACTGGCCCGTGACGGCCTTGGTGCTGGCTGGCGGGCGCGGCAGCCGCATGGGCGGGGTGGACAAGGGGCTGGTGCGCTTGCAAGGGGTGCCGCTGGTGCAGTGGGCGCTGCAGCGCTTGCGCGCGCAAGTCACCGATGGCGCCGATGCTGGAGCCGGGCCGCTGCAACTGGCGATCAATGCCAACCGCGAATGGGCCGACTACGCCGCCTTCGGGCTGCCGGTGTGGCCGGATCCGGTGGGGCATTTTGCCGGCCCGTTGGCGGGTTTTGCCGCCGGTTTGCAGCACTGCCGCACGCCTTTGCTGCTCACGGTGCCCTGCGATGTGCCGTTGTTTCCGCTCGATCTGCTGCGGCGCTTGCACCACGCCCTGCTGCAGGAACAGGCCGACATGGCGCTCGCCGCTGCGCCCGATGAGTGCGGAACCCTGCGCTGGCAACCGGTTTTTTGTCTGATGCGCGCCAGTCTGCGCCCCAGTCTGCTCGATTACATCGCCCAAGGGGGCGGCAAGGTGCAGGCGTGGGCGCGCACGCAGCGTTGCGCCGTGGTGCCCTTCGATGCCCCCACCGACAACCCGCTGGCTTTTCGCAACCTGAATACGCCGCAGGAGCTGCGCGAGTTGGAGGCGCAGCTGGCCGCGCTCGGCGCGGGGGCCGGCCTCCCGTTGGACCGACCGATGGCACCGCAACCGGCGCCGGGGTGATCATTGCCAGGGCAATGCCTGCAAGCGCGCCACTTCTTCAACGTGGCGCAGCCGCGCATCGATGATCGACTGCTCGATGTGATCGGCGGCACCCGGTGCCTGTCCCAACCGGCGCGCGGCGCGCAACCGCTCCAGGGCGCCGGGGGCGTCGAGCAGGGCCAGCCGGGCCTCGGCTTCGGCGCGGGCGGCGCGCACGGGCTGCTGCTGCGCCAGATGCAGCCCGGCCAGGGTTTGCCAAGCCAAGGCGTCGTTGGGGTGCAAGCTGGTGCGCGCTTGAAGGCGCGCGATCGCCAGCCGCTGCAGTTCGGTGCCGTGCTGCAAGCTGGCTTGGGCCCCGAGCAGCAGCGCAGCCCGGCGATCTGATTGCAGCGCGGCTTGCAGCAGGGTGCCGAGCTGTTGCTGTTGTGCCAGGGGCAGCGCCTGCGCTGGCAGCAGCAGCAACAGCTCCAGCTGCAACCAGCGCAACTTCTCTTGGGTGGCGGGTTCGGTGGGGGCCAGCGCCTGCAAGCGCTGCAAGCCGTGCAGCGCCAGCGCCGGTTCGCGCAACCGCGCCGCAGCCAAGGTGGCGGCGTAGAGGCGGCCCAGTTCCTCATTCTCTAGGGCCGTTGGCAAGTGGCTGGCTGACCGCCCAGCGCTGGACGCGCGCAGGGTGGCGGCCAAGGCTTGCAGCCGATCGCTGCCGGTTTCAGACAGCACACGCGCCCGCGCCGCCATGAGCGCGTGCACCGGCGCCGGTACCGGGCTTTGGGCTTGGCGCGCCGGCCCCAGATCGTGCAACCGTGCTTCGATGTCGGCGCTGCGCTCGGCGGTCATGGGGTGGGTGCGCAGGTAGGGGAAGGACCCGCCGTCGTTGAGCCGCGCAGCGGCTTGCAGTTTGCTGAACAGGGTGACAAAACCGCGGCCATCGAAGCCGGCTTCGGCCATGATGTCCAGCCCCACGCGGTCGGCCTCGCGCTCCATGTCGCGCGAAAACGCGAGCTGACCTTGCAGCGCCACCGCTTGCCCGCCGGCCATGGCGGCGTTGGCGATGTCGGCGTTGCGCGCGGCGTTGGCGGCCAGCGCACCCAAAATCATGGCCCCGATCACCCACGGCGTTTGCTGCTGGCCGTGCTCGATGCGGCGCGCGATGTGGCGCTGCGACACATGCGCCAGCTCGTGCGCCAGCACGGCGGCGATTTCGTCGGCGCTGGTGCTGATGGCCAGCAGCCCCAAGTGCAGGCCCAAGTAGCCACCCGGCAGGGCAAAGGCGTTGACACTGCGCTCGCGGCTTAACAGCAGCTCCCAGGCAAAGCGCTCGGCCAGCTCGGGCGAGACTTCGCCGCGGCGCTGGGCCGCTTGCATCAGCGGCTGCCAAATGCTTTGCAGGTAGTCGTGCAGCAGCGGGTCGTCGATGAAGTCGGGGCTGCGGTAGAGCGAGCGCGCGATTTCGTCGCCCAAGCGCCGCTCCTGCGCCAACGACAGCGCGCTGGCGCCGCCCAAGGCGGGCAAATTGGGGGTGGCCGCCGCAGTGGGTAGCGTGGCTGCAGGCAGCACCAGCACCGCCAGCCCCAAGACCAACAACCATGGGCGGCAGCGTTGCAACAGGTTCGTTCTCATGGCCGTATGATGCCAGCATGGCGCAAAAGTGCGCTCCATCCGTCGTCGCCAGCCCTCCAGGCCCCTCCACCACCCCTCTTGCCGCCAGAACATGTCCGAGCCATCAACCCATTTAACCCATTTCGACTCCCAAGGCCAAGCCCACATGGTCGATGTGGGGGCCAAGCCGGCCAGCCACCGCGTGGCGGTGGCTCAGGGCCTGATCCGGCTCGAAGCGGCCACCTTGGGGTTGATCGAGGCCGGCAGCGCGAAAAAAGGCGATGTGTTGGGCGTGGCGCGGCTGGCCGGCATCATGGCGGCCAAAAAAACCAGCGATCTCATCCCACTGTGCCACCCGGTGGCGCTGAGCCACGTCGGGCTCGATTTCGAGCTCTTGGCCGAAGGGCCGGCCGTGCGCTGCACCGCCCGCGCCGAGACGGTGGGGCCGACCGGGGTCGAGATGGAAGCGCTCACTGCCGTGCAAGTGGCGCTGCTGACGATCTACGACATGTGCAAGGCGGTGGACCGGGGCATGGAGATCACCGGCGTGCGCCTGCTGCACAAAGCCGGCGGGCGCTCGGGCGACTACCGGGCCCCAGACCGGCCCGCCGCAGAGGTTCAGTAGCTAAACACGCCGCGCCCGCTCTTGCGGCCCAAGCGGCCGGCGGCCACCAGTTCTTTGAGCAGCGGGCAGGGGCGGTATTTGCTGTCGTTGAACTCGGACACAAAGACGTTCATCACCGCCAAGCAGACGTCGAGCCCGATCAGGTCGGCCAGCGCCAGTGGCCCAATGGGGTGGTTGCAGCCCAGTTTCATGCCCGAGTCGATGTCTTCGGCGCTGGCCAGCCCTTCGGCGAGCACAAAAAAGGCCTCGTTGATCATCGGGATCAGCACCCGGTTGACGACAAAACCGGGCGCGTTTTTGACCGTGATCGGCGTTTTGCCGAGCTTGAGCGCGAGCGCATGCACGGCGGCATGGGTGGCGTCGCTGGTCTGCAGGCCACGGATGAGCTCGACCAGCGCCATCATCGGCACCGGGTTGAAAAAGTGCATGCCGATGAAGCGCTCGGGCCGCCCGCTCAAGGCCGCCAGCTGGGTGATGCTGATCGAGCTGGTGTTGGTGGCGACCACGGTTTCGGCCGGCAGCAGCGCGTCGAGCTGGCGCAGGATGCTGAGCTTGAGCTCGAGGTTTTCGGTGGCGGCTTCGATCACCAGTTGCGCCCCTTGCAGCGCGGCGTAGTCGGTGCCGACCTGGATGCGCGCCAGCGCGGCGTCTTTGTCGGCGGCGCTGATTTTTTCTTTTTTCAGCAAGCGATCGAGGTTGCTGGTGACGGCGGCCAAGCCTTTTTGCACCGCAGCGGCGTTGATGTCAACCATCACGACCGCGACGCCGTTGAGCGCGCAGACCTGCGCGATGCCGTGGCCCATGGTGCCGGCGCCAAGGATGCCGACGGTGTGGATTTCGCTCATGTGTGCTCTCCTGAAGGGTTGGATAAGGCTGATGGGAACAGGGTCATTATGCCGTTGCGCGCTCCCCGAGCATGACAATTCGGTGGCGCCAGCGCGTCCCTTTGGCGCCATGCCGCGCGCCCAAAGCCAAAGCCCCGAGGGCGGTGACGCACTCGGGGCTTTGGGGCCACCTCACCAAAGCACGGAAATCATCCGGCCTAGGTGGGGAGCAGATCGGTACCGATCAGGCAACCGATAGATCAGGCAGCCGATTTGCTGGAACGGGCAGCCGGTTTGGCGCTGGCAGCAGCGGTGCTGGTGACGGCGTTGAAGTTGGCTTCGGCCAGCTCGGTGGCTTGCTTGACGCCTTTTTGCACCAATTCCATGGCGGCGCTGGCGGTCGAGACGGCGCTTTTCACGGCAGCCACGGCCGACTCCGAACCCTGGGGCGCGTTTTTCACGGCGCTGTCCACGGCGGCGACGAACTGCTTTTGCGCGTCCGAGGCTTGGGCTTCGGCGACTTTGCTCAGCTCGGCGCCCATGCCGGTGGCGATTTCGTACAGGTGGCGGCTGTAGGAAGCGGCTTTCTCGGCCAAGGGTTGCAGGGCGGCGCTTTGCAGGGCGACCACGTCTTGCAGGTCTTTGGCACCCAGCACGGCTTGGGCGTGGCTGGCGCTTTCCGACAGCGAAGCGCGGGCGGCTTGCAGGTTCAGCTCGTTCAGGCGCTCGACGCTGGCCAGCGCCTTGCTGCTCAGATCAAACAGGGTGGAGACTTGGGCTTTTTGGGCGGCGAGGATTTGTTCAACGGTCAACATGGCAGGGTTCCTTAAAAAAAGGGTGAGGGCAAAAGATCTGACAGTTCGAAAACTGTAGCGCGCGTTTGCTTCAAAACCGTGTCAGCCCGGATTTGCTGCGCTGCAACATGAAACGAAGTATAGGGGCTGTGGCGCGCTTTGCAAGTCTTTTTTGTTGCGGTGCAACAAAAACCCCCAAAAACCCTCAGAGCACGTGCCCGACCGGCTTGTGCCACAGTCAAAGGGAACTCTGCCGCTGGGCGGTGTCGAATCGCAGCCTCTCAACCTCAACCTCACAGGATCTTTATGCTCTACGCCTCCCTCAAAACCGTGCACCTGCTGGCCATCATCGTTTGGCTGGGCGGCATGGTGTTTGCCATGTTCTTCTTGCGCCCGGCGCTGGCCACGCTCGAACCGTCGGTGCGCCTGCCGATCATGCACGAGGTCATGCGGCGCTTTGCCAACGCGGTGGTGGCGGTGTCGCTGGTCGCGCTGTTTACCGGGTTGTGGATGATCGGCAACGTGGCGCGCGCCGCTTCCGAGGGCGGGGGCAGCTTCACCATGCCGCTGGACTGGAAAGTGATGTCTACTTTGGGCGTTCTGATGCTGCTGATCGTCGGCCACATCCGCTTTGCCCTCTTTAAGCGCTGCGACAAAGCGGTGCAAGCCAAAGACTGGCCAGCCGCCGCGGCGGTGATGGACAAAGTGCGCACTTGGGTGCTGGTGAACTTGGCCATCGGCGTGTTCATCGTCGGCTTTACGCTGCTCAACTAAGCGCTGAACCCGCTGCCCCTTGGGCAGCAGGCTACAACCAGCCGCCTCCAGAACCCACCCGCAACGTGCCCTCAGAGCGTCTGGCTTTAGGCGCGTTGGGCGGTCTGCAGCGGCAGCTCGAGGTGGCGCAGATCCGGGTCTTCGGGGTGCACGCTGATGTGAAAGCCGAGCTTGCGCCCCAGCCCCAGCATGCCGTCGTTTTCGCGCAGCACCGCGCCCACGATGCGCTGGGTGCCGTGGGCGCGCAGGTAGCGGATCAGTTTGTCCATCAGAATCCAACCCAGCCGGTGCCCCTTCATGTCGGAGCGCACCAGCACGCCGAATTCGGCCTCGAGGTTGTCGGGGTCGCCTAGGCCGCGCACGTCGCCGATCATCTCCTCGCTGCCGTCGGGCAGGGGCAGGGTGGCGATGAAGGCCATCTCGCGCTCGTAGTCGATCTGCGTCATGCGCGCCAACTCGCTGTGCTCGAAGCTGCGCCGGCTGTAGAACAGGCGCAGGCGGATGTCTTCGGGGTCGAGTTGCTCAAAAAAGCGCTCCAGCAGCCCCTCGTCCTCGGGCCGGATCGGGCGCAGCGTGAGCGTGCGGCCGTCGGCAAAGGGCAGGGTTTCGATCAGCTCGAGCGGGTAGGGTCGGATGGCAAAGTTGGCCGCTCCGGCCGGGCGCTCGCGGCTCAGGCGCAGCCGCGCATCGAGCACCAGCGCGCCCTCGGGGTTGAGCAGCAGCGGGTTGATGTCGAGTTCGGCGATTTCGGGCACCTCGGCCAGCAGCTGCGACACCGCCACCAGGGCGTCGATGAGCGCCTCCAGCTTGGCCGCGGGCACGTTGCGGTAGCCCTGCAGCAGCCGCGCCACGCGGGTGCGCTCGACCAGCGAGCGCGCCAGCTTGCCGTTGAGCGGCGGCAGCGCCACCGAGCGGTCCGACAGCACCTCGACGGCGACGCCGCCTTGCCCGAACACCATCACCGGGCCAAACAGCGGGTCGATGCGCGCACCGATGATCAGCTCATGCGCGTGCTGGCGCCGCACCATGGGCTGCACGGTGAAGCCTTCGATGCGCGCCTGCGGCAGGAGTTGCAACACGCGCTCGAGCATCGAGCGCGCCGCTTGCTCCACTTCGGCGGCGTTGTGCAGGTTCAGGCGCACGCCACCGACATCGGACTTGTGCGTGATGTCGTGCGACAAAATCTTGAGCGCCACCGGAAAGCCCAGCGTGCCGGCAGCATAGACGGCCGCCTCGGGTTCGGGGGGCACGACCCGGGTGGGCGTGACCGGCAAGCCGGCGCGTTTGAGCAGTTCTTTGGTTTCGGGCTCGGTGAGCCACTCGCGCCCGTCGGCCAGCACGAACTCGACCAGTTCGCGGATGCCGGGCAAGTCCATGCGGCTGTGCAGCGGCGCAGCGGGCGGGGTCTCCATCAGGTCGATCTGGTGGTGCCGGTGCAGGCGCAGCGAGGCGAAGGCGCGCACCGCGTCTTCCGGGGTGTCGTAGTCGGGGATGCCGGCAGCACGAAACAGCGCGCTGGCCTCGGCTACGGCCTGCGTGCCCAGCCAGCAGCCAAGCACGCGCACCGGTTTTTCGCTCGCCAGCGGCAGCAGCGCCTGGGCGATGTCGAGGCTGGGCACGTGGCCGGTGGGGGCGTGCACCAGCAGCACGGCGCAGTCGCGCTCGCGCAGCAGGATGCGCAGGGCGTCGAGGTAGCGCTGCGGTGGCGCATCGCCGCCGATGTCCACCGGGTTGGCGCGCGACCAGCCGACGGGCAGCACCGCGTCGAGCTCGGCGATGCGCTCGGGGCTCAGGGGCGCCAGCTGCACGCGGGCGTAGTCGGCGGCGTCGGCGGCCAGCACGCCGGCCCCGCCGCCGTTGGTGAGCACGATCAGCTGTTCGCTGCGGTTGTCGCGAAAGCGCGCCAGCAGCTCGGCCGCCATGAACAGGTGCTGCAGCCGGAACACGCGCAACATGCCGGCGCGCGACACGGCGGCGTCAAAGACGCGGTCGCTGCCGGCCAGTGCCGCGCTGTGCGTCGAGGCGGCCTGCTGGCCCTGGCCCGAGCGCCCGCCCTTGACCACGATCAGCGGTTTGTTGCGCGCCGCCACCCGCGCGGCGGACAAAAATTTGCGCGGCTCGTCCAGCGTCTCGACGTAGAGCATGATGGCGCGCGTGCGCGCATCGCTGGCGAGGTAGTCGAGCACGTCGGCAAAATCGACGTCGGCGTGCTCGCCCAGGGCAATGAAGTGCGAAAAGCCGATCTGGCGCGAACTGGCCCAGTCCATCATGGCGGTGACCAGCGCCGCCGACTGCGACACGAAAGCCACCGACCCGGGTTGCGCGCCCACTTGCGCCAAGCTGATGTTGAGCCCCAAGTGGGGCACCAGCAGGCCGGTGCAGTCGGGGCCCAGGATGCGCAGCGCGTAGGGCTGGGCAGCGGCCAGCATGGCCTGCTTTTGCGCCGCGCTCAAGCCCGTGCTCACCACCACCGCCGCCTTGCAGCCGCGCGCGCCCAAGGCCGCGATCAGGGCGGGCACGGTGGCCGCCGGGGTGCAGATCACGGCCAAGTCGGGGGTTTGCGGCAGCTCGGTCACGCTGTGCCAGACCTTGTGCGCGCCCAGCTGGCGCAGGCGCGGGTTGACAGCGTGCAGCGTGCCCTTGAACTCGGCCGCGAGCCGGTTCCAGATCGAGGTGCCGTCGCGTTGCGGGCGGTCAGAGGCCCCAAAAACCGCGACGCTGCGCGGGGCCAACAAAGCATGCAAATGGCGGGTCATCATGGTTGTTTGCGCGGTGGCATCCAAGCGATCAGGGCCGAGCGCATGGCTTCTTCGACGCTCATGTCGATCGGTGTCAGCCAAGCGCGCGGAACGAACACAGTGTAGCCGCCGATCATGTAGCCCATGGGCAAATAGACCGCCACCCGGTCGCCCTGCAAAAAACCGGTGGGCAGGCCGGCGACGTGGTTGCGCGTGACCAAGCCCACCACTTCGAGCGGCTGCTCGGGCCAGCGCACAATCACCACCTGCTGCGTCGTTTCGCCGGCGTTTTGCGGCGAAAAATAGTCGGCAAAGCTTTTGAGCGAGTTGTAGATGCTGCGCACCACCGGAATGTTGGTGAAGGGCAGCTCGACCCAGTTGAGCAGGCGCGAGGTGTCTTGGCGCGAGATCAGGTAGCCGGTCAGGATGATGATGCCGATGGCCACCAGCAGCCCCAAACCGGGGATGTAGAGGCTGCCCAGCAGCGGGCGAATCAGGTAGGAAGCCAGCGACTCCGACCATGCCACCAAGGCAAACAGCAGATAAACGGTGAGCAACAGCGGCAAAATGGTGATCAGGCCGCGCAGAAAGTACTGCGGCAGGCGTTTGACGAGGGCGGTCGGGCGGGTGGAATCCATGTGAGGCGCTCGGTTGAAAGCCGCAAGCGTGACAGTTTCATGCAGCAGAGCCGATTGTGCGCGATGATTGCAAGCCGGTGTCGATGGCACGCGGTCGGGTGTCTGTGGGTGGTAACGGGCCAATCGGCCAAGAAAGGGGATATGGGCAAATTGCTGGATGGCTTGGTGTGGCTGCTGGGCGCGTTGCTGCGCCTGGTGCTGTGGCTGTTTTTGATTGGGATCGGGGTTTTGCTGCTGGTCGTGGCGCTGCCTTTGCTGCTGCTGGGCGCTCTGTGGGCCTTGCTGCGCGGGCGGCGCGTGGCCGTGCCGCTGGCGGCCGAGCTGCTGCGCCGCCAGATGCAGGAGCGGATGCGCGCCCGCGGGCGCGGTTGGGGTGGGCGGGCCAGCCGCGGCCCCGGCGCTGCCGCTGGGCGTGGCGACGAGGTGGTCGATGTCGAGGCGCGCGATGTGGAGGTGCGCGAGGGCCAGACCCCCAATCCGACCTTGCCCGGCGACGGCCCAAGCAGGCCCCCCGGCGACCCGCGCCCATAACACAGCGGCCGCGGGCGCCACCACGCCGGCCCCTCAGGGCTGTGTGCGGCCGCAGGGCAGGGCGCAGAGGGCTTTGGCCTAGCTGGCTTGGCGCGCTTGGCGCTGCAGCGCCGCATCGTAGAGCGCGTTGCGCGGCGCGCCGGTGATCTCGGCACACAGGCGCACGGCGGTTTTCAGGGGCAGCTCGGGCAGCAGCAGATCGAGCACGCGCAGCGCCTCGGCACCTAGGCCGGCATCTGGTCCGGCCTCGGGGTCGGTGGCCGGCGCGGCCTCGGGCGGGTGCAGCAGCAGGGCAAATTCGCCGCGCAGGCGCTGCGGCTTGGCCGCCAGCCAAGCGGGCAGGTCGGCGCAGGGCAGGGTAGCGATCTCCTCGAACTGCTTGGTCAGCTCGCGGCCTACGGTGAGGCACCGCGCACCCAAGGCCGCCAGTTCGCGCGCCAGCGCCGGGATGCGGTGCGGGGCCTCGAGCAGCACGCCGGCCTGCGGCAGCTGCGCCAAGCGGCGCAGTGCGCGCTCGCGCGCCGCCCC
The DNA here is from genome assembly GCF_056323735.1 of Serpentinimonas sp. SSL01. Taxonomy (NCBI): domain Bacteria; kingdom Pseudomonadati; phylum Pseudomonadota; class Betaproteobacteria; order Burkholderiales; family Comamonadaceae; genus Serpentinimonas; species Serpentinimonas sp. SSL01. The sequence continues at coordinate 129,248 of NZ_CM150487.1, forward strand.
CTTGGCGGGCAGAAAGCCGAGGAAAACAAAACCCGGCGCCGCCTCGCTCTCGACCCAGCCGGCCACGCTGAGCAAGGCGGTGAGGCTGCTGGCGCCGGGCAGCGGCACGCAGCGCAGGCCGGCGGCGGCCACGGCTTGGCACAGCCGGGCGCCGGGGTCGCTGATGCCGGGGGTGCCGGCGTCGCTCACGTAGGCGATGCGCGCGCCGGCTTGCAGCCGCGCCACCACGGCGGCGGCGGCTTCGCGCTCGTTGTGCTGATGCAGCGCCAGCAAGGGGCGCTCGATGCCGTAGGCACGCAGCAGCGCGGCGCTGTGGCGCGTGTCTTCGCAGGCCACGGCATCGACTTGCTGCAGCAGGTGCAGCGCGCGCAGGCTGATGTCGGCCAAGTTGCCGATCGGGGTCGCCACCAGGTACAGGGTGGCAGGCGGATAATGCTGCGCACCGGCCACTGCCTGGGCGGCTTGCAGGGCAAGTGCGCCCGAGGGGTTGACAGAGACCATGAACGAAATCTTTAAACCGGCCACCGATGCGGCAACCAAGGCAGCGGAAACCAAGCCGAGGCCAGCCAAGCCAGCGCCAGCCGCCACGGGACAGAAGGCTCAGAGCACCAAAGCCCCAAGCACCAAAGAACGGGGCGCCGCCGCCGAGGCGCTGGCCCTGGCCTTCCTGCAGCGCCAAGGCTTGCGCCTGCTGGTGCGCAATTTTCGCACGCCGGGGCGTGGCGGCGGCGAGATCGACCTGATTCTGCGTGAGCGCGACGGCACGCTGGTGTTTGTGGAGGTGCGTCAGCGCCGCCAGCGCAGCCACGGTGGTGCGGCGGCGTCGGTCTCGGCGCTCAAGCAGCGGCGCCTGCTGTTTGCGGCGCGGCATTATTTGCTGCGCTGGGCGCAGCTGCCGCCGTGCCGCTTCGATGTGGTGGCCGTGCAAGGCGAAGGCGAGGCGCTGGAAATCGAATGGTTGCGCGCCGCCTTCAACGCCGACGGCCTTTAACGGATGCTGTCCGCAAACAAAGGGTTACGCCTGCAGCGCGGGGCCAAGGTGGGCGCTGCCCACCGCACAGGTATCATAGGCGGATTGATTCATCTGTAAGGAATTTGGCCATGGCTTTAGACAAGGGTTCGCACAACGCACGGCTGTTGGCGGTGGCGGCGCTGGTGCTGGCGGCGGCGATGGGCCTGTCGGCCTGCGCGCCGCTGATCGCGGGCGGCGCGGTGGCCGGTACGGTGCTGGTGGCCACCGACCGCCGCACCTCGGGCGCCATGGTCGAAGACCAAGGCATCGAAATGCGCGCCGCCAGCCGGCTGCGCGCCGAGATCGGCAACCGCGGCCGCGTCAACGTCACCAGCTACAACCGGCGCGTGCTCATCACCGGCGAAGTGGCCACCGAAGCCGACCGCGCGCTGGCGCTGCGCGTGGTGGCCGGGGTGGAAAACGTGCTGGCGGTGGTCGATGAGCTGGCCGTCATGGGGTCGCCTTCGCTCACCGCGCGCTCGGCCGATCTGCTGGTGAGCGCTCGCGTGCGCGCCGGCCTGATCGACGCCGCCGACCTGTCTTCCAATGCGTTTTTGATCGTCACAGAGCGCGGCACCGTCTATCTGCTGGGCCGGGTGACGGCGCGCGAAGCCGACCGGGCTACCGAGATCGCGCGCCGCACCGCTGGCGTGCAGCGCGTGGTGCGGGTGTTCGAGCTCATCACCGAAGAAGAGCTGGCGCGCATTGCACCGGCACCGGCGCCGGCCAACGCGGCCCCCCGAGCCCCCGCAGGCAACTAAAGGGCGCAGGGAAAGGGCGCAGAGGCAGAAGGGCGCGGGCAACAAGCGTGCCCCGCAGCGCCTCTAGCGCAGCCGCCGCACCAGGCTCGAGGTGTCCCAGCGGCCGCCGCCCATGCGCTGCACGTCGGCGTAGAACTGGTCCACCAGCGCCGTCACCGGCAGCGAGGCGCCGTTGCGCTGCGCCTCGGCCAGCACCAGCCCCAGGTCTTTGCGCATCCAGTCCACCGCAAAGCCGAAGTCGAAGCGGTCGGCCACCATGGTCGGGCCGCGCTGCTGCAGCTGCCAGCTCTGCGCCGCGCCTTGGCCGATGACCTCGAGCACCTGCCCCATGTCGAGCCCGGCGCGCTGGCCAAAAGCCACCGCCTCGCTCAAGCCCTGCAGCAGCCCGGCGATGCAGATTTGGTTCACCATTTTGGTGAGCTGCCCGGCGCCGCAGGGCCCCATCAGCGTCACGGCGCGGGCGTAGGCCTGCAAGGTGGGGCGCACGCGCTCGAAGGCCTCGGGTGCGCCGCCGCACATCAGCGTGAGTTGCCCGTTTTGCGCCCCCAGTTGGCCGCCCGAGACCGGGGCGTCGAGAAAATGCAGCCCGCGCGCCCGTGCCAGCGCGTCGAACTCGCGCGCCAGCTCGACCGAGGCGGTGGTGTGGTCCACCAGCAGCGCGCCCGCGGCCAAGCCGGCCATGGCGCCGTGCTCGCCCAGCAGCACCGCGCGCACGTCGGCGTCGTTGCCCACGCAGCACAGCACCATGTCAGCCCCAAGCGCGGCCAGCCGCGGCGTGGGCTGGCTGGCGCCACCGAACTCGGCCACCCAGGCCTGCGCCTTGGCGGGGTTGCGGTTATAGACCGTGACCTGGTGCCCGGCTTGCGCCAGGTGGCCGGCCATGGGAAAGCCCATCGCGCCCAAGCCGATGAAGGCCAGCTTGAGCGGCGCCACAGCGGCGTGGATTTTGGGGTTCAGACTGGGCATGGTGGTTTAGAGGATTTGCAGGTGTTCGGTGCCCGCCCCCAGATCGGTGTTGCGGGCGCGCTGGCTTTGCAGCTTGATGCGCAGCTTGAGGTCGTTTTGCGAGTCGGCGTTGCGGATGGCTTCTTCAAAGCTGATCAAGTTGGCTTCGAAGGCCGTAAAAAGCGACTGGTCGAAGGTCTGCATCCCGACCTCGACGCTCTTTTTCATGGTTTCCTTGAGCTCGTTGATCTCGCCCTTCATGATCTGGTCGGCGATCAGGCCGCTGTGCAGCAAAATCTCGACCACGGCGTAGCGGCCCTTGCCGTCTTGGCGCGGCAGCAGGCGCTGCGCCACCATGCCGCGCAGGTTGAGCGAGACGTCCTTCAGAATCTGCGCGTGCACCGCTTCGGGGAAGAAGTTGATGATGCGCTCCATGGCCTGGTTGGCGCTGTTGGCGTGCAGCGTGGCCAAGCACAAATGCCCGGTTTCCGAGAACGAAATCGCGTGCTGCATGGTTTCGCGGTCGCGGATCTCGCCCATCAAAATCACGTTCGGGGCTTGGCGCAGCGAGTTTTTGAGGGCAACGTCCCAGCCGTCGGTGTCGAGCCCCACTTCGCGTTGCGTCACGATGCAGTTTTTGTGCTGGTGCACGAACTCCACCGGGTCTTCGATGGTCACGATGTGCTCGTGCGTGTGCTCGTTGCGCCAGTCCACCATGGCGGCCAGCGTGGTCGATTTGCCCGAGCCGGTGCCGCCCACCAAGATGCAGATGCCGCGTTTGGCCAGCGCCAGGTTTTTGAGCACCTGCGGCAGCCCCAGGCTGTCGATGGTCGGGATTTTGGCCGGAATGGTGCGCATCACCAGCCCGACCTTACCCATCTGCACAAAGGCGTTGACGCGAAAGCGCCCAATACCTCCGGGGGAAATGGCAAAGTTGCACTCCATGGTGCGTTCGAACTCGGCCGACTGCTTGTCGTTCATGAGCGCGCGCACCAGCGCCTGCGTGTGCTGGCCCGAAAGCGGCTGCGGCGAGACCTTGGCGATCTTGCCGTCGACCTTGATCGCCGGTGGGAAGTCGGCGGTGAGAAACAGATCGCTGCCGTTGCGGCTCACCAGCAGGCGCAGCAGGTCGTTGACGAATTGGCTGGCTTGATCGCGTTCCATGGCGGCCTCTTTGGGGGTGACTAGGCGGGGTTGGGGGTTAAGCGGTTATCAGCCGGGGAAGTTTTCCGGGATTTTGGCTTTGGCACGGGCCTCTGCCACGTGCACGCGGTTGCCACGCACCAGGTTCATCAGGCTCTGATCCAGCGTCTGCATGCCAAAGCCGTTGCCGGTCTGGATGGCCGAGTACATCTGCGCCACCTTGTTTTCGCGGATCAGGTTGCGGATCGCCGGCGTGCCCATCATGATCTCGTGCGCGGCCACGCGGCCGTTGCCGTCGGCGGTTTTGAGCAGGGTCTGCGAGATCACGGCCACCAGCGACTCCGACAGCATGGCGCGCACCATCTCTTTTTCTTCGGGCGGGAAGACGTCGATGATGCGGTCGATGGTCTTGGCCGCGCTCGAGGTGTGCAGGGTGCCAAACACCAAGTGTCCGGTTTCGGCGGCGGTCATGGCCAAGCGGATGGTCTCGAGGTCGCGCATCTCGCCCACCAGCACCACGTCGGGGTCTTCGCGCAGGGCCGAGCGCAGCGCCGCCGCAAAGCTCAGCGTCATGGTGCTGACTTCGCGTTGGTTGATCAGGCTTTTTTTGGATTCGTGCACGAACTCGATCGGGTCTTCGATCGTCAGGATGTGGCCGTAGTCGTTTTCGTTGCGGTGGTTGACCATCGCCGCCAGGGTGGTCGATTTGCCGGAACCGGTCGGGCCCGTGACCAGCACCAAGCCGCGCGGCTTGAGCGCGAGGTCGGCAAAAATTTTGGGGCAGTTGAGGTCTTCGAGCGAGAGGATTTTGGATGGAATGGTGCGAAACACCGCCGCCGCGCCGCGCTTTTGGTTGAAGGCGTTGACACGAAAGCGCGCCAAGCCCTCGATTTCGAACGAGAAATCGACCTCGAGGAACTCCTCGTAGTGCTTGCGCTGGGCGTCGTTCATGATGTCATAGACCATGGCGTGCACCTGCTTGTGTTCGAGCGGCTCGACGTTGAGGCGGCGCACGTCGCCGTGCACCCGTATCATCGGCGGCAGGCCAGACGACAGGTGCAAGTCTGAGGCTTTGTTTTTGTGGCTGAAGGCCAGCAGCTGGGTGATGTCCATCGACTCGTCCAAATTTGATATGACCACAACATTATGACAACGATTGACCACCGGCTGCTGCAGGTGCGGGCGCGCATCGCCCGGGCCTGTGCCCAGCACGGCCGCGATCCGGCCGGCGTGGCCTTGCTTGCGGTGAGCAAAACCATGAGCCCGGCGGCGGTGCGGGAGGCGGTGCACGCCGGTCAGCGCGCCTTTGGCGAGAACTACGTGCAAGAAGGGGTGGACAAAATCGCCGCCTTGCGCGCCCTGGGTTGCGCCGATCTGCAGTGGCATTACATTGGCGCGCTGCAAAGCAACAAAACACGTGCCGTGGCCGAGCACTTCGACTGGGTGCACGGCATCGAACGGCTGGCCATCGCCCAGCGCCTGAGCGCGCAGCGCCCGCCCGGGCTTGCGCCGCTGCAGGTGTGCATCCAGGTCAACCTCGACGGCGGGCCCAACAAGGCCGGCGTGCCCGCGCCCGAGACGCTGGCGCTGGCGCAGCAGCTGCTGGAGCTGCCGCGCTTGCGCCTGCGTGGCTTGATGTGCATCCCCGAGCCAGTGCCCGACTTTGCCGCCCAGTGCGCGCTGTTTGGCCAGCTGCGCGCGCTGCTGGCCCAGCTGCAAGCGGCGTGGCCGCCGGGTGCGGCCGCGCTCGACACCCTGTCGATGGGCATGAGCGCCGACCTCGAGGCGGCCGTCGCCAGCGGCAGCACGCTGGTGCGCGTGGGCAGTGCGATCTTTGGCCCGCGCGCTTAAGGGGTTGTGGCAGCGCCCGCCTCGGGCAAGGAGAAGTAGAAGGTGCTGCCTTGGTCGGGGGCGCTGTCGGCCCAGATGCGACCGCCGTGGCGCTCGACGATGCGCCGGCACAGCGCCAGCCCGATGCCCACGCCCTCGAAGTCGCGCGCGCGGTGCAGGCGCTGGAACACGCCAAACAGGCGCTCGGCGCGCTGGGTGTCGAAGCCGACGCCGTTGTCTTGCACCCAGAACACCAGCTCGGGCGCGCCCTCGGGGCTGGTCTGCGGGCGCCAGCCGACGCGGATTTCCACCCGCGGGCGCGGTCGGCTGTATTTGAGCGCGTTGGCCAGCAGGTTGTCCCACACCTGGCTGAGCAGCCGTGGGTCGCCTTGCACCTGCGGCAGCTCGGGCGGCAGCTGCCAGCACAGGCTGTCGCTGGGGCGTTGCAAGGCGGGGTCGTGCAGCACGCGGTTGCGGCTGGAGTGCAGCAGGTCGGTCATCGACAGCTCGCGCCGTTGCAGCGCCGAGCGGCCCAAGCGCGAAAAGGCCAGCAGACCGTCGATGAGCTGGCCCATGTGTTCGGCCGCCGAACCGATGGTGGCCAGGTGCCGCTGCACCTCGGGCCCCAGTTCGGGCCCCAGGTCTTCGCGCAGCAGCTCGAGGTAGCTGCTGATGTGGCGCAACGGTGCGCGCAGATCGTGCGACACCGAGGCGCTGAAGGCTTCGAGGTCGTGGTTGATTTCTTGCAACTGGCGCGTGCGCTCTTGCACCCGGGCTTCGAGCGCGCTGTTGAGCTGCTCGAGCAGCTCGAGCAGGCGCTTGGTCTCGGTCTGGTCGCGCATCAGGCAGGCGTAGCCCTGCAGCTCGCCCGCCTCCGGGTCGTGCAAGGCGGTGAGCACGGTCTGGGCCCAGAACAGGCTGCCGTCGGCGCGCTGCTGCCAGCCCGGGGTTTCGCTCTGGCCCAGCAGGGTGGCGCGCTCGATGCCCAGCGTCATCGGGTCGGCGGCGTCGTCGGCTTGCGGACCGGGCTCGGTGTGGGGCTCGGCACCGGGCTGCGTGCCGGGCTGGGTAGCGCTGGCCTGCGGCTGGCGCACCGGGGCAAAGCAGGCCACGCTCTGGCCCAGCATCTGCGGCGCGCTCCAGCCCAGCAGGCGCTCGGCGCTGGGCGTCCAGTCGCTGACGCGGCCGTCGGCGTCGAGGAAAAAAATGGCCGCGTCGCGCAAGGCCTCGGCCAGCAGCGGCCAATGCTCGGCCCGGGTCTGGGTGCGGTTCAGAAGCGCTCCAGTTCGGGAAAGGCCAGCCGGCCGCCGCGCACCAGCATCTTGCCGTATTCGGCGCAGCGGTGCAGCGTCGGGATCACCTTGCCCGGGTTGAGCAGGCCCTTGGGGTCAAAGGCGCGCTTGACGCCAAACATCTGTTCGCACTCATCCGGGCTGAACTGCACGCACATGCTGTTGAGCTTTTCCACCCCTACGCCGTGCTCGCCGGTGATGGTGCCGCCCATGGCGACGCTGGTCTCGAGGATGTCGGCGCCAAAGAGCTCGCAGCGCCGCAACTGGTCCGGGTCGCTGGCGTCGAACAGAATCAGGGGGTGCAGGTTGCCGTCGCCGGCATGAAAGACGTTGGCGCAGCGCAGGCCGTATTTGGTCTCCATGGCCTGGATGGCGAGCAGGATGTCGGCCAAGCGCTTGCGCGGGATGGTGCTGTCCATGCACATGTAGTCGGGGCTGATGCGGCCGCTGGCGGGAAAAGCGTTTTTGCGCCCGCTCCAAAAGCGCAGGCGCTCGGCTTCGTTCTGGCTCACGCTGATGGCGCTGGCGCCGCTGGCGCGCAGCACCGCGCTCATGCGCCCGATTTCTTCTTCCACCTCTTCGGGCGTGCCGTCGCTCTCGCACAGCAAAATGGCTGCCGCCGACAGGTCGTAGCCGGCGTGGACGTAGTCTTCCACGGCGGCGGTCATGGGCTGGTCCATCATCTCGAGCCCGGCCGGGATGATGCCGGCGGCGATCACCGCCGCCACTGCGTCGCCGGCTTGGCGCACGTCGGCAAAGCTGGCCATGATGCAGCGCGCCAGTTGCGGTTTGGGTGTCAGGCGCACCGTGACTTCGGTCACCAGCGCCAACATGCCCTCGCTGCCCACCAGCAGCGCCAGCAAATCCAGCCCCGGGCTGTCGAGCGCCGTGCCGCCGAAGCGCACCGGCTCGCCGGCCATGGTGTAGCCATCGACTTGCAGCACGTTGTGCAGCGTCAGGCCGTACTTGAGGCAGTGCACGCCACCCGAGTTTTCGGCCACGTTGCCGCCGATGGTGCAGGCGATCTGACTGCTCGGGTCGGGTGCATAGTACAGGCCATGCGCCGCCGCCGCTTCGCTGATGGCCAAGTTGCGCACCCCGGCTTGCACCACGGCGGTTTGCGCCAGCGGGTCGATGCGCAAAATGCGGTTGAACTTGGCCAGGCCCAAAGTCACGCCCAGGGTGTGCGGCATGGCCCCGCCCGATAGCCCCGTGCCAGCGCCGCGCGCCACCACCGGCACGTCCAGCAGGTGGCAGGTGCGCAGCACGGCCTGCACCTGGTCGTAGTTTTCGGGCAGCGCCACGCACAGCGGCCGCTCGCGGTAGGCGGTCAGGCCATCGCACTCGTAGGGCGTGGTGTCTTCGGGGGTGTAGAGCAGCGCGTGCGCCGGCAGCACGGCGGCCAGCGCGCGCACCACCTCGGCTTGGCGCTGGGCGCGCACGCCGGGGCCGGGTCGATTAGGGGTGAGGGTGGCGGTTGCCATGGCGGGCCTCTGGGGTTGGTTGCATGTTCCCTGCTCCTGACTGCTTTTTTGGGATTCTATCTGTCTGGGTGAGGTGTGGCTTGGGTTGGCCAAAGCGGACGAAATTGCGCTATAATTTGAGGCTTGATGGGTGATTAGCTCAGCGGTAGAGCACTGCCTTCACACGGCAGGGGTCACATGTTCGATCCATGTATCACCCACCACCAAGCCCTTGCTGCGCAAGGGGCGGCCAAGCCGATTCAGCGCTGGTGCCGGTGCCTTCTTCACATCCCAAATCCTGCTTCGCTTTTGGCGCAGCTGTGCCCGCGCCGCCCGCCTTGCCGGGGCTGCGCGCCGATCGAATCGGATCGGCTTTAATCCAAAGCTTTCTTGAGCCACTCGGCAAAAGCCGCACATTCCCAGCGGTCCATGGTGCCGGTGCGCCAACACAGGTAGTGCGCGTGCGGGCTGGGCACCGGGGCGCGAAAGGCGTCGGCTTCCCCTAAGCGCACCAGCGCGCCGGTCTCGAGCCAGGGTGCGCCTAGGCGCAGCCGCACCAGCGCCACGCCCATGCCGGCGGCGGCGCCGTCGCACATCAGGCCGATGTCGTTGAACTGCGAGCCGTCGCTGGGTTCGGGCCAGTCCAGGTGCTGGGCCGCAAACCAGGTGCGCCAGGGCTCGAGCGGGCTGCGCAGCAGCGGCACGCCTTCGAGGTCGGCGGCGCAATCGAAGGGGCCGTGCGCGCGCACGAACGCCGGTGAGGCCAAGGGCAGCACCGCGTCTTTGACCAGGCAGATGTGCTCCACGTCGGCGTAGCGCCCGGTGCCGAAGCGGATGGTGAGGTCGGCGTCTTCGGCCACCACGTCGAGCAGCGGGATGCTGATCTGTAGCGTTAGGTCGATCTCGGGGTAGGCTTGGGCAAACTGCTGCAACCGCGGTATCACCAGCGAGCGCGCAAAGGTGGGCGTGACCGCCAGCCGCAGCTTGCGCCGCCCCGGGCTGGGCTGGTGGCTGGGAAAGCGCTGCAGGGCCAGCAGGCCCTCGCGCACGTGCGCCAAGTATTCGCTGCCCTCGGTGGTGAGCGAAAAATCGGCGCGGCCAAAGAGCTTGACGCCCAAAATCTGCTCGAGTTGCTTGACGCGGTGGCTGACCGCGCTGGGGGTGACGCACAGCTCTTCGGCCGCCTGCGTGACGCTGCGCAGCCGCGCCAGCGCCTCGAAGGTGAGCAGGCACTGGATGGGGGGGATGCGGGCGGGCATGGGTCGGATTTTGTGGGTGCGATTTCGGCCGTTGGGCGCAGTTGCCTCTAGGCCCCTCAGCGAAAGACCACGGTCTTGTGGCCGTTGAGCAGCACCCGGTGCTCGCAGTGCCACTTGACGGCGCGCGCCAGCACCGCGCATTCGGTGTCGCGCCCCTGCGCGGCCAAATCGTCCACCGTGAAGCTGTGGTCCACCCGCGCCACGTCTTGCTCGATGATCGGGCCTTCGTCGAGCGCCGCCGTGACGTAGTGCGCCGTGGCGCCGATGAGCTTGACGCCGCGCTCGTGCGCCTGTTGGTAGGGCTTGGCGCCCTTGAAGCTGGGCAAAAAACTGTGGTGGATGTTGATCGCGCGCCCGGCCAGCTGCTCGCACATCGGGTCGGACAAAATCTGCATGTAGCGCGCCAGCACCACCAGTTCGGCCTGTTCTTGTTCGATGAGCTCGAGCTGGCGCGCCTCGACCTCGGCCTTGAGCCCCGGGCGCAGCGGCAGGTGGTGAAAGGGGATGTTGTAGCTGGCCGCGAGCTGGTAAAAATCGCGGTGGTTGCTCACAATGGCGCGGATGTCGAGCCGCAGCAGGCCGCTTTTCCAGCGAAACAGCAAATCGTTGAGGCAGTGGCCCTGCTGACTGACCAGCAGCACGGTGCGCATGGGGGCGTTCAGCGGATGCAGGCCCCATTGCATCTGGTGGGACTCGGCAAACGCACGCACCTGCAGTTGCAGGGCATCGGCGGGACTGGTGTCGCACACAAACTGTACCCGCATGAAAAACAGCCCGGTGTCGTGGTCGTTGTACTGGGCGGCCTCTTCGATGTTGCCGCCCTGCTCGAGCAAGAAGCCCGACACGGCGTGCACAATGCCGGGTTTGTCCTTGCAGGACAAGGTCAAAACGTAAGTCGAATTCATGATCCCCCGATTGTCGCAGGTCGGGGGGAGCCTTCAGCCGTCCTGGTTGATGCGGCTGATGAGCGCCTGCAGCACCGCATCGGCACGGTCGTTGCTGACCTGGCAGGTACCCGCTGCCTGGTGTCCACCGCCGCCGTAGGCGAGCATCAGTTCGCCCACATTGGTTCGGGACGAGCGATTGAGGATGGACTTGCCTGTAGCGAACACGGTATTCTGCTTTTGCAGGCCCCACATCACATGGATGGAGATGTTGGCTTGTGGGAACAGCGCGTAGATCATGAAGCGGTTGACCGCCCAGATCGTTTCCTCGGTGCGCAGGTCCAGCACCACCAGATTGCCGTGCACGGTGGCGCAGCGCCGGATCTGCTCCTTGCCCTTGGCTTCGTGTTCGCGGAACAGCTCCACCCGCTCCTGCACGTCGGGCAGGGCCAGGATCTGCTCGATCGTGTGGTCGCGGCAGTACTGGATCAGGTCCATCATCAGCTGGTAGTTGCTGATGCGGAAGTTCCGGAAGCGGCCCAGCCCGGTGCGTGAGTCCATCAGGTAGTTCAGCAGCACCCAGCCGGTGGGGTTGAGCACCTCATCTTCGGAGAACTGGGCGGAATCGGCCTTGTCCACCGCGTCCATCATCTCGTCGGAGACGCGCGGAAAAGCGGCCTTGCCCCCATAGTGCCGGTACACCACCCGAGCGGCCGAAGGGGCAGATGCGTCGATGACGTGATTGGGCCGGTCGCCAGTGTTGCGCAGTGTTTCCGAATCGTGATGGTCAAAAGCCAGGTGCGCGCCGGGCACATAGGGCAGGTTCGTGGTGATGTCGCGGGATGTGATCGCCACCTTGCCGTCCTGCATGTCTTTGGGGTGAACGAACAGGATGTCGTCGATATCAGGTCAAGTTCGTTCAGCAAGACAGCACACACGAGGCCGTCGAAGTCGCTGCGGGTCACCAGGCGATAGCGTTGTCCAGACATGGAAATACCTCGTGCACGGTTGGAAGGAAGGATCGGCTTCATTATGACGCCGAAACCGCTGGACTCAAGCCGCCGTTTCCAGGGCGCGCACCAGCGTGTGGAGCAAGCGATTCGCTGGCACCGGCAGGCCATGCAACGCGGCGCGGCGCAGGACATAGCCATTGATGTGGTCGATCTCGCTGGGATGGCCGCGCATCATGTCGCGCGCGGTGGACGACAGCTGCGTCGGCATGGTTCGGGCAATGTTTTCGATGGCGGCCCAGGTGTCGCCAGGCAGGGTGATGCCGTCTGCAGCGGCGACAGCCAGGCATTCGCGCTGGATGTCGCGCATGACGTCCCACATGCCATCGAAGGTCACCAGGCGGGCATAGGGCTGCCGTGTCACCGCCGACAGGGCGTTGTAGGCGCAGTTGATCACCAGTTTGGCCCACAACTCCCCTTCCACATTGTCGCTGGTGGTGACGGTCACGCCGGCCTGGGCACAGGTGGCGATGAGGGCCTGGTCGCCGTCATAAGGGCGGATCACCAGCTCGCCCCGGCCGTGGTGTTGCACATGCCCTGGTCCGGCCATCCCGCAAGCCACATAGACGACCGCCGGGATGACGGCACGGCCCAGCACGTCGGCCAGACGGGGTGCGTTGTCCACTCCGTTCTGCAGGCTCATCACCACCGCCCCGGGCTTCAGGTGGGGCCGAATCTGGGCGCCGGCCGTTTCGGTGTCGGTGGACTTGACGCAGAACAGCACGACATCGGCGTCCTTCACCCCGATAGGATCGGTTGTCGCCGACACCGGGACGTACTCATCAAAAGTGGTGGCCTGCAGCCGCAGCCCGTGAGCCCGAAAGGCCGCCACGTGTGATTCGCGCCCAATCAGCGTGACCGGATGACCGGCACGCGCCAGCATACCGCCGAAATAACAGCCGACCGCGCCGGCCCCCATGATGGCAAAGTGCATGATTGGTCTCCTGAGGACTGGCCTCTTCCATACCCTGCGCATGCTACAGGAACCCGCTTGAGCGCTACACTGAACCCATCATGGTTTCCCCTTCGTCCTCCTCAGTTGTCCCACCTTCGTCGGTCATCGTGCTGGGCGCCGGCATGATCGGTACCTGCACGGCGCTGCACTTGCAGCAGCGCGGTTGTCAGGTGACATTGATCGACCGTCGCGAGCCCGGCCGCGAAACCTCGTATGGGAATGCCGGGCTGATCCAGCGCGAATCGGTCGAGCCTTATCCCTTCCCGCGCCAGTGGCGCAAGCTCTGGCAGGTGCTGTGGCAATCCGGGGCCGATGTGCACTACCACCTCAAGGCCCTGCCGTCACTGATCGGGCCGCTGTGGGGCTATTACCGGCATTCAGGGCCGGCGCTGTATCCGCAAGTGGTGCAAGCCTACAGCCGCCTGATTGCCCATTGTGTGACCGAGCATCAGGCGCTGATGCAGGGGGTGGACACACAGAACCTGGTGTCGCCGACGGGCTATCTGGACGGCTTTCGCACCCCGGCGGCCTGGGCGGCCGCGGTGAAAGACGCCCAGCGACTGACGGAAGCGTTTGGCATCCGTCACCAGGTGCTCGACAGTGCCGGTATGGCGCAGGCCGAACCGGCCTTGCATGCCCGGCTTGCTGGAGGCTTGCTCTGGCAGGACCCATGGGCGGTGAGCGATCCTGGGGCGCTGGTGCGTCGCTACGCCGAGGCTTTCGCGCAGCGTGGTGGCACCTTGGTGGAAGCCGATATCCAGCAGTTGCACGCCAAAGGTGCCGGCTGGCAAGTGGAGACCTCGCAAGGTCAGTTTGAGGCCTCGGCCGTCGTGCTGGCGCTGGGCCCCTGGGCAGCCCGCTGGACGCAGACGCTTGGCTACCGCATGCCTTTGTTTGTGAAGCGCGGGTACCACCAGCACTACGCCGCCGGCGGGCGATTGAACCGCCCCTTGCTGGATGCCGAGTCGGGCTACGTGCTGGCGCCGATGCAACGCGGCATGCGACTGACGACCGGCGCTGAATTCGCACCGGTGGACGCGGCCCCCACGCCTGTGCAGGTGACCAAGGCTGAAAGGCTGGCCAGGCAATGGCTGGACTTGCGTGATCCGCTGGATGATCCACCCTGGCTGGGTGCGCGCCCCTGCACGGCCGACATGCTGCCTGTGATGGGGCCTGCGCCCCGGCATCCGGGCCTCTGGTTCAACTTCGGGCATGCCCATCAGGGCTTCACCCTGGGGCCGGTGGCCGGTCGTTTGCTGGCCGAACTGATCACCGGTGAAACCCCCTTCATCGACCCCACGCCTTACTGCGCCAGCCGTTTCTGAGCCGATAATCGCGCCACTGGGGTGCAAGGGTACCTTCGATACAGGAAAGGGCGGTATGACAGGGTTGGTGGATGTGGTGGTGATGGCGGCGGGCAAAGGCACACGCATGAAGAGTGCCTTGCCCAAGGTGTTGCACAAACTGGGGGGCCGGGCGCTGGCCGCTCACGTGCTCGATTGCGCGGCTGCGCTGGGTGCTCGCCGGGCCGTGGTGATCATCGGCCACGGTGCCGACCAGGTGGAGCCCGCGCTGGCTGCCCACGCCGAGGGCCTGCTGCCCCTGCAGTTTGTGCGACAGGAGCCCCAGCTGGGCACCGGCCATGCCGTCCAGCAGGCCATGCCCGTGCTCGACGACGATGGGGTCACCCTGGTGCTGTCGGGCGACGTGCCGCTGACCCGACCGGACACCCTTCAAGCCTTGCTGTCCGTGTGCGGGGGTAAACATCTGGCCTTGCTGACGCTGGATCTGCCCGATCCCACGGGCTATGGCCGCATCCTGCGCGACGACGGTGGCCAGGTGCGCGCGATCGTCGAGCACAAGGATGCCAGCGAGGCCCAGCGCGCCATACGCGAAATTTACAGCGGCATCATGGCTGTGCCGACGCGCCTGTTGCGCCGCTGGCTGTCCCAACTGGACAACCGCAACGCCCAGGGCGAGTACTACCTCACCGATGTGGTGAAGTTTGCCGTGGCCGATCGCGTGCCTGTCCATGCCCATCGCATTCAGGATGCTTTGCAGGTGGCGGGTGTGAACAGTCCGGCCCAGCTGGCCGAGCTCGAGCGAGGGTACCAGCGTCGTGTGGCGGACGCACTCATGGCCCAGGGTGTGCGGCTGGCCGATCCCGCCCGTCTCGATGTACGCGGTCGCCTGATCTGCGGCCAGGATGTCGAGATCGACGTGAACTGCCTCTTCGAAGGCGAGGTGGTGTTGGGTGATGGTGTGCGCATTGGCGCGAACTGTGTCATCGCCCATGCTCGGATGGCGGCTGGTGCCGTGATTCATCCCTTCACGCACATCGATGGAGGGACTTCCGGGGTGTCGGTGGGGCCGGGTGCGCTGGTCGGGCCCTTTGCGCGCTTGCGCCCGGGCACCGAGCTCGGGCCCGAGGTGCACATCGGCAATTTTGTCGAAGTGAAAAACAGCCAGCTGGCCGCCGGGGCCAAAGCCAACCACTTGGCTTATTTGGGCGACGCCACGGTGGGCGAGCGCGTGAACTACGGCGCCGGCTGCATCACCGCCAATTACGACGGTGCCACCAAGCACCGCAGCGTGATCGAGGCCGACGTGCACGTGGGCAGCAACAGCGTGCTGGTGGCGCCGCTCACGCTGGGGGCGGGCGGCACCGTGGGGGCGGGATCGACCCTGACCAAAAACACGCCACCGGGCGCGCTCACCGTGGCGCGCAGCAAGCAGATCAGCCTAGCCAACTGGCAGCGGCCCAAGAAGGGCAAGGGCTGAGGCAGCGCTAGGCGCGCCCCCTGGGTGGCGCTGGCGCAAGCGGTGGCTACCAGCCCCAGAGCAGCTCGCTGGCCACCCAGGCGTTGCCGCGGCCGTCGGGGCGCTGCACCTGCACCCAGTCGCCTTGGCGGCGCACGGTGCGCAAAATGTCGCCATAGACGGCGGTGTGCACCACGCGGTGCTGGGTGCCGGGGCCGGCGCGCAGGTTGGCGCGCGGGCTGCGCACGATGTGGTGCGGGGTGTCGCCCACCACGCTGCGCGCCACCCAGCCTTGGTCGCCTTCGAAGTCTTGCACGCGCAGCCAGTCGCCACGGCGCTCGAGCACCTGCAGCGGGTAGCCTCGAGCAAGGCGCCAGAGCACCTCAGCATCGGTGCTGGGGGCGGCGCGCATGTTGATGGTCGGGTTGCGCGCGCTCACCAAGTCTTGCGCCCAAACCGGGGCCAGCGCGGCCAGCCCCAAGGCGGCGGCAAGAAACAGAAGGCGGATGTGGGCCAGCCAGGACATGCGTGAAACTCCTCGAGACACAGGGGGGGCGGGTCGGGCGGTGAAGCCGGGCGGTGCGCGCTGTTTTTGCCGTTAGCATCGTGACCTCTGAATTCTATTCTCAAGAAGGCTATTTCCTATGTGCGGCATCGTGGCAGCGGTTTCGGGTAGCAATGCGCTACCGATCTTGGTTCAGGGTTTGCAGCGGCTCGAGTACCGCGGCTACGACTCGTGCGGTGTGGCCGTGCACACCAGCGCTGGCCTGGTGCGCAGCCGCAGCACCGCGCGCGTGGCCGAGCTGCGCGCCCAAGTGCAGGCCGACGGGCTGGTGGCGGGCACCGGCATCGCCCACACCCGCTGGGCCACCCACGGCGCCCCGGCCGAGCACAACGCCCACCCCCACTTCAGCCACGGCCCAGGCTCGCTGGCCGCTGTGGCGCAGCAGCCGGCGCGGGTGGCGCTGGTGCACAACGGCATCATCGAAAACCACGAAGAGCTGCGCGCCGAGCTGCAAGCCCAAGGCTACGCCTTTGCCAGCCAGACCGACACCGAGGTGATCGTGCACCTGATCGATGCGCTCTACCAGGGCGACTTGCTGGCGGCGGTGCGCGCAGCGGTGGCGCGGCTGCACGGCGCCTACGCGATTGCGGTGCTGCACCAGGCCGAGCCCGAGCGCGTGGTGGGTGCACGCGCCGGCTCGCCGCTGGTGTTGGGTGTGGGTGCGGCCGATGCGCCCGGGGCCGCGCACTACCTGGCCAGCGACGCCATGGCGCTGGCCGGCGTGACCGACCAGATCGTCTATCTGTCCGAGGGCGACGTGGTCGATCTGCGCCTAGGCAGTTATCAGATTTTTGCTGGCAGCGGCCAGTTGCTCGGTGCCGCCGAGCGCCCGCTGCGCACGGTGCAGGCGCACACCGGCGCGGCCGAGCTCGGGCCCTACAGCCACTACATGCACAAAGAGATTTTTGAGCAGCCGCGCGCGCTCGCCGACACGCTCGAGGGCGTGGAATCGATCGGCCCCGAGCTGTTCGACGGCTTGGGCGAGCAACCGGCCAAAGCGGCGGCGGTGTTCGCGCAGATCGACCGCGTGCTCATTTTGGCCTGCGGCACCAGCTACTACAGCGGCTGCGTGGCGCGCTACTGGTTGGAAGACATGGCCGGTGTGCCGACCACGGTCGAAGTGGCGAGCGAATACCGCTACCGCACCAGCGTGCCCGACCCGCGCACGCTGGTGGTGGCCATCAGCCAGAGCGGCGAAACCGCCGACACCCTGGCGGCGCTGCGCCACGCCCAAAGCCTAGGGATGCGGCACACGCTGGCCGTGTGCAACGTGGCCACCAGCGCGCTGGTGCGCGAAACCGCGCTCAGCTACCTGACGCGCGCCGGGGTCGAGATCGGCGTGGCCAGCACCAAGGCCTTCAGCACCCAGTTGGCTGGGCTATTTTTGCTCACGCTGGCCTTGGCCCAAGTGCGCGGGCGGCTCGACGCGCAGCAGCAGGCGCAGCAGCTCAAGGCCATGCGGCATCTGCCGCTGGCGCTGCAAGCCGTGCTGGCGCTCGAGCCACAGCTCATCCATTGGGCCGAGGCCTTTGCCCAGCACGAGCACGCGCTGTTTCTGGGCCGCGGCATGCACTACCCGATCGCGCTCGAGGGCGCGCTCAAGCTCAAAGAGATCAGCTACATCCACGCCGAGGCCTACCCGGCCGGCGAGCTCAAGCACGGCCCGCTGGCGCTGGTGACCAAGGAAATGCCGGTGGTGGTGGTGGCACCGAATGACGCGCTGCTGGAAAAGCTCAAGAGCAACATGCAAGAGGTGCGCGCCCGCGGCGGCGTGCTCTACGTGCTGGCCGACGCCGACAGCCACATCCGCAGCGCCGACGGTCTGCACGCGATCCGTCTGCCCGAGCACTACGGCCACTTGAGCCCGATTTTGCACGTGGTGCCGCTGCAACTGCTGGCCTACCACTGCGCGTTGGCGCGCGGCACCGACGTGGACAAACCGCGCAACCTGGCCAAAAGCGTGACGGTGGAGTGAGGGGGCTTGGGTAAGTGCGTACGGGATCAGTCGCTGCGCAACTGGCGCTGGGTGGTGCTGGGGCGCTGGCGACAATCCAGCACGCGCCAGACTTGGATCTCCTCGCCCTCGAGGCGGTAGTAAATGGCGTACGGAAAGCGGCGCGACAACGCGCGGTAGCAGCCCAAGACCTTGGCGTGCACGCCGGCGTAAAGCAGCAAGGATTCGATGTCGGAGTACAGGGAATCGAGAAAATAGTCGCCCAAGCCGGCTTGCTGGCGTTCGTAAAAGCGCCGTCCAGCGTCCAAGTCATCGAGCGCCAAGGACAGCAGGCGGATGGTCATGCCCGGCTGCGCGCACTCAAGATTTGTTTGGCGGCTTGCCAGTCGATGAACTCGGCTCGGCCCGCGCGCAGCGCAGTTTCAGCCTCCTGCAAGGCCTGCGCATGCCAATCCGGGGCGGCCTCGCTGTCGGGGGCGTCTAGGGTTTGGGACAGCGACTCCCACAGCGCCTCCATCAAACGCAGTTTTTGGGCCACCGGCATGGAGTCGATTTCGATAGCGTTCATGGAAGCAACCTCTGGTGCGGTGGTGTGGTTTCGTGGCGCCATGGTAGCAAAAACCCGTGCTGTTTGGGTTTTTGGGTGCGGGCCAAAAGCGTGACGGTGGAGCAGATCACCGCCTCCGTGAAACAAAACGCCGCCTTGGTCGAAGAAAGCGCCGCCGCCGCCGAGAGTCTGCACGGCCAAGCGCTGCGCCTGAGCGAGGCGCTGGCGGTGTACCGAGCCGCTTCAGAGCAGGCTTCAAGCGCCCGGGCAGGGCAGCCGCATCGCACCCAGTCCAAAGCCAAGGCACCCCTGCGGCTGGCGGCCAAGGCGGCCTAAGCCACGGCACCAGACGCAGTGCGACGCAGCGCGGGCTCTGGGCAGCGCAGGCTTTGGGCGGGCTGGGCGGGCTGGGTGGACGGGGGCTAAAATGCATGTTTGGTGCGCTCGCACGGCGTGCGCGCACCCAGCCCGGCCCGGTCGGCCGCTTTATTGAACCGCTTGCGCCGCCGGACGCGAGACCAGCTTTTTGCCATGCCTCTTCAATTCCTGACCCAGCTCTTTGGCAACCGCAACGAGCGCCTGCTCAAAACCCACCGCAAGACGGTGGCCCGCATCAACGCCCTCGAGACCGAGTTCGAGCGCCTGAGCGATGCCCAAGTGCAAGCCAAGACGGCCGAATTCAAACAGCGGCTGGCGCAGGGCGAGACGCTGGATGCGCTGCTGCCCGAGGCCTTTGCCACCGTGCGCGAGGCCAGCAAGCGCGTGCTCAAAATGCGCCACTTCGACGTGCAGCTGATAGGCGGCATGGCGCTGCACAGCGGAAAGATCGCCGAAATGCGCACCGGTGAGGGTAAAACCCTGACCTCGACGCTGGCGGTCTATCTCAACGCCTTGGCCGGCCAAGGCGTGCACGTGGTCACGGTCAACGACTACCTGGCTGGGCGCGACGCCGAGTGGATGGGCCGCATCTACAACTGGCTTGGGCTCTCGGTCGGGGTCAACCGCTCGCAGACCACGCGCGAGCAAAAGCAGGCCGCCTACGCCGCCGACATCACCTACGGCACCAACAACGAATACGGCTTTGACTACCTGCGCGACAACATGGTCTATGAGGCCCGCGACCGGGTGCAGCGCGGGCTGTATTACGCCATCGTCGATGAGGTCGATTCGATTCTGATCGACGAGGCGCGCACGCCGCTGATCATCAGCGGCCAGGCCGAAGACCACACCGACGAATACATCGCCATCAACAAGCTGGTGCCGCACCTCGAGCGCCAAGAGGGCGAAGAAGACATGCGCACCGGCGAGGGCGTGATCAAGCCGGGTGATTTTTTGGTCGATGAAAAGGCGCAGACCGTCAACCTGACCGAGAGCGGGCACGAAAAAGCCGAGGCGCTGCTGGCCCAAGCCGGCCTGCTGCCCGAGGGCGCTTCGCTCTACGACCCGGCCAACATCGCGCTCATGCACCACCTGGTGACGGCGCTCAAGGCGCAGCACCTGTACCACCGCGACCAGCAGTACGTGGTGCAAAACGGCGAGATCATCATCGTCGATGAATTCACCGGCCGCCTGATGGTCGGGCGGCGCTGGAGCGAGGGCCTGCACCAAGCGGTGGAGGCCAAAGAGGGCGTGCGCATCCAGCCCGAGAACCAGACCCTGGCCTCGATCACCTTTCAAAACTACTTCAGGCTCTACGCCAAGCTCTCGGGCATGACCGGCACCGCCGACACCGAAGCCTTCGAGTTCCAAGAAATCTACGGTCTGGAAACCGTGGTGGTGCCGCCCAACCGGCCCAGCCAGCGCAAAGACGAGCTCGATCGCGTGTACAAAACCACGCCCGAAAAATACGTCGCCGCCATCGCCGACATCCGCGAGTGCCACGAGCGCGGCCAGCCGGTGCTGGTGGGCACCTCGTCGATCGAAAACTCCGAGATCATCGCCGATCTGCTCAAAAAAGCCCAGCTGCCATTTGAGGTGCTCAACGCCAAACAGCACGAGCGCGAGGCCGACATCATCGCCCAAGCCGGCCGGCCCGGCGCCATCACCATCGCCACCAACATGGCCGGGCGCGGCACCGACATCGTGCTCGGCGGCAACCTAGAAAAAATGTGCGCCGCCATCGAGGCCGACCCGGCGCTCGACGAAGCGGCGCGGGCGAGCAAGATCGCCGCTGCGCGCGCCCAATGGCAGCTCGACCACGAGCGCGTGGTGGCGCTGGGGGGCTTGCGCATCATCGCCACCGAGCGCCACGAGAGCCGGCGCATCGACAACCAGCTGCGCGGCCGCGCCGGGCGCCAGGGCGACCCGGGTTCGAGCCGCTTCTACCTCAGCCTCGACGACTCGCTGATGCGCATCTTTGCCGGCGACAAGGTGCGCGCCATCATGGAGCGCTTCAATATGCCCGAGGGCGAGGCGATCGAGCACCGCATGGTGACGCGCTCGATCGAGAACGCGCAGCGCAAGGTCGAGGCGCGCAACTTTGACATCCGCAAGCAGCTGCTCGAGTACGACGACGTGGCCAACGACCAGCGCCGCGTGGTCTATCAGCAGCGCAACGAGTTCATCGACACGCAAGAGGTGGGGCCACAGATCCGCAACCTGCGTAGCGGCGCGCTCGAGCACGTGGTGCGCCAGTTTGTGCCGGCCCAGAGCGTGGAAGAGCAGTGGGACTTGCCGGGCCTAGAAAAAACCTTGGCCGACGAATGGGGCTTGCACTTGCCGCTGGTGCAAGAGGTGCACGCGGCCAGCGAGATGGACGACGCCGATGTGGTGGAGAAGGTGCTGCAAGCCGCGCACGCCCACTACGAGGCCAAGGTGCAGCTGGCCAGCCCGGGCAGCTTTGCCGCCTTCGAGCGCGTGGTGCTGCTGCAAAACCTCGACAGCCACTGGCGCGACCATTTAAGCGCCCTTGACTACCTGCGCAAAGGCATCCACCTGCGCGGCTACGCGCAAAAGCAGCCCAAGCAGGAGTACAAGCGCGAGGCGTTCCAGTTGTTCTCGCTGATGCTCGACCAAGTGCGCGGCGAGGTCACGCGCATCCTCATGAACGTGAAGGTGCAGACGCCCGAGCAGGTGAGTGCCGCCGCGCAGGAGCTCGAAGCCGCCGCCGAGCGCTTCAGCAACGTCACCTACACCGCCCCGAGCGAAACCGGCGAGGCCGAAACCGTGGCCGACCGTGGCCTGCTCGGTGGTCGCGCCACCCCGGCCGGCGCACTGCCGCGCGTGGGCCGCAACGACCCCTGCCCCTGCGGCAGCGGCAAAAAATACAAGCATTGCCACGGCAAGCTGGCCTGAGAGGTCTTAGTGGCCTAAGTGGCTAGAGCTTAAGCGGCCCAAAGGCCCAAAGGAGTAAAACCATGCCCGTCAACTGGAGCGCCCCTGCCGTCGAGAGCCTGCTGCCCGTGCCCGGGGTGCGCATCGGCGTGACCGAAGCCTGGGTGCGCAAGCCCAACCGCAAAGACCTGACCGTGCTGCTGCTCGACCCCGGCAGCGCCGTGGCTGGGGTGTTCACGCGCAACCGCTACTGCGCCGCACCGGTGCAGGTGTGCCGCGAGCACCTCGAGGCCGGCGCGGCGGTGCGCGCGCTGCTCATCAACACCGGCTGCGCCAACGCCGGCACTGGTGAGCCGGGCCTTGCGCACGCGCGCCAGAGTTGCGCCGCCCTGGCCGCGCTGCTGGGCCTAGCACCCGAGCAGGTGCTGCCCTTTTCCACCGGCGTGATCATGGAGCCGCTGCCGATCGAGCGCATCGTCGCTGGCCTGCCGGCAGCGCTGGCCGACGCCCAGCCCACGCACTGGCTGCGCGCCGCCGAAGGCATCATGACCACCGACACCGTGGCCAAGGCCGCCAGCCGCCAGCTGCAGCTCGGTGGCCAACGCGTGACCTTGAGCGGCATGTCCAAGGGCGCCGGCATGATCCGGCCCAATATGGCGACCATGCTCGGCTTCGTTGCCACCGACGCCTGCATCGCACCCGCGCTGCTGCCCGAGCTGGCACGGCGCTTGGCCGACGCCTCGTTCAACCGCATCACCATCGACGGCGACACCTCGACCAACGATTCTTTCATCCTGATCGCCACCGGGCAGGCCGGGCACGCCCCCATCACCGACCTAGCCAGCCCAGACGGCGTGGCCTTGCAGGCGGCCCTGACCGAGCTGGCGCAGACGCTGGCGCACGCCATCGTGCGCGATGGCGAGGGCGCGACCAAGTTCATCACCGTGCGCGTCGAAGGCGGGCGCCACGCCGATGAATGCCTGCAGGTGGCCTACGCCATCGCGCATTCGCCGCTGGTCAAAACCGCGTTTTACGCCAGCGACCCGAATCTGGGCCGCATCCTCGCGGCGGTGGGCTACGCCGGCATCGCCGACCTAGACCAAAACCGGATCGAGCTGCACCTCGACGACGTGCACGTGGTCACGCGCGGCGGCCGCCACCCCGGCTACACCGAAGCCGAGGGCGCGCGCGTCATGCGCCAGAGCGAGATCACCATCCGCGTCGGCCTGGGCCGGGGCGCGGCCACCGAGACCGTCTGGACCTGCGACTTCAGCCTCGACTACGTGCGCATCAACGCCGATTACCGCTCATGATCCGCTCCCGATCCGCTTTTGATGCCCGCCCAGCCCTGAATAAAGCCCCAGATCAAAGCCCCCATGAACGAAGCTTTTGAACGCGTGCTGCTGCGCGCCGAAGCGCTGTTGGCGCGCCTCGAGGCCGTGCTGCCGCAGCCGCTGGCCGCCCCTGACTGGGGCGCCGCCGTGGCTTGGCGCTACCGCAAACGCGGCGGCCACGGCCTGCTCGAGCCGGTGCGCCACATCGGGGCCATGGCGCTGTCCGATTTGCAGGAAATCGAGCCGCAAAAAGAGCGTCTGGTGCGCAACACCGCGCACTTCGTGCAGGGGCTGCCGGCCAACAACGTGCTGCTCACCGGCGCGCGCGGCACCGGCAAAAGCTCGCTCATCCGCGCCTGCCTAAACGCCTTTGCGGCCCAAGGCCTGCGCCTGATCGAAGTCGATAAAGCCGACCTGGGCGATTTGCCCGACTTGGTGGCGCTGGTGGCCGAACGCAGCGAGCGCTTCCTGATTTTTTGCGACGACCTGAGCTTCGAGGACGGCGAGAGCGGCTACAAGGCGCTCAAGTCGATCTTGGACGGATCGGTGGCCGCCAGCAGCCCCAACGTGCTGATCTACGCCACCAGCAACCGGCGCCACCTGCTGCCCGAGTACCTGCGCGACAACCTGAGCCACCGCCGCGACGAGGACGGCGAACTGCACCCTGGCGAAGCGGTGGAGGAAAAAATCTCGCTGTCCGAGCGTTTCGGGCTGTGGATCAGCTTTTACCCTTTCGGTCAAGACGAGTATCTGAGCGTGGTGCACCAGTGGCTGGGGCACTTTGGCGTGCCCGAGGCAGCGATCGAGGCCGCACGATCGCAAGCGCTGGTCTGGGCGCTCGAGCGCGGCGCGCGCAACGGCCGCGTGGCCTACCAGTTTGCGCGCGATTACGCCGGCAACCACCCGAGCAGCGCTGTGGCCGGGTCGGCGCTGGCCTAGCCTTACCCTCCAGCCAGCCCCACGAGCCCGCCTTTGGCCCCATACATGAGCCTGCCGCCGCTGTTGCCAGAGTTGACCTTGCCGCCGGCGCTGGTGGTGGACGCCGAGCGGCCGCGCGCCCCGGGGCACGGGCAGCGCCTGATTGAAGTCGCGGTGGGCGTGCTGATCGACGCCCAAGGGCGGGTTTTGCTCACCACGCGCCCGCCGGGCAAAGCCTACGCCGGCTGCTGGGAGTTCCCCGGCGGCAAGATCGAAGCCGGCGAGAGCCTTGAGGCGGCGCTGCGGCGCGAGCTGCAGGAAGAAATCGGGCTGCAGATCGGCGCCGTGCAGCCTTGGCGCAGCCTCGTGGTGGACTACCCGCACGCCTTGGTGCGCCTGCAGGTGTGCCTGGTGCGCGACTGGAGCGGCACCCTGCACATGCACGAAGGCCAAAGCTGCGCTTGGCAGAGCCTGCCGGTGCAGGTGGCACCGCTGTTGCCGGGTTCGGTGCCGCTGTTGCAGGGGTTGCAGCAGTTGCAGGGCTTGCTGCTGCAGCCTCCCTTGGCCCCTTAACCTTAAGTTAAGCGCAGAGCGTGAACTCCAGCTCGGCCTCGCTCTCGCTGGCCAGGTGCAGCTTGCCGTCGACGCCGCGCTGCAGCAGGCGCACAGCAAACAGCATCCGGTTGCCGCTGATCTCGGGCACCAGGCTCAGCTCTGGGGCGATCCACAGCCGCAGCATCTGGTAGCTTTTGCCTTGGGCCAGGTTTTGCTGGAACTGGCCGTGGCTGGCCCAGACCTTTTGCGCTTGGGCCGAGTTGCGCAGCACGTTCATCAGCAGCTGCACCGGTTCGAGCAACGGTTCTAGGGTCTGCGCCCACGGCTGCAGATCTTGCTGGCGCAGCTCGGGGCTGCGCTGTTGCCAGTCGTGGTAGGCGGGCAAGTCGAACTCGAAGCTGCCGCCGGGAATGGCCAAGCGGCTGCGCACCGCTGTCAGCCATTCGTTTTCGGCCAGCGACTGCCCCACCTTGCCGCATTCCTGCAAGGCGGCGTAGCAGCCTTCTAGGCGGGCGATGAACTGCTCCAGCGCGGCCTCGGAAATGGCCGGGTTGCCACGGTAGCCCAGGTACTGCTGCTTGAGGCGCTCGAGGTCTTTGAGGATTTCGGATTTCAAATCGGAGCGCGCCCCGATTTCGAGCAGCTCGAACAAGGTGTGCAGCGCAAAGTGGTGATCGAGGGCGCTGGGGCGCAGCAGCAACTGGCCCAAGCGCTCGGCCAAGCGCTCGAGCCGCAGGTAGGTGCGGATGCGTTCGTTGAACGGGTACTCGTAGAGGATCACCGCTCGATCATAGCCCGAAAAGCTGGCGCTGCCGGGCATAAGCCGCCGCCACTTGCGCTTGCAACTGGGGCAGGGTGGTGGTGGCGTCGTTGTCGAGCACCGTGTCGGCCAGCGCCAGCCGCTGCGCGCGGCTGGCTTGGGCGTCGAGCACGGCTTGTATTTGCGCCCGCGGCCAGCCGTTGCGCGCGCGCACGCGCTCAATCTGCGTTTGCGCGCTGCAGTCCACCACCCACACCGCATCGACTTGCTGCAGCCAATGCGCCGATTCGGCCAGCAACGGGATGTCGAGCACCACGCAGTCGCTGTGGCCTTGCAGCTGTGCGCAGGCCTGCTCGATCGCGGCGCGCACGAGCGGGTGCACGATCGCCTCCAGCCGCTGGCGCGCCGCGGGCTGGGCAAAAACCAGCGCCCGCATCTGCTCGCGGTCCAGCGCCCCGTCGGGCCCGATGTATTGCGGGCCAAAGGCGGCGCGGATGGGCTCGATGGCGGTGCCACCGGGGGCGGTGCAGGCGCGCGCCAGAGCGTCGGCGTCGAGCACCGGCGCGCCCAGCGCCTGCAGCATCGCCGCCACCGTGCTCTTGCCGCTGCCGATGCCGCCGGTCAGACCGATGCGCCAAGGGGGCTGGGGGTGGGCGCGCATGGTGGGCGGTGCGGTTTAAAGCCCGATCCAGCCCAGCAGCGTGGCCGGCCCCAGCGCCAGCGCCAGCAGGCCGCCAAAAGCCAGGAACGGCCCAAAGGGCACGTAGCCGCCCTCGCGCAAGCCGCTGCTGTACTTCATGGCGATGCCCACGACCGCGCCCAGCACCGAGGCCAGCAGCAGCACCGGCAGCAGCGCCTGCCAGCCCAGCCAGGCCCCGAGCGCGGCCAAGAGCTTGAAGTCGCCATAGCCCATGCCCTCTTTGCCGGTGAGCAGCTTGAAGGCCCAGTAGATCGACCACAGCGTCACGTAGCCCACCACCGCACCCCACAGGGCGGTGCCGAGGTCGATGGTGTTCCAGCCCAGCGCGGCCACGATCAGCCCGGCCCAAACCAGCGGCAGCGTGATGTCGTCTGGCAGCAAGGTGGTGTCCCAGTCGATGAAGGCCAGCGCCAGCACGGCAGCGACGAAACCCATCCAGGCCAGAGTGGCCAAGCCCGGGCCGTGCAGGTGCATGACCCAGGCAAAGCCGATGCCGGTGAGCAACTCCACCAGCGGGTAGCGCAGCCCGATGGGGGCCGCGCAGGCGCTACAGCGGCCGCGCAGCAGGGCGTAGCTGAGCAGCGGGATGTTGTGGTACCAAGCGATGCCGGCCCCGCAGGCTGGGCAACGCGAGCGCGGTGTGATCAGGTTCAGGGCTTCAGCGGGTGCGTGGTTTGGGGCGCTGTGCGCTGAGTGTGCCGCGTGGGTGCTGTGGTGAGCGGCGGCCCCAGCCCCAGCCCCAGCCCCAGCCCCAGCCCCAGCCCCAGCCCCAGCCCCAGCCCCAGCAGGGCTGGGATGCAGCTCGGCGCACTCGGCGGCCCAGCGCCGCTCGAGCATGATGGGCAGCCGGTGGATGACGACGTTGAGGAAACTGCCCACCAGCAGCCCAAGCAGGCCGGCAAACAGCAGTCCGATCCAGCCGGTGAGGAGTTCCAGTGGCATGGTTTGTGTGGCGTAGTCGCAGTGCGGGAAGTGTAAACGGGGCCGGGGGGGTGGCGCTCGCGCTCGCGCTGGCGCTGGCGTTGGAGTTGGGGTTGGGGTTGGGGTTGGGGTTGGGGTTGGGGTTGGGGCTTGCGGCTTGCGGCTTGCGGCTTGCGGTTAAAGTGGCGACGATGAAGCCGCCCAGCCCACACCCCGCAGCCGCACGGTCGCCTGAGCTTGTCTCGGCGCACATACCTACACCCGTACCCGCAACCGAACTTACACCTGCCTCAGCCTCAGCCTCAGTCCCATCGCAGGCCGCCCCCATCGCCCCCGCCGACCTGCTGCGCCAGCTCTTTGCCGCGGCCGTGGCCTCTGCCCAGCCGGCGCGGTGCCTGCCACCGCATCTGCCGCGCGCGGCCGACATCGGCGCTGGCCGTCTGTGGGTGGTGGGCGCCGGCAAGGCCGCGGCGGCCATGGCGCGCGCCGTCGAAGACCATTGGGACGGCGACCCACAGGCGCTCGGCGGCCTGGTGGTGACGCGCTACGGCCACGAGGTGCCGTGCGCGCGCATCGAAATCGTCGCCGCCGCGCACCCGGTGCCCGACGCCGCTGGCTGGCGCGCCGCCGAGCGCGTGCTCGCCAGCGTGCAGGGCCTGAGCGCGGCCGACACCGTGCTCTGCCTGCTCTCGGGCGGCGGTTCGGCGCTGTGGCCTCTGGCGCTGCCCGGCATGGTGCTGGCCGAGCAGCAGGCGCTGGCGCGGGCCTTGTTGGCCAGCGGCGCCCGCATCGGCGAGATCAACTGCTTGCGCCGCCATTTGTCGGCGCTGCAGGGTGGGCGGCTGGCAGCGGCCTGCTATCCGGCGCGCGTGCTCACGCTGCTGATCTCCGACGTGCCCGGCGACGACCCGGCCGACATCGCCTCTGGCCCCACCGTGGCCGACCCCAGCACCTGCGCCGATGCCTTGGCCATCGCGCAGCGCTACCGGCTGCAGCTGCCCCCAGCCGCGCTGGCGCTGCTGCACAGCGGCCAAGGCGAAACCCTGAAACCGGGCGATGCGCGGCTGGCGCGCAGCGAGCTGCGCTGGCTGGCTACCCCGCAGATGGCGCTCGAAGCCGCTGCCGCCGCCGCGCGCGCCTCCGGCTTTGAGGCGCACATCTTGAGCGACGCGCTGCAAGGCGAGGCGCGCGAAGTGGGTAAGGTGCTGGCGGCGCTGGCGCGCCAGATCGCGCAGCGCCAGCAGCCGTTTGCGCCACCTTGCGTGCTGCTCTCGGGTGGTGAAACCACGGTCACGCTGCGCAGCAGCACCCCCGGCCAAGGCGGGCGCAACGTCGAGTGCCTGCTGGCGTGCGCGCTTGAGCTCGGTGACCAAAGCGCCGCTCAGCCAAGCAGACAACCAAGCGGCCAGCCCGGCATTCATGCGCTCATGGCCGACACCGACGGCATCGATGGCGTCGGTAGCGCTGCCGGGGCCCTGATCGGCCCCGACACGCTGGCACGCGCGCACTCACTAGGGCTGGAGGCGCAACAAATGCTCGACGCCCACGACGCGCACCGCTTTTTTGCCACCTTGGGCGACGCGCTGCACAGTGGCCCCACGCGCACCAACGTGAACGACTTCAGGGCGCTGCTGATCGGCGCGTGCTGACGCGTCAACCCCGCGCCGGCCGCACCTCGGTCACCAAGGCGCGTACAAAGGCCTGCTGCCCCGCGGCGTAATCCCACTGCTCGATCAGGCAGCAGCCCGGGGGGGCGTGCGCACCCCAACGCAGCAGATTCACCGAATTGGGCAGGCCTTCGCGCACCCGCGTCGACACCGCCGTGCCGGCCTGCACCGCCCACAGCGGCCGCGCCAGCGCGGGCAGCGCCAGCACATAGGGCAGGTGGATGTGCCCGCCCAGCACCAAGTCGGCACCCGCAGCCGCCCAGCGCTCCAGCGCGGCCGTGTGCCCGCGCAGCAGGTTGACCCGGTCGGAGGCACGGATCACGGCCACCGGCTGGTGCACCACCACCACACGCAGCTGCGCCGCCCCGGCGGCCTCGAGCCGCTGCGCCACGCGCTCGATCTGCTGTGCCGACACAGCGCCGTGCTTGTGCCGCCACGGCCGGGTGGTGTTCAGGCCCAGCACCAGCAGATCGGGGACATCGTGCACCGGCTCGAGCGCCGGGCCAAAGGCGGCGAGGTACCGGGCGTAGGGGCGGCGCAGGCGCGTCCACAGATCGAGCAGCGGGATGTCGTGGTTGCCCGGAATCGCCAGCAGCGGGGCCCCCAGCCGGTCCATGAAGGTGCGGGCGGCGCGAAACTGCCCCGGCCGCGCGCGCTGTGTGATGTCGCCCGAGAGCACCGCCAAATCGGGGCGCAGCTGCTGCGCCAGCGCCGCCAGCGCCTCGAGCACCGGGGGCTGTTCGGTGCCAAAGTGCGTGTCCGAGACCTGCAGCACGAGGCTCACGGCTGCGTCCTAAGGTCGGGGGCAGGGGGCGGCTTGAGCAGCAGCAACGGTTGTTCCAGCACGCGAAAGTCGAGCGGTGCGCGCATGCGCGTCATTTACAGCACCAGCGTGCGCACATCGCGCGCCTCAATGCCCTGTTCGATGTGCAGGCGCAACTGGCGCTGCGCGCGCAGCAACGTGACGCAGGCGAACCAGAACGCCACCCAGCGGCTGCGCCCGAAGCGCGCCTTGTAGGCCTCGCGGTCTTCCAGCAGATCGGGGTACAGGCCCATGCTGGCGTTGACCAAGAACAGGCGCTGGTTGATGGCCGCCACCTGCACCGGTTGCGCGGCCCAGCCCAGCAGCCCACGCACCGCCTCGGCCGGGTCGGTGGGTATGCCGTGCGTGCGCGCAAAGTAGTTGAAGGTGCCTTGGGGCACGGCCCCCATGGGGCAGCCGGCCGCGTGCGCGTACTGCGCCACCGTGTTCAGGGTGCCGTCGCCGCCCACGGCCACCACCGCCGTGCCGGTGGCCAGCGCCTTGGCCGTGGCTTGTTGCGCCACCGCGCTCAGCTCAGCCGGCTGGCAAAAATGCAGCTCCCCGCGGCGTCCAGCGGCCTGCAACACGCTGTTGATGAGCGCGCCCTTGGTGTCGGCGGCGCTGCTGCCCGAAGCCGCGTTGATGACGAACTGCAGCGCCGCAGCGGGGTCGATGGTGGGGCTGGGGCTCATGGCGCGCACGCCATCCGGGTGGAGACGATCGGATGCAAGCGAATTCAATCGTGGCGCAGCAGGTCGCCAAAGACGGTGTGCTCGCCCTCTCGGCGATCGGCACCGGGTGCGTCGTACAACACCAGCCAGCTGGGCTTGCGCCCCGCAAGGTCGGCCGGCAGATCGCAGATCGCTTCGGCGCGGTTGCTGCCCTGGCCATGCGGCAGCACCACCGATTCGCTCAGCGCCGACTCGAACCGCACCGGCTCCAGGTTGGCTTCGAGCAGCGGCCGCGCGGCCGGCCATTTATAGACGCGGGTTTCGCCGTTGAGCACCATCGTCGGGCCGGCCAGCAGGTACAGGTCGTCGCCAGAAAAATGCAGGTCGCGCACACCCAAGCCATCGAGCTGCAAAAAGTGTTTGCGCAGCAGCGTGCCGTTGTCGTCCAGCGGTACCAGGCGCAGTTCGTCGCCGCGCGCCTGCACTTCGATCTCGAGCAGCGCCGACCAGCCGCGCAGCACCGGCCCGCGCAGGCCCAGCAGCAGCCGGCGCCCAAACACCGCCAGGCCTTCGATGTCAAAGCCGTTGTCTTTGCCGGGAATCGCCAAGTAGGGCCCGAAGTGCGGGTCGTCGGCCAGCGCCCGCGTGAGCAGGTTGTGTTGGGCATCGCCCTTGAGGCGCAGGGCGCGGCGGCCATCGGCGGCCAAGCGCACCAGGCAGGGCGCGCCGTCGGCATCGGGTTCGATCGGCAGGCAGGCCAGCAGGCGCCGGTTGCCGTCTAGGGCCAGCTTGGCCAGCCGCCGGGCGTTGTCGGCGTGGCTGCGCTCGGGTTTGGCGTTTTTGCGCTTCAGGCCGTGCGAGCCCACCAGCCACAAAAAGCCGTCCACCACCGCCATGCCCTCGATGTCGGCCTCTTCGTCGGGGGCGCCGGGCAGGTCGAGCAGGTCGGCCAGCGGGAAATCGCACACCTCGCCAAAGCGCAGCGTCTCGCGCCCCACCGGCTCGAGCCGGCGCAGGCGCTCGACGCCACAGGCTTCATCGCCCGCCACCCAGAGCCAGTCGCCCGTAAAGGCCGCCCCCGAGAGGTTGGTTTTGACCAGGCAGTCGGGCGTAAATTCCAGCCGCACGGCATTGGCGCTTCGGGTGTTGGGCATGGGGGGCTCCTGGGTGCGTGGCGTGCACGGGCGCACGGTTTAGCGCTGTATAGCATACACCCGGCGCCAGCCCGCCAGCAAAGGCCACAGCAGCAACATCAGCGCCAGCCCCAGCGCCGGCAGCACCAGCGGTTGCGCCAGCAGCACCAGTCCATCGCCGCGCGCGTGCATGAAGGCGCGGCGCAGGTTGTCCTCGAAGATCGGCCCGAGCACGACGCCAAAGACGATCGGGGCCAGCGGGTAGTCGGCCTTGCGCAACACATAGCCCAGCAGACCAAAAGCGGCCAGCAGCGCGACATCGAAGGCCAGCCGGCTTTGGGCATAGACCCCGAGCACGCCCACGAGCACGATCAGCGGCGTCAGCCAGCCCAGCGGCAGCGCCAGCAGCCGCACCCAGAGCCCGATCAGCGGCAGATTGAGCACCAGCAGCGCCAAGTTGGCCAGCACCATGCCCCAGATGATGGCCTCGAACAGCTCTGGCGAGCGTTCGAACATGACAGCGCCAGGGGCGATGCCGTGCAGCATGAAGGCCCCCAGCAGCACCGCCATGGCCGGGTTGCCGGGCAGCCCGAGGCCGATCAGCGGCACCAGCCCGGCTTGGGCGCTGGCGTTGTTGGCGGCCTCGGGCCCGGCCACACCCGACAGCGCGCCGTGCCCGTACTGGGCGCGGTCACGCGCCACGCGCCGCTCCAGCGCCAAGCTCATCATCGAGGCCAGCAGCGTCTTGCCACCCGGCAGCATGCCCACCAGTGCGCCCACCGCCGTGCCGCGCAGCGCCGGCGCCAAGCTGGCGCGCAGTTCGCTCACGCGCGGCCAGATGCGGCCGATGGGGGCGATGCGCGTGCCGGCGCGCAGCCCGGCGTGGCTGGCCAGCACCTCGCCCAGACCAAACAGGCCGACGATCAGCGGCACGAGGCCGATGCCGTCGCGCAGTTCGGCCAGCCCGAGGGTAAAGCGCGGCGCGCCGCCGCCAAAGTCGGTGCCCACCAGCCCGAGCATTAGCCCCAGCAGCAGCATGGCTAGGGCCTTGAGGCGCTGCGGTTGGCCGATGCAGACCAGCGCCACCGCCGCCAGCAGCACCAGCGCCGCCACATCGGCCGGCCCAAAGCCCAGCGCCAGCCGCGCCAGCGCCGGCGTCAGCGCCGCCACCAGCGCCGCGGTGATGAGGCCGGCCAGAAACGAGGCCAGCGCCGCCACCGCCAGCGCCACCCCGGCCTGCCCCTTGAGCGCCAGCCGGTGCCCTTCTTCGGCCGTGACCACGCCCGAGGCCTCGCCCGGCAGCTTGAGCAAAATGGCGGTGGTCGAGGAGCCATACTGGGCCCCGAAATAGACCCCACACAACAGCACGATGGCCGCCTGCGGCTCGAGCAGAAACGAGGCCGGCAACAGCAAGGCCATGGTGGCCGCCGGCCCGATGCCGGGCAACACCCCAACCAGTGTCCCCAACCCGGCGCCGAGCAAGGCCGGGCCCGCCAGCGCCCACGCCAGTTCGAGGCTCATCATGGATGCAAGGCCGCTGCCAGGGCCGGCGGCAGCAGCTGAAACGGCACCTGCAAGCCGAGCACAAACACCAGCAGCCAGAGCAGGCTCAAGGCCGATCCGATCAACAGCGCGTGCGGCCAGCGGTTGGCGGCGGCGCGCGCCGCCAGCAGCGCCAGCAACCAGGTGGCCAGCGCCACCCCCAGCACGGGCACCAGCAGAGCAAAGCCCAGCACCGCGGCCAGCGTCAGAGCGGCGGCGCGCGGCTGGCCGGCGTTGGGGGCCTCGGCGGCGCAGACCGCCGATTCGGTATCAGCGGCGCAGACCGCAGATTCGGTCTCAGCAGCGCCGGCCGCCGTTTCGGCCTTGGCCCAGCCGGCCCGATGGCTGCGCCAGAGCAGCAGCAGCGCCACGCCCAGCAGGGCAACGGCCAACAGCCCCGGCCAGTAACCCGGCCCCATGCGCGTGAAGCTGCCCAGCGCCAGTTCGGGCCGCTGCCCGACCTGCGTCAGCACCCACACCGCCAGCAACAGCAGCGCCCAAGCCACCGCGCGCAGGCCCCAGAGCTGGGCGGTGGGTGCGAGCTCCAAGGGACCTAAGGGGGCCGAGGAGGTGACGGTGTTCCTACTGCCGGCCGCATCGCCGCTGCCAGACCAAGCCCAAGCCGCAGCGCCAACCGTTGTGTGGGCCGGGCTGCAGGGGGCATCGGGTGGGGGTGCGGGCGCGGGGTTATCTGACGGCCGCATACTGATCAATAACAAGAACCATTCGCATTAGCGTTATTTTATGGTCTAATGCCGTTTCCGTCAAGGGACAGACTGTGGCCGTTTGCGCTGCCGATCGTCGCCTCACCCAAAGCTAATTTTTTCGGAGTTGTCTGCATGAGCACCCGCCGTACCCTACTCAAATCATCGGCCGCTGCGGCGGCCCTGGTCGTCGCCCCAGCGATTGTGCGCGCCCAGAATTTTCCTTCGCGCCCGCTGCGCCTGATCGTCGCTTCGGCGGCCGGTGGCAATGCCGACGTGGTCACGCGCCTGATGGCGCCCGAGCTCGAGCAGCGCCTCGGGCAGCGCATCGTGGTTGAAAACCTCGCCGCTTCGTCGGGCATGCAGGGCACCGAGGCGGTGGCGCGCGCCGAGCCCGACGGTCACACGCTGCTGGTGGGCACCGCCTCGCAACTGGTGTTCAATCTGGCGCTGTTCGACCCCATGCCCTTTGACCTCGTGGGCAGCTTGCGTGGCGTGGCCATGATCAACAAGGTGCCGCTGGTCATGCTGGTCAACCCCAATGATCCGGCCGCCAACATGCGCGACTACATCGCGCGCCTGCGCGCTGCACCGGGGCGTTACCAGTACGGTTCGGGCCCGCGCGGCACCACCACCCACATCACTGGTCTGATGTGGGCGCGTGCGGCCGGGGTCGAAGTCCAACACGTGCCCTACCGCGCCGGCGCCGAGGGGCTGCGCGATCTCATGGCTGGGCGCATCTCGCACCAGTTCGACGTCGCCGTGACCGCCATCCCGCACGTGCAGTCGCGCGCGCTGCGTGCGCTGGCCGTGACCAGCCGCCGCCGCTTGCAGGTGCTGCCCGATGTGCCCACGGCCGCCGAACAGGGCCTGCCAGGTTTCGAGGGCTTTACCTGGAACTCGATCGCCGCGCCGGCGGGCACGCCGCAGCCCATCGTCGAGCGCCTGAACCGCGAAATCGCGGCCGTGCTCGAAGTGCCGGCGCTGCGCGAGCGCCTCGTGGGCTGGGGCAGCGAGTTCACCGGTGCCATGAGCCCGTCGCAGGTCGATGCCTTTTACGCCGAAGACCGGCGCATCTGGGTGCCGCTGGTGCGCGAAGCCAGCCGGGCGGTTTAGGCGCTTCGATTCACCCCAGCAGGTGCGCAGCCGCAGGCGCATGCATCTGCTTGGGCTCTTGCACCTGTGCGCGCTCCCGGAGATGCCGGCGGTTACAGGACCGTGTTGGTGTGCAGGCCGCCGGGGGGCCTAGCCGCCGTTGCAAACCACCGCCTGCGCCGGCGGTGCGCCAGCCGCAGCGCCGCGCTCGAAGGTGACGACGTGATCCACCGCCGCCTTAATCCCGATCCACTCGCCGACGGCGTGGTCGTGGTGCGAAGGCACGTGCGTCATCACCGTCTCACCGCTGTTCAGTTGCAGGGTGTAGAGGAACTCGGAGCCGCGAAACGATTTGCGCACGATGCGCGCCTTCACCGGTGCGGCGTCGTCGTGCACGATGTCGTCGGCGCGCAGCAGCACGTCGCACAGGCCGTCGGGGTAAGCGCTGGGCAGCGGGCACGCGGCCACGTCTTGCAGCGGCCCTAGGGGGGTTTGCACCTGTACCTCGGCGCCCAAATGGGCGATCTGCGCCGGGGCAAACACGCCGTGGCCGATGAATTCGGCCACGAAGCGCGTGGCCGGGCGGTGGTAGAGCGTGTAAGCGCGGTCCCACTGGTGCAGCTCGCCCTGGTGCATCACGCCGATCATGTCGCCAATAGCAAAGGCTTCGAGCTGGTCGTGCGTCACCAGCAGCGCGGTGGCCCCGGCGGCCTTCAAAATCCCGCGCACTTCGTGCGCCAGGCGCTCGCGCAGGTCCACGTCGAGGTTGGAGAAAGGCTCGTCGAGCAGCAGCAGGCGTGGGCTGGGGGCGAGTGCGCGCGCCAGCGCCACACGCTGCTGCTGGCCGCCCGAGAGCTCGTGCGGGTAGCGCCCGTGCAGCCCCTCGAGCCCGACCAGCGCCAGCACCTCTTGCACCCGCTGCAGCCGCGCTGGCTTGGGCAGATGGCGCAGCCCGAAGGCCACGTTGGCGCGCACGTCAAGGTGCGGAAACAGCGCGTAATCTTGGAATACCATGCCGACGCGGCGCTGCTCGGGCGGCATATGCGTCTGGGCGTTGCTGACCACTTCACCCCCAAGCGCGACTTGTCCACCGCTGGCGCGCTCGAGCCCGGCCACGGCGCGCAGCAAGGTGGTTTTGCCGCAGCCCGAAGGGCCGATCAGCACCCCGATCTGGCCCGCCTCGAGGCCGAAAGAAACAGAGCGCACCGCAGGCTGGGCGGTGTGGGGGTATTGAACCGAGAGTTGGGACAGGGTCAGGAACATGGTTACTTATTCTAGACGATTACCGTTCTCATTCAAGTGGGCTGGGCTGCTGCTGCGGCACCCGTTTGTCGTGCACTGGATCTGTCAGGCACGGGGTCGGCACCCAATCTATACTGAGAGGCTAAGAGGCAATCGGTGATGCCCGCCCTGACGCTCCAAAACACCGCCTGCGGCGTTGCAAATGCGCGCCGTAGCCCGCGCTACGGCTGTGCTTTGCGCCTTGCCGTTGGCGCTTTGGTGCGCCCTTTCGGGCACGCCCAATTGCCTCTCAGCCTCTGAGCGCAACACCCGCTCGCCGCTCGTTCCAAACCCCATGGCCAAACCCAAGCTGAAAA
Organism: Serpentinimonas sp. SSL01; assembly: GCF_056323735.1. Taxonomy (NCBI): domain Bacteria; kingdom Pseudomonadati; phylum Pseudomonadota; class Betaproteobacteria; order Burkholderiales; family Comamonadaceae; genus Serpentinimonas; species Serpentinimonas sp. SSL01. Next base: position 165,301 of record NZ_CM150487.1, read on the forward strand.
AAATCCCGACCGCGCAAGTGCAGCTGGGGATGTACATCGAGGGTTTTTGCGGTTCTTGGATGGAGCACCCGTTTTGGCGCAGCAAGTTTGTGATCACCGACGCGCACGAGTTGCGCTTGTTGCATGAGTGCGCGATCAAGGAGGTGCTGATCGACGTCAGCCAAGGCTTGGATGTCGTGCCAGCCTCTGCCAGCGACGCCGCCGCAGCACCCTCGCCACCAGCCACAGCCCCCGAGCCACCGCCTGCTCCCGATACCGAGGCGGCCTCGATGCGCGCCGAGTATCAGCGCGCCGCCGCCATCTGCAAAGCCGCCACCGGCGCGGTGCGCCACATGTTTGCCGAGGTGCGCATGGGCCGCGCCATCGACCCAGAGGTGGCGCGCCAAGTGGCCGAGGAGATCACCGATTCGGTGTTGCGCAACGGCGGCGCCCTGATCAGCCTCGCGCGCCTGAAAAGCGCCGACGGCTACACCTACATGCACTCGGTGGCGGTGTGCGCGCTGATGGTGGCGCTGGCGCGTCAGTTGGGTTTGAGCGCAGCCGAGACGCGCGCGGCGGGCTTTGCGGGCCTGATGCACGACCTAGGCAAGGCCGACGTGCCGCTGGAGGTGCTCAACAAAGCCGGCCGCCTGACCGAAGCCGAATTTGCCCAAGTGCGCCTGCACCCAGAACACGGGCACCGGCGCTTGCTCGCCGCCGGCGTCGATGACCCGATGGCGCTCGACGTCTGCCTGCACCACCACGAGCGGCTCGACGGCAAGGGCTACCCAAAGCGGTTGGCGGGCGAGGCCATCAGCCGCATGGCGCGCATGGGGGCGGTGTGCGATGTCTATGACGCCATCACCTCGAACCGGCCCTACAAAGAGGGCTGGGACCCGGCCGAATCGCTGGCCAAAATGGCGCAGTGGACCCACGGCCACCTCGATGCCGCGATTTTTCAGGCCTTTGTGCGCAGCCTCGGCATTTACCCCACGGGTTCGCTGGTGCGGCTGAGCAACGGCAAGCTGGCGGTGGTGGTGGAGCAGTCCAAGGCGTCTTTGCTCAAGCCGGTGGTTAAAACCGTGTTTTCCACCACGAGCAATGAGCGCGTGCAGCCGCAACTGATCGACCTCTCGGCACCTGACTGCCGCTGGCAGATCGAAAAGCGCGAAAACCCCAAAGACTGGAAAATCCCCGACCTCGACGCGGTCTGGATGGATGAGCTGGCGAATCCACAGGGCGCATAGGGTGGGTGCAGCAATAGCGGCACCTGGATCCGAGAACTGGCAGGGTGTGGCCCCACCGACAGGAATCGAACCTGTATTTGCCGCTTAGGAGGCGGCCGTTCTATCCATTGAACTACGGCGGGTGGTAGCTGCGCAAGATTATCCCCGATGCCCGCTGCTGAGGGCGACATTGCTGGGGGCGCTATTTGGATAGCGCCCGCATGGCCTCTTCGAGCCCGCGCAGCGTCAGCGGGTACATGCGCTGGCCAAGGATTTGCTGGATCAGCTCGATGCTGCGCTGGTAGGGCCACAGGCCCGCTGGTTGTGGGTTGATCCAGGCGTGGTGCGGGTAGTGGTGCGCGAGGCGCTGCAACCAGTCGGCCCCGGTTTCGGCGTTGGCGTATTCGACGCTGCCGCCGGGCTGCAGGATTTCGTAGGGGCTCATGGTCGCGTCGCCGACAAAAATCAGCTTGTAGTCGCGGTGGTAGGTGTGCAGCAGGTCGAGGGTGGCGGTGCGCTCGCTGTGCCGGCGCTGGTTGTGCTTCCAGACGAAGTCATAGACGCAGTTGTGGAAGTAGTAGATTTCGAGGTGCTTGAACTCGGCTTTGGCGGCCGCAAACAGGGCCTCGACCTGGTGCACGTGCTCGTCCATGCTGCCGCCCACGTCGAGCAGCAGCAGCACCTTGACCAGGTTGTGGCGCTCGGGCACTTGGCGCAGCTCGAGCCAGCCGGCGTTGGCGGCGGTGGCCCGGATGGTGTCGGGCAAGTCGAGCTCGAGCGCGCTGCCTTGGCGCGCAAACTTGCGCAGCCGCCGCAGCGCCAGCTTGAGGTGGCGCGGCCCCAGCGGCGCGCTGTCGTCGTAGTCGCGCCAGAGGCGCTGCTCCCACACCTTGACGGCGCTGCGCTGGCCGCCGGGGCCGCCGATGCGGATGCCCTGCGGGTTGTGGCCGCCGTGGCCAAAGGGGCTGGTGCCGCCGGTGCCGATCCACTTGCTGCCGCCGGCGTGGCGCTCGGTCTGCTCGGCCAGCCGCTGCTGCAGGGTGCGCATGAGTTCGTCCCAGTCGAGCTTCGGAGCGTTGGCCTTTTGCTCGTCGCTCAGCAGCCGCTGCAGCTCCTGTCTTAGCCAGTCGGCCGGGATGGCGCGCGCGCCCTCACCCACCACGGCCTGCACGCCCTTGAAGTGGGCGGCAAAGGCGCGGTCGAAGGGGTCGAACAGGGATTCGTCCTTGACCAGCGTGGTGCGCGCGAGGTAGTAGAAATCATCGAGCGAGCAGGCCTCGGGGTTGGCCGGGCCCACGAGGCCGGATTGCAGCGCCTGCAGCAGCGTGAGGTATTCGCGCACCGACACCGGCAGCCGGGCGGCGCGCAGGGCATAGAAAAAATCGATCAGCATGGGTGTGCTGGGTGGGGCTAGGCTGGGTGAGCCAAACCGCCTCAGCGGTGGCGCTGGTTCATGAACACCAAGCGCTCGAGCAGACCGGCGTCTTGCTCGTTTTTGAGCAGCGCGCCCACCAGTGGCGGCACCACCAGCTGCTGCTCTTTGCCGTGCAGCGCCTGGGGCGGGATGTCTTCGGCCAGCAGCAGCCGGATCCAGTCCAGCAGCTCGGATGTGCTGGGCTTTTTCTTCAGGCCCGGCAGCTGGCGCAGCTCGAGAAAGGCTTTGAGCGCCGCCGTGAGCAGCTCGTCTTTGAGGCCGGGAAAGTGCACGCCCACGATGCGGCGCAGCGTGGCCGGGTCGGGGAACTGGATGTAGTGGAAAAAGCAGCGGCGCAAAAAGGCGTCGGGCAGCTCTTTTTCGTTGTTCGAGGTGATGAACACCAGCGGCCGGTGCCGCGCCCGGATGGTCTGGCGCGTCTCGTAACAGTGGAACTCCATGCGGTCGAGCTCGCGCAGCAAGTCGTTGGGGAATTCGATGTCGGCCTTGTCGATTTCGTCGATCAAGAGCACCAGCGGCTGCTCGGCCGTGAAGGCCTGCCAGAGCACGCCTTGCACGATGTAGTGGCCGATGTCGCGCACGCGCTCGTCCCCGAGCTGCGAGTCGCGCAGGCGGCTCACGGCGTCGTACTCGTACAGGCCCTGCTGCGCCTTGGTGCTGCTCTTGATGTGCCATTGCAGCAGCGGCAGCCCCAAGGCCGCCGCCACCTCTTCGGCAAGCAGGGTTTTGCCGGTGCCGGGTTCGCCCTTGATGAGCAAGGGCCGCTGCAAGGTGATGGCGGCGTTGACCGCGAGCAACAAATCGGGGCTGGCGACGTAGTGGGGGGAGCCGGAAAATTTCATAAAAAACTGGGGTGTAAAAAAATAGGCGGGGATGAGCTGGGGGCAGGAAGAGCTAAAGGCAAGAGGGTGGTGCAAGCCGTTGGCGCGGTGCCAGGCCGTGTGGGTGGCTTGCAATAGCTTATGGTAGCGCCAAAGTGCCGATGCGGCATAAAATAACATTTTTACCTTTGTGCTCCCAGCGCATCATGCAGCAACCCAAACTCGGCACGCAGCCGCCCCCTGCCCGCCACAGGCCTTGCAGCCGTGTTCGGTACGCCTGCCCGCGCGGGCCCCAGGCGAAGCGGGTTTGGATGGGCGTGCTGTTTTTTTTCGGCATGGTTGCGGGCACAACGGCGCAGGCCCAAGCCCAGCACGGGGTGGCTGAAGTTGCGCAAAGGCCTCAAGCGGCCCAAGTGGCGCAACAGGATCTGCTTGTTGTGCAAGCCGAGCCCGATTATTTTGCCGATCAGCTGCCGCTGCAGGTGCTGTCGGTGACGCGCTTGGCGCAGCCGCTGGCCGACATACCTGGTGCGGTCACGGTGCTGGACCGCCAAACCTTGCGCCGCTCCGGTGCGCGCAATATCACCGAGGCGCTCCGGCTGGTGCCGGGTTATTTGGTGGCTGGTTACAACGGTGCCAACCCGATGGCGGCCTACCACGCGCCAGTGGACGAATACGGGGTGCGCAGCCTGATTTTGGTCGATGGGCGCTCGCTTTACAGTCCCACGTTTGTGGGCGGCGGCTTTAGGGCGCTCAACGCGGTGCCGATCGAGGAGGTCGAGCGCATCGAGGTGTTGCGCGGCACCAACTCGGCCGCTTTTGGGGCGCACGCCCTATTTGGTGTCATCAATGTGGTGACGCGCCACGCGCTCGACACGCTGGGCCAGGCGGTGAGCTTCAACGCAGGCGGCGGCGTAGCCGACGCCTATGCGCGCATCGGCTGGGGGGTGCCCGGGCTCGCGCAGCGGCTGACGGTCTCGAGCAGCGGTGACCACGGCTGGCGCGACTTGCACGACAGCCAGCGCCGGGTGCAAGTGTTGTGGCGTGCCGACATCAAACCCAGCCCGGCGTCCGAGCTCATGCTGCAAGCCGGCTTGATTGAGTGGGACGCGCAAGACGGGTTTGCGGACAATGCAGGCGACCCACTACGCGACGTTGCGTTGCGCAAATCCCATGCGCTGCTGCAATGGAGCCATGCCGCACGGCCCGAGGCCACTTGGAAGGCTACCTTGTCATGGGACGAGGAGCGCATGACCGACCGTTTTGCATTTGCCACACCGCCTTTCGCTGGCATCGCGGTCGATCTGGGCTACCAGGAGCGGCGGCTGGCGCTAGAGCTCGAGCACACCCGTGTGATCTCACCGAGTTGGCGCTGGGTGCTGGGGGGCGGAGTGCGCGACGACAGCAGTTTGGCACCCGCGCAATTTGCCACCACCGAACGCGTGGGCGTGCGCGACTGGCGGGTGTTTGGGCACGCCGAATGGTCGCCGACCCCGGGGTGGCTGCTCAACGCCGGCCTGTTTGCTGGCTACCGGACCGACACCGGCAGCTTTCTGGCGCCGCGCCTGATGCTCAACCACGAAATTGCTCCAGGCCACACGCTGCGCGCCGGGCTGACGCGCGCCGAGCGACCGCCTTTGCTGTTTGAGCGCAGCGCCGATGCGCGCTTTTTTTTTCCTGACGGCCGTTTTGCCGGCAGCACCTACCGGCCCAACCCGGCGCTGCGCAACGAGGTACTGTGGGTGCGGGAGCTGGGCTACCACGCCAGCCTGGCTGAGGGGCGCGTGAATCTGGATGTGCGGCTGTACCAGGAACGCCTGCACGACTTTATCCAGTTTCGCACCACCGGTGCATTCGGGCGCGAGCACATCAACGCCCCCGGCTTCACGCTGCGCGGGCTGGAGTACCAGTTGATCTGGCGTCCCAGTGAGCGCACCGAATGGCGCTTGAACCAGTCCTTCAACCAAGTGCGCTGGCACCAGGCCGGGCCCATGGGGCGCGAACCACCTGCGCGCCTGAGCACCGTGGCCTGGTTCCAGCGCCTGGATCACGGCTGGGATGTGGCGCTGATGCTGCACGAGCACACCGGCATGGCGTGGCGCGGGGCGGCCAGCGCGGTGGGATCCGTCACCCGCGTCGATGCCCGCCTAGCGCGCGCGTTCGACTGGGGTGGCGCGCGCGCCGAAGCCGCCTTGGTGGTGCAGTCGCTCGGCGGCGACATCGACGAATTCGTGCCCAATCGGCTTAGCAACCGGCGCGTCTATGCGAGCCTGCGCCTCGAATTCTGATCCCGAACAGCCCGCCCGGCGCATGGGTTTGCTGGCCGGCTTGGGGCTGCTGGGCTTGGGCCAGCTCGCCAGTGCCGACCTGTGGGCGCAAGGGATAGCCCCCGCTGTGGCGCAGCCCGCCACAAATCCAAATCCTTCGCCCCTGTGGGTGGTGATGTCAGAGCGCAACGCGGCCCAGGACGAGGCGCTGCGCGTGCTGCGCAGCGGTGCGGCGCTGCCCTTGCAGGCGGGCCTGTGGTCCGATTGGGCGCAGTGGGAGCAGCTGGCTTCGGGTTCGGCCCTGATGCTGTTGGGTGCGCGCGCGCTGGCGGCCTGGGCGCAGCGCCAGCCCCCCGCCTTGCCAGCCATGCCGTGGGTGGCGGGGCTGCTGTCGCAAGCGGCATGGGCGGGATTGCCCGCTGCGCTGCGCGGCCGCACCCACGTGGCTTGGTTGGATCAGCCGCTGCCGCGCCTGGCCGAGTTGCTGCGCCTGGCCTTGCCCGATCGCTCGCGCGTGGGGGTGCTGTTTGGCCCCGCCACCCGCGCGTGGCGCGAGCCGCTGCAAGAGGCGCTGCGTGCGCGCCAGTGGCAGATGCAAGCGGCGCAGTTGCAAGAATCCGACGGGCCGGCTGAGCTCTTTGCCGCCCTGAGCCGGGTGCTCGACGGCAGCGAGGTGCTGCTGCTGTTGCCCGACGCCCAGGTGGTGCAGCCCAGCCAGTTCCAGAATTTGCTGATCGCGGCCTACCGCCAGCGCCTGCCGGTGGTGTCGTTCTCCCAGGCCCATGTGCGTGCAGGGGCCACCTTGGGCCTGTACACCACGCCCGCCCAAGCGGCGCTGCAGATGCTCGACTTGCTGCGCCACGCGCAGCAGCCCGGCGCGCGCACACGCCAGCAGTGGGCCAATCAGTTTGAGCTGGACATCAACGAGCCGGTAGCGCGTTCGCTCAATCTGCAGCTGCCCTCAGTGGCCATGCTGGCCGGGGCGCTGTTGCAGCGGGCCAGCGCCACACCCGAAGGGAGTGCCCGATGAGCCCCGACCCCATGCTGCGCCAGATGCGCTTGCGCCTGTGGCTGGCCGCTGCCCTGCCGGCGGTGCTGGTGGTGCTGGTGTTGCTGGCGCTGTTCGTGCAGCGCCACGGCTTCGAGCTGCTGCAAGCGCAGCAGCATCAGGCGCAAGCCGTGGCCAAGCAGTTGGCCAGTCAGGCTGAGTTTGCCTTGTTTGCCGCCGATGTGCAGACGCTGCAGCGCCTGGCCCAAACCACCAAAGACAGTGATGGTGACTTGGTGGCGGTGGCGCTGCGCGCAGCCACCGGGCAGTTTCAGGCTGGAGCAGGGCGCTTTGGCGCCGAATTGCCCGATTTTTCAGGCAACCGCTTGCATCTCGATGGCGAACGCTTGTGGGTGATCCACGAGGTGCGCTCGCAATTGATGGCAGTCGATGATCCGCTGGCTGCTGGCTTGCTGGAGTCTGGGGTGGCCGAACCGGTGGTGCTCGGATACGTGGCGCTCGAATACGACCTGAGTGCGCTGCAGCGCAGCAGCCGGCAGCTGCTGCTGTGGGCGCTGGCGGCCACTGGCCTGGCCCTCATGTTGGCGGCGCTGCTGTCGACGCTGATTGCCTCCAGCGTGACGCGGCCGGTGGCCCACATCAGCGATGTGGTGCGCCGCATCGGTGGCGGGCAGTTGCAGGCGCGCGCCGACGTGGACCGCTGCGGCCCGATGGCCCAGTTGGCCAGCGGCATCAATCGCATGGCTGGCCAAGTTGCCGTCACACACGAAGCGCTCAAGCTCCAGGTGCAAGAAGCCACAGAGGAGCTGCGCCTGCAAAAGCTCGAGGCCGAGCGCACGGCGCGCACCGATGGCCTGACGGGATTGCTGCGCCGGCGCGCCTTCATCGAGTTGGCCGATGCCGAGATCCAGCGCTGCCTGCGCTATGAAGACCCGCTGTCGTTCATCATGTTCGACGTGGACCATTTCAAGGCCATCAACGACAACCATGGTCATGCCTGTGGCGACGCGGCCCTGGTGCACTTGGCCGAGTTGTTGCGCGAGCAGATGCGCGAATCCGACCTGCCCTGCCGCTGGGGTGGCGAGGAGTTCGTGGTGTTGCTGCCGCGCACCAGCCCCGATGTGGCACGCCACGCGGCCGAGCGCATCCGCAGCCATTTTGAGGCCAACCCGGTGCGTTGGGAGGATCGCAGCCTGCGTGTGACCGCCAGCTTTGGCGTGGCCGCCTTTGATACGCGCGACCTCAGCCTGTCGAATATGGTGGCGCGCGCCGATGTGGCCCTGTACCGCGCCAAGCGCAACGGCCGCAACCGGGTTGAGGTGGCCGAGGGTGGTTCTGCAGCAGGTTTTGAGCAGCCGGTGACTTAAGGCGGCTGGCTCTCGCGCAGGGGGCGCCGCACCGCAGCGGCGGCAGTGCGGTTTTTAGGTGGGTGTGGTGGCCGGTTCATCCAGCCCCAGCCGCGCGCGCTGGCGCACCAGTTGCAGCCGCACTTGGGCCGGCGCCGTGCCGCCCATGGTCGAGCGCGCCTCGAGCGAGCCGCGCAGGCTCAGGCAGTCATAGACATCGGCCTCGATCAGCGGGTGAAAGCCTTGCAGCACCGCCAGCGGCAGCTCGGCCAAGCCGCAGGCGTGGCTGCTGGCGGCCTTGACGGCGTGCGCCACGCACTCGTGCGCGTCGCGAAAGGGCAGCCCCTTTTGCACCAGGTAGTCGGCCAGGTCGGTGGCGGTGGCGTAGCCTTTTTGCGCCGCCTGCTCCATGGCAGCGGCGTTGACGCGCAAGCCCCCTTGCTTGAGGCCGGTGGCCGCATCGGGCGTGCCACCGATCATCTCGGCAAAAATGCGCAGCGTATCGCGCAGCGTGTCCACGGTGTCGAACAGCGGCTCTTTGTCTTCCTGGTTGTCTTTGTTGTAGGCCAGCGGCTGGGCTTTCATCAGCACCAGCAGGCCCATCAGGTGACCGATCACGCGCCCGGTCTTGCCGCGCGCAAGTTCGGGTACGTCGGGGTTTTTCTTTTGCGGCATGATCGAGCTGCCGGTGGTGTAGCGGTCGGCCAGCGCCACAAAGCCAAAGTTTTGGCTCATCCAGATGATCAGCTCTTCGCTCAGGCGGCTCAGGTGCACCATGCACAGGCTGGCGGCGGCGCAGAACTCGAGCGCAAAGTCGCGGTCGCTCACGGCGTCGAGGCTGTTGAGGCACAACTGCGGCTGGCCGTGCTCATCGACCATGCCCAGCGTGCGCGCCACGCGCTCGCGGTCCAGCGGGTAGCGGGTGCCGGCCAGCGCCGCGCTGCCCAGCGGCAGCCGGTTGGTGCGCCGGCGCACGTCGGCCAAGCGCTCGGCGTCGCGCGCAAACATCTCGACATAAGCCAGCAGATGGTGCGCAAAACTCACCGGCTGCGCCACTTGGAGGTGGGTAAAGCCGGGCATGATCACTTCCACATGCTGCTCGGCCACCTCGACCAAGGCGCGCTGCAGTTGTTGCAGCAGCGCCTGCAGGGCGTCGATCTCGTCGCGCAGCCACAGGCGCACGTCGGTGGCCACTTGGTCGTTGCGGCTGCGGCCGGTGTGCAGGCGCTTGCCGGCGTCGCCCACGAGCTGCGTCAGGCGCGCTTCGATGTTCAGGTGTACGTCTTCGAGCTCGAGCTTCCACTCGAAGCGCCCAGCTTCAATCTCGGCCGCGATGCCGGCCATGCCGCGCTCGATGGCGGCCCAGTCGGCGGCGCTGATGATGCCTTGCGCCGCCAGCATCTCGGCGTGCGCCAAGCTGGCGCGGATGTCGGCGCGCCACAGGCGCTGGTCAAAACCCACGCTGGCGGTGTAGCGCTGCACCAGCTCGCTCACGGGTTCGCTGAACAGGGCCGACCAGGCCTGGGTTTTGGAGTCGAGTTGGCTGGCAGTCATGGTGCGGGTGTGGGGCAGGGTGCGGGCAGAGTGCGGGCAGAGTGCGGAGGCTCAGGGCGTGCAAGGCGAGCGGGCAACAGGGCGCGGGCAGGGCAAAATTGGCGAAAATGGATGCGGCTGTAAACGCCAGCCCGAATTTTACGTGGCCCGGCTGGGCTGAGCAGGCTGAGCAAGCCGAGTGGGCTGAGCAGGGTGTACGGGCTGTACGTGTGCGGAGGAAGGGCTGCCATGGCTTTGCGGGTGTTGCTGGTGGATGACGAAGCGCTGGCGCGGGCGCGGCTGCGGGCGCTGCTCGATGAGCTGAGCTTGGCCGAGGCGGGCGCGCCGCTGGAGGTGGGCGAGGCCGCCAACGCGGTGCAGGCCATGGAGCGCTTGCAGCACGCCGCTTGGGATGTGCTGCTGCTCGACATCCAAATGCCAGGCCTCAACGGGCTGCAACTGGCCGAGCGCTTGCGCCATTGGCCCAGCGACTGGCCGGCGCCGCCGGCGCTGGTGTTCGTGACTGCGCACACCGCGCACGCGCTGGCGGCCTTCGAGCTGCAGGCCATCGATTACCTGACGAAACCGGTGCGGCGCGAGCGCCTGCAGCAGGCGCTGGTCAAAGCGGCGCGCTGGCGGCAGGCGGCTGGGCAGGCGGCGGCTGGAGTGGCCGTGGCTGATGTGGCGGCTGCCGCAGCTGCCGTGGCGGGCGGCTCCCCGCCCCCCGCGCCGGCGCCCGCCCCGCTGCCCGAGGCGCTCACGATCCACGACCGCGGCAGCCTCGTGCGTGTGCCGCTGGCCGATATCCTGTACATCAAGGCCGAGTGCAAGTACCTGACGGTGCGCACCGCCGCCCAGAGTTACCTCTACGAGGGCGCGCTGAACGAACTGGACCAGGCTCACCCGGGGCGCTGGCTGCGCATCCACCGCAACGCGCTGGTGGCGCGGCACCGCGTGCGCGCGCTCGAAAAAGCCGGTGCGCACAGCGGCCACGACGAGCCCGAGGGCTGGTGGTTGCGCCTCGATGCGGTGCCCGAGGCGCTGGCAGTATCCAGGCGCCAGTTGCCGCTGGTGCGCGAGCTGCTCAATGGCTCGCGCCCGCAGGCTGGGGCCGACAAGCCCGCCAAGCCTGGTGCCGGCAGCGGATAATTGCAGGCGTAGGTCCCAAGTCCTACGGTCGGGCGTGGTGCCTGCGCTGCGGCCCCGACCCGTATTTGGCCCCATTTTTCGCTTGTGCCCGCCCTATGACCCTTGTCGCCTCCCGCTCACTTACCATCGCCACCCGCGAAAGCCGCCTAGCGCTGTGGCAGGCCGAACACGTGCGCGCCCTGCTGCGCCAGCGCGGGCACGTGGTCGAGCTGCTGGGCATGACGACGCTGGGCGACCAGATCTTGGACCGCTCCTTGAGCAAGGTCGGCGGCAAGGGCCTGTTCGTCAAAGAGCTGGAGCTGGCGCTGGAGCAGGGCCGTGCCGACTTGGCGGTGCATTCGCTCAAAGACGTGCCCATGGAGCTGCCACCCGGCTTCGAGCTGGCGGCGGTGCTGCCGCGCGAAGACGCGCGCGATGCCTGGGTCTCGCCGCACTGCGCCAGCTTGGCCGACTTGCCCCGCGGCGCCGTGGTGGGCACCTCGAGCCTGCGCCGGGTGGTGCTGCTGCGCGCTTTATTGCACGATCTGGGCCGCGACGACGTGCGCATCGAGCCCTTGCGCGGCAACCTCGACACGCGGCTGCGCAAGCTCGACGCCGGCCAGTACCACGCCATCGTGCTGGCGGCGGCGGGCCTCGTGCGGCTGGGGCTGGAGGCACGCATCCGGCAGCGCTTCGAGCCCGAGCAGATGCTGCCCGCCGCCGGGCAGGGCGCGCTGGGCATCGAGGTGCTGTGCAGCCGCCCCGAGCTGCTGCAGGCGCTGCAGCCGCTGGCCCACGCGCCCACTTGGGCGGTGGCGACGGCCGAGCGCGCCGTCTCGCGCACCTTGGGCGGTAGCTGCTCCATGCCGCTGGCGGCCTACGCCACTTGGGCGCAAGCGCCCGCGCAGGAGCACCTGCCAGCCGGGGGCACGCTGCATTTGCAGGCCGCCTGGGGCGAACCCGAAGGTGCTGCTGCTGGGCAGCCGCCGCTGCTGCGCGCCAGTGCCAGCGCTTGGGTCGATAGCCTGGAGGCGGCAGACGCGCTCGGGGTGCAGGTGGCGCAGCAGCTGCTGCGTGCCGGAGCGCGGGCGGTGGGGGCGTTGGGTGTGGCCGCCCAGGCCCGCGCCAGCGGCGCTTGAGCGCCCCCGAAGCCGAAATCGACACCTTCCTCGCCCCACAAACGCGGCAAACCCCCCGTCACGCCAGGCCAGACTTCTCTCATGCCTCAAGATAGCCCTGCGACCCGCCTTGCGAGTGGCCACTCCCACCGCCGCATGTTGCTCGTGACGCGGCCGGCGCCCGAGGCCACCGCCTGGGTGCAAGCCGTGCAAGCCGCCGGTTGGCCGGCTGAGGCGCTGGCGCTGATTGAAATCTCCTCCGCGCTCGACCCGCAGGCCCGCCACCAAGCGCACCTGCAGGCGGCGGGCTGCGATGCCCTGATGTTCGTCAGCACCCAAGCAGTGCGGCACTTTTGCAGCCCCGATGGGCCACCGATCACCGCGCGTTGCTGGGCGCCGGGCCCGGGCACGGCGGCCGCGTTGCAAGCGGCCGGAATCGCGCCCGAGCAGATCGACCAGCCGCCGGCGAATTCGGCGCAGTTCGACTCCGAAGCCCTGTGGGCCGTGGTGCAGCCCCAATTGCACCCTGGCCACCGCTTGTGGGTGGTGCGCGGTCAGTCGGCCGATGGCCGTTTGGGCCGCGACTGGCTGGAGCAGCAATGCCGGGCGCACGGCGGGCAGGTGCACAGCTGCGTGGCCTACAGCCGCCGCGCGCCGCAGTGGGATGCGGGTACCGCCGAACGGGTGCGCGAATGGGTGCGCAACGGGGCGGTGTGGTTGTTCAGCAGCTCCGAGGCGATACAGCATCTGCAGCAACTGCTGCCCGATGGACCGTGGGCGCAATCGGTGGCGCTGGTGTCGCATCCGCGCATCGCGGCGTCAGCCAAACGACTGGGTTTTGGCGAAATAATGGCTCACCGCCCGACAATCGACGATTTGTTGCGCGCCTTGTCCGAATTGCCTGCCCCATGACCGAACCACCCAGCCCCGATCGGCCCGCGGCCCCTCCTGCTGCTGCGGCCCCCGCGCCGTCGCCAGAGCCGGCGCGGGCGTACAGCGCGAGCAGCCTCAGCGGCCCAAGCAGCGGCGAGGGCACCAGCGCGACCCCGCTAGCCGCCGCCGCCGCTTCGCGCCCAGAGCGAGCCAGTGGGTTTTCGTCCCCGACGTGGCTGCTGGGCTTGGCTTTGGTGTTGGCGCTGGTGGCATTGGCCTGGACCTACACGCTGGTGCAACGGGTGGAGCGCAGCGAGCAGGAGATGGCGCGCCGCGCCGCCGACAGCTTGGCCGAGGCGGTGGCGGCACGCGAGCTGGCTGCTGCGGCCGAGGCACAGTCCAAAGACCTGGCAGCGCGCTTGGGCTTGGCCGAGTTGCGCTTGTCCGAAGTGGCGTTGCAGCGCAGCCAGCTCGAGGAGCTCATGCTCGCCGTGGCGCGCACGCGCGACGACTCGCTGGTGCACGATCTCGAGTCCAGCGTGCGCTTTGCCCAGCAGCAAAGCCAACTCACGGGCAGCGTGCAGCCGCTTATTTCGGCCTTGCGCGGAGCCGAGCAGCGCATCGCCCGCGCAGCGCAGCCGCGCCTCAATCCGGTGCAGCGCGCGATCGCCGCCGACATCGAGCGCCTGCAAGCCGCCCAATGGGCCGATGCCCCCGCGCTGGCGCAGCGGCTGGACGCGCTGGCGCGCCGAGTCGATCAGTGGCCGCTGCTCAATCAGCCCTTGCCGGCTGCAGCGCTTGCCCCGGGCCCTGCAACGCTGCTGCTGGCCGCTCCAGCGGCCCAGGCCCCTGCCGAGGCAGCGGTTGTGGCGGCCAACGCGGCGGCCCCAGCGGCCAATGAACCGGCCCCGGTTGCCGCCGATCCGACCCCAGCAGTTCCCGAAGAGGCCTCGATTTGGGCCCGCGCCTGGGGCTGGGTGGGGCAGACGGGCAGCGGCGTGGGCGCAGCGCTGTGGCAGCAACTGCGCCATAGCAGCGCCGACCTGATCCGCATCAGCCGCATCGACGAGCCCGAGGCGGCCCTGTTGGCGCCCGAGCAGGCCTATTTTTTGCGTGAGAACATCCGCATCAAATTGCTCAGCGCGCGCTTGGGCGTGTTGACGCGCCAGTTCGACGCCGCCCGGGCCGACGTGCAAGCGGTGCAGGCGCTGATGCAGCGCTACTTCAACCCCGACGCCCCCGAGACCCAACGCGCGCTCGAACAACTGGCGCAACTGCAAGCCGACATGCAACAGCCCGATCTGCCCCGGCCCGACGCCACGCTGGCGGCGCTGCAGATCGCCGCGGGCGGCCGCTGACCACGGGGGCCCGGTACCGACATGAAAAACGTGCTCTGGTTTTTGCTGCTGGCCGCCGTGGCGGTGGTGGCAGCCTTGCTGCTGGGTGACAACCAGGCGATCGTGAGCGTTTTCTGGCCGCCGTGGCGCGTCGATTTGTCGCTCAACCTGGTGCTGATCGGCTTGCTGCTGGGTTTCGTGCTGCTGCATCTGGCGCTGCGCGGCATTGCCCTGCTGCGCGCCTTGCCGCAGCGGGCCCAGCGCTGGCGCCAGCGCCAGCAAGAAAAGGCGGTCTATGTCGGGCTGCTCGAGGCCTTGGTCCAGCACTGGGCGGGGCGGTTTGTGCGCGCCCAAACCAGCGCCGAGCAGGCGCTGCAGGTGCTCGAGCGCTTGCCCGAAGGCACACTCGCGCACCAGGGTCGCTGGCTGCTGCTGGCCCGCCTGCTGCTGGCCGAGAGCGCCCACAGCTTGGGCAACACCGGGCGGCGCGACGCCACCATCGAAGCCGCGCTGGCCGGCGCTGGACCCGATGCGGCGGCGGCGCGCGAGGCCGCCCTGCTGCGCGCCAGCGCCTGGGCGATCGAGGCCCGCGACGCGGTGCAAGCGCGCCACTGGTGGCAGCAATTGCCCCAAGGCGCGGCGCGGCGCATCCAGGCGCTGCGGCTGCGCCTCAAGCTGGCGCAGCTCGAGCGCGACAGCGTGGGCGCGATCGAGATGGTGCGCCAGCTCAAAAAACACAAGGCTTTTTCCAGCGCCATCGCCGCGCGCTTGCTGCACACGCTGGTGAGCGAGGCCTTGCAGCAAACCCACGACGCCGAGCAGTTGCTGCGCGTCTGGAAAGGACTGGACGCCCGGGAGCGCGCCGATGCCGGGCTGGCGCTGGAGTTTTTGCAGCAGGGGTTGCGTCTGTGGCCCCAGGGGTCTGAGGGAAGCGATGGGGTTGCCGGCGTTGCTGCGGCTGTGCCCCTGCCCGAGGCCTATCGCTGGCGCGACGAGGCCCTGCAAACCCTGCTGGCGGCCTACCCGCAACTCGAGGGCTTGGCGCAGCAGCGCAGCATCCGGGTGTTGCAAGACTGGCTGCCCGCGCTCGATGCGCGCTGGTTGGCGCAGCTGGATGCGGTGCAGGCCGCCCGCCCAGCCGACGCCGGGCTGCAGTACCTCTGCGGCCTGGCCTTGCTGCAGCGCCAGCTCTGGGGCAAGGCGGGCCAGATGCTGCAACAAGCCAGCCGCAGCCTGCAAGATGCCGGATTGCGCCGCCGCGCTTGGTGTGCGCTGGCGCAACTGGCCGAGCAGCGCGGCGACGAGGCGGCGGCGCAACAGGCCTGGAAGCAAGCCGCTGCCTGCTGAAGGAGGAACCCGCCGGCGGCCGAGTCAATCGGGGTTGCGCATTTTGCGCAAGCGCTGCCGGCGCGCTAGGCGCACCCGCAGCGTCCAGATGGCGCTGACCCCAAAATACACCGCCAAGCCCAGGGTCACGGCCAAAATCGACAGCCCCAAGATCAGCGGTTTGCCTATTTCGCCCAGTCTGCGCCAGCCTTGCTGGATCTGCTGCGTCAGGGTCAGCTCGCCGGCCTGCGCATGGTCCTGGGTTTTGCGCTCGACGATGCGCGCCAGCTCGTCTTCCGTGGCAGCCTCTTCTCGCAAGATCACCCGGCCCAATTCATAGGCGGCGTAGTACACCGGGGCAAAGGTGACGGGGTTGGTCACCAGCGTGCTGGCCGCCGCCGCAGGCAGGTGCGCGCGCAGCAGCACCGAGACCACCGCCGAGGCCGGAATTTGCGCCACCGGGATCAAAAGCCCAAAAAAAACCCCGATCGCCATGCCCAGCGCCACACCCTTGCGGCTCAGGTGCCACAGCCGTGGGTGCCCCAACCAAGGCCTTAGCCAGCGCAGCCAGCGGTTTTGCTGCAGGCGTTCGCGCTCGGGCATGAGCTTTTTGAGGCGGTCGAGCATGGAGGGGGAGGGATAAGGCGCTGGCTTGCGCTCAGTCCACCTATTGTCGTCGAAGGGCTATCAGGGCAGACGGCGCGAAACGGAAGAATCGGCACCACAGAGCACGGCTCTGGCATTGGCGCCGGTCAAAGCCCGCTATGCTCGCCCCCATGCAACTGCAAGAAATTTTGTATAGCCAAGGCTTTGGCACGCGGCGCGTGTGCAGCGGACTGGTCGAGCAAGGTTGGGTGGCGCTGGGCGAGCCCGCCCAGATCTGCCGCGACCCGTGGCTGGAGTGCGAGCCCGAGGGGCTGGTGTTTTGGGTGCAAGGCCAGCGCTGGACGCACCAGCGTCTGGCGTATCTGATGTTGCACAAGCCCGCCGGCTACGAATGCTCGCAAAAACCGGGCGCGTGGCCCAGCGTTTATAGCCTGCTGCCCAGCCCCCTGCGCCAGCGCCCGGGGGGCGCGGCCAGCGGCGTGCAGGCGGTGGGCCGGCTCGATCAAGACACCACCGGCCTGCTCTTGCTCAGCGACGATGGCGCCTTCATCCACCGCATGGCCTCCCCGCGCCACCACGTGCCCAAGGTGTACGAGTTGACTTGCAAACACCCGCTGCAGGCGGACCAGATCGAGCGCCTGCTGCAAGGCGTGGTGCTCGACGACGACCCGAAGCCGGTGCGGGCCGCGGCCTGCGAGGCGGTGGACGCGCACCACCTGCGCCTGACGCTCACCGAGGGAAAGTACCACCAGGTCAAGCGCATGCTGGCGGCCGTGGGCAACCGGGTCGAGGCCCTGCACCGCAGCCGCATCGGCCCCGTGACCCTGCCCGACGACCTTAAAGCCGGCGAGTGGCGCTGGTTGACGCCGGAGCAGGTGCAGTCCTTGCAGGCCCGTCAATCCACCCCCCTTGTGGCGGCGGCGCACGTGCACCCCGACGCCATCTGATACACAATGGTTCCCTATGCGCTTGGCCCTCGACTCCTTCTGGCGCGCGCTGGCCTATAGCCTGCACCCGCGCGTCATCGCTTGGTCTCTCATCCCGCTGCTGCTGATGGTGCTGGCGGCCTTTGCGCTGGCCTATTTTTTTTGGGATGGAGCCATCGCTTCGGTGCAGCTCTGGCTCGAGCAGTGGGCGCTGGTGGTGTTTGCCCTGCAGTGGCTGGAGTCGGTCGGTCTGGGTTTTCTGCAAGCCGTGCTGGCGCCGCTGATCGTGCTGCTGCTGGCCACGCCGCTGATCGTGCTCGCCACCTTGCTGCTGGTGGCCGTGGTGCTCACGCCGGTGGCGGTCGAGCTGGTGGCGCGGCGCCGCTTTGCCACCCTAGAGCGGCACCGGGGCGGCTCGTGGCTGGGCAGTTTGGGCTGGTCGCTGGGGCACACCGTGCTGGCGCTGCTGGCGTTGCTGGTGTCGCTGCCGCTGTGGCTGGTGCCCCCGCTGGTGCTGGTGCTGCCGCCCCTGATCTTGGGCTGGCTGAGCTACCGCGTGCTGGCCTTCGACGCGCTGGCCGAGCACGCCAGCCGCGCCGAACGGCACGAGCTGCTGCGCCGCCACCGCACCGTGCTGCTGCTCATGGGCGTGTTCAGTGGCCTGCTGAGTGCGGCCCCCGGTTTGCTGTGGGCCTCGGGCGCCATGTTCATCGCCATGGCCCCGCTGCTGGTGCCGGTGGCGGTGTGGGTGTACACGTGGGTGTTTGCGCTGGCCGCGCTGTGGTTTGTGCACTACTTGCTGGCGGCGCTGCAAGCGCTGCGCGCTGAAACCATTACCAGTGCCGCCTTGCAGCCCGATCTGCAACTGGCCCACGCCGCCACGGTCGAGCCCGAGCCAGAAGCTGCCCAGCCCGCCGCCCTGCCATTCAACCCGCCCGACGCCGCGGCCCCGGGCTTGCCGCCACAGCGCCCATGAGCCCGGTTCCGCGTTTTGGTTTGCTCGTCGTCGGCGATGAGATTTTGTCGGGCAAGCGCGCCGACAAGCACATGCCGCGGGTGATCGAGCTGCTGGCCGCGTGCGGTCTGGCTTTGGCTTGGGTGCGCTTTGCACCCGACGACCGATCCGCCCTGACCCACACCTTGCGCGAGGCATTGGCGGGCCGCGACGTGGTATTTGCTTGCGGCGGCATCGGCGCCACACCCGATGACCACACCCGCCAAGCGGCGGCCAGCGCGCTCGGGGTGGGGCTGCAGTTGCACCCGCAGGCGCGCGAGCTGATCGAGGCGCGCTCGCGCCAGTTGGCGGCACTCAAGGGCCACGCCTTTGAGCCCGAGCACCCCGAGCACCTGCAGCGCCTGCAAATGGGCGAATTTCCGCAGGGCGCGCGCATCATCCCCAACCCCTACAACCAGATTCCGGGTTTCAGCTGCACCAGCCCCAGTGGTGCCACCTTGCACGCCGTACCCGGCTTTCCCGTCATGGCTTGGCCGATGATCGAGTGGCTGCTCGAGCAGCACTACGCGGCTTATTTTCAGCGCGGCGCGCAGGGCGAGCGCTCGGTGATCGTGTACCAGGGCATCGAGGCCCAGCTGACGCCGCTGATGCGGCAGATCGAGGCCACGCACCCGCAGTGCAAGGTGTTCAGTCTGCCCAGCGTGGACCATCCCGAATACGGCCGCCACCTCGAGCTCGGGGTCAAGGGGCCGTTGCAGGCCGTGCAGGCCGCTTACGCCGATTTGCTGGCCGGCTTGCGTGCCGCTGCCGCCCACCTAGGCCCCGAAGTGGTGCGCTAGGGCCGCTGGAGCGCGTGCGCCCCACGGTGGTGCGCGTGCGCACCAAAAAAGTGCGCAAGGGCGGCTTGTGCGCGCGATGGCTTGTCCGCCGCAAAGCGCCGCACCGGCCGCTGGGCAGTCACCAAGTTGGCACAGTTGCTGCTATAAACTGTGCACAGATTTCTGGCCCCCCTTTTTTCAACGCAACCGGAGTATCCCAAATGAGCAAAAGCGTCGCCGACGTGATGAGCATGGTGCAAGAAAACGAAGTCAAGTTCGTTGACTTTCGCTTCACCGACACCCGTGGCAAAGAGCAGCACGTCACCGTGCCGATTTCGCACTTCGACGAAGACAAGTTCAGCTCGGGCCACGCCTTCGACGGCTCGTCGATCGCTGGCTGGAAGGGCATCGAGGCCTCGGACATGCTGCTGATGCCGGACCCGAACACGGCCCAGATCGACCCGTTTTTTGAAGAAACCACGGTCTTCATCCAGTGCGATGTGGTCGAACCCAGCGACGGCAAAGCCTACGACCGCGACCCGCGCTCGATCGCCCGCCGCGCCGAAGCCTACCTCAAGGCCTCGGGCTTGGGCGACACCGCCTACTTCGGCCCTGAGCCCGAGTTTTTCCTGTTCGACAACGTGCGCTGGAGCACCGAGCCCGGCCGCAGCTTCTACGAAATCGAAGAATACGAAGCGCCTTGGAACACCGGCACCAAGCTCGAAGGCGGCAACCGCGGCCACCGCCCGCGCACCAAGGGCGGCTACTTTCCGGTGCCACCAGTCGATAGCACGCACGACATGCGCGCCGAGATGGTGCTGATCCTCGAGAGCCTGGGCATCCCGGTCGAGGTCTTTCACCACGAAGTGGCCGGTGCTGGCCAGTGCGAGATCGGCACCAAGTTCAGCACCTTGGTCGAGCGCGCCGACTGGACGCAAAACCTGAAATACGTGGTCTGGAACGTGGCCAACAGCTACGGCAAAACGGCGACCTTCATGCCCAAGCCCTACCACGGCGACAACGGCAGCGGCATGCACGTGCACCAGTCGGTCTGGAAAGACGGCAAAAACCTGTTTGCCGGCGACGGCTACGCTGGCCTGAGCGATTTTGCGCTCTACTACATCGGCGGCATCATCAAGCACGCGCGCGCCCTCAACGCCATCACCAACCCCGGCACCAACAGCTACAAGCGCCTGGTGCCGCACTTCGAGGCCCCGGTGAAGCTGGCGTACTCGGCCAAAAACCGCTCGGCCTCGATCCGCATCCCCTACGTGGCCAACCCCAAAGGGCGCCGTGTGGAAGCGCGCTTCCCCGATCCGCTGATGAACCCCTACCTCGGTTTTGCCGCGCTGCTGATGGCCGGGCTCGACGGCGTCGAGAACAAAATCCACCCCGGCGAAGCCGCGACCAAAGACCTCTACCACCTGCCGCCCGAAGAGGACAAGCTGGTGCCCACGGTCTGCCACAGCCTCGATCAAGCGCTGGACTACCTGGACAAAGACCGCGCCTTCCTGACCAAAGGCGGTGTGTTCAGCGACGCCATGCTCGACGCCTACATCGAGCTCAAAATGGGCGAAGTCACGCGCGCCCGGGTCGAAGTCACGCCGACCGAGTTCGATCTGTACTTCAGCAACTAAAGGCGGGGCGCGCCGCCTGCTGCTATCATGGCCGGATGATGAGCAAGGCCTTGAAAACAGTGGGTGCGCGCAGGCTGCGGCTGCTGGCTGGGGCGGCTGCTGCGGCCGCCGCTGCCATTCTGGTGGCGCCCCCGGCGCTGGCGCAGGGGCAGATCTGGCGCTGCGGCAACGAGTACACCAACCAGCCCGGCGAGCGGCCGGAAGCCCGCGGCTGCCGCTTGCTTCAAGGTGGCAACCTGAGCATCGTCGAGGGCCGCCGTCCGGCAGCGAATCAGGCGGCGGGTGCGGCTGCCAGCAGCCCCGTTGCCTCCAATTCCGCTCCGCGCGCTCCAGCCAGCACCGAGCCGCGCCCCCCGAGCCAGCGCGTGGATCGCTCCGAGCAACAAGCTCGGGACCGCGATGCGCGCCTGATCTTGGAAACCGAACTGCGCCGTGCGCAAGAGCGCGTGCGTGAACTGCAAGCCGAATTCAACCAAGGTCGACCGCAGCCGCTGCCCAGCGAGCGCGGCGACGAAGCCCGGCTGGCGCAGCGCACCGAGGAGCTGCGGCGCCGGCTCGAGCGCGCCCAAGGCGACGTGACGGCGATCGAGCGCGAAATCGGCCGCTTGCCGTCGGTGCAAACGACCGCTGCTGCTGCTCAGGGTGGCGCTGCGGCGGGCCCCTCGGCCAGCGTGGTCGGTACTGGAACTGCGGCGCGGGCGGTGGCTGGGCCAGCGGCTGGGCAGTTTATTCCTCTGCCCGCAGCGCCCTCTGCGTCTGGCCCTGCCCGATAGGCCCAACAAATGAAGGCCACACGGCCCCGTTCGGTGCCCACTGTGGCCAGCGGGCCCCAATACCAAGCCCTGGATCGGCTCGCCACCCTGGTGGCGGTGGTCGATGCCGGCGGCGCCATCTGCTGGGCCAACAATGCGCTCGAAGACGCGGTGGGTCTGTCGCGGCGCACGCTGGCAGGCTTGCCCCTGGCCGACTGGTTTACCGAGCCAAACCTGCTGCAAAATGCCGTTTCAGGCGCCAACAGCCACGAATACGCCGTCATCCGCTACGACGCGTGGCTGGTGCGGCTCAACAACGAGCCGCTGCCGGTGCATGTGGTGCTGGCCAAAACCGAGCACGGGGGCGAGTTGGTGGTGGAGCTGCTGCCGCTGGAGCAGCAAACGCGCCAAGAGCGCGAGCAGCGCCTGCTCGAGCAGGCGCACGCCAACAAAGAGCTGATTCGCAACCTCGCGCACGAGATCAAAAACCCCCTGGGGGGCATCCGCGGCGCGGCGCAGTTGCTGCAGCTCGAACCCGATGCGCGCGAATTGGCCGAATACGCCCAAGTCATCATCCACGAAGCCGACCGGCTGCAGGCCTTGGTCGATCGCTTGCTGGCGCCGCACCGGCGTGCCCGGGTGGTGGACGATGTCAACATCCACGAGGTCTGCGAACGCGTGCGCGCGCTGGTGCTGGCCGAGTTTCCGCGCGGCTTGCGCGTGCAGCGCGATTACGATCCTTCGATCCCCGAGTTTCGCGGCGACCGCGAACAGCTCATCCAGGCCGTGCTCAACCTGGCGCAAAACGCCGCCCAAGCGCTGCGCGCACGCATCGCCGCCGGCGACGCCGAGATCGTGCTGCGCAGCCGGGTGCTGCGCCAGGTCACGTTTGGGCGCCAGCGCTACCGCCTGGCATTGGAATTGCATGTGATCGACAACGGGCCCGGCGTGCCCGAAGCGATCAAAGACCGCATCTTCTACCCCCTGGTGTCGGGGCGCGAAGGCGGTTGCGGCTTGGGGCTGACGTTGGCGCAGACCATCGTGCAGCAACACCACGGTTTGATCGAGTGCGACAGCGCGCCGGGCCGGACCGATTTCAAGCTGCTCATCCCCCTGCCTTGAGCGCGTGCCGGCTGCCGGTTCAGGCCGCAACCGAGGCCGCAACCGGGCTGGCTGCAGGGGGGCACCCAAACGACGAAAGGAACGCAGGCATGAAACCCATCTGGATCGTCGATGACGACCAATCGATCCGCTTCGTGCTCGAAAAAGCGCTGCAGCGCGAGGGCCTGCCCACGCGCAGCTTCAGCCAGCCGCGCGAGGTGATGGAGGCGCTGGTGGCGGGCGACGACGCCGGCCCGCAGGTACTGGTGAGCGACATCCGCATGCCGGGCGGCTGCGGGCTGGATTTATTGCAACAGGTCAAGCAGCACCTGCCGGGTCTGCCGGTGATCATCATGACCGCCTATTCCGACCTCGACAGCGCCGTGGCCTCGTTCCAGGGCGGGGCCTTCGAGTACCTGCCCAAGCCCTTTGACCTGTCGGCGGCGGTCGAGCTGATCCGGCGCGCCATGCAAGAGAGCCAGCGCGAGCAGGTGGCCGATGAGGGCGCGGCCGGCGCGCCCGAGATGCTGGGCCAAGCCAGCGCGATGCAAGACGTGTTTCGCGCCATCGGGCGCCTGAGCCAAAGCCTGGTCACGGTGATGATCACGGGCGAATCGGGCACCGGCAAAGAGCTGGTGGCGCGGGCGCTGCACAAGCATTCGGCGCGCGCGCGCGGGCCGTTCGTGGCCATCAACACCGCCGCCATCCCCAAAGACCTGCTCGAGAGCGAGCTCTTTGGCCACGAACGCGGCGCCTTCACCGGCGCCCAGACCATGCGCCGCGGGCGCTTCGAGCAGGCCGAGGGCGGCACCTTGTTCCTCGACGAAATCGGCGACATGCCTTTTGAGCTGCAAACGCGGCTGCTGCGCGTGCTCTCCGACGGGCAGTTCTACCGCGTCGGCGGCCACAGCGCCGTCAAGTCGCAGGTGCGGGTGATCGCCGCCACGCACCAAAACCTCGAGCAGCGGGTGCGCGAAGGCGCCTTTCGCGAAGACTTGCTGCACCGCCTCAACGTCATCCGCCTGCGCCTGCCGCCGCTGCGCGAACGGCGCGAAGACGTGCCGCTGCTGACGCGTTTTTTCTTGCAGCAAAGCGCCAAGCAGCTCGGGGTCGATCCCAAGCGCATCAGCACCCCAGCGCTGAACGCCTTGGCCGCCTTTGATTTTCCGGGCAATGTGCGCCAGTTGGAGAACATCTGCCATTGGCTCACCGTCATGGCGCCGGCCCAAGTGGTGGAGCGCAAAGACTTGCCGCCCGAGGTGCTGCAGGCCTTGGCGGCTTCTGGAGCGGGTGCTTCGGCTGCGGCTTCGGCTGCAGTGGGAGCGGGGGCTGGCGCGGCTGGGGTAGGGGATGGGGTTGGTGCGGCCGGTGCGGCGGATGGGGCGGGCTCAGCAGGTGGGGTGGGTGCAGCGCTCGCCGCCAGCGGCACGGGCTGGGTCGGCGCGCCACAGGACAGCGCATCGCCGGGAAGTGCGCCGCCGGGAAGTGCATCCCAGAGCAGCGCACCACCGGCCAGCGCCGACGGCGCGGCGTGGGAATCGGGCCTCTATGTCCGGGCGCAAGCCCTGCTGGCGGCCGGCCACGACGGGGTGTGGGACGAGCTGCTGCACCGTTTCGAGGCGCGTTTGCTCGAGGCCGCGCTGGCGCACACCCAAGGCCGGCGCATCGAAGCGGCGCAGCAGCTGGGCATCGGGCGCAACACCCTGACGCGCAAGCTGCACGAGCTCGGTCTGGGCTAGCAGGGAGCCAGCCCCCCGGATCAAAGCCCTTGCAACTGCACCCACAGCGGCGCGTGGTCGCTGGGTTGTGGGTTTTTGCGCGGGCTGCGGTCGATCTGGCAGGCCGTGGCCAGCGGGCGCAGCGCATCGCTGAGCAAAATGTGGTCGATGCGCAGGCCGCGGTTTTTTTGAAAGCCGAGCTGGCGGTAGTCCCACCACGTATAGCTCTTGGGCGGCTGCGCAAACAGGCGGTGCGCGTCGTGCAAGCCCAGCGCCAGCAAGGCCTGCAACTGCGCGCGCTCCACGCTGCTGCAGTGGATGCTTTCGCGCAGGCCCTCCGGGTCCCAGACGTCGGCGTCGTCAAAGGTGATGTTGAAGTCGCCCAGCAGCAGCAGCCGTGGGTGGCGCCGCATTTCGTCGGCCAGCCAAGCGCGCAGCGCCTCGAGCCAGCGCAGCTTGTAGGCAAACTTGTCGCTGCCCAGCGCCTGCCCGTTGGGAAAATAGGCGCCGACCACGCGCAGCGCGGGCGCGCTGGCGCCCCCTTCGCTGCCTTGCGTGTCATCGGCGCCAAGGGTGGCGGCGATCAGCCGCGCTTGCTCATCCTCAAAGCCGGGGAGGTTGCGCTGCACCGCGTTGAAAGGCGAGCGCGCCAGCAAGGCCACGCCGTTGTAGGTTTTTTGGCCGTGCCAGACGGCGTGGTAGCCGGCCTGCTCGAAAGCGGCGGCGGGAAACTTGTCGTCGCTGAGCTTGAGCTCTTGCAGCGCCAGCACCTCCACCGGCGCACCGGCGCTGGCCTGCGCCGCCAGCCAGTCCAGCACCTGCGGCAAGCGCACGGTGAGCGAGTTCACGTTCCAGGTGGCGATTTTCATGGTCGAGGCAAGTATAGAGCCCCTGCAGAGAGCGCTGCGTGCGGCCCCAGAACGCGTATCCAGTCGGGGTGTGCTCTTGGCCACAGCGCGCGCCCCAAACGCCTGCAGCCAAGCCGCGATCGGCCACAATGGAGCGTGTCCCTGCACCAGACGCCCATGAAACCCCCCGCCACCCTGCCCGATTTTCGCAACCTTGGGGTGTGGCTGCGCATCTTGCTGCTGGCGCAGGCGCTGCGGTTGGCTTTTGTGGTGCTGGGTGGGCCCGGCGGCCAGCCGTGGTTGGAGCAGCTGCTGCAGCAGTCGGTGCGTTTTGATCCGCCCTTGTTGGCGACTGTGTTGCTGCTCTATCTGCTGCAGCCGCTGCTGGCGCGCACCCGCTACCGGCGCGGGCTGGTGCTGGTGCTGTTGCTGGCGGCGAGCGTGGCGGCGCTGTGGCACGTGGCGGTGGAGCAGGGGCTGGGGCTGGCGCTGGCCGGGTCGGCGGCGCACAGCGCCAGCGTGGCCGCGCTGCTGACCGGGGCGCTGTTGTTTTATTTCGATTGGCGCCAGCAGCGCCTGTCGCCGGCGCTGGCCGAGGCGCGGCTGGCGGCGTTGCAGGCGCGCATTCGGCCGCATTTTTTGTTCAACAGCCTCAACAGCGTGCTGGCGCTGCTGCGCCGCCAGCCGCAGCAGGCCGAGGCGGTGCTGCACGATCTGGCCGATTTGTACCGCGCGCTGCTGTCGGATGCGCGCACCCTGGTGCCGCTGGGGCAGGAGCTGGCGCTGGCGCGCGCCTACATCGAGATCGAAACCCTGCGCTTGGGCGCGCAGCGTTTGCGCATGCAGTGGCGCACCGAGCACGCGCCGCTGCAGGCGCTGGTGCCGCCGCTGCTGCTGCAGCCCTTGCTCGAAAACGCGGTGCGCTACGGCGTCGAGCCCGCGCCCGAGGGCGCCGAGGTGTCGTTGGAGGTGTACCTAGACGGCAGCGAGCTGCGCCTGTTCGTGCGCAACACGCTGGCGCCGGGGCCGTTGGCGGCAGCAGCGGCTGTCGCCGGGGGCAACCACATGGCGTTGGGCAACATCCGCGAACGGCTGCAGCTGCATTTCGATGCCGAGGCGCAGATCAGGCGCTACCACACCGACCGCGAGCACGTGGTGCTGGTGCGGTTGCCGCTGCGCAAGGGCGCGGCTGAATCAGCGGCTGAATGAGTTGCTGCAAGGGCGTAAAACCGACGGCAGGCGGGTTCAGTGCGCCAGCACAGCCTCGGTCAAACACACCTCACCGCGCAGCGAATGCGCCCGTGCTTCGGTGATGCGCACGTCCAGCAGCTGCCCGATCAGGCGCGTGCCTTGGGTGCCGGCGTCGAAGTTGACGCTGCGGTTGCAATCGGTGCGGCCGGTGAGCTCGTGCGCGTGTTTGCGCGACGGGCCTTCGACCAAAATGCGCTGCACGCTGCCCACTAGGCGCTCGGCGATGGCTTGCGCCTGCTGCTCGAGCAAGGCTTGCAGCGCGTGCAGGCGCTGCAGCTTGAGCGCTGGCGCCGTGTCGTCGGGCAGATTGGCTGCCGGGGTGCCGGGGCGCGGGCTGAAGACGAAGCTGAAGCTGGAATCGAAGCCCACGTCGCGCACCAGCTTGAGCAGCTGCTCGAAATCGGCCTCGGTCTCGCCGGGGAAGCCGACGATGAAGTCGCTCGACAGCGACAAGTCGGGGCGCACGGCGCGCAGCTTGCGTACCGTGCTTTTGTACTCGAGCGCGCTGTAGCCGCGCTTCATGGCGGCCAGCATGCGGTCGCTGCCGTGCTGCACCGGCAGGTGCAGGTGGCTCACCAGCTTGGGCAGGCGCGCGTAGGCTTCGATCAGGCGCGGCGTGAACTCTTTGGGGTGGCTGGTGGTGTAGCGGATGCGCTCGATGCCGGGGATTTCGTGCACGCATTCCAGCAGCAGCGCAAAATCGGCAAAGTCGGTCACATCGGCGCTGGGTGCCATGGCGCCTTGGTAGGCGTTGACGTTTTGCCCCAGCAGCGTGACTTCTTTCACGCCCTGCTCGGCCAGGGTGGCGACTTCGAGCAGCACCTCGTCGAGCGGGCGGCTGAACTCCTCGCCGCGGGTGTAGGGCACCACGCAGTAGCTGCAGTACTTGCTGCAGCCCTCCATGACGCTGACAAAGGCGCTGACGCCTTCGACCCGCGCCGGCGGCAGGTGGTCGAATTTTTCGATCTCGGGAAAGCTGATGTCCACTTGCGGCCGCTGCTGCGCCGCCCGCGCCTGCAGCAGCTCGGGCAGGCGGTGCAGGGTCTGCGGGCCAAACACCACATCCACATAGGGCGCGCGGCGGATGATTTCCTCGCCTTCTTGGCTGGCGACGCAGCCGCCGACGCCGATGAGCACGCCCTTTTGCTTCAGGTGGCGCACCCGGCCTAGGTCGGAAAACACCTTTTCTTGCGCCTTTTCGCGCACCGAGCAGGTGTTGAATAGGATTAGGTCGGCCTGTTCCACGTCGCTGGTGGGCTCGTAGCCTTCGGCGGCGGCGAGCACGGCGCCCATTTTGTCCGAGTCGTACTCGTTCATCTGGCAGCCGAAGGTTTTGATATAGACTTTTTTGCTCATGGCGGGCAGCGGTTCGTGGTGTAGATCCAGAGGCTGTCGGGGGGCAGCAGGGCCGCGGATTTTAGCCCGGGCTGGCGGCTTCTTGTGCGGCGCGCTCCATGGCTGCGGCCACGCCTTGCATGAAGCCCAGCAAGGCGGGCGGAGCGTGGGTGTGTTGCTGCAGCAGCAGGGCCAGTTGCCAGGCGTCGCGCGCCTGCCCGATGCGGGTTTGCCACAGGGTGGCATCCTTGACCCATTGCTGGCTCTGGCGCAGTCGCTTGGCCGGCAGGGTGCTGGCCATGGCTTCGCTGCCGTAGCGCAACCGTTTGGCCAGCAGGCGCGCTTCGTGCAGGGTGGCCACGTCGAGCAACTGGGCCTTTTCGCCTTGCAGCAGGCGGTGCAGGCGTTGGTGCCAGCGCGCCAAGCGTGCGCCGATTGCGCGTTTTTCGATCGCCATGGGTTGCTGCCCCGCTTGCCACAAATAGCGCGTCAGCGCCAGCAGCGCTTGGCCGGTGGCAGGCTCGAGCAGGGTCTGGCGCAAGCGCGTGCGCTGGGCGCTGCGCGCCGCTTGCAGCTCGGCCAAGGCTTGCGCGCAGGCGTTGGTGGAAGCGTCGGGCGGGGGCGGCAAGGCTGCGGTGCCGTCGGCTGCGCCGGCCTGCGCACAGGCCCAAGCGCCGCTCCAAGCGGGCAGGGTTTCGCTGCAGCCCACGTCGAGGTTGCGCTGTGCGCCCAAGGCATCGAGCAAAGGGCGCAGCTCGGTGAAATCGGGGCCGGGCCCCACCCACGGGCGCAGCAGGCGCAGCAGGCTGCGCCAGCGCCGCCAGCCCACCCGCGCCTGGTGCACCCATTCGGGCGCATCGCTGTGCAGCAGGCCCTCGAGGTTGCGCAGAAATTGATCCTGCGCCTCGCCCAGCACGCGCAAGGCCAGCGCCGGCAGGGCCTCGCCGCGCTGGCGCTCTAGGCGGCGCGCGCGCACCGGCTGCAGCAGTTGCCCGTTGGCCAGCAGACCGGCGCGCTCGGCCTTGCTCAGGTTGCAAGGCAGGCAGGGCAGGCGCCGGGCCAGTTCGTCGGCCAGCTCGAACAAGGCCGTGGGCGCGCCGGCCAAGAGTTCGAGCTCGACTTCCAGCAGCGGCTGCGTCTGCCCGTCGGCGAGCACTTCGCCGGCGTCGAGCGAGACCTCGAGCAGCGTGCCGTCGCGGCGCGCCACCAGCCAAGTGGTGCGCAGGCAGCGGGTTTCGAAGCAGGGTTGCAGGCGCTCGAACAGCGCGCCATCGGGGTCGAGCGCGTCCCAAGCGGTGCCGCGCAGCCCGGCGCGCTCGGGCTGGTCGGCGGCCACCAGGCACTCCCACTCGCCGCGCTGGCTTAAACCCGCGCTGGATGAGCCCGCCGTCTTGAGGGTTTGCACCCACACCGAAGCGCCCGTGATGGTGTCGCCCTCGGAGCCCGTGCCGGCGTGCACATCGCGGCGCTGGCGCACGCGCAAGGCGCAGCGCTGCTGCTGCAGCAAGCGCTCGGGGGTGTCGAAGTAGCGGTTCACCAGCTGCTGCTGACGCAGCTTGCGCCGCGCCAAGCTGGGTGCGCGGCGCAGCAACTGCAGGGCCGCCGCGGCCGTCAGGCCCGGCACCAGCAGCTTGAGTTCGATTTCTTGCGGATTGCTCATGTCGGGTCTGTGGTGCTTGGGGGCCGAAGGTTCCTCTGCCTGTTCATTATGGGCCGGCGGGTGGTCTTTTGGCAAGCTCAAAGCAGCGGCCAAGCACGGGCTAGGCAACGGCCAAAGGGATGCGCTTGCGGCACAATGCGCAGCATGGATGCGACCCCACCACCCCAACCGACCCCAACTCAGCCCACCCTAACCCCAGCCGAGCGCGCCGCCGTGCTGGCCGAGCTGTTGCCCAGTTTGCGCGCGCAGCAGGGCCAGACGCTGGTCATCAAGTACGGCGGCAACGCCATGACCGAGCCCGCGCTGCAGCTCGCTTTTGCCCAAGACGTGGTGCTGCTGCAGCTGCTGGGCATGCGCCCGGTGGTGGTGCACGGGGGCGGCCCCCAAATTGAAAACCTGCTGCAGCGCTTGGGCAAGCAGGGCCGTTTCGTGCAGGGCATGCGCGTGACCGACGCCGAAACCATGCAGGTGGTCGAGTGGGTGCTGGCCGGCCAAGTGCAGCAAGAAATCGTCGGCCTGATCAACCAAGCCGGGGGCCGGGCGCTGGGGCTGACCGGGCGCGACGGCGGCCTGATCCGCGCCCAGGCGCTGCGCCTGCCCGACGCCACCGACCCCAGCCGCTGGCACGACATCGGGCAGGTGGGCGATATCGTGGCCGTCGATCCGGCCTTGTTGCACACCGTGCAGGCGCAGGGCTACATCCCGGTGGTGAGCCCGATCGGCTATGGCGCCGGCAACGAGCGCTTCAACATCAACGCCGACGTGGTGGCGGCGCGGCTGGCCACCAGCTTGCAGGCCGACAAGCTGCTCATGCTCACCAACATCCCCGGCGTGCTCGACCGCCAGGGCCAGCTGTTGGCGCGCCTGAGCATGGCGCAGATCGAGGCCCTCATGGCCGACGGCACCATCAGCGGCGGCATGATCCCCAAGATCGCTGGCGCGCTCGAGGCCGCCCAAAGCGGCGTCAAGGCGGTGCACATCATCGACGGCCGGGTGCCGCACGCCATGCTGCTCGAGGCGCTGGGCCAGCACGCCTGCGGCACCACGATCTGCGTGGCTTGAGCATGGGCCCCGTCAGGGGCCGATAGGACTGAAAAATTTAGGGTAAACCCTGATCACCAAAGGTGCGTTGCACGCCTTGACAGGTTGCGGCTTGGGCATAAAATAGCACGATCGTTCGTATTTTTTGCCATGACCCTTGCCCCTCTCTCTCCCCATGCCAAGCCTACGGCGGCCCTGCGCCCGCGCCGGGCGCCCGCTGTGGGCACGCGCGCCGGGCGGGCGTTGCAAAAGGGCCAGCAGACGCGCGCCGCCATTTTGGATGCGGCGCTGGCGCTGGCGGCTCCGGTCGGGCTCGAGGGCCTGAGCATCGGGGCCATCGCCGAGGTCATGGGCATGAGCAAGTCGGGCGTGTTTGCCCATTTTGGCTCGCGCGAAGAATTGCAGATTGCGGTGGTGCGCGAATACCACCGGCGCTTTGAGCGCGACGTGTTCTACCCGGCGCTGCAGCAGCCGCGCGGGCTGCCGCGGCTGCGCGCCCTGTTCGATTTGTGGATGCACCAAACGGCGATCGAGATCGATGCGGGTTGCGTCTACATCAGCGGCGCGGTCGAGTTCGACGATCGCCCTGGCCCGGTGCGCGACGAGCTGGTGCAGACCGTCAAAACCTGGCAGGATGCCATCCGGCGGGCGGTCGAGCTGGCCATCGCCGAAGGACATCTGAAACCCAGCGCGCAGCCGCAGCAGATCGCTTTCGAGATCCATGGCCTGATCCTGGCGCTGCACTACGACGCCCGTTTTCTGCGCAACCCGCAAGGGTTGAGCTTGGCTCGGCAAGGCTTTGAGCACTTGCTGGAGCGCCACATTTCTTGACCCCCCTTTCCCTCGTCCTTTTCCATCAGGAGACCTGTTTCATGCCCGCTTACACCCCGCCGCTGCGCGACATGCAGTTCATTTTGCACGAAGTGTTGCACGCCGTTGATGCGCTCAAGGCTTGCCCGGCGCACGCCGACGCCGATGTCGATACCCTCAATGCGGTGCTCGAAGAGGGCGGAAAATTTGCCGCCGAGGTGGCGTTTCCGCTCAACCTCAGCGGCGACCAAGAGGGTTGCACGCTGGACAAAACCACGCACGAGGTGCGCGCGCCCAGCGGTTTCAAGGCCGCCTACGAGCAGTACGTGGCCGGCGGTTGGCCAGCCCTGAGCTGCGACCCCGAATACGGTGGCCAAGGGCTGCCGTTCGTGGTCAACCAGTGCTTTTACGAAATGCTCAACAGCGCCAACCAGGCTTGGACCATGTACCCGGGCCTGAGCCACGGCGCCTACGAGTGCCTGCACGCCCACGGCACCCCCGAGCAGAAAAAAACCTACTTGGCCAAGCTCGTGAGCGGCGAGTGGACCGGCACCATGTGCCTGACCGAACCGCATTGCGGCACCGACCTCGGGATGCTGCGCACCAAAGCCGAGCCGCTGCCCGATGGCACCTACCAGATCAGCGGGCAAAAGATATTCATCAGCGCCGGTGAGCACGACCTCACCGCCAACATCCTGCACTTGGTGCTGGCGCGCTTGCCCGGCGCTCCGGCGGGCAGCAAGGGCATCAGCCTGTTTCTGGTGCCCAAATACCACGTGCAGCCCGACGGCTCGCTGGGCGCGCGCAACCCGATCTACTGCGCCGGTCTGGAGCACAAAATGGGCATCCACGGCAACTCCACGGCGCAGCTGGTGCTCGACGGCGCCATCGGCACGCTGGTCGGGCAGCCCAACAAGGGTCTGCAAGCCATGTTCGTGATGATGAACGCCGCCCGCTTGGGCGTGGGCAACCAGTCGCTGGGCCTGACCGAGGTCGCGTACCAAAATGCGCTCGCCTACGCCAAAGACCGCATCCAGATGCGCTCGCTCTCGGGCGTCAAGGCCAAGGACAAACCGGCCGACCCGATCATCGTGCACCCAGACGTGCGCAAAATGCTGCTCACCGCCAAGGCCTACGCCGAAGGCGGGCGCGCGCTCATGAGCTACTGCGCGCTGTTGCTCGACCAAGAAATCAACCACCCCGACGAGAAAGTGCGCAAAGACAGCGCCGAGCTGCTGGCGCTGCTCACGCCGATCGCCAAAGCCTTCGTGTCCGACAACGGCTGGCAAGCCACGGTCATGTGCCAGCAGGTGTACGGTGGCCACGGCTACATCAAAGAGTGGGGCATGGAGCAATACGTGCGCGATGCCCGCATCAACATGATCTACGAAGGCACCAACACGGTGCAAAGCCTGGATCTGCTTGGGCGCAAAGTGCTGGGCAACAACGGCGCCTCGCTGAAAAAATTCGGCAAGCTGGTGGCGGCGCTGGTGGAGCAAGAAGGCACCAACGAGAAGATGGCCGAATTCATCAACCCGCTGGCCTACCTGGGCGAGCAGATGACCAAGTTCACGACCGAAATCGGCTTCAAGGGCATGCAAAACCCCGACGAAGTGGGCGCGGCGGCGGTGGACTACCTGCGCGTGGCCGGGCACTTGGTGTTTGCCTACTTCTTTGCCCGCATGGCCTCGGTGGCGCTGCGCCAGATCGCCACCGGCAGCACTGATCCGTTTTACACCGCCAAGCTGCAAACGGCGCGCTTCTACTTTGCCAAGCTGCTGCCCGAAACCGCTATGCTGATGCGCACCGCGCGCGCCGGCAGCGCCGCGTTGATGGACACCGAGGCCGCCTTGGCCTGATGACCTGCCCACCCCACCCCGGAGATACGACATGAAACGCGCACTTCGCACCCTTGGGCGCTCGTCCCTGCTGGCCGCTGGCCTGTTGTTGGCCGCATCGGCCTGGGCCCAGATGACCCCGGTCGGCACTTGGCAGTCGATCGACGACCAGACCAACCAGCCGCGCACCGAAGTGGTGATCAGCGAGCAGGGCGGCGTGCTCAGCGGCCGCATCACGCGCCTGCTGCGCCCGGGTGCCGACCAAGCCGCGCGCTGCACCGCCTGCACCGACGACCGCAAGGATCAACCCCTGATCGGGCTCGAGATCATCCGCGGCGCCCGCCAAGCCGAAGGGCGCGCCGTGTGGGAGGGTGGGCGCATCCTCGACCCCGAAGACGGCCGCAGCTACACCCTGCGCCTGACGCCGATCGAAGAGGGGCGCAAGCTGCAAGTGCGCGGCTCCATCGGCCCCTTTGGCCGCACCCAGACCTGGGTTCGCGTCCAGTGACGGCAGCCCGCTTTAACGCAAGGAACATTCCGTGAGCCGATTTCAAATCAAACAAGTCGCCGTGCTCGGCGCCGGTGTGATGGGGGCGCAGATCGCGGCGCACCTGGTCAACTGCAAGGTGCCGGTCATTTTGTTCGACCTGCCCCAAGCCGATGCGGGCACGGGCGACCTGAACGCCATCGCCAACCGCGCCATCGCCAACCTCAAAAAGCTCAAGCCCGCCCCGCTGGGTGTGGCCGACGACGCCGAGCTGATCGAGGCCGCCAACTACGAGCAGCACCTCGAGCGCCTGCGTGGTTGCGACCTGATCATCGAGGCCATCGCCGAGCGCATGGACTGGAAGCGCGAGCTCTACGCCAAGATCGCGCCCTTTGTCGCCGAAGGCGCGCTGCTGGCCTCGAACACCTCGGGGCTGTCGATCGGCGCGCTCTCCGACGTATTGCCGGCGGCTTTGCGCGCGCGCTTTTGCGGCATCCACTTCTTCAACCCGCCGCGCTACATGCCGCTGGTCGAGCTCATCGCCACCCCAGGCACCGGGCCGCTGGTGCTCGATCAGCTCGAGATCTTTGTGACCAGCGTGCTGGGCAAGAGCGTGGTGCGCGCCAAAGACACGCCCAACTTCATCGCCAACCGCATCGGCATCGCCGGCATGCTCTCGACCATGCAAGAGGCCGAGCGTTACGGCCTGACGTTCGACGTGGTCGATGACCTGACCGGCAAGCGCCTCGGGCGCGCCAGCAGCGGCACCTTCCGCACCGCCGACGTGGTGGGCCTAGATACGATGGCGCACGTCATCAAGACGCTGCAAGACACCCTCAGCCCGGCCACAGATCCGTTCTACCCCAGCTTCCAAACCCCCGAGGTGCTCAAGGCCCTGCTAGAACTCGGGCACCTGGGCCAAAAAACCAAGGCCGGTTTTTTCAAGAAGGTGGGGCGCGACATCCACCGCTTCGAACTCGAAAGCCGCGACTACGTGCCCTGCGCCGACGGCAAGGGCCAGAAGGCCGACGAAGTCTATGGCCGCATGCTCAAAAAACCGGCGCCTGAGCGCCTCAAGCTGCTGCGCAACGCCGAGGGGCCGCAGGGGCGCTTTTTGTGGGCGATTTTGCGCAACAGCTTTCACTACGCCGCGCTGCACCTGGCCACCATTGCCGACTGCGCGCGCGACGTCGATCAGGCCATGCGCTGGGGCTTTGGCATGCAGCAAGGCCCGTTCGAGCTCTGGCAAGAGGCCGGCTGGCTCGAGGTGGCGCAGATGGTGCAAGCCGACATCGACGCCGGGCTGGCGCTGTGTCGCACGCCGCTGCCCGATTGGGTCTTTAACGGCCCGGTGGCCGCGCGCGGCGGTGTGCACCAGCCCGAAGGCTCGTGGAACCCCAGCCTGGGCCAGTTCCAGCCGCGGCGCGAACTGCCGGTGTATGGGCGTCAGCTGTTCCGCGAGACCTTGCTCGGCGAGGGCGCGCAGACCTTCCACAGCGCCGGCCAAACTGTGTATGAAGACGCCGACATCCGCCTCTGGACGCTGGAGCAAGGCTATCCCGCCGATATGGCCGGCGTGCTCATCGCCAGCATCAAGAGCAAGATGCACGCCATCGGCCCCGGCGTCACCGAGGGCCTGAGCCGTGCCGTCGATCTGGCCGAGGGCGGCTACCAGGGCTTGGTGATCTGGTCGGGCGACGAGCCGTTCAGCGTAGGCGCCGATTTGCAAGCCGTGATGCCGGCCTTTTTGGCGGCGGGCGTGTCGGCGATCGAAGACGTGGAGGCCGAGCTGCAGCGCGTCATGCTCAAGCTGCGCTACGCCCAGGTGCCGGTGGTGGCGGCGGTGCGCGGCATGGCGCTGGGCGGCGGCTGCGAGCTGCTGCTGCACTGCGCGCACCGGGTGGT
This sequence comes from Serpentinimonas sp. SSL01, assembly GCF_056323735.1. Taxonomy (NCBI): domain Bacteria; kingdom Pseudomonadati; phylum Pseudomonadota; class Betaproteobacteria; order Burkholderiales; family Comamonadaceae; genus Serpentinimonas; species Serpentinimonas sp. SSL01. The sequence continues at coordinate 200,387 of NZ_CM150487.1, forward strand.
GCACCTCGAGAGCTACATCGGTCTGGTGGAAGTGGGCGTGGGCCTGATACCGGGTGCCGGCGGCCTCACCTACATCGCCCGGCGCGCGGCCGAAAACGCCCGCGCCAGCACCGGCACCGATATGCTGCCGTTCCTGAGCGAAGGCTTCAAGGCCGCCGCCATGGCCAGCGTGGGCACCAGCGCCCTCGAGAGCCGCAAGCTCGGCTACCTGCTGCCCAGCGACACCATCGTGGCGCACAAAGACGAGCTGCTCTACGTGGCCATCGGGCAGGCGCAGGCGCTGCAGCGCGCCGGCTACCGGCCGCCGCTCAAGCGCCTGTTCCCGGCCGCAGGGCGCTCGGTCAAAGCCACCATCTTGGGCTCGCTCATCAACATGCGCGACGGCGGCTTCATCAGCCAGCACGATTTTTACATCGCCAGCCAGATCGCGCATGTGGTCTGCGGCGGCGAGGTCGAGGCCGGCACGCTGGTGAGCGAGGAGTACCTGATGCAACTCGAGCGCCAGGCTTTTTGCAGCCTGATCGTGCACCCCAAAACGCAGGCGCGCATCATGGGAATGCTGCAAACCGGCAAACCGCTGCGCAACTAAATACCCGGAGCCCTCCCCGATGAAACCCCTACAAGACGCCTACATCGTTGCGGCCAAGCGCACGCCGATCGGCAAATCGCACCGCGGTTATTTCAAGCACACCCGCCCCGACGACCTGCTGGCGCATGTGCTGCGCGCCGTGCTGGCCGAGGTGCCCAACCTCGACCCGGCGGCGATCGAAGACGTAATCTGCGGCTGCGCCATCCCCGAGGCCCAACAGGGCCTGAACGTGGCGCGCATTGGCGCCGTACTGGCCGGCCTGCCCGACAGCGTGGGCGGCATCACCGTAAACCGCTTTTGCGCCTCGGGCCTGAGCGCGGTGCAAATGGCGGCCGACCGCATCCGCGTTGGCGAGTCCGACGTGATGATCGCCGCCGGCGTGGAAAGCATGAGCATGGTGCCGATGATGGGCAACGCGCCCAGCCTGTCGCCAGCGGCGTTTCGCAACACCGAGCGCATCGAAGACTACGGCATCGCCTACGGCATGGGCCTGACGGCCGAGAAAGTGGCGCAGCAGTGGAAGGTGAGCCGCGCCGACCAAGACGCCTTTGCCCTGCAATCGCACCAGCGCGCGCTGGCGGCGCAGGCGGCGGGCGAGTTCAGCGCCGAAATCACGCCGGTGTCGGTCACCGAGCGCAAGCTCGACCTCGCCAGCGGCCAGGTTCACGAAAAGCAGCGCGTGGTGAGCCTGGACGAAGGCGCGCGCCCCGACACCTCGCTCGAAGGGCTGGCCAAGCTCAAGCCGCCGTTTGCGGTGCCACGCCGCGCCGACGGCACCCCCACCGGGCTGGGCAGTGTCACCGCCGGCAACAGCTCGCAGACCTCCGACGGCGCCGGGGCGCTGCTGCTGGCCAGCGGTGCGGCCGTGCAGCGCTTTGGCCTCAAGCCGCTGGCCCGCTTTGTGGGTTACGCCTCGCGCGGCGTGCCCTCGCACCTGATGGGCATCGGGCCGATCGAGGCCATCCCGGCGGCGCTCAAGGCCGCTGGCATCGGCCAGCACGACCTGGGCTGGATCGAGCTCAACGAAGCATTTGCCGCGCAGGCGCTGGCGGTGTTGAACACGCTCGGGCTCGATCCGGCGCGCGTCAACCCCATGGGCGGGGCCATCGCCCTGGGGCACCCGCTGGGGGCCACCGGCGCCATCCGCGCCGCCACCGTGGTGCACGCCCTGCAGCGGCACCAGTTGCGCTACGGCATGGTGACCATGTGCGTGGGCATGGGGCAGGGCGCAGCCGGCATTTTTGAGCGGGTTTAAGCTGCCATTCCTCCACCAGATACCCACACCACGTGAGAACGCAACAGATCAAGGCCAAAGACGGTTGCAAGCTCGGGGTGCGGGTGTTCGAGTCCACAGGGCCGGCGGCGGGCAGCGTGGTCATCGCGGCGGCCATGGGCGTGCGCCAAGATTTTTACACCCCCTTTGCCCAGTGGCTGGCGGCGCAGGGCTGGCGCGTCCTCAGCTTCGACTACCGCGGCACGGGTGATTCGCTGCCCGCCGGGGTGCGGCTGCGCGGCTTCCAAGCCGATCTGCACGACTGGGTGCGCGACTTTGAGGCGGTGATCGACTTTGCCCACACCGACCGCCCCAAGCTGCCGCTGCTGCTGCTGGGCCACAGCTTGGGCGCGCAACTGGCGGGGCTGCTGGCCAACGCCGACAAGGTCAGCGGCTTGTTGAGCGTGGCCGCCGGCAGCGGTTACTGGCGCGAAAACACGCCGCGGCTGCGCTTCGTGGTGCCCTACTTCTGGTTCTTCGTGGTGCCGCTGGCCACGCGGTTGTGCGGCTACTTTCCTGGACGCAGCCTGCGCATGGTGGGCGACATTCCGGCCGGCGCCATGCTGCAGTGGCGGCGCTGGTGCCTGCACCCGCGCTACAGCGTGGGCGCAGAGGGCGAGGCCGCGCGCGAGCGCTACGCCGGCGTGCGCTACCCGCTGCTGGCGCTCTCCATCAGCGACGACGAACTCATGACCCTACAGGGCACGCGCAGCCTTGTGAGGCTATACGAAAACGCCCCGAACGAGGTGCGCCGCATCGTGCCCGCCGATCTGGGGCTGCGCCGCATCGGGCATTTTGGGCCCTTCAAGGCCGAACACGAGCCCGATCTGTGGCCCCTGATGCAGCAGGCCCTGCACGAGTTGTTGCAGCGGCCCGTGCGGCTGGGACAAGATTGATGCACGCATTGATTCTAGGCATTGATTCCAAACACCTACCCAAGGAGACCGCTTCCATGTCCGACATTTTGAGCCACCTCGAAGGCGGGGTGCACACCCTGACCCTCAACCGCGTGGAGCGCAAAAACGCGCTCACCGGCGCCATGTACAGCCAGCTGGCCGAGGCGCTGGAGCAGGCCGCCACCGACCCCGCCGTGCGCGTGCTGGTGCTGCAGGGCGAGGCCACGGTGTTTTGCGCCGGCAACGACCTCAACGACTTTTTGCACAGCCCGCCGCTGGGCCCCGATTCGCCGGTGCTGCGCTTTTTGCGCGCCATCGCCAGCTTCCCCAAGCCCTTGCTGGCGGCGGTCTGCGGCCCGGCGGTGGGCATCGGCACCACCTTGCTGCTGCACTGCGACCTGGTCTATGCCGGCGACAACGCCGCCTTCTCGCTGCCCTTCGTCAACCTCGGGCTGTGCGCCGAAGGGGCCTCGAGCCTGTTGCTGGCGCAGCTCATGGGGCACCAGCGCGCCGCCGAGGCGCTGCTGCTCGGTGAGCCCTTTTACGCCGAAGCCGCGCTCGAAGCCGGGCTCATCAACAAGGTGCTGCCGCCGACCGAAGTCAACGGCTACGCCCAGAGCGTGGCGCGCAAGCTCGCCGCCAAGCCGCAGCCCTCGCTGCTCGAAACCAAGCGCCTGATGAAGCAAGGCCAGCAAGCGCTGGTGCTGCAGACCATCGAGCAAGAGGCGTTGGTGTTCGGTCGCATGCTGCGCGAGCCGGCGGCCAAAGAGGCCTTTGGCGCCTTCATGCAAAAGCGCCAGCCGGATTTTTCGCGTCTGTGAGCCGCACACCTTCATGAGCAAAAACCCATCCGGCGCGGCACCACCGCCGCACGTCTTCGAGCCCGAATTCATCGACGGCGTGCGCGAGATTTTCGAGCGCCGCATCCTGTTCAACGCCTTGCTGGGTTTGCAGATCAGCGCCATCAGCCCCGAGCACGTGACGGCGCAGATCGCCATGCGCCCCGACCTGATCGGGCACTTTGCCCACAACCGCATCCACGGCGGCGTCATCAGCGCTGGGCTCGACGCCATGGGCGGGCTGGCGGTGATGGCCGCCATCGGCGCGCGCCACCTCGACGAGCCGGTGCTGGCGCGCCTGCACCGCTTTGCCAAGCTGGGCACCATCGATCTGCGCATCGACTACCTGCGCCCCGGCATCGGCGAGCGCTTCGAGCTGCGCGCCGAGGTGCTGCGGCTGGGCTCGCGCGTGGCCTCCACCCGCATGGGTTTTCACGCCGCCGACGGCAAGCTGCTGGCCACCGGCGCGGCGGCCTACATCGTGTCCTAGAACTCTGTCGGAATTTGGGGGGCTGCTGGCTGCAAACCGGCCGCAGCGCGCGGTGTCATGGGCGGCACGCGCGGGCTTGTTATGCTAGGCGGCTGAAGCAGCCCTATCCCCTTGCCACCCCTGGAGAGCCTCGCCTTGCCGCAATTCGACCTGTTCAACCAGCTCTGGCTGACGCTGTTTCTGGTCATCCCCATGGTGCTGATCGCGCGCACCGTGGTGGCCGGTTCGTGCTATTCGCCGATCCTGATCATCGTCATCTTTGGCCTCGCGCTCGGCCATGTGCTGGTGGCCACTGGGGCCGGTGCGCCGGGTTTGGCCGAGTTCTCGCTCTTGGGGCTGCTCAGCGGCACCACGGTGGTGGTGCTGACGGCGGCCTTTTTTGCCGGTGGGCAGCAGTTGCGACGCATCTTTGGTCAGTTGCAGGTGCCCCCCGACGACTCGATGGTGCCCTGCACCGAAGAAACCCTGCTCGGCACCAACCGCACCCAGCTCATGTTCGTGCTGCGCTCGGTGTTTTTGTTGCTCGGCGTCGAGGCCGCCCGGCGTGTGCTCATGGGTGCCGACAGCGGGCCGCTGGTCGCCTACTACCCGCTGATCGCCTACATCGGTCTGTTGCTGGCCTTCATCCTGATCGACCACAAGGCACAGCTGCGCAACAAGCGCGAGTACTTGGGCAAGGGCGTGCTCGAACTCGGTGCGCTGGTGGCGCTGCTGCTGGCGGCTTGGCTGCTGGCGCAAAGTGTGCGCCCCCTGATCGCGCTGCCGACCATCTTCTTTGCCATGCTGCTGGCTTGTGGCCTGGGCGCGCTGGCTTGGCGCTGGCAGTTTGGCCCGACGCTGCGTGCGCTGCTGTTTGCCGGCATCCCGGTGGTGCTGGCGGCCAACTTCGTCATCGGCGGCTCGCGCATCGCCGATGCGTTCCAGATCGAGGGCATGAACGCGGTGCTGGCCTACGGCTTCTTCGGCCAGATGCTGTGGATGTTTGGCGGCATCGCGCTGCTGATGTGGTTGGGGCGCACCAATCAGGTGCGCAACCTCGCGCCCGGAATGGCCGGCGCGCTCTCACACGCCGGCCTGACCGGGGCCTGCACGGCGGGCGACTTGGGGCCCACGGCGGCGCAGCGGGCGCCGATCATGATCAACGTGCCCTTCGTCGGTCACATCTTCGTCTTTTCCATCTTGGCCGTCAGCATGGAGTATGGGCAGTTGCTGTGGCCGGCGGCGCTGGCGGTGCTCGTGGGCGGGGTGCTGCTCACGGCGCTGGCGCTGCGCAGCCTGAGCCGCGCCGATGGGGCCGATGCGCAAGAGGTCAAGGGCCTGATGCAGTTTTCGCTCGGCTGGCAGCTCACGGCCATTTTCGGCGGCCTGCTGCTGCTGGCGCTGTTTGCCATGCCGCTGGAACATTCGGCCCTGGCCAAGGCGGCCTCGATGTCGCATTTTGGGCTCTTTGCTGCCACCCAAGGCGGCATGTTTGGCGCCGACGCGGCGGGGCTGATCGCGCTCATCTTCTCCATGCCCTTTTTGGTGCACCCGTTCGTGTTCTTCATGTTTGGCCGCGCCATGGCCAACGGCGGCGCCATGCCGCGCTGGCCGGTGTTCGTGCTGGCGGGCGCGGGGCTGCTCGGGGTGGCGCTGGCGCTTGCGCTTTTTTAGAGCGAAGGGCAGGGGGCAGGCCACGTTGTCCCTTTTGCCCTCTCTGCTCTGGCGGTTGCGGCGGCCTTGGCTCTGCCCGCTGCGGCGCAGGCCCAGCTTTCGTTCAACATCGGTGCGGTATCGCTGTACTAGAGATCAACCTCAACGGCGGCTACAGCGGCGAATTCGCCAACGGCATGGGCTTCGACGTGGGCTACATCGCCTACATCTACCCCAACAGCGGCGCCAGCTTGAACGGCAGCGAGGTCTATGGCAGCCTGAGCATGGGCATTTTGACGACCAAGCTCAGCTGGGGCACCAGCGGCTCAATCGACGAGCATGCGCGCCTGAGCTTTTTGATCGAGCAGCCCCTGACCGAGCGCCTGACGCTCGAGGCCGGCGTGGGTTTTCGCAACCGCGAAAACCTCAATTCGGGCGCCACCGACTACCGGCTCGGCCTCACCTACGCCCTCACCGAAAGCCTGAGCACCTCGGCGATCTGGTCCGGTGCCGACACCGACCGCGCCGGCCCCGCGGGCAAAGGCCGCTTGGTGCTGGGTCTGACGCAGTCGTTCTGATGTGCTGATTCTGAGTGACTTCGGGTTGTCGCCAGTTGCCGCGCTGCAACACGCAAGGCACAATAGGCCCTGGCGCATCCCGGCATGGGGCCGGAGTCGTGCCGTTTTTATGCACTACAGGAGCCCGGTTTCATGCGCAGCCAAGTCATCGTTAGTTGGGGAGACACCCAAGAGTACACATTCGATCTGGAAGAAATGCAGCCCATGCCCAACGGTTTGGCGCGCGAGTGGCTGGATCAGCAGTTCGTCGATCTGGGTTGCGAACCGCTGCGCCTGTCGGGCAAGGTGTTGCTGGCCGACAAGGTGGCGGTGATCGCCCGCACCGCTGGCCAAGCCCATTTTTCCGACCCGGCCCATCGCGCTTGGGCGCAAGCCTTTGCCCAAGCCGCCAGCGCCACGCTGGCGCGGCCCGTGGTGCACATCGATGTGCCCACGATGACCGTGAGTTACTGAGCGCTTTTGGGCTTGGCGCAAGCGGGCGCATCAAAGCGCTGCCGCAGCGCTTGCAGCAGCTTGTGGTGCACGCCGCCAAAGCCGCCGTTGCTCATGCACAGCAGGTGGTCGCCGGCTTGCGCGGCGGCCACCGCTTGCTGCACCAGGCTGTCGATGTCGGCGGCCACCACGGCCCGCTCACCCATGGGGGCCAGCGCCGCAGCGGCGTCCCAGCCTAGGCCGCCGCTGTGGCAAAAAGCCAAGTCGGCGCGTTCTAGGCTCCAAGGCAGTTGCGCCTTCATGGTGCCCAGCTTCATGGTGTTGGAGCGCGGCTCGAACAGCGCCAGGATGCGCTGCCCACTGCCGCCGCGGCGGTCGAGCTGGCGCCGCAGGCCATCGATGGTGCTGCGCATGGCACTGGGGTGGTGCGCAAAGTCGTCATAGACCGTGATCGGGCTGGCCTCGTGGGCATTCTCGGGAGCAGCCCCGGCGCCTGCGGGCAGCCCCGGCGCGGGCTTGGCCACGTGCACCCGCCCGCGCACTTCGAGGCGCCGTTTCACGCCCGCAAAGCGGCCCAGCGCCTCGGCCGCCAGCGCCACCGGCACGCCCAAGTGCTCGGCGGCGGCGGCAGCAGCCAAGGCGTTGAGCTGGTTGTGCACCCCGCTCAGCCCCCAGCGCACGCGGCCGCTGGCGTGGCCGCGCTGGCGCAGCACGAAGTCGTCGGCTTCGCCTTCGGCGCAAAAATCGCTCACCGCGCTGCCAAAGCTGCGCTGCTCGCTCCAGCAGCCCTGGTGCAGCACGCGCGCCAGGCTTTCTTCGAGGCCGTTGTAGATCACGCGGCCGCTGGCCGGAACGGTGCGCAGCAGGTGGTGAAACTGGCGCTCGATGGCCGCGAGGTCGTCGAAGATGTCGGCGTGGTCGAACTCGAGGTTGTTGAGCACGGCGGTGCGCGGCCGGTAATGCACGAACTTGCTGCGCTTGTCAAAGAAGGCGGTGTCGTATTCGTCGGCCTCGATCACGAACGGGGCCGAGGCCGCGCCCAGCCGCGCCGAAATGCCAAAGTTTTGCGGCACGCCACCGATCAAAAAACCTGGCTGCAGCCCGGCATGCTCCAAAATCCAAGTCAGCATGGCGCTGGTGGTGGTTTTGCCGTGCGTGCCGGCCACCGCCAGCACGTGGCGGCCGTGCAAGATGTGCTCGCTCAGCCACTGCGGGCCGCTGCTGTAGCGCGCGCCCGCATCCAAAATGGCTTCCATGAGCGGGAATTTGGGCGCACCGTCGGGGCCCCGGGCGCGTGACACCACGTTGCCCACCACGTACAGGTCGGGCTGCAGCGCCAGTTGCTCGGCTCCAAAGCCTTCGATCAGCTCGATGCCGAGCGCCTGCAGCTGCTCGCTCATGGGAGGATAGACGCCGGCGTCGCAGCCGGTGACGCGGTGCCCGGCGGCGCGCGCCAAGGCGGCCAGACCGCCCATGAAAGTGCCGCAAATGCCTAAGATGTGGATGTGCATGGAGCGCGATTATCGCGGCTGGAGCCAGCAGGCATGGAACTCCGACGCGGGCACGGCACGCGAGCACAAAAAACCCTGATACTGGTCGCAACCGAGCTCACGCAGGTGCTGTCGCTGTTCTTCCAGCTCCACCCCTTCGGCCACCACCTCCATTTTGAGCGCCCGCGCCAACTGGATGATCGAGGTGACGATGGCGGCATCCACCGCGTCGCTGTGCATGGTGGCGATGAAGCTGCGGTCGATCTTGATCTGCTGCAGCGGGAAGCGCTTGAGGTAACCCAGGCTGGAGTAGCCGGTGCCGAAGTCGTCGAGCGAGAGCCGCACGCCCAAGGCGCGCAGCTCCTGCATCCGCGCCAGCGCTTCGTCGGCGTCCTCGATCAAAATCGACTCGGTCAGCTCCAGCTCCAGCAGGTGCGCTTGCAGCCCATAGGTGCTGAGCAGCTGCTGCACCCGCATGACCAAGCCGCCTGGGTGAAATTGCAGCGCCGAGAGGTTGACCGCCACCGGGCACGGCGTGCCCGCGTCCTGCCAGGCGGCAGCTTGGCGCACAGCTTGCTCCAGCACCCAGTCGCCCAAGGCGACGATGAAGCCGGTTTCTTCGGCCACGCCGATGAACTCCCCCGGCAACACCAGGCCGCGCTCCGGGTGTTGCCAGCGCAGCAGCGCCTCGCACGAGCGCATTTGGCCGTTGTGTAGGTCGATGCGCGGCTGGTAGTGCAGCACAAACTGCTGCGCCCGCAAGGCTTCACGCAGGGCGTGATCGAGCTGCAGGCGCGCCAGCAGGTTGGCGTTCATTTCGGGCCGGTAAAAGCGGTAGTGGCCTTTTCCGCGTCCTTTGACCTCGTACATGGCGGTGTCGGCGTGGCGGATGAGTTCGTCAAGCGTGTCGCCGTCGTCTGGATAGAGCGCAATCCCTAGGCTGCACGACAGGTTGAAGTGCATCTCGTCGATCTCGATCGGGCGCACCATGGCGTCGATCAGCCGCTGGGCGCTGATTTCGGCCCCAACGGCATCGGTATCATGCAAGTGGACGACGAACTCGTCGCCGCCAAGGCGGCACAGGGTGTCGGTCTGGCGCAGACAGTGCTTGAGCCGGCTGGCGATCTCGATCAGCACCTTGTCGCCAAACAGGTGCCCGAGCGAGTCGTTGATGCTTTTGAAGCGGTCCAGGTCGAGGAACAACACGGCAAAGCCCAAACCACTGCGCTGCGCCAGCCGGATCGCGTGCCCTACGCGTTCGGTCAGGGTCAGGCGGTTGGGCAGGCCGGTGAGCGCGTCGGTGTAGGCGAGCTGTTCGATGCGCTGCTGCGCCGCCACTTTCTCTGATAAATCCTTGGCAAACAGCACCGTGTTCAGCGTCCGCCCCTCGGCGTCGCGCAGCACCACCCAGGAAACCTGCAGGGCCAGCGCAGCACCGTCGGCACGGCGGTGCCAGAGCTCGCCTTGCCAGTAGCCCGCGCCCTCGAGATGCTGGCGCAGAATCTCTAGCCAGTCGATCTGGCTGGGGGCAAAAAACAGCGAGGTGGCAGGCGTGCCCAACAGATCGCTTTCCTGGGTTCGCGTCAAGCTCAGCGTCGCCGGGTTGCAGGCCAGGATGCGTTGCTGTGGGTCGGTGATGAGTATCGCATCGAGGCTGGACTCGAACACCTTGGCGGCGAGCTTGAGCTGTGACTCGGTGGCGTAGCGTTCGGTGATGTCGCGAAAGGCGTAGATGCGCCCGATCGGGCGCCCGCGTGCCAGTTGCGGCCGCGTGATGCGCTCGAGCAAGCGCCCGTTCTGCAACAGCAGCACGTCGGTGGTCTGGAGCAAGGGCGAGCGCTGCAGCAGCCCGAGCTGCAGCCGGTAGCCCTCGGGGTCGGTGACACGGCTTGCGAGCCAGCGGTGGATCGATTCGTCGTTTTGTTGCGTCAGCAGCGTGTTGGGCAGATCCCACAGTTGCGCAAACAGGCGGTTGAAAGCGCGGATGCGGCCGTCGAGGTCGCACACCAAGATGCCGTCGGCGGTGGATTCGAGCGTGGCGCGCAGTTCTGCCAGCAGGTGTTCGAGCCGTTGCTGGGTGGCGTGTTGAACGCTGAGGTCTTGTATGGCGACCAGGCGCAAGGTCGTGTCGGGGTCGTTGGGCAATGCAGTGATGCGACGCAACACCTGCACCGTGCTGCCATCGCGGCGGCGCAAGAGGGTTTCGGATTGCAGCAGGGTCTGCTCAGGCTGCGCCAGTGTGTCCCAGTAGAGCGCGTCTTCGGGGCTGACGGTCCAGTCGGTGACCAAGGTGCCACAGATTTCTTGCGCTGGTGCACGCTGCAGGACCGAGGCGGCTTGGTTGGCATACAGGATGCGCCGTGTCTGCGCATCGACCAGCCACACCGCTTCGAGCAAGCCTTCGATCAAGGGTGGCCAATGAAAAAAACTCATTCGGGCTCCGCGGGGCGCTCGGCGGGGCTGAGTGCGCGCTCGAAAAAATAACAGTAACGCGGTTTGGGCGAAAGGCACAGCAGCACAGGACGCGGCAGATGCTGTGGCCGCAGGCTGCGCGCAATGCTCAGTTGCGGTTCTTGCTGCAAGTCGAGCAGGTGCACCACATCGGGATTGTCGGTTTGGCGCTCGTAGACCATTACCTCGGGTTTGAGCGGACGCGCTGCGTTGACCGACACCACCACGGCGTAGCGCTCGTCGCTGAGTTGCACCACCGAGCCCGGAGGATAAATCCCCATCATGCGGATAAAGGCGCTTAAGGTGCGGTGATCGTGCTGCGCCTTGTGTTTGGCAAACAAAATCGACAGTGCCTCGTGCGGCGTGACGGCGCGCAGCGGGTTGTGCGGGTTGCACAGGGAATCGTAGTGGTTGACCAGCGCCAGAATACCGCCGGCAGCGCCAATCTGCTCGGCGCGCAGGCCCTGCGGGAAGCCGCTGCCGTCGGCGTATTCGTGGTGCTGCGAGATGGTCTGCAGCACCGGCTCGGTTAGGCCCATGCGCTTGCCCCAGGCTAGGCTATGCCCAACGTGTTCTTGGTAGACCTTCAGGTGGGCGGCGCTAAGGTCTGGGTCGCGGTAGCGGACCAACGTAGGCAAGTCGAATTTGCCGATGTCGTGCAGCAAGCCTGCCAAACCCAGGGTATGCAGGTCGGCTTCGGGCAGCTGCAGCGCCCGCCCCAGCAGCAGGCAGAGCACCGAGACGTTGAGCGCGTGCTGGGCACGGTGATCCGAAGAAGTGTCGGCCAGCAGGCGCAGGGCCGACTCCTCTTGCCCGAGCATCTCATCGAGCAGGTTTTGCACCAGTTGCTTGCTCGCTGTGCCGGCGCTGGCCGGGTTGGATTGAAGTTGCGCGAAAACCGCCTTGACGGCGCGGCTGGTCTGGGCGTGCTGGCGCTCGCAGTGGCTACAGGATTTTTTCCAGGGATCTGAAAGCGTTGAGTTGCTTTGGGGAGTGGTTGCACCAACGGGTGCGGGGGGTGCTGGTGCCGCAGCGAGCGCAGGGCTGACAGGGGTGGCTGCGGCCGTCTGGTCGGTGGGGCCAACTTCTGGTGCCGCAGCGCCGGGCAGGGCGTGTGCATCGCTGAGTTCGGGGGCGTAGCGCAGCGACTGCAGCCCGAGAGAGCGGATGGTGTCGATCTGCTCTTGCGTGCTGATCTTGAAGCGGTTGAGAGGGAAGGGGTGGTCCATCCAACCCAGGTCGAGATAGACGTATAACCCCAGGCGCAGATCGGAAACTGCGATGGTGGGGGGGAGGGCTTCAGGCACGAATCGGGTTCCTCGAGTGAAACGGGGTTTTCTTGCATTATCTTCAAAACCGACGGCCCGAGCAGGGCGCATGTGGCTGTGCCTACTGCTAGCATACGCGCATGCGTGTCCCCTTGTCATTGGATCAGATCGAGCTCGAGGCGCCATTGCCACTGAATATCTGGGACGGCAGTGGCGTGCTGCTGCTGCGCCGCGGAGAAGTCATCCGCAACTTCGAGCACCGGGAGTTGCTGCGGTCGCGCGGCCCGATGGTTGACGAGGAGGAGTATCGCCAGTGGACCTTTCGGTATACCGCCGAAATCGACCGCAAACTGCGCGGCAACGCCAGCTTGGAGAGCATTGCCAGCGTGGCGCGCCCCATGGGGCTTGGGCCTGATCGCGACGAGCAAGCCGTGCCCGTGCACATGCGCTGGGCCGATCTGCACACCAGCCTCGGGTTGCTGCTGCACCAAGGTGAGCAGGCGCAGGATTTTTTGCGCCGCTTGGGGCTGATCCGCATGCGCATCGACGAGGTGCTGCAGTCGCGCACCGACGACAGCTTGTTCGTGCTGGTGCAGATGCTTCTTGATCGCACCCTGGGCTACAGCACCGGTCATGCCTTGCTGTGCGGGCTTTTGTGCCGGATCGTCGGCAAGTTGCTGCTCAAAGAGCCCAGCCAGATCGATGCCCTCATCAACGCCGCGCTGACCATGAACATCGGCATGACGCGCCTGCAAGACGAGCTGGCCTTGCAAGCCGAGCCGCCCAGTGTCGAGCAGCGCATTCGCATCGAACAGCACCCATTGCTTGGAGAGCGCTGTCTGCAGCACCTGGGTGTGCAGGACCCAACCTGGTTGCGCTTGGTGCGACTGCACCACACCAAGCTCCACGCCATGGGCAGCCTTGAGGGCGCCGAGCCGCTGTTGCTGATGGCACATCTGATCAGCTTGATCGATGTGTTTGTGGCGCGTATCAGCCCACGTGTCAGCCGCAAGGGCTTGCCTTCGCAGCGGGCGGCGCGCGACGCCTACCTGGCCGCCGACGGCCAGCCCAACCCCCTCGGAGCGGCGCTGATCAAGGCCGTGGGTGTCTACATCCCGGGCAGCTATGTGCGGCTGGCCAGCGAAGAACTGGCGGTGGTGGTGCGGCGTCAGCGCCGCGCCAACGAACCGTTGGTGTTTGCCCTCGTCGGGCGCAGCGGCATGCCGCTGGGTGAGCCGGCGCTGCGTGACACCAGCGAGGCGGCCTACGAAATCAAGGCCGGCTTGGCCGCCGACGAGGTGCGGGTGCGCGTGAACACCGCCAAGCTGCTGGCGCGGCTGTGAGGATGCAGCTGCTGCGCGGCGTTTGACAAGGGTGAGGCCGCACCGTTTAGCGCGGCTGGGCACGCTGTTGTTGGCGGTATTCCCACGGCGGCGTCGGGGCCGAGTCGGTCCACAGCCCGCGCTGCTCGCGCTGTGCTAGGCGTTCGGCGCGGGCATAGCGCCAGCGCTCCAGCCACCCCTGATCGGCGGCGTAGGGCTTGTGGTGCCAAGCCAGCCCGGCGCGCAGCAGTTGCAGGTTCACGTCCTGCCCCTGCAGGCGCAGCGTGCCAACCAAACGGCCATGGCGGTCGGTCTTGGCAAAGTCCACCTGCACCTCGTGCTGCAAGACCAAGGCCTTCAGGTGCGCGCCCGCTTCGGCGCCCCAAGGCTGCGCTTGCTCAGGCGCGTCGATGCCCAGCAGCCGCACCCGGTGGCGCCGTTGCTGGGCATCGAGCACGGTGACGCTGTCGCCGTCGGCCACCGCAATCACCCGGCCGTGCAGCGGGCTGGATATGGCTTGGGCCCGCAGTGGCGCGCTGCCCAGTGCCAAGCCGGCGGCCAACCACAGCCAGAGCCAATTCCGAGGCAATGGCGTCAAGGCGGCGGCGCGGACAGCGTTCATCCGCCGCAGTTTAACCCGCAGCTTTGACGCGTGGGATCAACGCCCAGCTTGCAGCACGCTGCCGGTTTTGGCTTGGTCACGGGCCAGCGCTTCGCGGTCGGCGATGCGGCGAAACGCCAGCGTGACGAAGGTGCTCGTGATCACGATGAAGAGCGAGTACAGCACCGGGATCAGCAGCACGTCTTGCTGCATGGTGCCGGTGAAGGTCAGGGTGACGATCAGCACCGCCAGCGGGCCGTTCTGAATGCCGGTTTCGAGCGCGATGGTGCGGCTGCGGTTGCGGTCTTGGCGCAGCAGGCGCGACAGCAAAAAGCCCAGCGCCATGCCGATCAGCCCCAAGCCGATGACCGCAAAATAGACCGAGAACGGGGTCGCTGCCAGCAGCATGTAGTTGCGCGGCACCCAAGTCACCACCAAGAACAAGATCACAAAAACGCCCATAAAGCTGCCGATCAGCTCCATGGTGGCGCCGATGTTGGGATTGAGCTTGCGCGTCACCATGCCAATGATCGTGGGCACCAGCAACACCAACAGCACCTGCGCCACGTTGCTGGCGGGCACCGCAAATTCGCTGCCAATACCGGCCACACCGGTGTAGAAAGCCAGCAGAGCTGGCACCGCCACCAGCGCCACCAAGGTCGAGATGCTGGTCATCATGATCGACAACGCCAGCACGCCTTTGCTGAAGTAGGCAAAGATGTTTGACGTGGTGCCGCCCGGCATGCAGCCCATCAAAATCAGGCCCACGGCGAGCGCGGGCGGAAAGTTGAGCACGATGGCCAGCGTAAAACCCAGAAAGGGCATGATGCCGTACTGGCACACCAGGCCCACCAGCACGCCTTTGGGTTTGCGAAAGGCGATTAAAAAGTCGCGGTAGGTGAGCGAGGCGCCCATGCCCAGCATGATGACCATCATCATCAAGCCGAGCAGCTGGGTTTCAAATTCGGTAAGCATTTTGTGTGGTCTCCGGTTTCTTGGGGTTGCAGGCGTTTAATGCTGCAGGTTGGCTTTGAGTTGTGCTTGCCATTCGGCCTTGACTTCGGCCTTCAGGTTTTTGCGCAGCACCTTGCCGACCGCCGTTTTGGGCAGTTCTTCGCGGATCACAATGCTCTTGGGTACCTTGTAAGCGGCCAGAAACTTGCGGCAATGGGCGATCACGGCGTCGGCTTGCAAAGCCCCGTCGTGTTCTGGGTTGTGCACCACGTAGGCGCGCACCGCTTCGCCGGTTTTTTCGTCGGGGGTGCCCACCACAGCCACCTCGAGCACGGCGTCCATCTGGGCGATCACGTCCTCGATCTCGTTGGGGTAGACGTTGAAGCCCGAGACCAGGATCATGTCTTTCTTGCGGTCGACGATGTGCATGAATCCCTGGTCGTCCATCTCCGCCACATCGCCAGTGGCGAGCCAGCCGTCGCGCAACACCTCTGCGGTTTCGGCCGGTTGGTGCCAGTAACCCTGCATCACTTGTGGGCCGCTGACGTAAATTTCGCCGGCTTGCCCGAAGGTTACATTTTGGCCGTCTTCGCCCACCAGTCGGATGTCGGTGCCTGGAGCGGGGATGCCGATGCTGCCCAAGCGCGGCTCACCATGCAGCGGGTTAAAGCTCACCACGGGCGAGGTTTCAGTCAAGCCGTAACCTTCGGCGATCGGCGTTTTTGTGACTTCGCGCCAGCGCTTGGCCACAGCGCTGTGCAGCGAGGTGCCGCCCGCGATGGAGGCCTTGAGCTTGCGCGGCGGATAGGCGACGAACCACTCCTCATTGAGCAGGCCGTTGTAGAGCGTGTTGACGCCCGTCATCCAAGTGATGGGGTAGTTCTCAATCGCGCGCTGCAGGTTTTGCACCGGGCGCGGGCTGGGGATGAGGATGTTTTGCGCGCCGATGGCGAGAAATCCCAGCAAATTGGCGGTAAATGCTAAGATGTGATACAGCGGCAGCGCGGTCAGCACGCATTCCTTGCCGGGCTCCATGTGCGTGCCCCCCATGGCCAGCATCTGTTGCACGTTGTGTAGCAGGTTGCTGTGGCTGATCATGGCGCCCTTGCTCACCCCGGTGGTGCCGCCGGTGTATTGCAGCAGCGCCAGTTCGTGTGGCTGGATGCCTTTCCAGTAGTTCTGGGCGTGCACGCGACCGCCGGCTTTTTGCAGCGCAGTACGGCCCTGCTTCAGGGCAGCAGCCAGGCGCGCGTGAGGCACCGTGACCGGAGGAAGCACCTGCGACCAGACCTTTTGCACCCCACGGATGATGAGCTTGGGGATGATCGGGAAAAACTCCGGCACCCCAGCCAGCACCACGTGCTTGACGGTGGTCATGGCCAGCACCGAGGGCAGTTTGTCGGCAAACATGTCGATCAGCACCAAGGCCTTGACGCCGGCATCTTTGTACTGATGCACCATTTCGGCCGGGGTGTAGAGCGGGTTGGTGTTGACCAGCACACAACCGGCCTTGAGGATGCCAAATACCACCACCGGATAGGACAGGCCGTTGGGCATCTGCACCGCCACCCGGTCGCCCACGTGCAGGCCCAGTACCTCGCGCAGGTAGGCGGCAAAATAGTCTGACAACTCATCAACCTTGGCAAAGCTCAGGCTGCCGTTCATGCCGTTGGGCACCACGCAGGTGAAGGCGGCCTTGACCTTGCTCTCGCGCGCCCAGCGCGTGCAGGCATCGTGAATGAAGGCGCCGAGGTTGGGGTGGCTCAAAGGCGGCAGCTCGGGCACGATGCCGACTTCTCGGTACACGGCGGCCCAAGGGCGGGGCGTGTCGGCGAACGGGTGTTGCATGATCGGTGTGAAGTTTAAACGAACGATCGTGCTATTTTGCCTGAAGCGCGGCTGAGTGGTGCAAAAAAATGTCCGCGTAACGGCTAAAAACGAACATTTGATGGTAGGGATAAACCCTGATATTTGGCTATAGCCACAGTAAAAGCAAAGCGCTGCAGTTAAAGTTGATAAAAGTGCCCCGCCAAAAATAAAAAACCCGCTTGCCTTGCGGCAGCGGGTTGTGGCATTTTGGTGGTGGGTGGCTGACCATCTGCCGACCGGCCTCCCGAGCTTATGAGCACTGGCGCGGATTGCTGCAGGCACTGGCGAATTCACACCTCACTTCAAATCTTCACTGCTGATGCGATACCCCATCGCCCGGTAGCCACGCTGCCGCTTGTCCCACATCCGCAGCAGCGCCGGATGGCCGGTGTCGACGAAGTCGATGATCCGCACGTCAGTCTTGCTGGCGTGCTCGCGGTGCAGGCGCCCGGCGTACTGCTGCAACGTGCCCTTCCAAGACACCGGCATCGCGAGGACCAGGGTGTCGAGCGGCGGGTGATCGAATCCCTCGCCAACCAGCTTGCCGGTGGACAAAAGGACGCGCGGCGCGTCGGGCGGTAGTGCATCCAGGTCCGCGACCAGCGTCGCTCGTTGCTTCCTGGACATTCTTCCGTGCAAGACGAACGGGGCCGGTTGCAGGCTGTCGAGTTCCGTCTTGATGGCATCGAGGTGTTCTGTGCGTTCTGTCAAGACCAGCACCTTGCGTCCCTGCGCGACGGCATCGCGCACCTCGGCGGCAATGGCAGCTGTTCTGGCCGAATCGTTGGCGAGGCACCGGAAGACGTCCTGAATGCCAGCATCGGTCGGCACGTCGATCCGGCCGAAGCGTGAACGAGGCAGCACTTCCAGATCGCGCGGTGCCCCGGCTGGCTTGGCGGCCGTGTATCGGATCGGTCCGCACTGCATGAAGATGATTGGCTGCTGCCCGTCGCGGCGAATCGGTGTCGCGGTCAGGCCCAGCACGTATTTCGCCTTGGTCCGCTTGAGGATCGCGTCGAAGGAGACTGCGCCGACGTGGTGGCACTCGTCGACGACCACCTGCCCATAGCCCTCGACCAGCGGGTTCACCTCACCCTGGCGGGAGAGGGACTGCATCACGGCGATGTCGATCTTTCCAGTCGGTTTGGCCTTGCCGCCGCCGATGGTACCGACCACGCCTTTGGCGCCCCCCAGAAAGGCTTGCAGGCGCTCCTGCCATTGCTTGAGCAACTCCGTGCGATGCACCAGCACCAGGGTGTTGACGCCCCGCCGGGCGATCATCGCGGCGGCGGTGACCGTCTTGCCGAAGGCAGTTGGCGCGCACAGCACGCCAGCATCGTGGGTGAGCAGTCCTGCAACAGCGGCTTCCTGATCGAGGCGCAGACTACCGACAAAAGACACGTCCAGCGGCTGACCGCCGAAGCGTTCGTCTCGCAGGTCACAGGCAATGCCGTTCTCTCGCAGCAAGGACAGCGCGGCATCCAGGCAACCGCGCGGCAGGGCGATGTGCTGGGGATAGCTCTCGGCGCAGCCAATGACGCGCGGCTTGTCCCACACCGACATCCGCATCGCCTGGGCCTTGTAGAACTCAGGGTTTTGGAAAGCCGCCAACCGGATCAGCCGGTTGGCCAGAGCCTGCGGCAACTCGGCCTTCTCGAAATAGATCAGATTGGCCAGCGTGACGGTCAGTGACTTCGGCATCGGACCGGCCAGTTTCTTGGCCGATGTGTTCTCGCGCTTCCAGGGCGTGGCCAGGTCCTCGTCGTCGATGAAGGTGACGTCCAGCGGATGGACGCCACCCGTGGCCCGGAGGATGGTCGGCTCGATATCGTGCGCGGCCATCGGCTGGATGGACGCGAGGAACGCCCATTGATCAGGGTACGGTCGCAGATCGGAATCGACAAAGACGCTGAAACCCTGCTCCCTCGGACCTTTCTGTAGCGGCAAGGCGATCAGGTTGCCAAACCCGCCTTTGGGCATGGTGTCCTGGTTCGGGAACAGTCGGTCATAGGATTCCAGCTTCAGTTGCCGGGTGCGAGCACAGGTATGGGTGATGATGGCCGTGCCCAAACGGCGGGCATCACGTGCTGAAACGCGGCTGGCAAAGAACACCCACGCATGCGCTCCATTCCCGGAGCGGGAAATCTCCAGCGCCACTGGTACGCCCAGTTCATCGCAGGACTTCAGGAATGCCAGCGCATCGTCTCGCCATTCCGCCTCGTCGAAGTCGACCGCGAGGAAATAGCAGCTATCGTCCTCCAGCAACGGATACACCCCGACTGTGTGCTCACCGGCCAGATGGTCGTAGATCACCGCGTCGGACAGCGGAATCAGCAGACGATTGCTGCAGTCCCCGCACTTGATGCGCGGCTTCTCGCAGACACCGGCGCGCCATTCGTTTGCACACGCGGGCGCGTAACCAGTCTTGCCGGAGGTCTTGCCCTCCCAGCGGATCGGGTAAACATCCGTGCGCCCACGAAACAGCCGACGGAACAGTGCCACCTTCTCGGCGGTGGAAAGCTTGGACGGCTCAGGCTCTCGCGCCACCAGGACGACCGGTTGCGGCGCACGCCACTGGATACCGTGCGATTCGAGCAGTGCGATCAGGCGGGCGTTTTCGGCTTGCAGCGCTGCCAGTTCACCGCCATTCGCTGGAACAACTGCTCCATGATCGCGCCAACCCCTCTCCTCGGCTGGGCGATACTCTGCCGAATGCGGAGACCTGTACAACATTGCCAGCCCCTCAGACCTGCCCGCCGACGCCCTTGAACTTCTCCACAAATGCGGCGATTTTCTGGAACACGCTTTGCTTTTTGGTCAGGTACTGCGGATTGAGCGGACTCATCTTGGGCAAAACGGAATTCAGCTCCGTGCCACTGTCGCTGGCAAATTCACGCTTCAATGATGCGGTGATGTAGCGCTTGGCCGCTTCGGCGTTCAGGCTCTCGGAGTTGATCAATTCCTGCGCTTCACGCTGCTGCTCCGCCTGTGCAAAAGTGAAGAAGGCGTCTATCACGCTGGCCTTGTCGCCGATCTTGTCCAGATCGGTCTGGTTGATGAAGTCCACCAGTAAGCTCTCTTTAGCGCGGTTGCCCAAGCTAGCCCGAATCACCCGGCGCACTTCATCCACCAGTTCCGACTTGCTCTTGATCTTCTTGTTGTGCTCGAAGATCAGTTCCAGGATGTAGTCAAGGTTGATCTCTTGCGACTTGAGCAGATCCACCTCAAAGACGACATCATCCCAGTCGATGGTGGACTTTTCCTTCTCGGCCCCCGCCTGCTCACGGCGGAGCCAGTCGCGTACATCGTTGTAGGTCGAGCGGTAGTCCTGCACCTTCCGTTCGGCCGGGAGTGTGATGGCTTGGAGCGCGGTCAGATCGTCATCATTCAGATAGTGCTTGGCCTTGAACGCCTCCACCGCAGCCGGATTGGCCATGTCAACGCTTTGCAACTCTTTCAGGCTGGCGAACTCGTCGTAATTCTGCAGTATGTTCTCCACGCGCAAATACTCACCAAACAACTTGGCGAAAGCCTTTTTGTCGGCTTCCTTTTCAATAGCTGCGGGATCGGGAAAGCGTGCTTCCAGTTCCTTCACGACGTCCATAAAGCCACGCCGCGCCTCACCGGTGACCGCATCGGTGAAGCCTTGCATGTACTCCTTGTAGCTCTTCTCCAGCACCACGTTCTTGGTGTTCTTGTCGCCGAACAGGGTGATGGCATCAATGGTCGCCTGCTCCAAGTCGCGGAAGGTGACGATATTGCCGAAGGTCTTGGTGGCGTCGAAGATGCGGTTGGTGCGTGAGTAGGCCTGCATCAACCCGTGGTAGCGCAGGTTCTTGTCGACAAACAGCGTGTTGAGCGTAGGCGCATCAAAGCCGGTCAGGAACATGCCCACCACGATCAGCAGGTCGATCTCCTTGGCTTTGACCTGCTTGGCCAGATCACGGTAGTAGTTCTGGAAGCCATTGCTGTCCACGCTGAAGTTGGTTTTGAACAGCGTGTTGTAGTCCGCGATGGCCGCGCTCAAGAACTCCTTGGCGCTGCTGTTCATGGCCGAGACATCAAAGCTCTCGTCCTGAATGTCGCCAATCGCATCCTGCTCCTCGTTGGCTGCGAACGAGAAGATGGTGGCCACCCTCAATGGCCTGTCGCTGCCTTTCTGCAACTCCCTGAAAGACTCGTAATACAGCTTTGCAGCGTCCACACTGCTGACGGCGAACATGGCATTGAACCCTTTATTACCCGCTTGCAAGCGGTGGGTTTTTTGCCGAAAGTTGTTCAGGATGTACTGAGTGATCTCGCGAATGCGGTCGGGGTGCAGCAAGGCTTGCCTGTTTTCCGCTGCGCTGAGTTTCTTCTCGTCCTGCACGGTTTCAATGGCCTTGAACTGCGGGCGCACATCGTTGTAGTCCACCTTGAATTTCAATACCTTCTCGTCACGGATGGCATCGGTGATCACGTACGAATGCAGTTCACGGCCAAACACGCTGGCGGTGGTCTCAGCGCCCAAGGCGTTTTCCGGGAAGATCGGCGTACCGGTAAAGCCAAACTGACAGAACCGCTTGAACTTCTTCTTTAGATTCTTCTGTGCTTCACCAAACTGGCTGCGATGGCACTCATCAAAAATGAAGACCACCTGCTTGCCGTAAATGGGCAAGTCAGCCTCGCTCTTCATCAGGTTATTGAGCTTCTGGATGGTGGTGACGACGATCTTGTTGTCGTCCTTGTCCAGGTTACGCTTCAGGCCAGCGGTGCTGTCCGAGCCGTTCACGCTGTCCGGTGAAAAGCGCTGGTATTCCTTCATGGTCTGGTAATCCAGATCCTTCCGGTCCACCACGAAGAAGACCTTGTCGATGAACTCCAACTCAGTGGCTAGACGCGCCGCCTTGAAACTGGTCAGGGTCTTGCCCGAGCCGGTGGTATGCCAGATGAAGCCACCGCTTTCAGTACTGCTCCAGTTCTTGGCCTGATACGCGCAGTTGATCTTCCACAGAATGCGTTCCGTGGCGGCAATTTGATACGGGCGCATCACCAGCAACGTATTGCTGACATCAAATACCGAGTAATGCAGCAGCACATTGAGCAGGGTGTGCTTCTGAAAGAAAGTGGCCGTGAAGTCCTTCAGATCCTTGATCAGGCTGTTGTCCGCCTTCGCCCAGTTCATGGTGAAGTCGAAGCTGTTCTTGTTGCGCTGCGTGGTGTTGGCAAAGTAACGGCTGTCGGTGCCGTTGGAGATCACGAACAGCTGCAAATACTTGTACAGGGAATGCTCGCTGTTGAAGCTCTCCTTGCTGTAGCGGTGCACCTGATTAAAGGCTTCGCGAATCGCCACGCCACGCTTCTTTAATTCCACCTGCACCAGCGGCAAGCCATTGACCAGAATTGTCACATCGTAGCGGTTGGCGTGACTGCCAGTTTGTTCAAATTGCTTGATCACCTGCACCTTGTTGCGGGCGATGTTTTTCTTGTCCAGCAGATAGATGTTCTGGATGCGGCCGTCGTCAAAGACAAAGTCGTGGATGTGGTCGTCGTGAATCTTGCGGGTTTTTTCGACGATGCCATCACTGGGCTTGTCCAACCATGTCTCGACAAGGCGCAGCCATTCGCCTTCAGCGAACTGCACGTTATTGAGTGTTTGTAGTTGCACGCGAACATTGGCGAGCAGAGCCTGCGGCGTGGTCAGTCCGGGCAGGTATTCATAGCCCTGGTTTTGCAAATCCTGAATGAACTCGCGCTCGAGATCACCCTCGCTCTGGTAGCCTTCAGCGACCTTCCATTCCGGGGCGTATTTGTCCAGAACGATGAAGTTCTTCGATTCGGCAATGGTCTTGTAGTCACTCATTGGGCTTCTTCTCATCAACTTGGATCAGCGCAGTCAACTCGCTCTCAATCTCTTGTACCGTCGGTAACTGGGACTGCACCGACAACGGGATGTCCTTGGTGATGAACGAGCTCACTCCCATGGGCTTGTGAATATCGCGCAGGGCGTACTCCACATCCAGCTTGTCCTTGTCTTTGCACAGGATCAGGCCAATGGTTGGCTGGTCGCCGTCGCCGCGCAATTGGTCGTCCACCGCCGACAGGTAGAAATTGAGTTTGCCGACGTATTCGGGTTTGAATTCACCCGCCTTGAGCTCGATCACCACGTAGCATTTCAAACGTGCGTGATAGAAGAGCAAGTCCAGAAAGTAGTCCCTGCCATTGACTACCAGCGGGTATTGCCGCCCCAGGAAAGCAAAGCCTTTGCCCAGCTCCAGCAGAAACCGGGTGATCTGCGCCACCAACTGGTTCTCGATGTCGCGCTCCACCGCCTGGGCGCTGAGGGTAAGAAAGTCGAACACATAAGGGTCTTTCAGGCTTTGCTGAACCAACTCGGACTGCGGCGCAGGCAGGGTCTGGGCGAAGTTGCCCACTGCCTGGCCCACGCGCTCATGGAAGCGCTGCTCAATCTGCCACTCCAACACCGTGCGGCTCCAGCCGTGTTCGGCGCAGGCCTGGGCGTACAGCAACACCAGATCTACCGACTTCACCTTGGCCAACAGGGTGCGCACGTGTCCCCAAGGCATTTGTCCCACGGGCTGTGGGACAACTTCAAAGCGCGGGCTGAAGAAGGCATAAAACTGCCGCATGGCGAACAGGCTGGTGCGCGAAAAGCCTTTCATGCCGGGGTAGCTGGCCTGGAGGTCTTGCGCCATTTGCTCCACCACCGCCGAGCCCCAGCCGCGTTCGCGCTGCCAAGCATCCAGCTGCCGGCCAATGTCCCAATACAGGCCAAGCAACTCTGCATTGACCGCCAGCACGGCGCGAACTTGCGAGCTCTGTATGCGGTGCTTGATGGCCGCCAACGCTTGGCGGTAATCGGTGTGGTGGGTGATTTCGCTCATACCATCAGGCTCCCTGTTGCTGCCAAAAGCCGTGACTGTTCTTCAAGTGATCAAGCAACAGTTTGACCGTGGCTTGCTCCGCTGGCGTGGGCTGTGCAACGGCTTCGTTGGACAGCGTGCTGTGGCTGGTGAAATTGATGATGCGGCTGTAGTACAGCTGCTTGTCATCTGGCAACAGCTCTGACCACTTCGGGTAACCCAGGAAGCTGGCCGTTTTCTCGTACAGATTGCGCAGCAGCTTGAAGTGAAACCGCTCGACCCGGTTGCCAGCAATGGCCTGCTCGATGGTCTGCAGCAGGTGCAAGTGATACGAAAAGCTCTTGTTGGAATCGCCGGACTTTTCGGTCAGCGTATAGCTGCCGTCGTCCAGGCGCTCCAGCATGTAGCAGGCTTTGTTGCTGAACTCATTGAACAGCACGTTGTAGAACAGCGGGCTGTGCGTGGTGATGATGAACTTCAGGTCGGACTGACTTGATTTGATCAAACCCGCCAAGTTGACCGCCAGCTCGATCAAGTGGTTTTCATCCAGTGAGCTGACCGGATCATCAATGAAAACGTATTCCAGCTTGTTGAAGACATCCGTGGAGCGATTTTCGGCTTCGGCGATGTTCAGCTCAGAAATCAACTGCTCCAGTAGCGCATTGAAAACGCTCCAGATGAAATTGCTCTCTTCGCCTTTAGAGATTTTGATGTGCGGCTCTTGCTGATTGTTGCCGCGCTCAAATGAAAAACTGACAGACGAAAATTCGCTGCTGAAATGTGGCGTCAACTTGTCGCTGGTGTAACTCTGAAAGGTGGCCGTGATGCTCTGGTCCTGGCCTTGTTCTTCCAGCACCCACCGGGTGAACGCGTTGGGCTGGATGATTAACTTGGGTTCAACATCCTGCTCCAGATCGTTCTGCCAATAGAACAAATCTTCCGTGAAGGCGCTGTAGTAAAGGACCTTCTTGTCTGCCAAAGCAGACGCCTGAGCCTCTTCGCCCTCCGCCTTCGGTGCAATCAACTCCTTGAACGCCCGCGACAGGCGCGTCTTGCCCGTGCCGTTGAAGGCATAGAGCAACTGCACCTTTTTGTTGGCGTGTCGCAGCTGCTGGGCGATTTCCGTCAGCGTCTTGCCCATGTTATGCCGCTACCTCTTCCGGCTTGGGAAAGCTCAATAACAGATCGCGGTAATACGCGTATTGCTTCTGACGCAGCTCGATCTCGCGCGGCAAACCTTCGCTAATGGAAAATGTAAGCGCCTCAAGTTTATCCAGAATAGAAACAATGCGTTTTTGTTTCTCAAGAGACTTTTCTGGGCTTGCCGGACAAGGGATAGGTACAGGAATTTTCTCAACCTGATGACTCATCAGTTTTGGATTGCCCATCCCTGAGTAGACATGCTTCTGCGCTTCAACTGAAAGCCAGTAATACAAGAACTTGTAGTTTAATTTTGATTCATCGTTGATCTTTATAAGCCCACACACATTGGTAATGGAAAATTTGCCTGTCCGATGAAATACAGTCCCAGCGTTAGCACCATCAGTCGTCCAGCTAATGAACTCTCCATCAAAATCGAACGTATCGATTTTTCCAATCATGCCGTTGTTGGCAGTCTGAGAGCTGAACACCGGAAAGGGCCCAGCATTCTCGGCGAGGTAGCCTTTTGACATCACGCGGCCACGCCTCAATGTTGTCAGCTCCCCAAGAGTTTGCCACTCCACCTCCCCATCTTCAAAACGCAACAACTGATCTCGATAGTGGTTGTATTGTTTCTTGCGGGCTGTAAGCTCGGCTGTAAGCTCGGCTGTAAGCTCGGCTGTAAGCTCGGTGAATGCGTCCAGAATGCGGACGATTTCGGCCTGGATTTCCAGCGATTTTTTGGGGTTTTCTGGGCAGGGGATAGGGATTGCGAAATCCTTCACCTTTGCGTCTGATATGGCGGGATATGCAGAGCCACTTTGGTTCTCTTCGACGTATGCTTTGAAATCACGGGAAGCGATCCAATGAAGAATCCATTTCGGCAGAACCACCTCTCGCTTGGCGCGTAAAACGCAATAGCCCGTGCTGGCAACTTCGCCGGAATACTCTTCACCAATTAAGCAATACCGTTGTTGAGCGGGACGCGTTGTAGCAAAAATCAAGTCATCTTTTTCAACTAGCTTCTGAGCTCGACTCGGTGCGTTGCTGGCTTGAATTTCATTCGTCTCGACGATTGCTTTGGCCTCGATGTCAACGGATGTTAGATCGATGTAGCGATAGGAACGCTTTGCATCACGCCACCTGATGTTGCTTGTAGGCAATGTGATCTCACCCAGCGCCCTCCACTCCACCGCCACACCATCCAGCAGTTTGTCCAAAAAGTCCACGCCGCTCATGCCTCCAGCTCCTCGCCTTCAATCTCCGCCACGATGGCGTCAATGTCCTTGCGCAGCTGATCAATCTTGGCAACCGTGGTTTTCAGCTCGGCATTGAGCTGGGCGATGTTCACCACCTCGCGGTTGTCCTTGGCCACCACGTAGCTGCTGACCGAAAGGTTGTAGTCGTTGGCGGCGACCTTCTCAAACGGTACGGACTGAGCAAAGTGCTCGACGTTCGCCTTGCTATCGAACACCGCCATGATCTGGTCGATGTGCGAGTCCAGCAGCACGTTGTTGTTGGTTTCTTTCTTGAACAGGCCACTGGCATCAATGAACTGGGTGTGGGTGTCGGTCTTGTGTTTGGACAGCACCAGAATGCTCACGGCTATGGTGGTTCCGAAGAACAGGTTGGGAGCGAGCGAAATCACCGTTTCCACATAGTTGTTGTCCACCAGGTACTGGCGGATCTTTTGTTCGGCCCCGCCGCGGTAAAAAATGCCGGGAAAGCAGACGATGGCCGCACGGCCTTTGGCTGAGAGGTAGCTGAGCGCGTGCAACACAAAGGCAAAGTCGGCCTTGGATTTGGGCGCCAGCACACCGGCCGGGGCAAACCGGTCATCGTTGATAAGGGTGGGGTCGTCGCTGCCCACCCACTTCACCGAATAGG
This sequence comes from Serpentinimonas sp. SSL01, assembly GCF_056323735.1. Taxonomy (NCBI): domain Bacteria; kingdom Pseudomonadati; phylum Pseudomonadota; class Betaproteobacteria; order Burkholderiales; family Comamonadaceae; genus Serpentinimonas; species Serpentinimonas sp. SSL01. Next base: position 226,961 of record NZ_CM150487.1, read on the forward strand.
GCGGGTTGGAAACAATGGCATCGAAGGGTTTGTCATCGCCAAAGTGCGGCTCGATGAGGGTGTCGCCCAGCTCGATGTTGAATTTGTCGTAGTTGACGTTGTGCAGGAACATGTTCATCCGCGCCAGGTTGTACGTGGTGTGGTTGAGTTCCTGGCCAAAGAAGCCGTCTTCGATGATGTGGGCGTCAAACTGCTTTTTGGCTTGCAGCAGCAGCGAGCCAGACCCGCAGGCGGGGTCGTAAATTTTGTTGATGCTGCTTTGCCCGTGCATGGCCAGCCGGGCGATCAGCTTGGAGACCTGCTGCGGCGTGAAAAACTCGCCCCCAGACTTGCCCGCGTTGGCAGCGTAGTTGGAGATGAGGAATTCGTAGGCGTCGCCAAAAAGGTCGATGTGGCTGGCGTCGAAGTCGCCGAAGTCCAGCTCGGCCACACCTTTGAGCACAGCGGCCAGGCGGGCGTTTTTGTCTTTGACGGTGTTGCCCAGGCGGTTGCTGGTGGTGTCAAAGTCGGCGAACAGGCCACGGATGTCGCGCTCGGACGGGTAGCCCAGGGCGGAGGTTTCAATGGCAGAGAAAATCGCTGCCAGGTCGGTGTTCAGGCTGTCGTTAGTGTTGGCACTGGCGGCCACGTTGGCGAACAGCTGGCTGGGGTAGATGAAGTAGCCCTTGGTTTTGATGGCGTCGTCGCGGATGTCTGGCGTGATGACCACGTCGTTCAGCGCGGCGTAGTTGATGCTCTCGTCCCCGCCTTCGATGTAGGCCGCAAAGTTTTCGCTGATGAAACGGTAGAACAAGGTACCCAGCACGTATTGCTTGAAGTCCCAGCCGTCCACGGCGCCTCGGACGTCATTGGCAATTTGCCAGATCCGGCGTTGAAGTTCGGCGCGTTGCTGAATGCTGGTCATGTTCGGTTTCCTGTCAAATCGTTCGTCTTGTCTTCATCCGCGCCACCGGCGCGAACCCACTCATCCACTTCAGACACCTGGAACTTCCACAACCGCCCCACGCGGTGCGCGGGCAGGCTCTTGCGGTCGATCCAGCGGTAGATCGAATCGCGCGTCACGCCCAGATGCTCGGCGATCTGATCTACGGACACCCATGGTTCAGCGGTCATTGCAGCGCTCCGGCAGCAGGGGTTCGGGTCGCATAAAATCGGTTTCAATCGTAAAGGTTGCAATTTATCAGGTTGGAGGGCGGCAGACGAGGGTTCGATGCCGTGGGCATCATCTTTTTCTTGGCTTCTTGATCGTTCAGCGCGTGAATGGTGGCGTCATCAATCAACCCGGAGCCCACCATGACCACCCAGCCCACCGCCCTCGATGCCTACCTGCAACGACTGCCGATGATCCTCGACAAGATCGAGGCCCTGCTGCAACTGGCCGACGACCACTTCGGCCATGACCCTGACGCCATCCACTGCGGCCACGTTGGGGACCTCGGGCGGGTAGATCAGGCGCTGGATGACCTGCTGGCGATCTTCGACAGCCAGGCCAAGTAAGGGATGCGACGATGGGAACCCTGCTCAAACTCTCCCCGTCCCAAAGCCTGCTGCTGCACACCGCAGCCCACCGTGCCGATGGACGAGTGATGCCACCAGACACCCTGCGCGGCGGCGCACGGGTCAAGGTGCTGACTGCACTGCTGCAGCGCGGGTGGATCGAGCCTGCCGATGACGGCCACGTGCTGACCGACGCGGCTTATGTGGCCATCGGCCTGCAACGGTCCACACCACCAAATGGCGTCCAGCCGATGGACACCATCGGTGATCTCCAACTTCTGGAGGGCATCCCGATCCGCCCCGACACCAAACTCGCCGCGCTGGTGGTGGCGCTGCGCCGCCCGCAGGGGGCGACCAGCCTGCAACTGATGCTGGCCACTGGCTGGCAGCCCCACTCCGTGCGCGGAGCCATCTCCGGGATGCTACGCAAGAAGCTGGGCCTGAACGTGGTGCTGGCGCACAACGACAGCGGCGAACGGGTGTACAGGGTGGTGTGATCAGCCGCCAAGGGTGTCCAGTTTCTTCAGGCCCTGCGGATGCCCCGGCGTGTCTGACGCATCGGACACAGTTCCACGTAACTCTCTATACGCGTGCGCGTGCGCGCGCCTCACGGAAAGTTACGACAACCTGTGTCCGATGCGTCAGACGGGGTGCAAAGGCTCGTGGGCCGATTTCTGCACCCCAGTCAGCGAATCGGCTGCAAACCCGCACCAGCATTGAGTTTTCGTCCCTGGCCGTTTTCGCGCGCACCGGGGTGCAAACCTGCAAACCCGGTACGCACCAAGGTTCGCACTCTCCTCTTTCCCAACAATCCCGCACACGTCAGCGTTGACGCGGCATTCAGCCCGTTGACCCGCACCGCCAAGTGCGAACCGCAAACCCTGCAAACCTTGTTTCCTGGCCAGACGGTAGCGCAATGCTGCGCTCGCGCCCCCCGTATTGGAATATCGTCAGGAAGGACCCCTTTCGCCTGGGGCATGTATGCGTGCGCGGGCCATAACAATAGGCGGTGACCATCACCATCGCCACAACCATCACGGTCGATGGCCCGCTGTGACAGTGGTGATGGTTGTGACGGTCGCCGCTTATTGTTTACACCGGCGAAAGCACAGATACGCCCTGGCGATCCGACCGTCACACGGCGTCAGGCTCCTGCATCCACGCCGGGATATCCCGCTGTCCGTGCAGCACGCGCCAGACATCGATATGGTCCGGACGCTCAACGTAGAACACGAGGTGCGGGTAGCGCATCAGCGGCCAGGCGCGCAGGCCCGGCAGGTTGAGCTCATGGGCGTAGCGTGGAGAACCTGTGGCCGGGTGGCGACCGATGTGCCCGTAAGCCTTCTCCAGCGCATCGATGAAGCCGAGTGCCACGGCTTCGTCCGCCTCACTCAGGTAGTAGGCGACGGCCTCGTCCACATCCCGGTTGGCCTGCTCACGCGGGATGACTGGCTTGGCCTTCACGCCTTGGCAGCGGGTTTGGCGGCCTTGCGCGCCCGGTCACGCAAGCCTTCGAAATAGCTGGCATCAGCAGTGGCCGCCGGGGCCGAGGCAGCTCCGGCCAACAGTAGGTTGCGCAATTGCAGGCGGTCTTGATCCTTGCGGATCAACTCGCGAACGTACTCGCTGCTCGTGCCATAGCCGCGCTGGCTGACCTGCTCATCCACGAAGGATTTGAGGGTGTCGGGGAGAGAGATGTTCATCGTGCTCATGGCGCAAGTGTGGGTTCTTTGGCAAAATTTGGCAAGACCCGTATTCCACCATACCGAAAGAAGGCATCCATGCCCAACCCAAACAACTGCCTGCGCTACTGGGACCTGGCCGACCATATCCGCATCGATGACGCGATTGCCCTGTGGTGCGGCGTGGAGCCTGCCGAGCTCGCCAGTCTGAACTTCGAGACCCAGTGCATGAGCGCCAAGCGGGCCGCGCTGGTCACCGCCCTGCGCACGGAACGCCTCGAATATGAAGACCTGGGCATTCTCACTGCGCGTGGCCAAGTGTTCAAGGGCGCTCCCATCGACGAGTTGCTGGAGAAGGATCGTCTGGTGATCAACAAGGCCAGCCTGCGCCGGTGGTTCGAGCAACTGCCGTTCGAGGATCGCCCAGCCTTCCTGTTTGACGAGGCCCGCCAAGCGGTGCTTCCCGATGGCAGCGAAGCCGCCGAGATGAACAGCCTGAAGGCCATTGCGCTGATGGCGCACCTGCTGGCCAAGTCCGCCAGTAAATACCAAGTCGGCAACCGCCCGAACGCCTCTGCCATCAGCGAAGCCGTCATCCAGGCGGCCGAAGAACTGATGCCCAGCGACACGCGCGGCCTACTGTCCTTCAACAAGAAGTTGGGCGAGGCGCTCAAGCTGTTCGGGCCGGAGATCAATCGGCACCGGACCTGACAATAGATTTTTGAAGTTCAGAAAACCTTTCTGAACTTCCTGTTCGCCAAGTTCGAGGCGAACCACGATGGCGGCATTCCAAATGAACCCGAAGGAATGCCGCCATGCCCAAACGGGCCCGAACATCACACATTGCCAGCACCGCTGATCTGCGTGCTGAATTCTGGCAAGCGCCCGTCGAGGCCTTGCTCGACCGTAAAACAGCCGCCGCTGGCATGGGCTACACCGTCGGCTGGCTGGAGTGGTCTGCCACCCACGGCGGCGGCCCCATCCTCACCAAAATCGGACGCACCGTCCGCTATCGCAAGGCCGATGTGCTGGCTTGGCTGGAAGCAAACAGCCGCCGCATTAGGCGCACCTCCGAACTGGCGGAATGGGGGTGATGGTGAGCGCGCTCATCCCTTCCCCGGACGGAGCAGTAGAGAACGACCGTCACCACCATCACGACCATCACACGGTCGAGATGGATGCTGCGGCCACTCCGGGGCCAACACCTGACGCCGATCCTGTTGGTGTGATCGAGGTGGCACTGGTTCGTCTGGTGGATGACGTGGGGGTGCTGGCCGAAGAAGACGTGGTGCGCGCCTTCTCCATCCTCAAGGCCACGGACCTACCCGGCTACTTGCGCCTGCGCCACGCCGCCAAGAAGGCGAACCGTGACTGCTCGGTGACGATGCTCGACAAACTGGTGCGAGACGAACTGCCCGGCAGCGACGACGACGCCAGCGCGCTCGATGAACTGGTCGCCTTGGCCCGTGCGCAGTGCCAGTTGCACCACGATGCGGACCGCAATGCGGTGGCCGTGATTCCCATGCCCAGTCGGCGCGAAGTGTGGCGGGTGTATTCCTCTGGCTTCGAGGAATGGCTGCGGGCCGCGTACTGGCGTGCCAAGGAAATGGGCGTGCCGGAGACCACGATGAAATCGGCACTGGCCACGCTCGCCGCTGCAGGCATCAACGATGGCGACGAGATCGAAGTGCATGTCCGCGCCGCCCGCTGCGACGATGGCTACCTGATCGATCTGGCCGATGAGCAGTGGCAGTCCATCCACGTCACCCCGCAAGGCTGGCGGGTGGTGAACGAGTCGCCGGTGTATTTCACCCGCACGCCTTCGATGCGCCCGCTGCCTATGCCGGTGACCCATGGCGATGTCGGGTTGCTCTGGCAGCACACCAACATCCCGGCACACAGCCGCGTGATGGTGCTGGCGTGGCTGCTGGATTGTTTCCGCCCGGACACCCCCTTCCCGGTGCTGGAACTGGTGGGCGAACAAGGCTCGGCCAAGTCCACCACGCAATCCGTGCTGCGCAGCCTGGTCGATCCGAACAAGGTGATGCTGCGCGGTAGACCCAAGACGGTGGAGGACGTGTTCGTCGCCGCCGCCAACAACTGGCTGGTCAGCTACGAGAACCTCTCTGGCCTCACGCCCGAGCAGCAGGATGCCTTTTGCACCCTGGCCACCGGCGGCGGTTTTGCCTCGCGCCAGCTCTACACCAATGGCGAAGAGCACGTGATGGAAACCAAGCGGCCGGTGGTGCTCAACGGCATCGCCGTGGTCGCCACGCGACCGGACCTGATCGACCGGGTCATTCACGTCGATCTGCCGACCATCCCCGCAGATGCCCGGCGTGACGATGCGGACACGCACGCAGGCTGGGAACGTGATCAACCCAAGGTTTTCGCCGGTCTGCTCGATCTGTTCTCGGCTGCGCTGGCGATTCTGCCGACGGTCAAGCTCACCCAGAAGCAGCGCATGGCTGATTACGAGCGCCTGGGCGAGGCAGTGGCCCGCGCCCTGGGCTTTGCCCCTGGTGAGTTCCAGCAGCAGTACGCCGAACTCGTGCGCGCTGGCATCGACCGTGCCTTGGAAAGCAACGCCGTCGCGCAGGCCTTGGACAAGTACCTCGCTGATCGCATCCTGCCGATCAACTGGCAGGGAACCGCCGGTCAGCTCTACGACCTGCTGAACGCCCACAGCATCCCCGACCGCAGCAGTTGGCCTCGCTCGCCCAAGGGTCTGTCGGACCAGCTGCGCCGCATCGCCCCGGCCTACCGCGCCAAGGGCATCGACATCACGCATCTCGGCCACAGCCGTGAGGGCGCGCGCTGGCGCATTGCCCAGACCCGTTCCCAAACCAATCCTGCCACGCCACCCGGCATCGAGGGTGGCACTCGATATGGAGCTCACCGTGAGTAATCCCAACTTGCATCCCGTCTGGGCCAAGGCCCTCGGCGTCACGCCGCAGGCCACCAGCCCATCCACCTCTGCCGAAACGCAGCTGTCCCCGCTGGCTGCCGCGATTGCGGCGATGACCGGGCAAACCCACTCCCACCAGGGTTGGCAGGCCACCAGCCATCCCCGCCGCCCCGGCGCGCCGGTCGGCATCAAGAAGCAGGTGGGCCCCGGCCTGTGGGTCAGCACCGTCGCGCGGCCCGGCGACGCCCTGTATCCCGCTTGACCCTCGTCCACCCCTGACCAAACTCGGAGACCACCACCATGAAACTGAACCCGTTCAGCAAGAAGTCCAACCCCTACCTGGACAAGATCAAGTCTGAGCACGACGCGCTCAATCTGGAACTCACGCCCCTCAAGGCCGAATTGGCGGAGGCGGAAGCCGAGCACGCTGCGGCACGCGAGAAGCAAAACCGGCTGCGCGATGCCGCTGGCTCGATGTCGATGAACACGCCACCGGCAGCCAAAGCCCACTGGCCCATCCTGTGCGAGGCCAATCAGCGGATGGAAAGGCTCAAGTCGAAGGTGTCCAACCTGGAGAGCCAGCTGCGTCCGCTGCAGCAGGTCCTGGCCACACCCGAGCGCTTTGCACTGGCCCGCAAGCAGCTTGACGATCTGATGGCACAACGCAAGGCGCTCACCGCTGAGGTGCAGACGGTCGATGGCCAACTGACCAAGATCGCCAAGCGGCTGGTGGACCTCGAAGCGCGCATTGTTGTCGAGACGAAGTCGGCATCTCGGGCGCTGCTGGACACCGAAGCGGAATTCGTGGTGCCCGAAACTTTGACCAAGCTGGAGGTGGAGTTGCGCATCACCCGCGCATCGCAGGCCGAGCTTGAGCGCCAGCGTGATGCAGTCCAGGCCCAGCTTGGCGGACTTCCTGATGCGGTGCGCAAGGCGAGGGATTACTTCATCCACTGCCGTGCGGCAATGGCCGAAATCGAGCTGCACGAACAGTTGATGCCGGTCATGAACGCATTGGCTCGCGCCTCGGCGGCCCGGCGCCAGATCAACTACCACCACGACGAAAGTCGCTTCCCGGTTGAGATTCCTCGAGCCTTGATCGAAGCGGCTGGCGATGCACTGACGGCAGAAATGCCAGCGGCTTGATCGTCACGCCACCCGCCCACAGGCGAATTGGGTCCTTCCTCGCCATAAAGCAATACGGGGGGCGCGAGCGCGCTGCCCCGCTACCGACAGACCCCGAAACAGGGTTACCAGTTACCACCCCGGTTACCGCCCGGTGCCGTGCCGGGTTACCACTCAAGGAGCCTTTGATGAACCACACGACAGAACCCCAAGCCACCGGCGGCAGCCGCCACGTGCCCGTTGAACCCCTGCAGCACTACAACCCAGAAGTCGAGCAGCGCTTGCAAGGCTGGTTTGCCAGCGGCCAGCCGCTGGTCTGGATTCCCATCCTCAGCCAGGAAAACTTCCCGGACGTGCCGCAGCAACTCCTGGACTTTGCCGACCACTACCAGGAGGCGATGCGCTGGCCCATCCAGCATATAGATGAACTCCTGCAGTTGCCCAATGGCATCACCGGCTGGTTGATGCCGGCCACGGCCAGTGACACCGACGTGGCCTGCGGGGTGTGGAACGGCGAGGTCTACATCCTGGGCATCAAGGACCGGCGCACCGGCAAACCCCAGACGCTGCTGGGAGAGCGTGTCGATGTTGCGACAGGGCAAGCCGACGACCTCGAACAGAGCGCGGTTTGACTTGGCTTCTGGTCGCCACAGCGCGTTCATGGATCTGTCTCAACAACAGGAGTTTGTGCAATGACAGATAACAAGAACACGGGTGGCCCTGCCGCGCCCATCTCGGCCCAGTTGGCGGCACTGCCCTCCTTGCCGATGGCCGAGCTGTGGGCGCTGTGGGATCAGCACTTTCCCCGGCGGACCAGCCACCGCAACCGCAATTACGTCGAATCGCGTCTGGCCTACCGCATCCAGGAGCTGACCTACGGCGCACTGCCAACCAACATCCGCAAGATGCTGGTCGAGGCCGGCGCCAAGCATTCCAAGATCAAGTCCGCCGTCGGTCGCAGCGCGCAAACCCTGCTGATGCCCGGCACCACGCTGATCCGGGAATGGGATGAACGCGAGTACCGCGTAACGGTCACGCCCGATGGTCTGTATGCCCTAGATGGCCAGGTGTTCAAGAGCCTGTCGGCGGCGGCGCGCCACATCACGGGCACGCGCTGGAATGGGCCGAAGTTCTTTGGTCTGCGGGGCGGCAAGGGGGATGCTCAATGAACGCGCCGTTGCTCGTGCCACCCAAGCGCTGCGCGGTGTATTGCCGCGTGTCCAGCGACGAACGGCTGGACCAGTCCTTCAATTCCATCGATGCCCAGAAGGAAGCCGGGCACGCCTTCATCAAGAGCCAGAGCAACGAGGGCTGGATCGCCGTGGCCGACGACTACGACGATGGCGGTTTCTCTGGTGGCAATATGGAACGGCCTGCCTTGAAGCGCCTGATGGCTGACATCCAGATGGGCAAGGTCGACATCGTGGTCGTCTACAAGATCGACCGGCTGTCACGCTCGTTGGCCGATTTCGCGCGGATGGTCGATGTGTTTGACCGCCACCGGGTCAGTTTCAGCGCCGTCACACAGCAGATCAACTCGGCCACGTCGATGGGCCGGCTGATGCTCAACGTACTGCTGTCCTTCGTACAGTTCGAACGGGAAGTGACTGGCGAGCGCATCCGCGACAAGATCGCGGCCAGCAAGGCCAAAGGGATGTGGATGGGCGGGCCGTTGCCGCTGGGCTACGACGTTCGGGATCGTCTGCTGGTGATCAATGAGGTCGAGGCCAAGCTGGTCCGCCGCATCTTTGATGACTTCGTGACCGTGCGCTCGGCCACCCTGATGGCCAAGACCTACGGCGCGGAAGGCGTGGTCACCAAGGGCGGCAAGCCCTTCACCAAGCAGACCATCTACAAGATGCTGCACAACCGGATGTACCTGGGTGAGATCGTCCACAAGGGGCAGAGCTTCCCCGGCCAGCACCAGGCCATCATCACCCAGGCGCAGTGGGATGCCGTGCACGCACTGATCGCCACCGATGGCGTCGAGCGGCGGCGAGAGACCAACGACCGCCAGCGTGAGCCGGTGTTGTTGCGCGGCCTGCTGTTCACGCCCGACGGTGAACGGCTGGTGCCCAGCTACACGGTCAAGAAGGGCAAGACTTACCGCTACTACACGCCGATCAAGCACCGGCGCTTCGGCGCGTGGGCCAGCAGCCACGGCCCGTTGTCAGCGGCGCCCATCGAAGACCTGGTTACACAGCAGATCGTCGCCGCGCTGTCAGCGCCGCACATCGTGCAGTCGGTGTGGGACCGGATTCGGACAACCCGCCCGGACCTGTCGGAGCCCGAGGTGGTTTTGCCGATGCGAAATCTGGCTGGCCTGTGGCAACAGTTGTTCCCCGCTGAACAGTGTCGACTGGCACAGCTACTGATCGACCGTGTGGTGATTGCCGACGGCGGGCTGGAGATCATCTGGCGCGACCACGGGTGGCAGGAACTGGCCGGGGAACTGATGCCCGGCACCATCGGCGCGGAATTGCAGGAGTGGGAACAGCAGGAGGTGGAGGCATGAAGCCGAAAGTGCAGACTTTAGGCGGCACCGTTGCGCGCGAGCGCCGGGATGGCGACCAGGTCAAGCTGTCCACCTTCATCCCGCTGAAGATCAGGAAGCGCGGCGCCAGTAAGGTGGTGGTGCGGCCAGATGGGGCGGTCGAGTCGCCGGGCAAGGTCGCCAGCCAGATCGACCAGCCCTTGCTGGTGGCCCTGACGCAGGCCTTCTACTGGCAGCAACTACTCGACGACGGTGTGGTCGGCAGTGGCAGCGAGATCGCCCAGCGCGAAGGCCTGCACCATTCGACGGTCAACGAACTGCTGCGCCTGACGCTGCTCGAGCCTGCCATCATCCAGAGCATCCTGGTCGGGCAGCAGCCCAAGTGCATGAGCCTGCTGTGGTTCCAGCGGAATCCGCTGCCGACTGACTGGGTGGCGCAGCGGGAGGTGGTGGTCGCGTTCGATTCGTGAACAGGGCTGCCGTTCGTCAGCCCGCTTCAATCGCTGGGTGCGGGCAGCCACTTGATGCCTGCCACCCCCAGGTTTTTCTGGCTGATGTGGTCACTGAGGATGGGCACGAGGGTCTGCACGTTGGTGTCAAAACTGTGCCTCCACATGGCCTGCAGCTTCTTCAGCGCGTTTTCATTCCGGTAGATGCTGCCGTCCCAGTCGATGACCATCATCGCCACGTCACCGTCGTCGGCCAGCATACACAGCAAGGCGTCATCGGCGTCCTTGTCGAGCGAGGCCTTGAGCTCGTCCTCGAAGTCGGCCAGAACTTCCACGTACAGATCGATGCTCAGTGGGCTTTGCCCAGACAGCGCAGACTGCAGATCGTCGGTGATTTTCTTCTTGTTGGTCATCGTCGACATTTTCGCTGCAAGGGCCCCACGTTCACACGCTGACCACCGGTTGGGGGTGCTGCGGGAGATGCTCTGACTGTGTTCGATGCCTGACCGGTGGTCATGGTTGACGATGAACTGGCGCGCGTAAGTTTTTGATTTTGCTAGGCCATCATCTGCGCCTACCCGCAGGCCAAACGGAGAACAGAGACGGCTCAGGCCGAGAAAGTGGCCGATTTCGGGCGTTTCGGCTGATGGCCACCCGCAGCACAGACGGCCGGAACCCCGCATGGTGCGGGGATTTCAGGCAAGAAAAAGGGCCCGGAGAATATCCGAGCCCTTGTGTATGGTGGCGCTTCAGGGATTCGAACCCCGGACCTGCGGATTATGATTCCGTCGCTCTAACCGGCTGAGCTAAAGCGCCTTCAAGCCCGACATTGTAGCAGGTCTTAAAACCGGCTCAGCAAACCGGCTCAGCGAGAGCCTTCTTGTGGACACTGCCGCCTGCTCGCCGGCGTTGCAGCCGGCGCGGTCTCACTGGTGCTTGAACTGCGCCGGGCGTTTTTCGACGAAGGCGGCCATGCCTTCTTTTTGGTCGGCGGTGGCAAACAGGGCGTGGAACAGGCGGCGCTCAAAGGCCATGCCGTCGGCTAGGGTGCCCTCGAAGGCTTTGTTGACCGCCTCTTTGGCCGCCATGACGGCGATCTGCGAGTAGCCGGCGATGGTCAGGGCGGCGGCCAGGGCTTCGTCTTGCAGTTTGTCTAGGGGCACCACGCGGCTGGCCAAGCCGGCGCGCTCGGCCTCGGCGGCGTCCATCATGCGGCCGGTGAGCACCAGCTCCATGGCCTTGGACTTGCCGACAGTGCGCGGCAGGCGCTGGGTGCCGCCGGCGCCGGGGATGATGCCGAGCTTGATTTCGGGCTGGCCGAACTTGGCGTTGTCGGCGGCGATGATGAAGTCGCACATCATGGCCAGTTCGCAGCCGCCGCCCAAAGCAAAACCGCTCACCGCGGCGATGATGGGCTTGCGGATGCTGCGCATGGTTTCCCAGTTGCGCGTGATGTAGTCGCCTTTGTAGACGTCGGCAAAGCTGTACTGGGCCATGGCGCCGATGTCGGCGCCGGCGGCAAAGGCTTTTTCGCTGCCGGTGAGCACGATGCAGCCGATGTCGGCGTCGGCATCGAAGGCCTTGAGGGCGGCGCCGAGCTCGTCCATGAGCGCGTCGTTGAGGGCGTTGAGTTGCTTGGGGCGATTCAGGGTGATGAGGCCGACGCGGCCCTCGGTGCGCACCAAAATGTTTGCGTAAGTTTGGCTCATGGGTTGTGTCTCTGGTTCAAGGGTCGGCGGGAGCTGCCACTATAGCGCGCCGGCAAGGCGGCTCCAAGGCGCATCGGGGTGGGGTGCTTGGGTTGGGCTGGCCGGTGGTGGGGCGGCCGCAGCTGAGGGGGCTGCAGCTGAGGTGGCCGATGCGGCAAGGCGCTGCAGCCGCACCGCGAGCGCTTGGGGCTGCTCGGGTGTGGGCCAGCGCAGCGGCAGGCGCAGCAGCCGGCCGTCGCGCGCCACCAGCGCTACGACGCTGTGCTGCCCGTGGGCGTGGCGCGCGACTTCGTCGAGCGTGCGCACGCGCCAGGCGCTGGGGGTGGTGTTGGTGCTGTCGTTGGCTGTGCGGGTGTTGCCGTTGCTGCTTGCGCTATCCACTTCCAGTCCCAGCCATTCGTCGCCAGCGGCCAGCCCGGCTTGTTCGGCCAGCGAGCCGCGCAGCACGTTTTTGATCAGCAGGCCCTCGGTTTCACTCACGCGCAGCCCCAGCCGCTGCGCCAGCGGCGCGGGTTCGGTGAGCCAGTCTATGCCTTGGGTGCGCAACAAATCGGGCAGTGGCAGATCGGCGCAGCCATGCACCCAGGCCGCGATTTCGGGGGCGTAGCTGCGCCCGCCGCATTGCTCGAGCACGGCCAGCAGGTCGGCCTCGTGCATCGGGCCGCCTTGGCAGCGCTGGTAGAGCGCACGCAGCACCGCGTCGAGGCTGCAGCGGCCCTCGGCGCGCAGTTGCAAGTCGAGCGCCAGCGCCACCAAGGACCCTTTGGCGTAGTAGCTCACGGTGGCGTTGGGGCTGTTTTCGTTGACGCGGTAGTACTTGGTCCAGGCCTCGAAGCTGGATTGGGCCAAGCTGTGCACCAGCCGACCCGGGCTGTGCAGCACTTGATTCAGGGTTTTGGCGAGCAACTGCAGGTAGAAGGCTTCGTCGATCAGGCCGGCGCGCAGCAGCAGCAGGTCGTCGTAGTAGCTGGTGAAGCCTTCAAACAGCCACAGCAGCTCGGTGTGCTGTTCGCGGTCGTAGTCGTAACGGGTGTATTCGGCTGGGCGCAGGCGCTTGACGTGCCAGGCGTGAAAGTATTCGTGGCCGATCAGGCCCAGCAGACTGGTGTAGCCGTCGCTGGCGCCCAGAGCTGGAACTTGGGCAGGAGTTGGGGCAAGCGCCGGGGCGAGGGCGCCGCCTAGGGGCAGTTGCGGCAGGTCGGCGCGGCGGCAGATCAGGGCGGTGCTGTGGCGGTGCTCGAGCCCGCCGTAGCCTTCGTGGCGGGCGTTGAGCATAAACAGGTAGTGGCCGAAGGGCGGCGCCTCGTGCGCGCCGTGCCAGAACTCGATGGCGGCTTGGCAGATGGTTTGGGTGTCGCGCAGCAGGCGCTCGCCATCAAAACCCGGCCCGGCGCCGCTGACCACGAGCCGGTGCGCGACGCCGCGCACGCTGAAAGAAGCGCTCCAGAGCCGGCCCAGCTCGATGGGGCTATCGGCCAACTGGTCGTAGTCGGCGGCCTGCCAGCGGCCTAGGCTGTGGGGGGCGTCGGCATGGGCCGCATCGGGGGTGACGGGCGCCAAGGCCGTGGCCACTTGCCAGCCTTGGGTGGCGGCGCTGCCCCAGAGCTCGAGCGTGTGCGTGAGCGCTTCCTGCCCGTGCACGCGCAGGCACAGGCTGGTGGGGTTGAAAAAGCCACGTTCGGCGTCGAGCCAGGCGCTGCGTACTGAGGCGTCGTAGGCATAGACTTGGTAGCGCAGCCGCAGCAACTGGGCGCCGGCTGGGGTGGCGGCTTCCCAGGTGTTTTTGTTGAGCTGGCGCAGCGGCACGACGCAGCCGTCGCAGCCGTCGCAGTCGGCGTGCAGGCCGTGCAGGTGCTGGGCGAACTCGCGCACCAGATAGCTGCCGGGAATCCACACCGGCAGGCTGACGCGCTGCTGCCGCGCCGGTTGGCTGATGTGCAGGGTGAGCGTGTACAGGTGGGCGTGCAGCTCGTCCAGTTCAACGCGGTAGTGCGGGCCTAGGGGCTGGGCGGACGCAGCGGAGGCGGTATCGGCGGTGGCTCCTGCCGGCACTGCCGGCACAGCGGACGCTGGCGGCGTGGGGCCGTTCGATGGGGCGCGGCTGGCAGTGGGCATGGGCGAGGGGGATAGGCGGGATAGGCCGATCTGTGCCCGATCAACGCGCCGCCGCCGCGCTCAGACGCTGCTCGAGCACCTCGAAGCCGGCGGCACCCGAAAGGCGCGAGCCGTCGGCAAAGAAGGTGGTGGGGGTGCCGGTGATGGCGTGCCGTTGCCCAAACGCCATGTTGCGCTGCAACGCGGCGGTGTCGCAGGTGGCGGCAGGCGGATCGACGTTGCGCAGCATCCAGTTTTCCCACACTTGGGCGCGGTTGCGCGCGCACCAGATGTGCTGCGACTTGGCGAGCGAATCGCGGCCCAAAATGGGGTAGAGGAAGATGTGGATGGTGACGTGGTTCAGGCGGCTCAGGTCGCGCTCGAGCCGTTTGCAAAAACCGCAGTTCGGGTCTTGGAACACGGCTACGCGGCGCTGGCCGTTGCCGCGCACGATGGTGAAGGCGTCGCGCAGCGGCAGCTGGTCGAAGGCGATGGCGTTGAGTTGCTCGATGCGCTGCTCGGTCAGGTTGTTGCGGCTGCGGGTGTCGATCAGTTGGCCCTGAATCAGGAAGTTGCCTTCGGCGTCGGAGTAAAAAATCTGGTTGGCGCCGATGCGCACCTCAAACAGGCCGCGCATGGGTGCGGCGCGCACCTCTTCGATCGGGGGCAGGTTGGGCAGCCGCTCGGCCAAGTTGGCGCGGATGGTGGCCTCGTTGGCGCTGGCCAGCGTGCCCACCGCGAGCAGGGCGGCCAAGGCGGCTAGGACGCCGGCGCGCCAACACCAGCGCCACCCACTAAGCCAAACAGTGTGCAACCAGGTGCGTCGCGCTGGCGCCGGGTGCGCGGCTTGAGCCGCTGGTGCCACGGCGCTGCAGTAGGCATGGGCGGCAGCGCTGCGAGTTGGGGCGGTGACGGTGGGTGAGCTGTGCATCTGGAGGAGGCTCGAGTGAGGTGGGAGCTCAGGCAGCTGCGGAGGGCGCAGCAGGTGGTTGGCCAGAGGCGGTAGCAGAGGCAGCAAAAGCAGCGGTAGCAGGAGCAGCAAACGGCGCGCAGGGCGCATCCGCCTCAGGGCCGCCCATCGCCAAGCGGATGGCGTGGTGTTTGAGCGGCGTGAGCCCATCGAAGCGCCGCAGCCCCCAGCGCCGCAGCGCGCCGACGCGATCGTCGCCATGGCCAAACAGGCTGTAGAGGCCGTCGGTGAGGGTGGCCATGCGCTCGAAGTCGGCGCGGCGCGCGCGCTCGTAGCGCCGCAACAGGCGCCAGTCGCCGGGGCTGCGCCAGTATTCGCGCTCGCGCAACACGCGGCCCAGTTCGGCTACGTCACCCAAGCCCATGTTCAGCCCTTGGCCGGCCAAGGGGTGCATGGCGTGGGCGGCGTCGCCCGCCAGCGCCAAGCCGGGCCGCACCCAATGCCGGGCGCGCGACAGCTGCAAGGGCCAGCCGGCGGGGGTGCCTTCGGTGCTCATGGCGCCCAAGGCGTGGTCGCAGGCTTGGGCTACGGCGGCGGCAAAGGCGGGCGCAGCCAAGCCCAGCAGCTCAGCCGCGCGCTCATGGGGCACCGACCAGACCAAGGCCACCAGCTTGCCCTCGGGGCCGTCCATGGGCAGCAGCGCCAGCACCTCGCCGTGCTGGAACCACTGCCGCGCCACGCCCTCGTGCGCTCGCGCGCAGCGCAGCCGCGCCGCCACGGCGGTGTGGGCGTAGGGCTCGACCTCGTACTCGATGCCAAACTGGGCCCGGGTGCGGCTGTGCTTGCCCTCGCAGATCACGGTCAGTTCGGCTGGTGGGGCGCTGCTCACGAGGTCGATGCCGCTCTGAAACGGCAGCGCTTGCGCCAGCCGCTGCTCCAGCGCCGGCACATCCACGATCCAAGCCAGCGGCTGCTGCGCCGCGGGCGCGTGCAGGTTGAGGGTGGCAGGCCGCTCGGCGTCGGGCTCGCAGACCCACATCTGGCGCACCGGTGTGGTGGCCGGGGCCTCGGGCCAGACGCGCAGATCGCTCAGCAGCGAAACCGCGGCCTGGTTGAGGGCGTAGGCGCGGATGTCGGGGCCAGCCGCCGGGGGCGCTGGCTGGCGCAGCAGCGCCACCCGCAAGCGCTCGCGCGCCAGCAGCAGCGCCAGCGTGTGCGCCACCACACCGCTGCCCAAAATGGCGACGTCGTACCGTGGGTTCATGCGCGCATTGTAGGCCGGGGCGGCGGCTGGAGCATCACGCTGTGGGCATCACTGAAACGCCACCTCAGCAAAGCTGCGCAGCTTGCGGCTGTGCAGCTGATCGACGCCACCGGCGCGCAGGCGCTCGATGGCGCGCAGGCCGATGCGCAGGTGCTGATCAACGCGCTCGCGGTAAAAGGCGTTGGCCATGCCGGGCAGCTTGATTTCGCCGTGCAGCGGCTTGTCGCTCACGCACAGCAGGGTGCCGTAGGGCACGCGCAGCCTGAAGCCGTTGGCGGCGATGGTGGCGCTCTCCATGTCGAGCGCCACGGCGCGGCTCTGGCTGAAGCGCCGTTGCGGCGTCTGGCCGGGCAGCAGCTCCCAGTTGCGGTTGTCGGTGCTGGCCACGGTGCCGGTGCGCAAAATGCGCTTGAGTTCGGCGCCGCTCAAACCGGTCACGTCGGCCACTGCGCCTTCGAGCGCGAGCTGGATTTCGGCCAACGCGGGGATGGGCACCCACAGCGGCAGTTCTTCGTCCAGCACGTGGTCTTCGCGCACGTAGGCGTGGGCCAGCACGTAATCCCCCAGCTGTTGGCTGTTGCGCAGCCCAGCGCAGTGGCCCAGCATCAGCCAGGCGTGCGGGCGCAGCACGGCGATGTGGTCGGTGATGGTCTTGGCGTTGCTGGGCCCGACGCCGATGTTGAGCAGCGTGATGCCGCTGCCGTCGGCGCGCAGCAGGTGGTAGGCCGGCATCTGCGGCAGGCGCGGCAAAGCGCGGCCCGGTTGGCCTAGTCCGAGTTCATGCAACAGCTGTTGTTCGGCGGCGCTCAAACCGGCGCGCGGCGTGAGCACGTTGCCGGGCTCGACCAAGGCCAGGTATTCGCTCTCGGGGTTGGCCAGCGCCTCTTGCCCGAGGCGGATGAACTCATCGACGTAGAAAGGGTAGTTGGTAAACAGCACGAAGCCCTGAAACCAGGCCGGGGCGGTACCGCTGTAGTGGCGCAGCCGCTGCAACGAGTAATCGACCCGCGCCGCACCAAACAGCGCCAGCGGCTGCGCTTCGTGGGCGGCGCTCTGGTGCGTGCCGTTGGCGATGCCGTCGTCCATCTGGCTCAGGTCGGGCAGGTCGAAGCAGTCGCGCAGGGCGGCGCGCTGGGCCGGGCTCAGCTCGCCCTCGAGGTGCTCGTGCTCGGCCAGCGCGAAGTGCAGCGGGATCGGCTGGTTGCTCACCCCCACTTCGAGCGCACCGCCGTGGTTGTGCAGCAGCAGCTCGAACTGCTCCAGGTAGTAGCTGGCAAACAGATCGGGGCGGGTCAGGGTGGTTTCGTAGCGGCCCGGGCCAGCGACGAAGCCGTAGCTCAGGCGGCTGGGCGCACCCGCGCCGGGCCCGCCGTGGGCGTGCTGGCAGTGCAGGCGCACGAAGGGGTAGCAGGCGCGCACGCGCTGGGGCGCGCTGGCGCCGCCGGCGCGCACGTACTGGTGCAGCGCTTGGCGCAAATGCACCACCGCACGCTGATACAGCGCCTGCACCTGGGCCAGCGCGGCGGCGGCGTCGGTGTAGCTTTGGGGCGGGGTGAAGGGTGGGCTGTGGGGCGGGCTGTGGGGCATGGTGGGGGCATTGTGGCGCAGAAGCGACTGTAGAATGGCCGGCAAAGGGGGCTTTGGCGTATGCGGGAGGCACTTTTTTCAGTCGTCGGTTGCCAAGTCAAGCGCAGTATTTGCCGTGGCGCTGCGGCGCTGCGCTTGGGCCCGTTGCCACATCGGGTGTGGCGGTGAACTGCGCCGCACCCACGCAACCTTGGGGCAAGCTCACCCCCGATGGCCGCCGCCACCCCTTGGCCGACCACTGTCTCGATGTGGCACTGGTGCTGCGTGCCCTGCTCGATTTGCCTGCGCTGGCGCGTCTGGGGGAACTCAGCAGCGTGCAAAAAGAGCGGCTTTGCGTGATCGCTTTTTTGCACGATTTTGGTAAGTGCAACGCGGGTTTTCAGCGCAAGGCCGAGCCTGAGTCGCGCGACACGGCGGGGCATGTCTTTGAAGCCGCTGCCCTGCTGCTCAACGACAATCTTCGCGCTGCATGGCCCGCCGAGTGGGAAAGCCTCGTCGGCACGTTGTGTGGTTGGTTTGCACCCAACGACGATGGCGATGGGGCCTTGCAAATGCTGCTGGCCGCCATTTCGCACCACGGCAAGCCGGTTTCGGTGCTGGATTGCAATGCGGCCGGCCTTCACGCCATGAACCGGCACTGGGTGCCACCGCATCCACAAACGGGAAGCTACTGCCCCATGCAGGCGTTGGCCGATTTGGCCGCTCGGGCGCGGTCTGCCTTTGCGGCTGCTTTTTCTGCTAGCACAGCCCCTATAGCCGCCACACCCGAGTTGCAGCAGCGCTTTGCGGGCTTGGTGATGCTGGCCGATTGGATCGGCTCCGATACCCAGTTTTTCCCCTACCGTGCTTCCGATGACGAAAACCGGTTCGAGCAGGCCCAAGCAGCGGCACAGCGGGCGCTGCGCACCATTGGCCTTAGTCCACCCGACACGCCCGGATGGCGGCAAGCTAAACCTTTTGCCGAGGTGTTCGGGTTTGCAGCGCACCCCCTGCAACATCTTCTGGCTTGCACCCTGCCTGCTGACGACGCGGCGCGCCTGACCTTGATCGAATCCGACACCGGTTCCGGCAAGACGGAGGCCGCGCTGGCTTGGTTCATGCGCCTCTATGCCAGCGGGCAGGTCGAAGGCTTGTACTTCGCTTTGCCCACCCGGGTGGCCGCGCGCGAGCTGTATGGGCGTGTGCTGCGGGCCATCGATGCGGCCTTTGACCCGCCCGCACGGCCCGCGCCCGTGCTGCTGGCCGTGTCCGGTTACACACGGGTCGACGGGGCCCCGATCCTGCCCGATCCGGTTGGCACCTTGTGGGAAGATGATGCCCAAGCGCAGCGGCGCGAAAACCAGTGGGCGGCTGAGCGGCCCAAGCGTTTTCTGGCTGCGCCCGTGGCAGTGGGCACCATCGATCAGGCGCTGATGTCGGTGCTCAAGGCCAAGCACAGCCTGCTGCGTTCGGTTTGCCTAGATCGGCACCTGCTGGTGGTCGATGAGGTGCACGCCTCCGACACCTACATGAGCGAGTTGCTGCGGGTGCTGCTGCGTGCGCACATCAATCGCGGTGGCAGCGCCTTGCTGCTGTCGGCTACGTTGGGCGAAGCGGCGGCGGCAAAATTGTTTGACCGCGAAACCCTGCCGCTGGCGCAAGCGCTGACAAAACCCTATCCCGCATTGGCAACTCGATCCAGCCTAATGCCTGTGGCCAGCGGCCGGGCGGCGCGCACCATCACGGTGGAGTTTCAACCTACGCTGGCCGATGACCCCTTGCTGATGCCGCTGACCGCTGCTTTGCTTCAAGGCGCGCGGGTGCTGGTGGTGTGCAACACCGTAGGGCGCTGCAACAGCCTGCTGCGGGCGCTGGAAGCGCATCTGACTGCACAGGCGCCACAACTGTTGCCTGCTTTGTTTGAACTCAATGGCGTGCGCTGCCCGCACCACGGCCGCTTTGCCCGCCCCGACCGCGAACGGCTCGACGCCGAAGTCACGCGGCGCCTTGGCAAAGGATCGCCCAACGGCCCTTTGCTGCTCGTCGGCACGCAAACGCTGGAGCAAAGCCTAGACATCGACGCCGACTGGTTGGTCACCGACCTGGCTCCGATGGACGTGCTGTTGCAGCGCATAGGGCGCCTACATCGGCATGAACGTATCCATCGGCCTGCTGGATTTGCAGCGGCGCGCGTGCTCGTGCGTTTGCCTGAAAAACCACTGGGTCAGTACTTGCAATCCAGAGGGGAATTGAACGGCCCAGCGGGCTTGGGCAGTGTCTATGCCGACGGTCGGGTGCTGCAATGCACCCTCGAGAGCTTGACCGGTCAGCCCCAGATCGTCATCCCGCAGCAAAACCGCGAGCGCATCGAAACCACCACCCACCCCGAAGTTTGGGCTGCCCTTGGGCCGCTCTGGCGCAAGCACGACGACTACATGAACGGTGATTTTTTGGCCGACTTGCGCCAAGCCGACCGATCGCTGATGCGCGACCTGCCTTTTGGGGAGTTGCACTATGCAAGCGACCAAGGGCGGGTCCTCACCCGGCTGGGTGATCCGAGTTACGAGCTGCCTCTGCGGTCAGCGTGCCGATCCCCCTTCGGGCAGGCGCTGGACAGCCTGACCTTGCCAGCGCGCTGGCTCAAAGGCGCGCCAGCCCCGGAAACCTTGTTGCCGGTGGCAACCGCAGCGGGTTTCGACTTTGCCATTGGTGCGCTCCACTTCAGCTACACCCGTTTCGGGTTGGAGAAAAACGATGCACGACCTGCTGCGCGATGAATTGATCGGTGTGAGCACGCCCCAAGGCGAGCGCCGCGTCGATCTGCCGCAACTCTTGAGCCTGCTTTGCGCGGCTGAGGTGGAGGGTTATACGGGCTTGCGCGCGCACCAAGCCGAGCCTTGGCACGTGTTCTTGGTGCAACTGGCCACTGCGGTGCTGGCACGCCAGCCCAGCGCCACGCCGCCGCCCGACCCCGATTACTGGCGTGCTGGGCTGCTGCTGCTGGCCGAGGGCAAAGCGTCGGCTTGGCACCTTCATGTGGAAGACTCTACGCAGCCGGCCTTCATGCAGCACCCATGGAGCAGCCCAGATGCCAAGATTGAGGGCTACAAGAAGGTCAAAGCCTGCACCCCAGACGAGCTCGATGTGCTGGTCACAGCCAAAAACCACGATGTGAAAGCCGCTCGGTTTTGTCGTCCCGATCCCAAGGCGTGGTTGTACGCCCTGCTGACGCTGCAGACCACCGAGGGCCATCTCGGGAAAGGTAACTTTGGCATTGTGCGCATGAACAGCGGTTCTGCCAGCCGCGCCATCCTCTCTTGGGCGAACGATTTGCACCCGGCACGCCGCTTTCTCGAGGCCTTGCCAATCGTGCTGGCGCATCGCGCCGACATCCTTGCGCACGGGCGCTACGGCTACCGCGCAGATGGCGTGGTGCTCACATGGCTGCATCCGTGGCGGCGCAGCGATCATCATACACCCTGAGCGATCTGGACCCGTGCTTCATCGAGGCCTGTCGGCCCCTGCGCCTTGGGCTCGATGCCAACGAAAACTTGCTTGCGCTCGGCGCCACCAGCGCTGCGCGCCAGATCGGCCCCAAATCCCCAGACGGTGGCGACGTGGGCGACCCATGGACGGCGATCAATGTGGAGGACAAGAAAAAGGGCGCTTCGGCGCTGACGGTTTCGAGCCAGGGTTTCAGCCCCAAACTGGTGACCGACCTGCTGTTTGCACAAGGCTACGAACTGAGCCCACTGCAGACCCCTCGGGCCGGCCCAACCGCCGGTTGGTTGGTGGGCAGCGTGTTGGTGCGCGGTCAAGGCAAAACCGATGGGCTGCACCGGTTGGAACTCCCTGTTCCGGCCAAGGCGCGTCAGAGCTTTGCCCGCCCAATGGGCGATGCTCAAAGTGCACAACGCAAGCGGCTAGCCGAGCAGGCGCAAACCCTGTTAACCGACGCCAAGCACGCAGCGGCTGCACTGCGCACTGCGTTGACAGTGCTCGCCCAAGGCGGACCGGAGCAGGCCGACTTTGACCGCGAAGCCATCAAGCATTGGGTGGCCGCTGTGCAGCGCGATTTTGAGCGAGATTGGCCGCTGCACTACTACCCCGCCTTGTGGCGCTGCTGCGACGAAGACCCCGAGGTGGTGCTGCGCGACTGGCGCACCCTGCTGGTGCAAAACGCCCGGCGCGTGCTCGACCAAGCCAGTACGCGCCTGCCGCTACCAGCCAACCGCCGCTGGCGCGCCCTCACCCAATCCCACAGCGCCTTCATGGGCGTGCTCAGCAAGCACAGCCTTTTGCCCACAAAGCCCGAACCACAGGAGCGCAATACATGAACACCGAAGCGATCGATCAGCCCACCACCGTGCCCGCCGCCGCCGAGCCGGGGCTAGAGCAAACTGTGAGTCGTCTGGCACACGAGTTGGCCCAGGCACACTACCCCAACGCAGACCGGGCAGCGCTCAAGCGCTGGACCCCGAGTGCGCCCCTGCCGCTGGCCTACTACCGCCTCTGGTTACAGCATCTGCGCACCGAACCGCCCTCCGAGCAGCAAACGCTGGATTGGATGGCCATCGTCTGGGGCTTGGCGCTCTCGGGCTCCAAGGCGCACCAAGCGCAGCGTGCGCTGGGCGAGGCGCTGGCGCAGTCTGGCTTTGCCCAAGCACGCTTGGAGCGCCTGCTTTCGGCCCCCGAGGTGCTGCGCTTTGATTTTTATCAGTCGGCCGCGCGCTTTCTGGCTGCCAAAAACGAGGGCTGCAACTGGACCGACTGGGCCCTCTACCTGCTCACCCACGACCCTGAAAAGCGCGAGAGCCTGCACCGGCGGATCGCGCTGGGCTACTACCGCCACCTGCCAAGCCCGTCAGGTGCCGAGAACTGATCGCCTTGTTTCCATGCCTTTTTGAAAAACCCAAGGAGCCCGCGATGTTTTTGCAAATCCACACCCTTACCGCCTACCCCGCCAGCCTGCTCAACCGCGACGATGCCGGCTTGGCCAAGCGCATCCCCTTTGGCAATGCGCAGCGCCTGCGCGTGTCTTCCCAGTGCCTCAAGCGCCATTGGCGTGAAACCGTGACGCCGCAGCTGCCCGAACTTCCCGATGGCCAGCGCACCCGATCTTTCTTCACCCGCACCGTTTTGCCACAGGCCATTGCTGCGGGCGTGCCACAAGCCTGTGCGCAAAGCCTGATCGAACCGCTGGCCAAAGCCCTGATCAAAGGCGGCGTCAAAGAAGGGGGAGACCTCAACCAGCCGGTGCTGCTGGGGCTGCGTGAGGCCGATTACTTTGTTCAATTAATGCGCGACGCGAGCCAACTGGACGACCCCCTGCGGGCGCTTGAGGAGCGGCTTAAAACCAAAGGGGAGAAAGACAACCTCAAGGCCATGAGCAAAGCTGCGGCCGGTCTGAGCGCGGCCCTGTTTGGCCGCATGGTCACCTCCGACCTGTTGGCCCGTGTCGATGCCCCGGTGCACGTGGCGCACGCCTTCACCGTGCACGCAGCCCAGACCGAAATGGATTACTTCACCGTCGTCGATGACCTCAACCGCGACGATGAAACCGGGGCCGCGCACGCCAACCAAACCGAACTCGGTGCCGGCGTGTACTACGGTTACGTGGTGGTCGATGTGCCATTGCTGGTATCCAACCTGAGCGGCTGCGAGACCAAAGACTGGCTCAGCCCCGACCCGAGCGCGGCGCGCAAGGTGCTGGAGGTGCTGCTCCAAGCCATCTTGCTGCAAAGTCCGGGCGCCAAACTCGGCAGCACCGCACCGTATGCCCATGCCGATTTTCTGCTGCTCGAGGTCGGGCGCACCCAGCCCCGCGCACTGTCCAATGCGTTTCTCAACAGCGTGCGCCCCAGGGACGGTCTGGACTTGCGACAGTCCGCGCTGGAGGCGCTGGCAGGCTATATGGCCCGCCTCGATGCCATGTATGGCAGTGCAGGGGCAAGCCGCCATTGCGCCAGCGCGCTCGATTTGCCGAGCAACCTGCCGGCAGCACAAACGGTGCCCGAGGTGCTTCAGGCCGCACTCGGTGCCCTGTGGTCGCAGCGCACCGCCTGAGACCCAGCCATGGACTGCTTGATGCTGCGCTTTGATGCGCCCTTGATGAGCTTTGGCGCCGTGGTGGTGGACCAACTCAACCCCACTTGGCGCTTTCCCGGCGCCTCCATGCTGACCGGGCTGCTGGGCAATGCCCTAGGCTGGGATCATCGCCAAACGCTGCAGCTGCAAAGCCTGCAACAGCGGCTGCGCTTTGCCGCGCGCTGGGATGCCGAGCCTGAACCCTTGACCGAGTACCAGACCGTGGACCTAGGGCAGGATTTCATGCAAGACACCGGCTGGACGACGCGCGGCAGGCGCGAAGATCGTGGCGATGGAGCCGCCACCCGTGGCACGCACCAGCGCTGGCGCGACCATTGGGCCAATGGTGTGCTGACGCTGGCCATTGCGCTCAATGACGCGCTCGATGATGCTGGTGAGCCTTCGCTGCAAGCGCTGGAGGCGGCCTTGCTTGCCCCAGCCCGTCCACTGTTCATAGGCCGTAAACCCTGTCTGCCGGCGGGCCCGATTTTTCTGGGACGCAGGCAAGCGTCTGGTGTCAGGCAAGCATTGGCCGCCGAACCGCTGGCCGAGATCGGGCCGCGCCACAGAGCGCGGCGCGTGAGCGCCATCTGGCCCCTCGATGAGGGCGACGGCGTGCAGCACGAGGAGCGCTACGATCTGCGCGACTGGGCCCACAACATCCACCGTGGCAGCCAGCGCATGGCGCTCGGGTTTCTGGAGCTTGGGGCATGAGCACACTGCATTTGATCCGCTTGCCGCTGCACTTGCCGGCCTTGCTGCGTTTTGCCGCTGAGCGCGGCGTCACCCACGGCGACGAGGGTCTGGGCTACAGCCTGCATCTGTGGCTGACCGCGTTGTTTGGTGACCATGCGCCCAAGCCGTTTCGATACTTCGATGCCCGCAGCGAAGTGTTGGCCTACACGCCCCTGAGCCAAACCGAACTGCTGGCGCACGCGCAAGCTTTTGCCCCGCCAGCGGCTTGGGCAGTGATGGCGCAAGACGCCGTGGCCAGCAAGCCCATGCCAGACACTTGGAACCCACGGCAGCGCCTGCGGCTGGAGGTGTTGGCCTGCCCGGTGGTGCGCCACGGCGCCGAGGAAAAAGATGCCTACCTGAACGCGCTGGATCGGCTGGGCGACGCCACCCCGGCGCGGGCCGAGGTCTATCGCCAATGGTTCATCGAGCGCTGGGAGCACGCCTTGGACTTCGAGCGCATCGAGCTGCGCGGGCTGATCGCGCGCCAGTCTTTGCTGCGGCGCGCACGCAATGACCGGGTGCGCCTGCAACTGGTGCAGCGTCCGCAAGCGCTGTTTGTGGCCGAGGCAGCGATTGCGCAGCCGCAGCGTTTTGGGGAGTTGTTGGCGCGCGGCATCGGCCGCCACCGCGCCTTCGGCTTTGGCATGGTCTTGCTTGCACCGGCTGGCACATGAGTCCGGCGCTGGGTCTGCTGCATGGGCGCTTGGGGCTGGCCGCAGCGCGCATTCCGCACGCGGATCGGCATGGGTTGCTGTGGCTGGAATACGGCAAGCTGTCGGTGGAAGACGGCACCTTGCGTTTCGTTGCCGCCCAAAGCGAGGTGATGGACGCGGGCGACTACGCCATCCCGTATCAGGCCGTTTCTATGATTTTGCTCGGCCCGGGCACCAGCCTAACGCAGGATGTGCTGCGACTGTGCGCCCGGCACGGAGCCCTGATCGCTGCGGTAGGCGAGGGCGGCGTCAAGAGCTATACCGCGCCGCCCATGGGTCAAGGCCACTCCGACGTGGCAAGGCGGCACGCCCAGCAGTGGGCCGACCCCAAGCAGAGGTTGGACGTTGCACGGCGCCTTTATGGTTGGCGCTTTGGGCGCATCCTGCCACACCGCGACATCGAGACGTTGCGCGGCATCGAAGGCGCGCGCGTCAAGGAAAGTTACCGGCTGGTGGCGCAACGCTTCGGCATCGACTGGCAAGGCCGCCGTTATGAGCGCGGCGACCCCGGTGCCGCCGACCTTCCCAACCAAGCCATCAATCACGCCGCCACTTTTGTCGAGGCGGCCGCCGACATTGCGGTAGCGGTAGTTGGGGCTCTGCCACCGTTGGGCTTTATACACGAAGAATCGAGCAATGCCTTCACGCTCGACATTGCCGACCTCTGGCGCATCGACCTTGTGCTGCCGCTGGCTTTTGGTGCCGTGCAGGCCTGCACAGAAGGCAAGGCCCACAACTTGGAGAGCGAGGTGCGCCGCCGTGCGGTGCGGATGTTCCGGCAGGAAAAGCTGATTCCGCGCATGATCGACCGCATCAAGGAGCTGTTTGATGTCAATGACAGTGGTCGTGACGCGTAATGTGTCGGCGCGGGTGCGCGGCTTGCTGGCATCGGTCATGCTCGAAGTGGCGCCCGGCGTTTACAGCGCTCCGCGCATCTCGCCTGCGGTGCGCTCGCGCCTGTGGAGCGTGCTCGAAGACTGGTTTCCAAACGAACGCGAAGCCTCCATCGTGCTGCTCTGGCAAGAGCGCGATGTGCCGGGCGGTCAAGCCATGCGCACACTCGGCAGCCCGCCGGTTGAGTTGGTCGAGGTGGATGGTCTCCTGCTATCGCGCAGAGCGGCATCCTGACGCCGTACAGGTTCCTTAAAAATCGAAATCACAAGCGCAGTCAATCGCTTATGATCTAGAGTCTCCCCCGCGTGAGCGGGGATCGACCAGGAGTGCCAGTAATCAAAGTAATCATGCGTTAGTCTCCCCCGCGTGAGCGGGGATCGACCCTAGCTTGAGATGGTAATGGCACTCGGGCGCATGTCTCCCCCGCGTGAGCGGGGATCGACCCATGGGGGGTCTGCACCCCCATACCCCCAGTGGGTCTCCCCCGCGTGAGCGGGGATCGACCCTTTGCGACTTTGGTAGAAAGGAAGGCCATTTGGTCTCCCCCGCGTGAGCGGGGATCGACCCCCGTTTCACATATAGACCCTGCTACACCTGCGGTCTCCCCCGCGTGAGCGGGGATCGACCTTTTCTGTTTTCACATTTCCGGGACAACGACCCGTCTCCCCCGCGTGAGCGGGGATCGACCCTTAGGGCTGATCGTGACGCAGCTCGCGCCGCCGTCTCCCCCGCGTGAGCGGGGATCGACCCCAGCCGCCGCTGTACCAGGCACAACCAGCCGCGTCTCCCCCGCGTGAGCGGGGATCGACCTTCTGCATTGAGGGCTTGAGCCACTGCAAGAACGTCTCCCCCGCGTGAGCGGGGATCGACCGTCCTGATTAGGCAGGGATGGTGCCCCACCTGTGTCTCCCCCGCGTGAGCGGGGATCGACCCTTTCAAGATCGTTTTGGCGAAAGGCTCGTTTGGTCTCCCCCGCGTGAGCGGGGATCGACCTTCATTTCCAGCTACTTCCGGCCCGTTCTTTTGGTCTCCCCCGCGTGAGCGGGGATCGACCCAACTGGTGAGGCAGCAACTCAAACCACACCTGGTCTCCCCCGCGTGAGCGGGGATCGACCCGAGTTTGCCGTAGCTCATCCGCGCATACTCTGGTCTCCCCCGCGTGAGCGGGGATCGACCTGGTATGTTCGGCTACGCTCACGGTGTGCGCTTGTCTCCCCCGCGTGAGCGGGGATCGACCCGCGTCCCCTAAAGGCAGACCCTCAGGGTCTTGGTCTCCCCCGCGTGAGCGGGGATCGACCGTAACCGCTGGCATCACGACAGCCGGCGCTAACGTCTCCCCCGCGTGAGCGGGGATCGACCGCGGCTAGAGCGTGCAAGCCTAGGCGGGTTCATGTCTCCCCCGCGTGAGCGGGGATCGACCTATTGTCGAAAGCGGAATGTCGGCAGGCCAAGCGTCTCCCCCGCGTGAGCGGGGATCGACCCCCGCATCGCTACTCATCAAAAGGAAGGCGAGAGTCTCCCCCGCGTGAGCGGGGATCGACCCGGCTCGGCTAGATCGCATGCTGATTTGAATGTGTCTCCCCCGCGTGAGCGGGGATCGACCCGATACCGTTGAAGGTACGGCCTATGACAACGGGTCTCCCCCGCGTGAGCGGGGATCGACCCGCCTCAAGCAGCGCGGAATCGGGTCTCTGCCCGTCTCCCCCGCGTGAGCGGGGATCGACCGCTTGGGTGGGTTCATCAACAGGCCGCCGACTGGTCTCCCCCGCGTGAGCGGGGATCGACCCCCTTCACCTACGGCCTCCGACCCTTGGCGCGTGTCTCCCCCGCGTGAGCGGGGATCGACCTCCGCTGTCCTCGTTTTTTTTAGCGTAGTCTTTGTCTCCCCCGCGTGAGCGGGGATCGACCCGAGTGGGCCGCGCACCATCGCCGGTACGAAGAGTCTCCCCCGCGTGAGCGGGGATCGACCCTCGGGCTATCAGGGGTTGGACGAGTGCAAGGAGTCTCCCCCGCGTGAGCGGGGATCGACCTAAAGTGGTGTGTCAAATGCTGTGATGGTATTGGTCTCCCCCGCGTGAGCGGGGATCGACCTTTTGGTAGTGTTTCTGGTTCTGGGGGCTTGATGTCTCCCCCGCGTGAGCGGGGATCGACCTCTACTGATACCGCCGCGCTTGTCCATCGAGGCGTCTCCCCCGCGTGAGCGGGGATCGACCCTCCATCCAAAACGATGCGGTGACGTTTGCGAAGTCTCCCCCGCGTGAGCGGGGATCGACCCGCAAGGCGGCAGAGATTGAATGGGAGTACGCCGTCTCCCCCGCGTGAGCGGGGATCGACCTTGCTCTTGGCTGTAGCCGATCTCGTCATCTGGGTCTCCCCCGCGTGAGCGGGGATCGACCTGCTTGGGGGTCAATCGGCTTCGGGCCTTTTGCGTCTCCCCCGCGTGAGCGGGGATCGACCTCCAGTCGCCGCCGCTTGAGATTGGTTCATGTTGTCTCCCCCGCGTGAGCGGGGATCGACCCCTTCGCACTTGGTGTAGGCATAGCTTTTTCCAGTCTCCCCCGCGTGAGCGGGGATCGACCCATCATGGCCGAGTCTCGCATGATCGGCTGGACGTCTCCCCCGCGTGAGCGGGGATCGACCCGCGCTGGCCGCCCAGCAGACGGCCGCCCTACAGTCTCCCCCGCGTGAGCGGGGATCGACCTGATTGGGGATGTGGGCAATGCGCTTGCCCTTTGTCTCCCCCGCGTGAGCGGGGATCGACCTGAAAAGATCAGACGTAGACCGAGTGAAGGCACGTCTCCCCCGCGTGAGCGGGGATCGACCTCGGCGGCGGATCACCCACCGGGTAGCCCTTGCGTCTCCCCCGCGTGAGCGGGGATCGACCTTCAAAGCAGTACGTGCATAAATATGGGTGTTGGTCTCCCCCGCGTGAGCGGGGATCGACCCGTGATCACTGCCATCCTTGTGCTGGCCGATAAGTCTCCCCCGCGTGAGCGGGGATCGACCTCGTCGAGCTGGATGATGTTTGGTCTTGTTCGAGTCTCCCCCGCGTGAGCGGGGATCGACCCGCAGACGGCGCACCATTGCCGCGCAAGTCGCTGTCTCCCCCGCGTGAGCGGGGATCGACCTCTGCTCATGCAGGTCTACGGCCCCCACAATCGGTCTCCCCCGCGTGAGCGGGGATCGACCCGTATTGGCCGCCGGACTGGCGGTGTCAGCCCAGTCTCCCCCGCGTGAGCGGGGATCGACCTTGTGTAAAGGCTCTGTTGTTCGAGTCCATTGTGCCTCCCCCGCGTGAGCGGGGATCGACCGCTGATGAGCAGGTATCTGATGCCTTGGCGGCTGTCTCCCCCGCGTGAGCGGGGATCGACCCGGTTCGGCTAGATCGTCTGCTGATTTGACTGTGTCTCCCCCGCGTGAGCGGGGATCGACCTACACTGATGGATTTCTGCAAATGGCACATCTTGTCTCCCCCGCGTGAGCGGGGATCGACCTGATGCCGTCACGCACCATCGAGGCGAGTCGGGGTCTCCCCCGCGTGAGCGGGGATCGACCGGTGGATGAGGTGGAAGGGCATCTGCAGGAAATGTCTCCCCCGCGTGAGCGGGGATCGACCCGCGACCGCTGGATGGCCGACCAGGAATGGTTCGTCTCCCCCGCGTGAGCGGGGATCGACCTCACCATCGCGCCGCTCAACACGCCTCAGGCATGTCTCCCCCGCGTGAGCGGGGATCGACCCAAGCAGGCCGAGGCCATGCACGTCATTCAGGAGTCTCCCCCGCGTGAGCGGGGATCGACCCAGCGCCGCCAGCGTGAAGAACAAGCCGAAGCCGTCTCCCCCGCGTGAGCGGGGATCGACCCTGTTGTTGCCCGACGAGATTTCGTGCAGCAATGTCTCCCCCGCGTGAGCGGGGATCGACCCTGTTGTTGCCCGACGAGATTTCGTGCAGCAATGTCTCCCCCGCGTGAGCGGGGATCGACCTGGTATCAGACTCTGCGGACATGGAGCGACTCGGTCTCCCCCGCGTGAGCGGGGATCGACCCTGGTTGACTGCCGCCACCCGATCCCGCACGGCGTCTCCCCCGCGTGAGCGGGGATCGACCTTTATTCGCCATGCTGTATTGCATCGGCTGAATGTCTCCCCCGCGTGAGCGGGGATCGACCGGAGCAGCAGCATGACCGGAGAAAAGGTTTTCAGTCTCCCCCGCGTGAGCGGGGATCGACCTCATGACGCCCTACCCATGGCCCTTCCCCACCCGTCTCCCCCGCGTGAGCGGGGATCGACCTATCAAAAGCGCCCGAGGAAGGCGCAAAGAACGGTCTCCCCCGCGTGAGCGGGGATCGACCCCGGCTGTACTACCGCGACGGTCGAGTCGAAACGTCTCCCCCGCGTGAGCGGGGATCGACCTCGACACCACGGACAGACAGACTGTTCACCGCCGTCTCCCCCGCGTGAGCGGGGATCGACCCTGCGCGAGGACATCGTTCGTGAATTGTTGCCCGTCTCCCCCGCGTGAGCGGGGATCGACCACGGATCCACCCCGAAGCTGGCCATAGTGGTGGGTCTCCCCCGCGTGAGCGGGGATCGACCGCAGTCCACCGCCCCGGCGGCACCGGGAATCCTGTCTCCCCCGCGTGAGCGGGGATCGACCTGTCGCGCAGCACCTGCTCGCGCTCGGACAGCTGTCTCCCCCGCGTGAGCGGGGATCGACCTGGATTGGTTGCTAGGGTGACGCCGGCTTTGCCGTCTCCCCCGCGTGAGCGGGGATCGACCGCTGGCGAGCTCGGCGTCGGTGCCATCCAACACGTCTCCCCCGCGTGAGCGGGGATCGACCCCGGCCACTGGCGCTTGCACAAACTGCCCCAGCGTCTCCCCCGCGTGAGCGGGGATCGACCTCGCAGCCTGCGCCGGAAAGCCGGTTGCGCGCCGTCTCCCCCGCGTGAGCGGGGATCGACCACTGGCGGCAGCACGCTGTCCATTCGAGCACAAGTCTCCCCCGCGTGAGCGGGGATCGACCTCTTCGCCGGCAAGCGCTCCCAAAAAACAGCCGGTCTCCCCCGCGTGAGCGGGGATCGACCCGTGACCTACGACGACGCCACGACCGGCAACCTGTCTCCCCCGCGTGAGCGGGGATCGACCCGACTCGGCCACATCCCGCAGCGCCTTGATACCGTCTCCCTCGGGTGAGCGGGGATCGAACTTGCTGGGCGAAAAACACGATCTGTCTGGATTGGGTTCTCCCCGATCGAGCAGGAATGAGTCCGTGCCTAGAAGGCGTTTTTATGGGCTTGGTGATGCCGAGGTATCGGTCGGGCCTAAAAACGCGCAAAGAGGCCGAGAGCTGCGCTCGACTAGGCAGGCGCCGCCGGGACTTGGCGTAACTACAAAACGCAGCTACACTACGGCCACAATGGAGCTTGAACTCGGCTTGGCCCGCTCTGCCGTGCCCTACGTGGTCTATACCGTTCGACACGAGCACACTATCCGCCTGATTTCAGCAAGGAAAGCCAATGCCAGCGAAAGAAAGCACTATCGTCAAGCGCACCCTTGACCTCAAGCAGCCGCCGCGCTTGGGCGCCGAGCAAAAGGCACGACTGGCTGCCGTGGCCTCGATGCCCGATGAGCAGATCGACTACAGCGACGCACCTGCACTACCCGATGCGGTCTGGATGAAGGCGGCGGCAGAATTGCCCCACGCCAAGAAGCAAGTGACGCTGCGCATCGATGCCGACGTGTTGGCGTACTTCAAGCACGCCGGCAAGCGCTACCAGTCGCGCATGAACGCCGTGTTGCGCTCCTACGTCGAGGCGCACAAGGCGCAGGCGAAGTGACCGAGCGCTGCAGTCGCTGAAAAACTGTGGTCGAGCCTGCATCCAGACCACATCGGACAGGGGTTAGGCTGCACACTGCTAGGCCACAGTGCGTTAGACACAGGAGCAGGAAAGGGTTATCATGCAGCATTACCATGTGATAACAGGCCCACTATGGCAACGTCTCTCAAAATCGACGACACGCTGAAAGGTCGCGTTCAGCACCTCGCCAGCCAGCGCCGCCGCTCGCCTCACTGGATCATGCTCGAAGCGATTCAGCAGTACGTCGAGCGCGAAGAAGCCCGCGAGAGCTTTAAGCAGGAGGCCTTGGCATCTTGGGCGGCCTACAAGGAAACCGGCCGCCACCTGAGTGGCCAAGAAGTTCGCACTTGGTTGAACACTTGGGGCACCGATGACGCAAAGGCGGTGCCGGAGTGCCACGAGTAATCGTTACCGAAGGCGCGGCGCAAGGTTTGGAACGTTGCCGGCGATTTCTGGCGGTCAAAGCACCGGACGCCGCCAAGCGCGCCGGCCAGGCCATCGAGCGGCAATTCCTGCTGCTGGAAACCGCCCCCGACATTGGCCGGCCGTGCCCTGACATGCCCGATCTGCGCGAGTGGGTGATTGCCTTTGGGGATTCCGGCTATGTGGCCCTGTACCGCCACGAGCCGGCCGACGATGCGGTGTATGTTCTGGCCTTTCGGCACCAGAAAGAGGCGGGCTATTGATGGCCAGCGTGGTGGACGCTGCTAGCCTTGGTCCACCGGCGTGCGCAAGGTCACGAACTCTTCGGCCACGGTCGGGTGGATGCCCAGCGTGGCGTCGAACTGCGCCTTGGTGGCGCCGGCTTGCAGCGCCACGGCAAAGCCCTGCACGATCTCGCCGGCTTCGGCGCCCACCATGTGCAGGCCGAGCACGCGGTCGTCGGCGTCGTTGACGATCAGCTTGATGAGCGTGCGCTCGCTGCTGGCGCTCAGGGTGTGGCGCAGGGCGCGAAACTCGCTGCGGTACACACGCACGCGCGGGTAGCGCTGGCGTGCCTGCGCCTCGCTCAGGCCCACCGTGGCTAGGCTGGGGTGGGTGAACACGGCGGTGGGCACCAGATCGAGGTCGAGCGCCGGGCGAGCGTGGCCGCTGCCGTAGAGCCGATCGACCAACCGCATGGCCTGCGCCAGCGCCACCGGGGTGAGTTGCATGGGCCCGGTGACGTCGCCCAGCGCATAGACGCTGGGCACGCTGCTTTGGAACTGCGCATCGACCACGATCTCGCCTTGCGCCCCCAGCGCCACGCCGAGCTCCTCGAGGCCCAGCCCCTGCACGTTGGGCCGGCGCCCGGTGGCGTAGAGGGCGGCATCGACCACCAGGTGGTTGCCGTCTTCCAGCGCCACGTGCAGGCCGTCGGCGTGGCGCTCCAGCCCCAGCACGCCGGCTTGCAAGCGCAGATCGAGCCCTTGCTTGAGCAGTTCGGCGGCCAGAAAGTGGCGCAGCTCGTCGTCGAAGCCGCGCAAAATCTGCTCGCCGCGGTAGAGCTGCGTCACCTGCGCGCCCAAGCCATGAAAGATGGAGGCGAACTCGCAGGCGATGTAGCCGCCGCCGACCACCAGCAGCCGCTGCGGAAAGGGCTCGATCTCGAACAGATCGCTGGAGTGCAGGGCGTGTTCGCGGCCTTTGAAGTGCGGCAGGTGCGGCGCGGCCCCGGTGGCCACGAGGATGCGCGCGGCGCTGAAGCGGCGCTGGCCCGGCGAGCCGTCGGCGTTGAGCGTGGCCAGGCTCACCGTGTGGGGGTCGAGCAGGCGCGCCCAGCCTTCGAGCAGCGCCACGCCGCTGGCGCGCAGCAGATCGGCATAGACGCCATTGAGCCGCGCCAACTCGCGCGCGCGGTTGGTCTTGAGGGTGGCCCAGTTGAGCCGCGCCGGCGCTGCCTCCCAGCCGTAGCCCTGCGACTCGCGCTGCGCGGTCGCGTAGTGCGCGGCGTAGCCGTAGAGTTTTTTGGGGATGCAGCCGGCGTTGACGCAGGTGCCGCCCAGCCCGGCCTGGCCGTGCGCCTCGGCCAGCGCCACGCGCACGCCGCGCTGCGCCGCCATGCGCGCGGCGCGCACGCCGCCACTGCCGCCGCCGATGACGAAGAGGTCGAAGTCGTAGGGGTTCATGGCGGCTGTGGTGGTGGGGTTGCTAGGGGGAAATTATGCCGCGCTGTGGGCGCTGGCAAAGTGCGCCGATTCAGCGCCAGCTTGCCGTGAGCAGGGCTTCGAATGCGCTGTCGGCATGCAGCGTGCTCAAGCTTTGCAGCGGCAGGGCGCTGATGCCATCGGCCAAAGGGGCAATGGGCCCGTCGCCGTGGCAAACCACATACAGATGGGTTAAACCTAAAACTTGCAGTGCGGAGCGCATGGACGGGGTGACTTTGGGCGCACGGGTGAGCTTGACTTCAAAGCCCAGGCGCTGACCTTGTCTTTCGATCAGCAGGTCGAGCTCGGCACCCGAGTGCAGCCCCCAGAAGTGCGCTTCGTCGCGCCCCGCGCCGATCTTGTGCATGATTTCGCGCACGGCCAGCCCCTCCCACGAGGCGCCGCATTTGGGGTGGGCCAGCAAGTCGTGCTCGGCCGCGATGCCCAGCAAGCTGTGCAGCAAGCCGGTGTCGCTCAGGTACACCTTGGGCGCCTTGACTTCGCGCTTGCCTTGATTGCCGTGCCAAGGCCGCAGGCGCCAAGTCATGAAGGTGCCCTCTAGAATGTCGAGGTAACGCGCTACCGTCTTGTCGCTCACCCCCAAGGCCCGAGCGAGTTCGCTGCCGTTCCAAGTTTGCGCGTGGTAGTGGGCCAGCATGGTCCAGAAGCGACGCAGCGTCAGTGCCGGCAGGTTGATACCGAGTTGCGGCAGGTCGCGCTCCAGATAGGTGCGTATGAATGACTCGCGCCATGTGCGGCTCGCCGCGTCGGTTGGGGCCAGCAGCGACCGCGGGAAACCGCCACGCAACCAGCGCGCATCGAGCATGGGGCTGGGCAATTCATCCAGCATCAGGCCCTCGAGCTCGTGGAACACCACCCGCCCGGCCAGACTTTCCGAGGTGTTGCGCAGCAGTTCGGGCGCCGCGCTGCCTAGCAGCAAAAACCTAGCCGGTGCGTCGGCCCGGTCAGCCAGCACGCGCAGCAAGGCAAACAGGTCGGGCCGCAGCTGGATTTCGTCCAGCACCACCAAACCCGTGAGGCGCCTGAGCACAAATGAGGCATCGCTCAAGCGGGCTTGGTCCTCGGGGTCTTGTAGGTCGAAATGGTGCGCAGGCCCAGCCCACTCTGTGAGCAGCGCACGCGCCAGCGTGGTTTTCCCTACCTGACGGGCGCCCAGCATGGCCACGACCGGGAATAGGCTCAAGGCGGTGCGCAGGGCCTGCAGATGACGGCTGCGGTGAATCATCTGCGCATCTTAGCTTAAAAATTCGGATTGCGAGTCCGAGATTTCGTGGTGAATGGCTGGCGGCCCGCTTCAGCCGGCTGCTGGTTGCGCTTCGGGTGTTGCCGCGCTGCCCGTGGCCTGCGGCCCGAGCAGGCAGCGCTGCACCTGCGACTCGCGCTGCGCGGCCGCGTAGTGCGCGGCGTAGCCGTAGAGTTTTTTGGGGATGCAGCCGGCGTTGACGCAGGTGCCGTCCAGCCCAGCCTGGCCGTGCGCCTCGGCCAGCGCTACGCGCACGCCACCGCTGCCGCCGCCGATGACGAAGAGGTCGAAGTCGTAGGGGTTCATGGCGCGTCTGCTTGGGGTTGCTGGGGTGAAATTATGCCCCTACGATTGTTTGGGATGCGACAGCTGGCAGCCGCTGCGGTGATTGCCAGCACACGCTGTAGCAGCATCGCCATCTCGTGCGGGCCGTCGAGTCCGAAGCGCGCGAGGCTGGCCGGGTCGTCGCGCCCGATGCGCAGCGTCAACCAGTGCGCCGGCGCTGCGGCGAACACCGGTTCGTCGTTGACATCGTCGCCTGCGAAAAAGGCCGCCGCCGCGCCGGTGGTCGTCACTAGGGCGTGCACCGCCTGGGCCTTGTCGGGCGCGTCGGCAGACACCACGTTGGCCACCATCTTGCCGGCGAAGCACCGCAGGCCGGCCGGCAGCGGGGTCAGCAGTTCCTCGATGCGCTGCAGGGCGCGCGCGCGGTCGCGCGCGAGGCGGTAGTGCAGTGCGATCGACAGCCCCTTGTCCTCGACCTGCACACCGGCCGAGCGCAGCGCTGCGGCGTGTGCCGACAGTTGCGCACGAAGACCGTCCAGCGCGGTGAACAGCGCCGCGCCGGAGGCCGCCGCCGGCTCGACCTCGGCGCCATGGTTGCCGACGACGAAGTGCGGCACGAAGCCCAGCCGCGGCCGCACGTCGGCCACCGCCCGCCCGGTGACGATGGCCACCGGCAGCCGGCTGGCCAGCGCCGCGAGCCGGCTGGCCACCGCCACCGAGATGCGGGCGTCGGCGGGCCGCGCCACGATAGGGGTGAGCGTGCCGTCGAAGTCGAAGGCCATCAGCGGCCGCAACCGGAGCACGGCCGCCAGCGCGGCCTCGCCTTCGGGGGTGAACAGATGCAGCATGGCGGCTTGCTTCGAAAGAGGCGGGGCCGGTCAACCCGTCTGGGAGCGCTTGACGCGCGCTTCGATGCGCGAACGCAGCCGCCAGCGCCCGGCATCGGCCAACATGCGCCCGGCCCAGCGGTAGACGTTGAACTCGCGCACCGTGCCACGCAGGCTGGCCATGCGTTCGCGCTGCTCGGCCGGCGGCATCGAGGCCGCGCGGTGCAGTGCGTCGGCGGTCTCCTCGACGTGGTACGGGTTGACGATCAACGCCTCCGACAGCTCACGCGCGGCACCGGCAAAGCGGCTCAGGATCAGCACGCCGCGCAGGTCGTCGCGCGCCGCAACGAACTCCTTGCAGACCAGGTTCATGCCGTCGTGCAGGCTGGTGACCATGCAGATGTCGGCAGCGCGGTACAGTTCGGTCACGGCGTCGTGCTCGTGGTGCGTCGCGAGCAGGTGCACCGGCTGGTAGCCCGGGCGGCCGAAGCGCTGGTTGATGCGCTCGGCGACACGCTCGATGCGCTCCTGGAAGCTGCGGTACTCCTCGAGCGCGCTGCGCGTCGGCGCGGCGACCTGCACGAAGACGAAGCGGCCGACCCACTCGGGACGCTTCTCGAGCAGCCGCTCGACCGCATTCAGGCGTTCGAGGATGCCCTTGGTGTAGTCGAAACGATCGACACCGACAGCCAGGCAGATGTCGGTAGGCAGGCCCAGGCGCCCGACCACCCGCTGGCGGCACTCGGCCGCGCTGGCCCAGCCCGCAGCCTGCTCCGGGCTTGGCCACTCGATCGAGATCGGGTAGCTCTCGATCAGCGTCTCCTTCTCGCGAAAGGCGATGGTCGAGTGTTCGTGCTCGATTCGCGCTTCGAGGTAGCGGTCCACGGTCTCGATGAAGTTCTTGCAATGGAAGCGGGTGTGGAAGCCGAGGATCGTGCTGCCGAGCAAGCCTTGCAGGATCTCGCGCCGCCACGGGCAGATGCCGAAGGACTCCGGGTTCGGCCACGGGATGTGCCAGAAGGTGAGGATGGTGGCCTGCGGCAGCCGCTCGCGCACCATCGCCGGCAACAGCGCAAAGTGATAGTCCTGCACCAGCACGACCGGGTCTTCGCTGCGCGCTTCGGCCACCACCGCGTCGGCAAAGCGTTGGTTGACACGCTTGTAGGCTTCCCAGTCGGATTCGCGGAACACCGGGCGCACATGGGCCACGTGGCACAGCGGCCAGAGGCCTTCGTTGGCCAAGCCGTAGTAGTAGCCCTGCTCTTCCTCGGCGCTGAGCCAGACGCGGCGCAGCCGGTATTCGTCCTGCCCGGGCGGTACCAGCACGCGGTCGCCGGCGTCGACCACGTCACGGTCGGCGCTGCCGCTGCCG
Source organism: Serpentinimonas sp. SSL01 (assembly GCF_056323735.1). Taxonomy (NCBI): domain Bacteria; kingdom Pseudomonadati; phylum Pseudomonadota; class Betaproteobacteria; order Burkholderiales; family Comamonadaceae; genus Serpentinimonas; species Serpentinimonas sp. SSL01. Next base: position 264,819 of record NZ_CM150487.1, read on the forward strand.
TGGGCGATCCAGGTGCCTGAGCAGGCGCGCATCACCGGCTCGACCGCGGTGACCAGCCCGCTGGCCGGCCGCTTAACAACAATGCCCGAGTCGGCGTGTTCGTGGATGTACGGCTCGCGGTTGGAGACGACGATCACCTGGTCGCCGCTCAGGTGGGTCTGCAGCAGCGCGCGCAGGCGCTCGGCGGTCCACTCGGCCTCGGGGCCTTGCGAACGGCGGAACTCGTCCTCCATGTCGCGAAGCCGCGCGCGCAGGTCGGCGGCCAACGGCGCCAGTTCCGGCGCCGATGCGGCACCCGACAGCAGCGGGCTCAGCAGGCCCTCGCCCCGCATCAGCGCGCGTGCGCCGTTGACCCATCCGCGCCAACTGAGCTGTGCCACCACCACGGTGATCAATGCAATCACCAAGCCGAGGGCGGCAATCAGCCCGATCAGGTACCGCCGCGTGTCCGCGCTGCGGCGTTCGATGAAGCTCATGTCTTGCAGCAGCACAAGGCGGCCCAACAGCAATGGTGACGAGGTTGGCGATTCGATCGCCGCAGCCGCCTCGCCAAGTCTGGCCAGCGCCGTGTCGGGGATCAGGCCTGATGCAGGACTCACCTGCTCCAGCGGCGGTGAGGGAGGCGGCGGCGGTTGGCCGATCACGTCGTGCACACCCAAATGCACCGCGCCGCCGGGGAGCGCCAGCCACGGTTCGGGCTGGGCGGCCAGCACCTGCGCCTGCGCGCAACCCAGCGTCGCTGGGAAGCCGGCGGTGCTCTGCAGCAGCAGACCATCGGCATTGCACAGGCCGACCGCCAGCAGCCGCTCATCCTTCACGGCGCGGTCAAACAGCGGCTGCAGCCGCGCCGGCCGGCCGGCGATCAAGGCCTCGCCGACCGAGTCGGACAAGGCGCTGGCGACCAGCATGCCGCGGCTGTTGAGGTCGCGGCTGAACCATCGCAGCGTGACCTGGTCCATAAACGGCACGGCCAAGTACGAAGCCGTGACCAGCACCGCAATCAGCGGCACCAGAAAGCGCAACTGCAGGCGGAAGGTCTTCACGCTCGGATGCGCGGGTCGGGTTGCGGCGTCAGCCGCTGTCTAGGTGGGTTCATGTCGAAAGGCGAAGGCGCTGTTGATGCCGCCATCGGATGGCAAACGGGCCTGCCGCATACGGTGAGGGCGGGAAGGCTTGGCGGTGCTCGCAGGTCGGTCTTCATGTACATTCGATCAAGTTTACATCCTGACCGACCCAAAACCCCTTTCGCCTTTTTCGATGCGGAGTTTAACGATGCCTGCGAATCAAGCCGCGCCCCGCCCGGCGGCCAGTCTGGACCTGGCGCTGATCGGCAACTGCACCGTCAGCGCACTGATCGAGCGCCGCGGCAGCATCGTCTGGTGCTGCATGCCGCGCTTCGACAGCACGCCGGTCTTCGACGCGCTGCTGCACAGCCGCGACGGGCTGCCGCTGGACGGCGCGCTGACCGTCGAACTCGAAGGGCTGGCACGCACCGAACAAAGTTACGACCCCGGCACCGCGATCGTGCGCACCCGGCTGTGGGACGACCGCGGCCAGGGCATCGAGCTCACGGACTTCGCGCCACGCTTCATCCACCGCGACCGTGTGTTCCGGCCGGCACAACTCGTGCGCCGGGTCCACCTGCTGGCCGGCCACCCGCGTGTGCGCATCACGGTGCGCCCGCACGGTGACTGGGGCACCACGTCGCCGACCCTGACGCGCGGCAGCCACCACCTGCGTTTCGTGATGCCCGACTTGACGCTGCGGCTGAACACGAGCGTGCCGCTGACCTACCTGCTCGAAGGCACCTGGTTCTCGCCGACCCGGTCGATGAGCCTGCTGCTCGGGCCCGACGAAACGCTGGTCGGCAGCATCGACAACACCGCGCGCGAGTTCGAGGAGCAAACCGCGCTCTACTGGCGCCACTGGTCACGCCGGCTGGCGGTGCCGCTGGAGTGGCAGGACGCGGTGATTCGCGCCGCCATCACGCTCAAGCTGTGCCAGTTCGAGGATACCGGCGCCATCGTCGCGGCGATGACCACCAGCATCCCTGAAGCCGCGAATAGTGGCCGCAACTGGGACTACCGCTACTGCTGGCTGCGCGACGCCTTCTTCGTCGTCCGCGCGCTGAACAGCTTGGCCGAGGTCGGCACGATGGAGGCCTACCTCAGTTGGCTCTACAACGTGGTGCGCGGCGCCGAGAACGGTCACGTGCAGCCGCTGTACGGCATCGGTCTGGAGAAGTCGCTGCCCGAGTCGGTGGTGGCGCGCGCAGCGGGATACCGCGGCATGGGGCCGGTGCGGGTGGGCAACCAAGCACAGGAGCACTTCCAGCACGACGTCTACGGCAGCGCGGTGCTCGGCGCCGCGCAGGCCTTCCACGATCACCGCCTGTTCCGCCGCGGTGACGCGGCCGACTTCACCGCGTTGGAAGTGATGGGCGAGCAGGCCTGGGCTCTGCACGACCGGCCCGACGCCGGCATCTGGGAGCTGCGCACGCGGGCCCGCGTGCACACCTCGTCGGCACTGATGTGCTGGGCAGCCTGCGACCGGTTGGCCCGCATCGCTGTCGTGCTCGGCTTGCCGGAACGCGCGGCCTTGTGGCAGCAGCGCGCCGCAGTGATCCGCACAGCCATCGTTGAGCGCGCGTGGAACGAAGAGCGCCAGGCTTACGTCGAGAGCCTGGGCGGGCGCGACCTCGACGCCAGCGTGCTGCTGATGGGCGAAGTGGGCTTCCTGCCGCGCCACGACGCACGCTTTGCCAGCACCGTGGCGGCGCTGGAAGCGTCCCTGTGCGACGGGCCGTTCATGCGCCGCTACGAGGCGGAGGACGACTTCGGCCGCCCCGAGGTCGCATTCAACGTCTGTTCGTTCTGGCGTGTCGACGCCCTGGCGCGCATCGGCCGCCACGAAGAGGCACGGGCCGCTTTCGAGGCCCTGCTGGGGCGCCGCAACCACGTCGGCCTGCTCGGCGAGGACCTCGATCCGGTCACCGGCGAGTTGTGGGGCAACTTCCCGCAAACGTACTCGATGGTCGGCATCATCAACGGCGCGGTGCGTCTGTCGGCGCCGTGGGACAGCGCGGTATGAGCCTCGCCCGACCGTAAGAAGGGGCGCGCACCGCAGCGCGCCATCCGCCGGTTGCACATGCGTGAGCTGACCCGGCTGGCGAAATCCAAGCGCACGGCGCCTGTCAAGATAGTTGTCGCCTGAGTCATGCAGTTTGGAGCAGATGTGACGGGTCCACGTCAAAGTGAGGCGCAGGCCTGCGGCCCAAGCAGGCCACGCTGCAAAAAGCGCCCGGTGTGGCTGCCGGGGCAGGCCGCCACTTGCTCGGGGGTGCCGCAGACCAGGATCTGGCCACCGCCGGCACCGCCTTCGGGGCCGAGGTCGATGAGCCAGTCGGCGGTTTTGATCACGTCCAGGTTGTGCTCGATCACCACGATGGTGTTGCCGGCGTCGCGCAGCTGGTGCAGCACCTTGAGCAGCAGCTCGATGTCGGCGAAGTGCAGGCCGGTGGTGGGTTCGTCCAGCACGTAGAGGGTGCGGCCGGTGTCGCGCTTCGACAGCTCGAGCGCCAGCTTGACGCGCTGCGCCTCGCCGCCCGAGAGCGTGGTTGCGCTCTGGCCCAGGCGCAGGTAGCCCAGCCCCACGTCGAGCAGGGTTTGCAGTTTGCGCTGCAGCGCCGGCACGGCCTGAAAGAAGGCGCTGGCCTGCTCGACCGTGAGCTCCAGAATCTGCGCGATGTGCTTGCCCTTGTACTGCACAGCCAGCGTTTCGCGGTTGTAGCGCTGGCCCTGGCAGACCTCGCACGCCACATAGACATCGGGCAGGAAGTGCATCTCGACCTTGACCACGCCGTCGCCCTGGCAGGCTTCGCAGCGGCCGCCGCCGGCTGACTGCGCCACGTTGAACGAAAAGCGCCCCGGGCCGTAGCCGCGCTCGCGCGCCGCCGGCACCTCGGCCAGCAGCTCGCGGATGCCGGTAAAAAGGCCGGTGTAGGTGGCCGGGTTGCTGCGCGGGGTGCGCCCGATCGGGCTTTGATCGACGTTGATGACCTTGTCGAAATGCTCCAGCCCCTCCAGGCCCTGGTGCGGCGCCGCTTCGTCGTGGCTGCGGTAGAGGTGGCGCGCCACGGCTCGGTACAGGGTGTCGTTGACGAGGGTCGATTTGCCCGAGCCGCTGACGCCAGTGACGCAGGTGAACAGCCCGACGGGGAAGGCGGTGCTGACCGCGCGCAGGTTGTGGCCGCTGGCCTGCAGCAGGCGCAGCGCCGGGCCGCTGGCCGGGTCGAAGGCTTTGCGTTGCTTGGGCACCTCGATGCGCCGCGCGCCCGAGAGGTAGGCGCCGGTGAGCGAGCCCGGCGTGGCCATGAGCTGGGCGCAGCTGCCTTGGGCCATGACGCGCCCGCCGTGCACGCCGGCGCCGGGGCCGAGGTCGATGACGTGGTCGGCGGCGCGGATCATGTCCTCGTCGTGCTCGACCACCAGCACGCTGTTGCCAAGCTCGCGCAGACGCATCAGGGTGCCGATCAGGCGCTCGTTGTCGCGCTGGTGCAGACCGATGCTGGGCTCGTCGAGCACATACAACACGCCCGACAGGCCCGAGCCGATCTGGCTGGCCAAGCGGATGCGCTGCGCCTCGCCGCCGCTCAGGGTCTCGGCGCTGCGCTCGAGGCTCAGGTAGCCCAGCCCGACGTCGTTGAGAAAGCGCAGCCGCGCCGCGATTTCGCGCTGCACCCGGGCCCCGATCTCGGCTTTGGCGCCCTGCAGCTGCAACTGCTCGAACCAGTGCAGCGCCTGCGCCAGCGTGATCTGGCCGATCTGGTAGATGGCGCGGGCTTGCTCGCCCTCACCGATGTACACGTGACGCGCTTGCGGACGCAAGCGGCTGCCGTGGCACTGCGGGCAAACCTGGGTGCTGCGCAGGCGCGCCAGTTCTTCGCGCACGGTCGGGTTGCTGCTCTCGCGCCAGCGCCGCTCGAGGTTGGGCAACAGGCCCTCGAAGGGGTGGCTTTTGTGCACCGTCTGGCCAGCGTCGAAGGCGTAGTCGAAGCCGATGGCTTGCGCGCCCGAGCCGTGCAGCAGCACCTGGCGCACCGGCTCGGGCAGGTTCTCCCAAGGAGCCTCGAGGTCGAAGGCGTAGTGCGCGGCCAGGTTTTGCAGCACGCCAAAGGCCTGGGCGTTGCGCCGGTCCCAGCCTTTGATGGCGCCAGCGGCCAGGCTCAGGCTGGGGAAGGCCACCACCCGCGCCGGGTCGAAGCGCTCCACGTGCCCCAAGCCCTCGCAGCCGGGGCAGGCCCCGAGGGGTGAGTTGAACGAGAACAGGCGCGGCTCGAGCTCATCGAGCGCGTAGGCGCACAGCGGGCAGGCAAAGCGCGCGCTCAGAACGTGTTCGCGGCCGCTGTCGAGCTCGAGCACCAGCGCCTTGCCGTCGCCCAGCCGCAGCGCGGTCTCGAAGCTCTCGGCCAACCGCTGGCGCTGGTCGGCGGCTTCGTCTGGTGCGGGCGTTGCGCCCAAACCGGCTTCGGGCGCGCGCACCTTGAGGCGGTCGATCACCACGTCGAGGTCGTGTTTGCCTTGGCGCTTGAGTGCCGGCAGGCGCTCGGCCTCGAGCACTTGGCCGTCGAGCCGGAAGCGCACGAAGCCCTGCGCTTGCAGCTCGGCCAAGGTGTCGGCAAACTCGCCCTTGCGGGCGCGCGCGATCGGGGCCAGCAGCAGGATTTTGCTCCCCGGCGGCAGCGCCAGCACCTGATCGACCATCTGGCTCACGGTTTGCGCCCGCAGCGCCTGGCCGTGCTCGGGGCAGTGCGGGCTGCCGACGCGGGCGTAGAGCAGCCGCAGGTAGTCGTGGATTTCGGTCACCGTGCCCACGGTCGAGCGCGGGTTGTGGCTGGTGGCTTTTTGCTCGATGGCGATGGCCGGCGCCAGGCCGTCGATGCTGTCCACGTCGGGCTTGTCGAGGCGCTGCAAAAACTGGCGCGCGTAGGCGCTCAGGCTCTCGACGTAGCGGCGCTGGCCCTCGGCGTACAGGGTGTCGAAGGCGAGGCTGGATTTGCCCGAACCCGACAGCCCGGTGATCACCACCAGCGCGTTTTTCGGGATGTCGAGGTCGATGTTTTTCAGGTTGTGCGTGCGCGCGCCACGCACGCGCAGCATCGGCAGCGCAGCCGGCTGGCGCAGCGCCTGCGCCAGCGGCAAGCCATCGTCGGGCGGCGCGGCTGCGGCGACGCTGGAGGCAAGGGCAGCAGCGGCGGTGGAGGGGTCGGGGTTCAAGGGCTACTCGATCAGGGGCAAACCCTTGATCATAGGAGCTTAGGCGCAGCGGTGCGCGGCCCAAGCCCTGTATCCCGCGCGGTTGCTCGTCGGTGTGCTGTGGCATCGACCGGCGCGCGCAAGCCTGCCGGCAAACCCACCATCTCGGGCGGCGGGCTTGCGCCCCACCGCCGCCCGTGGCGTACCCCTTACTGCCCCTGCCCGAGCGCGAAGCCGCGTTCGCCGTCGAAGGTGCAGAGGTTTTCGGTCTTGATGAAGTCGATGCCGCGATGCGCCAGCACCTGCATCAGCTCGATCAGGTCGGTGTGCGTCACGCTGGTGCCGTTGGCGGCGACGAAGCGGCAGCGCCAGTGGTCGGTGCAGAAGGTTTCGGGGAAGCCGCCCGGCCAGACCTTGACGCCGCGGTTGGTGATCATCTGCAGGTGAAACGCCGGCGTCACCAGCGCGCTCAACTGGCCGGCCAGAAAGTCGGCGCTGCTGCGCGCGTTGACGAACACATCGACCCCCACCAGCGCCTTGACCGAGACCGGGTCGGGCAGTGGCGCGTGCAGCCCCGAGTTGGCGGTCGCCGCCGAGGCCTCGAGGGCGGTTTGGGTGGGCGCGACGTAGCGCACCGGCTTGAGCTGGGTGGGCTCTTGGCCCAGGCGGTCGATCACGGCGTCGGCAAAGTCCATGCTGCCAAAGGGCCGGCCGACGCTGAGCGAGCCGCGCAGGTCGGCGGTGATGATGCCGTCTTCGATCGTGCGCAGCCAAGCGTTGTGTACCCGTTCGGCGACTTCGGACTGGCCGATGTGGATCAGCATCATCACGCCCGCCAGCAGCAGGCCCGAGGGGTTGGCGATGCCTTTGCCGGCGATGTCGGGGGCGCTGCCGTGGATGGCCTCGAACATGGCGATGCGCTCGCCGATGTTGGCGCTCGGGGCCAGCCCGACCGAGCCGGTGATCTCGGCCGCGATGTCGCTGATGATGTCGCCGTAGAGGTTGAGGGTGACGATGACGTCGAAGCGCTCGGGCCGCGTGGCCAGCCGCGCCGCGCCGATGTCGATGATCATGTGCTCGGTTTCGATCTGCGGGTATTCTTTGGCAACTTCGTCGAAGACCTTGTGGAACAGGCCGTCGGTCATCTTCATGATGTTGTCTTTGGTCATGCACGTGACCTTGCGCCGCGCGTTGTTGACCGCGTACTCAAAGGCGTAGCGGATGATCTTTTCGCAGCCGGGCCGGGTCACGAGCTTGAGGCACTGATAGACCTGATCGGTCTGGCGGTGCTCGATGCCGGCGTAGAGGTCTTCCTCGTTTTCGCGCACGATCACCAGGTCCATCTCGGGGTGCAGCGTCTTGACGAAGGGGTGGTAGGTGACGCAGGGGCGCACGTTGGCGTACAGGCCCAGCGTTTTGCGGATGGTCACGTTCAGGCTCTTGAAGCCGCCGCCTTGCGGGGTGGTGATGGGGCCTTTGAGCAACACGCGGGTGCGGCGCAGGCTGTCCCAGCTCTCGGGTGCGATGCCCGAGCTGTGGCCGGCCAGATACTGCGCTTCGCCGACGCTGATGGTCTCGGGCGCGATCTGCGCTCCGGCGGCGCGCAGCACGCGCAGCGTGGCTTCGGTGATCTCGGGGCCGATGCCGTCGCCCGGGGCGACGGTGATGGGAACCAGGTTGCTCATGGGGGATGCTCCTCTTGGGGGTGGGTGAACCGATGCGGACTGGGGCGCAGCAGCGCTTGTGGGCTGCGGGCCAACGCGAAGTATGGCGCCTTTTTGCATCGCAAACCAATTATGATTAAGCATAATATGCATAGGTATTAAGCTATGAATAAACTGCGCCCGCCCCGCGTCACCTTTGCCCAAATGCGCACCTGGGAGGCGGTGGCGCGGCTGGGTTCGATCACCGCTGCGGCGCGCGAGTTGCACCTGGCGCAGCCCACGGTGTCGGCGCAGGTGCACGAGATGCAGACGGCACTCGGGCAGCCGTTGCTGGCCCCAGCCGGGCGCGGCGTGCGCGTCACCGACAGCGGGGTGCTGCTGCGCGAGGCGGTGCTGGATATGTTCACGCGCTGGCAGGCGCTGCAAGAAGAGCTGCTGGCGCTGCAGGGGCTCAAGCGCGGCACGCTGCGCATCGCCGGCGTGACCACCACCGAGTATTTCATCGCCCAGTGGATCAGCGCGTTTGCGCAGGCGCACCCGGGGATCGACATCGAACTGGCGGTGCACAACCGCGACGCCGTGGTGGAACTGCTGCACAGCGAGCGCGTGGATCTGGCGCTGATGATGCGCCCGCCCAGCTTTCCGCCGCTGCACGCGCTGCCGGTGCTGGACAACCCGCTGGTGCTGATCGGCCCGGCCGGGCACCCGTGGGCGCAGCGGCGCCGCTTGCCGCTCAAGGCGCTCAAGGGCCAGACGCTGCTGTGGCGCGAGAGCGGCTCGGGCACGCGCCAGGTGGTGCTGGAGCACCTGCGCGCCCACGGCCTAGAGCCCGACGAGCGCCTGACGCTGGGCAGCAACGAGGCCATCAAGCACGCCGTGGCCGCCGGGCTGGGGCTGGCGGTGCTGTCGCGCCACGCGCTCGATGCCGATCCGGCGCAAGAAGGGCTGGCGCTGCTGCCCATGACCGGGTTCCCGATCTGCCGCACCTGGCAACTGGTGTGGCGGCGCGACCGCCGCCTGCCGCTGGCGGCCAGCGCTTGGATCGAACACTTGCGCGCCGCCCTGCCGGCCGGGCTCGGGGTGGGCTGAGAGGCTGAGAGGCAGGGCCGCGTGCCCGCCCAGCGTGACCATGCTGCCCTGTTCCCTGCCAATGCCCGACAATGCGGCCATGAACACGACCCCTGCTTCACCCGCTCCCGAAGGGGGCGCTGCGCCCGCACACAGCGAGCGCCCCGCCCACATCCCCCGGCCCGCCTCCGAGCACGAACTGGTGCTCAAGGTCATCCCCATGCCGGCCGACTGCAACCCCAACGGCGACATTTTTGGCGGCTGGGTCATGGCCCAGGTCGATCTGGCCGGTTCGGTGCTGCCGGCGCGGTTGGCGCAGGGGCGCATCGCCACCGTGGCGGTGAACCAGTTCATCTTCAAGCAGCCGGTGCGGGTGGGCGATATTTTGAGCTTTTACGCCACCCTGACGCGCATCGGCAAGACCTCGATCACGGTGCAGGTGGAGGTCTATGCCGAGCGCTTTGCGGCACAGGGCAGCTATGTCAAGGTGACCGAGGCCTCGCTCACCTATGTGGCGATCGACGAGCAGGGGCGGCCGCGACCGGTGCCCAAATAGACGGCCAGCACTCACGCAGAAGCCACGCGCTGCACGGTGACTTTGCCATGCGGGTAAAAAAAAGCCGCCCGAAGGCGGCAATGACGTCCATCAAGGCGTCGTTGGGAAACCGTGCGTTCCGTAAAGCAGTGGCCAACGGTGGGCCACCAAACCCTGCGGGCAATCTGTTGCGCCCTTCATCCGACTGTGTTGACAGCGACAGGTGCCAATTGTGCAGGTGCAGCAAAGGCTTGACTATCCCCTGTTTGGGGGAGCGCAGGGCACCACGCGCCGGGGTGGCTTAAGAATCAGATGAAAACTTTACGGCGGCCGCTCGGCGATTTGCAGCCGCTGCTTGGCCAGCAACACCAGCGCGATCACCGGCACCCCGAGCAGCGCCGTGAGCATGAAGAAGCCCGGGTAGCCCATGCCATCGACCATGGCGCCCGAGTAGCCGCCCAGGGTTTTGGGCAGCAGCGTCATGAGCGAGCTAAAGATCGCGTACTGCACGGCGGTGAACTGGATGTTCGTCAGGCTCGACAAAAAGGCGACGAAGGCGGCGCTGGCAAAGCCGGCGGCGAGGTTGTCGAGCGACACCACCCAATAGAGCAAAGTCAGGTCGCGACCGGCGTAGGCCAAGGCGATGAAGGCCAAGTTGGTGAGGGCGGACAAAATCGCGCCCCAGAGCAGCGCCCGCATGACGCCGATGCGGTAGGCCAGAATGCCGCCCAGAAAGCCGCCAAAAATTGTGATCGCCAGGCCGTAGGTTTTGACCGCCGTGGCGATTTCGGGCTTGGTAAAGCCCATGTCTTGGTAAAAGATGTTGGAGATCACGCCCAGCACGATGTCGGAGATGCGGTACAGCCCCACCAGCGCCAGCAGCAGCGCGGCCGTGTGCCAGCCGTAGCGCTTGAAAAAGTCGAGCAGCGGCTCCACCCACGTGATGCGCGCCTGTTCCCGGTCGGCCAGCCCGAGCCGAATCAGCACCGCGCCCAGCGCAAAAGCGCTGCCCAGCGCCAGCGCCATGCGGCTGGCCTCGAGCAGCAGGTTTAGCAGCGCGCCGGCGCCGCGCTCTGACTGCCAGCCCAGCGCCCCCAAGCCCCAAAACACGCCCACAAAGCCGGCGACGCTGAACAAAAACACCCCCAGCAGCCGCAGGTGCTGCCCCGCGGGCGCCAGCTGCGCTTGCTGGCGCGAGCTCTCGGGTTCGGGCGTGAGCAAGGTGGTGAGCATGCCGATGCCCATCACCGCCGCCATGATCAGGTAGGCCGACTGCCAAGCCTCGAACTGGTAGTTGTCGCGCGAGGTGCCCCAGTGCGCGGCCAGAAACAGCACCCCGGCCCCGGCCACGATCATGCCCACGCGGTAGCCGGCGATGTAGGCCGCCGACAGCAGGCCCTGCTGCTCGGGGCGTGCGATCTCGATGCGGTAAGCGTCGATGACGATGTCTTGCGTCGCCGACATGAAGCCCAGCATGACCGCAAACAGCGCCATCGCCACCAGCGCCTGCGGGCCTTGGGCCGGATCGGTCATGGCCATGCCGACGATGGCGCAGGCCACCCCGACTTGCGCCAGCAACATGTAGGCGCGCCGGCGCCCCAAGCGCGCGGTGAGCCACGGCAGCGGCAGCCGGTCCACCAGCGGCGCCCAGACGAATTTGAACGAATAGCCCAGCGCCGCCCAGCTAAAAAAGGTCACGGCGCGGCGCTCCACCCCAGCCTCCATGAGCCACAGCGAGAGCGAAGAAAAGATCAGCAGCAGCGGCAAGCCGGCCGAAAAACCCAGCATCAGCAGGCTCAGGACGCGCCAATCCCATAGCGCCTGCAGGGTCTCGCCCCAGGTGTGCAGGGGGGGTGCGGCGCCCGCATCGGCGTCGGGGGCGCCGGCGGGGGCGCCGGCGGGCAGGGCCACCGAGGGCGCATTGCCGGAAAGCGCGGCAGGGGGCGCCGCACCGGCCGTGGCCAAGGTCGGGTCGGCCGGGCTGGGTTTTGTTACAGAAGCTGACACACGCATGCCGCGATTGTGCCTATGATTGCGCCATGTGCTGGCTATGTGAATTCAAAACTCCCCTTGCCCCCATTGCGCCGCTGGCGCAAGCCGATGACGGGGCGCCGCCGCAGCGCTGGTCGTCGCGCCGCGGCTTCATGCTGGCCGCTGCGGCCGGCACAGCTACGGTCGCCGCCGGCGGTTTGTTGCCCACGGCGGCGAAGGCCCAAGTCAGCGTGGGCGAGGGCTCGCGCCTGCGCCACTTGGTGTCGGCGGCCCAGCTCGAAGCGGCGGCGGCGCAGCAGTACCGCCAGATGATGGAGCAGGCGCGCCAGCAGGGTGCATTGGCCCCGGATTCGGACCGCCAGTTGCGCAATCTGCGCGCCATCGCGCAGCGCCAGATCCCCTTTGCCCACCCTTGGAACGCGCGCTCGCGCCAGTGGCAGTGGGAGGTGAACCTGATCCGCAGCGAGCAGATCAACGCCTTTGTCATGCCCGGCGGCAAGATCGCTTTTTTTACCGGCATCCTCGACCAGTTGCGCCTGAGCAACGACGAGATCGGCATGATCATGGGCCACGAGGCCGCGCACGCGGTGCGCGAGCACGCCCGTGCGCGCTTGGCCAAAACCCAGGCCACCAGCCTCGGGCTATCGCTCGGGGCGCAGCTGCTGGGCTTGGGCGATTTGGGCAACGTGGCGGCCAACCTCGGCACCCAGTTGCTGGCGTTGCGCTTTAGCCGCGAAGACGAATCCGACGCCGATCTGGTGGGTCTAGAGATCGCCGCCCGCGCCGGCCACCACCCGCAAGCCAGCGTGACGCTGTGGGAGAAGATGATTGCGCGCAACCGCAGCGCGGGCATCAACTTTTTGTCCACGCACCCGGCCGGGCCTGAGCGCATTGCTCAATTGCAAGCCAATGCGCCCAAGGTCATGGGCCTGTTCGAGCAGGCGCGGCGGCGCGGCTGAAGGGCCGCCGCTTAGAGCGGGTCGCGCACGTAGGGGTTGCTGCGGCGCTCGCGCCCAAAGCTGCTCTCGGGGCCGTGGCCGGGGATGAACACGGTTGCATCGCCCATCGGCCACAGGCGCTCGCGGATGCTGGCCAGCAGTTGCTCGTGGTCACCCTGCGGAAAATCGGTGCGCCCAATGCTGCCGGCAAACAACACATCGCCCACAAAAGCGCGTCCGATCTCGGGGCTGTGAAACACCACATGGCCGGGCGTGTGGCCGGGGCAGTGGCGCACCTGCACGCTGCTGCGCCCGAGCGTGACCGTGTCGCCGTCGTGCAGCCAGCGCGTGGGCGTGAAGGGGCGCGCCTGCGGGAAGCCAAACATCTGGCTTTGCTGCGCCAGCGCGTCGATCCAGAACTGGTCGCCCGGGTGCGGCCCGATGATCGGCAAACCCAGCTGCTGCGCCAGCTCGCCGGCGGCCCCGGCGTGGTCGATGTGGGCGTGGGTGAGCCAAATCTGCTCGAGCTTGATCCCCAGGCGCTGCACCTCGGCCAGCACCTCGTCGAGGTCGCCACCGGGGTCGATCACCGCCGCGGCGTGGGTCTGGTCGCACCACAGCAGGCTGCAGTTTTGCTGAAACGGCGTGACGGGGATGGTGTGGTAGTGCAGCATGGGCTGGATTGTAGGCAGGGCGGCGGGCGAGTGGGCGATCAGACCGCGCTTGGGGTTGACGCAGAGTTGGGTTGCGCCCGCAGCCAAGCCGCCAGCCCCAAACCCGCCACGCGGCCGCTGGCCATGCAGGCGGTGAGCAAGTAGCCGCCGGTGGGGGCTTCCCAGTCGAGCATCTCGCCAGCGCAGAACACACCGGGCAGGGGCTGCAGCATCAGGGCGTCGTTCAGGCCCTCCAGCGCCACACCGCCGGCGCTGCTGATGGCCTCGGCTATGGGGCGTGGGGCCACCAAATCGATCGGCAGGTTTTGCAGGGTGGCCGCCACGTGGGCCGGGTCGTGGCGCTGTTCGGGGGGCAGCACCTCGTGCAGCAGCGCCACTTGCGCGGGGGTCAGGCCCAAGCGCTTGCGCAGCAGCGTGCCCAGCGACTGGCCGCTGCGCGCGCGCTCCAGCTCGGCTTGCAAGCGGCTGCGGCTCCAGTCGGGCTTGAGGTCGAGCGCGATGCGCACCCGGCCAGCGGCTTCGATGGCGTCGCGCAGTTGCGCGGAGGCGGCGTAGATCAGGCTGCCTTCGAGCCCGGTTTGAGTCAGCACGCATTCGCCCCGGCGCTCGAAGGCCTGCCCGTTGGCGTCGGTGAAGCGCAGCAGCACGCCCTTGAGCGCGGCGCCGGCAAAGCGCTGTTGCAGGTGCGCGCTCCAGCCTAGGCGCGTGCCCACGGCCACGTCGAAGCCGCAGTTGCTGGGGCGCAGCGGTTGCAAGGCCACGCCGTGCTGTGCCAGCCACGGCATCCAAGCGCCGTCGGAGCCCAGCCGGGGCCAGCTCGCACCGCCCAGCGCCAGCAACACGGCGCGTGCGTGCACCTCGGTCTGGCCCTGTGGGCCCTGCAGGTGCAGGCAGTAGCCGGGTGGCGCGGCGTGTGCGCTCTGGGGTGTGGTGGGTGTGGTGGGGGGTGTCGAAGGCGTTTGCTGTGGCGCTGCTGGGGCCAACGGCTGCAAATGGCCGCTCCAGCGCTGGCGCATGTGAAACCGCACCGGCACGCCGCTGGCTGGATGGCGCAGCCGCTGCAACCAAGCGCGCAGCAAGGGCGCGGCCTTCATGTCGCGCGGGAACACGCGCTGTGAGCTGCCCACAAAGGTGTCGATGCCCAGCCCGGCGGCCCAGTCGCGCAGCGCCTGCGGGCCAAAGGCGTCGAGCCAGCGGCCGCAATCTGCAGCGCGCGCGCCGTAGCGGGCCTTAAAAGCCGGCAGCGGCTCAGCGTGCGTCAGGTTCAGGCCACCGATGCCGGCGAGCAACAGCTTGCGCCCCACCGTGGGCATGGCGTCGAACAGGTGCACCTTCAAGCCGGCGGCGCTCAAGACCTCGGCCGCCATGAGCCCCGCCGGTCCGGCACCGACGATGGCCACCGGGCAGTGCAGGGGGGGGTGGGGGGTGATGCCGATAGGCACCGCGTGGATCGCCCCACCGGTCGTGGGCGGGGGCAACGGGCTCTGCGCCGCCGCGCTGATTGAGCTGTGGGCACTCATGACGCATTCCCCTCTCGCAGGGCGGTGCGCACTTGCGCTTCTAGCGCCACTAGGTCGCCGTCGTTGTGCAAGCGCCACAGCCCAGCTTCTTCGCTGGCCTCGAGGGGCTCAAAAAACCTTTGCTGCAGCGCCAGAACGGCCGCGTCGGCGTCGGAGGGGTCGTGGTTGTCGGCCTGGCGCGCGGCCATGCGCCGTTGTGCCTGCTCGGGGCTGGCGCTGCAATGCCATAGGTGAAACGGCACCTGCTGTTGCGCAGCCAGCGCGCGCAAGGCCTGGCGCTCGTGGCGGCGCAGGCAGGCGGCGTCGATCAGCACCGAGCAGCCAGCTTGCAGCAGCAGCTGCGCCGCTTGCTGCAGCCGGGTGTAGGTGCACTGCGTCGTGTCTGGGTGGTACCACTGCGCCTGCTGCGCCGCACTCGGGCGCGCCGTGGCGGCCACGCCCAGCAAGCGCTTGCGCTCAAGGTCGGAGCGCAGACACAGGGCGGCGCGCCCCTGTTGCGCCAGGGCATCGCGAAGCAGCCGCGCCACGGTCGATTTGCCGCTGCCGCTCAGCCCCATGATCAGCCACACGCCGGGTGGCGCGGGTGCGGCCAGCAGGGCTTGGGCGCAGGCGAGGTAACTGGCGTGGGGGGCTCCGATGAGGGCGGTGGCGGTGTTGTTGCTGCTGGTATAACAATTGCCGTGGTCGTTTTGGTCGATGCACTCACAGCAGGCGCCGTTGTCATCGGTAGCAGCGCTGTCGCACGCAGCCCCTGGCCCACCGTGGCTACTCAGCAAAGCCACGCGCGCGCGCACCAGCGCACGGTAGGCGGTCCAAGGGCGCAGGGCGCGCACGCCGTCGAAATCGCCCGTGGCATCCAGGTAGCCGTTGAGGAAGCGCCACGCCAGCGCCGGCAGTTGGTACTGAAGCAGATCCATGAAGGCAAAGGCGGCGTCGTGCATCACGTCGAGGGCGCGCAGATCGGGCTCGAATTCGAGTGCATCGAAAGCGCGCACCCCGCCTTCCCACTCGATCAGGTTGCCCAGATGCAAGTCGCCGTGGCACTCGCGCACTTGCCCCGCAGCCGCGCGCGCCTGCATCCAAGGGTGCAATGCCTGCAATTGCGTCTGCAGCGCAGCACCCAGCGCCTGCACGGCAGCCCGCTCCGGTGCCGCCAGCGCCGGGTGCGCCAGCATGGCCTGCACGCTTTCATGCGCCCAATGGGCGGTGTCGCGCTGCGGCAGCGCCTCGAGCGGCAGCGGTGCCAGCGACTGATGAAAGGCCGCCACGTGGGCCGCCAAGGCGTCGATGGTTTGCGGGCGCAAGCAGCCACGGCGGGCCTGCTCGGCCAGCAGCGCATCGGGGGCAAAGCGGCGCATGCACAGCACCCAGTCCAGCGCGGTGTGCACGCTGCTGGCGTGCAGCGCGGCCTCGGGGTCGGCGGCAAACACCTCCCAGCTGGTGCTCAGAGGGCGCAGCCCCAAATACAGCTCGGGCGCCGTGCGCCGGTTCAGGCGCAGTTCTTCCAGCCCAAACCAGCGCCGCCGCTCCGTGCTGGAAAAATCCAGAAAAGGCAGGCGCAGCGGCTTTTTGAGCTTGTAAGCGCACGCGCCATGCAGCAGCACGCGCGAAATGTGGGTCTCGATGCACACGGTCATGTGGGCAGTGTAGGGCACAGAGTAGGCTAAAAGCGTGCAGCCAGTACCATCAGTGGGCTGAGAGGCTGGGTGGCAGCAGGCCTCGCGCCAAGGCGCTGCACGACAAGCTGCCGCGTCCAAAGTGGCCGAGAAACGGTGCTACAATGCGGGTTCTTCCCCGATAGCTCAGTCGGTAGAGCGCCGGACTGTTAATCCGTAGGTCCCTGGTTCGAGCCCAGGTCGGGGAGCCAAATAAGTCGAGCACTCAGCCCAGTTTCTTAGCTGGGCTTTTTGCTTTCAGGAGCTGGCTGCATTGTTGCCAGCGCCCGCCGGCGATCAATCCCGGGTCTTGCAGGTGTTGATGCCAAAGGGCAGATAAGCCGGGCACCAGCCCACTGCCGCAGTCAGGATCGGCACGACGCCGATGTAGCCCCAAGCGCCCACGGTGCCCGTGGCGGCCAGCGCGATCAGCGCCACCCCACCCACCACGCGCACGATACGATCTGCGCTGCCTACGTTGGTTTGCATTGCTGCTCTCCTGAATGAACGAAACCGCTTCATTCTGGCACAGCCATTCTGGCCTTGCTCAGGGCGCAGTCTTTATACTTGAGCGGCTTAGGCGAGCACACTCAACCAGCCAAGGGGATACGACCATGATCAAGCCGCTCAACGTCCTGTTTTTGTGCACCCACAACGCCGCGCGGTCCATCATGGCCGAGGCGGTGCTCAACCATCTGGGTGGGCATCGTTTCCGGGCTTATTCGGCTGGCACGCAAGCCCGTGCTGACCATCGGCCGCACCCGCTGACGCTCGAGGTGCTGCGCGCGGCCAGTGTGTCCACCGACGGGCTGCGCAGCAAGAGCTGGACCGAGTTCAGCGCCGCCGATGCGCCCGCGATGGACTTGGTGGTCACGGTGTGCGATATGGCTGCTGGTGAGTCGTGCCCGGTCTGGCCAGGGCACCCCGCCACAGCGCACTGGAGCTACCCGGATCCGTCCAAGGCGGCAGGCGATGTGGAGCAGCAACGCGAGGCCTTCCGCCAGACCCTGCACGCACTGCACCAGCGGCTTGAGCTGCTGGTGCAACTGCCGCTGTCTGGGGTGGACCGCTTGGTGTTGCAAAGCGAGGCGCGCCGCCTGGGACAAAAAACCCCATGAGCAATTGCGCCCAGCACTCCATCTGCCCCGACACATGACACGCTTTTGACGCTGAAGCGTCACGCAATTTTCATCAATTCGCTTTACGCTCCAAACGGTGCAAAACAATGCGGCGCTGCTTGCGGGTGCGCCGGGGTTTTGTGCGTTTTTCATCCCCCGAAAAATCGTGTCGCAAGGAGCGCATTGATGTTTAACTTGAATCTGCGTGCGGTTTCGGCCGCTTGTGTGTTGGCGCTGGCCGCTGGTGTGGCTGCGGCCAGCGCGGCCAGTGCGGCGCGCGCCCCAGCTGCCGACCCAGGCCGTGCTGCTATGGCGCAAGCGGTGCCCACCGGCAACGTGATCTTCTTTCACCCCGACGGCGCCGGGCTGAACCACTGGGCCGCGCACCGCATGTATTTCCATGGTCTGGACGGCATTGCCAACAAAGACCGCCTGCCCCAGATGGCGGTCTATCGCGGCCACATGCACAACCTGATCAACGGCACCTCGCACGCCGGTGCCACCACGCACGCCTTTGGCTACAAGGTCGATGCCTTTGGCTCTTTTGGCATGGATGGCGACGGCAACGCGAATCCGCCGACCAACCGCGCCATCCGCAGCCTGTCGGGCTTTCGCGGCTCGGTGATGCGCGAAGCCGCCAACGCCGGCATGCCGGTGGGTGTGGTCAACGACGGCCACGTCGGTGAGCCCGGCACCGGCGCCTTCTTGGCCGAAGTGGGCAACCGCGACAACTGGCAGGAAATCACGCGCCAGATGATTTTGGGCCGCCCCGGCATGAACGACACCACGCCTTGGGTCATCATGGGCGGTGGCGAGGCCGACGCGCTGCCGCAGGGCACCACCACCGTGCACCGCAACGTCAACGAAGAGCGCCGCGCCCCGGTCAACAGCCGCCAAAGCCTGCGCACCGACGACCTCAACCTGATCGCAGCCTGGAACGCCATGGGCAGCGGCAACCTGAGCAACGACCCGACTCAGCGCGACGATTTCATCGTGCTGCGCACCCGGGCCGAGTTCGAGCGCCTCAAGCAAGCGCTGCAAGCCCACCCGCGCTATGCCCCGCGCGTGCTGGGCCTGTTTGCGTTCCAAGACACCTTCAACGACCGCAACGAGCAAGACCTGATCAACCGCGGCTTTGTGCGCGCGGGCATGGCGGCTGGCACCACCGGTGCGGGCCCGCAAAAGCAAAGCCGCCTGGTGCTGTGGGGCGACCACGACGCCGCCGAGCCGGGCTTCAATCCGCCCACCTTTGCCGAGATGACCGAGGTCGCCCTCACCATCCTGAGCCGTGCCGCCGCACAGCGCCCGCAAGCCGCGCAGCGCCGCTTCTTCCTCGTGGCCGAGCAAGAGTCGATCGACAACTTTGGCAACAACACCAACGCCATCGGCATGTTGCACGCCATGCAAGACACCGATCGCGCCATCGGTGCAGCGCTAGACTTTTTGCGCCGCAATGAGCGCACCCTGATCGTCACCGCTGCCGACAGCGATGCCGGCAGCATGACGGTGGTTTCGGGCCAAGTGTCGGGCATCACGCCCCCGACCAACATCCTGCCGGCCGGGCGCGCGCCCGACAACGTGGCCTCCGTGGCCACCAACCCGTCGTCGGCCATCCCTGCGGGTGCCACCGGCCCCGACGCTGCGGTGGTCAACAACTTCCTCGACGGCGTCGAGGGCCGGCAGTCGCCGATGTTTGTCACCGAGCCGGATCAGTTTGGCAACCGGATGCAGTTTGGCATCGCTTGGCCGGGCACGGCCGACTACTTTGGCGGCGTGTTGTCGCGCGCCGCCGGCCTAAACGCCGGCCTGCTCAACAGCCGCTTCAGCCAGCGCTTCGACAACGTGGACGTCTATCGCCTCAAGCACGCCACCCTGTTTGGCCGCATGCTCAACTACCCCACCGCCACCGAGGCGCCTGGGCGTTGATTCTTTAGCTTCGGGAAAGCGCGTGGGCTCTAGCCCACGCCTTGATGCCGCCTGCTCCTGCATGGGGTGGGCGGTTTTTTTTGGTGTTGCGCTCAGGCTCAGGCTCAGGCCGTGCCGCCCACCGTCAGCCCGTCGATGCGCAGCGTCGGCTGGCCCACGCCCACCGGCAGGCTCTGGCCTTCTTTGCCGCAGGTGCCTACGCCGCTGTCGAGCGCGAGGTCGTTGCCGATCAGGCTCACTTTTTTGAGCGCTTCGGGGCCGCTGCCCACCAGGGTGGCGCCCTTGACCGGGTATTGCAGCTTGCCGTCTTCGACCCACCACGCTTGGCTGGCGCTAAAGACGAACTTGCCGCTGGTGATATCGACTTGGCCGCCGCCAAAGTTGCTGGCGTACAGGCCGCGCTTGATGCTGGCGATGATTTCTTGCGGCTCTTTGTCGCCGGCCAGCATGTAGGTGTTGGTCATGCGCGGCATGGGCAGGTGGGCGTAGCTCTCGCGCCGGGCGTTGCCGGTGGGGCCCACGCCCATGAGGCGCGCGTTCAGGCTGTCTTGCAGGTAGCCGCGCAAAATGCCGTCTTCGATCAGCACGTTGCGCTGGCTGGCGCAGCCTTCGTCGTCGATGTTGAGCGAGCCGCGCCGGTCCGCTAGGGTGCCGTCGTCGAGCACGGTCACGCCCTTGGCTGCCACGCGCTTGCCGATGCGGCCGGCAAAGGCGCTTGAGCCTTTGCGGTTGAAATCACCCTCGAGCCCGTGCCCCACGGCCTCGTGCAGCAGCACGCCCGGCCAGCCTGGGCCCAGCACCACCGTCATCTCGCCCGCCGGGGCGGGGCGGCTCTCGAGGTTGGTCAGGGCCGACTGCACCGCCTCGCTCACATACTGCGCGATCTGCGCTTCGTCAAAGCGCGCCAGCCCAAAGCGGCCGCCACCGCCAGAGGAACCCGATTCGCGCCGCCCGCCCTGTTCGGCGATCACGGTCAGCGACAAGCGCACCAGCGGGCGCACGTCGGCGGCCAGGGTGCCGTCGGCGCGCGCCACCAGCACCACGTCGTACTCGCTGGCCAGGCTGGCCATGACCTGCACGATGCGTGGGTCGTGCGCCTTGGCCAGCGCCTCGACGCGCTCGAGCAGTGCCACCTTGGCGGCGCTGTCGAGGCTGGCGATCGGGTCGTGCTCGGGGTAGAGCGAGCGCGCCTTGGCGACTTTGCGCGCGCCCACCTTGGTGCGGCCCTGCTGCCCTTGGGCGCCGATGCTGCGCACGTTTTGCGCCGCGTCTTGCAGGGCGGCCCACGACAGGTCGTCGGAGTAGGCGAAGGCGGTTTTGTCGCCGCTCACGGCGCGCACGCCCACGCCTTGGTCGATGCTGAAGCTGCCGCTCTTGACGATACCTTCTTCGAGGCTCCAGCCCTCGGAGCGGGTGTATTGGAAGTAGAGGTCGGCGTCATCGACCCCGGGGGCCATGAGCAGGCTCAGGGTGCGGCGCAGATGGGTTTCGTCGAGCCCGTAGGGTTCGAGCAACAGGCTGTGGGCAGTGGCCAGCCGGGCCAGGGTGGGTTCGCGTGCGATCATGGGCCCCATTGTAGGAACTTGCGCCCGCCGCTGCAGCGCGCGCGTAAGGTCTAGGACTGCAGCAGCCGCTTGGAGCGCCCGATGGCGAGCAAAATCCCCAAGCTGGCGCCGAGCGTGAGCATGGCCGTGCCGCCAAAGCTCATGAACGGCAGCGGCAGCCCGACCACCGGCAAAATGCCGCTGACCATGCCGATGTTCACAAAGGCATAGACAAAATGCACCAGCGTCAGCGCGCCGGCCAGCAGGCGGGTGAACAGGGTCGGGGCTTCGAGGGCGATTTTGAGGCCGCGCCAGACCAGATAAAAGTACGCTCCCAGCAGCAGCAGCACACCCAAAAAGCCAAATTCCTCGGCGTAGGCGGCAAAAATGAAGTCGGTGGTGCGCTCGAGCACGAAGTCGAGCTGGGTCTGGGTGCCTTGCAGCAGCCCTTGGCCCCAGAGCCCGCCCGAGCCGATGGCGATCATGCTCTGGATGATGTGAAAGCCGCTGCCCAGCGGGTCGGCGGTGGGGTTGAGCAGGGTGCAGACGCGCACCTTTTGGTAGTCGTGCAGCAGCACCCAGTCCACCCCGCGCTGGCACCAGTGCGGCTCCATCACCACCAAGGTGACGATGCCCGCCAGCCCCAGCAGCACCGGCGGGACGATCAGCTTCCAGCTCAAACCGGCAAAGTAGATCACGAACAGGCCCGAGGAGGCGATGAGCAGGCTGGTGCCGAGGTCGGGCTGACTCATGATCAGCGCCGTGGGCATGGCCACGATCACACCAGCCACCAAAAAATCGGGCCAATGCAGCTGGCCCTCGCGTTTGTGAAACCACCAAGCCAGCATCATCGGCATGGCCAGCTTCATGATCTCGCTCGGTTGCATGACGATGAAGCCAAGGTCGAGCCAGCGTTGCGAGCCATTGCGCTCGATCCCCACCAGTTCCACCGCCAGCAACAGCAGCAGGCCGCCCACGTACAACGGCGCAGCCAGCGCCAGCCAGCGCTGCGGCGGAATCTGCGCCACCACGAACAGCGCGGCGGCGGCGATCAGCAGGTTGCGCACATGCAGCTCAAAGCGCCCTGGCATTTCGAAGGCGGCCGAATACATGGCCAGCAGCCCGAGCGCGCTCAGGAGCGCAATCGCCAGCAGCAGCGGGCCATCGAAGCCCTGCACCAGCGGCAAGGCCCGACGCCACAAGGGAGGGTTTTGGATCACGACGGCCATGACCGCGCATTATCCTCTGCGCTGGCGCTGTTACATTGCGCCCCATGGCCAAAGACAAGTCCCACTACAGCTGCCAGCAATGCGGCGGCACGACGCCGCGCTGGCTCGGAAAATGCCCACACTGCGGGGCCTGGAACAGCCTGCTCGAAACCGCGCCCGAGCCGCAAACGGCGGGCAAAAACCGGCTTAGTGCCGCGGGGCCTACCGGGTTGGTGGCGGCGGCCGAACTGGCGCCGATCTGCGATATTGAGGCCAGCGAGGTCGCGCGCACCCCCACCGGGCAGGAGGAGCTGGACCGCGTGCTCGGCGGCGGCATCGTGGCTGGGGGCGTGGTGCTGATCGGTGGCGACCCCGGCATCGGCAAATCGACCCTGCTGCTGCAAGCGCTGGACGCCATGCAACGCCAAGGCCTGCCCACGCTGTACGTGAGCGGCGAAGAGAGCGCGGCCCAGGTGGCCCTGCGCGCGCGCCGCCTTGGGCTGGCGGCCAGCCCCGTGCCGGTGCTGGTCGAGATCGGGCTCGAGGCCATATTGGCCACGCTGGCGCGCGCGCGCCCGGCGGTGGCGGTGATCGACTCGATCCAGACCCTGTACTCCGATCAGCTCAGCTCGGCGCCCGGTTCGGTGGCCCAGGTGCGCGAGTGCGCCGCCTACCTGACGCGCGCCGCCAAGGCCAGCGGCAGCGCCATCGTGCTGGTGGGGCACGTGACCAAAGAGGGCACGCTGGCCGGGCCGCGCGTGCTCGAGCACATGGTTGACACAGTGCTGTATTTTGAGGGCGACAGCCACGGCCCCTACCGCCTGATTCGGGCGATCAAAAACCGCTTTGGCGCGGTCAATGAGATCGGCGTCTTTGCCATGACCGAGCGCGGGCTCAAGGGCGTGAGCAACCCGAGCGCAATTTTTTTGAGCCAGCACAGCCAGCCGGTGCCTGGCAGTTGCGTGCTGGTGACGCTCGAGGGCACGCGGCCGCTGCTGGTCGAGATTCAGGCGCTGGTGGACAGCGGCGGCCCGAGCCCGCGCCGCCTGAGCGTGGGGCTGGAGCGCGAGCGCCTGGCGATGCTGCTGGCGGTGCTGCACCGCCACGCCGGGGTGTCGTGCAGCGACCAAGACGTGTTTGTTAACGCCGTGGGCGGGGTGCGCATCAGTGAGCCGGCGGCCGATCTGGCGGTGCTGCTGGCGATCGCCTCGTCGCTGCGCAACCGCGCCTTGCCGCAGGGTTTTTTGGCGTTTGGCGAGGTCGGGCTGGCGGGCGAGGTGCGCCCGGCGCCGCGCGGGCAGGAGCGGCTGCGCGAAGCGGCCAAGCTGGGTTTTACGGCCGCTCTGTTGCCCAAGGCCAACATGCCCAAAAAGTCAGATCTGGCGCAAAACAAGGCGCTGGCCGGCATGACGCTGCACCCGGTCGAGCGCATCGAAGAGGCGCTGGACTTGGCGCGCGGCTTTTGATGAGCCCAGGTGGCTCCCAGCTAGGCCGCGGACGGTGTCGGCCCATGCGCTGGTGCGTGTCTAGGATCGCCCTGCTGTAGTCTGCAAAAGAGGTATGAGCCTGGTGGGGGCTTGTGCCGCTTTTCTTGCTGGCCTACACTGGCCCCAAACACAAGGGAGGGCAGATGAAGCGCATGCGCACGGCTGGGGCGGGGGTGACGTTGATCGAGTTGTTGGCGGTGCTGGGGTTGCTGGCTATTCTGGCGGCGCTGGCTGCTCCGGCGCTGGGGCAAATGGTGCTCAACCAGCGCCAAAGCACGGCTGCCAGGGACATTTGGCTTGCGTTGGCGCTCACGCGCAGCGAAGCCATCCGCCAAGGTCGCCGCATGGTTTTGTGCCGCAGCCCAGACGGCAGCGGCTGCGCGCCAGCTGGCGATTGGTCGCAAGGCTGGATCCTGTTTGCCGACCCCAACCACAATGCACAACGCGATGCGAGTGAAGCGGTGCTGCAGGTCTGGGCCGCGGTCGCGCCAGGCGTGCGGGTGCGAGGCAACACCCCGGTCATGCGCTACGTCTCCTACATGCCTCAGGGGCATACCGAATTGGTCAGCGGCGCCTTTCAGGCCGGCACCATCACCGTCTGCCGTGCCGGCGCCAGTTCGAGCCCGGCGCAGCAGATCGTGATCAGCCGCAGCGGGCGCCCTCGCTTGCAACAGAGCACCGTCGGTTCATGCCTTTGAGGGGTGGAAGCTTGTGCGGCAGCTGCCTGGCGCCGGTCTGTGCATCGACCTGAGCTTTCTGGCTGCCTTGTTCATGCCGCACCCGCCGGGCCTTGTGCCAAAATCCCGACCACAATCTTGGCCTGCTCCAAGCCTGCACACCCCACCCCCAACTCCCTGAGATTCCAAGCCGCTGGTGCCCTGAACATGATTGCAACCCCGCTAAACCCGATCAGGCGCCTGTGCGACACCGTGGTCTGCGTCTGCAAGAGCGGTGGCGAATACGGCGTGGCGCAGGTGCAGGCGCTGCAGCGCCAGTTGCGGCGCCATGCGCCCGGCGCGCGCCTGATCTGCCTGAGCGACCTGCCGAGCATGCCCGAGGGCGTCGAGTTGCGGCCGTTGCGCCACGATTTGCCGGGCTGGTTTTCCAAGCTCGAAATCTTTGCCTTGCCTGAGCGCTGTTTTTTGTACCTCGACCTCGACGTGGTGATCACGCGCAACCCGTTGGTTGACGCACCGCCTGGGCTGTGGCTGCTGCGCGGCTTCAAGGGCCACGACTACAACTCGAGCCTGATGCTGGTCAACGGCAACTTTGGCTCGATTCTGGAAGACTTTTTGCTCGATGTGCAGGGCCATATCGCAGCCTATTCGGGCGCCAAAGGCTGGGGCGACCAAGACTTCATCCGCGACAGCGGCCTGGTGAGCGGCAGCCTGCAAAAGCTGCACCCCAATCTGGCGGCTTCGTGGAAGGTGGACTTGCGCTACCGCATGGACTGGATCGAGCCCGCGCCCGCCGTGCTGGTGTTTCATGGCCGCCCCAAACCCGAAGAGCTGCGCATCGACAACCCCCGGCCCGGCCGGGTGCGGGTGCGCAGTTGGCGTTACCGGTTGCTGAGCTGGCTCAAGGCGCTGCGGGCGCGGATGTAGCTGGCGGGGCTGGTTGGCGTTGGTTCCAAGCCATGCTAAGGAGTAATCCCGCTAGAAAAATAAAAAAACCACTCTCACGAGCGCTCCAGAGAGGTGAATTGAATAAGCTATTAGTAAACAATAAAACGCAGAGACCAAGTAGCATTACTTTAGCTTGATGGTTAACGCTGCGCAGCGCCTGCCAAGCAAGGCTTATTAAGAAGAAAAGAAAAATAGCCAAACCAAGTACGCCATGATTGGCTGCTAAAAATAAATACTGATTGTGCGGATGCCAAGAAAAAATTGCGCACTGATCAGGGTTTCCGATGAAGCGACAAATTTCCGTATGATACGCACCCGTGCCCCAGCCAAGCCAAGGTCGTTCCAGAAACATTTGGGATGTGGTGGTTAAATTGTAAATACGATGGCCGATTGAACTGGTGTTGTCACTCTGGTGGTGTAAAGCTTCAAGCCATGCAAGTTGAATGCGAGCTTGCATGACTTCTGAAGTCAATAAAACCAACGCTGTGGCTAGGATCGTTGCAGTTGCTGCAGCAATAAGAGTGCGCCCGCGAAAATGTACAGCAACAAAAACTGCGAGCACAGATGCTAGAAGTACATAGCCGGTGCGACCAGTTGAAAGATGTGTAATGCTAATGGTAGCTATTGTGAAAAGAGAGATCCACAATACTTTTTGAATTTTATCGCTTTCACTAAAAATTCGTAGCAGTGCAAGTAAGGCGAACAGGCTCATCATCACGTTTTGTGTGATATGGTCGCCAACCACATGATGGTTGACCCCCCACCCCTGATTTTGAGTTTCAGACCAAGGCAACTGAAGCCAGACATTAAGTAGGGATGAGATGGCAATAAAAGCCATGGCAGCAGCAAAGCCGTTTAAGCAGTTAACCTGCCATTTAGGCTGATTGGCAAGCAAAAAAAACAGCACGGCAACCATAATAAGTTTTACATATTTTTCTAGGTGTATTTGCACATCTTGCCAAGGTGCAGGACCGTAAAAAATGCCCAGCATAACTACGCCAAACAGAGCGAGTGCTGCGCAGGCTGCTGGATTGCTACGTAGCAGGATTAACGATGAGGCTATGTGGCCTGAAACTAGCCAAAGAAAAAACGCCCAAGCCATCAAAATGTAACCTAATGACAGGGAGATGGGGAATGCCAAGAACAGCGCCACCAAGCTAAAGTGGGTTACCTGTTGAAGCTTAAAAAAATAAATATTTTCTTTTTGCATGATGAGGTGGTCAATTTAGCGCTTTATTTTGTCATTCAGATCTTTGCTGTCGTAGCTGAGTGCTGCATAACGAAAGAAGCTTTCAAGTGCGATAAAAAAAGCGTACAAAAATCCAGGTCCACCTGATGCAAAGCTGGCTCGAAAGATATAAAGTCGCGAAAAAGTGACAAATGCTGATGCTAGGCCTCGTATTACGCCACCTTTTCTTCCTTCTTTTGCGCGCTTAGCAGCACCTAGCATTGTGTATTGAGTTAGCTTGCGCAAACTGTCATGTATGTTCTCGCGTGAATAGTGCAGTAGGGGTGATGTAAATATTTTTCGTTTTATGTTTTGATCTGACACAATTGCCGCCTCGTGAACAACGCCATCAAAACGTAGTAGTAGGTGTCGAGGAAAGAGTCTAGATCGATTCTTCCTTTTGGCTAAACTAAATATGGGCTTTCCAAAAGATATTTCTTTCCAGCATGTGTGACCAATTATGAGAAATTTTAGGTCTAAGGAGTCGCTGATTTCTTGCTGAAGGCTGTGGCTGATAACTTCGTCTGCATCAAGAAAAAATATGAAATCTTCAGTGCAGTGTGCTAGTTGACGGTTGCGCTGAACGGCGAAGCCTTGCCAGTCGGGGTATATGTGTACTTCTGCCCCTAAGCTTGTGGCAAGCTCACAGGTGCGGTCGGTGCTGCCACTATCGATCACCAAAATACGATCTGCAAATTGCGCGCTTTTTATACTTCTTTCAATGCGTTTTTCTTCGTTGTAGGTTAGTATCGCTATGCACAACGAAGGCCTAGCGCGAGTGCTGTTATCCATGATGCTTCCAGTTGATAGCGCCATTCAAGCGGCCAAACATTCTAGCTACTAGCCGTGGCGACATGAAAATGATTCTTAAAGGCAAGCTTAGGATGGTGCCTGCTATCAGGTTTCTGCGTTGAGTCTGAGCCTCTTTGGGGTTGCAGTGCAGCCTAGTAAACGTCAATTTTGATTGCGCGTGATGGTAGCCTCGCCAATATTCACTTCGCCACGGTTTGGGGCCGCGAACCGAGCCACGAGAGCGATGTACAGCGATGCAATTTGGGTCAATGATCAATGACTTTTTTTGTTGCCAAAGACGCAAACACAGATCATCGTCTTCGTAGTACAGATAAAAACGTTCATCGAAAAAAACACCGCCGTTGAAGGCTGATAACCGCAACAGCATGGCAGCTCCACATACAAAACCAACACAGGTTGGCGCGGATGCACCTGGTCCGCGAGAGCGCCAAAGCAACTGAGGCCAGCGGTAATTGATTTCTGAACGCCTGTCTGCTGTGAGCAGTTGCGGTGCGACTATTGCAGCATCTGGATAGCGGTCTGCCGTATCAACAAGCCGAATTATGTTCTCTGAATTGATTTCGCAATCTGGATTTAGCAGCAGTGCATATTCTGTTTGGGCTTCACGCAAGGCAAGGTTATTGGCTGCGCCGAAGCCTAGGTTGCTTTGCATTGTTTTTACTTTGGCCCAAGGAAAGCTGCGTTGAGCCTGCTCTATGCTGTTGTCTAGGCTGGCATTGTCAACCACGGTGATGTGCGGGCACGAGCTAAGCAGTTCTTGTTGGGTGGGCAAACAATGGGCACTGTTGTATGTCACCATGATAATGGTGACTCGCTCAAGTGTGGGGTGCGTGGTTTCCAAGGGAGCGCGCCACTGCACCTCAAACCGCCGTCAGCCAATGCGCGTAGTTGGGGTTGCGGCCGCTGACGATGTCGAAGAACGCGCTCTGGATGCGTTCGGTGATCGGGCCGCGGCTGCCGCAGCCGATCTCGATGCGGTCGAGCTCGCGGATGGGGGTGATCTCGGCGGCGGTGCCGGTGAAGAAGGCCTCGTCGGCGATGTAGACTTCGTCGCGCGTGATGCGCTTTTGCACGACCTCGAGGCCGAGGTCGCGCGCGATGTGGAACACGGTGTTGCGCGTGATGCCGTTGAGCGCGCCGGCGGATAGGTCGGGGGTGTAGATCTGGCCGCCTTTGACGATGAACAGGTTCTCGCCCGCGCCTTCACTGACAAAGCCGCTGGCGTCGAGCAGCAGCGCTTCGTCGTAGCCGTCGTCGGTGGCTTCCATGTTGGCCAAAATGCTGTTGGTGTAGTTGCTCACCGCTTTGGCCTGGGTCATGGTGATGTTGACGTGGTGCCGGGTGTAGCTGCTGGTCTTGACGCGGATGCCGCGGCGCAAGCCTTCTTCGCCCAAGTAGGCGCCCCAGGCCCAAGCGGCGACCATCAGGTGCACGCGGTTGCCTTTGGGGCTGACGCCGAGTTTTTCGCTCCCGATCCAAGTCAGCGGGCGCAGGTAGCCGCTGGCCAGGCCGTTGGCGCGCACCACTTCGCACTGCGCGGCGTTGACCTGCTCGGGCGTGAACGGGATTTTCATACGCAAAATCTTGGCGCTGTTGAATAGGCGCTCGGTGTGCTCTTGCAGCCTGAAGATCGCCGGGCCGTCGGCGGTGGCGTAGGCGCGCAGGCCCTCGAAGGCGCCGCAGCCGTAGTGCAGGGTGTGGGTGAGCACGTGCACTTTGGCATCGCGCCAGTCGATGAGCTGGCCGTCGAGCCAGATTTTGCCGTCGCGGTCAGACAGGGGCAGGGGGGCGTTCATGGGCGGGGTCTCGCTTGCTTGGAGGTGTAAGAGTTGGGCTGCGCAGCCATTTTAATCGGCTGGCGCGGCAGGCCGGTGGGTTTTCTGGCTGCAGCCGGGCGGGCACAAAAAACCGCTAAGGGCCTAAAGTTTGGGCTTCGGTGGCCGAAATACCACTTGAATGCCGTGAGTCCGTCCGGCGCTCACCCGTCTTGGAGTCTGCCATGTTGAACATCTCATCTGTAGCCGTAGCTCCTGTGCCAGCCCAAGGGCCGGTGTCGGCGCGTGTGCAGCCCACCACACCCGCCCGCGCCAGCGAACATGTGTCGCCGCGCAACCAAGGGGTGAATGCGCCGGTGGCGCCGGCCGGTGAGGGTTCGCGCACTCAGGCGGTGTACGCCCCGCCGTCGCTGCCCCCGGTGAACCCGACCGACCAGGCACTGCGCGCCAACATGTACGACAACGCGGCGGCGCCCGAGCGCTTCAACTTTCAAGCCAGCGTGGCAACGGCCCATATGGCATCTTCCGTGGTAGCGCAACGACAAGCGCTCGCGGTGCCTGCTCAGGCAGCAGAGCAGGGGCTGTCTGAGCAGCGGATTCCAGAACAAGGCACGGCAGAACCAGACCGTGCCGCACTGGGCTTGGGTCAGCTGGCCCCGAATCCACAACGCGCAGAGCAAGAACGCACCGAGCGCACGCGCACGCAGGACGCGCGGCAGACGCAGGCGATCGAAGGTCAGATGCCGCCACCGCCACCGAACCCGGTCGATGAGGCCCGGGCCAACCAGATTCGCGATCTGCTGCCCAATGTCTGGAGTGCCAGCCGCTTTGCCGCCGACCAGTTGATCGGCGAAGAAGCGCGCGAGGCGGCGCAGCGGCGCGCCGAATTGCTTGCCCCGGCACAGCCTACACCGATCGAGCGCGCGCTCGAAGCCGCCGCCGAGAACTACCAGCTCACCTCGTCGCTGCCGTTGCCGCCCAGCGCCGGGGTCAACGTCGATCGCCTGATTTGATGCGGCCGCAGGCGGGCCTAACCGCACTTAAATCCGGTGCCGCACGCCGGCGCCCTGCAAGCGCTCCATCAGCGCCTTGGCAATGCTTTTGAGCGGCAGCACCTCGCTGGCGGCGCCGTGCTGGATGGCCACCTTGGGCATGCCAAAGACCACGCAGCTGGCTTCGTCTTGCACGATGTTGTGGCTGCCGGCGTCGAGCATTTCTTTCATGGCCGCGCCGCCGTCGCCGCCCATGCCGGTGAGCATGACGCCGATGGCGTTGGGCCCGAGCACGCGCGCGCAGGATTTGAACAGCACCTCGACCGAGGGTTTGTGGCGGTTCACGGGCGGTGAATCATCGACCACCGTCACGTAGTTGGCGCCGCTGCGCGCCAATGAAAACTGCTTGCCGCCGGGCGCAATGTAGGCGTGCCCGGGGAGGATGCGCTGCCCATCGACCGCCTCTTGCACGCGAATGCGGCACAGCGAATCGAGCCGGGCCGCAAAGCTGGTGGTGAAGCCCGGCGGCATGTGCTGGGTGATGACGATGGCGGGGGCGTCGGCTGGCAATTCGACCAGAATTTCCTTGATCGCCTCGGTGCCGCCGGTGGAGGCGCCGATGCAGATGATTTTCTCGGTCGACAAGCGGCTCAAGCCGCTCGGGCTGGGGGCGCTGGTGCTGCCTTCGGGCGCACGGGCAACCGTGGGACTAGGGGCTGCTGCCACGTGACGCCTCACACGCGCTTGGCTGGCAATGCGGATTTTTTCTACGATCTCGGCGCCCAGCGCTTTGAGGCCGCTGCTCACGCCGATGCGCGGCTTGGCGACGAAATCGACCGCCCCCATTTCGAGCGCGCGCAAGGTGGTGTCGGCGCCCTGCTCGGTCAGGGTCGAGACCATCACCACCGGCATCGGGCGCAGCTTCATGAGTCGCGAGAGGAATTCGAGCCCATCCATTTTGGGCATTTCCACGTCGAGGGTGATCACATCTGGGTTGAGCTCGCGGATCATCTCGCGCGCCTGCAGGGGGTCGTTGGCGGCCCCGATGCACACCATGTCGGTCTGCTGGTTGATGATTTCGGAGAGCAGACTGCGCACCAGCGCCGAATCGTCCACCACCACCACTCTGATTTTTGCCATGGGTGTATGCCAGCCTTAGAACAGATCGACCGAACCGCCGGCCGTGGACTGCACCACTTTGGTGGCCACGCCTTGGCGCTCTTGGGCTTCGAGCGTGTCGGGGTGGGCGTGCGCCAGGCGCTTGACCATGGCTTTGCCGGTCACTGGGAAAAACACCACCTTGCGCGGGTAGATGTCGAGCACGTCTTTGGACACCACCGGAATGCGCTCGGTGGCCAAATAGTCGAGCACGAACTTGGTGTTGCGCTCGCCCACGTTCATGGTGGTAAAGCCCGCAATCACCGCGCCGCCGCCAAAGACCTTGGCCTGCATGTAATCCCGCGTCGAGCCTTTTTTGATCATTTCGTTGATCAGGAGCTCCATGGCATAGGAGCCGTAGCGGCCGCAGGCGTCGGCGCCACCTTCGGGCAACATGAAGTGGTTCATGCCGCCGATGCGCAAGCGCGAGTCCCAGATGCAGGCGGCAATGCACGAACCGAGCACGGTCATGATGACCAGGTCTTCTTGGGCCACGAAGTACTCGCCCGGCAGCACCTTGGCAGCGTTGTACTTGAAGTTCTGGTCGTGAAAGAAAAACGACGCTTCGCCCGGTCGGCGCGCACGGGTTTTAAGGGTCTGCAAGTATTCGAGGCTGCGGTGCATGGGGCTTCAGACTTTTTCGTAAATGGTTTTGCCGCGCAGGACGAACTGGGACTTGAGGTCGGAAAAGTTCTCGGCATGCCCCACGAACAGCATGCCGCCGGGCTTGATGAGGCGGTGCATGCGCGTCAGCACCTGGCGCTGGGTGGCGTGGTCGAAGTAAATCATGACGTTGCGGCAAAATACCACGTCAAAAGTCTCGCGCAGGCTCCAGTTGTCTTCGATCAGGTTGAGGCTGAAAAACTCGATGTGCCGCTGCAGCTCGGGGCGCACCCGCGCCAGCCCGGCGTTGTCGCCTTTGCCCTTGAGAAAGTACTTCTGCAGCTGCGCCTGGCTGAGGTTTTTCAGGCCCTCGAGCTTGTAAACCCCTTGCGCGGCGGTGGCCAGCACTTTGGTGTCGATGTCGCTGGCCCAGATCTGAAAGCGCCCGCTTAGGCCGAGCGCGTCGGCCAGGGTGATGGCGATCGAGTAGGGCTCTTCCCCGGTGGAGGCGGCCGAGCACCAGATTTTCCATTCGTGGCCGGGCGGGGCCTCGCGCACCATCCGAGCGAGTTCTTCGAAGTGGTGGTTTTCGCGGAAAAACGAAGTCAGGTTGGTGGTCAGCGCGTTCACAAAGGCCTGCCACTCGTCGGCATCGCCTTGGGTCTCGAGCCACTTGATGTAGTCGGCAAAGCTGCGGTGACCGGTGTCGCGCAGCCGCCGCGAGATGCGGCTGTAGACCATGGCCTGCTTGCCCTCGTGCAGGCTGATGCCCGCATGGCGGTAGATCAGGTCTTTGATGCGGTTGAAGTCGGCCGCCGTCCAGGTGAATTCCCGGCTTTGTGGTGCGGCGCTGGCGTCGTTCATTTGGGGGCGAGCAAAGGTTTGGGTTTTAGTGGCGCGAGCGCCGCACCAAGGTCGAGGTGTCGAGGATCAGCGAGACGCTGCCGTCGCCCAAAATGGTGGCACCAGACACATTGGGCACTTTTTTGTAGTTCGATTCGAGGTTTTTGATCACCACCTGCTGCTGCCCGAGCAGCTCATCGACCATTAGCGCCACCCGGGCGCCATCGGATTCGATCACCACCATGATGCTGTTGGCGCTGGCATCACCCGCTTGGCGCGGCACGCCAAAGGTGCGGTCGATCTCGATCACCGGCATGTATTCTTCGCGCACCTTGACCAGACGCGAGTTTTGCGCCACGGTGTTGATGGTGTTGGATTCGACCTGGAACGATTCGACCACCGACGACAGCGGCAGGATGTAAACCTCGTCGGATACACGCACTGTCATGCCATCCATGATGGCCAAGGTGAGCGGCAACCGCACCTTGACGCTCATGCCAAAGCCCTCGGCCGAATCGAGCTCGACCGTGCCGCCCAGCGAGGCGATGTTTTTCATCACCACGTCCATGCCCACGCCGCGGCCCGAGACGTCGGTGACCACGTCGGCGGTAGAAAAACCGGGCGCAAAGATGAGCTGCCAGACCTCTTGGTCGCTCATGTCGTCTGGGGCGTCGATGCCCTTGGAGCGCGCTTTGTCGATCAGTTTTTGGCGCGACAGGCCCTTGCCGTCGTCGCGCACCTCGATCAGGATCGAGCCGCCCTGGTGCGCCGCGCTCAGGGTGATGGTGCCGGTTTCGGGCTTGCCACGCGCCAACCGGTCGGCGGGCAGTTCGATGCCGTGGTCGCAGCTGTTGCGGATCAGGTGGGTGAGGGGGTCGGTGATTTTTTCGATCAGGCCCTTGTCGAGCTCGGTGGCTTCGCCTTGGGTGACGAGATCGACTTTTTTGCCTAGCTTGCTGGCCAGGTCGCGCAACATGCGCGGGAAGCGGTTGAAGACAACCGACATCGGGATCATGCGGATCGACATGATCGACTCTTGCAAGTCGCGCGTGTTGCGCTCGAGGTCGGCCAAGCCAGCCAGCAGTTGCTGATTCAGCCCAGCATCGAGGGCGCGGCTGTTTTGCGCCAGCATGGCTTGGGTGATGACGAGCTCGCCCACCTGGTTGATGAGCTGGTCGATTTTGCTCACCGACACGCGCAGCGTGGTGGCCTCGGGCTGGGCGGCCATGGCGGCAGCGGTCGCTGGGCGAGCGGCTTTGCTGGCTTCGGCCGGCCTGGCATCGGGGCCGTTGTCGGCGCCGCTGGCGTGCGGTGTTTCTTGCAGCAGGGTCTGGGCATGGATTTGCGGCGTGAGCGGGTTGCCCGGCGCGCCGGCAAACAATCCGTAGCCCTGCACCAGATCGGGCTCGGGCACCGTGGCGCCGCTGGCCGTGACGCTGCTGCCCGGCACCGGGCTGCCCGGCGCGCCGGCAAACAGGCCGTAGCCTTGCTCGATGACGTTGGAAAAACCGTCCGGTTCTGGGACGGATGCGCCACCGCTGGGTTGCAAGCGGATGGCGTCTTTGGCGACGTGGAAGGCGAACAGGTCGAGCAGGTCGGCGTCGCTGCTGCTGGTTTCGATCTCGTACACGCGGCAGCCGTTTTGCTCGCTTTCGGCGCAGATTTGCCCTAGGCCGACGATCTCGCGAAACAGGTCTTTGATCGGGTCTGCCTGCCGGATGTCGCTCAGCGGTCCGATCACGGCTTGCAATTGGCGCAGGGCCCCGGGGGCGCTGGCCGTTGGCATTCCGGCCGGGCCGGCCGGAGCGGGAGCGGGGGCCGGGGTTTTGGCCTGAGCGGGTGCGGGTGCCTGAGCAGGCGCCGCACCGCTGGCCAGCACGCGGATGCGCTGCACCAAGGCGCTGGTTTCGGGCGCGGCGCCGCCCGTGCCTTGGTGTCGAGCCAGCAGGCCCTTGAGCGCGTCGGACGACTCCAACAACACATCGACCATGGGCGCGGTGGGCTTGAGCTCGTGGCGGCGCAGCTTGTCGAGCAGGCCCTCCATTTGGTGCGTGAGCTCGGCCACGTCTTCAAAGCCAAAGGTGGCGGCGCCGCCCTTGATCGAGTGGGCGCAACGAAAGATGGCGTTGAGCTCCTCGTCGTCCACCGTGTCGAGGTCGAGCTGCAGCAGCTGCTGCTCCATCTGCTCCAGATTCTCGCCGGCTTCTTCGAAGAAGATCTGGTAGAACTGGGTCAGGTCGAAGGCGTCGTTTTTCGCTTCTGCCATGGTCTGAATGTCTCGTTCGATGCGGTTGTGGGCGCAGAGGGGCTGCGGGGGGATTCGGGCGCGGCTGGTTTAGGCGATCACTTTGCGGATCACCTCGATGAGGCGGCTGGGATCGAAGGGCTTGACCAGCCAGCCGGTGGCCCCGGCGGCGCGCCCGGCCTGTTTCATCTGGTCGCTCGATTCGGTGGTCAGGATCAGGATCGGGGTGGACTTGAAGTGCGGGTGCTCGCGCAGTTTGCGCGTCAGGCCGATGCCGTCGAGACGCGGCATGTTCTGGTCGGTGAGCACGAGGTCGAAGCTTTGCTTTTGGGCTTTCTCGAAGGCGTCGATGCCGTCGATGGCCTCCACCACCTTGAAGCCGGCGCTGACCAGGGTGAAGGAAACCATCTTGCGCATGGAGGCCGAGTCGTCAACGGCAAGGATCGAGTGCATGGGGAAGTGCCTTGGAGTGGTGTGGGGTGGGGTTGCGTTGTGGGTATCGGGCTGCGCTGCAGCGGTGATCAGAACAGCTCGACCGAACCGGCGTCCATCTCGCTTTGCGTGACCGGATTGGGGTTGCGCGGCATGTGGGTCACCACCAGACCGGTTTCGTCGGCGTCGGGCTCCAGTGCCTGATCGGCCAAGACGTAGGCGCAGCCCTTGAGCATTTTGCCGATGTGCACCAGCAGCTGCGAAGACATGTCGTGAAATTGCAACTCGGTCACGGCCTGGTGCAGGTTGGCCTGCAGCGCGCTGCGCTGGTCGGCATCGGGCAGCTGCTCGACTGTGAGCAAGGCGCTGTTGAAGCGGTCCAGCAAGTTGGCGGTGGCGTGGTCGAGCAAGCCTTCGAGCCGCTTGAGGTCGTTCATGGCCACCAGCAGCGAGTCTTGCAGGTCGGCCAGCACCGACACCGACATCTGGACCACCGGCTCGTCGCTGGGGACAACGGGAAAGGGCTCGACGCAGGTGTACTCCTCGCGCGGCCAGCGTCGGTGTTCGTGCGTGGCGGTTGGTGTGGTAGGCATAGGCGAGTGCGGCGCTTGCGTGTCAGATCGGTTGCTTGATCCCGTATATTAGCCTGCGCCGGGGGTATAAACTCCAGACTGCACCCACCCGTTGTTTCAGTAAATGCAAAAAACCCCTGCTTCGTGGCCCGCTAGGGCGTTGGCGATGCGCTTATTGGTCGGTCGCGGAAGCTTCGATTGCGGGGTGTTCCTTGGCTGAGCTGCATCTGCTGCACTTGGAAGACAACCCCGCCGACCACGAGTTGCTGCGGCGCTGCCTGCAGCGGGCCGATTTTGAAGCGCGCCTGACGCTGGTCGAGACGCTGGAAGAATTTGCGGCGCAGATCGAAGCCGGTGGCGTGGATGCGGTGTTGGCCGACTACCACTTGGCGGGCTTCAGCTGCCTGCAGGCTTGGGACTGGTTGCAGGCGCGGGGGCTGGAGCTGCCCTTTGTGATTGTCTCGGGGGCCATCGGCGAGGCCACGGTGGCCGAGGCGCTGCTGCGCGGGGCGAGCGACTACGTGGACAAAAACCGGCTGGCGCGCCTGCCGGCGGCCTTGCAGCGGGCGCTGGAGCTGCACGCCACGCGCCGGGCCCAGGCGCAGGCGCAGGCCGAGCTGGCCGAATCGCGCCGTCGCCTGGTGGATTTGACCGAGCATTTGCAGCTCGGGCTGGAGCGCGAGCGCGCCGACATCGCGCGCGAAATTCACGACGACATCGGTGGCGCGCTGGCGGCGGTCAAGCTCGATCTGGCGTGGCTCGGGCGGCACGTGCCGCAGCCCGAGGCGCAGGCGCACGTGCGCGCGGCGCTGGAAATGGCCGAGCACGCGCTGCTGGCCAGCCAGCGCCTGATGCGCAACCTGCGCCCGGCGGTGCTGGATCAAGGCCTGCAGCCGGCCTTGCAGTGGCTGGTGCACAGCTTTGCCGAGCGCACCGGGCTGGCGCTGCGGCTAGAAGGCACTTTGCGCGCCCCGGTCGAGCCGCAGTTGGCGATGGTGGTCTATCGCACCGCGCAAGAGGCGCTGACCAACGTGCTCAAGCACGCGCAGGCGCAATCGGTGCGGCTGGAGTTGAGCGACCTCGAGGGCGTGCTCACGCTCGAGGTGAGCGACGACGGCCGCGGCGCCAGCGCCGCCGAACTGGCCAAGCTGCAGTCCTTTGGCCTGCTGGGTTTGCGCGAGCGCGCGCAGGGGGCCGGCGGCTGGATCGACGTGGTCACGGCGCCGGGGCAGGGCCTGACGCTGATTTTGTCGCTGCCGCTGGCTGGGGCGCAGGCCGACGCAAAAGCCACAGACTGGAAATGAATTCGATGATTAAAGTAATTTTGTGCGACGACCACGCCATGCTGCGCCGCGGGGTGCGCGACACGCTGGCCGAGGCCACCGATGTGCGCGTGATCGGTGAAGCCGACGGCTACGCCAGCCTGCGCGAGCTGCTGCGCCAGCAGCGCCCCGACGTGCTGCTGCTCGACGTCGATCTGCCCGGACGCAGCGGCCTAGAGATTTTGTCGGCGCTGCAACTGGAGCCGGCGCCGCTGCGCACGCTGATGGTGTCGATGTACCCCGAAGACCAGTACGCCTTGCGCTGCCTCAAGGCCGGGGCCATGGGCTACCTCAACAAGGGTGGCGACCCGGCGGCGCTGCTCACGGCGGTGCGCACGGTGGCGCAGGGGCGCAAATACATCACGCCCGAGGTGGCCGAGCTGCTGGCCAGGCACCTGAGCGCGCCCGAGGCGGCGCAGCTGCACGATATTTTGTCGGAGCGCGAGCTGCAGACGCTGCGCCTGATCGCCTCGGGCAAAATGCTGGCGCAGATCGCCGAAGAGCTGATGATCAGCCCCAAAACGGTGAGCGTTTACCGCGCGCGCACGCTGGAAAAGCTGGGCCTGAGCAACAACGCCGAGCTCACCGTCTATGCGATCCGCAACCAGCTGGTGTAGCGCGAGGCAGGCACAACCGCCCTTCAGCAGCCCATGTTTTAGCCGCCCATGAACAAGTCGGTGACCACGCGCATGAGCTGCAGCACCGGCTGATCGAGCAGCGGCAGCGTGAAGGCGATGCCCACCAGCCCGACCGAGAGCGTGAGCGGAAAGCCGATCGCAAACACGTTCATCTGCGGCGCGATGCGCGTGATGATGCCCAGCACCAGGTTGACGAACAGCAGCATGCCGATCATCGGCAAGGCGATCCACAGGCCGTAGTAAAAAATCAACCCACCGAGCTCGTGCAGACGCATGGTTTGCACCACCGCCAGCATGTCGCCGCCCACGGGGAAGGTGTGAAAGCTGGCGGCCACCGCCATGATCAGCATCAGGTGGCCGTTGAGCACGACGAACAGCAGCATCGCCATGTTGCCGAAGTAGCGCCCGACCGGGCTCGAGGCGGCGTTGGTGGTGGGGTCGAAGAAGCCGGCGAAGTTTAGGCCCATCTGCAAGCCGATGATTTCGCCCGCCATTTCCACCGCCGCAAAGACGATGCGCACCGCCAGCCCGATCGAGACGCCGATGGCGATCTGCTGGATCACCGCGCCCAGCGCCTCGGGGCTGGTGAGCGAGAGCATGGGCGGCGTGGGCAGGGCCGGCTGGATGCAGACCGCGATCAGAAAAGCCAGCGCCACCTTCAGGCGCATGGGCACCGAGCGCGAGGAAAAAATCGGGGCGCTGGCGAATACGCCCAAGATGCGCAAAAATGGCCAGAAGATGGGCGCCACCCAGGCCATGATCTGGGCC
Source organism: Serpentinimonas sp. SSL01 (assembly GCF_056323735.1). NCBI lineage: Bacteria > Pseudomonadati > Pseudomonadota > Betaproteobacteria > Burkholderiales > Comamonadaceae > Serpentinimonas > Serpentinimonas sp. SSL01. Next base: position 303,416 of record NZ_CM150487.1, read on the forward strand.
TCGGTGAAAGTGATCATGGGGCCGTCCACGGCTGCCCCTGCGCCTAGACCGCGTACTCGGGGATCGAGAGCAGGATGCGGCGCAGAAAGTCCACCAGCGTCGTCAGCATCCACGGCCCCGCGACCGCAAACACCACCACCGCCGCCACGATCTTGGGCACAAACGAGAGCGTGGCTTCGTTGATCTGCGTCAGCGCCTGAAACAGGCTCACCACCAGCCCGACCACCAGTATCACCGCCAGCAGCGGGGCCGAGACCGCCAGCAGGATGAACAGGGCGTTTTGCCCGACGGCGAGGGCGGCTTGGGTATCCATGGCGTTTTTATCAATTTTTGGATAAAATGGGCGCAGCTAGACCACGAAGCTCGCCGCCAGCGACCCGATCAGCAGGTTCCAGCCATCGGCCAGCACGAACAACATCAGCTTGAAGGGCAGCGCCACCAGCACCGGCGAGAGCATCATCATGCCCAGCGACATCAGCACGCTGGCCACGATCAGGTCGATCACCAAAAAAGGAATGAAGATCAAAAAGCCGATCATGAAGGCGGTTTTGAGCTCGCTGATGACGAAGGCCGGCACCAGCACCCGAAAAGGGGCGTTTTGCACCGTCACGTTTTCGTCCAAGCCGGCCAGGTTGGCGAACATGCGGAAATCGGACTGGCGCGTTTGCTTGCTCATGAACTCGCGCATCGGCGCTTCGGCGCGCTGCACCGCCTGCTCGAAGCTGATCTCACCCCGGGTGAAGGGCTGGTAGGCCTCGGCGTGCACGCGGTCTAGTGTGGGCGCCATGACGAACAGGGTGAGGAACAAGGCCAACCCGACCAGCACCTGGTTGGGCGGCGCGGCCTGCGTGCCCAGCGCCATGCGCAGCAGCGAGAGCACGATGATGATGCGCGTAAAGGCCGTCATCATCAGCAGCACCGCCGGCAAAAACGACAGCGCGGTGAAGAACAGCAGGGTTTGAATGGGCACCGAGAAGCTGGTGCCGCCCGCGCCTTGGCCGATCAGGATCGGGAACGCGCCTGGGGGTGCGGCGGGGGCAGCGGGCGGCGCCACCTGCGCCAAGGCCAGCGCGCAACCGCCCAACAGCAGCGCCGCCAGCGCCGCCTGGGCGCCAGCGCGCACCCAGCCCCTTGGGGAGGCAGTTTTCACGCGCGCGGCTCCGCAGGGGCTGGGCGGTTGAGCGAGCGCGCCAGCTTTTGATACAGGGTTTCGGGGGCGGGCGGGGTGGTTGCGGCCATGGCGGCAGCAAAGGTCTCGGTGTGGGTGGCAGCGGGCGCGGTCGCAAGCAGCCTAGGGGCATCCAAGCCCTGCACGTACAGGGCGCTGATGTGTTGCGGCGTTATGCCCAATGTGAGCTGCACCGGGCCGGTGGGGCCGTTGACTTCGACCACCGCCACGCGCTGCTGCGGCCCCACCATGAGTTGCGACACCAGCCGCAAATCGGCGCCCAAGCCGCTGCCCGCAGGGGTCATGCGTTTGCGCACCCAATGCACGCCCCAAGCCAGCAGCGCCATGACCAGCAGCAAGCCCAAGGCCGGCAGCATGGCGGTAAAGATCGATTGGTTCATGGCAGGGGTTCAGGCAGGCACAGCCGCGGTCGGCATATCAACGGCTTAGTTGCGACTCAGGCGGCGCAGCCGTTCCGAGGGGGTGACGATGTCGGTCAGGCGGATGCCGAATTTTTCGTTCACCACCACCACCTCGCCTTGGGCGATCAGGTAGCCGTTGACGAGCACGTCCATGGGTTCACCGGCCAGCGCGTCGAGCTCGACGATCGAACCCTGCGCCAGTTGCAGGATGTACTTGATCGGCACCTTGGTGCGGCCAAGCTCGACCGAGAGCTGCACCGGGATGTCGAGCACCATCGAGATGTCGTTCGGGCTGTTGACTGCGCTGCCGGGGCTGGCATCGAAGTGCGGCGCACCGGCGGCCAAGTCATCGGTCGCGCCCTTGGTGGATTGCTCTTGCAGTGCCTGCGCCCAGTCGTCGGCGATGGCGTCGTTGGGGTCTTGCTCGTTACTCATGTTGATCTCCGTGCCAGGTGGACGATTGCTCGCGCCGCAATTGCACCACCTTGAGGGCGTATTTGCCGTTGTGGGTGCCGTACTCGGCCTGCAGCACCGGCACGCCATCGACGCGCGCCTCGATCACGCGCTCGCGCTCGAGCTCGATGAAGTCGCCCACTTTCATGGCCAGCAACTGCTCGACCGTGGTGCGGGTGCGCGCCAATTCGGCGCAAAGCTCGATTTCGGCCGACTGGATTTCTTGGCCCAGCAACCGCACCCAGCGCCGATCCACCTCCATCGAGTCGCCCTGCGAGGTGGAGTAGAGCAGATCGCGGATCGGCTCCAGCGTGGCGTAGGGGATGCACAGGTGCAAGGAGCCGGAAATGTCGCCGATTTCGAGCGTGAAGCTGGTGCTGATGACGATCTCGCTCGGGGTGGCGATGTTGGCAAACTGCGGCTGCATCTCGGAGCGCTGATACGCCAGTTCGAGCGGGTAGACGCCTTTCCAGGCTTTTTTGTATTCTTCCGACACCACGTCGACCAGCCGGTTGATGACGCGCTGTTCGGTGGGGGAGAAGTCGCGCCCCTCGATGCGGGTGTGGAACTTGCCGTTGCCGCCAAACAGGCTGTCGATGACACCAAACAGCAGCGTGGGCTCGCACACGATCATGCCGCTGCCGCGCAGCGGGCGCACCGCCATGATGTTGAAGTTGGTCGGCACCACCAGCTCGCGCAGGAACATGCTGTACTTTTGCACCTGCACCGTGCCGACCGAGATTTCGGGGCTGCGCCGGATCAGGTTGAACAGGCCGACGCGCAAGTTGCGTGCGAAGCGCTCGTTGATCACCTCCATGGTGGGCATGCGCCCACGCACGATGCGCTCTTGCTTGGAGAGGTCGTAGCCGCGCACTGAGCCGGAGTCGACCTCCTCTTTGGCGAGTTTTTGGCTCTCGCCCGTGACGCCCTCGAGCAGGGCGTCGATCTCGTCCTGGGACAAAAAAGCGTCGCTCATGGTGCGGTTGTGCGGGGCGGTTGAGGTGTCTGCAAAGGACGGCGGGCTTACTGCACGATCAGGCTGGTGAACAACACCGCCTGCACCGGACTGGGGGTGGTGCCGCGATCGGGCAAGCCCGTGGTTTCGCGCACCATGGCCAAGATGTCAGCGGCCAGCGCGTCTTTGCCGGCCGGGGTGAGCAGTTCGGTGGCACTGCGCTGGGCTGCCAGGCGCAACATGCCGTTGCGGATCGCCGGCATGAAGGCGGTGACGCGCGCCGAAGTGGCGGCATCGGCCAGCTGCAGCGTGACGCCGAGCTGTGCGAAGCGCATGGCGCCTGGGTCGGCCAGGTTGACGACCATGTTTTCAAGTGGCAAAAAGGCCGGGGGTGCCTGCGGGGCGGCAGCGGCAGCGGGCGCCAGTGGCTGGCCGTCGGGGCCAAGTTCTTCTTCAGCCGCTGGCTGCAGCAGGAAAAAAGCAGCCACCGCCAGAACCAGCAGCAACGCCACAGCACCCAAAATGATGATGAGCAGCTTTTTGCTCTTGGGTTTGGCCGGTGCCGCGTCGGCGTTGGCGGCGGGTGCAGAAGCGGAGGGTTTGGCAGCCATGGGTTTTGCCTTTAGGTTCAAGCAAGCACAAAGAGCGCGCGAATTCGGTCGAATCCGCAGACCGCCTTATTGTGTCACGGCTATTGTGCCGGGCAGACGGCGCCGGCTTGAGCAGGAAAAGCAGGCGCTTGGGCCGGCTATTTGCGATTTACCGCCGCACGTCGATCAGGCGTACACGCTCAGGCCGGCACGACCGGAACCCAGTTGCCATTGCAGCGTGGGCGCTTGGGCCGCCGAATCGGCTTGCTCGGCCCCATCGGAGCGGGCCCGAGCCCATTCGGGGCGCGGCTGCGCCGGTCGATCCGATTGGCCCGAGGCGCGCGAGCCGATCGACAGGCCCACCAGTTCGAGCTCGCTCTGACCCAGCAGTTCGCTCAAGGCCTCTGGTGCCTGGGCTTGCAGGGCTTCGAGCAGCGCCGCGTCGTCGGTCAGGAAGTCGAGCCGGGCCTGGTTGCCGTCGAGCTGCATGCCGATTTCCAGCGGTTGGCCCAAGCCCTCGTGCAGCACCAAGTTGGCGCGTTTGACCTGCCCGGCCAGCCATAGGCTGATGTGCTGGTTGAGGGGTTCTAGGACCGCCTCTAGCCCCTGGCCCGCAACCTGCTGCTCGAGCAGTTGGCCAAACTCTGAGCCGACTGCCGAGGCTTCGCCCGCGCTCGCGCTTGACGCTTGGTTGTCGACCCAGGTTTGGGCGGCGTCGCCGCCGCGTGTGCCTTGGCCCGAACCTTCACGGGAACCTGCGTCGGAGCGTGCGCTGGAGCTTGCGGTGGTCAACGCGGTGGCGCCGGCTTCGTCTGCCATGCCGGCGGCGGAATCGGTGCTGGCCCAGGCGTACTGGGTGGCCACTGCGGCCGACCCGGCCGCGGGTGCCGCAAAACGCAGGGCAGCGGCTTCAGCCGGACCTGCCGCAGCCAGGAAGTTGGCACTGGGGGCGGCGGGCAGTTCGGCGCCCGGCTTGGGCGCTGCCGCAGCGCCGGCAGTGGCGCCGGCTGAGGCGCGCGCCCTAGCCAGTGTGGATACCCATGCGGCTGAGGCTGGGGTGGCCCCGGCTTTGCGGCCCGCAGGGCCTTCGGCGCTTGCGGGACCGGCAGGCGCTGCTGTGGTGGCCTGGGCATCCGGTGCAGCCGGAGTGGCTGGGGTAGGTGCTGTAGCCGGTGTTCCGTTGGCTTTGGGTTCCAGGCGGGCCATGAGTGCGGTGGATTCGGCCGGGTCTGAGCGCGGCGGCGCCTGGACGGTGGTGGCGGGGTCGCTGGATTTGCCTTGAGAGAGCTCGGGGTCTGGGCTGGCCTTGGGGTCGGCTTGGGCCAGGGGTGCCGGGGCTTGGGCCTCGTGGCCTGCGTCGGCAGCGAGCAACATGGCGGCAAAGGCGCAGCTTGAGGCACCCGCTTTGGGTGTGCCTGGGGTCGCCGCCGAGGCTGCCGCAGCCGCTGCGGTGCGGCGCGGCGCGGGCTCGGGCGTGCGCGGGCTTTGGGGGGAATCGGTTCTCATGGCGTGGACCTCCAAGGGTGCGAATCGGCGTGCAGGCGGTGTTGCACGGCAGCCATTTCGTCGTTGCTCTTTTGCTCTTTGCGTTGCTGCTGCAGCAGCCAAAATTGGTGGCGGCGCTGCTGAAATTTGCGCAGGCTGGCCAGCTCGCGTTCGGCCTCGTACACCCTTTGCTGGCCCTGCTGCAGCCGGTGCGCGATCTGCTCCAACACGGTTTGCTGGTAGTTTTGCGCGTGCTCGAGTTTGCCCATGAATACCCGGTGGGTGTGCAACTGCACGCCGTCGAAACCGTTGGCCGCGCGCTCGCTCCAGCGCACGTGGGTTTCGGCGCAGTAGCCTTGCAGTTGGTTGAGCTGCAGCAGCGCCTGGCGTTGCTCGTGCTGGATCTGGGCCAGCGCCTGCAGGGCCTGGTCGCGCTTGCGCAGTGCGACGTCGAGCACCACGCTCAAATCTTGCTCTGCGGTTTTCATGGTTGCGCGTTGAAGGAGTGGGTGCCGCGCCCGGGGGCGGCTTCGCCTATGGCTTGGGCCAATTGCTGCACGCTGGTCTCGAAGGGGGCTTGTTCGCGCATGTCTTGCATCAAAAATTGCTGCAGGGCCGGGAAGAGGGCGATGGCGCGGTCGGTTTCGGGGTCGCTGCCGGCGGCGTAAGCGCCCAGCTGGATCAGGTCGCGGCTTTTTTGGTAGCGGGCGTAGAGCTGGCGGTAGCGCCGCGCCCACTGCTGGTGCGCAGCGCTGGTGACGTTGTGCATCACGCGCGAGGCCGAGGCCTCGATGTCGATCGCCGGGTAGATGCCGGATTCGGCCATGCTGCGCGAGAGCACGATGTGGCCGTCCAGGATGGCGCGGGCGGCGTCGGCGATCGGGTCTTGCTGGTCGTCGCCTTCCGAGAGCACGGTGTAGAAGGCGGTGATCGAGCCCTGGCCCTGGGCGGCGTTGCCGCTGCGCTCGACCAGCTGCGGCAGCTTGGCAAAGCAGCTCGGGGGGTAGCCCTTGGTGGCCGGGGGCTCGCCGATGGCCAGTGCGATTTCGCGCTGCGCCATGGCGTAGCGGCTGAGCGAGTCCATGAGCAGCAGCACGTCGAGCCCGTCGTCGCGAAAGCGCTCGGCGATGGCGGTGGCGTAGTGCGCGCCTTGTAGGCGCAGCAGCGGCGGCGAGTCGGCCGGTGCCGCCACCACCACCGAGCGCGCCAGCCCGTCGGCGCCCAGAATGTCTTCGATGAACTCTTTGACCTCGCGCCCGCGCTCACCGATCAGGCCGACCACGATCACGTCGGCGCGGGTGAAGCGCGCCATCATGCCCAGCAGCACGCTTTTGCCCACGCCAGAGCCGGCAAAGAGCCCGATGCGCTGCCCACGCCCGACGGTGAGCAGGGCGTTGATGGCGCGCACGCCGGTGTCGAGCGGCTGGCGCACCGGGGCGCGCTCCATGGCGTTGATGGGGTTGCGCTCGAGCGGGTCTATGGCCACCGCGCGCAGCGGCCCTTGGTGGTCGAGCGGCTGCCCGCGCGCGTCCACCACCCGGCCCAGCAGGCCGGCACCGAGCGGCAGGCGCAGCACGCCGCGGTCGTTGGGGGGCTGCGGCTTGAGCGGGTCGCCCAGGCGCGGTTGCGGCCGGTAGGGGGGCAGTTGGCGCACCCGCGCGCCGCTCGCCAGCCCCTGCACCTCGCCCGCTGGCATCAGGTAGGCACGGTCGCCATTGAAGCCCACCACCTCGGCCAGCACCGCGCTGTCGGGTTCGCCAGGGGTGTCGATCACGCACTGCGAACCCACCGGCGCGCGCACGCCTTGGGCTTCGAGCACCAAACCGGCCAAGCGCATCAGCCGGCCGCTGGTTTCCAGCGCGGTGTGCTGGGTGGCGGCTTGCTGCGCCAGCGCCATGAAGCTTGCCCAGCGCGGCGGCAGCGCCGGGCTTGGGGGCGCTGCGGCCAGGAGTTCAGACATCGGCTTGCCCTCCGGGCTGCCAGGGCTGCTCAAGCCCCAAGTTGGCCAGCGCCCGCTGCCAGCGTTTTTCGAGCCGTGCATCGACGCCGCCGTGGGCGCTCTCGACCACGCAGTCGCCCGGGCTCAGGGTGGGGTCGGGGTGCACCTGCATCGGCGTCTGCAGTGCCATGCCGTGCGCCTCCAGGGTTGCTTGATCGGCCAGCAGCGCGGCATCGAGCGGGTGCAGGCGCAAGGTGGCCGGGCGACCGTCGTCGATCAGCAGTGCCAGCGCTTCTTGCACCACGCTGCGCAAGGGTGGCAGCGGGGTGCTCAGCTCGCGCCGCACCACCTGGCGCGCCAGCGCGCAAGCCAGCTGCAGCACCTGCTCGGCCAGCGCTTGCTCGAGCAGATCAAAACCCGCTTGCGCCTGGCGCAGCATGGCGTCGATGCGCTGTACCTGCTCGCGCTGCACTTGCAGGGTTTGCTGCTGCAGTTCGGTGCGCGTGCGTTCGGCGCCAGCCAGCAGGCCGGCTTCGTAGCCTTCGTCCCAAGCCTGCTGGCGCAGGGCCAGTGCCTGCTGGACATCGAGCACCTGTTCGGCATCGGAGGCTTGGGTCTCGCGGCCGGGTGTGCCGTCGCCGATGGCACCAAACAGCACCGCCTCTACCTCTTGCACCTCCTCTTTGGGGATGAAGCGCTGGTAATGCGAGGCGCGGCTAGACGAAGGCATCGTCGCCTCCGCCACCGATCGTGATTTGGCCCTCGTCGGCCAGGCGGCGCACCACTTTGAGGATGTCTTTTTGTTGCGCCTCGACCTCGGACAAGCGCACCGGCCCGCGCGACTCCAGGTCTTCTTTGAGCGCTTCGGCGGCGCGGCTCGACATGTTGCCGAGGATTTTTTCTTTGAGCTCGTTGCTCGCACCCTTGAGGGCGATCACCAGCGCATCGGAGGACACCTCTTTGAGCACCGACTGGATGGCTTTGTTGTCGAGCTTGTTCACGTCTTCGAAGGTGAACATCTTGTCCATGATTTTTTGTGCCAGGTCGGGGTCGGACTCGCGGATGGAATCGACCACGCTGGTCTCGAGGCTGGTGCCGAGCAGGTTGATGATCTCGGCCGCTGCCTTGGCACCCCCGAGCGAGCTTTTGCGGATTTTGTCGCCGCCGGCCAGCACTTGGTAAAGCGCTTCGTTAAGGTCTTTGAGGGCCATCGGCTGGATGCCCTCCATGGTGGCGATGCGCAGCATGACGTCGTTGCGCGTGCGCTCGGTGAATTGCTTGAGGATGTTGGCGGCATGGTCTTGGTCGAGGTGCACCAAAATGGCGGCCAGAATCTGCGGGTGTTCGTTGCGCAGCAGTTCGGCGACCGAGTTTGGGTCCATCCACTTCAGGCTCTCGATGCCGGAGACGTCGCCACCTTGCAAAATGCGGTCGATCAGCAGCGAGGCCTTGTCGTCGCCCAAGGCGCGCTTGAGCACGGCGCGCACGTAGTTGTCGGTGTCCGAGACCAGCAGGCTGTGTGAGGCCGCCTCGGCGGTGAACTTGTCGATCACACCATCGACCTTGTCTTTGCTGACGGTGCGCATGCGCGCGATCGTCTCGCCTAGGCGCTGCACCTCTTTGGGCGAGAAATGCTTGAACACCTCGGCCGCTTCCTCTTCGCCGAGCGACATGAGGAAGATGGCCGCGTCTTGCAGTCCGTCGTCTGTGTCAGCCATTGCGCGCTACCTTTGGGCTTGTCAAGGGCCCCATTGTCGCCTCAAGTGCTGGCCGTGGCAGGGGATTCGCCCGTCATCCAGCCGCGCACGATGTTGGCCACGGCCACCGGGTTGTCGCGCGCCAGCCGGCGCGCGTCTTCGAGCCGCAGTTGCTCCACGGTCGGTTCGCTGGATGCGGGCGCTGGCAGGCCCGGACGCTGTGGCGTTTCGTCCACCAGCGCGTTGAGCTGACCGCCCGGGGCACCGGCGTCGCGTTCGGGTTCGGGGGGCGACGCCGCCATGAGCTTGAGCGAGGGCCGCACCATGCCCAAGAAGACGATCAGAGCCAGCAGCAGCAAGCCCAGCGGCCAAACCAAGGAGCGGATCAGGTCTTGCAGCCAAGGCTGCTGCCACAGCGGCAGCTCGACCGTTTCGACCACGGTGCGGTTGAAGGCGGCGTTCATCACGTTCACGGTGTCGCCGCGCGGTTCGCTAAAGCCGATGGCTTCGCGCACCAGCGCGTTGATCTGCGCCATCAGTTCGGGCGACAAGGGGGTGCTGGTGGGCTCGCCGCGCCGATCGGTGCCCTCGGCGTGGTTGAGTACCACGGCGGCGCTCAGGCGCCGGATGTTGCCCGTGGCTCCCCGGGTCACGGCCACGGTGCGGTCGACCTCGAAGTTGGTCACTTGCTCGCGCCGGCGGTTGGCTTCGGCGCTGCCGCCGGGTACATTCTGGCCCGGCACCACGCCCAGCGGGCCGGCGTCGGGGGCGTTGATCGGGGCCGCTGCGGCCCCCGGGGGCAGGTTGGCCACGGCGCCCGGCACGCCAGCCGGCGTTTGTTCGGTTTGGCTGCCGCTCTCGAGCAGCTGGGCGCTGCGCACCGCGGCTTCATTGGGGGCTTGGTTGGGGCGGAATTGCTCCACGGTTTGGTCGGTGACCGAGAAATCGACGTCGGCCGTGACCTGGGCGCGCACGTTCTGGCGCCCAACCAGGGGTTCGAGCAGGTCCAAGATGCGCTGGGTGTGCATCTGCTCGACCATGCGCCGGTATTCGAGCTGGCGCGAGTCGATGCCGTTTTGGGCGCCGTCGGCGCTTTGCGACAGCAAGTTGCCATGCTGATCGACCACGCTCACCGCCGCCGGGCGCATTTCGGGCACGCTGCTGGCCACCAGATGCACGATGCCGGCCACTTGGGCGCGGTCGAGCACGCGGCCGCCATGCAGAGTGAGCAAGACGCTGGCCGAGGGCTTTTGCTGCTCCCTGAAAAAACCGGTCTGATTCGGTAGGGCGAGGTGCACGCGCGCTTCGGCCACGGCGTTGAGCGAAGAAATGGAGCGCACCAGTTCGCCCTCGAGTCCGCGCTGAAAATTGAGCCGCTCTTGGAACTGCGTCATTCCTAAGCGGGCGGTGTCCATCAGCTCAAAGCCGACCACGCTGCCGCGCGGCAGGCCCTGCGCCGCCAGCTGCAAGCGCACGTCGTGCACGCGGTTGGCGGGCACCAAAATCGCGGTGCCGGCCTCGGAGTGCCGGTGGGGTACGCCCATTTGTGATAACTGTTCGAGCACCGCGCCGCCGTCCTGGGGCGAGAGGTTGGCGTAAAGCACCCGAAACTCGGGTCGGCCGGCCATCAGGGCGGCCGCCACCAGCAGCGCCAGCAAGGCGGCTGCGCCCAGCCCCAGCATGAGCTTGCGGCCGCTGTCGAGGCGCGCAAAGCCCTGCACCAAGCGGTTGGGTGGGCCCGCAGTTTGGAGGGGTGGGGCGTCAACGGTGGCGACGGCGGTGTTCATGCGGGTGGGTGCGGGAGGACGGTTTTGGGGGCTGAGGGCATTGTGTGTGGCCCGGCCCCGAATCTAAAGCGGAAAAAGCCCTGCGAACGGGCGCTTTATCGGCCTCAAGTCGGGGCGTGAGCGGCCGTAGCATAGCCACTCACCGCATTGAGCCACCCGCCCTGCAAGGATCTAGCCATGGAATTGCGCCTCACCCCCCCCACGACCGTCGGCGTAGGCGCCCCGCGCCCCGCGCGCCTGCCCGGCTTGGAATCGGGTGTGGGTGGACCGACTGGGGCGGTGCCCGAAGCCGGCGGCTTTGGGCAAGCCTTCAAGACCGCATTGCAAAACGTCAGCGCCGCCCAAGAGCGCGCGGGCCAGTTGCAGACCGAATTTCAGCTCGGCAACCCCAACGTGAGCTTGGAGCAAACCATGCTTGCGATGCAAAAATCACAGATCGGCTTTCAGGCCGCCTTGCATGTGCGCAACCGCATGATGCAGGCGTACACCGATGTGATGAACATGCAGGTATGAGGGCGTTTGTATGTTTCTAGATGGTGCGGCTGCAGCCCGATAAGGGAGCGTCAATGCAGCAGAGTGGACCGAGTCGGCCCCAGGTTGGCCCACAAATCATCGACGCAGGGCTCAACCAGTTCCCGAATCTGGGCATCATGGCGCAGCAGCGTGAGCATGATGCGTTGTTTGCGGGCGCGCTCTGTGGGCGTCAAATCTCCCTCTTGGCCGAGTTCGCGCAGGCGTTCGATCAGCACGGCGCAGGCGCTTTCGAGCCGCATCACGGCGTCCCAGTCGTGCGCCTGCGCGGCGTCGAGCATCGCTTGGCTGGTTCTTTCGATCGCTTGGTAGTGCTCGAGCAGGTCAGTAGGCATGGTGGACATGGTGGGCAGGTGGGTCGAAGGGCCAGATGAGATCTGTACAAATTCTCAAGTCGTGCTATCTATATCGTAGTGTTCTGCGCCAACTTGAGCGCTTACTGGGTGGAATGTGCCGCTCAGTTCTGGGCTTTGGTGGCTGCGCTGGCAGGGTGCACCGGCTCCAGCGGCTGCGGCACCATGGGTTGCCAACGCACCGGATTGGTCGGTGCATCCTGCCCCAAGGCTTTGCCATTGACCCGCAGACCGTTGGCTGACAGACGCGCGGCGGTGGTGGGGCCGACTCCACGCACCCGGTTGGAGAAATCGCTCCAGTTGGCGAATGGGCGCTGTTGCCGCGCCGCCACGATGCGCTCAAGCATCACCGGACCGATGCCTTTGATCGCATCCAAGTCGGAGGCGGAGGCGCGGTTGGCCTCTACGGCGTTGGCACCGGCCGAGGCCAGCAACAGCAAAACGCCGATCATCAACGCTGCCGCCACCAGGCTCCACCTCGATTGCCGCTGCACACGCCACTGCAATGGCCTCTGCAGCCCCCTGCGATTTACTGCTTTGCCTACGTAGACCATGGCTGCCTCTCCTGTGGTGCATACCCCGACACTGCACAATTCGAAGATCTTAACTGCAGCGGGCGCCTTGGGGCTGATTGGGGCGCCTGGTGCCTGCAGCGCCGACGCCCCCACCAACCGACGATGTTTGACCCCACCCAAGTGCCTGTGCTGGGCACCGATGCGCATCTGCCCGCCGTGGCGCCCGCCGAGTGCCAGCCGCTGGCGCTGCGGCGCCGTTTGGCGGCGCCGCCGCCGTGGCAGCCCGAGCTGTGGCATGAACCCCGCTTCATCGAGCGTGCGCCCAGCCGCGCTGCGGTGCTGATGGCGGTGCGCACCGGGCCGCAACCCACGCTGCTGCTCACCGAGCGCAGCCCCGAGTTGCCCGACCACCCCGGCCAGATCGCCTTTCCCGGCGGCAAGATCGACGCCAGCGACGCCAACGCCCAAGCCGCCGCTTTGCGCGAAGCGCAAGAGGAAATCGGGCTGCCACATCAGGTGGTGGAGGTGCTGGGCCAGCTGCCCGACTACACCACTGGCAGCGGCTTCATCGTCACGCCGGTGCTGGCCTTGGTGCCTGCCAGCCAGCGCCTACAACCCGACCCGCGCGAGGTGGCGGCGGTGTTCGAGGTGCCGCTGGTCTATCTGATGAACCCGGCGCACCACCGCCGCCACGAACTGCTCTGGCAAGGCCGCCGCCGGCAGTGGTTTTCTATGCCGTGGCACGACGGCACGCGCGAGTGCTACATCTGGGGCGCCACGGCGGCCATGCTGCGCAACCTGTACCGACTTTTGAGTGCTTGAGCCTAGGGCGCACCGCATCAAGCTGCCGGGCATGGCTGGCCCAAAGCTGGCCCAAAGCATCCGCGCTGGTTATGATGCCGACCCATGACCTTGTTTGCCCTCATTTTTGCATTGGTGCTCGAACAGGCGCGCCCCTTGCACGACGACAACCCGGCGCATGCTGCGTTGCGCGCGTGGGCGGCTGCGGCCCGGCGCTGGCTTGATGCCGGGCAATGGCACCACGGCTGGCTGGCGTGGGCGCTGGCGGTGCTGGGGCCGGTGGTGCTGGCGGTGTTGATCTACGGGCTGCTCAACTGGGTGCACGGCCTGCTCGGTTTTGCGTGGGCGGTGTTGGTGCTCTACCTGACCTTGGGCTTCAGGCAGTTCAGCCACCACTTCACCACCATCCGGGTGGCGCTGGAGTCGGGCGACGAGGCCGCGGCGCGGGCCGAACTGGCGCGCTGGCAGGGGGTGGAGGTGGCCGAGCTGCCGCCGCAAGAGCTGCTGCGGCACGTGATCGAGCACTCGGTGCTGGCCGCGCACCGCCATGTATTCGGCGTCATGGTGGCATTCGTGGCCTTTGCCGCCATCGGGCTGGGGCCGGCAGGGGCGGTGTTGTACCGCATGGCCTTGCACTTGGCGCGCCACTGGCCGGTGCGCACCACGGTGCAGGCCGAAGACGCCTCGGCCGCGGCGGCGCGGCGCGGCTGGCACGTGGTGGATTACTTGCCGGTGCGTGCCACGGCGCTGGCTTTTGCGGTGGTGGGCAATTTTGAAGAAGCGATCGCCAACTGGCGCCAAGACGGCGCCCTGAACAAGGGCAACGATGGCTTGCTGCTGGCTGCCAGCGCCGGAGCCATGAACGTGCGCCTAGGCAGCGGCCCCCCGCTGGGCGAGCCCCTGTACACGCCCGAGCTGGGCTGGAGCGAGTCGGACGCGCGCGTGCCCCAGTTGGCGCACCTGGCCAGCATGGTGGGGCTGGTGTGGCGCGGCGTGCTGCTGTGGCTGCTGCTGCTGGCGCTGGCGCTGTTTGCCCGCGCTTGGTAGAGAGGTGTGAGAGCTAAGGGCTGGGCTGGGCGCGTTTAGGGGGTCTAGGCCTTGGCCCCTGCGTGTGCAAACCCGTGCGCACCACACCGCCAGAGTCAATAGCGCGGCGCCGCGCTGAGCTCGCGGTGCAAATCCACATAGAGCCGGTAGCGTTGCTCGTGCACCCCTAGGCCCACGGCGGCGCGCACCGCGCACCCGGGCTCGTGCAGGTGGGTGCAGTTGTAAAAGCGGCACTGCCCGCAGTGCGCGGCCAAATCCGGCATCAGCTGCGCCAACTGCGGCGGCTCGAGGTGGCGCAGGCCAAATTCTTGGAACCCAGGGGAGTCGATCAGCGCCGAACGCCGCTGCCCATCAAGCCAATACCAGCTGCTGCTGGTGGTGGTGTGGCGGCCCGAATTGAGCGCCCGCGACACCGCCCCAGTGGCCGCCATGGCGCTGGGGATGAGCCGGTTGATAAGCGTGCTTTTGCCGGTGCCCGAGGGGCCCAGCACCAGGGTCGTGCGGCCTTCAAGGCGCTGGCGCAGGGCAGCAAGCGTGGCCGGGTCGCTGCCCTCGTGCAGGCACAGGGGCAACACGTCTTGGCCAAAGGCCCGGTAAGGGGCGAGGCGCTGCCAGGCGCTGTCGAAGGCCGGGCCCAGGTCTAGTTTGTTGAGCACCACCAACGCGTCGATATGGGCCGCAGCGGCGGCCACCAGCGCACGGTTGAGCTGGCTTTCGGAAAACACCGGGTCGGCGGCCAGCAGCACCAGCACCAGGTCGAGGTTGGCGGCAAAGGATTTGGTGCGCAGCTCGTCTTGCCGATACAGCACGTTGCGCCGTGGCAGCGTGCGGCTGATCGAACCGCCGTCGCCGCTGGGCTGCCAGCAGACCCGGTCGCCCACCAGCGGCGCGTCTTTGCGGCCGGGCAGGTGGCACAGCAGGCGCCGGCCGTCGTCGGTCTCGATCCAGCAGTGGCGGCCGTGGGTGCCCACCACCAAGCCTTGCAGCTCGTCGCTCAGCGCCGCGCCGCCGGAAGCGCCGCTCGGTGGGAGCCTCATGCGCCCAAGCGCGCCAAGCGCTCGCTCGCCGGCGGGTGCGAGTAATAGAAGCGCACGTAGAGCGGGTCGGGGGTGAGGGTGCTGGCGTTGTCTTGGTACAGCTTGAGCAAGGCGCTGGCGAGGTCGCGCGGGTCGGCGTGCGCCGCCGCAAAGGCGTCGGCCTCGAACTCTTGTCGGCGCGACAGCGCGCTCATCCAAGGTGAGGCAAAAAAACCGACCAGCGGCGTCACCAGCAAAAACAGGATCAGCGCCAGCGCCCCGTTGGGCTGCATCAGGTTGGGCGTCACGCCCAAGCCGGTGTAGAACCAGACTTGCTGCGCCAGCCAGCCCAGCAAGGCCAAGGCGCCCAAGCTCAGCACGGCCATGAGCACAATGCGCTTGAGGATGTGGCGGCGCTTGTAGTGCCCGAGCTCGTGCGCCAGCACGGCGTCGATCTCGCCGGGCGCGAGTTGCTGCAACAGGGTGTCAAAAAACACCACCCGCTTGGCGGGCCCAAAGCCGGTGAAGTAGGCGTTGGCGTGGGCGCTGCGCTTGCTGCCGTCCATCACGAACAAGCCTTGGGCCTTGAAGCCGCAGCGCGCCAACAGGGTTTCGATGCGGGCTTTGAGGGCCGGGTCTTGCAGCGGCTCGAAGCGGTTAAAGAGCGGGGCAATCAGGCTCGGGTACAGCACCAGCAGCAGCAGATTGAAGGCCATCCACAGCGCCCAGGCCCACAGCCACCACAGCGGGCCGGCGGCCTGCATCAGCCACAACAACAAGGCCACCACCGGCAGGCCGATCGCCGCCCCAACCAAGGTGCCCTTGAGGCCGTCGGTGAGCCACAGGCGCGGCGTCATGCGATTGAAGCCGTGTTTTTGCTCGAGCACAAAGGTGCGGTACCACGACAGCGGCAGCTCCAGCAGCGCGCCCAAGGCGGTGAAGGCCGCCAGCAGCGCCACCTGCTGCAGCAGGCCCGGCCCCAGCCACGCCAGCAAGGCCAAGTTGAGGGCGTTGAGCCCCCCCAACAGCGTCCAGCCGATCAGCAGCGCAGCGCCGAAGCTGCCCTCGAGCAACCCGAGGCGGGTTTTGGCGATGGTGTAGTCGGCCGCTTTCTGGTGCGCCGCCAGCCCGATGCGCTCGGCAAAGGCGGCGGGCACGCTGGCGCGGTGTTGCGCCACGTGGCGCATCTGGCGCCCAGCCAGCCAGAGCCGGGTGAGCAAGCCGGCGGTGAGCAGCAGGCAAAACACGGCCGTCCACAGCAGGGGGGCATAAGCAGCTAGAAAATCCATAGGGTGCAAGTATAGGAGCCGGCGCCAAAGGCTGCAGGGATAAAGGCTGCAGGGAGGGCTGCAGGGATGCGTTTGAATCGGCGAGAATGCGGGCCATGCAAACCCCCGACGAACCCAAGGCCGCAACGGCCGAACTGCACCACAGCGACCAAAACCTGGTCTGGATCGACTGCGAGATGAGCGGGCTCGACCCGGAGAAAGAGCGCCTGCTGGAGATCGCCGTGGTGGTGACCGGGCCGCAGCTGAGCCCGCGCATCGACGGCCCGGTGCTGGTGCTGCAGCAAAGCGAGGCGCTGCTGGCGGCGATGGACAACTGGAACAAAGGCACGCACGGCAAGAGCGGCCTGCTCGACAAGGTGCGCGCCAGTCGCCTGAGCGAGGCCGAGGCCGAAGCCGAGCTGCTGGCCTTTCTGCGCCGCTACGTGCCCAAGGGCGGCTCGCCCATGTGCGGCAACAGCGTCGGCCAAGACCGGCGCTTTTTGCTCAAGTACCTGCCCAAGCTCGAGGACTACTTCCATTACCGCAACCTCGACGTGAGCACGCTCAAAGAGCTGGCCAAACGCTGGCGCCCCGAGGTCTATGCAGCCTTCAAAAAACAACAGCGCCACACCGCGCTGGCCGACGTGCACGAGTCGATCGACGAGCTGGAGCACTACCGCCAGCACCTGCTGCGATAAATAATTCTTGCACGCCGCGAGAAAATACGTGATAATCAAAAGCTGCACTGCAAAAGCAGTGTAAACCTTGCATCTGCCTCACGCTTTTTGGGGGTGGTTTCATGGGGAAGTGGTTAGGCCTTGCTTGATTTGCATGCGCCCGATCGGGCAGTCAGCAGTGGCTGCCCGCAGCCCGGCTTTCGAGCGGCGGCTGCCTGGCCCCATCCAACCCCAGCCCGGTCGCGCTGCCCCAAATAGGGCAGAGTCCTCCGGGCCGATTTGTTTGTGGTCGATGTGTTTTTTCACCACGAACGAATCGGGCGCACCCGCGCAGCCTGTCACGGCTGGGCGGCCTTCCGTTTTTGTTCCTTTGCGCCCACAGTGCGCATGGACGAACGACATGACAGACATCACCTGCAACCCTGCGGCTATTGACGCCGCGACACCTGCCACCACCACCCCCGTGGCCACCCCCGCCACGCCTTCGGCTTTTGCCGCGTTGGGCTTGGCCCAGCCGCTGCTCAAAGCCGTGGCCGACCTGGGCTTCACCCAGCCCACGCTGGTGCAGCAAGCCGTAATCCCCAAAGCCATGCAGGCCGAAGGCAGCGCGCGCCCGGGCGGCCACGCCTTCACCGACCTGATGGTCTCGAGCCAGACCGGCAGCGGCAAAACCGCGGCCTTCCTGCTGCCGGTGCTGCACACCCTGCTGGTGCAGATGGAGCAACAAGAGGCCGCCGAGCGCGCCGAATGGGAGCGCCTGCAGGCCGAGGCCGCTGCGGCCGGCCAGCCCGCGCCCAAGCGCGCCAAGCGCCAAAACCCGCTGCTGGCGCGCCACTTCAAGCCCACCATTCCGGGTGCGCTGGTGCTGTGCCCGACGCGCGAGCTGGCGCAGCAGGTGGCCAACGACGCCATCGACCTGGTGCAGCACTGCCGCGGCCTGCGCATTGCCAACGTGGTCGGCGGCATGCCCTACCAGATGCAGATCGCCAAGCTGCAAAACGCCAACCTCGTGGTGGCCACGCCGGGCCGCCTGCTCGATTTGCAGCGCAGCGGCCAGCTGGTGCTCGATCAGGTGCAGTTTTTGGTGGTCGATGAGGCCGACCGCATGCTCGACCTCGGCTTTGCCGACGACCTGGCCGAAGTCAACCGCCTCACCGCCGCGCGGCGCCAGACCATGATGTTCAGCGCCACCTTTGCGCCGCGCATCCAGGCGCTGGCCACGCGCGTCATGCGCGAGCCGCAGCGGGTGCAGATCGACACCCCGCAAGACCGCCATGTGAACATCGAGCAGCGCCTGTACTGGTGCGACAGCCCGGAGCACAAGCGCCAGTTGCTGGATCACTGGCTGCGCGACGCCAGCATCGAGCAGGCGATCGTGTTCTCCAGCACCCAGATCGAGTGCGACGCGCTGGCCGCCGACCTGCAGCAAGCCGGCTTTGCGGCCGTGGCGCTGCACGGCGCACTCAGCCAAGGCTTGCGCAACCGCCGCCTGACGGCGCTGCGCAGCGGTCAGGTGCAGATTCTGGTGGCCACCGACGTGGCCGCACGCGGCATCGACGTGCCCAGCATCACCCATGTGTTCAACTTTGGGCTGCCCATGAAGGCCGAAGACTACACGCACCGCATCGGCCGCACCGGCCGCGCCGGGCGCCAAGGGCTGGCGGTGACCATGGCCGAAATGCGCGACCGGCGCAAGATCGGCGAAATCGAAGCCTACAGCCAGCAAGTGATCGACACCCACACCGTGCCCGGCATGGAGCCGCGCAAGCCCCTGTACGAGAGCCGCGATCCCCGCCGTGCCCCCGGCGGCCGCCCACCCGCTGGCCGCGGTGCCCGCCCGGGGCCCTACAGCGGTCCGCGCGAAGGCGGTTTCGGCGCCCGCCCCACACAGCACCAGCCGCACCACCCACCGCGCACCCCCGGCGAGGGGCCGCGCCACGGCTTTGGCAAACCGGCCCCGGCACGCCAGGGCGACCGCCCGGCCTTTGGCGACCGTCCGGCGTTTGCCGAGCGCCCATCCTTCGGCGACCGCCCGGCTTGGGGCGACAAGCGCGAGCGCCCGCAAGGCGCTGCCAAGCCCTTTGCCGGCAAAGGCCGCCCCAGCCGCTGACCCCAGCACCTAGGGGGAGGGGCGCTGGTGTTTGCGCCATGCCAGCCCAGACCACCGCCTAACCGCTGGCGCTGGCGTGCCCCGATGCGGCACAATGGTGGCTCAAAGGCGGCGTGCATGTGCCGCGCTAGGAGCCCCTCCAGATGAATCCCTCCACCCTGATCGGGATGGTGGCCAGCGTGCTGCTGCTGGTCGTCGTGATGATTTTTGCGGCCGAAGACCCGCTGCTGTTCATCGACCTGCCGGGCTTGGGGATCGTGCTCTTTGGCACCTTGGCCGCCACCTTCATGAGCTACCCGCTGCGCGAGGTGCTGCGCGTGTTCAAGCTCTTTGGCACCGTGATCCGCAACGAGCGGCTCTACACCCAGAGCGCCATCGACGAGCTGGTCGATGTCTCGCGCTTGTGGATACGCGACGACCTCGCCGCGGTCGAGCGCGCGCTCAAAAATGTCAACAACCCCTTTTTGCGCACCGGGGTGCAGTTGGTGATCGAGCGCACGCCCGAGGCCGACATCTTGGACCTGATGCAGTGGCGCATCTCGCGCCTGCGCGCCAAAGAGGCGGCGGAGGCGCAGCTGTTTCGCGTCATGGCCAGCTACGCGCCCGCCTTTGGCATGATCGGCACCCTGGTCGGGCTGGTCAACATGATGGACATTTTGGGCACCGGCGACATGCTGGTGATCGGCGGCCATCTGGCGGTGGCCCTGATGACCACCTTTTACGGCATCTTGCTGGCCAACTTGGTCTTCAAGCCGGTGGCGGTCAAGCTCGAGCGCCGCACCGAGCAGCGCGTGATCTTGATGAACATGGTGATGCAGGGCATCGCCATGATGACGGCACGGCGCAGCCCGTCGCTGATGCGCGAAACGCTCAAATCCTTTGCTGCCCACCACGAAGATGAAATTTTCGACGGTGCGCAGCCAGCCGCCCAAGCGCGCGGCTGGTGGCCTTTTGCTGCACGCAAAGCCAGCAAAGCCGGCAAACCCGGCCCCAGCGCAGCCGGGCGGCCATGAGCCCTCCCACCTTGCTCGAAAGCATGCTGGCCCGAATGCCGCCCGGGCCTGACGCGGCGGCCAAAGCCATGCCAGGCCAAAGCGCGGCTCCGCCCAGCGAAGGCAGCGCCAACCAGTCCATCAGTGCCTTGCACAGTGGGCGCTTCGAGCGCTGGCACGTGGACCCAGCGCCGGTGCAGGAGGAAGAAACCTGGCTGATCACCTACCTCGACGTGGTCACGCTGCTGCTGGCGATGATGGTGGTGATGCTGGCCTTTTCCGAGCCGGTGAGCGAAGCCTTCAGGGGTGAGCGGCGCGAAATCGCGCTCGACCGCATGCACCCGCAGGTGCAGGCCGCAGCCGATGCGGGCACCACCATTTTGCCGCCGGTGCCGCTGCCGCACCCGGCCACGGCCCCGGCGCGGGTCGAGGGCGACCCGGTCGATATCCGCGCCGCCCCGGTGCCGCCCGAGCCGCCCGCGCTCAACGTGGGCGATATCGGCGAAAACGTGGAAGTGGTCACCGAAGCCAAGGGGGTGACGCGCTTTCGCATCAGCAGCGAGCTGCTGTTTGCACCCGGCCAAGCCGCGCTCACCCCGGCCGGCCAGCGCGTGATCGACGAGCTGCTGCCGGTGCTCAACCAGGCCCTGGGCCACACCATCGTGGTCGAGGGCCACACCGACAACGTGCCCATTGCCACCGCGCGCTTTCCCTCCAACTGGGAGCTGGCCGCCGGCCGCGCCGGCGCCGTGGTGCGCCACCTCGAGGGGCGCGGCGTCAACCCGATGCGGCTGCGCGCCACCGGCGTGGCCGATACGCGCCCGCTGGCCGACAACGCCAGCGCGCAGGGGCGGGCGCAAAACCGGCGCGTCGAAATCGTGCTCGAAGCGCCGCCGGTGGATTAGGCTCCCATAGCTCAGGCCAAGCGCACCAAGCCCAAGCGCACTAGGCCCAAGGGTGTCGGCCAGCAGCCGATAATCCAAGCATGACCCTCCAATACGCGCCCGAAACCGCTGCCACCGCAGCCACCCTGCCGCCGCTGCTGCAAGCGCTCAACCCCGAACAACTCGCCGCCGTGACGCTGGGTCCAGAACCGGCGCTGATTTTGGCCGGGGCCGGTTCGGGCAAAACCAAGGTCCTCACCACTCGCATCGCGTGGTTGCTGAGCACCGGCCAGCTCAGCCCGGCCGGGGTGCTGGCCGTGACCTTCACCAACAAGGCCGCCAAAGAGATGCTCACGCGCTTGGGGGCGCTGCTGCCGCTGAACGTGCGCGGCATGTGGATCGGCACCTTTCACGGCCTGTGCCACCGCATGCTGCGCGCCCACTGCAAGCTGCTCAACCTGCCGGCCACGTTCCAGATTCTGGACATGCAAGACCAGCTCAGCGCCATCAAGCGGCTGCACAAACAGCTCGCGCTCGATGAGGAGCGTTTCAAGCCCAAGGAGCTGCAGTGGTTCATCAACGCCTGCAAAGAGGAAGGCCAGCGCGCGCACCAGGTGCCGGTGCGCGACGCCGATCAGCGCCACAAGGTTGAGTTTTACCGCCTCTACGAGGAACAGTGCCAGCGCGAAGGCGTGCTCGACTTTGGCGAGCTGCTGCTGCGCAGCTACGAACTGCTGCGCGACCACGACCCGGTGCGCGAGCACTACCAGCGCCGCTTTCGGCACATCTTGGTCGATGAATTCCAAGACACCAACAAGCTCCAGTACGCCTGGCTCAAGCTGTTGGCCGGGCGCATGGAGGGCGGCCGCTTCGTGCCCGCCGGCAACGCCGTGCTGGCGGTGGGCGACGACGACCAGAGCATCTACGCCTTTCGGGGCGCGCGCGTGGGCAATATGGCCGACTTTGTGCGCGAATTCGGCGTGCGCCAGCAAATCAAGCTCGAGCAAAACTACCGCAGCCAGGCGCACATCCTGGAAGCCGCTAACCGCCTGATCGAGCACAACCAAGGCCGGCTGGGCAAAAACCTGCGCACCGACCAAGGCTGCGGCGAGCCGCTGCGCGTCTATGAGGCGCCGAGCGACTACGCCGAGGCCAACTGGGTGGTCGATGAGGTGCGCCAGCTCATCGGCCGCGACGGCTTGCCCGCGCACGAGGTGGCGCTGCTCTACCGCAGCAACGCGCAGAGCCGGGTGCTCGAGACGGCGCTGTTCAACGCCGGGCTGCCGTACCGGGTGTACGGCGGGCTGCGTTTTTTCGAGCGCGCCGAAATCAAACACGCGCTGGCTTACCTGCGCCTGATCGACAACCCGCACGACGACACCAGCCTGCTGCGGGTGGTGAATTTTCCGCCGCGCGGCATCGGCGCGCGCAGCATCGAGGCCTTGCAGGCCGCTGCGGCTTCCGCCGGTTGTTCGCTGCACGATGCGGTCAGCGCCGTGCCGGGCAAGGCCGGCTCCCACTTGGCGGCCTTCGTGGCCTTGCTCGACGTGCTGCGCGAGGGCAGCCAGGGCCAGCCGCTGCGCCAGATCGTGGTGCTGGTGTTGCAGCACAGCGGTTTGCTCGCGCACTACCGCGCTGAGCGCGACGGCAGCGAGCGGGTGGAAAACCTCGAGGAGCTGCTCAACGCCGCCGAGAGCTTTGTGCTGCAACAAGGCTTTGGCCGCGATGCGGTGGCGCTGCCGCTGGACGAGACCGCCGCCGCCGAAGCCCGCGCTGCCGCCTCCGATTCGGGCTTTGAGGAGCCCAGCGGCGAAACCCTCAGCCCCTTGCAGGCCTTCCTGAGCCACGCCGCGCTCGAGGCCGGCGACAACCAAGCCCAGAGCGGGCAGGACGCGGTGCAGCTGATGACGGTGCACGCCGCCAAGGGGCTGGAGTTCGACGCCGTGTTCATCACCGGGCTCGAAGAGGGGCTGTTCCCGCACGACAACTCCAGCGCCAGCCCGCAGGCGCTGGAAGAGGAGCGGCGGCTGATGTACGTGGCGATCACGCGCGCGCGCCAGCGGCTCTACCTGAGCCACGCCCAGACGCGCATGTTGCACGGCCAAACGCGCTACCACCCGCGCAGCCGCTTTGTGGACGAACTGCCCGCGCAGTGTCTGCAATGGCTCAGCCCCAAGCCGGGCAGCGGCTTGGGCGCAGCGGGCTTGGGCAAAGCGGCAGTCGGGCTGCAGCCGGCTTGGGGGCGCAGCGCCTTGGTGTCCGAGGCGCCCAGCCGCGCGGCGGCAGACGCAACGCACGGCCTCCGCGCCGGCATGCAGGTGTTTCACCCAAAATTTGGCCAAGGCCAGGTGCTGGCGGTCGAGGGGCGCGGCGACGACGCACGGGCGCAGGTGAGCTTCACGCGCCACGGCAGCAAGTGGCTGGCGCTGGCGGTGGCCAAGCTCACGCCGCTGTGACGCTCAGTGGCTGAGCTTGGGCCGCTCAGGCCGGGGGTTGCCCCTCGTCGGTCTCGAAGCTGTCGCGGAAGGTGAAGTAGAGCGAGGTGAAAAAGATCGCGCTCATGAGCATGGCCACCGGAAACAGCAGCATGCTGATGAAGCGTGGCCCACCCACCAAGCTGCCCAGCAGCACCAGCACCAAGGCCACACCGAAGAACAC
The DNA here is from genome assembly GCF_056323735.1 of Serpentinimonas sp. SSL01. Classification (NCBI taxonomy): domain Bacteria; kingdom Pseudomonadati; phylum Pseudomonadota; class Betaproteobacteria; order Burkholderiales; family Comamonadaceae; genus Serpentinimonas; species Serpentinimonas sp. SSL01. The sequence continues at coordinate 326,764 of NZ_CM150487.1, forward strand.
CGCGGCCCAGCCCAAAAAGTAATACAGCAGCGCCGCCTTGTTGGTCCAGCAGGCCAGCGCGCTGAAAAACAGGCTCTTGAGCGGCGACACCCCGTGCCAGTGCACCAGCGCCGGGGCGTGCCAAAACAGCAGCCCGAGCGGCACGTGCAGCAGCGCGCTGACGAGCATGCGGTTGATGGCCTCGGGTGCGAGCATCAGGTCTTGGGGCGTGGGGCTGGCACCGGGCTCCACCGGCACGGCCGCTGGGTCTGGCAGCACCGCGGGCGCGGCCGCGCCGCCGGTGATCAGCAGCGTCAGGCCCAAAATCAGCAGCGATCCGGCGGCGTAGATCAGGCCCAGCACCAGCATGGCGCGCGCGCGCTCGCGCCCGGCGGCAAAGGCGCTGGCCAGCACCGCGGGCATGGGGAACTGGCCCGAGTTTGCGATGCGCGTGGCTGCCATCAGGCCCAGCGTGGCGGCGGGCAGCAGCGCCAGCGCCAGCGCCTGCCCGAGCAGCGGCACCAGCGACAGCACCGAAACCACCAGCATGAACAGAAAAAACAACCCGGCCAGCGCCAGCGGTTGCTTGAAAAACGTGCTCAGGCCCAAGCGCACCCACATCAATCCGGTGCGCGCCGGTACGCGGTGCAGTCTCATGTGTGCGCCACCCGCGCGCGCAGCACGCGCTCAAAGTGGGTGGGGTCGTGCGGCACCAGCATAGCGGCGTCGCGCGGCAGGTACCAGTCCCACAGGCGCGAGAGCCAAAAGCGCAGCGCCGCAGCGCGCAGCAGCAGCGGCAGCAGTTCGAGTTCGGCGGCGCTCAAGGGGCGCAGGCATTGGTAGGCAGCCAGCAGGGCGTGGCTGCGCGCCGCATCCGGCTGGCCGCTGGCCAGGTCGATGCACCAGTCGTTCAGGGCCACGCTCAGGTCAAACAGCCAGGTGTCGCAGCCGGCAAAATAAAAATCGAACACACCGGTGAGCCGGTCGCCCTCGAACAGGGCATTGTCGCGGAACAGATCGGCGTGCACGGCGCCCCGCGGCAGGCTTTGGTAATCGGGTTGCAGCGCCAGATCGTTTTGCAGCGCCAGTTCGCTGCGCAGCAAAGCGGCCTGCGCCGGGCTTAAATGCGGCAGCACCTCGGGGGCGGTCTGGTTCCACCACGCCAAGCCGCGCAGGTTGGGTTGCTGGAGCGGGTAGTCTAGTGCCGCCAAGTGCATGCGCGCCAGCAGGGTGCCCAACTGCGCGCAGTGCGCGGGCTGCGGCGCCAGCACGCTTTGGCCAGGCAGCTTGTTGACCAGCGCTGCTGGCTTGTCCAGTAGCCGGTGCAGGATGTGGCCGCTGGCGTCTGGGGCCGGGTTGGGCACCGGGATGCCCTTGGCCGCCAGATGCTGCATCAGGCAGAGGTAAAAGGGCAGTTGCTCAAAGCCCAGGCGCTCAAACAGCGTCAGCACGTATTCTTGGCGCGCGCCACCGCTCGCCTGCACCGAGACAAAATAGTTGGTGTTCTCGATGCCGCCGGGGCAGCCGCGCAGCTCGAGCAGTGCGCCTAGGCCCAGCTGCTGCAGCAGCGCCGCGGCTTGGGCCGGTGTGACTTCGGTATAGACCGCCATGGCTAGGGGGAGCAGGGCGCGCACAGGGCGCCAGACAGGGAGGCTTGCATAGGCTGCGATTGTAGGCGGCACAATGCGTGCATGACTGAATCACCCCCCACCCTGCTGCTGGTCGATGGCTCGAGCTACCTTTACCGCGCCTTTCACGCCATGCCCGATCTGCGCGCCGTGCCCGGCGACCCCAGCAGCCCGGCCACCGGCGCCTTGCGCGGCCTCATCAACATGGCGCAGGCGCTGTTGCGCGAGCACCCGGCGCAGAGCGCCGCCTTTGTGTTCGACGCGCCCGGCCCCACCTTTCGCGATGCGCTCTACCCGGCCTACAAAGCGCAGCGCAGCCCCATGCCCGACGATTTGCGCGCCCAGATCGAGCCCATCCACACGGTGCTGCGCCTGCTCGGCTGGCCGGTGCTGTGCGTGCCCGGGGTCGAGGCCGACGATGTGCTGGGCACGCTGGCGCAGCGCGCCGCCGCGGCCGGGGTGCAGGTGGTGATTTCGAGCGGCGACAAAGACATGAGCCAGCTCGTGGGGCCGCGGGTGATGGTGATCGACACCATGAGCGGCAAGCGGCGCGACGTGGCCGGGGTGCAGGCCGAGTTTGGCGTGCTGCCGCAGCAAATGGTGGACTACCAGTGCCTGGTGGGCGACACGGTCGATAACGTGCCCGGCGTCGAGAAGGTGGGCCCGAAAACCGCCGTCAAATGGCTGAACGAATACGGCTCGCTCGAGGCCATCGTGGCCCACGCCGAGCAGATGCCCGGCGCCGTGGGCGCCAAGCTGCGCGCGGCGCTGGACTGGTTGCCCACGGCGCGCCAGCTGCTGCGCATCAAAACCGACTGCGACCTGAGCGCGCACCTGAGCGCGCCGGACGTGCAGCAAGCGCTGCGCTTGCAAGCCCCCGATCGGGCGGCGCTGCGCGATTTTTACCAACGCTACGGCTTTAAGACGCTGGTGCGGGCGCTGGAGGAGGGCGGGGCGGCTGATGGGGCGCAGCGGGAGGCAGGGGCCAAGCCGGGGGGCTGGGCTAGGCGTGGAGAAGGCGCCAAACTGGCTGGCGTCGAAGCGGCCAGCGCCGCGCCCGCCGACCAAGCCTCTATGTTTGACATCGCCGGGCCAGATGCCGCATCAGCTTCAGCTCAGGCCGCCGAGGTGGAATCAGCACACGCCCCCACCCCCCCACCGCGCCACTACCAGACCGTGCTCACCTGGGAGGCGCTGCACGCCTGGTTGCCGCGGCTGCAGGCGGCGCCGCTGGTGGCGCTCGACACCGAGACCACGGGCCTCGAGCCCATGCGCGCCGAAATCGTCGGCCTGTCGTGGAGCCTCGAAGCCGGCGCGGCCGCTTATCTGCCGCTGGCGCACGACTACCCCGGCGCGCCCGAGCAGCTGCCGCGCGCGGCGGCGCTGGAATGCCTGCGCCCTTGGCTGGAAAACCCGGCCGCGGCCAAACTCGGCCAGCACCTCAAGTACGAGCGCCACGTGTTCGCCAACCACGGCATCGAGCTGCGCGGCCTCGAGCACGACACGCTGCTGCAAAGCTATGTGCTCGAAGCACACCTGCCGCACAGCCTCGAGAGCTTGGCCGAGCGCCACTTGGGCCAGCGGGGTTTGAGCTACGCCGAGCTGTGCGGCAAGGGCGCGCAGCAGATACCGTTTGCGCAAGTCGATATCGAGCGCGCCAGCATCTACGCCTGCGAAGACAGCGATTTCACGCTTCAGGTGCACCAGCGCCTGTGGCCGCGGCTGCAGGCCGAGGCGCCGCTGCGCGCCGTCTATGGGCTCGAAATCGCGTGCTCCGAGGTGCTCTACCGCATCGAGCGCCACGGCGTGTTGATCGATGCCGCCACCTTGGCGCGTCAGAGCCACGAATTGGGCCTGCGCCTGGTCGAGCTCGAGGCGCGCGCCCACGCCTTGGCCGGCCAGCCGTTCAACTTGGCCAGCCCCAAGCAGCTGGGCGAGATTTTGTACGACCGGCTGGGCCTGCCGGTGCTCAAAAAAACCGCCACCGGCGCGCGCAGCACCGACGAAGAAGTGCTCGAAAAACTGGCCGAAGACTACCCGCTGCCGGCGCAGATTTTGCAGCACCGCTCGCTGGCCAAACTCAAGGGCACCTACACCGACAAGCTGGCGGCGCTGGCGCACCCGCGCACCGGGCGCGTGCACACCCACTACGCGCAGGCCGTGGCCGTGACCGGGCGCTTGTCGAGCAACGAGCCCAATCTGCAAAACATCCCCATCCGCACGCCCGAGGGCCGGCGCGTGCGCGAGGCGTTCGTGGCCGCGCCCGGGCATCTGATCGCCAGCGCCGACTACTCGCAGATCGAGCTGCGCATCATGGCGCACCTGAGCGACGACCCGGCCCTGCTGCGCGCCTTCCACGACGGGCTGGACGTGCACCGCGCCACCGCCGCCGAAGTCTTTGGCCTGGCGCCCGAGCAGGTGAGCGCCGAGCAGCGCCGCTACGCCAAGACGATCAATTTTGGCCTGATCTACGGCATGAGCAGCTTTGGACTGGCCAAGGCGCTGGGCATCGACACCGGGGCGGCGCGCAACTACATCGAGCGCTATTTCGAGCGCTTTGCCGGCGTGCGCCGCTACATGGACGCCACCCGCGCCGAAGCCAAAGCGCGCGGCTGCGTGCACACGGTGCTGGGCCGGCGCCTGCACCTGCCCGAGATCAACTCGCCCAACGCCGCGCGCCGCGCCGCCGCCGAGCGCGCCGCCATCAACGCCCCGATGCAGGGCACGGCCGCCGACCTGATCAAGCTCAGCATGGTGGCGGTGCAGCAGGCGCTCGACGCCCAAGGCCGCGCCAGCCGCATGATCATGCAGGTGCACGACGAGCTGGTGTTCGAGCTGCCCGCAGCCGAGCAAGATTGGCTGCGCACCGAGGTGCCGCGCCTGATGGCCGGCGTGGCCGCGCTCAAGGTGCCGCTGCTGGCCGAAGTGGGTTTTGGCGCCAACTGGGAGCAGGCGCATTGAGAAGCTGGTGGGGCTGGGAGGCTGAGCGGTCCGAAGGCTGGGGCCGGCACGCGCCCTAGCGCCGCGCCGCGGTCGAGGTGGCCAGCCCTAGGGCCAGCGCTTGCTCCGGCCCGAGGCGGGCCGAGCCGTTGCAGTCGGCGGCCAGCACCTGGCGCAGTACGGTGCTGGAGGTGGGTTCGGGCAGCATGGCGTTGAGGTAGCGCGCCAGCGTGAGCTGCTGCGCCGCGTTGGGTTCGCTGCGGCAGCTGCGCTGGCCAAAATCGGCGTCGGGTGGCAACTGGGTGATGGCCAGTTGCGCCGGTTGGGCGCCGTGCGCCAGTGTGCGCTGGATGCCGGCCGCAAACACCAGCAGGCACGGCGTGTCGCAGACCCGGCCAGCCGGCACCAAGGTGTCGAACCGGCGGTTGCGCAGCATCGCCCCCAAGGTGATGGCGCTGCCCACCTGAGCCGCGCCGGTTTCCAGTTGCAGCAAGCGCTGCGCGCAGCGTGCAGCCTCGATCCGCTGCATGGCGCTGTGCATGCGCCGCACAGTGTCTTCGTGGATGGCGCCGCTGAGCGTGATGCGGCAGGCCGTGGTGCGGGTATCGACCAGCAGGCTGCCGCCGTCGAAGCCGATGGTGTGCAAGCTGCCGGGCGCGGGCACGGGGGGCGCCGCCGCTTCGGGTGCCGCGCGCGGGGGCTGGGTGACGGGCGCCGCACAGCCGGCCAGCAGCGCAGTCAGCAACAGGAGCGCAGCCCCGAGCAGGGCGGGCCAGCGAGCCAGAAAACGGGGTCTGATCGACATCGGGGGTGGGATATAAGGGCGCCAGAGGCGTGCAGGCAGCGGGATCGCTGCCCCAATGTGCTGCATTCTCGCCGATCGGGCGCTGCCGTATGATCGCCGGGTTTAAACGGTTTCCGGCTCCCACGCCGGCTCGCGAGCGCGCACATGGCAAAAGCAATGATCCTGGCCGCTGGCCAAGGCACCCGGGTTCGGCCCCTGACCAAAGACCTGCCCAAACCGATGGTGCCAATTTTGGGCAAGCCGGTGATGGAATACCTGATCGAGCATCTGGCGCGCCACGGCGTGACGCAGATCATGGTCAACGTGGCCTACAACCACCGCAAAATCGAGGAGTATTTTCGCGACGGGCACCGCTGGGGCGTCGAGATCGGCTACTCCTACGAGGGCGTCTATGACCACGGCGATATCTTGCCGCGCCCGCTGGGTTCGGCCGGCGGCATGCGCCACATCCAAGACCAGAGCGGTTTTTTTGACGACACCACGCTGGTGCTGTGCGGCGACGCGCTGATCGACCTCGACCTCAGGGCCGCGCTGGCCCAGCACCGCGCCCAAGGCGCGCTGGCCAGCGTGGTCACGCTCGAGGTGCCGCGCGAGCAGGTGAGCAACTACGGCGTGGTGCTCGCCGACGCCAGCGGCCGGGTGCAGTCGTTCCAAGAAAAGCCGCAGCCGCACGAGGCCAAATCGACCTTGGCCAGCACCGGCATTTACATCTTCGAGCCGGCGGCGCTCGAGCTGATTCCGCCCGGGCAGGTGTTCGACATCGGCAGCCAGCTGTTCCCGCTGCTGGTGCAGCGCGGCCTGCCTTTTTACGCCCAAAGCCGCCCGTTCAACTGGATCGACATCGGGCGCGTGAGCGATTATTGGTCGGTGCTGCAGCGCGTGCTGCGCGGCGAAGTGGAGCAGATGCACATGCCCGGCACCGAGGTGCGCCCGGGGGTCTGGGTGGGGCTCAACACCCGCATCGACTGGGCCACGGTGCAGGTGCAAGGGCCGGTGTATTTTGGCTCCAGCGTGCGCCTCGAGCCCGGCTGCAGCGTGGTCGGGCCGTGCTGGATCGGCCACGGCAGCCACTTGCGCGCCAGCTCGCGCGTCGAGCGCAGCATCTTGTTCGAGTACACGCGCATCGGCGCCGGTATGCTGTTCCAAGACATGATCGTCTCGCCCAGCTACTGCGTCGATCGGCTGGGCAACGCCACCTACGTCGGCGACGACCGCTTTCCGCTGCGCTGGGGCGACGCGCGCGCTTAAAACGCCGCTCAGCCCAGCAAGCGCGCCCCCATGCGCGCGCGGTACCACTCGTGGAAGTGCTGCATGCCGTCTTCCATCGGGCTTTGGTAGGGGCCGACTTCGTTCTCGCCGCGCGCCAGCAACGCCTTGCGCCCGGCGTCCATGCGCTCGCCGATCTCGTCGTCTTCGATGCAGGTCTCCATGTAGGCGGCGCGCTGCGCGGCCATGAATTCGGGCTCGAAGGCGGCGATGTCTTCGGGGTAGTAGAACTCGACCCGGTTCAGGGTTTGGTTCACGCCCAGCGGGTGCACGGTCGAGACCGTGAGCACGTGCGGGTACCACTCGATCATCAGGTGCGGGTAGTAGGTGAGCCAGACCGCGCCGCGCTCGGGCAACTGGCCGTTGCGGTAGCGCAGCAGCACCTCGTGCCAATGTTTGTAAACCGGGCTGCCGCCGCCTTGTTGCAGGTTTTGCACGCCCACGGTTTGCACCGAATACTCGGGCTTGAAGGTCCAGCGCAGGTCGTCGCAGGTCACGAAATGACCGAGCCCGGGGTGGAACGGCACCACGTGGTAGTCCTCGAGGTACACCTCGATGAAGGTTTTCCAGTTGTAGTTGCACTGGTGCAGCTCCACATGCCCAAGCACCATGCCCTCGAAGTTGAGCTCGCTGATCTGCTCGAGGCCAGCCAGGTCGGCGCCGATGTCGCGCCCGTTGTCCTCGAACAACAAGCCGTTCCACTCGCGCAGCGGGTAGCGTTGCAGGTTCAGGCAGGGGTCGTGCGCAAAATGCGGTGCGCCCAGCAGTTGGCCAAGGCGCTGCCCCGGCTGGGCCGCGCCGCCGCCGTCGTAGGTCCAGCGGTGCAGCGGGCAGACGATGTGGCCGCTGGCGTGGCCACTGCCACTTTGCTGCAGGTTGCCGCGGCCCTTGAGCATCACGGCTTGCCGGTGGCGGCAGACGTTGCTCACCAGTTCCACGCCCTGCGCGGTGCGCACCAGAGCCCGGCCCTCGCCTTCGTGCGGTAGGGCGTAGTAGTCGCCCACGTTGGGCACCGAGTTCACATGCCCCACGTAGCGGGGCCCGCGCTGAAAGATATGCTCCAGCTCGCGCTGCAACAGCGCCTCGTCAAAGTAGCTGGAAACGGGCAATTGGCTTGTGGCCTGCTGCAATGGAAGACTCAAATCAGACATGATGGTCCTGACCTCAAGAGACTCCCCCTATGAAGGGGCAGGGAAAGCGCGTGTCGGTGCGGGGCAGCGGTTCGGCGCGAACTAAGGGTGTGTACAACTCCCATCGAGTTGAAAACAAGGGAGCGCGATTGTACCCCTGGGGTTCCCGTGGCTGGGTGCTTTTTAGGCAAATCCGCACCCAAGCGGGCGCGAGCGCCTAAAATCCGCAGTTCATTGTCGCCGCCTTGGCGCAACCCCGGTTTACTTGCCATTCCCATGCCCAAACCCAAAGCTGGCCAAGCCGCTGCCGATGTCCCCCCATCGTACGAAGCCGCGGCGCAAGAGCTCGACGCCCTGCTGGCCCGGCTCGATGGCGGCCAGTTGCCGCTCGACGAGTTGCTCACGCAGCACCAGCGCGGCAACGAGCTGCTGGCCTACTGCCGCGCCCGGCTCGAGGCGCTGGAGCAGCAGCTCACGGTGCTCGAAAACGGCGCCGAGCGCCCCTGGACGCCCCAGCCGTGAACGCCGCGTCTATGCAGACCCCCATGCAATCCGCATTGCAAACACCCAACCCAGCACCTACCACGGCCCCAGCCCCCGATTTCAGCGCCTGGAGTGCGGCCCGCTTGGCCGAAGTGGAGCGCGCGCTGGACGCTGCCTTGGCGCCGCAGGCGCCGGCCGCGCTGGGTTTGGCGATGCGCTACGCGGTGCTCGACGGCGGCAAGCGCCTGCGGCCGTTGCTGGTGTGGGCGGCGGCCGAGGCCGCAGCCGGTGCGCCCGCAGCCGCCTTGGCATCAGCCACGCACACTGCCGTGCTGCGCGCGGCGTGCGCCGTCGAGCTGATCCACGCCTACTCGCTGGTGCACGACGACCTGCCCTGCATGGACAACGACGTGCTGCGCCGCGGCAAGCCGACCGTGCACGTGCAATATGGCGAGGCCACGGCGCTGCTGGCTGGCGATGCGTTGCAGGTGCTGGCGTTTGAATTGTTGCTGGAGCAGCCCGATGCCGCCCTGGGGGCCGCGCTGGCGCTGCAGTTGGCCCGGGCTGCCGGGCACCTAGGCATGGCCGGCGGGCAGGCGATCGATCTGGCCAGCGTCGGCCGCCGCCTGAGCCTGGCCGAGCTCGAAGACATGCACCGCCGCAAAACCGGCGCCCTGCTGCTGGCCAGCGTGCAGATGGGGGCGCTGGCCGGTGGGGCCGATGCCGCTGCGCTCGCCGCCCTCACGCGCTATGGCCAGGCGCTCGGGCTGGCGTTTCAAGTCATCGACGACGTGCTCGACGTGGTGGCCGACTCCGGCATCTTGGGCAAAACCGCCGGCAAAGACGCCGCCGCCGACAAACCCACCTTCGTCTCCCTCATGGGGCTGAACGGGGCGCGCCAGTACGCCCACGACCTGCTGGCACAGGCCCACGCCGCCTTGCACGAGCGCCCCGTGGCGGCGGCGCAAACCCTGCACGATCTGGCCGACTGGGTGCTGCACCGCTCTCACTAAAACCCCTCACACCCCATGACTGGCTTGCTCGACACCATCCAATCCCCGGCCGACTTGCGCCGCCTCACGCGCGCCCAGTTGCGCCCGCTGGCCGACGAACTGCGCCAATTTTTGCTGCACAGCGTGGCCCAGACCGGCGGCCACCTGAGCTCCAACCTCGGCACGGTCGAGCTCACGGTGGCCTTGCACTACGTCTTCAACACGCCGCAAGACCGGCTGGTGTGGGACGTCGGGCACCAGACCTACCCGCACAAAATCCTCACCGGCCGGCGCGAGCGCATGCACACGCTGCGTCAATTGGGGGGGGTGAGCGGCTTTCCGGTGCGCACCGAGAGCGAGTACGACACCTTTGGCACCGCGCACTCGTCCACCAGCATCTCGGCCGCGCTGGGCATGGCGGTGGCGGCGCAGCAGCAGGGCGCCGACCGGCACGCCGTGGCCGTGATCGGCGACGGCGCCATGACGGCCGGAATGGCCTTCGAAGCCCTCAACAACGCCGGCGTGCTCGAGCAGACGCGGCTGCTGGTGGTGCTTAACGACAACGACATGTCGATCAGCCCGCCGGTGGGGGCGCTCAACCGCTACCTCGCGCAGCTGATGAGCGGGCGTTTTTATTCGGCCGCCAAGCAGGTGGGCAAACAGGTGCTGGGGGTGGCGCCGCCGCTGCTCGAGCTCGCCCGCCGGCTCGAGGAGGGCGCCAAGGGCATGGTGGTGCCGATCACCCTGTTCGAAAAATTCGGCTTCAACTACATCGGCCCGATCGACGGCCACGACCTCGACGTCCTGATCCCGATGCTGGAGAACCTGCGCCGCCTCAAGGGGCCGCAGTTCCTGCACGTGGTGACGCGCAAAGGCCAAGGCTACAAGCTGGCCGAAGCCGACCCCATCGCCTACCACGGCCCGGGCAAGTTTGACCCGGCGGTTGGCCTGCCCACCCCGCCATCCAGCAGCAAGCTCACGTTTAGCCAAGTATTCGGGCGCTGGCTGTGCGACATGGCGGCGCACGACGAGCGCTTGGTCGGCATCACCCCGGCCATGCGCGAAGGCTCAGGCATGGTCGAGTTTCACCAGCGCTTCCCCGAGCGCTACCACGATGTCGGCATCGCCGAGCAGCACGCCGCCACCTTTGCGGCTGGGCTGGCCTGCGAGGGCCTCAAGCCGGTGCTGGCGATCTACTCCACCTTTTTGCAGCGCGCCTACGACCAGTTGATCCACGACGTGGCCCTGCAAAACCTGCCGGTGGTGTTCGCACTCGACCGCGCCGGCATCGTCGGTGCCGACGGCCCCACCCACGCCGGCGCCTACGACATCGCTTTTCTGCGCTGCATCCCCAACGTGTCGATCGCCTGCCCGGCCGACGAGGCCGAGTGCTACCAACTGCTGTGCACCGCCTATCAGCAAGCGCACCCGGTGGCGGTGCGCTACCCACGCGGCAGCGGCGCCGGCACCGCCTTGCCGAGCGACTTGCAGGGCCTGCCCTTTGGCCGCGGCGAACGGCGCCGCCAAGGCAAGCGCGTGGCGCTGCTGGCGTTTGGCACCTTGCTCTACCCGGCCTTGCAAGCGGCCGAGCGGCTCGACGCCACGGTGGCCAATATGCGCTGGGCCAAGCCGCTGGACCGTGAGCTGCTGCTCGAGCTGGCGCAGCAACACGACTGCCTGGTCACAGTCGAAGACGGAGCGCTCAATGGCGGCGCAGGTTCGGCGGTGCTGGAGGCGCTGCACGAGGCCGGCCTGCTGCGCCCGGTGCTGCGGCTGGGCCTGCCCGACCGCTTCATTGAGCACGGCGATGCGGCCAAACTGATGGCGCTGCTGGGGCTGGATGCGGCGGGCATCGAGGCCAGCGTGCGCGCTTGGCCGGCCTGCTCAGGCTTGTAGGGCACAGCGGATGCTTGAAAGCCGGTTCTGTTGAATTGATATTTTTTCAACCCGCAACGCCTTTCCCTAGGGTTTACACGGCCAAAACCGGCTCTGTGCGGGTCCTACAATGCCCAGCAGCCATCCATCAGCCCAGCACATGGGGTGGTCGGTGGTAGCTAACCCAAAACCAGTCTATCGGAGTCAATTAATGGATCGTCGCTCAATCATCGCCGGCACCGGCGCAGTTGGTGTAGCCGGCTTGTTGGCCGCTTGCGGCCCACGCGAACAAGCCGCTGCTCCGGCGGCCGCCCCCGCAGCCCCCGCGGTCATCACGGGTGAGACCGTGCGCTGGCGCTTGGCTTCGACCTTCCCTCGCGCGCTCAGCACCATCTGGGGTGCGGCCGATGTGTTCGCCAAGGCCGTCTCCGACGCCACCGGCGGCAGGTTTCAGGTCAGCACCCACCCGGCTGGCGAACTGGTGCCCGCCATGGGGGTGTTCGATGCGGCGCAGGCCGGCACCATCGAGTGCGCCCACACTGCCAACTACTTCTTCTTCGGCAAAGAAGACGCGCTGGCACTGGCCAACGGCGGCATCTCCTTTGGCCTCAACGGGCGCCAGATGACCTCTTGGTTCTACGAGGGCAACGGGCTGGCCCTGAGCCGCGAGCTGCTCGACACCTTCAACCTCGTCAACTTTGCTTGCGGCAACACCGGGGTGCAGATGGGCGGCTGGTTCCGGCGTGAAATCCGCTCCCCCGCCGATTTGCAGGGTATGCGTTTCCGTGCCGGTGGTTTCGCTGGCCGGGTGCTGGAGCGCCTGGGCGTGGTGCCGTTGGCCATGCCGGCTGGTGAAATCTATCAGGCGTTGGAGCGCGGCACCGTCGATGGCGCCGAGTTTGTCGGCCCCTACGACGACGAAAAGCTGGGCTTTCACCGCGTGGCCCCGCTCTACTACTACCCCGGCTTCTGGGAAGGCGGCACGCAGCTCGACCTGCTCATCAACAAGACCGCGTTCAACGCCCTGTCGCCCGAGTACAAGGCCATCGTCCACAACGCGGCCGCCTTTGCGCACACCACCATGCTGGCGCGCTACGACGCGCTCAACCCGGCCGCGCTCAAGCGCTTGGTGGCGGGCGGCACGCGCCTGATGCCGTTCCCGCGTTCGGTCATGGACGCCGCGTTCCGTGCCGCCCACGAGCTCTACGCTGAGCTCAACGACACCAACCCGCGCTGGAAGAAAATCTACGACGACCAAATCGCCTTCCGCCGCGACCAGGTCTTGTGGCACGGTCTGGCCGAAGCCAGCTTCGACAGCTACATGCAGTTGCAGGGCCGCAACAACCGGCTCTGATCGGGGTGTTCGGGCCTAGCGCCTAAACAGCCCACGACGCCCCGCTGCTGGGAAGCGGGGCGTTTTTGTATCCTAGGAACGTTGGGTTCAAGAATAAATCACAGTGCCTACCGGCTGTGAAGGTTTGCTCTTATGAAATACTTGATGATGTTTTCGCGCGCCATCGATGCCCTCAATGGGGGCTTGGGCAAGGTGCTGATGTGGCTCATTTTGCTCACCGTGCTCATCAGCGCCGCCAACGCGATCAGCCGCTACGCATTCAGCATCAGCTCCAACGCTTGGCTCGAAATCCAGTGGTACCTGTTTGGGGCCGTGTTTTTGCTCGGTGCCGGTTTTGCTTTTTTGCGCAATGCCCACGTGCGCATCGACGTGGTCTCGAGCCGCCTGTCGGCGCGCGCGCGCAACTGGATCGATATCGTCGGCATCTTGGTCTTCTTGCTGCCGCTGTGCTACCTGATGATCGCGCTGGGCTGGCCGCTGTTCGAGCGCTCTTGGGACACCGGCGAAATGTCGCCCAACGCCGGCGGTTTGATCCGCTGGCCGGCCTACCTGATGATCCCGCTCGGCTTTGCGCTGCTGGCGCTGCAAGCCCTGTCTGAGCTCATCAAGCGCTTCAATTTCCTCTACTTTGGTGGCCCCGATGCGCTGGCCCAAGGGGTGTCGAGCGACGTGCAGCAACTGGCGCGCGAACTGGCCCTGACCGAACACGATCGGATCGAGGGCGAATTGGCTGCGCGTGCGCAGGCCCAGGGCGCGAGCAAGACATGATCGAATTCATTATCAGCATCTTCGTGCCCCTGATGTTTCTGGGGCTGATTTTCTTTTTGCTCACCGGCTTTCCGGTCGGCTTTGCGCTCTCGGCCGTGGGTTTGCTGTTTGGCTTGCTCGGGATGGAGCTCGGGCTGTTTCCGGCCACCCTGTTTCAGGCGCTGCCGCTGCGCGTTTTTGGCATCATGCAGAATGAAATCCTGCTCGCCATCCCCTTCTTTACGCTGATGGGCATCATCCTCGAGCGCAGCGGTATGGCCGAAGACTTGCTCGAAACCGTGGGTCAAGTCTTTGGCCCGCTGCGCGGCGGCCTGGCGGTGGCGGTGGTGCTGGTGGGGGCGCTGATGGCAGCCACCACTGGCGTGGTGGCGGCGGCGGTGATTTCGATGGGCCTGATCTCGCTGCCGATCATGCTGCGCTACGGCTACAACCGCCCCATCGCCGCCGGCACCATCACCGCCTCGGCCACGCTGGCGCAGATTTTGCCCCCGTCGCTGGTGCTGATCGTGCTCGCCGACCAGCTTGGCGTGTCGGTGGGTGACATGTACGCCGGCGCCATGCTGCCGGCGTTGATGCTGATCGGCATCTACCTGTTGTTCGTGATCGGGGTGGCGATCGTCAAGCCGCAGTGGGTGCCGCCGCTGCCGCCCGAGGCGCGCATCTACAACGAGGCCAACGGCGCCAGCGGCCACAAATCGCTGATCGGGGTAATGGTGCTGGCCGTAGCCGCCGGCTACGCCTGGTCGCAGGTGCACAACCAGATGATGCACCGCTGGTTCGATCGCATTGCCGATGCCCCGGGCGACGAAACCTTCATCATGTCGATGCTCGCTGGTGCCCTGTTGGCGCTGGTGCTGGCGCTGGCCAACAAGGGTTTGCGTCTGGGCCTGCTGTCCAAGTTGGCCGAGCGCGTCACCTTTGTGCTGATCCCGCCGCTGGTGCTGATCTTTCTGGTGCTGGGCACGATCTTTCTGGGCATCGCCACGCCCACCGAGGGCGGCGCAATGGGGGCCGTGGGGGCGCTGATCATGACGCTGGCGCGCCGGCGTCTGAGCCTGCCGCTGTTGAAGCAGGCGCTGGAAAACAGCGCCCGGCTGGCGATCTTCGTGATGTTCATCCTGATCGGCTCGACCGTCTTTGGCTTCACCTTCAACGCCGCCGACGGCCACATCTGGGTCAAGGAACTGTTCAGCGGGCTGCCGGGCGGACAGCTGGGCTTTTTGATCTTTGTCAACACGCTGGTCTTCCTGCTGGGCTTTTTCATCGACTTCTTTGAGATCGCCTTCATCGTCGTGCCCTTGCTGGTGCCGGTGGCCCAGATGCTGGACATCAACCTGGTCTGGTTCGGCATCATCCTGGCCATGAACCTGCAGACCTCGTTCCTGACGCCGCCCTTTGGCTTTGCGCTGTTTTACTTGCGCAGCGTGGCGCCGCGCAACGACTACCTCGACTCCATCACCAAAAAACGCATCGCCGGCGTCACCACCGAGCAGATCTACAAGGGCTCGATCGCCTTTGTGTTGATCCAGCTGATGATGGTGGCGGTGCTGATCACTTACCCGAACTTGGTCACGGGGCAGTTGGAGCAGGTGGAGTTGGCCGATGAGGCCGAGGTGCAGCGGCGTTTGCAGCAGATCCCCGGTTTCATGGGGGCCGGCGAAGGGGCCAACCAAGAGCCCGGGCAGGAGCAGGGGCAGTGGGGCGGGCCCGGCATGTGGGATGAGCCCGCTCCGGCCGAAGGTGCAGCGCCGGCCGATGCGCCTGCGGATGCGGCGCCCGCCGATGCAGCGCCCCCCCAAGGCGGCGCGCCGGATGGGCCGGCCGGCGCATTGCCGGCGCGTTGAGGGGGTACCTAGCGCATGCGCATAGATTGCCGCTTGCTCGATGCGCGCTTGCGCCAGTTCCAGCCCGCCTACGCCACCGGGGGCAGTGCGGGGCTGGACTTGCGCGCCTGCATCGAGGCACCACTCACACTGGCCGCCAACGCCTGCAGCCTGCTGCCCACCGGGCTGGCGATCCACCTGGCCGACCCGGGCTACGCGGCGCTGATCTTGCCGCGCTCGGGGCTGGGGCACAAGCACGGCATTGTGCTGGGCAACCTGGTGGGGCTGATCGACAGCGACTACCAGGGCCAGCTCATGGTCAGCGCTTGGAACCGCAGCAGCCAGCCCTACACCATCGAGCCGCTCGAGCGCATCGCGCAGTTGGTGATCGTCCCGGTGCTGCAGGCGCAGCTCAACTGGGTCGATGATTTTGAGCAGCCGAGCGCGCGCGGCGCCGGGGGCTATGGTTCCACCGGCCGGGCTTGAGCCCGCTGCCTAATGCCCAGTTCAGGCTTGCAGCCTGAAAAAACCCGCGCCGAGGCTGCCGCGGCCCACTTCTTCCTCGGTGGCTTCGCGCACGGCGTGGATTTTGAGGTCGAGGCGCAGCGCGATGCCGGCCAGCGGGTGGTTGGCGTCGAGCACCACGTGTTCGGGGTAGATTTCGCTCACAAAATACAGCCGATCGGGGCCGGCACCGGCGCTGCAGCCCGGTGGCAAGCCCTCAAAGGCCATGCCCACTTCGAGTTCGGCCGGAAAAGCGCTGCGCGGCTCGAGCAGCAGCAGCTGGTCGTCAAAATCGCCAAAGGCGCGCTCGGGCTCCAGGTGCAGCTCCATTTCCTCGCCCGCGCCGTGGCCTTGCAGGGCGGCTTCGATAGACTCTAACAGGTCGCGCCCGCCGAGCAAAAACTCGACTGGCTCGTCGAGGGTGTCCAGTTCTTCGCCCAAGGTGTCGGAAAGCGTCCAGGTGAGGGCGGCGACGCATTGCGGGGTGATTTTCATCGCACAATTGTCCCATGAGTTCTCAGCCCAAACCCAGCACCACGCCCTTGGCCGCCGTCCAAGTCCCCAAACGCTCCAGGGCGCGTAGCGGCCAGCCCTTGGCGCCGCCAGCACCCCCCGCGCTCCCTGCGCCTGATGTGTCCACGCCCTTGCTCGGCGGCCTGACGCCGCAGCAGTTCATGCGCCGCCACTGGCAGAAAAAACCGCTTTTGGTGCGCCAGGCCGTGCCCGGCTTTGCACCGCTGCTCAAGCGCCCCGAGCTGTTTGCGCTGGCGCAGCAAGACGGCGTAGAGTCGCGCCTGATTGTGCGCGAGGGTGATGATTGGAGCCTGGCTTCGGGCCCGTTCAAGCCGCGCCAGCTGCCGCCGCTCAAGCAGCCCGGCTGGACGCTGCTGGTGCAGGGGGTTGACTTGCACCACGACGCGGCGCACCAGTTGTTGCAGGGTTTCCGCTTCGTGCCCGACGCGCGCCTCGATGACCTGATGATCTCGTGGGCCACCGAGGGCGGCGGCGTGGGGCCGCATTTCGACAGCTACGACGTGTTCCTGCTGCAAGCCAGCGGCCGACGGCGCTGGCGCATTGGGCGCCAGCGCGACCTGACGCTGCAGCCCGACAAGCCGCTCAAAATCCTGCAACACTTCGAGCCCGAGCAGGAGTGGGTGCTGGAGCCCGGCGACATGCTGTACCTGCCACCCGAGTGGGCGCACGACGGCGTGGCGCTCGACGACGGCTGCATGACCTACTCGGTCGGTTTTCGGGTGCCGCAACGGGCCGCGCTGGCCGCCGAGCTGGTGCAGCGCTTGGCCGAGGATTGGACGGATGAGTCGCTCTACCGCGACCCGCAGCAGCGGGCTTGCGCGCATCCAGCCGCCGTCCCCGACGCGCTGACCGACTTTGCAGCGGCGGCGCTGCAAGCCCTGCTGGCCGACCGCAAGGGGCTGCAGCTGGCGCTGGGCGAGGTGCTCAGCGAGCCCAAGCCGCTGGTGTGCTTTGAGCCGCAGCAGCAGCCGTGGGCGCTGGGCGCGGTGGTGCTGGATCGGCGCACCCGCATGCTCTACGACGAGCGCTGCATCTACATCAACGGCGAGGCGCTGCGCGCCAGTGGCCCAGACGCGCGCCTGATGCGGCGTCTGGCGGATCGGCGCTGGCTCAAGGAGCGTCAGGTGCTGGCGGCGAGCCCGGCTGCGCAGGCTGCGTTGGCCGATTGGTACGCGGCGGGCTGGTTGCGGCGCGGTCTGGCGGGCTGAAACAGGGTACAAGCACAGCCACTAGGGTGCCAGAGAAAAAAGCCGGCACCAGCGCAGTCAATTTGTATCTATTTTGCAACAACCCTTTGGTTCAGTAAAATTTTTCCACCTAGGGTTATCCCGGCGCCTGACTGTCAATTATGATGCCGATGTGTGGCAGACACTTGGGTCTTTACAGGTGTCGTAGCCGCCGTGGATCGAGCGCTGAGTTTGCTTGTAGAACCCTGTGTATCGTCCAAAATCGCCTAATCCCCAACTCTTTCGAATGACATCCCCATGAAAATCACCGCCCTGCTCGCCGCCCTGTTCGCCGCCGTTGCCCTGACCGCTTGCGGCCAGCAAGCTCCTGCACCAGCCCCGGCTCCGGCCCCTGCACCGGCTCCGGCTCCGGCTCCTGAGCCAGCCCCGGCTCCAGCTCCGGCTGCTCCTGCTGACGCTGCTGCCCCAGCCGCTCCTGCTGCCCCGGCTGACGCTGCTGCCCCGGCCGCTCCTGCTGCCCCAACTCGTTATTAATTCTCGAGCCCTCTGGGTGGGCACTTCCTCCGGGAAGTGCTCAAAAAACCGCCTTGCGTACGCTGGGCGGTTTTTTTACGCCTGTACAAGATGGCTGCGGTTCAAAGCCGCTTCACCAGCACCCGGCTGCGCCGGTCCCAGTTGTACTTGCGTTTGCGCGCCTCGGGCAGCCAGTCGGCATCGACCGGCGCAAAGCCGCGCTTGATGAACCAGTGCATGGTGCGCGTGGTGAGCACGAACAGGCTCTCGAGCCCCATCAGGCGCGCGCGCTGCTCGATGCGCTTGAGCAGTTTTTCGCCGTCGCCCTGGCCTTGCGAGTGCGGTGAAACGGTGAGTGCGGCCATTTCGGCGGTCTTGGCCTCGGGGTAGGGGTAGAGCGCGGCGCAGCCAAAAATCACGCCGTCGTGCTCGATCAGGGTATAGTTGGCGATGTCGCGCTCGATTTCGGTGCGGCTGCGCTTGACCAGGGTGCCGTCTTTCTCAAACGGCTCGATCAGTTGCAAAATACCGCCCACGTCGTCGGCGCTGGCTTCGCGCAGGCTTTCGAGTTTTTCGTCCACCACCATGGTGCCGATGCCGTCGTGTACATAGACCTCGAGCAGCAGCGCGCCATCGACGGCAAAGGGGACGATGTGGCTGCGCTCGACGCCGCCCTTGCAGGCCGCGACGCAGTGCTGCAGATAAAAGCCGGGGTCGGTGGGCAGCTGGCTCGGTGGCAGCTCGGCCAGCAGCTGCTCGGCTTGGGCCAGCGGCAGCTCGGTGTCGATCGGGTTGTCGTCGCTGGGCGGCTGGTGCGGCTGCACGCGGATGCCCGGCACCTCGGTGACAAAAATCAGTTTGTCGGCCTGCAAGGCAATGGCCACGCTGGTGGCGACCTCTTCCATGTTCAGGTTGAAGGCTTCGCCCGTGGGCGAAAAGCCAAAGGGCGAGAGCAGCACCATGGCGCCCATGTCGAGCGTGCGCATCAGCCCGGCCACATCGACGCGGCGCACCAGCCCGGAATGCTGGAAATCGATGCCATCGACGATGCCCAGCGGGCGTGCGGTGATGAAGTTGCCCGAGAGCACGCGCACCGTGGCCCCGGCCATGGGCGTGTTGGGCAGGCCCTGGCTGAAGGCGGCCTCGATCTCGTAGCGCAGTTGGCCGGCGGCCTCTTGGGCGCAGTCCAGCGTCACCTCGTCGGTGATGCGCGTGCCCTGGTGGCTGCGCGCCGGGTGCCCCTTGGTGCGCAGTTGCTCGTTGACCTGCGGCCTGAAACCATGCACCAGCACCACGCGCACGCCCATGCTCTGGATCAGCGCCAAGTCTTGGGCCAGATTGGGCAGCTTGCCGGCGGCAATGGCCTCGCCGGCCACACCGACGACGAAGGTCTGGTTGCGAAACTTGTGGATGTAGGGCGCCACCGAGCGAAACCAGGGCACGAAGGTGAAGTTGAAGACCGTGGACATGGGCGGCTGTTTGGCTGGGGCTATGAGGGCTGGGGCTGGAAGGTAGTGGGCTTTGGTGGGCGGCCAAGCAGCAAGCATACGCCAGACTGGGCCGCAGCTTGGGTGCTGGTCTGGCCTTGGGGGGTGCCCGCCTGGCCGCAAGCGCGCCGCCGCTGGGGCAATCTCGGATAATCGCACAGCCCCATCCCCCTATACGGTCTGCCCGCCGCCCGCGCCTTGATTATCGAATTTCCCGACTCCCTGCCTGTGAGCGCTCAGCGCCAGGCGATCGAAGCCGCCTTGCGCGCGCACCAGGTGATCGTGGTGTGCGGCGAGACCGGCTCGGGCAAAACCACCCAGTTGCCCAAAATCGCGTTGAATATGGGGCGCGGGCGCCTGCACGCGCGCCCGGGCGAGCGGGGGCGCCTGATCGGGCACACGCAGCCGCGGCGCATCGCCGCCAGTTCAGTGGCCAGCCGCATCGCGCACGAGCTCGGCACGGCGCTGGGCGAGGTGGTGGGCTACAAGGTGCGCTTCCAGGATCGGCTCAGCCCCAAGGCCTCGATCAAGCTCATGACCGACGGCATTTTGCTCGCCGAAACCCAGACCGACCCGCTGCTGCAGGCCTACGACACGCTGATCATCGACGAGGCGCACGAGCGCAGCCTGAACATCGACTTTTTGCTCGGCTACCTGCGGCAAATCCTGCCGCAGCGGCCCGATTTGAAGGTGGTGATCACCTCGGCCACCATCGACGCCGAGCGCTTTGCGCAGCACTTCGCCTCGGCCCAGGGGCCGGCGCCGGTGCTCAACGTGGCCGGGCGCAGCTACGCGGTGGAACTGCGTTACCGCCCCTACGAGGACAGCCGCGACTATGGCCTGAACGAAGCGATTGCCGACGCCGTCGATGAGCTCTGGCGTGGCGGTGCCTTGGCTGGCGATGTGCTGGTGTTTTTGCCCGGCGAGCGCGAAATCCGCGAATGCGCCGACCACTTGCGCCAGCACCTGAGCCACCAGCCGGTGCTGCGCGACACCGAGGTGCTGCCGCTGTATGCGCGCCTGAGCCAGGCCGAGCAAGACCGAATCTTCAGGCCCAGCGGCGCGCGGCGCATCGTGCTGGCGACCAACGTGGCCGAAACCTCGCTCACCGTGCCCGGCATCCGCTACGTGATCGATTCGGGGCGCGCGCGCGTCAAACGCTACAGCCTGCGCAGCAAGGTCGAGCAGTTGCTGGTCGAGCCCATCAGCCAAGCGGCCGCGGATCAGCGCGCCGGGCGCTGCGGCCGTGTCGCCGACGGCGTCTGCATCCGCCTCTACGATGAGGCCGAGCACCTGGCGCGGCCGCGCTTTAGCGACCCGGAGATTTTGCGCTCCTCGCTGGCGGCGGTGATTCTGCGCATGAAGTCGCTGCGCCTCGGGGCGGTGGAGGATTTTCCTTTTCTCGAGGCGCCCTCGCAGCGCGCCATCAGCGACGGCTACCAGCTGCTGCAAGAGCTGGGCGCGCTCGACCACGCCCAGCAGCTCACCGCGCTGGGCAGCGAGCTGGCGCGCCTGCCGCTCGATCCGCGCCTGGGGCGCATGATTCTGGAGGCGCGCGACCGGCACGCGCTCGACGAGGTGCTGGTGCTGGCCAGCGCGCTCACGGTGCAAGACGTGCGCGAGCGCCCGCTGCAGGCGCAGGCGCAGGCGGACCGGGCGCAGGCGCCGTTTGACGACGACAAGAGCGAGTTCGTGGGCTACCTCAAGCTCTGGCGCTGGCTGGAGCAGGCGCGCAGCGGCAAGCCCAGTGTGGGTGCGGTGGTTGAAGCGGATGCTTCTGGAGCTGGAGCAAGCGCAAGCGCAAGCGCGGGTGCGGGTGCGGGTGCGGGTGCGGGTGCGGGTGCGGGTGCGGGTGCGGGTGCGGGTGCGGGTGCGGGTGCGGGTGCGGGTGCGGGTGCGGGTGCGCGCCTAGCCGCCAAAGCGGGAAGAGCCGGGCAGCCGGGGCAGCAGAGGCAGCCAGGGCTGCAGCCACCGCCCCAGCACAAGCCCAGCCAGCGCCAGTACGAGGCGCTGCTGCGCCAGCACTACCTGAACCCGCGCCGGGTGCGCGAGTGGCGCGACATCCACAGCCAGTTGCACACCGTGGTGGCCGAGCACGGCTGGAAGCTCAACACCGCGCCCGCCAGCAGCGAGCAGCTGCACTTGTCGCTGCTGGCGGGCCTGCTCGGGCACGTGGGCTGCAAGCACGAGAGCGAGGCCCACTACCAGGGCGCGCGCGGCATCCGTTTTTACCCGCATCCGGGGGCGCGGCTGAGCAAAAAACCGGGGCGCTGGATCGTGTGCGCCGAACTGGTCGAAACCACGCGCCTGTTTGGCCGCGGCATCGCCGCCATCGAGCCGCAGTGGCTGGAGCAGGTGGGGGCGCATCTGCTGAGCAAGCAGGTGCTCGATCCGCGCTGGGAAAAAAACGCCGCGCGCGTGGTGGCCTCTGAGCGCGCCACCCTGTATGGCTTGCTGATCTACAGCCAGCGCCGCGTCGATTACGCGCGCGTCGATCCGGCCGGGGCGCGCGCGATCTTCATCCGCCAGGCGCTGGTGGCGGCCTTGCAAGAAGAGGTCTGGCCGCCCGAGTTCGAGCGCCGCCTGCCTTTTCTGGCCGCCAACCGCCAGGTGCTGGCGCAGGTGCAGGCGCTGGAGCACAAATCGCGCCGCCAAGACGTGCTGGTCGATGAGGAGCTGATCTACGCCTTTTACGACAGCCAGTTGCCGCCCGACCTGAGCAGCGGCACCGAGCTCGAGCGCTGGTACCGCGCCCACGTGCGCCAGCAACCCGAGCTGCTGCGCCTCAAGCGCGAGGAGCTGATGCGGCATCAGGCCGCGGGCGTGACCAGCCTGGCTTTTCCGCCCACGCTGGCGCTGGGCGGCACCGAATGCAGCGCCAGCTACCTGCACCAGCCAGGCGAGGCGCGCGACGGCCTGAGCGTGGCGTTGCCGATCTTCGTGCTCAACCAGGCCAGCGAGGAGCGCTGCGAGTGGCTGGTGCCGGGGATGCTCAAAGACAAGATCGCCGCCTTGCTCAAGAGCCTGCCGCAAAAGCCGCGCGCGCGCCTGCTGCCGCTGCCCGAGACCGCCGCGCAACTGGCCGCCGAGCTGTGTCAGCCCGAGCACTGGGCCCAGGGCAGCCTGATCGAGGCCTTGCTGGCGCGGGTGCGCGCGCGCAGCGGGGTCGATGTGAAGCGCAGCGACTTCAAGCTCGACCAGCTGCCCGCGCACCACTTCATGCACCTGCGCGTGCTCGACGAGCACGGGCGCCAACTGGGCCAAGGGCGCAGCTTGGCGGCGCTCAAAGCCGAGCTGGGCGCGCAGGCGCGCGGGGCCTTTCAGGCGCTGGCGGGCTTGCAGCTGGCGCTGCGCACGGGGGAGGGTGCAGCCCCCGCATCGGCGCCTGCCTCTGCGCCCGCATCGGCTCCGGCACGGATGCAGGTCGTCCAAGCTGTGCCAGCCGCCCCAGCACCGCAAGCCGCCAGCGAGCGCCACCGCGCCTGGACTTTTGGCGACTGGCCCGAGCTGATGGAGCTGGCCAGCGGCGAACACACGGTGATCGGCTTTCCGGCGCTGCTCGACGCCGGCGACGCCGTCACGCTGGCGGTCTATGACGAGCCCGAAACGGCGGCACGCAAGCACCGCGCCGGGCTGCGGCGCCTGTTTGCGCTGCAGCTGCGCGAAGCGCTCAAGCAGCTGGAGAAAAGCCTGCCCGGGTTGCAGCAGATGGCGGTGTCGTACATGGCGCTGGGTTCGCTCGAGGAGTTGCGCAGCCAGATCATCGAGGTGGCGCTGGAGCGCGCCTTCATGGCCGAGCCGTGGCCGCGCACGGCCGCCGAATTCCAACAGCGGCTGGAGCAAGGGCGCGGCCGCCTGGGGCTGATCGCGCAGGAGGTGGCGCGCCAGACGGCGGCGGTGTTGCTCGAATACGCCGCCGTGGTGCGCAAGCTCAAAGAGGGCAAGTTCGAGGCCCAGCCGCTGGCCGACGTGCGCGAGCAGCTGGGGCAGCTGGTGGGCCCGCGCTTCGTGGCCGAGACGCCGTGGGCGGCGTTGCAACACCTGCCGCGCTACCTGAAGGCGATCTTTTTGCGCCTCGACAAGCTGCGCGCCGACCCGGCGCGCGACGCCGCGCACATGGCCACGGTGCGCGCCCAAGAGCAGCGCTACACGCGCCTGCTGGCCGAGCGCAAGGGTGTGCCCGATGCGCGCCTAGACGAACTGCGCTGGCTGCTGCAAGAGCTGCGCGTGAGCCTGTTTGCGCAAGAGCTGCGCACGCCGCAGCCGGTGAGCGTCAAGCGGCTGGATAAGCTCTGGGCGCAGCTGGTGGCTTAAGGAGGCTGTGGGGGGCAGGCGTTGATGCTCGCCCCGCCTTGACGCAGCCAAATTACCGCCTACGGCTGCCGCCTAAAGCGCACAAGCTCACAAGCGCGCCAGCCGCGCCAGCGCCGCATCCAAGGTGGCTTCTTGCTTGGCAAAGCAAAAGCGGATCAGGCGCTGCGCCGCCGGCGGCTGGGCATAAAAGGCCGACAGCGGGATCGCCGCCACGCCGACGGCGCGCGTGAGCCAGCGGCAAAAGGCATCGGGCTCCAGATCGCGCTCGGGCACGGCCAGCGCGCTGTAATCGACGCACTGGAAGTAGCTGCCCTCGCAGGGCAGGAGCCCAAAGCGCGTGCGCGCCAGCCCAGCGCGAAAGCGATCGCGCTTGGCGGCATAAAAATCGGGCAGTTGCAGGTAGGGCGCCGGGTCGTGCAGGTACGCCGCCAGCGCGTGCTGCATCGGCGTGTTGACGGTGAACACGTTGAACTGGTGCACCTTGCGAAACTCGGCCATCAGCGGCGCCGGCGCCAGCACGCTGCCCACCTTCCAGCCGGTGACGTGAAAGGTCTTGCCAAAGCTGCTCACCACCAGCGCGCGCGCCGCCAGATCGGCAAAGCGCGCCGCGCTCTGGTGCGGCTGGCCGTCGTACACCATGTGCTCATAGACCTCGTCGCTGATCAAAATCACCTCGGTGCCGGCCAGCAGCGCCTGCAGGCGCAGCATATCGGCCTGCTGCCAAACGCGGCCGCTGGGGTTGTGCGGGCTGTTGATGAGCAAGGCGCGCGTGCGCGGCCCGATGGCGGCGGCCAGGGCATCGAAGTCGGGCCGGAAATCGGCGCCCAGCGGCACCCGCACCGGCAGCGCGCCCGCCAGTTCGATGTTGGGCACGTAGCTGTCGTAGCAGGGCTCGAGCACGATCACCTCGTCGCCCGGCTGCACCACGGCCAAAATGGCGCTGAAAATGGCTTGCGTGGCCCCGGCGGTGACGGTGATTTCGTGCTCCGGGTCGTAGCGGCGGCCATACAGCGCTTCGGTTTTGCGCGCCAGCGCCTGGCGCAGCGCCGGCACGCCGGGCATCGGCGGGTACTGGTTGTGGCCGGCGCGCAGGGCCGCCTCGACCGCGTCCAGCAGGCGCGGGTCGCAGTCGAAGTCGGGGAAGCCCTGCCCGAGGTTGACGGCTTGGCACTCGGTGGCCAGCGCCGACATCACGCTGAAAATCGTCGTGCCCACGTGGGGCAGGCGGCTGCAAACCGCGGGGGTGTGGGCGTGCGTCATAGCTCGTAATCCGTGCCGCCACCGAGCATCGCTTTGTGGATCAGCTCACGCGACAGGCGTTCGCTCAAAAACTCGGCAAAGCGCAGCACGAACTGGCGCAGGTAGGCGCCGCGCTTGAACGCCACCCGGCTCACGTTGTGCCCAAACAGGTAGCCGAGCGGGCGCGACACCAGATCTGAGCTGCGCTCGTCGCCCTGCATGGCCATTTCGGCCACGATGCCCACGCCCAGCCCGAGCTTGACGTAGGTTTTGATGACGTCGGAGTCGATGGCGTCGAGCACGATGTGCGGCTTGAGCTGGCGCTGCGCGAACGCCTGGTCGATGCGGCTGCGCCCGGTGTAGGAGGGGTGGTAGGTGATCAGCGGCACCTGCGCCAGGTCTTCGAGCGCGATGCGCTCGCGCTCCAGCAGTGGGTGGCCGGTGGGCAGCACCAGCGCGTGCTGCCAGTCGTAGCAGGGCAGGGTGATGAGCTCGGGGTGGTCGGCCAAGGCCTCGGTGGCGATGCCGATGTCGGCCACGTCGTCGAGCAGCATGCGCGCCACCTGCTCGGGCGAGCCCTGGTGCAGGCTGATGGACACCTTGGGGTAGGCGTGGCGCAGCTTGGCCACCGCCGCCGGCAGCACGTAGCGCGCTTGGGTGTGGGTGGCGGCGATGCTGAGCGTGCCGCTGTCGTGGGTGGCAAACTGGGCCCCGATGCGCTTGAGGTTGCTGACCTCGCGCATGATGATCTCGATGCTGCGCAGCACCTCGTGCCCGGGTTCGGTGACGCGCTTGATGCGCTTGCCGTGGCGGGCGAAGATGTCGATTCCCAGCTCGTCCTCGAGTTCGAGGATGGCCTTGGACACGCCCGGCTGCGAGGTGTGCAGCGCCTTGGCTGCTTCGGTCAGGTTGAGGTTGCGGCGCACCGCCTCGAGCACGAAGCGGAATTGGTGCAGGTTCATGGCGGCGATTCTGCCACGGCCAATTCGGCCAGCAACGCCAGCAGGCGCGGCTGCTCGGTGGGCGTGGGCAGCCACTCGAAGCGCACCTGCGGGTGCGCCTGTTGCAGCGCCTCGGCCAACAGGGGCAGGTCTTGCCGTGCGTGCTTGCCCAAGCCAAAAAACAGCGGCAGCACGCGCAGCCGGGTGGCACCCTCGGCCACCAGCCGCGCCGCGGCCTCGGGCAGCGTGGGCGCGCACAGCTCGAGGTAGGCGCAGCACACCTTGGCCTCGGGCAGGCGCGCGGCCACGGCTTGGGCCACGGCTTCGATGGGCCCAAACCACTGCGGGTCGCGCGAACCATGCGCCAACACGATCACTGCCAACATACAGCCATTCCCTTGCAAAAGCGGCCAACGGCGCTAACGGCGCAGCACCAACCAACCAAAAGCCCCGAGCGAGGCCACCGAATACAGCAAGGCCGGTGCGGCCGCAGCCAGCCACGGCCGCCAGGCCAGCAAATTGCCGATGTAAACAAACATGTTGCTCAGCAGCACAAAGCTCAAGCCCAGCATGACGCCGACAAACACATAAGCCGCCAGCCCCTTGGAGCGAAAGTGCAGGTAGGCAAAGGGCAGCGCCAACACCACCATCACCACGCAGCTCAAAGGGAAAAACAGCTTGCGCCAAAGCTCGATTTCGTAGCGCTGCGTGGCTTGGCTGTTGGCTTGCAAATGCTCGATGTACTGGTACAGGCCCCAGGCGCTCATGCGATCGGGGCGCAGCAGGGCCACCGAGACCATGTCGGCACTGAGTCCGGTGGGCCAATCGAGGCTGGGCAGTTGCTGCACCAGCAGGCGCGGTGGGTCGGCCTGGGTGTCGAACTGGTGCAACTGCACCTGGTGCAGCTGCCACAGCCCGCGCTCGGGCACCACGGTGGCGCGCTCGGCGCTTAGGGTGCGCGCGAT
Source organism: Serpentinimonas sp. SSL01 (assembly GCF_056323735.1). NCBI lineage: Bacteria > Pseudomonadati > Pseudomonadota > Betaproteobacteria > Burkholderiales > Comamonadaceae > Serpentinimonas > Serpentinimonas sp. SSL01. Next base: position 353,491 of record NZ_CM150487.1, read on the forward strand.
GCGGCCGCTGGCGTCGAACTCAAACAGGCGCACGCCGCGCAGTTCGTTAGGCCCTTCGAGCGCCGCGACATTGACCGACACCTGGCGCTGGTCGCCGCGCTCTTTGAGCCAAGCGCCGGTCTGCCCCAGGCGGATCTGGCCCTCGAAGGTGGCTTTGAGCTGTTGCGCCTGGCGGTCGCTCCAGGGGGCGACGTAATCGCCCAGCACGAAGGTCAGGGCGGCAAAAGCCATGCCCAACACCAGCATCTGGCGCAAAGCCAAGCCGGGCCCGAGGCCGCTGGTGCGCAAGATGGTGAACTCGGACGACTGCGCCAGCCGCACCAAACCGAACACCGCGCCGATCAGCACCGCGATCGGCAGCAGCTCGTAGAGGTGGCTGGGCAGCAGCAAGGCCACGTAGAGCAGGGCTTGCCACAGGCCGTATTCGAGCGCCGGATCGAAAGGCGAGCGCTGGCCCAGCGCGGGCAGTTCTTCGATCAGGTCAAAGAAGGCGAACAGCGCCAAAAAAGCCAGCGCCACGAAGCCGATCGCCCACAGCAGTTCGCCGTAGATCAGTTTGCGCATGGTCTTCATGCCGGGGCCCCACGCCGCCACAGCCGCGCCGCGTTCAGCTCCCAGCCCCAATGGCGTTTGGCCAGCCAGAGCGCGCAGGCCAGCCCGGTGCCGCCGTGCAAGGCCAGCACAAAGGCCAGGGCGGAGATCTCGCCGGTGCCGATCCAGCGCTGGCCCATGGTCATCAGGTTGTAGTAAAAAATGAAGCCAAACAGCAGCAGCAAAACGTTGCCGCTTTTGTTGGCGCGCGGGTTGCTGGCGGCCAGCGCCAGTGCCATGAGCACAAAATTCACTGCGGCCAGCGCCAGCCCCAGCCGCCACGCCAGCTCGCCTAGGTTGGCCGGTGTGGGTTCGGCCACCAGCGTCCAAGTGGGGCGCGATTTGAGCCCTTGCGCCACGCCCATGGGCAGCGCCGGCGCGTCGATGAGCACGCGGTAGGAGGCAAATTCGCTCACCTGCACCTGTCCCGGCTGGTCGGGTTGGTCAAACAGCAGGCGCTGGCCTTGGTGGATGTGCAGCCACTGCTGCGAGTCGACCCACTCGATGCGCCCGCTGCCGGCGCTGAGCACGGTGCGGCTGCCGTCGGCCTCGGTGCTGGAGACAAAAATGTTGCGCGCCAGCGTCGGCTGCTGCGGGTCTTGCTCGATGAAGAACACGCGCCGCCCGTCGGCGCTTTCGATGAACTGCCCGGCTTGCACGCGCTCGAGTTCGCCACGCTGGGCAAAGCGGTCGCGCAACTGCTCGGCCTGCTGGTTGGCCCAAGGCCAGATCAGCAGCACCATCAGGGCGATCACCGCCAGCACCGGCCAGGCAAAGCGAAACACCGGCTTGAGCAAGGCCGCCAAACCTTGGCCGCTGCAGTGCCAGATCACCATTTCGCTTTCGCGGTGCATGCGCGTGAGCGTCGAGGCCACGGCGATGAACAAGGCGATGGTGAGCACGATCGGCAGCCGGCCGACCACGGTGTAGGTCAGGACCAGCAAAATTTCTTGCGGATTGACGCGCCCCTGATCGGCTTGGCCGAGGGTGCGTATGAGCAGCATGGTGACGACGATCACCAGCAGCACCAGCAAGGTGGCGCCAAAACTGCGCGCCAGTTCACGGCGCAGGGAAGAATGGAATAACATCGTCAAAAAACCATGTGAGCCTAGATTATGGACTTTGAACTGCAATCGCTGCATTTGTCGCAAGCCGCCACCCTAGAGGCCGACGCGCTGGTCTTGCTCTGGCCCGATGCGGCCGACCCCGCCAAAACCGGAAATGCGGCCAACGCCGCAGCCAACGGCACGGCGCGCCCGGTGGCTTCAGACGACTCCTTGACGAACTGGGCCCGTGCCGCCGTGGCCCAGGCCGACATCGAGCCCGCGCTGGGCAGCGTGCTGCTGGCGCACCGCCTGCCGGGGGTGCAGGCGCGCAAGGTGGCTCTGGTGCGCAGCGGCGATGGCAGCCCGGCCGCTACGCGCAAGGCCGTGCTGGCGGCGCTGGCAGCGCTCAAGCTCGCTGGCGCCAAACGCTTGCTGTTGTGGGCTGGCGAGGTGGGTGCCGGAGCGCTGGCGGCGCTGGTTCAGGCCAGCGCCGAGGCCAGCTACAGCTACACCACCACCAAGTCTGCGTCCAAGGCGCAGCCGCGCAGCCTGCAAACCGTGCTGGTGGGGGTGAGCGACGCCAGCGCCTTGCGCAGCGCCTTCGCCCAAGCCCGGGCCACCGTCAAAGCCGTGGAGTGGGCCAAAGAGTGGGCCAACCGCCCCCCCAACCACGCCACGCCCAAGCTGCTGGCCGAGGCGGCGCAGCAACTGGCACAAGGCAAGCGCCTGCAGGTTGAGGTGCTGGGCCCCAAAGAAGTGGCCAAGCTGGGCATGGGCGCCTATCTGGCGGTGGCCCAAGGCGCCGAGGAGCCGCTGCGCTTCATCGTGCTTCGCTACCAGGGCGCACCCAAGGCCAGCGCGCCGGTGGTGCTGGTGGGCAAGGGCATCACCTTCGACACCGGGGGCATCAGCCTCAAGCCCGGCCCCGAGATGGACGAAATGAAGTTCGACATGGCCGGCGCCGCCGCCGTGCTGGGCAGCTTCGTCGCGCTGGCCGAGCTGCAACCGGCGCTCAACGTGGTCGGCTTGGTGCCGTGCTGCGAGAACATGCCCGATGGCCGCGCCGTCAAGCCGGGCGATGTGGTCAGCAGCCTGAGCGGGCAGACGATCGAGATCCTCAACACCGACGCCGAGGGCCGGCTGATTCTGTGCGACGCGCTCAGCTACGCGGCGCGCTTCAAACCGCGCGCCCTGATCGACGTCGCCACCCTCACCGGGGCCTGCGTGATCGCGCTGGGCAACCTGCGCGCGGGCCTCTACAGCAACCGCGACGAGCTGGCGCAAGCCCTGCAGGACGCGGGGGCGGCGGCGCTCGATCCGTGCTGGCGCATGCCGCTCGACGAAGAATACGCCGAGGGGTTGAAATCGAACTTCGCTGACATGGCCAACATCGCCGGCCGCCCGGCGGGGTCGGTCACGGCGGCCAAGTTTTTGCAAAAGTTCGTGGACCCCGAGCAGGCTTGGGCGCACCTAGACATCGCCGGTGTGGCCTGGAAGGGCGGCAGCGCCAAGGGCGCCACCGGGCGCCCGGTGGCGCTGCTGGTGCAGTACCTGCTCGACGAGGCCGCGCGCATGGTCAACGACCAACCGGCCATGGCGCCCAAGGCAGCCACCGGCGCCAAAGGGCGCAAGCGCTGAATGCGCCCGCACCCCTCGAGCGCGGCGGCATGAAAACGGTGGTTTTCCACTTCAATGTGGGGGCACCCGTGCCCTACCTGTGTCGGCTGCTGCGCAAGGCCAACCACGCGGGCCAGCGCACGTGGGTGCTGCTCGCGCCCGGGCTGGCGCACGAGCTCGACGCCGCGCTCTGGACCTTCAGCCCCGACGAGTTCATCGCCCATGGGCGCTACGAGGCAGACCACGAGGGCGGCCTCGGGGGCGGAGAGTCGGCGGGTGCAAAGGGCGCTGCGGGTCGGGGGCAGGCCGGGTTGTGGCAGCGCGCGCCCGTGGTGCTGTCAGAGCAGTTGGTGGCGCAAAGCAGCAGCTGGCCCTTGCTGATCAATCTGCAAGAGCCGGTGCCACCCGACGTGGAGCGCTTTGAGCGCCTGATCGAGATCGTGCCAGCAGACGAGGCGCTCAAGCAGGCGGCGCGCCTGCGCTGGCGTCACTACAGCCAACTGGGTTGGACGCTGCAACACCACGACGCGTCCGCCTGAGCTGCCCTTTATGGGCCCCCAGACGAAGCGGTGCTTAGGACAGCTGCGTGCTGATCAGCTTGGTCATCTCGAACATCGACACCTGCGGCTTGACGAAGATCGCCTTGAGTTTGGCGTCGGCGTTGATCATGCGCTTGTTGGCTGCGTCTTGCAGGTTGTGTTTTTTGATGTATTCCCAGACTTTTTTGGTCACTTCGGTGCGCGGCATGGGCTTGCTGCCGATCACGGCCGCCAAAGCCGCGCTGGGGGTCATGGGTTTCATGAAGGCCGCATTGGGGGTGCGCTTGGCAGGAGCAGCCGGGGCCGCCGGCGCACTGGCCTTGGCGGCTGCCTTGGGTGCGGCCTTTGCAGCCGGGGGGGCGGTGCTGGCCGCAGGAGCTTTGGCCGCAGGGGCCTTGGCTGGGGCCTTGGCAGCGGGTGCTTTGGGGGTGGGAGCCTTCGCAGCAGGCGCTTTTTTCGCAGTTGCCATTTGTTGATTCCTTCTGTGGGTTGGGTTTCGCTGCAACGGCGGCATAACGCCCAGCGCAGCGCCTTGGCATCCTAAACCCAAAGTGGGTATTTGGATCGACTTGCAGCGGTAATTTTTTTGTCATTCGGTGTGCCTTAGCCTCTCAGTGGCGCCCGGCCGCCCGAAGTCAATGAAGCGCCTCCTTGGGGGGCAGCGAGCGTGGGGGCAGTTTCATTTCAGCCTCTGAGGCCTTGGTAGAGCATAAAGGCCGCCAGCGCATACAGCACCAGCGCAAACAGGCGCTTGAGCGGCCGCACCGGCAGCGCATGCGCCGCCCGCGCCCCCAGCGGGGCGCCGAGCACGCTGGCCAAGGCGATCACCAGCAGCGCCGGCAGAAAAATGTAGCCCAGCGACGCCGCGGGCAGACCCGGCGTGTTGTGCCCGGCCAGCGCATAACCGATTGAATTGGCCAGCGCGATCGGGAACCCCAGCGCGGCGCTGGTGGCCACCGCTTGGTGCATGGCCACGTTGCACCAGACCAGCAGCGGCACGCTGATGAAGCCGCCGCCGGCGCCCACCAAACCCGAGACAAAGCCGATGCCGCCGCCAGCCGCCAGCTGGCCCGCTGGGCCGGGCAGGGTGCGGCTGGCGGCGGGTTTTTGGTCCAGCCACATCTGGGTGGCTGAAAAAGCCACGAACAGCGCAAAAACCAGCGCCAGGGTCTGGCCGTTGAGCGCCGCAAAGACGCCTAGGCTGGCCAGCGCCGCACCCAGCACGATGCCGGGCACGAAGCGGCGCCAGATGTCCCAGCGCACCGCCCCGCGCAGGTGGTGCGCCCGCACGCTCGAGAGCGAGGTAAAGACGATGGTGGCCATGCCGGTGGCAATCGCCATTTTGACGGCCAAGTCTGCATCGACGCCTTGTTTGGTCATGATGACCGTGAGAAAGGGCACCAGCACCATGCCGCCACCTATGCCCAGCAGCCCGGCCAAAAACCCCCCGCACAGGCCCAGCAGCAGCAGTTGCAGCACCAGCAGCGGGTCGAGCACAGCCAAGAAAGACAAGGGGGTTAAGCTGAGAGGGGAGGTATAGAGCGCGTAGCGGCGTGCGCTTGCAATAGAAGGTGTCTGCCACCGGGCCGGGCCCGCATCCTGAACGGGGGGGTTCAGGTGGGCAAGGGCAGAGCAGCTTCGGGTTCATCTGACGCGAGACGATCACACCCACTGCACAATGTACCTAGCCCGGGCTCAGAGAGCATTGGTTCAAGGAAATATAGAACCCGGCCACGGTGACAGACGGCTCCATTCTAGACGCAAAAATCAGAGCAACCAAAGATTTTTGAGTCTCATTGGGGGCTTTGCTTGTGTGTGCCGCGCAGGGTTTGAGCGTGTGCCAGCAGGCAGACGTTCCCTGCGCTTAAAGCAGCTGCCCGTCGTGGGCCAGCGCTTGGTCGAGGCGCTCGATCAGATGCTGCAGGCGTTCGCTGGGCTCTGGCCATTCGCCCGATTCGGTCTGGCCAAAGGAGGTGTTGCGAAAGCCGCCGGGTTCTTTTTGATGCAGCTCGTAGGCGATGTTGAGCGCGGCCAGCACGGCGATGCGGTCGCGCGCTTTCACTTTGCCGGCGTCGCGGATGCGGCACATGGCGTGATCGACCTTGGTCACCGCCTCGCGCAAGGCCGCTTCGCCATCGGCTGGGCAAGCCAGCAGGTAGGTCTGCGCCATGATCTGGACTTCAATTTGCTTGTGGGCAGGCTGGTTCATGGGCGGCTGTCGTCTGACTCGGTGGGCAGTTGCTCGATCAGCGCATCGAGCCGTTGCCGCACGGCTTGGCTTTGCAGGCGCAACAAATCGCGCTCTTGGCGCAGCGCCTCGACTTGCTGCTGCAACAACTGGTTGGCGCGCAGCAGTTCCTCGTGGCGCACCAGCAAGCGGTTGACGCGCTCGGAAATCTGGTCGATAGGGGTCTGGGAAGGCATACAGAGCGCATTGTAGGCTGCGGCGGTGCTGCCGGGGCGCGGCAAGCCGGGTGCACAAAAAAACCCGCCACGCTTGTCGCGCGGCGGGCTTAAACCCCCGTCTTTCGTCTTCAATCTTTGGGGATGCAATCAGTGGGTGGCGCAGATCAGCGGTTGTAAGCGCTCTCGCCGTGCGAGCTGATGTCCAGACCTTCGCGTTCTTCGTCTTCGGTCACGCGCAGGCCCACCAGCATGTCGGCCACCTTGAAGGCGATGAACGCCACCACGCCCGCCCAGACCGCCGCCACCAGCATCGACAGCGCTTGCACAGACACTTGGCTTACGATGCTGAAGTCGGCATCGCCACCACCGCCCAGCAGCGGGGATACAAACACGCCGGTGAGCAAGCCACCCACAATGCCGCCCACACCGTGCAGGCCGAACACGTCGAGTGTGTCGTCAGCGCCGAGCATTTTCTTCAGGCCATTGACGCCCCACAGGCACAGGAAGCCGCCGGCCAAGCCGATCACGATCGCTCCCTGCGGCCCCACATAACCGCAGGCTGGGGTGATGGCCACCAAGCCGGCCACGGCACCCGAAGCAGCACCCAGCATCGAGGCCTTGCCCTTGAGCAGCACCTCGCCCAAGCACCAGGCCAGCACAGCGGCGGCGGTGGCGATCAGGGTGTTGAGGAAGGCCAGCGTGGCGTTGCTGTTGGCTTCCAGGGCCGAGCCGGCGTTGAAACCAAACCAGCCCACCCACAACAGGGCGGCGCCGACCAGGGTCAGGGGCAGGCTGTGCGGGGCCATGGCCTCTTTGCCATAGCCGACGCGTTTGCCAATCATGTAAGCACCCACCAAGGCTGCGACGGCGGCGCTCAGGTGCACCACGGTGCCACCGGCGAAGTCCATTTTGCCCATGCCGATCAGCAAGCCGCCCGAACCCCAGACCATGTGCGCCACCGGGATGTAGCTGAAAGTGAACCAGATGGTAGTGAAGATCAGCACGGCGCTGAACTTGATGCGCTCGGCAAAGGCGCCGACGATAATGGCGCAGGTAATGCCGGCAAAGGTGGCTTGAAAGGCGACAAAAATCAGCTCCGGAATCACCACGCCTTCGGTGAAGGTGTTGGAGACCGAATCCATGGTGATGCCCATCAAGAAGGCTTTGTCGAGGTTGGCGATGATCAGCCCCTCGCCACCAAAAGCCAAGCTGTAGCCATAGAGCGTCCACAGCACGATGACGAGCGAAAACACCACGGTGACTTGCATCAGCACCGAGAGCATGTTTTTGCTGCGCACCAGGCCGCCGTAGAACAACGCCAGGCCGGGGATGACCATCATCACCACCAGCAAAGTGGCCACCAGCATCCAAGCAACGTCGCCCTTGTGCGGGGTGGGTTCGGCGGCGGGTGCTTCGGCGGCGGCGGCTTCAGCGGCAGGTGCAGCAGCCACAGCCATGGCGACAGCATCGACGACCGGAGCGACCGCAGCGGGGGCTTCGGGTGCCATCATCGGGGCAACGGCCGGCGCGGCGTCGGTGGCTTGGGCCATGGCCGCCGATGCGCCCAGCAGCAACCCCAGGCCCACACACATACTGAGTAGAAACTTTTTCATGATTGATGCTCGGAGTTTGAAAAAGGGTTGATGGGTCAGAGGGCTTGCGCGCCGGTCTCGCCGGTGCGGATGCGCACCACCTGCTCCAGCGGAAAGACGAAAATCTTGCCGTCGCCGATCTTGCCGGTGCGCGCCGCGCCCTCGATGACCTCGATCACGCGCTCGACCAAGTCGTCGGCCACGGCGGCGTCGATCTTGACCTTGGGCAGAAAATCGACCACGTATTCGGCGCCACGGTAGAGCTCGGTGTGCCCTTTCTGGCGCCCGAAGCCTTTGACTTCGGTGACGGTGATGCCCTGCACGCCCAGACTCGATAGCGCTTCGCGCACCTCGTCGAGCTTGAAGGGTTTGATGATCGCGGTGACCAGCTTCATGTTCAACCTTTCTGTAACTGTCGATAGTGAGCTGATCGGCCTTGCGGTCAGACCAGCGGCGGTTGTGGGTGCCCAGCCTCTCAGAGGTTGAGCCATTGACACGCCAAGCTTTAAGCACGTAGCGTGCCAACCTGCTCGCGCCCGGCCCAAGCCGTGCCCTAGGCCTGTGCCATCACCCAGCGCGGGCGCGCCAGAAAAGGGGGCTGCCCGAGGTGAGCGGAGCCTACAAGTGAGGCCGCAGCGCCAGCCGCTACACTGGGGTCAGATAAGCCGCTTCCCGATGCACCAACTTGGTGCAATGTAGCGGCGGATGCCGCAGCCAGCGGGCATTGGCCCGGTCTGTGTCCTACACAACAAGGGAGCTCAACGTGGGTTTGTGCGTGGTTCAAAGTCGCACGCTGGTCGGGCTCGAGGCCCTGCCGGTGAGCGTGGAGGTGCATTTGGCCAACGGCCTGCCCAGTCTGACGCTGGTGGGCTTGGCCGACACCGAGGTCAAAGAGGCGCGCGAGCGGGTGCGCTCGGCCATCTTGAACGCCGGGCTGGAGTGGCCGCACAACAAGCGCATCACGGTTAACCTAGCCCCGGCCGACCTGCCCAAGGAGTCGGGGCGCTTTGATTTGCCCATCGCCTTGGGCATTTTGGCCGCCAGCGGCCAGATCGACGGCGCGGCGCTGGCCGGGCACGAATTTGCTGGCGAGCTCTCGCTCAGCGGCGCCTTGCGCCCGATCCGGGGCGCCCTGTGCATGGGGCTGGCTTTCTTGCGCGCGGCCGGTGCGGGTCAAACCGTATGCACCGCTTTGGTGCTGCCCCCGGTCAGCGCCGAAGAAGCCGCCCTGGTGCGCCAGGCGCGCGTGTACCGGGCGCGCCACCTGCTCGATGTGGTGCGGCGCTTTGCGCCGTCCGGCATGGCGCTGCCCGAACCGGCGCACGCCGACGGCTGGGTGCAACTGCAGGGCAACGCTGCGGTGCAGGGGCAAGATTTGCCCGATTTGGCCGATGTGAAGGGCCAGGCCGGTGCGCGGCGGGCACTGGAGATCGCTGCCGCGGGCGCGCACAGCCTGCTGATGAGCGGCCCGCCGGGCTCGGGCAAGTCGATGCTGGCGCAGCGCCTGCCCGGCATCCTGCCGGCGCTGGACGACCAGCAGGCGCTGGAGGCGGCGGCGGTGGCGTCGCTGGCGGGGCGCTTCAGGCCCGAGCACTGGGGCCAGCGGCCTTTTAGCGCGCCGCACCACAGCGCCAGCGCCACCGCGCTGGTGGGCGGCGGCAACCCGCCGCGGCCGGGCGAGATATCGCTCGCGCACCACGGCGTGCTGTTCCTCGATGAGCTGCCCGAATTCCCCCGCGCCGCCCTCGAGGCCTTGCGCGAGCCACTCGAGAGCGGGCAGATCCGCATCTCGCGCGCGGCGCGCCAGACCGACTTTCCGGCCCGCTTTCAGTTGGTGGCTGCCATGAATCCCTGCCCCTGCGGCTATCTGGGGGCCAGCCACAGGGCCTGCCGCTGCACCCCCGACCAAGTGCAGCGCTACCAGGGCAAGCTCAGCGGCCCCTTGCTGGACCGCATCGACCTGCACGTGGAGGTGCCGCTGCTGCCGCCCGGGCAGTTGCTCGACAGCGCGGCGGCGGAGACCAGCGCAGCGGTGCGCGAGCGCGTCGCCCAAGCGCGCGAGCGGGCGCTGCAGCGCCAGGGCCACGCCAACCACACCCTGCACGGCCCAGCGCTGCAACGCCATGCGGCGCTGGAGCCCGCTGCCGCACAGTTGCTGCAGCAAGCCGCCACGCGGCTGGGCTGGTCCGGGCGCGCCACCCACCGCGCGCTGCGCGTGGCGCGCACCATCGCCGACTTGGCCGCCAGCGAGCGCATCCACGGCGCGCACCTGGCTGAAGCGGTTCAATACCGACAGCCGGGAAACCCTTGAGGCTGCCGCATAATCCCATCCCTATGATGTCAGCCGCGAGCCCTTGCCCTCAATCCAGACCATGAACTTTGCCGCCACCGCCATACCCGAGCCTCAGTTGGTGACGCGGCCAAGTTCATTTGCATTGCGTTGGCCCACCCCGCCCTACGCCAGCTACGGCACCCCCGAAAACGGCGCCGACAACCCGGCTGCCGCTGGCCTAGACTGCCTGGTCGAGGGCAGCAACGGCCAGATGCGTCCTTGCCGGCTGATGGGGCTGGATCTGCCGGCCGGTTTGGCTCACATCCAGGTGCCCCCCTCGCGCACCATCATGCCGTTGCGCTTCGATATGTTTAGGCGCATCAGCCTGACACAGCCGCTGGCACCATTGCCGCACACCCAGGGCAACGCCAGCCCAGAGGTTGGAAGCCATCCCAGCAGCGCCGACGATTTGCTGCGCCACCGCCCGCGCTTGCCCTACCGCCTCGAGCTCAGCGATGGTTCGGTGCAAACGGGGTTGACGATTGGACACCTCGAGTCTGCCGTGGGCGTGTTCCTGTTTGTGCCGCTCGACGCGCAAGACCGGGTGCAACGGGTTTTTTTGCCGGCCCACGTGCTGCGCCGCGTGCAGGTCGGGGAAAGCATCGGCCAGGTGTTGGTCGAGCAACACATAGTCACCACCGAGCAGGTGGAGCAAGCGGCGCGCACCCAAGAGCAGCTTCGCAACCGCAAACTGGGCGACTACCTGGTGCTCAAGGAGGTGGTCAAGCCCGAGCAGTTGCTGCAGGCACTCGAAGAGCAGTCTCGCATGCCCATGGTGCGAATAGGCGAGGCCCTGACCGCGCTTGGGCTCATTACCCCAGAGCAACTGCAAGACGCGCTGGAGCGCCAGATAACCGAGCGCAGCGTGCCGCTGGGCGAGCTGCTGGTGCAAAGCGGCCATCTGACACGCGACGATCTGCGCATCGCGCTGGCGCGCAAGATGGGTTACCCGGTGGTTGATCTGGCCCAGTTTCCGATCGATCCCGAGGCCTTGCGCCGGGTGCCGATCGCGCTGGCGCGCAAGCACCGCATCGTGCCGCTTCTATGGCACAACGGCACCGTGGTGGTGGCCGCCGAAGACCCGTCGCGGCGCGGCACGCTCGAAGAGCTGGATTTTGTGTTGCAGGCCAAGGTGGTGGCCACGCTCACCAGTGCCCCGCTCGGGGCACAGAGCATCAACGAGGCTTATGCCCGCTTTGGTCTCGACGATACCCAAGCGGCACTGGCGGCTGGCGGCGAATTTGCCCCCACCAGCTCCGACAAGCTGCTCGAATCGCTCGAGCAAGAAGCCAGCGACGACGCCGACCCCAAGCTCGGCGCCATCGAGCAGTCCGACAACTCGCTCGTCAAGCTCATCAACAGCCTGATCATCGAGGCCCATGGCCAAGGGGCCTCCGACATCCACATCGAGACCTTTGCCAGCAAGCGCAAGGTGCGCATCCGGCTGCGCAAAGACGGCCGCCTGACCCCCTTCATGGAGCTGCCACCGGGCTACCGCAACGCCATCATCGGCCGCATCAAGGTGATGTGCGACCTCGACATTTCCGAGCGCCGCAAACCCCAAGACGGCAAGATCGATTTTGCCAAGTTCTCGCCCACGCACAAGCTCGAGTTGCGGGTGGCCACCATCCCCACCAGCAACGGCGCCGAAGACGTGGTGCTGCGCTTGCTCTCATCGGCCAAGCCGCTGCCGCTGGATCAACTCGGCCTGACCCCCGCCAACCTTCGCCAATTGCAAACTGCGGTGGCACGCTCCCATGGCATGGTGCTGTGCGTGGGCCCCACGGGCTCGGGCAAGACCACCACGCTGCACTCGGTGCTGCAGCACATCAACACGCCCGACCGCAAGATCTGGACCGCCGAAGACCCGATCGAGATCAGCAACCCCGAGTTGCGCCAGGTGCAGGTCAATCCCAAGATCGACTGGACTTTTGCCAAGGCACTGCGGGCCTTTTTGCGCGCCGACCCCGACATCATCATGGTGGGCGAAATTCGCGACCAAGAAACCGCCCAGATGGCGATCGAGGCCTCGCTCACCGGCCACCTGGTGCTCTCGACGCTGCACACCAACAGCGCGCCCGAGACCGTGGTTCGGCTGCTCGACATGGGGATGGATCCGTTCAACTTTGCCGACTCGCTCGCTGCCGTGCTGGCGCAGCGTCTGGTGCGGCGCTGGTGCAAGGGCTGCGTGCGCAGCGAGCCAGCTGACGAAACCTGGGTCGATGAGCTGCTGGACGACTACCTGCACGTGCTGCCCGGAAGTCTGCGTCCCGGCAAAGCCGAGCTGCGTGCGCAGTGGCTGCACGATTACGGCCTAGACGGACGCATGTTCCGGTACCATGCCCCCGGCTGCCCGGCCTGCGACCAGACGGGCTACAAGGGACGCGTCGGCGTGCACGAGCTGTTGCTGATCGACAGCCCTCTGCGCCGCCTGATCCAGCAAAAGGCCCCCTCCGAGGCGCTGCTGGAGGCGGCTCAGATCAGTGGCGGGCTGCGCACCCTGCGCCAAGACGGCATCCTCAAGGTGCTGCAGGGGCTGACTGGCATCGACGAGGTGCGCGCCCACTGCGCCCACTGAGGCGCTTAGAGGTTGGGCGCCAGCCAGCGCGCCAGTTCGTCTTCGCTCAGGTGGCGGCGGCGCGCTTGATCCGCCAGTTGGTCGCGCCCGATGGGGCCGACGTTGAAGTAGCGGCAATCGGGGTGCGCGAGGTAGAAGCCGCAGACGCTGGCGGCGGGCGTCATGGCCAGGCTTTCGGTCAGGCCCATGCCGATGTCGGCGCTGCCCAGCAGCGCCAGCAGCTCGCGCTTGACGGTGTGGTCGGGGCAGGCCGGGTAGCCCGGGGCCGGGCGGATGCCTTGGTACTGCTCGGCGATGAGCTGCTGCGGGCTCAAATTTTCTTGCGCGGCGTAGCCCCACAGTTCGGTGCGCACGCGCCAGTGCAGGTATTCGGCGGCGGCTTCGGCCAGCCGGTCGGCCAGCGCCTTGAGCAGGATCGCTTGGTAGTCGTCGTGCGCGGCCTCGAAGGCGGCGGCGCGCGCTTCGGCCCCGATGCCGGCGGTGACGGCAAAGGCACCCACATAATCGGCCACGCCGCTGCCCTGCGGCGCCACAAAGTCGGCCAGGCAGCGGTTCGGGCGCGGCGCGCCATCGACCACCGGTTTTTCGCTCTGCTGGCGCAAGCCGTGCCAGACCAGCACCGGGCTCTGGCGCGTTTCGTCGGCGTAGAGGGCGATGTCGTCGTCGGCCACGCTCTGCGCCGGGTACAGGCCCAGCACCGCGTTGGCCACCAGCCAGCGCCCATCGACGATTTTTTTCAGCAGCGCTTGCGCGTCGGCATAGACCTTGCGCGCCTGCGCGCCCACCAGTTCGTCGTCGAGGATGGCGGGGTAGGGGCCGGCCAAGTCCCAAGTCTGGAAGTAGGGGCCCCAGTCGATGTAGCGCGCCAGCTCGGCCAGATCGAGGTTTTTGAACACGCGCCGGCCGATGAACTTGGGCCGCGCCGGGGTGTAGGCAGCCCAGTCGAGCTGGGCCTTGTTGGCGCGCGCCTGCGCCAGCGACAGCAGCGGGGTTTTCTTTTTGTTGGCGTGCTGCTGGCGCACGCGCTCGTAATCAACTTGCAGCTCGTGCACGAAGGCAGCGCGCCCCTGCCCCAGCAGGTTTTGCGCCACGCCCACGCCGCGCGAGGCGTCGGGCACATAGACCACCGGGCCGCTGTAGTGCGGCGCAATTTTTACCGCCGTGTGCACGCGGCTGGTGGTGGCGCCGCCGATCATCAGCGCCACGCCGTGGGTGCCAAAGTAGGCGTCTTTTTCCATCTCGGCGGCCACGTATTGCATCTCTTCTAGGCTGGGGGTGATCAGGCCCGACAGACCGACGATTTCGGCCCCCACCTCTTTGGCCTTGGCCAGAATCTGGTGGCAGGGCACCATCACGCCCATGTTCACCACCTCGAAGTTGTTGCACTGCAGCACCACGGTGACGATGTTTTTGCCGATGTCGTGCACGTCGCCCTTGACGGTGGCGATGACGATCTTGCCCTGGCTGCGCGTGGCCGTGCCGGCGGCCTCGAGCTGGCGTTTTTCTTCCTCGATGTAGGGCAGTAGGTGCGCCACCGCCTGTTTCATCACGCGCGCGCTCTTGACCACCTGCGGCAAAAACATCTTGCCGGCGCCAAACAGGTCGCCGACCACGTTCATGCCGTCCATCAGCGGGCCTTCGATCAGGTGCAGCGGGCGCGCCCCCTCGGCGCGCATCTGTTGCCACAGGGCCTCGGTGTCGGCCTCGATGTGCTCGTTGTTGCCATGCACCAACGCGTGCGTCAGGCGCTCGCGCAGCGGCAGCGCGCGCCAGGCGTTTTTGGCGCTGTCGTCGCGCGCCGCGCCGCGCACGCTGTCGGCGATGTCGAGCAGGCGTTCGGTGGCGTCGGGGCGGCGATTGAGCACCACGTCTTCGACGCGCGTGCGCAGCTCGGGCTCGAGCTCGTCATAGACGCCGACCATGCCGGCGTTGACGATGCCCATGTCCATACCGGCCTGGATGGCGTGGTACAAAAACACGGTGTGGATGGCCTCGCGCACCGGGTCGTTGCCGCGAAAGCTAAAGCTCACGTTGCTCACGCCACCCGACACCTTGGCCCCCGGCAGGTTGGCCTTGATCCAGCGCGTGGCCTCGATGAAATCGACGGCGTAGTTGTCGTGCTCGGCAATGCCGGTGGCGATGGCGAAGATGTTGGGATCGAAGACGATGTCCTCGGCCGGGAAACCCACTTCATCGACCAGAATGCGGTAGGCGCGGGCGCAGATCTCGGTCTTGCGCTGGAAGGTGTCGGCTTGGCCCTGCTCGTCGAAGGCCATGACCACGGTGGCGGCACCGTAGCGCCGGATCAAGCGCGCTTGGCGTTTGAACTCGGCCTCGCCCTCTTTGAGGCTGATCGAGTTCACCAACCCCTTGCCCTGCACGCACTTGAGCCCGGCCTCGATCACGCTCCATTTGGAGGAGTCGATCATCACCGGCACGCGCGCGATGTCGGGCTCGCCGGCCATGAGGTTCAAAAAGCGCACCATCGCCGCCTGGCTGTCGAGCATCGCTTCGTCCATGTTGACGTCGATGATCTGGGCGCCGTTTTCCACCTGCTGGCGCGCCACCGCCAACGCCTGCTCGTAGTCGCCGTTGAGGATCAGGCGCGCAAAGGCCTTCGAGCCGGTGACATTGGTGCGCTCGCCGATGTTGACGAACAGCGTGTCGGCGTCGATGCGCAGCAGCTCGAGGCCCGAGAGCAGCATCGGGCCGGGCTGGGGGCGGTTGGTGGCGCTTGGGGTGGCTGGGTTGGGGGCGGGGGTAGGGTGTGCGTTCACAAAAGGGTGTGCAATAAAAAGGCAGGATGCGGTGGCCAGATTCAAGACAGTGTGACACGGACGAACTTGCGCTTGCCCACCTGCAGCACGTAGGTGCCGGGGCCCAGGCGCAGCCCTTTGTCGCTGATCGGCGCACCATCGACGCGCACGCCGGCGCCGTCGATGAGTCGGTTGGCCTCGCTGCTCGAGGGTGCGAGCCCAGTGGCCTTGAGCAGCGCCGCGATGCCCAGCGGCGCGCCTTCCAGCGAGCGCTCGGGGATGTCGTCGGGCACGCCGCCTTGGCTGCGGTGGATGAAATCTTGCTGCGCCGCTGCTGCCGCCGCCGCGCCGTGAAAGCGCGTGGTGAGCTCGAGCGCCAGCTGCACCTTGGCGTCTTTGGGGTTGCGCCCGGCGGCCACTTCGGCGCGCAGCGCCGCGATCTGCGCCTCGGTCTGGAACGAGAGCAGCGTGTACCAGCGCCACATCAGCTCATCTGAAATGCTCAGCACCTTGGCGTACATGGTGGGCGCCGGCTCGTTGATGCCGATGTAGTTGCCCTTGGACTTGCTCATCTTCTCGACGCCGTCCAGCCCCTCGAGCAGCGGCATGGTCAGGATGCACTGCGGCTCCAGCCCGTACTCGGCCTGCAGGTGGCGGCCCATGAGCAGGTTGAACTTCTGGTCGGTGCCGCCCAGCTCCAGGTCGGCTTTGAGCGCCACCGAGTCGTAGCCCTGCATCAGCGGGTACAAAAACTCGTGCACGCTGATTGGGCTGCCGGCCGTGTAGCGCTGGTGAAAATCGTTGCGCTCCATCATGCGCGCCACGGTGTACTTGGCCGCCAGCCCAATGAGGCCGCGCGCGCCCAGCGCATCGCTCCACTCGCTGTTGTAGCGCACCTCGGTGCGCGCCGGGTCCAGCACCAGGCTGGCCTGCTGGTAGTAGGTCTGGGCGTTGGCCTGTATCTGCTCGGGCGTGAGCGGTGGGCGGGTGCTGTTGCGCCCCGAGGGGTCGCCGATCAGGCTGGTGAAGTCGCCGATCAAAAAAATCACCGTGTGCCCTAGGTCTTGCAGCTGGCGCAGCTTGTTGAGCACCACCGTGTGCCCGAGGTGGATGTCGGGCGCGGTCGGGTCCAGCCCGAGCTTGATGCGCAGCGGCTGGCCGCTGGCTTGGCTGCGCTGCAGCTTTTGCACCCAGTCGGCCTCGGGGATGAGCTCCTCGCAGCCGCGCCGCGTCACGGCCAGCGCGTGTTGTACGTCAGCGTTGAGCGGGGCAGTGGGGGGCGCCGCAGCGATGGGTGGGGCAGTGGTTGGACTCATTCCGGTTTCTACAGATGGCCGCGCGCGGTGAGCGCGTTATACTGATGTTTTACTTGTGGTCGGATTTTAGTCGGCGCGCCGCCTGCCGGGCTCATCGGCAGCTGTGTGGTGTGCGGTGGCTTATCATCCGCCCTGCAGCTGCGCCCAGTTCTCGGCGCCCTGCTCCTTTTTTTACTCGCCGCCCTGTTGCGCCCGTCCAAGCGCAGCAGGTAGGCCTTGATGTTGATCTTGAATGAACGAACTGGCCCAGCACATCAAGCGCACATTGGTTAAGTACCCCAAGCATTTCATCGCTGGACTGGGTGCTGTTTTGCTCGGCACGGGCGTCACGGCGTTTGGCGTGGCCCCCCTCGAGGCCGAGATTGCCAACCTGCCGGTGCAGCAAATCGTCGAGACGGTGCCGCACGCAGCGCTGCAGCCCCTCGCTTTGGCCGCACCCATCGCTGCCTCTGCCTCAGCCTCCGCCACCCCGGCCGAGCTGCAAGCCCCGGTGCCCTTCGTGCTGTTTCGCACCGATTTCACGCGCCGCGACGACACCGTGCAAAGCTTGCTGCAGCGCCTAGGGGTCAACGACAGCGCCGCCCACCAGTTCGTGCGCAGCCACCCCGACGCGGCCGTGCTCATGCGCGGCCCCGCCGGCAAACTGGTGCGCGCCGAAACCGACGACGACCAGCGCCTGCTGCGCCTGAGCGTGCGCTGGTTGCCCAGCAACGATTCCGACCGCTACCAGCGTTTGCTGATCGAGCGCAGCGGCAGCGGCTTTGTGGCCCGGGTCGATCAAGTCGAAGCGCAGCGCTCGGTGCGTGTGGCCAGCGGCACGATCCGCAGCACCTTGTTTGCCGCCACCGAAGCGGCCGATTTGCCCGACCGGGTGGCTTCGCAACTGGCCGATATTTTCAGCGGCCAGATTGATTTCCGCCGCGACCTGCAACGCGGCGACTCGTTCCGTGTGGTCTATGAGGCCATCGAGTCCGAGGGCGAGCTGTTGCGCTACGGCCGCCTGCTGAGCGCCGAGTTCGTCAACAAGGGCCGCGCGCACCAGGTGCTGTGGTTCGAGGCCGAGGGCCAGCCCGGGGCTTACTTCACTTTTGCCGGCGAGAGCACGCGCCGCGCCTTCTTGGCCTCGCCACTCGAGTTCTCGCGCATCAGCAGCGGCTTTGGCTTGCGTTTTCACCCCGTCACGGGGTTGCGCCGCCCGCATTTGGGGGTCGATTTCCCGGCGCCCATCGGCACCCCGGTGCGCAGCGTGGGCGATGGCGTGGTCAAGTTCGCCGGCAGCCAGCGCGGTTTTGGCAACGTGGTCTTCATCCAGCACCGCAACAACATCGTCACCGTCTATGCCCACTTGCACCGCATCGACGTGCGCCAAGGCCAAAGCGTGGCGCAAAGCCAATACATCGGCCAAGTGGGTTGCACGGGGGTCTGCACCGGCCCACACGTGCACTTTGAATACCGCTTGAACGGCATCCACCGCGACCCGATGCTGCTGGTGGCCGAAGGCGGCGGCAGCGCTCCGCTCACTGCCGCCTTGCGCCCGGCGTTTGAGCAGGCCGCTGCCGACATGAAGCAAAAGCTGGCCGCCGCCGCCACCTTGGTGCAAGCCAGCGCCCAATAACTCTGAGCCCGCCCACCACCTCCACCTCCACCTACACCATCGGCCTGATGTCGGGCACCTCGCTCGACGGCGTCGATGGCGTGCTGCTGGAATGTGGCACCAGCCCTGCGGCTTTCAAAGTGCACGCCGCCGCCAGCGCCGATCTGCCCGATGCGCTGCGCCAAGCCCTGCTGAGCCTGAATCAAAGCGGCCCAGACGAACTGCATCGCGCCGCCGTGGCCTCAAGCCAACTGGCCGAGCTCTATGCCGAGGTGGTGGCGCAGTTGCTCCAGCGCAGCGGCTTGGCCGCCGCGCAGATCCGCGCCATTGGGGCGCACGGGCAAACGGTGCGCCACCGCCCGCCTAGGGATGGCGAACCGTGGCCCTACACCTGGCAGATCAACCAACCTGCGCAGCTGGCCGAACGCACCGGCATCAATGTGGTGGCCGATTTTCGCAGCCGCGACATCGCTGCCGGGGGTCAAGGCGCGCCCCTGGTGCCGGCCTTTCATCAGCGCCTGTTTGGGCACGCAGGGCAGTCGGTTCTGGTGCTCAACCTGGGCGGCATGGCCAACATCACGGCGTTACCGGCCAACGGCGCCGTGTACGGCCTCGACACCGGGCCCGGCAATGTGCTGCTCGACCTCTGGTGCCAGCGCCACACCGGTGCCTGGTTCGACCGCGATGGCGCTTGGGGTACCAGCGGAAGCGAGCACGCTGGGCTGCTGGCGCACCTGCTCGTCGAGCCCTATTTTTTGCAGCGCGGCATTAAAAGCACCGGGCGCGACCTGTTCCATGCCGGCTGGCTGGACGAGCGCCTGCGCGGCTTTGCCGGCCTGCCCCCTGCCGACGTGCAAGCCACCCTGGCGCGCCTGACCGCGCGCAGCGTGGCCTTGGCGGTGCAAGACATAGCTTGGGGCGGCGCGGGGCCGCAGCAGGTTTGGGTGTGTGGGGGCGGCAGCCGCAATGCGCAGCTGATGTGCCTGCTGGCTGCAGAACTGCCGCAAGCCCAAGTGCAAGCCAGCGACGAAGCCGGTTGGCCAGCGCAATGGGTGGAGGCCGCCGCCTTTGCTTGGCTGGCGCTGCAGGCCCTAGAAGGCAAACCCGGCAACCTGCCGAGCGTCACCGGGGCGCGCGGGGCGCGGGTGCTGGGCGCGATCTACCCGGCCTGAAGGCCTTTAGGTACTGAAGCTCGAGCCGCAACCGCAGGTGGTGCTGGCGTTGGGGTTTTTGATCACGAACTGCGCCCCCTGCAGGTCTTCTTTGTAGTCGATCTCGGCGCCCACCAGATACTGGTAGCTCATGGCGTCGATCAGCAGGCTGACGCCGTTTTTGCTCATGGTGGTGTCGTCTTCGTTGACCACTTCGTCAAAGGTGAAGCCATACTGGAAGCCCGAGCAGCCGCCGCCTTGCACGAACACGCGCAGCTTCAGGTCGGGGTTGCCCTCTTCGGCGATCAGATCGGCCACCTTGGCCGCCGCGCTGTCGGTAAACACGAAGGGTGCGGGCATTTCGGTGGTTGGGTGTTCTGCGACTGCGCTCATGGTGCGGTGTTCCGATAAGTAAACCTGTGCGGCAATACTAAAGCAAAAAACTCAAGATAGGGCCTAGGCCGGCGATTGTCTGCGCTGGCGCCGGGGTTTTTGGCCGCTCGCAACGCCCACCCCCAGCCCGCCGTCCACCGGCCGGCAAGCAGGCGCAAAAAACCGCCCTGCGGCTCGTGACCAGAGGGCGGTGATGCACAAAGGCCCAAAGCCCTTGCAGCGGTTTAACGCTTGGAGAACTGCTTGCGCCGGCGTGCCGAACGCAGACCGACCTTTTTGCGCTCCACTTCGCGCGCGTCGCGCGTCACGTAGCCGGCCGCGCTCAGGGCGGGCTTGAGGGCCGCGTCGTAGTCGATCAAGGCGCGCGTGATGCCGTGGCGCACCGCGCCAGCCTGGCCCGATTCGCCGCCGCCGTGCACGTTGACTTGGATGTCAAAGGTCAGCTCGTTGCCGGTGAGCAGCAGCGGCTGTTTGGCGATCATGATCGAGGTCTGGCGGCCAAAGAAGTTTTCGATGTCTTTGCCGTTGATCGTGATCTGACCCGTGCCTTTTTTGAGGAACACGCGGGCGACGCTGGATTTGCGCCGGCCGGTGCCGTTGTTCCATTCGCCGATCATGTGCGCTCCTCGAGGATGGCCAAGACTTTGGGTTGCTGGGCGCTGTGGGGGTGCTCGGCACCGCCATAGACCTTCAGCTTTTTGATCATGGCATAGCCCAGCGGGCCTTTGGGCAACATGCCCTTGACCGCTTTTTCCAGCGCCCGACCCGGGTGCTTGGCCTGCATGTCGCGGAAATTGGTGCCGTAGATGCCGCCCGGGAAGCCCGAGTGGCGGTAGTAGATTTTGTCCAGGGACTTGTTGCCCGTGACTTTGAGTTTGGCGGCGTTGACGACGACGATGAAATCGCCCGTGTCCACGTGAGGGGTGTAAATGGCTTTGTGTTTGCCGCGCAACCGGAGTGCCACTTCGCTGGCGACACGTCCGAGCACCTTATCGGTGGCGTCAATCACAAACCACTCGTGCACCACCTCGGCCGGTTTGGCGCTGAAGGTTTTGGTCATGAGTTTGCTCTGAATAAAGCGGGTTTGGCAGGCGTCTTTTCCACGGTCGGTGCGGCTCTGTTGGCCGCCTCTTAGGTGGGTTTGCGCAGCATCAGCCCCCCCGCAAAGGGAAAAAGCCTCGGCCACGCC
Organism: Serpentinimonas sp. SSL01; assembly: GCF_056323735.1. NCBI lineage: Bacteria > Pseudomonadati > Pseudomonadota > Betaproteobacteria > Burkholderiales > Comamonadaceae > Serpentinimonas > Serpentinimonas sp. SSL01. The sequence goes on from NZ_CM150487.1 coordinate 374,591, forward strand.
TTCGCCGCGGACACCCAAAGCGCTGCGAAGCCCGCCATTCTAACTGCAAACACACAACTCAAGCAAGCAAAATTCAAGGCCGCTGCGGTTTGCGCGCATGGCTGTGGTTTACCATGCGCCCATGTTCAGTTATCGCCACGCCTTTCATGCCGGCAACCACGCCGATGTACTCAAACACCTGACGCTGGTGGCTTGCCTGCAATACCTGGCCCAAAAAGACGTGGGCCTGCTGCTGGCCGACACCCATGCGGGCGCGGGCATCTACCGGCTCGACCAAGAGCTGGCGCGCACCTCGGGCGAATCCGGGCGCGGCATCGTGCGCGTGGCCGCCGCGGCGGTGCAAGCGCGGGCGCAGGGCCAGCCGCTGCCGGCGGCGGTGCAGGCCTACCTCGAGCTGGTGCAGATCTACAACCTGGGCAGCGACAGCTTGCGCCACTATCCCGGCTCGCCTTGGATCTGCCAGACGCTGCTGCGCCCGCAGGACCAGCTCAAGCTGTTCGAGGTGCACCCGACCGACGCGCGCCTGCTCGAACGCCACGTGGCCGACCTTGGGCGCGGCAAGCAGATCGAGCTGCGCCGCAGCGACGGTTTTGCCGGCCTGCGCGCGCTGCTGCCACCGCCCACGCGGCGCGCGCTGGTGCTGATCGACCCCAGCTACGAGCTCAAAACCGACTACGCCGCCGTGCTCGACTGCCTCGAAGACGCGCTCGAGCGCTTCCCCACCGGTTGCTACGCGGTCTGGTACCCGGTGATCGCGCGGCCGGAGTCGCACGCGCTGGCGCGCAAGCTCAAGGCCTTGAGCACGCGGGTGCAACGGCCCTGGGCGCAGGCGCTGCTCGACGTCGGGCAGGCACCCACCAGCGGCCGCAGCGCCGAAGTGGCGCGTGGCCAAGCCCGCACGCCCCTGCACGCCAGCGCCATGCACCTGATCAACCCGCCCTTCGCCTTGGCCGAGCAGTGGCGCGCGGCACTGCCGTGGCTGAGCGCCGCCCTCAAAGAAGGTCCGGGGGCGCAGTGGCAGGTCGAATCCGGCGGCTAGGGCTCTCAGATTGTCGATGCGCTCGATGGCGCAAGCGGACTGCAGGCCGCCAAACCCACCTGCACAAGCTTTACTGCCGCAGCCGCGCGCACAGCGCCAGCGTGGGCGCGCTCTGGTTCATGGTGTAAAAGTGCAGCCCCGGCACGCCGGCCAGCTGCAGCTGCTCGCATAGATCGCCCACCACCTCGCGCCCAAAGGCCTGGATACTGGCCACGTCGTCGCCATAGCCCAGCAGGCGCAGGCGGATCCAGCGCGGCACCTCGGCCCCGCAGGCATCGGAAAAGCGCAGCAGCTGGCTCGAGTTGGTGATGGGCATGATGCCGGGCACGATCGGGATCTCGATGCCCAGCGCCTGCGCCTCATCCACAAAACGAAAATAGGCGTCGGTATTGAAAAAATACTGCGTGATGGCGCTGTCGGCGCCGGCGCGCACCTTGGTCAGCAGTGCCTGCAGATCGGCCTGCGGAGAGCGCGCCTGCGGATGCACCTCGGGGTAGGCCGCGACCTCGATCTGGAAAGCGACGCCAAACTCGGCCCGTATAAAAGCCACCAAGTCGCTGGCGTATTGGAACTCGCCCCCTGAGCCGTAGCCGCTGGGCAAGTCGCCGCGCAGGGCCACCAAGCGCCGCACCCCCATGCCCTGCAACTGGCGCAACTGCTCGCGCACGCTGGCGCGGGTGGCACCGATGCACGAGAAATGCGCCGCCGCCGGCACGCCCTCGGCCAAAATCTCGGCCACGGTGGCAAATGTGCCTTCTTGGGTCGAGCCCCCGGCACCGTAGGTGACCGAGCAAAACTCGGGCCGCTGGGCGTAGAGCTGCTGGCGCACGGCGCGCAGCTTAACCGCGCCCTCGGGCGTCTTGGGCGGGAAAAATTCAAAACTGATGGGCAAGGCCTGGGCCATGATCGTGCTCCGTGGGGCCGGGCCGCCACGCCGCAGCGGCCCGATGCAAACCCGGCGCTGTCGTGCAGCCCCCTGCTGGGGCGCAGCAACGCACAGCGCCAGCCTGAGATGGGCTTAGTAGCGGTAGCTGTCGGGCTTGTATGGGCCCTGCTTGGGCACGCCGATGTAAGCCGCTTGATCGTCCGACAACTCGGTGAGCATGGCGCCGACTTTTTTCAGGTGCAGGCGCGCCACTTTTTCGTCCAGGTGCTTGGGCAGCACATAGACCTTGCCGGCGTCGTAGCCGTCGGGGTGGCCGTAGAGCTCGATCTGGGCGATGGTCTGGTTGGCAAAGCTCGACGACATGACGAAGCTCGGGTGCCCGGTGCCGCAGCCCAAGTTCACCAACCGGCCCTTGGCCAGCAAAATGATGCGCCGCCCCGAGGGGAAGATCACGTGATCGACCTGTGGCTTGACTTCATCCCACTGGCAGCGGGCCTCGAGCTCGGTGACTTCGATCTCGTTGTCGAAGTGGCCGATGTTGCACACGATCGCTTGGTCTTTCATGCGCGCCATGTGCTCGTAGGTGATCACGCCCTTGTTGCCGGTGGCGGTGACGAAAATGTCGGCGTGCTCGGCAGCGTAGTCCATGGTCACCACACGGTAGCCTTCCATGGCGGCTTGCAAGGCGTTGATGGGGTCGATCTCGGTCACCCACACCTGGGCCGAGAGCGCGCGCAGCGCCTGCGCCGAGCCCTTGCCCACGTCGCCGTAGCCGGCCACCACGGCCACTTTGCCGGCGATCATCACATCGGTGGCGCGCTTGATGCCATCGACCAGCGACTCGCGGCAGCCGTAGAGGTTGTCGAACTTGCTCTTGGTGACCGAGTCGTTGACGTTGATGGCGCGAAACAGCAGCGTGCCCTTGGCCGACATTTCCTTGAGCCGGTGCACGCCGGTGGTGGTCTCTTCGGTCACGCCGATGATCTGCGCGCCCTTGCGGCTGTACCAGGTGGCGTCGCTGGCCAGCTTGGCGCGGATGGCGGCAAACAGAATGCGCTCTTCGTCGCTGCCGGGGTTGGCCAGCACCTCGGGGTGGCGCTCGGCCTGCTTGCCCAAGTGCATGAGCAGCGTGGCGTCGCCGCCGTCGTCGAGAATCATGTTCGGGCCTTCGCCCTCGGCGCCCGCTGGGCCAAACTCAAAAATGCGGTGGGTGTAGTCCCAGTACTGCTCCAGCGTCTCGCCCTTGAAAGCAAACACCGGCGTGCCACTGGCGGCAATGGCGGCGGCGGCATGGTCTTGGGTGCTGAAGATGTTGCACGAGGCCCAACGCACCTGCGCGCCCAGCGCCTGCAGGGTCTCGATCAGCACGGCGGTCTGGATCGTCATGTGCAGGCTGCCGGTGATGCGCGCGCCCTTGAGCGGCTGGCGCGCGGCGTATTCTTCGCGTATGGCCATCAGGCCGGGCATTTCGGTTTCGGCAATGCGGATTTCTTTGCGCCCCCATTCGGCAAGGCCGATGTCGGCGATCACGCAATCGGCGAGGAGGGGGGATTTCAAGGCAGCGTTCATGTAAGGGGCTCCGGCACAACAGGGTTGGGTTCAAACCACTGCTCGCGGCTGGCACAAAGCGCTCACCGCACGAGGAGTGGGTGAGCGTCGTTGCGGGGGGCCAACAGCAGCGGGTGCCGCGGCCGGTTCCGAGCCTCACACCGCCGCCGCATGGGGCTCGGTGCTGCAACGCTCCTCGAAACACTCAGAAATTATAGGCCAAGCGGATGGATGTGCGGCATGGACGTGCGGCACAAAGGGGATTTGGGGCAGCCCCGGCTTGACATCCTCTGCGGTGTCCAGATCATCGGTTCCAGATCACCGGTGTCCAGATCACCGGTGTCCAGATCACCGGATACAGGCCGTTACAATCTGCAACGTTGGTGCTCGCTGCGCCGGTTCTGGTGCGGCGGTTAAACGGGAAGCAGGAGGACCCTGGGCGCGTCTAGTGCATGGGTCTAACCTGAGCTGCCCCCGCAACGGTAAGTGGACGAGCCGCCCGCACAGGCGGCTTCGCTGTGCGTCTCCAAAAGCCACTGGAACGCCTTTTGCTCGCGCAAAGGGCTTTCCGGGAAGGCGGCGCCGGTCGCATCCACCAGCCCGGATACCGGCCAACAGGGTGGTCCCCTTCGTGGGGGCCGTTGCGTCCAAGCAGCGTCGGGGAAGGCGCTGAGGACACGCTCTGTGGTGTTAACTTTCATGAAAAATTCTTTTTCGCGCGCCCCTGTCGCGGCTCGGGCAGCGCTGCCGGCCGCCCTCTATGGTCTTTTCGGCCTTGCTGGTGTGTGGGTAGCAGCCCCCGCTGCGGCCAGCCCCGAAGCCGCCACCCCGGGTGCTTTGAGCCCGGTGGTGGTGACGGCGACGCGCACCCCGGTGCCCAGCGATCAATTGGTCGCTCAGGTGGTGGTGATCGAGCGCGAAACCATCGAACAAGCCCAAGGGCAGACTTTGGCTGCGCTGCTGCAACAAGCCGCTGGGGTGCAGATCAGCAGCAATGGCGGGCTGGGCAAGGACTCCACCGTGTTCTTGCGCGGTACCGAAGGGCGCCATGTGCTGCTGCTGATCGACGGCGTACGCTACGGCTCGGCGACCCTGGGTGCGCCCAACTGGGACAACCTGCCGCTGGCGGCGATCGAGCGCATCGAGGTGCTCAAAGGCCCGGCGGCGGCGCTCTACGGCAGCGACGCCGTGGGCGGGGTGGTGCAGATTTTCACCCGGCGCGTTCAGGAGGGCTTTCATCCCCATGCTGGCGTCACGCTGGGGGCACACGGGCATCGGGCCGCCAACGCTGGGGTTGCGGGCGGACAAGGGCGCTGGCAGTATCGGATCGGGGTCTCGACCCTGCGCGAAGACGGTTTTTCGGCCACGAATCCTGCGGTGCCGCCGGGCTGGGTAGCGTATACGGTGCCACCGGACCCGGTGCCCCGTTGGAGGACGCGGGACCGGCATAACCCCGACGCCGATGGCTTCGAGCAAGACGCGCTCAACGGCAGCCTGCGCTTCGAGCCCAGCCCCGGTTGGCTGCTGACGGCGCACGGGCTAATTTCCAGTGGCAATAGCGCCTTCGACGACGGCACGCAGGTGCAGGATGTGCGCGGCCTGACCAGCACCCGGGTACTGGGGCTCGGCCTAGAGCGCGCTTGGGACGGCGGTGCGCGCACCAGCCTGCGCCTGAACCGCGCCGACGACTTGACGCGCAATTTTGATTTCGAGGGCAATACGCGCTTTGACACCGAGCGGCGCCAGTGGACGCTGCAGCACGACCAACCCAGCCCCATCGGCACCCTGACGCTGGGCCTAGAGCACAGCCGCGAAGAGGTGGACAGCAGCACTGCTTTTACGGTGCGTGAGCGCCGCATCGAGGGTGTTTTTGTGGGACTGCAAGGCAGCGCTGGACCGCACGCTTGGCAGGCCAGTGCGCGGCGCGACGACAACTCGCAGTTCGGTGTGGCCAGCACCGGCTCGCTTGCCTATGCGTTTGAATTTGTCGAGGGTTGGCGCGTGCGCGCCGCGCACGGCACCAGTTTCAAGGCCCCGAGCTTCAACCAGTTGTACTGGCCCGGGTATGGCAATCCCACCACTCAGCCCGAGCGCGGTCGCTCCAGCGAGCTGGGGCTGAGCTACGCATTTGGCAGCCAGTCGCTGCAACTGACGCGCTTTGAGCAGCGCATCCGCGGCTTCATCACCGCCGCGCCGACGGTGGCTAATGTGCCCCGGGTGCAGATCGACGGCTGGAGCCTGGTCTGGCAAGGCAGCGCAGATGACTGGCGCTGGCGCTCCGACCTGGAGTTGCTGGAGGCGCGCAACCGCACCCCGGGCGCCAACTTCGAGCGCCAGCTGCCGCGCCGAGCCGAGCAACAGTTGACGCTGAGTCTAGAGCGGGCCTGGGGCGACGACTGGTGGTTTGGGGCCCACGCCCTGCTGGCAGGGGAGCGCTTCGACGACACCGCCAACACCCAGCGCCTGCCGGGCTATGGCAAGCTCGACCTAAGCGCCGAGCACCAGTTGTCCAGCGACTGGCGGTTGCAGCTGCGCCTGAACAACGTGGGCGACAAGCGCTACGAAACGGCGCTGGGCTACAACCAGCCCGGGCGCGCCCTCTTTGCCAGCCTGACGTGGCAGCCGCAGCGCTGAAAGCCAGTGGCAACCTGTCCCGCTCTTTTGATTGCTGCTCCGGCGTCGGGGCAGGGCAAAACCAGTGTCACCTGCGGCTTGGCGCGTCTGCATGCGCGGGCCGGGCGGCGGGTGCAGGTATTCAAGTGCGGCCTTGATTTCCTCGATCCCCAATGGCTGGCGCTGGCCAGCGGACAGCCGGTGGACAATTTGGATCTGTGGGTAAATGGCGAGGCCGATGTTTGCACACGGCTTTGCCATGCATCTGAGCAAAATGATCTGATTTTGATTGAGGGGGTGATGGGTCTGTTCGACGGCGAACCCAGCGCGGCTGATTTGGCGCAGAGGCTGGGCGTTCCCGTGCTGGCGGTGGTCGATGCCTCGGCCATGGCCAAGACGTTTGGTGCCTTGGTGCATGGTTTGCGCCACTATCAGGGTGGGTTGAAGTGGGCGGGCGCCTTGGCCAACCGGGTGGCCAGCGATGGCCATGCCCACGCGCTGCAGGCTTCAGTGACCGCTGGCCACGAGGATCCACTGCATGCGGGCTGGTTGGGCGCTTTGCGCTGGGATGCGGCTTTTGCCCTGCCAGAGCGGCACTTGGGCCTGACCGCCGCCACCGAGCTGCCAGACGCCACGGCTAGACTGGATGCCATGGCTGATGCCTTGGCCCAAACGCCTTTGGGTCAATTGGATTTTGCAGAGTGGCAGCGTTGGGCGGTGCGTTTTGACATGCCTGCCGAAGCGCCACCCGAGATACCGAAACTGCTGGCTGGTTGCACGGTGGCGGTGGCCCAAGATGCGGCCTTTTGCTTCATTTACCCCGCCAATTTGGCAACACTGGGCGCCTTGGGTGCGCGGGTTGTGGCCTTTTCGCCCTTGGCAGACCATGCGCTACCCCCCTGCGACGCCGTCTGGTTACCCGGTGGCTACCCAGAACTGCATGCCGAATCGTTGGCCCACCTGCAGCGCACCCGGCATGGCTTGGCGGCCCATGTGGCGGCGGGCAAACCGATTTGGGCTGAATGTGGGGGCATGATGCCCTTGTTCGAAGGGTTGACGCTCAACGACGGTCGGCGCTGCGCCATGTGGGGTTTGTTGCCCGGAGAGGTCACCGTGCAGCCACGCTTGGCGGCGCTGGGGTCGCAACAATGGGATACGCCCCATGGCACCTTGCGCGGGCACAGCTTTCACTATTCAACGGTCGACACCTCCCACCCCCCAGCCGCGCAGACCCAGCCTGCGCGGCGCTTTGGGCGGCCCGAGGCGGTTTACCGCCATGGTGCCTTGCAGGCCAGTTATTTTCACGCATGGTTTGCGTCGTCTCCCAAGGCCACAGCGCACCTTTTTTTGCCGGAGGCCGCATGAATCTGCCCGGCCCGGAACGCATAGTCTGCCTGACGGAAGAAACCACCGAGTGGCTCTACCTGCTCGGGCAGGAGCGGCGCATCGTGGGCATCAGCGGCTACACCGTGCGGCCGCGCCGGGCGCGCGAGGAGAAGCCCAAGGTCAGCGCCTTTCTCAACGCCAAGATCGACAAGATCCTCGACCTGAAGCCCGACGCCGTGTTCGGCTTCTCCGACTTGCAGGCAGACATCGCGGCCCAGCTGATCCGCGCCGGTGTGCAGGTGACGGTGTTCAACCAGCGCAGCGTGGAAGAGATTTTCTCCATGCTGTTCCAGGTCGCGGCGATGGTGGGTTGCGCCGACGAGGGGCTGGCGCGCATCGAGGCCATGCGCCAGCGGCTGGATGCCATCCGTGCCGAGGTGGCCGTGCTGGAAGCCGCAGGCAAGCGGCGGCCGAAGGTGTTTTTCGAGGAGTGGGACGAGCCGCACATCAGCGGCATCCGCTGGGTGTCGGGCTTGCTGGGCATTGCCGGTGGTGACGACGTGTTTCCCGAATTGGCCGTGCAGTCGCTGGGCAAGGACCGCATCATTGCCGACGGGGCCGAGATCGTGCGGCGTGCACCGGACATCATCATCGGCTCCTGGTGCGGCAAGAAGTTCCGCGCCGAAAAGGTGGCCGCGCGGCCCGGCTGGCAGGACGTGCCGGCCGTGAAAACCGGGCAGATGTTCGAGATCAAGTCGGCCGACATCCTGCAGCCGGGTCTCGCGGCGCTGACCGACGGGGTGGAGCAGATGCACCGCATCGTCAAGGCATGGATGGTGGCCCATGGTTGAGTTGGCGCGCAGCGAACTGATCCTGGGCGGCCAGAAGAGCGGCAAATCGCGCCGGGCCGAGCTGCTGGCCCGCGACTGGCTGATGGCATCGCCCGCGCACCGGGCGGTGCTGGTGGCCACCGGCCAGGCCTGGGACGACGAGATGCGCGAGCGCATCGCGCGCCACCAGGCCGACCGCGCCGTGCGCGTGCCGGGCATGCTGACGGTGGAAGAACCGCTGGCGCTGGCCGAGGCGGTGCGGCGGCACAGCGACGGCCACACGCTGGTTGTGGTCGATTGCCTGACCCTGTGGCTGACAAACCGCATGATGCCGGCCGACCCGACACAGGCCCTCCCCGAAGCGGCCGTGATCGCGGCGGGCGAAGACCTGTGCGCGACCATCACTGCGGTGCCCGGCCCGGTGGTGCTGGTGGGCAACGAGATTGGTCTGGGTGTGATCCCCATAGGCCGCGAAGTGCGTGCGTTTGTGGACGCGCTGGGTCGTCTGAACCAGCAGGTGGCGGCGGCTTGCGAGCGTGTCACGCTGATGGCGGCCGGGCTGCCGCTGACCCTGAAAGGCCACTCATGAAGGCGATGCTTCGGCAACTGGCGATGGGGTTGATTGTGATACTGGCGCTGCCCGCGCAGGCGGCCCTTCAGGTCACCGACGACAAGGGCGTGGTGGTGAACTTCGAGCGCTCGCCACAGCGCATCGTGAGCCTGCTGCCTTCATTGGCCGAGACGGTGTGCGAGCTCGGGCATTGCCAGCGCCTGGTGGGTGTGGACCGCTATTCCACCTTCCCCGCCAGCCTCACGAAGCTGCCGCAGGTGGGTGGGGGACTGGACCCGAACATCGAACTGATCGTGGCCTTGCGGCCCGATGTGGTGCTGATGGCCACCTCGTCCCGCGCGGGGGACCGCTTGCGGGCGCTGGGCATCAAGGTGCTGGCGCTGGAGCCCAAGACCCACGCCGACGTGCAGCGGGTGATACTCAAGATCGGCCAGTTGCTGGAGGTGCCGGACGCGCAGCGCATCTGGCGCGCCATCGACGCGGCGGTGATGGCGGCGGCCCAGTCGCTGCCCCCCGGCGTGCGTGGCACGCGGGTGTATTTCGAGGTCAACCCCGGGCCGTACGCGGCGGGTGAGGCGTCCTTCATCGGCGAGACCCTGACGCGGCTGGGCGTGAAGAACATCGTGCCGGCCTCGCTCGGCCCCTTCCCCAAGCTCAACCCGGAGTACATCGTGCGCGCCAACCCGGACCTGATCATGGTCGGCCAGCGCAGCGTGGACGGCATGATGCAGCGCCCCGGCTGGCACAGCCTGCGCGCCATGCGCGGACAACACCTGTGCGTATTCCCGGCCGAGGAGTCCGACACCCTGGTGCGCCCGGGACCGCGCATGGCCGAGGGCGCGCGCATCATGGCGCGCTGCCTGGCGTCCAAAGCACCTGCGGTCAGCAAAGGGGTTGCGCGTCCATGAACGCCAGGCGCGCGTCCTGGCTCGTCGCCGCCCTGCTGCTGGCGGCGGTGCTGCTGGCCGCGCTCGGCGTCTGCGTGGGCAGTGCCGGTTTCGAGAACCTGCTCGGCCCACTGTTTAATCCGGGCCTGGACCCGGACGCCACCGCCATGGCGCAGCAGATCGTGTTCGACATCCGCCTGCCGCGCACTCTGGGGGCCTGGGGGGCGGGCGCGCTGCTGGGGCTGGCCGGGGCCGTGGCGCAGGGCCTGTTCCGCAACCCGCTGGCCGACCCGTTCCTTCTGGGCAGCGCCTCGGGCGCTTCGCTGGGCGTGGCGCTGGCGCTGGCGGCCATGGGCGGGGCGGGCGGCATGCTGGGTGCCAGCATGATGAACAGCGGCGTCGCGGTGAGTGTGTTTTCCAGCAGCGTCTGGGTGCGCCTGGGGCTGACCGGCGCGGCCTTCGGCGGTGCGGTGCTGGCGGTGCTGCTGACCCTGGTGCTCTCGCGCGGTGTGCAGCACACGCTGCGCCTGCTGCTGGCCGGTGTGGTGGTCGGCGTGGTGCTGGGCGCCATGACGCATCTGGTGCTGCTGTTCTCGCCCGAATCGCTGCAGGCCATGCAGGCCTTCATGCTGGGGTCCACCAGCTTCGTGGGCTGGACCGCCGCCGGCCTGATGGCGGGCGTGTGGGTGCTGTGCACGCTGGCGGCCTGGCTGCTGGCGCGCGTGCTCGACGGCCTGAGCCTGGGCGATGCCACGGCGCGCAGCCTGGGCCTGCCGCTGGGCCCCATGCGTGCGGCGCTGGTGGGTGTGCTGGCCCTGGCCACCGGCACCGCCGTGGCGCAGACCGGCCTGATCGCCTTCGTGGGCCTGGCCGCACCTCACCTGGTGCGTTCGCTGGTCAAGACCACCAGCAGCCGTCTGATGCTGCTGGCCAGCTGCATGGGTGGTGCCCTGCTGATGGCGGCCGACACGCTGGCGCGCTGGCTGATCGCGCCGCAGGAGCTGCCGGTGGGCGTGCTCACCGCGGTGCTCGGCGGCGGTTATCTGCTGTGGCTGATGCACCGCAGCACGCGGCTGGGCCGGGGAGGAGGGCTGTGAGCGCCACACCTGCATTCAACGTCCCTGCGCTGGAAGCGCGCGACCTGGGTGTTCGCTTCGGCGACGCGGCCATCCTGCACGGCATCACGCTGGCGCTGCCGCGTGCGCGTTGGACCAGCATCGTCGGGCCTAACGGCGCCGGCAAGTCCACCCTGCTCAAGGCCATGGCTGGCCTGTTGCCGCACAGCGGCACCTCGGTCCTGCTGGGTCAGCCGCTGCCCGACTGGCCACACCGCCAGCGGGCGCAGCAGCTGTCGTGGCTGGGCCAGAACGAGGCCAGTGGCGACGACCTGACCGTGTGGGACGTGTCCATGCTCGGCCGCCTGCCACACCAGGCCTGGCTCAGCCCGCCCAGCGCCGCCGACCACGCAGCGGTGGAGCGCGCGCTGCGCGCCACCCAGGCCTGGGACTGGCGGGCACGTTCGCTCGGCCAGCTGTCCGGCGGCGAGCGGCAGCGCGTGCTGCTGGCCCGCGCCCTGGCGGTGGAGGCCCAGGTGCTGCTGATGGACGAACCCCTGGCCAACCTGGACCCGCCGCACCAGGCCGACTGGCTGTCCATCGTTCAGGCCCTGGTGCGCGAAGGCCGCACCGTGGTCAGTGTGCTGCACGAGATCGGCATGGCGCTGCATGCCGACGAACTGGTGGTGATGGCGCAAGGGCGGATCACGCACCAGGGCGCCTGCGCCGACCCCGCCACGCACCGCGCGCTCGAAGCCGTGTTCGATCACCGCGTGGCGGTGCGCGAACTGGACGGGCAGTGGGTGGCCTTGCCTCTGCCGGGTCAGACTGCCTCGAACGAATTTTCAAACGGCGCAAGCAACAGCGCCACAACCTAGGAGCAGCGTCATGCACATAGAACCCGCACTGGTGGACACCACCAAGATCTTTCTGAGCTACGCGACAGCCACTGCCGCGCTGGGCTATATGACCAAGTTGGCTTGGGATATGGTGCGCCAGGAAGGTATTGCCGCGCTGCTGGCCCGGTCGGTGATCACAGCCTTGCTGGTGTTTGCCTTTTTCGAGGTGCTGCCCACGCACCCGGTGGGCGTGTCCGAAGTGCATTTGATTCTGGGTAGCACGCTGCTGCTCGTGTTCGGCGCTGCACCTGCAGCCATCGGTCTGGCGGCGGGGCTTGCCGTGCAGAGCCTGTTCTTCGCGCCGGACGACCTGCCGCAGTACGGCATGAACGTCACCACGTTGCTGGTGCCGCTGTTCGCGATCCAGGCGCTGGCCCGTCGCGTGATCGCGCCAGCGACGCCGTATGTGGACATCCGCTACGCGCAGGCCCTGAAACTCTCGGTGGCGTACCAGGGCGGCATCGTAGTGTGGGTGGGTTTCTGGGCACTGTACGGCCAGGGCTTTGCTGCGGAAAACATCGAAAGCATCGCTACCTTCGGCGCCGCCTACATGACCGTCGTATTGCTGGAGCCGCTGGTGGCCCTGGCGGTGCTGGCGGTGGCCAAGCAGTTGCACAGGCTCAAGGGCTCGCGCGTGGTCGAACCGCGCCTGTACTCGGCGGCCTGAGACGGGTGAAGTCTTGAAGACCGGTTTCGTGTCCATCGTCGGTGCGGGGCCTGGCCCGCTCGATCTCATGACTCTGCGCGCGCTGGACCGCCTGCGCCGCGCCGACGTCGTGGTACACGACCGGTTGATTGCGCCTGAGGTGCTTGACCAGATTCCGGGCGGTGCGCAGCGCGTGTATGTGGGTAAGGCCCTGGGCCACCACGCCGTGCCGCAGAACGGCATTCACGACTTGCTGGTGGCGCATGCGCGCGCCGGTGTCCGCGTGGTGCGCCTCAAGGGCGGGGACCCTTTCGTGTTCGGACGGGGGGGAGAAGAGGTGCAGGCGCTGCAGGCCGAGGGCATCGCCTTCGAGGTGGTTCCTGGCGTTACGGCTGCCAGCGGCTGCTCGGCTGCGGCAGGCATTCCCCTGACCCATCGGGATTTTGCGGCGAGCTGCGTGTTCCTGCCGGGGCATCTGGCCGACGACGGCGCCACGCACGACTGGCGCGCACTAGCCCGGCCTGGCCAGACGCGGGTGTTCTACATGGGTATCCAGCGCCTTTCCCACATCGCCGAACGCCTGATGGCGCACGGCCTGTCACCCGACACACCGGCCGCCATCGTGCGCGACGGCACCCGCCCGTCGCAGACGGTGCTGGCCTGTCGCCTGGGCCGCCTGGTCGATCAGGCGCCGGCCTATGGGCCGCAGCCCGGTCTGCTGATCGTCGGCGAGACCGTGCAGATGAGTCCCCATTTCGAGTCCGACTGAACCGGACCGCTGCCTCCGATGAACGACCAGAGCACCCACCGCCACGAAGGGCCCGTGATGATCCGCGGCTGGTGCCCGGGCGCCGTGCGGCCCATGGCCGCCAGCGACGGGCTGGTGGTGCGTGTGCGGCCGCTGGCGGGACGGCTCAGCCAGGCGCAGGCGCAGAGCCTGGCGCTGCTGGCGCAGCGATGGGCCCACCCGTTGCTGGAGCTGACCAACCGGGCCAACCTGCAGTTGCGTAGGGTCGACCCGGCTGACCATGCGCCCTTGCTGGGCGCCCTGAGCGGGCTGGGTCTGGTGGACGCCGATGCGTCCCACGAGGCGCGGCGCAATGTGCAGGTGCAGCCGTTCTGGGGGGACGGTGACCCGACCCCCGACCTGGCCCTGCGGCTGGGCGCCGCGCTGGCCCGTGACGACGCACCGGCGCTGCCCGCCAAGTTCGGTTTCGCGGTGGACACCGGGCCGGAGCCCTGTCTGCGCGAGGCCTATGCCGACATCCGCCTGGAGCGCCACGCGGACGGCGTCCTGATCTGCGCCGACGGCGCGTCCCGCGGGGTGGTGGTGTCGCTCGCCGATGCGCCCGCGACCGCGCTGTCGCTGGCGCACTGGTTCCTGCGCGCCGGCGGCGCACCGGCCGGGCGCGGCCGCATGGCGGCCTTGCTCGAGCGCGTTGCGCTGCCGGCCGCGTGGCAGGCGGTCCCGGTTCCGCAGGGCGTGCCACCGGCACCCCTGCCGGGCCGGCAGCCGAACGGCCATCTGGTGGGGCTGGCCTTTGGCCTGCTGCCCGCCACCGCGCTGGGGGCACTGGCCGCCGGCGGGGCGTTGCGCCTGACCCCCTGGCGCAGCCTGCTGGTGGAGGGCGATGCCCCGCTTCCGCAGCTACCCGAACTCATCACCCAAGCCGACGATGCCCGGTTGCGCGTGGACGCCTGCACCGGTGCGCCGGGCTGCGAGCAGGCGGCCGCGCCCACGCGCGAGCTGGCCCTGGCCCTGGCACCGCTGGTGCCGCCCGGGCAGCGGCTGCACGTCTCGGGCTGCACCAAGGGCTGTGCCCACCCCCGGCCGGCGGCCACGGTCGTCGCCACCCGCGACGGCTTCGACCTGATCCGGCATGGCACCGCCGCCGCTGCGCCAGACCACATCGGGCTGGAACGCGCGGCCCTGGTGCACCAACTACAACAAGATTTTTCCCATGCTGCACACCTTTGAACGGGATGGCGACGCCATCTACCGCCAGTCCTTTGCCATCATCCGGTCCGAAGCGGATCTCGGCCGCTTCACGCCGGTCGAAGAACTGGCCGTGGTGCGCATGATCCACGCCGCCGGGCTGGTGGGACTGGAGCAGCACGTGGCCTTCACGCCCGGCATGGCTGAGGCCACGCGCGGGGCGTTGCAGGCCGGCGCGCCCATCCTCTGCGATGCCCGCATGGTCAGCGAAGGCATCACGCGCAAGCGGCTGCCGGCCGACAACGAAATCATCTGCACCCTGCAAGACCCGCGGGTGGCCGAACTGGCGCGCCAGATGGAAACCACCCGCAGCGCCGCCGCGCTGGAACTTTGGCGGCCGCACCTGGCCGGTGCGGTCGTGGCCATCGGCAACGCGCCCACCGCGCTGTTCCACCTGCTCAACATGCTGCAGGACCCGGCCTGTCCGCGTCCGGCCGCCGTCATCGGCTGCCCGGTGGGCTTTGTCGGTGCGGCCGAGTCCAAGGCTGCGCTGATGGCGGCCGACGCCTTGCCCGCCCTGGTGGTGCACGGGCGTCTGGGGGGCTCGGCCATCACGGTGGCGGCCATCAACGCGCTGGCCAGCGAGAAGGAGATCTGATGGGACGCATCATCTGCGCCGGCCTGGGGCCGGGCGACCCCGACCTGATGAGCGTGCGCGCCGATCGCCTGGTGCGCTCGGCCCGGCATGTGGCGTATTTCCGCAAGAAGGGCCGGCCCGGCCAGGCCCGCAAGATGGTGGACGCCCTGTTGTCGCCGGGGGTGACCGAATACGCGATGGAATACCCGGTCACCACGGAACTACCGTTCGACAGCCCAGCCTACATTCACTGCCTGGCCCGCTTCTACGACGACTGGGCCGACCGCCTGGCGCAGTTGGCGCAGGACCAGGACATCGTGGTCCTGTGTGAGGGAGACCCGTTTTTCTACGGCTCCTTCATGCACCTCTACACCCGCCTGCAGGGCCGCGCGGTGGTGGAGGTGGTTCCCGGCATTCCCGGCATGGTCGGCTGCTGGTGGTCCACCGGCCAGCCCATGACCTGGGGCGACGACGTGCTGACCGTGCTGATGGGCACTTTGCCCGAGGACGATCTGGTGCGCCACATGCAGGCGGCCGATGCCATGGCCATCATGAAAACCGGCCGCAACCTGCCGCGCGTGCGGCGGGCGCTGGCCCGCGCGGGCAAGCTCGACCAGGCCTGGCTGGTGCAGCACGGCACCATGCCGCAGCAGCAGTTGAGCCGTCTGGCCGACACGCCCGACGAGGTCTGTCCGTATTTCGCCATTGTGCTGGTGCACGGCCAGGGGCGTCGGCCGGAGGTGGCGGAATGATGAGCCCCCAGGCTCCGCTGCTGCGCGGGTCGCTGCTCCCTGAGCGGGCTGATCCGGCTTGGGACGGCCTGGCGCCGGATCGCATGAGCGGCTGGCTCTGCATCGCCGGCCTCGGGCCGGGCGATGAAGCCCTGGTCACGCCCGAGGTGCGCCAGGCGCTGGACCAGGCCAGCGACGTGCTGGGTTACATCCCCTACGTGGCGCGGGTGGCGCCGCGGGCCGGCCTGACGCTGCACCCCTCGGACAACCGCGAAGAACTGGACCGCGCACGTGCCGCGCTGGCGCTGGCCGCGGCCGGCGCTCGCGTGGTGGTGGTGTCGTCCGGCGACCCCGGCGTGTTCGCCATGGCCACGGCCGTGTTTGAAGCGATGGAGGGGCGTGACGACTGGCAGGCGCTGGACGTGCGGGTGCTGCCCGGCATCACCGCCATGCTGGCAGCGGCCGCTCGCGCCGGCGCGCCGCTGGGGCACGATTTCTGCACCATCAACCTCAGCGACAACCTCAAGCCCTGGGCGCTGATCGAGAAGCGCTTGCGCGCGGCCCTCGGCGCCGACATGGCGATGGCGTTCTACAACCCACGCTCGGCCAGCCGCCCGCACACCTTCGAACAGGTGCTGCGGCTGCTGCGCGAGACCTGCGAGCCCGAGCGCCTGCTGCTGTTCGCGCGCGCCATCAGCACCCCGCAGGAGCGGCTGCGGTGCGTGCCCCTGGCGGACGCGACGCCCGGCATGGCCGACATGCGCACGCTGGTGATCGTCGGCAGTTCCACCACGCGCCGCGTGGGGCGCTTTGTCTACACCCCGCGATCGGTGGCCGCATGAACACCAGTATCCGCCGGCGCCACGCCCAGCCATTGCAGTGCCTGAGCCACCGTGCCCGCCGTGGGCCGGTGGGGAATGGCCGGCCGGTCGATCAGGATCACCGGGCAGCCGAGTGCGCGCGCCGCGTCCAGCTTGGCCTGCGCACCCAGCCCCCCGGCGTTCTTGGCCACCACATGGGTGATCCGGTGCTGGCGCAACAGGGCAAGGTCGTTGGCCAGTGTGAAGGGGCCGCGGTCCAGTACCACAGCGCCCTGAGCAGCGGGCAGCTCGAAACCCGGGTCGACCAGTCGCAGCAGAAACCAGTGCCGGCCGACGTCCAGAAAGGGCTGCACGTGTTGCCGGCCGATGGCCAGGAACACCCGGGCTGGCTCGGTGGGCAGAGCGGCCACTGCAGAGGCGAGATCGGGCACGTGCTGCCAGTGGTCACCCGCCTGGGCCTGCCAGGCCGGGCGCTCCAGTGCCAGCAGCGGCAAACCCAGCCGGGCACAGGCCTGCACCGCGTGGCTGCTCATCTGCGCGGCGAAGGGATGGGTCGCGTCGACCACATGTGTGATGCGCTCGGCCTGCAGGTATTGGCACAGGCCATCGACGCCGCCGAAGCCGCCGACCCGCGTGGGCAGGGGCTGGGCCACGGGCGCGTCGGTGCGGCCGGCGTAGGAAAACACCGCGTCCATGCGCGCGGCGGCCAGCGCCTGGGCCAGCCGGCTCGCTTCGGTGGTGCCACCCAGCAGGAGGATACGTTGCGTGGCTGAATCTTGGCTGTCGATCATCGGCATGGGGGAAGACGGGCTGGCGGGACTGAGCGATGGTAGCCGCGCTGCGCTGGACAGCGCCCGCCATGTGTTCGGCGGTCCGCGCCACCTGGCTCTGGCCGGTGTTGGCGAGCGCGGCATCGCCTGGGGTGTGCCGTTCGACATCCGGCCGGTGCTGGCCCTGCGCGGGCAGCCGGTGGCGGTGCTGGCCTCGGGCGACCCATTCTGGTTTGGCGCGGGGGGCAGTGTCTGCCAGCACCTGGCCGCAGGTGAGTGGACCGCCTTTCCGGTGCCGTCCACGTTTTCACGGGCGACAGCCGCCCTGGGCTGGCGCCTGGAGACGGTGCGATGCCTGGGCCTGCACGCCACGCCTCTGTCGGTGGTGCGACCGGACCTGTGGCGCGGCCAGCGACTGATCTGCCTGGTGCGCGACGGCGAGGCTTTGCAGACGCTGGTGGCCCTGGTCAGCAGCCACGGTTATGGTGCCAGCAGCGGCTGGGCGCTGGAACGCCTGGGCGGACCGCACGAGCGCATTCACCATTTCCGTCTGGACGCCCCCGACCTGCCCGCGCTGGACGCGCCGGTGGCGCTGGCGCTGGACCTGCACGAGGGCCCGCCCGGCCTGCCCGTCAGCAGCGGCCTGCCCGACGAGCTGTTCGCTCACGACGGGCAGATCACCAAATCGCCGATGCGGGCGCTGACGCTGCGCGCGCTCGCGCCGCGCCCGGGTGAATGCCTGTGGGACCTGGGCGCGGGCTCGGGCTCCGTGTCGGTGGAGTGGTGCCTGGCGGGCGGCCATTCGCACGCAGTGGAGCGTTCACCGGAGCGCGCCGCCAACATCCGCCGCAACGCCGAACAGCTGGGCGTGCCGCACCGGCTGCAGGTGCACCACGCGGCGTCCATCGACGTGCTGGCCACGCTGCCCGCCGCCGACGCGGTGTTCGTGGGCGGGGGCTTCGGTGCCGAGCTGTTCGAGGCTCTGCGGCCGGTGCTGCGGCCGGGCTGCCGCCTGGTTGTCAACGGCGTGACGCTGGAAACCGAGGCCTTGTTGCTGCAGCTGCACGCGCAGCACGGTGGCGAGCTGCTGCAGGTGTCGCTGGCCCAGGCCCAGCCGCTGGGCGGTCTGCGAGGCTGGCAGCCGGCGCGCCCGGTGGTGCAGTGGAGTGTGGTGCTGTGACCCAAAGCTTCACCCCCGTTGTGACCTCTGCCGTCGCTGGCCTGGGCTTTCGCCAGCAGACCAGCCCGCAGGCCCTGCGCCAGGTGTTGGATGCCGCGCTGGCCGCTGCCAGGCAGGGCGGGGCCGAGCTTTCGCTGCGCGCACTGGCCGCGGCCGACGACAAGTGCCAGCACCCGGCCCTGGTGCAACTGGCCACCGACCTGGCCTTGCCGTTGCAGCCCGTGCCACCGCCCCTGCTGGTGGCGCAGGACGCACAGCCCAGCGCCCACGTGCCGGCCCGCTACGGCGCCCGCAGCCTGGCCGAAGCCGCCGCCCTGGCCGCGGCCGGTCCCGGCGCGGTGCTGGCCAGTCGGCGCCACGTCAGTGCCGATGGCAGCGCCACCGCCGCCATTGCCGTGAAAACATCCCAATCGCTGACCCCATGACCGTTCATTTCATTGGCGCCGGACCGGGCGCCCCCGACCTGCTGACCCTGCGGGGCCGCGATCTGATCGCCGCCAGCCCGGTGTGCCTGTACGCCGGCTCGCTGGTGCCCGAAGGCGTGCTGGCCCATTGCCCGCCGGGCGCGCGCATCGTCAACACCGCGCCGTTGTCGCTGGAGCAGATCGTGCAGACCATTCAAGAGGTCCATGCACAAGGTCAGGACGTGGCGCGCCTGCACTCGGGCGACCTCTCGGTCTGGTCGGCCATGGGCGAGCAACTGCGCGCGCTGCGCGAGGCAGGCATTCCCTTCACCGTCACGCCGGGCGTGCCCTCGTTCGCCGCGGCCGCTGCCACCCTGGGGGCCGAGTTGACGCTGCCGGGCATGAGCCAGTCGGTGGTGCTCACGCGCACCAGCGGGCGCGCGTCGCCCATGCCCGACGGCGAGGCGCTGGCGAACTTTGCCCGCACCGGCGCCACGCTGGCCATCCACCTGTCCATCCACGTGTTGCCCCAGGTGGTGCGAGATTTGCTGCCGCACTACGGGGCCGACTGTCCGGTGGCCGTGGTCTGGCGCGCCAGTTGGCCCGACGAGCGCGTGGTGCGCGCCAGTCTCTCGACCATCGAGGCCGCCATCGGCGAGGGCATCGACCGCACCGCGCTGATCCTCGTGGGCCGCAACCTCGGGGCCGAGGACTTCGGCCACAGCCGCCTCTACGCGGCCGACTACGACCGCCGCTACCGCCCGCTGGGCGCGGCGCCACGTTTCCCGGCAGGCAGCGAATGAAGATTCACCTCAGCCTGATCGGCATGGGCGCCGGTCACCCGGACCACATCACCCGCCAGGGCGTTGCGGCGCTGCAGGGCGCCCAGCTGGTGCTGGTGCCGCACAAGGGCGCCGAGAAGGCCGAGCTGGCCGACCTGCGCCTGGAACTGTGCCGCCAGCTGCTGCCGCCCGCTGGCGCGGTGGTGGCCCCGTTTGACATGCCGGTGCGCGAAGGGAGCGAGACCGATTACCTTGGCGCCGTGGACCGCTGGCACGACGCCATTGCCCAGATCTGGCTGGACACCATCGCCCGGCACCTGCCCGACGGGGGCACCGTGGCTTTGCTGGTCTGGGGCGATCCGTCGCTCTATGACAGCACCCTTCGCATCGCACAGCGCCTGAAGCGGCAGGTGGATTTGACCACCACCGTGGTGCCCGGCATCACCGCGCTGCAGGCGCTGACGGCGGCCCACGCCATCCCGCTCAACGAGATCAACGCGCCGGTGCTCATCACCACCGGGCGCCAGCTGCGCGAGCTCGGCTGGCCCGCCAACACCTACACCGTGGCGGTGCTGCTGGACGGGCAATGCTCCTTTCGGACCCTGGCCCCCGAAGGCCTGCACATCTGGTGGGGCGCCTTTCTGGGCATGCCGCACCAGCTGTGCATCAGCGGCCCGCTGGCTGCGGTGAGCGAAACCATCCTGCGCGAGCGGGCGCAGGCGCGCGAGCGCCACGGCTGGATCATGGACACCTACCTGCTCAAGCAGGTCACCGACGACGAGAGACACCATGCAGATTGAAACCCCACCGATACACCGCGACACCCCCAAACCCCAGGGCGAACGACGCGGCCTGATCATGGTCCACACCGGCCACGGCAAGGGTAAAAGCACGGCGGCCTTCGGCCTCGCCCTGCGTGCCCACGGCCGCGGCAAGAAGATCAAGGTCTACCAGTTCATGAAGGTGCCCAGTGCCCGCTTTGGCGAGCACCGGCTCTTCGAACAGCTGGGCATTCCCATCGAAGCCATGGGTGACGGCTTCAGCTGGAAAAGCCGCGACCTCGACCACTCGGCCGAGCTGGCGCAGCACGGCTGGGCCAAGGCCGAGGAGACCATCCGCGCGGGCGAGCACTTCATGGTGGTGCTCGACGAAATCATGTACCCGCTGCGCTACGGCTGGATCACCCTGGATGCGGTGCTCACCTGCCTGCGCGAGCGTCCGCCCGGTGTGACCGTGGTGCTGACCGGTCGCAACGCGCCGGCAGAACTGATCGAACTGGCCGACACGGTGACCGAGATGACGCTCATCAAACACCATTTCAACGCCGGCGTGCCGGCGCAGCGCGGCATCGAAGACTGACGCCACGACCCTACCCGATCTTTCTACAGGACACCGACATGAACCTCCGGAAAATCCCCGCCACCATCGTCACCGGCTTCCTCGGGGCTGGCAAGACCACGCTGCTGCGCCACCTGCTGACCCACGCGCAGGGCCGGCGCATCGCGGTCATCGTCAATGAGTTCGGTGCCCTGGGCATCGACGGCGAACTGCTGCGCGCCTGCGGCATCGGCTGTGACGAAGACGGCAACGACAACGGCCAGCTGTACGAACTGGCTAACGGCTGCCTGTGTTGCACAGTGCAGGAAGAGTTCGCGCCTGTCATGGAGCAACTGGCCGCACGGCGCGACCAGATCGACCACCTGGTGATCGAGACCTCGGGCCTGGCCCTGCCCAAGCCGCTGGTGCAGGCCTTCCAGTGGCCCAGCCTGCGCAACACCTTCACGGTGGACTCGGTGGTGACGGTGGTGGACGCACCGGCCGTGGCCGCCGGTCAGTTCGCCGAAGACCCGGTGGCGGTGGACGCCCAGCGCCGTGCCGACGAGAACCTGGACCACGACTCGCCGCTTGCCGAGCTTTTCGAGGACCAGCTGGCCACCGCCGACCTGGTGGTCATCAACAAGACCGATGGCCTGGGCGCCGCCGCCCTGGCGCAGGTGGAAGCCGCTGTGCGCACCGAAACACCGGCTGGCGTGAAGCTGGTGCACGCGCAGCAAGGGCGCGTGGACATCGACCTGCTGCTGGGCATGGGCCGCGCTGTGGAAGACGTAATCGACGGCCGCAAGACCCACCACGACGAGGAAGAGGACCACGACCACGACGAATTCGATTCGCTTTCGCTGACGCTGGACGTGACCGACCGCCAGCGCCTGCTGGACGCGCTGTTGGCCCTGGTGCGCCGCCACGAAGTCTACCGAGTCAAGGGTTTCGTGGCGCTGCCCGGCGCCGCCATGCGCCTGCTGGTGCAGGGCGTAGGCCAGCGCTTTGACAGCCAGTTCGACCGCCCCTGGCGCGCTGACGAGGTGCGCGCCAGCCGGCTGGTGTTCATTGGCGACCACCTGGACGCCGACCAGCTGCTGCGCGAGCTGCAGGCCGACCTGAACCCCGCCGCTGCGGCGGCCTGATCGTCGGACGCCGCGCATGCATCTGCTGTCCACCCGCCCGGGCGGCCACGTCGAAGACGGTGGCCAGGGCATCGTGCGTGTGGCGCAGACGCCGGCCGACATCGTCGTGCTCAGCGCGGCCGACACCACGCTGTCGCTGCTGGCCGACGCGGTGGACGCGCTGCCGCCCGACTTCCCGACGGTGCGGCTGGCCAACCTGATGTGGCTGCGCCAGCCCGCGTCCATGGACCTGTACGTGGACGACGTGCTGCGCCACGCGCGGGTGGTGGTGATCGACCACCTGGGTGCGCCGGCCGACTGGGCCTACGTGGTGGAGCAGGCGGTGGAACTGGCCGGGCGTCGCGGGCAGTGGCTGTCCATCTTCTCGGGCGAGGCGCTGGAAGACCCGCTGCTGCTGCAGCGCGGCACCGCCGCCGTGGCCGACAGCCGCTGGCTCTGGCGCTGCCTGCGCGAAGGCGGGCGCGACAACGCCCGTGCGTTTTTCGACCTCATCCGGCACCGCGTCTGGCACGCGGGGGCCGAGCCGGCGCCGCCGCAGCCGATGCCGCCGACCCTGCGCTACCAGCCGGCACAGCCGCTGGCCTGGCGGACCGGGCAGCCGGTGGCGCTGCTGGTGTTCTACCGCGCGCACGCGCAGGCCGGCAACACGGCGGTGTTCGACGCGCTGCTGGCCGCGCTGCACGAGCGCGGCCTGAACCCGCTGGCGTTGGCGGTGGACTCGCTCAAGGCGCCCGCCACGCTGGCGACGCTGCAGGCCCTGGCGGCCGAGCACGCGGTGGACGTGGTGCTCAACGCCACCAGCTTTGCCATCGGGTCCATCGACGGTGTCGACGGGGAGGGCGCCGAGCCGGTGCTGCTGGCCGGTGATGCGCCGGTGCTGCAGCTCATCACCGCCGGCTGCGTGCGCGAACAGTGGGCCGAAGACCCGCACGGCCTGGCGCCGCGCGACCTGGCCATGCAGGTGGTGCTGCCCGAGGTGGACGGCCGCATCGGCACCCGCGCCATCAGCTTCAAGGGCCTGGCCTGGCGCTGCGAGCGCGCCGAGGTGGACGTGGTGCGCTACCAGCCCGACGACGAACGCATCGCCTTCGTGGCCGAACTGGCGCAGCGCTGGTGCCGCCTGCGCCACGTCCCGGTGGCCCAGCACCGGCTGGCCCTGGTGCTGGCCAACTACCCCAACGACGACGCCCGGCTGGCCAACGGCGTGGGGCTGGACACGCCGGCTTCGGCGGTTGGCATCCTTGAGGCGTTGCGCGCCCAGGGCTACGACACGGGTGACCTGCCCGACGGCGGTGACGCGCTGATGGCACGCCTGATCGAGGGCGTGACCAACCGGCTCGACGCCAACGACCACCGCCCGGTGGGCCAGAGCCTGGCCATGGCCGACTACCTGGCCGCCTTCCACGCGCTGGCCCCCGAACGGCAGGCCGAGGTGAACGCGCTGTGGGGCGCGCCCGAGCAGGACCCGATGGTACGTCAGGGCCGTTTCATGATCCCCGGCCTGCGCCTGGGCCGGGTGTTTGTGGGCATCCAGCCCGCGCGCGGGCGCGACCTGGACCTGCTGGCCAGCTACCACGACGCCGACCTCGTGCCACCGCACGGTTACCTGGCCTTCTATTTCTGGTTGCGCCGCACCTGGGCCGCCGACGCGCTGGTGCACGTGGGCAAACACGGCAACCTCGAATGGCTGCCGGGCAAGAGCGTGGCCCTGGGGGCCGAGTGCTGGCCCGACGCCATCCTCGGCCCGCTGCCGCACCTCTACCCCTTCATCGTCAACGACCCCGGCGAAGGCAGCCAGGCCAAGCGCCGCACGCAGGCGGTCATCATCGACCACCTCATGCCGCCGCTCACGCGGGCCGAGACCTACGGCCCGCTGCAGGTGCTCGAACGCCAGATGGACGAGTACTACGAAGCCCTGTCGCTGGACCCGCGCCGCGCCACCCGGCTGCGCCAGACCATCCTGGACCACGTCATCACCCACGGCCTGCACGCCGACCTTGGCTTCGAACCGCCGGCCGACGACGCGGCACGCCAGCGTGTGCTGGAGCGGCTGGACGCCTACCTGTGCGAGATCAAGGAGTCCCAGATCCGCGACGGGCTGCACGTGTTCGGCCGTTCGCCCGCCGGCCGCCAGCGCGCCGACACCTTGCTGGCGCTGGCGCGCTTTCCGCGCGGCAAGTGTCCCGGGCAGGGCAGCCTGCTGCAGGCCCTGGCCGCCGACCTGGGGCTGGACGGTTTCGACCCGCTGGACCCGGACTGGGCCCAGCCCTGGCAGGGCCCGCGCCCGGCCGCCCTGCAGGCCCTGGGCGACGAGCCCTGGCGCCACGCCGGCCACACCCGCGAGCGCATCGAAAAACTGGCCACCCGGCTGCTGGCCGATGCCACCCCGCCCGACGCCGCGCGCTGGCCACACGCAGCGCCGGTACTCGCCCAGGTGCAGGGCGTGCTGGCCCCGCGGCTGGACGCTTGCGGCGAACAGGAGATGACCCAGCTGCTGCGCGGCCTGCGTGGCTGCTTCGTGCCACCCGGCCCCAGCGGTGCGCCCTCGCGTGGGCGGCCCGATGTGCTGCCCACCGGCCGCAATTTCTACGCCGTGGACACCCGCGCCGTGCCCACGCCCACCGCCTACGCCATGGGCGCGCTGGCTGCCGACCGGGTGGTCGAGCGCCACCTGCAGGACCACGGCAGCTACCCCGCGTCGGTCGGGCTGTCGGTCTGGGGCACCAGCACCATGCGCACCGGCGGTGAGGATGTGGCCCAGGCCATGGCCCTGCTGGGCGTGCGGCCCAAGTGGGCGCCCGGCAGCGGCCGGGTGGTGGACATCGAGGTGCTGCCCATGGCCATCCGCAACCGGCCGCGGGTGGATGTGACGCTGCGCGTCTCGGGCTTCTTCCGCGACGCCTTCCCCGGCCTGATCGACCTGTTCGACACCGCCGTCAAGGCCGTTGCGGCGGTGCCGGTGGACGACGAACCCGACGACGTGAACCCGGTGCGCGCGCGCGTGCATCGCGAAGCCGACGAGGCGCGCGCGCGCGGCCTGACCGACGACGCCGCGCAGCGCCAGGCCAGCTGGCGCGTGTTCGGCCCGCGCCCTGGCGGTTACGGCACCGGGCTGCAGGAACTGGTGGACGGCAGGCGCTGGAACGGCCAGGACGACATCGCCCAGGCCTACCTGCGTGCGGGCGCTTTCGCCTACGGGCAGGACGGCCACGGCACCGCCGCTCGCGAGAGCTTCGAGCGCCGCGTCTGCGGCCTGCAGGCCGTGCTGCAGAACCAGGACAACCGCGAGCACGACATCCTCGACTCCGACGACTACTACCAGTTCCAGGGTGGCCTGGCCGCCGCCGTGCAGCACCTGGGCGGTGCGCAGCCGGCCCTCTACCACGGCGACTTCAGCACCCCCGGCGCGCCGCACATCCGCAGCCTGTCGGAAGAGCTGGCGCGGGTGGTGCGCTCGCGCGTGGTCAACCCCAAATGGATCGAAGGCGTGCGGCGCCACGGCTACAAGGGCGCGGCCGAAATGGCGGCCACGGTCGATTTCCTGTTCGGCTTTGGTGCCACGACCGGCCAGGTTCGCGACCACCAGTACGCCCTGGTGGCCGAAGCCTATGTGCACGACCCGGCCAACCGCGCCTTCCTGGAACAGCACAACCCGCTGGCCCTGCGCAGCATCGGCGAGCGCCTGCTCGAAGCCATGCAGCGCGGGCTGTGGGCCCAGCCCGGCGACCACCGCGAACGCATCGAAGAAGCGCTGCTGGCGCTGGAACACCGCCTCGAATCGCAGGGCGAAGGACCGAACGCATGAAACACGATATCTTCATCACCGAAACCGCGCCGGCCCCCGGGTTCCCGTTCTCGGCCCTGGTGGGCAACCCCGAGCTGCGCCAGGCCCTGCTGCTGGCGGCGGTGGACCCCGGCATTGGCGGTGTGCTCATCAGCGGGCCGCGCGGCACCGCCAAGTCCACGGCGGCGCGGGCCCTGGCCGACCTGCTGCCCGGCGCACCATTCGTCAGCCTGCCGCTGGCCGCCAGCGTGGAACAGCTGGTGGGCACCCTCAACCTCGAAGACGTGCTGCGAGACGGCCAGGTTCGTCTGGCGCCGGGCATGGTGGCCCGCGCTCATGGCGGTGTGCTGTACGTGGACGAGGTGAACCTGCTGCCCGACGCGCTGGTGGACGCGCTGCTGGACGTGGCCGCCAGTGGCGTCAACACGGTGGAACGCGATGGCCTGTCGCACCAGCACGCCGCGCGCTTCGTGCTGGTGGGCACCATGAACCCCGAAGAGGGCGAGCTGCGCCCGCAGCTGCTGGACCGCTTCGGCCTGCTGGTGAACCTGGGCAACCCCGACACGCCCGAGCTGCGCCAGGCCATCGTGCGCGCCCGGCTGGCTTTTGATATGGACCCCCAGGCCGTGGTGCAGCAGCAGGCCGCAGCCCAGGAGGCCCTGGTGACGCGCCTGCAGGCAGCCAGAACAGCGCTGGCCCGGCTCGACTGGCCCGACGCGGTGCTGGCCCACGCCACCGCCCTGGCCTTGCAGGCCGGCGTGGATGGCGTGCGCGGCGATCTGGTGCTGCTGCGCGCCGCCCGTGCCCACGCCGCCCTGCAGGGCCATGACCAGGTGGGTGTGGCCGATGTGGACGCGGTGGCCGAACTGGCCCTGGCCCACCGTCGCCAGGTGTCCGCGCAGACACTCGCGCAGCCCCCGGCGGCTAGCGCGCCTGCCGCCCACACCCCGCCCACGGGCAACACCAACGGCGCAACGTCCCCCACGCCCGAAGGCGACTGGGGCGCGTTGGACCCGTTGCCCGAAGGCATGGCAGCCCGCCTGCCCACGGGAGGGCTTGTGGCAAAAAAAGCTTGAGCCACCCCGTGGACCGGGTACCTGTGGTGCCCGGTCTGCGGTGGTGGCAAGCCCCCTCTGCCGCTTTGGCACGGCCGCGCCTGGCGCAGGCCGAACGGCCCGCACCGGCAGCTGCGTCGGCCCGCATCCACTGGCCGCGCACCCTGGCCAGCAAAGGTACGGCCCCGCTGCAGCACGCCCACCTGCAGCGGGTGCACACCCCGGCCAAGCCCACCACCCTGCACCTGATCGCGCTGGACAACTCCGGGTCCATGCGCCACGGCGCGCGCCTGGCGCAGGCCAAGGCGTTTGCCAGCCGGCTGCTCGAAGAAGCCACCCGCGCAGGCACCCACGTGGCAGTGCTGCTGTTCGGCGGCCAGGGGGTGCAGTGGCTGCAACACGCCACCCCGGCGCGCCGCTCGGCCATGCCCCGCATAGGCCGCCTGGGGGGCGGAGGGGGCACGCCGCTGGCCGAAGGCCTGCGCCAGGCCCAGACCGAGCTGCAAACCTTTCGTCGCCGCCACGGCTCGGTGTCGTGCACGCTGTGGCTGCTGACCGATGGTCGCAGCCTGGAACACCCCCACCCGCCTGCCGGCGCCGACCACCTCGTCATCGTCGATTTCGACGACCCGCAGCGACCCCTGGGCCGTTGCCGCGACTGGGCCGTGTGCTGGGGGGCCGAATGGCGCCGTCCGCTGGCGGCCGCATCCTGACCACAGAGACCGAACATGACCGAACTCATCATCTGCACCACCTGCCGACCCGCCGACAACCCGCGCGACCAGCGGGCTGCTGGCGAAATCCTGTTCGAAGCCGTGCAGGCCGAACAGGCCTTTGCCGATCGCGCCGACTGGGCCAGTGTGCGCGTGCGCGGCGTTACCTGCACGGCCGGCTGCTCACGCGCCTGTACCGTGGCCTTCCAGGCCGCAGGCAAACACAGCTACCAGTTTGGCGACCTCGCACCCTCTGAGGAGGTGGCGCGCCAGTTGCTCGACTGCGCAGCGCTGCACCACCGTACGCCCGACGGCAACCTGGCCCGCGACGCCCGGCCCCCCTTGCTGCGCAGCGGCATCCTGTGTCGCCTGCCGCCGCTGGAGACCTCCGTCGCATGAACACCCCGACGATCCTTCCAGCCGCGACCGATGCGGCGTTTTCCGACGCCGAACGCGAAGCGGTGTACCGCGCCATCTTCGAGCGGCGTGACATGCGCCACTTTGCCGGTGGCACAGTTGAGCCAGACGTGATGCGCCGCCTGCTAACGGCCGCCCACCACGCCCCCAGTGTCGGCTACATGCAACCCTGGCGCTTTGTGCGAGTGGCCTCCCGTGCGCTGAGGGTCGATCTGAAGGCATTGGTGGAGCAGGAACGCAAACAGACCGCCCACGCCCTAGGCGAGCGGGCCGATGCCTTCATGCGCCTGAAGATCGAGGGCTTGATGGACGCGGCCGAAGTCTGGGTGGTGGCCCTGGCCGAGGGGCGAGAGCGCCATGTGTTCGGGCGACGCACCATGCCACAGATGGATCTGGCCTCTGTGGCCTGTGCTATTCAAAATCTGTGGTTGGCGGCCCGTGCCGAAGGCCTGGGCGTGGGGTGGGTGTCGATGTTTGATCCGCAAGCCGTGGCTGCTCGCCTGGGAATGCCTGATGGCGCCGAGCCGGTTGCATTGCTCTGCATCGGCCCGGTGCACCACTTCTACGACGAACCCATGCTGGAGCAGGAACGCTGGAGTCGCAGGGCCAGCTTGGACGATCTGGTATTTGAAGATGTTTGGGGCCGGGCTCCATGCAAACCTACGGCACCCCATGAATAACCGATCTCCAGTGTTGAACCATAAATGAATATGAGCCACAAGTGACCACAGGTGATCTCGACTGAGTTTTTCATGGACTTCATCGCCTTGCTTATCCCAGATGCCGCTGTGCTGGCTGGCGCGGTGCTGGTTGCGCTCGCGCTGGATGTGCTGTTCGGCGAGCCACCAGCGCGTCTGCACCCGGTGGTGGCCATGGGACATTACCTGGGGGCGGTCGGGCGTCGCGTGTCACGCGCGGTCGGCGCTGCCCCGCGGCCTGGGGTCGAGTTCTGGCTGGGGGCGCTGGGCTGGTGTGTGGGTGGGGCGCTGGTGGTGGCTCTCGCGCAGGCCGTCGTTGCCGCGATGCAAACCCTGCACCCACTGGCCCAGGCAGTTCTGCTAGGCGCTCTGCTCAAACCCATGCTGTCGTGGCGCATGCTGCGCGACGAGGTGTGCGCGGTTGAGGTGGCGTTGGCGGATTCGCTGGAGGCCGGTCGGGCGCGCGTGGGTCGGCTGGTCAGTCGGGATGTCACCGACCTGAGCGACATCCAGGTGCGCGAGGCTGCGGTGTCCACCCTGGCCGAAAACCTCAACGACTCGGTGGTGGCGCCGCTGTTCTGGTTCGCTGTCGCCGGTTTGCCGGGGGCGGTGCTTTACCGCTTTGCCAACACGGCCGATGCCATGTGGGGCTACCGCGGAGAGCGCCATGGTCGCGTCTGGACTTGGGCTGGGAAATGGGCAGCCCGGGCCGATGATGTGCTGTCGTGGCTGCCCGCGCGCCTCACGGGCGCCCTGATACTGGCCGTGGGCGGTGGCCTACACTGGAAGGAGCTGTCACGGCTGGCCCGCCTGACTCCTTCGCCCAACGGAGGCTGGCCCATGGGCGCACTGGCACTGGCACTGAACGTGCGGCTGGGCAAGGAGGGCGTGTATGTGCTCAACGAGCCGGCACCTGCGCCCTCGCCGAAACACATCGCTGCCAGCGTGGCGCTTTGTGGACGGGTGGTGTGGCTGGCTGCCGGGTTGCTGGCTGCGCTGGCGGTGACATTTTTGTGCTTGCATGTGGGGTGGCTCCCGCATGGGCGGGGAGGGATGTGAAATGACTTTTCCGCAGCGTGAACATGGCAGTACCGATGCCCAGGGCCCCGTCCGCTGGGATTTTTCGTCCAACGCCAATGCCTGCGGCCCATGCCCGCAGGTGGCTCGGGCGGTTCAGCAGGCCGATGCCTGCCATTACCCCGATCCGTCTTACGCGCAGCTGCGGCAGGCGCTGGCTCACCTGCATGGGGTGGCGTCCGACCGTATCCTGCTGGCCGGCAGTGCCAGCGAATGGATTCAGCGCCTGACCGGCTGGGCTGCCTTGCACCGTCGGCAGTCCGTTTGGTGGCCACGCCATGCTTATGGCGACTATGCCCATGCCGCCGCCGCGTGGGGCTTGGAGCGGTCACACCATCCATCGCAGGCCGCCCTGCTGTGGTTGTGCGAGCCGGGCAGCCCCTTGGGACAGAACGAAGACCTTGCCTCCTTGGCCACCCTGATGCAGCACCCGCATGCCCTCGTGGCGCTGGACTGCGCCTATCAGCCCTTGCGCCTGGATGGCTCGCCCGCCCTGAGTCCCAGCCTGCAGTCCAACTGCTGGCAGATCTGGTCGCCCAACAAGGCGCTGGGCATGACGGGTGTGCGCGCCGCCTACGTGATTGCCCCCGAGCTGGCACGCACCGCAGCCATGGAACTCGACGCGATGGCCGCCTCGTGGCCCGTGGGCAGTCATGGTGTGGCGCTGCTGATGCAGTGGAGTCAGCCCGAGGTGCAGGATTGGGTCCGCCGCAGTCTGAAGACGCTGTGGGCATGGAAGACGGCCCTAGTACATGACCTGATTGCCCGTGGCTGGCAGTGCCAGCCCAGTCACACGCCGTATTTCTGTGCCCGTCCACCATACCCCCTCCAGGCAGAGGCACTGCGTGCCCGTGGCGTCAAGCTGCGAGACGCCACCTCCTTCGGCCTGCCCGGCTGGTGGCGCCTGAGTGCCCAGCCCGATGATGCCCGTCTAGCCCTCACTGAGGCGCTGGACGCCCTGGCCCCAACAGAAAGCCACCCATGACCGCCGCTTGCATCATGGTCCTGGGCACCACCAGCGGTGCCGGCAAAAGCTGGCTGGCGACTGCCTTGTGCCGTTACTACGCCGCCCAAGGCTATCGAGTGGCCCCGTTCAAAGCCCAGAACATGAGCAACAACGCCCGGGTGGTGCCAACGCCCAGTGGCGAATGGGGAGAAATCGGCAGTGCCCAGTATTTTCAGGCCCTCGCAGCCCGAGCCATACCGGATGTGCGCATGAACCCCGTGCTGCTCAAACCCGAGGCCGATACCCGCAGCCAGGTGGTGCTGCTGGGCGAAGTCAGCCGCGAGCTCAGCGACATGCCTTGGCGCGCGCGCAGCGTACGGGTCTGGCCGCAGATCAGGGCCGCGCTCGATGCGCTGTGCGCCGAAAACGACGTGGTGGTGATCGAGGGCGCCGGCTCGCCGGCCGAGATCAACCTGCACGCCAGCGACATCGTGAATATGCGCGTGGCCCGCCACGCCCAGGCGCGCTGTTTGCTGGTGACCGACATCGACCGCGGCGGCGCTTTTGCCCACCTCTACGGCACCTGGGCCCTGCTGCCCGAGGACGAGCGCGCGCTCATCTGCGGCTTTGTGCTCAACAAGTTCCGGGGCGATGCGGCGTTGCTCGCGCCGGCGCCTCAGATGCTGCACGACTTGACCGGCGTGCCGGTGGTGGCGACCTTGCCCATGTGGTGGCAGCACGGCTTGCCCGAAGAGGATGGGGTTTTTGATGACCGCAGCCGTGTCGCTGGCGCGCTTAGCCAGACCATCGCCGTGATCGCCTACCCGCGCAGCAGCAACCTTGACGAGTTTCAGCCGCTCAAGAACGTGCCGGGTCTGCGCCTGATCTGGGCGCGCACGCCGG
The DNA here is from genome assembly GCF_056323735.1 of Serpentinimonas sp. SSL01. NCBI lineage: Bacteria > Pseudomonadati > Pseudomonadota > Betaproteobacteria > Burkholderiales > Comamonadaceae > Serpentinimonas > Serpentinimonas sp. SSL01. The sequence continues at coordinate 406,207 of NZ_CM150487.1, forward strand.
CCGACTGCTCCGGGGCCGACTGGATCGTGCTGCCCGGCTCCAAAGCCACAGCAGCCGACTTGGCTTGGCTGCGTGCGCAGGGGCTGGACCAGGCGCTGGCCGCGCACGCCGCACAGGGCCGGGCCGTGCTGGGCATCTGCGGCGGGCTGCAGATGCTGGGCGAGGCGCTGATCGACCCCCACGGCATCGAACCGCTGGCGCTGGGCAACACCCCCGGCCTGGGCTTGCTGCCGCTGGTGACGGTGTTTGCGGAGCGCAAAACCGTCTGCCACACGAGCACGTCCTTTGCTGAACTGACCGGCTGCTGGGCGGCGTTGTCGGGCGTGCGCGTGACCGGCTACGAAATCCATCACGGTCAAACGGTGCAGCACCCCGACATGGCGGCCCAAGGCCTAATCGCGCGCGAGGTCATGCCCGGCCTGGCGTGGCAAAACGCGGCCGGCAACGTACTCGGCTGCTATGTGCACGGCCTGTTCGAACAGCCAGCCGTGCTGCGCGCCCTGTTTGGCAGCAGCGCGCCCACGCTGGAGAGCGTGTTCGATGGCCTAGCCGATTTTGTGCAAAGCCACTTTGCCCCCGGTGTGCTCGACGCCCTGATACGCAAGCCCTGACCCTGCAAGCCCCAACCACGCAAGCCCTGACCATGCAAAAACTGATGACCATGCCCTTCACCCCGCCCACCCTAGAAGACCTCTTCCAGCCGGCGCTCTCAGCGCGCCTGCAGCACCGGCTCGACCACAAGACCAAGCCGCTGGGCAGCTTGGGCGGGATCGAAGCCCTGGCGCTGCGCATCGGCCTGATTTTGGGCAGCGAAAAGCCCACGCTGCAGCAGCCGCAGCTGGTGGTGTTTGCCGCCGACCACGGCTTGGCGGCGCGGGGCGTATCGGCTTATCCGAGCGCCGTCACGGCGCAGATGGTGCAGAACTTTCTGGCCGGCGGCGCGGCGGTGAGCGTGCTGGCACGCCTGCACGGCTTGGCGCTGACGGTGGTGGACTGCGGCGTGGCCAGCCCACTGTCGCCGCAGCCAGGTTTGCAGCTGCGCAAGGTCGCCAGCGGCAGCGCCGACGCCAGCGTCGAGCCGGCCATGACGCCCGCGCAGTGCGCCGCCGCGCTGGCGCACGGCGTGGCCGTGGTGCAGGGCCTGCCCGGCAACGCCTTGTTGCTGGGCGAGATGGGCATAGGCAACACCTCGGCGGCGGCGCTGCTGCTGGCGCGGCTCGGGGGTTTGCCGATCGAGGACTGCACCGGGGCCGGTACCGGGCTCGATGCCGCCGGGGTGGCGCACAAAACCGCCGTCTTGCGCGGCGCCTTGGCTTTGCATGCACAGGCCCGCGAACCGCTGGACGCGCTGGCGGCGCTGGGCGGCTTCGAGATCGCCGCCTTGGTCGGGGCGGTGCTGCAGGCGGCGGCCGAGCGGCGCGTGATCGTCGTCGATGGCTTCATCACCAGTGCCGCGGTGCTGGTGGCGGCGCGGCTGCAGCCGCGGGTGTTGCAGCGCTGTGTGTTTGCGCACCGCAGCGGCGAGCGCGGCCACGCCGCCATGCTGCGCTTGCTGGGGGCCGAGCCGCTGCTCGATCTGGGGCTGCGCTTGGGCGAGGGTTCGGGCGCGGCGCTGGCTTGGCCGCTGCTGGTTTCAGCCTGCGCTTTGCTCAACGAGATGGCCAGCTTCGAATCGGCGGCGGTGAGCGGGCCGGTGGTGGCCACAGCCTCGGGCGAGGCGGCATGCACCCTCGACGGCGGCGCTGCGCCAAGGCGGACCGATGATGGCGCATGAGCTGCGTTGCCTGCTGCTGGCGCTGCAGTTCTTGACACGCATCCCGGTCACGGGGCGGCTGGCGCACTGGGTGGGCTACAGCCCGCAGCTGCTGCGCGCATCGGCGCGCTATTTTCCGCTGGTGGGCGCAGGGGTGGGGGTGCTCACGGCGGCCGTGCTGGGGCTGGCTTGGTGGCTGCTACCCCCGGTTCCAGCGGCGGCTTGGGTAGCGGCCGTGGCGGCGCTGGCGGCCGGTTTGCTGCTCACCGGGGCCTTGCACGAAGACGGGCTGGCCGACACCTTCGACGGCCTCGGTGGCGCCTCGACGCCAGAGCGCGCGCTCGAGATCATGAAAGACTCGCGCATCGGCAGCTACGGCGCGCTGGCGCTGGGCGTGGCCCTGCTGGCCAAATGCGCCTTATTGGCAAGCCTGCTGCAGATCGAGCCGCTGCTGGCGCTGCTGGGACTGCTGTGGGGGCACACCGTGTCGCGCTGCGCGCCCTTGTGGCTGCTGTACCGGCATCGCCACGTGGGCGATCGGGCCGGAGTCAAAGCCAAGCCGCTGGCCGACGGCATCGGTTTGGGCGGCCTGCTCTGGGCGGCGATGTGGGCGCTGCTGGTGCTGCTGGGCAGTGGGGCGGCGGCCGTGGCCTTGGGCGCAACGCTGGGTGCAACGCAGTTGGTGCAGGGCGGCGGGTCTGCGCTGGCCCTGGTTGTAGCGCTGTCGGCGGCTTTGAGCGGCGCGCTGCTGGTGGCGGCCCCCATGGCGCGCTGGTTGCTGCGCCGCCTCGGGGGCTACACGGGCGACGGCTTGGGGGCCACGCAGCAAGCGGCTGAACTGGGTTTGCTGCTCGGGCTGGTGCTGGCTGGGCCGCTGCTGGTTGGGCCTGTGTTGGGTGCGGGTGCTTGAGCGTGGCCGCTGGGGCTGGGGCATGAATCGCGGCGCATTAAGCGCGGGCGCAGGGCAACCCGGCCAGTTGTGGCTGGTGCGCCATGCACGGCCGGTGCGCCCCGACGGCAGCCCGGTGTGCGGCTGCTGTTATGGCCGGCTCGACTGGCCGGCCGACCCGCTCGCCAACCAGCGCTTGGCGCAGCACCTGGCCGACTGGTTGCCGCGCGCGGCCACGGTGCGCAGCAGCAGCCGCCAGCGCACCCGTGCCTTGGCGCAGGCGCTGCTGGCCCTGCGCCCCGATCTGCAGTGCGCCGGCAGCGATGCGCGCCTCGATGAGCTCGATTTCGGCGGCTGGGAAGGGCAGCGCTGGGACGCCATTGGCGAGCCGGCGGTCTCGGCTTGGGTGCGCGATTTTTCCGACCACGCGCCCGGTGGCGGCGAAACGGTGCGGCAGTTGCTGGCGCGGGTCGGGGCCGCTTGGCGCGCATGGCAGGCCGCGGCGGAGTACAACACAGTCTGGCTCGGTCATGCGGGTACGTTGCAGGCCGTGCAGTGGCTGACGCAGCGCGCGCCGCTGTCAACCGGGGCAAACTGTCCGATCACGTCCAGCCCAAGCAGCACCAGCTCGCAGATCTGTCCTGAGCCGCAAGCCCAATCGTGGCCGCGCTCAAGCGTTTCCTTTGGTGGCTGGCGGGTTTTTCCTAGGACATACCCTAGGTAATGGGAGCTTTGGGCGTCGGCATAAGCTGGCTGTAAGGCTCGGGTTCGACAGTGCCTGCCTGAGCGTTGCTAGGCCTTGATTCGGCAGCGTTCTGGCGCGGCTGCGCAAGCTGCCGTTTCAGAGTTGATTCGACCCATCCCGGGCTGATTCAGAAAGGACCCCCTTCATGACAAACCCCAGTACCAAAAGCGCGGCGCCGCCCGGCCCCGTGTACGACGAGGCCGCGATCAAGCGCAAGCTTGGCGCGGCCATCGGCCTGTTGGCCATCTTTTGCGTCACCTACTTCACGGCGGCCGTGATCGCCACGCGCGATTTCCGCGCCATCGGTCAGATCGACATCCTTGGCATGCCGCTGGCGCTCTACGCTGGCCTGCTGGTGTTCATCGTCGGCCTGGTGGTGACGCGCATGTGCCTCAACCAAGACAAAGGGGATTGAGATGGGCTTTGACAATCCGATTGCCTTTACCATCCTGGTCGTCAGCCTGATCGCGGTGGTCTATGTCAGCTGGTGGGGCAAGAAGCACACCAGCACCACGACCGACTTTTACGTAGCGGGTGGCAAAATTTCGCCGCGTCTCAATGGCTGGGCGATGTTCGGCGACTACTGCAGCGCCGCCAGCTTCCTGGGTGTGGCCGGCGCCATCGCCCTGACCGGCATCGACAGCTGGTGGGTTGCCATCGGCTTCTTTGGCGCTTGGATCTTTGTGCTCGTGGCGCTGGCTGGCCCGCTGAAAAGCTCGGGCAAGTTCACCGTGGCCGACGTGCTGGTCGGGCGCTTTGGCGGCCGCAGCCTCAAGTTCCTAGCCATGTTCACCACCGTCGTCATCGGTACGCTGTACCTGGTGCCGCAGATCGTGGGCGCGGGTCACCTGTTCCAGTTGCTGCTGGGCTGGGACTACATGGTCACGGTGTTCGTCTCGGCGTTCATCATGGGCCTGATGGTGATTCTGGGCGGCATGATGGGCACCACCTACAACCAAGCCATCCAAGGCGTGATTCTGCTGGTGGCGATGCTGCTGTTGTTCGTGCTGGCGGCCCTGGTCTACTTTGGCGGCAACCCGTTCGCTATCATTTCGCAGGCCATGACTACGGTGCCGCCGACGCAAGCCGTAGGTGTGATGGCACAAGTGGTGGTGCCGCCTACGCCCGAAGGCGCCTATGGCCCGTTCGTGCTCGCCGAAGCTGTGCGCGCTGGGTTTGCCAACCTGCCGCATGCGCTCACCCCCGGTATTGCCACCCCCGACGTCTGGAACCAAGTCAGCTTGGTGCTGGGCCTGCTGCTGGGTGTCGCCGGTCTGCCGCACATCCTGATCCGCTTCTACACCGTCAAAGACGCCAAAGACGCCAAGAAGGGTGCCGAAATCACCATCATCGGCTTGGCCGTGTTCTACATCGCGGTGCTGTTCGTCGGCTTTGCCACCATGATGATCCTGTACCCGGCGCTGATCGAGATGTTGCAAGCTGGCCAACGCGGCCGCGCCACCAACATGGCGATCCCGCTGCTGGGCATGGAGCTGGGTGGTGAGGTGGTGCTGGGCATCATCGCTGCCGGCGCCATGGCCGCTATGCTGAGTACCTCGGTGGGTCTGTTGATCTCGATGACCACCAGCCTGTCGCACGACGTCTATGCCGGCGTGCTGCGCCCCAACAGCACCGACCGCGAGCGCTTGGTGTTTGCCAAACTCGGCGCCGTGGTGCTGACGGTGATCGCGCTGCTGGCCTCGATCTGGCTCAAAGACCAGAACGTGGCGATCTTGGTGGCCATGTGCTTCGGCATCGCTGCCAGCACCTTCGCCCCGGTGCTGATCCTGTCGGTGTGGTGGAAGGGCCTGACCAAAGAAGGCGTGATTGCTGGCTTGGTGGTGGGCCTGATCGTGTCGCTGGTGTTCACCTTCGCGCGCTTCTCGGACGTGCCTGAAATCATGGGCATCCGCGTGCTGGGCAACCCGGCGCTCTACGGTGTACCGGCCGCGCTGCTGAGCATCATCCTCGTCAGCCTGCTGACCAAAAACACGGGCAACGCGCGCGAGTTCCTCGCCGCTGCGCACCGCAACTAAAGCGCTCTTTACGACCGCTTGAAAACCCGCCGCAAGGCGGGTTTTTTTATGGATGCACGGCCCGCCGCAAGGCGGGTTTTAGAGCTGATTGACCGGGTACAGCCGCGCCAGCGAACCCTGCACGCTCTTGACCACGGCAAAGGCGTTTTTGAGGTGTCCGCGTTCGAGGTTGGAAAGCTCGTCGGGGCGCAGGTAGTTGTCGGCGGCGTGGCCTTCGGACATGCGCTGCGCCTGGTGCTGCAGCCGCAGCGTGCCCAGGAACTCGTGCGCGTCGATCAGGTCGCGCACCCGTTCGGCGGTGATGGCGCCGCTGTCGGCGGCGATCTGCAGCCGGTCGCGGGTGTTGACCGCATCCGAGCCCGCGGCGAGCGCATAAAAGCGCGCCATGTCGGTGATCGGCACGATGCCCTGCATCTTCAGGTCCACGCAGCCCTCGTGCGCGCCGCCTTTGATGAGGCTGATGTTGCCGAGCCAGTTCAGCGGCGGCTGGCGCTGCAGCGCGTTGCCGGCCAAGGGCACCAAAAAGCTCTTGTTGCCGCGGGTGCGCTGCACCACTTCGGCGCGCAACTCATCGATCAGGGCCGCCTTGCCATAGACGAAACGCTGGTCGAAAAACACGCCGGTGAGCATCAGCGCCTCGGGCTCGGGGAAGGCGATCCAGTGGTGAAAATACCCGCGCCACTTTTGCAGCGGCTGGCGCCACTGGTCGGTCATGGCCATCATCTCGCCCGGGCAATGGACGTAGCCGCAGGCATCGAGCCCGTCGCAGACGAAGCGCGACAGTTGTTTGAAATACTCACCATGCTGCGCTTGGTCGTAGTCGTCGGCCAGCACCATGCAGTTGTCTTGGTCCGACTTGGCGGTCTGCTCGTTGCGCCCTTGCGAGCCGGCCGCCACCCAAGCGTATTCGACCGGCGCCGGGCCGAATTGCAATTCGCCCAGTTGCAGCAGGCGCGCGCTCAGGGCGTCGGTGATGGCGCTCACGATGTGGCCGGTGCTGTAGGCGCTGGCTTCGGCGGCGGCCAGGCTTTGCTGCAGCAGCTTGATGCGCGCACTGGTCTGCACCAGTGCTTGCAGCGAGTCTTGGTTGTAGATGGCGCCGGCCAGATAGACCGCCGAATTGCTCTGGCGCTCGTTCAAATCGCTGCCGGTGATCATGCCCACCACGGCCTGCCCGTCGAGCACCGGCACGTGGTGGATGTTGTGGCGTGCCATGAGCAGCAGCGCATCGAAGGCCGGGCGTTCGATGTCGATGGTCAGTGGCGCCAGGGTGGCGATCTCCAAGATCGGGCGCGAGGTATCGAGACCGGTCGCCACCACGCGGTTGCGCAGATCGCGGTCGGTGATGAGGCCAAACAGGGCCCCGTCTTGCACGATCAGCACCGAGGAGATGCGGTGCTCGCGCATCAGGCGCGCGGCTTCGATGATCGGGGTTTGCGGCGGCAGCGTCACCGGCGCGCGCTTGAGCAGGCTGCGCGCCGGGGTGGTGATCAGGGTGGTGGTGGCGTCGCTGCCGGGCGTGGGGGTGGGGTCGGTCTGGATGTTCATGCGTGTGCGCGGGGAATACCCAAAACCGCATCTTAAACCCAGGCCGTATCCGTGGCTGCTGGCTGGAATTTTTATCAGAGTGGCGCAGGTCGGCCGGGATTGGGTGACAATGTCACAACCAGCTACAGACAGGGAAAACCCCATGCCCAGCGTTCCCCAATCTCTTTGGGCCCGCTTGCTTCATCGGCAAACGAGGTCCGCACCATGACGCAGCCACCCCCACTCGCGGCGCGTGCGCTGCGGGCATGGGCTGGGGTTTGGCTCTTGCTTGGGCTGCTGGGTGCTGCGGCCGGTGCGGGGGCTGCCACGCCCGCTCCTGTCCTGCAGCCATCGCTGTCTGCTGCAGCGTTGCCCACCCCCGCGGCAGGCGCGGCGCATTTGCCCCCCCTGGGGCCGCCGCCCTGGACCGACGAAGCACCGCAGCTTTCGCGTTGGATCGAGCAGGGTTTCGCGGCGCAGCAGCGCGGCGAGGTGCTGCTGGCGGCCGAGCGCTACTGCGCGGCCGCGCGTTTTGGCAGCACCGAGGCCCAGTACCGGCTGGGGCGGCTGTTTTTGGAGCGCATCGATGCCCAAGGCCGGCTCGAGGGGCGCGCGTTGCTGGCCATGGCGGCGCAGGGTGGGCACGAGCAGGCCGTGCTGGCCGTGATGCACACCGGCTTTGCCGAGGCGGTGCCCGATTGTCTGCTGACAGGTGCCGCACCGCAATTCGCCCTTGCGGCCGCACCAGCGGCCCCCGCATCGCCGGTGGCCGAGGCGGTGGTGCCCTTCGAGGTGGTGCATCGTTTCATCGACGCGCTGCCGCCCGAGCGCCAGCGCTACGCCGAGCTGATCCAGCGCTTGGCGCCGCACTTCCAAGTCGATTACCGCTTCGCGCTGGCGGTGGCACGGGCCGAATCGAACTTCAACCCCAGCGCCGTGTCGCCCAAAAACGCCATGGGCCTGATGCAGCTCATCCCCGAAACCGCCGCCCGCTTTGGCGTGCGCTACCCCTTCAACCCAGAGCAAAACGTGCGCGGGGGCCTGAGCTACTTGCGCTGGTTGCTGGAGCGCTTCAATGGCGACGTGGCGCTGGCGGCGGCGGCCTACAACGCCGGCGAAGGCGCGGTGGACCGTTTTGGCGGCATCCCGCCGTTTCGGGAAACGCAGGATTACGTGCGCCGCATCCTGAACTTTTACCGCGCCCCGCTGCACGTCTGGCCGCCGCAGCGCTGAGCGCTGAGCGCTGGGCACGGCACCTGTGCCGTTGCTGGCGCGCATTCGACGCCTGCCCACACAGATCCAGATCTCACAGCTCCAGCTCTTGCCGGATCAGGGTGGCGATCTCTTCGATCGATTTGCTGGTGGTGGACAGGGTGCGGATGCCGGTGCGGCGCATCATGGCTTCGGCTTCGGCCACCTCGTAGCGGCAGTTCTCGAGGCTGGCGTAGCGCGAATTCGGGCGCCGCTCGTGCCGGATTTCGCTCAGGCGCTGGGGCTCGATGGTCAGGCCAAAGAGCTTTTTCTTGTGCGCCAGCAGCGGCGGTGGCAGCTGGCGGCGCTCGAAGTCTTCGGGGATGAGCGGGTAGTTGCTGGCCTTGAGGCCAAACTGCAGCGCCAGATAGAGCGAGGTCGGCGTCTTGCCGCTGCGGCTCACGCCCACCAAAATCACGTCGGACTGCGCCAGGTCTTTGTTGGTTTGGCCGTCGTCGTGGTCGAGCGTGAAGTTGATGGCCTCCATGCGGTCGTGGTACTCGCGGCTTTTGGCGACGTCAGAAAAGCGCCCGACGCGGTGGTTGGACTTGATCCCAAGCTCGTGCTCAAGCGGCGCGATGAAGGTGCCGAACATATCGATCAGCATGCCCTTGCAGTGGCCGTGCAGCACCTGCAGCACATCGGGGTTGACCACGGTGGTAAAGACCAGCGGCCGGCGGCCATCGACATCGGCCGCGTGGTTGATCTGGCGCAGCGCCTGGTGCGCTTTGTCGGCGTCGTCGATGAAGGGCAGGCGCACGCGGCGCGGCTCGATCTCGAACTGCGCCAAGATGGCTTTGGCAAAGGTTTCGGCGGTGATGCCGGTGCCGTCGGAAACAAAAAAGGCGGTGCGGTGCGACATGCGGTGCGACACAGGGTGCGGGTTTTACAATCCACGCATTATCCCGCCCCGGCGCCGGGCCCCGCCGTTGCTCGCTTAGCTGTCCTTGCCGCCCCCACGAACGATGGGGCGCTGGTCGGGCTGTGCACGCCAGCGCCCGGCCAGCCGCGCGCCGCACGCTGCGCGCTGTGGCCAGCCGTGGGCGGTTGACCGGTTTTTTAACTTTGGAGCCCTGCATCATGTCGCAACTGTTTGACCCGACCGCTTTGGTCGTGCCCTTCGAGCAACTCAGAATGACCGACGTCGAGGCCGTGGGTGGCAAAAACGCCAGCCTCGGCGAGATGATCTCGCAGCTGCCGCAAGGCGTGCGCGTGCCCACCGGTTTTGCCACCACGGCGCACGCGTTCCGGCAATTTTTGGCCGCCGACGATCTGCACCAGCGCATCCAGGCCAAGCTCGACGCGCTCGACACCGACGACGTGCGCGCGCTGGCGCAGTGCGGGGCCGAAATCCGCGCCCTGGTCGAGGCGCAGCCCCTGCCGGCGGCGCTCGAGCAGGCGATACGCGCCGCCTTTGCGCAGCTCGATGGCGCCAGCAGCCAAGCCAGTTATGCGGTGCGCTCCTCGGCCACGGCCGAAGACCTGCCCGACGCCTCGTTTGCCGGGCAGCAGGAAACTTTTTTGAACGTGCACGGCATCGACGATGTGCTGCACAAAATCAAAGAGGTCTTTGCCAGCCTCTACAACGACCGCGCCATCAGCTACCGTGTGCACAAGGGTTTTGCGCACGCCGAGGTGGCGCTCTCGGCCGGGGTGCAGCGCATGGTGCGCTCCGACTTGGGCGCGGCCGGCGTGGTGTTCACCATCGACACCGAGTCGGGCTTCGAGGACGTGGTGTTCATCACCAGCAGCTACGGGCTGGGCGAAACCGTGGTGCAAGGGGCGGTGAACCCAGACGAGTTTTACGTCCACAAACCGATGCTGCAAGCCGGCAAGCAGGCCGTGATCCGGCGCAACCTGGGCTCCAAGCTGTTGCAGATGGTGTTTGCCACGCCCGAGCAAAAAGCGCGCAGCGGCAAGCTGGTGCAGACCATCGAGGTGCCGGTGGAGCAGCGCAACCGCTACAGCCTGAGCGAGGCCGAGGTGCTGCAGCTGGCCCACTACGCGCTGGTGATCGAGCGCCACTACGGCCGCCCGATGGACATCGAATGGGGCAAAGACGGGCTCGACGGCCAGATCTACATCCTGCAAGCGCGCCCGGAAACCGTCAAGAGCCAGGCCGCCGGCCAGGTGGAGCTGCGCTACCAGCTCAAGGGCCAGGGCGCGGTGCTGGCCACGGGGCGCGCCATCGGGCAAAAAATCGGCACCGGGCCGGTGCGCTTGGTGCAGCACATCAGCGAGATGGACCAGGTGCAGCCCGGCGACGTGCTGGTGACCGACATGACCGACCCGAACTGGGAGCCGGTGATGAAGCGCGCCAGCGCCATCGTCACCAACCGCGGCGGGCGCACCTGCCACGCCGCCATCATCGCGCGCGAGCTCGGCATCCCGGCCGTGGTCGGCTGCGGCGACGCCACCGAGGCGCTCAAGGACGGCACCCTGGTGACCGTGAGCTGCGCCGAGGGCGACACCGGCCACATTTACGACGGCCTGCTGGAGACCGAAATCTCTGAAGTGCAGCGCGGCACCATGCCCGAGCTCGACCTGAAGATCATGATGAACGTGGGCAACCCGCAGCTGGCTTTCGACTTTGCCCAGATTCCCAACGCCGGCGTGGGGCTGGCGCGGCTCGAGTTCATCATCAACAACAACATCGGCGTGCACCCGAAGGCGATCCTCGACTACCCGCAGATCGACCCCGACCTGAAGAAAGCGGTCGAATCCGTGGCTCGCGGCCACGCCAGCCCGCGCGCGTTCTACGTCGATAAAGTGACCGAGGGCGTGGCCACCATCGCCGCCGCCTTCTGGCCCAAGCCGGTGATCGTGCGCTTGAGCGACTTCAAGAGCAACGAGTACCGCAAACTGGTGGGCGGCAGCCGCTACGAGCCCGACGAAGAAAACCCGATGCTGGGCTTCAGGGGCGCGGTGCGCTACCTGAGTGCCGACTTTGGCGAGGCCTTTGCCATGGAGTGCGAGGCCATCCGGCGCGTGCGCGAGCCCATGGGGCTGGACAACGTGCAGGTGATGGTGCCCTTTGTGCGCACCCTCAAGCAGGCCGAGCAGGTGGTGGAGCTGCTGGCCAGCTTTGGTTTGAAGCGCGGCGTCAACGGCCTCAAGCTGATCATGATGTGCGAAATACCTAGCAACGCCATTTTGGCCGAGCAGTTTTTGCAGTATTTTGACGGCTTTTCGATCGGCTCCAACGACCTGACCCAGCTCACCTTGGGGCTGGACCGCGATTCTGGGCTCGAGCTGCTGGCGCAGGACTTCGACGAACGCGACCCGGCGGTGACGGCGCTGATCGCGCAAGCCATTCAGGCCTGCCGCGCACAGGGCAAGTACATCGGCATCTGCGGCCAAGGCCCGAGCGACCACCCCGACTTTGCGCGCTGGCTGCTGCAGCAGGGCATCGGCTCGATCTCGCTCAACCCCGACACCGTGATCGAGACTTGGAAGCAGTTGGCGCAGTGAGGGGGCTTTAGCCGCTCATGGTGGGGGGGGGCGAGAGCCGCCCCTACCCGGCCCCTCGCCTAGTGCTTGGGCTGTGGTGCCCGCAGCAGCGCGGCGATGGGTTGCAGATCGTCGGCGCTGAGCACGCCGCTGGCTTGGCGCAGGCGCAGGGTGCCCAGCAGCACCTCGTAGCGGGCGCGCGCCAGCTGGGTTTTGGTGTCAAAGAGCTGGCTTTGGGCGTTGAGCACGTCGAGGTTGATGCGCACCCCAACCTCGAGGCCGAGCCGGTTGGCATCCAGCGCGCTCTGGCTGGAGGCTTGCGCGGCTTGCAACGCCTGCACCTGCCCGATGCCGGAGGCCACACCGAGGTAGGCGCTGCGCGTGGCTTGGGTGACGCTGCGCTGGGCTGCGTCGAGCTCGGCACGGGCGCGGGTGTGCAGGGCCACGGCTTCTTCGATGCGGTTTTGCAGCGCACCGCCGCTGTAGAGCGGCAGGTTGAACTGGATGCCGACGCTGGCATCGCGCTGGCGCACGTGGCCGCTGGCCGGCTGTGCCGGGTTGGGGCTGCGGGCAAGCTGGAGCTGGGCCGTGGCATCGACGGTGGGGCCGCGCGCGGCCTGCGCCCGCTGCACCTCGAGTGCGGCGATCTGCAAGCCGGCCTCGGCCTGGCGCAGCAAGGGGTGCGCGGTTTGCGCGCGCTCGACCCAACTGGGCAGGGCGGTGGTGGGCGATGCTGCAGGGGAGGAGGTAGCAGCGGGTGTGGTGCCTAGGCCGGCGGCTGGGGTGGTGGCGGTAGCAGCAGGGGCACCGGGCAAACCCGGCAGCGCGGGCAGGGCCACGCCTTCGGGCAGGTGCCACGGGCTCACCGGGCTGCGGCCGACCAGTTGCTCGAGCGCGAGCTGGTTCACCTGCAGCTCGTTGGCGGCGGCGATCTGCTGCGCGCGCACGAGGTCGAAGCGCGCCTGCGCCTCGCGCACGTCGGTGACGGTGGTGGCGCCGACTTCGAACATGCGCCGGGCGGCGGCGAGCTGCTCGGCCACGGCTTGCTGTTGCGCTTCGATGAAGCGCAGCCGGTCTTGCGCCGCCAGCACGTCGAAGGTGGCTTGGGCGGTGCGCACGATCAGGTCTTGCTCAGCGCTTTGCAAGCGCGCCTGCGCCGCCTGCAAGGCCCATTGCGCCTGTTGCAGCGCCAGTTGGTTGGCCGGGCGAAACAGCGGCTGGCTGGCGCCCAAGGTGAGCTGCTGCTGGTTGAGCAGGCGGTCGGGCCCGGGCAGGCTGCTGTCGCGGTGCGTCCAAGAAGCGCCGCCGCTCAAAGCCACGCTGGGGCGCACGCCGGCTTGGGCTTGGGCGGCGCGGGCGCGGTCGGCCTCAAATTGGGCAAGTGCGGCCTCAAAACTGGCGTCGTGGGCGCGTGCGGCGGCAAAGAGCTCGGGTAGGTTCTGGGCTTGGGCGCTGCCTAGCGCAAACAATCCGGCCAGCAAGCCAGCCAAGGCGCAGGCCACCGGCGCCCGTTTAAATGCGCTAGAGCGGGCGCGCCGCAGGGGGTTCATGGCTAGGGGCGGATCAAAACTGGAAACGCGGGGCTTCGGGGAAGCCGCGCAGTCGCGGGGCCACGGTGTCCCACGGCTGCTCGGTGTAGTAGCTGGCCGGGCCGGTGCGGCGCACCAAGGTGGCGCGCATGATCGGCTCTTGACCGACGATGGCAAACAGGCGCCCGCCGGTCTTAAGCAAGGCCAGCAGATCAGCGGGCACCTCGGCCACCGAGCCGCTGAGCACAATCGCATCGTAGGGGGCGTTGCTGCCGCAGGCGGCGCAGCGCTGGGCGGCGGCGTCGGCGCAGCGCACCTCGACGTTGTCGATGCCGGCGGCGTGCAGCTTCTGGCGCGCCTGCTCGGCCAGCGCCGGGTCGATCTCCAAGCTCAGCACGCGCGCGCTCAGGCGGCCCATGAGCGCGGCCATGTAACCGGAGCCGGTGCCGATTTCGAGCACGGTGTCGGTGTCTTGCAGGGCCAGATCTTGCAGCGCACGGGCTTCGATCTTGGGTGCCAGCATGCACGCGCCTTCGACCGCCGGCTGGCACAGCGGGATTTCAACGTCGGCCAGCGCCAGCGAGCGGTAGGGGGCGGGGGCGAAATCTTCGCGCTTGAGCTGGCCCAGCAGCTGCAACACCCGCGCATCGAGCACCTCCCAAGGCCGAATCTGCTGTTCGATCATGTTGAAGCGGGCTTGTTCGAAGTCGAAGGCGGGTAGGGCGGGGCTCATGGCAGACTCCAAGGGGGCAGAGGGTAAGTTTGCAGGCGATTTTAGCGGACGGTCTGCTTGTTTTCAGGCTTGGGGGCCAAGCGCAGCCCCAGACCCGAGCAGTTCAGCCCCAAGCAGCTGGCGCAAGCGGTACAGCGCCTCGAGCGCCTCGCGCGGGCTCAAGGCGTCGGGGTCGAGCGCGGCCATGGCTTGCTCGAGGGCGCTTGGGGGCGGTGCAGCGGCGGCCGCGGGGGCAGGGGGCTGCGCGTCTGGGGCCGAATCGGGTTCGGCGGCTTCGAAGGCGGCTCTGGATGCGGTGGCAAACAGGTCGAGCTGCGCCTGCGCCGCCGCGCTGTGCGCCTCGAGCGCGTGCAAGAGCTGGCGCGCGTGCTGCAGCACGGCGGCGGGCACACCGGCCAGCCGCGCCACCTGCACGCCGTAGCTGCGGCTGGCTGGGCCAGGCTCGATCTGGTGCAAAAACACGATCTCGCGCCCGTTTTCGACCGCGCTCACGTGCACGTTGAGCGCGGCGGCGTGCTCGGCCGGGAAGCGGGTGAGCTCGAAGTAGTGGGTGGCAAACAGGGTGCAGGCGCGCACCTTGTCGTGCAGGTGGCTGGCGATGGCGCTGGCCAGCGCCAGGCCGTCAAAGGTCGAGGTGCCGCGGCCGATCTCGTCCATCAGCACCAGGCTGTGCGCGCTGGCGCGATGCAGGATCTGTGCCGCCTCGCTCATCTCGACCATGAAGGTGGACTGGGCGTTGGCCAGATCGTCGGCGGCCCCGATGCGGGTGTGGATGGCGTCCAGCGGCCCCAAGCGGCAGCGCTGCGCCGGCACGTAGCTGCCCATGCTGGCCAGCAGCGCGATCAGCGCCACCTGGCGCATGTAGGTGGATTTGCCGCCCATGTTGGGGCCGGTGACGATCTGCAAGCGCGCCTTGGGGCCGAGCACGGTGTCGTTGGGGGTAAAGGCGGTGTGGCTCTCGGCCAGCCGCGCCTGCACCACCGGGTGGCGGCCGGCACGGATTTCGATACCGGGCTCGAGGCTGAACTCGGGCGCGCACCAGTCGAGCGTGAGCGAGCGCTCGGCCAGCGCGCACAGGGCGTCGAGCGTGGCCAGCGCGCGCGCCAGTTCGGTGAGCGCGCTCAAGTACGGTTGCAGCTGTTCCAGCAGCGCCTCGTAGAGCCATTTTTCGCGCGCCAGGGCGCGCTCTTGGGCGCTCAGCACCTGGTCTTCAAAGGCCTTGAGCTCTGGGGTGATGAAGCGCTCGGCGTTTTTCAGGGTCTGGCGGCGCCGGTAGTCGGTGGGCACCCGATCGAGCTGGCCTTGGGTGATTTCGATATAAAAGCCGTGCACCTTGTTGTATTGCACGCGCAGGTTGGCAATGCCGCTGCGCGCGCGTTCGCGCGCCTCGAGCTCGAGCAAAAAGGCGTCGCAGTTGGACTGCAGGGCGCGCAAGCCATCGAGCTCGGCGTCGTGGCCGTGGTTGATCACGCCGCCTTCGCGCAGCTGCGCCGCCGGTTCGGGCAGCAGGGCGCGCTGCAGCAGGTCGGCGCAGCCGGGTGGCGGGATCAGGTGCTGCGCCACCCGTGTCAGCAGCGCGGATTCGGCCGGTGGGACGGTGCGATCCGGCTGCGGCACCGCGCTGCCTTGCAGCAGCTGCGCCAGCACGGCGGCGCGCTGCAGCGTCTGCGCCAGACCTGCCAGCTCGCGCGGGCGCACTTGGCGCAGCGCCAGCCGCGCCGCGATGCGCTCCACGTCGGCCGCGCCGGCCAGCGCCTGGCGCAGCGGCTGCTGCAGGTGCTCGCGCAGCACGCCGATGGCTTGCAGGCGCTCGAGGGCCGGCGTGCGGTTGCGCGGCGGCTCCAGCAGCCAGCGCCGCAGCAGCCGGCTGCCCATGCTGGTCTGGCAGCTGTCGAGCAGCGCAAACAGCGTCGGGCTGGGTTCGCCGCGCAGGGTCTGCGTCAGCTCCAGGTTGCGCCGGGTGCTGGGGGGCAGCTCGATCAGTTCGTCGGGCCGCGCCACGCGCAGGGTGGCCAGGTGCGCCAGCGCCCGCCCTTGGGTGTGCTCGGCATAGTCCAGCAGCGCCGAGGCGGCCGCATGGGCCAGCGGCAAATCCTGCGCGCCCCAGCCGGCCAGGCTGGCGGCCTGCAACTGCGCGCACAGCTTGCGCAGCCCCAAGGCGCTATCGAAGGCCCAGGCCGGGCGCGCTGCCAGGCTCAGGCGTGCTGGCCCGGCCGCGCCCGTGCCTCCTGCCAGAGCCGGCCACTGGCGCTGCAGCGCCTGCAGCTCGCGGGTGCTGGAATCGGCCAAGTCGGCGCTGTAGAGCAGCTCGCTGGGCCCGATGCGCACCGCCCAAGTGGGCAGCTCGTCGCTGCGGCACTGCGCCAGCTGCAGCTCGCCCAGCGTCAGGTTGAGCCACGCCAGGCCCAGCGTCTGGCGCGGCCCCCAGTGCAGCGCCAGCAGCACCGGCTCGGCTTTGTCGGGCAGCAGTTCGGCCTCGGTCAGGGTGCCGGGGGTGAGCACGCGCAGCACCTGGCGTTCGACCGGTCCCTTGGCCGTGGCCGGGTCGCCCACTTGCTCGCAAATGGCCACCGACTCGCCCTGCTTGAGCAGCCGCGCCAAGTAGTTTTGCGCCGCATGAAAGGGCACGCCGGCCATGGGGATCGGCTCGCCGGCCGACTGGCCGCGCCGCGTCAGGGTGATGTCGAGCAGGCGCGCGGCCTTGTGTGCGTCCTCGTAGAACAGCTCGTAAAAATCGCCCATGCGGTAAAACAGCAAGGCGTCGGGGTGTTGGGCCTTGAGCGCGAGGTACTGGCGCATCATGGGCGTGTGCGCGCTGAGCTCGGCGGCGCTGGCGGCCAAAGGGTGAGGGTTGCTCATGGGGGCTGATTTTGCCTGCGTGCGCGCGCATTCAGAGCTGGGCGGCATGGCCTGGGCGGGCCTTCGGGCCAAAAAAGCCGCCTTGAAGCTATGGCAGCAGCTTGGGGTGTCGTATTTGTTTTGATGCTAGCTTGGCTAGGTGTGTAAGATATTCACCATGCAAGAATTGATTCCTCCTCACCCCGCCTGCCGCAAGTGCCAAGACCGTCCGCCGCTGGACTTTGATTTCAGCATGGCTTTTCAGCCCATCGTCGATGTGCGCACGCAGCAGGTCTATGCCTACGAAGCCTTGGTAAGGGCACAAGCTGGCGGCTCGGCGGCCGAGGTGCTGGATCGTGTCAACGACGACAACCGCTACTTTTTTGATCAGACTTGCCGCGTCAAGGCGGTCGAATTGGCTGCTCGCTTGGGGCTAACGGCGCGCCTGAGCATCAATTTTATGCCCAACGCGGTCTATGAGGCCGCCACCTGCATCCGTGCGACGTTGCAAGCGGCACAACAGTGCGGCTTTCCAACCCAGCAACTGGTTTTTGAAATCACCGAAAACGAACGCCTGGTCGATAAAGAGCACCTCAAGCGCATCATCAAAGAGTACAAACGCCAGGGCTTCAAGACCGCCATCGACGACTTTGGTGCCGGCTACTCGGGCCTGAACCTGCTGTCCGAGTTTCAGCCCGACCTGATCAAGCTCGACATGGACCTGACGCGCCACATCGACAGCGACCAAGTGCGCCAAGCGATCGTGCGCGGCATTTTGGGGGTCTGCCAGGCGCTGCAGATCGAGGTCGTGGCCGAAGGCATCGAGACCGTCGCCGAATTCGAGACCCTGCGCGGCATGGGTGTGCCCTACATGCAAGGCTATCTGTTTGCACGCCCGGCCTACGAGAAACTGCCAGCGGTGCATTGGCCAGCGGGCTAGATGGCGCCGCTGGTTCCGCCTGCGTTCGCTGGAAGCCCTAAGTTGCTGGAAACCGGGATTCCTCGGGTCAGGCTGGGCTGGCTTTGGGCGCAGGTGGCGCAATCCGGCTATAGCCATGCAGCAGGTTGACCATTTGGCCGTAGATGCGCGGATTGGCGGCCAGACATTCGCCCCGTTCCAGAAAATCGGATTCGCCGCTGAAGTTGCCCACCAGACCGCCGGCTTCGGTCACCAGCAGCGCGCCGGCGGCCACGTCCCAAGGGCTCAGGCCGGTCTCGAAAAACCCGTCGGCAAAACCAGCGGCCACGTAGGCCAGGTCGAGCGCGGCCGAGCCTGGGCGGCGCACCCCGCGCACCTTGGGCATGACCTCGCCCAGCATCTGCATGAAGTGCGGCAGCGAGTCGCCGGGCCGAAACGGAAAGCCGGTGCTCACCAGGCAGTCGCTCAACTGGGTGCGTTTGGCCACGCGGATGCGGCGCTCGTTGAGGTAGGCGCCGCGGCCGCGGGTGGCGGTGAACAGGTCGTTGCGCGTCGGGTCGTAGATCACGGCCTGCTCGAGCTTGCCGTGCACCTGCAGCGCAATGCTGACGCAATAGACCGGAAAGCCGTGGATGAAGTTGGTGGTGCCATCGAGCGGGTCGATGATCCAGACGAAGGCGCGGTCGCGCCCCTTGCCCTCGCGCCGGCCCGATTCTTCGGCCCACAGGCCGTGGTCGGGGTAGGCCTCGTGCAGCGTGGCGATGATGGCTTGCTCGGCCGCTTGATCGACTTCGGTGACGTAGTCGTTGGTTTGCTTGGCCGATACGCGCACCGCCTCGATGTCGAGCGCGGCGCGGTTGATCAGGTTGCCGGCAGCGCGCGCGGCCTTAATGGCCACGTTGAGCATGGGGTGCAGGTGCGGAGAGGTCATGGTTGTGTAGGAGCGCAGGGTGGGGGCGCGATGGCCGCAGGAAGTAGGCCATTTTAGCGGGCTGGGGCTGGGGGAGGTGGGGCCAGCCTGTGCGGCATGGGGCGGTGCGTCGGTGGGGTAGGGGCTGGGGCGCTGGGGGCAGCCGGCCTCATGCCGTCCGCTGCGCGGCCAAAAATCGGCCAACTGCCCCCAGCGCCCCAGCCCCATGAGATCAACCAGCCGCCTCGGCGATGAACAACGGATGACGCTTGGAGTTTATACAGTCATCGGGGATGCTACATCAAAGCAAAGTGGTCTTTAAAGGCCGCAAAGGGTATCTTGGTGCAGTCCCATGAGCCCATGCCTTGATCATGTGGCAAGTGATCCAAAAGTTTTTGGTTGTTCACAATTGCTAGCTTTGGGGTGGCCGGATCTCGCAGGTTCCACAGGTGGAAGACATGAGCATCGGACTCCATAGCCAACTCCCACTCGTTGCGAGTGAGCACGGCAAAGCCAAATGTCCCTTGAGTTGAGGTCTTCACCTCGATGGTGAGCTGCTTGTGGTCCGTAGCATCGACCACCGAGAGAACATCGTAGCCATCAGCGTTGTTATCGATGGCAATCCACTTCGGGGTTCTGCCAGTTCGCTCTGTCTCAAACTGGATCGTCAGACGTTCGCCGACCCGTCCGATCTGGTTCATCTTATCGTCCCTCTGGCCTCTGGCTCTTGCAGCCAGTGCATCCCAAAAGGCCACTACGGCCTCATCTGTGCCATTGGCAAGCCCAGCCTCTGAGAAGACTTGTGCGATCTGGCTGCCAGCAAACACGAGGACACGACTGCGGCCAAAGCTCGCGTTTTGGATCCAGCTGGGTCGCTCGATGTCGATGTAGTCGAGTAGTGCCTGCCTCAACTGGGCTTCATACCCGGTGATCGAAAAGAGGCGGCTTCCGGTGGGCGAAAGCTCAGCAGTGCCGAGGCTATCCGCTTGCAGCCAGTTGAGTGCTTGGGCCGTTTCTAGGACCTTGGCAGTGGGGATGCTTCCAAGGTAGGCAAACGAGGAATGGATATCCACGAAGGAGAGCTTCTGCCTGCTGACGATGCCCAGAAGATCGAAGCAGCCTTGTGCGAGACCTGGGGAGAACGCAATCATGACTGGGCCTTGTTGATGTCTCGCAGCAGTGCCTCAATGTCTTCCGAGGAGAGGCCGGTGCTGTACTCCTCATAGTCTTCAATGTCGGTCGGATCGAGTGCGATGGGATCAGGCTTCAACGAAGAGTCTTCGAGCGCCTCGGCCATTGCCCCGATCTTCAAGTTCAACCGCATCCGGACGGTTTCATCCACCGAGTCCAAGCACTCCACGATCTCAAGTGTGGTCTTCTGATCGGCTGGCAGCCCGAACCGATGGATGCGATCCTCTGACTGTAGGTAGTGGGCAGCGTTGAAGGTTCGATCTAGGTAGATGGCGTGATGGCATATGCGGTGCAGGCTCACCCCTTCACTGGCTGCAGCAGGGTTTGCCACCATCACCCGCACATTGGGATCATCGTGAAAGAGCTTGATCTTACCTTCACGGGTCTCATCGTCATCTTCTTCCCCGGCATCTACACCCCCGTGGATGTAGACGGCTCCAAGGTCTGCAAGACGCCCAGCGATGTACTCCACGTTCCGAACAAAGGATGACCAAATCAGGACCTTGTGGCCTTCACGTGCAAGCTGACGGGCACGCTTCAAAACATATTTGAGTTTGGGGCCATCCCCTTCTGCGAGCACTGCGGCCAAGAGATCGGGGTGAGCAAACCCAAGCTCAGAGGAGAGGAGAGCTGGGTTCGAGACAAATTGCAGAAGGCGGGCCACCGAGCGGCCAAGGCTCCTGAAAGCCTGCTTGCTTCGGATGTTGAGGGCACTGGCTGCATCGCGAGCCACCTCAAACTTCATGAGCTTGTAGAGTTCACTTTGCATGGGTGCCATCGGAAGCTGAGCCATCACCCGGTCTACAGGTGGCAGCCCTAACTCTGTTTTGTTGGTCCGCACGTAGATGGGCTTCATCATATCCACCACCGTGTCAGCGTTAGCCGGAATCTCGGGGTACAAAAACGCGAACTGAGGAATCAAATCCTCAGTGGACTGAGGCATGGGTGTACCGGACATGATCAGCTTGCCAACGGGCAAGTGAGCTAGCCCCAGTGCCGCACGGGCCGTCTGCTTTCCAACACCGCTTTTGATCCGATGGCTCTCATCTAGAAATACGTGTGTCTTGAACTGGGCCACGTGTGCAGAGATCAGATCGGGCACACGTGCTAGCTGCTGGTAGGTGATGAGCATCCATCGGGGGTCATCTGATATCAGTTTTGCGATCTTTTCTTTGCCACCACGCAAGCGCGTGAACTGAGTTTTCAGATGGGGCATGCAGTCATCCATCTGTTCATCCCATGCGGCAAAGGCGTTCTTCGGGGCGATGACAAGCAAACGCTCATCATCGGTTGCCCGGTAGAAGAAGGTGGCTAGTGCCTCTGTGGTTTTGCCGGCACCTGGCACAGAGAAGGTGGCACCCGCAGGAAGGGCCGCAATTCGGCACACGTTCCGAGCTTGCTTTTCTGTAAGCGTGCGACCGAATCCCAGCAGTTTGAGCTTTGCACGCAGATCCTGCTCATCAACCGAGTGAGTCTGCATCGCAAGATGGTAGCCGTCTGCTGCCCGTCTGGACTGCCTCAGCAGGTTGGTCGCATGATCACTGACACCCAGAGTGCTACCGGGCACTAGGTTGTAGCCCTTACAAATCCCACCGAACCGATTTCTCAGTGCGATGAAATTCCACCAAGGAAGCGAGAGCAGGTGTGCTGCTTCCTGTGTTGCATCGTCTGTGGAATCGATGATCAGCCGCTTGATGACATCAAACCAAGGAGCGGCCTCATCAGAGCCCTCCCAGGTGAGAACGGCTCTGCGATCAACTTCCCGGTAGTCAATGCTTAGCATGCTTCTCTACAAAAGCGCGGATATTGTCCGACTGCGCCTGGATGGCTTCAAGTTGCTTGATGACCCCCTCAGTCTTGGACTCAGGGCGTAGGCCCTCTTTTACGGCAGCAGTTAGAGCGGCTTGGGCCTTGGCACAGCAGTCCAAAAGGTAGCTTGCACTCTTGGCATCCTTTTGAAGCTGCTTTTGGCTCTCTATGACTTCAACGATGATCTTTCGAGCGGCATCAACGTTCTCGGGCTTCTGAATCTCTTGGGATAGGGGTATGTCCCTAGGGTCTTCACCCGCAGCAGTGGGCACACCACCGAATAGATCATCGATACCGCCCGGTGCCTCCTTTGCAGGCTCTACCTTGAAGGCTTCTAGTAGCTTGGTGCGGATCTCATCGATGCTTTCTAGGGCAGCGGGGATGGCCTCATACAAACGGCTTCCCGCTTCCTCGGGTTTGTCGATCAAAATAAAAGCAGCCTCTTTAAAAATCTGCTGCTTGCCGACACTGCAAATCTTTCCACGTGCAGCAACGATTTTCTTGAAGGCAAACTCAGAGTCGGCTACCAAAGACCAGTGGTTGGGTTTGCCACGGGATTTCAAGAACTCTTCGGCATAAGCCCTCATGTCAAAGAGAAGCTGAACCTCCGACTCCTTCATGTCGTAAAGCTCAGCAAGCTCCTTGTTGGAGAAATTGTCTCGCTTTTGTTTGGCGAGCATCATGTTGGCTTGGGCATCCCAACTGTAATCAGCACGGATGTCCTTTGTGATTTGAAGCCGGGCTTCCAGTCGATCGATCTCTTTTTCTTCGCAGTGGGGCAGAACTGCGATATCGATGTGCTGAAAGTGTGCGTACTTGCCCGGGTCTTTGTGCAGCAGATGCCGCCAAGAAGCAAGGCGACGGTTTCCGTTTACAACAAAACCATTTTCATCCAGCAAAATGGGGTTAACCTGCTTGTTGGCTGGGTCATCAAAGAATCCAGCGAGATCAGCCTGTTTCGTGAGATGAATCAGAAGGTTGTGTTGGGCTTCCTGTGCCTCCCAAAGCTCTGGGTCCCCTGAGAAAAGATCAGCACGTTCTTTGGGATTTTTAGCCAGATACTCGGCTTGGAGTGAGGCGGTTCTGCCGTTGACCATTCGATATTTCGGCAGATCAATCGGCACTCGAATGATCGGAATATCGATAGTCTTGCCCTGAAAGACGACACGCTCAGTGGCCCCGCTGGTCTTGGCAAATAGCTTGGTGAACTCCTCAGTCCTTTTGGGTTTGGGCCAGCCAAAACGGGAGCCAGTAGCTGCAGACGGGTTTTGGGTATCGGGCATTCTCACTCCAATGCGTAAACGAGGGTCGGAACGTGGTAGGCTTTTTTGAAAATCTCTAACTCTCGCTCGAGACGTTTTGCTTGGGCGATGTTTTTGCCGATGACCTTGGCCACCTCTTGGGATGGCACCACGATAACGGCAGAGTTGATCGCGTTGTCGAAGTATAGCACTTGGAGCTTGATGATATCAGCGTAGATTCGGGCCACATTTCCCGTCTGCAAGCAAAGCCCAACACTGTCCTTGCTGGAAGTGATGGTCATGTCCGAGTCCTTGGAGACTGGTATCTCACCGGACCAGCCAGACGCTTTGATGCTGGAAAGAAAATGATCTCGAATCTTGGTGGCCGAGCCCTCAGCAGGTTTGATATCGATGGCCGTGATGGCTGCCTCAATATCTTTTTGGTGGCTCTTGGGGACTGACTTATCCCCAGCACAATGAATGTATTTGTAGAACTTCACTCATCCCCCTGTGTTCGGTAGCCCTCTGGTGCACGCGATAGAGTGCTTCTTGTGTGATCAAAAACCGGTTTGTCGTGAGGCCGATATTTCACTGTGCCGTTTAATGTTTCTTGGAGTCGTTTATGCCCAGTCTTTGCATAGGCGGCACTTAGTTCGCATCCGATAAACCTTCTGCCATGCAAAGCAGCGGCTACTCCCGCTGAGGCAACACCCGCAAACGGGTCAAACACTAGATCCCCGGGATTCGTGAGTGAGAGCACCAGTCTTTCAATGAGTCCCACTGGGAACTGGCAGGGGTGTTCAGTTTTCTCCACGTGGTTGCCCTTGACGTTTGGAATGTTCCAAACGTCTTCTGGATTTTTCCCAAGTGGATTCCCGGAAAGCTCACCTTGATTGGGGCCTTTGAAGTGTCTTTTTCCAGGATATTTTGCCGGCACGCGAACAAAATCCAGATTAAAGGTGTACTTATCTTTTTGACTTTGAGTTTTGGTGTACCAAAGAACGACCTCATAGCGACCTGAAAATCTTTTTTGAGTGTGAAGGCCATGCCCAAAATGCCAGATGATTCGGTTTCTGAGCTGCAAGCGGTGCCGTTTAAAAATCGGAGCAAACTCAATGTCCAGAGGCCAGATTTGATTGTCATCAACATAGGTCCCCACCTGCCAGCAAAGTGAGCCACCGGTTTTTAGCCTAGGCACTAGGTTATCGATAATCTTTCCTTGCCATTGAAGATAATCGTCTAGTGCCTGCCGTGTCTCGTACTCTTTGCCGATGTTGTACGGAGGGGAGGAGACGATCAGATCAAACAAAGGCTTTTGCGGCAGAAGTTGCAGCAGCCCTTCGACCTTCCCTTGCCAAAGGGCGTAGTCCTGAGTCAGAAGCTCGGAGGTGTCTTGGCACTTGCTGGCTTTGTAGAGGCGAGCCGTTGAGCCGAGATCCAACTGGTCTAGATCGTTGAGCTTCACTTGGATAGGGCTGAGCATGGTTGTTCTTGTAGTGGTTCAGTGGTTCAGTGGTTCACTTGATGAGCTTGCGCATGGGAGCGGCACATCGTCCCTCCTCCTGTGAACATTCTAGGCCATGCGAGGGGCCCGGCCAAGTCGTACCAGTGCCGTGAATAGCGCTCGCCACGCAACCGCCCCTGCAAACAATACACGTGGGCAGCGGTGGCCTTTTCCCAGAAGGTGCGCTCGGCCGTCAGCACCAGGGGATGGGCAACCGGGAAAGTGACTCCTTCAATGGCGGGCGCAATGTCGCAAGCCACTGGCTGCACGTGGTGCGGCTCGCCCGTGGCGCGGGCACCAAACTCCAGTTGGATCGTGGGCGCTGCATATCCGGTTCCCGTTTTGACTGGCGGATAAGCCAAGATCAGCTTGTCCTTGTCTGGACCTGCCAGCGTCAGGTTCGCGTGCAGCCCCGCTTTACCCAATGCGGCGGCGATGACCGGCTTGACCGTCGCTTCGATCCAGATGGGCAGGCGGCGGCGTACCGCGCTGCTGATCTTTTTTTCTAGGCTGGCGGAGTCTGGAATGGGGTTGCCTTGCTTCAGGAGGTCGGCGGCCAGTTCCCGGATGTCGTAGGTGAGATCGACATCCTCGGAAAACCGATCGATGATGCGATAAACCTTGGACAGCGAGGTGCCGCCCTTGAAAGTGAGCTTGCTGGCCAAGTCGGATTCGTAGATGGCAGACAGCACCCAGACCAGCCAGATGTCTTTTTCGAGCAGGTGCGCAGGCCGCCCAATGCGAGCCGCAGCAAACTCCAGCGCTTCAGCCCGATCTTGCGGACCGAGCGCAAACCAGGTCTCAGCCATGCGCCAAGGCCTCGCTGACCACTTTGGCCATCCAGCTCGGTAACGCGGCCCGCGCGCCGCGCACGGCCTCCCACTCGGACTCGGGCAGTTTGCCGTGCAGTTGCTTGAGCGCTGCCGGTGCGTCCTGTGGCCCCAACCATGACAACGCACGGATCACCTGCCCTGCAGGGCGCTTGCCCAGCAACAGTTGCCAGCGGCTGGCGTGCTTGAGCTCCACGCACCGGCTGCCCAGATGCAGGGTGCGGGATGCGCCTGAGGTGAGAAAAACCTCGCGCGTCGGCACCTGCGTGGTCAGACCGAGCGCATTGGCTTCGGCTGCGCCGTTGGCTACGACCGTTTCACCACAACTGGCCTCGATGGCCTGCACCACGGACTCGGTGGACGGCGGGCGGGCACCAAAGCGACCCCGATGGGGCGCAACATAGGCGCCACGCCTGATGCGCAGCAACTTTCCTTCCTGAGCCAGCCGGGACAAGGCTTTGTCGATGGCCGCCCGCGACCCCAGATGCAGAAACTCCTTGGGCGACAACAGCCCTCCTTCGGGCTTGGCCTGGGCAGCAGACACGATGTATTGGGCAAGATGGCTCAAGGTCACGGCTCCTTTGTCAGAAGTATAAATCTTAATCTGACAAACTACAAGGCGAATCTGACGTGACCAGAGGCAGCGATTAGGCAGCTGCCCGCGTCTTGCGCCCAGCTTTGGCGTTCACGCCTAGGCGCTCGATCACCACGGGCGGACGGTTTGGAAACTGCGCCACCAGCTCCAGCTTGCCGCCCATGCTTTCCACGATTTGCTGCTCTAGCCCGGGCGGCGTGGCCGTGTGGGTGCGTGGGTGCCAAGGTGTGCGCCACACCAGCTGCACAGCAGCGGCGGCTCATGGACAATCCGGGTTCAAACCCTTGCCCGCCCCGACCCCCGCACCCGCCAACCCCCATCGAACCCATGCACAACCAGCCGATCGTCAGCCGTTTCATTTTGATCGAGCCCAGCCACGCTGGCAATGTGGGCGCGGTGGCGCGGGCGCTCAAGGTGATGGGCTTTGCCGATCTGGTGCTGGTGCGGCCGCGCTGGGCCGATGTGTTGCAGCGCCCCGAGGCGCTGGAGCGCGCCAGCGGTGCCGCCGACGTGCTGGCGGCAGCGCGGGTGTGTGCCACGCTCGACGAGGCCTTGGGCGGCATCACGCACCTGTGCGCCACCGCCATGACGGCGCGCGACTTTGGCCCGCCCACTCTGGCCCCGCGCGAGCATTTAGGCGCTTGGGTGCAGGCGCAGCGGGCTGCGCCCGCCGCGGCGCACGGGGTGGCGTTTGTCTTTGGCCCCGAGCGCTATGGCCTGAGCAACGGCGACGTGTACCGCTGCCACGCCAGCCTGCGCATCCCGACCTCTCCCGGCTACGGCTCGCTCAACCTGGCTGCTGCGGTGCAGCTGATCGCCTACGAGTGGCGGCTGGCTTTGGGTGGATTTGAGCCTCACACCAACGACCGCGCCGGCGACCGTGCGCACGATCGCGCCGGACAACATACCGATGATCGCGCCATAGATCACACCGACGACCGCCCCGATCAGCTCCCCGGCGCTCCCGCGCCGACACCGCGCAACGCCGCCGACACCCCCGCCGACACCCCCGCCGACGCCGCCACCGTGGCCGCGGCGCTGGCGCATTGGCAAGAGGCGCTGGTGGCGCTGCAATACCTGGACCCAGCCGCCCCCAAAAAACTGCTGCCGCGCCTGCAGCAGTTGCTCAACCGGGCCCAGCCCACGCTGGCCGAAATCCATATTTTGCGCGGGGTGGCGCGTGCGGTGTTGCGTTTGGCGCAGACCAAGGGTTAGACTGCACGGCTATGTTTGCCCGACTCAAGTCCGACCTCGATTGCATTTTGGAGCGCGACCCGGCGGCGCGTTCGCGCTGGGAGGTGCTGACCTGCTACCCCGGCTTGCATGCGCTGCTGCTGCACCGCATCGCGCACCGGCTGTGGGGCCGGGGCTGGAAATGGCTGGCGCGCTGGCTGGCGCACTGGAGCCGCTGGCTCACCGGCATCGAAATCCACCCCGGCGCGCAGATCGGTGCACGCGTGTTCATCGACCACGGCATGGGGGTAGTGATCGGCGAGACGGCCGAAATCGGCGACGGTTGCACCATCTACCACGGCGTCACGCTGGGCGGGGTGGCGCTGCACAAGGGAGCCAAGCGGCACCCGACGCTGGGGCGCGATGTGGTGATTGGGGCCGGCGCCAAGGTGCTGGGCGGCTTTGTGGTGGGCGACGGCGCGCGCGTGGGCAGCAACGCGGTGCTGACCAAGGCCGTGCCGCCCGGGGCCACGGCGGTGGGCAACCCGGCGCGCATCATCTTGGCCCAAGCCGACGCCCGGCGCGAGGAGCAGGCCGCGAAGCTGGGTTTTTCGGCCTACGGCATCACGCAAAACGACGACCCGCTCAGCCAAGCGCTGCGTGGCCTGGTCGACAGCGCCGCCAGCCAAGAGCACCAGATCGCGCTGCTCTGGCAGGCGCTGGAGCAGTTGTCGGCCCAGCAAGGACTGAACCAGCCGCTGCCGCCCGACGCCGCCCGGCTCGAGCAGTTCGAGGCCCAAAAGCTCAACGATCTGGTGGGCAAGTAGGGGGCTGGCCCGCGAGTAGGGTGCTTACGGGGCCGGTTCCAGCGGGACAGGGCAAAGGGCTGGGCTTACGGGGCAGGCAGCCTACGGAGCCGGATTTTCTAGGTCGGGCTCGCCGGCCGCTGTGCGCTCTTGGGTCTGAAGGCGGCGCAGACGGCGGGGTCGGTCTCGAGGTAGGGGCCGCCGATCAGGTCGATGCAGTAGGGCACGGCGGCGAAGATGCCGGGCAGCAGCACCTGGCCGTTGGGGTCGCGCAGGCCCTCGAGCGTCTCGGCGATGCTCTTGGGCTGCCCC
This sequence comes from Serpentinimonas sp. SSL01, assembly GCF_056323735.1. Taxonomy (NCBI): domain Bacteria; kingdom Pseudomonadati; phylum Pseudomonadota; class Betaproteobacteria; order Burkholderiales; family Comamonadaceae; genus Serpentinimonas; species Serpentinimonas sp. SSL01. The sequence continues at coordinate 434,248 of NZ_CM150487.1, forward strand.
GGCAGGTTGATGATCAGGCAGCGGCCGCGCAGCACGGCTACTTGGCGCGACAAAATGGCCGTGGGCACGAAGCGCAACCCGATCTGGCGCATCTGCTCGCCAAAGCCGGGCAGCTCGCGCTCGGCCACGTCGCGCGTGGCCTCGGGCGTGACATCGCGCGGGGCCGGCCCGGTGCCGCCGGTGGTGAGCACCAACGCGCAGCCGGCCGCGTCGGCCAGCTCGATCAGGGTCTGGCCGATGCGCTCGCGTTCGTCGGGGATCAGGCGCGCTTCGAACTGCAGCGGGTTGCGCAGCGCCCGGCGCAGCCAGTCTTGCAGCGCGGGCAGGCCCTGGTCGGCATAGACCCCGGCGCTGGCGCGGTCGCTCACCGACACCAGCCCGATGCGCACCGGCTCCAGCGCGCTCATGCGGCCTCCAGCGGTTGCGCGGGGGCCGCAGCGGCAGGGTCGGGCGGTGGCTCTAGGCCGGCGCGCACCAGCTGGTAGATTTCGCGGTAGCTTTTGCCCTGGCGTGCGGCTTTGCCGGCGGGTGCAGCGCCCGGCTCGGCGGCGCGCTGCGACTGCGCGTCTTTGCGCGCCTGCCGGATGAGGGTGCGCAGGTGTTGCAAGTCGGTGTCTGGGGCAAGCTGCAGCCACGCGCTGAGCGCCTCGTCGTCGGCCAGCAGGCGCTCACGCCACTGCTCGGCCTGGTGCAGGCGCAGGGTGTCGGCGGCGCTGCCTTGGTGCTGCTCGGCCAGCGCCTGCTCGACCGCTTCCACGGTGGCGGCGTCGAGCCGGCGCATGAGTTTGCCCACGTACTGGATCTGGCGCCGGCGGCCTTCGAAGTCGCTGATGCGCCGCGCCTCGGCGAGGGCGTCGAGCAGAACGCCGGGCAAAGCCAGCCGGTCGAGCAAACCGCTGCGCAAGCCCAGCAGCTGCTCGCCCAGCTGCTGCAGGTGCTCGCTGTGTTTTTTGAGGTCGGTCTTGCTGGTCTCGGTGTCGCCTTTGAGTTCGCGCTTGAGTTCAAGGTCCAGTTCGCTGCCCGCAGCGACGAAGTGGCCTTTGACGAAGTAGCCTTTGGTGGGTTTGCGTGCCATCCGGCTATCATAGCGCCCAGCATGAAAAAATCCCGATCTACTGGGCCCGCCTCCGGCCCAAATAGCACAACTGGCACGAATAGCCCGGCTGGCCCGTATACCCCCGTTGCCCCCGAAGCGGGTTTTCAGTACCACCGGCAGCAGTTCGAGGCCTTGGCCGATCTGGCATTGCAGCACGCCAAGCAGCTCGGTGCCGCCGATGCGGCGGTCGAGGTCTCGGAGGGCGCGGGCCTCAACGTCTCGGTGCGCATGGGCGAGCTGGAAAACGTCGAGCGCAACCGCGACAAGTCGCTCGGCGTCACGGTCTATCTGGGGCAGCGCCGCGGCAACGCCTCCAGTTCCGACTTCAGCCCGCAGGCCATCCGCCAAGCCGTGCAGGCCGCTTACGACATCGCCCGCTACACCGCCGAAGACCCGGCGGCGGCCCTGCCCGACGAGCAGGACGTGGCCCGCGACGCCCCCGAGCTGGAGCTGTTTCATCCTTGGGCCATCGACGCCCAGCAGGCGCAGCAACTGGCGCTGCGCTGCGAGGCGGCGGCGCTGCAAACCAGCAAGCACATCCGCAACAGCGAAGGCGCGGCGGTGTCGGCGCAGCAGTCGCACTTTTACGCCGAGCACATGCGCGGCGGCGAGCGCGGGCGTGCGGGCATTTTCCGCGGCGGCTACGCCAGTTCGCGCCACAGCCTGTCGGTGAGCCCCATCGCCGGCAAGGGCGCGCAGATGCAGCGCGATTACTGGTACAGCTCGATGCGCAGCCCGCACGATCTGGCCAGCCCCGAAGCGGTGGGGCGCTATGCCGCCGAGCGCGCGCTGGCGCGGCTGGCGCCGCGCAAAATCGCCACCACCGAATGCCCGGTGCTGTTTGAGTCGCCGCTGGCGGCTGGGCTGCTGGGGGCCTTCGTGCAGGCCATCAGCGGCGGCGCTCTGTACCGCAAAACCAGTTTTTTGCTCGACAGCCTAGGCCGCCAGGTGTTCCCCGAGCACATCGATTTGCACGAAGACCCGTGGGTGGTGCGCGCCAAAGGCAGCGCCCCGTTCGACAGCGAAGGCGTGCAAACGCAGGCCCGCGAGGTGCTGAGCGGCGGCTGCGTCAAGGGTTATTTTCTGAGCAGCTACTCGGCGCGAAAGCTCGGCATGCGCACCAGCGGCAACGCGGGCGGCTCGCACAACCTCTACCTGCGCAGCCGCCTGACGCAGCCCGAAGACGATCTGCCGGCCATGCTGCGCCGGCTCGGCACCGGCTTGTTCGTCACCGAACTGATGGGGCAGGGCGTGAACTACGTCACCGGCGACTACTCGCGCGGCGCCAGCGGCTTCTGGGTGGAAGGTGGCGCCATCGCCTACCCGGTGCAAGAGATCACCATCGCCGGCAACCTCAAGGACATGTTTCTGGCACTGCAAGCGATCGGGGCCGACGAGTTTGCCTTCGGCTCCAAAAACGTGGGTTCGGTGTTGATCGAGCGCATGAAGGTCGCGGGCACCTGAGGTCCGCCGCCGGCGGCGCGGCGCCGGCGTTGAGCTGGGTCGGTCAAACCGGCAGCGCGGCGGCCACCACCGGCGCGCCCCACAGGCGCGAGATCAGCCCCGAGGCATGGGCGCAGTCGCCGCTGCTCCAAAAGCGCGTGCAGCCTGCGCCTAGTAGGGTCTGGGCCGCAGCCATCGGCGCGGCGCCAGGCGTGGTACCTGGCGCAGCGTTCGACGCAGCACCAGGCAAGCGGCGCAGCAGCTCGCGCGCCACGGCGGCGGCCGGGTCCAGCACCTGCACGCCGGGGCCGGCGTGTTGCTCGATCAGCGGGCGCAAAAAGGGGTAGTGGGTGCAGCCCAGCACCAGCACATCGGCCCCTTGTGCCAGCAGCGGATCGAGGCAGGCGGCCACCGCCGCCCTAGAAGCGGGGCCATCGAGCTCGCCGCGCTCCACCAACTCGACCCAGCCCGGGCAGGCTTGGGCCAGCACCCGCACCGGCCCGGCATGGACCGCGATCAGGCGCGCCAGGCCCGGACTGTGCACGGTGTTGTGGGTGGCGAGCACGCCCACGGTGCCGCTGCGCGTGGCGGCCACGGCGGGCTTGACGGCCGGCTCGATGGCCACCAGCGGCAGCTGCGGGAAGCGCTGGCGCAGCGCCTGGATCGACAGGCCGGTGACGGTGTTGCACGCCACCACCACCGCCTGCACCGGTTGCGCCGCCAAAAATTCGATGATGCGCTCGGCGCGCGCCTGCACCTGCTGCGCCGCCTTGTCGCCGTAGGGGGCATGGCCCGAATCGGCCACGTAGCGCAGCGCCTGCGCCGGCAACAGGGCGCGGATTTCGCGCAACACCGACAAGCCGCCGACGCCGGAGTCGAACACGCCCACGGCGGCACCGGCGCTGCCGTGTGGCAGCTCTGGGGCGGCTGAAGGGTGCGGCGGCAAGGTCGGCATGGGGGGTGAGTGCTGGGCGAATTTTGGGCCAATGTTGGGGTAATTGGGCGCGAATGCGAGGCGAGTGGTGCCGGTGCGGCGGCAGGGAGAACGGTTTGGAGGGCTGGGAGGAGCCCCACCCTGCGGGTTTGCCAAGCAAAGCAGCCCGCCAAAGCAAGCTCTAGCGGGCTGTTGTGCAGGGTCCCGAGCGGGGCGGCCTGATCAGTACATGCGTTTGGGCAGTTGCATCGAGCGCACGCGCTTGTAGTGGCGCTTGACGGCGGCGGCCTTCTTGCGCTTGCGCTCGGCGGTGGGTTTTTCGTAGAACTCGCGTGCGCGCAAGTCGTTGAGGAGGCCCAGTTTTTCGATGGTGCGCTTGAAGCGGCGCAAAGCGACATCAAAAGGTTCGTTGTCTTTAACGCGGATGGTGGTCATTAGCCAAAAGTTTCCAGGATTGCGCCGCGTCGGTTCTAGGGCAAGATCGAGCCCCTAGGCCGCGCTGCAAAAATTTTTCCCCGTCTGGTGGTGGATCAAGGCCGACGGGGGGTTGCCAGCAAAGCTTGGAATTATATGCATCTGCGCCAGGCTTGGGAAGGGCTTGGTGTGTTTTCGGCGCTACAGTGCGTTTGCAGGAGGCAGTTTGGATGTTTGAATCGGCAGAAATCGGGCACCGGGTCGATAAAGAGCGCTGGAAGCAGGAGTCGGCGCGCCTGCGCCAGGCGCTGTTGCAAGCCCAGTACCGGCTGCTGCATGAGGCGCACACGGCGGTGCTGATTTTGGTCAACGGCGTCGATGGCGGTGGCCGCGGCGAGACCGTGAACACGCTCAACGAGTGGATGGATCCGCGCCACATCCGCACCGAAGCTTTTGGCCCGCTCACGCCCGAAGACCGCAAGCACCCCGAGATGTGGCGCTTTTGGCAGGTGTTGCCGCCCAAGGGCCGCATCGGGATTTTTTTCGGCTCCTGGTACACCGACCCGGTGTACTCTTACGCTAGGGGCGGCGAGCCCCACGACCGCTTCGTGCAGCGGCTGGAGCGCATCCGCCAGTTTGAGCGCATGCTGGTTGCCGAAGGGGTGGTGCTGGTCAAGCTGTGGTTTCACTTGTCCAAAAAAACGGCCAGGGAGCGCTTCAAAGCCCTGCAATCCGACCCCAAAACCGCTTGGCGCGTCACGCCCCAAGAAAAAAACAACCTCAGGCACTACGACCGCTTCATCGAGGTGAGCGACGAGGCGCTGCGCAAGACCAGCATCGGTGAGGCCGCGTGGCTGGTGATCGACGGCAGCGACCCAGCCTACCGCACCCTGAGCGCCGCGCAGCACCTGCTGCAGGCGATGCAGACGGCGCTCGCCCGCCCAGTGGCCGCCGGCGAGGCTGCGCCGGCCATCGCAGCCGCTGCCGACCGGGTGTTGCACCAGCCACCCTTTCTGGCGCTCGACGACCGCAGCCTGCTCAAGGCACAAGATTACACGCGCAGCCTCAAGCGCAGCGTTTATGAAGACGAACTCGAACACTGGCAAGGCAAGCTGGCCTTGCTCAGCCGCGACGCGCGCATGCAAAAACGCGCGCTGGCGCTGGTGTTCGAGGGCATGGACGCGGCCGGCAAGGGCAGCACCATCCGGCGCGTCACGCAGGCGCTGGATGCGCGCTTTTACCGCGTGGTGCCGGTTGCGGCCCCGAACGAAAACGAACGCGCCCAGCCCTACCTGTGGCGCTTTTGGCGCTACATCCCGGCGCTCGGGCGCGCGGTGATCTTTGACCGCTCGTGGTATGGCCGGGTGCTGGTCGAGCGCGTCGAAGGCTTGTGCGCTCCGGCTGACTGGCTGCGCGCCTACGGCGAGATCAACGAGTACGAAGAGGAGCTGAGCGACGCCGGGGTGGTGATCGTCAAGTTCTGGCTCGCCATCACGCCCGAGGAACAGCTGCGCCGTTTTCGCGAGCGCGAGCAAACGCTGTACAAAAACTTCAAGATCACGCCAGACGACTGGCGCAACCGCGAAAAATGGCCGCAGTACGAGCGCGCCGTGGAGGAGATGATCGACCGCACCTCGACCCAAGTCGCGCCGTGGCACATCGTGGCCAGCGACAACAAACACTGGAGCCGCATCGAGGTTTTGCGCCACCTGTGCCAGCGGCTGGAGGCGGCACTGGAGCGAGTGGCGTGATGGTCTACGCGCAGGACTGGTCTGCGCTCACAGCCACTCAAGCCGGCGCTTGCTGCCCGCCGCTGCAGCGCCGGTGGCCGGCGAGGTCGAGCCGGTGCGTCACGCTCTGGTAGCCGTGCGTGCGCAGCAGGGCGGCCACGGCGTCGGCCTGATCCCAGCCGTGTTCGAGCAACAGCCAGCCACCGGGCTGCAGGTGGGCGCGGGCGCTGGCGATGATTTCACGCAGGTCGTCTAGGCCATCGGGCCCGGCCACCAGCGCCTGCTGCGGCTCGTGGCGCAAGGCGGGCAGGTGCGGGTCGGCGGCGCGGATGTAGGGCGGGTTGGACACGATCAGCCCCAGCGCGGCTGGGGGCGTGTGCGGCTCGTCTAGAGGGGGCAGGGCGCTACCTGGGTCTGCTTGGGCTGGCGGGGAGCCAGCCGCTTTCGGCCAGCCGCGCAGCCAGTGGCCGTGGCGCAAGCGCAGCGGCAGGCGCAGCCGCGCGGCGTTGGCGCGCGCCACCTCTAGGGCATCGAGGCTGGCGTCGAGCGCCCACACTTGGGCCAGCGGCCGCTGCTGTTGCAGCGCCAGCGCGATGGCGCCGCTGCCGGTGCCCAGATCGAGCACCGGCACGGCCTGCCCCAGGGGCAGCAGCTCGAGCGCCCAGTCAACCAGGGTTTCGGTGTCGGGGCGCGGGTCGAGCACCCGCGCGTCGATCTGCAGCGCCAGGCCGTAAAACTCGCGTTGGCCGCTCAGGTAGGCCAGCGGCTCGCCGCTCAGGCGGCGCGCGCACAGGGCGTGGTAAAGCTGGGCAGAGGCGGCGGGCAAGGGCGCATCGCCATGCGCCAGCAGCCAGGCGCGCTCGTGCGGTTGGCGCCCGAGCGCGTGCAGCAGCAGCAGCTGGGCTTCGAGCCGCGGCAGCCCGGCTCGCTGCGCGCTGTGGCAAGCGGCCTCGGCGCTGGTCGATTCGGTGCGGGCCATTTCGGTGCTGGCCGCGGGCAGGCCGGTCACGCCAGCGCCCCGCGCTCGCTCTGGGCGGCGCGCTGCTCCAGTTCGCCCAGCAGCTCGGCGCCGCGCGCCAGCCGCAGCGCCTGCAGCACTTCGTCTAGGTCGCCCTCTAGGATTTGCCCCAGTTTGTAGAGCGTGAGGTTGATGCGGTGGTCGCTCAGGCGCCCCTGCGGGTAGTTGTAGGTGCGGATGCGGTCGCTGCGGTCGCCGCTGCCGATCAGGCCCTTGCGCTCGGCGGCTTCGCGGCTGGCGCGTTCGCTGCGCTCTTTTTCCTGCAGGCGCGCTTGCAGCACCTGCAGCGCCTTGGCCTTGTTGCTGTGCTGGCTGCGCCCGTCCTGGCATTCGGCCACCAGGCCGGTGGGCAGGTGCACCACGCGCACGGCGGAGTCGGTTTTGTTGATGTGCTGGCCGCCGGCGCCGCTGGCGCGAAAGGTGTCGATGCGCAGCTCGGCCGGGTTGAGCGTGATGGCCTGCGTCGGGTCGGGCTCGGGCAGCACCGCCACGGTGCAGGCGCTGGTGTGGATGCGCCCTTGCGCCTCGGTGGCGGGTACGCGCTGCACCCGGTGCCCGCCAGATTCAAAGCGCAGCATGCCGTAGGCGCCGCGCCCCTCGAGGCGCAACACCAGCTCTTTGTAGCCCCCCAGCTCGGCCGGGGTTTCGCTCAGGGTTTCGACGCGCCAGCCCTGGCGCTCGGCAAAGCGGGTGTACATGCGCGCCAGGTCGCCGGCAAAGAGCGCGGCCTCGTCGCCGCCGGTGCCGGCGCGGATTTCGAGGAAGGCGTTGCGCGTGTCGTCCGGGTCGCGCGGCAGCAGCAGGGTTTGCAGCTCGGCCTCGAGCTGCGCCAGTTCGGCTTGCAGCTGCGCCGCTTCGAGCTGTGCCAACTCGGCCAGTTCGGGGTCGGGGTCCAGGCTCAGGCTGTGCGCATGGTGCAGCGCGGCTTCGCGCTCGAGATAGCGCAGATAGGGCTGCACCACGGCGTCGGCCTCGGCGTGCTCGCGGCTGATCTGGCGAAAGCGCTCGCGGTCGGCCACGGCGTCGGGCGCGCCCAGCAGGGCGTCGAGTTCGTGCAGGCGCAGCCGCTGGCGCTCCAGCGTGTGGCGGATGAAGGGCTTCACAGACGGTTCACAAGCGCCCGGGCCCGCGCAGGAACAGGCGCGAGACCGCTTCAGCGGTGGCGGCGCGGGTGTGTTCGTCGCCGGCGTGCAGCTCGGCCAGCGGGCCGTGCAGCATTTTTTGCGTCAGGCCGCGCGCCAGCGCTTGCAGCACGGCCTCGGTGTCCTCGCCGCGCGCCAGCCGCTTGCGCGCCCGCTCCAGTTCGAGCGCGCGCCAGTCTTCGGCCTGCGCGTGCAGCTGGCCGATCAGCCCGACCACGCCCTGGGCCGGGTCGCGCTGCTGCAGCCAGTGCATGAAACCCTGCACGCCAGAGTCGATGATCGCTTCGGCCTGCGCCACCGCCGCCTGGCGCTGGCTTTTGCCGTTTTGCACCACGTGCGCGAGGTCATCGACGGTGTAGAGGTACACGTCGTCGAGCCCCTTGACTTCGGCCTCGATGTCGCGCGGCACGGCCAGATCGACCATGAACATGGGCCGGTGGCGGCGCTGCTTGAGCGCGCGCTCGACCGCCCCGAGCCCGATCAGCGGCAGGGTGGATGCGGTGCAGCTGATCACGGCGTCGAACTCGTGCAGCCGGTTGGGCAAATCGGACAGCCGCAGCGTTTCGGCCCCGAAGCGGCTGGCGAGCTTTTCGCCGCGCTCCAGCGTGCGGTTGGCGATGGCCATTGAGAGCGGCTGCTTGGCGGCAAAGTGGGTGGCGGCGAGTTCGATCATCTCGCCGGCGCCGATGAACAGCACCCGGATCTGGTGCAAATCTTCGAACAGCTGGCCCGCCAGGCGCACCGCAGCGGCGGTCATGCTGATGGAATGCGCGCCGATGGCGGTGCTGCTGCGCACCTGCTTGGCCACGGCAAAGGAGCGCTGGAACAACTGGTGCAACGTGCGGCCGAGGGCGCCGGCCTGTTCGGCGGCGCGTACCGCGTCTTTCATCTGGCCCAAGATTTGCGGCTCGCCCAGCACCATCGAGTCGAGCCCGCTGGCGACGCGAAAGGCGTGCCGCGCCGCGGCGTCGTCGTGCAGCACGTAGGCGTGGTGCAGCAACTGCTGCGGGCTCACGCCGCCGGTGTCGGCCAGCCAGTGCAGGGTGGGTTCGAGCGCGGCCTGCTCGGCGGCGCAGTAGATTTCGGTGCGGTTGCAGGTCGAGAGCAGCGCCGCCTCGGGCCGCTGCGCCAAGCCGGCGCGAAAGCGCTGCAGGGTGGGGGGAAGCTGGTCGAGCGCGAACGCGAACCGACCGCGCACGTCGAGCGGCGCGGTTTGATGGTTGATTCCTAGCGCCCAAACTGCCATAAGGGCCGGATTATAAAATCGAAGCGGATTTGCCCCTAGTTTGTTGCCCCTACAGCAGGCCTGCGTGGCCGCACCACCCCCATGAGCTTCTTCGACGGCCTGCTGCACCTGTTCCATTTCTTCCTGCCGGCCTTCGGGATGGCGGCGCTGCTGGCGCCGGCGCTGGTCTGGGGCCAAGGAGCGGGCAGCCGGCGCGGGTCGCGCTTCAAAAGTCTGCTGCTGGGCTGGCTTGCTTTGTCGGCGCTGGGTGCGCTGGTGCTGCTGGCCGGGCTGTGGTGGCACGGGCGCGACGGCCGCATGGCCACCTACGCGGCGCTGGTGGTGGCGCTAGGCTCGGCAGTGGCCTACTGGCGCTCGCGCTGACTTCAAGGTTGGCAGGGGCGGCAACGGCGGCATGGGGATCACCGCATACCCTTGCGCGGCGCAGGCACAGCGCCGCTGCGCTGGCCGGTGCAGGGAGGCGCTGCGTTAACATCGGCAACCCAGCCTGACGCTTTGGCCCTTATGAACGCCTCGATCCCGATGCAGCAGTTGCTCGCCGCCGCCGACGTGCAGCCGCGGCTGCGCGAAATCCCCTACAACTACACCTCATTTTCCGACCGCGAGATCGTCATCCGGCTGCTCGGCGCGCGCGCTTGGGAGGTGCTCAACCAGCTGCGCCAGGAGCGCCACACCGGCCGCTCGGCGCGCATGCTCTACGAGGTGCTTGGCGACATCTGGGTGGTGCAGCGCAACCCCTACCTGCAAGACGACCTGCTCGACAACCCCAAACGCCGCAGCGCGCTGGTGCAGGCGCTCGAGCACCGTTTGTGCGAGATCGAAAAACGCCGCCGCCCGCTCGAAGACGGCGCGCGCGACGCGCTGGTGGGCGAGCTGCTGGCGGCCGCGCAGCAGGCGGTGCGCGAGTTTGAGCGCCGCTTTGTAGAAGTGGCCACCCTGCGCCAGCGCGTGGCCAAGGCGCTGCGCCGCCACACCGCGCGCGACAACGTCAAGTTCGACGCCCTGAGCCGCGTCAGCCACGTCACCGACGCCACCGACTGGCGCGTCGAATACCCCTTGGTGGTGCTCACGCCCGACAGCGAGGCCGAAACCGCCGCCTTGGTGCGCGCCTGCTTCCAGCTCGGGTTGACATTGATTCCGCGTGGCGGCGGCACCGGCTACACCGGCGGCGCGGTGCCGCTGTGCTGGAACAGCGCCGTCATCAACACCGAAAAACTCGAAACCCTGAGCGCCGTCGAAATGACTGCACTGCCCGGCGTGGCGCAGCCCGTGCCCACGATCTGGAGTGAGGCCGGGGTGGTGACGCAGCGCGTGGCCGACGCCGCCGAGCGCGCCGGTTTCGTGTTCGCCGTCGATCCCACCAGCGCCGAGGCCTCGTGCGTGGGCGGCAACATTGCCATGAACGCCGGCGGCAAAAAAGCCGTGCTCTGGGGCACCGCGCTCGACAACCTGGCCAGCTGGCGCATGGTCACGCCCGATGCCGAATGGCTGCAAGTCACGCGCCTGAACCACAACCTGGGCAAGATCCACGACGCCGAAATCGCCAGCTTCGAGCTGCAATACTTTGGCCCCGACGGCAAAACGCTGCTGCGCACCGAGCGCCTCGACATCCCCGGCGGCACCTTCCGCAAGGCCGGGCTGGGCAAAGACGTGACCGACAAGTTCCTTGCCGGCCTGCCCGGGGTGCAAAAAGAGGGTTGCGACGGCCTCATCACCAGCGCGCGCTGGGTGTTGCACCGCATGCCGGCGCACACCCGCACCGTGTGCCTCGAGTTTTTTGGCAACCCCAAAGACGCGGTGCCCAGCATCGTCGAAATCAAAGACTACCTCGACCGCCTGCAACGCAACGGCAGCGCGCAGCCGGTGCTGCTGGCCGGGCTCGAGCACCTAGACGACCGCTACCTCAAGGCGGTGGGCTACAGCACCAAGAGCAAGCGCGGCGGCCTGCCCAAGATGGTGCTGATCGGCGACGTGGTGGGCGACGACCCAGACGCCGTGGCGCACGCCACCAGTGAGGTGGTGCGGCTGGCCAATGGCCGCGCCGGCGAAGGCTTTGTCGCCGTGAGCCCCGAGGCACGCAAAAAGTTTTGGGCCGACCGCAAGAAAACCGCCGCTATCAGCCGCCACACCAACGCCTTCAAGGTCAACGAAGACGTGGTCATCCCGCTGGCGCGCATGGGGGAATACACGCTCGGTATCGAGCGCATCAACATCGAGCTGAGCCTGCGCAACAAGATTGAGCTGGCCGATGCGCTGCTGGCTTTCTTTGAGCGCGCCTCGCTGCCGCTGGGGCCGGTGGAAGACGCCGTCGACCGCCCCGGGCCGCAAGCGCAGCTCGAGCGGGCGCAGCAGGCGCGGGCGCTGATCGAGCGCGTGCGCGCGCAGTGGCAGGGGTGGCTCGACAGCCTCGACGGCTTCGCCGCCGCCCCCAGCCCGAATGCCTTGGATACCCTCGATGCCCTCAATGCCCTAGACGGCGTAGATGGCTCGAACGGCGCGCCCGCCGAGCGCAACAGCTTCGAGCCCTTGCAAGAGCAGCGCTGGCGCGCCAGCTGGAAGACGCAGATCCGCGCCCCGCTGCGCGCCCTGTTCACCGGCAGCGTCTGGGCGCCGGTGCTGGCCGAATGCGAGGCCATCCACCAGCGCGTGCTCAAGGGCCGGGTCTGGGCGGCGCTGCACATGCACGCCGGCGACGGCAACGTGCACACCAACATCCCCGTCAACAGCGACGACTACGCCATGCTGCACACCGCACACGAAGCGGTGGCGCGCATCATGGCGCTGGCGCGCAGCCTGGGCGGCGTGATCAGCGGCGAGCACGGCATCGGCATCACCAAGCTCGAATACCTGACTGAGGCCGAACTGGCCCCCTTTGCCGACTACAAGCAGCGCATCGACCCCGAAGGCCGCTTCAACCGCGGCAAGCTGCTGCGCCACAGCCCCTTGTTCGAGCAGGCCGAGCAGCGCCGCGCCGACCTGAGCCAAGCCTACACCCCGAGCTTTGGCCTGATGGGCTACGAGTCGCTGATCATGCAGCAAAGCGACATCGGCGCGATTGCCGATTCGGTCAAAAACTGCCTGCGCTGCGGCAAATGCAAGCCGGTGTGCGCGACCCACGTGCCGCGCGCCAACCTGCTCTACAGCCCGCGCAACAAGATTTTGGCCACCAGTCTGCTGATCGAAGCCTTTTTGTACGAGGAGCAGACCCGGCGCGGCATCAGCCTGCGGCACTGGGAAGAGTTCGAAGACGTGGCCGACCACTGCACCGTGTGCCACAAGTGCCTGTCGCCCTGTCCGGTGAACATCGACTTTGGCGACGTCACCATGAACATGCGCAACCTGCTGCGCAAAATGGGCAAAAAGAGCTTCAGGCCGGGCAACGCCGCCGCCATGTTCATGCTCAACGCCACCCGGCCCGAGACCATCAAGCTCGCACGCAGCCTGATGGTGGGGGTGGGCTTCAAGCTGCAGCGCTGGGCGCACGGGCTGCTCAAAGGGTTGGCGAGAAAGCAGACCAACGCCCCACCCGCCACCCTAGGGATGGCCCCGATCAAAGAGCAGGTGATCCACTTCGTCAACAAAAAGCTGCCCGGTGGCCTGCCCAAAAAAACCGCGCGCGCCCTGCTCGACATCGAAGACCGGGCCTACGTGCCCATCATCCGCGACCCGCGCGCCACCAGCAGCGACACCGAGGCCGTGTTTTACTTCCCCGGCTGCGGCTCCGAGCGCCTGTTCAGCCAAGTCGGGCTGGCGACCCAAGCCATGCTCTGGCACGCCGGCGTGCAGACCGTGCTGCCGCCGGGCTACCTGTGCTGTGGCTACCCGCAGCGCGGCTCGGGCCAGTTCGACAAAGCCGAGCAGATCATCACCGACAACCGGGTGCTGTTCCACCGTGTCGCCAATACGCTCAACTACCTCGACCTCAAAACCGTGGTGGTGAGCTGCGGCACCTGCTACGACCAGTTGCAGGGCTACCAGTTTGAGCAAATCTTCCCCGGCTGTCGCATCATCGACATCCACGAATACCTGCTCGAAAAAGGCATCACCCTGCCCAAGACCGACGGCAGCTACCTGTTTCACGACCCCTGCCACAGCCCGATGAAGCTGCAAGAGCCGCTGCAAACCGTGAAGGCGCTGCTCGGGCCCAAAGTGCTCAAAACCGAGCGCTGCTGCGGCGAGTCGGGCACGCTGGGCGTGACCCGGCCCGACATTTCGACCCAGGTGCGCTTTCGCAAAGAGCAAGAGCTCAAGCAAAACGCCGCCGATCTGGCCGCGCTGGCGGGCAACGGGGCCGGCCCGCGCCCCAGCAAGACCAAGGTGCTCACCAGCTGCCCCAGCTGCCTGCAAGGCCTGAGCCGCTACGGCGACGACCTAGGCGGCAACGGCCTGCTCGAGGCCGACTACATCGTGGTCGAGATGGCGCAGCAGATCCTAGGCCCCAACTGGCTGCCCGAGTACGTGGCGCGCGCCAACGCTGGGGGCATCGAACGGGTGCTGGTGTGAGCGGTGCCGCTGCGCCTCCTGCCCAAGCGGTGGCTTCGGCCCCGGCCGAGGCTGCGGCCCACGAACTGATCTGCCCCTTGTGCGCGCACGCCGGTGGCGTGCTGCTGCTGCGCCAGCACAAGCTGCGCCTCGTGCGCGTGGCCAGCGTGCTCGATGGCAGTTTGCCCGCCGGCGTGCAGGCCGAGGCATTGGCAGAGCCCTTCCCGGCCTTTTACCGCGTGATCTGGAATGCCCACGTGCCCGAGTGGTCCGACCTCACCGAGGCCGAGCAGGGCTTGTGCATGCGCGCCGTCAGCGCCGTCGAGCGCGTGCTGCGGCGCCAGCTGCAACCGAGCAAGATCAACCTCGCGGCGCTGGGCAACATGGTGCCGCACCTGCACTGGCACATCGTGGCGCGCTTCGACTGGGACAGCCACTACCCGGCCCCGATCTGGGCGGCTGCGCAGCGCCCGCCCGACCCCGAGCGCCTAGCCCAGCTGCGCCAGCGCCTGCAGGCCTGCGACGCCGAACTGGCCGCTGGGCGCTGGCTGTAAAGCCGCGTTTGCCTGCCGGCCGCGTCGCCGCTTGCAGCGTGCGGGTGCCCGGCTCACAAACCGCCTCAGCAACCGCCACCCAAACCCGCTACCATAGACATCCATGAGCCAGACCCATTTCGGATTCGCCGCCGTCGATGAGCAAGACAAGGCGCGCCACGTGCGCGCCGTGTTCGATTCGGTGGCGCCGCGCTACGACCTCATGAACGACCTGATGTCGGGCGGCCTGCACCGCTTGTGGAAGCGCTACGCGGTGGCGGTGGCCAATGTGCAGCCGGGGCAGCGCGTGCTCGACCTCGCTGGCGGCACCGGTGACTTGGCGCGCGCCTTCGCGCCGCTGGTGCAGCCCGGCGGCGTGGTGGTGCACACCGACATCAACGAGGCCATGCTGCGCGAGGGCCGCGAGCGCCTGCTCGACGCCGGTGTGCTGCTGCCCACGCTGGTCTGCGACGCCGAGCGCCTGCCCTTCGACGAAGGCGCGTTCGACCTTGTCACGGTGGCCTTTGGGCTGCGCAACATGACGCACCAGCAGCACGCGCTGCAAGAGATGCACCGGGTGCTGCGCCCGGGCGGCAAGCTGCTGGTGCTGGAGTTCTCTAAGGTGGCGCCGCCGCTGCAAGCGGCTTACGACTGGTACAGCTTCAACATCCTGCCGCGGCTGGGCCAGTGGGTGGCCGGCGATGCTGGCAGCTACCGCTATTTGGCCGAATCGATCCGCATGCACCCGGATCAGGAAACTTTGCGTGGCATGATGCGTCAAAGCGGCTTCGGGCATGTGGACGTGCACAACCTCACGGCCGGCGTCACGGCCTTGCACGTGGGCATCAAGTGTTGATTTTTCAATGAAAGTGAGCGAGACATGAAGTTTTGGTCGATTTTTCTGGCGCTGATGCTGGCGCTCACCTCCTTTGATGCCTTTGCGCAAAAACGCTTTGGCGGCGGCGGCTCCTTCGGGCAGCAGTCGGGCAATGTGCAGCGCAACGCCACCCCAGCGCAACCGGCGCAAGCCCCGGGCCAGCGCGCTGGGCAGGCCACACCCAATCAGGCCCCGGCTTCGCGCCCTTGGGGGGCCATGCTGGGCGGCTTGGCCGCGGGTCTGGGCTTGGCTTGGCTGGCTTCCTCGCTCGGTTTGGGTGAAGAGTTTGCCACCCTGCTGCTGTTCCTGCTCGCTGGTTTGGCGATCATGGTGGTGGTGGGCCTGATTCTGCGTGCCCGCGCGGCTTCGTCGGGCCGTTCGCCCTTTGCCCTGCAAGGCGCCGGTGGCCAGTACACGGCGCGCAGCTACCAGCCCGGCAACGTGGGCAACGACGCCTCGGCCCGGCCTTGGGAGCGCAGCCAGAGCGGCTTTGGTGGCAGCCCGGCCCCGACCCATGGTGGTGGCAATCAAGGCGGTAGCCAAGGCGGCAGCCTGATCGGCGCGGCCTTGGGCGGCTCGGCGCTGGGCGGCAGCCAAAGCTGGGGCGTGCCTGCAGACTTCGACACCGAAGGTTTCCTGCGCGCCTCCAAAGCCAATTTCGTGCGCATCCAAGAGGCTTGGGACCGCGCCGACATCGCTGCCCTGCGCACCCTGATGAGCGACGAGATGGTGGGCCACATCCAAGCCCAGTTGGCTGAGCGCGCCGCCGAGCGCGAGCGCGCAGGCGCCCCGCTGGCACAGAAAAACGAAGTGCTGATGCTCGAAGCGCAGCTGCTGGGCATCGAAGACCGCGGGCACGACTACATGGCCAGCGTCGAGTTCTCGGGCATGATGCGCGAAGAAGGCTCCGCCGGCCCCACGCCGATGCGCGAAGTCTGGAACATCACCCGCCCCAAACACGGCCCCGGTGGCTGGGTGGTGGCGGGCGTGCAGGCCATGCACTAAGAGGCTGGATGCGATAGGCCAGGCTTTATGCGCCAAAATCGGGGGGCCATGAAACAGTCCCCCTTTACTTTTCCGCCGCCGCCCGAAGCGCTGCAGCGCTTCCTGGAAGCGCTGCCCAAGCTGCCCGCCCTAGATGCGCTACCCGGCGCGCTGCCCAGTTTGGCGGCCTTGCCCGAGCCCCCCGAGTGGTTGCGCCTCGAGCTGCACAACCGCTTGCTGCTGCTGCTTAACCACGTGCTGCAGCAAGAGCCACAAGCCATGGAGCGGCTGCGCCGCCAGCAAGGCAAGGCGGTGCAGGTGCAATGGGGGCCGTTCGCGCTCAAGCTGCAGGCCACGCCGGCGGGCTTGCTGGCGCTGGCGGCGCCCGAGCGCACCCCCGATCTGCGCATCGAGCTTACCGACCCCTCGCCGCTGGCGCTGGCCCAGGCGGCCCTGAGCGGCACCAAGCCCGTGCTCGAAATACAGGGCGACGTGCAGCTCGCCGCCGAAGTGGCGTGGCTGTTCGACAACGTGCGCTGGGACGCCGAAGAAGACCTGTCCCGCCTGTTTGGCGACGCGCTGGCGCACCGGCTGGTGAGCGCGGTGCAGGTCGGCTTGAGCGAGCTCAAGCGCTTTGGTACCAGCCGCGGCGAGCGCGGGGCGCCAGCGTGATCCGGCGTTTCTTTCGCGGCGCTTTCATCGTCTGGGTGGTGCTGCGCTACGGCCTTGACGAGCTGGTGCTGTCGGGCTTTGACAACCCGTTGCTGGCCTTGCTGCGCCGCATCGTCTCGGTGGGGCGCGACCTGCGTGCGCCGCGCGGTCAGCGCCTGCGCGAAGCGCTCGAGCGGCTCGGGCCGATCTTTGTCAAATTCGGCCAGGTGCTCTCGACCCGGCGCGACCTCATGCCGCCCGACATCGCCGAAGAGTTGGCGCACCTGCAAGAGCGGGTGCCACCTTTTCCCAGCGCGGTGGCGGTGGCCACGATCGAAAAAGCCTTTGGCAAGCCGCTGCAGCAGATATTTACCCAGTTCGAGCAAACGCCGGTGGCCAGCGCCTCGATCGCCCAGGTGCATTTTGCTACGCTGCACGACGGGCGCGAGGTGGCGGTCAAGGTGCTGCGCCCGGGCATGCAGCCCGTGATCGAAAAAGACCTCGGCCTCATGCGCCTGATGGCCGGCTGGGTGGAGCGGCTCTCGGTCGATGGCAAGCGCCTGAAACCGCGCCAAGTGGTGGCCGAATTCGACAAATACCTGCACGACGAGCTCGACTTGGTGCGCGAAGCCTCCAACGCGGCCCAGTTGCGCCGCAACATGCAAGACCTCGATCTGGTCTTGATTCCCGAAATGCATTGGGACTGGTGCCGCAACGACGTGCTGGTGATGGAGCGCATGCGCGGCGTGCCCATCAGCCAGGTCGAGCGGCTGCGCGCGGCCGGGGTGGACATCCCGCACGTGGCGCGCGAAGGGGTGACGATCTTTTTTACTCAGGTGTTTCGCGACGGTTTTTTCCATGCTGATATGCACCCCGGCAACATCCAGGTCAGCCTCGAGCCCGCGACCTTTGGGCGCCTGATCTCGCTCGACTTTGGCATCGTCGGCACCCTCACGCCCACCGACAAAGAGTATCTGGCGCAAAACTTCACCGCTTTTTTCAGACGCGACTACAAGCGCGTGGCCGAACTGCACGTGGAAAGCGGCTGGGCCCCGCCGCACACCCGCATCGACGAGCTCGAGGCCGCCATCCGCGCCGTGTGCGAGCCCTATTTCGACCGCCCTTTGAGGGAAATCTCGCTCGGCTTGTTGCTCATGCGGCTGTTCCAGACCTCGCGCCGCTTTCAGGTCGAAATCCAACCGCAACTGGTGCTGCTGCAAAAAACCCTGCTCAACATCGAGGGCTTGGGGCGCGAACTTGACCCCGAGCTCGATCTCTGGAGCACGGCCAAGCCTTTTCTGGAAAAGTGGATGCTCGAGCAGGTGGGGCCGCAGCGCCTGTGGCAGCAGCTCAAGGCCGAAGCGCCGCAGTACGCCAAGCTGCTGCCCGCCCTGCCGCGGTTGCTGCACGACTACCTACAGCAGCGCCCGACCGACCTGCGGCGCGAGGTGCAGGAGCTGGTGCAAGAGCAGCGCCGCACCAACCGGTTGCTGCAGGGCATCATTTATGGCGGCGTGGGCTTCGTGCTGGGGCTGCTGGCGATGCAGCTTTATGTGCGCGTCAGCTTGTGGTGAGGGCAAGCGCCAAAGCCCCGAGCAGCTAGGCCCAAGCTGCGTCTAGGGGCTTGAAATGGTGTGCGCCGGCCCCAGCTAAAATGCTGGGTTCGAACCCGTTTCAAACACCCCCCATTCCCCGATTTGCACAGGTACACCCCATGCCCATCTACGCCTATCAGTGTGAGTCCTGCGGCCACGCCAAAGACGTGCTGCAAAAAATCTCGGCCGACCCCCTTACCACCTGCCCGGTTTGCGGGGCCGAGAGCTTCAAGAAGCAGCTCACCGCCGCCGGTTTCCAGCTCAAGGGCTCAGGCTGGTACTGCACCGATTTTCGCAACGGCTCCGGTGCCGCGGCCAAGCCGGGCGCTGCGGCCGAATCTGCCGGCCAGCCCGAGGCGGCTGTGGCGGCACCACCGCCCTGTGGCCAGCCAGCCTGTGCGGCCGCGTGCCAAGCCTAGAGAGGCTGAGGAGAGGCTGACGCCATGGCCTGCGTAGGCTCGAGCTACTAGAGCATCCTCAGTCAGGGCCGGGCAACCAACCGCTGCGCCCTTGAGCGCTCGATTTACCTGTTTGATCACCTGTTTTTGAAAGCCTTTACATGTCGATGCGCAGCCACTATTGCGGTTTGGTCACCGAAGCCCTGCTGGGCCAAGCCGTCAGCCTGTGCGGCTGGGTCAACCGCCGGCGCGACCACGGCGGCGTGATCTTCATCGACCTGCGCGACCGTGAAGGCACGCTGCAAGTGGTCTGCGACCCCGACCGGCCCGAGATGTTTGCCAGCGCCGAGGGCTTGCGCAACGAGTTTTGCGTCCAAATCCAGGGGGTGGTGCGCGCGCGCCCGGCCGGCACCGCCAACGAAGCCATCAAGAGCGGCCAGGTGGAACTGCTCTGCCACGCCATCACGGTGCTCAACCCCTCGGTCACGCCGCCCTTCACGCTCGACGACGACAACCTGAGCGAGACCACGCGCCTGACGCACCGCGTGCTCGATCTGCGCCGCCCCGCCATGCAGCGCAACCTGATGCTGCGCTACCGGGTGGCGATGGCGGTGCGCCAGTTCCTCGACGCGCACGGCTTCATCGACATCGAAACCCCGATGCTCACCAAGAGCACGCCCGAGGGCGCGCGCGACTACCTCGTGCCCAGCCGCGTGCACGACGGCCACTTTTTTGCGCTGCCGCAGTCACCGCAGTTGTTCAAGCAACTGCTCATGGTGGCCGGCTACGACCGCTATTACCAGATCACCAAGTGCTTTCGCGACGAAGACCTGCGCGCCGACCGCCAGCCCGAGTTCACCCAGATCGACATCGAGACCTCGTTCCTGAGCGAGCAAGAGATTCGCAACCTGTTCCAGCGCATGATCACCGAGGTGTTTCGCTGCACGCTGGGTGTGGAGTTGGGCGCGTTCCCGGTCATGGCCTACGCCGAAGCCATGCACCGCTTTGGCTCCGACAAACCCGACTTGCGCGTGCGGCTCGAGTTCACCGAGCTCACCGAGCTCATGGCCGGCGTCGAGTTCAAGGTCTTTAGCAGCGCGGCGCAGATGAAGGGCGGGCGCGTGGTGGCGCTGCGCGTGCCCGGCGGCGCCGCCCTGAGCCGCTCCGAGATCGACGCCTACACCGAATTCGTGAAAATCTACGGCGCCAAAGGGCTGGCCTGGATCAAGGTCAACGACCTGGCTGCGGGCCGCGACGGTCTGCAAAGCCCGATCGTGAAAAACCTCGATGACGCGGCGCTGGCGGCGGTGCTGGCGCGCAGCGGCGCGCAGAGCGGCGACTTGCTGTTCTTTGGTGCCGACAAGGCCAAGGTCGTCAACGATGCCATCGGCGCCTTGCGGCTCAATATCGGCCACAGCGACTTTGCCAAGGCCAACGGCCTCTTTGAGTCACGCTGGGCGCCGCTGTGGGTGGTCGATTTCCCGATGTTCGAGTACGACGACGACGCGGCGCGCTGGAACGCCGTGCACCACCCCTTCACCGCGCCCAAAGCCGGCCACGAGGCCTACATGGCCAGCGAGCCCGGGCGCTGCGTCGCGCAGGCCTACGACATGGTGCTCAACGGCTGGGAGCTGGGCGGCGGCAGCGTGCGCATCCACCGCGCCGAGGTGCAAAGCCAGGTCTTTGCGGCGCTGGGTATCGGCCCGGATGAAGCGCAGGCCAAGTTCGGTTTTTTGCTCGACGCGCTGCAGTACGGCGCACCGCCGCACGGTGGGCTGGCGTTTGGGCTCGATCGCCTGATCACGCTCATGACCGGGGCCGAGTCGATCCGCGACGTGATCGCCTTCCCCAAGACCCAGCGCGCCCAGTGTCTGCTCACGCAAGCCCCGAGCGCCGTGGACGAAAAGCAACTGCGCGAGCTGCATATCCGACTGCGCAACCCGGATGCCGTGCGGGCCTGATATAGTGGTCTAATCGCTTTCTTCGTTTCTCAACCCTGCGGGAGTACACCCATGTCCGACGCCATTCAACCCTCCAAAGACAAACTGGTCTCCGACCTCAAAGTCGTGGTCGCCGACGCCGAAGAGCTGCTGGCCGCCACCGCGCACCAGACCGGCGAGCGCGTGGCCGAACTGCGCGAGCGCATGCAAGACAACCTGCGCAACGCGCGCCACAAACTCGGCAGCCTCGAAGACGACCTGCGCCTCAAAGCGCGCGACGCCTGCCGCGCCACCGACCACTATGTGCACGAGCACCCATGGACCTCGATCGGCGTCGCCGCCGGTGTCGGGCTGCTGCTGGGCCTGCTGATCAGCCGCCGCTGAGCGCAGCGCTGGCCTGAAGCCTTCATGCCCTCGCTGACCCCCGAGGGCGGGCCGCAAGTCGCCCGCCCCACTTGGACTTCGGCCCTGCGTGGCGTGGTGCGCGACACGGTCGCGCTGGCGCGGGTGCGGCTGGAGCTGGTGGCGCTCGAAGGCCGCAGCCACGCCCAAGCCGTGGTGGCGCTGCTGCTGCTGGGCTGGGCGGCGCTGTGCTTGCTCCTGCTCGGGCTGGCCTTTCTGGCGGTGTTGCTGACCGTGCTCTGGTGGGACACGCCCATGCGCGTGCTGGCCTTGGCCGCTTTTACCTTCATCTTCCTCACCTTAGGTGCGGTGGCTGCGGTTTGGGCGTGGCGCAACTGGCAGCGCGAGCGCAACTGGTTCGAGGCCACACGCGCCGAACTCGCGGCTGATGCCCAAAAGCTGCGGCCATGAATGCCAGCCGCGCCGCCTACTGGCAACGCCGCGCCTTGCTGCAGCAGCAGTCGGCCCAGTTGCGTCACAGCCTCGAGCAGCAGGTGCAGGCGCTGGCGCCGGCTTGGCAGGTGCTCGACGGCACCCAGCGCGGCGTGGCTTGGGTGCGCCAGCGCCCTTGGGTGCTGGCTTTGGGCCTGCTGGTGCTGGCGCGCAAGCCGCGCACGGCGCTGCGCTGGGGTTGGCGCTCGTGGCGCGCTTGGCGCTGGGCGCAGCATTGGCTGGGCGGCTCTGCAGGCTCGAAATGACTCGGCTCGAGCGGGTCTATAGCTCAGGCAGCAACATCTGCACAAGGCGGCAAGACGCATGAAGCTGATCTTTGGTTTGTTATTTGGCATAGGCTGCATCTTCGGCGGTTATGTGATTGCCGGCGGCAAGATGGGCCCGATTTTGATCGCGCTCCCGGTCAAGATGATGATCATCATGGGCGGGGCCTTGGGCGCCTTCGTCATCAACAACGAGCCCAAGGTGCTCAAGGGCGCGCTGGCCGGCATTGGCCGCGCCATGAAATCCTCCAAGTACACCAAGGCGCGCTACATGGAGCTGCTGGCCTTGCTCTACGACATCTTGCAAAAAGCGCGCAAAGAAGGCCTGATGGCGATCGAGTCCGACGTCGAAAATCCGCAAGATTCTGCCTTGTTCCAGAAATACCCGGCGATCGCCACCGACCACCACACAGTCGAGTTCATCACCGACTATTTGCGCATGATGGTTTCGGGCAACCTGAACGCGCACGAGATCGAGTCCATCATGGACAGCGAGATCGAGGCCCACCACAACGAGGGCCATGTGGTGGTGGCGGCGTATGCGCGCTTGGCGGGTGCGCTGCCGGCCTTTGGCATCGTGGCCGCTGTGATGGGCGTGATCCAAACCATGGGTTCGGTCACCGAGCCGCCCGAGGTGTTGGGGGCCAAGATCGGCGCAGCCTTGCTGGGTGCGTTTTTGGGGATTTTTCTGGGTTATGCGATTTTCGAGCCGCTGTCTGGCACCTTGGAGCAAAAGCTCGATGAGGATACCAAAGAGCTGCAGTGCATCAAGACCGCGCTGCTGGCCAGCATGCAGGGCTACCCCCCCATGACGGCGATCGAGTTTGGGCGCAAGGTGCTTTACTCGGCGGAACGGCCCAGCTTTCTCGAGCTCGAAGGGCACGTCAAGCAAAAGAAATGAAGTCCCTGCACCCTAATTCAGCCCCAACCTACAGCCCCCAGCCCCCGCCCCATTGAGACGCAACCATGAGCGCCACCGGCAAGCCGCTGCAGCCCATCATCATCAAGCGCATCAAGAAAGCGGCGCATGGTGCGCACGGCGGCGCTTGGAAAATCGCCTACGCCGACTTCGTGACGGCGATGATGGCGCTCTTTTTGCTGCTCTGGCTGTTGGGCTCTACCACCGAGGAGCAGCGTGGCGGCATTGCCGACCACTTCAACATTCCGATCATGGTGGCCCTGATGGGTCAGCCTGGTGCGGGTGCTGCCACGGTGTTGCCCGGTGGCGGCGCAGACTTGCTGCGCCCCGAAGCGCCACTGACTCCGCCTGACGTTCCAACTTTACAGCAGCTGCAGCAAGCACTCTACGAACAGCAATTGCGCCAAGCTCAACTGGCACTTGATCGCCAGCGCATTGAAAATCTGCGCGGCCAGATCGAGCGGGCGATTGCAGCCAACCCGCAACTGGCCGAGTACGGTGAGCAAATTCGGCTCGAAATGGTCCAAGATGGGCTCTACATCCAGATCGTCGATGAGCGCGACCGCCCGATGTTCGAGCTTGGCAGCCCCGTGGTTCAACCCCATTTGCGCAGCATTTTGCGAGAAATTTCAGTGGCTTTGGCTGAAGTAGGTAACCGCATATCGATCTCTGGTCACACCGACGCGACCCCCTTTGGGCGCGGCGTGTTGGGCTACAGCAACTGGGAGCTGTCAGCCGATCGCGCCAATGCCTCGCGGCGCGAGCTGATGGCGGCTGGTTTGCCCGAAGCCAGAATCGCCCGCGTGGTGGGCATGGGCCCGAGCCAGCCCTTGCTGCCCGAGGCGCCGCTGGATCCGCGCAACCGCCGCATCGGCATTCTGGTGCTGACGCAAGACGCCGAAGAACGCATGACGCGCGCCATCGAAGGCACCCCTCCTGCTGCCCCTGCAGGTGTTGCAACACCGACGGCTGCTCCTGCTCCTGGCGCCGCGTCACCGCCGGAGCCACCCGCCCCAGCCAGACAGGGTGCCACTCCGGGCACCGTCACCTTGCCGCCTTTGCCCAACTTGGCGCCGCCGGTGGGTGCTCGTTGAGCTCGAGCCTACAGCAGGTATAGTTACACTCGACACCCACGTACCCCGTACTGGATATAGCCATGCCCGAATTGCGTTTTCTTATCGTTGACGACTTCTCCACCATGCGCCGCATCGTGCGCAACCTGCTCAAGGAAATCGGCCATGCCGATGCCGACGAGGCTGAAGACGGCGTGGTGGCCTTGCACAAGTTGCGCAACGGCAAGTTCGATTTTGTCGTCTCCGACATCAACATGCCCAATATGAACGGTTTTGAGCTGCTGACGCAGATCAAGGCCGACGACAAGCTCAAACACCTGCCGGTGCTCATGGTCACGGCCGAGGCGCGCAAAGAAGACATCATCGCTGCTGCTCAAGGGGGTGCGGCCGGCTACATCGTCAAGCCCTTCACCAAAGCCACGCTGGAAGAAAAGCTGGCCAATATCTTCAAAAAAATGGGCTGGTGAGCGCGCAAGGGCAGGCACAGGGCAGGGATATGGATCAGCACACGCACGAACATCAGACCGAAATGTTTCAGCGACTCGGGCGCATCACGCGCCAGTTGCACGACGCGCTCAACGAGCTGGGCTACACCCCGGTGCTCAAGGGGGCCGTCGATGAACTGCCCGATGCCCGCAGCCGCCTGCAATACATCGCGCGCCTGACCGGCGATGCGGCCGAAAAGGTGCTCAACCGCGTCGATGAGGCCAAGGCCGAGCAAGACGCCGTGCGCCAGCACAGCCAGCAACTGCTCGACACCATCGGCGCCGTGCCGGGCCTCAAATGGGCCATGCCCGAACTGCTCGAGTGGACGCAAAAAATCCAGCACAGCACCGAGCGCACCGACGCGCACCTGACCGAAATCATGTTGGCGCAAGACTTTCACGACCTCACCGGGCAGGTGATCAAAAAGGTGGTGACGCTGGCCGCCGCGATCGAGGAGCAGTTGCTGCAACTGCTGCTCGAATCGGCCGCGCACGCGCAGTCCGAGGCGGCGCCGCAGCCCGCCGCGCTTGCTGCGTCGGCCCCTGGTGGCGTGCGGCGCGAGCAGCTGGCGGGCCCGGTGGTCGACCCCGAAGGCCGCAGCGACGTGGTCACCGACCAGTCCCAAGTGGACGATCTGCTCGCCAGCCTCGGGTTCTAAAAATCACGCCTGCCAGAGGCGCGTGTTAAGTGCAAACAGCCCGGTTTAGGAGGGGCTAATCGGGCTTTAGAAATCTGGCGCGCACCAGACAATGCGGTCAACCCAGCGTCGGCCGCCCATGGAATCCTCCCAAGACAAAAACCTACCCGCCACCCCGCGGCGCCTGCAAAAGGCGCGCGAGGACGGTCAGGTGCCGCGCGCCAAAGATTTAAGCAATCTGGTGGTGGTGGCCGGTGGCATGGTGCTGCTGTGGCTCAGCACCGCTTGGGCCTACGAGCGCATGAGCGAAGTCGTGCGCATCAGCTACCGCTTCAACGCCGAGTCGCTGCGCCACCCGGAGGTCATGCTCGAGGTGCTGGCGCTGGCCATGTACACCGCCCTGCTGTACTACTTGCCATTGGCGCTGGCGGTGGCGGTGTTGGCGGCTCTATCGATGGTGGCGGCGGGCTCCTTTGCCTGGAGCTTCAAACCGCTGGAGCTCGATTTGAGCAAAATCGGCCTCATCAGCGGCTTTGGAAGGCTGTTTTCGATGCAGCAGCTGTTTGAACTGCTCAAGCTGCTTGCGGTTTCGGTCTTGTTGGCGCTGGTGGGTTGGTGGTTTGTGAGCAGCCATTTGCCGGCTTTTGGCTCCTTGTTGCTGCGCCCGCTCGAGAGCTCGATCGTGCAGTTGGGGCAGTGGTTCATGCTGGGTGTCGGTGGTTTGCTGCTGGTGTTGCTGCTGGTGGCCCTGATCGATGTGCCACTGCAGCAGTACCTGCACCGGCGCAACCTCAAGATGTCGCACCAAGAGGTGGTCGAGGAGCACAAGGAAACCGAGGGCAACCCGTGGTTGCGCGCCAAACGCATGCAACGCCAGCGTGAACTGGCGCAAGGCAGCAGCGTGGCCCAGGTGCCGGCCGCCGACCTGGTGCTGATGAACCCGACCCACTACGCCGTGGCGCTCAAGTACGACGAGAAAACCATGGTCGCGCCGCACGTGATTGCCAAGGGGGCCGACCTGAACGCGCTGCGCATCCGCGACATGGCCAAGCTGCACCAGGTGCCGGTGTTGCAGTCCCCCATGCTGGCACGCGCCCTGTTTGCCCACACCGAAATCAACCAGCAGGTGCCGGCGGCGCTGTTCACCGCCGTGGCCCAGGTGTTGGCCTATGTCTACCGCCTGCGCGCCGCGCTGCGCGGCCAAGGCCCCATGCCGGGCCAGCCGCCCAAGCCCCACGTGCCCCCCGAGCTCGACCCGCATCAGGGCCACGACGTGGCACCGGCGCAGGCCTAAGCCCGCGCGCTCCAACACGATGCTCCCATGAACGCCCTATTGCAAACCCTACAACGCTGGTTTGGCCCCGGCAGCGGTTATGCCGCCGTGATCGCGGTGCCCATTCTGGTGATGCTGGTGCTGGCCATGCTGGTGCTGCCGCTGCCGCCGTGGCTGCTCGACCTGCTCTTTACCCTCAACATCGCCATCGCCCTGATGGTGATGATGGTGGCCGCCTACATGCGGCGGGCGATGGACTTCATCGTCTTCCCCACCGTGCTGCTGCTCACCACGTTGATGCGGCTGGCGCTCAACGTCGCCTCGACCCGCGTGGTGCTGATGGAAGGGCACCAAGGCACAGGGGCCGCCGGCAACGTGATCGAGGCCTTTGGCACCTTTTTGGTCGGTGGCAACTTTGCCGTGGGCGTGATCGTGTTCTTGATCCTGGTGGTGATCAACTTTGTGGTGGTCACCAAAGGCGCCGAGCGCATCGCCGAAGTGGGCGCGCGCTTCACGCTCGACGCCATGCCGGGCAAGCAGATGGCGATCGACGCCGACCTCAATGCCGGCATCATCACCGACAAAGAGGCCAAGCAGCGCCGCGCCGAAGTGGCCGAAGAAGCCGACTTTTTTGGCAACATGGACGGTGCCGCCAAGTTTGTGCGCGGCGACGCCATCGCCGGCATCCTGATCCTGCTCATCACCATGATCGGTGGTTTTGCGATCGGCATGTTGCAGCACAGCATGAGCGCCAGCGATGCCTCGGCCACCTACATCACGCTGGCCATCGGCGACGCGCTGGCGGCGCAGGTGCCGGCGCTGCTGATCTCGGTGGCGGCGGCGATGGTGGTCTCGCGCGTGGGCAAAGAAGAAGACTTGGGGCAGCAGATCGTCGGCCAAGTGTTCGATTCGCCCAAGGTGCTGGGGATCAGCGCGCTGGTGCTGTTTTTGCTGGGCATCATTCCGGGCATGCCCAATGTGGTGTTTCTGAGCTTTGCCTTTGCCCTCGGGGGGATGGCGTTCTGGATCGGCTGGCAGCAGCGCCAGGCCCAGGCCGCCAGCGCGCAGGCGCAGCTTCAGGCCAATGCCCCCGCGCCGAGCGATGGCGAGGCCTCGTGGAACGACATGCAGCCGGTCGATCTGCTGGGCCTCGAGCTGGGCTACCGCCTGATTCCGCTGGTGGACAAAGCGCGCCAAGGCGATCTGCTCACGCGCATCAAGGGCGTGCGCAAAAAATTCGCCCAAGACGTGGGCTTTTTGCCGCCGCCCGTGCACGTGCGCGACAACCTCGAGCTGCGCCCGAGCAGCTACCGCATCGCCCTGCGCGGCGTGGTGGTGGGCGAGGGCGAGGTGTTCCCGGGCCAGTTCATGGCCATCAACCCGGGGCACATCCGCACCCCGCTCATCGGCACCGCCACCACCGACCCAGCCTTTGGCCTGCCGGCGCACTGGATCGAGGAACGGCAAAAAGAAAACGCGCAAATGGCCGGTTACACCGTGGTTGATTCCGAGACCGTGCTGGCCACGCATTTGTCACACTTGATGCAAGTCCATGCCGCCAGATTGCTGAGCCGCACCGAGGTGCAGGAGCTGGTGGCGCACGTGGCCAAACTGGCCCCCAAACTGATCGAGGAAGTGGTTCCGGCCATGGTGCCCATCGGCGTATTTCACAAGGTGCTGCAGCTGCTGCTCGAAGAGTCGGTGCACATCCGCGACGTGCGCACCATCGTCGAGGCCTTGGCCGAACACGCCGGCCAGACGCAAGACCCGGCCGAACTGGCGCGGCGCATTCGGCAGGCGCTGGCGCCCGCCATCGTGCAGCAAATCTACGGCCCGGTGAGCGAACTGGAAGTGATCGCCATCGAGCCCGGGCTCGAGCGCTTGCTCACCCAGGCCCTGAGCGGGCAGGGCTCGGGTGCGCTCGACCCCGGCGTGGCCGAACTGCTCACCCAGTCGGCGGCCCAGGTCTCGAACCGGCAGGAAGAGAAAGGCATCCCGGCCTGCCTGCTGGTGCCCGACGCCATTCGCAGCGCCATGGCGCGCCTGCTCAAACGCGCGGCGCCCCGCCTGCAGGTGCTGGCGCACAGCGAAATTCCTGACACCCATTTGATCCGCATCGGCCCAATACTTGGAGAGCCCGCATGAACGCCCAACGCTTTATAGCCCCCAACTCGCGCGAAGCCATGGCGCTGGCCAAGGCCACCTTTGGCGACAGCGCCGTGATTTTGTCGAGCCGCTCCGTTGATCAGGGCTTTGAAGTGGTGGCCACCAGCGAAGAAGACCTTGGGCAGTTGCGCACGCAGGTCGCGGCCGTATCCAAGCCGCCACAGCATCCTGATGAGCGCATGCAGCGCGCCAACCTGCAGCAGCGCGCCGAGAGCCAGTTGCCGCGCAAGTTGGCGGGCAGCAGCGTGGCCCAAGACACCGAAGCCATGGCCATGAGCACCTTGTCGTTCCAAGACTATGTGCGCGAGCGCATGCTGCGCAAGCGCCGCGAAGCCATGCAAAGTCCCCAGCGTTCGGAGCCCATGCCCAGCGAGCCCACTCACGCCCAGGGCGCGGCGCCTCCACGCCTCGCAGCGCCCGAGCGCGATGGCTTTCGGGTCCAGCCAGACGAGCACGACTTCCGCTTGCGCTTCACCCAGTCCGCGCCTGAAGCAACCAAGCCCAAAGCTCGGCCTGCGCAGTCCAGTCCGGCGCCCGAAGCGCCCAAAATTCCCAAGGCTGAAGCCACGCCCAATGCCGCTGCGCGCCTGACCGAGCAAATCGACAAGCTGCAAACGCTGATGGAAGAGCGCCTGAGCACCTTGGCTTGGCTCGGTCAGGCCAAGCAAAACCCGATCGAGGCCGGTCTGCTGCTCAAACTCATCCGCTGCGGTTACTCGCCCACGGTGGCGCGCGCCGTGATGGAGCGCCTGCCCGAGCGCTACGCTCCTGCCGAGGCCTTTCGCTGGACGCAAGAGGTGTTGGCGCGCAACCTGCGCACCCACCGCGAAGCGGGCCAGCTGTGCGACGAGGGCGGGGTGTTTGCGCTGGTGGGAGCCACCGGAGTGGGCAAAACCACCACCGCCGCCAAGTTGGCGGCGCAGTGCGTGCAGACCTATGGGCCCAGCAGCGTCGGCCTGATCACGCTCGACAGCTACCGCGTGGCCGGCTACGAGCAGCTGCGCTCCTATGCCCGCATGCTGGGCGTGGTGGCGCACCTGGCGCACGACCGCGCGGCGCTGCAAGACTTGCTCGAGCTGCTGGCCAACAAGCGCATGGTGATCATCGACACCGCCGGGCTTGGGCAAAAAGACCCACGCATCGCCGAGATGATGGAGCTGCTGGACTCACCCAGCATCAAAAAACTGCTGGTGCTCAACGCCGGCGCCCACGGCGACACGCTCGACGAGGTGGTGCACGCCTACGTGGGCAGCGGCCTACACGGCGTGATTTTGTCCAAACTCGATGAAGCCGCGAAGCTCGGGCCGGCGCTCGACACCTTGATCCGGCACCAGCTGGTGCTGCGCGGCCTGAGCACGGGTCAGCGCGTGCCAGAGGACTGGCAGCGCCCTGATGCCCCGACGCTGGTGCGTTTATCAATGGCCACCAGCAGCAAATCGTCTTTTGACCCCAAAGAGGCCGAGCTGCCCTTCTACTTTACCGAATCGGGCCAGGTGCGGGTGCCTTTGGATGGCCGCCATGTTTGAATCCGGCTTCGACCAAGCCACAGGGCTCGCGGCCCTGCACTTGCAGCCCCCCAAGCGCTTGTTGCCGGTGGTGCACAACCCCGACCCGGCGCTGGCGCAGGCGGCACTGCTGCGGCTCGAAGACGGTTTGATGAATTTGGGCTTAAGCGTGCTGCCGCTCGATGGCATGCCCGAGACCGGTGGCGCGCTTTCCAAGTCGAGCGTTTGGCTGGAGCAGTCGGAGCAGGCGCTGCCCGAATCTGGGGTGTTGCTCTGGCAGGCCCCGCTGGAGGCGTGGGCGGTGCGGTTGGCCGATACCCAGGCGCGCCCGCTGGTGCTGCTCAATGCGGCCCCGGCGAGCTTGGTGAGTGCCTACAACGCCATCAAGGTGTTGTGGCAGGTGGCGGCCCTGCAGGCGCTGGTGCTGTGGCTGCCCGATGCCGACCTAGCCGCGAGCCAGTCTGCGAATTGGGATCGAGGCATAGAGCCAGATCCGGTTCGAACACTGCGTCAGCAGGCTTTGCGTCACCTGGGTCTGAGGCCAGCGGTGTGGCCACTCGGGTATGATCGTCAGCGGGGTGTCTTGGACCCAGCGGCTGGCGAATCCTGCATGCAACGGGTTCTGGAAACGGCGTTGGTGCTGCAAGATAGCGTGAGACAACCCCATGTACATTCCTTTTCACACCAGTTTTTCGCGCTTTCAGCCGACCAGACCCGCTCAGTTTCTGATGTACACCGCCAAAGGCACGCTTGACCGCGATGCCCAACTCAGACGCCATAGCCCTTTGGTGCTCCGTTTGGCGCATCATTTGATGGCGCGACTGCCCGCCAGCGTCGATATCGATGACCTGATCCAGGTTGGGATGATCGGTCTCAACGAAGCCCTGACGCGCTACGACCCGGCGCAAGGGGTGCAATTCGAGACCTTTGCCAGCCAGCGCATCCGTGGCGCCATGCTCGACGAGTTGCGCGACGGCGACTGGCTCTCACGCAGCTCGCGCAAGCAACAAAAAGACATCGAGGCGGCGGTGCAACGGCTGGAACAGCGCCTGCAGCGGGCGCCGCGTGAATCCGAGATCGCGCTCGAGCTCGGGCTGTCGCTGCCCGAATACCAGGAGATGCTGGGCCGGGTGCGCGGCTCGCAGCTGGTCTATCTCGAGGACTTGACCGGCGGGACGGAAGACGAGCCGTTTCTCGACCGCTTTCTGCCCGCGGACGAAGGTGCCAACCCACAGGCTCAGTTGAGCGTGCAGCGCATGCGTGCGGCCTTGGTCGAGGGCATCAACAAACTGCCCGAGCGCGAGCAGCACGTGATGAGCATGTATTACGAACATGACATGAACCTCAAAGAGATCGCTGCCGTATTGGGTGTGACCGAGTCGCGCGTGAGCCAGTTGCACAGCCAGTCGATCGCCCGGCTGCGGGCCCGGCTTCGTGCCCACTAAAGCACGCGGGCCCAAACAGCTTCGGTGTTTCAGGTTTTGAAGTAGCCCGATGCTGCCCCGTTGCTCGAGGCGAAAGGGCTGGCGCGCCCAGCCAAGCGGCTATAGGCTTTGACGGCGTCGGCTGGGAAAAGCACATCAAGCGCACGCTGCGCTTGTGCCGACAGGCGGGTGTTGGTCTGGCTGATTTGCTGGATATCGGCGCCTAGGCGCTGCAATTGCAATGCAACCTCAGCAGGTACGGCCGCGCCCTGCGTGGCGGTTTTCTGCAGCAGCGGCAGGTGGTGGGCCATAGACCGGTTCAGTTCTGCGACGGCAGCAACCAAGGCATCCGCGTTTTCGCCATCTATAGATTCCAGCGCCAAGCGCTGCACCGCAGCAACAGCCCCGCGCAAGGCCGTCAAGGTCTCAAGTGCCGCGCGCCAACCGGGGTCGCCAGCAGGGGTGGGCGGGGGCTTGCGCACCAAACCCGGGTTGCTCATCGCATGGGGGCAGAGCCGGTTTCAGAGCGGGGTGCAGAGGCCGCCACGCCGAGCATTTCACGCGCCTGAACCAGCACCTGATCGGCGATGGCTTCGGCGTTGACCGAAAACGAACCGTTTTGGATTGCGCTGCGCATGGCCTGCACCTTTTCGGCGTTGAAAACGTCGGCGCCGGAGCGCGCCACGTTATTGGTCATGGTCTGGGTCACGGCCGAAAGCCGCACCTCGACACTGGCCGCGGTTGCGGACCCGGTGCTGCCAACCGCCTGAGCGGGCACGGCTGCCCGATCCAACATTCGCGTGGACGGACTAACTGCAGCAGGCTTGTCGGTGAGGTGATTGACGTTCATGACGCGCTCCAAACCCCCAGATAAGAGGGGCACTTGAGAGCCTTATCGGCCGAATGAAGCCCGACTTTAACCTTTTTTTGCGGTTCTGGCTATGGCGCTGGTGTCACAGGCGTACAGCGACTGTGTCGGCGTTGATGACCACCCCGTTCACGATTTGCCGATTCGGTAGCCGCACCCGCACCGCTTGGCCGAGCACCCCGTGGCTGAGCGCGGTACCACTGGCGCTTAGTGTAAAGCCCGCGCCATCGAGTTGCAATTTTACTTGGCTGCCCGAGGCAAACATTTGCGGTGCGCGCACCATGCCGTTGCGCAGCACTTGCCCAGGTTGCAGCGCGCTGACCGCCGCCAGGCCCAGCCATTGCTCGGAGCGGGTCAGCGGTGGCGAGGGGTGCGCGGCCCAGTCGATCTCGGTGAGCTCTAAGTCGGACTGGGTCAAGGTGGTACCGGCTCGCACTGGCTGGCGGATGACCCAAGCCGGGCCCCAGGCGCGCACCTCGATGGGCAAAAACACCGTCCAAGCCACCGGGCCTTGCACGCAGCGCAGCCCGATGCGGGTGCGGCCCCAGAGCCGCGTGTTGTTGGGCATAAAGGGTTCGACGCGAGCGCATGGGGCCAATTGCAGACGGCTGTCGAAGCGCCCAACCACCACCTCGGGGCGCAAGGGCAAGTCGGAGCTGGCTTGGGCGATCAGCTGTTCGTTGATCCAGCGCTCAGTCTGTTGCGACCAGGCCTGGTGTGCAGGGCTGGGCTGGGTGGAGGCGGCGGCACCGCTCAAGCCCATTGCGAGCGCCAATACCCACCCCAGCAGCAGGGCAGCATGCCGCACGCGGCTGCGCTGCGGCCTTTGGCAGGGGCAGAGTGGGTTCGGGCGCATGGGGGCAGGTGTGGGTATGGACGGTGTCGCAGCACTGTAGCCCAGTCGTGGGTGCGGGTTGAGCGGAAATAGCCGGCCAATGGGCCGCTTATTCAAGGCTTAACAAGGGCTCAAGTTTTCCACAATCGCGGCATCGGGGCCGAATTCGCTGCAAGCGCCCCCCAACCGCAAGCCGCAGGAGCGCAAGATGTTTGAGCCACTGACCCGGCGTCTCGAGTTCTTCTCGGACGCGCTGCAGTTGCGGGCCCACCGCCAGCAGGTGTTGGCCAGCAACATTGCCAATGCTGACACGCCCGGCTTTGTGGCGCGCGACTTCGATTTTCGCCAAGCGATGGACAGCGTGCGCTCGCGCGGCCCCGAGTTGCGCGCCGGGGCCATGCCAGTGCTCACCGGCGGCGACGCCCGCCACCTGCGCACGTCTGCAACCCTGGCCGACGTACCGGATCGCAACCGCGTGCAGTACAGCGTCCAGACCCAACCCAGCCTCGACGGCAACACCGTGGACCTAGACCAGCAGCGCGCCAACTTCATCCACAACGCGGTGCAGTACGAGTCCACGCTGCGCTTCATCAACGGCCACGTGCGCACCATGCTCAGTGCCATCCAAGGCCAGTAAAGGAGCACCATCGTGTCGATGTTCACCATTTTCAGCGTCTCGGGCAGCGCCATCAGCGCCCAGTCACAGCGCCTCAACACCGTGGCCAGCAACTTGGCCAACGCCGACGCCGTGGCCGGGCCCGATGGGCAGGCCTACCGCGCGCGCCAGGTGGTTTTTCAGACCGTGCCCATGGGCAACAACCCGGCTTCGCAAGGGGTGCGGGTGCAAGACGTGATCGAAAGCCAGGTACCCAACCGGCGCGTGTTTAACCCGCAGCACCCCAACGCCGACGGCGAGGGCTACGTGACGCACTCGAACGTCAACCCGGTCGAAGAAATGGTCAATATGATCTCGGCTTCGCGCTCGTACCAGAACAACGTCGAAGTCATGAACACCGCCAAACACCTGCTGCTGCGCACGCTGCAGATGGGCCAATAAGCGCACACCGGAGCCTCGCCATGTTTATGTCTGCCCTGAGCCGCACCGAGATCGACGCCTACAACGCCAAAGGCGGCGCGCAAGGCCAGGCCACCGATCCGCAAGCGGCGCAAGACCGTTTTCTCAAGCTATTTGTGGCCCAGTTGAGCAACCAAGACCCGCTCAACCCCATGGACAACGCGCAGATGACGAGCCAGATGGCGCAGATCAACACCGTCACCGGCATCCAGCAGCTCAACCAAACCGTCAAGTCGCTGGCCGAGCAGTTTGGCCAGACGCAAGCGGCGCAGGCCGCCAGCTTGGTCGGGCGCCAGGTGGTGGCCCAGGGCAATGCGCTGAGTGTGCACAACGGCGTGGTGCAGGGCAGTTTCAGCCTGCCCCAAGCCAGCGACAGCGTGCGCGTCGATGTGCTGGGCCATGCGGGCGAGTTGCTGGGCAGCACCAGTCTGGGCCCGCGCGGCGCCGGTTTGCAACACTTTGACTGGGTGCCCGAAGGTGTGGATGCGGCGCGCGTGGCCTCGATGCAGGTGCACGCCATGGCCAATGGCCAGGCGCTCACGGCCATGCCGCTGGCGCGCCAGCGCATCGAATCGGTCGGCATCATCGAAGGCCAAGTGCATCTGCGCGCCGCCGACGGCAGTACCCTCAAGCAGCAAGACGTGCTGGCCTTTTTATGAACAATATTCCCAGCATTGATTGGAGCACGACATGAGTTTTCAAACCGGTTTGTCAGGCCTGAACGCGGCTGCACGCAACCTCCAGGTGATCGGGCACAACATCGCCAACGCCAACACCACCGGCATGAAAGCCAGCCGGGCCGAGTTCGCCGAGGTTTATGCCGCCGCTTTGGGCGCGACTGGCGGAGCCAGCGCCGGCATGGGGGTGCAAGTGGCCGCGATAGCGCAACTGTTTACGCAGGGCAACCTCAAAATAACCGGCAATCAGCTCGATCTGGCCATCAACGGGGCCGGGTTTTTCCAAGTCAATGCCCCCGATGGCAGCCCACTGTTTACCCGAAACGGTGAGTTCAAACTCGATAAAGACGGTTTTATCGTCACCAACACCGGCGCGCGCCTGCAAGGTTTTGACACCGACGCGTTGGGTCAGCGCACCAGCGCCGTGACCAGAGACCTGACGCTGCCCACCGGGCAGCCGATTCCGCCACGAGCCTCTGGCATCACGGGGTCCAACCCCTTGAGTCGAGGCATAGAGATCACGGCCAACCTCGACGCGGGTGCGGCGATTGAGTCGCCTCCGACAGCCCCCCTGACGGAGTCCCAAAAGCGCTTTGGTACCGCGCTCAATGCGTTTGATGCGCAAGGCAGCCCGATTGCCGTGCAGCTTTATTTTGTTAAAACGGCCGCCAACACCTGGCAAATTGCAGCCAGCTTGGACAATGGCAACAGCTTGTTGGCAGGCGGCGGCGCCCTGACTTTTGGTGCCAATGGTCAGTTGGCTTCTTCAGCCATATCGAACATCACGATTCCGGCGGCGGTCGCTCCCGCCACCGTGCCGAGTTCAGCGCTCACCATTCCCCTCACTCTGGAAGACTCTGCCGGCACCCCCACCCTGACCCAGTTCGGCTCCCGTTTTGGTGTTTTTGCCCTGACCCAAGATGGTTATGCCGCCGGCGATCTGACCTCGATCGATATCGCTGAAAACGGCGTGGTCATGGCGCGCTACTCCAACGGCATTTCGCGCGCCGAAGGCCAGGTCGCTTTGGCCAACTTTCGCAACTTGCAGGGCTTGCAGCCGATCAATGGCGGCTTCTGGGCGCAGACCTTTGCATCGGGACCTCCCACATTGGGCGGTCCGCAAGAAGGCGGAGTGGGTTTGGTGCGCCAAAATGCGCTGGAGGAATCCAACGTCGAACTGACCCAAGAGCTGGTCAACATGATGGTCGCGCAGCGCTCGTACCAGGCCAACGCGCAGACCATCCGCACGCAGGACCAGGTGTTGCAGACCCTGGTCAATATGCGCTGATGCCGCAAGCTGCGCACTAAACGCCGAGGAGCCCGAGCATGGACCGCATGATCTATCTAGCCCTGTCGGGGGCCAACGCGGCCATGCACCGCAAGCAGGCGCTGACACACAACCTGGCCAACGTGAGCACCAACGGCTTTCGCGCCGAGATGTCCACCTTCCGCTCGGTGCCGCTGCGCGGCGAGGGGGCGAGCACGCGCGCCTTTGCGCTCGAAGCGACCGCCGGCCACCTCGACACCCCTGGGCCGATCAACCAGACCGGGCGCAACCTCGATGTGGCCGCTGCCGGGCGTGCCTTTTTTGCTGTGCAGGCGCTCGACGGCACCGAGGCCTACACCCGCGCCGGTGCCTTGCAGGTGTCGGCCCAAGGGCAGCTGGTGGGCGTCAACGGCTTGCCGATGCTCGACGACGGCGCGGCCCCCATCGCGGTGCCGGCCAACGCCCAGGTGATGATCGCCAGCGACGGCACGGTGAGCGCGCGCGTGGGCGAGGAGCCGCCGCAGGCGCTCGGACGCCTCAAGCTGGTCACGCCCGACGACGCGGCGCAGCGTCTGGTGCGCGGCAACGACGGCCTGTTCCGCGGCGCCGACGGCGGCCCGCTGCCGGCAGACGCCACGGCCACGCTGATCGACGGCGCCCTCGAGGGTTCGAACGTGAACCCGGTCGAGGCCATGGTCGGCATGATCAGCGTGGCGCGCCAGTTCGAACTGCAACTGCGCATGCTGCAAAACGCCGAACGCAACGACCAAACCGCCGCCCGACTGTTGAACCTGCAGGGCTAAACCCGGCCCTTTGCACCCTAGGAGCACACCATGATCAACGCCTTGCAGATCGCCAGCACCGGCATGCGCGCGCAGCAAACCCAGCTCGACGTGATTTCGCACAACTTGGCCAACGTCTCGACCACGGGCTTCAAGCGCAGCAGCGCCATGTTCGAAGACTTGATCTACCAAAATCTGCGTCAGGTCGGGGCCCCCAACGCCGAACAGGCCGAGCTGCCCACCGGTTTGCAGCTCGGGCTGGGGGTGCGCACCGTGGCCACCGCGCGCACCTTTACCCAAGGCAGCTTGCAAAAGACTGAAAACCAGCTCGACGTGGCGATCAACGGCGACGGTTTTTTCCAGATCGAAATGCCCGACGGCAGCACCGCCTACACGCGCGACGGCAGCTTCAAGATCACCGCCGAGGGCCGCTTGGTGAACAACAGCGGCATGCCAGTGATCGGCGCTGTGACCATTCCGCGCGATGCGCGCAGCGTCACCATCGGCGCAGACGGTCAGGTGACGGTGCTGGTGGGCACCAACCCGGCGCCGCAACCGGCGGGTACGATCACACTCGCCACCTTCATCAACCCGGCGGGGCTGGAGCCGCGCGGCCAAAATCTGTTTACTGAAACCGCTGCGTCGGGCGAGGCGGCTGTGGGTGCACCCGGCAGCGAAGGGCGCGGCCCGGTGCTGCAGGGCTTTTTGGAGAGTTCCAACGTGAATGTGGTGCAAGAGCTGGTGGCCATGATCCAGACCCAGCGTGCCTACGAACTCAACTCGCGCGCCGTCCAGACCTCGGACCAGATGCTGGCGCGGTTGGCGCAGATTTGAAGCGGGTTGAAGCGATTCCGCAACCGCGCCCTTAAACCCAGCCGACCTTCCGGATTACGCATCATGAATCCCTTACTGCCGCGCAGGCCCATGGCTGTGCATTTTGCACGACCCGTACGCAGCGGCCCACGTGGGTCGGTGCTGCTGGTGACCCTGTTGGGCGCGCTGGTTTTGAGCGGCTGCGAAACCCTGTCGCAAGTGCCCCAGGTCGATCTGGTGCCGGCGCCGCGCACCCTCGACTTCCCGCAGGCGCAGGCCGCACCGGCGGCACCGCTCAACGGCAGCTTGTTTGCCGCCGCCACCTTTCGTCCGGGCTTTGAGGACCACCGCGCGCGCTTGGTGGGCGATGCGCTCACGATCCAGATCAGCGAACGCGTCAGCGCCACGCAAGAGAGTGCGACCACGGTCAACCGCAATTCGGAACTCAGCGCCGGGGTGACCGCCTTTCCGCTGGCGCGCGCACGCGAACTCGGACGCCTGAATGCTGCGGCCGAGACCGAAAACACCTTCAACGCCGACGGCTCGACCGAAGCCACCCACACCTTTGCCGGCAGCATCACGGCGGTGGTGACGCAGGTGCTGCCCAACGGGCACCTGGTGGTGGTGGGCGAAAAACAGATCGGCGTGAACCAAAACGTGGATGTGCTGCAGTTTTCGGGCACGGTCGATCCGCGCACCATCCGGCCCGGCAACACGGTTCAGTCCACTCAGGTGGCCAACGTGCGCGTGCTCTCGCGTGGCCGCGGCGCGCAGGCCGACGCGCACACATTTGGCTGGCTTTCACGCTTCTTTTTAACGCTTATGCCGTTCTAAAGTTTTACACAATCGGTTCATCGGGTTCGGCTTGCAGCCGCACACCCCGCACCGGAGCTCGCACGATGAACCGTTTTACCCCAACACAAGCCGACCAGCCCAGTGTTGCCGCCGTGTCTCGGGTGGCGGGTCTGATGCTTGGGACTGCGGGTCGCAGCTTGGGGTTGTTTGGGTTCTTGCGCTCGGCCGCATTGGTGGTCGGTTTGCTGTTCGTCGCCGTTGGCGCACTGCACGCCAGCACGCGCATTCAAGACGTGGCCTCGGTGCAGGGCGTGCGCAGCAACCCGCTGACCGGCTATGGGCTGGTGGTGGGGCTCGATGGCACCGGCGACCAAGCGGCCCAAATGCCCTTTAGCGCGCAGTCGCTGCGCAACTACCTCGAGCAACACGGCCTGAGCCTGCCGCCGGGCGCCAACTTTCAGCCGCGCAACGTGGCGGCGGTGCTGGTCACGGCGCAGCTGCCGGCCTTTGCCCAGCCGGGGCAGGCCATCGATATCACGGTGTCGTCGATCGGCAATGCGCGCTCGCTGCGCGGCGGCACCCTCATCACCACGCCCTTGCGCGGGGTCGATGGCCAGATCTACGCCTTGGCACAGGGCAATTTGATCGTCGGCGGCGCCGGGGCCGCAGCCGCCGGCGCCCAGGTGGTGATCAACCACTTGAGTGTGGGTCGCATCCCCAACGGCGGCCAGGTGGAGCGCAGCGTGCCCACGCCTTTTTTGCTCGGCACCACCATCGACCTGAACCTGAACGCCGCCGACTTTCAAACCGCGCGCCGGGTGGCGCTGTCGATCAACCAAGCCAAGGGCGCGGGCACGGCGCAAGCGCTCGACGGCCGCGTGGTGCGCCTGCGCGCCCCGACCGACCCCAACGAGCGCGTCGCCTTTTTGGCCGATATCGAGCAGTTGCCCCTGCAGCTGGCGCCGCCCACGGCGCGCGTGGTGGTGAATTCGCGCACCGGCTCGGTGGTCATGAACCAGAGCGTGACCCTGGCCCCGGCGGCGGTGGCGCACGGCAACCTCACGGTCACCATCCGCGTTACGCCGCAAGTGGCCATGCCACCGTCGTTTGCCCCGCCCGGCACGCCACCGGTGGTGGTCGAACAGGCCGAGGTGCAGATCGGCCAAGAGGGCGGGGCGCTGATCCAACTGCCCGCCAGCACCCAACTCAGCGAGGTGGTGCGCGCCCTCAACGCCATGGGGGCCACGCCGATGGATCTGGTCTCGATTCTGCAAGCCTTGCGCGCGGCCGGCTCGCTGCGCGCCGAACTCGAGGTGATCTGAGCATGAACACCCAGCCTGCCGCTGCCTCGGGCGCTGCGCTGGTGCTGGCGCAGCAGCGCGGGCTGGCCGCCGACAGCAACTCGCTCAACCAACTCAACCAGCTGGCCGGGCGCGACAGCCGCGCCGCCATCCGCGAGACCGCGCGCCAGTTCGAGGCCCTTTTTATGCGCGAACTGCTCAAGAGCATGCGCGAAGCGACGATGAGTACCGGACTGATGGGCGACGAAGCCGGTGGCTTGGGCAGCCAGTTGCTCGACGAGCAATGGGCGGTCAAGCTCACCGGCCTGCCCAGGGGCTTGGGTGAAATGATCGAACGCCAACTGATGCAGCAAACCCAGGGCGCGCAGGAGCCTGCCAGCGCCGGCCCGGCAGCGGCCCATGCGCCCGCTGCAGCCGTTGCCGCGCGGCCGCCGTTTGCCACCCCGAGCCAAGCCCAAGCCAGCTTCGTGGCCCAGCACCGCCAGGCGGCGCAGCAGGTCGAGCGCGAGAGCGGCATCCCGGCCAGTTTCATGATCGGCAAGGCCGCGCACGAGACCGGCTGGGGCCGCAGCCCGATCCGCAACGCCGACGGCTCCGACAGCTTCAACCTCTTTGGCATCAAGGCCACACCGGGCTGGCGCGGGCGCGTGGCCGAGATCACCACCACCGAGTACGTCAACGGCGCGCCGCAGCGCATGGTGCAGCGCTTTCGCGCTTACGATAACCCGATCGATGCCTTTCGCGACTACGCGCGCCTGATCGGGCGCAGCCCGCGCTACGCCGAAGTGATGCAAAACCTGCACTCGCCCCACGCCTTTGCCCGTGAGGTGCAAGAGGCCGGCTACGCCACCGATCCGCGCTACGCCGCCAAGCTCGAGCGCATGATCAACGCCACCCTCAACGTCAAGCGAGCCCTGGGCTAAGCGGAGGCTGTCATGAGTTTCAACATCGGCGTCACCAGCTTATTGAGCAACCAGGCCGCGTTGCAGGTGGTTGGGCACAACATCGCCAACGCCAACACGCCCGGCTTTTCCCGCCAAACCGTGAGCTTGCAGCAAGTGCCAGGGCAGCAGTTTGGTATCGGCTATTTCGGTCGAGGGGTGCAGGTGGCTGGGGTGGAGCGTGCCTTCAACCAGTTCCTCACGCGCGAGGCCAACATCACGGCGGCGGCTTCCGAGGCATCCAAACTGCGCTATCAGCGCTTGCAAGCGCTCGAAGCCCTGTTCCCCATGGGTGCCGCTGGCCTAGGGCAGCAGCTCAATGGTTTTTTGAATTCGTGGGCAGATGCCCTGGCCTCGCCCACCAACCAAACGGCACGCGCCGTGGTGCTCACGGGCGCCGACGACCTTGCACGGCGCCTCAATGGCAGCGCCGAACAGCTCGAGCAGTTGCGCACCACCACCCGCGCCCAGCTAGATGCCAGCCTTGCCCAAATCAACCAGCTCAGCGTCGGGGTTGCGCAGATGAATCAGCGCATCGTCGATGGTTTTGCTGCCGGTGTTCCGCCCAACGACTTGCTCGACCAGCGCGACCGGTTGCTGGCAGACCTGAATCGCATCATCCAAGTGCATACTTTGGAGGCCGACGACCGTTCGATGACGGTGTTTGTCGGAGGAAGCATGCCGCTGGTGCTGGGTTCACGCGCCACGGCGCTGGTGGGCTCCGAGAGCATCAGCCCCGATGGCCGTTACACCGTGGGCTTTGGCAACGCTGCCACCGTGCTCAACGACGATTTGATCGGTGGCGGCACGCTGCGCGGGGCCCTGACTTTTTTCAATGACGATGTGGCTGGCGTGAGCAACCAACTCGGGCGCTTGGCCCTGGCCACACTCGAGCTGACGAATCGCCAGCACCGTCAAGGTCTGGATTTGAATGGTCAGGAGGGGCAGGATTTTTTCCGGCCCCTTGCGGCCAGCTACTGGACCCAGGCCGTGGTGCCAGTGGTCAACACCGTGACGCCTCCTACGGCATTGAACGTGAGCGTGGGCATGGACCCTGCCGCTGACGCACCGACGCAGTTTCGGGCATCGGACTACCGGGTCACTTTCACGGGTGCTGGTGCTGGCAACCTGACCCGCATCAGCGATGGCTTCAGCGTCGCCTTTGCCGCGCCGACCACCGATTTGTCCTTGGACGGTCTGCGCTTTGGCGGTCTGGCCAGTGGTGCTGCAGGAACCGAGGTGCTGCTGCGGCCGTTTCGGGGCGTGGCTGCTGCCATGGCGGTGAATCTGTCTGCGCCTTCGCAGCTGGCGCTGTCCAGCCCGGTGGTGGTTGCGGCGGCGGCGGGCAATTCTGGCAATGCACAAGTGGAGGCCCTGTATCGGCCCACCGGGCAAATGCCACCGTTTGCTGATGTACCGGCCACGATCACCTTTGTTGCCGGCGGCTACACCATCAACGGCGGACCTACGCAAGCTTTTGTTTCGGGCCAAGCAATAGTGGGCAGCGGTTTCAGCCTCACCCTGCGCGGCGCGCCAGCCGTCGGCGACACCTTTAACGTGCGTGAGCCGCTGCCCACAGAAAACTTGCGCCAGAATGCCGGCAACGGCCAAGCGCTGCTGGCGCTGCGCGACCTGGCGACCATCGACGGTTTTATGCTGTCGGATGGGTACATCCCGGTCTTTAGCGCCGTGGCGGCTGGTTTGCAGCGGGCGCAAACCGATTCCGAATTTCACACCCGCTTGGCGCTCAATGCCGAGAGTGCGCGCGCCAATCAGGCTGGCGTCAACCTTGACGAAGAGGCGGCGCGGTTGCTGCAGTTCCAGCAGGCTTACCAAGCCAGTGCGCGCTATCTGCAAAGCATGCAGTCGATTTTTGATACCTTGCTGGCCAGCTTTGGTCGTTAAAGGAGGGGAACCATGAGCATCACACGCGTCGCCACTGCCAATGCCTTTGATGCCAGCATCGCCCGCATTAGCCAGCGCAGCGCCGAATTCTCCGATTTGCAAGAAAAGCTCTCGGCCGGCAAGCGCGTGCTGCGCGCCAGCGACGACCCGGTGGCCGCCACCATGGCCGAGCGCGAGCACAACCGGATCTTGCGCACCGATGCCGATTTGCGCGCGCTCGAGCGCTCGCGCTCCAGTCTGCAATTGGCAGAAGGGTCCGTGGCTCAAATGGGCGAATTTTTGGCACGTTTTCAAGAGCTGCTGGTGCAGGGCAGCAATTCGGTGCTGACCAGCAGCGACCGCAATTCCATCAGCCTCGAGATGCGCGGCCTGCGCGAACAGGTGCTGAACCTGGCCAATGTGCAAGACGCCGAGGGCAACGCTTTGCTCGGTGGTTTGGGCGTGACCAACGCCAGCGGTCGGCCGTTTGAGCAAGTCGGGCCGCCGACCGGCGTCACGACGCGCCTGCTCGCCGGGCAAGCGGCGGCGACCGAAGTCGGGCTGCCCAACCGCGTCGATGGCGATTTTGCCTTGAACAACTTGGCCTCGGTCGACCCCGATGTGGTCGGCAACACCGACCTGTTTGCCATCATGCAGCGCGCCATTGACACGCTCGAAGACACGGGCTTGAGCGCAACCGCGCGCACGGCAGCGCTGGCGCATGTCAACGCCGATTTACAAACCGGCCAAGACCGTTTGCTGCTGGTGCGCGGCCGTTTGGGCGAATTGCTGCAACGTGCCGACAGCATCGACAGCATGTTGCAAGACCGCTCGCTGGCTGGGCAGCAGGCCCTGTCGCAACTCACCGACCTCGACATGGTGCGCGCGATCTCCGATTTCCAAACGCGGCAACTGGGGCTGCAAGCAGCGCTGCAGTCTTACGCTCAGGTGCAGCGTTTGTCGTTGTTTCAGTTCATCGCCTGAGTTTGCGGCGCGCACAAAAAAAGCCGGGAGGCTCTTCAGCTCCCCGGCTTTTTTGGTTCGCCAGCCCCGAACCCAGAAGGCCCGTGCCGGCGACCAGTGGCTCACGCCAGCGACATCACATGTCCATGCCGCCCATGC
This sequence comes from Serpentinimonas sp. SSL01, assembly GCF_056323735.1. Lineage (NCBI taxonomy): Bacteria > Pseudomonadati > Pseudomonadota > Betaproteobacteria > Burkholderiales > Comamonadaceae > Serpentinimonas > Serpentinimonas sp. SSL01. Next base: position 477,692 of record NZ_CM150487.1, read on the forward strand.
CGCCCATACCACCCATGCCGCCGCCCGGCATGGCCGGTGCGTCGTCTTTGGGGGCTTCGGCCACCATGGCCTCGGTGGTCAGCATCAGCGCCGCCACCGACGCAGCGTTTTGCAGCGCCGTGCGCGTGACCTTGGTCGGGTCCAGAATGCCCATGTCGATCATGTCGCCATAGGTGTCGTTGGCGGCGTTGAAGCCGTAGTTGCCCTTGCCGGCCAGCACCGAGTTGACGACCACGCTGGGCTCGCCACCGGCGTTGGCGACGATGATGCGCAGTGGCTCTTCGACCGCGCGCAGCACCAGCTTGATGCCGGCTTCTTGGTCGGCGTTGTCGCCCTTGACCGCGCCGATGGCTTGGCGTGCACGCAGCAGCGCCACGCCGCCGCCGGCCACAATGCCTTCTTCCACGGCCGCGCGGGTGGCGTGCAGCGCGTCTTCAACGCGGGCTTTCTTCTCTTTCATCTCGACTTCGGTGGCGGCACCGACCTTGATCACCGCCACGCCGCCGGCCAGCTTGGCCACGCGCTCTTGCAGCTTCTCACGGTCGTAGTCGCTGGTGGCTTCTTCGATCTGGATGCGGATCTGCTTGACGCGCGCTTGGATGTCGTCTTCAGCGCCGGCACCGTCGATGATGGTGGTGTTTTCTTTGCCCACTTCGATGCGCTTGGCTTGGCCCAGATCGGCCAGCGTGACCTTCTCGAGCGTCAGGCCGACTTCTTCGGCGATCACTTTACCGCCGGTCAGGATGGCGATGTCTTCCAGCATCGCTTTGCGACGGTCGCCAAAGCCCGGGGCCTTGACCGCCACCACTTTCAGGATGCCGCGGATGGTGTTGACCACCAGCGTGGCCAGCGCCTCGCCTTCGACGTCTTCGGCAATGATCAGCAGCGGGCGGCCGGCCTTGGCCACGGCTTCGAGCGTGGGCAGCAGGTCGCGGATGTTGCTGATTTTCTTGTCGAACAGCAGCACGAAGGGGTTGTCCAGCAGCGCCGCTTGTTTTTCGGGGTTGTTGATGAAGTAGGGCGAGAGGTAGCCACGGTCGAACTGCATGCCTTCGACGATGTCGAGCTCGTTGTCCAGGCTCTTGCCGTCTTCAACCGTGATCACGCCTTCTTTGCCGACCTTGTCCATCGCCTTGGCGATGATGTCGCCGATGCTGGCGTCGGCGTTGGCCGAGATCGCGCCCACTTGAGCGATTTCTTTGCTGGTGGTGGTGGGCTTGGAGGCTTTCTTCAGCTCTTCGACCAGGGCGGTGACGGCCTTGTCGATGCCGCGCTTGAGGTCCATCGGGTTCATGCCGGCGGCCACGTACTTCATGCCTTCGCGCACGATGGCTTGGGCCAGCACCGTGGCGGTGGTGGTGCCGTCACCGGCGTTGTCGCTGGTCTTGGAAGCGACTTCCTTGACCATCTGCGCGCCCATGTTTTGCAGCTTGTCTTTGAGCTCGATTTCTTTGGCCACCGAAACACCGTCTTTGGTCACGGTGGGAGCGCCGAAGCTGCGCTCGAGCACCACGTTGCGGCCTTTGGGGCCCAGGGTCACCTTCACGGCGTTGGCCAGGATGTTCACACCCTCGACCATGCGGGCGCGGGCTTCACCGCCGAAAACTACGTCTTTTGCTGCCATTTGTTGCTATCCTTGAAATGAGTGGGGGTGAATGGGGCGCGCTTCAGCGCACGACGACCGCGAACAGGTCGTCTTCTTTCATGACCAGCAGCTCGTCGCCATCGACCTTGACGGTCTGGCCGCTGTACTTGCCAAACAACACGCGGTCGCCGACCTGCACGCTCAGGGCTTTGGTTTCGCCTTTGTCGTTGGTCTTGCCCGGGCCGACGGCCAGCACTTCACCTTGGTCGGGTTTTTCGGCGGCGTTGTCGGGGATCACGATGCCCGAAGCGGTTTTGGTTTCCTGTTCCAAGCGCTTGACGATCACGCGATCGGCGAGGGGGCGAAGTTTCATGGGTTCTCCTGTCACAAAAAAGGCACACACAAAGGTGCGGTTGCTACGAAAGTCGTGGGGGCCGGCCGCGGCTGCCTTGGGCAGGCCGCCGACCGAGGCCGTTGTTAGCACTAACCACCAACGAGTGCTAATGATAAGGGCGCAGCGCCGCTTTTCAAGGGGGGGTGGCGAAAATCTACGCTTGGTCTTGCGGCCACAGCCCGGCCAAGCGTTCGCGCGGCCAGCCGGTCAGGCGCTGCAGCAGCGCCCAGTCGAAACCCGGGCCGGGGTCGGCCTTGCGCCCGGGGGCGATGTGCTGGTGCCCGGCCACGTGCTCAATCGGGTAGCGCGCCGCGAGCTCGAGGCACAGCGCGGCCAGCGTTGGGTACTGGGCTGGCTCGAAGGGCTCGCCTTCCAGGCCTTCGAGCTCGATGCCGATGGAAAAATCGTTGCAGTTGGGCCGGTCCTGCCACTGCGAGGCCCCGGCATGCCAGGCGCGGCGCTCGCAGTCCACAAACTGCAGCAGCTCGCCGCAGCGGCGAATGAAGTAGTGCGCCGACACCTGCAGGCCCCGGATCGACTCAAAGTAGGGGTGCGCGCCCCAGTCCAGCGTGCCAGCAAACAGTTGCTCGACCTGCGGGCCGCCGTACTGCCCCGGCGGCAGGCTGATGGAGTGCAACACCAGCAGCGTGATGCGCGCCTGCGGCGGGCGCGCGCCGTGGTGCGGGCTGGGGCAGCGGCGGGGGGTGGGCATGGGCACGGCGGAAGGGCTTTAGGAGAAAGGCGGGTTGGGGGCGGTGAGGTTCAGGATATTGAGTCTAGCTGGAGTGGGCGGCACATTTACCCGAGTCAGTCCAGATAAGGGTGTCAGCCCAGATGTCGATGTCCAGATGCCGAGCGCAATGGCTTACACTTGCCGCCATGCAAGCCGATGCCAGCCCCCCACCTGCCCCCAAGCCCGAGCCCGATTCGGGGGCCTGTGGAGCTGCTGCACCGCCCCCGCCCCCAAGCCTACCCCCGCCACGGCGCATCAAGGGCATCTACGTGCTGCCCAACCTGATCACACTGGCAGGGCTGTTCGGTGGGTTTTATGCCGTGGTCATGGCCATGAACGGCCGTTTTGATCTGGCCACGCTGGGTATTTTTGCGGCCATGGTGCTCGACAGCCTCGACGGCCGGGTGGCGCGCCTGACGCGCACGCAAAGCGCCTTTGGCGAGCAGATGGACTCGCTGGCCGATATGGTCTCGTTTGGCGCCGCGCCGGCGTTGGTGGCTTACGAGTGGGCGCTGTACGACCTGGGGCGCTGGGGCTGGATTGCGGCTTTTGTCTATTGCGCCTGCGCGGCGCTGCGGTTGGCGCGCTTTAATGTGAACACCGCCGTGGTCGATCGGCGCTACTTCCAGGGCCTGCCCTCGCCGGCGGCGGCGGCGCTGGTGGCGGGCTTCATCTGGCTGGCGACCGAGTTCGAGGTCAGCCCCCCCGATCTGGTCTGGCCGATGTTCGCCCTCATGCTTTACGCTGGGCTGACCATGGTCTCCAACATCCCCTTTTACAGCTTCAAAGACCTCAACCTCAAGCGCAGCGTGCCGTTCGTGGTGATCGTGCTGGTGGCGTTGGGGATCGCGGTGATCAACATCCATCCGCCGCTGGTGCTGTTTGGCCTGATCGCCGGCTATGCCGCCTCGGGCTACGTGGTGTATGGCTGGCGCAAGCTGCGCGGCGAGCCCACCAGCGTGGTGAGCACCAGCACCCACGACCCAGACGAAAAAGACCTGCACCGCTGAAGGTGATAGGCAGGGGCAATCGCCCGCCCGACTGGGCATGTTATATTGCTGCCATGCAAAACCTGCGCGCGCTATCGCTACTACCCTTGTTTCACCACGGGTCGGCGAGCTAGCGCACGCCTTTTTTGCACAACGGCCCGTTTGCACCCGCAGCGGGCCGTTGGTGTTTTAGGGGCTGCGGGCAACACCAGGTTGCGGTCACACCGCTTGGAGCACTCACATGAGCGACAAACTGATCATTTTTGACACCACCTTGCGCGACGGCGAGCAGTCGCCCGGCGCTTCCATGACCAAGGACGAGAAGCTGCGCATCGCGCGCCAGCTCGAGCGCCTGAAGGTGGACGTGATCGAGGCTGGCTTTGCCGCCGCCTCCAACGGCGACTTCGAAGCCGTCAAGGCCATCGCCGACGCCATCAAGGACAGCACCGTGTGCTCGCTGGCGCGCGCCAACGAGCACGACATCAGCCGCTCGGCCGAGGCGCTGGCCGGCGCGCGCAGCGCCCGCATCCACACCTTCATCGCCACCAGCGCGCTGCACATGGAAAAAAAGCTGCGCATGACGCCCGACCAGGTGTTTGAGCAGGCGCAGCAGGCGGTGCGGCTGGCGCGCCAGCTGTGCCCCGACGTCGAGTTCAGCCCCGAAGACGGCTACCGCAGCGACCCCGACTTTTTGTGCCGCGTCATCGAGGCGGTGATCAGCGCCGGCGCGCGCACCATCAACATCCCCGACACCGTGGGCTACGGCGTGCCCGAACTCTACGGCCACTTCATCCGCGACCTGCGCGAGCGCGTGCCCAACTCCGACCTCGCGGTCTGGAGCGTGCACTGCCACAACGATCTGGGCATGGCGGTGGCCAACTCGCTCGCCGGCGTCAAGATCGGCGGCGCGCGCCAGGTCGAGTGCACCATCAACGGCTTGGGTGAGCGCGCCGGCAACTGCGCGCTCGAAGAAATCGTCATGGCCGTCAAAACGCGGCGCGATTACTACGGCCTTGAAGTCGGCATCGACACCACGCAGATCGTGCCTGCCAGCCGCATGGTCAGCCAGACCACCGGCTTTGTGGTGCAGCCCAACAAGGCCGTGGTCGGGGCCAACGCCTTTGCCCACGCCAGCGGCATCCACCAAGACGGCGTGCTCAAGGCGCGCGCCACCTACGAGATCATGCGCGCTGAAGACGTGGGCTGGAGCGCCAACAAAATCGTGCTCGGCAAGCTCAGCGGCCGCAACGCCTTCAAGCAGCGCCTCGACGAGCTCGGGATCGCGCTGCACAGCGAAGTCGAGCTCAACGCCGCCTTTGCCAAGTTCAAAGAGCTGGCCGACCGCAAGTCGGAAATTTTTGACGAAGACATTCTGGCGCTGGTCAGCGACGAGAGCGTGACACCCGACCACGAACACTACGCGCTGGTGGCGCTGGCCCAGCACAGCGAGACCGGCGAGCGCCCGCAAGCGCGGGTGGTGTTCACCATCGGCGGCAAAGAGTACTGCGGACAAGCCGAGGGCAACGGCCCGGTGGATGCGTCGCTCAAAGCCATCGAGACCCACGTGCACAGCGGCGCCGAGCTGCAGCTGTATTCGGTCAACGCCATCACCAGCGGCTCGACTGAAAGCCAGGGCGAAGTCACGGTGCGGCTGCAGCACGCAGGCCGGGTGGTCAACGGCGTCGGCTCCGACCCCGACATCGTGGTCGCGTCGGCCAAAGCCTACCTGAGTGCCCTCACCAAGTTGCACAGCAAGGCCGAGCGGGTGCAGGCGCAGGGCTGGCCGGTCTGAAGCGCAAGCCGCCCGGGCTGCGCTGCGTGGGCCTTGAGCGGCCTAGGGAAAACCCTTAAACGGCCGCAAAAATCTTGTGATGAGGGCTTAAAAACCCCTCACAAGCGCCTGAATCTGGATTGGTTTTTGATTTTTCTCTCTATACTGGCAGCCCCAGCGCCTGTTTCTAGAGGGTAGAAAAACATGAACCGATACCAATTTGTGCTGCGCCCAGGCTGGTCGGCGGCCCTGCTGCTCGGGTGCACGGGTTTGCTGCTGCCCGTGCACGCCCAAACGCCTTTTCCTGCCAAGCAGCGCGTGGCGGCGCCCGAGGTGCGCATCGAGGGGGCTCGGGCCGCGCCTGCTCAGGTCAACAGCCCCCGGGCCGAGCGCGATCGCGCCACAGCGCCGCAGGCCAGCCGCCCCAGTGTCGCCCCAGCCAGTGCGGCTAGGCCCGAGTCTGCAGGGCAGCGCTTCGCCGCCAAAGAACAAATCGCATCGGATGCGCAGATCGAGCGTGCGCGCCATGCGGCGGCGCAGTCGCAGCGGGTGTCGGTGGTGGTGGCAGCGGCGCCGACCCAGCCGCTGCGTGCCGCCATGCCCGCTGCCCCCGCCGTGGGCAACGCATCCGCCAGCCCGATGCAGGCCGAGCGCTTGGGCTTGCGTGTGGCCGACGACCCGCTCGAGCTCGATTCAGGCGTGGCGCTGCTGGTGGATGCCAACACGGGCGAAATTTTGCTCGGCAAAAACGACACCGTGGTGTTGCCGATCGCCTCCATCACCAAGCTCATGACCGCGATCGTCGTGGTCGATGCCCAGCAGGATTTGAACGAAGTCCTGACCATCACCCAGGCCGACGTCGATCGGCTGCGTGGCAGCGGTTCGCGCCTGCCAGTGGGGGCGCAGCTCACGCGCGGCCAAGCCCTGCATCTGGCGCTGATGTCGAGCGAAAACCGCGCCACCCACGCGCTGGCGCGCTATTTCCCCGGCGGGGTGCAGCAGTTCGTGCGCCAAATGAACCGCAAGGCGGCCGAGTTGGGCATGCACGACACCCACTTTGCCGACCCCACCGGTTTGTCGGGCGCCAACCGCTCCAGTGCCCGCGACTTGGCCATGCTCACGGCGGCCAGCTCGCACCGCCCCTTGGTGCGCGAGCTGTCGGTCTCACCGCAGTACCAGTTGGCGCTTGGGCCGCGCACGATCACCTACCGCAACAGCAACGTGCTGGTGCGCAACGGCGACTGGGAAATCAACCTGCAAAAAACCGGCTTCATCCGCGAGGCTGGGCGCACGCTGGTGATGCAAGCCGATGTGTCGGGGCGTTCGCTCATCTTGGTGCTGCTGGGTGCCAGCGGCAGCCAAGCGCGTGCCACCGACGCCGAGCGGCTGCGCCGCTGGGTGTTGCGAAGCCTGTTTTCGAGCGGCCCGCGGCCGGCCGATGCGGTGTCGGCCAGTGAGCGCGAGCGCTCGGGGCTGCGGCAACCGAGCTAAACGCCAGACGCGGCACGCTTGATCGGGGGTCTGCCCTGCAGTGGGGCACCCAATCAGGCCATGGCACCAAGCATGCGCATCAGGGCAGGTTCGGTTCGGCTTGCCAGCCCAGCGCGGCGCTGATCTGCCCCGCAGTGGCGCGCAGCTTGGGCAGCCAGCTTTCTTCGAGCCGATCGGCCGGGGCCGAGATCGACAAGCCCGCCACCAGCCGGCCTTGGTCGTCGTATATGCCGGCGGCCATGCAACGCACCCCCAGCTCCAGCTCCTCGTTGTCGCGCGCCACGCCGTGGCGGCGGCACAGCGCCAGTTCGCGCTCCAGCAAGGGCAGCTGGGTGATGCTGTTGCGCGTTTGGCCCATCAGGCCGGTGCGGCTGGCGTAGGCGCGCAGGCGCTGCGGATCGTCGGCGGCCAAGAACAGCTTGCCGACCGAAGTCAGGTGCAGCGGCGCCCGGCCCCCGATGGCGCGCACCACCTGCATGCCCGAGCGCTCGCTGTAGGCGCGTTCCACGTAAATGATTTCGTCGCCTTGGCGCACGCTCAGGTTGACCGGTTGCTGGATTTGTTTGTGCAGCTCGCGCATGGGCAGCAGCGCCGCGTCGCGCACGCTCAGGCGGCCCTTGACCAAGTTGCCGAGCTCGAGCAGGCGCATGCCCAGCCGGTAGGCCCCGGGTTCGGGCCGCTCGACCAAGCGCCCCAAAGCCAGGTCGTTGAGGATGCGGTGCGCCGTGGAAGGGTGCAAGCCGGCGCGCTCGCTGATCAGCTTGAGTGGCACCGGCTCTTCGTGCGCGGCCAGCACCTCGAGCAGCTGCATGATGCGTTCGATCACCTGCACGCTGGGCTTGGGCGGCGAGATGGGCAGGGGGGCGCTGTGCGGAATGCGGTTCATGGTGCGTAGCCCTTGGCAGAAAGCATGGCAGCGCATTTTACTTGGTGAAAAGCCATTCCACGCCATTCCACGCTAGCCATTCCACGCTAGGTATGGCGCGCTTGTGTCGGTGTGCACGCGGTGGCGCGCGATGGGTGGTGTGCATGCGCCGGTACACCCAAGCCACGCACCAGGCTGGTACACCGCCAGCGCAAGCTAACTGGCAGGCGGCGTTTGCCAGCGCCCACCGAGCAGCAACTGGTGCGGCTGAAAGCGGCTTTTATAGCTCATCTTGGGGCTGGCCTCGATCCAGTAGCCCAGATAGAGGTAACGCAGCCCCAGCTGACGCACCTGTTCGAGTTGCCACAGCACGCTGTAGCTGCCGTAGGCGGCGCTGGGGTCGGCGGGGTCGTAGAAGGTGTACACGGCGGACAGGCCGTCTTCGAGCACATCGAGGATCGAGACCATGCGCAAGGCCTCGGCGCCGCCATCGGGCGCCGGCTCGTTGAACTCGACCAGCCGCGTGTCGGCGCGGCTTTGCAACAGAAACTGGCGGTACTGTTCGAGGTCGTCGTGGTCCATGCCGCCACCGGGGTGGCGCTGGCGTTGGTAGCGCAAGTACAGATCGTAGTGCGCCGGCCGCAGGCCCAGCGTGAGCACGCGCGCTTGCAGGTGGGCGTGGCGCTTCCAAGCGCGGCGCTGGCTGCGGCTGGGCGCAAAGGCTTGCGCGTCCACGCGCAGCGGCACGCAGGCTTGGCAGCCGTCGCAGTGCGGCCGGTAGGTGTAGAGTCCGCTGCGCCTAAACCCTTGGGCCACCAGTTGCGCGTAGGTGTCGCCCCGGATCAGGTGACTGGGCGAGGCCACGAGGGAGCGCGCCGTGCGCTCGTTCAAGTAGCTGCACGGGTAGGCGGCGGTGGCGTAAAACTGCACGGCTTGCAGCGGGAGTTCCTGCGGGTGCGTCACGGCGGTGGGGGTTGGGTGCTGGGGTTGGGAGCCAACAGGGTTTGCCAGTGTACGGTTTCGAAGCGCCAAAGCGGGCTGGGCGCAGCCATGGCCTGTTGGGCGCTGCGCAAAAATTCGCTGCGCGACAGGGTGCGGGCACCGAGTGAGGCCAGGTGCGCGGTGTCTTGCTGGCAGTCGATCAACGGCACCTGCCAGGCGCGGGCGCACGCCACCAGCGCCGCCAGCGCGATTTTGGAGGCGTTGGGGCGGCGGCTGTACATCGATTCGCCAAACACCATGCGCCCCAAGTTGACGCAGTACAGGCCGCCGACGAGTTCGCCTTGGTACCAGGTCTCGACGCTGTGCACGCTGCCGGCCTGGTGCCAGGCCAGATAGGCGTCGATCATCGGCGGCACGATCCAGGTGCCGCGCTGGCCGTGGCGCGGGCTGTGGGCGCAGGCGCGCAGCACGTGCTCGAAGGCGCTGTCGATGCGGATTTCGAGCTCGCCCGTGCGCAAGCCGCTCCGGATTTCTTTGCGCAACGAGGGGTGGAGCCTAAAGTCGGCTGGGCGCAGCGCCATGCGCGGGTCGGGGCTCCACCACAGGATGGGCTGCTCGCCGCTGAACCAAGGAAAGATGCCGCTGGCATAGGCGCGCGCCAAGGTGGCGCAGTCGAGCGCGCCACCGGCGGCCAGCAGACCCGGAATCGGGTCGCCTTCTGCCCAAGCTTGCTCGACCGGCGGAAAAGCCTGCCCCGGCTCCAACCAAGGCAGGGCGTGGCGCGGGCCGGGCGGGTGGCTCATGGGCGTGGCGGGGCTGAGGCCGCCGCGTTATGTGGTGCCGTGTCGCACCAGGCTGCCACGTGGCACTGGCCGCACAGCGGCGCCCGCGCGCGGCAGACGTAGCGACCGTGCAGGATCAGCCAGTTGTGGGCGTGGCGCAAATACGCCGGCGGGATGCGCGCTAGCAAGCCCCGCTCCACCTCGAGGGGCGTGCGCCCCGGCGCCAAGCCGCTGCGGTTGGCGAGCCTAAACACGTGCGTGTCCACCGCCAGCGTGGGCTCGCCAAAAGCCACGTTGAGCACCACATTGGCGGTCTTGCGCCCGACGCCGGGCAGGGCCTCGAGCGCGGCGCGGCTGCGTGGCACCTGGCCGCCGTGGCGCTCGAGCAGCAGCTGGCAGGTTTGCAGCAAATGGCGCGCCTTGCTGCGGTACAGCCCGATGGACTGGATGTGCGCCTGCACCCCCTGGAGCCCGAGGGCCAGCATCTGCGCCGGTGTGGAGGCGGCGGCAAACAGGGTGCGGGTGGCGCGGTTCACGCTCACGTCGGTGGCTTGGGCGCTGAGCAGCACCGCGCACAGCAGCTCAAAGTCGCTCTTATACTCCAGCTCGGTTTCGGGCTCGGGGTTGGCCGCCGCCAAGGCGGCAAAGAACGGCTCGATGTGTACTGGTTCCATGGCGAGGATTTTCACCCATGAGCGCACCCCATGCGACACCCAATGCGACACCCAATGCGACACCCAATGCGATCCGTTTTGCCGATCGCCTATCGCAAGTCGAGACATCGGCCATCCGCGAGCTGTTCAAGCTGCTGGGCCAGCCCGGCATCATCAGCTTGGCGGGCGGCTTCCCCGACGCGGCGCTGTTTGACGTCGAGGGCATTCGCGCCGCCAGCGAGCGCGCCCTGAGCACCGACCCAGCCGCCGCCTTGCAGTACGGCGCCACCGAAGGCTACCAGCCGCTGCGCGAGCAGCTGGCGGCGCTCATGGCCGGCAAGGGGGTGCAGGGGCTGGCGCCCGAGCAGCTCATCGTCACCACCGGCAGCCAGCAGGCGCTGGATCTGATCGGCAAGACGCTGATCTCGCCCGGCGACAAGGTGATCGTCGAGGGGCCGACCTTTTTGGCCACGATCCAGTGCTTTCGCCTCTACGGCGCGCAGTTGATCACGGCCCCGATCGACGCCGACGGCGTCGATGTGCAGCGGCTCGAGGCGCTGATCGCCGAGCACCGGCCCAAGTTCGTCTATCTGGTGCCCAGCTTTGGCAACCCCAGCGGCGCGCTTTTGAGCCTGGAGCGGCGCCGGCGCGTGCTCGAACTGGCGCTGCGCACCCAAACCCCGATCGTCGAGGACGACCCCTACGGCGACCTGTATTTTGGCGCCGCGCCGCCGCCAAGCCTGCTGGCCCTGAGCGCCGAAGTCCCGGGCAGCCGCGACTGGCTGCTGCACTGCGGTTCGCTGAGCAAGGTGCTCAGCCCCGGGCTGCGCATCGGCTGGCTGGTGGCGCCGCCCGAGCTGCTGGCCAAGGCGGTGATGTGCAAGCAGTTCAGCGACGCCCACACCAGCACCTTTGCCCAAGCCACGGCGGCGCAGTACCTGCAAGGCGGCCGCTTGGCGGCTGCGCTGGCGCGGGTGCGCGTGGTCTATGCCGAACGCGCCCAAGCCTTGGGTGCCGCGCTGCGCAGCGAGCTCGGGGCGGCGATCGACTTTGTGCCGCCACAGGGCGGTTTGTTCATCTGGGCGCGCCTGACGGGTGCCGGCGGGGCCTGCGCCGACGGCCAAGCGCTGGCGCAGCGCGCCGTGCAGCAAGGCGTGGCCTTCGTGCCGGGGCGGCCCTTTTATGCCTGCGACCCCGACTTGGCCACGCTGCGCCTGAGCTTTGCCACCGTCGATGCAGAGCGCATCCGCGAAGGGGTGGCGCGGCTGGCGCGGGCGCTCAAAGCGGGCTGAAGTGAAACCAGACTCCACGACTCATTCAAGCCGGCGTTATCTGCACGTTGTAGCCTATGCTCTGCAGCCGTTTGAGCAGGCGGTTGGCTACTTTCTGGGTGTTGGCTTGGTCAAAGTGCGCCGCGCCCAGATCGTGCCACTCGGTGCCATCGCGCAGCATGTGCCAAACGGCCGTGAGCATGGAGGCGGCCACGGCGATGATCGCTTTCTTGACGCCCCGGCGGGCGCGGATGCGATGGAACTGCGCTTGCAAGTAGCCGCCATTGACCCTGACCGCGGACCAAGCCGACTGCACCAGTGTGCTCTTGAGCCAGACGCCGCCTCGTCGCAATCGGGTGCTGCGCCGCTTGCCGGCGCTCTCGTCACTGCGCGGGCACAGACAAGCCCAAGACAGCAAATGCGCCGGCGAAGCAAAGCGCGACATGTCGATGCCGATTTCGGCAATCAGCACATTGGCGCTGACCTCGCTCACGCCGGGTATGGTGCTCAGCAAGCGGGCAGCTTGCCGAAACGGCTCGAGCCCTTGGCTCACCTCCTGTTCGATCTCGGCGATGGCCTGATCCAAGGCCTCGATGTGACCCAAATGCAGCTTGAGCATGAAGCGGTGGTGTGGGCTGATGCGCCCGCGCAGCGCTTCGCGCAACTCAGCTTGACTGGCCTTGACACGGGTGGTGATCTGCGCGGCCAAGAAGTCGGGGCTGCTGTGACCGGCGATGATGGCCCGCAACACCGCACGTCCCCCATGGCCCAAGATGTCGCTGATGACGCTGGTGATCTTGAGGTTGGCGTCTTCGAGCACGTTCTCAATGCGCTGCACATGCGCAGCGCGCTCGCGCACGAACTGCTTGCGCGTGCGCGTGAGGGTGCGCAACTCCTGCACTGGGGTGGGCGGCACGAAGCTGGCGCGAATCAAACCATGCGCCAGCAGGTCAGCCAGCCACACCGCGTCGTTGACGTCGGTCTTGCGCCCAGGCACGTTCTTGACGTGCGCCGCGTTGGCCAGCACCAGCTCAAAGTGCCCCTCCAAGATGTGCCAGACGGGCTTCCAGTACACCCCCGTGGCCTCCATGCCCACGTGCTCGATGTGCAAGGACTCCAGCCAGTCCACCAACTCCAGCAACCCCGAGGTGGTGGTGGCAAAGGTGCGCACCTCTTGCAACAGCGGGCCTTGGCCCGCCACGCGTGCACAAGCCACCACGGTCTGCTTGTGCACGTCCAGTCCCGCGCAACGGCGGTAGATTACGTCCATGATCGCCTCCAAGTCGCGGCGACATCAGCGTGCGGCCCACGTCATCGAAGTCTGAAGTGCGTGCTCAGGGGCGCTGGTCCCCAGGCGACAGTGCGGGGTGCTCGTGAGGCCGCGGGTCCAACTGAGAAACGAGCTCGAAGCACCAAGTACGAACCGACCTCTGTGCCGGACGCCGCCCCTCAATTACACACCGGTTTCATGCGTCGCGGGTGCCGCGTTCGCGGAATGGATAACTGAGAGGCTGGGAGGCTGGGAGAAAGTAGGCTGAGAGGCCGCGGCGCCCCTAGAACCAGTGCGCCAGCCACAGCCGCAGCCGCATCCCGGCCCCGGTGGTGAAGCCCACGGTGGCAAAGCGCAAGCGGCCATCGGTGTCGATCACCGCAAAGGCCGGCACCGAGCGGTAGCCCAGCGCCTGCGCCAGCGTGCCGCGCGCGTCGATCACGCTCAACCACGGCAGCCCGCGCTGCTGCTGATAGCGCAGCACCTGCGCCGCCGGGCCCGATTGCATGGCCACCGTGAGCAGCGGCCAGTCCTGCCCCAGCCGCGTCACGCTGCCCTCCATGCCGCGGCAGATGGGGCACCACTCGGCCCAGAGGTAGAGCGCCACCGGCCGCGTGCCGGCGTCGGGGTGCACTAGGCGGGCAGCGGCCAAGGCCTGCGCCAAGCTGCCGCTGTGGCTGCTGCCATCGCGGCCCAGCCACTGCACCGGCTGGTTGAGGTCGAGCACGGCCGGCACCGCGCGCGTCTGCCAGGCTTGCACGCCCAAAAACACCGCCAGCACCAGCGCCACGGTGAGCAGACGCGAGCGCCAGCGTTGCCAGCGCGAGGGTGGGGTGGCGGGGGTATTCATGTGTGCCCGATTGTCGCCGCTCTGGCCCCGGTGTGCTGGCGTGCTGGCCAGTAGGCTCCAACGGCGTGCTACATTGGCGCTGTGCAGCAGCAGAGCTGTGCCCACTGGTGTCTGCGCGCTCGCCCCTACTGCCATTGCCACCAAGGAGATCGCATCTTGACCCAAACCACCAAGTACCTGCTCGACGAAAGCCAGCTGCCGCGCAGCTGGTACAACATCGCCGCCGATTTGCCGCAGCCCGCGCCGCCGGTGCTGCATCCGGGCACCTTGCAGCCCATAGGCCCCGACGATTTGCTGCCGCTGTTTCCGCTCGAGCTGATCAAACAAGAGGTGAGCACCGAGCGCGAGATCGAAATCCCCGAGCCGGTGCGCGAAATCTACCGCCTCTGGCGCCCGGCGCCGCTGTACCGCGCGCACCGGCTGGAAAAGCTGCTGGGCACCCCGGCCAAGATTTTTTACAAATACGAGGGCGTGAGCCCAGCCGGCAGCCACAAGCCCAACACCGCCATCCCGCAGGCTTTTTACAACCAGCAAGCCGGCGTCAAGCGCCTGACCACCGAGACCGGGGCCGGCCAGTGGGGCACCTCGCTCGCCTTTGCCGGCTCGCTCTTCGACCTCGAAGTGCTGGTGTTCCAGGTGCGCGTGAGCTACGACCAAAAACCCTACCGCCGCGCCGTCATGGAAACCTACGGCGCGCGCTGCGTGGCCTCGCCCTCCACCGAGACCGCCTATGGCCGCAGCGTGTTGGCGCAGCGCCCCGAGCACCCGGGTAGCCTCGGGATTGCGATCTCTGAAGCCGTGGAGCTGGCGGTGCAGCGCGAGGACACCAAGTACGCACTCGGCTCGGTGCTCAACCACGTGCTGTTGCACCAGACCGTGATCGGGCTGGAAGCGATGCAGCAATTGCAGATGGCCGACGCCTGGCCCGACGTGGTGGTGGGCTGCACCGGGGGCGGCTCGAACTTTGCTGGCCTCGCTTTTCCGTTCATGGGCGACGCGCTGCGCGGCGGCCGCAAGGCGCGCATCGTGGCGGTGGAGCCGGCGGCTTGCCCGTCGCTCACGCGCGGCCGCTACGCCTACGACTTTGGCGACACCGGGCACCTGACGCCCCTGACCAAGATGCACACCTTGGGCAGCACCTTCACGCCGCCCGGTTTTCATGCCGGGGGCTTGCGCTACCACGGCATGGCGCCGCTGGTGAGCCACTGCAAAGAGCTGGGTTTGCTCGAAGCCGTGGCCTACACCCAAGGCGAGTGCTTTGCCGCCGGGGTGGCGTTTGCGCGTGCCGAAGGCATCGTGCCCGCGCCCGAGGCCAACCACGCCGTCAAGGGCGCGATCGAAGAGGCGCTGCGCTGCAAGCGCGAGGGCCGCAGCGAGACGATTTTGTTTGGCCTGTGCGGCCACGGCCACTTCGACATGGCCTCGTACCAGAAGTACTTTGCCGGCGAGCTCAGGGACGAAGCCTACGACGAGCAAGAGCTCGCCATGGCGCTGGCCGGGCTGCCCAGCGTGCCGGGGGGTGGGGTTTAAGGCCGTACGACTTCGAGCAGGCGCTCGAGCCCGCCTTGGTTGATCGCCACGTGCGCCTGCGCGCGCACCACCGGCTTGGCCTGAAAAGCCACCGATAGCCCGGCGGCGGCCATCATGGGCAGGTCGTTGGCGCCGTCGCCCACGGCGATGCACTGCGCCGGCTCCAGGCCCAGCAAGCTGGCGACCTCGAGCAGGGTGCGGCGCTTTTCGGCGCCGTCGCAGATGTCGCCCCAGCACTGGGGCAGCAAGCGGCCGGTGAGGGCGCCGCAATTGGGGCCGCTGCGCAGTTCGAGCACGTTGGCGCGCACGAAGTCGATGCCCAGCTCGGCGCGCACGCGCTCGGCAAAAAAAGTGAAGCCGCCCGAGACCAGCAGCGTTTTGAGCCCGGCAGCGCGGCAGGCGGCCACGAGCTCGGCGGCGCCGGGGTTGAGGCGCAGCCGCTCGGCATAGACGCGCTCCATATCGGCCACGGTCACGCCCTCGAGCAGCGCCACGCGCCGGCGCAGGCTGTCTTTGAAGTCGGTGATCTCGCCGCGCATGGCGGCCTCGGTGATGGCTGCCACCTCGGCCTTGCGGCCTACGGCGTCGGCGATCTCGTCCACGCACTCGATGTTGATCAGCGTCGAGTCCATGTCGAAGGCGATGAGCCCAAAGTCGCGCAGGCGCAGCGGTGGGTTGAAGCCCTGCACGGTCAGGCCGGGGGCGTATGCGGTGGCGTGTTCGGTGGGGGAGTTCATGGCGCGGCCAAGGTCAAAGCGGGATCGATTTGCTGCAGCAACTGGGCCAGCGATTCTTGGTTGATTTTGGTTTTGTAATGCACGTCGATGCCTTGGCCTTTCAGGGCCTTGAAAAAGTGCACGGCGCTGTCCATTTTCCAGCGCTCGCGCTCGGGGATGTCTTGCTGGTTGTCGTAGCCCTTGGTCTCAACCACCAAGTACAAAGCCTGGGCTTGGCCTTGGTGGGCAATTACGTAGCCAAAGTCAGGGTTGTAGTTGCCCAGCGGCGTTGGGATGTTGATTTTGGGCAGCTTGGCAAATACCGTGATGCCTTGCAGGTTCGAATCGTCCACTGTTTGGCGCTCAATCTGGCTGTCTACGGGCATCAGCGCTTGCTCATACAGTGAGCGTTGGCGCACGGCGGGGTTGGCGATGCCGTGCGTTTCGGCGCCACACAGTGCCGCCGGAATGGTCTTGAGCAAGGCGCCGTTTTTGTCGGTCAGCGCCGTCTCAATGCGGATTTCGCGGATGTCGTAGCACACCCGGTTCACCACCAGCTCGTGGATGCAGCGCTGGATCAGGTCGCGCAGGCTGGTCAAGGCGCGGTTTTCGTTGTGGCGGATCTGCGCAAATTTGTCCGGCGGCATGCGCTGCAAAATGGCGCTCACCGTGTGCAGCGACAGCCGTGTGAGGTGGGCCAACTCGCGCACGAACTGCGCCATGGAATACACCGAATGGGCCTCGATGGTGTAGCTGCCCTGCGTGCTGCGCGCCTGGTGTAGGGTTTCGACATCGGTGGTGCGCGTCACGTTGAGGGACAGTGGGCGTACATCAAAATTGCGGCCGATGCTTTCGAGCACCTTGTCGATCAGCTTGGGGGTATCGACTTCATAACGCAACACCGCGTGGCGGTTGAGGTTTTCCCACAGGTGCCGGAAGTGCGCATACTGCTCGGCGCGGATGCTCAGGGTCGTCGTCTGTTTGCGCTGTTTGGTCTTGACCTGTCCCGTGCCCTCGTAATAGGCGTCTAGGTAGCCGATCAAGTTCTTTGCCTGCGCAGCCGTCATCCCGGGCACCTGATGCAGCAGGGTCTTTTCCAGTGCGTCGCGGCGCGCTTGGTACGGGGCTTTGTCTAGCGCCAAGGTGGCGGTGCCGCTGGCCCTGTCCACCGTTGCAAAGCCCTGCGCGGCCAATGCGTCCAGTAAATAGACCGTCATGAATGCGTTGTCACCAGCGATCACGCCGTTGAGCCGCAGCACCTCATGGGACAGATGTTGCGACACGCGCTTGAGGCTGTGCTCGGAAATCTCGGCCTGAATGGCGCGCACAAAATCGCCCTCGCTGGCCGGTACCACCACCACCAAGTCGTTGATGGCGTCAAAGACCGCGTCATCGGCTTGCACCCGCTCCAGCTGCTGGTTGACGGCCAAACGCAGGCCGCGCCCGATCTGCTGCAGCTTGCTGATCTTGGAGTGGCTCGGTGCCAGTTTGCACAGCGTGAACACGTTTGGGTTGTCCCAGCCCTCTTGCAGCGCCCACATCGAGAAGATGAAGCGCAAATCGGTGTCGAATGACAGCAGCTTTTCTTTGTCCTGCAAAATCAGCTTGATGGCCTCTTCCTCGCCCTTCTCGCTGTGCGAACGGGCAAAGTAACCCTTGTGCACCCGGCTCACATCATGGGCCGAGCGCTGCAGATAGGCGCGGTAGCCGGGGTCTAAATCCGGCTTGGCCAACACCTGGGCCAGCTCCAGCCGGTAGAGCCGCTCGAAGGTGTCGCGCAACACGGCCGGGCGCTGCCCGCTGCCAGTGGCAGGCAGGTACTTGGCCACCGCGTCGATGAAAAACAGGCTGATGGCCTTGATGCCGCGCTGGTACAGCGCCTGTTCGCGTTCAAAATGGTTGGCGATGCTGCGCTGTATCAACAGCGACTGCACATGGTCGGCCAACATACCAAAGCCGGTGGGTTCGCCCAGTGGCAGCGCAAAACCGTTGGTGAACAGCAGTTCTTTGAGGGTCACGGTTTCCACCACGTGCCCGTCGAGGTGCGGCAGCTCGGTTTTGGCGCCCAAGTTGTCTTTGGCTTGCAGGGTAATGGTGGCGCTGGTGCCCGCTGGCGTCTGGTAGCTCACGTGCGCTGTGCGCTCTTTGGCGCTGCCGCTCACGTTGAGCAGCGTCAAGGTTTGCCCGGCGTCGGCCAGCGTGCCCACCGTGTCCACCGTGATGCCCTTGACCAGCCGCTGGCGAAAGGCCTCTAGGCTGTCGAGGGAGTAGATCAGGTTGCAAAACTCGTCGCGCTTGAAGGTGGCACCAAAGCGCAGGGTCAAGATGGGGTTGAAGCGGGGCAAATACTCCTTGACCACCTTGCCCTCAAAGCGGTGCGGTTCGTCGATGATCAGCACCGGGCGGATGGCGGCCAGCGCCTCCATGTAGCTGCGCGCCCGGCCAAACAGATTGGCCTCGACGCCGCGCTGGTTGATGAGCTTGCTGTCGCCCGCGAACGACTGGTAGGTGGCCACCATCACCGTCAGGCTGCGGTTGGCGGCGTAAATAAAGCCTTTGACCGATTTGTCCGAGTAGTTGACGACGCTGATTTTTTGGTTGTTGTACTCGCGGGCAAAAAAAGCCGCCGTGGTTTGCAGGCTCTTGAGCATGCCTTGGCGTATGGCGTTGCTGGGCACCAGCACGATGAACTTGGACAGCCTGTGGCGCTGGTGCAGGCGGTGCATGGTCTCGATCATGGTGAAGGTCTTGCCGGTGCCGGTTTCCATCAGCACATCCAGCGACAGCGCGGGCGTGGGGCTGGCGGCCACGGCTACCGCGCCCGCCGTGACTTGGTTGCTCTGGCGGATGCGCGCGATGTTGGCGCGCAAGTGCGCCTGCGCCTCGTGCGGGACGTAGGTGGGGTTGGCGTGCACGTCGGCGGGGGCGACAAAACGCACCTGATCAAACACCTCGACCACGCTCTGCACGGCTTGGGCCTGGTAGGCCAAGCGGGTGTACTGGAATTGGGCGCTCATGGGGTTTCAGCCCCGCAGCCGCAGCTTGTCTTCCGACCAGCCCAGCGACTCCAGCAGCGTCTTGGTGCCCAGCAGGAAGTTGTCGTCGTGCACCCAAGGCGCATAGACGCTTAGATGCTGGATCGGGGTGCCCGCCGCTTGCTGTGCGCTCAGCAGAGTGCGCAGCGCTTCGGTGTCCACCGCGCTCAGGATGAACAACACGTCGGCGGCTTGGTACAGCGCTTGCGGGTGCGCCTGGGGCAGCAGCGGCTCGGTGCGCGTGCTCAGCGCCAGCCCTTCGGCCAGCAGCAGGTTGTAGAGGACGCGCGGCAGGTGCTCGGGCTGCGGCGTGGCGATGAGGGCTTGCAGTTGCGCGATATCGGCCTGCGTGGCCTGGGCCAGCGGCTTTTGCAGGATGAGCGCGTGCGGGTCGTCGGCCAGTTCGAACACGCGAAAGCCCACGTCCAGCGCCGGGTGCAGCGCCTTGAGCTGCGCGCCCGCGCGGCGAATGCGCTCGGCCGTGATCTCGAAGATGGTGGCTTCGGGCTTGCCTAGGGTTTGGCTGACGAAGTGGTGCGCTTCTTTTTGCTTTTTGGCGTCGATGGGCTGGGGGATTTGCACCAGGATGAACTTGCGCTGGCCGCCGTCTTCGGCGTTGAGGCGCAGCACGGCTTCGGCGGTGGTGCCGGAGCCGGCGAAGAAGTCGAGAACTACGTCATCGCCATAGGTGGTGAGTTGGGCCAGTTCTGCGATTACGTCCGAGTTTTTGGGAAAAGGGAATACGCCTTTGCCCACTAAAGCCTCTACCTCAAGCGTGGCGGCACGACCATCGCGATAAAAGACCGAAAAAAAGGGCTCGCTATCGATCTCGTGCAGGTAGCTTTTGCGATTTGGAATGGTGCTTTCGTCTTCACCAAAGTGGATGCGTGGCGGATTTTCAGATAGCGCCCAGTTGGTTTTTTCCAGATCCCAGCGCCAACCCGTGGAGGGTTTTTTGCAGGGCTTTCCGGTGACCGGGTGCATGATGTCGTGACGCGGACGAGAAGCGCGGCCATCGTCGGGGCCTGCAAAGTTGTCTGCAAAGTACAGACCTCGGTCGTCCGACCAGTTGTAGTGTTTGTGGGCTTTGCGCGGGTCTTTGATAGGCAAGGTTCGGTACCAAGCCAGCATCGCAGAACGAATGGCCTCATGGTTGTTGTCCATTGCTAGCCGCAGTGCCTGGTAGTGCGCGAGCACAGCGTCTGCCCCGTTCTTGGAGCGTCGCCAGTCGCCGTTGCTCAAGGCGGCACTTTTGTCTTTGACGTAACACAGCAGGTATTCGTGGACGACCGCAATCAGTTTGGAGTCGCCTTTCTTTGAGCGCTGCCAAGTGACGGTGCTGACAAAATTCTCCTGCCCAAACACCTCATCACACAACAGCTTCAACTGCGCCTGCTCGTTGTCGTCGATCGAGATGAAGATCACGCCGTCGTCGCGCAGCAGATCGCGCGCCAGCAGCAGGCGCGGGTACATGAAGCTCAGCCAGCCGCTGTGGGTGCGCGCGCCGTAGATGTTTTTGATGTAATCGATGTGGTCTGCGCTGTAGCCCAAGGCGCGCAGCAGTTCGCTTTGCCGGGCCGTGAAGTCGTCGCGGTAGATGAAGGCGTCGCTCTGGGTGTTGTAGGGCGGGTCGATGTAGATCAGCTTGACTTTGCCAAAGTAGCTGTGGCGCAGCAGGCGCAACGCGTCGAGGTTGTCGCCTTTGAGGAGCAGGTTGCCGGTGTGCTCCCAGTCCACGCTGTCGGCGGGGCAGGGTTGCAGGATTTTTCTCGGTGGCACAAAGGCGCTGTGGTAGGCCTCGCGCTTGCCCACCCAGCGCAGCTCGTAGCCGTCTTCTTCGACCCGTATGCCGTCTGGGTTGGCCGGGTCCAGCGCCTGCTGGATGGCGGCGGCGTTGACGCGCACGCTGCCGTCGGGCGCGGTCTCGATGGCTTGGGGAAAGAGCGCGCGCAGCAGTTCGAGCTTGTGCGCCGCCGGGCTGGGGGCGTTGAGGAGAGGGGCAGACTGGGCGGCGGGCATGGCGAGAGCGTGGATGGCCCATAGGGCGGTTGGGTGGGGTGGGCTTAGCCCGGTTGGGAGGCGGCGCCGTCGTCGAACCAGTTGACGAGTTGCAAGCCCGGCACGCGCCCGAATTCGCGCGTGTTGCGCGTCACCAGGCACAGGCCATGGGCCAGCGCGATGCCGGCGATGAGGGTGTCGATGGGGCTGCCTTGGGCCTCGAGCTGGGCGCGGATGCGGGCGGCTTTTTCGGCGGCGGGTGGGTCGAAATCGTGGATCCGCAAGCGCCCTTGCAGCGCCGCCAGCTTGAGCAGTTGGGTCTGCGGCTGGGCCGATTTGTAGGCGCCGCTGAGCAGTTCCCATAGCACCGGGGTGCACAGGCGGATGTCGGTGTCGCGCTGCTGCGCCATATGCTGGCGCACGGCCCCTTGGTTTTTGAAGAAGTAAATCAGGATATTGGTGTCGAGCAGGTAGGGCATGGGCTCACCAGCTTTCGCGCGGTAGGTCGGGCACCTGGCCCGCGCGCAGGGCCTCGAGGGTGGGGAAGTCGTCGTCACCGGGGTGGCCCAAGGCGTCGAGTTCGGCGTAAAAGGTGGCCCAGTCGCTCTGGTGGCGGCGCTTTTCGGCGGCCGCAAACTGGGCAAACCATTGGCTGAGCGAGAGCTGCTGGCGCGCCGCCGCTGCGCGCGCCGCTTGCAGGGCCTCGTCTTCGACGTAAATGGTCACTTGCGCCATGGCACGCTCCACAATCGATCAGGGATGCAGGCAATTATAGGTGCGCGCCACTTATATCGTGGCCTTATATCGTGGCCTTCGTGCCCGAAGTGGGGAGTGGTGTGAAATGGTGGTATTACCCAATACAATCAGGTAACACATCCCAGCGAGGCAGCCGCCATGACCACCACCCTCACCGTCAAAGGGCAAGTCACCATTCCCAAGCAGATACGCGATGCCTTGGGCCTGACTCCCGGCAGCGCCGTGGATTTTGCCGTCAACCGCGACGGCAAGGTGGAGCTACACAAAGCCAACTGCCCACCGGGGAAAGGGGGTGCCAAGCCCCAGCCCGACCGCTTTGAAGCCGCGCGCGGCAAGGCCGACGTGAAGTGGCGCACGCAGGACCTCATGGCCCTGTTGCGCGGCTGATACGGCGCCAGCTCCGCCATGCTGGTGGACACGAACGTCCTGATAGACGTGCTGGAAAACGACCCCGACTGGGCCGACTGGTCGGTTGCCCGACTGCGTGCCCAGGCACAAATCCACCGTCTGGTCATCAACCCCGTCATTTACGCCGAGGTGTCGCTGGCCTTTGGCACCGTGGAGGCGCTGGACGAGGCGCTGGCGGCATTGCAGATCCCGGTCATCGAGATCCCCAAACCGGCGCTCTTTCTGGCTGGCAAAGCCTTTGTGAAGTACCGCCGCCAAGGCGGTACCAAGACCAACGTGCTGGCCGATTTCTTCATCGGCGCGCACGCCGCCGTGGTGGGGTTGCCGGTGCTGACGCGGGATGTGCGGCGCTATGCGGCGTACTTTCCGACGGTGCAGTTGGTTGCGCCTGAGCCGGGTTGAGCAACGCTAGCTGATCACGGCGTCGGGCACCTTCAGCGGGGGCCCGAGGGCGCGCAGCACATCGCGCACCAGTAGCGCGCGGTCTTTGGCTTCGGGTAGGGCGCGCTCGATGCGCAGTTTGTCGTTGCCGGCGAGTTTGATGTGGCGGTTTTTTTGCACCAGGTCGATGATGCGCTGCGGATCTAGCGGCGGGTTGGGCTTGAAGCCGATCAGGATCAGGCCCGGCGTGGCATCGACCTTTTGCACGCCGTAGGGGGCGGCGAGCACGCGCAGGCGGTGCACGTCGATCAGCGTTTGCGCCTGCGGCGGCAGCTTGCCAAAGCGGTCCACGATTTCTTCGAGCAAGGCGTCGATCTGCGCGCTGGTCTTGGCGCTGGCGAGCTTTTTGTACAGGCTCAGGCGCAGGTGCACGTCGCCGCAGTAGTCGCTGGGCAGCAGGGCCGGGGCGTGCAGGTTGATGTCGGTGGTCACGCCCAAGGGGCTGAGCAGATCGGGTTCGCGCCCGGCCTTGAGGGCATCGACTGCTTCGGCCAGCATCTCGTGGTAGAGCTGAAAACCGACTTCGAGCATGTTGCCGCTCTGGTTTTCGCCCAGCACCTCGCCCGCGCCCCGGATTTCGAGGTCGTGCATAGCGAGGTAAAAACCGCTGCCCAAGGCCTCCATCTGGCCGATGGCTTCGAGCCGCTGCTGCGCCGTTTTGCTCAGGCTGTCGATCTCGGGCACCATCAGGTAGGCGTAGGCTTGGTGGTGGCTGCGCCCGACGCGGCCGCGCAACTGGTGCAGCTGCGCCAGCCCAAACTTGTCGGCGCGGCTGATGAGGATGGTGTTGGCGCTGGGCACGTCGATGCCGGTTTCGATGATGGTCGAGCAAAGCAGCAGGTTGTGGCGCTGGGCCAAGAAGTCGCGCATCACGCGCTCGAGCTCGCGCTCGGGCAACTGGCCGTGGGCGACGGCGATGCGCGCCTCGGGCAGCAGCTGTTCCAGCTTTTGCTTGCGGTTTTCGATCGTTTCGACTTCGTTGTGCAGAAAATACACCTGCCCGCCGCGCTTGAGCTCGCGCAGCACGGCCTCGCGGATCACGCCATTGCCTTCGTTGCGCACGAAGGTTTTGATGGACAAGCGGCGCTGCGGCGCGGTGGCGATCACGCTCAGGTCGCGCAGCCCTTCGAGCGCCAGCCCGAGGGTGCGCGGGATCGGGGTGGCGGTGAGGGTGAGCACATCGACTTCGGCGCGCAGCGCCTTCATGGCCTCTTTGTGGCGCACGCCGAAGCGGTGCTCTTCGTCGATGATGAGCAGCCCGAGGTTTTTGAATTTCGTTTTTTCGCTCAGCAGCTTGTGGGTGCCGACGACGATATCCACGGTGCCGGCGGCGGTGCCTTGCAGGGCGGCGGTGATTTCGCGCGCACTGCGAAAGCGGCTCAGTTCGGCGATCTTCACCGGCCAGTTGGCAAAGCGGTCTTGCAGGGTCTGGTAGTGCTGCTCGGCCAGCAAGGTGGTGGGGGCCAGAAAGGCCACTTGCTTGCCGCCGCTCACCGCCACGAAGGCGGCGCGCAGCGCCACTTCGGTCTTGCCAAAGCCGACGTCGCCGCAGACCAGCCGGTCCATCGGGCGTGGGCTGATCAGGTCTTGGATCACGGCGTGGATGGCGGCTTTTTGGTCGGGCGTTTCTTCGAAGCCGAAGTCGTTGGCGAAGGCTTCGTAGTCTTTGGCCGGGAAGCGAAAGGCGTGGCCCTCGCGAGCGGCGCGGCGGGCGTAGAGGTTGAGCAGTTCGGCGGCGGCGTCGCGCACCTGTTCGGCGGCTTTGCGCCGCGCTTTATCCCACTGGCCCGAGCCCAGCCGGTGCAGCGGCGCTTCGTCGGCGCTCACGCCGGTGTAGCGGCTGATCTGGTGCAGTTGGCTCACCGGCACGTAGAGCACGGCGGCTTGGGCGTACTCGAGGTGCAAAAACTCTTGCAGCACGGGGCTGCCGTCGGGGTTTTTTTCGCCCAGATCGAGGTTGAGCAAGCCCCGGTAGCGGCCGATGCCGTGCTGGCTGTGTACCACCGGGTCGCCCAGTTGCAGCTCGCTCAGGTCTTTGATCAGCGCTTCGACGTCGCTGACCTGCTCTTGCTTTTTGCGCCGCCGGGTGCCGGGCTGGCTGGCAAAGAGCTCGGTTTCGGTGACGAAGTCGATGCCGCTGGGGGCGCTGCCTTGCTGCACCCACGCAAAGCCGCTGGCCAAGGCCGCCGTGGCTAGGCCAATGGGGGCCGGGCTGGCTTGGAAGTCGGCCAAGGACTCGAACAGCGGCGGGTTGAGGCCGCTGGCGCGCAAAAAATCGAGCAAGGTGGCGCGGCGGCCCTCGCTCTCGGCCAGCAGCAGCGCGCGCCGGGGGCTGCGCGCCAGGTGCGCTTTGAGGCGCTCGAGCGGGTCGTCGGCGGCGCGCTGGGCGGCCAGGTCGGGCAGCGGCTCGAAGGCGCTCGAGCCGGTGGGGTTGGTGGGGCTGGTGGCGGCGGCGTGGCTGGCGGGGGCGGGCGCCGGGCTGGTGCCGGGCGGGCTAGACGGCTCCTTGGGCGGGCGCAGCGCCACTTGGGGCAGCGCTTTGGCGGCGAGGTAGAAGCCTTCGGCATCCAGAAACAGGGTCTCGGGCGGCAGCGGCGGGCGCTCGGGGTCGCCTTGGGCCAGGCGGTGGCGCTCGGCGGTGTCCAGCGCAAAGCGCTGGAAGGCCGGTTCGAGCTCGCCGTGCAGCACCAGCGTGGTGGCGCTGCCGAGGTAGTCGAACACGGTCGCGGTCTGGTCAAAGAACAGCGGCAGGTAGTACTCGATGCCGGCGCTGGCCACGCCCGCGCCCATGTCTTTGTACAGGCGGCTGCGGCTCGGGTCGCCTTCGAGCAGTTCGCGCCAGCGGGCGCGGAACTTGGCGCGGCCGGTTTCGTCGAGCGGAAACTCGCGCCCGGGCAGCAGCCGCACCTCGGGCACCGGGTACAGGCTGCGCTGGGTGTCGGGGTCGAAGGTGCGGATCGAGTCGATCTCGTCGTCGAACAGGTCGATGCGGTAGGGCACCGCAGAGCCCATGGGGTAGAGGTCGATCAGGCTGCCGCGCACCGCGTATTCGCCCGGGCCCACCACCTGGCTCACGTGCTGGTAGCCGGCGAGCGTGAGCTGGGCCTTGAGGCGGGACGCATCGAGCCGTTGCTGTTGCTTGAACTCGAAGCTGTAGGCGGCCAGAAAGGCCGGCGGCGCCAGCCGGTAGAGCGCGGTGGTGGCGGGCACCAGCACCAGATCGGCACCTTGGGCGCGGTCGCGCTGCACGATGCGCCAGAGCGTGGCCAAGCGCTCCGAGATCAGGTCTTGGTGCGGCGAAAAGCTGTCGTAGGGCAGGGTTTCCCAATCCGGGAACAGAGCGCAGCGCAGCGTGGGCGCAAAAAACGGGATTTCTTCCAGCAGGCGCTGGGCGTCGGCGGCGTCGGCGCAGACCACGGCGGTGAGCCGGCCGGTGCCGCGTTCGCGTTCGGCCAGTTGCGCCAGCCACAAGGCGTCGGCGCTGCTGGGGGGGCGGGGCACGTGCAGGCGCTTGCCGGGGCTGAGTGGGGGCAGATTCATCGGGGGGTCTGGCGGGGTGCAGTGGCTAAGGCAGAGGCGCGGGGGTGAGGTTGCGGGTTGCGGGTTGCGGTTGCGAGCGAGGGCGAGGGCGAGGGCGAGGGCGAGGGCGAAATAGGGGGCGATAAAGGGTGCCTAGGGCGCAACAGCGCAGCAGCTGATTCTAAAATCACGCACCGTGACAGATCCTACCGCGCCCGCCATACCCGCTTTCCCGCCACCCCCCGAAACCGGGGCATCTGACGGCCCGCCGCCCATGCCCCCAAGCGCCCCTGGGCCGGCGAGGGGGGCTGCCTCTGAGGACGGGGCCGTGTGGGAGGGGGCAACCGCTTGGCAGGTCGCCAGCACCGATGCCCCGCCGCGCTGCTACGCCCTGATCACCAGCGCCGGCAACGGCAGTCGGGCGGTGCGATCGGATCAACCCACCCCCAAGCAATACCAGCTGCTCGCCGGCCAGCGCGTGATCGACCACACGCTGGCGGCTTTTTTGGCGCTGCCGCACTGGGCCGGGGTGGCGGTGGTGGTGGCGCCCGGTGACGCCGCCTACCAGGCGCCGGATGCGCGGGTGCGCGTGTGGCCTGTGGGCGGCGCGGTGCGCGCCCAGACGGTGCTCAACGGCTTGCAGCAACTGGCAGCCGCTGGGGCGCGCGACGCCGACTGGGTGCTGGTGCATGACGCTGCGCGCTGTCTGATCGAGCCGGCGCAGATCGAGCGCCTGATCGCGGCCTGTTGGCTCGACCCGGTGGGCGGCCTGCTGGCGCTGCCGCTGCCCGATACGCTCAAGGCGGCGGTTCCAACCCCAGCCCAAGCAGCGGCGCTCGGAGCCCCCGAAGCCCCAGCCTCGACCCCAGTCCAAGCCCAAGCCCAAGCCCAAGCTGCCGAGCCCGCGCCCATGCCCCGGGTGGCGGCCACGCTTGAGCGCGCCGACAAGTGGCTGGCGCAAACGCCGCAGATGTTCAGGCTCGGCGCTTTGCGCGCGGCGCTGGAGGCGCACCAAGGCAGCGGCT
Source organism: Serpentinimonas sp. SSL01 (assembly GCF_056323735.1). Classification (NCBI taxonomy): domain Bacteria; kingdom Pseudomonadati; phylum Pseudomonadota; class Betaproteobacteria; order Burkholderiales; family Comamonadaceae; genus Serpentinimonas; species Serpentinimonas sp. SSL01. The sequence goes on from NZ_CM150487.1 coordinate 504,716, forward strand.
TTGCCGGCATCACCGACGAGGCCAGCGCCATCGAGCGCAGCGGCGCCCAGCCGCTGCTGGTGCCGGGCAGCGCGAGCAACTTCAAAATCACCTACCCGGCTGATTTCGCCTTGGCCGAGGCGCTGCTGGCGCAGCGGCAGGCAGCTCCCGCCCCCTGTGCACCAGCCAATCCGCTTGTCCCAGCCGCTCCATCCACACCCGAGGCCCCTGCCGCCATGAACCCAGTCAACCCTGCGCCAGCCCCCTCTGCTCCCAGCCAATCATTAGGCCTAGGCCTGCGCATCGGCGAAGGCTGGGACATCCACGCGCTGGTGCCGGGGCGGCCGCTGATTTTGGGCGGCATCCACATTCCGCACCCCAGCGGCCTGCTCGGCCATTCCGACGCCGACGCGCTGCTGCACGCCATCACCGACGCGCTGCTGGGTGCGGCGGCGCTGGGCGACATCGGCACCCTGTTCCCCGACACCGACGCGCGCTTTGCCGGTGCCGATTCGGCTCAGTTGCTGGCGCACGCCATGCAGCGCGTGGCCGCTCAGGGCTATCTGGTGCTCAACCTCGACACCACCGTGATCGCCCAAGCCCCCAAGCTGGCCCCCTACAAGGCGGCCATGCAGGCGCGCATTGCGGCCGTGCTGGGGCTGCAACCCAGCCAAGTCAATGTCAAAGCCAAGACCGCCGAAAAAATGGGGCCGGTCGGGCAGGGCTTGGCGATCGAATGCCGGGCCGTGGCCCTGTTGCAGCGCGTGGGCTGAGGCGCTGGGTGCGCCTGCGCCCCCTTCAAACCCGTGCCGCCTAATCAGCCGCTGGCAAACGCAGCCGCGCCAGCAGGCCACCGGCGACGCCGTTGCGTAACTCCAGCGCACCGCCCATGATTTGCAGCGTTTTGTCGGCGATCGCCAGCCCCAGGCCGCTGCCGTTGGCGGCGGTGCGGGCGCTGTCGGCGCGAAAAAAGGGCTCGGTCAGGCGCCCCAGCAGCTGCGGCGGCACGCCCGGGCCCTGGTCGGCCAGTTGCAGCGTCACCGTCTGGTCTGGCCCGGCGGACGCGCTGATCTTCAGCCGCAGCAGGCCGTCGGGGCTGCGGCCGTAGCGCGAGGCGTTTTGCAGCAGGTTGTCGAACACGCGGCGCAGCTCCACCGGCTCGGCGAGCACCCGCAAGCCGGGGGGCAAATCGAGCGCCACCGCGCAGTCTGGCGCACCTTGATAGGGCAGCAAGGCGGCGGCGATGAGCTCGGCCAAGGCCACCGGCTGCAGCTGCGGTGTGTGCTCGACGCGGGCGTAGTCGAGGAACTTGTCGATGATGGCATTGGCTTGCTCGATGTCGGCCGCCATCAGCTGCCGGGTGGCCTCGTCGGGCACGCTCAGCTCGATTTCCAGCCGCAGCCGCGCCAGCGGGGTGCGCAGATCGTGCGAAATGCCCGCCAGCATCAGCGTGCGGTCGGCCTCGGCCTTGGCCAGTTGCTCGGCCATGCGGTTGAAGCCGATGTTGACGGCGCGGATCTCGTGCGTGGCCTCGGTTTCATCGAGCCGCGGCCCCGTGAAGTCGCCCGCGCGCACGCGTGCCGTGGCGGCGCTGAGCTGCAGCAGCGGTCGGTTGATCAGGCGGGCAAACACCGCCGCTCCGAGCAAGGACAAGGCCGCCGCAATGCCGAGCCAGACCAGCCACGTGGCGCCGCCGACTTGCCCCACCCGCGCCGGATCGGCCAGCAGCCAAAAGTTGTCGCCCCCGATTTCAAAGCCGATCCACAGACCATCAAAACCATTCACCTGGCGCGCCACCAGCGTTTGCGGCCCCAGCATGTGGGCCAATTCGGCGCTGATGCGCCGGCTCAAGCGGTCTTGGTCGTAGGGCAAGTGGGTGTCGGCGCTTTCGCGCACCGCAATGCGCAGGTTTTCCTGCTGCAGCAAGGTGGTGACGAGCGAAATGCGAGCAATTGGGTCGGCGTGCGCGAGCGCGGCGCGCGTCAAGTTGACGAGCGAGGCCAGCTGCTGCGCGCTTTGCACCGCACGCGGTTCTTCTTCGAGGGTGCGCAGGGTTTGAAACCAGGCCAGCACCGAACCCAGCAACAAAACGCCGAGCAACAAAAAAGTGCGGCCAAACAGGCTCAGGCCCACGCCACTGGGTTTGCGGCCCGCCTTGGGCGCGGGGGGCAGCGGATCAGCTTTGGCCATCGGGGACGAATACGTAGCCCACCCCCCAGACGGTTTGCAGGTAGCGCGGTGCGCCGGGGTCGGTTTCGATGAGTTTGCGCAGGCGCGAGACCTGCACATCGAGGCTGCGGTCAAAGGGCTCGAACTCGCGCCCACGTGCCAGTTGCGCCAGCTTGTCGCGTGACAGCGGCTGGCGCGGATGCCGCACCAAGGCTTTGAGCATGGCAAATTCGCCGCTGGTCAGGCTGATGTCGGTGCCGTTTTTTTGCAGGGTGCGTTGCCCAAGGTCGAGCACGAAAGGGCCGAATTGCACCACTTCGTGCGCGCTCGATGGGGCGCTGGGCACTTCGGGCGGGGGCCGGCGGCGCAACACGGCGTGAATGCGCGCCAGCAGCTCGCGCGGGTTGAAGGGCTTGCCCAGGTAATCGTCGGCCCCAATCTCCAGCCCCACGATGCGGTCCACGTCTTCGCCCTTGGCAGTGAGCATGATGATGGGGGTGCGCAGCCGGCCCGCGCGCAAGCGCCTGCAAATGCTCAACCCGTCTTCGCCGGGCAGCATGAGGTCGAGCACGATCAGGTCGAAGGTCTCGCGTTGCAGCAGTTTGTCGAGCGCGCGCGCATCGGCCGCCAGCAACACCTCGAAGCCCTGTTGGCTCAGGTAGCGGTTGAGCAGCTCACGGATGCGGGCGTCGTCATCCACCACCACGATGCGGTCGGCTCGGGTGGGCGGCGGTTCTGGGGTGGCGTATGGCATGGCAGGCTTGGGTGCGTGAGCTGGGGCGGCGAGGGCCATTGTGACACCGGGCGGCCCAGGCCGGGTGCTTGATAAGCTTGGGGGATACGCGCCGTTACAGTTGTTGCGCTTGTGTACCGCCTTGGGCACAGGCAACGGCGGACGCTTGATGGCACACTGAAAGCGCGCTGGGACAGGCGGCAAAGCCTGTGTAGCAGTTACCCATTTTTTTGGAGCGAAGCAATGACTTTTAACGCTTTTTTGTGTCTAATCCGCACCAGACGTGCCGTGACGGTTGCGGCATTGGGGCTGGGCCTAGGCTTGGGTTTGCTGGGCGCCGGCACTGCCTTGGCTCAAACCCAGCCCAATCCGGCTTGGATGCAGCCGCTGCCCCACAACGTGGTGCAACTGAGCGCCACGGCGCGGCAGCAAGCGCGCCAAGACTGGCTCACCCTGACGCTGACCCAACGCGTGCAAGGCACCGACCCGGCGGCTTTGCAGCGCCAGCTCAGCCGCAGTGTGGAGGCGGCGTTGCAACAGCTGCGGCCCCAGGTGCGCAGCGGCGAATTCGAGCTCAGCTCGGGCGGCTTCAGTTTGCAGCCGCGCCACAACGCCGAGGGCCAGATCGTGGGCTGGCATGGCTCAGCCGAGGTGCTGGTGCAGGGGCGCGATCTGGCCGCGCTGGCGGCGGTGCCGGCTCAAGTGCGCGGCCTGAGCGTGTCGCAAATGCAGTTCTCGCTCAGCCCGCAAGCGCGCCAGCAGCTCGAGGCCGGGGTGCGCAGCGCCGCCATCGAGCGCTTTCGCGCCAGCGCCCAGCTGGTGGCGCGCGACTTCGGCTTTGGCGGCTACACCTTGCGCGAAGTCGCGATCAGCGCGGCGGAGCCCGAGTTTGCCGGGCGTCCGCGCCTGATGATGGCGGCGCAGGCCCGCCTCGATACGGCCGAGGTGGCACTGCCCGCCGAACCCGGCTCGGAATGGGTGCACATCACGGTGTCCGGGGCGGTGCAGTTGCAATAGCCACCGGCGACCCCGGCCAACGCAACGAGAGGCTCAGGGCTACGAGAAACGGGCTGGCGGGCTTACTGCGCCGCCCAGCCGCCATCCATGTTCCAGGCCGCGCCGCGCACGTTGGCGGCCGCTGGCGAGCAGAAAAACACCGCCAGCGCACCCAGCTCTTCGGGCGTGGTGAACTGCAGCGAGGGCTCCTTCTCGCACAGCAGATGCTTGGTGGCTTCGGCGTTGCTCAGGCCCAGCGCGGCGGCGCGTTCATCCACTTGTTTTTGCACCAGCGGCGTGAGCACCCAGCCGGGGCAGATGGCGTTGCAGGTCACGCCCGTGGTGGCGGTTTCGAGCGCCACCACCTTGGTCAGGCCCACCAGCCCGTGCTTGGCCGCCACATAGGCCGACTTGTAGGCCGAGGCCACCAGCCCGTGCACCGAGGCCACGTTGATGATGCGGCCCCAGTTGGCTGCCTTCATGGCCGGCAGCGCCAGCCGGGTGGTGTGAAAGGCACTGCTCAGGTTGATCGCCAGCACCGCGTCCCAGCGCTCGGGCGCAAAGTCCTCGATCGGGGCCACGTGCTGGATGCCGGCGTTGTTGACCAGAATATCGACGCGCCCAAACTCGGCCGCTGCGGCGCGCAGCATGGTTTCGATCTGCTGCGGCTGGCTCATGTCGGCCCCTTGGTAGCCCACCCGGGCCCCCGGTGCGGCCACGGCCGCCACTTCGGCGCAGGCCGCTTGCGCGTCGCCAAAGCCGTTGAGCACCAGGTGCGCGCCTTGCTGCGCCAGCGCCTTGGCGATCCCGAGGCCAATGCCACTGGTGGAACCCGTGACCAAAGCCGTCTTGTTTGCGAGCATGAACCGTCTCCATTTGATTTACGATAGGTGGCATTATCCAATGGAGCTGGGCGGCCACCGGTGCCCTGCGCCACCTGCATAGGGAGACAAGGCTACGACATGGAACCTGTATTGCATCATCTGGCCGTACCCGGCCCGCTGGCCACGCACGGCGAACCGCGCCGCATCGCTTGGTGGGAGTGGGGCAGCGAGGCCGCGGCACCCAAAGGCCCGGCGCAGGTGGTGCTGTGCGTGCACGGCCTGACGCGCCAAGGGCGCGACTTCGACGTGCTGGCGCAAGCGCTGCTGGCGCAGGCGCAGCGTCAGCAGCGGCCGCTGCGCGTGCTGTGCGTCGACGTGGCCGGGCGCGGCCACAGCGACTGGCTGGCCGACCCGGCCGCCTACGGCGTGCCCACCTACGCCGCCGATCTGGCGCTGCTGTTGGCGCACCTGCGCGCCAACCACGCCGCGGCCACCGGCAGCGCCGAGCCCGCCGAACTGGCCATCGACTGGGTGGGCACCAGCATGGGCGGCCTGATCGGCATGGCGCTGGCGGCCCAGCCCGGGTTGGGCTTGCGCCGGCTGGTGCTCAACGACGTCGGGCCGGTGATCGAGGCCGCCGCGCTGCGCCGCATCGCCACCTATGTGGGCACGCAAGGGGTCTATGCCAGCGAGCAAGACGCGGTGCAGGCGCTGGCGCAGTTGCACTGGGGCTTTGGCCCGCACAGCCCCGAGCAGTGGCTGGCCCTGTCGCGCCCCATGCTGCGGCCGGTGCAAGGCGGCTGGGCGCTGCACTACGACCCAGCGATCGCGCAACCGCTGCGCGCTCTGGTGGCGGCGGGCGAGGCCGTGGGCAGCGCTCCAGACCCCAGCGCCGGCGCCGCCATCCACGCCGGCGAGGCGCTGCTGTGGCAGATGTACGAGGCCATCACCGCTGCGGTGCTGTTGTTGCGCGGAGCCGAGTCCGACCTGCTCAGCCACGCCACGGCGCTGGCCATGACGCAGCGCGGCCCGCGCGCACGCCTGCTCGAGTTTGCGGGCGTGGGCCACGCGCCCACGCTGGTGGCCCCCGAGCAGGTGGCGCCGGTGTGCGAATTTCTGTTGGCGCCATGAGATCGGCCCCCCCAGCGCCCGATCCGTCGGTTGCTCCGGACGCCCCGGCAGACGGAGCAGCCGTTGCGCAGTGGCAGGCCCGCGTTGCCGACGAGCAGGCCGCGGTGCTGCGTGCGCGCGCCTTTGCCGAACCACTGTTGGCCAGCGAAACCCTCGATACCGGCGAGAACACGCTGGCCCATGCCGACGGCGTGGCCGCCGTGCTCGACCTCATCGGTGGCGGTGCCGAGCTCAAAGTCAGCACCTATCTGGTCTATGCCTGCGAGCACCTGAACCGCCCGCGCGAGCTCATCACCAAAGCCTTTGGCAGCGATCTGGCTGCGGTGGCGCTGGAAACCACCAAGCTGGTGCAACTGCAGCGCCAGACGCGAATCAAGGCGGCCCAGGTGCGCCAAGAGCGCGCCAGCGCGGCCGAACCCGGCGGCACCCAGCGCGCCGCCCCCAGCGAGCTCGAAGCCAGCCAGCACGAAAATATTCGCAAGATGCTGCTGGCGTTTTCGCGCGATCTGCGCGTGGTGCTGCTGCGTCTGGCCTCGCGCCTGCAAACGCTGCGCTACATCGCAGCCGCCAAACTCTCCCCCGACCCCGCCCTGGCGAGCGAATCGCTGCACGTGTTTGCGCCCTTGGCCAACCGCCTGGGTATCTGGCCGATCAAGTGGGAGATCGAAGACCAGGCTTTTCGCTTCCTCGAGCCGCAGACCTACAAAGAGATCGCACGCCGCATCGACGAAAAACGCATCGAGCGCGAGAGTCACGTCGAACAGGTGCGCCAGCGCCTGCAGCAGGCACTGCGTGCCCAGGGCATCGCCGCCGAGGTGCAAGGGCGGCCCAAGCACATCTACAGCATCGTCAAAAAAATGCGTGGCAAGGCGCTCGATTTCGAGCAGGTGTTCGACCTGCGCGCGCTGCGCGTGGTGGTGCCGCAGATCGAGGACTGCTACCGCGTGCTGGCCTTCGCGCACGCCCATTACAGCCCGGTGCCCGAGGAGTTTGACGACTACATCGGCAAGCCCAAACCCAACGGCTACCAGTCGCTGCACACCGTGATCCGCGACGCGCAAGGCCACGCCTTCGAGCTGCAGATCCGCACCCAGGCCATGCACGACCACGCCGAGCACGGGGTGGCGGCGCACTGGGCCTACAAAGAGGCGGGCGGCAAAGGCTACGAGGGTGTGCACGCCGATTCCGACTACGACGCCAAAATCGCCGTGCTGCGCCAGCTGCTGGCTTGGCAGAGCGACGTTGAGAGCGAGCGCCGCAAGCAGGCCACGCAGCCGCTGTTTGACGACGCCATTTACGTGCTCACGCCGCACGCGGCCATCGTCGAGCTGCCCAAGGGGGCCACGGCGCTCGATTTTGCTTACACCGTGCACACCGACCTCGGGCACCGCTGCCGTGGCGCGCGCGTCGATGGCGCCATGCTCGCCCTCAACACGCCGCTGCAAACGGGTCAGACGGTCGAGATCATCGCCAGCAAAGACGGCGGCCCCTCGCGCGACTGGCTCAACCCAGAGCAGGGCTACCTGGTGAGCCACCGCGCCAAAAGCAAGGTGCGGGCCTGGTTCAATGCCCAAGCGGTGCACAGCACCATCCAGCGCGGCCGCGAGCTGCTCGACAAATGGTTGCAGCGCGAGGGCAAAACCGCGCTCAACCTCGACGAGTTGGCCAACCGCATCGGCTACGACCACGCCGCCGGCCTGTGCGAGGCGCTGGGCAAAGAGGAAATCACGCTGCGCACGGTCGAGCAGCTGCTCAACCCCACCCCGGCGCTGCAAGCCCCGGACGAGGTGCAGCTGCGCAAGGCACGCCACAGCCCGGCCCGCGCCCCGCAGGGCAGCGTGCTGGTGGTGGGGCTGGACTCGGTGCTCACGCAACTGGCGCGCTGCTGCAAACCGGCGCCGCCCGACGACATCCGGGGCTACATCACGCGCGGCAAAGGGGTGGGCGTGCACCGGGCCGACTGCCCCGACTACGCCACGCTGGCGCAGCGCCACCCGGGCCGGGTGATCGAAGTGCAGTGGAACGGCGTGGCCGCCAAAGGCGATGTCGCCACCCACTACGCCGTCGACGTGGCGATCGAGGCCCAAGACCGCCAAGGCCTACTGCGCGACATTTCCGACACCTTTGCCAGCCAGAAAATCAACGTCATCGGCGTGCAGACGCAAAGCGTGAAAGGGGTGGCCTGGATGACCTTCACAATCGAAGTCACCGACGCCAGCCGGGTGCAGCGCGTCATGGCGGCGCTGCAAGACGTGGCCGGGGTGCGCAGCGTGCGCCGACGCTAAAAAGCCGTGCTACAATCGCAAGCTTGCAACCGACCTCAGGCGCGTAGCTCAGCTGGTTAGAGCACCACCTTGACATGGTGGGGGTCGTTGGTTCGAGTCCAATCGCGCCTACCAATTACGTTGTTTCGAGAAGCCTCAAAGTGTTTAGCTTTGAGGCTTTTTTCATTTCTGGACAACGGGTTATGAGAGATTTTCACCTCTTGTTTGTCGTTTAGTGTCGCATAGTGTTTCAGGGTGTTTTGCATTTGCTGTGGGTAACGTTGGTGGGTAGACTGAATGCACAAGTCACTGTTACCCACATCTCAGATACCCACACCCACCATGCTCTCCGACTCCAAGATCCGCGCTGCCAAACCCAGGGCCAAGCTCTACAAGATTGCTGACGAGCGAGGCCTCGTCATGCTCGTCATGCCCAACGGCTCCAAGCTGTGTATCCGGCAGACAGTCGCTCTGGACGATGGCCAGCAGCTGGCCTATTCAGCGTTGGTGCTGGCGACGGGAACGAAGGCACGACGCTTTCCTCTGCTGGACCGGGGGGCAAGCAACGCGCTTTCCTTGCGGACCGCATCCGATGCGATGGCTCTGCGTCAACAGCTGGCATCCGCTGAGAGCGTGGTGGTACTCGGCGGAGGCTTCATCGGCCTTGAAGTTGCGGCCACAGCCCGTACTCTGGGCAAGCGTGTCACTGTGATCGAGATGGCTCCGCGCTTGATGGGTCGATCTGTGTCGGCTGCTCTGGCCGAGCACGTTCGTTCAGTTCACGCCTCCCAGGGTATTGATATCCGCCTGGGAGCCGTTGTGCAATCTGTCCTGTGCGACGGCGGCCGTGTCGTGGCGGTACACCTCTCTGACGAGGTCATACCGTGTGACTTGCTGTTGGTCGCGATCGGCGCTGAGCCGGACGTGCAACTCGCGCAAGAGGCAGGTTTGGCGTGTGATAACGGCATTGTGGTGGATGCAGGCATGTCAACGTCTGACCCCACCATTTTTGCGATCGGTGACTGCACGTCTTTCCCGGTTGGGGCTGGGCGGCGGTTGCGCCTGGAGTCGATCCAGAATGCCAATGACCAAGCTCGCGTTCTGGCTGCCCGGCTGGCGGGGCAGGAGGCCGTTTATGCTCCGATTCCCTGGTTTTGGTCTGAGCAAGGCGGGCTCCGTTTGCAAATGGTCGGTCTGTTACCATTGCAGGTCACGACCTATCGTCGAGACGGCAGCAACCCGGGCATCTTCTCGCTATTCCACTTTGAGGGCGGTCAATTGCGCTGTGTGGAGTCGGTGAATGCGCCGATGGACCACATGGTGGCTCGCAAGTGGATTGAAGCGGGGCGTTCGCCGTCACCCGAACAAGTCGTCAACACCGATCTTCCACTCAAAACACTCCTGTCGCAGTAATGGGATAGAAGATCAAACCGTTTCGTATTCTCGAGGAATAGCTCATGCAAACACGCGCAGCCGTGGCCTGGAAGGCCGGCCAACCCCTGACCATTGAAACCGTGGACCTGCAAGGCCCCAAGTTTGGCGAAGTGCTGGTCGAAATAAAGGCGACCGGCATTTGCCATACCGACTACTACACCCTCAGCGGCGCCGACCCCGAAGGCATCTTCCCCGCCATCCTCGGCCACGAAGGCGCGGGTGTGGTGGTGGACGTGGGTCCGGGCGTGACCACCCTTAAAAAAGGCGACCACGTCATCCCGCTCTATACGCCCGAATGCCGCCAGTGCAAGTTCTGCCTGAGCCGCAAGACCAACCTGTGCCAGCTCATCCGCGGCACCCAGGGCAAGGGCCTGATGCCCGACGCCACCAGCCGCTTCAGCCTGAACGGCGATCCCATCTTCCACTACATGGGCACGAGCACCTTCTCCAACCACACGGTGGTGCCGGAGATCGCGCTGGCCAAGATCCGCCCGGATGCGCCCTTCGACAAGGTCTGCTACATCGGCTGTGGCGTCACCACAGGCATTGGCGCGGTCATCTTCACCGCCAAGGTGGAAGCGGGCGCCAACGTGGTCGTGTTCGGCCTGGGCGGCATCGGCCTTAACGTCATCCAGGGCGCCAAGATGGTGGGCGCCGACAAGATCATCGGTGTGGACCTGAACCCTGGGCGAGAAGCCATGGCGCGCCAGTTCGGCATGACGCACTTCCTGAACCCGAAGGACATCGTGGCGGCGGGTGGCAACATTGTGGACGCCATCGTGCAGCTGACTGATGGTGGTGCCGATTACTCGTTCGAGTGCATCGGCAACACCCAGGTGATGCGCCAGGCGCTGGAGTGCACCCACAAAGGCTGGGGCCGCAGCATCATCATCGGCGTGGCCGAAGCGGGCGCCGAAATCTCCACCCGTCCGTTCCAGCTCGTCACCGGTCGCAAGTGGGAAGGCTCCGCCTTTGGTGGTGCGCGCGGCCGGACCGACGTGCCCAAGATCGTGGACTGGTACATGGACGGCAAGATCGACATCGACAGCCTGATCACCCACAAGCTCAAGCTCGAGCAGATCAACGAAGGCTTCGACCTGATGAAGCGCGGCGAATCCATCCGCGCCGTGGTCGAGTTCTGAGCGCCTGGCCATGACCCGTCTGGACACCAGCCCCTGCGGCGCACATGCCCCCATCGAAGCGCCTGCCCCCACGCTGCGCAGCGAGCATGCTTGCTTCGGCGGCGTGCAGCGCTTTTACCAGCATGACTCGGCCACCATCGGCCTGCCGATGCGCTTCGCCGTCTACCTGCCGCCCCAGGCCCAGCGGGGCCCGGTGCCAGCGGTGGTGTACCTGGCGGGGCTGACCTGCAACGAAGAGACCTTCACCGTTAAAGCCGGCGCCCAGCGCGTGGCCGCCGAGTTGGGCCTGGCGCTCATCATGCCCGATACCAGCCCGCGCGGCACCGACGTGCCCGGCCAGGCTGACAGCTGGGACTTTGGTTTGGCGGCCGGCTTCTACCTGGACGCGACCCAGGCGCCGTGGTCCACCCACTGGCGCATGGAAAGTTACCTGATGGACGAGTTGCTGCCGCTGGTGGGCGAGCACTTGCCGATCTCGGCGCGGCGACTCGGCCTCATGGGCCACTCCATGGGCGGGCACGGTGCTCTCACGCTAGCCTATCGGCATCCCGACCGTTTCCGCAGCCTGAGCGCCTTCGCCCCCATCTGTGCCCCCAGGCAGTGCCCCTGGGGGCAGAAGGCCTTCGCAGGTTATCTGGGTGCCGACACTGCGAATTGGGCTGCCCATGATGCAACCGAGTTGATCCGTCAGCGCCACGCTAGCGGCCTGCCGCCATTGTTTCCCCAAGGCATTTTGGTGGACCAGGGTATGGCTGATAAGTTTTTGGCCGAGCAGTTACACCCACACTTGCTGGAGCAGTCGTGTGCAGCGGCGGCACAGCCTCTGAAGCTGCGCCGCCACGATGGTTACGACCACGGGTACTACTTCATCGCCACGGTGGTGGAAGACCACCTGCGGCACCATGCTGCTAACTTGTAGCTTGTCATCAGGGCACCGCCGAGACTGAGTGGCGCGAGACTGAGTGGCGCACCTCATGATGTAGAATCACGAGTTGATCGTTGTAGTGCAGCGTACCATCCACCTTGACATGGTGGGGGTCGTTGGTTCGAGTCCAATCGCGCCTACCAACAATATCAGCAGATTGCGCAAATTCTCGCTCGATTTTGTTGGCCCGTGCGGAGTTCAATGCAGCTCTGCTACGGGTTTTTTCTCTCGCACCGCCCCACATCGAAATTTTACGTGCCTTGCGCGTTTCGGGTGCGGAGCCGCTCGCCCCGAGCCTTGCGGTTGTCATGCCGTGGGGTGATTCTGCAGATTTCCCCAAGTGTGTAAAAACCTCAGTCTGGCCTCGAGTTACAGGGCCTTTTCTTGATCTGCACGACTGACATGGCCGCCCTCAGCACACCGGCGGCAGATGCAGGCGCGGTGCTGTTGCTCCAGTGCCACCTGCGCCAGCAGTTCAGGGCTGAAGCTGACGCCGGTGCACCAGCACGCGGTGTCAAAGCTGCCGCTGGCCGAGGCCGCGCACTCGTTGGCTTGGCCGCACAGCGGGCACAGTGGGGCGTGTAGCGGGGCTTTTAGAGCGGTGTTTGGGGTTGTGGGCGACACGGTGTTGGCTGCGCTGGTTGGTGCACAAGGAGCAAGCCTAGGCGCTGTGCACAGGCCAAGGTTGAACCCTACTGTAGCCGAGCTTGGGCAAGCCGCCAAGGCGCCAGCGGCACAGCAGCGCACGGCATGGTGTGCGCACAGAACACCTGGAGTGGCGATATTTTTGACTTTTGCGTCAAAAAAAAGGCATAAAATACAGCTTTCTTGATTTAAAAATCAAATGCAAACCCTGCCAGAACTCGGTGCTGCCGTGGCCACACGCCGCAAGCTGTTGGGCCTGAAGCAAGGCGTCGTCGCGGCCCAAGCCGGGGTAACGCCAGAATCGCTGTCGCGCCTTGAGCGTGGGCGGGTGCTTGAGTTTGGCGCGCGCAAGCTGTTGGCCGTGCTGGCGGTGCTGGGTGCCGAGCTCGACATCGTCGCCCAAGGGCAGGGCGGCAACCTAGATCAACTGCGTCGCGAGCGGGCGCAGTCAGTCGACCGACCTTGAGAGCGTACTCACGCGCCAAAGAGGGCTTAAGCAATTGAGCTTATATTGTTCCGAGATCTCTGCCGGCTCACTCTCATGACCCAACTTTTTAAGGTCCAGCCTGCTGCGCTGGCCGAATACCAGGCGTGGCTAGGACGCATCAAGCAGAAAATTCATGCCGCGCGCATGCACGTGGCGCTGGCCGCCAACGGCGAGTTGATAGCCCTTTACTACGAGCTGGGCGCGCAAATCGTGGACCGGGAGACCAGTGCCCAGTGGGGCAGCGGTTTCATTGACGCCTTCAGCAAAGACCTGCGGCACACCTTTCCAGAGGTCGGCGGTTTTTCAGCCAAGAATCTGCGCTACTGCCGGGCTTTTTTCCGCTTTTACGGCGACGCGGCAATTTGGCAACAGGCTGTTGCCAAAATGGGCGCAGCGCCTTGGGGTGGCGCAGACGGCGAGCTGGCAGCCTTGCTGGCTCGGATTCCATGGGGCCACCACATCCAGATTTTCACCAAGTGCCAGCGCGTAGACGAAGCCCGCTTTTACCTCGCGCAAACGCTGGAACAGGGCTGGAGCCGCGATGTATTGGCTTTGCAACTCAAGTCCAACTTGTATGAGCGCACAGGCAAGGCCGTCACCAACTTTGCCCGTACCCTGCCGGTGCCGCAGTCCGACTTGGCCCAGCAAACGCTGAAAGACCCCTACACATTCGACTTCATGGCCATGACCGGGCCATTTAACGAGCGCGATGTGGAGCATCAGCTTACCCAGCACATTACGCAGTTTCTGCTGGAGCTGGGCAAGGGCTTTGCCTTCATTGGCCGCCAGTACCACCTCGAGGTGGCGGGTAACGACTATTACATCGACCTACTTTTCTATCACGTCACGCTGAAGTGCTACGTGGTGGTGGAGCTGAAAAACCGCAAGTTCATGCCCGAGTACGCGGGCAAGCTCAACTTTTACCTGTCGGCGGTGGACAGCCTGCTCAAGCGCAGCGACGACAACCCCACCATTGGCCTGCTGCTGTGCCGCGACAAGAACAACATCGAGGTTGAGTTTGCCCTGCGCGACATGAACAAACCCATGGGCGTGAGCGAGTACACACTGGTCGAAACCCTGCCCGACAACCTGAAGGGCGCCCTGCCCACGGTGGAAGAAATTGAAAACGACTGGCTGCAGTTGCAGCATTAGCCAGGTGGTCCCCCAAACCCCTCTAGAGCTCAGCCCGGCGGCGCCCCCAGCCGCTGGCCAGTGCCTGCGCTTCCCCGACTCGCCCTTCGAGCTCTTTCAGCCCTTTGAGCCGGCGGGGGATCAGCCGGCGGCGATCGAGCAGCTGGTGCAGGGCGTGCGCGCCGGCGAGGTCTATCAGACCCTGCTGGGCGTGACCGGATCCGGCAAGACCTACACCATGGCCCATGTGATTGCGCGGCTGGGCCGGCCGGCGATCGTTTTTGCGCCCAACAAAACGCTGGCGGCGCAGCTCTATAGCGAGTTTCGCGAGTTCTTTCCCCACAACGCGGTCGAGTACTTCGTCAGCTACTACGACTACTACCAGCCCGAAGCCTACGTGCCGCAGCGCGACTTGTTCATCGAAAAAGACAGCGCCATCAACGAGCACATTGAGCAGATGCGCCTGTCGTGCACCAAAAGCCTGCTCGAGCGCCGCGACGTGGTGATCGTGGCCAGCGTGTCGGCGATCTACGGCATCGGCCAGCCCGAGAGCTACCACCGCATGATCATGACGCTGCGCGTGGGCGACCGCTTGGGCCAGCGCGACGCCATCGCGCAGCTGGTGCGCATGCAGTATGAGCGTAACGAGCAGGATTTTGCTCGCGGCCTGTTTCGGGTGCGCGGCGACACCATCGACGTCTTTCCGGCCGAGCACTCGGAGCTGGCGCTGCGCATCGAGCTGTTTGACGACGAAGTCGAAGCGCTGCAACTGTTTGACCCGCTCACCGGGCGCATCCGCCAGCGCATCCCGCGCTTTACGGTTTACCCCAGCAGCCACTACGTGACGCCGCGCGAGCAGGTGTTGGCGGCGGTCGAGGCCATCAAGCTCGAGCTGGCGCAGCGCCTGCCCGAGCTGGTGGCGGCGGGCAAGCTGGTCGAGGCCCAGCGGCTGGAGCAGCGCACGCGCTTCGACCTCGAGATGCTGGTCGAGGTTGGCCACTGCAAGGGCATTGAAAACTACTCACGCCACCTCTCGGGCGCGGCGCCGGGCGAGCCGCCCGCGACCCTGATCGACTACCTGCCGCCCGATGCACTCATGTTCCTCGACGAGAGCCACGTGATGATCGGCCAGCTCGGCGGCATGTACCACGGCGACCGCTCGCGCAAGCAGACGCTGGTGGAGTACGGCTTCAGGCTGCCCAGCGCGCTCGACAACCGGCCGCTCAAGTTCGACGAGTTCCAGGCCCGCATGCGCCAGTGCGTGTTCGTTTCGGCCACCCCCGCTGATTTTGAGCGCCAGCACGCCAGCAGCGTGGTCGAGCAGGTGGTGCGCCCCACCGGCTTGGTGGACCCCGTGATCGAGGTGCGCCCAGCCACGCATCAGGTCGATGACGTGCTGCAAGAAATCCGCCTGCGCGTGCAGCGCAGTGAGCGCGTGCTCATCACCGTGCTCACCAAGCGCATGGCCGAGCAGCTCACCGAATACCTGGGCGAAAACGGCGTGCGCGTGCGCTACCTGCACTCCGACATCGACACTGTGGAGCGGGTCGAGATCATCCGCGACTTGCGCTTGGGCACGTTCGACGTGCTGGTGGGCATCAACCTGCTGCGCGAGGGGCTGGACATCCCGGAAGTGAGCCTGGTGGCGATTTTGGACGCCGATAAAGAGGGCTTTTTGCGCTCCGAGCGCAGCCTGATCCAGACCATCGGCCGCGCCGCGCGCCACCTCAACGGCATGGCGATCCTGTACGCCGACCGCGTCACCGACTCGATGCGCCGCGCCCTCGACGAAACCGAACGCCGCCGCCACAAGCAGCTGGCTTTCAACGCCGTGCACGGCATCACGCCGGTGGGGGTGGTCAAGCGCATCAAAGATTTGATCGACGGTGTGCAGAGCGACAAAGCCAGCGAGCAGGCGCAGCGCACCGAGCTGGCGCGGGTGCAGCAGGCCGAGATCGAAGACATGAGCGCCAAAGACTTGGCGCGCGAGCTCAAGCGACTGGAAAAGCTGATGCTCGAGCACGCGCGCAAGCTCGAGTTCGAGCAGGCGGCGCAAGCGCGCGACCGGCTGGCGCAGCTCAAAGACCGGGTGTTGGGCGCGCACGGCGTGCAGTAGCCACTCCCCTGTTTTGGGGAGTGGGGGGGTCCGGCATGGCCCACAATCGCCGCATGCCCAGCAGCACGCGCATTTACCTGATCGAAGACGACCGCACCGTGTTGCAGTTCGTCCATCACGCCTTGGCGCTGCGGCCCGACTGGCGCTTGGTCGGGCATTCCGCCACCTACTCCCACGCTCGCATCATGGCCCCCAACAGCTTGGCCGATGTCTATCTGGTTGATCTGGGTCTGCCCGATGGCCGCGGCGAAGACATGCTGCGTCTGCTTTCACTCACCAAGCCCGAGGCCGAGCTGCTGGTGTTCACCGTGTTCGGGGACGAGTCGCGCCTCGTGCACGCCCTGCAATCGGGGGCCACCGGCTACGTGCTCAAGGGCTGCAACGACGCCGAACTGATCGAGGCCATCGAACAGATCTGCGCCGGCGGCGCCCCGATTTCGCCGCTGCTGGCACGCCTGTTGCTCAAGCAGTTGCGCAACAACGCGCCAGCCCAGGTGGCGGACAGCGTCGCTGCGGCCCCGGCGCTGTCGGAGCGCGAATCCGAGGTGCTCAAGCTGGTGGCCCAAGGCTACGTGAACAAGGAGATCGCCAGCCGGCTCGGCATCGGCACCGCCACCGTGAGCACGCACATCAAAAACCTGTACCGCAAGCTGGCGGTGCACACCCGCGTGCAAGTGGTGCGCGCGGCACAGGATCGGGGTTTGTTGTGAGGGCTTTGCCTCCTGCGCCGCCACCGCCCGGGCAGAGCGCCAAGCGGGTGCCGCATTACCTCTGGGTGGGGCTGCTGCTGCTCGGTTTGCTGTGGGCGCTGCACAGCGTGTCAATGCCGGCGGGGCTCGAAAACGCCGTGACCTTGCGCGAGGCGCAAGCGAGCCTGCCGCAGCACCCGCAGCAGCCGCCGCAGCAGGTGAGCCTGCCCCACATTCTGGACGATCAGCCTGCCGCTTGGTCGGGCTGGGTGGATTACCGGCTCGATTGGCCGGCAGCCCTGCACTACGACGACCCCGCCCAAACCCGGTTGGCGCTGCTGTTGCCGCGCGTCGGCACCCGCTTTCGGGTGCTGCTCAACGGCCACGAGATCTACCAGGTTGGCTGGTACGCTGCGCCCGAGCGCAACATCCTGAGCGCCTGGTTCCCCTACCTGGTGAGCCTGCCCCCGGGGCTGCTGCAGCCGCAGCCACAGCAAAACCAGATACACATCCAGGTGCAGGGCCAGTTGCTCGAGCGCAGCGGTTTGTGGCCGTTGCAGATCGGCTACCACGGCAGCCTGTTCGAGCGCCACCAGGTGCTCGAAGTCTGGCAGGTCAAAGGCACTTGGATGATGCTCATCAGCTCGCTGCTGATGGGCTTGCTCTCGCTGCACCTGTGGCGCACCTTGAACGAGCGCCTGTTCTTGCTCATGGCGGTGGCGGCGCTGGCGCATTCGGTGCGCTTGGCCCTGTCGGTTTCGCTCGAGCCGCCCTTGAGCTTTGGTTGGTACTTTTATCTGCACCGCCTGGCCTTCACGTGGTACGTGGGGTTTTTCTTGTTGTTCGTGGCCGAGCTGCTGGCTTTTCGGGACCGCCTGATGCACGGGTTGGCCTGGTTTTTGATCGGCGTGGGTCCGTTCTGGCTGGCCTGGACGCTGCACACACAAGACTACGATTTGTATCGGATCTGGGCCGGTGCCATGGCCGTCTGCGGGGCGCTGTCGTTGCTGAGCCTGCTGTTCAGGTCGCTCCAACGCGGCGCGCTGGAATCCGATCAGATTTTGGTGCTGCTGGTGGCGTCTTTTACGCTGGCCACCGGCGTGCGCGATTTTTTGGTGGTGCAGCTCAACTTCCCCGGCGACGCCGACCTGCGCTGGACTTCGCTGGGCAGCCTGGCCTTGCTCTTTACCCTCAGCTGGGTGCTGGCGCAGCGCGCCACCGCGTCCACGCGCGAGGTGCATCGGCTGAATCAGTCTTTGGCCGGGATTTTGGCCAAGCGCGAAGCCGAGCTGCGCCAGGCTTTCGACCAGTTGCGCGCCTCCGAGCAGCAACGCGCCATCGAGGGTGAGCGCCGGCGCCTGATGCGCGACATGCACGATGGCCTAGGCAGCCAACTGGTGCAGACGCTCAACATGGTGCGCAGCCAGAAACACACGCTGGACGCGGGCTCGGTCGAATCCATGATCCACCACGCGCTCGAAGAGCTGCGGCTGATGCTCGATTCGCTCGAGCCCATGGAGGGCGACCTGGCCACCATTTTGGGCACCTTCCGCCAGCGCATCGAGCCGGCGCTGGTGGCCGCCGGGATCGAGCTCGATTGGCAGGTGCAGGACGTGCCGGCCCTGTCCAGCCTCGATGCGCAGGGCGTGATGCACCTGTTTCGCTGCATGCAAGAGATTTTTGCCAATGTGGTCAAACACGCCCAAGCGCGACGCGTGTGCGTGCGCACGCGCAGCGACGCAGCGCATGTGTACCTGACGGTGACCGACGACGGCTTGGGCATGCAGCGCCCTCACACCAAGCCCCAAGCCCAGCGGGGTTTGGGCAATCTGCGCGCCCGCGCGGGCAAGCTCGGGGCCCAAGTGCGTTTTTTCGATGCCCACCCAGGAACCGGGATCGAATTTGCCTTTCCAATCCATCGCACCTTCACGCCGGAGGCGGGCGACACCGTGCCCTCGGTCGAGTAACTAGCCCCAATCCCTTGCGCATCGCAAGACCAAGCAAAAGACTCGGATATTGGGTATACTTCGGGTTAACGATCGGTTGTCGATGCGGTTGTTGATGCTTTTGGGCACACCGGTTCTCACACTCCGCAAGGGGTGACGAACGCTGAACCTGCAGGTCTGATCGCCGGCCACGAGAGGGTGTACTCAACCAAACGCCAAGGAAAGCACCATGCGCCTCACCACCAAAGGGCGGTTCGCCGTCACCGCCATGATCGACTTGGCCCTGCGCCAAGCCGGTGGCCCCGTCACGCTGGCGGCCATCAGCCAGCGCCAGCAGATTTCGCTTTCGTACCTCGAGCAGTTGTTTGGCAAGCTGCGCCGGCACGATCTGGTCGAATCCACCCGCGGCCCTGGGGGCGGTTACACGCTCGGGCGCAAGGCCAGCGACATCACCGTGGCCGATATCATCGTCTCGGTCGATGAACCGATCGACGCCACCCAGTGCGCCGGCAAAGAAAACTGCCACGGCGAGGGCGAGCGCTGCATGACGCACGAGCTGTGGGCGGCGCTGAATGCGAAAATGGTGGACTTTCTGGATTCGGTTACCTTGCAAAAACTGGTCGATGAGCAGCTCGCCAAGGGCATGGTGATCGAGGCCACGCCCTCGCTCAAGCGCGCCATTTCGAGCGCGCCGGTGCTCAAGCCCATCCGCGTCAACGCCCCCAACTCGGTTTTTGCACTGGGTACGGCAGCAGGAAAATAAACATGACCCCGCACTTCCCCATCTACCTCGACTACAGCGCCACCAACCCCTGCGACCCGCGGGTCGTGGACCTGATGGTGCCGTGGCTCTACGAGCACTTTGGCAACCCGGCCTCGCGCAGCCACGCTTGGGGCTGGGAGGCCGAGCGCGCGGTGGAGCAGGCACGCGAGCAGGTGGCGGCACTCATCGGCGCCGACCCGCGCGAAATCGTCTGGACCAGCGGTGCCACCGAATCCAACAACCTCGCGCTCAAGGGCGCAGCGCACTTTTACCGCGACAAGGGCCGGCACCTGGTCACCGTCAAAACCGAGCACAAGGCCGTGCTCGACACCTGCCGCCAGCTCGAGCGTGAAGGCTTTGAAGTCAGCTACCTCGATGTGCAGCCCGATGGCTTGCTCGACCTCGACGCCTTCGCCGCCGCGCTGCGCCCCGACACCGTGCTGGCCTCGGTGATGTACGTGAACAACGAGATCGGGGTGGTGCAAGACATCGCCGCCATCGGCGCCCTGTGCCGCGAGCGCGGCGTGCTGCTGCACGTGGATGCGGCGCAGGCCACCGGCCGGGTCGAGGTGAACCTGCAGCAGCTGCCGGTCGATCTGATGAGCCTGACGGCGCACAAAACCTATGGCCCCAAAGGCGTGGGCGCGCTCTACGTGCGGCGCAAACCGCGCGTGCGCATCGAGGCGCAGATGCACGGCGGCGGGCACGAGCGCGGCATGCGCTCGGGCACCTTGCCCACGCACCAGATCGTGGGCATGGGCGCGGCCTACGCCATCGCGCAAGCCGAAATGGCAACCGAGCTGCCGCGCATCCGCGCCTTGCACCAGCGCCTGCTCGATGGCTTGTCGGGCATCGAGCAGGTGTTTATCAACGGCCACCCGACCCAGCGTGTGCCGCACAATCTGAACATGAGCTTCAACTACGTCGAGGGCGAATCGCTGATCATGGGCATCAAGGGGCTGGCGGTGTCCAGCGGCTCGGCCTGCACCTCGGCCAGCCTCGAGCCCAGCTACGTGCTGCGCGCCCTGGGCCGCTCCGACGAACTGGCCCACAGCAGCCTGCGCATGACCATCGGGCGCTGGACCACCGAGGCCGAGATCGACTACGCCGTGCAGACCATCCGCGAGAACGTGGCCAAGCTGCGCGAGCTCTCACCACTGTGGGAGATGTACCAGGACGGCGTCGATCTGTCCACCATCCAGTGGGCCGCGCACTAGCAGCATCCCGCGGCAAATCGTCTCATTTGACAGGAGTACACCATGGCATACAGCGACAAGGTCATCGACCACTACGAGCACCCGCGCAATGTGGGCGGCTTTGACAAGGGCGACGACACGGTCGGCACCGGCATGGTCGGGGCCCCGGCCTGCGGCGACGTGATGAAGCTGCAGATCAAGGTCAACCCGGCCACCGGCCTGATCGAGGACGCGCGCTTCAAAACCTACGGCTGCGGCTCGGCCATCGCCTCGAGCTCGCTCATCACCGAATGGGTCAAGGGCAAATCGCTCGATCAGGCGACACAGATCAAAAACAGCCAGATCGCCGAAGAGCTGGCGCTGCCGCCGGTGAAAATCCACTGCTCCATCTTGGCCGAAGACGCCATCAAGGCGGCGGTCGAAGATTACCGGCAAAAGCACGCCGCTGCAGCCCCGGCTGCCGCTGCGGCCCAGCCAGCGTCCTTGGCCCACTGACACCACCATTTTGAGGGTTTGAGTCCATGTCCGTCACGGTAACCGAAGCCGCTGCCAAGCACGTGCGCAAATACCTGGCCCGGCGCGGCAAGGGGGTGGGGGTACGGCTGGGCGTCAAGACCACCGGTTGCTCGGGCCTGGCCTACAAGCTCGAGTACGCCGATGCGCTGGCCCCCGACGACGTGGTGTTCGAGAGCGCCGGTGTGCAGGTGCTGATCGACCCCAAAAGCCTGCCCTACCTCGACGGCACTGTGCTCGATTTCGTGCGCGAGGGCCTCAACGAGGGCTTCAAGTTCAGCAACCCCAACGAACGCGACCGCTGCGGCTGTGGTGAATCGTTCCGGGTCTGAGGCCCAGGTGGGCGTGCTGCCGGAGGCCGGGGCGGTGCCAGCCGGAGCCGGCGAAGCCTCTGGCGCGGCAGCGCTGGGCGACGAGATCAGCCTGCGCGCCGACGACTACACCCTGTTTGCCTTGCCGCCGGGTTTTGCGCTCGACCGCGCCGCGCTCGAGCAGCGCTGGAAGCAGATGCAGCGCCTAGCGCACCCAGACCGCCACGCCGCCCAAGGCGCGGCGGCGCAGCGGCTGGCCTTGCAGTGGTCGGTGCGCATCAACGAAGCCTACCAGCGCCTCAAAGACCCGCTCAAGCGTGGCGCCTACTGGTGCGAGTTGCAGGGGCAGAGCGTGGGTGCGCACGACAACACCGCCATGCCGGCCACTTTCTTGGTGCAGCAGATGCAATGGCGCGAGGCCTTGGCCGAAGCCGGCAGCGCCGCTGACCTGAGCCCGCTGCAAGCCGAACTCGAGGCCGAGCGGGCGCAGCGGCTGGCGGCCCTGCAAACCGCCATCGACGTGCAGCACGACGCCCGCGCCGCCGCGCAGCAGGTGCGCGCGCTGCTGTTCATCGAGCGCTTCGAGCAACAATTGCACGAGCGCCTAGACCGTTACTGAACCCCATTTATGGCTTTGTTGCAAATCTCCGAGCCCGGTCAAGCGCCGGACCCGCACCAGCGGCGCATCGCCGTGGGCATTGACCTAGGCACCACGCACTCGCTGGTGGCGGCGCTGCGCCATGGCCACAGCGTCTGCCTGCCCGATGCCCAAGGCCGGGTGTTTCTGCCCAGCGTGCTGCGCTTTCTGCCCGCCGCTGCGCCCCACCGGAGCCCGAGCCGCCAGATCGGCTGGGAGGCGCTGCAGGCGCAGACGCAAGACCCAGCCAACACCATCAGCTCGGTCAAGCGCCTGATGGGCCGCACCCGCGCCGACCTGCAAGCCAGCGGCGTGCTGGAGCGCCTGCCCTACACCGTGGTCGATGGCGCGGGCATGGCGGCGGTGCGCACCGTGGCCGGCGACATCAGCCCGGTCGAGGTGAGCGCCGAGATTTTGGCCACCTTGCGCCAGCGCGCCGAAGACAGCTTCGACGCCGAGCTCTACGGCGCCGTGATCACCGTACCGGCCTATTTTGACGACGCCCAGCGCCAAGCGACCAAAGACGCCGCGCAACTGGCCGGGCTCAAGGTGCTGCGGCTGCTCAACGAACCCACCGCTGCGGCGCTGGCTTACGGGCTCGACCAAGCGGCCGAGGGGCTGTACGCGGTGTTTGACCTCGGTGGCGGCACCTTCGATGTGTCGCTGCTGCGCCTGAGCCGTGGCGTGTTCGAGGTGTTGGCCACCGGCGGCGACTCGGCCCTGGGCGGCGACGACTACGACCGCGCCTTTGCCGACGCCTTGCTGCTGCGCTGCGGCCACCGCGGCCACGCCAGCGATCTGCCGTTGACCGAGCGCGCGGCGCTGCTGGCCGAGGCGCGGCGCCTCAAAGAAGCGCTGTGCAATCTGGACGATGCGGCCCAGACCTTGCCTTTTGCCGCCACCCTGCACGGGCAGGCGCTGCAGTGCCCGGTGAGCCGCGCCGAGTTCGACGCCGCCACCACCGCGCTCACCGAGCGCACCGTGGCCGCCTTGCGGCGCGTGCTGCGCGACGCGCGCGTCACGCCCGAGCAGGTGCAAGGCGTGGTGCTGGTGGGGGGGGCTACGCGCATGCCGGCGCTGCGCCAAGCCGTGGCCACGTATTTTGGCCGCGCCCCGCTCACCGATCTCAACCCCGACGAGGTTGTGGCCCTGGGCGCAGCCCTGCAAGCGCAGCAACTGGCTGGCAACCCGGACAGCGGCGAGGGCTGGCTGCTGCTCGACGTGACGCCGCTCTCGCTCGGCATCGAGACCATGGGCGGGCTGGTCGAGCGCATCGTGCCGCGCAACACGCCGCTGCCGGCGGCGCTGGCGCAAGACTTCACCACCTACCAAGACGGCCAGACCGCGCTGGCGCTGCACGTGCTGCAAGGCGAACGCGACCTGGTGCAAGACTGCCGCAGCCTGGCGCGCTTCGAGCTGCGCGGCATCCCGCCCATGGTGGCCGGGGCGGCGCGCATCCGCGTCACCTTCCACCTCGACGCCGACGGGCTGCTGAGCGTGAGCGCGCGCGAGCAAAGCAGCGGCGTCGAGGCGCACATCGAGGTCAAACCCTCGTATGGCCTGAGCGACGAACAAATCGCCGCCATGCTGCAAGAGGGCAACGCCAGCGCCGAGCAAGACATGCGCGCGCGCGCCTTGCGCCAGGCGCAGGTGGAGGCCGATCGCATGGCCGCCGCCACCCGCAGCGCGCTGGCCGCCGACGGCGCGCTGCTGCAGCCCGAGGAGCGCGCCGCCATCGAGGCCTTGTTGCAGGCGCAGGCCCGAATCCGGTTGCTAGACGATGCCGCTGCGCTTGACGACGCCACCGAGGCGCTGGCCCAAGGCTGCGAAGAATTTGCTGCCCGGCGCATGAACCGCAGCATCGCCACCGCGCTGGCCGGGCAAAATATCGACCAGTTCTGAACCTCGACCCGTTTTAAGGCCACCCCGCTCGCCATGCCGACCCTCACCGTTTTGCCACACCCCGAACTCTGCCCCGAAGGGCGCCAGATCGAGGGCCTGAGCGGCAGCACCCTGTGCGAAGCCTTGCTCGACCACGGCGTGGCCATTGAGCACGCCTGCGACATGAGCTGCGCCTGCACCACCTGCCACGTGATCGTGCGCCAGGGCTTTGCCACCCTCGAGCCCGCCAGCGAAGAAGAAGAAGACCTGCTCGACAAAGCCTGGGGGCTGCAACCGCAGTCGCGCCTGAGCTGCCAGGTGCGGCTCGGGCGCCAAGACTTGACGGTGGAAATCCCGCGCTACACCATCAACCACGCGCGCGAAAACCACTGAACGCCACCGCACCCGCCCAAACATGCGCCAAATCGTCCTCGACACCGAGACCACCGGGCTGTCGCCCGCCAACGGCGACCGCATCATCGAAATCGGCTGCATCGAGCTGCTGGGGCGCAAGCCCAGCGGCAACAACCGCCACTACTACCTCAACCCCGAGTGCGAGATCCACGCCGAGGCGCAGCGCGTGCACGGGCTGACGCTTGATTTTTTGGCCGATAAACCCAAATTTGCCGAAGTGGCCGCCGATCTGCTCGACTACCTCGCCGGGGCCGAGCTGATCATCCACAACGCCCCCTTCGACCTTGGCTTTCTCGACGCCGAATGGCAGCGCCTAGGCCACGGCCCCACGCGCCAGCTGGCCGGCGGCGTGATCGACACCCTGCTCATGGCCAAGGAGATTTACCCCGGCAAGCGCAACGGGCTCGATGCCCTGTGCGAGCGGCTCGGGGTGGACAACTCGGGCCGCAAGCTGCACGGCGCGCTGCTCGACGCCGAGCTGCTGGCCGATGTGTACATCTGCCTCACGCGCGGCCAAGATTCGCTGCTGATGGAGCTCGACCTAGGCGCCGCGGGCAGCCCTATGGGCAGCCCTATGGGCAGCGCTGCGGCTGCGGGCGTGAACGGTGGCCAAAATGGCAGCCAGAAGGGCAGCGCGCACGGTAGCCAGAGCGGCCACCCGAACGGCAGCAGCCACGCGGCAGGCGCAGCTGCGTCCGGCGCACAGGCCGACGCCGCAGCGGCCCACGATTGGGCGGCCCATCTGGCGCTGCCATTGCTGCGCGCCAATAAGCTCGAACTGCAAGCCCACGAGGCCTTGCTGCTCGAGCTGGACCGGGCCAGCAAAGGCCAAACCGTGTGGCGCCGCAGCGTGGCGCCGCAGCAATGAGGGCGGTGGCGCAGGTGACCGCATAAAAAAACCCGCCCAGCGCATGCACCGGGCGGCGTTTTCCATCAAAGAATGGTCGGAGCGGCGGGATTCGAACTCGCGACCCTCTGCTCCCAAAGCAGATGCGCTACCAGGCTGCGCTACGCTCCGACTAAGCCTCGAATTGTAAGGCCCACCAGCGCCGTTGCAGGCAGGATGCACAAAAATATTTGCTTTGGCCAGCCTCGGGTGCTACAATGCAAGGCTTCACGACCGATTGGGCGGGTTTTTACCGGCCCTTTTTTTTTGGCTCGGTCGCAAGCCGCAAGGCAGCGCAACAAAGACCAAAGGTCACCGCAATTTTTACCGCAATCTTTTGGCAACCTCGCTATCCAGCCGCCCTGTGGCAGCTGGGGCACACCTAAAACGCATGAGCTGGCAGCACACCGTAGAACAGACCGTCACTGGTATGGGTTTCGATTTGGTGGATCTGGAACGATCCGCCGGTGGCCTGCTGCGCGTCACCATCGACTGGCCGTGGGTTGCGGCCAGCAGCCCGGAGCGCGCCATCACGGTCGAAGACTGCGAGCGCGTGACGCGCCAGCTGCAACTGCTGCTCGAAGTCGAGGCGGTGGACTACAAGCGGCTCGAAGTGGGCTCGCCCGGCATCGACCGGCCGCTGCGTCACGCCGCCGATTTTGAGCGCTTTGTGGGCGCAGTGATCGATGTCACGCTCAAGCAGCCCATTGGCGCGGCGGTGGCTGCGGGTGGGGTGGCCGTGGCCGCCAACCGCAAAAAATTTCGTGGCACGCTCGAGCGCGCAACGGCTCCCGAGGCTGCGCCCGAATCCGTCCCCGAGTCCGGCGCCGCCCCCAACCCAGCCCCCGCCAGCCACTGGCAGATCGTCTGGCGCGAGGAGCCGGTGCGCAAACCGGGCCAGCGCCCGAGCAAAAAATCGCAGCCCCTGCCCTTGCAGGTGCTTGGTTTCGAGTTGTCCGAGCTGCGCGAGGCGCGGCTGGCACCGATCGTCAACTTCAAGGGCCGCAGCGCAACCGCGCCGGCCGCACCCACCGCCGAAGCAGGTGGCAGCCATACTGGAAAGGCAGACCCCAAATGAACCGCGAAATGTTGATGCTCATCGACGCCATTTCACGCGAAAAAAACGTCGAACGCAGCGTGGTCCTGAGCGCAGTCGAGTTCGCGCTGGCTTCGGCCACCAAAAAGTTCTACAAGGGTGAGGTGGACATCCGCGTCAGCGTCAACCCCGACACCGGCGCCTACGACACCTACCGCCGCTGGCTGGTGGTGCCCGACGAGGCCGGCTTGCAAAACCCAGACGCCGAAGAAATGCTCTCCGACGTGGCCGACGAACACCCCGGCATCCAGGTGGGCGAGTACATCGAGGTGCCGATCGAATCGGTGCCGATTGGGCGCATCGGCGCCATGGCTGCCAAGCAAGTGATTTTGCAGCGCATCCGCGACGCCGAGCGCGAGATGCTGCTCAACGACTTCATGAGCCGCGGCGACAAGATCTTTGTCGGCTCCGTCAAGCGGCTCGACAAAGGCGACCTGATCGTGGAGAGCGGGCGCGTCGAGGGGCGGCTCAAGCGCTCCGAAATGATCCCCAAAGAAAACCTGCGCAGCGCCGACCGCGTGCGCGCCATGATCATGGAAGTGGACCTGAGCCTGCGCGGCGCCCCCATCCTGCTGTCGCGCGCCGCCCCCGAGTTCATGATCGAGCTCTTTCGCCAAGAGGTGCCCGAGATCGAACAGGGCTTGCTCGAGATCAAATCCTGCGCCCGCGACCCCGGTTCGCGCGCCAAGATCGCCGTCAAATCCTACGACAAGCGCATCGACCCGATCGGCACCTGTGTGGGTATGCGCGGCTCGCGCGTCAACGCCGTGACCAACGAACTGGCCGGTGAGCGCGTCGATATCGTGCTCTGGAGCGAAGACCCAGCGCAGTTTGTGATCGGCGCGCTGGCGCCGGCCAACGTGCAGTCGATCGTCGTCGATGAAGAGCGTCACGCCATGGATGTGGTGGTCGATGAAGAAAACCTAGCGATCGCCATCGGCCGCGGTGGCCAGAACGTGCGCCTGGCCGCCGACCTGACGGGCTGGAAGATCAACATCATGACCGCCGACGAATCGTCGGCCAAGCAGGCGCAAGAGACCGACGCCACGCGCACGCTGTTCATGAACAAGCTCGACGTCGATCAAGAGATGGCCGACATCCTAATCGGCGAAGGCTTTACCAGCCTCGAAGAAGTGGCCTACGTGCCGCTGCAAGAGATGCTGGAGATCGAGGCCTTTGACGAAGACACCGTGAGCGAATTGCGCGCCCGCGCCAAGGCGGCCTTGCTCACGCTGGCCATCGCCAAAGAAGAAAGCGTGGAAGACGCTGTGCGCGAACTGCGCGACCTCGAGGGCCTCAACCCCGAGTTGCTGGCTCAATTGGCCGCAGCCGGTGTCCACACCCTCGACGAACTGGCCGATCTGGCCAGCGACGAATTGATCGAAATCACCGGGCAAAGTGCCGACGAAGCGACCGCGCTGATCCTGCGCGCGCGCCAGCACTGGTTTGCCGCCGATCAGGCCCCCGAGCAATCCTCGCAACCCTCGCAGTCCTGAACCGAGCGGCGACACGGAGAATCGTACATATGTCAAGCAACACCGTCGCAGAATTTGCCGCCGAACTGAACCGGCCCACCCACGTCGTGCTGGAGCAGTTGGCTGCGGCCGGGGTGCGCAAGCTGTCTGGCAGCGATGCGTTGGCAGAGTCCGACAAGCAACGGCTGCTGAGCTTTTTGCAGGCCAGCCACGGCACAGCCAGCGCCGAGCGCAACAAAATCACCCTCACCAAAAAATCGACCAGCGAGATCAAGCAGGCCGATGCCTCTGGCCGCGCACGCACGATCCAGGTCGAGGTGCGCAAAAAACGCACCTTCGTGCGCCGCGACGACGAGCCGCTCGCCAGCCCCGGAGCGGCTGAGGCCACGGCCGCAGCCGCCGAGGCTGCCGCTGCAGCAGCAGCCGCCGAAGCAGAAGCCGCCGAAGCCCGCGCGCAGCAAGCGCAGCAGGCCGAGCTCGAGCGGCGCGAAGAACAAGCGCGCCAGCAGGCCGAGCAAATTCGGCTCCAAGAGCAAGAGCTGGCGCAGCAGCGCCAAGCGCGGCAACAGAGCGAGGAGCGCGAGGCGCTAGAGCGTTCTGCCACCCTCGACCAAGAGCGCCAGCAGCAGTTGGCGCAGCAGCGCGCCCGCGCCGACATGGAGGTGCAGCAAAGCCGCCAGCGCGCGGTCAAGGCGCCCAAACCCGTGTCGCCCGAAGCCGCGGCCGCCGTGGCCAGCCAGCAGGCCGCTGCAGCGCAGCAGGCCGCAGCACAAGCTGCCCAGCAAGCCGCCGAGCAGGCCGCGCAACAAGCCGCCGAACTGGCACAGCGCCAGGCGGCGCAGCGGCTGGCCGACGAGCAGCGCGCGAGCGATCTCGATGAGCGCCGCCGCAAGGCGTTGGCCGAGGCGCAGGCGATCCGCGACATGATGGCGGCGCCCAAAAAGGTGCTGCTGGCCAAAAAACCCGAAGAACCCAAGCCGGCCCCGGTGGCCGAGGCCAAGCCCGGAATCAAGGGCACCTTGCACAAACCGGCCGGCACGCCAGCGCCGGCCAAAGCGGGTGCCGCCAAACCGGCCGCGCCGGGTGCTGCGGCCGCCGGGGCGGGCAAAAAAGAAGTCAAATCCGAAGCCTTGTCGTCCACTTGGAAAGACGAAGCGGCCAAGAAAAAAGAAGTCAAAGGCCGTGGTACCAGCACCAGCGCCGTGCGCTCCAGCGGCACCGCCTGGCGCTCCAACGCCAAAGGGGGCCGTGGTGGCCGCGGTGGCCGCGACGAGCGCTCGCACGGCTTTGAGCCGGCCCAGTCTGAAGCCAAGGTGCTCGAGGTGCACGTGCCCGAGACCATCACCGTGGCCGAGCTCGCACACAAAATGGCGCTCAAATCGTCCGAGGTCATCAAGCAGCTCATGAAGCTGGGGCAGATGGTGACCATCAACCAGTCGCTGGACCAAGACACGGCGATGATCGTGGTCGAAGAGCTCGGGCACCAAGCGGTGGCCGCAGCGCTCGACGACCCCGAGGCCTTCACCGAAGAAGAAACCGCGCTGCAAAGCGCCGAATTCCTGCCGCGCGCGCCGGTGGTCACGGTCATGGGCCACGTCGATCACGGCAAGACCTCGCTGCTCGATTACATCCGCCGCACCAAGGTGGCGGCGGGTGAGGCCGGCGGCATCACGCAGCACATCGGCGCCTACCACGTCGAGACGCCGCGCGGCATGGTCACCTTCCTCGACACCCCGGGCCACGAAGCCTTTACCGCCATGCGCGCCCGTGGCGCCCAAGCCACCGACGTGGTGATTCTGGTCTGCGCCGCCGACGACGGCGTGATGCCGCAGACCAAAGAAGCCATCAAGCACGCCAAGGCGGCCAATGTGCCGATCGTGGTGGCGCTGACCAAGGCCGACAAGCCCGACGCCAACTTCGAGCGCGTGCGCGCCGAGCTCATCTCCGAGCAGGTGGTGCCCGAAGAGTTCGGCGGCGAATCGCCCTTTGTGCCGGTGTCGTCCAAGACCGGCTTGGGCATCGACGCGCTGCTCGAGCAGGTGCTGCTGCAAGCCGAGGTGCTCGAGCTCAAGGCGCCGGTGCAGGCCAACGCCAAGGGTCTGGTGATCGAAGCCCGGCTCGACAAAGGCCGCGGTGCCGTGGCCACGGTGCTGGTGCAATCGGGCACGCTCAAGGTGGGCGACGTGGTGCTGGCGGGCCAGACCTCGGGCCGGGTGCGCGCCATGCTGGACGAAAACGGCCGCGCGGCCAAAGAGGCCGGGCCCTCGATCCCGGTCGAAATCCAGGGCCTGTCTGAGGTGCCCCGGGCGGGCGACGAGTTCATGGTGCTGGCCGACGAGCGCCGGGCGCGCGAAATCGCCACCTACCGCGCTGGCAAGTTTCGCTCCACCAAGCTGGCCAAGCAGCAAGCCGCCAAGCTCGAAAACATGTTTGCCGACATGCAAGCCGGCGAGGTGCAGACCCTGCCGATCATCGTCAAGTCCGACGTGCAGGGCTCGCAAGAGGCGCTCACCAGCTCGCTGCTCAAGCTCTCGACCGACGAGATTCGGGTGCAGCTGGTCTATGCGGGTGTGGGTGGCATCAGCGAGAGCGACGTCAACCTGGCGATCGCCTCCAAAGCGATCGTGATCGGCTTCAACGTGCGCGCCGACATCGGGGCGCGCAAGCTGGCCGAGTCCAACGACGTCGATCTGCACTACTACAACATCATCTACGACGCCGTCGATGAGATCAAAGCGGCCATGTCGGGCATGTTGGCGCCCGAGAAGCGCGAAGAGGTGATCGGTGCGGCCCAAATTCGCACCGTGTTCGTGGCCTCGAAGATCGGCACCGTGGCCGGCTGTATGGTCACCGAAGGCCGCGTCACGCGCAACGCACACTTCCGCCTGCTGCGCGACAACGTGGTGATCTACACCGGCGAGCTCGAGTCGCTCAAGCGCATGAAAGACGATGTGCGCGAGGTCAAAGAAGGCTTCGAGTGCGGCATCAAGCTCAAAAACTACAACGACATCAAGGAAGGCGACCTCCTGGAGTTGTTTGAGATCAAGGAAGTGGCCCGTACACTCTGATCAGCGCAATCTGACCAGCGCGCCTGCCCACCATGCCGAGCAAAAAAGCCCCCTCCAACCGCAGCTTCAAGGTCGCCGATCAGATTCAGCGCGACCTGAGCGAGCTCATCGCGCGCGAGCTCAAAGACCCGCGCGTGGGGCTGGTGACGCTGCAAGCGGTCGAGCTCACGCCCGACTACGCCCATGCCAAGGTCTATTTCAGCGTGCTCACGGGCGACCCCCAGCTCGCGTTCGAGGCGCTGAACCAAGCCGCCGGCTTTTTGCGCAACGGCTTGTTTAAGCGCCTGCACATCCACACCGTGCCGACGCTGCATTTTGTCTTCGACCGCACCCCCGAGCGCGCCGCCGACATGAACGCCCTGATCGCGCAGGCCGTGGCTTCGCGTTCCAAAGAAAGCGACTAAAGTTGAGCGCCGTCGGGTTCACCTTGGGTGCCGACGCCGCCCAGGGGGGCGGTGCCGTGCCAGACCGCGCGCATGCTGCAGCAGCACCGCCGCGCCAGCGCCTGCAGCGCCGCCCGGTGCACGGCCTGCTGCTGCTCGACAAAGCGCTGGGCGTCAGCAGCAACCAGGCGCTGCAGCGCGCTAAATGGCTGCTGCGCGCCGACAAAGCCGGCCACACCGGCACCCTAGACCCGCTGGCCACCGGGCTGCTGCCGCTGTGCTTTGGCGCGGCGACCAAGTTCAGCCAACTGCAGCTCGACGCCGACAAGGTCTATGAGGCCACCTTGCGCTTGGGTGTGCGCACCCACGGCGGCGACGCCGAAGGCGAAGTGCTCGAGCGCCGCCCGGTGGCTTGCGGCCCCGAGCAGGTGCAGCAGGTGCTGGCGCGCTTTAGGGGCGCCATCGAGCAGCTGCCGCCCATGCACAGCGCGCTCAAGCACCAAGGCCGGGCCCTGTACGAATACGCCCGCGCCGGGCTGGAGGTGGAGCGCGCGCCGCGCCGCGTCAGCATCCACGCGCTGGAGCTGCTCGCACTCGAGCTCGAGGGCCCCGAGCCGGCGCTGCGCCTGCGCGTGCACTGCAGCAAGGGCACCTACATCCGCAGCTTGGCCGAGGACATCGGCGCCGCGCTGGGCTGTGGCGCGCACTTGAGCGCCTTGCGCCGCCTGCGCAGCGGCAGCTTGGGGCTGGAGCGCAGCCTCACGCTCGAGCAGCTCGAAGCGTTGCCCGAGGTCGAACGCCTGCGCGCCCTGTTGCCGGTGGATGCGCTGCTGGCCGGTCACGAGCGCGTCACGCTCGACGACGACAATGCAGCCCGCTTCCTCACCGGTTTGCGCCGCCGCGGCCCTTGGCCAGACAGCGAGCGCGTGGCCGTTTATGCGGCGTCTGCGGCTTCTGCCGCGTCTGCAACATCTGGCCCACAACCCGCCGCCTTGCTGGGCAGCGCCCACATCGCGGGCGGCGAACTCATCCCCGGGCGGCTGTTGAGCCCGATCGAAATCCAACAAATCCAACTGCAAAACCCTTCATGAGCACCCCGATACGCAACATCGCCATCATCGCCCACGTTGACCATGGCAAAACCACCATGGTCGACCAACTGCTGCGCCAGAGCGGCACCTTTGCCGAGCACGAAAAAGTCGTGGACACGGTGATGGACAGCAACGCCATCGAGCGCGAGCGCGGCATCACCATCTTGGCCAAAAACTGCGCCGTGAGCTGGAAGGGCACCCACATCAACATCGTGGACACCCCCGGCCACGCCGATTTTGGTGGCGAAGTCGAGCGCGCGCTGTCGATGGTCGATGGCGTGCTGCTGCTCATCGACGCCCAAGAAGGCCCCATGCCCCAGACCCGCTTCGTCACCAAAAAGGCGCTGGCGCTGGGCCTGCGCCCGATCGTGGTGGTCAACAAAGTGGACAAACCCGGCGCCAACTGCGACAAGGTGGTCAACGCCGCCTTCGACCTGTTCGACAAGCTCGGTGCCAACGACGAGCAGCTCGATTTCCCCGTGGTCTATGCCAGCGGCATCAACGGCTGGAGCTCGCTCACCGAGGGCGAGCCGGGGCAGCAGTGGGGACCGGATATGTCGGCGCTGTTTGACACCGTGCTGCAGCACGTGCCGGCGCACCAAGGCGACCCCGAGGCGCCGCTGCAGCTGCAGATTTCGGCGCTCGACTACTCCAGCTTCGTCGGGCGCATCGGCGTCGGGCGCATCAGCGCCGGCCGCATCCGCCCCGGCATGGACGTGCTGGTGTACGAAGGCCCAGAGGGCAAGCCGGCCAAGGGCCGCGTCAACCAAGTGCTCACCTTTCAGGGGCTGGACCGGGTGCAAACCGCCGAAGCCGGGCCGGGCCACATCGTGCTCATCAACGGCCTAGAGAGCATCGGCATCGGCGTCACCGTGACCGACCCGGCCGACCCGCGCCCGCTGCCCATGCTCAAGGTCGATGAGCCCACGCTGACCATGAACTTTTGCGTCAACACCAGCCCGCTGGCCGGGCGCGAGGGCAAGTTCGTCACCAGCCGCCAGATTTGGGACCGGCTGCAAAAAGAGCTGCAGTCCAACGTCGCGCTGCGCGTGCGCGAAACCTCGGAAGACGGGATTTTTGAAGTCTCGGGCCGCGGCGAGCTGCACCTGACCATCCTGCTCGAGAACATGCGGCGCGAGGGCTACGAGCTGGCGGTGAGCAAGCCGCGCGTGGTGTTTCGCGAGGTGGGCGGCGAGCGCCACGAGCCGATCGAGCTGGTCACCGCCGACATCGAGGAGCAGCACCAGGGCGGCGTGATGCAGGCGCTGGGCGAGCGCAAGGGCGATCTGGTGAACATGGAGCCCGACGGCCGTGGGCGTGTGCGGCTCGAATACCGCATTCCGGCGCGCGGGTTGATCGGGTTTTCCAATGAATTTTTGAACCTCACGCGCGGTTCGGGCCTGATCAGCAACATTTTCGACGGCTACGAGCCGCACAAGGGCGAGATCGCCAGCCGCAAAAACGGCGTGCTCATCAGCATGGACGATGGCGAGATTTTCACCTACGCGCTGGGCAAGCTCGACGACCGTGGGCGCATGTTCGTGCGCCCCAACGACCCGGTCTATGAGGGCATGATCGTGGGCATCCACAGCCGCGACAACGACTTGGTGGTCAACGCCACGCGCACCAAGCAGCTCACCAACTTCCGCGTCAGCGGCAAGGAAGACGCGATCAAGATCACGCCGCCGATCGAGCTCACGCTCGAGTACGGGGTCGAGTTCATCGAAGACGACGAACTGGTCGAGATCACGCCCAAGAGCATCCGGCTGCGCAAGCGCCACCTCAAAGAGCACGAGCGCAAGCGCGCCAGCCGCGAGGGTTGAGGCATGAGCCGCGCATCCCCATTCCCGGCCAGCGCCTTCAAGGCCTACGACATCCGTGGCGTGGTGCCCGAGGCGCTGAACCCGGCTTTTGCGCACGCGCTGGGGCGCGCTTTTGGGGCGCGGGCGCTGGCGCTGGGTGAGCGTACCGTGGCCGTGGGGCGCGATGGCCGCCTGAGCAGCCCGACGCTGGCGGCGGCGCTGATCGAGGGCCTGCGCCAGGCCGGGGTGGCGGTGCTCGACATCGGCCTGTCCACTACGCCCATGCTTTACTACGCCGCGCACACGCGTTGCCACAGCGGCATCCAGGTCACGGGCAGCCACAACCCCAAGCAGCACAACGGCTTCAAGATGGTGCTGGCCGGGCGCGCGATCTACGGCGACGAGATTCAGGCGCTGCGCTTGGCGATGGCGGCACTCGCGCCGGAAGCGGCAGCGGAGCCCGAGGGCAAGCTCGAGCGCATCGACGTGCTGCCCGACTACGTGGCGCGCATCGTCGCCGACGTGAAGCTGGCGCGGCCGCTCAAGATCGTCATCGACAGCGGCAACGGCGTTGCCGGGGCCAGCGCGCCGGGGTTGTTTCGTGCCTTGGGCTGCGAGGTGATCGAACTGTACAGCGAGGTCGATGGCGAGTTCCCGAACCACCACCCGGACCCGTCCAAGCCCGAGAACCTGCGCGACCTGATCGCGGCCGTGCAGCGCAGCGGCGCCGAACTGGGCTTGGCTTTCGACGGCGACGGGGATCGGCTCGGCATCGTCACCCCGAGCGGGCAAAACATCTACCCCGACCGGCAGATGCTGCTTTTTGCCCAAGACGTGCTCGCGCGCGTGCCCGGCGGCACCATCGTCTTCGACGTCAAATGCAGCCAGCGGCTGGCACCGGCCATCCGCGCCGCCGGCGGTGTGGCCCTGATGTACAAAACCGGGCACTCGCTCATCAAGGCCAAAATGCGCGAACTGGATGCGCCCCTTGGCGGCGAAATGAGCGGCCACATCTTTTTCAAAGAGCGCTGGTTCGGCTTTGACGACGGCAGCTACGCCGGCGCGCGCCTGCTCGAAATCCTGAGCCGCGCAGCCAACGCCGCCGCGGTGCTCGAGGCCCTGCCCAACAGCTTTGCCACGCCCGAGCTCAACGTGGCCTGCGCCGAAGGCGAGCCACACCGGCTGGTGGCTGAACTGCAGGCCTTGGCCGACTTTGCCGCGCCGGCCCAGGTGAACACCATCGACGGCCTGCGCGTCGATTGGCCCGACGGCTTTGGCCTCATCCGCGCCTCCAACACCACGCCGGTGCTGGTGCTGCGCTTCGAGGGCCAAACGGCGGCGGCGCTGGCGCGCATCGAAGCCGAGCTGCTGGCGCTGCTGCGACGCGTCAAGTCCGAGGCCCACGTGGGCGCCGCGGCGCACTGACCATGGCCAGCCCCAGCCCCGACCCCGAGGTCATCGTCTTCAACCTCAAGCAGCGCTACACCGGCGTGTCGGCCACGGTGAACGCGCTGGTGCCGCTGCAGTTGCACCAGTGGCCGCTGGCCTATTGCGGCACGCCGCTGTCCAACGGTGTGCCGGGCCTGAGCCTCAAGCAGGCGATCGCGCTCTCGCGCCGGCCGGCGCCGGGGCGGCGCTTTCGCATCTGGCACGTGCGCCGCGACCCCGAGATGCTGGCCGGTCTGTGGGCGCGCGACGTGTTGCGGCTGCCGATCAAGCTCGTGTTCACCTCGGCGGCGCAGCACCGGCACGGCTGGTTTCCGCGCTGGCTCATCAGCCGCATGGACGCGGTGATTGCCACCACCCCCAAGGCCGCCAGCTTCGTGCCCAACACCAGCGCCGTGGTGGCGCACGGCATCGACCTGGCGCGCTTTGTGCCGCCGCCCGACAAGCTCAACGCTTGGGCCGACAGCGGCTTGCCCGGGCGCTACGGCGTGGGCGTGTTTGGCCGCGTGCGGCCCGACAAAGGCACCGACGTGTTTGTGCAAGCCATGATCGCCGCGCTGCCGCATCTGCCCGAGGTCACGGCGGTGATCGCCGGGCTGGCGCAGCCGCAGCACCAAGACTACCAGCGCGGCTTGCAGGCCCAGATCGCCGCCGCCGGGCTCGAGCAGCGCATCGTTTTTTTGGGCGAGGTGCCGGCCGGCGAGGTGCACCGCTGGTACCAGCGCTGCCTGCTGTGCGTGGCCTGCCCGCGCTACGAGCCCTTTGGCCTCACCCCCTTCGAAGCCGCGGCCACCGGCTGCGCGCTGGTGTGCTCGCGCACCGGCGCCTTCGAGGAGCTGGTGCAGCCGGGCGTCAACGGCTACCTGGTGGGCACCGACGACGCCGAAGGCCTGGCGCAGGCGGTGCGCCAGGTGCTGCAAGACCCGCAAGCGGCGCTGCGCTTGGGCGAGGCGGCGCGGGCGCGGGTGGCGTCGGCTTTTAGCCTCGAGCAAGAGGCGGCGGGCATAGGCCGTGTCTATCAGTCCCTGTTCGATGGTGCCTGAGGCCGCGCCCCAGCCTGCGCCCAAGCCCGCCCCGGCGCCGGCGATACCCCCGGCTGCGTCTGCGGCTGATGCGGCTGATGCGCCACCCCAAACCCTGAGCCGCTGGGAGCGCGTGGCGCTCGCGCTCTACGGCCTGCTGCAGCGGCTGCTGTGGCCTTTGGTGCGTCTCAAGCTGCGCTGGCGTGGCCGGGCCGAGCCGGGCTATCTGGAGCACGTCGAGCAGCGCCTGGGCCGCTACCCCGGTCTGGTGCCCTCGAGCGGCTGGCTCTGGGTGCACGCGGTGTCGCTGGGCGAAACGCACGCCGCGGCGCTGCTGCTGGCCGAGCTGCGCGCCCAGATGCCGGGGCTGCGCCTGCTGCTCACCCACGGCACCGCCACCGGGCGCGCCCAAGGGGCGCAGCTGCTGCGCCCCGGCGACCTGCAAGTCTGGCAGCCGTGGGACACGCCCACTGCGGTGGCGCGTTTTCTGGCGCATTTCAAGCCCGCCGTGGGGCTGCTGATCGAGACCGAAGTCTGGCCGCACTGGGTGCAAGGTTGCCGCGCTCAGGGCGTGCCGCTGCTGCTGGTCAATGCGCGCCTGAGCCCGCGCTCGGCCCGTGGTGCCCAGCGGCTGCGCGTGCTGCTGCGCCCCGCTTACGCGGGCTTGAGCGCGGTGCTGGCGCAATCCGAGGCCGACGCGCAGCGCCTGCGCCAGGCCGGGGCCGCTGCGGTGCAGGTCATGGGAAACCTCAAGTTCGACCTGCAAACCGACGCCGCGCTGATCGAGCGCGGGCGCCAATGGAAGCAGGCCCTGGGCGGGCGGCGCGTGCTCATGCTCGCCAGCAGCCGCGCCGGCGAAGAAGCGCTGTGGCTGCAGGCCCTGCGCGAGGCGCAGCGACAGGAGCTGGAGCCGGAGCAAGGCCCCCCAAATCTCCCCCCCGATGCGCTCTGGCTGCTGGTGCCGCGCCATCCGCAGCGTTTCGACGCCGTGGCCGCGCTGCTGCACGAAGCCGGCCTGCGCGTCTGGCGCCGCAGCCAGTGGCAGCAAGGCACCGATCTGCCGCCTGAGGCCCGCGCGGCCCAAGTCTGGCTCGGCGACAGCTTGGGCGAGATGCAGGCTTACTACACGCTGGCCGATCTGGCTTGGCTGGGGGGCAGTTTTTTGCCGCTGGGCGGGCAAAACCTGATCGAAGCTGCGGCCTGCGGCTGCCCCATCGTCATGGGGCCGCACACCTACAACTTTCATGATGCCGCCGCCCAGGCCGAGCAGCTCGGCGCCGCCCAGCGCGTGCCCGACATGGCCGCCGCCCTGCACGCCAGCGCCCAGTTGCTGCTCAATGCCAGCGCCCACCGCGCCGCCCTACAAGGCTGCACCGCTCTGTGGCAGCAGGGCCAAGGCGCCGCCCAGCGCTGCGCCACCACCGTGCTGGGCGTTTGGGGGCGTTCAGGGACGCCCAGGGACACAAGCGGGCAACTCTAGCCAGAGGTTGTGGCCGTTCTCATGTGCAAATCTGCGATTGCACCGATGCCGACTGCCCGGCTGCCGCGCTGGCACTCGAGTTGCAGTAGGTGACAAAGGCAAAACGCAGCCCGCTGGTGCTGGTGTGCGGCTCGCGCGCGCATTCGCGCCACTGCGGGCCCAGTGGCGGGGCATGGGCGTCGCCCTCAAAGTCGGCGTCGATCTCGGTGGCCAACACACGCTGCGCCAGGGGCAGGGCCTGGGCATAGATCTGCGCGCCGCCGATCACCCACAGTTCGGGTGGCGCGGGCTCGAGGGCGGTGCAGTGGGCCAGCGCGTCTTCTAGGCTGGTGCAGGGCTGGGCCCCTTCGGCGCGCAAGGCGGCGGCGCGCAGCGCATCGCGCGTCAACACCAGATTGAGTCGCCCAGGCAGGGGCCGAAAGCGCGGCGGCAGACCGTCCCAGGTGGCGCGGCCCATGAGCACCGGGCAGCCCAGGGTGTGGCGTTTGAAGTGCGCCAAGTCTTCGGGCAGGTGCCAGGGCAGGCGGTTGTGCAGGCCGATGACGCCATTGGCGGCGCGGGCGTAGATCAGGTTGATGCGCATGGGGGCGAGCATAGCGTAGAGGATTTGGCCGGGCGAATAAAATCTGCGGTTTAACCGAGCCCGACCATGACCTCCAGCACCCTCAACCTGCCCGTGGCCAGCGTGGCCGCGATCCGTCAGACCTTTCTGGACTACTTCGCCCAGCGCGGCCACAGCGTGGTGCCCTCGAGCCCGCTGGTGCCGGGCAACGACCCGACGCTGATGTTCACCAACTCGGGCATGGTGCAGTTCAAGGACGTGTTTTTGGGCACCGACCGCCGCCCCTACGTGCGCGCGACCTCGGTGCAGGCTTGCCTGCGCGCCGGCGGCAAGCACAACGACCTCGAAAACGTGGGCTACACCGCGCGCCACCACACCTTTTTCGAGATGCTGGGCAACTGGAGCTTTGGCGACTACTTCAAGCGCGAATCGCTGCGCTGGGGCTGGGAGCTGCTGACCGAGGTCTATGGCCTGCCGCCGGAGCGGCTGTGGGCCACGGTCTATATCGACGACGACGAAGCCTACGAGATCTGGACGCAAGAGATCGGCCTGCCACCTGAGCGCGTGGTGCGCATCGGCGACAACAAGGGCGGCAAATACCAGTCAGACAACTTTTGGATGATGGCCGACACCGGCCCCTGCGGCCCGTGTTCCGAGATCTTTTACGACCACGGCCCCGAGGTGGCAGGCGGCCCCCCCGGCAGCCCCGAGGCCGACGGCGACCGCTACATCGAAATCTGGAACCACGTGTTCATGCAGTTCGACATGCAGCCCGACGGCACGCTCAAGCCGCTGCCCGCGCCCTGCGTCGATACCGGCATGGGGCTGGAGCGGCTGGCGGCGGTGTTGCAACACGTGCACAGCAACTACGAGATCGATCTGTTGCAGGCCCTGATCGGCGCGGCGGCGCGCGTCACCGGCTGTGCCGACGCCAGCAGCCCCTCGCTGCGCGTGATTGCCGACCACTTGCGCGCCAGCGCCTTCCTGATCGCCGACGGCGTGCTGCCGGCCAACGAGGGCCGCGGCTACGTGCTGCGACGCATCATCCGGCGCGCCATCCGCCACGGCTACAAGCTCGATTGCAGGCTGCCGTTTCTGCACCGGCTGGTGGACGAACTGGTGGCGCAGATGGGGGGCGCCTATCCGCATTTGGCGGCCAGTGCAGCGCGCATCGCCGGGCTGTTGCAGATCGAGGAGGAGCGCTTTTACGAAACGCTGGAAAACGGCATGGAGATTTTGGAGCGCGCCTTCACCGAACTGGCGGCTTCGGGGCAAGCGACGCTGTCGGGCGAAGTCGCCTTCAAGCTGCACGACACCTACGGCTTTCCGCTCGACCTCACGTGCGATGTCTGCCGCGAGCGCGGTTTGCGGGTGGACGAAGCCGGCTTTCACGCCGCCATGGAGCGCCAGAAAACCCAGGCGCGCGCGGCCGGCAAGTTCAAAATGGAGCGCGGGCTCGACTACGCGGGCAGCGGCAACGAGTTCGTCGGCTACGGCGCCTTGCAGGCCAGCGCCAAGGTGCTGGCGCTGTACCGCGACGGGGTGCCGGTGGCCGAGCTCAAGCACGGGCAGGCCGGGGTGGTGGTGCTCGAGGCCACGCCGTTTTATGCCGAATCCGGCGGCCAAGTGGGCGACAGCGGTCGCCTGCACAGCGGTTCGGCCCACTTTGCCGTGGCCGATACGCAAAAAATCAAGGCCGACGTGTACGGCCACCACGGGCAACTGGAAGCGGGCACGCTGGCCGTGGGCGATCACGTGCTGGCCGAGGTCGATGAGGCCAGACGTGCCGCGATCGCGCGCCACCACAGCGCCACCCACTTGCTGCATCTGGCGCTGCGCGAGGTGCTGGGGGCGCATGTGCAGCAAAAGGGCTCGCTGGTCACGCCCGAGCGCACGCGCTTCGACTTTGCCCACCACGCGCCGCTCACGCCGGCCGAATGCGTGGCCATCGAAGCGCGGGTGAACGCGC
Organism: Serpentinimonas sp. SSL01; assembly: GCF_056323735.1. NCBI lineage: Bacteria > Pseudomonadati > Pseudomonadota > Betaproteobacteria > Burkholderiales > Comamonadaceae > Serpentinimonas > Serpentinimonas sp. SSL01. The sequence continues at coordinate 545,322 of NZ_CM150487.1, forward strand.
AGATTCTGGCCAACCAGCCCACCGAGGCGCGGCTGATGGACCTCGAGCGCGCCCAGCAGTCGGGGGCGCTGATGCTGTTTGGCGAAAAATACGGCGAAACCGTGCGCGTGCTCGACATCGGCAGCAGCCGCGAACTGTGCGGCGGCACCCACGTGCGCGCCACCGGCGACATCGGGCTGTTCAAGATCGTCGCGGAAGGCGGGGTGGCGGCCGGGGTGCGGCGCATCGAGGCCGTGACCGGCGCGCACGCGCTGGCCTATCTGCAACAGCTTGAGGCCCAAGCGGGCGCAGCGGCCGAGGCGCTCAAGGCCCCGGTGGCCGAGCTGCTGCCGCGTCTGCACACCGTGCTCGAGCAGGTGCGGGCGCTGGAAAAAGAGCTGGCCGCACTCAAGGGCAAGCTGGCGGCCGCGCAGGGCGACGAGCTGCTGGCGCAGGCCGTGCAGGTGGGCGCGGTCAAGGTGCTGGCGGCCAGCCTGCAAGGGGCCGACGCCAAAGCGCTGCGCGAGACGCTGGACCGGCTCAAGGCCCGCCTAGGCAGCGCCGTGATCGTGCTCGCCGCCGTCGAGGGCGGCAAGGTGCAGCTGGCCGCTGGCGTCACGCCCGACTGCATGGCGCGCCTCAAGGCCGGTGAACTGGTGAACTTCGTCGCGCAGCAGGTGGGCGGCAAAGGCGGCGGCAAGCCCGATCTGGCCATGGCCGGCGGCACCGACGCCGCCGCCGTGCCGCAGGCGCTGGCCAGCGTGGCGGGCTGGGTGCGCGAGCGGGTTTGAGGGGGGCTCAGTGCAGTGTGCAGGCGTTGCGGCGCTTGCCCCGCACGTCCCTCGCGATCCTCGCGCACCAGCTAGATCAGTCTGCCGGCCAATCGAGGTTGCGCTGGCTTTGGAATTGGCGCGGCTGGCCGCTTAAGGGGTCGGTGAAGGCCAGCGTGCGCGCCAGCAAGCGCAGCGGTTCGGCGTAGTCTTCGGCCTCGTCGGGCTGGCGCCGCACCTCGGGGTAGAACTGGTCACCGACGATCGGTAGGCCCAGCCCCAGCATGTGCACGCGCAACTGGTGGCGACGCCCGCTCAGCGGCTGCAAGCGGTAGCGCGCCCACGGCCCGCGCTGCCCGATCGGCTCGATGCGGGTTTCGCTGTTGGGCGGCAGGGCTTCGGCGGCGCTGGCTTCGCGCATCTTGTAAAAAGCGTGCTCGCACTCGAGGATGTGGCTGCGGCGCACGATCGGCCACGGCAGCTGCGGCGCCGCCGGGGCGATGGCTTCATAGACCTTGTCCACTTGGCGCTGCCGAAACAGGCGCTGGTAGGCGTCGCGGTCGCTGGCGCGCACGGCAAACAGCACCAGCCCGGCGGTTTCGCGGTCGATGCGGTGCAGCGGGCTCAGGTCGGGCAGGCCCAGCGCCTGCTTGAGCCGCACCAGCAAGGTCTGCTGCACGTAGCGCCCGCCGGGCGTCACGGGCAAAAAATGCGGCTTGTCGGCCACCACCAGGTGCGCGCACTGGTGCAGCACGGTGGCCTCAAATGGAATCCCGCGTTCCTCGGGCAGGTCGCGCCAATAGTAGATGCGCGCTCCGCCCAGGTAGGGGCTGTCTGGCGCCAGTGGGCGGCCGTCTTCGGCGCACACCAGGCCGTCGGCCAAGCGCTGCTGCCACTGGGCGCGGCCGATGCGCGGCAAGCGCTGGCACAGGTGGTCGAGCAGCGTCAGCCAAGGCGGGCAGCGCATCTGCGGCAGCGCCAAGCAGCTGGGCGCCACGCCGGCGCGCAGCGCGATGGCGGGGTTTTTGGGGCGGTGGGCCATGGGGCTTGCGTGTGTTGAGCGCAGATTGTGCACAAGGCGTAGCCGCGCTGCGGTTGGGGGATGGATAGCCCAAACCGACGCGGTGCAGTAGCGCCTAGGCGGTTGGGGGCGGTGGCTGCGGCGCTGGAGCTTGTGGCGCCAGCACCTGGGCGCGGATGCGCAGGTCGGGCCCCAGCGGGCTGACCTCGGTGTAGGCCAGCGCCACGCCTTGGGTGAGCGCGCTCAGGGGGCCGATTTGGGCCAAGCCCGCGCCGCCTTGGCCCAGCAGCGTGGGCGCCAGATAGAGCAGCAATTCGTCGGCCAAGCCGGCTTGCAGCCAAGCGCCGTTGAGGCGCTGCCCGGCTTCTACGTGCAGCTCGTTGATCTCGCGCGCGGCGAGGTCGAGCAGCAGCGCCGCTAGGTCGATGCGCGGGCGAGTGCGGGGGGGGCGGTCGGGGGTGGCGGCGATTTCCTGCACGCGGGCCCCTGTGGCCTCGAGGGCAGCGCGGCGCGCGCGCAGGGCGGCGGCGTCTGCCGGCTGGGTCGGGGTGTGATAGACCCAGACTTGGCCCGGCGGTTGCAACACGCGCGCCGCTGCCGGCACGCGCAACTGCGAGTCGAGCAGCACGCGCACCGGTTGCACCTCGGTGGGCACCAGGCGCACGTCGAGGCGCGGGTCGTCGGCGAGCACGGTGCCGCTGCCGCTGAGCACGGCACCGGCGCGCTTGCGCCAGAGGTGGCCGTCGCGGCGCGCCGCCGTGCCGGTGATCCATTGGCTGGCGCCGTTGGCCAGCGCCGTGATGCCGTCGAGCGAGGCCGCGATCTTGAGCCGCACCCACGGCCGGCCGCGCTCCATGCGGCTCAAAAAACCCACGTTCAGGGCGCGCGTGGCGGCGGCCAGCGGGTGCTCGGGCGGCAGCAGCTCGACGGTGATGCCGGCCGCGCGCAGGCGCTCGATGCCGCGCCCGCTCACCAGCGGGTTGGGGTCGCGCAACGCCACCAGCACCCGCGCCAGCCCGACCTCGATGAGCGCGTCGCAGCACGGCGGGGTGCGGCCGTGGTGGCTGCAGGGCTCGAGCGTGACCACGGCGCTGCCGCCGCGCAGATCGGCCCCGGCCGCCGCCGCTGCGCGCAAGGCCACGATTTCGGCGTGCGGCCCGCCGGCGCGCTGGGTGTGGCCCTCAAAGGCGCGGCCGTCGGGGGCGATGATGCGGCAGGCCACGCGCGGATTGGGCTCCGACAGGCCGGTGGCTTGCTCGGCCAAGGTGTCGAGCCCGGCCAGCCAGCGGGGGTCAAAGGCGCTTTGGGGGGCGGTCATGGGGGCAGCCTCAGCGGCGCACAAACACCAAATCCCACACGCCGTGGCCCAGGCGCAGACCGCGCTGCTCGAACTTGGTCAGGGGGCGATAGTCGGGTTTGGGGGCGTAGCCGCCTTGGCCTAGACCCGAGCCCGAGCCGGATTTAGCGGTGGCGTTTGCAGTGACAGCGTCACCAGCAACAACAGCAGCATTTGCACCACCAGCACCACCAGCACCACCAGCACCACCAGCACCACCAGCACCAGCGGCAGTGTTGACCAGCAGCGGCTCGGCCCCCAGCACCTGCAGCATCTGCTCGGCGTAGGGCTGCCAGTCGGTGGCGCAGTGCAGGTAGCCGCCGGGCTGCAGGCGTTGCGCCAGGCGCGCCACCAGCGGCGGCTGGATCAGGCGCCGTTTGTGGTGGCGCAGCTTGTGCCACGGGTCGGGGAAAAACACGTGCACGCCGGCCAGCGTCGCCGGCGCCAGCATGTGCTCGAGCACCTCGACGGCGTCGTGGCGCACGATGCGCACATTGCTCAAACCCAGCGCGTCGATGCGCTTGAGCAGCGCGCCCACGCCCGGTTCGTGCACCTCGCAGCAAAGAAAATCGTGCTGCGGGCGCAGGGCGGCGATGTGCGCCGTGGCCTCGCCCATGCCAAAACCGATCTCGAGCACCAGCGGCGCGCTGCGGCCAAACACGGCGCGGGCGTCGAGCGGCTGGCGCGCAAACGGCAGCAGCCAGCGCGGCCCCAGGGTGGCCAAGGCCAGTGCTTGGGCGGTGGTGGTGCGCCCGCCGCGTTTGACGAAGCTCTTGATGGTCTTGGGGTGCGGCACCTTCGGGGCGCCGGGCGCTGGGGCGGCGTCGCGGTCGGGTTCGGGGGCGCCAGCGAGCGCCTTGTGCAGGCCCAATTCGGGGGGGGCGGGTGGGGCAGCCATCGTGTGTAGGTCTATGAGGGCGGCGCGCCGTGCGCTGCCGGTGGCCGATGATACGGCTTGCGCGCTCAAGCCACAGTGCCTAGGCGCAGAGCCAAGCCTCAGGCCGGTCTAGGGCAGGCCTACTGTAGGCCGCTGGCGCACCAGCGCAGGCGCCACTGCGCCACCCAAGCCGCGAGCGCCTCGGGCACGGGCCCGTTGCTGGGGTGCAGGTCGAGCACGGCGGCGGCTCGGTTGAGGGCGGCCAGGGGCGCTTGCAAGTCCAGCGCGGCGGCGCCGTTTTGCTTCGAGAGCTTGCTGCCGTCGGGGCCCAGCACCAGCGGCGTGTGCAGGTAGCGCGGCGTGGGCAGGCCCAGCGCCGCCTGCAGCAGCAGTTGGCGCGCGGTGTTGTCGGCCAGGTCGGCGCCGCGCACCACGTGCGTGATGCCCTGTGCGGCATCGTCAACCACCACGGCCAGCTGGTAGGCCCACAGGCCGTCGGCGCGCTGGAGCACGAAGTCGCCCACCTCGAGCGCCACCAGTTGCTGCTGCGCGCCCAAGCGCCGGTCGTGCCAACGCGTAGGGCTAGGCAGCGCCAGCGCTTGCTGCACCGCGGCTACGTCGAGCCGCCAGGCTGGCGCGCCCACACCCACACCCACACCCACACCCACACCCACACCCACACCCACACCCGCCCCCGCCCCCGCCCCCGCCCCCGCCCCCTCCCTCGAGCCTGAGCCTGAGCCTGAGCCTGAGCCTGAGCCTGAGCCTGAGCCTGAGCCCGCCCCCAAACGCCCCGGCGGCCGGCACGTGCCGGGGTAGATGCGCTCGCCGTGGAGCGGGCGCAGCAGCCCTAGGGCGGCAATGGCGGCGTCGATGGCTTTGCGGCTGCAGCGGCACGGGTAGGCCCAGCCGTGGGCCTGCAGGCGCTGCAAGGCGGCGGCATAGCGCGCCTCGTGGGCGCTCTGCCACGTGGGGGGCTGGTCGGGCAGCAGGCCGCAGCTGGCGAGCTGCTGCACGATCAGGCGATCGGCGCCGGGTACGCAGCGCGGGCGGTCCACGTCTTCGAGGCGCAGCAGCCAAGTGCCGCCGTGGGCGCGGGCGTCGAGCCAGCTGGCCAGCGCCGCGACCAGCGAGCCGGCGTGCAGCGGCCCGCTGGGCGTGGGCGCAAAGCGGCCGCGGTAGCCGCCTGGGGCCGTCGTCGTTGCGCCCGTGCCGATCAAGTCGCAGCCAGGGCCAGTTCCAGCCCCGAGACAAAGGCGTTTTCCACCCGGTGGCCTAGGCACCAGTCGCCACACAAGCCTAGGCCGGCGGCAGCGTCGTACAAAAACGGCTGCCCCAGCGCGCGCTGCGTCTGCGCGTAGCGCCAGCGGTGCACCTGCGCCAGCGTGGGTTCGGCGCGGATGCCGGTGACTTCGGCAAAGCCCTTGAGCAGCTTGGCCTTGACGCGTTCGGCGTCGTCCTCCAGGTGCTCGGCCGACCACTGCGGGCTGGCCTGCACCGTCCAGCGCTCGATCGCCGCGCGCCCGGGCTTGCTGTTTTCGCGCGCCACCCAGCGGATGCGGTGGTGGTCGCTGCTGGCGGCGTGCCAAGGCGGGCCAAAGGGTTCGGCTCCGCCCGGGGCGGCTTGGGCAAAAGCCAGCATCAGCGTCCAGCAGGGCGCGGTTTGCACCGCATCCAAGGCCGTGACCCAAGCGGGCGCCACAGCGCTGGCGCGCAGCAGCGCCTGCGCCTGCGGCGCCGGCATGGCCAGCAGCACGCGGTCCAGCCCGCCTATCACCTGTTGCGCGCCGGCGGCTCCGGCACAGCGCAGTTGCCACTGCTTGGGGTGCAGGGCGTCGCGCTCTATGCCCACCACTTGGGCGTGGTAGTGGCTGCTGGCGTTGAGCGAGCCATTTGCCAGCGGCAGCGCCCACTGGCGCAGCAGTTCGTTCATGCCGCGCACCCCCACCCAACGCGCTTTCTCGATCGGGTTGGCGCTGGCCAGGGCCTGCCCCAGGGTGTCGAGCAAGCGCACGGTGGGCACCTGCCATTGGGCAATCAGCTCGGGGTGCAGCGCCAGCGCGGCCTTGAAGCGCTCGTCGGTGACGGTGAAAAACTGGGCGCCGTGGTCGAAGCCACCAAACTCGGTCAGGCGCGTGGACATGCGGCCACCGGGGCTGTGGTGTTTGTCGAGCAGCAGCACCTCGTGGCCAGCTTGCGCCAGCGTGCGCGCTGCGGTGATGCCGGCCATGCCCGCCCCGACGACGGCGATGCGGCGCGCCCGTGGGGTGCCGTCGGTGGCAGAGGCGCGGGGGGTGCCGGCGTTGCGGCGAGGTTTGGTGCTCATGTCGGTCTCCTGTGGATGCGACAGTGTAGCGAAGCGCTCGACCTGTGCGGACGCATCAAGCCGGACCAGGCGTTGCAGATCAAGCAATCAGGACCAGACGATTTGGTCAGCAAGGGGCAATCGGCTTCAATTTCAAGTGCTTCAGGGCTGGGTCACGAACACCAGCCGCTCGATGCCGGCGCGCTGGGCGGCGGCCAGGGCCATTGCCACGCGCTCGTGGCGGGCGGCGGCGTCGCCTTGCAGGTGCAGCGGCGGTTGCGGCACCTGCTGCGCCAGCGCTTGCAGGCGCGGCATCAGTTCGGCGTCGGGCACGGCGGCATCGTTCCAATGAAAGCCGCCCTGCGCATCGACGCTCAGGCGCACGGCCTCGGGCGCGGGCGCGCTGGCTGTGGCAGCCGCGTGGGGCAGTTGCACCTGGATCGAATGCGTGATCACCGGCACCGTGACGATGAACACGATCAGCAGCACCAGCATCACGTCGATGAGCGGGATCATGTTGATCTCGCTGTGCAGTTCGCCTTGGTCGGGCTCGAGGTTGGATGGGGGGGCCATGGTGCGTGCGCCTTGGGTCAGTGCGGGCAGGCCGGTGCGGTTGCCGGAGCGGATGAAGGGGCGGATGAAGGGGCGGCCGCGCCGGGGCGGTTCGAGGCCACCCGGTGCCCGGTCACGAAGTAGGCGTGCAGGTCGTGGGCGAAGCGGTTGAGCCGGTGCAGGATGGCTTTGTTGCCGCGCAGTAAGGCGTTGTAGCCCAGCACGGCTGGGATCGCCACCACCAGCCCGAGCGCGGTCATGATGAGCGCGGCCCCGATCGGCCCGGCGACCTGGTCGATGGTGGCGCCGCCGCCCGCCCCGATGCCGACCAAGGCGTGGTAGATCTTCCACACCGTGCCAAACAGCCCGACGTAGGGCGCGGTCGAGCCGATCGAGGCCAAGATGGCCAAGCCGGATTGCAGGCGCGCGCTGCTGTCGTCGAGCGCGTTGCGCAGCGAGCGCGTGACCCAGTCGCTGACGTCGAGGTTGTCGTGCAGCTGGCGCGTGGGTGTGCCGTCGAGGTGCAGGATGTGGCTGGTGGCTTCGCGCCCCTGCAACGCCAGCAGGTAAAAGGGGTTGTGGCCGTCGGGCCCGAGTTTGTTCAGGCCTTCGGCAAAGTCTTTGCTGTGCCAGAAGCTCTCGAGCAATTGCGCGCGCGCGCGCAGCTGGCGCAGGTGCAGCGCCTTGAGCACGATCACCACCCAAGTGGCGATCGACATGCCCAGCAGCGCGAGCGCGGTGCCGCGTATCACCCAGTCGCCTTGGTGCCAGACGTAGGCCAGTCCAAAATGAGTTTCCATGCTTGCTTTTTACTCCAACACAAAATGAATCGGCACCAGGTGCCACATGGCTTGCGGTTCGCCGTTGCGCGTGCCGGGCACAAAGCGCCAGCGCAACACCGCCTGCTGCGCCGCTTGGTCTAGGCGCACAAAGCCGCTCGAGCCATAGACCTGTGCCGCCGAGGCGCTGCCGTCGGCTTCGATGCGCACGCGCAGCAGCACCCGCCCCTGTTCGCCCAAGCGGCGGCTCAAAACCGGGTAGGGCGGGGCCGGGTTGTGCAGATGGGCCGCGCTGCTCGACGGGGGCACGATCTGCGCTGGCGCTTGACCCTGCCCAGACGATGCTCGGCCGGCAACCGCATGGGCTGTTGTATCCAAGGCGCCAGTGCCGCTGCTGCGCTGATCTTGCGCTGCGCTGTGGGGTGCTGCGCTGCCTTGTGTGCTGTGGTGGAGGGCGCTGTGCGGGTTGGATTCTGCACCTGCTGGCGCTTGCGCCGTGGCGACTGGCTGGGTCGGGGCCAACGGCTGAACCGGCTCCGGCCCTGGGTTGGGGTTGGCGGGTGGCAGCAAAGCAGCGGGGCGCAACGGTTCGGAAGGGCGCAGCGACGCTGCAGGAGCGGGTGGTTCGGGGCGGGCGGCGCGCTCGGGCAAGGCGCGTGCAGCGGGCGCGGCGGGCGCGCTGGCCCGGGGGGGTGCGGATGTCACGGGGGCGGGTGCTGCAGGGCGCGCGCTGGGCGCTTGGGCGCGCAGTTCAACCACCACCTGCACCTGCGCCGGTGCACTGGAGGCGGGCGGTGCCCAGCCGCTGTGCAGCGCCCACAGCGCCCCGGCGTGCGCCAACGCCACGGCGGCGGTCACACTGACGGGGCGTGCAAAGGTTCGCCAAGGCGGGCGGGGCAAGGGCATGAAAGCTGGGAGCAAGCAGGAAGCAAGAAAGTTGCCCGCTGGTGCGCAGGGCAAGCCGAGCAGCATAGCAAACTGTAGTCGGCGCCGCTCAATTATAAATGAGAATCATGCGCAAATAGCCGCAGTTGCCAGTCCCGCAGTGCGGCATAAATGAGGCCATCGTTTTACCCGTTTTGTGCCTCCCCGGCCGGGGAGTCAGCAAAATGATGCAGCAAAGCGCTGGCGCTGGCGGGGTTGGCCAGCCGCTGCAGCCACCATTGCAGCGCCGGGCCGGGGGCGCTGGCGGCGCTGCTGCGCCAAGCGTAGCCGATGCGGTGCACCCGCGCCGGCAGCGTGGTGCGCTTGCGCAGCAGGGCGCCGCTGTGTAGGTGCCCTTGCACCAGCGGCAGCGGCAGCGCGCCGCAGCCCAAGCCCCGCAACTGCGCCGCCAGCTTGTGCTGCATGGTCGGCACGGTGAATACCTCTTGCCCCGGCAGCAAGCCCACGCTCTGGCCACGCCCCGCTGGCGCGGTGTCGGCCACCGCCACCACGCGGTGCGGTTGGATGGCCGCCGGCGTGAGCGGCTCGGGGGCGCTGGCCAGCGCGTGCTGCTGCGCCACCACAAACACAAACTCCACCTCGCCCAAAAAACCGCTGTGCAAGCCCGGCAGCCCGCTGCCATCGAGCGCCACACCCAAGGCCAGATCGGCCTGCCCGCTCAGCAGCGCCTCCAGCGTGCCCGACAGCGTTTCGGTGCGCAGGCGCAGCCGCGTCGGGGCTTGCAGCGCGTAAAAATCGTGGCACAGATCAAACAGCGGCGCGCTGGCGATGACCGCGTCGGCGGCCAGCGTGAGCTCAGGCTCCCAGCCGGTGGCGATGCGGCGCACGCGCAAGGCCACCGCGTCGAGCTCGCGCAGCAGGTGCTCGCTGGCGCGCAGCAGCTCTTGGCCGGCGCGGGTCAGGGTGGCGCGGCGCGAACGGCGGTCGAACAGCAGCACGTCGAGCGCATCTTCCACCTGGCGCACGCGGTAGGTGAGCGCGCTGGGCACCATGCCCAGCTCGCGCGCCGCCGCCGCCAGGCTGCCGCAGCGCGCCACGGTGCCGATCAGGTGCAGGTTGTCGGGGGATAAGGCGTGGCGCGGATTGGGCATGTTGGGGCCTGTATGTTCAAAAGTTTTGAATGATGCCAGCAAATCTCTGCGGCCACCAGTCCCGCTGCAGCGCCTACATTCACACCATCGCCCAAGCAGACAGCCAAGCAGCGGCCGGCCCCCTCTAGGCCGGGGTGCCACCGCGCTGCTGCCAAAGCCTACAAACCTTGACCAAGGAGCGCCCCATGCACATCCGCCGCAGCGCCGAACGTGGCCACGCCGATCACGGCTGGTTGCAAAGCCACCACTCGTTTTCTTTTGCCGACTACTACGACCCGGCGCACATGGGCTGGGGCAATCTGCGCGTGATCAACGAAGACTGGATCGCGCCCGGCACCGGCTTTGGCACCCACGGCCACCGCGACATGGAGATCGTCACCTACGTGCTGCAAGGTCGGCTGGCGCACCGCGACAGCATGGGCAACGTCGAGACCATCAGCCCCGGCGAGGTGCAGCGCATGAGCGCCGGCACCGGCGTGCGCCACAGCGAATTCAACCACGAACCCGGCGCGCAGACGCATTTGCTGCAAATCTGGATCGAGCCCAGCCTCAAGGGGGTAGAGCCCGGTTACGAGCAAAAAACCTTTGACACCGCCCTCAAGCGCGGCCGCCTGTGCCTAGTGGCCAGCAACGGCGGCGCCGATGGCTCGGTGCACATCAACGCCGACGCCGCGCTGTATGCTGGACTGTTCGACGGCGCCGAGAGCGCCGAGCTCAAGCTCGACCCCAAGCGCAAGGCCTACGTGCACGTGGTGCGCGGCGCCATCAGCGTCAACGGCAGCGCGCTGCAAGGTGGCGACGCGGCCCTGCTGGCGACTGAGAGCACACTTAAACTCAGCCACGGGCACGATGCCGAGGTGTTGGTGTTCGATCTGGCGGCCTGATTCGATTTCCTCCCAACCCGCGCGCGGCCACAGGTCGGCGCATTTTTTGAAAGCCCTTCCATGAGCAAAATCGTCGTTGTTTACCATTCTGGCTACGGCCACACGCAACGCATGGCGCAAGCCGTGGCCGACGGGGCCGGCGCGCAGCTGCTGGCCGTCGACGCCGACGGCAACCTGCCCGCAGGCGGCTGGGAGGCGCTCGACGCCGCCGACGCCATCGTCATGGGCAGCCCAACTTACATGGGCAGCGTGAGCTGGCAGTTCAAAAAGTTTGCCGACGCCTCGAGCAAAGCGTGGTTTGCGCAAACGTGGAAAGACAAGCTCTTTGCCGGTTTCACCAACAGCGCCACCATGAACGGCGACAAGCTCTCGACCCTGCACTACCTCTACACGCTGGCCATGCAGCACGGCGGCCTCTGGGTGGGTACCGGCCTCATGCCCAGCAACAGCAAAGCGGCGCAGCGCAACGACGTGAACTACGTCGGCTCCTCGAGCGGTGCCATGGCGCAAACGCCCTCAGATGCCGGCGCGCACGAAATGCTGCCCGGCGACCTCGAAACCGCGCGCCTGTTCGGCCAGCGCGTGGCCGCCACGGCGCAGCGCTGGGCCAAGGGGGCCTAAAAACCAAGCCACCCATCTGAAAAGCGCGCGCCTACGAAAGGCGCGCGCAACGCGTGGCAAAGCTCGCTGGGGGGAGCGCTCAGCGCGCCGGAGCAGCAGCCGGTGCTGCAGCAGCAGTGGGGGTGTCCCACTGGGCGGCGCGGCCGTCGCGGATGGCGCGGCACTCGAGGTTGGTGGTGCCAAAGGTGATGCGCGTACCCACAGGCACGAAGCTGCGCGTGTCCACGTTCCAGCACTGCGGCGGTGCTGGGGGCGCAGCCGGTGCTGCTGCTGCAGCCGGGGCCGCCGGTGCTGCGGCAGGGGCGGCTGCAGCCGGAGCCGGAGCCGGAGCCGGGGTAGCCGGCGCCGTGGCGGTGGGCGGGGTGGCGCAAGCGGCCAGGGTGACAACGGCCACAGCGGCCAAAAGCAGATGACGCATCGGAAAAACCTCCAGTGATTGACACAAACCAGGAACAAGGCAAGCCCCTGCATTCTTGCCCCCAGATGTTGCAGTTTTGTGGCAGAGGGTAGGCAATAAGGGCACAGGGGGGCCAGGGGGCAGGACGGGCATCCCTACAATCGTGCCCATGTTCGTACACCTGCGCCTGCACACCGAGTTTTCCGTCGTCGATGGCACCACGCGCATCGACGCCGTCACCGCCGCCGCCGCCGCCGACGGCCAGCCCGCGCTGGCCATCACCGACCTCAACAACCTGTTTGGGGCCATCAAGTTCTACCAAGCGGCGCGCAGCGTCGGGGTGCAGCCCATCCTCGGGGCCGAGGTGCTGTTGCAGGGGCTGGGCGCCGCGCCCTCGGGTACCGCCGCGCAGGCTGGGCCTACCACCTGGCCGCGCCTGCTGCTGCTGGCGCAAAACCAGGCCGGCTACCTGAACCTGTGCGAGCTGCTGTCGCTGGCTTGGGGCAGCCCGGTGCAGCGCGACCAAGCCGTGCTGCGCTGGGACTGGTTGCGCCAGCACCACGAGGGCCTGATCGTGCTCAGCGGCGCCGCCGCCGGGCCGGTGGGGCAGGCGCTGCTGGCCGGTGATGAGGCCGCCGCCGCCGCGCTGGCGCAGCAGCTGGCCGGCACCTTTGCGCAGCGCTTCTACCTCGAGGTGCAGCGCGCCGGCCGTGCCGACGACGAACGCCACCTGCGCGCCACCGTGGCGCTGGCCAGCCAGCTGGAGCTGCCGCTGGTGGCCACGCACCCGGTGCAGTTTCTGGCGCCCGACGATTTTCAGGCCCACGAGGCGCGCGTGTGCATCGCCGAAGGCGAGATTCTGGGCAACCCCCGGCGGCCCCGGCGCTTCACGCGCGAGCAGCATTTCAAGACCAGCGCCGAAATGGCGGCCCTGTTTGCCGACCTGCCCACGGCGCTGGCGCAAACAGTCGAAATCGCGCGCCGCTGCCACTTGCAGCTCAGCCTCGGCAAGCCGCAGCTGCCGGCGTTCCCGATCCCGCCCGTGGACGGGCAGCAACTGGGCACCGAAGACTACTTCCGCCACGCCTCGCAGCAGGGCTTGCAGCAGCGCCTGCAGCAGCTCTACCCCGACGCGGCCGAGCGCCTGCGCCAGCAGCCGCGCTACCAAGAGCGGCTCGAATTCGAGCTCGGCACCATCATCAAAATGGGCTTTCCGGGCTACTTTTTGATCGTCTCCGACTTCATCCAATGGGCCAAGGCGCACGGCTGCCCGGTCGGGCCGGGGCGCGGCTCCGGGGCCGGTTCGCTGGTGGCCTACGCGCTGCAAATCACCGACCTCGACCCGCTGCGCTACCAGCTGCTGTTCGAGCGCTTCCTGAACCCCGAGCGGGTGTCGATGCCCGACTTCGACATCGACTTCTGCCAAGCCAACCGCGACCGTGTGATCGACTACGTCAAGGGCAAATACGGCCTCGCAGCGGTGAGCCAGATCGCCACCTTTGGCACCCTGGCGGCGCGTGCCGCGATCCGCGACGTCGGGCGCGTGCTCGATTTCCCCTACGGTTTTTGCGACGGCATCAGCAAGCTCATCCCCAACAAGCCGGGCCAGAGCGTGACGCTGCAGTACCCACCGCAGCCCAAACCCGCCAACGACAAAAACCAGTACGCGATCGAGATGGAGCCGCTGCTGGCCGAGCGCATCGAAAAAGAAGACGAGGTGCGGCTGCTGATCGAGCTGGCGCAAAAGCTCGAGGGCCTGACGCGCAACGTCGGCATGCACGCCGGCGGGGTGCTGATCGCGCCCGGCAAGCTCACCGATTTTTGTCCGCTCTACCAGCAGCCCGGCAGCACGGCCGCCGTGAGCCAGTACGACAAAGACGACGTCGAGGCCATCGGTCTGGTCAAGTTCGACTTTCTGGGGCTGGCCACGCTCACCATCCTCGAGCAGGCCAAAGAGCTGATCGTGCAGCGCCACCCGGACCAAGCCGGCTTCAGCTACGAAACGCTGGCGCTCGACGACGCCGCCACCTATCGCCTGTTCCAAGACGGCAAAACCGAGGCCGTGTTCCAGTTTGAAAGCCGCGGCATGCAAGGCATGTTGCGCGACGCGCGGCCCAGTCGGCTCGAAGACCTGATCGCCCTCAACGCGCTCTACCGCCCTGGCCCCATGGACCTCATCCCCAGCTTCGTGGCGCGCAAACACGGGCGCGAGGTGGTGCAGTACCCGCACCCGCTGCTCGAACAGGTGCTGTCCGAGACCTACGGCATCATGGTCTATCAAGAGCAGGTGATGCAGACGGCGCAGATACTGGGCGGCTACAGCCTGGGCGGCGCCGACCTGCTGCGGCGCGCCATGGGCAAGAAAAAGCCCGAAGAAATGGCGCAGCAGCGGCTGGTGTTTCGCGCCGGCGCCGCCGCCCAGGGCCTGAGCCCGCAGCAGGCCGATGAGGTCTTTGACCTGATGGAAAAGTTTGCTGGCTATGGCTTCAACAAGTCGCACGCCGCCGCCTACTCGCTGCTGGCTTACCACACGGCCTGGGTCAAGGTGCACTACACGGCCGAATTCTTCTGCGCCAACCTGACGCTGGAGATGGACGACACCGACAAGCTCAAGCTGCTGGTCGAAGACGCGCAGCGCTTCGGCCTCGAATTCGAGCCGCCCGACGTCAACTTGGGCGGTTACCGTTTCGAGCCGGTGAGCAAGCGCTGCATCCGCTACGGCCTCGGGGCCGTCAAGGGCACCGGGCAGCAGGCCATCGAGGCCATCGTGGCCGCGCGCCAAGGCCATGGCGCGGGGCCGCGGGCCACGGTGGTGGGGCCGTTTAGCAGCCTGTTCGATTTTTGCGCCCGCATCGAACGCGGCCGCCTCAACAAGCGCACCGTCGAGGCGCTGGTCAAGGCCGGCGCCTTCGACCGCCTGCACCCGGATCGCGCCGCCGCGCTGGCCTCGGTCGAGCTGGCCTTTGATTTTGCCCAGGCGCAGCAGGCCAACGCCTTGCAGGGCGGCTTGTTCGACCTGCCCGGCCAAGCCGGCGGCCACGGCGCCAGCGACCAAGAGCCGGCGCTGGCCGAGGCGCCGCCGTGGAGCGTGCGCGAGCGCCTGACGCACGAAAAAGCCGCGCTCGGGTTTTACTTTTCGGGCCACCTGTTCGACCAAGCCGCCGACGAAGTGCGCCGCATCGCCCGCACCCCCTTGGCCAACGTGGCCGAGAGCCGCGAGCCGCAGCTGCTGGCCGGCATCGTGAGCGACTTGCGCGTGATCAACGGCCAGCGCGGCAAGGTGGCGATTTTTAAGCTCGACGACCGCAGCGCCGTGCTCGAAGCCAGCGCCGACGACGCGCTGCTACAGGCGCACCGCCACCTGTTGCAAGACGACGAACTGGTGCTGCTGCAAGTGCTGGCGCAGCCCGACCGTTTTTCGGGTGGGCTGCGCCTCAAGGTGCAGCAGGTGTGGGACTTGGCCGCTGCGCGCTGCCGTTTTGGCAAATACCTGCGCGTGGCCGTGGGGCCCAAGCAGCGCCCCGAGGTGGCCGCGCTGCTGCAAGCGCACCCGCCCCGGCGCCACCAGACCGAGCTGGGCGAGGTGCTGCGTGGCCTGCCGCTGCGCCTCGAAGTGGAATTCGAGACCGTGCGCGCCACGCTGCAGCTCGACCCCCAGCGCGCCCAGTGCTACCCCTGCGACGCCGCGCTGGCCGCTTGGCGCACCCAAGCGCACCAGCAGCGCGCCGAGGTGGTGTACGACTGATTGAGGCTATGCGAACCCGGCAGAGGGCTTGCAATCACCAACAATCCGGGTTCGCCACATTGGCGCTGTTCAACGCCGTTTGGGTGCCGCGCTGATCGATGCGCAGCGTCAGGCAGGCTGCATCGCGTCCGGCTTGGCCGCCTTGGGCCACGGCTTGGATCGAGTAGGTGCTCGCCGTGGGCACGCCGTTGAGGCTGAAGGTGTAGTGCTGTGACAAGTCGGTGCTGCACTGGATATTGGGCAGCACCAAGCCGGTGTAAGCCATGCGCGTGGTGTAGTGGCGCTCGGCAAACTGCGCCAGCTCCAGCAGGCAGGCGGTGGCCGCGTCGCGCCGCGTTTCGGTGACGTGGCGCTGGTAGCTCGGCAGGGCGATCGCCGCCAGAATGGCGATGATGGCTACTACGATCATCAGCTCGACCAAGGTGAAGCCTGCTGGCACTCGGCGCAGCGGTAAAGGCTCGTGGCCGGCGCCGCGGGCTGCGGTCAGCACTGGAGCAATGGGTGTGGGTGCTTCTTGGTACATGGCAGCTGTAGGCGTGGTCGGTTTGGGTGGGTGTGATGGGGTGTGTGTGATGGGGGGCCGTTAGCGGATAATTTCGCGCCACGAGATGCGGCCCCGCAGCCCTGCAGCCAGTGGGCGCAGCACGCGCACGTCAGCCACGCGCGCCTCGGAGCCGCCCACCACCAGCCGGTCTCCCACCAGCACAGATTCGCTCAAGAGCCCGATGCCGGGGTCGAACGAGGCGATGAACTGGCCTCCCAGCCTGTCGTCCGCAAAGCTGCCGTCTTGGTTGACGTCGAGCAGACCGACTGTGATCGAGCCGCCGCTAAAGGGGTTGAGCAGGTTCAAAAAGCCGGTGCCGCCAGGTATGCAGGGGTCGTCAGCCACCGGGATGATCGAGCTCACCACCAGCGCCGGCTCGACCGTGGGGATGATGCGCGCCGCACTCACCACGCGCTCGCCGCGTGCTGTGGCAGCAGGTGGATCGACCCAGTCGAGGAACCAGCCCTGACGGCCGGCCATGTCGCCGGCCGAGGCAACCGAGAAAGTGCGCACCGGGCGCCCGGCAAAAGTGCCCACCTGGTTGATGCTACGCTGGCGCAAGGCTGTGCGTCCCGTGATTTGCGCGCCTTCGTCGATCAGCCCATAGAAGGACTGCACTTGCCGGTCGGCCGGGTCGGTGGCGCGCATGTAGCTGCCGGTGCCAAAAAAGACAAAGCGTTTGCCCACGTGCGGGTCGCCGGCCACGTTGTTGGTGGCCACCGTGATCGGGGCCGTGATCGGCTGGCGCACCCCGGCGGCATTGGTGGCGACAAAGAACGGGGCAGGGGTGCTGCGGCTGCCAAAAGACGACTGCCACTGCGCCGGGTTCCGGTGCGTGAGGTCAAACTTCCAGACGTTGCCCTCGAGGTCGCCGGCGTACACATGCTCCACGACGCCGTTGGCATCGAGCGCCAACCCTGGGCTGGCCAAGCCGTTGGGGCTGGTTGCGCTGCCCACGCCGGTGTCGATTTTGCTAATCAGGGCCCCGGTGTGCAGGTTTTTGACGTACAGCACCGCCCGGCCGCTGGCGCTGTTGTAGCCGTTGCCAAAAATCACCACGTCTATGGGCGGCGCGCCCGCGCGATCGCCGCGCACCTTGGCGATCATCGGCCGCCCGAGTAGGTAGCCCATGTCGGCGTCGCTGGCGCCATAAGCCTCCCACAGCGCCCGGCTGGCGTTGCCAGTGGCGCCAAAGTTGGCTGGGTCGGTGACGTCGAGCGCAAACAGTCCGCGCCCGCCGCGGCCCAAAAAGCCCACCAGAATATTGCGGTTGCCGGTGTTTGCGCGTTGCGACACCGCCAGCTCGCCATCGACGAAGTAGCGGCGTACGTAGTTGGGGTCGCTCAAGCGCGGCATGTGCGCCAGCAGGCTGCTGGGGGCGAAGGCGAAGCGCTCGTCGCCGGTGCTGGCGTTGAAGGCGTGCAAGAAGCCGCTGTTGGAGCCCACGAACACGGTGTTGTTGTCGCCCACATACACCGGCGACGAATGGATGATGTCGCCCAGCACCGTGGTGGGGCGGTTGCGCAGCGTGCCGCCGTTGCGCACCTCGCGGCTGGGGTCGCCGCGCAGGTGGTTGATCACCTCCTGGCGTGCGGGGTCGGTGGCGCCAAACAGATTGCGCTGTGCGGTCGAGAGCCCAGACCAGGCAAAAGGAACGGTGGCCGGGCTGGCGGCGGCGTTGGTGGTGAACAGGCGCCGGCTGGCAAAAGCCGGCAGGCGCTCGCTGGCGCGCCACAGCGGCACTGCGCCCACCCCACCGGCGGCGGTCACGGGGAAAGACAGCAAGTCGCCCGACCAATTGGCGCTGTTGAACGTGGCTTGGAACACCGCGCTGTCGGTGGTGATGAAGGTGCTGTTGGCCGACACATTACCGGCTGCCGCGTTGCGCTCGAGGATGGTGGTGAAGGCGCGCGCCAGCTGATCGCGCAGAAGGGTCGGGTTTTGCACCAGGTGAAAGGTGTCGGGCACGCCGTCGCGGTTCACGTCCCATTCGGCCTGCAGGTCGGGGCGCTGGTTGTTGTTCAGGTCGGTAAAGCCGCCCCACTTGGCCGCCAGCCACAGCGGGCTGGGCAGCACGCTGGCCGCAGGGGTGGCGCTGGCGGTGAAAAGGCGGTCGGAGCTGCGCTCACGGCCGGTGCCGCCGCCCAAGCCCGGCAGGGTGTTGCAGCTGCTGTGCGGCGAGGCGGTGTCGCAAAACCCCGGCAACCGCCCGGGCGGAACGTTGAGGTGGAAGGGGCGGCTGACGTTTTCGTCTTGCACCACCAGATAAACCCCGTCGGCCGTGCTGCCCGAGAGCACGTAGCCAAAGCTGTGCTGAATGCCGCCCGCCTGGTATTCTGGGGTCAGCACGACAAGCAACCGGCCATCGGCTTGCATCGAGATTTCGTAGATCACGATGGCGTCCATGTCGTGGTCGGCGCCTTGCTCCACGTCTTCAAAATTGATGCGAAAGCGCGCAAAATAGCGCCCACCGTTGACGGCGTTGTTAAAGTCTGCGCACATGCTGGCCACGCCGCCACCCGCCGCGGGGCAGGAGTTGGCGATGGTATCGACATAAAAATCGACGATCTGGTTGGTGGGCTGGAACGCCCCCTTTGCATTGCTGATGCTGGAGCCACCCACCGACTTGGCAAAGGGCACGAGCGAGAACGTGCGCCCACCGGGGGCGGCCACCGCAATCGTGGGCAGGGGCGAGCTGAGCGCTACCACGTGCGTGTCCACGGTTTGCTGGCCTTGCAGCGCCGGGCGCAAGTCGGTGCTGCGGCCAAAGTGCGCCACTGAGGCCGAGTAAAAACTGCCCTGCTGGGTTGGGCCCTCAGGCGCCAGACCGCGGATGTTGCCCAGCGACGTCACGTTTTTGGCCGTGGGCGCGCCGTCGAAGTCGGCTCCTACCTGGCCGATGAAGCGCATACCTACAATGCCCGGCTCGTGGGTGGCGATGGTCTGGCCGATGTTGGCTACGTTTAGGCCGCTCAAGTCGCCGCTAAAGTTATTAAAAGCACTGCCCGGCAGCTGGTCTGAGTCGAATGAGGGGTTGACGCCCGAAATCACGAGCTGGTTTGGCCGTGCGCACCAGCGCGCTCGGGCGGCACCGGCCAGGGGGTTGAAGGGGTCGTCCCAAGTGGCTACTGGCAGCCCCAAGTGGCCATCGACCCCGCCGCTGGTGGCAAAGGCTGGTGTGGCTCTACCCCGGCCAGCAAAATAGCGCAAGCCCTCGTACATCATTTCGGCCACCGGGTTGCCCCAATCGACGAACTCGCCCTCGTTCATGGGCCGGGTCGTGACCCAGCCGCCGCGGTAGGTGTTGTCGGTGCGGCCGTCGTTGAAGCCGCGTATGCGCAACGCGTCAATCGCATTGACGATGGTGGCATTGGCCGTGAACGTGCCGTTGATGGGGTTCACTTCGTTGGCAAACGACGACACCACCTTGCGCAAGACCCCGCCCGATAGGTTGCGGTTGTAGCTGCCCGTAAGCAGGCCAAAGAGCATGGAGCCGTTTTCGCCAAATTCATGCAGCAGTCCGACGGGTTTGAAGATGTCGTCGGTGGTGATGTCGGCGTTGGCGCCGGGGTAGCGTTTGCAGCCGGCGTTGAAAGCCGCAGTGCAGACCGCGACCCGCACCGTGTGGTCGGTGCGGGTGCCACCAAACAGGTTGTCGTTCTCGTGCAGCACCGGGCGTTCGGTCGAGGCCCACTGCCAGACCCGGGCGTCTTGGGCGTTGGTGACGACACGCAACAACGGCGCGCGGTCGCTGCAGTTACTCAGGTTGGCGCAATTTCGATTGCGCACATCGGTCAGGTTGCCAAAGAAATGGCGCTGGGTGCCAGTGTCTATGGGCAGAGCTAGGCTGGTGAAGTCTCTGATGTCGTAGCCGTCAACGGCCACGCTGGTGTATTCCTTGGCCCACGAGTGCGCGTCTTGCGGGATGTAGGCGCGGCGCAATACCGTTTGGGTGGCGGTGTCGACTTCGCGGTAGCCGCCGTAGAGCACCACACGCAGCGCGTCGATGCGGCTGGTGGTGGCCCAGTTGAGCCAGTTGCCCGACCAGTGGCTGTCGGTGGCACAGCTGAAGTTGGTGTTGGTGCCGGGAGCTGCGATAGCGGCAGCGGCAGGAGTAAAAATGCCGTCATTGTCGTTGCGGCGGGCCTCAGGGTCGGTCGTGCCGTAGGTGTAGGCGTAGCACAGGCGCGAGTCGAACAGGCCCAGGTAGGTGATCCGCGGGTCAAAGCGCGTGTCGAGTCGGCCGTCGCCGTTGATGTCGGAGGCGTCGTTGTAGGCTTCGTAGAACAGGGTGTGGTCGCGCGCCATGGTCAGCATCACCAGCGGCGGCGCGCCTTGGGCCACGGCCAGCGGCGCGGCGGTTTCGGGGCTGGCGCCCAGCGCCCCCGGGCTGCTCGCAGTGGCCATGGGGCCCAACAGCAGGCTGGCACCAGCGGCACCCAAAGCAAGCAGCACAGCACAGCGGCGCAGCCAGCGCCGGGCTGCAGCGGGCCAATGCATGGGGGATAGAGATCGGGCAAGGTGTGGCATGGCGCGGCTCCTCATTGGGCGGCGTAGATCGACTGCAGGATGACCACGGCGCGGCCGTCGACCGGCTGGCTGCGCGCGGTGATGCGGTAGCGCTCGCAGTGCAGGTCGAGCGAGGGCTCTTGCGGGTTGCAAGGAAAGTTCGAGCCCAGGTGCTCGACAAAAAACTGCGGCGCGCCTACGGCCAACGGTGAAACCGCCGTGGTGGCGTTGCGCCAGCCGTTGAAGCTGGCGTCGTCCCAGCGAGCACTGTTGCAAGCTGCGGCCGGGGGTGAGCACAGGCCGGCCGCGCAGGCACCGTTGTTGAGGTTGTTGCAGTCCATGGCCACGCCCGGGAAGCCCGAGTTGGGTGTGGGCAGCAGCGACTGCGCGTCGGCCAGCGCTTCGCCTTCGCGCAGCGCAGTTTCGGCGGCCTGAAAGGCCAAGTTGCGGTCAAAGGTGTTGGTCGCCATGCGCTCTTCGACCGTGAGCATGCGCACCGAGGTCACGCCCAGCAGCGTGACCAGCAGCAGCATGATGAGCGCCATCAGCAGCACCATGCCGCTTTGGGTGTGGGGGCGGTGGAGCAGGGGGGTGTTCATGGCAAGCGGTTGCGCAGACCAACGACAAAGGGCAGGGTGCGGGTGATGCGCTGGGCATCGGTGCCCACGGCTTCGGCGGTGGTGTAGGTGAGTTCGAGGCGCACGGCGTGCACCCGGCTCCAGTCGTTCACATCGGTTGCGATGACATAGCGGTCGCCCAGCGCACCGGCGGCACTGCGCTCGAGGTAAGATATCTGCAGATTTGTTACGTTTTCGATCACTTCTTCTGGGGCGCCCGCTTGAGCGGTACCAGCGTCGTTGCCCAGCGAAACGCGGTAGAGCGAGGTGCCACCGCGGCCATTGAAGCCTATGTACCAAGCACTGGCTTGCAGCCGGGTCAGGAAACCGCCGGAGGTAAAGGAATAATCGCTGCCTGCAGTCGAGCAGTCGTGCGGGGCCGCGTTCGAGAGGCCGAGTTCTTTGCGGCAATTGCCAGGCCTAACGGCAGCGCCGGTGTTGTGCACGATGGTGGCATTGGCTTGGTTGGCGTTGCTCACCTGGAATATGGCTGCCTGTCGCATGTCGCAGGCGAGCACGATGTCACCATCTTCGATCCCATGTTGGTTGCGGTTGATATGCAAAGCTGCTGCGGGCGGGTTGTGGTTGACAACACTGAGCGCGACCTCATTGCTGCCCGACCACACCACCACCGCGTCGGTACCCGCCACGCGGTCGAGCGCCGCCAGCCCAAATGCGCGAGCGGGCAACTGGTTAGTAGGGACTGCTTCGTCCTGCTCGTAGCCCCGCAGCCCTTGGCCCCACTGGTTCCACCAAGTGCCGGCGGGCGCTTGCACCACGTTGGCCGTAGGCAAGCGGCTGCCGCACGCGATGCCGCCGGCTTCGCGCAGGTCGCGCCCGAGCAACTCAAAGGCCAAGCGTGCGTTTTCGTTGATGCGCGCCATGTTTTCAACTTGGCGGAAGGTTTGGTGGTTGGCCAGATACAGCCCGCCCACAGCCCCGATCAGCAGCAGGCCCAGCAGCAGCGCCACCATGACTTCGATCAGCGTCAGGCCACGCTGGCGCAATGCGCCAGCAGCGCCGTGTCGCGGGCGCTGGACAGGGCGGCGCCCCAGTGCGCCGTGTGCTGCCACTGGGGCCGGCAAGGCGCGCTGGGTGCGGGCGGGGCGGGCGGTGGAGGTGTGCATGGTGTGTGGTCGGGCTATAGCTGGCTGACGATTTCGACCATCTGCGACTGCGCGCCCCCGGTGCCGCGGGTATCGTCCCAATAGACCCGCACGGTGCAACTGGCCGACCCGCCCCCCGCCACGCAGGCCACCAAGCCGCAGGTGGTGTTGGCATCGCCGAGCGTGGCGCGCATGGCCAGCAGCCAAGTGCGCTGGTCGTGTGTGACCAAGCTGGTGTCGGCTGGGGGGGTGCAAACCGTCACATCCGGCGAGGCCGGTGGCCCAGGCGTGCCCAGCGCTCCCAAGTTGTAAAAGCCATCAATGGCATCTTGTCGGTTGGCGCGCATCGCGTCCATCTTAAAGTGCGCCAACATCGAGGCCTGGCTGCGCTGCAGCGCGCTGTGGTTGTTTTGCAGCGCGTTGATCTGCATCGCTGACATGCCCAGCAAGCCAAAAGTGAGCAGCAAAAACGCCACCAACACCTCGATCAGCGAGGCCCCGCGCTGGCGCTTGGCCGGAGCCGCACCGCACAGCCTCGCCCCAAGCGGCGGGCCGCCGCCCAGCCGGCGTGCTTCGCCCAAGGGGGGGGAGGGGGTGCGGGCGGTAGGGTTCATGGCGTGCAGGTTGCGAAATTGACGCCGGCATCGTTCTCGGGGATGCGGTCGGCATTGCTGTCGGTGGACAAGCGCGGGCGGGTGCGCGTGACGACGATGGCGCGTGCCTGCAGCAGTTGGTTGTTGTGGCAGACGATCAGATGATGTGAGTTGGTGATTGCGAGCTGTGCCTGACCGAGTGCGTTGTAGCTCACCCGCTGCGCCACATCGGCGCTGCCGCGCAGCGTGAGCCTTGGCCCAAGGGCTCCCCAAGTGCGCAGCACCGCATCGGCTGCCACGGCGGGCGGGCCAGCCTGTGCGGGCGTGACCGATCCGTCGCCGTCGCGGTCGTGGAACACGATCCAGCCGCTTTCCCAGCCAGCGGGGCTGCCGCAGGAGGTGCCGTTGGCGCTGCGGCACAGCGTGACCGTGCTGTTGAGCCGGATGGCTTCGGAGCGCGCCAGTTGCAGCCCCATCATCAGCTCGTTGGTGGCGCTGTTGATCTGGTTGCGCTCGATCATGGCGCGAAAGTTGGGCGCTGCCATCATGGCCAAAATGGCCACAATGCCCACCACCACCATGACCTCAATCAGGGTTACGCCACGAACGCGGCGACGAAGGCGGGCCAAATTAAACATAACCCAATCATAATCCTGCGCAGGCGCGTGTTCGTGCCACCTGCCGACGAGCGGCGCTTTTGGGCTGCCCAGCGGTGGGCTGCAAGGGCTTGCCTACCCGCAAAAGATGAATATGCTTGCTGCCTGCACAACCATGGGCTATACTACCTGCGTATCTACTTTTGTTTCTACGAAAGGCCATCATGGCGCTGCAGTTTGTCAAAAAATGGGGCAACAGCCCTGCCGTGCGCTTGCCTGCAGCGGTGATGGAGGCGGCGCACCTTAGGCTGGATCAGGCGGTGGAGGTGCGTGCGCAAAACGGCCGCATCGTCATCGAGCCAGCCGCGCCGGCCTACGATCTGGAGGCGCTGCTAGCCGGCATCACGCCGCAAAACCGGCACACCGAGCAAGACTTTGGGCCAGCGCAAGGGCAGGAGCTGCTCTGATGGCGCTGTACGTCCCCGACGAAGGCGACATCGTTTGGCTCAACTTCACGCCCCAAAGCGGACACGAGCAGGCCGGGCGCCGACCGGCAGTCGTCATCAGCCCCAAGGCGTACAACCAGCGCTCGGGGCTGCTGCTGTGTGTGCCCATCACCAGCCAGATCAAAGGCTACCCGTTCGAGGTGCCGCTGTCTGGCGGCGGTGCCAGCGGCGCCGCCTTGGCCGACCAAGTCAAGAGCCTAGACTGGAAGTCGCGCCTAGCCCAGCGCAAGGGCCAAGCCACGAGCGCCGAGTTGGCCGAGATCAGGGCCAAGGTCAGGGCGCTGCTCAAGCTCGCTTGAGTGCATCTATGTTGATGGAGATGAAGAATATGGAAGCCATTCTTGCTGATGTCGCTGTGAGCATGTCCGAGTTCAAGAAAAACCCGGCCGCAGTGCTCAGGCAGGCCAATCACCGTCCGGTGGCGGTGCTCAACCACAACCGCGCCGCCTTCTACATGGTCGAGCCGCGCCTGTTCGAAGCCATGATGGAAGAGCTTGCCGACCAAGAGCTCTACCGCAAAGTGGCAAGCCTCCTTGCCGACAAGGCCCGAGCCATCGAGGTCGGCATTGACGATGCCTGAGCAACTGCAGCGGTGCCGCCCAATCGCAATCAGATTGGCGTGCCCCCTACAAAATTTCAATGCCCCCGCCATGCGCGCACCCCTCCCCACAGACGCCCCGCCCACTGCCCAGCCCGAGCTCGACCCCCAAGCCGCCCAGCGCTGGCGTGGCCTTGCGCGCGCGCACAGCCCGTGGCTGCACGAGGAGGTGGGGCAGCGCATGGCGCAGCGGCTCGACTGGCTGCTGCAGACGCCCGCTGCTTGGCTGAGCTGGCACCCGGCGCTGGGTGGCTGGCAGGCGCAGCAGGCGGTGGCGGCGCGCTGGCCGCAAGCGCGCCTGCACCTGCTCGACGAACAAGGCCGGCTGCAGCCGCACGCCGCCAGCCCAGAGCCTACGCCCACTTCGGCCACCCCCAGCCCAGAGCCCCCCACCATCGCCCCCGGACAGGCCGATCTGCTCTGGGCCAACATGGCGCTGCACCTGTATGCCGAACCGCAGCCGCTGCTGGCCTGCTGGCACCGCTGGCTGCGCCCCGATGGGCTGCTCTATTTTTCGAGCCTAGGGCCCGATACCCTGCGCGAGCTGCGCCCGATTTACGCAACACGCGGCTGGCCGCCGCCGCACCAGCCCTTTGTCGATATGCACGATTGGGGCGACATGCTGGTCGAGAGCGGCTTTGCCGCCCCGGTGCTCGACACCGAGCGCATCGTGCTGTGCTACCCCAGCCCCGAGCGCTTGCTGGCCGACCTGCGCGCCTTTGGCCGCAACCTGCACCCGCTGCGCCCCGCCAGCCTGCGCGGCCGCGGCCACCGCCAGCACCTGCTGGCCGCCATCGAGCACGAGCTGCCACGCACCCCAGAGGGCCAATGGAGCCTCACCTTCGAGATCGTCTACGGCCACGCCGTGCGCGCCACCCCCCGCGTGCCCGTGGCCGCCAGCAGCAGCGTGCCGCTCGAGCAGATGCGCCAGTGGCTGCGCCAAGGGCGCGCCTAGGGGGCCCCAAGCCCAAGCCGCCCCAAGCTTGGCCGCTGCACAGGCAAGCCGTAGCTGGCCTCGTCTGGCGGGTATCATCGACCGCACCATGCCCCACCCCAATCACGCCCACGACACCGGCTACAAACTGCTGTTCTCGCACCCCGAGATGGTGCGCGACCTGCTCACCGGCTACTTGGGCGGTAAGTGGCTGCAGCAGGCCGACTTCAACACCCTGGAGCGCGTCAACGCCAGCTATGTGAGCGAGACCGAACGCCAGCGCCACGACGACATGGTCTGGCGGCTGCGGGTGGGCCAGCAGTGGGTCTGGGTGTACCTGCTGCTCGAGTTCCAAAGCGAGCCCGACCCCTGGATGGCCTTGCGCATGATGGTCTATGTCGGGCTGCTGTCGCAACACTTGGTCAAAGAAGGCGAGCTGCAAGACGGCCAATTGCCCAACATCGTGCCCATCGTGCTGTACAACGGCGCCGCGCCCTGGAAATCCGCCACCGACGTCGCCGACAGCTACGGCCCCAGCCTGCCCGGGCTGGAACCCTACCGGCCGCGGCTGCTCTACCACCTAGTGGACGAAGTCCGGCTCAAGCTCCATCCCTTGGCAGACGTGCGCAACCTTGCCGAAGCGCTGTTTAAGCTCGAGCGCAGCCGCACGCCGGCCGATATCGCGCAGGTGCTGGGCGCTTTGGGCCAGCTGCTGCAAGGCGAAGCCATGCAACCCCTGCGGCGCACGATCAGCGTCTGGGTGCGCATGCTCTTGCGCCGCAAGGCGCCACGCGCTAACATTGACGAAATCGACACCATCAACGACTTACTAGAGGGTAGCGCCATGCTAGAGCAAACCATTGAACGCTGGTTCGACGAGGCCACCATGAAGGGCCTCAAGCAGGGGCTGCAGCAGGGGCTGCAGCAGGGGTTGGAGCAGGGTGTGCAGCGGGGCGTACAGCAGGGCGTACACCAAGGTTACGCCAAGGCGTTGGCCTTGCAGTTGCGCCTGCGTTTCGGCGCCGTGCCGCAGTGGGTGGACACCCGCTTGGCGCAAGCCAGCGAAGAGCAGCTGATGGACTGGATGGCCCGCATCTTGTCGGCTTCGTCCCTGTCGGAGCTCTTTGGTGAAGCGGGCCAAGGCGATTTGACCTAAGGCATTGCGCTGCACCCCCCCCCCCCGCGTGCCCGTGGCCGCCAGCAGCAGCGTGCCGCTCGAGCAGATGCGCCAGTGGCTGCGCCAAGGCCGCGGCTAGGGGCACCCCAAACCCCCCGAGGCGGGCCGCTGCACAATCTAACAACCCTGCCCAAACTTTTGCCCAAACCGGGCTGCAGCGCTAGAATGAACGCCGCTACATCAGCGAGGGCCAAGCGCGTGACAACCGATACCGAACACACCAGCTGGGACGATCTTCGCGCCATGCTGCGCGCGCTGGCGCAGCAGTCGGCCGAGACCGACATGCGCATGAGGGAAACCGACGCGCGCATGAAAGACACCGACGAGCGCATGAAGCAAACCGGGCGCCGGCTCGATCAGCTCGGGCAGCAGATCGCCGGCTTGGGCGACAAGTTTGGCTACTTCACCGAAGGCATGGCGCTGCCCTCGATGGAGCGGCTGCTGACCGAGCGCTTTGGCATGGAAAACATCTCGCCCCGGCACCGCGTGCGCCGCTTGGGGCGCGAGCAAGAATACGATGTGCTGGCCTGGGCCAACGGCGACGTCAACAGCGTGGTGCTGGTCGAAGTAAAAAGCCGCGTGCGCCCCGAGGCCATCGAGCAGCTACTTGAGCAGATCGAAACCCTGCCGCTGCTGCTGCCCGAGCTGGCCGGCAAAGCTCGCCTAGGCATTTTGGCCGGTGTCGATTGGCAGCCCGAAGTGGAGCAAGCGGCCCAAGCTGCCGGGCTGTACACCGCGCGCATCCACGACGAAATGTTCGAACTCACCACGCCCAGCGGCTTTGCGCCTAGGCGGTGGGTGTAGTCTGACCCCGATTTCCCCAACTCTCGTTGGAATCACGAGCCCGCCTCCAGGCTCATACCTCGTTGGACAAGACTGCGCTGCGGAAACCGTGGTCTGACCACGATAAGCTTGGCCCTATGTCACGCAAAGTGTGATACATTTCGGCTTCGTCGCATAAGGTGCTGAGTCTTGAGGGTTTACCTGAACGCATGGTTGCGTGCAGGGCAACATCGGCGCCGACGAGGCGCTGCAATTCAAAAAGATGGCCAAACACGTGCTGGCGCTTGCTGACGAGCCGCTGCAGCGCCTGATCGACAGCGGCCAGTTTGAGGAGTTAGTCAAAGATGTCTAAGAAATACCGCAGCGATGCCTTGGCCGCGATCCACGAGACCATGGAGGCTTTGCACGAGATCGGCGCCGCCAGCAAGCAGACGATGCGCGAGTTCGATGAGGCCTGCCTGACGCCCGTGCAAGTGCTGGCACCCGATGAAATCAAACAAATCCGCGCTCGCGAGCACATCTCGCAGCCGGTGTTTGCGCGCTACCTCAACGTCTCAAAAAACCTGGTCTCGGACTGGGAGCGGGGCGTGAAAAAGCCCGGTGGCGCCGCCTTGCGCCTGCTGACCGTGATCCAGAAAAAAGGCCTAACGGCGATTGCATAAGGCCACGACGTTGGGTGTAGTCTGGCCCCGATTTCCCCAACTCTCGTTGGAATCACGAGCCCGACTCTAGGCTCATACCTCGTTGGACAAGACTGGAATATGCTCTGGCACATTTGCTCTGGCAGGCTGATTGACGGATAATTGCGGACAACACCCCAGCGCGGAGTGGTGTTCGATCTTGGAGCGAATTTATGAAATCAGCAGCATTCAAAGCGACCCCGAAGTTGGGTGTTGAAGCCAGCCGAGCCTTGTTGAAGGCCGTCGGTGGTGTCACCCTGACCGAAAAACGCCGCCGCGAGTTGGCCTCGCTGGCCGAGTCTGCGCGCCTAGCCTTCGCCCGGCCGCTGCCTGTCAAGGGCAATGGCCATTGATCGAGGCAGCCTCACCCTTCGACACATCCGCGATGTGGAAGACGAGGTTCTACAGCGGTTCTCCTGCGGTTGCTCCCAGCTCGACGAATTCCTAGTTGAAGATGCGCGCGACTACGACGCGCATGGCCTGACCAGCACGGTGCTGGTGTTTGCCCAAGGCTACGATGTTCCTGTCGCGTACTTCAGCCTTACGGCTGACTCCGTTCACCTGAGTAGCGGCGAGCGTACCGACCTAGGTCTGCCCTTCGATGTGCCAATCAGCTACTACCCGGCCGTCAAGATCACCAAGCTGGCAGTGATGTCCGAACTGCAACGAAGCGGCATCGGTGATGCACTCATTGACCTGATTTGCGGCATCGTGTCCACCGCTCCGTTTGCCGTGCGTTTGCTGACGGTTGATGCGGTCAATCAGGATGCAGTGCTGAATTTTTATCAGCGCACCGGTTTCATCGAGAGTCTCTCGGAAAAAAAAGAGCGCCAGCGCCAGAAGGTACGCGACACGATTCTGATGCTCAAAGATCTGTACCAGCAGCACGCCGAAAACATGCGCCCACCCGCGCCAACGCCCACTTAGAAAAGCTTGCGCTGCGCTGCGCCACAGCCTTTGGGGCACAATTCCGCGCATGAGTAGCAGACCGCAGCCGCCGCATTACCCCCGCCTTCGCCCCCACCCCCACCCCCGCCGCGCCCTGCTGCACGCGCTGCTGGCCGTGGGCGCGGGGGGGCTGCTGGCGGCTTGCGGGCCGCGTTCGCCCTTTGCGGGCATCGACATCAGCGGCGCCAGCTACGCCCAGGGCTTTGACCTGACCGACCACAACGGCGTGCGCCGCACCCTGGCCGACTTTAGGGGGCAGGTGGTGGCCCTATTTTTTGGCTTCGTGCACTGCCCCGATGTGTGCCCCACCAGCATGGGCACCTTGGCCCATGCGCGGCGGCTGCTGGGCGCGCAGGCCGAGCGCCTGCAGGTGCTGTTTGTGAGCCTAGACCCGGCGCGCGACACGCCCGAGATCATGCGCGCCTACATGGCCGCCTTCGACCCCAGCTTTTTGGCCCTCTACACCACCGAGGCCGAGCTGCCTGCGCTGGCGCGCGCGTTTCGGGTCTATTTCAGGCGCGTCGAGGGCAGCACCCCCGGCAGCTACACCATCGACCACTCGGCCGGCAAATTCTTGTTCGACCCATCGGGCCGCGTGCGCGTGCACCACGCCTTTGGCAGCAGCGCGCAAGCCATCGCCGCCGACGTGAAGCTGCTGCTGGCCGAGCCGGTGCGCAGTTGATGCGGGCAGCGGCTGCACCCAGCTGCCGCACATCAAAATTTAACGTGAAAATTTGATGCGGTTGCGGGCAAGGTGAAGCCCATTTTGCGCTCGCCCCGTGTTGTGTAACCGCTTTGCGCCACCGCTTTGCGCCCCTGCAGCCGCCCTGCTGCAGCCTACCCAGCCCCAGCGGCACAGGGCCAAGCGCCTAGCCTGGCACGAAAGCTGCTTGAGTGTGTGCAACCTCAAACCCCTTGAGGTCGGTTTTAGGCTCAACCCGTGTTTTTCAACCACTCTTGGAGGGAACATCCCATGAAACGTGTACAGCAAGGCTTCACCCTGATCGAACTGATGATCGTGGTGGCCATCATCGGCATTTTGGCGGCGATTGCCATTCCACAATATGGCAATTTTGTATCCAGAACCAACGCCGCTGCAACAGTGGCTGAGTTGGCTGCTTACAGAACGGCAGTGGCTTTGTGTGCACAGGAAACTGGCAGTTTGACAACCTGTGACGCAGGAAGCAGCGGAATTCCAGCTGTAACACTTACGCCTAATGTTACAGCTCTAACTGTAGAGGATGGTGTTATTACGGCAACATCCCTCGCAACTGTTGGAGGAGGAGGTGCAGCTATGCAAGCAATCTTGACGCCTACTCAAGGGGACACAGCGATAAATTGGGTTACCACAGGTACGATTTGTAATGCAAGCCGAGGCATTCGCCCGGGAACTGGTGGTTGTGCTGCTGGAACTTGATCTCCAGTCCTCTACAGCACATCAGCAGTTGGCCGTTGTGCGCTGCAGTTAGCGCTCACAGGCCTAAACAAGCCCGTTCAATCCACGAACGGGCTTTTTAATTGCTGCTTTGAATCCGCTGCACCCCATGAGTCGCCCCAATTTGTGCGGCTCGCACGCAACGGTGCCGGCCAGTGGGTGTGCGAAAGCAGCGTGGTCGCCCCCCTGCTGCCCGTGGGCTGTGCCGTGGGCAGCTAAACTTCCCCCCGCTTGGCTTTTTTTGCGCCCCTCGCGGCGCGCCCAAATTTTTACGGCCAACGCGGCCAAGCAGAATTTATCAGCCCATGGCCTTTACCGCGCGCGCAGCCATTGCGCCTTTGATCTTGCTGCTGCTGGCGGTGCTGCCGCCCTTGGCCTCGCCCTTTTTTAATCTGCCGCTGGTGCAGGCTTTCTTGCACGACCAGCACCGCCTGCTGCTGCAATGGCCTTTGGCCCTGGCGTGCCTGTGGCTGCTGCTGGTGGGCCGGGTGCGCGCGCCTTTGTTTGCGGCGGCTGGCCCGTGGGTGGCGCCTTGGGGGCTGCTGGTGCTGGCCGCTATCGGGCTGGCGTCGAGCCTGTGGGCTGCGCATCCGTATTATGCGTTGATCGAGTTTGCGCAGCTGTTTGGCGCTTTTCTGCTGGCGGTTTGTCTGGGGCAGGTGCTTCGGGCGCAAGTAGGCCACGGGGCGCATCTGCTGCATTTTGCGCCGCTGCTGGCAGCGGCTTTTTGTGTGGCCGTGGCCACGGCCTTGGTGGCCACTCTGCACCTAGGGCACCCGCTCAACCCGTGGTTGCTGCTGCCGGGCTTTGACAACCTGCGCTTTTTTGGCCAGTTTGCGGCCGTTTTGCTGCCGCTCATCGCCGCCAGTTGTCTGATTTTGCAAGCCCAGCGCCAGCGCTACCGGCTGCTGGTGTTTGCGCTGCTGTTGTTGTGGTGGTGCGTGCTGCTCATGACCGAATCGCGTGCCGGGCTGCTGGGCGCCGGCACGGCGCTGCTGCTCTGCGCGCTGCTGCGCCCTTTGCGCCAGCGCTGGCTGCCCACCCTGGCCGGAAGCTTTGTGCTGGGCTTGCTGCTTTATCTGGGGCTGTTTGTGCTGCTGCCCTGGCTTGGGTGGGTGGAGGGGGCTTCGCACTGGGGCGGGCGCATTGCACAAACCTTGGTCAGCGACAACCCGCTCTCTGGCCGCCAAGTTCTGTGGGCCCAGGCTTGGGGCCATGCGCTGCAGCACCCTTGGCTGGGGCTGGGCCCGATGCATTTTGCCCATGGCGACAACCCGATTGCGGCCCACCCGCATTCGCTGCCCTTGCAGCTGCTGGCCGAGTGGGGCGTGCTGTTCACGCTGGTGCTGGGGCTGCTATTGGGGAGTTTTGCGTGGCGCGCGCTGGGCCGCTTGTATGCGCAGCCTGCACACCACCCCAGCGGTCCAAATGGCCCCAACGGCCCCAACGGCTCGCTTGCAGCCGCGCCCACCGTGGCCGCGGGCGCGCTGCTGGCGCTGGCAAGCGCGGCGGCCGTTTCGCTGTTTGACGGCAACTTTGTCATGCCCTATTCGCTGCTGATGACGGCGCTGGCGCTGGGTTTTTATTTCAGCGTGCACCCGCTGGGCAGCGGCGCCGATGCTAGCGCTTGGCCACAGCGGCTGGCGGCTAGGCTGCAATCTGGGCTCGGCCCTGCAGTGCTTGCAAGGTGCGGCGCTGTGGCCCGCGCCGCCACGGTGGCGCTGCTCGCGCTGGTGGGGGTGGTGGCCGCTGTGGGGGTGCCGCTGGACTTTGCGCTGCGCCTGCCGCTGAGTGAGCTGGTCGGCGGCCCCTACCTCCCACGTCTGTGGTTGCAAGGTTTGTTTGGTCACTGATGGCGGCACGCATGGGTTGCGGGCCGCTGGGGCAGAGCGCGCTTGGGGGTATTTCAAGTGGGCAGGTTTGCTTGGTTCACCAAATCAAACCCCCAGCTTATCCCGCTCCGAGGTAAACGCATCGGCATAAAACTCGTGCTCGGGCAGGCCGGCGGCGGCAAAGTCGCGCCGCGCTGCTTCCACCACCACCGGTGCGCCGCAGGCATACACCTAGTGGCCGGACAGGTCGGAGTCGATGGCGCTATTGCTTTTGGGCTTGGGCTCTGCGGGTCGCAAGCGGATCAAGGGGGGCTATGCCATCACGACGGTGGTGTGAACCTCAACCTTGAGCGCGCGCTTGATGGCGGCGAAGATCGCCGAGAGGTTGTTCATGGTTGGATTGCCCGAGGCCGACAGCATCCGGTGCAGGCTCTTGGCTGGCTTGTGGATTTCCTCGGTCAGCGACTCGAACCCGACGGTTGCATTCACTAGGTCACGCAAGATGAGTTTGGCGGTGTCGGGCTCGCCGTCGATGAACAGGGTGATCGCCTCGTCGAGCAAGGCCTGGGCAAAAGCCGGATCGGTCTGCACGCGGGCAACCACGGTTGCTTTGAAATCACGGGTCAGTGCCATGGGTTGCGCTCCTTTTTTCGTTCGTGCCTTGCGGCGCTTGTGGTCTTCCCACAAGGCCTTCAGGCCGTCTTTGGCCAGGTAGATGCGGTAGCCCGGCCGCCAGTCGATCTTGTACTCGCCAATGCCACGGAACCACTCCACATTCGACAGGTTGCCCTGCGCCATCCGCGCAGCGGCCACGCTGACCTTGGCGGCAGCCATCGGATAAGAGCAGCTCTTTGATTTGGTAGATCATTGGTGAAATGGTAATACATACGTTTCCGTTGGCGTGACCCGGATCGCAAGCCGGTCTATACACCGGCTGGCCGCCCTCTATCTGCTGGAGGCAGCTGTCGCCCTGATTGGTCGGGCCGCCACAGCAAAGCCCGTGCGGGTGCTTGGCGAGGGCCAAAGGAGAGGGCAGAACAGAGCAGGGTAGGGATTCCAGTTGCTGCATTGCCCGTAAGGTGATTTTGCCTTACCATAAAGGCCCCACTCAAACGAAGCGAGCGCACCCATGACCACCTTGACCGTTACCGCACGGGGGCAAGTGACCTTTAGAAAAGACGTGCTGCAGCACCTCGGCATCAGGCCGGGGGAAAAGATCGAGCTGGATTTGCTGCCCGATGGCCGGGGCGTGATCAAAGCCGCCCAGCCAACCGGAACCATTTCCGGCTTCGTCGGCTTGCTGGCCGGCCGGACCAACAAAGTCGCCACCATTGATGAAATCAACACGGCGGCCGCACAAGGCTGGGCCGGAAAAGATCGATGAAAGTCGTTGTCGATACCAACGTACTGGTGCGCGCTGCCGTGGGCGATGACCCTGAGCAAGCAAGCATTGCCGCCAAGGTTTTGACCGATGCCGAGTTGATCGCGGTCGCGCTGCCGTGCCTGTGCGAATTTGTATGGGTGCTGCTCCGGGTTTACGGCCTCAAACCCACCGACGCAGCCGCCGCGATCCGCGCCCTGCTCGCCGCCGCCAATGTGGAAGTGAATCGGCCAGCCGTGGAGGCCGGGCTGTCGGTGCTCGAAGCGGGAGGGGATTTTGCCGATGGCGTGATCGCTTACGAAGGCAACTGGCTCGGTGGGGAAACCTTCGTTTCCTTCGACCGCAAAGCGGTGGCCCTGCTCACCGCACAAGGCCAGTCGGCACGCCTTTTGTGAGCCGGTCTATACACCCCGGCTGGCCGCCCTTGGTCTGTAGGCGGCCGCACCGCCCCCGTAAGCCCCCTCAAACCCCCAGCTTATCCCGCTCCGAAGTAAACGCATCGGCATAAAACTCGTGCTCGGGCAGGCCGGCGGCGGCAAAGTCGCGCCGCGCCGCTTCCACCACCACCGGCGCACCGCAGGCATAGACTTGGTGGCCGGACAGGTCGGGGAAGTCGGCCAGCACGGCCAGGTGCACAAAGCCGCTGCGCCCACTCCAGCCGTCTGCGGGCAGCGCGTCGGACACCACCGGCACGTAGCGCAGGTTGGGCATGTCGGCGCACTGGCTGGCGATCCAGTCGTGCAGGTACAAATCGGCTGGGCGCCGGCCACCCCAGTAGAGGGTGATGGGGCGCTCGCAGTTGAGCAGGCGCAGGTGCTCGATCAGCGCCTTGATGGGCGCCATGCCGGTGCCCGAGGCCAACAGGATGATGGGCTTGGCGCTGTCGGGGCGCAAATAAAAGCCGCCCAGCGGGCCTTCGATGCGCAGGATGTCTTTTTCTTTCAGGCCGCCAAACACCTGGTCGGTGAACTTGCCGCCGGGCAGGTGCCGGATGTGCAGTTCCAGCCCCGGCGCCAGCGCCTGAAAATGCGGCGCGCTGGCCATCGAGTAGCTGCGCCGGCTGCCGTCGCGCAGCAGCACGTCGATGTACTGGCCGGCGTGGTAGTCGAATCGGTCGCTGGCGGGCAGTTGCAGGTGCACGATCATCACGTCGTCGGTGGCGCGCTGCAGCGCTTTCACGCGCACGGGCAGCTTTTTCACCGGAAAGGCGTCGGCCGCGCCCACCTGCTTGGATTCGAGCACCACGTCGCTGAGCGGCTGGGCGCGGCAGGTGAGCACGTAGCCGGCCGCCTGCTCGGCCTCGGACAGCGCCTTGGGCTGAAACGCGCCGTGCTCGACCGTGCCACTGAGCTTTTTGCATTTGCACGAGCCGCAAGCCCCGTCTTGGCAGCCATAGGGCAGGGCCACGCCCTGGCGGATGGCGGCAAGCAGCACGGTTTCGCCGCTTTCGGCGCTAAACTGGCGGGCGCTGGGTTCGATGGTGATGGTGTAGCTCATGCGGGCGCGGTTCCTAGGGTGGGGCCGGTAGCAGCCAAAGCGGCTATTTTCTCAAATTGGATGGCGCTCATGACCCTGCTGGGGGCTTTGCCGGCGCGCTTTAGGCGCGAGCGGGTGTTGATCCGCGCGGGTGGCTTTAGACCATGGGCCTAGACTGGGGCGCCATTTTTGACTAGACTGAGCGACAACTGGCGTGTAAGCCAGCCCAAGGAACCCATGAACAGCGCCCCTTTGCCCCCGCCTTTGATGTCTGCCCTGGCCTTGCTGGGCGGCGAGGCCGTGTTGCACGCCCACCCTAGGGCCTCGATGGACTGGATCCCCTTGGTGCGCCAAGGCTTGCCGTCGGCATCGGTGGATGCGGCGGTGCGCCTGACGCAGATCACGCACGCGCAGTTGGCCCAAGCCCTAGCGATCGCCCCGCGCACTCTGGCGCGGCGCAAGCGCGCCGGGGCTTTGGCGCCCGAGGAATCGGCCAAGCTGCTGCGCTTTGCGCGCATCGTCGAGCGCGCCGAAACGGTGTTTGAGGGCGCCGAGCCGGCCCTAAGCTGGCTGCAAAGCCCAAACGCGGCGCTGGGCGGCGTGACGCCGCTTTCATTGCTCGACACCGACCTGGGCGCCGACAGCGTGCTCGACGCCCTGGGCCGCATCGAGCACGGCGTGTTTGCCTGAGGGCAATTTTGCATGACCATGCTGCTGGGGGCTTTGCCGGCGCGCTTTAGGCGCGAGCGGGTGTTGATCGTGGGCTGCGGCGACGTGGGCTTGCGCTGCGCGGCGCTGCTGCGGCCGGGGCGGCGCGTGTTGGCGCTCACCTCGTCGCCCGAGCGCGTGGCGCTGCTGCGCGCCCAAGGCGTGGTGCCGCTGCTGGGCAACCTAGACGACCGCGCCAGCCTGCAGCGCTTGGCCGGGCTGGCCACTAGGGTGCTGTATCTGGCGCCGCCACCCAATGCGGGCACCACCACCACCGACCCGCGCAGCCGCGCTCTGGCGCAAGCGCTGGGGCGGCGCAGCCGGCCGCGCAAGCTGGTCTATGGCTCCACCAGCGGCGTCTATGGCGACTGCGCCGGCGCCTGGGTGAGCGAAACCCGCCCGCCGCAGCCCAGCACGGCGCGCGGGCAGCGCCGGCTGGAGGCCGAGCGCACCTGGCGCAATTGGGGCCGCTGGCGCGGGGTGGATGTGTCGCTGCTGCGCATCCCCGGCATTTATGGCGGTGGCCGTGCCGGTGGCGCGCGCGAGCGCCTGCTGCGCGGCACGCCGGTGCTGTGCTCGCCAGACGACGTGTACACCAACCACATCCATGCCGACGACCTGGCCCGCGCCTGCGTGCGCGCGCTCTGGTGGCACGCGCCGCAGCGCTGCGCCCATGTCTGCGACGACAGCGAATTGCGTATGGGCGACTACTTCGACCTGGCCGCCGACCTGTACGGCCTGCCACGGCCAGCGCGCATCAGCCGCACCGAGGCCGCCGCGCAGCTGAGCCCGATGCTGCTGAGCTTCATGAGCGAATCGCGCCGGCTGCACAACCAGCGCCTGAAGCGCGAGCTGCGGCTGGTTTTGCGCTACCCCACGCCGCAGCAGGGTCTTTGGGCCTAGATTCGGGTTTAAGCGGCGACCTGCGCGCCCACGGTGGTGAGCAGCAGGTAAACCGTGTAGCCCACAAAGCTCAACACCAGCAGCGCGCCGCTGACGCGCGATATGCGCCCGGACTGGCCGCCACGGGTGCGCGCCAGCACAAACAGCGCCAGCGTGAGCGCGGCCATGACCAGCATGTCGCGGTAGAGCACGGCCGGCTCGGCCTGCAGCGGGTGGATGGCCCCGGCCAGCCCGACCACGGCAAGCGTGTTGAATAGGTTGGAGCCCAAGATGTTGCCGATGGCCAGATCGTGCTCCTTTTTGCGCGCCGCCGCGATGCACGAGGCCAGTTCGGGCAGCGAGGTGCCCACCGCCACCACGGTCAGGCCAATCACCAGCTCGCTCACCCCCAGCGACTGGGCTAGCAGCACCGCGCCCCAGACCAGCAGCCGCGCGCTGGCGATCAGCAGCACCAGCCCGGCAGCCAGCCAGAACCAGGCCAGCCGGACCGAGCCCATGGTGTGCGCGTCCATTTCGGCGGCGGTGTCCTCGCCCAGCGTGTCTTGGCCGCCGCGCGTTCCCTGCCAGACCGCCCAGCCCATGACGCCAGCAAAAACCAGCAGCAGCACCACGGCGTCGAGCCGGCTGATGTCCAAATCCCACAGCAGCGCCACCGACAGCAGCGTGACACCCACCAACAGCGGCAGCTCTTTGCGCAAAATGCCCGACTGCACCACGATCGGGCTGATGAGTGCCGTGATGCCCAAAATGAGCGCGATGTTGGCGATGTTGGAGCCGTAGGCGTTGCCCAGCGCGATGCCGGGGCTGCCCGCCAGCGCCGACAGCGCCGACACCGACAGCTCGGGCGCCGAGGTGCCAAAGCCGATGATCACCACGCCGATGAGCAGCGGCGGCAGGCTGTAGTGGCGCGCCACCGTGGCCGAGGCGTCGATGAACTTGTCGGCCGCCCAAACCAGTACGGCCAGACCCACGAAGACCGACAACAAAGGCAAGAGCAAAGACATGATCGGCTGACCCCCAAAGGCGCTGCAGACAAAAGAAAAGGCAACATCGGGTGGGATGCTGCCTCGGGTGGTGCCGGGGGCCGGACTCGAACCGGCACGGTGGGTTACACCGGCAGATTTTGAATCTGCTGCGTCTACCAATTTCGCCACTCCGGCACTGGAGTGAGGCTGGATTATGGCACATTAGAGGCCTTGAGCGGCCTGCGCTGCCCGGCGCACGGTTCGCATTTTGCTGATTGATCGTCTGATTTAGCCACCATGCCACGCGCCCAGCCTACACAGCCCTCCCAGCCTCACACGCCCGTTGCCCCTTCTGCTCAGTCTGCCAAAGCAGCAAAAGCGGCGAAAGGGGTCAAAGGGGCAGCGGCCACGGCCCAGCCGCCGGCCTACCCGAGCATCGAGTCCACGGTGGGCCAGACGCCGCTGGTGGCGCTGCAGCGCATCGGGGCCGAGGCCAACCGGGCCCGGGGCAATGTGCTGCTGGCCAAGCTCGAGGGCAACAACCCGGCCGGTTCGGTGAAAGACCGGCCGGCGCTGGCCATGATCCGGCGCGCCGAAGAACGCGGCGAGATCGCCCCCGGCGATACCTTGATCGAGGCCACTTCGGGCAACACCGGCATCGCGCTGGCCATGGCGGCGGCGATTCGGGGTTTTCGCATGGTGTTGATCATGCCCGAAGACCTGTCGATCGAGCGCGCCCAGACCATGAAGGCCTTTGGCGCCGAGCTCATCCTCACGCCCAAGAGCGGCGGCATGGAGTACGCGCGCGATCTGGCCGAAAAAATGCAGCGCGAGGGCAAGGGCCGGGTGCTGGACCAGTTTGCCAACCCCGACAACCCGCGCATCCACTACGAGACCACTGGCCCCGAGCTGTGGCAGCAGACGGCTGGGCGCATCACGCATTTTGTGAGCGCCATGGGCACCACCGGCACCATCACCGGCGTGGGCCGCTACCTGAAGGAGCGCAACCCGGCGGTGCGCATCGTGGGCGCGCAGCCGAGCGAGGGCTCGCGCATACCGGGCATCCGCAAATGGCCGCCTGAGTATCTGCCCAAAATCTACGACCCGGCGCAGGTGGACGAGCTGGTGTATGTGAGCCAGGCCGACGCCGAGCAGATGTGCCGCCGGCTGGCCGCCGAGGAGGGGATTTTTGCTGGCATATCGGCTGCTGGGGCTTGCTGGGTGGCGCAGCAGATCGCGGCCACGGTGGAACACGCGACCATCGCCTTCGTGGTCTGCGACCGTGGCGACCGCTACCTGTCCACGGGGGTGTTTCCGGCTTGAGCCGCTGCCTGTGCCCGCGGCGACCAACGCATGCGCGGCGCTAAAATACCCGGCAAAGGTTACACCACACACCATGAATGCAGACCGAGAACTCGACGCCCGCGGCCTAAACTGCCCGCTGCCCATCCTGAAGGCCAAAAAAGCCTTGGCCGAAATGAGCAGCGGCCAGACGCTCAAGATCATCGCCACCGACTCCGGCTCGGTGCGCGACTTTCAAGCCTTTGCCAAACAGACCGGCAACGAGCTGATCGAGCAAGACACCGCCGGGCCCGAGTACGTGTCGGTGCTGCGGCGGCGCTAGGCCCTGCGATTCCCCTCTAGCCCAAGCGCTGCAGCTGCTGGCGCACTTGGGCCAGGGTGGCATCGAAGTCGGCCAGGCGTTTGCGCTCTTGCTCGAGCACGGCGGGCGGGGCTTTGGCCACAAAGGCCGGGTTGTTGAGCTTGGCTTGGGCCTTGGCGCTTTCGGCCTCGAGCCGCGCCGCTTCTTTGCCTAGGCGCGTGCGTTCGGCGCCTACGTCCACCTCGACGTACAGGCACAGGCGCAGATCGCCCTGCATGGCCACAGGGGCGGCGGCGGCGGCGGCGCTCCAAGCGGTTTCGTCGGCAAAGGGGCGCACTTCGCTCAAGCGCGCCAGCGCCTGCAACTGCGGCGCCATGCGCGCCAGCCATTGGGCTTGGGCGCTGCTGTGGGCGTAGGCGTACAGCGGCAGGCGCTGCGCTGGCGACACGCCAAGCTCACCGCGCAGGTTGCGGCAGGCGTCGATCACGGCTTTGAGCTGCGCCACTTCGGCTTCGGCGGCCGGGTCGATGCGCTCGGGCTGCGCCAGCGGAAAGGGCGCGACGCTGATGCTGGCTTGGGGCAGCGGCTGGCCGTTGGCGTCTTGCGGCCAGCGCCCGGCCACGGGGGCCACGGTTTGCCACAGCGCTTCGGTGATGAAGGGGATGATGGGGTGCGCCAGCCGCAGCAGGGTTTCGAGGCTGCGGATGAGGGTGCGGCGGGTGGCGCGCTGCTGCGCCGGGCTGCCCTGTTGCAGCTGCACTTTGGCCAGCTCCAAGTACCAGTCGCAAAACTCGTTCCAGACCAGTTCGTACACGGTTTGCGCCACGAGGTCGAGCCGGTAGTCGGCATAGCCTTGGGCCACTTCGGCCTCTGCGCGTTGCAGGCGCGAGACGATCCAGCGGTCGGCGGCGCTGAAGTCGAGGTAGGCGCCATCGGTATGGGCGCAGCTGCTGGGGGGGTGGGCGTCTAGGCCGCAGTCGTGGCCTTCGCAGTGCATGAGCACGAAGCGGGTGGCGTTCCAGAGTTTGTTGCAGAAGTTGCGGTAGCCTTCGCAGCGTTTGCTGTCGAAGTTGATGCTGCGCCCTAGGCTGGCTAGGGCGGCGAAGGTCAGGCGCAGGGCGTCGGCGCCGTAGGCGGGGATGCCGTCGGGGAATTCGCGTTCGGTGGCTTTGCGCACGGCGGGCGCGGTTTCGGGTTTGCGCAGGCCGCTGCTGCGTTTGTCGAGCAGGGGCGCGAGTTCGATGCCGTCGATGAGGTCAACCGGGTCGAGCACGTTGCCTTCGCTTTTGCTCATTTTGCGGCCTTGGGCGTCGCGCACCAAGCCGTGGATATAGACGTGGCGAAAGGGCACCCGGCCGGTGAAGTGGGTGCTCATCATGATCATGCGCGCGACCCAAAAAAAGATGATGTCGTAGCCGGTGACGAGCACGCTGCTGGGCAGGTACAGGTCGTAGTCGGTGGGGGCGGCGCTGGCTTGGTTGGCGCTCGCGCCGGAGCCGTCGGGCCAGCCGGGGGCACTCTTGCTTAGGCGTCCTTCGGCCGCAATGGCGCTGCGAGCGCCCCCGGCTGGCCCGCCGTCTCCGGCACTTTTCCCCTCAGCCGCTTGCGGCCAGCCTAGGGTGGAAAACGGGATCAGCGCGCTGGAGTACCAGGTGTCGAGCACGTCGGGGTCGCGCACCAAGCCGGCGGCGAGCAGGGCGTCGCGCTGGCTGGGGTTGAGGCTGGCGCAGCGGGCTTCGAATTGGGCCTGGGCGGCGGCGGCGTCACGCGCCACATAGACTTGGCCCTCGAGGTCGTACCAAGCCGGGATCTGGTGCCCCCACCACAACTGGCGGCTGATGCACCAGTCTTGCAGGTTGCCCATCCACTGGTGGTAGGTGTTGACCCAGTTTTCGGGCACGAAGCGCACCGCGCCGCTGTTGACCGCGTCGATGGCTTTTTGGGCGATGCTGCGGCTGTCGGGGGTGGTGTAGTTGTTGGCGCCATCGGCTGCGTGCGCGCGCGGGGCTTGGTTGACGGCCACGAACCATTGGTCGGTGAGCATGGGCTCCACCACTTGGCCGGTGCGGGTGCAGCGCGGCACCATCAGGCGGTGTTTTTTGGTCTCGACCAGCAGCCCGGCGCTTTGCAGGTCGGCCACCACGCGCTGGCGCGCCTCGAAGCGGTCTAGGCCGCGGTAGG
Organism: Serpentinimonas sp. SSL01; assembly: GCF_056323735.1. Taxonomy (NCBI): domain Bacteria; kingdom Pseudomonadati; phylum Pseudomonadota; class Betaproteobacteria; order Burkholderiales; family Comamonadaceae; genus Serpentinimonas; species Serpentinimonas sp. SSL01. The sequence goes on from NZ_CM150487.1 coordinate 586,699, forward strand.
GCGCGGGGGCGTGGTCGTTGAGGGTGGCGTCGAGCGCGAGCACGCCGATGATCGGCAACTGGTGCCGCTGCCCGACGGCGTAGTCGTTGGCGTCGTGCGCCGGCGTGACCTTGACCACACCGGTGCCAAAGGCGCGATCGACGTAGGCGTCGGCGATGACCGGGATTTCGCGTTCGCACAGGGGCAGGCGCACGTACTGGCCCACGAGGTGCGCGTAGCGTTCGTCTTCGGGGTGCACCATCACGGCCACGTCGCCCAGCAGGGTTTCGGGGCGCGTGGTGGCCACCACCATCTGCCCGGCGCCGCTGGCCAGCGGGTAGGCGATGTGCCAGAGCCAGCCGTCTTCTTCCTCGCTCTCAACTTCGAGGTCGGACACGGCGCTCTTGAGCACCGGGTCCCAGTTGACCAGCCGCTTGCCGCGGTAGATCAGGCCCTGCTCGTACAGGCGCACGAAGGTCTCGGTGACCACCGGCGACAGGCGCTCGTCCATGGTGAAGTATTCGCGGCTCCAGTCCACGCTGTCGCCCATGCGCCGCATCTGTTGCGTGATGGTCTGGCCGGATTGCTCTTTCCACTGCCACACGTGTTCGATGAAGCGCTGGCGCGACGCGGTTTCGGTGGCGCCGAGCTGGTGCCGGTTGCGCCCCTGGGCCTGCAACTGGCGCTCGACCACGATCTGGGTGGCGATGCCGGCGTGGTCGGTGCCCGGCATCCAGAGCGTGTTGTGGCCCAGCATGCGGTGGTAGCGCGTGAGGCTGTCCATCACGGTCTGGTTGAAGGCGTGCCCCATGTGCAAGGTGCCGGTGACGTTGGGCGGCGGCAACTGGATGGCAAAGGCGGGCACGCCGGCCTGCGCCTGCCCCGTGCCGCGCACGCCCGCGCGCCCCAAGCCGCGCCGCTCCCATTCGGGCCCCCAGCGCGCCTCGAGTTCGGCCGGTTGGAACGATTTGGGCAGGCTGTGCAGGCCCGGTTGGGCAGGGGTGTCAGGCATGGTGGGCAAGGTGCGGGCTGGGGAAGGGTTCGCGGGCGGCTGCACTGGGGCAGGGGGGTGGTCGATTTTATCGGGCTGGCGGGGGGTGGCGGGCAGGGGGTGGCGGGCGGGCGGGCGTGGTCGCAGAGCTTCCTTTTGATATTGGCCCTTGTGTGATATAACATAGCAAGGTGTTATACTGAATGCCCAACGCACGGAGGCCGCCATGCACTTCAACATCTATCTCGACGACAGCACCGGGCAGCAGCTCAACGCCATGGCACTGCAGGTGGGGCAGAGCCGCAATGCGCTGATCCGCGCTGCGGTGCGCGAGTGGCTGGCGCAGCAATCCCAGCCGCAATGGCCCCAAGCCGTGGCCAGCTTTCAGGGTCTGGCCGATGTGCCGCGGTTTGAAGCCAGCCGCGAGCGGCTCAAAGCGCCGGTGGATGATCCGCTGGCATGAAGTATCTGCTCGACACCTGCACGGTGTCCGATTTTGTCAAGGGCCAAGCGGGCGTGATGGCCCGCCTGAAGGCGACCTCACCGAAGCTGATCGTGGTCTCGGCGCTCACGCGCATGGAGATCGATTATGGGCTCGCGCTCAACAGCGAGCGCGCCCGCAAGCTGGCGCCGGTGCTCGATGCCTTGTTTTCGGTCGTCGGTACCGTGCCCTTCAACGAGGCCGACGCGAAGGCCACGGCGGCCATTCGCGCGGCGCTCAAGCTGCAGGGCCAGCCCATCGGCGCTTACGATGCGCTGATTGCCGGCACCGGCGTGGCACGCGGCCTGATCGTGGTGACCTCCAACGTGGGCGAGTTCAACCGCGTCAGCGGCTTGCAGGTCGAGAACTGGCGCTAGCTGAGAAAATCGTGGCCTGACCCTCATGGCTGTGGCCAAGGAGCGCGAAGCGTGGCTCGCCCAAACTTTCGAGGATTTGCAAGCATGAGAAAAAACCATTTCACACTCACCGCCGTCGAGGTCTTGCCCGACACCCGTCTGCGCTTGACCTATGCCGACGGTCAGGGCTTTGAGGTCGATCTGAACGACTGGATCGGCGCCACCCAGGCGCTCGCGCCCCTTCGCGCCCCAGCCGTTTATGCTCAAGCGCGGTTGGGCGATTTTGGGCAGCACGTGCAGTGGGCCGAGGGCGAGATTGAGTTGGCGGCCGACAATCTGCGCAACCTTAGCGTCGAACAAGCGGGCGGCATCGGGCATGAGCGCATCTGGAGCTGGTTGCACCAGCCCGCCCGCCGCCTTGCGCTGCCCCGATAATCGCGCATTAAGCAGAGCCCCCGCCGCAGACCAGAGGACCCGCCACCGATGTTGTTTTTGTTGTCGCCCGCCAAAGCGCTCGATTTCGAGACCCCTGCCCACAGCGCCAGCCACAGCCAGCCGCAGTTTGTGGCGCAGGCGGCCGAACTGGTGGCGCAGTTGCGCGCCCTGGCGCCGCACGAGCTGGCCGAGCTCATGGGCCTGAGCGACAAGCTGGCGGCGCTCAATGCGGCGCGCTTTCAGGCTTGGGAGCCGGTTTTTACGCCTGCCAACGCCAAGCAGGCGCTGTTGGCTTTCGACGGCGATGTGTACGATGGCTTGCAGGCGCGCACTTTGAGCGAAGCCGATCTGCAGTGGGCGCAACAGCACCTGTGCATCTTGAGCGGCCTGTACGGCGTGCTGCGTCCGCTCGATCTGATGCAGCCCTACCGGCTCGAAATGGGCACCCGGCTGGCCACCGCCCGGGGCAAAAACCTGGTGCAATACTGGGGCCGCCAGATCAGCGACTACCTGAACCAGCGCGCCAGCACCGACCCGGTGCCGCTGGTCGTCAACCTGGCCAGCGAGGAATACTTCAAGGCGGTGAATGCATCGGCCCTGCAGCCGCGGGTGGTGCAGTGCGTGTTTGAGCAACTGCACGGCGGGCGCTACCGGGTCATGGGTTTTGCCGCCAAGCGCGCGCGCGGCCTGATGATGCGCCACGCCATCGACTGCCGCGCCATCAGCCTCGAGCAGCTCAAAGCTTTCAACGCCGAAGGCTACCGCTTTGTAGCCAGCGAATCGGGGCCGGATCGGCTGGTGTTCCGCTTGCCGGCCTAAACTCTTTTGCCATGCCCCCCACCGGCCAGCCAGCCCCCACGCCCGCAGCCCTGCCTCAGCCCGACTGGGGCGCGGCGCAGCGCTGCTTTGATTGCGGCGATCGGTCGGTGGAGCTGCGGCTGCGCTTGCAGCACCCGCCGCTGGCGCTGTTCGATGGGCTGCTCACGCCGGCCGAGTGCGCGCAGCTGATCGAGGCCGCGCGGCCGCGGCTCAAGCGCTCGCTCACCGTGCAGACGCGCAGCGGGGGCAGCGAAATCAACCCCGACCGCACCAGCAGCGGCATGTTTTTTGGGCGCGGCGAAACCGAGCTGGTGCGACGCCTAGAGGCGCGCATTGCCCGCTTGCTGCGCTGGCCGATTGAATACGGCGAGGGTTTGCAGGTGCTGCACTACCCCGAGGGCGGCGAGTACAAGCCGCATTACGACTACTTCGACCCAGGCGAGCCCGGCACCCCCGCCCTGACGCGGCGCGGCGGCCAGCGCTTGGCCACGGTGCTGATTTACCTCAATCAAGTGCCGCGCGGCGGCGCCACGACCTTCCCCGATCTGGGGCTCGAGGTGCTGCCGCAGTGCGGGCAGGCGCTGTATTTTGCTTATGAACGCCCACACCCCAGCACCCGCACCCTGCACGGCAGCGTGCCGGTATGGGAGGGCGAAAAGTGGATCGCCACCAAGTGGTTGCGCGAGCACACCTTTGTCTGATGCCCCCCTCCAGTCACACGCATAGCCCCATCCAGCCGATGTCGTCCACCTGCCCACCGCCCGATCAGTCCCCGCAGCCCCTGCTGCTCGGCCAGCCCACCGCCTACCCCGAGCGCTACGACCCCACGCTGCTGTGCCCGCTGCCGCGTGCGCCCAAGCGCGCCGAGCTGGGCGTAGGGGCCACCTTGCCCTTTCTGGGGGCCGATCTGTGGACGGCTTACGAGCTCAGCTGGCTCAATGCGCGCGGCAAGCCGCAGCTGGCGATCGTGCATTTCACCGTGCCCTGCGAGACGCCGCAGCTGATCGAGAGCAAATCGTTCAAGCTCTACCTCAACAGCTACAACCAGAGCGTGTTCGACAGCGCCGAAGCGGTGCAGCAGCGCCTGCGCCAGGATTTGACCGAGGCGCTGTGGCGCGGCAGCGAGCGCAGCGGCGGCGTGGGCGTGCGCCTGCTGCGCCCGGCGCAGTTTGGCCAGGAGCGCTTGCAAGCGCTCGAGGGCCTGAGCCTGGACCGACTGGATGAGGAGTGCAGCGACTACGAGCCCGCCCCGCAGCACCTGCAGGCCGACACCAGCCAAGCCGTGGTGCAAGAGGTGCTGACCAGCGACCTGCTCAAAAGCAACTGCCCCGTGACCGGCCAGCCCGACTGGGCCAGCGTGCAGATCGCCTACAGCGGGGCGCCGATCGAACAAGCCGGCCTGTTGCGCTACTTGGTGAGCTTCAGGCAGCACACCGGATTTCACGAGCAATGCGTGGAGCGCATCTACCTCGACATCTGGCAGCGCTGCCGCCCGCTCAAGCTCAGCGTCTATGCGCGCTACACGCGCCGCGGCGGGCTCGACATCAACCCCTGGCGCTGCAGCCACCCGCAGCAGCCGCCCGAGCCGGTGCGCACGGCGCGCCAATAGGGTGGGGTGGCTGGCTCTTGACAAGGACCTGTGCGCTGGATTTAATAACAGTTGTTAACAGTTAGGAGAATCTGCGATGCCGACCAGTGTGGCCCTCAGCCCCCATTTTGAAACCTTCATCCGCCAGCAGGTAGAGGCGGGCCGCTTCAACAACGCCAGCGAGGTGGTGCGCGCTGGGCTGCGCCTGCTCGAAGAGCGCGAAGCCGAACAAGCCGCCAAGCTGCAGGCCCTGCGCGAGGCGATTGCCGTGGGCTTGGCCAGTGGGCCGTGCCTGTCAGAGGAGGAGGTTTTTGACCGCCTAGAGGCCAAGTTTCTCGCGCTGGCCGAAGCGGCCGAAAGAGTTTGATGCAATTGGTGTTTTTGCCCAAGGCCGAGCAGGATCTCGAGGCCATCGGTGACTACATCGCGCTAAACAACCCACGCCGTGCCGCCAGTTTTGTGCGCGAGTTGCAAGCGCAGTGCCGCAAGCTGGCCATGTCGCCCAAAGCCTACAGGCCCCGGCCAGAGCTCGGCAAAGGTCTGCGCTCATGCGCCCACGGCAACTACCTCATTCTCTACGCAGAGAGCGACGGACTGGTGCAGATCGTGCGCATCCTGCACGGCGCGATGGACATCGAGGCGCAGTTTGCAGAAAACTAAAAAATCAGGATCAGGCCACGAGTTCCCACGCAGCGGCATCGGCCCTAGCCCCGTAGCCCCCGTACAATTCGTGCCCATCAACTACACACAGGAGCGTGCATGAACAAGGTCTATCCCAGTGCGGCGGCGGCGCTGCAGGGCGTGGTGGCCGATGGGCAACTGATCGCGGTGGGCGGCTTTGGCCTGTGCGGCATCCCCGAGGCGCTGATTGACGCGCTGCGCGACAGCGGCGTGCGCGACCTGACGGTGATCTCCAACAACGCTGGGGTCGATGGCTTTGGCTTGGGCAAGCTGCTCGAGACGCGCCAGATTCGCAAGATGATTTCGTCTTATGTGGGCGAAAACAAAGAATTTGAGCGCCAGTATTTGGCCGGCGAGCTCGAGCTCGAGTTCACCCCGCAGGGCACCCTGGCCGAAAAACTGCGCGCCGGCGGCGCCGGCATCCCGGCGTTTTTCACCAAAACCGGCGTCGGCACCCTGGTGGCCGAGGGCAAAGAGCTGCGCGACTTCGACGGCTCCACTTATGTGATGGAGCGCGCCCTGCGGCCCGACGTGGCGCTGGTCAAGGCCGACGTGGCCGACCTGTCGGGCAACCTGCGCTTTCACCTCACGGCGCGCAACTTCAACCCGGCCGCGGCCATGGCCGGCAAACTGTGCATCGTCGAGGTCGAGCGCATCGTGGCCACTGGCGACATCGCCCCCGACGACGTGCACCTGCCCGGCATCTACGTGCACCGCATCGTGCACAACCCCACGCCCGAAAAGCGCATCGAAAAGCGCACCACCCGCGACCGCAAATTCTGACACCGCAGGAGCCCCCCATGCCTTGGACCCAAGACCAGATGGCCGCCCGCGCGGCGCAAGAATTGCAAGACGGCTTTTACGTCAACCTCGGCATCGGCATCCCGACGCTGGTGGCCAACCACGTGCCTGACCACATCGAGGTCTGGCTGCAAAGCGAAAACGGCATGCTCGGCATCGGCCCCTTCCCCTACGAGGACGAAGTGGATGCCGACCTGATCAACGCCGGCAAACAGACCGTGACCACCATCAAGGGCTCGTCGATCTTTGGCAGCCACGACAGCTTTGCCATGATCCGCGGCGGCAAGATCAACCTCTCGATCTTGGGCGCGATGCAAGTCACCGGCAGCGGCGATTTGGCCAACTGGATGATTCCGGGCAAGATGGTCAAGGGCATGGGCGGCGCCATGGACTTGGTGGCCGGCGTGCCGCGCGTGGTGGTGCTGATGGAGCACGTGGCGCGCAAAAAAGACGGCAGCACCGACCTGAAAATCATCCCCCAATGCACCCTGCCGCTCACCGGCAAAGGGGTGGTGAACCGCATCATCACCGACCTGGGGGTGATGGACGTGACGCCCGAAGGCCTTAAGCTGGTGGAACTGGCCGAGGGCGTGACGCGCGACGAAATCCAGAGCAAAACCGGGGTGCCGCTGCTCTGAACCTTTGGGGGCGGGCTGCTCCACGCCGGGCCCCCATTACGTCTCGGCGGCTTCGATCAAAAAACGCAGGCGGCGCCGTCCTTGCCACTCGTCGGCGTCTAGCCGGTAGGCCAGCCGGGCGCGCGCAGGCAGCGTTTCGGTGCGGCCAAACCAGATGCCATCGACCGGCTCGCCGCCGTGGCGCAGCTTGAGCGCGAGGTGTTTTTGCCCCAGCAGGCGTTGCGACAGCACCTCGAGCTCTTCGCAAAACAGCGGCGGGGCAAAGCCCTGGCCCCAAACCTGCTGCTGCAGCGAGTCGCACAAGTCCAGGCGGCGGTACTGGGGCTCGAGCGCGCCGTCGGTCTCGAGGCGCTGCTGCAGGGTGGCGGCGTCGAGCCATTCGCTGCCGATCTGCTCGAAGGCGGCGGCAAAGGTGGGCAGCTGATCGGCGGCAATGGTGCAGCCGGCCGCGGCAGCGTGGCCACCAAAGCGCAGCAGCACGCCGGGGTGGCGCTTGGCGATCAAATCGAGTGCGTCGCGCAAGTGAAAACCCACGATCGAGCGCCCTGAACCCTTGAGCGTGCCCGACTGGTCGGCGGCCTGGCTGGGCGCAAACACGAAGGTGGGACGGTGCAGCTTGTCTTTGAGCCGCGCCGCCACGATGCCGATCACGCCTTCGTGAAAGGCGCTGTCGTACAGGCACAAAGCCGGCGGGGTGGCGGTGTGGGTGGTGCAGCGTTCTTCGGCCAGTTGCAGCGCCTGCTCGCGCATCTCGCCCTCTAGGCTTTTGCGCTGGCGGTTGATGGCGTCGAGCGTTTGCGCCAGCTCGGCTGCGCGCGCCGGGTCGTCGCAGCTCAGGCATTCGATGCCCAGCCGCATGTCGCTCAAGCGGCCGGCGGCATTGATGCGCGGCCCGAGGGCGAAGCCGAGGTCGAAGCTGCTGGCCAAGGCGCTGCGCCGGCCGGCGACCTCAAACAGCGCCGCCAGACCGGCGGGCATCTGCCCGTTGCGGATGCGCTTGAGGCCCTGCGCCACCAAGCGCCGGTTGAGGGCGTCGAGCCGCACCACGTCGGCCACCGTGCCCAGCGCCACCAGCGGCAGCAGCGGGTCGAGGCGCGGCTGGTTGCTGGCGCCAAACAAACCGCGCGCGCGCAGCTCGGCGCGCAGCGCCAGCAGCACATAAAACATCACCCCGACCCCGGCCAGCGCCTTGCTCTCGAAGCCGCAGTCGGGCTGGTTGGGGTTGACGATGACGCAGTCTTGGGGCAGCGCCACGCTGCCGCCGATCACGGCGGGCAGGTGGTGGTCGGTGATCAGCACTTGCAGGCCCAGGGCGCGCGCGTGCGCCACGCCTTCGACGCTGGCGATGCCGTTGTCCACCGTCACCAGCACGTCGGCCCCACTGGCGTGCACGCGCGTGGCGATGGCGGGCGTCAGGCCATAGCCGTCTTGCACGCGGTCGGGCACCAAGTAGTCGGCGCGGCTCCAGCCCAGCGGTTGGCCCAGCAGGCGCAAGCCGCGCAGGGCCAGCGCGCAAGCGCTGGCGCCGTCGCAGTCGTAATCGGCCACGATGCAGATGCGCTCGCCCGTTTGCAAGGCATGGGCCAGCAGTCGCGCGGCGTCGGTGCAGCCGCGCATCTGCTCGGGTGGCGGCAGCAGGGCCAACTGGTCGTCGAGTTCGTCGGGGGAGCGCACGCCGCGGCCAGCGTATAGGCGCGCCAGCAAGGGGTGGATGCCGGCTTGTTCGAGCGCCCAGATGGCTCGAGGCGGGGCGTCGCGCAGGGTGATTTTCAAGCTTGGGGCCAAATAGAGGAGGGGAGGGCGCCATGCCACGGTTTTGCCATGCAAGCGTCAAATGTCTTTCACACAGCAGCGCTAGCATCGATAAAGCTTCAGCCGCTGGCTGATCGTTGATTGCTGTTTTACATCAAGGCTCAAACCCCATGCAACCCATACGCGCCCGCGCCACCAGCGCCGATCATACCGCCGCCTCTGGCCCGAGCACAGCGCTGCCCCACAGCAGCCATGCCAGCACGGCGGCCGGTCGGGCGTGGGTGTTTTTCAAGCGCTGGCTGGCCAATCCGCTGCAAATGGGCTCCATTGTGCCCTCGTCGGACGCGCTTGGCAGCTTGGTGGCCGCAGCGGTGCACCGCGGCCCCGACGGCATGGTGCTCGAGCTGGGCGCCGGCACCGGGGCCATCACGGCGGCCATGATCCGTGGCGGCGTCGGCCCCGAGCGCTTGATTGTGGTGGAAATCGTGCCCGAAATGGCCGAGGTGCTGCGCCGAACCTACCCCGGGGTCACGGTGATCTGCGGCGACGCCTGGAGCCTGCCGCAGTTGCTCGGCCTGCAAGCGCTGGGGCGCATCGGCAGCGTGGTCTGCGGCATCCCCATGGTGTTGCTGCCACTCGAGCGCCAGCAGGGGCTGATCGACGCCATCGAGGCCGTGGCCCCCGGGCGCGGCTTTCTGCATTACTCGTACTGCGTCACCTCGCCGCTGTCGGCGCACAAGCTGGGCCTGCAGGGCAAGCGCGAAGCCTGGACGCCGGCCAACTTTCCGCCGGCCTCGGTGTGGCGCTACACGCCGCAGGCGGCGCGTTGAGCGGGCGCAGTAGCAGCCGGAGCCACAGCGGGGGGCGGCAGCCAATTTGCACCAGCGGCAGCGCTTTGCGCTAACATAGCCTGTTTTCATCCCCCCCGCTTCGTTCCCGCCCAGGGCGGCCGGCCCGGACCCGCTCTCGACTTCATGCAGCTTCCCTACGAACTCCGGCTCGGCTGGCGTTACACCCGCGCTGGCCGCTCCAGCCGGCGCAACGGTTTCATCTCCTTCATCAGCGGCGTGTCGATGTTGGGCATCGCGCTGGGCGTGGCGGCCTTGATCATCGTGCTCAGCGTGATGAACGGCTTTCAGACCGAGGTCCGCGACCGCATGCTGGGCGTGCTGGCGCACGTCGAGGTGTTCGCGCCTGGCGAGCAAGCCATCCCGCACCTGGATCTGACCTTGAGCCAAGTGCGCGCGCACCCCGAGGTTATCGGCGCCGCGCCCTTCATCGCCGCGCAGGGCTTGCTGGCGTGGGGCGACACCATGCGCGGCGCGCAGATTCGGGGCATCGACCCGGTGCTCGAGCCCGAGGTGACCGAACTGGCGGCCGAGCAGCAGGCGCTGGCGCAGCTGCAGCCGGGTGCCTTTGGCGTGGTGCTGGGGGCGGCGCTGGCGCGCAACCTGGGCGTGGGGCTGGGCGATGCGGTGACGCTGATCGTGCCCAGCGGCCAGCTCACGCCGGCGGGGGTGATGCCGCGCATGCGCCAGCTCACGGTGTCGGGCCTGTTCGATTCGGGTCACCACGAGTTCGACTCCACCCTGGCGTATCTGCACTACCAAGACGCGGCGCGGCTGTTTCGCCTCGAAGGCCCCACCGGGGTGCGGCTCAAAATCCGCGATCTGCACCAAGCCCCCGAAGTGGCCCTGCAACTGGCGGCCACGCTCAGCGGCGACCTGTTCATCCGCGACTGGACGCGCGTCAACCGCACCTGGTTTGCCGCCGTGCAACTGGAAAAACGCATGATGTTCATCATCCTGACGCTGATCGTCGCGGTGGCGGCGTTCAACCTCGTCTCGACATTGGTGATGACCGTGACCGACAAGCGCGCCGACATCGCCATTTTGCGCACCCTGGGGGCGAGCCCGGGCAGCATCATGGCCACCTTCATGGTGCAGGGGGCGCTGGCCGGCCTGATCGGCACCGCGCTCGGGCTGCTGCTCGGGCTGGGGGTGGCGTTCAACGTCGATACCCTGATGGCGGGGCTCGAGCGCCTGCTCGGCTTTACCCTGCTGCCACCCGAGATTTACCTCATCACCACCTTGCCTAGCGACCCGCGCGCCGCCGACATCGTGCCGATCGTGCTGATCGCGCTGCTGCTGGCTTTTTTGGCCACCATTTACCCGAGCTGGCGCGCCAGCCGCGTCAACCCCGCCGAGGCGCTGCGCTATGAGTGAGCAAGCCCAAACGCCCGTGGTGCTGGCCGCGCAGGGGCTGGTCAAGCGCTTTCGCGAAGGGCCGATCGACCTCACCGTGCTGCAAGGCGTCGATCTGCAAGTCTGCGCCGGCCAGACGCTGGCTATCGTCGGCGCCTCGGGCTGCGGCAAGAGCACGCTGCTGCACCTGCTCGGCGGGCTCGATGCGCCCAGCAGCGGCGCGGTGCAGCTCTGCGGCCAGCCGCTGCACCAGTTGGGGCCGGCGCAGCAAGGGCAGTTGCGCAACCGCCATCTGGGGTTTGTCTATCAATTCCACCACTTGCTGCCCGAGTTTTCGGCGCTCGACAACGTCGCCATGCCGCTGTGGATTCGGCGCGAGCCGCGTGCGCAAGCGGCCGAGCAGGCCGCGCACTGGCTTGCGCGGGTGGGGCTGGCCGAGCGCACCCAGCACCGCCCAGCCGAGCTCTCGGGCGGCGAGCGCCAGCGCGTGGCCTTGGCGCGCGCGTTGGTGACCAAGCCGGCGTGCGTGCTGGCCGACGAACCCACCGGCAACCTAGACCGCACCAGCGCCGGTACGGTGTTCGAGCTCATGCTCGAGCTGGCGCGCCAGCAGGGCACGGCCTTTGTGGTCGTGACCCACGACCCCGAGCTGGCGCGGCGCTGCGACCGGGTGCTGCAAATGCAGGGTGGGCGTTTGCAGCCGCTGGGCCCAGCGTAGAGCCTGCGCTACCGTTGCCCAGCTGCACTACCGCTGTCTTGCGCTCAAGCCGCCAGAACCCTGTGGCGTAGCGATGGCAATCCACTGAACTCAGTCGGATATTTTGAATCGAATATAAAATCTAGGTTCTTTATTCAGAAAGATGAAGCCGTGAAAGCGAATCGTCGCACTGCAATCAAGACCGGTGGCGCCTTGGCGTCTTTGGTCGCGCTGGGCATCGTCACCGCCCAGCAAGCCCACGCCGCGGGTCGGCCGGGCTTTGAGGCGCGCACCCTGCAAGACGCCCTGCGGGCCGTGGGCGGCGTGCCAGCCCCGAGCAACCAAATCCGCGTCACCTCGCCCGATATCGCCGAAAACGGCGCTTTGGTGCCGGTGGGTGTTTCCAGCATCTTGCCCGGCGTCACCGAATTGTTCATTTTGGTGGAGGACAACCCGTTTCCGCTGCTGGCTGCGTTCACCCTTGCGCCGGGCACCGAGCCCGAGGTGCAGATCCGCATCCGCATGGGCCAAAGCAGCAACATCGTGGCCGTGGTGCGCTCCAATGGGCAGCTGTTTTCGGCCACCAAGAGCACGCGGGTGACCTTGGGCGGCTGCGGCGCCTGATCGCAAAGCCCGCACAAAGCCCACGCCCCACCCAGACACACCCGCGCCACACCCTTGCAGCCTTAGGAGCCAGCAACCATGTCCACCAGACCGATGCGCATCCGTGCCACCGAAGAAGCCGGCCTGACCACCGTGCGCGTGCTCATGGAACACCCGATGGAAACCGGCGTGCGCCGCAACGCCGACGGTGCCCCGATCCCCTCGCACTACATCACCCTCGTAGAGGCCACCCACAATGGGCGCGCCGTGCTCAGCGCGCAGTGGGGCACGGCGGTGGCGCAAAACCCCTTGCTTACGTTTCGCTTCCGGGGCGCCGCCAAGGGCGACCGGGTGGCGGTGCGCTGGACCGACAACCGCGGCGGCACGCGCACCGACGAAGCCGTGATCGCCTAAACCGGCTCAAGCCACCGGGTAGGTGCCGGGCAGCAGAATGGAGCGGTCCACGGTGTCGATGGCGGTGTGGCCGGTGAAGGCCATGCTGATTTCCAGCTCTTTTTGGATCAGCTCCAACACCTTGCTCACACCGGCTTGGCCTTGGGCACCCAAGCCATAGAGGAAGGCGCGGCCGATGTAGGTGCCACGGGCGCCCAATGCGCGCGCTTTGAGCACGTCTTGACCGCTGCGGATGCCGCCGTCCATATGCACCTCGATCTGCGAGCCCACGGCCGCCACGATCTTGGGCAGGGCGTGGATGCTGCTCTCGGCGCCGTCGAGCTGGCGCCCGCCGTGGTTGCTCACGATCAGCGCGTCGGCCCCCGATTGCACCGCCAGCCGGGCATCGGCTTCGTCTTGTATGCCCTTGAGGATCAGTTTGCCGCCCCAGCGCTGCTTCACCCACTCGACGTCGGCCCAGCTCAGGCCGGGGTCAAACTGCTGCGCCGTCCAGGCGCTGAGCTGCGACATATCGCTCACGCCCTTGACGTGGCCGACGATGTTGCCAAATTGGCGCCGTTTGGTGCCCGCCATGCCCAGACACCAGCGCGGTTTGCTGAGCAGGTCGAGCACGCTGGCCACGGTGGGTTTGGGCGGGGCCGAGAGGCCGTTTTTGAGGTCTTTGTGGCGCTGGCCCAGAATTTGCAAATCCAGCGTGAGCACCAGCGCCGAGCAGCCGGCGGCCTTGGCGCGGTCGATCAGGCGCTCGATGAAGTCGCGGTCGCGCATCACGTAGAGCTGAAACCAGAAACCAGGCCCGGCGTGCTCGGCCACGTCTTCGATCGAGCAGATGCTCATGGTCGAGAGCGTGAACGGCACGCCGAAGGCGCGCGCGGCGCGGGCGGCGAGGATTTCGCCGTCGGCGTGCTGCATGCCGGTCAGGCCGGTGGGGGCGAGCGCGACCGGCATCGCCACCTCCTGGCCGATCAGGGTGCTGCGGGTGCTGCGGCCCTCCATGTTGACCGCCACGCGCTGGCGCAGCTTGATGGGCACGAAGTCGGCCTCGTTGGCGCGGTAGGTGCTTTCGGTCCACGAGCCGCTGTCGGCGTAGTCGTAAAACATGCGTGGCACGCGCTTTTGGGCCAAGCGGCGCAGGTCTTCGACGCAGGTGATGACGGTCATGGGCGGGTCTCCTGTGAGTGATCCCGCATGGTAGCGCCCGGGGGCAGCAAAGGCCGCCCTAGGCGATTGAAAAGCGGCTGCTGGGGCGTGAAATATGGCGCTGCTGTCGCGCTGGAGGGCTTACTTGGGTGGCTTACTGCGCCGTGTGCAGGCACTCGGTCAGCTTGAGCCCGGTGAGCTGGTGGATGGCGCGCCCGATGTAGTAGAGCACGAGCAGCATCATCAGCGTGGCCGGGATGGCGATCATGGGGTAGCTCAGGAGCGTAAGGCGCCCGAGCTCTTCGTTGAAGGCGGTGGTGCCGGCCGGGCTGACCACGATCCAGCGCGCCAGAATGAAGTTCATGGTGGCCGAAAAGAAGAAGGTGGCGCCCAGCATCCAGGTGGCGCGCAGCAGGCGGGCTTCAAATTCGGCTTGGGCACCGCGCAGCTGCAACTGCGCCTGCACGCGCTCGACATCGATCAGCCGCGGGTGGTAGAGCACGGTGCGGATGAGCGGGTAGCGGGTCCAGGTGGAGCCGATGACCACCAAACCGATCAGGCCCGGGATGGCGGCCTCTTTCACGGCCAGCCAAAAGGCGTCGAGCTCGAGCAGCCCGATGCCGCCGGTGAGCCCGATGCTGACCAAGCCCAGCACGGCAAAGGGGTTGATGCGGCTTTGCAGCCACAGGTCGCGCGCGCCCCAACCAAGCGGAAAAGCCAGCGCCAGCAGCAGCGCGTTGACGGGGCCGAGGTCTTCGGGGCCGCTGAGCTGCATCAGGATGATCGACGGCACGATGACCGCGATCAGGACCTCGGTCAGGGGGCTGGTGGGTTTGCGCTCGGTCATGGGGCTTAGCTGCAGCTGATGCTGCCGCAACCGCTCATGCTCGCCGGGCGCACCCGGGAGGGGTCGGGCAGGGTTTCGGTTTGGGTGTCGAATTGCAGCGCTTGCAGGTGCTGCGCCAGCCCGGCGTCCATGCTCTGCGCGTGCAGGGGCAGCCACTCGACCAGCGCCTCGGCCATGCGGGTGATGATGCTGCGGTCGCCTTGGTGGAAGTGCGCTTCGACGGCGATGAGGGTGTCGAGCACGCTTTTGTGCTGCAGGCTGTGGCAGTTGTCGGCGGTGAAGCCGCTGGCCAGCATCCAGCGGTCTTCTTGGGCGAAGTGCTCGGTGGTGTGCGCGAGCAGTGCGCGGTAGGGTTCGAGCTGCTGCTCAGGCGGCAGGGCGCGCAGGCGCGCCAGCATGTCCACCATCTCTTGGTGCGTGGCGTCCATGCGCGCGTCGCCCGTTTGCAGCGCCTCGGACCACTGCAGATCGGGCACGGGCGGAAACTCGCGCACTGGGGCGCTGGGGGCTGCTGCTGGGCTGGTGGTGGGCTCGAGGGTGGCGGTGTTCATAGCTTTACAGGATAGCGCCAGCGGGTGACTCAGGCCTTGATTCGCATCAAATGCCTGAGTCCTGCAGCCGGATTAAGTTCAGAAAGCGCCAAGCGTGGGGGTAACCCTCACCCTTCGTGTGGCAGCACCAGTTGGCGCAGGTCGCGGCGGGTTTCGACCAGCACCAGCGGGCCGTCGTCGGGCAGTTGCACCGGTTTGGGCTGGCGCGGCAGCTGTGGCGCCGGCACCAGAGCGGCGCTGGCGGCGCGGGCCTGCTCGATGCGGGCCGGGTCGGACTGCACCCACTGCAGGCCGGCTTGGGCGGCCAGCGCCTCGAGCTCTGGCAGCGGCAGCGTGAAGGGGGCGCTGGCTGCGGCCGGAGCCGGGGCTGGTGCTGCAGGCACGGTGGCCGCTGTCGGGGTCTGGCTTTGGTTGCTTGCTGCATCGGCCTGCTGCGCCGTCGCTGCATCAGCCTTTGCCGTTGCGTTCAGAGCGGCAGTGGGGCTGGAGGCAGGTGCGGCAGGCACGGGCTGGCTGCTGGCTCGGTTGAAGTACGAGCGTGCCGGTGCGGCGTCCTCGTGCTCGCTGGGCTCGGCGGCTGCGCTGGCGGCACTGGCTGCGGCGGCTGCTGTGCTGGCCAAGGCTGCGGCGCGCTCTGGGCTGTCGGCGTTGCCCTCGCTGCCCTCGGTGCCTTCCGTGCTGGCGGCGCGTTCGCGCCGGTCGCGGCCGAAGCGGTCGCGGCTGCGGCGGCGCCCACCCGTGCCCTCGTTCTCGCGTTCGCCCGCTGGCTGGCTGGAGCCGTTTTCTTGGGCTACAGCGCCATCGGCCAAGGCCGGCTGGGCGCTGGTGTCGGCGTCGCTTGGGTCAGCAAAGGCTGCGCTGGCATCGGCTGCGGCGGCGCTGCGTCGGCCCTCGCCGCGTCCGCCCCGGCTGCGCTCGCGCCGCGCGTGGTCGGCGGGTGCGCTGGTGCTGGCTTGGCCTTCTGCATCACCAGCGGCGCTGGGCAGCTGGGCTTCGGTGCTGGTGTTTTCTGGGCGCCCTTCGCGCTCGGGCCGCTCGCCGCGCTCTGGGCGACCGGGGCGGCGGCTTTCGCTGCGCTCTGGCCGTTCGCCGGCCTCGGTGCGTGCGCCACCGCGCTCGGTGCGGCCTTCTGTTGTGCCCTCGATGCGGCCTTCGGTACGCCCTTCGTTGCGGCTGGGGCGATCGCTGCGCTCGCCGCGGCGGCCTTCGCCCGTGCGTGCACCGGCTTCGGCAGCGCCTTCGGCGCGGTTGCTGCGTTCAACACGCTCCCCGCGCTCGCTGCGTTCACCGCGTTCTCCGCCACGACCGCGGCCGCTGCCGCCGCGTGGACCGCGTGGCGACTCGGCCTTGGTGGCAGCAGGGCCGGCCGTTGCGGCGCGCGTGGCAGCCGGTGCTGCTGCAGGCGCAGCCTCGGGTGCCGGTGCCAAGCCCAGCAAGCGCTTGAACCACGTCATGAAGCCGCTCGAGGCGGCGGCCGGCACGCCGTGCGCAGCTGCGCCCGCGCTGGCTGCGGTGGTTGGTGTCGCAGTGGGTGCCTGAGGCACCACCGCAGCCGCACCGGTTGCGCCAGCGCCTGGGCTGGCCTTGGCCGCCACTTGCGGGGCCGGGCCGTCGGGCAGCACGCCCTTGATCAGCGGCTCTTGCTTGTTGGCGCGCTCGTGGCTGCGCCGGGTCACGGTGGCCACGTCGTCGATCTCCTCGGCCAGCCGGTAGCTGGCGTCGAGCTTGTCGAGGCGCGGGTCGTCGTGCTTGAGGCGCTCGAGCTTGTAGTGCGGCGTGTCGAGCGATTTGTTGGGCACCAGCAGCACGTTGATGCGCTGGCGCAGTTCGATCTTGGTGATCTCGGTGCGCTTTTCGTTGAGCAAAAAGCTCGCCACCTCGACCGGCACCTGAACGAACACGGCGGCGGTGCCGTCTTTGAGCGATTCTTCTTGGATCACGCGCAGGATCTGCAGCGCCGAGCTCTCGGTGTCGCGGATGTGGCCCGAGCCACCGCAGCGCGGGCAGGGGATCGAGGCGCCTTCGGCCAAGGTGGGGCGCAGGCGCTGGCGGCTCATTTCGAGCAGGCCAAACTTGCTGATGGCGCTGAACTGCACCCGGGCGCGGTCTTGGCGCAGTGCGTCGCGCAGGCGGTTTTCCACTTCGCGCCGGTTGCGCGATTCTTCCATGTCGATGAAGTCGATCACCAGCAGGCCGCCCAAATCGCGCAGCCGCGCTTGGCGCGCCACTTCGTCGGCGGCTTCGAGGTTGGTGCGCAGCGCGGTTTCCTCGATGTCGCCGCCCTTGATGGAGCGGGCCGAGTTCACATCGACTGCCACCAGCGCCTCGGTCTGGTCGATGACGATCGCGCCGCCGCTGGGCAGTTGCACCGTGCGGCTGTAGGCTGTTTCGATCTGGTGCTCGATCTGGAAGCGCGAAAACAGCGGCGCGTCGTCGCGGTAGCGTTTCACCCGATGCCCCTGCTCGGGCATCACGTGGCTCATGAACTGGTGCGCCTGTTCGTAGATGTCGTCGGTGTCGATCAGGATCTCACCGATCTGGGTGTTGAAATAGTCGCGGATGGCGCGAATCACCAGGCTCGATTCTTGGTAAATCAGGAACGCGCCCTTGCCGGCTTTGGCGGCGCCGTCGATGGCGTTCCAGAGCTTGAGCAGGTAGTTCAAATCCCATTGCAATTCGCCCGCCTCGCGCCCAATGCCGGCGGTGCGCGCGATGATGCTCATGCCGCCCGGGTAGTCGAGTTGGTCCAGCACCGCTTTGAGTTCGGCCCGTTCGTCGCCTTCGATGCGCCGGCTCACACCGCCGCCGCGCGGGTTGTTGGGCATCAGCACCACGTAGCGCCCGGCGAGGCTAACGAAGGTGGTGAGCGCCGCCCCTTTGTTGCCGCGCTCCTCTTTTTCGATCTGCACCAGCAGTTCCTGGCCCTCTTTGATCACGTCCTGGATGCGCGCTTGCGCCGGCGCGGTGTTGCCCTGGAAGTATTGGCGCCCAATTTCCTTGAAGGGCAGAAAACCTTGGCGTTCTTCGCCATAGTCCACAAAGCAGGCTTCGAGCGAGGGCTCGACGCGCGTGACCACCGCCTTGTAAATATTGCCTTTGCGCTGCTCGCGCCCTTCGATTTCAATTTCGTAGTCGAGCAGTTTTTGCCCATCCACAATGGCCAGGCGCCGCTCTTCGGCTTGCGTGGCGTTGATCAACATGCGTTTCATAAAATTTCCTCTAGCTTGCACACACCATGCCCCAAAACGGGGCGCACGGCCAGCGGCCAGCGTGCGGCGAGCGAACGAGGAGGAATTGCCGGAGATCCCGGGCGCAAGCGGGGGCTGCGCAATCGGCTGCTGGAGCGCAGCCGCGCAGCCTCAAACCTGCCCAGGCATGGGCGCGTGGAGGGCGGTGAGCAAAGGGGGCCAGTGGTGGGCTGTCACAGCGTATGCCAGTGGGGCTTTGGTTTCACTTTGGTCCGCATGCAGCCTGCGGCGCTAGGGCGCGGGCTGCATGTTTGGGGTATTCCGTATCGGGTTCGCTTCGTTTGTGCTGACCCATCCTGCGGTTCGTGCGGCCGCTGTGGGCGGCTTTGCTGCAGCCTATGCGGGGCGGCACGAAAGGGCAGGGCTGGCGACTTGTTACCGAGCCGGGGGTGGTGGTGCCTTAAAATTCAAGGCTGCCTTAAGGGTTGGCTCAAAGAGGCTTGCTCAAAGGCTTGTCCCACACTCACCCATCGACTCAGGTGGCAACCATTATAAACAATCCCAGCCCCGCCGTGCGCCTGCTCGTGGTCGATGCCGAATCCGACGGCCAGCGGCTCGACAACTACCTGCTGCGCGAGCTCAAAGGGGCGCCCAAAAGCCTGATCTACCGCCTCATCCGCTCGGGCGAGGTGCGGCGCAACAAGGGCCGGGTGCAGGCCGACAGCCGCGTGGTCGCCGGCGATGTGCTGCGCATCCCGCCCTTGCGCTTGGCCGCGTCCGCACAGTCGGCGCCCGATCAAGCGGGGATGGCTGCGGTGCCAGCGCGCGAGTTTCCCGTGCTCTACGAAGACGACGCCCTGCTGGCCATCGACAAGCCCGCCGGGGTGGCCGTGCACGGGGGCAGCGGGGTGTCGTTTGGCGTGATCGAGCAGCTGCGCCGCGCACGCCCGCAAGCGCCGCTGCTGGAGCTGGTGCACCGCCTAGACCGCGATACCAGCGGAATTTTGCTGGTGGCCAAAAAACGCAGCGTGCTGCGCCTGTTGCAAGAGCAGTTGCGCCAGCGCAGCATGGGCAAAAGCTACCTGGCGCTGGTCAAAGGCCCATGGCCAGCCCGGCTCAAAGTGCTCGACTGGCCCTTGCATAAATATTTGCTGCCCGATGGCGAACGCCGGGTGCGCGTCACCGATGCGCACGATCCGCAAGGCATGCGCGCGATCAGTCTGGTGCAGGTGTTGGGGCAACTCACGTTGGCTGGCGCCAGCGAAAGCGGTGCCGCACAAGTGGCCACGCTGCTGGCTGTGACCATTAAAACCGGGCGCACGCACCAGATTCGGGTGCATTTGGCGCATGCTGGGCATCCGATTGCCGGTGACGACAAATACGGCGATTTTGATTGGAATCGTGTCTTGCAAAAACTGGGTGGCAAGCGCATGTTTCTGCACGCCTGGAAATTGCGCTTCGCGCACCCTGTGTTGGGGCAGGAAGTGCAACTGCAGGCGCCATTGCCCCCCGATTTGTTGCATTGGGCCGATTGCCAGCGTTTTTTGTGATTACAATCGGGCCTTCTGCTACCACCCTTCATTTAAAGGAATCTCGATATGGCCACTTACGCCGAACTCAAAGCCCAGGCCGAAGCCCTGCTGCTGCAAGCCGAGCAGGTGCGCAAGCAGGAATTGACCAATGTCATTTTGGGTATCAAGGCCACCATGAAAGAGCACGGCATTACGCTCGAAGACTTGGGTGCCGCAGTGCGCAAGGCCGGTGCCCGCGCCAAAGCCCCGGCCAAATTCAAAGGCCCCAACGGCGAAACCTGGTCTGGCGGTCCAGGGCGCAAGCCCGAGTGGGTGCGGGCCCTGCAGGCCGAAGGCAAAAACATCGAAAACTACCGCATTTGAGTGCCCCGCCGCGTAAGCGGCGTCGGTTCAGGCGTCAGCGGCGTAAGTTCAGGCGTCAGTGGCGTCGGTTCTGCGATAATCCGCTGTCAAGCGCGACGCTTTGTCTTTGGGTGCAGCGTCAGGCCCGCCCAGCAGATCCCACGGGGGCGCTTGAATGCGCCCTTCCTCTTTTTTGTAGTCACCCGTCCCATGCGCCCGCGCCAATTCGACCTGATCGCTTTCGACTGGGACGGCACCCTGTTCAACTCCACCGCCCAGATCGTGCGCGCGATCCAAGCCGCCGTGCGCGACGTCGGCGGCCAAGTGCCCAGCGACGAGCAGGCCGCTTGGGTGATCGGCATGGGCCTGATGCAGGCGCTGGCCCACGTTGCCCCCGACGTGCCCCCCGAGCGCTATCCCCTGCTGGGCCAGCGCTACCAGCAGCATTATTTGGCGCAGCAGCACGAATTGACCCTGTTTGAGGGCGTGTTGCCCTTGCTGGCCGAACTGCGCCAGCGCCAGCACCTGCTGGTGGTGGCCACCGGCAAAAGCCGCCGCGGCCTCGACGAAGCGCTGCATTCGGTGCAGCTGCAAGGGGTGTTCGACGGCTCGCGCACCGCCGACGAAACCGCAGGCAAGCCGCACCCCCTGATGCTGCACGAGCTCATGCAGGCGTTCGACGTGGCGCCCGAGCGCACGCTCATGATCGGCGACACCACGCACGATTTGCAGATGGCGCGCAACGCCGGCTGCGCCAGCGTGGGTGTGAGCTACGGCGCCCACGACCACGCCCATTTCGACCCCCTCGGGCCCTTGCAGGTGGTGCATTCGGTGCCCGAACTGCGCGCCTGGCTGGCCGCACACGCCTAAGCGCACAGGCATCCAAGAGAACACAACATGGCGGTGCAATGGTTTCCCGGGCACATGTACGCGACACAAAAAGCGATCGCCGAGCGCCTCAAGTCCATCGACGTGGTGATCGAACTGCTCGATGCGCGCCTGCCGGGCTCGAGCGCCAACCCGATGCTGGCGCGCCTGATCGGCCCCAAGCCCACGCTCAAAATCCTCAACAAGCAGGATCTGGCCGACCCGGCCCAAACGCAGGCCTGGCTGGCGCACTACCAAAGCCAGCCCCACACCCGCGCCATCGGGCTCGATGCCAGCGTGGCCGGGCCGGCGCGCGCCCTGATCGGCGCCTGCCACGAGCTGGCCCCTAGGCGCGGCGGGTTGGCCAAGCCCATGCGTGTGCTCATCGGCGGCATCCCCAACGTGGGCAAATCCACCCTCATCAACACCCTGGTGGGCAAGCGCGCCACCCGCGTCGCCGACGAAGCCGGGGTCACGCGGGCGGAGCAGCGCATTTTGCTGGCCGACGATTTTTACCTCTACGACACGCCGGGCGTGCTGTGGCCCAAGATCATCGTGCCCGAAAGCGGCTACCTGCTGGCGGCCAGCGGCGCCGTGGGGCGCAACGCCTACGACGAAGAAAGCGTGGCGCTCGAGCTGCTGCTGCGGCTGCGCCAGCCTTATGCCGCGCTGCTGCAAGCGCGTTACCAGCTGCCGCAAACGCTCGAGCAGATCGCCGCCATGCCCGATGACGCCTTGCTGCAAGCCATCGGCCAGCGCCGGGGCTGCCTGCTGCCCGGCGGGCGCCTGAACACCCAAAAAGCCGCCGAGGTGCTGTTGAGCGATTTTCGCAGCGCCGCCTTAGGGCCCATCACGCTCGAGACGCCGCAGCAATTTGCCCAGTGGCTGCGCGCCGCCCAGCAAGCCGAGGCCGAGCGCGCCGCCGAGCGCGCTGCCGCGCGCCTACCCAAACCCCAAGTGGATCGCGCATCCCACACCTGACCCTCCCAATGGACGCCTTTCTGATCGCTTTTTTGTTTGGCTTGGGCTACTTCATGCTCAAGGCGCGCAGCGAGCGCGAGCGCATCGCCTTGCTCAGCAGCCACCTGCGCCGCTACCAGATCGAAAAGCTGATGGAGCAGCTCAACCACGGTTACCTACGCGCCCTCGGCGAGCCCGACCCCGAGCGCCGCAACCCGATGTGGGCCGCACTGAGCGAGGCCGAGGGCCAGCTGGCGCAGCAGCTCAGCGACTTGGCTGCCGACATCGGCCAGCTGCCGGCCGAGCAAACCCGCCTGTGCCGCGTCAGCCTGCCCATGATCGAGCGCTGGCTGCCCCAGTCCACGCTCGATTTGCGTGCCGTGCTGCGCGTACACGCTGAGGCCGTGCGAGCCGCCACCGCCAACCACGAGCAGCGCAGCGCCAAAGCGCGCGCCCACACGCTGCTGGCTGAGCTGATGCTGTTTCAGCACACCTGTCACTGGTTCTGCAAATCGCGCAGCGTGGCCTCGTTTCGCCTGCTGGCGCGCCACCGCACCGCCTACGAGCAGGTGCTCGAAGCCGTCGCCGTACCCACCCGGCGCGCCTATCTGGCGTTGCTCGAAGGCGGCCCGCGCGCCGCCTAAAGGCTAGAATCGTCGGCTTGCGCCCCGATGGTGAAACAGGTAGACACAGCGGACTTAAAATCCGCCGCTTGCTGCATAAGCGGCGTGCCGGTTCGATTCCGGCTCGGGGCACCAGCGCTGGCTTAAATGGAGTTTGCATGTCGGCCATCAAAATCGTCACCCTCGGCCAAAGCGGCCTGCAAGTGCCCGTCATCGGCTTGGGCACCATGACCTTTGGCGAGCAAGTGGGCGCGGCCGAGGCCTTTGCGATCATGGACCGGGCGCTCGAGCGTGGGGTCAACTTCTTTGATACCGCCGAGATGTATTCGGTGCCGCCGCGGGCCGAAACCTATGGCGCCACCGAGCGCATCATCGGCCAGTGGCTGGCGGCGCGCCCCGGGGTGCGCCAGCGCGTGGTGCTGGCCACCAAAGTGGCCGGGCCAGCGCGCGGCATGAGCTGGATTCGGGGCGAGCACACCGGCCTGACGGCGCCCGAGATCGTGGCCGCCTGCGAAGGCAGCCTGCGCCGCTTGGGCACCGACACCATCGACCTGTACCAAATCCACTGGCCGGCGCGCAACGTGCCGATGTTTGGCACGATGTACTACGACCCGTCCAAAGATCGGCCATGCCCCTCGATCTTGGAGCAGTTGCAGGCGCTGGCGCAGCTGGTGCAGCAGGGCAAGGTGCGCGCCATCGGCCTGTCCAACGAAACCCCCTACGGCGTGCACGAGTTCGTGCGCTTGGCCGAACAGCACGGCTTGCCGCGCGTGGCGAGCGTGCAAAACCCCTACTGCCTGATCCACCGTGGCGCAGAAAACGGGCTCGACGAAACCCTGCACCGCCTCGGGGTCGGGCTGCTCGCGTATTCGCCGCTCGGCTTTGGCCTGCTCACGGGCAAGTACGATGACAGCGGCTTTGAGGGCGCCGACCCGGCGCTGGGCCGCATGGCGCGTTTTGCCAGCATGCGCCAGCAGCGCTGGGGCCGCGCCAGCGCGCTGCAGGCGGCGCGCCGCTACAACGCCTTGGCGCGCGAGCACGGCCTGGCGCCCACCCAAATGGCGCTGGCTTTTTGCTACACCAAGTGGCAGGTGGCCAGCACCTTGATCGGCGTCACGTCGCTGGCGCAGCTCGATGCCTGCCTAGACGCCTGGGGCACGGTGCTGGCGCCCGAGCTGCTGCAAGCCATCGACGCCATTCGGCTCGAGCAGCGCGACCCGGCCTATTGATCAGCTCGCCAGCGCTGATCCAGCGCTGCATTTACAAGGCATGAGCAAGGGATGACGATGATTGTTGAGTGGCTCTGGCTGCCGGTTGTGGTGCTGGCGTATTTGATCGGTTCTCTGTCGTTTGCGGTGCTCATCAGCCGCATCATGGGTTTGAGCGACCCACGCACCTACGGCAGCCAAAACCCCGGCGCCACCAACGTGCTGCGCTCGGGCAACAAGGTGGCGGCGGCGCTCACGCTGCTGCTCGATGCCTTCAAGGGCTGGCTGCCGGTGTGGCTGGTGCTGCAGTTTGGGCCCGCATGGGGGCTGGGCTGGGGCACGGTTGCGCTGGTTGGCTTGGCCGCCTTCATCGGCCATGTGTATCCGGTGTTTATGCGCTTTCAGGGCGGTAAAGGGGTGGCCACCGCCGCCGGGGTGCTGCTGGGTTTCGAGCCCCTGCTGGGCCTGCTGGTGCTGCTGTCGTGGGTGCTCACGCTATTGCTCACGCGCTACTCCTCGCTGGCGGCGATCGTGGCGGCGCTGGTGGCGCCGCTGCTCTATTGGTTCGGTTCGCCCGCCTGGTGGCAGATGCAACCCGCCTTAGGGCTTGCCATCAGCGCCATGAGTGCGCTGCTGCTGTGGCGCCACAGTGGCAACATCCAGCGTCTGCTGGCCGGACAAGAGAGCCAGGTGGGCCGCAAAAAAGGCTAATGCGCCAGCGCCATGCGCGACAGGTGCAGCAGCCGGGCGTGGTTGAGGCGCACGCGCACCGTTTGCGCCACCAAGGCCGCGGCAATGCCGCAACCGTCGCTGCGGGTGTCGATGAGCGTGGGCTCGGCCAGCGCCGCCCCGGCGACGTCGAGCACGCTGGCCACCCAAGGCGCGCCCGGCTGCGTGGTGCGGCGCAGCACCACGGCAATGGTGTCGTCTTCGAGGCGCACAAAGCTGCCCGGCGGGCAAATGCCCACGGTGCGCAGCAGGGCGTGGCCGATGGCGTTGATCGCGCTTGCTCCGCTGCCTGCACCTGCATCGGTGGCTAGCATGGCGTGCCGGCCCGAATCGGTCACGCAGCGGCCGGCGCGGGTTTCACGCGGGCTGATCTGCGCCGCGTAGCGGTCGGCGGCTTGCAGCAGCCGGGTCGGGGTGTCGAGTTCGTCAGAGCGTTCGTGGTGCTGCTCCACCGTGTGCAACCAGTCAGCATCGGTGACGCCGAGCTCGCGCAACCACTGGGCGCCCCGGGCGGCGTGGGTGTCGATGGCGGCGCGTTGCTCGGCACTGGGTTCGATGGTCTGTTCGGCCAAGGTGTTTTGCAGCTGCGTCATGCCAATGTTCATGGTCAAGGCCGCGTGTGCCAGGCTGTCCTGCTTGGCTGCGGGGCAATCGAGGCTGGGCGCCACCAGCCTGCACAAGGCCCAGCACATCAGCGCGTGCGAGCTGCTGTAGCCGATGCTGGAACTGGTGGCCAGTTGCAGCAACCAGTACAGGCTGGCGTCAGGGTCGATTTGCAGCAGCTCTTGGGCTTGCACCTGCAGCGCATGCAAACGGGCGCAAAAGTCTTTGTGCGTGCGGGGCTGCAGCAGCAGGTGCGCCAGATCGCTCTCGAGATCGGACCAGCGCAGCGTCCACTCGCGCATGAGCGCGTAGGCGGGGTCGGGCGCAGCGGCAAAATTCATGGGCGGCAAGCGGGCGGTTTCAATCGCGAAAATTGTTGAAGCTCAGGGGCAGGTCGGGCAGGGCTTGGCGGATCAGGGCCATGGCGGCTTGCAGCTCGTCGCGCTTGGCGCCGCTGACGCGCACCGCCTCGCCCTGGATGGCGGCTTGCAGCTTGAGCTTGCTGCCTTTGATGGCTTGCTGGATTTTTTTGCTGTCTTCGCTGGCGATGCCTTCGCGCACCTTGAGCACTTGGCGCACCTTGTCGCCGCCCATTTTCTCGATTTTACCGGCATCGAGGAAGCGCACATCGACGCTGCGCTTGCTCAGCTTGGCGCGCAGGATGTCGTCGATCTGGGCGAGCTGAAAATCGCTGTCGCCGCTGAGCACGATGTCGTTTTCTTTGAGCTCGATGGCGGCGCTGGTGCCTTTGAAGTCGAAGCGGTTGCCGATTTCCTTGGCGGTTTGATCGACGGCGTTTTTGATTTCAACCCGGTCGGGTTCGAGGACGGTATCGAATGAAGGCATGGTGCGGTGCTGGTAATGTAATGCGGGGGTGCGACAATAGCCAGATGTTAGTCGAGAACAACGCGGCCTTGCAGCCGCACAACACATTTGGCATCGCGGCGCAGGCACAGCGCTTGTTGCGGCTGCGCAAGGCCGAGCTGCTGCCCGACTTGGTGCGCCAGCCCGGTTGGTGCGCCGAGCGCCTGCGCGTGCTCGGGGGCGGCAGCAACATCGTGCTCACCGGCGACGTCGAGCCCTTGGTGCTGAAAATCGAAATGCTGGGGCGGCGCCTGTTGCGCGAGACCGAGGCCGGCTATCTGGTGGAGGCCGACGCGGGCGAAAACTGGCACGATTTCGTCGCCTGGACGCTGGATCGGGGCTGGTATGGGCTCGAGAACCTCGCGCTCATCCCCGGCACGGTGGGCGCGGCCCCGGTGCAAAACATCGGCGCCTACGGGCTCGAGCTGCAAGACCGCTTTCATTCGCTCGACGCCATCGATCTGCACAGCGGCGAGGTGCACAACCTAGACGCGGCGCAGTGCCGCTTCGGCTACCGCGACTCGGTGTTCAAGCGCGAGCGCACCGTCGCACCGGGCCATGGGCGCTGGCTCATCACGCGGGTGCGCTTTTGGCTGCCCAAGCGCTGGCAGCCGGTGCTGGGCTACCTCGAACTGGAGCGCAAAGTGGCCGAGACCGGCCTAGAGCAGCCCACGGCGCGGCAGATTTTTGACTGGGTGTGCCAAATCCGGCGCGCCAAGTTGCCCGACCCGGCCGTGATCGGCAACGTCGGCAGTTTTTTCCAAAACCCGCTGGTCAGCCGCGAGCAGTGTGCCGAAATCTGCGCCCGCCATCCAGCCGTGGTGCACTACCCGCTGCCCGATGGGCGCGTCAAGCTCGCAGCCGGCTGGCTGATCGAGGCCTGCGGCTGGAAGGGCCAGACGCTGGGCCGCGCCGGCGTTTATGAAAAACAAGCGCTGGTGCTGGTCAACCGCGGCGACGCCTACCAGCCGTGCAGCGGCGCCGATGTCATGGCGCTGGCCACCGCCATCCAAGCCAGCGTGCTCGAGCGCTTTGGCGTGCGGCTCGAAATCGAACCGGAGCTGTGGTGAGCCCTGAGCCCTCTAGCCCCACGCCCGCATCGGCGGCGAATCTGGGCCCGGTGCTGCAAGACGGCGTGCGCCGGCGCGAGGCCTTCGGCTGGGCGATGTTCGACTTTGCCAATTCGGGCTACACCACGGTGGTCATCACGGCCATCTACGGCGCATACTTCGTGGCCGGCATCGCCGGCGGCGCCACTTGGGCCACGCTGGCTTGGACGGCGGCTTTGGCTTTTTCCAATCTGCTGGTGCTGCTCAGCGCCCCCGTGCTGGGGGCTTGGGCCGATGTGCACGCCGGCAAAAAACGGCTGGCGGCGCTCACCACCCTCGGCTGCGTGCTCACCACGGCGGCGCTGGGCTGGGTTGGGCCGGGCAGCGTGCTGCTGGCGCTGGCGCTGCTGGTGCTGTCGAATGCGTTTTTCAGCTCCGGCGGCAATCTGGTGGCGGCCTTTTTGCCCGAGCTCGCGCGCCCGCAGCGCCTAGGCACCCTGTCGGGCTGGGGCTGGGGCTTGGGCTACGTCGGCGGTCTGCTGTGCCTGGCGCTGTGTTTGGCCTACATCACGTGGGCGCAGGCGCGCGGCCACACGGCATCGGAGTTCGTGCCGGTCACCTTGCTCATCACGGCGGGCCTGTTTGCCCTCACGGCCCTGCCGTTTTTTATTTTGGTGCGTGAGCGCGCGCAGCCGCAAACGCGCTCTGGAATCTCGGCTTGGGCGCAGGTGGCCAAGACCTGGCGGCAGTCGGCCCGATATCAAGACATGCGCCGCTTCATCATCTGCATCGTGTTTTATCAGGCCGGAATCATGACGGTGATCGCGCTGGCGGCCATCTACGCCCAAGAGGTGATGGGTTTTGACACCGCGCAGACGGTGATGATGATTTTTGTCGTCAACATCACCGCCGCCATCGGGGCGCTGGGTTTTGGCTACCTGCAAGACCGCATCGGCCCGGTGCGCGGCATTGCGCTCACGCTGCTGGGCTGGATAGCGATGGTGCTGGTGGCCTGGTCGAGCGAGAGCGCGGCCAGCTTTTGGGTCGCGGCCAACTTGGCCGGGCTGTGCCTAGGGGCAAGCCAGTCGGCCGGGCGGGCGCTGGTCGGCTACCTGGCACCGCCGGCGCAGCGTGCCGAATTTTTTGGGCTCTGGGGGCTGGCGGTGATGCTGGCCTCGATCGTCGGCCCGCTCACCTACGGGCTGGTGACTTGGCTCACCGGCGGCGACCACCGCACCGCCATGCTCGTCACCGGCCTGTACTTTGTGATTGGGCTGCTGCTGCTGCGCGGGGTCGATGCCGAGCGGGGCTACCGGGCGGCTTTGGCGCAGGGCTGATCGAGCCGATCAGTCTGCGTAAGCAGACTGGCCCAGCCGGTAAAGCAGGCGCTCAAGCGCAAAACGCACCAACACTTGGTTGAAATCCACGCCTTGCGCTTGGGCAAGCTTGAGCAGGCGGGCGCGCACCGAAGCTGCCCTGTCGTTCATTCGATGGCCTCCAAATATGGGCGCATCACATTGGCCACGCGGCAGATTTTGGCGCAGCGCCACAGATCGTCCGCCGTTGCCTTGCGCTGGGCGCGGGCATCTTTAAGTGCCTCTAGCGCCACGTCGAGGCCGATTTGGTTGCGGTGCTTAAAACAGTCCACGACCGTTTTGGCCACGCCAAAAACCCGCAGCCTCACGCCGTCGCGCAGGTGCTCTTCAACGCCGGTGGCATAGGCTGCGGTGCTCATCTGCACCATTTTTAGCGGCGGGTAGTCGATCCGGGGTAGGTGGCTGCCGCGCGGCATGGCGATCCAGATTTGGCGCGGCAGTTGGGTCGTCAGCTCGTGAAATTGCAGCGCGCTCAGCAGGCAGAACACGGCTTGCGGCACCTTGGTGGCGATGGCCGCAAGGCTTTCGTGCTCTGAAGCCGGGTGACTGGGCAAGCGGTAGAGGCCGCGCCCAACCCGCTCCAGCAGGCCAGCGGCGCACAGGCGCGAGAGCGTGATGCGGGGCGCACCGATGGCATCCAGATCGCTGGCGCGCAGCAGCCCCTTGAGGCTGGCCAGATCGAGGACGCGCTGGCCGTGGGTGAGAGCGACTGGCATGGCGCGAGTATGTTCCTTTTTTTCGTCGAAAGAAATTTTTTGACGAAAAAACGCAACAATGCTGCCGCGCCCAGCCAGCCCCCGCCTAGCGCTCCAAGCGCATGAAGTCGGTGCCCTGGCCCAGCGCCAGCAGGCCGCTGTTGGCGTAAATGCCGAGCTTGGCGCGGGTGTCGGCGATGTCGAGGTTGCGCATGGTCAGCTGGCCGATGCGGTCGCTGGGGCCAAAGGCGGCGTCTTCGACCTTTTCCATGCTCAGGCGCTCGGGCGCGTAGCTCAGGTTCGGGCTGGCGGTGTCGAGGATCGAGTAGTCGTTGCCGCGGCGCAGCTCCAGCGTCACGCTGCCCGTGATGGCGCGCGCCACCCAGCGCTGCGCCGCTTCGCGCAGCATGATGGCTTGCGGGTCGAACCAGCGCCCTTGGTACAGCAGGCGCCCGAGCTTGCGCCCGTTGTCGCGGTACTGCTCGATCGTGTCTTCGTTGTGGATGCCGCTGAGCAGGCGCTCGTAGGCGATGTGCAGCAGCGCCATGCCGGGGGCCTCGTAAATGCCGCGGCTCTTGGCTTCGATGATGCGGTTTTCGATCTGGTCGCTCATGCCCAGCCCGTGGCGGCCGCCGATGGCGTTGGCCTGTTCGAACAGTGCCACCAGCGACTCGAAGCGCTGGCCGTTGAGGGCCACCGGCACGCCCTCCTCAAAGGCCACCGTCACCTCTTCGGCCTTGATGGCGCAGTCTTCACGCCAGAACGGCACGCCCATGATCGGATTGACGATGCGCACGCCGCTGCTCAAGTGCTCGAGGTCTTTGGCCTCGTGCGTGGCGCCCAACAGGTTGCTGTCGGTGCTGTAGGCTTTTTCTACGCTCATTTTGTAGTCGAAGCCGTGCGCGATCAGGAACTGGCTCATCTCGGTGCGGCCACCGAGCTCGTCGATGAAGCGCTGATCCAGCCAAGGCTTGTAGATTTTGAGCGCCGGGTTGGTGAGCAGGCCGTAGCGGTAAAAGCGCTCGATGTCGTTGCCCTTGAAGGTGCTGCCGTCGCCCCAGATGTGCACCTCGTCGGCGCGCATGGCGGCCACCAGCAGGGTGCCGGTGACGGCGCGGCCCAGCGGCGTGGTGTTGAAATAGGTGTTGCCGGCGGTGCTGATGTGAAAAGCCCCGGCTTGCAGCGCCG
The DNA here is from genome assembly GCF_056323735.1 of Serpentinimonas sp. SSL01. Classification (NCBI taxonomy): domain Bacteria; kingdom Pseudomonadati; phylum Pseudomonadota; class Betaproteobacteria; order Burkholderiales; family Comamonadaceae; genus Serpentinimonas; species Serpentinimonas sp. SSL01. Next base: position 616,900 of record NZ_CM150487.1, read on the forward strand.
CCAGCCCTTCGGCCACCAGCTGCGGCCGGCAGTCGATCAGGCGCGCGGCCAAGGCACCGTAGCCCAGCGCCTTGCGCGGAATGGCGTCGTAGTCGCTCTCGTCGGGCTGGCCCAAGTGGGCGGTGTAGGCGTAGGGCAGGGCGCCGTTGAGCTTCATCCACAGCAGCGCGGCCGAGGTGTCTAGGCCGCCCGAGAAGGCGATGCCGACCTTGAGGCCGACGGGCAGGTTTTGCAAGATGGTGGGCATGGGGTGGCGCGGCTTATTCGAAGTGGCAGATGTAGTGGTAGGGCTGGTCGCTGACGCGAATCTGAAAACTCGAATGGGCGGGCACGGCGAACGACTCGCCCGCAGCGCAATGCCGCCAAGCGCTGCTGCCCGCGAGCAGGTAGTCGCAGGCGCCGGCCACGCACTCCATCACTTCGGCGGCGCCGGTGTTGAAGGTGAGGGTGGCGGGCAAAATCACGCCGACCGATTTTTTGGTGCCGTCGGCCAGCGTCAGGCTGTGGCTGATGCATTTGCCCTCAAAATACACATTGGCTTGGGTTTGGACGGTCACGCCGTCGAATTGGGTGGTGGGCATAAAAGCGTCGAAAATCGTGGGGGGTGTGCGGGCGCGCTGGCGGAACGCTGCGCTTGCAGCCGATTCTAATTCCTGCGCAGCAGCGGCCATGCACGACAATCCCGCCCGTGGATCGGCTTTGTGCGCCCCCCTTAGCCTTGTTTCCCCCAGCCCCCCTGGCCCCTTGCCACCCAATAACGCCATGACCGACCCCCGTCCCCCCGCCCCCGCAGCGCCGCCCCAAAGCCTCGACCAATGGTTGGCCCATTGCGAGCGCCTGCACCCCAAGAGCATCGAAATGGGCCTCGATCGTGTGCGCACGGTGATGCTGCGCATGAACGGCGGCCGCGGCATCGTGCCGCCGTGCCCGCTGATCACGGTGGCGGGCACCAACGGCAAGGGCTCGACATGCGCCATGCTCGAATCGATCTACCGCCACGCCGGCTACCGCACCGCGCTCTACACCTCGCCGCACCTGGTGCGCTTCGAGGAACGCGCCCAAGTGCGCGGCGAGCCGGTGGAGGCGGAGGCGCTGGCGGCGGCATTTGCCGAAGTCGAGCGCGCGCGCTTGGGCGAGGGCGGGCAGGCCGAGGTTTCTTTGAGCTACTTTGAGTTCAGCACGCTGGCCATCGTGCAGACGCTGGTGGCGGCGCAGCCCGAGGTGCTGGTGCTCGAAATCGGCATGGGCGGACGGCTCGATGCGGTCAACCTGTGGGATGCCGACTGCGCCATCATCACCAGCATCGACCTCGATCACATGGAGTTTCTGGGCCCCGACCGCGAAACCATCGGGCTCGAAAAAGCCGGCGTCATGCGCAGCGGCCGCCCGGTGGTGGTGAGCGACCCGCTGCCGCCCACCAGTGTGCTGGAGCACGCGCGCGCGCTGGGGGCCGAGGTGCGCCGCATCGGGGTTGATTTTCAGTTCAGCGGCGACCGCCAGCAGTGGAACTGGAGCGGGCGCAGCAAGCGCTACAGCGGCTTGGCCTACCCGGCCTTGCGCGGGGCCAACCAGTTGCAAAACGCGGCCGGGGCGCTGGCGGCGATCGAGGCCCTGCACCCGCGCCTGCCGGTCACGGCGCAGGCGGTGCGCAACGGGCTGGCGCTGGTGCAGTGGCACGGGCGCTTTCAGATCGTGCCCGGGCAGCCGGTGCTGGTGCTCGACGTGGCGCACAACCCGCACTCGGTGGCGGCGCTGGTGCAAAACCTCGACGCCCAAGGCTACTTCCCACGCACGCACGCGGTATTTGGCGCCATGGCCGACAAAGACCTGGCCCCGATGCTCGAGCGCGCCGGCGCGCTGGTGGAGCATTGGTACTTCACCGATTTGCCCGGCGCGCGCGCCGCCAAGGCGGCCGATCTGCTGGCGCGCTGGCAGGCGCTGGCGCCACGCCCGGGCAGCAGCGCCAGCACCCATGCCGATGCGCTGGCGGCGCTGGCCGCCGCCCGCGCCGCCGCCGACCCGGCTGATAGAATCGTGGTCTTTGGGTCTTTCCTCACGGTGGGGGCGGTGCTGGAGCACGGGGTGCCGCGTTTGGCGGCCCCACACTTGCCCACATAAAGCCCCTGCCACAGCCTAAAGGCTGCCGTGCGCTGGCCCTTGGGGTGCAGGGGTAGGCCCGATTTTTTGCAACCCACGGTGACACAGCGGCTCATGTTCAAACTGCGTTCAGGCGGCAGCGGTGCCAACGCCCCAGCCCCGCCGCCCACCATCGAAACCTTGCGCCGGCGTGCGCGACAGCGCCTGATCGGGGCCGGCATATTGGTGTTGGCAGGGGTGATCGGCTTGCCGCTGCTCTTTGACACCCAGCCGCGCCCTGTGCCGGTTGACATCGCCATCGAAATTCCAGACCGCCAGCCGGTTCAGCCTTTGCCCGTGCTGCCGCCCGCGCCAGCGCCTGCGACCGAGGTAGCCCCGGCAGCGCCCCTTCCTGCACCCGCCGCTCCCGTTACTGCCCCTGTGCCTGCCACGCCAGCCACCGCACCCGCACCCGCTCCTGCCGCTCCCACACCCGCCGCCCCGGCCCGCCCGGCAACGCCACCAGCACCCGCCCCGGCTCCGGCCCCCACCGAGGCAAACCGCGCCCAAGCCATCCTCGAAGGGCGCACGCCCGCCGCCGCGCCAACGGCGCCGGCCACCCCCCCCGCCACCCCCCAACGCCTGGTGGTGCAAGTGGGCGCGTTCGAGAGCGCCGAGCGCGTGCGCGAGGTGCGCCAGCGCCTCGAGCGCGCCGGCCTGGTCACCTACACCCATGTCGCGCAAACCCCCGACGGTCCGCGCACCCGCGTGCGCTTGGGGCCTTTTGCCAGCCGCGCCGAAGCCGAGCGCGCCGCCGAGCGCGTGCGCCAGCTCGGCCTGCCCGCCGCCATCCTCACGCTATGAGCCGTGGCTGCCGTCGATGTGTTTTTGCTGCTGCTGCTGCTGGCCTCGTTGCTGATCGGGGCTTGGCGCGGGCTGGTGTACGAGGTCTTGTCGCTCAGCGCCTGGGTGGCGGCGTTTTTTCTGGCGCAGTGGTGGGCCGCCGACGCCGCCGCGTGGCTGCCGCTGGCCGAGCTCGACCCGCCCTTGCCCTTTGCCATCGGCTTTGCGCTGGTGTTCGTGGCCTGCGTGTTTGCCGGCGGATTTCTGGCCTGGCTGTGCAAAAAAGGCATGGATCAAGTGGGCTTGCGCCCGGTCGATCGCAGCTTGGGCGCGGCCTTCGGCGTGCTGCGCGGCGTCGTGGTTTTGCTGGCGCTCACCGTGCTGCTGCACCTCACGCCGCTGCACCAGCACCCGGCTTGGCAGCAGTCGCTCGGGGCCGGCTGGCTCTACAACGGTCTGTCAGCCCTTGAAGGCCTGATGCCGCTTTGGCTGGCGGCCCATTTCCCTTGATAACAACAGGATTCGTCGTATGTGTGGAATCGTAGGCGTGGCCAGCACGGCACCGGTCAATCAGCTGCTCTATGACGCCTTGCTGCTGCTGCAGCACCGCGGCCAAGACGCCGCCGGCATCGTCACCGAACAAGAGCGCAAGTTCTTCATGCACAAGGCCAAAGGCATGGTGCGCGACGTCTTTCGCACGCGCAACATGCGCGCGCTGCCCGGCAACCACGGCTTGGGGCAGGTGCGCTACCCCACCGCCGGCAACGCCTACAGCGAGGAAGAGGCGCAGCCCTTCTACGTCAACGCGCCCTTTGGCATCGTCATGGCGCACAACGGCAACCTCACCAACGCCCAGGCGCTGCGCCGCGACATGGTGCAGCTCGATCACCGCCACATCAACACCGACAGCGACTCCGAGGTGCTGCTCAACGTGCTCGCGCACGAAATCGGCCGCGCCGGCGCCCACGGCGCTTGGAGCACCGAGGCGCTGTTTGCCGCCGTGGCCGCCACGCAGCTGCGCTTAAAAGGCTCGTATGCGGTGGTGGCGCTCATCGCCGGCCACGGCCTGCTGGCGTTCCGCGACCCCTTTGGCATCCGGCCGCTGTGCATCGGGCGTGGCAAAGACGGCACCGTCATGGTGGCCAGCGAATCGGTGGCGCTCGAAGGCACCGGACACGATTTTTTGCGCGACATAGCGCCCGGCGAGGCGGTTTTTGTCGGCGCCGACGGCCAAATCCAGTCGCGCCAGTGCGCTGCCCAGCCGCGCCGCTACCCCTGCGTGTTCGAGTACGTCTATCTGGCTCGGCCCGACTCCACGCTCGACGGCATCTCGGTCTATCAGGCCCGGCTCAACATGGGGCACACGCTGGCCGAGCGCTTGCGCCTGCAGGTGCCGTTGGACGAAATCGACGTCGTCATCCCCATCCCCGAATCCAGCCGCCCGGCCGCCACCCAGCTGGCGCAGTTGCTGGGCAAGCCCTACCGCGAAGGCTTCGTGAAAAACCGCTACGTCGGGCGCACCTTCATCATGCCGGGGCAGGCGGTGCGCAAAAAATCGGTGCGCCAAAAGCTCAACGTCATCGGCAGCGAATTCAAGGGCCGGCGCGTGCTGCTGGTCGATGATTCCATCGTGCGCGGCACCACCAGCCGCGAGATCGTGCAGATGGCGCGCGAAGCCGGCGCGGTCAAGGTTTATATGGCCAGCGCCGCGCCGCCGGTGATGTACCCCAACGTCTATGGCATCGACATGCCCACGCGCGACGAACTGGTGGCGCACGGGCGCACGCTCGAAGAAGTGAGCCAGATCATCGGCTGCGACGCCCTGATCTACCAAAGCGTAGAAGACATGAAGCGCGCCGTGGGCTCGATCAACCCGGCGCTCGACGGCTTCGAGGCCTCGTGCTTCGACGGTGTGTACGTCACCGGCGACATCAGCGCCGACGACGTGAACCGCCTGCACGCGCAGCGCAGCGGCAGCGAAGAGGACGAGGCCGACAGCTCGCGCCTGTCGCTGCCCAATTCCCGCGAGCAGTAAGCCGCCATGTCCAGCCCTTTGCACCGCGACACGCTGGCGCTGCGCGTGGCCGTCGAGCGCAGCCTGCACGGCGAACACTCCGAGGCGCTGTATTTGAGCAGCGGCTTCGTGCAGCCCAACGCCGCCGCCGCCGCGCGCCGTTTTGCCGGCGACGAAGACGGCTACACCTACGGCCGCAGCGGCAACCCGACCGTGAGCAGCTTCGAGCAGCGCTTGGCCGCGCTCGAGGGCAGCGAGGCCGCGCTGGCCACGGCCTCGGGCATGGCCGCCATCACGCTGGTCTGCTTTGGCTTGCTCAAGGCCGGCGACCACGTGCTCTATTCGCAGTCCATGTTTGGCTCTACGCTCAAGCTGGTGGGCACCGAGTTTGCGCGCTTCGGCGTCGAATCCACTGCTGTGCCACAGACCGACCTGGGCGCTTGGGCGCGTGCCGTGCGCCCCAACACCCGGCTGCTGCTGGCCGAAACCCCCACCAACCCACTCACCGAAGTCTGCGACATCGCCGCGCTGGCCGATCTGGCGCACGCCGCCGGTGCCTGGCTGGCTGTGGACAACTGCTTTGCCACCCCGGCGCTGCAGCGCCCGCTCGAGTTCGGTGCCGACATCGTGCTGCACTCGGGCACCAAATTCCTCGACGGCCAAGGCCGCGTCATGGCCGGCGCGGTCTGCGCCAGCGCCGACCTCATCCACCAGCGCCTGCTGCCGGTGCAAAAAAACACCGGCATGGTGCTCTCGCCCTTCAACGCCTGGGTGGTGCTCAAGGGCCTCGAAACCCTGAGCCTGCGCCTGCAGGCGCAAAGCGCACAGGCGCTGGCGCTGGCGCAGTGGCTGCAAGCGCACCCGGCCGTGGCGCGGGTGCACTACCCGGGCCTAGCCAGCCACCCGCAGCACGCGCTGGCCATGCGCCAGATGGGCGGCTGCGGCGGCGCCGTGCTGGCCTTTGAAGTGGCGGCCAGCAGCCCCGAGCAAGCGCGTGCGCGCGCCTTCGGCGTGCTCGATGCGCTCCAGGTGCTGTCGCTGTGCACCAACTTGGGCGACACCAAAACCCTGTGCGCGCACCCGGCCAGCACCTCGCACGGCAAACTCAGCGAAGCGCAGCGCCAGGCCGCCGGCATCGTCCAGGGGCTGGTGCGCGTGGCCGTCGGGCTCGAGCATTTGCCCGACATCCAAGCCGACCTTTTGCGCGGCCTCGACCGCATCGACACCTTCCACCCATGAGCACCCCGCGCATCCGCACCCGTTTTGCCCCTTCGCCCACCGGCTTCATCCACCTAGGCAACATCCGCTCGGCGCTCTACCCTTGGGCCTTTGCCCGCGCCCAAGGCGGCGACTTCATCCTGCGCATCGAAGACACCGACCAAGAGCGCTCCAGCCAAGCCGCCGTCGATGTGATTTTGCAGGGCATGGCCTGGCTCGGGCTCGACTTCGACGAAGGCCCCTACTACCAGATTCAGCGAATGGCGCGCTACCAAGAGGTGCTGGCCGACATGCTCGCGCGCGGTTTGGCCTACCCGTGCTACATGAGCGTGGCCGAGCTCGACGCGCTGCGCGAACGCCAACTGGCGCACAAAGAAAAGCCGCGCTACGACGGCACCTGGCGGCCCGAGCCCGGCAAGGTCTTGCCCCCCATCCCGGCGGGCGTGTTGCCGGTGCTGCGCTTCAAAAACCCGATCGGCGGCGTGGTGGCATGGGACGACAAGGTCAAGGGCCGCATCGAGATCGCCAACGCCGAGCTCGACGATCTGGTGATTGCCCGCCCGGCCCCGGCTGCAGAACCGGGCAGCACAGCGGGTGCGGCAGCCGACAGCCCAGAGTCCGCGCGCATCGGCGTGCCGACCTACAATTTTTGCGTCGTCGTCGATGACATCGACATGCGCATCACGCACGTCATCCGCGGCGACGACCACATCAACAACACCCCGCGCCAGATCAACATCCTGCGCGCCCTCGGGCACGAGCCGCCGGTCTATGCCCACCTGCCCACCGTGCTCAACGAGCAGGGCGAGAAGATGAGCAAGCGCAACGGCGCCAAGCCCGTCACCCAGTACCGCGACGAAGGCTACCTGCCCGACGCCATGCTCAACTACCTCGCGCGGCTGGGCTGGAGCCACGGTGACGACGAAATTTTTAGCCGCCAGCAGTTTTTGCAGTGGTTCGACCTCGAACATCTAGGGCGCAGCGCGGCCCAGTTCGACGAAGCCAAGCTGCGCTGGGTCAACGCCCAACACCTCAAGGCCCTGCCCGATTCCGAGCTGGCGCCCTTGGTGGCCGAGCAACTGGCGCGCCGCGGCTTGATCTCCGATGAGCGCCTGCCAGCCATCTGCGCGCTATTCAAAGACCGCTGCGACACCACCGTGGCGCTGGCCGACTGGGCCGCCTGCTTTTACCGCGAGCCCCAAGTGGCGCCCGACGCGCTGGCCGAACACGGCGGCGCGGCGCTGCGCCCGGCGCTGGCGGCGCTGGCCGCCGAGCTGCAAAGCTGCGAGTGGAGCCGCCCCGGCATCGCCGCCGCGCTCAAAGCCGTGCTGGCCGCACACGGCCTCAAAATGCCGCAGCTCGCCATCCCGGTGCGCGTGCTTGTGATGGGCACGCCCAACACGCCCGCGCTCGACGCCGTGCTGGCGCTGCAGCCGCGCGAAAAAGTTTTGCGCGCCTTGCAAAAGGCCTAAAAACCTGTCTATAATTCGAGTCTTGCTGATGCACAAAGCGCAGAGCCAAGGCTCTAAACCGAGTGCAAAGGTTGCAGCTCTCCAAAAGGGGGTATAGCTCAGCTGGGAGAGCGCTTGCATGGCATGCAAGAGGTCAGCGGTTCGATCCCGCTTACCTCCACCAAAGCGGGCTGCAACTGGTTTTTTCGGTAACAGTTTTCTAGGTTTGACCCTATCGTCTAGAGGCCTAGGACATCACCCTTTCACGGTGAGTACCGGGGTTCGAATCCCCGTAGGGTCGCCAACCGCACGGAGCGGTAGTTCAGTTGGTTAGAATACCGGCCTGTCACGCCGGGGGTCGCGGGTTCGAGCCCCGTCCGCTCCGCCAAAAATTAAGATAAAGCAATCAAAAGGTTATGTGCTGCGGCCCATAACCTTTTTTGTTTCTGCGGGTCAGGCCACGTGCACATGCACGTGCTTGCCGAGCGCATTGGCAGCGGCTTCAATTTGCTCAAGCCTAGAGGCATGGCGAAGGTCAAGCAGCCGATCCACTTGCGGCATATGCCAACCTAGGCGGCGGGCGAGTTCTGATTTTTTCACACCCTGCTCAGTCATGGCCTGATACACCCCGAGCTTCGCGCATTCGAGTGCGCAAGGGCTGACGGTTTTTTGCCCTTGTTCTGGTTTGCTGGCAGCAGGCAGGGGCTTGCGTGCGTCAACGTAGAAGGAGAGGCCGGTTTCCAGCGCGTCAATCGCGTTCAGCAGCGCCTCATCCTCATCCGCACCAAAGGTGATCGCCTCGGGTACGTCTACAAACGTTACGAGCACAGTGCCGTTATCGTCCGGTGTGAGGGTCACAGGGTAGTTAAACATTTCACTTCTTCATCTGTTTTGAGTTCACAGGCCGAATCTTAACAGTTCTGTTGTGTTTGTCAAGCCTGAAGGCGGCACCTCCCCCCAAAGGCTTGTGTATACTCAGGCCATAACGCTGCTGCCCCGTGCAGCAGCCCGCTAGGCCACACTAGGGCCGGCTCTATACACCCCCTAAACGCGCCCGCCGAACGTGACACGGCACGGCGGTAGCGTGGCCAAACGCTTTTCTGGCCCACCCCCTCAATGCCCCCCGCCAATTCCAGCGCTGCCCTCAGCGCCACCCCTAGCCCCAGCGCCACCCCCGAGCCCGGGCTGCTGGCTGCGCTGCCGCAGTTGCGCCGCTTGTGGCGCAGCATGTCGGCGCGGCGCAAAGGGCAGAGCGTGGCGCTGCTGGGCCTCACGGTGGTGGCATCGGCTGCCGAGCTGGTGTCCATCGGGGCGCTCATCCCGTTTTTGGCCGCGCTCACTGCGCCCGAAGCCCTGTTTGTGCTGCCCTTCATGCAGCCCTTCATCGCCGCGCTGGGCTTGCAGCAGCCGCAAGACCTGCTGCTGCCGCTCACCGTGCTCTTTGGCTGCGCAGCCGTGCTGGCTGGCCTGGTTCGCATCGGCGTGCAGTGGGCCAGCACCAAGCTGGCTCTGTCTATAGGCCACGACTTGGTGGCCGGCATCTTTCGCCGCACCCTGCACCAGCCCTACACCATCCACATCCAGCGCAACAGCAGCGAGGTGGTCGATGGCATCGTGCTCAAGGTCGAGCGCGTCATCGGCTTTGTGCTCTTGCCCACAGCCAACGGCTTTGCAGCAGTCTTCATCGTGCTCGTGGTGTGCGCGGCCGTGCTGGTGTTTCAGCCTTGGGTGGCCATCAGCATGATCTTGGGCCTAGGCAGCATTTACGGTTTGATTTATGCCCTGACCCAAGCCCGCCTGCGGCGCGACGGCCAGCGCGCCGCCGCAGCCGCCACCCAGCGCGTGCAGGCGCTGCAAGAGGGCCTAGGCGGCATACGCGACATCACGCTCGATTCTACCCACGCCACCTTTTGCGCCCGCTTCGAGCAAGCTGATCTGATTATGCGCCGCGCCCAAGTGCGCAGCGTGGTCTTTGCCATCACCCCGCGCTTTATGATCGAGGCGCTGGGCATGGTGCTCATCGCCAGCGTGGCCTTGCTCATGGCCCAGGGACCTGGCGGCTTGGGGCAAGTGGTGCCGGTTCTGGGCGCGTTGGCCCTGGCAGCGCAGCGCATGCTGCCGCTGGCTCAAAACATATACGCCGCTTGGAGCAACCTCAGCAGCAACCACGGCTACTTAACCGAAGTGCTCACCCTGGTCGAGCAGCCCATGCCCGCCGATCCCGCTGTAGGCAGCACAGAACCTGCACTGCCGTTTGATCAGGCTATCGAGCTGCGAAACCTCGGCTTTGCCTACCACACCAATGGCCCGCAAGTGCTGCGCGGCGTAAACATGGGCATTGCCAAAGGAGCGCGCATCGGCATCGTGGGCACCACCGGCAGCGGCAAAAGTACGCTCATGGACATCCTCATGGGCCTGCTGCCCCCCACCGAAGGGCAACTGTGCGTTGACGGCTGCCCGATAACCGAAGCCAACCGCCGCGCTTGGCAAGCCCGGGTGGCGCACGTGCCCCAAGCCATGTTTTTGGCCGATGCCAGCGTAGCCGCCAACATCGCGTTTGGGGTGCCGGCCGCGCAGGTCGACCTGGAGCGGGTGCAGACCGCTGCGGAGCGCGCGCAGATCGCCAGCACCATCGAGGCCTGGCCGCAGGGCTACCAGACCATGGTCGGCGAGCGCGGCGTGCGCCTCTCGGGCGGGCAGCGCCAGCGGCTGGCGATCGCCCGCGCGCTCTATAAGCACGCCGACGTGCTGGTCTTCGACGAAGCCACCAGCGCGCTCGACGACGCCACCGAAGACGCGGTGCTGGAGGCCATCGAGGCGCTCGGCCCCGAACTGACCATCATCCTCATCACCCACCGCCTGCGGCCCCTGCGGGCCATGGATGCGGTGTGGCGGGTGGAGAGCGGTGGGGTGACGCTCGCGGTTACTAAATTTTCCACAAGTATTGTCGTTTAGGGAAACCCTGCATAACTACCCCCCGCCGTATTCAAGCTGTAAGCCTGCGGTGGCACACTTCAGCATCATGAAACAAAGCCCGCTTGATCTGAGCCTGTGTACACGCAAGACCCGCAAACAGGTGTTTTTGCAGCAGATGGAGACCGTGGTGCCTTGGGCTGCCTTGGTCGAGCTCATCGCCCCGTACTACAGCGACGGGCGCAACGGCCGGCCACCCTTTCCCCTTGAGACCATGCTGCGCGTGCACTTCATGCAGCAGTGGTTCAACCTGTCCGATCCGGCCATGCAAGAGGCCTTCTTTGACACACCGCTGTACCGCGAGTTTGCCCAGTTGAGCCCCTTTGGCCGACTGCCCGATGAGAGCACCATTCTGCGCTTTCGCCACCGGCTAGAGAAGCACAAGCTGGCCGAGCGCATCTTGGCCAGCGTCAACGAACTGCTCGAGCAACGCGGCTTGTTGCTCAAAGCCGGCACCGCCGTCGATGCTGACTCGGGTCTGGTGCACACGGTGTGCGGCACCTCGGGCAACGTCTCTGACGCATCCGTTTCGGGTCATCAAGTGCCAGTTTGGCTTCAAGCAGGTGTGGCACAGGGCATAGACGTTCTGCTCGATTTGGCTGAACGCTTGAAACTGCGACCGAATGTGGGGTTATTATTTGTGGGCCGTGGCAGCGAATCGGCACGCCTCAAGGTTGATGCTCAATCGCGGCAGTTGGACAATGTGCTTTTTTTGGATGAGATCGACCCGGACGAAATTCCAGACTTGTACGCGCAGTGTGTTGCCGGTTTGGTGGCGCTGCACCCTAAGCACAAATCGCACAACATTCCGGGGAAATTCATAACTTATATGCAAAACGGCTTGCCTGTGCTGGCTAATATCAATGCGGGAAATGACTTGGCGCAGTTGATAAAATTAGAGCGCATTGGGCAAGTGTGCGAAAGCAATCATGTAGAAGATTTGGCGCGGCTTTGTGTTACGCTTTTGCAGCAAATAGATGGGGATGTAGATTTGACCAACCGTTGTAAACGTTTGTTTGCACGCGATTTTGCAGTTAAAAAAACAGTCGAACAAATTGTGAGCGCGTTGTAGCCTTAATATTTTTGGTTTGTTGCAAATTTAGCTCGACAAACTAAGTCCATACCCCCCGTGTCAGAATCTGGCTACCGGTGCGCAATTCCATGACTAGTCTACCGTTGTGCCTTTATAGCGCGTCGCTGGTACTTATGGCTGTGGTTTGGTACGATCAGACGCATGTGTTGTTGTTTTTTCTGTGTGCAGCTTTTGCTGTTTATAGTTTATGGTATGTGCATTTGGTGCGCTTTGGTGTCAGGTGAATCCCGTGCGCCAAGTGCATCTTGACTATTTTGTTCATTGCCTCCAATCTCCTATCCGCTATCACCCAGCCCATGTTTTGGCTGGCGCTGTGGTGGGGTCTGGCCTTGCTGGTGCTGTGGCGCCGCCGTGTGCTGGGCATGTCTATGCTTTGGGCGGGTTTGGTGGTGTTGGGTTTGCTGGGGTTCATGGCGCTGCCCGATGCGTTGTTGCGCCCCCTCGAGAACCGCTACGCCGCGCCGCCCGCGCACACCGTGGGGCAGCATGTGGGTGTGATTGTGCTGGGTGGTGCCACCGGGCACCCAAGCAGTTTTGCAGCCCACGGCCAAGTGCCCCTGGGCGATGCAGCCGAGCGCATGACGGCGCCGCTGTATTTGATGCGCCAGCACCCTACACTGGAGCTGGTATTTTCGGGTGGCGAAGGGCGGCTGCTGCCCACCGGCACGACCGAGGCCGAGCTGGCAGGCGTGTTTTTTGCGCAGCAGGGGCTGGACATGCGCCGCGTGCAGCTTGAAGGCGGCGCCCGCAACACGCGCGAAAACGCCATCAAGGTGGCGCAACTGCTGGGGCCGCGCTGCCAGCAGCCTTGGCTACTGCTCACATCGGCCTGGCATATGCCGCGCGCCATGGCCGAGTTTCAGGCGCAGGGCTGCCGCGTGACACCCTATCCGGTGGACTTTCGCACGGGCACCAGCACGCCGCTCACCGAGTATTCATTGGCCCGTAGCCTGCTGCGCTGGCAAACGGCTTTGCACGAGTGGCTGGGGCTGCTGGTGTATGGCCTTACGCGCGGTTGATGAGCCGCAGCTTTGAGCACAAACCGGCCGGCGGCCCAATCCTCTACATGACATCAAACCCACCCAACTCCAGCACCCCCAACACCACCAGCACCCGCACAGGCGTTTTGATCACCGGCGTATCCGGCTTTGTGGGCCAAGCGCTCGAGCGCCGTTTGCACGATGCTGGGTTTGCGGTATCGGGCAGCGCGCGGCACGAGCACCGCATGGCGGGCGGCGCACTGGCCGGGGTGGCGCAGCTGCACACCAGCCAAGATTGGTCTGGCTTGTTGCGCGGGTGCAGCGCCGTGGTGCACTTGGCGGCGCGGGTGCACATCATGCACGACACGGCGCCCGATCCGCTGGCCGCCTTTCGCGCAGCCAACACGGCTGGCACCCTGCACCTGGCGCAGCAGGCCGTGGCGGCGGGGGTGCGGCGCTTTGTGTTTGTGAGCACGGCCAAGGTCAACGGCGAGCACACCGCAGCCGGACGCGCCTTTCGCCACGATGACGTGCCCCAACCCGAAGACGCCTATGCCCTGTCCAAGCACGAGGCCGAGCAGGGCTTGCGCGCGCTGGCGGCTGCCAGCGGCCTAGAACTGGTGATCGTGCGCCCGCCCTTGGTCTATGGGCCGGGCGTGAAGGCCAACTTTGCCGCCCTGATGCGCGCGGTGCAGCGCGGCTGGCCCTTGCCCCTTGGGCTGGCGCACAGCAACCGGCGCAGTTTTGTGGGCCTAGACAACCTCGTAGATTTGCTCTGCACCTGCCTAGAGCACCCGGCTGCGGCCAACCAGACCTTTATGGTCAGCGACGGCCACGACCTTTCTACTGCCGAACTGCTGCAGCGCATGGGCGTGGCCTTGGGCCGCCCGGCGCGCTTGTGGCCTGTGCCCACCTGGGGCCTGATGGCGGCAGCGGCGCTGCTGGGCCAGCGCGAAAAGGCGCGGCGCCTGTTGGGCAATTTGCAGCTCGACATTGCCCACACCTGCACCACCCTAGGCTGGCGCCCGCCGGTTTCGGTGGACGAAGGCTTGCGGCGCGCAGCGGCCGGTATGGGGGCTGCTGAATGAAGCGCGGTTTTGATTTGGTGCTGGCTGTGCTGGCCGCCCTAGTGCTGCTGCTGCCGCTGGCGCTGGTGGCCCTAGCGGTGCGCCTGACTTCGCCCGGGCCGGCCCTGTACTGGAGCGAGCGCGTCGGGCGCAACAACCGCAACTTTTGCATGCCCAAGTTTCGCAGCATGCGCACCGACACCCCGGCCGTGGCCACGCACCTGCTCACCGACCCGCAGCGCTGGCTCACACCCATCGGCCCCTTTTTGCGCCGCAGCAGCCTCGACGAACTGCCCCAGCTCTGGAGCATCCTCAAGGGCGACATGAGCTTTGTCGGGCCGCGCCCGGCGCTATTCAACCAGCACGACCTGATCGCGCTGCGCACCCAGGCCGGCGTGCAGCACCTGCGCCCCGGCCTGACCGGCTGGGCGCAAGTGAACGGCCGCGACGATCTGCCCATCCCCATCAAGGTGCGCTTCGATGCCGAATACGCCCAGCGCCTATCGCTGGCTTTTGATATCAAAATCATATGGCTCACCGCACTCAAGGTGCTCAAGCGCGACGGGGTGGCGCATTGAGTGCATACCATGCAGACGACGAGGTGCGCAGCATGACGCGCTCACCAAGGGGTGGAATCAAAATTGATGTATGATTTCATCGAATTTGATGACAAAAACCGCCATGCGAACCACCATCACCATCGACGATGCCTTGTACCAGCGCGCCTTGGAAGTGGCTGACCCTGGCATGGACAAGTCCGATTTGTTTCGTGAGGCCGTGATGGCATTTGTGCGCATTCAGGCGGCGCGACGTCTGGCTGCGCTGGGCGGCTCTGCCCCGAATATGGATGAAGTGCCCAGAAGGCAAGAGGCCCACCAAGCATGAGAAGCGTGCTGGTGGATACCTCGGTATGGATTGCGCATTTTCGGCATGGCAACCCGAGCTTGGTGACTTTGCTGGCCTTGGACGAGGTGAGCATACACCCTTTGGTGTGGGGCGAGCTGGCTTGTGGTACGCCACCCAACAGGACCGATACCCTGAAAGACCTGCGCAGTTTGCGGCAAGTCCAGCAGGCATCTCTCGCCGAAACGGTGGACTTTGTGGAGCGTGAACGGTTGTTTGGGCTGGGCTGTGGCTTGGTGGACATGCAGCTGCTGGCCTCGACGCTGCTGACGCCGGGGGCCAGTTTATGGACCCTCGACAAGCGTTTGGCTTCGTTGGCCCAGCGTTTCGGTTTGTGTTACGGCGCACATCAGCACTAGGGCAGCGTTTGAAACAACACGCCGTGCAGTGCGTGCTGCTTGACACCGCCCCTTGATTCCTCCCGAAGCCCACACCCAAAGCGAGGCAATGCATTGAGCTCACACCTGGTGCGTACAGCGCAAACCGTATTGGCGCTGCCGCGCCCGCTCAAGCGCACGCTGGCGCTGGTGGTGGATGGGGCGTTGTGCGTGCTCACGGTGTGGCTGGCGTTTTATTTGCGGCTCGACCTTTGGTTGCCGTGGCAGGGTACGGCTGACAATTTGTACCGCCCCTATTTGGCGGCGCTGGCGGCGCTGGCCATTGCGCTCCCGTTGTTTGTGGTCAATGGCTTTTACCGCGTCATTTTCCGCTACACCGATTGGGCGGCAGCGCAGACGCTGTTGCGCGTGTTTGCGCTTTATGCCGTGTTGTACGCCGGTGTGGTCACGGTGCTGGGGCTGCCCGGGGTGCCGCGCAGTGTGGGCATCATCCAGCCCTTGCTGCTGGGGGTGGCGGTGGGGGCTACGCGGTCGTTGGCGCGCTATTGGCTGGGCGGTTTGTACCAAGATATGTCGGCGCGCAGCAGTTTGCCCAAGGCGCTGATCTACGGTGCCGGCCAGACCGGGCGCGAACTGGCCCGGGTGCTGGCGCACAGCCAAGAGCTGAAATTGGCCGGCTACATCGACGACGACGAGCGCTTGCATGGCCAGGTGCTAGGCGGTTTGCCGATTGTGTCGCCGGCCGATGTGCCCGCACTGGTCAACGAAGACGGGGTGCGCACGGTGCTGCTGGCCATGCCCAAGCTGGAGCGCGCGCGCCGCAACCAGATCCTCGAGACCCTGCGCCCGCTGCGGGTGGCGCTGCGCACGCTGCCGCGCTGGAGCGACGCAGCGCACGGCCGCATCAGCAGCGCCGATCTGCACGAACTGGATGTGGACGACCTGCTGGGGCGCGAGCCGGTGGCGCCCAACCACATTTTGCTGGCCAAAAACATCGTCGGCAAGGTGGTGCTGGTGACCGGTGCCGGGGGCTCGATCGGGAGCGAGATCTGCCGCCAGATCGTGCGCCAGCGCCCGGCGGTGCTGCTGCTGCTCGAAAACAACGAGTACGCGCTCTATGCGCTGGAGCGCGAGCTCCATGCCTTGTGCGCCGATGGAGCTGATGACGCCGAAGCAGGCGAGGGCGGCGCAGGCGGCGCCGATGGCTTATCCACAAGCCCAACCAACCCAGACGACTCATTCTGTGGCGGCGTGCGCCGGGTGCCGCTGCTGGCCAATGTGCAAGACGCGGCGCGGCTCGACGAGATCATGCGCACTTGGCGCCCCGACACGGTCTATCACGCCGCGGCCTACAAGCATGTGCCGCTGGTGGAGCACAACCCGGCCGAGGGCATACGCAACAACGTCTGGGGCACGCTGCGCGCGGCGCAGGCGGCGGCGGCCAATGGGGTGAGCGATTTTGTGCTGGTGAGCACCGACAAAGCCGTGCGCCCGACCAACGTCATGGGCGCCAGCAAGCGCTTGGCCGAGCTCGCCTTGCAGGCGCTGGCCGCCGAACCGGCGCTGCGTGGCCGCACCCGCATGTGCATGGTGCGCTTTGGCAATGTGTTGGGTTCGTCGGGTTCGGTGGTGCCGCTGTTTCGGCAGCAGATCCGCGACGGCGGCCCGATCACGCTCACGCACCCCGAGGTGACGCGTTTTTTCATGACCATACCCGAGGCGGCGCAGCTGGTGATCCAAGCCGGCGCCATGGCCAAGGGCGGCGACGTGTTCGTGCTCGACATGGGCCAGCCGGTGCGCATTTACGACCTCGCGCAGCGCATGGTCGAGCTCTCGGGCCTGACGCTGCGCGACGCCGCACACCCGCAGGGCGACATAGGCATCGAGATCAGCGGCTTGCGCCCGGGCGAAAAGCTGTACGAAGAGCTGCTCATCGGCAACGACCCCCAGCCCACGGTGCACCCACGCATCATGAAAGCGCACGAAGCCAGCTGGCCCTGGCCGCAGCTGCAGCCCAAGCTGGCCACGCTCGAACTGGCGCTGCAAGTCAACGACGTGGCGCTGCTGCGCCTGCTGCTGCAAGAGCTGGTCGAAGGCTACACCCCCGACGGCGAGATCGTCGATTGGGTGCACCTAGAGCAGGCGGTGGGGCAGGGCCGACTGTGAGCTGCCCGCAGGGCGCTGCAAGCAAAAAAACGCCAGTGCTTGGACTTCGGCGCTGTCGCCCACGGTCACGTTGTAGACTTGGTTTTTGGCCGCTAACAAAGGAATCCCCATGACCACCGTTCAAGTTGAATTGCCCGATGTGCTGGCACAAAGCGCACAAGCCGCTGGCCTGCTCACACCGCAAGCGCTGGAGGCCATGCTACGCGAGCAGCTCAAGCGCCAGGCAGGCGAATCCTTGCGCGCCCTATGGGCCAGCGCACCGCCCGAGGAATTGACGCCCGAGATCGAGCAGATGATTGATGAACAGGTGCAGGCAGTGCGTGCCCAGCGCAGCAAGCAGGAGGCCCATTGAGCGGTAGCAGCCTCAGAGGCATCCGGCTGCGCCTGGTGCTCGATACCAATGTGGTGGTGTCTGGTTTGTTGTGGGGCGGCCATGCGCGCCGCTTGCTGGAGCTGGCGCTAACTGACACCATTGCGCTGTACAGCAGCCCGGTGCTGGTCGATGAGTTGAGTCAGACCCTGCACTATGCCAAGCTGACCAAGCGCATCACAGCGCTGCAAACCACGGCGCAGGCACTGGTGGCGCACTACAGCGCTATGGTCACGCTGGTGGTGCCCCAGCAGGTGCCAAGAGTGATTGCCAAGGATGCCGATGATGATCAGGTTTTGGCGTGTGCAGTGGAAGCACGCGCCCATTTGATTGCCTCTGGCGATCAGCATTTGCACAGCCTGGGCGGCAACTACCTGGGCGTGCGCATCGTGACACCTGCCGAGGCGGCGGGGTTGCTGGAAACGCCGTAGCTACGGTTTTTCAGGTCTTACGTCAACAACTCTTCAAAGCGCTTTTGCAACAGTGTTTTGCGTTGCCCCGTTGGCAGCGGCGCCAGCCCTTAGCGGGCTGCAAACAGGGTGACAGCGTTGAGCTGCGCGACGCCGCGCTGCTGCGCTTGCTGCTGCAAGAGCTGGTCGAAGGCTACACCCCCGAGGGCGAGATCGTGGATTGGGTGCACCTAGAGCAGGCGGTGGGGCAGGGGGTGGTGCGGTAGAATCAAACAATGAATTCAAACGACGACGAAATCAGCCTGCTTGACTTGTGGGATACCTTGATCGGGGCGTGGAAGACGCTGCTCGCTTTCTTGGCAGTTGGTATTGCCTTGGGCGTGGGCATTGGCATGCTCAGTCCGTCTGTTTATCAGGCCACGGCACTGATTCAGGTTGGGCAGGTTGGGCAGGTTGGGCAGGTAAATGTGACGCGCCAGCCGGTCGAGTCGCCGTTGCTTGCGGTTGAGCGTCTGCGGTCTTTGACTTTTCAGCAGCGTATTGCTGAAGCAACCACAGACCAAGATTGGATCAATGCAATCCGCTCTGGCGCTGATGCCGGTCGAATTCAAGCGCAACTGGTTCGAGCAACCCAAGCCGATGCATCGCCGTTGATCGAGCTCAAAGTGCGCGCTCCGAGCCGCGAGCAGGCAAAAATGCAAACCGAAGCAACTTTGGCCGAACTGGTGCGCATACACAATGAATTTGCCCAACCCAGAATTGACAACCTGCGCAGCGAACTGGCTTAAAACCGGGAGCAGTTGGAGGCGAGTCAAATGCGCCTGAATAAATTGTCGCAACTGGCCGTTGTCGATCGGGTTCCAGATGCCAGGTTCAATCAGATCATGCTTGCCAACATGATGCTGACGCAAATGCAAGCCGAGGTTTTTGCTGTGCGCAGTACGATTTCTATGTACGAGACCGCATTGCAGAGCCCCTTGACGCAGCCCACGCGCACGATCGAGCCGGTTTTTGCCCCTGCTCACCCGGTCTCACCCGCGCGCTTGATGATGCTCGTGGTGGCGGCCATGGCCGCAGCCATGCTGGGCGTGCTTTGGGTTTTGGTGCGCAGCGCTTGGCTGAACGCGCGCCGGGCCAAACAGCATCCAGAACAGTCGATGGGGTAGGTTGGGGAGCACTGCGACAAGGCGGTGCACCCAAGCAACCTGCAAGAGCAGGTCGAAGGCACCACCCCCGATGGCGAAAACGCTTTGACTGCAGGGCTGCTATTGGCTACAATTCTTCCTGTAATGGCTGGATATCCAAGCCTTCAGGTATAAAAATGGTCGATTTCGCGCTTGCACTGCCCGAGGAAGTCTGCTTGGAGCTGGGTCAGCGCGCCCGGGCTCGGCGGCTGGCGCTCAACCTCTCGGTTGACGAGTTGGCGCAGCGCGTCGGCATCTCCAACAAGACGCTCGGAAACTTCGAGCGCACGGGCCGCTGCACGCTCGAGACTTTTGCGCGCATTCTGGAGGCGCTCAACGCCCTCCATGACCTATCCCCCGTGCTGGTCTTGCAATCGAAGTCGATTGAGGACATGCGCCTGAAAGCAGCAGTCGCCACCCGTCAGCGCGCCTACACCAAGGCGCGAAAGCGCTCGATGTGATAGGCTGATTCACTGGCGTATGACCACGCCAAGAACCTGTCGTTCGTGATGGAAGCCGACGGCAGCTGGCAGCTGGCAGCTGGCGCCGCCGTATGACCTGACTTACTGCCCGGGATAGCAAGGCACTGGATTTGGCCGAAGGTCTCGCGCTGCGCAAAACCACCGTGACCCAAGTGCTTCAGGCCATGCAAAGCAATTTTGCACGACTCGCCGGCTAGACAATCACGCCACCGATCCTGCAGCAAGAGCTGGTCGAAAGCACCACACCCCCGAGGGCGAGATCGTCGATTGGGTGCACCTAGAGCAGGGCGCTCAATCGACCTCGATAGCCTGAGTGATGCGATAAAAAAAGCCCAGCGAGTCGTTGTGCAGCACGTGAAAGCGGCCTTCGACGACGACGGCACCCATGCTGTAGCGAATAGGGCGCCGGGCACGCACTTGCACCAGGCTTTCGGGGCCGCCGGGGGTGCAAAAGGGGCAGGTGAGCGGCACCGAGCTGAGCAAAAAATGCACTTGGCGCGTGCCGGGGTCGAGCGGCGTCATGAAGCCCTGCAGGCGCACGGTGCGCTGATCCAGCGCCAATATGGCGGCGGAATACACCTGCACCACGCGCTGGCGTTCGATGCGGGTGGTGAAATCGGCCAGGGTGGACCACGGCACCACGTCGCTGCGCTGGGGCAGTGGGGCAAAGGCGCTTAGGGGACTGTGGTAGCCCATGCCGGTGCCGCCGGCCAGTGGGTTGGGGTGGCCAGCGGCGCCAGGAATCCCAGCCGCGTCGGGAGCCGCGGGCGCATTGGGGGCGCCAGCAGCGCCAGCCGCCGGCGCATTCTGCCCAAACACGGGTGCGGCGATGGCGGTGGCGCCCAGGGCTGCGATGCGGCGCAACCAAGAGCGCCGCAGCCAAAGCCCTTCGTCAGTGGACATGGCGCATGCCGCAGTAGTTGCCCAAGGCGATGCCGGTGCAGGCGGCGCGCAGGGCCTGGTGGCAGACGCGTTCGCCGCGCCCGGCTTGCAGGCATTCAGCGGCAGCCTGGTGCGCCGCGGCCATCGCCTGGTGGCGTTGGATGTCTTGCTGAATCTGCGCCGGGGTGTGCTGCTGGCCGTGGGTGTGGCCGTGCGGGGCAGCAGGCGTGGTCGGCGTGGTTGGGCTGGCCCAGACGGGCAGGGCCAAGGCGGCGCTGGCGAGCAGGGCCAGCAGGGTGCGGTGGGTGGTTTTCATCGGGTTCATGGGGTTTTAGCTCCGGTTGAGTAGGGTCAAAACGTCGAGCCGGTGCACGCGCCAAGCCGGCAGGGCCGCCGCCAGCAGCGCCAGCAGCAACACCCCCAGCGGCACCCACAACAGCGTCGGGCTCCAGTGTGCGGCCTGCACCAAGGTGGCGGCACCCGTGGGCAACCAGCCGCCCAGGGCCGCCAGCAAGCCTTGGGCCAGCGCCAGCCCCAGCAGCAGCGCCAGCAGCGCCAGCGCAAAGGCCTCGGTCAGCAACAAAGCGACCAAGCGCCGCGGCGGCGTGCCCAGCATGCGCAGCATGGCCAGATCGGCCTCGCGTTCACGCACCGCTTGCCACAGCGCCACGAACACCGACAGCGCCGCCATGAGCAGCAGCGTCAGGCCAAAGCCCTGCAGCACCTGGGTGCCCGCGCCCAGCAGCGTGAGCAGCCGCGTGAGCTCGAGCGCCGGGGCGGCGGCCTGCATATTGGTCTGCTCGTTGACGAAGCGCGGGAAGGTGACCGCGGCCAGCGGCGTGGTGTAGCGGATCAGGGCCATGGTGACTTCGCGCTCGGCCTCGACGGCGGCGCGTTCCTCGGGGCTCATCTGCGCCATGCCGTGCAGATCGTCGTGCACCAGCCAGACCGATTCGGTGGCGGTGAGCACCAGCCGGTCGAGCACGCAGCCGCAGGGCGCCAAGATGCCGGTGATGGTGTAGGGCCACTGATCGTGCGCCTTGCCGACCGGATCCAGCCCGTGCACACCGACGAAACTTTGGCCCAGCCCCAAGCCGCTGCTGGCCGCCACCTGGGCGCCCAGAACGGCTTGCATCGGCGCGTTCCAGAGCTGGCCCTGGGCCAGTTCGGCGCCATACAGCGCGACATAGTCGTGGGTGGTACCCACGATGCGGTAGCCGCCCAGGTTGTCGCCCAAGCTGAGCGGGATGATCGCGGCCACTTGCGGGTGTTGGCGCAGTTGTTCCAGATCGGCCAAGCGGATGTTGCCCGGCGGCACGTCGAGGTGAAACACGCCCGACATGATGAGCTGGATCGGGCTGCCCTTGGCGCCGACGACGGCGTCGATGCCGGCCAGATCGCGCTCAAAGGTGTGCGTGAGCTGCTCGCGCGCGCTGAGCACGAACACCATGGCCGCTACGCCCAAGGTGAGCATGAGCAGGTTGAGCACCGTGCTCAGGGGGCGCGACCAGAGGTAGCGCCACGACAGGCCGAGGGTGTTCATGCCGCAGCCTCCGCGTGTGGCTGCAAGCGCAGGGTGCGCGCGTGCGGCAGCGCTTGCACGGCACGCTGGTCGTGTGTGGCCACCACCAGCGTGGCGGCATGCTGCTGCGCGTGCTGGCTGATGAGCGCCATGGCTTGGGCGGCGAGGTCGTCGTCGAGGCTGGCGGTGGGCTCATCGGCCAGCAGCACGGCCGGGCGGCGCAACAGCGCCCGCGCCAGCGCCACGCGCAGCGCCTGCCCGGTCGAGAGCTGGTGCGGGCGCCGCTGCAGCAAACCGCCCAGCCCAAGGGCCTCGATCAGGTGCTGGGTGTGCGCGCGATCCAGCGGCTGCTGGCCGGCGTAGGCCACCAGTTGCAAGTTGTCGTGCACGCTCAAGGCCTGGCTGAGCAGGCCGCGCTGGGGCAAAAAGCCGATGTGGCGCGCACGCCAAGCGTCGCGTTCGGCTTGCGCCAGCTGCGCCGGGTGCGTGCCGGCGACTTCGAGCACGCCGGCGCTGGGCGTGAGCAGCCCGGCCAGCAGCGCCAGCCAAGTGGACTTGCCACTGCCCGAGGGGCCGCGCAACAGCAACGCGCCGCCGCTGGCCAGCTCCAGGTCGGGAAAGTCGAGCGTAGGGCCGCTGGGCCAAGCGTAGCGAAGGGCGGAGCTGAAAATCATGGGCGCGCGTGGGGTTGGAGGCAGTCGGAGCAGGTGCCGTGCAAGGTGAAATCGAGCCGCTGCGGCTGGTGCCCGAGCGCGGTCATGCGCTCGCTCCAGCTCTGCGCCAGCTGCTGCGCCTCGAGCGCCGCCGCAGGCAGCGGCAGCAGGCAGTGGCAGGCGTCGCACTCAAAGCGCGGTTGCGCCAGCGCGGCGGCGCCGTTGCCGGCCCAGGTGAAGCGCCAGCGGCGCTCGTGCGCGTCGGCGTGGCGCAGCAGCACACCGCAGGCGGCGAGCCGATCGAGCAGCCGGTACAAGGTGACGCGGTTGATGAGCAGGCCGCGCGCCTGCAGCTGCGCCAGCACCTCGAAGTGGCAGCGCGCGGCGCAGGGGTCGGCGGCAAACAGGCCCAGCACGGCGCGCGTGGCCGGCGTGACGCGCAAGCCGGCGCGGTGCAAGCGCTCGAGCAGCTCGGGCGTGAGCGGGCTGGATGAGGGGGCGGCGGTTTGGGGCATGGTCATGGGACTCGGCTGCTGCAACAAAGTTGCGTTATGATCCCGATATTAACGCAATCGAGTTGCAACAAGGTGCTCATCAAGCCTTTACTTTCTTGGTTCCAGCCGCTGGCTGCCTCGGCTTCGGCTTTGGCTGCTGCGGCGCAGTTGCGCGTGCCTGAGCCTGCACCGCCTGCAGCCCCGCCTTATGCCGCTGGGGCCGGTGCGGGAGCGGGTGCGTTTGTTGCCGCGCCCGACAGCCAGCCGGCAGCTGGGCTGGGGCTTAGGCTGCACAACCTCACGCTGGGCTACGAGCGCCATCCGGCGGTGCACCATTTGTCTCTGTTTTGCCCGGCGGGTTCCAAACTGGCTATCGTCGGCCCCAACGGCGCCGGCAAATCGACGCTGCTGCGGGCGCTGGCGGGCCAGTTGCGGCCGCTCACCGGGCGCATCGACGGCTTGGCTGGGCAGCGCGTGGCGTATCTGCCGCAGACGCCGCAGATCGACCGCAGCTTTCCGGTCACGGTGCTGGATATGGTGCAGTACGGCCTGT
The DNA here is from genome assembly GCF_056323735.1 of Serpentinimonas sp. SSL01. NCBI lineage: Bacteria > Pseudomonadati > Pseudomonadota > Betaproteobacteria > Burkholderiales > Comamonadaceae > Serpentinimonas > Serpentinimonas sp. SSL01. The sequence continues at coordinate 640,572 of NZ_CM150487.1, forward strand.
GGCACCAGAGCGGCGCCCTCGGGCGCTGGAGCGCGGCGCAGCGCCAGCGCTGCCTCGAGGCCTTGGCCAGCGTCGGCCTGCAGGGCTTTGAGCGCCGCACCATCGACACCTTGTCGGGCGGGCAGTTTCAGCGCGCCTTGTTTGCGCGTCTGATCTTGCAAGACGCCGACCTGCTGCTGCTCGACGAGCCCTTTGCCGCCGTCGATGAGGGCACCACGCTCGACTTGCTTCAGTTGCTCGAGCGCTGGAGCGCCGCTGGCAAGACCGTGCTGGTGGTGCTGCACGACCTGAGCTTGGTGCGCCGGCACTTTGCGCACACCCTGCTGCTGGCGCGTGAACCCATCGCTTTTGGTGCCACCGCCGCCGTGCTCACGCCCGCCAACCTGCGCCGCGCCATGAATATGCGCGAAGCCTTCGACGAGGGCGCGCCCTGGTGCGAAGCCGAGGCGGAGCCGGCGGTGCATGGGCACCATGTGCACGAACACGCGCACGAACACGCGCACGGTGACAGCCACCGCCACGAAGAGCACGGCTCCGGCCATAGCGCCCAACCGTCCCGGCCCCAGGTTCAGGCAGCGCCCGCACGCGCAGCCGGGGTGCTCTGATGGCCGCGCTGGCCTGGCTTGAACCCTTGTGGGCGTTTAGCTTCATGCAGCGCGCGCTGCTGGGTTGCGTGCTGCTGAGCCTGAGCGCGGCCCCGGTGGGCGTGTTCCTGATGCTGCGCCGCATGAGCCTGACCGGCGACGCCATGGCGCACGCCATTTTGCCGGGCGCGGCGGTGGGCTTTTTGATCTCGGGCCTGTCGCTGGGGGCGATGACGCTGGGCGGCATCGTGGCCGGGCTGGTGGTGGCGGTGGCTTCGGGCCTGGTGGCGCGCAGCACGGTGCTGCGCGAAGACACCTCGCTGGCAGCCTTTTACCTGCTCTCGCTGGCGCTGGGGGTGTTGATCATCTCGACCTACGGCAGCCAAGTCGATCTGTTGCACGTGCTGTTTGGCACCGTGCTGGCGCTCGACGACGCCGCGCTGGCGCTGCTGCTGGGCATAGCGCTGATCACGCTGCTGGCCATGCGCCTGCTCTACCGCGCGCTGGTGCTGGAATGCCTAGACCCCGATTTTTTGCGCGCCCACAGCCCGCGCTGGAGCGCGCTGGCGCACTACGGTTTTTTGGTGCTGGTGGTGATCAATCTGGTGGCCGGCTTCCATGCCCTAGGCACGCTGATGGCGGTGGCGATCATGGTCTTGCCCGCAGCGGCGGCGCGGTTCTGGGTGCGCCGCATCGGATCGCTGCTCTGGCTCGCGCCGGCGCTGGCGCTGGTGTGCTGCGTGGCCGGTTTGCTGCTCTCGTACCACGCCGACTGGCCGACCAGCCCGGCCATCGTGATCGCGTTGGGCGCGCTGTGGCTGCTGTCGATGATTTTGGGCCGCTTTGGGGTTTGGCGGCAGCGCTCGGTGTCTGCAGTGCATTTGAAAGGGTAATCGCATGAAACGACGGATTTTTGGCCAAGGCCTGGTGGCGGGTTTGGGTTTGGCGGGGGTGGGTGGCGCGGCTTGGGCCACCGCCACACCCGCCGCGCTGCCAGTGGTGGCAAGTTTTAGCATTTTGGGTGATTTGGTGCAGCAGGTCGGGGGCGAGCGGGTGCAGCTCACGCAGCTCATCGGGCCCGACAGCGACGCGCACGTGTTCCAGCCACGGCCAGCGCAGGCGCGCTTGGTGGGGCAGGCGCGGCTGGTGTTTTCCAACGGGCTGGGCTTCGAGGGCTGGATGCCGCGCCTGCTGCAAAGCGCCAACTTCCGTGGCCAGCACGTGGTGCTCAGCCGTGGCATCGAGCCGCTGCGCAACCCCGGCCACGGCCACCGCCATGCCCACGGGCACGGGCACGGGCACGACCACGGCGAGCACGACCCGCACGCTTGGCAGAACGTGGCCCACGTGCGCGTCTACGTGCGCAACATCGCCGACGCTTTGTGCGCTGCCGACGCCGCCGGCTGCGACTTCTACCGCCAGCGCGCGCAGGCCTACGACGCCGTGCTGGCCCAACTCGACGCCGAGATCCGCGCCGCTTGGGCCCCTATCGAGGTGGCGCAGCGGCGCGTGATCGTCGCCCACGACGCCTTTGCCTACTACGGCCAGGCCTACAACGTGCGCTTCATGGCGGCGCGCGGGGTGATCGCCGACAGCGAACCGACGGCGCGCGGCATCGCCCGGCTGGTGCAGCAGATCCGCGAAGAGCGGATTCGGGCCTTGTTTGTCGAAAACGTGACCGACCCGCGCCTGATCGAGCAGATCGGGCGTGAAACCGGTCTGCGCCCGGCCGGGCGGCTGTACTCCGACGCGCTCTCGGCCCCCGGCGGCACGGCCCCGACCTACGTCGAGATGTTGCGCCACAACACCCAAGCGCTCACCCGCGCTGTGGCGGGCATTTAAGCGCCAGCTTGCACCCAGCGTGCCATCATCAGGCACAATCTAGCCATGCAGGCGCCCCCTTTGGGCGCGGCTTGGCTTGGCTTGGAATGCGATTGGATTGTCACTGCTTTTGTGGAGCGCGCCCCTCTGTAGGTGATGTGGGTGTTGCGGGCCCTGCCAGGGCGTTTACAGCGCGCCGCCTCAGTGCGGGCGCGCTGGCCGGCTTGGCGCTGTGGGCCCTTAGCGGCTGCGCCGCTTTGCCTGCCGTCCCAGAACCCGCAGCTGCGGCCAGCGCGGTGCTGGCGCAGCCGCTGGCGCCCCAATGGCGCAGCCCCTGGCCTGAGGCTGGCGCCGAAGTCACACCTGGCGCGGCGCCAAGCCCGGCTGCAAAGCCAGCGTCTCCCGCCGCCGCCCCCCCAGCCACCGACCTGGCGCAGTGGTGGCTGGCCTTTGACGACCCGCACCTGAGCCGCCTGATCGGGCAGGCCTTGCAGGCCCACACCAGCGTGCGCAGCGCGCAGGCGGCGCTGCAGCAGGCGCGTGCGCTCGATGCCGTCAGCGCCGCTGCGCAGGGGCCGCAGGTGCAGGCCACGGCCAGCAGCCAGCGCGCCCAGGTGGGATCGGCGTCGGCGGCCAGCGCTTGGCGCGCCGGGCTCGACGCCAGCTGGGAGCTGGACTGGTTTGGCCAGCGCCAGCAGGCCCGTGCGGCCACCGCGGCCGAGGCGCGCGCGGCGGCGGCCCAAGTGGCGCAGGCGCAGGTGAGCGTGGCAGCCGAAGTGGCGCTCACCTTTTTCGAGTGGCGCTTGCAGCAGCAGCGTTGGGCGGTGGCGCAGCGCCGCCTGGCCTTGCAAGAGGAGTTTGTGCAGATCGTGGGCTGGCGTTTGCAAGCTGGCCTGATGTCGAGCCAAGACCTCGAGCAAGCGCGCCTAAACCTGGCGCAGCTGCGCGCCACCCTGCCCGAGATCGAGGCCGCACAGGGGCAGGCAGAGGCCGCGCTGGCGCTGCTCACCGGGCGCAGCCCGCAAAGCGCGCTCGATCTGCCCGCCGCCGGCCCCATCCCCAGCCCCGGGCTGGAGCTGGCGCGCACCATCCCGGCCGACACCCTGCGCCAGCGCCCGGATGTGCAACGGGCCCAAGAGCGCCTGAGTTCAGCAGCGGCGCGCGTGGCCCAGGCCGACGCCGCGCGCCTGCCCACGCTGGCCCTGGTCGGCACGCTCGACTGGCGCAGCCCGCGGGTGAGCGATTTGTTCGACCCGGCCGCGCTCACCCGCACCCTGCTGCTGAGCCTGAGCGCCAGCCTGTTCGATGGCGGCGCGGCGCGGGCGCAGCTGCAAGCCCAACAAGCGGCGCTGGAGCAGTCGCGCCTCGAGCTCGAGGCGGCCGTGCTGACGGCGCTGCGCGAAGTCGAGCACGCCCTGCTGGCGCTGCAAGCCAGCGCCCAGCGCCTGCAGCACGAGCAGCAGGCCGCCGACGCTGCGGCCGCCACCGAAGCGCTGGCCCTGCTGCGCCTGACCAGCGGTCTGATCGACTACCGCATCTGGCTCGAGACGCGGCAAAACCTCTTGAGCGCCCAGTACGAGCTGTCGGCCGCCCGCGCCGCCTGGAGCGCCGACCACGTGCGCCTCTACAAAGCCCTGGGCGGCGGCTGGAGCGCCGACAAACCCCAAGCAGCACTGCCCGAGCCCCATGACCCCGCCTGAAACCACCCCCACACCCCCTGTGCCGCCTACGCCCCGCACCCCCAACCCGGCGCCAGCGGCCCAGCAACTGCTGCTCGGCCTGCCCCAAGCGCGGCGCTGGTGGCAGTCGCGCTGGCTCTGGCTGGGCCTGCTGTTGCTGGCCCTGGTGGCGCTGGCGCTGTGGTTTTGGAGCGCCGCGCAGCAGCGCCAGGCGGCACCGGTGTTCGTCACCGAGCCGCTGGCGCGTGGCAACCTGGTGCTCAACGTGACCGCCAATGGCACCTTGCAGCCGCTGCGCGCGGTCAACATCGGCAGCGAACTGTCGGGCACGGTGCGCGCCGTGCACGTCGATATCAACGACACCGTGCGCCGCGGGCAGGTGCTGGTCGAGCTCGACACCGAGCGCTTGCAAGACCAGGTGCGCCACGGCCGCGCCGCCGTGCTCGCTGCCCAAGCCCAAGTGGCCCAAGCCCAAGCCAGCGTGCGCGAAACCGAGGCCAGCGTGCGCGAGACCCAAGCGCAGCTGCAGCGGCTGCAAGAGGTGGCGCGCCTGTCCGGCGGCAAAGTGCCCTCGGCGGCCGAACTCGACACCGCGCGCGCCGCCTTTGAGCGCACCCAAGCCGTGCTCGAGCGCATGCGCGCCAACGTCAACAGCGCCCAGGCAGCGGTCGAGCAGGCGCAGGCCAACCTGTCCAGCCACGAGACCAACCTGAGCAAGGCTTCCATCCGCTCGCCGATCGACGGCGTGGTGCTGGCGCGCTCGGTCGATCCCGGCAACGCGGTGGCGGCGTCGCTGCAGGCCGTGACCCTGCTGCAACTGGCGCAAGATTTGCGCCAGCTCGAGCTGCAAGTGAGCGTCGATGAGGCCGACATCGGCGTGGTGCGTGCCGGCCAATCGGCCAGCTTCACCGTCAGCAGCCAACCGGGGCGGCGCTTTGCTGGCAGCGTCAGCCGGGTGGCTTTTGGCGCCACGCGCACCGACAACGTGGTCACCTACAGCACCACCATTCGGGTGGACAACGCCGATTTGAGCCTGCGCCCCGGCATGACGGCCACCGCCAGCATCGTCGCGGTCGAGCGCCAAGGCGTGTTGCGCGTGCCCAACGCCGCGCTGCGCTTCATGCCCACCGCTGCCACCACCGCACCCGCTGGCGGCGGCGTGTTGGCCAGCCTGTTGCCGCGCCTGCCGCAGCAGCCGCCGCGGGTGGCGCGCATGGACCCGCGCCCGGGCTTGCGCCAGCTCTGGGTGCTGCAAGACGGGCAGCCGGTGGCGCTGCAGGTGAGCACCGGCATCAGCGACGGGCGCCACACCGAAGTCTCGGGTGAGGGCGTGGTCGAGGGGCTGGCCGTGATCGTCGAGCAGCGCCGGGCGGGGCAGGCGCCGTGACTGCGCCCCTGATCCAGCTGCGCGGCGTGACCAAGGTCTATGGCCACGGCGCCACCGCCTTTGCCGCGCTCAAGGGCGTGGACTTGGAGATTGCCGCCGGGCAGTTCGTGGCCATCATGGGGCCCAGCGGCAGCGGCAAATCGACCGCCATGAACCTGCTGGGTTGCCTCGACCGGCCCACCAGCGGCGAGTACCGCTTTCGCGGCGTGCCGCTGCAGGGCCTCGAGCGCGACGCGCTGGCGCTGCTGCGGCGCCAGTATTTTGGCTTCGTGTTCCAAGGCTTTTATTTGCTGGCGCGCACCACGGCGCTGGAAAACGTCGAGCTGCCACTGATCTACCGCGGCCTGCCGGCGCGCCAGCGCCACGCCGCCGCCCGGGCCGCGCTCGAGGCCGTGGGCCTGGGGCCATGGGAGCGCCACACCCCGGCCGAGCTCTCCGGTGGGCAGCAGCAGCGGGTGGCGATCGCGCGCGCCATCGTCACCGAACCCCAGGTGCTGCTGGCCGACGAACCCACCGGCAACCTCGACAGCCAACGCGGGCACGAGATCATGGAGCTGATCCAAGGCCTGAACCGCAGCCGCGGCCTGACCGTGCTCATGGTCACGCACGAGCCCGACATCGCCGCCTACGCCAGCCGCCAGGTGCGCTTTGTCGATGGCTTGCTGGCCAGCGACAGCCTGAGCCCCCCGGCGGGCTTGGCACCAGCAGCAGCCATGCCAGCGCCGGCAGCCAGCGCGGTGCTGCACCCTGCGGAGGCCTGAGCCATGTATATCAACGCCTTGCTGCTGGCGCTGCGCTCGATCCGGCGCAACCTGCTGCGCTCGTTCCTGACCATGCTCGGCATCGTGATCGGGGTCGCGGCGGTGATCACCATGGTCACCGTCGGCAACGGCGCCACGCTGGCGATTCAGACCCAGATCCAGGGCTTGGGCACCAACTTGCTGCAGGTGCGGCCGGGCCAGCGCATGGGGCCCGGCGGCGGCCCCGGCGCAGCCCCGGCCTTTGTGGCCGCCGACGCGCAAGCCATTTTTGAGCAGGTGCCGGGCGTGCTGGCCACCGCCCCCGAAGCACGCACTGGGTCCACCGTGGTGGCCAGCGGGCGCAACTGGGGCACGACGGTGATCGGCAGCAGCAACGACTGGCTGCTCACCGGCAACTGGCGCCTTGCCGACGGCCGGCCTTTCACCGACGAGGAGCAGGTCGCCGGGGCGGCGGTGTGCCTGATCGGCGAGACCGTGCGGCGCGAGCTCTTTGGCCCCAGCCCAGCCGTGGGCGCGCTGCTGCGCGTGCGCCAGATGCCGTGCACCGTGGTCGGGGTGCTGGCGCCCAAGGGGCAGGGCGCCTTTGGGCAGGACCAAGACGACTTGGTCTATATGCCGCTCAACACCTTTCAGCGCCGCATCGTGGGCCACACCCGCATCGGCATTTTGCAGGTATCGATGCTCGACGGCATGGACGCCGCCGTGGTGCGCGCCGGCATCGTGCAGCTGCTGCGCGAGCGCCGCCACCTAGGCCCTACCGACGAAGACAACTTCAACGTGCTCGACACCCGGCAACTGGCCGAAGCGCTCTCGGGCACCACGCGCATCATGACGCTGCTGCTGGGCGCGGTGGCGGCAGTCAGCCTGGTGGTGGGGGGCATCGGCATCATGAACATCATGCTGGTGAGCGTGACCGAGCGCACGCGTGAGATCGGGCTGCGCCTGGCCATCGGCGCGCGCGAGCGCGAGGTGCTGTTGCAGTTTTTGATCGAGGCGGTGGTGCTGGCGGCCATCGGCGGGCTGATCGGCATGGCGCTGGCGCTGGGGGCCAGCGTGGGCTTGGCCGCGCTCATGGGCGTGCCGTTCGTGTTCGACCCCGGCATCAACGCCTTCGCCTTTGCCTTTTCGGCGGCCATCGGGGTGCTGTTTGGCTTCTTTCCGGCGCGGCGCGCAGCCCGGCTGAATCCGATCGAAGCCTTGCGGCATGAGTAGCCGCGCTTAAGCGGCCAGCCGCTTGCCCGGGCACAGGCGCCGTGGGCTGCGGGTTGAGCGCTAGCGTGGCGCGGTCGAGGGCGCGATTGAGGGCGCATCTACAAACGGGCCGCCGCGCAGCCGCATGCCAGCGCCGATGCCGCGTTCGGCAAACCAGCCCCGGTGCATCTCGAGCACGTAGCGCACCGGCTCGGCCGAGCAATGCGAGCGCTGCGACAGCGGCTCCATGTCGGCCAAGTTGACGATGCGGCCGTCGTCGGCCACAAAGGCCGCCGTTAAGGGCAGGAAGGTGTTTTTCATCCAAAAGCACTGGGTGGCGGGAGCGTCGAACACAAACCACATGCCTTCGTTGGCGGGCATGGTGCGGCGCCACATCAGGCCCAGGCTGAGCTGCTCGGGCGTGCGCGCCACCTGCGCCGTGATCAGGTGCAGGCCGGCTTGCAGCTGCACGCGCGGCAGATCGAGCTGCGGCTGACCGGCCTTGGCAGGGGCAACAGGCAGCAGAACGCTGGCCAGCAGCGCCAGCGTCGCCCACAGGGCGCCCGGGCGCAGCGCGGGCCGGGCGGCAAAACAAAGATATTTGCGGACATTCATGGGCGTGTCAGGTCGGTGCAGGGTTCGTTGCTACAATTTTGCCAACTATTTCCTTAGAGGGCACGCACCCGGGGCTTAGCAACCCAGTCGTCGCCTGTTTTTTTCCCATCCCGGAGTCATCGCTTCATGTACCAACACATCCAGGTGCCCGCCCAGGGTCAGCCCATCACGGTCAACGCCGACTACTCGCTCAACGTCCCCGACCAGGTCATCATCCCCTACATCGAAGGCGACGGCACCGGCTACGACATCACCCCGGTGATGCTCAAGGTGGTGGACGCCGCCGTGGCCAAAGCCTACGCCGGCCAGCGCCAAATCCACTGGATGGAAGTCTATGCCGGCGAGAAATCGACCCAAGTCTATGGCCCCGACGTCTGGCTGCCCGAAGAAACCCTGCACGCGCTCAAGCACTACGTGGTCTCGATCAAGGGCCCGCTGACCACGCCCGTGGGCGGCGGCATCCGCAGCCTCAACGTGGCGCTGCGCCAAGAGCTCGACCTCTACGTCTGCCTGCGCCCGGTGCAGTACTTCAAGGGCGTGCCCTCGCCGGTCAAAGAGCCCGAAAAAATCGACATGGTGATCTTCCGCGAGAACTCGGAAGACATCTACGCCGGCATCGAGTACGAGGCGCGTTCGGCCAAGGCGCAAAAACTCATCAAGTTCCTGCAAGACGAGCTGGGCGTGACCAAAATCCGCTTCCCTGAGAGCTCCGGCATCGGCATCAAACCGGTGAGCCAAGAAGGCACCGAGCGCCTGATGCGCAAGGCCATCCAGTACGCGATCGACAACGACAAGCCCAGCGTGACCATCGTGCACAAGGGCAACATCATGAAGTACACCGAAGGCGGTTTCCGCGACTGGAGCTACGGCTTGGCGCAGCGCGAGTTTGGCGCGCAACTGGTCGATGGCGGCCCGTGGTGCAAGTTCAAAAACCCCAAAACCGGGCGCGACATCGTCATCAAAGACAGCATCGCCGACGCCTTTTTACAGCAGATTTTGCTGCGTCCGGCTGAGTACTCGGTCATCGCCACGCTCAACCTCAACGGCGACTACATCTCGGATGCGCTCGCGGCCCAAGTGGGCGGCATCGGCATCGCGCCCGGCGCCAACCTGAGCGATTCGGTGGCCTGCTTCGAGGCCACGCACGGCACCGCGCCCAAGTACGCCGGCAAAGACTACGTCAACCCGGGCTCCGAAATCCTCTCGGCCGAGATGATGCTGCGCCACATGGGCTGGACCGAGGCCGCCGACCTGATCATCAGCTCGATGGAAAAAGCCATCCAGTCCAAGCGCGTGACCTACGACTTCGCGCGCCTGATGCAAGGCGCCGAGCAGGTGAGCTGCTCGGGCTTTGGCCAAGTGATGATCGAGCACATGTAATCTGCGGGCCCGCAGGCTGGCAACTCTCCCCCCGACCCGTGAGGGTGCGGGGGTTTTTTATTTGCGCCGCGCGCTCGCTAAAATCGGCCCCATGCCCAAGCAACCCGATCTGAGCCCGCAACTGCCCACCGGCGACCCGGTGGCGGTGTTGGAGCGCCGCCGCCAGCGCGTGCGCCCGCCCAAGCTGCACCAGGTGCTGCTGCTCAACGACGACTTCACGCCGATGGAGTTCGTGGTGCAGGTGTTGCAGGAGTTTTTCAACAAAGACCGCGAGCACGCGACGCAGATCATGCTCAAAATCCACCTCGAAGGGCGGGGGGTGTGCGGCGTGTTCACGCGCGACGTGGCCCAGACCAAGGTCGAACAGGTGCTGCAAGCCGCGGCGCACCACGGCCATCCGCTGCAATGTGTGAGTGAACCCATTGAATAAGGGCGGATTTGCCCCAATTGCTGCGCACAGATGCCGCAAATCGCAGTAAATTACAGGCTAGACTGAAGGAAACGCACCATGATCGCCCAGGAACTCGAAGTCAGCTTGCACATGGCCTTCGTGGAAGCGCGCCAGCAACGCCACGAATTCATCACCGTCGAGCACCTGCTGTTGGCCCTGCTCGACAACCCCAGCGCCGCCGACGTGCTGCGCGCCTGTTCGGCCAAAATTGATGAGTTGCGCAAGTCCTTGTCGCACTTCATCAAAGACAACACGCCCCAAGTGGCCGGGGCCGACGAGGTGGACACCCAGCCCACGTTGGGCTTCCAGCGCGTGATCCAGCGCGCCATCATGCACGTGCAGAGCACCGGCAACGGCAAGAAAGAAGTCACCGGCGCCAACGTGCTGGTGGCCATTTTTGGCGAGAAAGACTCGCACGCCGTTTACTACCTGCACCAGCAGGGCGTGAGCCGGCTCGATGTGGTCAACTACATCGCCCACGGCATCAAAAAGAGCGACCCGCCCGAGCCCGCCAAGCCCTCTGAGGGCGGTGGCGCCGCCGACAACGAGGAAGCCAGCGGCGAGAGCAAAGCCCCCGAAAAGGCCTCGCCGCTCGAGCAGTTCACGCAAAACCTCAACGTGCTGGCGCGCGACGGCAAGATCGACCCGCTCATCGGCCGCGACTACGAGGTCGAGCGCGTGATCCAGATTTTGTGCCGCCGGCGCAAAAACAACCCGCTGCTGGTGGGTGAGGCCGGCGTGGGCAAAACAGCGATCGCCGAGGGCTTGGCTTGGCGCATCGTGCAAAAAGAGGTGCCCGAGGTGCTGGCCGAAGCCACCGTCTATGCGCTCGACATGGGTTCGTTGCTGGCGGGCACCAAGTACCGCGGCGATTTCGAGCAGCGCCTCAAGGGCGTGCTCAAGTCGCTCAAAGACAAGCCCAACGCGATTTTGTTCATCGACGAGATCCACACCCTGATCGGGGCCGGCGCGGCTTCGGGCGGCACGCTCGACGCCTCCAACCTGCTCAAGCCGGCGCTCTCGAGCGGCGTGCTCAAGTGCATCGGCGCCACCACCTTCACCGAGTACCGCGGCATTTTCGAGAAAGACGCCGCGCTCAGCCGCCGCTTCCAGAAAATCGACGTGGTCGAGCCCACGGTGGCGCAGACCATCGACATCCTCAAGGGCCTCAAAAGCCGCTTCGAGGAACACCACAGCGTTAAGTATGCGGCGGCGGCGTTGCAGGCGGCGGCCGAGCTGTCGGCCAAGTACATCAACGACCGCCACCTGCCCGACAAAGCCATCGACGTCATCGACGAGGCCGGCGCGGCGCAGCGCATCCTCACCCCGTCCAAGCGCAAGAAAACCATCGGCAAGGCCGAGGTCGAAGAAATCGTTGCCAAGATCGCGCGCATTCCGCCCGCCAGCGTCAGCAGCGACGACCGCAGCAAGCTGCAAACCCTAGAGCGCGACCTCAAGGCGGTGGTGTTCGGGCAAGATAAGGCGCTCGAACTGCTGGCGGCCAGCGTGAAAATGGCGCGCTCGGGGCTGGGCAAGCCCGACAAGCCGATCGGCGCCTTTTTGTTCAGCGGCCCCACCGGCGTCGGCAAGACCGAGGCCGCCAAGCAACTGGCCTTCATCTTGGGCATCGAGCTGGCGCGCTTTGATATGTCCGAATACATGGAGCGCCACGCGGTGAGCCGCCTGATCGGCGCGCCGCCCGGCTACGTGGGCTTTGACCAAGGCGGCCTGCTCACCGAGGCCATCACCAAGAAACCGCACTGCGTGCTGCTGCTCGACGAGATCGAAAAAGCGCACCCCGACATTTTCAACGTGCTGCTGCAGGTGATGGACCACGGCTCTCTGACCGACAACAACGGGCGCAAGGCGGATTTTCGCAACGTGATCCTGATCATGACCACCAACGCCGGCGCCGAGACCATGAACAAGGCGGCCATCGGTTTCACCAACGTGCGCCAGGCCGGCGACGAAATGGCCGACATCAAGCGACTGTTCACACCCGAGTTTCGCAACCGGCTCGACGCCATCGTGGGCTTCAAGGCGCTCGATGAACTGGTCATCATGCGCGTGGTGGATAAATTCCTGCTGCAACTCGAGCAGCAGCTGGCCGAGAAAAAGGTCGAGGTCAGCTTCAGCGACGCCTTGCGCAAGCACTTGGCCGTCAAAGGCTTTGACCCGCTGATGGGCGCGCGCCCGATGCAGCGCCTGATCCAAGACACCATCCGGCGCTCGCTGGCCGACGAGCTGCTGTTTGGCCGCCTGACCGATGGCGGGCGGCTCGAGGTGGACATCGACACCAGCAACCCAGACAAGCCCGAAGTCAAGCTCGACATTCAGCCGTTGAGCAAAAAAGACCGCCAAGCCCGCGCCGAACCGGCCGAGCCCGAAGAGGCCACGGCCGACTGAAGACCGATGCAGGGCTGAGGGCTGAGGGCTGGTGCTCTGGGTTTTAGCCCAGCCGCCAGACCAGCACTTGGCCGCTGGTCACGGCGACCAGCGCTAGTCGCGTTTGCGCATCGAAGCCGATGTCGAGCACGCCCAAGCGCTCGGTGCGGTCGGTGAGCGAGCGCGGCAGTTGCCAACTCTGCCGCGCCTGCCCGCTGGCCACCGTCCACAGGGTGATCTGGCCGTTGGCGGCGGCGGTGAGCAGCAGCGCGCCGTCGGCCGAAAACCGCGCTTGGCTAAAACCCCCGCGCACCCCGCCCAAACTCGGGTGCAGGACCGTGCCCTGGGCCAAGTCCCAGATCCGCCCTTGGCCGTGCGCCGGGCCTGCAAACAGCAGCCGCCGGTCGGGCGAGAACACGGCGGTGGTCACCGGGGCCTCGAACTTCCAGGTGATGAAGGCCGCACCCCGCTCCAAGTCCCAGGCGCGCAACATGCCGTCGTCGGCGCCGGTGGCGCCCAAGGCCGCGTCGGCGCTGATGTCCACCGCGCGCACCGCCTCGGCGTGCGGAATGATCACCGGCAGGCGCACGTTGAGGCCGTCGAACAGCCAAGCTTCGCGCGAGTTCAGACCAGCCAGTATGCGCCGGCCTTGGTTGGAGAGCGCCACACTGCGCACGCTGGCCTGTGCGCTCCAGTGCCCAAGCACGCGGCCCGTGGCCAAATCCCAATGCACCAGGTTGTTGCGCTCGGCCGTTACGCCGCGCGTGCCGTCGGGGGCAAAGGCGCTGGCAAACACCTGCGCCCGCTCTTGCTCGGCGTGGCTCAGGTTAGCCAAGCGCTGCTGGGTGCGCCAGTTCCACAGCCCGGCGCCTTGCTGCACCGATCCAACCAAGGCCTGCTCGCCGTTGGGGCTCAGGCGCATCGACAGCACGCCGCCGCCGTAGCCCAGCGCCACGGTTTCGGCCGGCGGTTCGGCGCAGCCGCTCAGCGCCAGGCTGCCCAATGCGCCCACGCTGGCCAATGCGCCGCGCAGCATCTGCCTGCGGTTGGGGTTCGCTCGCGGGGGCTGCTCCGGGGCAGCAGGGTGCAATGGGGGTTTCATGTCAGGGCAGAGGGCAGCGGCGAGGGGCAGGGTGCAGCATAATCTTGCCAGCATAACGCATCGGGCTGTGGCGCAAAGCGCAGCCTGCCGCTTGGGCAGCACCTCATGAAGCCACACACCTTCCTCTGGCACGACTACGAAACCTTTGGCGCCAAGGCGCGGCTGGACCGGCCGGCGCAGTTTGGCGCCGTGCGCACCGACGCCGAGCTCAACCCCATCGGCGCGCCGCTGATGTTTTATTGCCGCCCGGCGCCCGATTATCTGCCCGACCCCGAGAGCTGCCTCATCACCGGCATCACGCCGCAGCAGTGCCTGCAACACGGCCTGCCCGAGCACGAGTTCGCCCAGCGCATCGAGGCCGAGCTGGGGCAGCCCGGCACCGTGGGCGTGGGCTTCAACTCGATCCGCTTCGACGACGAATTCACCCGCTTCATGCTCTGGCGCAACCTGCTCGACCCCTACGCGCGCGAGTGGAAAAACGGCTGCGGCCGCTGGGATCTGCTCGACGTGCTGCGCCTGTGCTACGCCCTGCGCCCCGAGGGCTTGCAGTGGCCGCTCAAGGCCGACGGCCGGCCCAGCTTCAAGCTCGAAGACCTAGCGCGTGCCAACGGCATCGAGCACGGGGCGGCGCACGATGCACTGTCGGACGTGCACGCCACGCTGGGCTTGGCGCGGCTGCTGCGCGAGCGCCAGCCGCGCTTGTTCGATTTTGCCTTTGGCCTGCACAAAAAAGAGCAGGTGGCGCACGAGCTGGGGCTGCCGACCACGCCGCAGCGGGCCCAGCCCTTTTTGCATGTGTCGGGGTTTTTCCCGCCCGAGCGCGGCTGCCTAGGGTTGATGTGGCCGCTGGCCAGCCACCCCAGCAACCGCAACGAACTGCTGGCCTGGGACTTGGCCCACGACCCCGCCGAGTTGGCCACGCTCAACGCCGCCGAGGTGCGCGCGCGGCTCTTTGTGCGCCAAGAGGAGCTGCCTGCGGGGGTCAAGCGCCTGCCGCTCAAGAGCGTGCACCTGAACAAATCGCCCATGGTGGTGGGAAACCTCAAAACCCTGCGCCCCGAGCTGGCGCAGCGCTGGGGCATCGATCTGGAGCAAGGGCTGCGCCACGCCGAGCGCGCCGCGCTGCTGCCCGATTTGAGCGCGCTCTGGAGCGCGGTCTATGAGCGCAACGGCGGCACCCAGGCTGCGCAGACGGCCGCGCAAGCCAGCGCCACCCAGTCCGACCCTGAGCAGGATTTGTACGGCGGCTTCGTGGGCGACGCCGACCGCCTGCGCCTGCTGGAGTTGCGCCAGCGCCCAGCCGACGACCCGGCGTGGACGCACACCCAGTTCGAGGACCCGCGCTTGAGCGAGCTGGTGTGGCGCTACCGGGCGCGCAGTTTCCCCGATCTGCTCAGTGCCGACGAGCAAGCGCGCTGGCGCGCCCACTGCCAGGCGCGGCTGCTGCATGGCCTAGGCGGGGCGCTGACGCTGGAGCGGCAGATGGCGCGCATCGACGAGCTGGCCGAGCAGGCCGGCGAGCGCGGCGACGAACGCGCCGAAGCCATTTTGGGCGAGCTGCACGACTACGCGCTTGGCCTAGCCGAAGGCGTGGCGTAGTTGGCATGAAAATGGATCAGTGATGCACAGAGCTTGACGCGAGGCGGTGTTCTATATAAACTATAGCAGTTCATTATATGGAACTGCACCATGGCAAGCAACACGGACAACACGGACAACTCGGATTTGGCACGCAACTTGCGCGCAGCCAGGGAGCGCCGGGGCTTGACCTTGACCGGTTTGGCGGAGCGCTCAGGCGTTGCCAAGTCCACTCTTTCTGGCCTTGAGTCAGCAGCAGGCAATCCTACAGTGGCCACGCTGTGGGCTATCGCCAATGCCCTTGAGGTTTCATTTGGGGAGTTGCTTGGAACGGTGGGTGCGACAGGTTTTGCGTCCACAACCGAGTTCGAAGCTGATGGGGTTGCTGTTCGATTTATTGAACAAAGTGAGTCGGCCCCAAGGTTGGAGTTGTACTGCGTAGAACTAAAGTTGGGCAGTTTACAAGAGTCGGCACCGCATCCCAAGGGAGTAAGGGAGCGTGTGACGGTGCTTGGCGGTGCCTTGCTGGTGGGCCCCGTGCAAAGCCCGGCCCTTGTTCGGGCCGGTCAAACCCACGAGTTTGCAGCCGACGTGCCGCATGTGTACAGAGCGGTTGAGGCGCAGACCAAAGCCATGGTGTTGATCGAGTACCCCAGCGGGCATGGCCTGGGCGATCAAGCCGAAATACACGTCCCATGGCCGACAACAGACAAGGGATGGGATGGATTGCGTTCGCTCGTGGACCGCCTCCTGATCGAAGTGTCAAACGGAGTGGGCGCGCGTGCGATCCGGTTTTTCGCCTGCGGGCAGGCAGCGCAGGCAGCGGTCAGCGAACTTTGCACGCGTTTGCCGGTGCTGCGCGACCCCACTTTTTGTTGGCCGTTATTCTGTTTTGCTGATGCCGATCAGCAAGGCCCGTTTCTGGTGTTGTTGCCGTTGCGCTTCACGGCTGCAGATTGGGCTGCCGAACCAGTGTCTTCTTGCTCGGTGACGGCGACCCTGAGGTCAGCACGTACCCTGTCCTGTCAGGCTCAGTGGCCCGGTTTGAAGTTGACGATGGCTCAGTTGACGGATGCCAGAGCTGCAGCAGCAGGCCGTTCATGGATACTGGGGCCGTTGGCTGCTGAAGTGCTGTTGCAGCGCGGTGCGCTGGTGCTTCCAGGACGGCTCGAGCGGGTGGCGAAAATAGTTGACCAGGTTCATGCTGGCAATGAATCCACATCTTTTTCCGAAAGAATAGACGTGGCTGGCTATGATGCATTCGAATTAATCCATCCGGCTTATGCTAGGCAAGCCGTTGCAGTCGCAGAAGATATTCAACGGTACGCACCAGATTTGGGCTTGAATGAGGTGATCGATGTCGGATCGGGCCCCGGAGCGCCCATTCTGATGCTGCATGAATTGTTGCCCGACCTGCACTTTGTCGCGTTAGAGCCCGATCCCATGGCTTTTATTTGTCTGCAGCGCAATATCTGTGGGCTAGAGGCCGTGCGGGCGCAGCAGACCGGATTCCTCGAGTTTGACAGCAAAGACAACGCAACGCCGTTGATTACGTCAACCGGTGCCTCGCACCATTTTAACACTGCCTTTATGTTGCAACAGGCTGTGCGGCTGCTGCAGCCAGGTGGGCTATTGATCGTGGCCGACGAATTCATCCCTGAGTTTGACTCGGCGCAAGCGCGCAGTCTGGCTTTACTCCAGCACCACGCTGCCTACATCCTGTGGGCCATGGCTTGGATCGAAAAATGTCAGGAATTCACAGACCTGGGTCGAGCCGGGGGGGCGTATTTTGCCTTGCGCCAGGCACTTGCTTTGGCGCTCGTTGATATCGAGTCGGGTCACGCAGTGGCAGCCATTAACCGCTGCCGGGAGATTTTTGCGCAAATCAAGCATGCCGGATTGGGTCAGTTTGATGGGAGTCAGATAGACGCTTATATCAATTTTTTCTGGTTGGAATTGCAAGCTATGGTGGCTGGTTTTGATTACGAAGTCGAGCGCAAAACACACCCGCGACGCTTCGTCGAATTGGCTGCTCTGGCCGGCCTAGAACTGGTGCGCAAGCGCAGAATATTTGCGACCAGTGGATCGGATGAATGGGGCGGTGGGACCTATGTGTTTACCCTTCGAAAACCGATGTTTCGCTAGCGGGGGGGTGGCATGCAGCAGATAGTCAAAGGTTTGACGGACAGTCTTTCGATTGGTGCCGCTTATCTCCCGATTGCTTTTTCATTTGGCCTGGCTGCGCTCGAGGCTGGGTTTTCGCCCGCTGCTGCGGTGTTGCTGTCGGCGCTGGTGTTTGCCGGTGCCAGCCAGTTTGTGATGCTTGCTTTGATGGCCACTGGCACCGGTATGATGGCTGTGGTGGTTACCGTGTTGCTGATGAATGTGCGTCATCTTTTCTACGGCCCCGCCCTGTTGGCCAAACTCGGGTCTGGCCGGCCCAGTTGGCCTACACCGTTGCTGGCCTTTGGGCTCACCGATGAAGTGTTTGCCACCGCCTCTGGCAAGCTGGGGCAAATCCCGCTGGCCGATCGCGAAGGCTGGTATGTTGGATTGCAGGTGGGGGCTTACTCGATTTGGGTCTTGGGTACGGCATTGGGCGCCATGTTCGGTCGGCAACTGAGCGCGCAATCAGCTTTTTGGAGCGATGCCATGTCATTTGTATTGCCGGCGCTGTTTTTGGCCTTGTTGCTTGAAATTGCTGCGCAGACCCGGTGGCTGGTGCTTTTGGGGGCGGCCCTCACGACGACGGCGGCACTGCCATTTATGCCGGCTTATCTGGCGCTGCTACTGGGCATGGTCGCGGGCGCTGCGCTGGGTTACCGACGGGGGGTGTCATGACTTTGATCGAAGCGTTCACGGTGCTGGCGGCTGCACTGGTGACTTTTTTATTGCGCTGGCTGCCGATGCTGGTCTGGCGCAACGCAGCGTCGGCGCCGACCACGGGAGTAAAGTCGATACTCAATGGCATCGGTCCGGCAGCCATTTGCGCTATGCTGGTGCTTGCTTTGGGATCGTTGCTGGAGTTGGAATGGCAACTTAACGCGTGGTTGCCAGCGCTGATCGGTGTATTGGCCGTGTTTGCTGCCAAGTGGCGGCTGGGCGGGATCGCTTGGCCGACTCTGTTCGGTGCCTTGGCTTACGGTCTTTCGATGTATCTGTTCTGAGTTGCTCTGCTCAGGCATGGCCATGCTGCCAAGCCTCATGGCGTCGGTGCAGCGCGCCAGCTGGGCCCAGGGAAGTACAATCGAGGGTTTTTCCCTTGCGCCTGAGCGACGTGCGTGGGCACGCGTGGCGAACCGATCAACCAACTGCGAGGCATCTGACACCCATGGCAGGGCATTCCAAATGGGCCAACATCCAGCACCGCAAGGGGCGTCAGGATGAAAAACGCGGCCGGGTCTGGACCCGCGTGATCCGCGAAATCATGGTGGCGGCGCGTCAAGGCGGCGGCGGCGACGCGGCGGCCAACCCGCGCCTGCGGCTGGCGATCGACAAGGCCAAGGCGGCCAATATGCCGGCCGACACCATCAAGCGCAACATAGACAAGGCCACGGGCAACCTCGAAGGCGTGCAGTACGAGGAGATCCGTTACGAGGGCTACGGCATCGCCGGTGCGGCCGTGATCGTCGAAACCATGACCGACAACCGCGTGCGCACGGTGGCCGAAGTGCGCCACGCCTTCAGCAAGCACGGCGGCAACCTGGGCACCGAGGGCTCGGTGGCGTTCCAGTTCAAGCACTGCGGTCAGTTCATCTTCGCCCCCGGCGTGCCCGAAGAGCGGCTGTTCGAGGTGGCGCTGGAAGCCGGGGCCGAAGACGTGCTCGGCAGCGACGACGGCGCCTTCGAGGTGCTCACGGCGGTGGCCGATTTCGAGGCCGTGCAGCAGGCGCTGCAAGGCGCGGGCCTGCGCCCCGAGCTGGCCGAAGTGACGCTGCGCGCCGACAACCCGGTGGCCTTGAGCGGCGACGAGGCGCTGCGCATGCAAAAACTGCTCGACGCCCTAGAAGACCTCGACGACGTGCAAAACGTCTATCACAACGCAGAACTCAACCCATGAACGCAGAACTCAAGGTGCTGGTGGTCGGCGGTGGCGGGCGCGAACACGCGCTGGCCTGGAAGCTCAAGCAGTCGCCGCGCGTGGCGCAGGTTTATGTGGCGCCGGGCAACGGCGGCACCGCGCTCGACCCAGCGCTGCAAAACGTGCCGATCAGCGACCCGACCGAGCTCGCGCGCTGGGCGCAGCAGCAGGGCATCGCCCTGACCGTGGTCGGCCCCGAGGGGCCGCTGGCGGCGGGCATCGTCGATGTCTTTCGCGCCCAGGGCTTGCGCATCTTTGGCCCCACGCAGGCGGCGGCACAGCTCGAGAGCTCCAAGGCCTTTTCCAAGGCCTTCATGCAGCGCCACGGCATCCCGACAGCGGCCTACCAAGTCTTTGCCGAAGCACCCGCCGCCCACGCCTACGTGGAGCAAATGGGCGCGCCGATCGTGGTCAAGGCCGATGGCTTGGCCGCTGGCAAGGGCGTGGTGGTGGCGCAAACGCTGGCCGAGGCGCACGCCGCCATCGATTTCATGCTGCAAGGCCAAGCGCCGGGGCTGGCCCACAACGCCGGCGGGGCGCGGGTGGTGATCGAAGCCTTTTTGCAGGGCGAAGAAGCCAGCTTCATCGTGCTCTGCGACGGCGTGCAAGCGCTGGCGCTGGCCAGCAGCCAAGACCACAAGCGCCTGCTCGACGCCGACCAAGGCCCCAACACCGGCGGCATGGGGGCCTATTCGCCGGCCCCGGTGGTCACGCCCGAGGTGCACCAGCGCGCGCTCGACGAGGTGATTTTGCCGACGCTGCGCGGCATGGCCGCCGACGGCATTCCCTACACCGGCTTCCTCTACGCCGGGCTGATGATCGGCCCCGACGGCAGCGTGCGCACGCTCGAGTTCAACTGCCGCTTGGGCGACCCCGAAACGCAACCGATCCTGCTGCGCCTGCAAAGCGATCTGGCCGCGGTGTTGCTGGCGGCCACCGAGCAGCGCCTGCACGAGATCGAGCTGCAATGGGATGAGCGCGTGGCGCTGGGCGTGGTGCTGGCCGCGCACGGCTACCCCCAGCAGCCGCGCACGGGCGACGCCATCGCACTCACCGCCCCTGATAGCCCAGATGCCGTGCTGTTTCACGCCGGTACCGTGCAGCGCGACGGCCAGCTCTATACCACCGGCGGGCGCGTGCTGTGCGCCACCGCCCTTGGCGCCGACGTGGCGCAAGCGCAACGCCGCGCCTACCAACTGGTGCAGGGCGTACACTACCCTGGCATGCAATACCGACACGACATCGGCTTTAGGGCCTTGCCCGCATGAGTGGCGCGCCCACGGCCGCCATGCGCGACTACCTGCTGGGCTTGCAGCAGCGCATCACCTCGGCCATCACCGAGATCGACGGCCAGAGCTTTGTCTCCGACGCTTGGGAAAAGGCCCCCGGTGAGCCCTTGCAAGGCAATGGCGTGACGCAGATTCTGGAGGGCGGCGCGGTGTTCGAGCGCGCCGGTTGCGGTTTTTCGCACGTGCAGGGCCCACGCCTGCCGCCTTCGGCCACCCAGCACCGGCCCGAGCTGGCTGGGGCGCCGTTCGAGGCGCTCGGGGTCTCGCTGGTGTTTCATCCGCGCAACCCCTACGTGCCCACGGTGCACATGAACGTGCGCCAGATCACCGCACTCACCCCGGGTGGCGGCGCGCCGGTGAGCTGGTTTGGCGGCGGCATGGACCTCACGCCCTATTACGGTTTCGAGGAAGACGCGCAGCACTTTCACCGCACCTGCTCCGCCGCCTTGGCCCCCTTTGGCGCCGACAAATACCCGCGCTTCAAAGCCTGGTGCGACGATTATTTTTTTCTCAAGCACCGCAACGAAGCGCGCGGCATCGGCGGCATCTTCTACGACGACCTGTCCGAACTCGGCTTCGAGGGCGGGCAGGCGCTCACCCAAGCGGTGGGCGACGCCTTTTTGCACGCCTACCTGCCGCTGGTGCAGCGGCGCCGCGACACGCCCTACGGCGAGCGCGAGCGCCAGTTTCAGCTCTACCGGCGCGGCCGCTACGTCGAATTCAACCTGGTGTGGGACCGGGGCACCCACTTTGGCCTGCAATCGGGCGGGCGCAGCGAATCCATTTTGCTCTCGATGCCGCCGCTGGTGCGCTGGGCTTACCAGGAACAACCGGCGGAGGGCACGCCCGAACACCGGCTGACGAGCGAGTTTTTGCCGCGGCGAGACTGGCTGTGAGCGCCACCCCCGCGGCCGCGCAGCGCATCGGCGTGTTTGGCGGCGCCTTCGATCCGCCGCACTGGGCGCACCGGGCGCTGGCCGAGACGGCGCTGGCGCAACTGGCGCTCGACGCGCTGCTGATTTTGCCCACTGGCCACGCCTGGCACAAAAGCCGCGCACTCACGCCCGCGCCGCACCGGCTGGCGATGTGCAGGCTGGCCTTTGATGGGCTAGAGCGCGTGCACATCGACGCGCGCGAAACCCGCCGCCCCGGCCCCAGCTACACCGCCGACACCTTGCAGGAGCTGGCCGCCGAACACCCGGGGGCGCAGCTGTTTCTGGTGCTGGGGGCCGACCAGCTGCTCGCTTTCCAGAGCTGGCAGCGCTGGCAGGAGGTGCTGCGCCACGCCACGCTGGCGGTGGCCAATCGGCCCCTGCACGCCGACGGCAGGGTGGCCGACGGGCCGGTGGCCGAGCCCGACCTGAGCGGCGTCGATCTGCCGTTCGAGCGCCTGCACATGCCGTTGCACCCGATCAGCGCCACGGCGGTGCGCGCGCGCGTGCAGCGCTCGGGGGGCACGGGTGGCTTGAGTGGCGCTGGCGCTTCCCCAAGTGGCCAAGGCGGCAAGGGCGGCCAAGGCGACCAGGGCGACCAGGGCGACCAGGGCGAATCCACCTGCACCACAGACCAGGCCCCCCCCGGCCCCTTGCACCCGCCCCACCAGGCGGCACCCGCGCTCGAGCTGCTGGTGCCGGCCGCCGTGGCGCGGTATATTTCTGATCATCACCTTTACCTACAGCCATAAATGAGCAGCCCAACCCGCAGCGCACCCAGCCCCCAGCCCACTGGCCCCAAAAGCCTCGGCCCCTTGGCGGCTGCAGCCGCTTCCCCCAACCCGGCCGCCTTGGGCGCCCCGGCCGCCAGCCCGCAAAGCGAGACCGCGGCCAAGCGCACCACCCAAAAGCTGCAGCGCGCCGCCGTCGATGGCCTAGAGGACGTGAAGGCGCAAGACATCCGGGTGTTCAACACCGAGGCGTTGTCGGCGCTGTTCGAGCGCGTGATCGTGGCCAGCGGCACCTCCAACCGGCAGACCAAGGCGCTGGCGGCCAGCGTCTGCGACGCCGTGCGTGAGGCCGGCTTTGACAAGCCGCGCGTGGAAGGCGAAGAAAACGGCGAGTGGATCGTCGTGGACTGCGGCGCGGTGGTGGTGCACGTGATGCAGCCCAGCATCCGCCAGTACTACCGGCTGGAAGAAATCTGGGGCAGCAAGCCGGTGCGCCTAAAGTTTGGCGCCCCGGCGCCGGCGGCCCGACCCGCTGCCATGGCGGATTCCAAGGCCTCAAAGGCCCCGAAGGCCAAGCCCGCCAAGCCCAAAGCCACCGATAAGTCCAAAGCCAAGCCCAGCGCGAGCGATGCGGCTGCCGCCAAGCCTGCCAAAGCGGCCAAGCCGCGCAAGCCCGCCCAGCCCAAGGCATGAAGCTGGTGCTCGTCGCCGTCGGGCAGCGCCTGCCCGATTGGGCGCAAGCCGCCTGCGACGATTTTGCCAAGCGGCTGCCGCCCGAGGCGCGCTTCGAGCTGCGCACGGTCAAGGCCGAGCCACGCGGCCACAAGGCGGTCGAGCAGCTGCTGGCGGCCGAGCGCACACGCATCGAAGCGGCGCTGCCCAAAGGGGTGCGGCTGGTGCTGCTCGACGAGCGCGGCAGCGCCTTCACCACCGTCGCGCTGGCGCGCCAGTGGCAGCAGTGGCAGCAGCAGGGCACCGACGTGGCGCTGCTCATGGGCGGCCCAGATGGGCTAGACCCGGCTTTGAAGGCCGCTGCGCACCAAAGCCTGCGCCTGTCCGATTTCACCCTGCCGCACGCGCTGGCGCGGGTGCTGCTGATCGAACAACTGTACCGGGCCTGGTCGCTTAACGCCGGGCACCCCTACCACCGCGAGTAAACGCCGATGCCCGACCACGCTGCCGCCCCCTGGCTGTATCTGGCTTCGCAAAGCCCGCGCCGGCGCGAGCTCCTGGCGCAATGGGGCTGGCGCGCCGAGCTGCTGCTGCCCGACACCGAAGCAGAACTGCACGCCCTCGAGGCCCTAGAGGCCGTGCAACCGCACGAGGCACCGGCGCGCTACGTGCAGCGCGTGACCCGGCTCAAGCTGCAAGCGGCGCTGCAGCGGCTGCAGCACCGGTGCTGGCCGCCGGGGCCGGTGTTGTGCGCCGACACCACGGTCGCCCTTGGGCGCGAGATCTTGGGCAAACCCGCCGACGCTGCCGAGGCCGCGCAGATGCTGCAGCGCCTAGCCGGGCAGCGCCACCGGGTGCTCACCGCCGTGGCGCTGGCGCACCAAGGCCAAGTCTGGCAGGGACTGAGCCGCTCCACGGTCGAGTTCGCGCCTTGGAGCGCAGCCGAGATCGGGCGCTACGTCGCCAGCGGCGAGCCGCTGGGCAAGGCCGGGGCCTACGCCATCCAAGGCCGCGCCAGCCAGTGGATTCGGCGCATCAGCGGCAGCCACAGCGGCATCGTCGGCCTGCCAGCCTTTGAGACGGCGCAACTGCTGCGCGCCGCCGGTCTGGCGCTGCCCTAGGCCGCCGCCAGCCTCTGCAGCGGCACTAAACTGTTGCCAGCCCTGCCAATCCCCAGCCATCCAACCCCCTCCCACCATTTCCCCCAAGGCCCCATGACCCAAGACATCCTCATCAACTGGTCGCCGCAAGAGACGCGGGTGGCGGTGGTCGAGCACGGCGCGGTGCAAGAGGTGCACATCGAGCGCGCCCTCGAACGCGGCCTGGTGGGCAACGTCTATCTGGGCAAGGTGGCGCGCGTGCTGCCAGGCATGCAGTCGGCCTTCATCGACATCGGGCTTGAGCGCGCCGCTTTTTTGCACGTGGCCGACCTGCTGCCCAACATCAGCGCCCGCCATCTGGGCAAAGAGCGCCCGGCCGCGCCAGCTGCTGCTGCCGCGCCAGCGGTGCCAACCGCGGAGGCCACACCAGCCACGCTAGGCACACCAGAGGCCGCAGAGCAAGCCGCAGCGCCCACCGAGGCCAGCGGCGCCTTGCCCATCGAGCGCCAGCTGTTCGAGGGCCAGGCGCTGCTGGTGCAGGTGCTCAAAGACCCGATCGGCTCCAAGGGCGCGCGCCTGACGGCGCAGATCAGCATCGCCGGCCGCCAGCTGGTGTTTTTGCCGCAGGATCAGCATCTGGGTGTGTCGCAAAAAATCCCGCCCGCGCAGCGCGAGGCTCTGCGCCAGCGCCTGCAAGCGCTCACGGCGGGCGAGGGCGGCGGCTTCATTCTGCGCACCAACGCCGAAGACGCCAGCGACGAGGAACTGGCCGAAGACGTGGCCTACCTGCGCAAAATCTGGGCCCACATCAAGGCGGCGGCGGCGCGCTTGCCCGCCCCCAGCCTGTTGCAGCAGGATTTGAGCCTGTTGCAGCGCGTGCTGCGCGACCTCGCCAGCGCCGAGACGCAATCGATCCAAGTCGATTCGTTGGAGCAGTTTGCCCAGTTGCAGCAGTTTGCCCGCGCCTACATGCCCGCCATGCTCGAGCGCATCGGCCACTACCGCGGCGAGCGCCCGATTTTTGATCTGTACCAGATCGACGAAGAAATCGCGCGCGCGCTCGGGCGCCGGGTCGAGCTCAAATCGGGCGGCTACCTGGTGATCGACCAGACCGAGGCGCTGACCACGATCGACGTCAACACCGGCGGTTTTGTCGGGGCGCGCAACTTCGACGACACCGTTTTTCGCACCAACCTCGAGGCGACGCAAGCGATTGCGCGCCAGTTGCGGCTGCGCAACCTAGGCGGGATCGTGATCGTCGATTTCATCGACATGCTGCGCGAGGCGCACCGCGAGGCGGTGTTGGCCGAGCTGCGCAAGCAACTGGCGCGCGACCGCGTCAAGACCAGCACCGGCGCGTTTTCGCAGCTCGGGCTGCTCGAGATGACGCGCAAGCGCAACCGCGAGTCGCTGGCGCAGATGCTGAGCGAAAGCTGCCCGACTTGCGGCGGCAGCGGGCGCGTCAAAACCGCACGCAGCGTCTGCTACGACATCCTGCGCGAAATTTTGCGCGAGGCGCGCGCCTTCAGTCCGCGCGAGTTTCGCATCGTCGCGGCGGCGCCGGTGATCGAGCTCTTGCTCGACGAAGAAAGCGCGCACCTAGCGGGCTTGAGCGAGTTCATCGGCAAGCCGATTTCGCTGCAAAGCGAGGCCGCGCTGCGCCCCGACCAGTACGATATCGTGCTGTTGTAGCGCCTTTGGGTGGCGCCCGGCCGGGCTTCATTCCAACCATTTCATTCCGACCATTTGCCCCCCAAGCTGAGCGCGTGGAGCCGCGCATACACGCCGTTGGCGGCCAGCAGCGCCTCGTGGCGGCCCTGCTCGACGATCTGGCCTTGCGCCAACACCAGCACGCGGTCGGCGTGTTCGATGGTCGAGAGCCGGTGCGCGATCACCAGCGTCGTGCGCCCGCGCATCAGCCGCTGCAGCGCCTCTTGCACCAGGCGCTCGGATTCGTTGTCCAGCGCCGAAGTGGCTTCGTCCAAGATCAGGATCGGTGCGTCTTTGTAGATCGCGCGCGCAATCGCCAGCCGCTGGCGCTGGCCGCCCGAGAGCTCGGTGGCGTTGTGCCCCACCGCGGTGTGCATGCCCTGCGGCAGGGTCTGCAGCAGCTCGCCCAAGTTGGCCGATTCCAGCGCCTGGCGCACCCGTTCCTCGTCGAACTCGGCGCCTAGGGCCACGTTGGCCGCCAGGGTGTCGTTGAACATCACCACGTCTTGGCTGACCATGGCGTACTGGCGCCGCAGGCTGGCCAGATCCCAGTCGGGCAGGGCCACGGCATCGAGCCGCAGCGTGCCGGCGCTGACCTCGACAAAACGCGGCAGCAAGTTGGCCAAGGTGGTTTTGCCCGAGCCCGAGGGGCCCACCAGCGCCACCACCTCGCCAGCCGCCACCTCGAGGTTGATGCCGCGCAGTGCCGCGTCGTCTTTGCTGCCGTACTGCACCCAGACCTGCTCCAGGCTCAAGCGCCCGACGGCGCGGTCGGTGCGGTGCGTGCCGCCATGCTGCACCGGGGTGTGCTCGATCAGCTCCAGCGCGCGCTCGAGTGCTGCCAGCCCGCGCGTGATCGGGGTCACGAGGTCGGCCAGTTGGCGGATCGGGCTGATGAGCATGAGCATGGCGGTGACAAAGCCGACGAAGCTGCCCACCGTCACGCCGCTGGTCGCACTTTGCCAGAGCGCAATCATGATCACCGTGGACAGCGCGGCGGCGGCCAGCATCTGCGTCAGCGGGGCCACGGCGGCCCCGGCCACGGTGGCCTTGAGCGCCAGCCGGCGCAGCACCAGGTTGAGTCGGTCAAAGCGCTGCGTCTGCTGCGCCTGGGCCCCGTGCAGCCGCACCACGCGGTGCGCCAGCGCGTTTTCTTCCACCACATAGGCCAGCTCGTCGGTGGCCAGTTGGCTGCTGCGCGTCAGGCGGTACAGGCGCTTGGAGAGCACCCGCATCACCCAAGCCAGCGGCGGAAACAGCGCCAGCACGATCAGGGTCAGCTGCCAGTTCAAAAACAGCAGATAGGCCAGCAGCGCGATCACGGTGAGCACATCGCGCACCAGCGTCAGCACGCTGTTGACCAGCATGTGGGCCCCGGTCTGCACCTCATAGACCAGGGTGTTGGAGAGCTTACTGGCGCTTTGCTCGCCAAACAGCGTCAGTTCGGCGTCGTTGAGGCGCTCGAACATGGCGCGGCGCAACTGCACCATGGCCCCAGCCGCCACGTAGCTGAGCGCGTACTTGGCGGCAAAGGTGGCCAAGCCGCGCACGGCAAACAGCCCCATCAGCGCCACCGGCACCAACCAGAGCGGAAAGCTGCCGGCCACAAAGCCTTCGTCGAGCAGGATTTGCAGCAGCGCCGGGATCGCGGGCTCGGTGAGCGCGGCGATGAGCGCGCCCAGAAAAGCCAGCCCCAGCGCACCCTTGTGCAAACGAAAATAGGGCCAGACCCGCAGCAGGCGTTGGCCTAGGGAGCGGGCATCGGTCGGGGCGGTGTGGGCGGCCTCGTGGGCAGGGGCAGGGCGGTCGTGCAAGATCGGAGCGTGTAAAAACTGCGGGCAGCAAGCGCTGCCGTGGTGTGGCCTGCGGCGCGCCGGCTGCGGGGCGAGCAGGGGAACTTTAGGGGCTTACGGCCTCACCCAGCAGGTACGAAGCGCAGCACTTCCGCTATTATCGGTCTGATGCGCCGGTGGCTGGGGCGCTGGCAGCTTGCCAGCCAAGCCCGGCCGCTTTCCACTGTTTTTGCTTCTCGATTCATGCACCAGACACCCTTGCAAATGCCCGTTCCTCCGCTATCTGGCCTCACCCGGCGCCGTTTTCACGCCTTGGCGGCGCTGGGCGGCTCGGGCTTGGCCTTGGGCGCGTGGGGGCCGGCGCAGGCGCAGTTTCGGGTCGAGGTCACCGGGGTCGGCTTGCAGCAGATCCCCTTTGCCATCGCCCCGTTTCGGCTGGCCACCGGGCTGCCGCAAGATGTGCCGGCGATCGTGCGCGCCAACCTCGAGCGCAGCGGCCAGCTGCGTGCCCTCCCCGGGGGCAGCGCCATCCTCGACGAAACCGCCCGGCCCGACCTAGCCCCTTGGCGCGCCGCTGGTGTCGATGCGCTCATCACCGGCAGCGTGAACCGCTTGGCCGATGGGCGCTTCGATGTGCGCTTCAGGCTCTGGGACGTGGTGCGGGCGCAAGACCTCGGGGGCTTGAGCTTCCCCGTGCCCGCCAGCGACCTGCGGCTGGCGGCGCACCGCCTGTCGGATTATGTCTATGAGCGCCTGACCGGCGACCCGGGTGTTTTTGCCACCCGCATCGCCTACATCTCGCGCCACGGCGAGCGCCACAACCTGTGGGTGGCCGATGCCGACGGCGAAAACGCCCAAACCGCTCTGGCCAGCGCCGAGCCGATCATCTCGCCGGCTTGGTCGCCCAATGGGCAACAGCTGGCTTACGTGTCGTTCGAGGCGCGTCGGCCGGTCATTTACACCCACGAAGTGGCCACTGGGCGCCGCCGCTTGCTGGCCGGCTTTCGCGGCTCCAACAGCGCCCCGGCGTGGTCACCCGATGGCCGGCGGCTGCTGGCCACGCTCACCTTTGGTGGCTCGTCGCAGATTTTTGCCATCGACGCCGCCGGTGGCGGGCAGCCGCAGCGCATCACCCAAACCAGCGGCATCGAAACCGAACCGGCCTTCACCCCCGATGGGCGCACGGTGTATTTTGTGAGCGACCGCGGTGGCTCGCCGCAGATCTACCGCATGACGCCGGCGGGTGCCGACGTGGCCCGCGTCACGTTTGAAGGCAACTACAACATCTCGCCGGCCGTCAGCCCCGACGGCCGTTGGTTGGCTTACATCTCGCGCATCGGGGGCGCGTTTCGGGTCTGCGTGATGGAACTGGCCAATGGCCGCATCACCCCCTTGACCGACACCAGCGCCGACGAAAGCCCCAGTTTTGCACCCAACAGCCGCCTGATCATGTACGCCACCCAAGCGCAAGGCCGTGAAGTGTTGATGACCACCTCGCTCGATGGCCGCATCAAAACCCGGCTGGCCAGCGCGCCGGGCGGCATCCGCGAGCCCGATTGGGGGCCGTTTCAGCGCTAAGAGGCTGAAAGGCAATCAGTCATGCCCGCCTTGACGCTCCAAAACACCGCCTGCGGCGTTGCAAATGCGCGCCGTAGCTCGGGCTACGGCTGTGCTTTGCGCCTTGCCGGCGGCGCTTTGGTGCGCCCTTTCGGTCACGCCCAATTGCCTCTCAGCCTCTGAAGGCTTCGGATCCATTCATTTTCATGTTCATGACCATCATGCAATCACTCTTTGGTACCCATTTCGGCAATCTTTTTGACACCGGTGGCAAGCGCGCCAGCTTGCGCCCCCGGCCGCTCACGCGCCCGCTCCAAGCCGCCGCCGTGCTGTGTGCGGCCCTGCTTTTGGCCGCCTGCGGTTCCAACGTCAATTTGGCCGAAGACGTGCCGGTGCAAGACCGCACCGCCGTGCCGGTGCAGCAAATCGGGGTTGCACCGGCCGCGCCGGCTGAAGCGGCAGCGGTGGATCAGCGCGCCGTGGCCCCGGCGCAGGCTGGCACCACCGCCATTGGGCAGCAGCCGGCACACTTGGCGCGCTTGGTGTTTTTTGATTTCGACCAATACACCGTGCGCGCCGAATTCGTTCCCTTGCTCGAAGGGCACGCGCGCTTTCTGGCGGCCGACCGCCAGCGCCGCGTGGCGCTCGAGGGCCACACCGACGAGCGCGGCGGCCGCGAATACAACCTCGCGCTGGGCCAAAAGCGCGCCGAAGCGGTGCGCCGCTCGCTCGCCCTGATGGGTGTCCAAGACGCGCAGATGGAGGCGGTCAGTTTTGGCGAAGAAAAACCGGCCAGCGCTGGCACCGACGAAGCCGCGCACAGCCAGAACCGCCGCGTCGAACTGGTGTACCGCTGAAATGACAGCGCGTTTTGCTTTTACCGCCCCCCGCTTGGCAGCCTATGGGCTGCTGTTGGCGCTGCTGGCTGCGGCCTTGCCGGCGCAAGCGCAGCTGTTTGGCGGCGACGACCAAGCCCGGCGCGCGATCATCGAGCTGCGCGAGCGCGTAGAGGCCAACCGGCTGACGGCCGAGCAAGCCAACCAAGCCCTGCAGCAGCAACAAACCGAACTCACCCAACGCCTCGACGAAGAACTGCTGGGTCTGCGCCGCAACCTGGTTGAAATCGGGGCGCAAAACGACGCCCTGCGCCGCGAATTGGCCGAACTGCGGGGCCACAACGAACGTCTGGCGCACTTGGTAGCCGAATTACAGCGCCAGCAGCGCGATCTGCAGCGCGACTGGCAGGCCCAGCTCGACCAGCGCCTGCGCCCGTTGGAGCCGATCACCGTCACGGTCGAGGGGGTGGAGTTTCAGACCCGGCCCGAAGAGGTTCAGGCTTTCGATGCCGCCATGGTGGTGTTGCGCGCCTCCGACTTCGAGCGCGCAGCGCGCCTGTTTGGCGAGGTGGTCGCGCAGTTTCCGCGCAGCGGCTACGTGGTGCCGGCCCTGTACTGGCAGGGCAACGCGCAGTATGCGGCGCGCCAGCACGCCGCAGCTGTCGAAACCTTCAGGCGCATGATCGCCGCTTCCCCGCGCCACCCGCGGGTGCCCGATGCCTTGCTCGGCATCGCCAATGCGCACATCGCCCAGCGCGACAACCGCGCCGCCCGCGCTGCCTTGCAAGAGCTCATCCAAGCGCACCCCAACACCGAAGCCGCCGCCGTGGCGCGTGAGCGGATCACGCGCCTGCGCTAATCACTCGCCATGGAAATGTCTGATATCCAAGCGCAAGCCAGCCTTGTGCTGTGGGCCGCTTTTGCGGTCGCGTTCGTGTTTGGCGTGGTGGCCCAGCGCACCCATTTTTGCACCATGGGCGCCATCAGCGACGTCGTCAACATGGGCGACTGGACGCGCCTGCGCATGTGGGGCATGGCGGCCGGCGTCGCCATGCTCGGCTTTTACGGCATGGCGGCGCTGGGCTGGATCGACCCCACGCAAACCATCTACAGCGGCAGCCGGGTGTTGTGGCTATCGGCCTTGGTGGGTGGGGCCTTGTTTGGCTTTGGCATGGTGCTGGCATCGGGCTGCGGCAGCAAAACGCTGGTGCGCATCGGCGCCGGCAACCTCAAGTCGCTGGTGGTTTTCTTCGTCATGGGCCTAGCGGCCTACGCCACTTTGAGCGGCGTCACGGCGGTGCTGCGCAACCAAACCATCGATCAAGTGGTGCTGCATCTGGATACCAGCAGCGCCTTGCCCCTTTGGCTGGCCGGGCTGTGGGGCGCGCCGGGTGCGGCGCTGGGGCTGGCGGGGCTGGTTGGGGTGGCTTTGATCGCGTGGGCGCTGTCCAGCCGCGATTTTCGTTCCTCGCTTGACAATCCGTTGGCCGGAATCGGCATCGGAGCCACGGTGGTGGCGCTGTGGTGGGTGACGGGCGTGTTGGCCTTCGTCCCCGAGCACCCCGAGACGCTGGAAGCGGTGTTTCTCACCACCGACACCGGCCTCATGGAGTCTCTCACCTTCACCGCGCCCATGGCCTACGCGCTCGAGTGGCTGATTTTTTATAGCGATGCCTCCCAGGTGCTTACCCTCGGGGTGGTGACGGTGGTGGGCGTGGTGCTGGGCTCGCTGGCTTATGCGCTGCTAAGCCGCGGCTTTCATTGGGAAGGCTTTCGCGGCTCCCAAGACACCGCCTTGCACCTGGTCGGCGCCGTGTGCATGGGTGTGGGCGGCGTCACGGCCATGGGCTGCACCATCGGGCAGGGCCTCTCGGGCCTCTCAACCCTGAGCTTGGGCAGCCTGATCGCTGTGGCGGGCATCGGCTTGGGGGCGGTGGGCGCGTTGCGCTTCCAAATGTGGCTGCTTGAGCGTGGCTGAGCCTTTCGAGGGCTTCGAGCGCCGTTTTGGTGCCATGCGCCGCCTCTACGGGGCCGCTGGGGCGCAGCGCGTTTTTGATTCTCACGTGGTGGTGGTGGGCATTGGCGGCGTGGGCTCGTGGGCGGCCGAGGCGCTGGCGCGCAGCGGCGTTGGGCGCCTCACACTCATTGACCTCGATCACGTGGCCGAATCCAACGTAAACCGCCAGCTGCACGCCTTGAGCAGCACCTTGGGACAGTCCAAAGTGGAGGCCATGCAGCAGCGCATCGCCCAGATCAACCCGGCCGCGCAGGTGCATGCGCTCGACGATTTTGTCACGCCCGCCAACTGGGGCGCGCTGCTGCAGCAGACCGCCGCCCGCAACGGCCAGCCGCAAGCCCTGATCGACGCCTGCGACCAACGCAGCGCCAAGGAAACGCTGGCGGCGTGGGCCTTGCAAACCCCGCTGCACTTCATCACCTGCGGCGCCGCCGGTGGCAAACGGCAGGCGCAGCGCATCGAAGTGGCCGATCTGTCCGCCGTCACCCACGACCCGCTGCTGGCCCGTCTGCGCTCCCAGCTGCGCCGCACACACGCGGCCGCTGCCAAAGGGTCCATGGGGCTGGCCTGCGTGTTCAGCCGGGAACCCGTGGCCCCGCCCGACCCGTCCTGCAGCACAGAGAGCGCCGTCGATGGCAGCCTCAACTGCCACGGTTACGGCTCCAGCGTGGCAGTAACCGCAGGCTTTGGCATGGTGGCGGCCTCATGGGTGCTGGAGCGCTTGGCGGTTGAGGTGCGGTCGGCTGGGGCGAAGGGCGCCAGAAGCACTCAGCCCCTACCCCGATAAACGCATCCCGCGACAACAATCAGGCCGAAAAGCGTCCGCAAAGCGTCGAAAAACAGGATATAATGCGAGGCTTGGCGATGTCGAATATCGGCGCCGTCAAGCAGAGTGGGTCGTTAGCTCAGTTGGTAGAGCAGCGGACTTTTAATCCGTTGGTCGCAGGTTCGAATCCTGCACGACCCACCAATAAAATCAAGCACTTAGCCCGGTCATCCGGGCTTTTTGCTTTCTAGGGTCTGGCCGATGTAACGGCGGATGTAAGCGGATTTCTGTGATTCATCCGGCGTCACGTTCTTTCGGCTGTGCTGGTGCATCGGGTTTTGTAGGCAGTGATATCACCTCGCCAGGCTTGACCCTGTACGGCTTCGGTGGGTCATAAATCACCCCCGGTGGTAGCGCCTTTCCATCCGGGCCACGAATCGGCAAGGGAACGACTTTCACGGCTTGGCCTCCTTGCTGGGCGGCTGCGGTTGGGTTTGGGTTTGGGTTTGGTTCTTCGGCGGGTCGGCTCGCTTCAGCTCGGCCAGCGTCTGCCGGTCCTGCCCATCCAGCGGCCCACCGTCCAGCATCTTGCGCAGCAAAGCCACGCCCTCGGGTGTTTTCCAGATGCGGCGGGCTTGCTCGTTCACGGTGGTGCGGTCCTTTCAGTCGCACCATCGTACTGCGCTCAGTGCAGCCAGGGCGAAGGCCAGGCGAACACCTTGACGCCTTCCACCGGGTCCGCCAGTAGCGCCACGGGTGGCACATGCTTCAGGCCGATGAACCTCACCCACTCCTGTTGCATGGCGTCCAGTTGCGCGGCGAAGTTGGTCACGAACGGATAATCGGCCGGCTTCGGCTCCCCGCTTTCCATCACAGTCCCCTGGTGCTGATGCCCAGCGTTCGCAGTCGCTCCTTCACGATGGCTGGGTCCTCACCCCGCGCGATGGCTGCACGGGCATGGGCCAGCAGTCGCGCCTCGGTGATGCCGTTGCTCTCGAAGCGTTGCCGCGCACTGGCGGCGGGCGCACCCCTCTTGATGGCATTCACCGCCTTGGTGAGTGCAGCATCAAGCCCGGCGTCATCCACCTCGGCAGGCGCTCCCGTTGGATAGCTCCCCGGTGCCGCAGCCGTGCGTGCCGTACCGAAGAACTCCGCTTCGGGAATGTTGTGCTGGCGCAGCCACTGCCGGGTGAAGTCTTGGAAACTTGGCGTGTCCTTCGGGCGGGCACGGGTGGCATCAATCGGGTAGATCGCATTGAAGTCCGCTCGAATGTCGTCACGGATTTGCCCGATGTTCAGCCCGCCACTATTGCCCTCACCCGTGCCAGGCATGCGGCCAGTCTCCATGAAGTGCTTGAGTTTCGCGGCCGTCAGCTCGGCGCGTGCCCGTGAGTTGGCGGCCGATGCACCGGCGCTGCCCGCCTGGGCGTTGTTCTCGTTCCAGATGGAACGCTGCACGCGGGTGAACAGGTCCATCAGCTCAGGGCTTGCAATGGTTTGCTGCCCGGTGAACTGGTTGACGCTCGCGCCAGTGTTGCCCACGGCGCCGAACATTGGCCGGCCTGCGGTGGCGGCATAGGCTTGGCCAACGGCTGGCGCTATTGCCGGATTGCTGGCCACCTGGTCAATGAATCGCTCCTGCTGGCCCTTCAACGAAGCGGCAGCAGCCTGGTCCACGTTGCTGTCAGTGCTGTACATGCGTTGCAGCAGCGCCAGGTTGCGCCCCAGCCGTGCAACCGTGTCATCGTCAGCAGGCGGCGGCATGGTGGGGCCCACGCCATCACCAGGCGGGGCGTACTGGCCTCCCCATTGCCCGGTCTCCAATCGAGTCTGGAAGTCGGCCGCCTTCGCGGTCGGAAGGCCCAGCTCCAGCATGGCCGTGGGCAATGGGTTTTGCTGCAAGCCCAGCCGGTGGGCGGCCAGCTCGGCGTCACGTCGCAGTCTCTCGGCGTTCGCACCGTACTGGTTGCCCTGCATGTTCTTGGCGTAGATGCCGGCCAGCGTGTCCTCTTGTTCAAGCTGCGCACGCTGTTTGACGGCTTCGCCCTGCATGAGTGCGGACAGCCCGCCTGCAATGGATCGTCCTGCATCGGCCCATGTGTCGGCCGCGCCTCGTTCGAGTCTGGTCAATGGCATGTCAGGCCCCTTTGGTGCCACAGGGGCCGGTGAATACTTGGTCGGTGTGCATGGCGTGTCTCTCCTTCAAAAGTGCCACCCTAATTGTTGGGTTGCCTTGCCATGCCGGGGGACTTTCGTCGCCCCTAACCCTACATTTCAGGCGGTCAGTGCCAGCGTCACGCCAGTGCCTGAAAATCGTTTGGAAACTTTGGAAACCCGTTCCGAAACTTTCGTAACAGGCGGTCGGTAGGGCTCACCACGCAGCACGCGCTCCAGGGTCTCGCGCTCGGCTTCGGTGAACTGTTGCCGGGTGCGCAGCTTGTGCATCAGTGCCTCGCCTTCGGGTGACTCCCAGAAAGCACGGGCCTCGGGCGTCAGTGCCCGGCCTCTGGTGCAGGGGGTGATGCGCTCCAGCATGTGAGGCTGCAACATCACCGAATCGCGCGGGTCGGCGTTGAATCGCAGTACCACCCGCTGGAAGTGGTCCCGCTTGCTCTCTGCGCCCTGGTGCTTGATGACGATGCCGATGCGCCCGCTGGGCGTGCGGGCCAGTGTTCCGGGGGGAAAGTCGTCCAGGTCCAGCACTCGCCCACGCTTTGCGGTATTTGCGAAACAACCCATGTTGCAGCCTCCTTTCACGGCTGCGATTGTCATGGGTGCGACTGCAATCAGCGGATGAAACACAGCATTTCTCACCCTCTCATGGGGTCCGCTTGCGCTTCGGTGCGTTGCCGTTGCTCGCAGCCTTGGCCTTGCCCTCTGGCGTGGTCGGCCCGGTGGACAGTCCGCCATGGAGCTTGCAGCGGCCGTTCTCATAGATGCCGGTCTGCTTGCAGGGCGTACCCGCCCGGGTCTTCGCTCCGCACTGCAGGCCTCGAAGCACGTCAGGGAATGGCGGCGATTCCGGCGCCGGGTGTCGGTAACCCGATGCTCTCCACGCTGCGCTGACTTCGGCGCAGGCTCGGCAGTATTGGCGCCAGAGCTTGCGCAAGGCGTCCTGGTCGATTCCTGAACCCTTGTCCAAACCTTCCCGCTTCATGGGGTCCGCTTCAGAAGTCGAGCGGGTCATCGTTCACCCCAACGCATTGCGGGCGCTCGGTCACTGCCTTGCGCTTGCGGGTCACGTGGTAGGCGGTCAGGACGGCATGCGCCACCATGTCCAGGGCCGGCTTTGTGTTGCCCTCGCGGTCGGTCCACACCTTCGGGGTCAGTGCACCAGACAGCGCCACGGAATCGCCATCACCCAGCGCCAGCAGCGCAGAGCACGCGCCAGCATCGAAGGCAATCACGTTCACGAACAGGGATTCACCGTCACCAGCAGCAGCGCGCACCTTTGCAGTGGCGAAGGGCTTGCCGGTCTTGGCGGTCTTTTCAGCGGGGGCGCCGTACAGCTTGCCGGCAATCAGTCCATCAATCACAGGTGTTCTCTTTCTGGCGGCTGGCGCCTCTCTCGGTTGGTTTTCGCAGGTGTGTCGGCTGTCTCCCGTGTGTCGTGTCTCTCTGTCTCTCTCCTAAAGAGAGAGAGAGACAAACGAGACAAATTCTCTTGTCTCTCGAATGTCTCGGGAGACACGCGAGACATGCGAGACAAACGGGCATTCACCGTGCAGCCTCCGCAATGCACACCATGTTGGAGTGCTCGGCCACGTGGGCCATACCAGCGTCGGACAGCGCGCCGATGGCTCGGTAAACGGATGTCCGCACGTACTGGCCATCGAAGTGCTTGACCACCTGGGACTTGCTCACGCCGGCCGGCTGGGCGCGCAGGTACTCCAGCACGGCGCCTTCCACTTGGCCCATGCGCTTGCCCTTGGCTTCCTTCGCTGGCGCGTCGGTCGGTGTCACCACGCAGGTGGTGGCGGGTTCGCCCCACTTGGTCACGCCGATTTGCACCCGCTCCAGGTTGAAGCCGATGCGCTCGCCCTTGGTCGACAGGTCGCGCTGCTTGGTCACTTCGGCACAGCGCCCGGTGAGTGCGTCTGTCACCTCGATTTCCGTGTCCATCGCTGCGCGGATGCCGCTCCAGCCTCGCGCACCATTGGCGGCGGCCTTGCCGCTGTGGTGAATCAGCAGGAAGTGCGCACCACACTCGGCGCGGATGCGGTCGAAGCGCTTGACCACCAGGCCCATGTCTTCGCCGCTGTTCTCGTTCGCTCCGGCGCTCAGGCGGGCCAGGGTGTCGCCCACAATCAGCCGGACCTTCTGCCCCCGCTGGCGCTCCACGATGCGCACCAGGGCAATCAGCGCTTCGGTGTCGGTGTCCCCGGAAAACAGGTCCAGCGGCGCCTGCACGATGGCAAAGTTCGGCACCGTGCAGCGGTGGTGCATCTGGTACGCCTGCAGGCGGCTGCGCACGGATGCCGGCGACTCGGCGGCCACGTACACCACCAGGCCCTGCTCGGTGCGGCGTCCCATCCACGGCACACCGCGCGCGACGGCACAGGCCAGGTCGATGGTGAAGAAGGTTTTGCCGCTGTTGCTGTCCCCGTAGAGCATGGACCCGGCGCCAGCAGTCAGGACGCCTTGCACCAGCTCGTCGGGCGCTTCGTACTCACGGGGCAGCTCATCCGCAAACACCACCCCCAAGGGCAGCGGCGCGGCCTTCGGCGGCTTCGCGTGCTCCAGCAGGTCGGCCACCATGTCGGCGCCCTCGGCCTGCATCAGATCGTTCACGTCCGCATTGCGCGGCCAGCCCTCGGGCATCGTGGCCACCAGCAGGCCGGCAGCGCGGGCGATCGCCTCGGCGTCTTCCTCCTTGCCGACATCCGGCACCAGCACCATGCGCGCGGTCGGGTCACGCTGGCGCAGTGCCTTGGCCACGGTTCGCACTCGCCCCCAGCCAAAGCACACCACGGCAGCGCATCCGGTTGCCTTCCAGCAGGCCCACGCTTGGCCGATGCCTTCGCACAGGTGCACAGAGCCACCGGGCAGCAGCTCGCCCACGGTGAACCAGCCTTCGAGGCTGGCGCCGGCCAGGTTCAACTTGCCGGGCTTGCCCTTGGCCTTCAGTCGCTCGGCAGTCTCGGGCGGCGCGATGAGTTGCAGGCTGGAGGGAGTGCCATCGTCGCGCAGTACGGGCACCACCAGCGCGCCGGCCATGCGTTCACCGGCCACCTGCAACGGGTCGGCATCGGGCACCACGCGCAGGCCATCCAGGGGCACGCCCGCGGCGGCCTTGGCCACGATGTACGGATGCGCAGCGGTCGCAGGCTCGAAGCGCTCCCACAGCTCGGCAGCGGTCATGCCCTCGCGCACAGGCTTCGCGGGTCGCTTCGCTGGCGCAGGTCGCAGCGGCTTCGCTTCCGTGTGGCCGCCCTTGCCCCAGCCATGCGCGCGGGCCATGTGGAACAGTGTCCCGGCGCCCACGCCCTTGCCCGGCTTGATGGACTTCCACACATCGCGCGCGGCGGTGTGGTCATAGTTTTCCGCCTGGGCGCTCCAGTCGTTGAAGGTTTCGAAGTCCAGGCCGGCCGCATGCGCGCCCATCGTTGCCTTCACCCACTCTTCGCGGGGCAGGTTGGGCGGAATGGCGAACAGGGCTTCACGCGCCATGTCAGTGCTGTGCATGGGCGCCTCCCTTCAGCTCTCGCGCCAGCGCTACGTACTTGGCGGGCAAGTGGTACAGCGCAATCACTCGGCCGGCGTCATCGTCGGTCGGGCTCGCCACGTCGATGCGCTCGATGGGCCAACCCATGTCCTTCAGCACGGCGATGTGCGCAGCCAGGCGCCAGCATCCGCGTGCCTCGATGAAATCCAGGTGGTCCAGCATGCGCCCCTGCATCAGCAGGTCCAGCGCGGCCTCAGCATTTGTCCCTGGGCGCGGCCAGGCCGGGCAGAATGGCGGCGGGGGCAGAAACGAAAGTTGCTCGCCCTCAGCCCCTGATGTCTTGGTCGGTGCGGGGGCTTTTCTCATTCTGGGGAGCCCTCTTGCTCTTGCCAGCGGCGCAGCTTCAGGCGGTCGCTGTCTGTCAGGCGGTACACGCCGGGGTGACAGGTGTTCCCATCGCGGTCGATGAAGTCGATGCGCTCGCATGGCAGCTCCAGGCCACGGGCGCGCAGGCGTCGAATCAGCTCCGGGCTGTTGGTGCAGCCGGCTCGCTTGTCCAGGTCCTCGCGGCTCACGGGTCCACGCATCAGGACCTCCAGGGCTCGCAGCTCTCGCGGGTTGTCGGTGCCGGTGAACTTGCCGCTCAGATCGTCCAGCGGACGAAGCTGCAGGGCTTCGGTGAAGCTCACGGACTTGGCGCCAGGTGTTGCAGCGCGCGCCATTCACGCTACCCCCAGCACCCGCTTGATGTCGGCCACGGGCCAGGCCAGGCGGCCCATCACGCGCACCGGTCGAATCGGGCCGTTCTCTTTGCAGGCCCAGAGCCACAGCGTTTGCTGCGCGCGGTTCAGGTGCGCAGCGGCTTCAGCGGTCGGGATTGTGGCGCGGGTCTCTTGCGCCAATGGGGTAAGTTGAACTTGCTTGCTCGGCATCGCATTTCCTCGCGGAAGTTGTTGATGCCGTGAATGGTTTTCGGGTAAATATCCTCCCCCGCAAGTGTCCACCGTCCCCCACCTCGGGGGATACCAGCCAGCTCAGGCAGCGTCTGCGATGTCGCCGTTGCTGCGCATGCGCTCCCATGCCTTGTTGAACACGGTCGGCCCGGTGAATATCGGGTCGCGCTTCAGCGCATCGCTCACCTGGGCCTTGATGCCAGCTTTGCCGGGCTCGTTCTTCGGCAAGCGCAGCGGGTCGTGTCCTGCTTGCCGTATGGCCTCCAGAATCGCCAGCTCTTGCGCGGCCTGTCTCTGCAGTGGCTTGGGTGCGGTGGACTGCGCCAGCGGCCCGGTGAATGGGTACAGGCTCGAAGCGCCAACCTCCTGCACCCAGCGCGCCAGCACATCGCGCGCGAAAGTCTGCCGGTCGAAGTCGGCCATCGGGGTGCGCAGCCAGGTCAGGAATCGCACATCACTAGCGCCAGCAGCGGCCAGCTCTGCACTGGTGCAGTCTGCTTTTCCGCGCATTTCCACGCTCATAAGCAGCCCCCTCGGTGCGGTGTCGCCAGCCTCTGGCGCATCGGCAAGCCAGCGGCGGGTGCCCTCGTAGGCGCGGCGCATCAGGTCCAGCACGGGCATGGCCTTGCGCAGCGTTGCAGGGTCGTCGGTCTCGGGCTCGCCCACGATTGCGAGGGCAGCTTGTTGCCCGGTGAATTCGGGCACGTAGTCCCAGCAGGTCAGTTCATCACGCATCGCACTCCCTCCAGTGCATCCTTCATGGGGTGCCCCAGCAGGCGGAGGAAGGGACTCCGCTTTTCGGTTCGCGGGCCTAGCTGGGGCGAAACAGGTTCAGTCGAGTTGCTTCAGTGCCCAACGCTGTTCAGGCGTCAACGGCGGGCGGGTCCACGGCATCAGGTGCCACTTGATGTAGCCCCAAAAGGTCTTGGGCGGGCGCGGTAGCCAAATCTCTGGCCGACGAATGTCGCGCAGCGTCAGGTGAATGTCGTCAGGCAACACGGCGGGCACCAGACCACTCCACCGCCTTACCTTGGGCGTCCAGCCTGTCGGATTCGCGGTCGGCGGCCTTGTTCGCTTCGGCGTGTGTCAGGCCTCCGGGCAGCTCCACTGTCTCGCCATTCTTCAGGCCCACCACGGGGGTCCAGATTGCGGCGCCTTCTTCTTCGCGGGTCGGGGTGTTCATCGTCTTCATGTCTTCGTCCTTCAGTTGTTCGTCAAACCAGTGCACCAGCTTGGATGTAGTACGCATCGCGGTGGATGCGGCGCACTCGGCGCAGCACACGCAGGGCGGTCCCCTTGTCCTTCATCTGCCTGGAGAGGGTCACTGTCTGCCGGGCCTTCCCCTCGGTCTCCATGTTCTTCACCACGATGTAAATGCGGTCCATGTTCTTCCTTCGTTGCGCCCTGGTCATACCGCGCCAGGGCCTCGCGGGTATCTCACTCAAGCCACCACGCGCAGCTTGCCGGGTTCGGCATCGGCCACGAACGGCACCTTCGCCTGTTGCAGAATCCACGCCTCGATGCGCTCATGGTGAAGGCGCAGCAGGTCGAGCGGGCGCACCTTGTAATGCTTCTCAGCGGTCGCGCTCGGCTTGTGCCCCATGATTTGCGCCACCACACCGGACGGAATCTCCAGCCACTCGGTCAAGCTGGCGAACGAACGGCGCAGGCCATGCAGGGTCAGGCCATCGAGCCCCGCCACCTTGCAGGCGCGGTTATGCGCATGGTTGGGGTCAGTGATGGCGGCACCCTCGGTGCGATTGCTGGAGAAAACCCACTCATTTCGCCTGGGTAGCATGGCCACCATCTGCGCCACGCAGGGCGTCAGCGGAATCACGCGCTCGCCCTCCACCTTGTCGCGGATGGTCAGCCCCTTCCATTGGGTATTCACGTCTGCCCAGCGCAGCGCCAGCACTTCACCAGGGCGGGCCCCGGTCAGCAGCATGGTTTGCAGGGCGGCGGCCATCACGGGATTGCCAATCTTTCGCACAGCATCGAACCAGGCGGGCAGTTGCTCGCGCTGCAAAGCGTCTTGCTTGGTTGCAGGCTTGCCGAAGGCTTCGCGGGTCTTGCGGGTCTTGGCAGCATCCTCTTGCACCAGACGCTTGTATTCGGGTTGCTCACCACACCAGCCCAAAAACACCTTGAGGCAGCGCCAGGCAAGGCGGCCATAGGTCGGGCGGTCCTTGGCTTGCTTCGCGGCCCACGCTTCCACCGCCTGGGGTGTCAGGTCCACCAGGCGCAGCGCCAGCAGCGGATACGCCGGCCCGGCAATGGTCACGCCTCGGCCACGGGTTCCGCGTTTCTTCTCCACGCCTCCGGGCTGGCTCATGCGCTCATGGTCGCGGTAATGGCGCTTACCCCAATGGGCACGGCGGGCCTTCATGTAGGCGGCCCATGCTTCGCCCACGGTCACAGTCTCCAGCTTCGCGGCTTCGCGCTTGGCCTCGGCCTGCGCCAGTTGCTCGGCTTTTACCGTGCGCGGGTCTTTGCCCTCGTCAATCAGGCGTTGCAGCTCGCGGGCTTTGGCCTGCGCCTCGGGAATGCTCCAGGCGCTGGGGCTCCCGATGGTCACGCGAATGGTCTTGTCTTGGTAGCGGCCTTGGAAAACGTAGGCCGGTGCGCCCGCCGGTGTGGTGCGCAGTCCCAGCCCGGGGGCGGTTGAGTCCCACATGAATGCTTGCGCCTTGTCTGCCGGGCACTTGAAACCCGCTACCCGTGCAGCCGTGAATGCCACCTTTGCCATGCGTGCCCCTTCTGCTTACATTCGGTTGGATGTAACGGCGGATGTAAGCAAATTTTCGAAAATTGGATGAATTTGCATCAATGGCGCCACCCGCGAAAGTGGCTTTATGTCATTGATTTACACAGATTCTATCAAGGAGCTTCAATGTTGGCAAATGGTATTTACTTCGGACTTTTAATCCGTTGGTCGCAGGTTCGAAT
Organism: Serpentinimonas sp. SSL01; assembly: GCF_056323735.1. Classification (NCBI taxonomy): domain Bacteria; kingdom Pseudomonadati; phylum Pseudomonadota; class Betaproteobacteria; order Burkholderiales; family Comamonadaceae; genus Serpentinimonas; species Serpentinimonas sp. SSL01. The sequence goes on from NZ_CM150487.1 coordinate 682,554, forward strand.
CCTGCACGACCTACCAAAATATCTAAGAAAATTAGATGGTTACGAAAACGGCAAGTTAAAGCCCTTAAGATTAAGCCAAGCCTCTCAAGGACACGCCCCGCAGACGCAGCGGCAGAGCGGCACAAAATCGCACCGCATACATGGCGCACAGACGGCCTAACGGGCCTAAATTGACCAGCACCCGGCGCTGCCCCCGGTGCCAGCGAGTGCCAGCAGTTCAAACAGTACCAAATGGCGCAGGCGCAACGCCGACACCCAGCCCCGCGTGCTAGTGCGTCACTGGTGGCACACCGGCGGGCGGTATGCACCAAGGCCAGTACCCAAACCGTGCTGCCGTCGATCTCGTACACCAGCCTATAGCTTTCATGCGCTACCAGTTCGCGGGTGCCTGCAACCTTGCCCGCCTTGCCCAGCTTCGGATGTGCGGCCAACCCTAGCAGCCGCAGCGCTGAAAAGCGCATCCATGCGCACGGCTGCGCTTGGGTTGTCGTCCGCGATGTAGTCCCAAATGTCGGCGCGGTCTTGCTCTGCCTCTGGCGTCCAGACGACAATCACACTTGGCCTGCCGTTGCTTGGTGGCGTCTGGTAGCGAATGCGGCTTGAACTTCGTCGTTGGAGCGGCCAAGACCGGCACGCATCGAGGTGCGGCCGGCCTCGACCTTACGCTGAAGGTAGTCATCGTAGGCGCGGGCTTGGCGGCGCTGTTCGATGTAGCCGCGCATCAACTCGCGCACCACTTGGGACGCGGGCCGATCTTCGCCGGCCACCTCGGCCATAAAGTCGGCACGCAGCTGCGGCTCCAGCTTCATCGTAAAGACGGCTTCTTTGGGCATGGCGCTCTCCTTATCAGGGTACTGTCCCAGTATAAACCTTGTCAGTACTTAGCGCTCGCTGAAATGCAGACGCCGCCGCAGGCATCAAGCCTTCAACCTTCAACCCTTCAACCCTTCAACCCTTCAACCCACAAGCGTATCTGCGCACCTAGGCATGGGCCGGCGCAAGCGCCGGGGGCTTGGGGGCAGGTCACCGGCACGGCAGCGCTCATACGCCTGAAACGGCGACGGCTGTTCCGGAGCGAGAAGTCAGCAGAGGCCGTGGTAGCTTGAACCAGGGCCGAGTACCACGACGGTCTGATTCCGATTTCATTCACCTGTTCACGCCTACTTTGCTGATGGTGCGTTTGACCAATACTTTCTGATGCGGATTTTCAAGCGCCCAGCGCCCATTCCTCTACCGCCAAGCCCGGTACGCGCAAAAACTCTCTGGCGTTGTTGGTGACGAGCACCGAATCCTCGGCCAAGGCATGCGCGGCAATCATCAAATCCATGCCACCTATAGGCTGCCCGGCTCGCTCCAGCATGGCCCGAATGTGGGCGTAATGGTGGGTGGCCTCCAAGGGCCAAGGCCGCACGTCAAAACCCGCCAGCCACGCTTCCACCGCTGCCTTGAATTTGGGTGACTCCAACTTGGCCGCCCCAAAGCGCAGTTCGGCCGCCACAATGCCCGACAACCACACTTGGCTGCGCTCAAGCCCGGCAAAGCGCGCCACCATTTCAGCAGGGTGCCGCCGCAGGATGTAGCTGCAAATGTTGGTGTCCAGCGTGCGTCGCATGGCGCGCGATCAACTCCAGTCGCGATCTTGCGGCGGATGGTCTAGTCTGTCGGCCAAAAAGTGGTCTGGCAAGGGGGCTGCGTGGGCGTAGAACCCCTGCAGCCAAAGGCCCATATCCTGCTCCGGCGGCGTTTGTGGGTGCAGCCACCAATCGGCCCCGACCTGCTCGATGCGCACCTCTTTGGCCGTCAGGCGCAGGCGTGCAGGCAGACGCAAGGCTTGGCTGCGGCCACTCATGAAGACTTTTGCGACGATGGTCATGACTTGCCCTTTGTCATACAACAACGCCATATTACAGCACAAGAGCAAGAACCGAAACCGTGTCATGTGCCAGAAAATCTTGGCCATGCCACGGTGAACCGCCGTGGGGGTAGAGGCTGGGGCGCTGGGGGCAGCCGGCCCCATAACGTTTTGCTGCGCGGCCAAAAATCGGCCAACTGCCCCCAGCGCCCCAGTCCCACGTAAATCGCTGCTTGACCACGATTCCCATGTTTTGAGCTTATCCGAGTGTCATGATGGTCTGACCCCGTTATCAGACCCCGATTTCTGGCCGAAAATCAGGTGGCTCTGACCTCTGAGAGCAGATCGGGGTGGCGGTCCAGCAGTTTGAGCAGCTTGACCAAGGACAGCGGCGGCTTGGTCTTGCCGTTCTCGTAGCGCGAAAAGGCGTTGACTCCACCACCAAAGAGTTCAGCCGCCTGCCGTTGGTCAAGATCGAGCTTCTTTCGCACCTTGGCGATGTAGCTCGGATCGACATAGGCGGCATTGACCTGGCGTTGAAACAGGCCGACCATTTCGCTGTAGCGGTCGCCATGCTCACGGTTCAAGACCACTTCACCGCAAGCAGGGCAAAAATCGCCCGTCACCGCTGGGATGATGGTGTGTTCGCCCTTGTAGGTGTAGGACATATCGCGCGTGTCATGGATCAGTTCCGCCGCGCCGCAGCAGGGGCATTTCATGGTCATAGCTCCTTGAAGGAAACGATCAACACACCATCGATGACGGTCAGCTTCAGATACACCTCATCGCCGCATGGCGTCTTGCCTCGGTACACGTCTTGCCAAACACGATGATCGGCATGGGTGGTCATGCTCTTGTAGAAGTCGGCGCCAGTGAGCGCCAAGACTACAGCGCACATCCCGTCTAGGTCATCAATGCTTGGGCATTTGGTGAAAAATTCACCAGGAAGCAAGGCGTCACTTTTTGGTGCAGTAGTTTTTGACCAGCCACAAGATGGGCATCTGTACGTCATTGGACTTGGGCGAACAGGCATAGCTATCCTCGACTGAGAACTACTTTGTTATCGCTTTGGCTGATAATCTTATATTTTCGAAGGGAATTCAGCGCACCTACGCCGCCAGCTGCAACTGCGATTGCCACAGCGGACGTTGCTGCTGAAACGCCTAGGACAGAAACGGCTCCAAAACCAACCAACCCGGCGGCTGGCGCAGCAGTGCCACCTGAACCAACGGTAAGAACTACCGCGATGCCGATTGCACCAATTGCAACGGCCCATGCAACCGTCCCGGTTGCTTTAATTCTGATAACTTTTTTTGATAGGTCGCCCTCAATCTCAATGCTGTCCTGATTGTTTTTGAGTGCATCGCCAAGCTCTTTTTCGGTAGAAATAGACATGAGTACCTCCTGTGATGAGCGCTAACGTCAAGGTTAACCGGCGTGCCGAAGGCACGTCCGAGTTGAACCGCCGGTTAGGCTGCGCCGCGCGAGACCAGAGGAAAACGCTCTGGACTGCGGATGGACTCAACGGATAGATCGACGTCAAGCTGCGGCCAGTACAAGTGATCTTCGGTGGGGCGCTGAACTTCAGCGAGCTGCTCAATCGTGGCTTTCTTGAACCACGGGAACTCGCTGAACGGAACGGCAAGCTCTTCGTCTCCGAGCAGCAGCCAGAAGCAGTGCGTGGAGACGTTGGTGACTTCAGCCCCCGAAGTGACGGTTCCATGCATCTTGGATCTCCTGTATGTGAGATTGAACCACAGCTTGCGCCTGCCGAAGCTGGACGTCTGACAGACCTACGTTCTTGGCTAAGTGTACCGAGGGCGTGAGCCAGAACTTCGCTTCGCCCTCCGGGTGCGCGACGTGGACGTGAATCCGCGTTTCCTCGCGGGAGAAAAAGAACAGTCGGAATTGGCCGTCGCGGACGATGGTGGGTACCATGACTGTGACTGTACCAGAGCGGTGTGTTCGCGCGGCCTAACGTTGAGGTTAACCGGCGTGCCGAAGGCACGTCCGAGTTGAACCGCCGGTTAGGCGGCGCTCGCGCCACGGGCAAACCGCTTCTTCATGTAGTCCAACGCTTCCTGTTCGGCATGGTGGACGGCTTTCTGGGTGGCGATCATCTCCACGGCGGCTGTCATTACGGCTGCCTGTGCCGCCGTGTCGCGATTGGCAAGGCGGCCGACTGCAAGTTTGAACGCTTGAAGCGTGGGAACATCCATGTTTACGAGCAGTTCCTCGATGGTACTGTCGGTGAGACGTGAATCGTTCGTGATTGCTATGCAGGTCTTGCGAATAACAGCCTTCTCCGCTGCGCGAAGCTGGCCATCTGCCTTGCCAACATATAGCAGTACTCGAAGGGTGTCGTACTCTCCTTCAAGCAGTAGATCTTTGGTCCGATCAGGTGACTGGTCATATTTCGCTTGAAGATATGCGCGAACATCGGTCACTACTTCGCCAGTTTCCTCGTCGATACAGGATTCAATCCGATCACTTCGGAACGTTCGGGTGGCCTCTCGCATGTTGCAATGCCCGATGAGCAACGCATTCGGACCCATTGAGCCAAACTGCCTTACATCGACCGTGCGCTCGGTCTTCCGGCCAGCACCATCTGTGTACTTGAGCCTGAGCCTTGCCTTCGCTGGCAAGGGCTGAGTAACCTCCCAGAAGCTTCCCTCCCATTCATCCTTGTCGATGCTCTCTCGAAGTTGACAACTGTATTCGCCGTCGTCATAGCTCACCGTAATCTTGATTGGTATCTCGAGTGGGTCCGACTGCGGACTTGGCGGAAGTTGGCGAGGCTTCGCAAGAACCTTGTACGCGACCCAGATCGCGAGGGCTCCAAGGAGAAGGTAGAGGAGTGTCATTTGTGCGCCCGAGAGAGGGAGTGTGGTGCCCTGTGGCGCGTAACGTAAGGGTTAACCGGCGGGCCGAAGGCACTTCCGAGTTGAACCGCCGGTTAGGCGCTGTGGGAAAGGGTGCTGTGGCCTTGGAGCACTACGGCGTTGCCGGGGATTATGCCTTTTGCGGTGGATGAAAGCCAAGTACGCCGTCGATGATCAGGTTTTAGGGCCACTCCAAGCCAGACACATCGAACTCAAACATCCGGCTCCCTTCTTGGAAAAACGTCGCCTCAATGCTTACCCTGTCAACCCGTCTGGTGTTCGCCAAAAACTGTGCGTAGTTGCTGATGAACAAGTGGTTCGTGCTGTGGTCAGCAGGTGCCAGTGCCCGGTACGTAACCGGGTTACCAGTTCCAAATCGTACCTTGACCGTGCATCCATTAACGCCACATAAAAACTGTCCGCGTTCAACTGAAAGGATCACATCTCTACCATGCCTCGGATGCGTCCGAAGTTGAAGTTGGGCCCTTTGCCTTCCATGGTATGGAAAGGAAAAATCAACTTGGTTCAGCGAACTTACGAGGGCTTGTCTGATCTGCCCGCGTCCCATCTGGTCTTGGATCTCGTGGTAATTCCACATGAGGCCAAGCCGCCTTTGCTCTGCAACAACCAGAGCCAACTCCTGTTGCTTGCGCTGCCGTTCTGCCTCTTCCCTCTGCTCAGGCGTCATAGCGGCAAGGCGTGCCTGTTCAGCCAGTTGAGCAGCCGCTTCTTCGTTCGTCTGTGCAACCCTCTCCGTTTCGGCGGTAAACTGACCGATGACCGCCAGAAGCACCCAGATCGCGAAAAACCCGCCAACAATCTTTGTGAACAGCGTCGTTCGTTTAACCTTCGCGCCGCAGCTTGGGCAAGTCACGGCCTCGGAACTGATCTGATGCCCGCACTCTGCGCACTTTGTTAGTGCCATAACTCCTCCTGTTTTAGAACATCACCCGTGTTTTGGACTTCTATTCGTCGGCAATTATGACCTCAAAGTTGTCGAAATGCAAGCTGCGCAGAGTGCCTGATGGTGCCCGGATGGGAGAGCGGCAGGCTATGAACTGGGGGTAACGTCGCCGGAGCGCGAGGCGGTGGAGCGCCGACACCCAGCCAAGGCCTAACGCCTGAGTTAAGCCGCGCCTCGAAGCGGCGTCGGCTTGAACGAATTGTTAGGCTATGCCTGCATCTACTGATTTGGTTGCGGCTTGGTTGCGCCGCGAACCAATGATCGAATGAAAGCAATGAGCATGCCACCTGTCAGCATGCCTAAGAAGTAGGTGCCTAAGGTCAACAGCGATAAAGGCAACGTCGCTGAAGAAGAAAGGAGGGAAACCGTCGCACTGCCGCTATTTTGGACCATGAATGTGACGACGACGAGTGTCATGAGGATGACGATTGCAAGATACAGATAGCGCATTTAGCTCTCCTTGAAGATTACGTACTGTTGGATGCAAAGCCTAACGTTCGAGTTAAGCGGGCGACGACGGCAGGCCGCCAAGCCCGGGCTGGTGAAAATGTACCGCGTACCACCAGCCCGGGCTTGGTGGCCTGCCGTTGGCGCTCCGCTTGAACGAGGGGTTAGGCGTCAACCTGGGATTATGTGGATTCCGCGGCTTCAATCGTTTCAAACTCGTCATCCTCGAGGCGGTCGAGCTCATCACCGGCTTCTTTGAGTTCGATAGATTCGATTGTTTCTGGCGTAAGCGCGGAACTCTCGAGCTTCTCAAGCAGTACGTCGAAGTGCGCGCGCTTCGTCATGAGGTTGAGGAAGGCTTGGCGACGTTCCTTCTTTGGTCCGTCGGCTTTCATCTCTTGGCTCATGATGACCGAGGCGTGCGTAATCACCTGACGCAAGGGCTTGTCGTCATCTGTGAGATGCCGCTTGACAATGTATTCGGCGAGATTGACTGTGTCACCAAACTTCGCCTTTAGGTACTTCTTCAGCAGAACCCTTGCAATCGCAAGAATATGAAAACCATTCGTGAAGAAGACAGTTGGAATCTCAAATCCGTCTCCGTCAGTAAGTAGATCAAACATGCAGAAGGAGGCGAAAACTGACTTGCTGTCGGTGTCCTTATTGAATATCTTCTCGTACAAGCCCTTTTCATTCTCTTTGAACGAGGTAAAAACCAGGTCCATCTTCTTCGATTCTCGCTTCATGGCGGCATCAAACACGCCAACGGGGTCGCCTAACCAGAATGCAAGATGCGCACTGGCTACGTAGGTATTCGGAATTATCGATACCTGTTCAGGTGGCTTCTTGAATTCACCGGCCCGGCGTTCGTACCAGTGATTGGTGTCATAGAAGTACTCTTGCACTTTTTCCTGAACTGGATCGTTCGACCAGAAATCTCTATCCGATACAGGGTTCTGTGAGTTTGTGTACTTCGTCACCTTGAGGTCGAAGTCCTTGCCGCCGGATTTGAGTAAACGAAATGTGACTCTGGCCTCTGCATCGATTAGGGCGCGTTGCTCCGGCGAACAGGACTGAAGCGCCTTGAATACTGAGTAAGCGGTCTGTGCGCCATTGATAATTTGCAAACCTATTACTTCGAACTCCTCCGCCTGCTGGCTAATCTCTGGGATGCTTCTTGTAATTGCCGTTATTCCATTGTTGTAGTACCAAAAGTATGAGGGGTTATTCTTCAGTGTGCTTTCGATCTCCGCATTAATCGAGGATCGTTGAAGCGGATTTCGAACGTTCTTCTCAAACAGGGAGACGCCGTAGCGCTCAACCAGTGCGAAAATCATCGAAGGCTTCACAAAGAAGACGTGCGCCTCAAAAGGCGATCTAACAAATATTTGATTTCTCGATGCCGGGTCGTCCCGCGCAACGCTAAGCCTAATTTTCTCGTACTCTGGGCTGTAGATGCTATTCAGGGGATTGGGCGGCAGCGAGCCCTTGAACCGTCGAGAAATGAAATCGCACTTAATCCTGTTGATGTCAAATATTTCAATCTCGAGGCGACCGCCAATCGAGTTCTTTGTGGCGGTTATGTTGTCGGCGGTTGTCGTGCACCTGTTCTTTAGGCAGAGAAATATCGCCTTCACCGCACCGTTTTGCTTAATGTGCTGAAGCAGATCTTTATAACGGGCGTTGAAGCGAGAGTTCTTGGATCCCGACTTTTCCCCTCGCATCACGACTTGAACGTCGGAAAGGAACGACTTTAGTTCAGTGCTGTCCAACTCGCCGCTGCAGTTGGATTCCGAGTTCCATTTGCTCTGTATGAGATAGAACGTCTTTATTCCTTGATTGTCAGTTAGATCAAGAATTATGTCGCATGAGGAGTCGTCGTTGCCGTCGGTAATGTAAGTCTCGACATTTGCGACTTCTGAGTAAAAGCTCAGAAACCATATGAGAAGAGCGTATGCGCGCTTCTGTTCCTCTTGTTTAAGCTTAGCCCTAAGCTTGCTGTCCATACGTTCAGCGACGATTGCGTCAAGTTCGCCGGTCAGGAGCTTGTAGAAATCAACGTTCTTCATTGAAACCTTCGAAATCGGTGGGTGGTGACTGTTGACGCCTAACGCCCGAGTTAAGCGGCGCCTCGAAGCGGCGTCGGCTTGAACGAATTGTTAGGCTATGCCTGCATCTACTGATTTGGTTGCGGCTTGGTTGCGCCGCGAACCAATGATCGAATGAAAGCAATGAGCATGCCACCTGTCAGCATGCCTAAGAAGTAGGTGCCTAAGGTCAACAGCGATAAAGGCAACGTCGCTGAAGAAGAAAGGAGGGAAACCGTCGCACTGCCGCTATTTTGGACCATGAATGTGACGACGACGAGTGTCATGAGGATGACGATTGCAAGATACAGATAGCGCATTTAGCTCTCCTTGAAGATTACGTACTGTTGGATGCAAAGCCTAACGTATGAGGTTAACCGGCGTGCCGAAGGCACGTCCGAGTTGAACCGCAGGTTAGGCGGTGGAGCTGGGTGCTGCTGCCTTCGCCTGCTGCGGTGCTGGAGATTATGGTTGGGGTCGCACAGGAAAGCAAGCGCAAGCCTGTACTTTGCCACGAAGGCCGAGCAGCAGGCCAGCAACCGAGTAGCGCCGCCGGAGCACGCGGAGGTGGAGCGGAAGAAACCAGAGCGAGGCCTAACGCTGGAGCTAAGCGGCCACATCAATCGCGAAGCGATTGATTGGTCCGCTTGAGCGAACTGTTAGGCATCACCCGCGAGCGGCCGAAGGAACGGGCCACAGGATCGTAGATGCCGGGATGTGCTCGGGGGTGCCTGAGTCAACGACACGCCACTCAAGACGATTTTTGTTGCCAACGACGCGGATCTTGACGGTAGCAACTGGAACAACCCGGTTGCCAACAAGCTTAGAGAGCTTAAGCGTCGTCGAACTCCAGCCGACGTGCGCATGCACCTCAAGCGGCCTTTGCATGGACGGAGAACTTAGGCTGCCGATGAGATCACCATCTGAGTCTTCAAGCTCTAGCGTGATGAACTCACGTTCTTTGCCAGAAACATCACCCTCGTTCGTCCACTGATTGGCAAGAACGCTCCGGCTTTCGTCAATCGCTTTCTCGCGCGATGTCCACAAGTAAAGCGATGCGCCCGCAAGGGCGCCGAGGATTGCGACAGCGTAGGCCGCTGACTCAAGCCAGTCTTTGATCGTCCAGTTTGCGAGTTCGTCGGTCATGATGCCTAACGTTGAGGTTAACCGGCGTGCCGAAGGCACGTCCGAGTTGAACCGCAGGTTAGGCGCTGTGGAGAAGGGTGCTGGGGTCTTGGAACGCTGCGGCGTTGCCGGAGATTATGGCTGGAGCCTTGCAGGAAAGCAAGCGCGGTGCGCTGGGTGACGGTGGCCAGACCGGGGAGCGGCAGGCCAGCAGCCGGGTAGCGTCGCCGGAGCGCGGGGAGGTTGGGTGGCAGAAGTCAGACAGAGGCCTAGGCTCCGCCAATGACCTACTACAGTGGCTCGAAGCCCGATGCTGCGGGCGAGACGACTGAAACGAAGACAAGTGGCTCTTGCCCGGTGTTCAGCACACCGTGAACCTCCCGGCGATGGGCGACTAGCACATCTCCCTTGGCTATGGCAATCGACTGCCCCAGAGCGCTGACGTGGTACTCCCCGCAACCGGAAAGGATGGTCCATGTGTCTTGACCATCGGGATGCACATGAGCCGAGATGTGCTGTCCGGGCTTGACGTACCAAGCAACGATCGCTGCGTCAGCCGACTGGGTGATGACCGAGCGAATGGGTTCACCATCGGTTGGTTGGAGGAACTCTGCGACCTTGAACAAACGCTGCGGACTCATTGCCGACTCCATGGAACGGGCTTGGCGAGTGCGAGCAAGAAGCGCGCCTCGGCGGGTTTTCGAATGCCTAACGTAAAGTATACGCCGCCAACGGCGTATACTCAAGCCGTCCAGCAGGTGTATATCTCATCTTCCAGCCCCTTGTGATGTCTGATCCCACACCTTTTTCGGTCTCTGGCAAGGCTACCGCAGGCCCCGCGGCACCGAAGCTGCTGGACCTGCTGCGCGAGCGCATCCGCTTGCGCCACTACAGTATAAGAACCGAAACCCAGTATGTCCACTGGGCCAAGCGGTTTATTTTGTTTCATGGCAAGCGCCATCCGTCTGGGATGGGGGCGCCGGAGGTGGAGGCGTTCTTGACGCATCTGGCGGTGGAGGGCCAGGTGGCGGCTTCGACGCAGAACCAGGCGCTGTCGGCCCTGTTTTTTTTGTACCGCGAGGTGCTCGGCCAGGATTTGCCCTGGATGCAAGACGTGGTGCGTGCCAAACGACCAGACCGCTTGCCGGTGGTGCTCACGCCCGGCGAAGTGACGGCGGTGCTGGAGCGGATGCAGGGCACGCACGCGCTGATGGCGCGACTGCTGTATGGCAGTGGCATGCGCTTGATGGAGGTGGTGCGCTTGCGTATCAAGGACGTGGACTTTGAGCGCGCCGAGTTGCTGGTGCGCGACGGGAAGGGCGGCAAGGATCGGGTGACCATGCTGCCGCGCAAGCTGGCCGAGCCGCTGCGTGCGCATTGGGTCTGGCGGCGGCATTTGTACGAAGACGATCGATCCAAGGGCATGGCAGCCGTCTATCTGCCCGATGCACTGGAGCGCAAATACCCGCTCGCCGCGCAAGAGTGGGGCTGGCAGTACGTCTTTCCTTCTGGCAGCTATTCGGTGGATCCGCGCAGCGGCGTGCAGCGGCGTCACCACATGGACGAAAAACTGTTGCAGCGCGCCATGAAACGGGCGGTGCAGGCGGCCGGGCTGGCCAAACCGGCGACTCCGCACACCCTGCGCCACAGTTTTGCCACCCATTTGCTGCAAAACGGCTACGACATCCGCACCATCCAGGAACTGCTCGGCCATGCCCATGTGGCCACCACCATGATCTACACCCACGTGCTCAACCAAGGTGGAAAGGGCGTGCGCAGCCCGCTCGATGCGCTTTAAAGCCGCGAGCCTGAGCCGCGACCCCAATCCTGCCCCCGCGTGCGCGAAAATCGGCGCATGAACCCCATTCCGCCCATCCCCGATACCGTCCCCCCCCAACCCGACTCTCCCCCCGGTACCAACAGCACCGACGGCACCGACACCCTCGCCGACTACGCCGAGCGCGCCTACCTCGAGTACGCGCTCAGCGTGGTCAAGGGGCGGGCTTTGCCGGATGTGTGCGATGGGCAAAAGCCGGTGCAGCGGCGCATTTTGTATGCCATGCAGCGCATGGGGCTCGGGCACAGCGGTGCTGGGGGCGCGGGTGCGGCGGCGGGTGCGGCCAAGCCGGTCAAGTGCGCGCGCGTGGTGGGCGATGTGTTGGGGCGCTTTCATCCGCACGGCGACCAAGCCGCTTACGATGCGCTGGTGCGCATGGCGCAAGACTTCGCGCAGCGCTATCCGCTCATCGACGGCCAAGGCAACTTTGGCAGCCGCGATGGCGATGGCGCTGCGGCCATGCGCTACACCGAGGCGCGGCTGGCGCGCATCAGCACGCTGCTGCTCGACGAGATCGACGCCGGCACGGTGGACTTTGTGCCCAATTACGACGGCTCGACGCAGGAGCCGCGCCAGCTGCCGGCCCGGCTGCCCTTTGTGCTGCTCAACGGCGCCAGCGGCATTGCGGTGGGCATGGCGACCGAAATCCCCAGCCACAACCTGCGCGAGGTGGCCAGCGCCTGCGTGGCCTTGATCAAAAACCCGGAGCTGAGCGAAGACGAGCTGCTGGCCCTGCTGCCCGGGCCCGACTTTCCGGGTGGGGCGCAGATCATCAGCCCGGCGCCAGACATTGCACAAGCCTACCGCACGGGGCGCGGCAGCCTGAAGGTGCGCGCGCGCTGGCGCATCGAAGACTTGGCGCGCAACCAGTGGCAACTGGTGGTGACCGAGCTGCCGCCGGGCGTGAGCACGCAGCGGGTGCTGGAGGAGATCGAGGAGATCACCAACCCCAAGGTCAAGGCCGGCAAAAAAGCGCTCAGCCCCGAGCAGACGCAGCTCAAGGCCAGCCTGCTGGCGCTGCTCGACACCGTGCGCGACGAATCGAGTAAAGACGCGGCGGTGCGCATCGTGTTCGAGCCCAAGAGCAGCCGCTCCAGCCCAGACGAGCTGATCGCGGCCCTGCTGGCGCACACCAGCCTCGAGTGCTCGGTGCCGATCAACCTGACGCTGGTGGGCCAGGATGGCAAGCCGCTGCCCAAGAGCCTGCGCCAGATGCTGAGCGAGTGGCTGTCGTTTCGGCAGCAGACCGTGACGCGGCGCACCCAGCACCGGCTGGAGCGCGTGCTCGAGCGCATCCACATTCTGGAGGGGCGGGCGCTGGTGTTGCTGAATATCGACGAGGTGATCGCCCTGATTCGCAGCAGCGACGAGCCCAAGGCGGCGCTGATGGCGCGTTTTGCCCTGAGCGAGCGCCAAGCCGACGACATTTTGGACATCCGCTTGCGCCAACTGGCGCGGCTGGAGGCGATTCGGATCGAGCAGGAGCTGAGCGAGCTGCGCACCGAGCAGGGCCGGCTCGAAGAGGTGCTGGCGCAACCGGCCAGCCTGCGCCGCTTGCTGGTGCGCGAGATCGAGGCCGACGCCAAGGCCTTTGGCGACGCGCGCCGCACCCTGATCCAGCCCGAGCGCAAGGCCAGCGCCGAAGTCAAGCTGATCGACGAGCCGGTGACGGTGGTGGTGTCGGCCAAGGGCTGGGTGCGCGCCCGCAGCGGCCACGGCCACGAGGCCGGCGGTTTCGCCTTCAAGGCCGGTGACGCGCTCTATGGCGCTTTCGAGTGCCGCACGGTGGATAGCCTGATCGTGCTGGGCAGCAATGGCCGCGCCTACAGCGTGCCGGTGGCCAGCCTGCCCGGCGCCCGCGGCGACGGCCAGCCGATCACGAGCCTGATCGAGCTCGAGAGCGGCACCCAGCCGCAGCATTACCTGGCGGCAGCGGCGGTGGTGCAGTGGCTGCTGTGCGGCTCGGGCGGCTACGGGCTGCTGGCCGCGACCGAAGATTTGCTCTCGCGCCAGCGCGCCGGCAAGGCTTTTTTGGCGCTGGCCGAGGGCGAAAGCCTGTGCCCACCGGCGCCGGTGGCCGGGGCACAGCAGGTGTGCGCGGTGTCGGCGGCGGGGCGCATTTTGTGCTTCGAACTGGCCCAGCTGCGGCATCAGCCCAAAGGCGGGCGCGGCCTGCAGCTGATCAGCCTCGAGGCCGGCGATCGGCTGGTGGGCGCGCAACCCTACACGCGCAGCGTGCGCATCGAGGGCACGGGCCGGGGCGCCAAGCCGCGCGAAGAGACGCTGGAAGTGCGCAGCCTGAACAACGCCCGCGGGCCCAGGGGCGGCAAGGGCAAGCCGGGCAACTTTGGCTTCAAGCCCGAGCGCATCGTGCGCGTGCTTTAGGGCTTGGGTGCCAGCTCGGCGATCATTTCGATTTCGACGCAGGCGCCAAGCGGCAACTGGGCCACGCCAAAGGCGCTGCGGGCGTGCGCGCCCACGGTCGGGCCAAAGACTTCAGCCAGCAGCTGCGAGCAGCCGTTGGTGACCAGGTGCTGCTCGGTGTAGCTGTCGGTCGAGTTCACCAGCCCCATCACTTTGACGATGCGGCGCACGCCGTTGAGGTCGGTGCCGGCGGCCACGCAAGCGGCATGCAGCGTGCCCAGCAGGTCGATGGCCACGGCGCGCGCGGCCGCTTGGCCTTCGGCGGTGTTCAGGTTCAGGCCCAGCTGCCCGACCCACGGCTGGCCGCCGCGTTTGGCGATGTGGCCGCTGAGCATGACCAGGTTGCCGGTTTGCACAAAGGGCAGGTAGGCCGCCGCCGGGGTGCCCACGGGCGGCAGTTCGATGTTCAACGCTTGCAGGGTGTGATAGACGCTCATGGGGGCTAGGATAAAGGTGGATTGGGGGTGGGTGGCGCGTGCTCTGGGTGCGGCGCAGTGCCATTCTAGGGCGATATGATGCGGCGTCCAAAGCACAAAAGGGGGCAGCAGGGATGGACAGACCCGTGGCAATGCACGCCGCGCTGGCGCTGGGCTTGCCGCTGATGCTGGGTGGCATCGGCGGTGCGTGGTTGCAGTTGCAGCAGCCGCTGCTGTGGTCGTTCGAGGTTTACGGCGCGCTGGCGGTGGCGGCGCTGTTGCTGGGCGCGCTGCTCTGGGGCCGCCAGCCGGGCCTTGGGGGTGCTAGGCAAAAGCTGTGGAGCCTGGGCTGGCTGCTGGTCGGGGCGGGGCTGTTGTTTGCCAGCACGGGCGGTCGGGCGCTGTGGTTTCAGGCCGGGGCGCTGGATGCGCACCTCGAAGGGCGCGATCTGTTGCTCGAGGGCTACGTGGCCGGTTTGCCGCGCCAAGGCGAGCTGGGCTGGCAGTTTGAGTTTGTGGTGCTGCAGGCCAGCCTCGACGGCGTGGCCGTGGCGCTGCCGCAGCGGCTGCGGCTGGCGTGGTTTGCGCCGCGTGCGGGGCGCGGGCAAAACGCGGGCGCTGGCCTGCCCGAGCTGCGCGCCGGCCAGCGCTGGCGCCTGACGGCGCGCTTGCAGCGCCCGCACGGCTTGGCCAATCCGGGTGGCTTCGATTTCGAGCTGCGGCTGTGGGAGCAGGGCATCCACGCCACCGGCAGCGTGCGCGCCGGGCCGGCCACGCCGGCGCCGCAGTTGCTTGGCCACGGCTGGCAATTTCCGTTGCAGCAGGCGCGCCAGTGGGTGCGCGACCGCATGCTCGAGCGCGTGCAGCCCGCGGCCACGGCCGGCGTGCTGGCGGCGCTGGTGGTGGGTGATCAGGGTGCCATCCCGCAAGCGCATTGGGAGACTTTTCGCGTGACCGGCGTCACGCACCTGATGGTGGTCTCGGGCACCCATATCACGCTCTTTGCTTGGATGGCGATGGCGCTCATCGGTCTGCTCTGGCGCTTGGCCGGGCGGCGCCTGCCGGCGCTGCTGCTGGCCGTGCCCACGCCGGTGGCGGCGGCCTTGGGCGGGCTGGCGCTGGGGTTTTTGTACGCGCTGTTTTCGGGCTGGGGCGTGCCGGCGCAGCGCGCCGTGCTGATGCTGGCCACCTTGGTGCTGCTGCAGCTCAGCGGCCGCCAGTGGCCGTGGCCCTTTATGTGGCTGGCGGTGATGCAGATGGTGGTGCTGCTGGACCCGTGGGCCTTGCTCAGCCCCGGTTTCTGGCTCAGCTTCGTGGCGGTGGCGATCCTGTTTGCCACCGGCCAGCCGCTGCCCACCGACGGACGCAGCGGGCGCCACTATGTGCTGGGGCTGGTGCGCACGCAGGCGCTCATGACGCTGGCCCTGGCCCCGCTGCTGCTGCTGTGGTTCGGCGAGTTTTCGCTGGTGGGCCTGCTGGCCAATCTGCCCGCCATACCCTGGGTCACGCTGCTGGTCACGCCGCTCGCGCTGGCCGGGGTGCTGATCTGGCCGCTGTGGCTGCTGGCGGGCTGGATGGTCGATGCGCTGATGCTGTGGCTGCAAGCCTTGCAGCAGTGGCCTTGGGCCACCATCAGCCGCCCGGCGCTGCCGCTGCTGCTGGCTGTGCTGGCCGCCTTGGGCGGGCTGTTGCTGGTGCTGCGCTGGCCGTGGTCGCTGCGCGCCTGGGGGCTGCTGCTGATCTGGCCGGCGCTGGCCTACAGCCCGGCGCGCCCGCCGCCGGGGCATTTCGAATGGCTGGCGGCCGACATCGGGCAGGGCACGGCGGTGATCGTGCGCACCCAGAACCACACCTTGGTTTACGACACCGGGCCGCCCATGGGGCCGCACAGCGACGCTGCCGAGCGCGTGTTGCTGCCGCTGTTGCGGCGCCACGGCGAAGCGCCTACCAAAGTGCTGATCAGCCACATCGATTCCGACCACGCCAGCGGCATCGCCACGTTGGCGCGCGCGCACCCGCAGGCGCAGTGGCTCACCTCGTTCGACACCCGGCCTTGGGGCTTGAGCAGCCAGCGCTGCCTGGCGGGCCAGAGTTGGGTCTGGGACGGGGTGCCGTTTCGCATTCTGCACCCGGGCCCGGCCTATTACGCCACGCGCCGCCCCGACAACGCCATGTCGTGCGTGCTGCAAGTGGGGGATGGTGCGGCTTCGCTGTTGCTGACGGGCGATATCTACGTCGAGGAGGAAACCCGCTTGGCGCTGGCGCAGCCCGATCTGCGCGCCGGGGTGCTGCTGGCCGCGCACCACGGCAGCCGCACCTCGAGCGGGCCGGTCTGGCTCAACACGCTGCAGCCGCAGTGGGTGGTGATCCAAGCCGCGCACCGCAGCCGCTACGGCCACCCGCACCCGCAGGTGCTGGCGCGGCTGCAAGAGCGCGGCATCCCGTGGGTGGCGACACCGCTGTGCGGGGCCGCTTGGGGCAGCAGCCAGCGCCCGGACGAGCTGCACTGCCAGCGCCAGCAGCGCCAGCGCTATTGGCAGCACCCCGATGGGCGCGGCGCACTGCCCGCGCCGCCCTAGGAGTGTGTTTTAGAGCGGTGGCAGCACGTCGAGCCGCCGCGCCGGCCAGTCGAGCACGGCGCAGCGCCGGTGCATCAGGGGGGCCAGATCGGGATGCGCCTCGTTGATTACTTGGGTGGCGAAGTGGGCCAGAAAGCGCGAGCGCAACTCGGCCCCGGCGCGCTCGACACCTTGGTTTTCGTAGGGCATGGAGGTGAGCAGCAAAAAACCGTCGGGGGGGATGCGCCCGGCGCGCATGTTGCTGTGGATGATGTCGGCGGCGGTGCGGATGGGTTGCGCCAAGTCTGGGCTGTAGGGCCCGATCATCAGGGCCAGATTGGGGGTGTGCAGAAAGTCAAAACCGCGCCCGAGGCATATCACCCATTCGCGGTGCTCGATCGCCAGCGCCCGCCCGTGCTGCTGGCGCACGCCGGCCACGTGGGCCAGGTTGCCCAGCAGCAGCGGCAACAAGTCGGCGCGTACCGGGCGCGGCAGGCCGGGCAGGGTGCGCACCAGCTGCGCTTCCAGCGCCAGTGCGTCGGGTTCGGTGCCGGCTGGCGGCTGTGTGCGGGCATCGGGCTCGGGTTGGCTGGTCACGGCACCAAAGGCGGCCAGATCGAGCACGGTGCCGTCGGGGCCGTGCAGCAACAGGGCTTCTTCGTCGGTCTCGAAACCGCAGACGATCGGATAGACGCTCTGGTGCGCGGCGCCAAACAGCTGCGAGACTTGGGCGTGGATGGCCCAAGCGTGCGCCATGCTGTCCTCGCGCCGATAGCGAAAACCGGCGCAACCGCGCTTGCGCTCGCCGCGCGACCAGTGGTAGGTGATGAGCAGCAGCACCCGGCGCCCGCTCTGCGTTTGGTTGTTGACAAAATCGATCAGCAGCTGGCTCAGGTAAGGCCAGCCGAGGTTGAACATGCCGCCCAAGTTGCGAAAGGGGGTGATGATGCCTGCGGGCAGTTGGGTGGCCAGCGCGAGGTTGACGCGCCCGTCCATGCACATCAGGGCGGCGATGGCGCTGGGGTGCTGCGCCCGGTAGCGCTGGCGCTCCAGCCAAGCCTCGGGGCCGCGAAACGCTTCGCCATGGCGCTGCGCCAAGTCAAACAGCCAGTCGATGCGCTGGTCGATCGGGCTCTGGTGGATCGATTGCGGTGGGGGCGCGCTTAGGGTGGCCGGGGTAGTGGGTGCGGGCATAGGTTTAACTCCTCCGTCGCGCCCGCACCGCCTGCCCCAGGTCGATCACCGCCATGACGTAGTAGCTGCTGGGGTTGTAGCGCGAGATGGCAAAAAAGTTTTGCGTGCCCAGCCAATGGATGGCGGGTTGGCCGCCGCGCGCTGGGTCGCCTTGCTCGAGCTCGACCAGCGCCAGCAGGCCGTTGTGCTGCGCCGCGGCGCCACCGGGTTGCACGCCCAAGGCCTGCAACTGCTCGAGCGTGAAGCTGGGGCGGATGCTGGGGGCGAGCAGGGAGGGCAAATCAAGCCGTGCAGGGTCGAAGCGGAGCGGGAAGTGGGTGGGCATGCCAGGCTGCCAGCCGTGTTCGCGCAAAAAACGCGCCACCGAACCGATGGCGTCGGGCACGCTGTCGATCAGGTCGATGCGGCCGTCGGCGTCGAAATCGACGCCAAAGCGCGGCCAGTTGCTGGGCATGAACTGTGGCAGCCCAATGGCGCCGGCGAAGCTGCCGCGCCACGCGTCGGGGGGGCGCGGGTGCTTGTGGCTCAATTGCAAAAAGGCGGCCAGCTCGGAGCGGAAAAACTCGCTGCGCTGGGCCGCGCGCGGGTGCTCGGGCGGGAAGTCAAAGCCCAGCGTGGCCAGCGCGTCGAGCACGCGGTGCGTGCCCATGTGGCGGCCGTAGAGCGTCTCGACGCCGATGATGCCCACGATGAGCCAGTCGGGCACGCCAAACTCGCGCTCGGCGCGCGCTAGGCTGGCCTCGTGCTGCTGCCAAAAGCGCAGCCCGGCCTGGATGCGCACCGGCTCGACGAAGCGCGCCCGGTAGGCCGGCCAGTCGCGCAGGGTGCCGCGCGGCATGGGCGTCATGAGGCGCACGATCTGCGGCCGGTGCCGGGCTTCGTGCCCGATCCAGCGCTCGGCCCAGCCGTCGCTCCAGCCCTGTTGGGTGTCGAGCTGGCGCGCAAAGGCCAGCGCGGCAGGGTTGTGGGCGAAGCTGCCGGGGGCGGCTGGAGCCGAAGCGGCGGGCGCTGCCGGGGCTGGCGCTGGCAGGGCGGCCGCAGGCAGGGTGCCAGGGCCGGGGTGGGCCAGAGCACGCGCCGGCAGCAGGGCGCTGGGCAGCACGGCAGCGCCCAGCGCTGCGAGCGTGAGGTGGCGGCGCAGGGTTTGCGAGGGCGCGTGTTCCGGGGTGGCAAGGGCTGGCGAGTGGGTCATGTTCAAGGGTGGAGCGGGGCACCGGTTTGGGGTCGGGTCAAGCGGCCCGATTTAATGGGGTCGGATCAACGGGGCGTGGCAATGGTGGCAACTGGCGCCATTGTCGGCGCAAATCGCGCAGGTCGATCTGCTGGGTCGGGTCGTAGCGTTGGGCTTCAAGCCGCAGCAGCCAGTGGCTCCAGGCGGCGGCGGTGGCGGCGGGGCAGTTTGTGGGCAGGGCGGCGGCGAGCTGGCGTGGGGTGGCGGGGGCTGGCACCACGCCACCGGCTTGGGCCACGGCCTTGCGGGCGCTTTGCAACAGGCGCAGCCAGGGGTCGGGGCGCGGCCGCAGCCATTGCAGCCAAGCCACGGCGGCGAGGGTAGCTAGGCACAGCAGGCCCACCAGCAGGTACAGCAGTTGCTGCCAGTGCGGGGTGGCAAAGCCGAGCTGGCGCAGCAGCTCGAGCTGGCGGTTCTGGCCGTAGTCGAGCACCCACTGGTTCCAGCGGTTGTTGGTGGCCTCCCAAATGGCGCGCATCTGGGCCAGCATGTCGGGGTCGATCTGGATCAGGGCCGCGGCCAGGGGCCCCGGTGGCGGCAGCAGCCGCTGCAGGTCGGTGGTGCGCGCTGGGGCTACGTGCGCGGTGGGGTCGATGCGCGTCCAGCCTTGGGCATCCAGCCAGACTTCGGCCCAGGCGTGGGCGTCGCTCTGGCGCACGGTCCAAAAGCCGTCGATGGGGTTGAGCTCGCCGCCGTGGTAGCCGGTGACGATGCGCGCCGGGATGCCCAGCTCGCGCATCAGCACCACAAAGGCCGAGGCGATGTGCTCGCAAAAACCCTCGCGGCGGTCAAACCAAAATTCGTCGGCGCTGTGGCGGCCAAACACGCCCGGCTCCAGGGTGTACTGGTAGCCGCCGGTGCGCAGGCGCAGCAGCACGGCATCGATCAACTGCGGCGCGCTGGCGTTGGGCCCCAGCTGCTGGAGCAAATCAGCCGCCAGCTGGCGCGTGCGCGGGTTGAAGCCGGGGGGCAGCAGCAAATTGGCCGCCAGCGTGGCGGCGGGGCGCAGCGGGCGGTGCCGCAGCTCGGGCCAGGCCACGGCCTCGAAGCGGGTGACTTCGGTCAGGGGCCGCGGCAGTATCCATTGCAGATCGGGTGTGAGCTGCGCGCTCTGGGTGCCGATGGGTGGCAGCTCCGGTGTGGTTTGCAGCGTCAGCACCCAGGGCTGGTGGCTGGGCTCCATGGTCAGGCGGTAGCGCAGCGGCGTGCCGGCGCTTTGCAGCTCGGTCTGCAAGGCGGCGCTGGCGTGCTCGGGCAGGCTGTGCTCGCCGTACTGGGGCAGCCACTGCTGGCCGTCGAAGCGGCTCAAGACCGGGCCACGAAAATACAGCTGATTTTGCGGTGGGCGGCGGCCGTCGAGGAATTCGACGCGCAGGGCCACGCTGGGGTCGAGCGCCAAGCGTGCGATCTGCCCCACCTGCATCTGCCCCGACAGGCCGCTGCGGCCCATCTGGGCGTCGGTGGGGATGTGCCACAGTGGGCCAAAGCGCGGAAACAGCACAAACAGCAGCAGCATCAGCGGCGCCCCAAACAGCACCAGGGCGCTGGCTTGGCGCAGCGCTTGGGTGAGCGGCGGGCGCCCCAGCGGCAGATGCGCCAGCACGAGGCCAGTGAGCAGGCCCAGCAGCGCCGGTACGATGCCCAGCGCGGTGAGCAACGACTGCGAATGCAGCAGCAGCGTGAGCAGGGTGAAAAAACCCAAGAAAAACACCACCAGCGCGTCGCGGCGGGCGCGCAGCTCCAGCGTTTTGAGGGCCAGCAGCAGAACGATCAGGTTGCTGCCGGCCAGGGCACCCCAAAGCTGGCCGTGGTGCAGCCAGGTGCCAGCAAGCGCCAGCAGCAGCAGGGCCAGCATGACTGCGCGGCCGGGCAAGGGCTGGCCGCGCAGCGCCAGCACGGCGCGCACGAGCAACAGCAGCAGCGCCAGTGCGCTGGCCCACAGCGGCTGATGCGCGCTTTGCAGCAGCACGATCCAGCCCACCACGCCGAGCAAAAACAGCGTGTCGCGCAGCTCGCGCGGCCAGGTGCGCGGGGCCAGCGCGGAGGGCAGCGCCAGTTTCATCAGCGCCATGCCAGTGCCTCCAGGCAGCGCTGGCGCTGCGCCGCGCCCTGCTCGGGCGCGATTTCGAAGCCCGGCAGGCGCAAGCCGTAGCGCAGCCCGAGGGCATCGGCTTGCAGCACCCAGGCGCACAGGCGCGAGCGGCGCGCCTCTTCGTCGTGCAGCTGGCAGCGTGCGTGCTCCAGCCACAGCTCGGCTGCGGCCGGGTGGCTGAAGTCGCGGCTGATCCACTGCGCGCGCTCATCGCCGGCCAGGCGCGCGGCTTTTTTCCACAGCACCCATTTGAGCGGGTCGCCGCGGCGGTAGGGGCGGGCGCCATCGGTTTCGCCGCTGCGCTGGGCGGCGTGGGGGCCGCTGGCCGGGCCGTCTTCGTGTGTGGCGGCCAGCGGCAGCGCCGGGGGTGGGGTCTCGGGGGCCGGATAGACCCACAGCTGCGCCGCCGGCCGCCACCAATGCCAGACCTTAAAGGTGCCCAGCGGATACAGGGTCTGCACCCGCAGCGCCGGCAGCGGCAGGCGACCGCGCTGCTGCGTCGGGTAAGCCAGCTGCACGCTGTGCTGGTCTTGGGGGCCCACATCGGCCCAGACGTCGCTGGCTGCAGCGCCGCTGCCCAGCCACTGCAGCCCCACGGCGTAGCGCGCGCGCCGCGAGGGGTTGCGCAAGTGGATTTCGACCGCGGCGCTCTGGCCAGCAAACACCGGCGCGCCCGGGTGCAGGCTCAGCTCCAGCCCGGCCAGGTTGCGGTGCCCCACCCAGACCCCAGCCGCCGCACTGCCGGCGAGCATGAAAGTGAGCAGGTAGCCTAGGTTGAGCTGGTAATTGATGCTGCCCAGCAGCAACAGCAGCAGCGTAAAGCCCAGCATCCAGCCCGCACGGGTGGGCAGCAGGTAGAGGTTGTGGTGGTGCAGCGCGGTTTGGTCTTGCTGTGGCAAGCGGCGCAGCCACCAAGCGCGCAGGCGCGGCACAAAGGTGGTTTGGATCATGGCTGGCATGAGCGATTGCCTCTCAGTGGCGCCCGGCCGCCCGAAGCCACTGAAGCGCCCCCTTGGGGGGCAGCGAGCGCAGCGAGCATGGGGGCAGTTTCACTTCAGTGGCGCCCGGCCGCCCGAAGCCACTGAAGCGCCCCCTTGGGGGGCAGCGAGCGTGGGGGCCAGTTTCACTTCAGCGCAGCGCCGTGGCCTCGATCATGGCCTGCACCTGCTCAAAGGCGCCGCGACCGGCGCTGCCCAGCGGCTGCAGCCGGTGCGCTGCCGTTTGCGGCAAGATGGCGGCGACGTCGTCGGCGGCGGCGTAGCTGCGCCCCTCCAGCAGCGCGCGCGCTTGGGCGGCACGCAAGATCGCCAGCCCAGCCCGCGGGCTCAGGCCCTGCGCAAACCAGCGCCCGTTGCGGCTGGCCTCCAGCAAGTCTTGCAGGTAGTCGAGCACCGCATCGCTCAGGGCCACCGCCCGCACCTGCGCTTGCAGCCGGGCCAGGCCGGTGCTGTCGAGCAAGGCGGGCAGGGTGTCGAGCAGCTCGCGCCGATCCAGTCCGCGCAGCAACAGGCGCTCGGCGGGGCGGCTGGGGTAGCCCAAGCGCAGGCGCATCAAGAAGCGATCGAGCTGCGATTCGGGCAGCGCGTGCGTGCCCAGCTGGTCGTGCGGGTTTTGGGTGGCGATGACAAAAAAAGGCTGCGGCAGCGGCCGCGTCGCGCCCTCGACCGAGACCTGCTTTTCTTCCATGGCCTCGAGCAGCGCGCTTTGGGTCTTGGGGCTGGCGCGGTTGATCTCGTCGGCCAGCAGCACCTGGGCAAACAGCGGGCCCGGGTGGAACACAAACTCGGCGCGCTCGCGCTCGAATACCGAAACCCCCATCAGATCGCTCGGCATCAAGTCCGAAGTAAACTGAACCCGTGAAAACTGCAAGCCAAAGCTGTGCGCCAACGCATGGGCCAGCGTGGTTTTGCCGACGCCGGGCAAGTCTTCGATCAGCAGGTGCCCGCCGGCGAGCAAGCAGGTGACGGCGTCGCGGATGACGCCGGCTTTGCCCACGATGACCGTTTCGAGTTGGCGCAGCAGTGGCGCGATGAGGGATTGGGGTTCGAGCATGGGTGCTACGATAACGGAAAAAGGAGACAACGATGAAACCCACCGGCTACTACACCCACCCCGCCTGCCGCAAGCACGACATGGGCCCGGGCCACCCCGAATGCCCGGAGCGCTTGGGTGCCATCGAAGACCGGTTGCTCATCACTGGCCTAGCCGACGCGCTCGAGCGCCGCGACCCCAACCCGGCCTCGCAGTCTGAGCTCGAACTGGCGCATTCGCGCATGTACGTGGCCTCGCTGCGCGGCATGACGGATGAACTGCGCGAAGAAGTGCGCGCCGGAGGCCCCGAGCGGCTGCAGCTCGACCCCGACACCTCCATCAACCTGCACACCTACGAAGCGGCGCTGATGTCGGCCGGGGCGGCGCTCAACGCCACCGACGCGGTGCTGGCCGGCGAGCTGCAAAACGCCTTTTGCGCCGTGCGCCCGCCCGGCCACCACGCCTGCCGCGAGCGCGCCATGGGCTTTTGCATCTTCAACCACGTGGCGCTGGCGGCCAAGTACGCGCTCGAGCGCCACGGCCTGCAACGCGTGGCGGTGATCGACTTCGACGTGCACCACGGCAACGGCACCGAAGAGATCGTGGCCGGCGACCCGCGCATCCTCATGTGCAGCTACTACCAGCACCCCTTTTACCCCGAATGGCCGCACGCCGAGGCCGACAACCTCGTCAACCTGCCGGTGCCGGCCTATAGCCGCGGGTCGGATGTGCGCGAGCTCATCGACAGCGTCTGGATGCCGCGCCTCGAGGCGCACCGGCCCGAGATGATCTTCATCAGCGCCGGCTTCGATGCCCACCGCGAAGACGACATGGGCCAGCTCGGGCTGGTGGAGCAAGACTACGTCTGGATCACGCAGCGCCTCAAGGCCGTGGCCGACCGGCACGCGCAGGGCCGCATCGTGAGCGTGCTCGAGGGCGGCTACAACCTGAGCGCGCTGGCGCGCAGCGTGGAAGCGCACATCCGCGTGCTCGCCGATTTGTGAGTTCATGATTTGTGAGTTTGGGAGCAGCCATCAAAGCGGGCACCGATCTCAATCCGTCACCCCCAGAATCACACTCGAGGCCTTGAACAAGGCGCTGGCGCGCTGGCCGACGGCAAGCTGCATGTCGATGCAGCTCTGCTGCGTGATGATGGCCGCGAGGCTGGCGCTGCCCGACAGTTGCAGCACCACTTCGGCGTTCACGGCGCCGGGTGTGATGCGCATGATCGTGCCGCTCAGGCAGTTGCGGGCCGAATAGCGCGCCCGGCTGGGTTTGGCGGCGACAGCCTCGTTGTCGGCGGCGTCGTCATCATCGGCGCACAGCAAGATGATGGATGAGGCCTTGACCAGCGCAAAGGCCTCGGTCCCGATCTGCAGCCCTAGGTTTTGCGTGCTCTCGCGCGTGAGCAGCGCTACCAGCGGCTGCGGTGCGCCGATGTCGAGTTCGATCAGGTCATTCACGGCGCCGGGCTCGATACGCACCACACGCCCCAGAAACTGATTGCGGGCGCTGGTTTTCATGGTCATGCTCCTCAAAAGCAGGTAGTCGTCGGCCATGCCGCTGGCTTGGCGGCTCAGGTGCTCGACAAAGCGCCGGTGCTCGGCCTCGAGGCGGCGGTAGTTGACCACCAGTTGCCGGCCCCGGGGCGTCAAGCGGGTGCCGCCGCCGCCCTTGCCGCCGGTCAGGCGCTGCACCAGTGGCTCACCGGCCAAAGTGTTCATGGTGTCGATGGCGTCCCAGGCCGCTTTGTAGCTCAGCTGGGCCGCCTTGGCCGCGCGCGTGATCGAGCCCCAGGTGCCGATGTGCTCGAGCAAAGCGATGCGGCCGGGGCCGCCGAAGTTGCGCTCGCCCGCCGTCATCCACACCAGCCCTTGCAGCTGCAGGGGGGCGGTGGGGGAGGCTTGGGTGGATTGGGGTGCGGGTGGGGCTGTGGGTTTTTGCGGGGGTGGTGGCGCGGGCGGAGCTTCGGTGTCAGGCGGCGCCGGTGCAGCGTGCGGGGTGCCTTGGCTGGGCTCGGTGCGCGGGGCGCGTGGTTTGCGCGGGCTCATGGAGCGCGGCCCGACCGGCCCTCGTGCAGGTGCAGCACCTCGTCGCCAAACAAGGCCACGTCTTGCGGGTCGTGGGTGATGAGCACCATCGGCACTTGCAGGCGCCGCTGCAGCGCGTCGAGTTCGGCGCGCATGGTCTGGCGCAGGTCGGCGTCGAGCGCGGCAAAGGGCTCGTCGAGCAACAAGGCGCGCGGCTCGGCCACCAGCGCGCGCGCCAAGGCGGTGCGCTGGCGCTGCCCGCCCGAGAGCTCGTGCGGGTACTGGTGCGCCAGGGCCCCGAGTTCAAAGGCCTCGATCCAATACTCCACCGCCGGGTGGCGCGCACGGCGGCGCGGGTTCAGCCAGCCACGGGCGAGCGCAAAAGCGATGTTCTGGCGCACCGTCAGGTGCGCAAACAAGGCGTAATCCTGAAACACATAAGCCAGCCGGCGCGCCTGCGGCGGCAGAAAAACGCCGCTGGCCGCGTCGTACAGGGTCTGGCCGTCGATGCGCACATGGCCCGACTGCGGGCGCACCAAGCCGGCTATCGCCTTCAGGGTCTGGCTCTTGCCCGAGCCCGAGGGCCCGGCAATCACCACGCGCTGCGCCTGCGACTTGAGCTGCACGTCGAGCGTGAACACGCGCGTGCCCGATTGCAGCCGGTTGCGCAGATGAAAGTCGAGCAGCATGGCGGGCTCTAGTTCTGGTGGTGCGCCACGCGCCCCGGCATCAGGCGCGTGGCCGAGAGCAGCACCGCAATGCAGACGATGGAAGTGATCGCGGCCAGCACGTTGGCCATGTCGTCTTGCCCGGCCTGCACGGCCTCATAGACCGCGATCGACAGCGTCTGGGTCTGGCCCGGAATGTTGCCGGCGATCATCAGCGTGGCGCCAAACTCCCCCAGCGCGCGCGCAAAAGCCAGCAGCAGCCCGGCCATGATACCGCGCCAAGCCAGCGGCAGCGTGACGCGCAAAAACAGCGCCCATTCCGACACACCCAGCACACGCGCGGCCTGCTCGTACTGGCCCTCAACCGCCTCAAACGCGGCCCGGGCCGGCTTGAATACCAGCGGAAAGGTCACGATCGCCGCCGCCAGCACCGCGCCCTGCCAAGTAAAAATCAGGTTGATGCCAAAGTGTTGATACAGCCACGCACCTATCGGGCCGCGGCTGCCCACCAGCACCAGCAGGTAGTAGCCCAGCACCGTCGGTGGCAGCACCATCGGCAGCGTGCACAGGGTGTCGAGCAGCTCGCGCCCGACAAAGCGCTTGCGCGCCAGCAGCCAGCCCAGCGCCACGCCCAGCACCAGCGTGATCGCCGTGGCCCACAGCGCCACCTTGAGCGACAGGCGCAACACGATCCAGACGTCGGCTAGCGCATCCATGAGCTTGGTGTGGGCGCTGCAGAGCGCTCAGGGTTGCAGAAAGCCGTGGCGCTGCAAAATCGCTTGGCCTGCGCTCGAGAGCACAAAGGCGATGAAGCGCTGCGCCGCCGCCGCGTTGGCCGAGCCGGCGCTGCGCACCGTGGGCGCAATCGGGTAGGTGATGGGCGTGGTGGTGGGCACCTGGAACGCCACCCGCACCCGATCCGGCATGAGCGCGGCGTCGGTGGCATAGACGAAGGCGGCCTCGACCTCGCCGCGCGACACGTAGTTGAGCGACTGGCGCACATTCAGGGTAAAAATTGCCTTGCCCGACAGCGCCGGCCACAGCCCAGCGGCCTCGAGCGCGCGCTGGGTGTAGCGCCCCACCGGTACGCTGTCCGGGTTGCCGATGGCCACCCGGCGCACGGCGGCTTGGGTCAAGTCGGGCAGGGTGCTCAGGTTCAGGCCGCTGTCGGCCGGCACCGCCAGCACCAGCAGGTTGCGTGTGAAATCGCGCCGCTGCTCGGCCACGATCAGGCCGCGCTGCTGTGCCAGATCCATGGTGAACTCGTCGGCACTGGCAAACACATCCACCGGCGCGCCGCGGTCGATCTGCTGCAACAGCGCCCCCGAAGCGCCAAAGTTGAACACCACCCGCACATCCGGCTGCTGCGCCATGAAGGCGCGGCCGATGTCGTTGAAAGCGTTGGTCAGGCTGGCAGCCGCCGAGACCGTGATCTGCCCGGCGTGCGCGCCGGCGCTGGCGGCCAAAATGCTCACAATACAAAACAGACGACAGAGGAGGGCGCGCATGGGGACTCGCTTTCGTCGGGGTGGGGCCAGCGGTGGGGATTTCGGGAGAGGGGCTTTTGCAGGTTGGGTCCTGCAAAGCAGGGCGAGAAGGTCGGCCTGCTTTGCTCGCAGCGCAATATACCACGGTACATAACGCTTTTCGCATGCCATCTGCGCTACCGCATCAGCAAGCCGCGTGTAGGCCAGCAGGGCAGACGGGTTAATCGGGTATAAAAGGGTTCAGAACAGCTTGCGGGCTGTGAAGCTGTTTGAATCTCAATTTACTGGGGGCCTGAATCCGTGACTTCCCCCCTAAAACCCCCAAACCCCCTGTTCCCACCAACAACCATGCCCCCAGCAGGTGCAAGCGTCTCAAATGGCTGACCCAGTCGAGTTCGTTGTCAAGAAGCTGCCCTACGACCTGAGCAGCCACGGTGGCTTGGCCTTGGTGGGGCGCTTGTTCAAGCGCATCAACCTGCCGGCCATGGTCGATCCCAAGTATCCATTGCGCTCTGGTATTGCCAACAGCGACATCCTCAAGTGCTACGTCGCCATGCTCACCTTGGGCAAGAACGACTTCGAAGCCGTCGAAGCCTTTCGCAAGCAGCGCTTTGCCCACCAAGCCTTGGGCCTGCGTGCTGTGCCCTCCAGCGCCACCTTGCGCCAGCGCTTTGACGCCATGGGCTGCGAATGGAGCGAACTGGCCGACTCGATCAACCGCGCCATCAAACGGAAGCAATCATGCGAGTTCGGTTGCTTAGACAGACGAGAGTTTCGGGGGGGTTAAGGGGTGACCTACAGGTGGAATAAGCAAATCGCCAATCGCTGCCGCGCCACACCACGGAGAAATTATTGCACAAGTAAGCCGTCAAACAAGCCGTTGAAAAACTCCCCCACACCCGCCCCAGATTTGCTATCATATGCATCACGGCATCTTGCAGATATAAGAGATTTGCAATGAGAGGTGTGCAGAGCTTTCAAGGAGTCATGTTCAGCTACATCAGCCTTGAAGACCGGGTATCGCCCCAGCACCCCTTGCGCAAGCTGCGCGCGCTGGTCGATGCCTTGCTCGCCAGTATGAGCGCCGAGTTCGAAGCCGTGTATGCGCGCAAAGGCCGCCCTTCGGTACCGCCCGAGATGCTCTTGAAAGCCCTGCTGCGACTTCAAAGGCCAAGAGCGTACCAACGACACCCATGCCAGCCGCACCGATGCCGATGCGCGCCTGTACAAGAAAGCCAAGGGCGACAAGTCGCGGCTGTGCCACATGGGCCACATCCTGATGGACAACCGCAACGGCTTGGTGGTGGACGTCGAGATCACCCATGCCAACGGCACGGCAGAGCACCAAGCGGCGCTCAAGATGCTGGGGCGCCAAAGGCGCCGTGGGCGCAAGCAAACCGTGGGCGCCGACAAAAACTACGACTGCAAGGCCTTCGTGCAGGGCTGCCGCAAGCTGGGCATTACGCCCCATGTGCGGCCAAGAAGCAGCACTCGGCCATCGATGGGCGCACCAAGCGGCATGCGGGCTACCAAACCAGTCTGAAGGTGCGCAAGCGCATCGAAGAGGCCTTTGGCTGGATCAAGACCGTAGGCGGACTGGCCAAGACCAAGCTCAAGGGTCAGGCCAAGCTGACTGGGCAGGCGCTGATGTGCTTTGCGGCCTACAACTTGGTGCGCATGGGCTCCATGGGTGGCTGGTGGGATGCGCATCATGCGTGATTCTGGGCCGAGGTGCGTCCAAAATGGGCGCATTGGCATGAAACGGGCCGCGAAAGGGGCTGCAAAGGCTGGAAAATGCGCTCTGCGGCGGCTCGAGAGCAACGCGGCAGGGGGCGGGCGGCTTTGGTTTGCACTTTTCAACGGCCTGCTAGACTCTGTAGCCACCCACCCATGGTAAGGCCTCTTGGAAACGTTCATCCGCCAATCTGAAGGCCTGACACTGTGGGCCGAGACCTTTGGTGTTCCCAGCCACCCTGCCGTTTTGCTGGTGATGGGCGCCACGGGTCAAGGGGTTTTCTGGCCCGAGCGTTTTTGCATACAGCTTGCGCAGAGCGGCCACTTCGTCATCCGGTACGACCACCGCGACACCGGTCGGTCTTCCACGGTCAGCGCGCTGCATCCCTACACCTTGAACGCGCTCACCAGCGATGCGGTGGCGGTGCTGGACGGCTTGAACGTGGCGAAGGCCGCCGTGGTGGGTTTGTCCATGGGTGGGTTCATCGGCCAACTGATGGCGACCCAACATCCGCAGCGTGTCGAACGCCTCGTGCTGATGTCCACCACTGCGGACCACCGCCCCTGCGTCGCCGCTTCCTTGGGGATTCCCACAACAAAGCTGCTGCGCCTGCCACCACCCACCTCGGCGTTTCAGGATTACATCAAGAAGGCTCGGCGACATCGCCCCAAAAGCGCAGACGACTTGTACGCCAGCGCCTACGATGCCTTGGCCGCGACCTACGCCGGGCCCAAGGGTTGCCCGACAGCCGAGGTCAAAGCCGCCATCCGTCTGGCATCTAGCCGAACGGACAACCTCATGGCTGCATTCAAGCACGGTTTGGCGGTGTCTGCTTCAAAGAACCGGCTCAAGCTCGTCAGGGATATACGGGTTCCGACGTTAGTCATTCATGGGCGCTTCGACCCCCTGTTTCCGCTGGAACATGGGCAGTACCTGGCCGAGAACATCCCCGGTGCCCAGATGTTGGTCCTGAACATGGGGCACTCGTTCATGTGGTCTTGGGACGACGAGGTCGGAGCAGCGGTGGAGGGCTTTCTCAGGTTGCCGCACTGAGAACCTTGATGTCCAAGCTGAAAGGCCCTTCCTGCGCATCGCCCAAGCGCAGGCAAGGGTTTCGAACCGAGGCAAAGCCGCCACCGTTCTCCATCGAGACGGTTCCTGCAAAGACCGCATACCCATCCGCATGAAAGCTCAGGCGGCTTTGCGACACACCGCCCATGATGCGGTCGTCAATCGGGGCCCAAGCCTCGACAGCATCGGCTGAGCTGAAATCCACACAGAGGAGGCGCTCGTTTGTTTTTTTATCGCTGCACACGGTCATAGACCCCGATTTTGACAAAGGAAACCCCCGTGAATCGTTGTCACAGGCCCGGGAGTGCATTGTGCGCTGGCGGCAGGACTACAACGAGGTCAGGCCACACAGCAGCCCGGGGCGTATCCCGCCAGCACGATTCGTCCAACAGCACCGCCAGCCGCTGGCGGTGCTGCTGACCAACCTCAAAGACAAAAAATCGATTAATCTTCCACCCCCAGGACTTCTCCGAAACAATGGTACGGTCAATGGGGGCAGGTCAGGTTGGGTAGTAACGTTTAAGAGCCCATACGCTGGCATTGCAGGTTCGATGCCCGACCGCTGGCGGACGGTTATCGCCCGAAAAACCGGCTGTCTGGATTGGGTAGCACGCGTGCTGGTTGCTGCGGGTTAAGCGCCCAGCAGGCGGCGCGCAAGCACGGATGGCATGTCACGGCGGCCGTCGGCAATGAGGTAAACGATGACCTGGCTGCCTGTGACACGGTAGATCACGCGATACGGCTTGAAAAAGGTCTGGCGATACTCTTTGCTGCCCAGATTTACCAGCTCCCTCGGATAGCTGCCGCGTTCGGGGAATCTCGACAGGCTCTCCACGACCTGCATCAGTTCATCCAGCACATGGTTGGCGTTGGCGACGCAGTCGAACTCGGCGATGTAGTCATGGATGGCCTCCAAGTCCTGCTCTGCACCCTCGGTGAGCAGGACTTCGAACTTGGCCGGTGCGCCTGCCATCAGACTGGGGCGCGTTTGGCACGCAGGCGGGCAACGACATCGGCCACCGGCCTGACCTTGCCAGCGGCTACATCCTGATTGCCCAGCGCTAGGATTTTCAGCAAGGCCAGCGTTTCTTGTGTCTCCTCGAACGAGGCCACGTCTTGCAAGACCGCTTTGGCTTCGCCGTTTTGCGTGATGACCAGCGGTTCACGCTGCTGCGCGAGCCGCGTCAGAACCTCGGCGGCGTTGGCTTTAAGGTAGCTGATGGGCTTGACTTGTGATGAGTAGCGCATGGCCGTGCTCCAGACTTAATAAAGACCGAATATAGTCTTTTTATAGTCTCGTGGCAAGAGGATGTGGAAACGGCCTTCGGGATCATTCGCCTTCGTTTTTCGGGCGCATCAGAAGTTCGTCGAGCGCCGCCATGTCGGCCTTGAAGTTGCCGCTGGACGCAAAGATGCGACCTGCCGCCAAGTCTCGGTAACCGGCGAGGATGGCGTCCTGCACAAACTGGCCGTCACGCCGTTCCATGTCGCGGCGGATCAGGTCGCGCACGTATTCGCTGGGTGTTTCGTAAAGACCCGCCTCGCCGACCATTCGATGCACGAATTCAGCCAAGGGTCGCGACAGGCGAGCGTTGATGCGTTCGGACATGGGAGCCTATCGGAGCGATCAGATGGGCGCATTGTCGCGTAGGTGGCGGTTTCTGTCGCAACTATTGCGCACACAGCAGACTTCTTGCTGCGGGTCAAGCGACCAGCAGGCGGCACGCAAGCGCGGATGGCTCAAGATGAGCCCGCCTGTGGCGCTGTTTCATGCGTCAGCCGCCAACCCGGCCTCCGACCAAAAATGGTCGAAATCATCGCCCACGCCCCAACCGACGTTCTGCCCCAGCAGGCGCACCCGATCCAGCCGCGCAAGGAATGCCGTTTGTTGCGCCTTTGGCAAGGCCAGCACGTATTTCAGCGCCTGTTCGAACATTCGCACCAGCGAGTCAAAAAAGCCTGCGTCGTCCATGCCGCAACCGGCCAGAAAATCGAACACTTCCTCGCAGTAGAACACCGAGAGTTCGGCCAAGCCCTCGGGCTGGCCCAGCGCCTTTTTGTAGTCGCTGATCCAGCCGCGAGCCGGTGACCACCATCGCCTTGGCGTGACCGCCGATCTTGTGCCGAGTGAAGTGCTGGAAATGCTCGACAATTACCTCGGTCTTCTGGCCGATATTGTGCGGGTGCAGCCGCATGAAACGGGCCAGCGCCTTGGCCGCCTTCTTGCGTTCGACGTTGGGGTCGTCCTCGGCCTTCTTGATCAGCTTGTAGTAGGTCTTGTAAGTGACGTAGCTCTTCAGCACGTCCTCGATAAAGCCTTCCTCGATGGCTTGGCGCATGGTGTAGCGGTGGAAGGGTGCGCCGTTGCGGCCGAAGATCGCCAGCGTCTTGTGCTTGGGCGTTGCGGTGAAAGCGAAGAAGCTCATGTTCGGCTGATGGCCACGCTTGGCCATGGACCGGAACAGACGCTCCAGCTCAATTTCGCCTTCCTCCTCGGCCATCTCCTGTGCTTTGCGACGCAACTGCGCGCCGCCCAGCACTCCCTTGAGCTCGGTCGCCGTCTCGCCCGACTGCGAGCTGTGCGCCTCGTCGATGATCACGGCGTACTTGCGCGCTGGCAGATGACTCTTGCCGCCTTCGCCGCGCTCCTCGCTCAGTTTTGCCAGTTGCCCGGAGACAAACGGAAACTTCTGCAGCGTGGTGATGATGATTGGGACGCCAGCCTCCAACGCCTCGGCGAGCTGGCGCGAATCCTCCTCGATCTTTTGCACCACGCCTTGGCGGTGGTCGAACTGGTAGATGGTGTTTTGCAACTGGCGGTCGAGCACCACGCGGTCGGTGATGACCACCACGCTGTCGAACAACCGCTCGTCGCGTTCGTTGTGCAGGCTGGACAGGCGATGCGCCAACCAAGCGATGGTGTTGCTCTTGCCGCTTCCGGCCGAGTGTTCGACGAGATAGTTATGACCCACGCCCTCGCTGGCCGCAGCCGCCACCATCTGGCGCACTGCCTGCAACTGGTGGTGGCGCGGAAAGATTAGGGTCTCCTTGCGCAGCTTCTTGCCGTCGTCTGCGGTCTTCTCTTGCACATCGAGATGCAGAAAGCGGGCGAGCAGGTCGAGCAGGCTGTCGCGCTCCAGCACCTCTTTCCACACGTAGGCGGTCTTGTAGTTGCGTCCCTCGCGGTCGGGCGGGTTGCCGGCGCCGCCGTCCATGCCGCGGTTGAAGGGCAGGAAATAGGTGGATGAACCGGCCAAGCGCGTGGCCATGTGCGCCTCTTCGGTGTCCACCGCGAAGTGCACCAGCGCCCGCTTGGTAAACACGAAGATCGGTTCACGCGGGTCGCGGTCGTGGCGGTACTGGTGGATGGCGTTGGCGGCGGTCTGGCCGCTGAGCGGGTTCTTGAGTTCCAGCGTCACCACGGGGATGCCATTGACCGACAGCACCACGTCCAGCGATTTTTCCGACCTAGGGCTGTAGTGCAACTGGCGCGTCAGCCCCAGCCGGTTGGCCTGATAGCGGGCTTCCAGTTCAGGGTTCAAGCCGTGGGCGGGACGAAAGAAAGCGATCCGCAGCGTTTTGCCGAAACACTTGAAGCCATGGCGTAGGGTGGCCAGCGCCCCATGGGTGTCCAGCCATTTGCACAGCAATTCCAGCACGCGGGCACCGGTCTGCTCGCCATGCAGCGCCTCCAGCTTTTCCCATACCTTGCCTTGGGTGGCGCGGATGAAGGCCAGTGCCTCGTCGGGGAAGATCGCGCGCTCGCGGTCGAAACCCTTGCCCTCGACCCGCGCGTAGCCCCCGCCCAGCAAGACCGCCTCGATGGCGGTTTCGAACGCGGCTTCGCTGGTGGTCTTCATCGCTCGTTTCCTTTATCAGCGCGGGGTCTTGGTTAAATTTTAAGCCCGAACTTTAACTTGTGAACAGCTTAAGGTAACGCTCGAAGGCATACACCCGGCCTCGCTGCTGGCCGGTAATCTCCACCAGGACGTGCCGCTCGATCAGTGCCTTGATCAGCGTATTGGCCGTGGGAGTGGACACGCCCAGCGCCCGCTCCAAGTCGGCTGCGGCCACGATGGGGC
Source organism: Serpentinimonas sp. SSL01 (assembly GCF_056323735.1). Classification (NCBI taxonomy): domain Bacteria; kingdom Pseudomonadati; phylum Pseudomonadota; class Betaproteobacteria; order Burkholderiales; family Comamonadaceae; genus Serpentinimonas; species Serpentinimonas sp. SSL01. Next base: position 716,767 of record NZ_CM150487.1, read on the forward strand.
GCCGGTACAGCAGGTTCAGCGCATCCCGGGCCATGGCCGCGCGGCGGCCCATGTCCAGCGCCGCGTGCTCCACTTCGGTGCGCAGCAACAAAATCTGCCTAAAGGTGTCGCGCCCCTTGACCGCGGTCTGCGTCACCCCATTGAGGAAAAACTGCACCCAGTGAATCAGGTCGTTGCTGGTGCGCACCCGCATCAGCGCGTCGTAATAGCTGGCCCGGTTGCGCTCGAAAAAATCCGATAGGTACAGCGACGGCTTGGCTAGCAGCCCGTGGCTGATGAGGTAGAGCGGAATCATCAGGCGCCCGATGCGGCCATTGCCGTCCAGAAAGGGGTGAATGGTCTCGAACTGGTAGTGGCTGATCGCGACGCGCACCAGGTGCGGCACCACCACCGCCTCGTTGTGCCAGAACTTCTCTAGGTCTCCCATCAGTTCGGGCACCGCCTCGTGATGCGGCGGCACGAAGGCCGCGTCGGTCAGCCCGGAGCCGCCGATCCAGTTCTGGCTGGTGCGAAACTCGCCCGGCAGCTTGTGCTCGCCCCGCACCCCGCGCATCAGCGTCGCGTGCGTCTGCTTAAGCAGCCGGTTCGACAGGGGCAGGCGCTGCAATTCGTCGATGGCCAAGTTGACGGCGTCGATGTAGTTGCGCACCTCGCGCCAGTCGTTGCGCTTTTCGGGGCGAATCTGGTCCTCGGGCATCAAGGCCTCGTCGATGGCGGTTTGCGTGCCCTCAATCTTGCTGGAGGTCTGCGCCTCCTTGACCACGTGCATTTCGATAAACAGATCGATGTCGGGAACGATCAGCGAAAACGCGTTCAGCTCCCCCAGCGCCCGGGTGGCCTGCTCCAGCAAGGCGTTGATCGTGGCGTTTTCCCAAGTCCATTCGTGGTTGACCGGCACCGGCTCGAAGCTCTTGTACTGGTAGCGCGGCTGCCAGCGGCCGGCCTTGAAGGTTTCGAACTTCATGCGCGCATCTCCTCCTGCGGGATCTGGCCGGTGACGGCGGCGGTGATGAGGGCGGCGCGGCGTTCCTTGGCGAGCGTGATCGACTCACCAAGTGAGCCGCAAAGCACCTTGCTGCTGCTGATAGCGCGATCAAGGTCTTCCACGATTCGTCGTTGTTCAAGGATTGGCGGGACTACGAGCAAGAGTTCCATAACGTCGTTTTTCGCGATGTTGTTGGCTAATCCCTCGGCACCGCTAATGACCGACTTGATCTGATGTCGCAAATATCGTGCGCCCATGGCGAGGACCAGATAGCGCGGATTGAGTACGTCTTCTCGGACGCGAAAGCGAAAAATTTTGTCTGACAGCATTAACCGTGCCGCTGGTTGACTCGAAACATGAGCAACTGACCCGATCAGATCAACGGAGCCACTGGCCCGCGACATCAGCACGTCTCCCTGACGAACCTCGATTTCCGGGAGCGATTCATTCTCGTCCGGCAAGGCTTTGTTTTCTTGCTCGCGAAATTCGCCGCCATTGACGCATCCCGTCTTGAGGACGCCCCACTCTCCCGGTGCTGCAGGGTAGGAATAGCATTGTGGCGAGGCACCTTGGTCAATGCCACTTGTCGCAAACTTCAACCGCAGCACCTGCCAATGAGCCGGAATTTTTCCCAGCCATTCTTGGCCTGAGGGTTTGAGTGGGGCGTTGGGATCGAGGCCACGGGTGACGACGCGGCTGATGAGGGCGGCCCGCTTTTCTTCCAGCAGCGTTAGCATGCGTTCCTTCTCGGCGATCAGCCCGTCGATGCGGGCGGTTTCGCGGTCGAGGTAGTTGGCGACGGTTACTTGGTTGGCAAGAGAAGGAAGGCAAATGCGCTCTTCATACACGGACTCCCGGTTTAGCCCAGGAACCGCCGCTTCTTGAGACCCCTCGTCCAAGCCCAGCGTCTGGAGACTCCAAAACAGCCACCGCAGATTTTCAGCGGTGAGACGTTCGTCAACGAAAAAGGTTGTATCTGAAGCGAAGCAACCGTCTGGTGCCCAGTTCACCTTTCCATATGAGCCCTTGCGCCCTAAGACGATGGCGGGAATATCGGTGTTTCTCGCACTCGTGGTCGCGTACTGGCCATTCGAACCAAAGACGGCCACACCACCGGCGAACTCTTCATCTTTTGGCAAAGCATCACCGTACCCGAGCCGGCATATGAATTTCACTCGAACAGAGGTGCAGCTCACTCCGTCACCTCCCGCAGCAGCTCAAGAATCCGCTGCTCCACCTCGGCCAGCTCCGCATCGATCTCGTGCAGCGGTCGCGGCGGCTGGTACTGGAAGAACACGCGGTTGAAGTTGATCTCGTAGCCCACCTTGCCGATGCCGCCGTCCTGCTCGTCCAGTGTCTCGCGGTCGATCCAGGCATCGGGCACGTAGGGGCGCACCTCGCGCAGCACGTAGCTGACGATGTCTGCTTTCAGCGGGATGTTCTCGGCATCCTTGAGCGCTGGGTCTGGCTCGTACTCGACGTGTTTGCCCCTGCCGTCGGCGTTCAGGCCCAGCAGGGCATGAAGCCCTTCCTTAGTGATGTCGGCGGGCAGGGTCTGGGCGGGGAACAGGGCGGCGCGGTCCAACGGCTCGATCTTGTGGTGTTTGGCGATCACCGGCGCGGCCTCGGGGTCCACCACGGTGAAGCAGTCGCGCAAAATCCTCTTCTGTGCGCTGCCCTTGGCGCCCTTGGCCCAGCCCTGGACGCCGTCCGGCAGATGTTGGAACACCTTTTGCACCGTGGTCCATGCCCGGTTCCAGTCCAGCAGCGGCTCGGTGCCGAGTGCGTCCTGCACGGCCTGCAAGGCATCGTACAGATCGGGGCAGGTGTTGAGGAAGCGCTCGCGCGCTTCGTCGGTGATCTGGAAGCGCAGCCGCAACGGGCGCAGTACGGTGACGCGGCGGTAGCCGAAATCGGTGTTGTCGAAGACGCGGCTGGTCTGGCTGTGTTCCAGCGCGCCGTGTTCGCGGGTGACGGCGTCGAGCGCAACCTGGTCGAGGTAGCGGCGCTTGTCGCCTAGGCTGCGTTTCATCGGCGTGTAGCGCTCGCGGGCGTCGATGAGCTGGATCTTGCCCTTGCGGTGTGTGGCCTTGCGGTTGGTGACCACCCAGACGAAGGTGCCAATGCCGGTGTTGTAGAACATCTGCTCGGGCAGGGCGACGATGGCCTCGAGCTGGTCGCGTTCGATGATCCAGCGGCGGATCTCGCTCTCACCGCTGCCGGCGCCGCCGGTGAACAGGGGCGAGCCGTTGAAGACGATGGCGGTGCGCGAGCCGGGCTTGTCGCGGTTGCTAGTCTGGTAGTCTTGGAACTTGCTCACCATGTAGAGCAGGAACAGCAGGGCGCCGTCGTTGATGCGCGGCAGCTTGCCGCTGTAGCCGCGGAAGTTGGGCCAGCGGTCGATGACCTTTTTCTCCGCCTTCCAGTCCACGCCAAAGGGCGGGTTGGCCAGCAGATAGTCGAAGCGCTGGTCCGGAAACGGGTCGTCGATGAGGGTGTTGCCCAGCACCACCTAGCCATCCTTGTGGCCTTTGATCAAAAGGTCAGACGCAGCCACGGCGTAGGAGCGCGGGTTGTAGTCCTGCCCGAAGACCTTGACCGTGGCCTGTTCGTTGTGCGCGCGAATCCAGTTTTGCGCCTCGGCCAGCATGCCGCCGGTGCCGCAGGCGGGGTCACAGATGGTGACGATGACGCCGGCCTGCGTGAGCACGCTGGTGTCGGGCTCCAGCAGCAGGTTGACCATGAGCTGGATGACTTCGCGCGGCGTGAAGTGATCGCCCGCCGTTTCGTTGGCGGCTTCGTTGAAGCGCCGGATCAGGTCTTCGAACACCAGACCCATGGTGATGTTGTCAACCTTGTGTGGGTGCAGGTCGATCTCGGCGAACTGCGCCACCACATGGTAGAGGCGGTTGGACTCTTCGAGCTTCTCGATTTCCTTGTCGAACTCGAAGCGCTCGAAGATCTTGCGGATGTTCTCGGAAAAGCCGGCGATGTAGTCGGCCAGATGGCGGCCGATGTGGTCGGGGTCGCCCTTGAGCTTGGCAAAGTCGAGCTGGCTGTGGTTGTGAAAGCCCAGCGGGGTGCCGTCCTCATCCTTGGCTAGGTTGTTGAGGATGGCGTCGATGTTCGGGATGTTCTTGGCCTTGAGCTCGTCGTAGCGCCTGAGCACAGCTTCTTTGCTCGGCGCCAACACGGCATCGAAGCGGCGCAGCACCGTGAGCGGCAGCATCACGCGCTCGTACTGCGGCTGGCGATACGGCCCGCGCAGCAAATCGGCGACGGACCAGATGAAGTTGGCAAGTTGTTGGAAGTTGGCGCTCACGTGTGCGTCCTGTAAGTCGAGCGGTCTGCTTGCGCTGCTATCGCCCACGGCGCGCCGCTGGTGGTCGATAGAACCTTTTGATTCATTGGGCCGGTGCCGGCGGATCGCCCACCCTCTATCGTCCGGCTATCGCCGGTACGGCGCAGGTTGTCCGATAGCGTCTTCATGGCATCGGCCCTGTTTGTTCCCATTTGGCCGCTCGGCCTTTGCCGGTTGGCGTGATCAGCCCTTCGGCTTTCATGGCACGCAAGACGACGCGCACCATGTCGCGGCTGATGCCCGGGCAGGCCTCTTCGGTTTCGGAGATCGAGAACGGCAGGTTTCTCTTGAGGATTTCGGCGCGCACCCGGTCGCCCTTGGCGCCGCACCCACGCTCGATGGCGCCGACACGTTCTTCGAATTCCTTGTAAGCCCTAGTAATCATACCCACAATTGAGGGTAAAGGGGTGCGTCATTGCCCCGATAAATCTGTTTGGCAGCGCTTGACTTCCAACTCGTTCAGGGCCATCAAGACCCTCCTCGCATCCTTGAGCAGCAGCAAGAGTTGCTGCTCGCGCAGCGGGGAGGCGATGAAGCCGAACCGGGTGTAGAAACGCGCCGCTTCTTCATCGATGGGGTGGGTCAGCATGGCCCGAATGCCAGCGTGCTCGGCAATCAGCAGCGTGCGGCGAATCGCATCCTGTAGCAGACTAAAGCCGATGCCTCGCCCCTGATCCGCTACCGAGACAGCGAGCCGCGCCAAGATTACCACTGGCAACGGATACTGTCCCATTCCCTTGCGGATGCGCTCCGGCGCCTCCAGCGTGTCGACTTGCCCCACGGTCAGGCTGAAGTAGCCTGCGACGCGGCCATCGTCCTCAGTCACGACGAAGGTCTTGGCCGAGCCGCTGCCTTGCGCTTGGAGGGCGTAGCGCAACAGCCAGTCGTTCAACGCGGGCTTGCCGCAATCAAAACCTTCCAGCCTATGTGGCGCGGCCAGTGGCTCCGGTGCACGCAACCTCACTTCGCATCCCAAGGCGCCTTGCGGGCAAACAACTCGCGCAGCCCCTCGTTGTCCTGTTCGGGGCGCTCCAGCAGATCCAGCAAGGCCTGATACTGGCTGCCCGAAACCATGAACAAGCGCTGATCAAGCAGCGTCTGTTCTGCGGCCAAACAGGCGCTGTCGAGGATGAAGTCGGTCAACGACTTGTGGGCCACCTCGGCGGCACGGCGCAGCACCACCTCTTGTTCTGGGGTGGCGCGCAGCCCAAGTCGGGCAGAGCGGGCGGAAGGAGGCGATGCAAGGGCAGTCATGGTGGCACCGATTTTGTTGCTTTGATTGCGGTGATGTTAGTACAAGAGACGCACATCGTCAAGTTGTGATGTTGACTGGCAGACTTGGAACCTAAAACGCTGAAAACAGGGCGTTGCGGCAGGTCGCTACCTGCGCCATTCACTGCACAGACGTGTTGACAAAAGCTACACATTGCACCACAGTCCGTATATCTGTTGTGTATGCATGAATAGGGCAAACCAATGCGTGACGCCGCCATCAATCTGCGGGCCCTGCCCGAACAGCGCGATCTGATCGATCACGCCGCCCGTCTGCTCGGCAAGAACCGGTCCGACTTCATGCTCGAAGCGGCCTGCGAGCGCGCTCAGGCCGTGGTGTTGGATCAGGTTTTTTTCCGCCTAGACGCCGACAAGTTCAAGCAGTTCACGGCCATGCTCGACGCGCACCCCGGCCCGAATCCCGGGCTCGAGCGCCTCATGGCCGTCAAGGCACCTTGGGGCACCGGCGCGGCATGAGCTTGCAGCTCGGTGCGCCGCAGCCGCTGGCCACGGCCCATCGCCTAGACGGCTTTGCTTGTGGCGAGGCGGTGCTGGACGAATGGCTCAAACGCCGCGCTCTGGCCAACCAGTTGAGTGGCGCGAGCCGCACTTTTGTCGTGGCCGATCTGCAGCACTGCGTTTTCGGCTACTACGCGCTGGCGGCGGGTGCTGTAGCGCACCAAGCCGCAACCAGCGCCGTGCGCCGCAACATGCCGGACCCGGTTCCGGTGTTGGTTCTCGCCCGACTGGCGGTCGATCACCGTGCACAGGGCCTCAAGCTGGGCGGGGCACTGCTGCAGGATGCAGTGCATCGGGCGGTGACGGTTGCGCACAACGCCGGTGTTCGGGCCCTGCTGGTGCACGCGCTACACGACCGCGCCAAGGCGTTCTACGAGCACTACGGTTTTCAGGCTTCACCGCTCCATCCGCTGACGCTGATGCTGCGCTTGAACGCCGTCAAGGCTTGATCGGGCCGGCAACCAATGCCAAGCGGCACAGGCTGTTCCGCTGCGTTCGCTACCACTAAGCCGACATCTACGGAGGCGGCAAGAATTCTGACATGGGGGGGTAGTCCTGCCTAAAGACCGCGCTCAGGCCGTTGCCCGCGTCTTGCGCCTAGCTTTGGCACCCTCGCTCAGGTGCTGAATCACCACCGGTGGGCGGTTCGGAAACTGCGCCACCAGCTCCAGCTTGCCACCCATGCTTTCCACGTAATGGCGCAGGGTCGACAGCAGCATGTCGCTGCGTTTTTCCAGCCGCGAAATCGTGTCTTGCCCCACGCCCAGCGTGGCCGCCAGTTGCTCTTGCGTCTGCTGGGCCGCCAGACGCAGATCCTTGAGGGTGGCCAACTCCATCGCGCGCGCTTCTATGCGCTGCTGGCGCTCTTGGGGCAGCGCGGCCAGGAGTTCATCGAGTGTTTTTGCCATGTGGGGGCTCCTTGCTTGGCTAGGCCAACGTGCCCAGATGCTCGTCGTAGCGCGTATCGGCTGCGTTGAGCAATCGTTTGTAAAACCGACGCTGGTCTGCGCCGCCCTTGTCGCCACCCACCAGCAGGATGGCTTGTCGTTGTGGGTCAAAGGCAAACGCCACCCGCCAGACCTGACCATTCCAAGAAAAGCGCAACTCTTTCATGTGGCTGTGCCGCGAGCCCTTGAGCGTGTCCACAGTTGGGCGCCCTAGGTTCGGGCCGAATTGCGCCAGCAATCAATATGTATTCAAGACCATATTGTAGAGAAAGCTGGCCACCTTCGCCGAGTTGGCAAGGAAAATTTTACCCATCCAAGCCTGTAGCCGTGCCCGAAGCCGCGCTGCCACCGCGCAACAACCCGCAAGCAGTGCCCGCAGCTGAGCCGAGCCCCCCAAGCCCCCATTGCCACCAAAACCACACTACACCCCCCACCGTACGCAAAATTCAGCGCATGCACCCAACCGAGCCCATGCCCTCATCGAGTGTGGTCAAGGGGTGAGCGCTGCCGGTGACAGGCCACGCCATGCAGCAGCAACGTCTCGTGGTGATCGAGCACGATGCCCATTCCGCCGGAGCGCCGCTTTCTCGTGCAGAGGCGTTTTTCATATTTCAAATCCCGAATGGAGAGCACTTGCCGGCTACAACTCGGCCAGCGTAAGTTATTGATTTGTATAGATCTGGCCTCGCGAACGCTCGCGAGACCTCGGGGGAGAAACGGAGAATTCTCTGTTTCCAGGGCGGTTTTCGGGGGGAAATGAGGGCGTTTTCGGCGCTGGGCGCACTCGAGGCAACACGTGTAAGAGGTTGACCCTATTTGGAAATTATCAAAAAAAATCCCGACCGGAGAGGGGTCGGGATTTGGGTGAGTGGTGGTGGGGTGGAACCCTGCGCCAAACCTATGTAACTCAGCGCCTTAGAACCGCTGCGAACTCCTGCGGAAAGGTGCGGAATCCAGCCCCAACTGCCAGCAATCCTACCAGTTCTGCCCGGCCGGGGTCACCAGCCAAGTGCATCAGACAGGACGCCAGTTCGATTCCCATTTGCGGAATTGAACCCGCGTCCGCATCGACTCACCCGACCTTCGATCAGGCGGTGACGAACCGCTCCCGAAATGCTCGCCGGCCCTGGTCGTAAGGCATAGGGTTGGTGGCGTGGGGGACCGGCGCGCTTCTGTCCCCGATGAGGTAATTGATCCGGTAGGTGCAGTTGCCGGATGGGTGCAGCATGCCGCCAATCACCCGGTCGGGTTTCAGGACCCGCTCCTGGATCAGACGGTCCAGCACCTTCTGGACCTGCGGCCCGAGCCCGACGAACACGGCATCCTTCAGTTCCTCGACCTCCGCCGCGAAGTTCTCCAGCAGGTACTTCCTCAGCAAGGGGTGCTTGGTCATGTCAGGTGAGCCACGGTAATCGTCGCCCTTGACGAACACCGGATAGCGCAGCAGCGAGGTTGTCTGCACCAGGTGGCGCGAAGTGGAGAACAGGTCGGCCGAATCGGTCAGGCCGAGCCACTTGTGAAAGCCCCAATGGTTGAGCTGGTTGATGAGGTTGCTCCGCAACGGCTCACCACTGAACGCGCCGACGCTCTTGGCGGCCTGGATCGCTTCCGCGCTGGACTTGCCGGCCTGAAGCGCGCGCCGCGCCTCGTTGTTGGCATTGACCATCTGGGTGGGGCCCGGTGTGATCCCGACCAGAACGATCCGCGCACTGGGGTTGATGTACTCGAACGGCGCGTAATAAATCTTCACGTCGCCGCTTGCATCCATCAGCAGGCGCGGGTCGCGCACCACCGGAAGCGTCGACCCACAAAGAATCGGCGCGTACTTTTCGATCAAGTTTGTTTTCATTGTTTGATGTGTCCTGGTCTACGGCTGGTCCGCCAGCCTGCTGGAATCAGTCCGAAGCCCACAGCCGATCGTCATCCTGGGTCGCGGCCCAGAAGTCATCGAACAGCGCCAGCTTGGCTTCGTCTTTAGTTGCGTAGGTCTTGGCGCTGAACCGGCTGCCGATCCGGTAGCCCCACCGCTTGAACTTATTCATGTGGACGCCGAGGTTGTGCCCATCGACGTTCAAGAAGCTGTTCCCCTTGGCGGACACCCGCCACTTGCGCTGCAACCATCGGGTCCGGCGTGCTGCTCGGTTGCGCAACTTGGTCTCACGCCGTTTCGGCCCCTCGTAGTCGCCGCTCATCTTCTCGGCGCAGACGCACCCGACGTCGAAGTTCTCGTCCAGATCCGGATGCTCCATGATGTGGACGTAGCGGATCTTCTCGTTGCCGCACATCTGGCAGGTCGCGTAATCGGTTTCGTCCGCCGACTCCCCGTCGGCCCGCAGGTCGACCACGTCCACGCAGTGCCATCCTTTGTGGGGCACGCCCGGCTGGTCCCATCGATTTCCGCTCATGCCAGTTCACTCCATCTCAGTTATCCATTCCGCGAACGCGGCACCCGCGACGCATGAAACCGGTGTGTAATTGAGGGGCGGCGTCCGGCACAGAGGTCGGTTCGTACTTGGTGCTTCGAGCTCGTTTCTCAGTTGGACCCGCGGCCTCACGAGCACCCCGCACTGTCGCCTGGGGACCAGCGCCCCTGAGCACGCACTTCAGACTTCGATGACGTGGGCCGCACGCTGATGTCGCCGCGACTTGGAGGCGATCATGGACGTAATCTACCGCCGTTGCGCGGGACTGGACGTGCACAAGCAGACCGTGGTGGCTTGTGCACGCGTGGCGGGCCAAGGCCCGCTGTTGCAAGAGGTGCGCACCTTTGCCACCACCACCTCGGGGTTGCTGGAGTTGGTGGACTGGCTGGAGTCCTTGCACATCGAGCACGTGGGCATGGAGGCCACGGGGGTGTACTGGAAGCCCGTCTGGCACATCTTGGAGGGGCACTTTGAGCTGGTGCTGGCCAACGCGGCGCACGTCAAGAACGTGCCTGGGCGCAAGACCGACGTCAACGACGCGGTGTGGCTGGCTGACCTGCTGGCGCATGGTTTGATTCGCGCCAGCTTCGTGCCGCCCACCCCAGTGCAGGAGTTGCGCACCCTCACGCGCACGCGCAAGCAGTTCGTGCGCGAGCGCGCTGCGCATGTGCAGCGCATTGAGAACGTGCTCGAAGACGCCAACCTCAAGATCACCAGCGTCATCAGCGACATCTTGGGCCATGGGGGACGTGCGGTGTTGCGGGCCATCATCGCCGGTCACAGCAGCCCCGACTTCTTGGCCGCGCAGATCACCACCCGTGTCAAGGCCAGTCAAGCTGAGTTGCGCGAAGCGCTGCGCGGGCGCATCAGCCCACACCACCGCTTCATGCTCAAGCTGCATTTGGGTCACATCGAGGCCTTGGATCAGGCCATCGCCGAGATCGAACAGGAGGTGAGCCAAGGGCTCGAGCCGTTTCGGCAAGCTGCCCGCTTGCTGAGCACCATACCCGGCGTGAGCGAGGTCAGCGCCAATGTGCTGATTGCCGAAATCGGCATCGACATGTCGCGCTTTGCTTCGCCGGCGCATTTGCTGTCTTGGGCTTGTCTGTGCCCGCGCAGTGACGAGAGCGCCGGCAAGCGGCGCAGCACCCGATTGCGACGAGGCGGCGTCTGGCTCAAGAGCACACTGGTGCAGTCGGCTTGGTCCGCGGTCAGGGTCAATGGCGGCTACTTGCAAGCGCAGTTCCATCGCATCCGCGCCCGCCGGGGCGTCAAGAAAGCGATCATCGCCGTGGCCGCCTCCATGCTCACGGCCGTTTGGCACATGCTGCGCGATGGCACCGAGTGGCACGATCTGGGCGCGGCGCACTTTGACCAAGCCAACACCCAGAAAGTAGCCAACCGCCTGCTCAAACGGCTGCAGAGCATAGGCTACAACGTGCAGATAACGCCGGCTTGAATGAGTCGTGGAGTCTGGTTTCACTTCAGAATCCCGGGTACTTCCGCCAGATCCGCTGGTTCAGCTCTTCGTTGTTGCTGTACTCGCCGATCGCCCAATCCTTGAAGGCGTAGAGGTCTTCCGCCAATTCGGTGATGACGTCGCGCAGTTCCAGTGGCTCCAGCCACTCGGCAGGGATCGCCTTCACGCCGTGCATCGCGCCCAGCAGGTTGCCGACGATCGCTCCGGTCGAGTCGGAGTCACCATCGTGGTTCACGGCCAGGATCACGCCCTGTTTGAAATTGCGGGCGACCAGCGCGCAATAGATGGAGATCGCCAGGGCCTCCTCGGCGATCCAGCCCTGGCCCAGCCGGACAATGGCTTCTTCATGCGGCAAACCGGAATCGGCTAACTCCTCAGCCATCTCGATCGCCCGTAGCGTGTCCTCAAAGCCGGGCTCGGCTCGCAGGAGGCTTTTGGCGGCGGCCAGTGCTTCGCGCAGCGACGCGCCATCGGTCAGCGCCAGGATCAGCGCCGCCAGCACACCACCGGTCAGGGCTCCGGTCGGGTGGCCATGGGTCAGCGCAGCCAACTCGGTACCCAGCCGGAAGGCGTCTTGGGGAGATTCGTACTGACGCAGGCGCCAGGCGAACAGACCGACCGGCGCAACCCGCATGACGCCGCCGCAGCCCTTGCTGTCGTTGCGGGCCGGCTCCCCGAGGGAGTTCATCGCCCGCAGGGCCGATAGGCAGGTGTTGCCCGGTGCGCGACGGCTGTGCAGCTGACGCTGCTGAAACAGCCACCCAGGCTCATCGGTACCGAAGTTGATGTCGCATGTCGGGCTTTCGCCTTGGGTTTGCAGCCAGCGCAAATAGGCGTGCGCCGTTACCCCGGAATAGGTCGTGATGCCTTTGAAGCAGCCGCGCACCCAACCTCGGATCAACCCCTCGGCGGTGAACAAGGTCATCTGCGTGTCGTCGGTGATCGTCCCCATGCCGCCATAAGCCGGTGCGTACTGGGTGATTCCCTTCGGGCCGAAGCGACGCAGAATCTCGGCTCGCTTCATGAACTCAACCGGTGCGCCCAGCGCATCGCCGACTGCGCCACCGAGTAGGCAGCCCAGAAAACGCCCCTGGACCGTGCGCTTTTGCTGGCGCTTACTGCGCCAGGCAGGTGGTGCCGGTGTCTCGGTTCGTTCCGCCGCGCCCGTATCGGCAACAGGCTCCTCGTCCTCATTGCCGGACCGGGTGTAGTAGACGCCCAGCTCTGCTACTACGCGGGCGGCGGGCCGGGCGACGAGGTCCAGCTGCTTACGCCACTCAGGCACATCGGAGCCGTCCCAACTGATGCCCAAGCCTTTCTCCCAGTAGGACAGATAGGCCTCGCCCCGGTCGGCGGCGTAGTAGTTGCCGTTGCCGGCTGAGCAGTCGAGCGCGTACTCCCAGTTGTTCTCGCGCATGCAGACTCCGTGCTCAGGGTGAGGCACTTGCCCCAGCCCGATCAGGTATTCCGCGCTCTTGGCGTCCAACGGGCGAAACACGGCCACCCGCAAGCGTCCGTCGTCCCGGGCGGTGATGGCAGCGATCAGAGCACCGCCACGTTGGATGGTGACCAGTTTGCCGCCGAGGTCCACGGGCCCGACCTCGAGCCACCAGTGGTCCCCAGCCGCTGAAATGACATCGCGGGCATCGTCGGGCGCCAACAGCTCGGCAAGCCGATCCATTGCGGGTTCGACCTGCTGCCATTCGGCGTCACCATCCCGGCTACGCTGCTGCAGGCCGTGCAGCATCACGGCCAGCGGCAGGTCCCCGTTGTCTAGCACGGCCGACTTCAGATCGGCTGCTGGGATGGGGTACGGGATGTCCGGCAACCCGTACCGCGCCAGCGTCTCTGGCTTGAGGTGAAGCTCTGCGAAATTCTGCATGGCGCCCGTACCGATCCTTTTATCGCTGCGTCGCTTGTAGTTATCACAATACGACGCACACACAAATTAAAATAGAGTTATGGACAGATTCTAGGGCAGACCATATACTTTCCGCAATAACCCGTACAAGCATTCGCTAACCCGAACGAGCCAGCCAGGATGTCGAACGAACAGCTTGCAGATCTAACCCAGCCACAACGCGACCGGCTCGCGTTCGTGGAGTTGCGCGTGCGCTTCATCGGGGAGATACGCCGTCAGGACTTGGTCACGCGGTTTGGCATCCAGTCCGCCGCCGCATCCAGGGATCTGGCGCTGTACAAGGACTTGGCGCCCGGCAACATCGACTACGACCCAAAGGGCAAGACCTACATCCTGGGGCCGGACTTCCGGCCCGTCTTCGACTTTCCACCGGAGCGGGTGCTGTCGTGGCTGACCCAGGGCTTTGGCGATGGTGAGCCGATGCGTCTCAAGGCGTGGGTGGCCAGCGAGAGCCCGTCACGGCTCACGCATCCGGATCTGGATGTGCTGGCGAGCGTGACCCGTGCGATTCACCAGGAGTGTCCGCTCGGTATTGAGTACCACTCCATCTCCAGTGGCCGCACCGAGCGGGAGATCGTCCCGTTCGCGCTGATCGACAACGGCCTGCGCTGGCACGTCCGCGCCTTCGACCGGAAATCCCAAGAGTTCCGGGATTTCGTCATCACGCGGATCAAGCGCCCGTTCCTTATGAGGGATGCAGATGTGCAGCCCCATGAGCGCAGTGATCAGGACATCCAATGGACCCGGATCGTGGAGCTGGAGATGGTGCCGCACCCGGACCAGCCCCGCCCTGAAATTACGGAGATGGATTACGGCATGGTTCGCGGGTCACTGCGGATGAAGCTGCGTGCTGCCACCGCCGGATACATCTTGCGGCAGTGGAGTGTGGACTGCTCTCCGGACCACAGTCTGCGCGGTTATGAATTCAGGCTCTGGCTGAAAGATCACCTGGCGCTGTACGGCGTCAAGAACGCTGTGTTGGCGCCGGGGTACCGCTCGCCCGACCAAAACAAGGGAGAGCAATAACGTGGCCTACGACCCAAAACGCGCGCCGGAACTTCTCCGCATCGGCTCCGGACGCGCCGATGCCACTTTCCGCGACGGCCAAGAAGATGCCATTCGTCACATCGTCGAAGGCAAAGGGCGCTTGCTGGTCGTGCAGAAAACCGGGTGGGGTAAGAGCTTTGTCTACTTCATCGCGACCAAGTTGCTGCGGGAAGCTGGAGCCGGCCCGGCGTTATTGATCTCGCCGCTGCTGGCGCTGATGCGAAACCAGATCGCAGCGGCAGAACGGATGGGGGTTCGCGCCGCCACCATCAACTCCGATAACCAGGATGAATGGAAATCGGTTGAAGCCAAGCTGCGTCGAAACGAAGTAGACATTCTGCTGATAGCGCCAGAAAAGCTGGGTAACGACTGGTTTAACACAGAGGTTCTAGCTGGTATCGCAGGGCAGATTTCGCTGATGGTTATCGATGAGGCCCATTGCATTTCCGATTGGGGTCACGACTTCCGTCCTCACTACCGACTGCTGGAACGTATCGCCAGAACGCTTCCAGCCAATCTGCGGCTGCTGGCCACAACAGCAACAGCAAACGATCGCGTTATGGAAGACCTTGTGGCTGTGCTCGGCCCCAACATGAAGGTGCTGCGCGGTGACCTGAATCGAAGTTCTCTGACGCTGCAAACGATGCGTTTACCCAGTCAGGCTGTCCGTCTGGCATGGATCGCGCAGCAACTCAGTTCACTTCCAGGGCACGGCATCATTTACACACTCACTATCCGAGATGCCAATCAACTAGCGGATTGGCTCAAGGCCCAGGGCTTTGCTGTAGAGGCCTATACAGGTAAGACAGGTGATCGGCGTGAGGAGCTAGAGCAGGCTCTGCAGGAGAACAAGGTTAAGGCACTTGTAGCGACCACCGCATTGGGTATGGGCTACGACAAGCCGGATCTGGCATTCGTTATCCATTTTCAGATGCCAGGCTCAGTTGTCGCCTATTACCAGCAAGTAGGGCGCGCAGGAAGAGCGCTGGAATCTGCATATGGCGTGCTCTTGAGCGGAGATGAAGAAGAAGGAATTACCGACTGGTTTATCCGTAGCGCGTTCCCAACTCGCCAAGAGGTAGACGATGTCCTGGGGGCTCTTAATGAGGCACCGGAAGGACTTTCAATACCTGACCTCATGACCTGCGTGAACATGAGCAAAGGTCGCATCGAGAAGACTATCACTGCACTGTCTCTCGAATCTCCAGCGCCGATCGCCAAGCAAGGTACGAAGTGGCAGCTTACTGCAGCCGAGCTAGGAGACGAATTCTGGGCGCGAGCAGACCGGCTCACCAAATTGAGGCGTGCCGAGCTCCAGCAAATGCAGGAATACGTCTCTCGGCCTTTCGGGCAGCACATGGGCTTTCTGATTGATGCGCTTGATGGCGATTCAAGCACCGTCAGCCCACCGTCGTTGCCGCCGCTGTCAGAAGACGTAGATCAGTTGCTGGTTCGGGAAGCCGAGGAATTTCTTTGTCGCACAAGTCTGCCCATCGAGCCTCGCAAAAAATGGCCCGTGGGGGGAATGCCGCAGTACGGAATTCACACCGCATCCACCATTCCCTATCAAGCGCAGCCAGGCAAAGCCCTCTGCGTCTGGGGTGATGCCGGTTGGGGTGGCTTGGTTCGACAGGGCAAATACCACGACGGCCACTTTTCCGATGACCTCGTTGCTGCGTGCGTGAAGATGATTCAAGAGTGGAATCCGCAGCCGAGCCCGACCTGGGTGACCTGCGTTCCTTCGCTTCGGCATCCCGAATTGGTACCGAATTTTGCGCAACGCTTGGCTGCTGCGCTGGGTCTGCCGTTTCATATGGTCATCGAAAAAACAGACGCAAGGCCCGAACAGAAAACGATGGCAAACAGTACACAACAGGCGCGCAACATTGATGGTTCGCTCGCACTCAACGGCCAGCCCATTCCTCCCGGCCCGGTCCTCCTGGTTGATGACATGGTCGACTCGCGCTGGACGCTGACGGTGTCTGCATGGCTGCTGCGCAAAAGCGGTAGTGGCGCGGTTTGGCCTATGGCCCTTTCACAAACGGGGCACGACGAATGACGCCAGTCCTCTCTCCCAACACCCAGGCGATCCTGCTGCTGACGGCGCCGCTCATTGCCGGACGAGGCACTGCGTCATCGGATCTTATCTCGCCTGGTGAATACAAACGTCTTGCGCGCCATTTGCGCGAGATCCAGCGTCAGCCAGCGGATCTACTCTCGCCGGACGCAGCTGAGATCTTGCGCGCGTGCCAGCCGGTGATTGACGAGGGCCGCCTGCAGAAATTGCTGGGGCGCGGATTCCTGCTGAGCCAAGTGATCGAGCGCTGGCAAGCGCGCGCCATTTGGGTGGTCAGTCGCGCCGACGCCGAGTATCCGCGTCGCCTGAAGACCCGCCTTCGTGAAGATGCGCCGGCAGTGCTCTACGGCTGTGGCGACATGGCTTTGCTCGAAACCGGTGGGCTTGCCGTCGTTGGATCGCGCCATGTGGACGACGCCCTCATCGACTACACAATGGCAGTTGGCCGGCTCGCTGCTCGGGCAGGTAAAACGCTTGTCTCCGGTGGCGCCAAGGGCATCGATCAGGCCGCCATGCGTGGCGCGCTGGAGGGGGGTGGAAGAGTTTGTGGCGTGCTGGCGGACAGTCTGGAAAAGACCACCATGAACCGCGAGCACCGCAATCTGCTGCTCGATGGGCAGCTGGTCCTAATTTCGCCCTACGACCCGAGTGCCGGGTTCAATGTGGGCAACGCCATGCAGCGGAACAAGTTGATTTATGCATTGGCAGACACCTCGCTGGTGGTCAGCTCCGATCTCAACAAGGGCGGCACCTGGGCGGGTGCTGTCGAGCAGCTCGACAAACTCAAGTTTGTCCCGGTCTTCATTCGATCGACGGGCGAGTCTTCCGCCGGATTGGATGGTTTACGAAAGAAAGGCGCACTTCCCTGGCCTAACCCGCAAGACGTGGATTCGTTCGAGGATGTGTTCAACGTGGCGATGCCAACGCCGACGGCATCCCCACAGGTTGGTTTTGCGCTGTTTTCAAACGAAGAGCCAACGTCGGCTGACGCCAAGCCAACGGCGCCCGTGCCACCCGACGCCGCGCCATTGCCTCAGGCCGCGAGCGAGCCATCGGCACCGGTCGACGTTGTTTCCGATGCGCAGCCACCCGCTGAGGCATTGGAAGAACTGCCGCCAGTCACGCCAGAGGCGGTGGCGCCGCTAGACGAGGCCAAGGAACCTGCGCAGCCGGAATCGACCCCTGCCGAAGTGCTCTTCGCTGCCGTGCGCGCAGCGATTCAGCAACTCTTGAGTGCGCCGATGAAGGACGCCGAAGTGGCAGCCGCGCTGGACGTTTCCAACGCGCAGGCCAAGGCATGGTTGCAGCGTCTGGTCGACGAAGGCGTACTAGAAAAACAGAAGAAGCCTGCGGGCTACATCGTCAAGCAAAAGCGGCTGTTCGAGTAACCGATGAAGACCAAACAAGAACACAAGTCGCAGTGCGACGGCATCGATATAGAAGGGCCATGCGTTTGAGCGACCAACAAATCACCCTCAGCCAACTCGAAGGCCACCTCTGGGAATCCGCCAACATCCTGCGCGGCCCGGTGGATGCGGCTGACTTCAAGACCTACATCTTTCCGCTGCTGTTCTTCAAGCGCATCTGCGACGTCTGGGACGAGGAGTACCAGGAGATCGTTGATGAGACCGGCGATGAGCAGCTGGCCTGGTTTCCGGAATCGCACCGCTTTCAGATCCCGGAAGACTGCCACTGGAACGACGTTCGCACCAAGGCCAGCAATGTCGGGACGGCCCTTCAGCGCGCGATGCGCGAGATTGAGAAGGCCAACCCTGACACCCTATACGGCGTGTTCGGCGATGCTCAGTGGTCGAACAAGGAACGACTCTCAGACGCCTTGCTCAAGGACCTGATCGAGCACTTCTCCAAGCTGCCGTTTGGTAACAAGAACGTCAGTTCGGACTTGCTCGGCGACGCCTACGAATACCTGATCAAGAAGTTCGCCGACGCCACCAACAAGAAAGCCGGCGAGTTCTACACCCCACGCAGCGTCGTGCGGTTGATGATCGACATGCTCGATCCCAAAGAAGCCGAGACCATCTACGACCCGGCCTGCGGTACCGGCGGCATGCTGCTGGCCGCCGTGCAGCACGTGAAGGAACAGCATGGCGACGTGAAGCGGCTGTGGGGCAAGCTGTACGGACAAGAGAAAAACCTCACCACCTCATCCATCGCGCGGATGAACCTGTTCCTTCACGGCATTGAAGATTTCCAGGTGGTGCGTGGCGACACCCTACGTAACCCGGCCTTCTTTGAGGTTGATCGGCTGGCCACGTTCGACTGCGTGATCGCCAACCCCCCGTTCTCGCTGGAAAAGTGGGGTGAGGACCTGTGGCTGAACGATCCCTTCGGCCGCAACTTTGCTGGCCTGCCGCCCTCATCCAGCGGTGACTTTGCCTGGGTGCAGCACATGGTCAAGTCAATGGCTGACGTCAGCGGCCGGATGGCCGTGGTGCTGCCCCAGGGCGCCCTGTTCCGCAAAGGTGTGGAAGGCAGCATCCGCCAGAAACTGCTGGAGATGGATCTGGTCGAGGCCGTAATCGGGTTGGCGCCCAACCTGTTTTACGGCACCGGCCTGGCCGCGTGCATCCTGGTCTTGCGCAAGCGCAAACCGGTCAAGCACAAAAAAAAGGTGCTGATCGCCGATGCGTCACGCCTGTTCCGCCGGGGGCGCGCGCAAAACTATCTGGAACCCGAGCACGCCGCCGAGATCCTCGGCTGGTATCGCGGCTTTGCCGATGTGCAGGACGCGGTCCGCGTGGTCAGCCTCGACGAGATCAAAGTCGAGGACTGGACGCTGAACATCTCGCGCTATGTCCTGCCGCCATTGCAAGAAGACATCCCCCCGCTGCCGGTTGCCATCACGGCATTCAAGGACGCGCTCATCCGCTGCCGTGAAGCCGAAGAGCGGCTCGCGCAGGTCATTACTGAAGGGGGATGGCTGAAATGAGTCACCCAAGTAAACGCATCAGCCAACAAGAACTCGAAAGCTACCTGTGGGGTGCCGCCGTGTTGCTGCGCGGCCTCATCGACGCCGGCGACTACAAGCAGTTCATCTTCCCGCTGCTGTTCTACAAGCGCGTGTCGGATGTGTGGGAGGAGGAATACCAGGCGGCCCTGGCCAACTCGAAGGGCGACCTCTCCTACGCGCAGTTCGCGGAGAACCACCGCTTCCAGATTCCCCAAGGCGCTCACTGGAACGATGTTCGCCAGGCACCCAAGAACGTAGGCGCCGCCATCCAGAAAGCCATGCGTGCTATCGAGACCGCCAACCCGGATCTGCTTGATGGCATCTTCGGCGATGCACCCTGGACCAACCGCGAGCGCCTGCCCGACGAAACGCTGAAGAACCTGATCGAGCACTTCTCCACCCAGACGCTGTCGGTGGTCAACGTGCCCGAGGACGAGTTGGGCAACGCCTACGAGTACCTGATCAAGAAGTTCGCAGACGATTCCGGCCACACGGCGGCCGAGTTCTACACCAACCGCACCGTTGTGCACCTGATGACGCAACTGCTGGCTCCTCAGGCAGGCGAGTCGATCTACGACCCTACCTGCGGTACCGGTGGCATGTTG
The DNA here is from genome assembly GCF_056323735.1 of Serpentinimonas sp. SSL01. NCBI lineage: Bacteria > Pseudomonadati > Pseudomonadota > Betaproteobacteria > Burkholderiales > Comamonadaceae > Serpentinimonas > Serpentinimonas sp. SSL01. The sequence continues at coordinate 736,375 of NZ_CM150487.1, forward strand.
ATCTCGGCGCTGGACGAAGTGAAGCGCTCGGGCGGCGAGTACCGCACGCTCAAGCTCTACGGGCAGGAGCGCAACCTCATCACCTCATCCATCGCTCGCATGAACCTGTTCCTGCACGGCGTGGAGGACTTCGAAATCATCCGGGGTGACACCCTGGCCGAACCCAAGCACATCGAAGGCGACCGCTTGCGTCAGTTCGATGTGATCCTGGCCAACCCGCCGTACTCCATCAAGCAGTGGAACCGGGAGGCCTGGAGCAGTGACAAGTGGGGCCGCAACTCGCTGGGCACGCCGCCGCAAGGCCGCGCCGATTACGCCTTCCAGCAGCACATCCTGACCAGCCTCACTGCCAAGGGGCGTAGTGCCGTGCTCTGGCCGCACGGCGTGCTGTTCCGCAACGAGGAACAGACCATGCGCGCCAAGATGGTCGAGCAAGACTGGGTGGAGGCGGTCATCGGGCTGGGGCCCAACCTGTTCTACAACTCCCCGATGGAGTCGTGCATCGTCATCTGCAACCGCAAGAAGGTCGCCGCTCGCAAGGGCAAGGTGATCTTCATCGACGCGGTGAACGAGGTCACCCGGGAGCGGGCGCAGAGCTTTCTGAAGCCCGAGCACCAGCAGCGCATCCTGACCGCTTACAAGACGTTTGCCGATGTGCCCGGTTTCGCCAAGGTCGCCACTCTGGCCGAAATCGGCGCCAATGCCGGCAACCTCTCGATCCCGCTGTACGTGAAGCGCATTGCTGCCGCCATCGCCACCGACAGCAATGGTGACGCAGTATCGCTGCGCTCGGCCTGGGACCAATGGCAAACCGATGGCCGCGCGTTCTGGCAACAGATGGATGCGCTGGTCGAAACGCTCGATGGCCTCGTCGCTCAGGAGGCAGCCGATGCGTAGCGCTACCGATCTACTGGATGAACTCAATGCGGTGGACGAGTCCGCCCGCATCGAAGCCAAGCGTGCCAGCGACACGGGTAAGTCGGTGATGGAAACGGTCATCGCCTTTGCCAACGAGCCCGGTCTGGATGGCGGCTACCTGCTACTGGGCGTGGACTGGGCGATCAACGACAAGGGCGATACCGTGTACCGGCCGGTGGGGTTGCCCGATCCGGACAAGGTGCAGCGTGATCTCGCCAGCCAGTGTGCCAGCATGCTCAACGTCGCTCTGCGGCCAGAGATGCAGTTGGAGCAGGTGGGTGGCAAGACGCTGCTGGTGGTGTACGTGCCCGAGGCTGACGTCACTCACAAACCCGTCTACAAAAAAGCCACGGGCCTACCAGGCGGCGCTTACCGCCGCATCGGCTCAAGCGACCAGCGCTGCGTCGATGAAGACCTCTGGGTGTTGCGTGGTGAAAGCCAGCCCTTGCATGGCCCTGATTCAAGCATTCTTTCTGATGCCCGCGCCGACGACTTTGACCCGACCGCGATTGCCGCGTATCGGCGTGAGCGTGCCCGCATCAACCCCCAGGCCGAAGAGCTGGACTATGGCGACGAAGACATGCTCGAAGCGCTGGGGGCACTGAGGCGTGTGGATGGTGTTTTGCAACCCACATTGGCTGGCATCGTTTTGTTCGGTAAACCGCTAGCTTTGCGCAGATTGCTGCCCATGGTGCGTATTGACTACATACGTGTGCCGGGTAACGAATGGGTCGAAGATCCAGAAAATCGCTTCCAATCCATCGACATCCGCAAGCCCCTGATACTGGCATTGCCGCTCGCCGAAGCCAGCATTATTGATGAGCTGCCTAAAGGCTTTCGCCTGCCAGAGGGCCAGCTACAGAGCGTGCAAGAGCCCATTCTGCCGCGCAAGGTGATCCGCGAGGCGCTGGCCAATGCCGCCATGCACCGCAACTACACTCTACACAGCCCAACGCAGATCATTCGCTACAGCAACCGCATCGAAATTCGTAACGTCGGCTACTCCCTCAAGGAGCCAGCGCAGCTCGGCATGCCAGGTTCACGTCTGCGCAACCCAGCCATTGCAGCAGTGCTGCATGATCTGCATCTGGCCGAAGCCAAGGGTACGGGGATTCGTGCCATGCGTCGCCTGGCTGCGGATGCAGGCTTGCCGCTGCCAGAGTTCCACTCAGACCGGCAGGCCAATGAATTTAAGCTCACCCTGTTTCTGCACAACCTGCTCACCGAAGAAGACCACACCTGGCTGCGCAATTATGCGGGCAGCACACTGGGCCCCGACGAAGCCAAGGTGCTGATCTATGTGCGGGCAACCGGCGCGGTGGATAACACCGCCTGCCGCGACTTCTGTGGCTCGGATACCCTGGCAGCCAGCATGGTACTGCGCCGGCTGCGCGACCGGGGCCTGCTTGAGAAGCGGGGTGCAGGCAGTCGCACCTATTACACCCTGGCCGGTAATGAGCCTCGTCCGACTCTGGAGAGCGCACAGTCAGAGCTGCCGTTGGATGTCCCAGCAGACACCCCTCCTGTTGGCCAGCCTCAGCCTGCAGAGGCGGTAGCGGGCCAGCAAGCATGCAACCCTCAGCTTGCAACCTTGCCGCCTGAGCTTGCAACCTTACTTGCAACCTTGCAGGGCCGGATCAGCAGCGAAGCCTTGCGTAACGGTATCCGACGCCTTTGTCAGTGGGCGCCTCAGAGTGGCGACCAACTTGCAACCTTGCTGGGAAAAGACCGCGACTACCTGCGTAACAAGCATCTGATCCCCATGGTGCGTGACGGCCAATTACGTTTCCGCTACCCGGAAAGCGCCAAACATCCACACCAGGCGTATGTTGCCCCAGAGGACAAGCGTAATGATTGAAAGGGATTTGAAGCCCGGCTGGCGTTGGGTGAAATTCGGCGACGTGGTGCGCCTCTCGAAAGCCCGCAGCCAAGATCCGCTGGGCGATGGCATTGAACGCTACGTCGGTCTGGAACATCTCGAACCCGGTGATTTGCGTATCCGCAGCTGGGGCAGCGTCGCTGACGGCGTGACCTTCACCAGCGTGTTTCAACCGGGGCAGGTGCTGTTCGGCAAGCGACGCGCTTACCAGCGCAAGGTGGCTGTGGCGGATTTCTCCGGGGTGTGTTCCGGGGACATCTACGTGCTGGAGACCAAGGACGCACAGGTTTTGCTGCCGGAGTTGCTGCCCTTCATTTGCCAGACCGATGCCTTCTTCGATCACGCCGTGGGTACGTCGGCAGGCTCCTTGAGTCCCCGCACCAACTGGACTAGTTTGGCGGACTTTGAGTTCGCATTGCCCACGACTGCGGAGCAGAAAGTCATCGTCGAAGTCCTGCAGGCATCTCGCACCGTCGCGGACGCCCAAGCAGATGCACTGAGAAATCTGCAGGGCCTCAGACAATCAACTATCGATCACCTGCTGCGCCTTCCAGAGAGCGGCACATTTGTTCGCCTTGAGCAGGTTGCGACTATGCAGAATGGTCGCCCCTTTCCGGGGGAAGAGTACGCTGATCAAGGCACCAGGCTGCTTCGTCCTGGCAACTTGGGAGTTTCTGGCTATCTGACCTGGCTCACGGAAAAGACCGTCTGCCTTGACCCCCAATGGGAAACCTCTGCGGCAGACTTCGTGATACGTCCCGGCGATGTTGTCATCAACCTGACTGCACAGTCGCTGGAAGACGGATTCATGGGCCGTGTCTGCCTAGCCCGAGAACACGACAAGAGTCTTCTTAATCAGCGAATCGGTAGGTTCCGCTGCAACGAGGACTTGCTGCGGCCGGAGTTTCTGTTCAGATGCTTGCAGACATCCCGATTTCGCCAGCACGCCCACGCAAACTGCGAGGGCAGCAAGGTAAAGCACATGTTCTGGCAGCACCTTGCCAAGTATCAGATAGCGATCCCCAGTATTTCGGTGCAGGAGGAGGTGATTGCCCATTGCGCCTCAATCGATGAGGCCATTGAGAACCTCGGTTCTCGCCTGGCTGCATCACGGCAACTGGCTGCGCGTCTGACGAATCAACTCGACGGAGGGACATGAGCGTGGCCTTTACAGAATCCAACACCGTCGAAGCCTACGTCCGCGATCTGCTCGCCGGCCCAGTCAAGGCTGTCCCGGCCAACACCGCCCAGGAACCGCAAGCCAGCTACGGCCCCAGCCCCAAAGGCATCGGCTGGCGCTACGCCGCCCCGGCTGAGGTGCCCCGCCAGATTCAGGAAGTGCTGGTTGAACCCTGGCTGCGTGAGGCGCTGATTCGGCTGAATCCGGAGATTGCCGCTCAGCCCGACCGCGCCGACGAGGTGCTCTACAAGTTGCGCGCCATCGTGCTGTCGGTGCGCTCGGATGGCCTGATCCGCGCCAACGAGGAGATGACCGCCTGGATGCGCGGCGAGCGCTCGATGCCCTTCGGCCACAACAACGAGCATGTGCCGGTGCGGCTGATCGACCTGGACGATCTGAAGCAGAATCAGTACATCGTCACCCAACAGTACACCTACCGTGCTGGCCCCACCGAGCGCCGTGCCGATCTGGTGCTGTTGGTGAATGGCCTGCCGCTGGTACTGATCGAGGCCAAGACCCCGGTCAAGAAGTGCATCAGCTGGGTCGACGCGTCGGTGCAGGTGCACGACGACTACGAGAAGTTCGTACCCGAGCTGTTCGTCTGCAACGTGTTCTCGGTGGCCACCGAGGGCAAAGCGTACCGCTATGGCTCCATCGGGCTACCAGTCAAGGACTGGGGCCCTTGGCATCTGGATGGCAATGGGGAGGATGGTCAGCACCACCCGCTGAAGTCGCTCAAGCTGTCGGCCGAGAGCATGTTGCGCCCGCATGTGGTGCTGGACATCCTCGGCAGCTTCACCCTGTTCGCCACCAACAAGAAAAAGCAGCGCATCAAGATCATCTGCCGCTACCAGCAGTTTGAAGCAGCCAACAAGATCGTCGAGCGCGTGCTGGCGGGCTACCCCAGGAAGGGCTTGATCTGGCATTTCCAGGGCTCGGGCAAGTCGCTGCTGATGGTCTTCGCTGCGCAAAAACTACGTATGCACGCCGGCCTGAAGAACCCCACGGTGCTGATCGTGGTGGATCGGATCGATCTAGACAGCCAGATCACCGGCACGTTCACCGGAGCGGATATTCCCAATCTGGAAAAGGCGGACAGCCGCGAGAAATTGCAGCAGCTGCTCGCGCAGGATGTGCGCAAAATCATCATCACCACGATCTTCAAGTTCGGCGAAGCCACGGGCAGTCTGAACGACCGCAGCAACATCATCGCGCTGGTGGACGAGGCCCACCGCACACAGGAAGGCGACCTGGGCCGCAAGATGCGCGAGGCCCTGCCCAACGCGTTTCTGTTCGGCCTGACCGGTACGCCGATCAACCGTGCCGACCGCAACACCTTCTACGCCTTTGGTGCCGACGAGGACGAGAAGGGCTACATGAGCCGGTACGGCTTCGAAGAGTCGATCCGCGACGGTGCGACGCTAAAACTGCACTTCGAACCGCGCTTGATCGATCTGCACATCGACAAGGCCGCGCTGGACGCCGCCTACAAAGACCTGACCGGCGGCCTCTCGGATCTCGACAAGGACAACCTCGCCAAGACCGCCGCCAAGATGGCCGTGCTGGTCAAGACGCCTGAGCGTATCCGCAAGGTGTGCGAAGACATCGTCGAGCACTTCCAGACCAAGGTGGAGCCCAATGGCTTCAAGGGCCAGATCGTCACCTTCGACCGGGAGTCCTGCCTGCTGTGCAAGGCCGAGCTGGACAAGCTGCTGCCGCCCGAGGCTACAGACATCGTGATGTCGGTGCAGGCGTCCGACAAGAAGGAGCATCCAGAGTACGCGGCCTACGACCGTTCACGCGATGAGGAAGAGCGGCTGCTCGATCGCTTCCGCGACCCGGCCGACCCTTTGAAGCTGATCATCGTCACGGCCAAGCTGCTGACCGGCTTTGATGCGCCGATCTTGCAGGCCATGTACCTGGACAAGCCGCTGCGCGACCACACGCTGTTGCAGGCCATCTGCCGGGTGAACCGCACTTACTCCGAGCAGAAGACCCACGGCCTGATCGTCGACTACCTCGGCATCTTCGATGATGTGGCAGCAGCGCTGGAGTTCGACGACCAGAGCGTCAAGCAGGTGGTCAGCAACATCCAGGAGTTGAAGGACAAGCTGCCTGAGGCGATGCAGAAATGCCTAGCCTTTTTCGCTGGCTGCGATCGCAGTTTGCAAGGTTATGAGGGCCTGATCGCCGCGCAGCAGTGCCTGCCCAACAATGAGGTGCGGGACAACTTTGCTGCTGAGTACAGCGTGCTCAACAAGATCTGGGAGGCGCTGTCACCGGACACCGTTCTGGGCCCCTTCGAAAAGGACTACAAGTGGTTGTCGCAGGTGTACCAGTCGGTGCAGCCCTCCAGTGGCCACGGCAAGCTGATCTGGCACTCGCTGGGCGCCAAGACCATCGAGCTGATTCACCAGAACGTGCATGTGGACGCCGTGCGGGATGACCTCGACACCCTGGTGCTGGACGCTGATCTGCTGGAAGCCGTGCTGTCGAGCCCCGACCCGACGAAGGCCAAGGAGATCGAGATCAAGCTCAAGCGCCGGCTGCGCGGGCATGGCGGCAACCCCAAGTTCAAGAAGCTGTCGGAACGGCTTGATGCGCTGAAAGACCGGTTCGAGTCTGGCCAGATCAACAGCGTCGAATTTTTGAAGCAGTTACTGGAGATCGCCAAGGAGACGCTGCAAGCCGAGAAGGAGGTCCCGCCCGAAGAGGATGAGGATCGCGGCAAGGCGGCGCTCACTGAACTATTCAACGAGGTCAAGACGGCCGAGACGCCTATCATGGTCGAACGCGTGGTCGCGGACATCGACGAGATTGTGCGACTGGTCCGTTTCCCGGGCTGGCAAGGCACGCAGGCCGGTGAGCGTGAAGTCAAGAAGGCCCTGCGCAAAGCCCTCTTCAAATACAAGCTGCATGCGGATGAAGAGTTGTTCGAGAAGGCCTACAGCTACATCCGGCAGTATTACTAAAGGGGGCGGAGGATGACCACTCAGACGATAGATAGTGCACCGCATGCAACCTGGTTTGTCGGCGCCAGCTACGGCGGTACTGATGATCAGATGCCTCGATTTCTTGCAGAAGGAATTTGGGAGAACGGATACGACGACAAGCTCCTCGATGTGGTGCGTTCCATGCGCCCGGGAGAGCGGATCGCCATCAAGTCGTCTTACACGCGAAAGCACGGTCTGCCTTTCGATAGCCGAGGCCGAGCGGTTTCGGTTATGGGCATCAAGGCGGTCGGCACGATCACCGAAAACCTGAACGACGGGAAGCGGGTGAAGGTGGACTGGGCCAAGGTCGAGCCGGTACGGGAGTGGTACTTCTACACTCACCGAGCAACGATCTGGCGCGTGTTGCCCGGCGAATGGATGAACGATGCGCTGATTGCATTTGCGTTTGACGGCAAGCCGCAGGATGTGGATCGCTTTCGCAACGAGCCCTTTTGGCGGGAGCGTTACGGCACGACTTCGCCAGAAAAGCAGCGCTTCGAGTGGACTGACTTTTACGAGGCAGTTGCCGAAAAGCTGCTGGCCCACGCAGACGATCGAACTCCGCTCATCGAGGGCATCCACGAGATCGCGTCCCGGGTGCCGGGGCTGACCTATCTCCAGGATAAGTTTCCTGATGGAACCAGTGGTCCGCTGCGGGACATTTGCCCGTTCACCACGATGGGCACCTTTAACCGGTCCATGACCGATGCCAACCGCAAGACCATCGCGGGCGAACTTGCCAAGTTGCTGGGTGTGACGGTGCCGGTCCCGCCTTCATTCGAAGGCATTCCCGTTCTCAACAACCAACGTTCCTGGTTTTTCGCCTATGCCGACAAGCGTGGTGCGGGCGACATCGACGCGCTATGGAAGGTATTCGTTGCCGCGAGCAAGATGGTCGATGGCGACCAGTTGGACACTCGCGATGCCTTCATCCGGGCTTATGATGAGGCAACCCAAGTGTGGGGTGTCGCATGGAACCTTTCGACAGGTCTCTACTGGGCGCATCCGTGGGAATTCCTGACCTTGGATAGCCAGTCGCGCCACTACATCAACAAGCGGCTCGGCCTGAATGTCGCCATCAGTGGTCAGCAAGGCCCATGTGATGGTCGGGCCTATTTGAAGCTGCTGGACGATTTGCGTTCGCGCTTCGGCGAAGACGGCTATCCCGTCCACAGTTTCCCAGACTTGTCTCTTGCGTCCTGGATGTACAAAGACCCGGTTGACGAGCCTGTGCCGGCTGGCGATATCGGTACCAATGCCGGAGCAGAACAGGAAACTGAAGGCGAAGTTTGCGAAGCCTTTCAGGTGGCAGCGCCAATCGCTCCCTACTCGGTGGAGGACATCCTCAAGGACGGCTGTTTCCTGGAGCGGGCCGAGATTGACCGCTTGCTCGATCGTCTGCGCACAAAAAAGAACCTCATCCTTCAGGGGCCTCCGGGCACGGGCAAGACCTGGCTAGCCAAACGGCTCGCGTTCGCGCTCATGGGCCAGAAGGACGACAGCAGGGTCCGTGCAGTGCAGTTCCACCCCAACCTGTCCTACGAGGACTTTGTTCGAGGGTGGCGCCCCACTGGCGAAGGCAAGTTGTCGCTGGCGGACGGTGTCTTCATGGAAGCCATCAAGGCTGCATCGAAGGACCCTTCGTCGAAGTTTGTCGTGGTAATCGAGGAGATCAACCGCGGAAACCCGGCGCAGATCTTCGGCGAGTTGCTGACGCTGCTTGAGGCGGGCAAACGGACGCCCAACGAAGCGCTGGAACTCTGTTATCCGGATGCGGACGGCAAACGACGTCCCGTCCATATTCCCGAGAATCTCTATGTGGTCGGCACCATGAATATCGCCGACCGATCGCTTGCACTGGTCGATCTGGCATTGCGTCGTCGCTTTGCTTTCGTTGGGCTGGAGCCGAGACTCGGCCAGGTTTGGCGGGATTGGGTGGTCAAGGATTGCGCTGTCGATCCGGGCTTGGTCGCGGATATCGAGCGCCGTATCGCCGAGCTAAACGACCAGATCGCGGCGGATGCGCGCCTTGGCAAGCAATTCCGGATTGGTCACAGCTATGTGACACCCGCACATCGACTGGAGGCGGGAGACACGAAGAAGTGGTTCCAGCAGGTCGTGGAGACGGAGATCGGCCCGTTGCTGGATGAATACTGGTTCGACGCGCCCGACGAAGCACAAAAGGCGATTGCACGGCTGACGCAGGGCTGGTGATGACCGCCGTCGCAGAACAGGTGGAAAGTGCATCCATGAGCGCTGAGGGGTTCATCGGACGCATTCCGGTGCGCAACCTCTGGCTGCTGATGCTCTACGCCTCTGACCTGTTCCGCACTCGCGGCATCGGCAAGATCGGCTTGGAAGACCGCCCGGACGATCTACCGGATCTAGTCGCGGAGATCCTTGCCCACGCGGTTGAGGTGCGACAGCGTCGCCGCTTGAGTCTTGGATATCGATCTCGTGATGCAGTCATCAATCGCGTGCGTGGCCGGATCGACGTCTTGACCACCGAACGCCATCAGTTGATGGATAGAGGCCTGGTGGCGTGCCGGTTCGACGAACTCACCATCGACACCCCACGCAATCGTTTCGTCCGAGCAGCCTTGGAGTCCATCTCCAGGATCGTTCAGAGGAAGGACGTTGCCCATCGGTGCCGCGCACTTGCGGGTGGCATGAAGGCAATGGGTGTATCAGGGGACGCACCGACCCGCGCCCAAATGAGCACCGATCGTTTCGGCCGTAACGATGCGGACGACCGGTTCATGGTGGCAGCCGCAAAGCTGGCGTTCGACCTAGTGCTACCTACGGAGGCGTCGGGTGCGAATGTGCTCTCTCTGCCGGACCGAGAAGCGACGTGGGTACGTCGTTTGTTTGAGCGAGCGGTGGGCGGCTTCTACCAAGTCGTATTGAGTCTGCAGGGCTGGCGGGTGCTGTGCGGCGGGACGATGGGCTGGCAGATCGAGCAGAAGACAGCGGGGATCGACAAGATATTGCCGACCATGCGAACTGATGTCGTGCTCGACCACCCGTCAAACGGGCAGCGGATCGTCATCGATACCAAGTTCACCTCGATTGTGACGAGCGGTTGGTACCGTGAGGAAACCCTGCGCAGCGGATACGTGTACCAGATCTACGCCTATCTGCGCTCCCAGGTTGGGTGCGGCGATGCGCTTGCAGATCACGCGAGTGGATTGTTGTTGCATCCCGCGATCGGCAAGATGGTCGACGAGACAGTGCTGATCCAGGGGCACGCCATTCGATTTGCCACTGTGGATTTGACGGCAACTCCTGCGGACATCCGAGCGCAACTGCTGCGCTTGTGTGAGCCATCCCTGAAATCGCCTGGGTCACAGCAGTAGCGCCACTTCGGCCTCCCGCCGTGTGACAAGGCCCGGCAGCACTTTCCCACCGCCATACACCCAGCGCCGCAGCTCCTTGCCCGCAGCATGCCAGTCCTGCTTGGCTTATCTGGCAACCAGCGCGTTCATTCAGACCCCGTCAACAAGACAACTACGGAGTCCAAATGAGCACGTCACTTTCAACGCCGCCATCGGTGGCAGCACAAATCGCCAGGTTGCCCGAGTTGCCCATGGCAGAGATCCGGGCCCTCTGGCAGAAGTTGGTCGGCGGCGACACGCCCACCCACAACCGTCAGTTCCTCGAACGCCGGATTGCCTACCGGTTGCAAGAGCTGGAGTTCCGCAAGGTCGATGCCAACCTGCTGGATCGCAATCAGCGCCGCATCGAATCCCTGGTGGCAACCGGCAAGGTGAAAAAGCGCGACCGCGATTACCGTCCGGCCGCCGGCACCCTGCTGGTCCGGGAATACAAAGGTGTCGAACACCGCGTGATCGCGACCGCCGATGGCCAGTACGACTTTGAAGGCCGGATGTACCCCAGCCTTTCGATGATCGCCCGCGAGATCACTGGCATGCGCTGGTCCGGGCCCCTGTTCTTTGGGCTCAGGCCGCCATCCAATGCGAAGACTAAGCCGTCCACTAAGAAGCGAGGTGGACGATGAGCGAAGTCTTGAAGCGCCGCATGCGCTGCGCGGTCTATACGCGCAAGTCCACCGACGAGGGACTCGACCAGGAATACAACTCCATCGATGCCCAGCGCGACGCCGGTCACGCCTACATCGCCAGCCAGCGCGCCGAGGGCTGGATTCCAGTAGCCGACGACTACGACGATCCGGCCTTCTCCGGTGGCAACATGGAACGTCCGGCGCTTCGCCGCATGATGGCGGACATCGAGGCCGGCAAGATCGACGTGGTCGTCATCTACAAGATCGACCGCCTTACGCGCAGCCTCGCGGACTTCTCCAAGATGGTCGAGGTGTTCGAGCGCTACGGCGTGTCGTTCGTTTCGGTCACCCAGCAATTCAACACGACGACCTCGATGGGCCGCTTGATGCTGAACATCCTGCTGTCCTTCGCCCAGTTCGAGCGCGAGGTCACCGGCGAGCGCATCCGCGACAAGATCGCGGCCAGCAAGCGCAAGGGCATGTGGATGGGCGGCGTGCCACCTCTAGGCTACGACGTCGAGAACCGCCGACTGGTGCCCAACGAACGTGAGGCCAAACTGATCAGGCACATCTTTCAGCGTTTCGTCGAACTCGGCTCCAGTACTGCGCTGGTCAAGGAGCTGAAACTGGATGGCGTAACGTCGAAGGCGTGGACCACGCAAGACGGCAAGACGCGCGAGGGCAGGCCGATCGACAAGGGCCACATCTACAAGCTCCTCAGCAACCGGACCTACCTTGGCGAGTTGCGGCACAAGGACCAGTGGTACCAGGCGGAGCACCCGCCCATCATCAGCCGCGAACTGTGGGATAGCGTCCACGCGATCCTGGCCACCAATGGCCGGGTGCGAGGCAACGCGACTCGGGCAACCGTGGCGTATCTGCTCAAGGGCATCGTGTTCGGCAACGATGGCCGGGCACTGTCGCCGTGGCACACGACCAAGAAGAATGGCCGTCGCTACCGGTACTACGTGCCTCAGCGTGACGCCAAGGAGCACGCGGGCGCCTCAGGCCTGCCGCGCTTGCCGGCCGCCGAACTCGAGTCGGCGGTACTCGACCAACTGCGCGCTATCCTGCGTGCCCCGAATCTACTCGGCGACATGCTGCCGCAGGCGATCAAGCTCGATCCAACCTTGGACGAGGCGAAGATCACCGTGGCCATGACCCAGCTCGACGCGATTTGGGATCAGCTGTTCCCGGCAGAACAGGCCCGGATCGTGAAGTTGCTGGTGGAGAAAGTCATCGTGTCACCCAACGACCTCGAAGTGCGGCTGCGCGCCAACGGCATCGAACGCCTGGTGCTGGAGTTGCGCCCCGAGCCGGTCGAGCAACAAGCGGAGGCAATGGCATGAGCGACATCCGCATCCAGAAGACCGGCGAGCCCGACATCCTGCAGACCAGCGACGGCAGGCTGACCTTGTCCGTGCCGATCCAGATCAAACGCCGCAGCGGCCGCAAGCTGGTCACCTTGCCAAACGGCGAAACCGCGCCGGTTAGACCGTGGGACGTAGCACCGACCTCCATCCAACTGGCGCTGGCCAGGGGCCACCGCTGGCTGGCGATGCTGGAGTCAGGAGAGGCGAAGTCCTTGAAGGAGATCGCCACGCGGGAAGGAATCGACAACAGCTACGTCAGCCGGATGGTCAACCTGACCACGCTGGCACCCGACATCGTGGCTGCTATCTTGGACGACACGCTGCCGAATCACATCACGCTGTTCGATCTGGCGGTTGATCCGCCGGCGCTGTGGGATGAGCAGCGGGAGCGACTGTGTTTGTGACCTCTCGTTCAAGGTGGCGGTTTACCCAAACCTGATGCCAAACAATCCACCGTCTTCGGTGGCATCCGTCAATCGCTTAGGCAGCACAAAGTCGTTAAGGTTGAAGCCTTCGATGGTCTCCTTGAAGGCGTCGTCTTCGTTCATTGTCACGATGTACTGAAAGCCAAGTTCCCGCGCGATCTCAGAGCCTAGACGCAACGCACTGATTACCTGGCGCCCGTCAACGCCATCGAACAAATGGCTGTCATGGATTAGGAACCCTGGCCCTATCTGCCGCTTGGCGCACAATCGCATAAGCATCATGTCGAAGCAGAAGATCTGCATGTTCTTGATGCCCTTGCTGCGCTCACCCTGCATCGGAAACTTGAATATCGGTCCGTTGGAAGTTTCATCGATCGTCATGCTGCCGGCCGATTCATACAGGCGTTGCGAAGTTTCCTCGAAAGCGACGATGGCCTCCGCAAGCCTGTCCTTTTGCTCCGCGAAGTCACGCCGTAGACGGATCGTGAGGCGGTTGCGCTCAATCTCCAGCTCGTTCTTGGAGCCTTCGAGCTGCTCTGCGGCTTCGAAGCGTTGCCGCAGCGACTCCACTTCGGACTCCAGCCGCCCCAGTTCGCCTTGCAGCTTGAGGAACTGTTCGAGTGCACCATGGCTCTTGAGAATGCCCAGGATTTCGCCACGCCGTTGGTCGAGCTGCGCTTTCTTGCTATCGCGCAGCTCGATCCGCAGCTTGGCAGCTTCGAGTTCGCTGGACAGATAGTCCTTTCGATTGCGCACCACCGATTCGTGAAAGCTCTTCACGTCCTCATAGCGGCGCTTGACCAAGCCAGGTAGCACGACCCCCGCTTCTTGATAGACCGCCTGGAGGTCTTCATGGTCTGGAGGAACCTCGGAGGCCAGCGCGATTTCCAGATCACGAATGGCCGAAAAGTCGATAGTGTTTGCGTTGGCCAACTCGTTGAGCAGGCGGGTCAACGTAGCGCTTTCGACTTCCAATTCCCGGTATTCTGGCAAGACTTGGAAAGTCTCAACTTCCGCGTGGAGCTTCTTGAGACGGGCTTCCTGAATGGTCAGCTCCGTGCGCAAGTCGGCGGCCTTGCCAATGACTGAACCGAACGCGCCGTTCCCTGCCGCCTTTTTCAGCTCCTCAAGGGTCTTTTCACGATCGCGAACAGCTTGCCAATCTCGTGCGATCTGCCAGTCCAATCCGAGCAGGAACATAAGCGCCATCTGCATGTCGCCGGTGCCCTGCATCGTGGCCTGTTTTTCCGGCGTCATGAAGGCGCCGCTCGCCTGTCGGCGCACAAAGTAGGCAAACAGCGACCGGAACGAAGGCGGCTTGCTACCTGCAGCTTCAAGGCTGCTCAGACCAAACATTTGTTCGCCGAGGTACGTGCACCACTCTGTCGCTGAAAACTTGACCTTCGCTGCTGGCGGGGCTGTTACGAAGATTTTGGCTTTGGAGCCACCGCTGCGCTCGACGACCGTGCGTTCCGACTTCAGCTCGAAGTCCATGCCGAATGTGTGTTCCGCCAGCTCCGGGGTGCGGAAAATCGAGTCTGGACCAGCGTCGGCGCCAAGCAGAAAATGAACCAACTCAACGAAACTGGTTTTGCCGGCACGATTGCGTGTTTGCTTGGTGGTCGCCCCTTCGGTTTTTTGGGCTAGCAGCACATTCAGGCCGGGCTTCAGATCTCCAAGATTCTTGAAGCTGGGCAGCGTGCTGAAGATGTGATGAATCACGCTGTCCTCCTTGCCACAAGGCCGCTTTCAAGTTCGATGGTTCCAAGGGCGTACAGGAGGTCGAGGGCGAGCAAGAACCAGTCATAGGTAATGCGCCGGGGCGTCGCCGCCAAACCGGCGTCAGGTCTGTTCAATTCTTCCCAAAGCGCCGAGACGGTCTTGGGATGTGCAAGGAACGTCAAAACATGCGCGCCGACGGTCAGTAGCGCACGATCCTGCGGCAGATGCTTGGATGGCAGGATCATGCAGCCCCCATCGCTTGAGCGTCTTCAAAAATCTCGCACTTGTCGAACAGGTATGCCAGCACGGCCAACACGGCTGCCTTGTGCGCGGGCGTGGTGTTAGCCATGCCCCCGGTCCATGCTTCGAGGCGGCCGAATATCTCATCAGGATGGAGCTGAGGAAGACCATCCCGCAGTCGCACGTATTCGCTCTTGAACGCCTCCGCGATCTGCTCGCCATAAGTAGGGTTTTTCCAGCTATTGAAGAACTGTGCAACGAGCGGTGACTTCTGCATGCCGATCTTCAGGAAGTCAGCGACAGCCTGAGAAAGGAGGTTTGCCTCGATCTTTCCGCGCGACACATCCTTCACCTCGCTCGTCGTGGGTACGGGCGTGATGCTGATATGAGTGAGCACAGCGGCCAGGTCGCTGAAGCCCAGATTGACGTTCGCTTCCATCGTTAGCGAGGGGCCAAACCAAGATTCAAGATCCTGAAGGCTCAACTGACGGAACGTCGCCAACATTTCTTCGTACCCACAATGCCCGATCCTGATCTTCGGATTGTCTTGTCTGAGTTTGGCCAGGGCTTCGATGATGTGGGGACCTAGACGCCCATCGGGTGCGTTGTGGACAAAGTTCCACTCATCGAAATATTTTTCCCAGTGCTCCTTGGCCCCCTCGAAGTCCTCGTCGATCTTCTTGGTGGCTTCTGCGGCGCTCATTTCATTCGGCGCGTAGATATGGAACAGGATTCGCGCAGAAGGCAGATACCCATCGTTCTTTCGGTCTCCAACATTGCCCCAAGGCCGGCAAGCCATGAAATCGTTGGGATGGGCCTTCGACATCAGCTTCTCGAACAGGCGTTGAAACGCATCCCCCTTGGATTCCAAGAAGGCAATGCGGAAGTCCTTTTCGTAGTTGAGCTGCTGTATGCGATCCATTAGTTCAGGCCCGTGACTTATTGTTCTTGGATTTTCTCAAGCAAGATCTCATGGCTTCTTGGTGTCCGGTTGGGACTGAGCACGATTGATATCGAAGGGAATTGCTTTATCGGCCGCAATTCGAGTGAGTAATATTCGAATGGCGTCCGAAACAGACAGACCCATCCCTGCGAGCACATTCTTGGCTTCCTCTTTGATGTGCCCGTCAATCCGGGCGCGAACTACGTCGCTGCTGCTTGTCATCACTGTCTCGTGGCACGCTTGTAGCTACATTGTGCCCCATTCGCGCCTCAGCGTCACTGTCTCTATGGCAAGCGATGGGGCGTCCTAGTGTTGCGGCGCCAGGCTCACGTGTTGCGCCCCGCGCCGGGCACCATCCTGATCCTTGTCGCCCCTAAGGGTATGTGCACTGTGCTTGCACATTTGCAGTGTCAAAGGGGGCATGTAAGTCGGTCTTCGTTAATTCCGTGCCCTAGCCAATGCTGCAATCCGACCGCTTGATTCGTCCGCGCGTAACTCTTTGATCTGTATGGGTCTGCGTTGCGGCCTTTGCGGACTTCGGGCCTGTTTCAGGGAGCGAGGTCGGAGCGAAGAATGGCCAGGAGAGAGTGGGATGTGGCCGGGAACGGCCAATTCGGGCGGCTGGCGAAGTCCGCAGGCGTTCGCAGGAACCCGCACGGGTACGCGGGAATCAGCGCGATCGGGCAAGAAAAAACCCCAACCGAGAACGGTTGGGGTTTCATTATTGGTGGCGGATGGTTGACCGCAGAACTTGGTCCTCGGTCAGTCGTTTCGGACCCGTGCAAACAGGCGCGAATTCCTGCGAGCTTGCGGGTAGGCAACTGTCCGGAATCGCCGGAGGGTTGCCGGTGCGGGGACCAGTTATCCGGGATTCTCGGATAACTGGCGCAGGCCAAAGACACCACCTCAGCCTCGTCCATGCTGGCGAAGGTACGCCATCAACCGTTCAAAGCGCGGATCAGCCTCGAGTTCCGGCGCGGCTATGCGCATCGCATCAAGGCAGGCGCCGAGGTCGCTGGGCGGCCATTGGGTTTGATCCCCTATCACCAGACTCAGGAAGTCCAGTGCCTGTTCCGGAAACTTGCCGTAGAGACCTGCCTCGTGTAGCCGGTGCACCAGATAGTCCGGGTGGGCCGGTGGTTGCAACCAGGCGCGGAGCAGCGTCAAGGCTTCGGGGAACGCATCCTGTGCCTCTACGCAAAGGCGGCCGAGGCTTTCGGCGATGGCAGGTAAAACGTTGTCTCGCGTCTTGGGCCAGATGGCGTGCAGATACGGGGCAACCCGGTTCGTCCAATAGTCGGCCCGTTGATCGCCCGCGCCTTCCAGCGCTCTCACCAATGCCTGTGCTGCATCGTGCAAACCATCCGGTGGCAGTGCACGAGTGGCGGCCGCCAGTTCGGTGGTGGTGAACGTGTCACCCGGATCGAGGGCGGCGAATGTCAGCAACGATGCGTATTGCCCGTCGTGCTTGCCCAATGTCGCATAGTGGCGCGCGGTGTCGAGGAAGGCCGGTTTGAGCATTTCCATCAGAGGACGGTACAGGCGCGGTGACCACAGGAATCCTTCCCACGCTGCACGTGCTTCGGCTTCCGAGCGCTGCCAGACGAAAAGCGGCAACAGGTATTGCTTCGCCCAATCCCCGTCGACGCGGAACAAGGCGATGACATGGGCTGCCAGCAACACGCGGCCATGCCGAAATTTGTCGATCCGAGGATCGCAAAGCTCGGTAAACGTGGGCTTGATCTCCTCAGGCAAGCCTTGCCCATCCTCCAGCGAGCGTCTATACCACCAGCGCAGCAGTGCCTCGGTGACGTGGCCCACGGGATGATTGATGGCTCGCCCGACGGGGTCGTCGGTATCGACGCCGTCCTGATGATCCTGCGCCAGGATACGGCCTGCGAGCACGAAGAAGAGTGCTTCGTGGCCTTCGAAGGTTTTGGCAATGGCCTGTAGCCACCAGCTGACGCCATGGGCGAGCGTCTGCAGTACCTCGTCAGGTGCGGTGGCCAGGATCGGCGCCATGTAACGCCAAGAGCGCTTCAGGAGTTTTTCTTCTGACCAGGCCTGTAGGGCCTCGCGCCAGCGCTCTGTCGGCCAAACACCTTCCCTGGCCAAGGCGCACAAGGCACAAGCGGTCGTGGCAAAGTTGTCGCGACAGCGCTGCCGCCAGTCATCCTCCTGCCAATGATCTGGGCTGGGTTGCTGCCTGAGCCACTCGATCAGTTCACGCCGATGGCGCGGTGTGGCGACGAACTTGCGCCACTCGTCGCCATCGCCCATCCAGTAAGGAAATTCGTCGCGCTGATCCGCCGCTAGGGTCCACTCCGGATGCTGTGCCGAAAGCCCACTTAGCCGGGCGCTGCTTTCAGCACCCAAGACCGCGCCGGCCTCAGCCATTTTCGCCAGCCGCAGCCAGATTTCGCGGTCAAAGATACGGGTCCAGCGCTCCAGCTCAATGTCGCCCTTGAACATGTCGTGCGGAGGACCGGCGAGCACGGCCTGTTCCAGTTCCTGCAGCATCACCGCATCGAGGTGCGGCGCAAGTGCCACTAGCAGGCGCATGGCCTCCCGTTCGGTTTCCACCGACCACAGCCACCAGTGATCGTCCGCCAGCAGCCAGTCGAGGGCTTGGCGATGGGGGATCACGTTGTCCTGTGCGGCAGCAAAGAAGGCGAGGCGCCGGAACAGCGGATAGGGCGTCTGCCACCAGGCCTGCGCCACGAGCGCTGCCCGCGCTGGCGATTGCGCAGCAGTGGCGAGCCACGCATCCCGGGTCAGGTCGATCAATGCGGTCCAGTCGTGGAAGTCCCGGTTCTGCGGGTGTTCACTGATCGAGGGTTGATGCATGTAGGACAGGTCGCTCCTGTCCTCGGCACTGCCAAGCTCGCGCATCAAATCGAGTGCGTCGCGCAACAGGGCGCTGACATCGGGCAGCAGCGCCGGCAATGCGGCGTCCCAGCGCTCGTCCCTGGGCAGATCGCGCAGGCTGGAATGGACGTGATCCGTCGACAGCACGATCTCCCATTCCACCAGCTCCTTGATGCGCTCCGGCTCGCGGGCTTCGCCGTCCTCGGCGGGCCAGCGGAACGGCTCGCGCAAGGCTACGCGCGGTGTCAGCATCTCGCGCAGTTCCAGGCGCAGGGTAGCGGTGAGCCCATCGCGCTTGAAGCGGTCGCGCCAGCGGTACAGGTCGAAGTCGCGCAGCCACGATTTCACGCGCCCGGTCAGCAGCAGTCGCCACAAGGTGCGCATCAGCGGGCCGGGGATCGCCTTGGGTGCGCCGTCACGAATGCGCGCCAACTCGGCGGTGTTGCCGTCACGCTCCAGTTTGGCCAGCTCGTCCAGACGGTGTTCGATCCACCAGACCAGATCGTCATGCAGCTGCCCGCCGCGCTTGACCAACCAAAGCAGCAGCACCGGGTCGTCCAGATGACGGATCAGCCAACGCGCCAGTTGCCGCATCACCTCATCCCAGCGGCTGCCGCGCGCACCGGCATCGACGATACACATCGACGGTGCGAGCGGATACGGCGAAGGTCGGCGGGTCAGGCTGAAGGTGAGCTTGTCATCTACGCTCGTTCTGGGCGGCACACCGAAGCGCCCCAGGTCGCCATGCCGGTAGCGTTCCTCGCTCAGAGGCTCCAGCCAATCCAGTGACGGCACCGGGTCCAGATCGGCAAAGCGTCTGGCGGGCAGGCCGCCCGGATCGCTCAGCGCCCACAGCAGGCGGCCGACGAAATCGTCCTGCCGGGTGCTTGCCAAGGGGCGGGCCATGGCGCATTCGACCACGATGCGCTCCTTGCCGCGCACGCCGTCGCGATAGGTTTCGGCCCAGGCGCGAAGGGTTTTGTGCAGGTACGCATGCCGGCTGTGCTCGCGGTAGAGGATGGGCGTGACGTTCTTGGCCCGCCACTCGTTGGCCCGTTCCTCTTCCTTGCCTTTGGGGAAACTGCCGAACGCGAACATCTCCGGCGGCGACTCACCCAGCAGACGGTCGGCGGCCAAGGCATCCATCATGTAGCGCAGCACCGGGTCGTTGATGCTGTAGCCGACGAAGCACACGGTGTAGTTGCGGAACAACTCGCTGACGAAACGCGCCGCCCAGCGCTCGGTGAGATAGGCCAGGCCGAAATCGCCGCTGGAGACGACCAGCCGGTCCAGCTCGCTCGCGGTCGGTGTGGCGCTGAGCAGGCCATGCAGGTACACCAGACCATCCCAGCGGTTTTTTGGCACGGGCAGCAGTGGCGCCTGAAACCGCTCGATGGGCAGGGACTTCGCCGCAATCACCTCCTCGAACAGACGATCGAAGTTGGTGGTGATGAGGCGGGTCTGGCCATTGCGGCATTTGCCCAGCGTCAGCAAGGCATCATGGGTGGCGGTGGCGTTCGGGGCACTGAGATCGGGTGTCAGGATGCCGGCCAGCGCCCTTCGCACCGTCTCGCGGCCGCCGACGATGTCCGCCTCCAGCAGGCCGATGGCGGTATCGAACTGCCCGGCCTTGATCGCCGCCTGCTGCACTGCGTTGGGTGTGGCGGCCAGCGCTTCATACACCTTCGCCACCAGCCCGGCGAAGCCCGGCAGGCGCGCCGGGTAGGAAATGCCCGCGCCGCAGAAGAACACCACGCGCCCGTCCTCGTGCGCCTGCAGCAGGCGTTCGGGGATATCGGGGCCGTGGCGGACGAACTGCATTCAGTGGCTTCCGGAGAACACGCGTTCCAGCGTCGCCGGGATCAGCGCGTCGTTCGCCTGGCGGATGCTGGCGTGCCGGGCTTTCAGTTCTGCCACCTTTGTTTGCAGGGCGTCGAAGGTTCGCTGCGTGGCTAGGGATGGAATCGGAACCTTAATCGCCATCAGCTTTTCGAGGCCCAGTGTCCGGTTTCTGCCCGCTCCGCCAGGCGATGCCTCGCCAAGCTTTTCCAGGCCGGCATCGGTGAGGAAGTAGTAGCGCAGGAACTCCGGCGAAGTGACATCGGGATCAACGCGACAGGTGATGAAGCGATGCGAGCCGAAGCGGCCCGCATCCTCCGGTTGGGCAACGGCGATGGCTCCTTCCCAGGCGAACACGTTGGAGAAGAGCAAGTCACCGGGTTCGATGCTGAACAGTCGTTTGCTACCCACGTCGGCGCCAGAGAGTGGAGGCTTGTGGAACGTGCCTTTGCCAAAAGAGCGGATGCCCAGCTCCGGATAGCTGCCTTCAAGTTCGATGGCAATTTCCCGCCGCACCAATGGCGCCACCTCGGCCATCGGCCGCATGGGCGCACCGACAATCGCGTCACGAAAGCGCACGGCGAGTAGTCGGTCGGCGTCGTACTCGATGGCGTCGAGGTGTTCGTTGACCTGCCGCACCTTGTCGGCCAGCGTATCGAGACGGCTGACGATGGCTTGCTGTTCGGCGAGCGGCGGAAGGGGTATCTGAATTCCCAAGAACTGGCTCGGCTTGATCCGGTTCTTCCCGCTCGTGCCTTGTGCCTTCTCATCACAAAGATTCCAGAAGCCACGCCATTTCGTGATGAGTCGTATCCATCGCGGGTCTGTGCGGTCTCGGTCCAGCGCAAATGTCGGAAACTCCCCGCTGACATGGGTACCCGCGAGTTCTTGCGTGACTACTGCCACACTTCCGTTCCTGGCCCAGATCTTGTTGACGACCAGATCGTTAGCTTCGATTCGGTTGAACTTGGAATACTTGGTGTCGGCACCGTCAATGGTCTCGCGCTCGTAAGCACCTTCTCCCCAAAGACGAACGCCGAGCTGGCGATAAGCCGTTCCCGCAGTTGGCGATACGAATCGCTCAACGGGGACACACACATCCCCCAGCGCAACCTTCGGCCACTGCCTCATCCCTGCACCTCGGCCACCAGCGCCTCGATTTCCCCTAGCAGGCGCAGCACATCTTCCTCGCCCGCCCGCATGGCGGCGACCAGGTCCTTCGGATCGGCGTGCTCCAGCCCTTCGGCGGCATGCGGGTTCTTCAGATCGAGGTTGTAGATCGGCCAGTAGAGGGCATCGCCCTCGGCTTGCGCGGCCTTGGCGGCGGCCTCATGGGCCTGCTGGCGGGCTTTCAGTTCGCGCAACTGCGCTTGCAGCGCGGCCTTGTCGCCATTGGCGGCATTGCCGATGGTCTGATCCAGTTCGCGGATCGGCTTGCCCAAGGCGAGTGCGCTGGTACGCTCGGTTTCGGCCCGTTGCCAGTGCGGTGTGGCGGCGTCGAGGGCGGCAGCGCGTTTGGCGGCGAAGTCTACGCGCCAGGCCTGCGGGCCTTCGTCGCGGGCGTTCCACCAGTCGAGTACGGGCTGGAAGGCCTCGAAGGGCAGCGGTGCGGTCTTGCTGTACTTCTTGCGGCCCTCGGGCTGGGGCAGTTCGTAGTACCAGATCTCGTCAGTCGGGCCGCCGCGCTGGAAGAACAGCAGGTTGGCCGGGATGTCGGTGTAGGGCGCGAACACGCCTTGCGGCAGACGCACGATGGTGTGGAGGTTGAACTCCTTGAGCATCTCCTCCTTGATGACGGCGCACACGCCATCGCCAAACAGGGTGCCGTTGGGCACCACCACGGCGGCGCGGCCTCCCTGCTCGGCGCCATGCCCGGCATAGCGCAGCTTGCGCATGATGTACTGCAAGAACAGCAGTGCGGTTTCGGCCGTCTGCATGTTGGCCGGGAAGTTGGCCTTGATGCCGGCTTCTTCCTCGCCGCCGAAGGGCGGGTTGGTGAGGATCACGTCCACCCGCTCGCTGTGGCCGATCTCGGTGATGCGCCGCTCCAGTGTGTTGCCGTAGGCGATCTGCGGCGCTTCCAGCCCGTGCAGCAGCAGGTTCATCTGCGCCAGCATGTAGGGCAGCGGCTTGGCCTCCTGCCCGAACAGGGTATCCCGTTGCAGGGTGCGGCGCTGGTCCGGGTTGGTCACCTGCTGAGCGATGTGGTCGTAGGCTTCCACCAGAAAGCCGCCGGTGCCGCAGGCCGGGTCGAGCACCGTTTCGCCCAAGCGCGGGTCGGTGACCTGCACCATGAAGCGCACGACCGGGCGCGGGGTGTAGAACTCGCCCGAGTCGCCGGCAGCGTCGCGCATCTCGCGCAGCATGGATTCGTACAGATGCGAGAGGGTGTGGATCTCCTCGCTGCTGCTGAAGTGAATGCCGTTGATCTTGTTGATGATGTCGCGCAGCAGGTAGCCGCTGACCATGCGGTTCTGCACGCCCTTGAACACGTTGGCGATGACTTCGCGCTGGCTGCCTTTCTCGCCGCTGCCGGCCAGGGCCCGCAGGTAGGCAAAAAGGCCTGCGCCGCGCGAGCCGTCGGCACGGTGGCATTCGTCCTGGTTGATGAAGGCCAGCAGTTCGTCGCCGGTGAGACCATCCTCGCGTGCGGCCCAGTCGCGCCAGCGGTAGGGGGTTTCGATGATGGGGTGGTAGGGCTTGCCGTCGAGTTCCGCTTCTTCCTCATGCACGACTTCGAGGTCGTCGAGGAACTTGAGAAACATCACCCAGGTCAGCGGCGGCAGGCGGTCGACGTCGCCATTAAGGCCCTTGTCTTTGCGCAGGATCTTGCGCGCGCTGCCGATCAGCGCCGACAGGTTGTCGCGCGTGGTCAGCGGAGCCTTGGCACGTTTGGTTCGGGTCTTCTTTTCGGTTGCGGCCATTCAGGAACTTCTCGTCATTGGTAAAGGGCCGTCTGCAGGCGCGAGACGGCTTCCTTGAAGGGTTTTATGCCGCCGAAATGCCGGGTGGCGATTTCGGAGGGGCTGCCGAAGCGGTCGAAGGGTTGCACCTTCATCAGCTCGGACAGAGCGTTGAACTGGACGATGCCGCGCTCGATGTACTTGTCGAGCAGCAGTGTGAGGATTTCGCGGGCTGAATCGCCGTATTGGCCAAACAGATCCTGCGCTGCCTTTCTGGCCTGTTCCGCGCGTTGGCGGCGGGTGAGCAGCGGCGCATTCCATGCCAGATGACACAACAGATCGAAGGGGTCGGCGTCGGGCTGGTCGGCGCTGGCCGCCAGCTCCTCGAAGCTGATGCCGCGCTCGGTCAGCTCACGCAGCACCTCGGCTCGGGTGTCGGGGTTGGCCCAGGCCGATTGCAGCGCATCGCGGGTCGGGTACAGGGTCCGAACGGTGCGGCCCGAGTACTCGGTGTACTTGACTACTTGTAGCTTCTTGCCGTCGGTGTCGAGGTCGTAGACCAGATGACCGATCACCTCGACGTCGCCACCGTCGACGTAGAACTTGCGCGGCTCCTCCGGCGGTTCGGTGATGATCTCACCCTGGCCTGCGTCGGTTTCCGTGGTGTCTACGATGTAGTCGGCCGGCGGCTCTTCGACGCCGGGTGGCGTTTCGATGACCGACTCGATGGTTTCGCCGGCATCATCAATGGTCACTTCCTCGATGCGCGCGGGATCGCCATCGAAATCCGGATCGGCAAAGTGCCGGGTGGCAGTGCCGGTGAAGTCGATGATGTTGAAGTACTCCTTGCCGTAGTCGACCTTCAGCCGTGTGCCGCGCCCGATGATCTGCTTGAACTCGGAACGGGAGCCGACCACGCGCGCCAACACCACGTTCTTTACCATCTCGGCGTCGACGCCGGTGGTCAGCAATTGCGAGGTGGTCAGGATCACCGGCGTGGGTTTGTCCACGTCCTGAAAGTGCGCGAGATGGGTCAGGCCAATGGCGCCTTCGTCGGCGGTGACGCGGCAGACGTAGTCGGGGTATTGCTTGACCAGATCGCTGTTGAGGTTGACCAGCTCCTGGCGCATTTCGGCTGCGTGCTCCTGATCGACGCAGAACACGATGGTCTTGGCGAAGCGGTCGGTGCCCTTGAGGAAGTCGGCAAGGTGCTTGGCAATGGCCTTGGTGCGCGCACGCAGTGCGATGACGCGCTCGAAATCCTTGGTCTGGTACTCGTCGTCCGGCACCGGGCGGCCGAAGCGGTCGAGCTCGTCCTTGGACGGACGCCAGCCGGCGGCATCCACCGTGGTGATGACGCGATGCACGCGATAAGGCGCGAGAAAGCCATCCTCGATGCCCTGGCGCAGGCTGTAGGTGTAGACCGGATTGCCGAAGTATTCGTAGCTGTCGCGCGACTCCTCACGCAGCGGCGTGGCCGTCATGCCGAACTGCACGGCGGGCGCGAAGTAATCGAGTACCGCACGCCAGTTGCTGTCGTTGCGGCTGGAGCCGCGATGGCATTCGTCGATGATGATCAGATCGAAGAAGTCCGGTCGGTACTGGCGGAACACGTCTTCGTTGGCGGTGGACAGCGCCTGATAGATGCCGAAGTACATGTCCCGGCTCTGGCTCACGTCGCCCCCGGCGATCTTGTGGCGGGCATCGCCAAAGGGCGCGAACATCTTGGCCATCGGGTCATCGACCAGGATGTTGCGATCGGCCAGGAACAGGATCTTCGGTCGCCGGTATTCGCCCGTGCGGTTCCAGCGGCTGTTCCACAACTTCCAGCACAGCTGAAACGCCACGCAGGTCTTGCCGGTGCCGGTGGCCAGCGTGGCGAGCACGCGCTTCTGGCCGAGCAGGATGGCCTCGATCACCCGGTTGATCGCGATCTGCTGGTAGTAGCGCGGCACCTTGCCCGACACCAGGTTGAAGGGTTCGAGCAGGTGGGGTGTGGCCGGATCGGGCAGCGCGGTGGCGGCGCTCAGTCGCTGCCAGAGCTCGGCGGGCGTGGCGAAGCGATCCACCTCACGCTCGGTGCCGGTGGTGTAGTCGATCTCGATGATGCGGTGGCCGTTGGTGGCATAGGCGAACTTCAGGCCGAGGATCTCGGCGTACTCTTTGGCCTGCTGCACCCCGGTTTCCGCCGGTAGCCCCAGTTCTTTCGCTTCCACGACGGCCAGTGGATAGTCGCGCCGGTAGTACAGCAGGTAGTCAGCACGTTTCTGCTTGCCACGGCGCACACGCCCACCGGTGACAATGATGCGGCCATTGGTAAAGGTGCGTTGCTCGCCGATCACGTGCGGCGCATTGCCCCATCCGGCCTCGACGAGCTTGGGTGTGACCAGTTCCCGGCAGGTATCGGCCTCGGTCATGATTTGGGTCGCTGCCGTCATCGAGGCCACCTGTTCTGTTCGTGAGTCATCCCCGCTACGGCATGTTGGGGAGCGGTGTTTGGCGCATCGCTTTGGCTCGGGCATTCAGCGTGAGCCAAAACGAAAAGCCAGGCAGGACAAAGAGTTACGGTTGTGCCCCTGGCTTTTGGTGCAGCGGTTTGGCGCAAGGCGGGCAGATAGACCCGGCTTTGAGCCAAATTACGGAAGGCGGTAGCGTGTGCCATTTTTCACCCCCTCTGCCATCAGCTTGCCGGCCTTCACCAGTTGTTCAATGCCCCGCCGGATGCGCGAGCGCGGGATTTCCAGTCCGATCCGCTCGTGGATGTCACCGATCTTCGATTTGGGGTAGCGACCGACGTCCTCGACGATCAGCGCGGCCAATCGGTGCGGTTCGATGCGCTTGAGCGTGGTGCCACCGACGAAATTGAGGGTGCGCAGCAACCCCGGATCGACGAAATAGCGCGTGGCTTGCGTGCGCCCTGCGCTCTGGATCAGATCCCATTCCAGCAGCCGCTTGATCCACGGTTGCAGCGCCTCGACCGAAGGCAGCTCCAACACGGCGGCCAGTTCGCGGGCGGTCATGGCGTCGTGCTGCGCCAGCAGGCCCAGGGCGATGCGCTCGCGCTGGGTAAGCTGGTAGGTCTGGTCCGCCTTGGCAATGAAGTCGATGACTTCGGGCTTGAGGATGCGGCGGCGTACCGTGACCTGGACGCGGTCGTGAGTTTCGATCAGCTCCGGCGCCGGACGGCCTTGCGACAGCAGCACCTCGAAGATCTTGTCGAAGCCACTGCCTTCGCGCTCCATCAGCTTCAGGTCATGGAAAAGCCGGGCCAGGTGCTCGTTGCGGCGCACGGTGGTGTGCAGCACGTTCTGCGGAGTCACGCCCAGCGGCAGCGGACCCGGGTTGACCACTTCCAGCCGGTCCGGGTGCAGATTCAGGAAGACGTCGCCGCGCTGGGTGTAGGGGCGATGCACCAGCGCGTTGACCAGAAGCTCGCGTACCACCACCTCGTCGAAGGCGGGCACGTTCTGGCGGTACAGGCCATCCGGCAATTCGTAGCGCTCGCGAAAGTCGGGCACCTCCACCCAGACGGCCTCGATCAGTTCCATCGGATTCAAGGTGTGGTCGTCCCACACCAGCTTGTTGACCTTCTGGCCGTGCTCGTCGTACTTGATGAACTGGATCACCGGGGCGGTGGTCAGCTGCGCACGCTGATGCTGCTGTCCCAGACAAAGGATGCCCAGGTGGGTCAGGTAGCCACCTTGTGCGAGCTGGTAGTGGTCGAGCAGCTCGTCATCGGACTTTTCCTTGACGGACGGCTTGACTCGGTCCGATCCCCTCAGTGCATTCACCAGCTTGCCGAGCTTGTCCGGGGCGGCTGCTGATCTGGGCACCTGCAGTGTGGTCTGGGTTTCCCACGGCAGCGCCGCACGCTCCGCCGCCAACCGGAGCACATCGTCACCCGTGACAGGTTTGCTCTGGTCGGCCACGCGCAGGTAGTAGCGGCCGTCGGTGGTCGATGCCACCGCGATGGCCCGGGGAATGGCAAGGTTGATGTACTGCCCGCCATTGGCTGCAGTAATCACATCCGGAAGCACGGCCACGTTGACGCAGCGCTCGGCAATCTTGCGCCGGATGGTGTCCGGAAGATCGGCGGGAATCTGTTGGCCTGTGGGTGGCGCGTCCTGACCGTCCTCGATGCCGAGCAACAGACGACCGCCCGTCGCGTTGGCGAAGGCGATGCAATCCTTGAACAGCTCGTTCCAGTCGGCGCTTTTGCCGAACACGGACCGCAAGGATTTTTGGTCGAGGAGTTGGCCTTCTTGGCTCAAACGGCGTACTCCTGCAGGCTTCTATTCATTGTTTTTCTCCATCAATCCAGCACGATCAAGAATTCGGTGGCCAGTGCCTCCGGACGCACGGCTCGGGTGTCCGAACTGCGGTGCATCTTGACCAGGCCGTGGCGCTCCAGGTGACGTAGGGTGCGCGAAAGGTTGCTGGCTGCGCGGCCTGACCACTCGGCCAACTCCAGCACCGTGCGCGGTTGCCGCTCCTGCATCAGGCGCAGCAGCGCGCGGTTTTCGTCCGACAGCAGGCTGGCCAACTGCCGCCAGGAATCGAACCAGACGGTGGGCGTGGGGCCGTTGGCGTCATCGACTGCCCGACGACCGGATTTGGTCGGACGGATGCCAATCACTGTGCGCATGCTTCGATTCCCCCGATGTGGTTTCGGGATGCTATCAGATGCGGATAGTATCTGTCGCTAGCAGTGATCTTCTGGGCGTACGGGAAATGGGGTAACAGCCGTTGCCATTGCCCCATTGGCTACAGGATTACCCTGTTCGCCTTTGGAGCGGGTCGAGGCGGGCGGGTGCAAACCGCAAACCCTGCAAACCTCGGTTTGCACCCTGACGGTGGACGAGCAGCGCGCTCGCGCCCCCCGTATACGAATCCGGCCAGGAAGGACCCGTGCCGTCTCCTCGGTGCACCGTTCCCATGCCCGACCAGCCAGTGGAATCGAGGGAGGTGAGCATTCCCGATGCTCACCCTCTCTCTTTAGAGAGGAAACCCCGGGAACCGGGAAAGTGGCGTCGTTGCTGGGTTTGCGCGTTCCCACCCCCATCCGGGAACGATTCTGCCCGGGAACGCTGGAAACCCGTGCCAGGCTTGGGTTTGGCGTTCCCGCCCGGCCCTGCATTCCCGGTCGGGAACCGGGAAACCGGGAAACCGGGAACGGACGGTTGCGCCGGGAATGCTCACGTCTGATCCCGCTGGCCCGCAGCCGATCGCTTCAGGTGCCCGGTGACGAAGGCGGCCTCGCCGCTGGCCATGGGGCCATCGGGCACGTCCAGCCACTTCACCAGCTTCGAGCCATCAACCATGGCCATGACCAGCTCCTCCCGGTCGAGCAGTGTGCCCACCCATTCAGCCAGCCGGTGCTTGCCGATGGCGTGGAAGGCTTCGGGCAGTTCATGGCGACGCTCGTAGACGCCGTTGCCGCCGGTCTTGGTGTAGGGCTTACCCTCGGCGGCGGCCCGCGCGATGGCGGCCTTCAGGTCCGGCAGCAGATCCACGTCGGTCTGGCGGGCGCGGACCAGGGCGTCGCTGCGATCCACCAGCAGGCCACGGCTGTCGCGCAGGAAGGTGGTCACCCGCAGATTCGCGCGGCCATTGGCCTTGACCACGCCACCCATCACCACCCGGCCGCGCTCGAAGGGTTCGCCCAGCGCCTTGCAGATCGCCTTGGCCTGATCCTCCTTCGGGTTCCACAGCGCGTAGACCGAGCGCACCCCATCCACCAGGCCGCCGGTGCCTCGGATCGCTTCGCGGGCCTGCTCCGGTGTGGATGCCTCGCGCTTGGCGAAGTGGTGCGAGACGATCACCGAGGCACCGGTGCTGGCCGCCAGTGCGGCGAGCCGCGAGCAGACGAACTGGGCGTTCTCCGGCACATTCAGATCCAGTGCGCACAGCGGCTGCAGGGGATCGAGGATGATCAGACTCAGGCCGGCCAGGGTGGTCAGTTGATGTTCCAAAGCCAGCCACGCCGGCGTGGTCGCTGGTCCTCGTGTGGCCGGATCGGGCGCGAACAGCGGCACGGCGCCGCCGGCATCGGGCAGCGGCAGCACGTAGAGCCGGTCGGGGATCGGTCCCAGCGCGTTCAGGCGATTGTGGACCTCGATGGCGTCGTCCTCGGCGGTGACATAGATCGCCACGCCCTGGCCGGCGAGCGCGCCACCGAACAGCGTGGGCGCATTAGCCCAGACACCATCGAAGGCGGCGACCTCGCGGGCCAGTGCCAGCAGCAGGAAGGATTTGCCGACACCGCCACCGGCCGCCACCAGCGCGGCCTGGGCGAGCGGAAACACACCTTCGATCAGCCAGCGCCGGGGCTGCGGGTCGCTGGTGAAGCGTTCGCAGGCAAGCCATTGCGTGATGTCGAAGTACCGTTCGACCTTGCAGCTGGATAGAGGCGTGGCGCTGGCCAACAGGGCTTGAATATCGCTGCCGTCCGCCACGGCATCGGCGGCGTCCCACTTCTTGGGCTTGTCTGCTGGCACGTGGATGCGCCGCACATTGGCGCCGATGCTCAACAACTTCGGGATCACGGTATCGGCGTACCTGGCGCCGGCCTCGTCGTGATCTGGCCAGACGATGACGGTCTTGCCAGCCAGCGGGAACCAGTCGGTCTTGTTGATAGCCGTCGCGGCGCCACCCATCGCAGTCGTGGCGACGATGCCAGTCTGCATCAGCGCGTCCGCGCACTTCTCGCCCTCGACCAGTACGACGGTATCGGCACCGGCGACAGCCGGCAGGTTGTAGAGCGGGCGCGGGTCAGGCATGCGCATCGCGCGGGAGGCGACATCCCAAGGTCGGTACTGCTTGCCCTCGGGCGTGTCGTAGCGGTACACGCAGGCCAGCAGTTCACCGTCGGCGCTGCGGTAGTCCCACTTCGCTGTGTGCGGGCCGAGCGTGTCATGAGCGGCGGACGACTTGGCCGGCGCCGGGGTGAACGAGCCCGGCACCACCAGCCAATCATCGACGTCATCCAGCAGTTCCCCGAAGTCGCGCGGCACCGCGAAACCCCGCACCGCTGCCCACAGCGCCAGCACGTCGCCGGATTCGCCGGTGGCGAAGTCGATCCACACCCCGCGCTTCGGGCCTTCGAGTTCGATCACCAGGCTGTCGCCGGCATCGCCCTGCACGTTGCCGACCACGAAGCGCGTGCCTTGGCGTTTGCCGTTCGGGAACAGATAGAGCAGCACGGCTTCGAGCTGATCGAGCAGCCGGGCACGCAGATCGTCCTTGTCGTGGCGCCGCTCGATCCGGTCGGGCGCGTCGTTGAAGTCGAAGAAGGGATGGAGCGGGATGGTGGTCGTGTCGATTGCGGTCGTGCTCATTGGGTGTGCTCACCTTCGAGCCGTGCCTTGAACCAGTCGCCGTTGGCGCGCACGCAGTAGTAGGAACGCCCCGGCCCGACATGCTGGGTGTCGGGCACGATCCAGATTTCCTCGTCAGCGTCATAGCGCCAGCTGCCGGGGCCGAACATCTTGTCGAGCACTGGCTCGATGCCATGCCGGGCGATGTGGGCGCGCAGTTGCCGCGTCATGCGTTCGCGCTCTCGGCGCTGCTGGCGGTTCATCATGCCCACACCTCGCGAGGCCGATCGCCTGCCGTGCAGCTACGGGTGCGCTCGCGTTCGTGTGCTTTGATCTCGGCCAGGCTGTAGAGCACGCGGCTGCCGAGTTTCAGGAACGCGGGGCCGGTGCCGAGCATCCGCCAGCGTTCGAGAGTTTTTTCAGACAAGCCCCAGCGAGCGGCGAGCTGGCGTGGGCTGAGCAGTTCGGTGGATGGCAGGGTGACGTTCATGGTGTGACTCCCGTTCGGTGAGCGGTGCCCCCAGCGGCCCTCACTGGGGCTCGGTGACACCTGATGAACGGGATTCTTCGCGGTGTTCGCCGGTGCGGCAATGACGCGCGGGGCGCTGAACTCCGCACCCGTGCTCATGCGTTCGATGCGCCTCGAGCTTCGACGCCATTTCATGTCCGGGCGCGCGGCAGTACGCATCCACCCGCATCCGTCATCGACGGACCGCGTTCGCCCGCTGCGCGCTGATCGACCAAACCAGTCTCTGACAGCGACCATTTCGACAGTGCGAAACGGTCGCTGCGACGTGGTGTTGTGGCGATGCCAACCCCAGGAGCCCGCCCATGAAATCGAACCCCTCACGCCGTCAGGCATCCACCAGTTACCTCGACACCCTGCGCAGCGAATTCGACGCATTGACCCAGCAGTTGCAAGAAGCAGAAGCTGCCGCCAACACCGCACAGGAGGAAGCCGATGCCAAACGCCGTGCCTATCACGAACTCGAACAGCGTTCGAACTCCACACACTGGTCGGTGATCGAGCAGCGCCTTTTCCGCGAGAAGAACCAGCTCGAAGCCGTCGCCCGGCAACTCCAGCAGGATCTGGTGCCGCTGCGTGAAGAGCACGCCCGTCTGAAATGGAAAGTCCAGGCGCCCGCCCAGCTGGAGGCAGCGCGCGTCGAGATGGCGGCGCTGACCGACCGGCGCACGGCGCTGGCCCAGGAGATCAGCAAGGCCAGGACGCTGCAGACGCAGCTCGATGCCCGCATCGAGTCTGTCGAGCAGCAGATCGCCCGAGACACTCAGACCACCGCCAACCGTCTGATCGATGCTGGTGAGCTGACCGCACTCCCGGCGGCGCTGGCCTCATTGCACGCGGAACTGACTGCCACCCGCCACACCCGCGACGAAGTGGCACGGCGCATCGAGACCCTGCACAGCGAGCATGATGCCTTGCCCGATCAAATCCGTCTGGCGCGGGACAGCTATCGGGGCGCCCAGGCCATGGTGGCCGAGATCGAACTGCAGGAGCAGTTGCCGGCTTTCATCGGCGTCATCGCCCGGGCGGCGGTGGCGCGGCATCGGGCGGGGTTCACGCGGGAGCAGGGGCGGTACGAGATCGAGATCCCCGTGGAGGCCCTCGAGGCGGCCAGTACCGCGCTGGATGCTGATTTGTCGGCCCGCTGAGAGGGGTTTCACCTTGGCTTCTGCCCGCCACAGCGCGTTCATCGACCTGTCTCAACCACAGGAGTAAACCGATGACCGATACCGCAATGAAAGACAGCATCAGCGCGCAGGTGGCGGCGCTGCCTGGCCTGCCCATGAAAGACCTCTGGGCGCTGTGGGACGCGCACTTCCCGCGCCGTCCCGCCCACACCAACCGCCACTACGTGGAATCGCGTCTGGCCTACCGGCTGCAGGAGCAGGCCTACGGGCCGCTGCCGGCAGGCGTGCGCCGCTATCTGGTGGAGCGCGGCGCACAGTTCTCGAAGATCAAGCAGGCCGGGCGCGGCACCGAATGCCATCTGATGCCGGGCACGGTGCTGGTGCGCGAATGGGATGAGCGCGAGTACCGGGTGACCGTGACCGCAGACGGTCTCTACGAACTCAACGGCCAGCGCTTCAAAAGCCTGTCGGCGGCGGCGCGCCACATCACCGGCACGCAGTGGTCGGGGCCGAAGTTCTTTGGGCTCAAGCCCGGGAAGGGAGGCAAACGATGAGCACCGCCATCCTGGCCTCACCCAAGCGCTGCGCGGTGTATTGCCGCGTCTCCAGCGACGAACGCCTCGACCAGTCCTTCAACTCCATCGACGCGCAGAAGGAAGCCGGCCGCGCCTTCATCAAGAGCCAGACCCACGAGGGCTGGATCGCGGTGGCGGACGACTACGACGACGGTGGCTTCTCCGGCGGCAACATGGAGCGCCCCGCGCTGAAACGACTGATGACCGACATCGAAGCCGGCTGCATCGACATCGTGGTGGTCTACAAGATCGACCGGCTCAGCCGCTCACTGGCCGACTTCGCGCGCATGGTGGAAGTGTTCGACCGCTGCGGCGTGAGCTTCAGCGCCGTCACCCAGCAGATCAATTCAGCCACCTCGATGGGACGGCTGATGCTGAACGTGCTGCTGTCCTTTGCCCAGTTCGAGCGCGAGGTGACCGGCGAGCGCATCCGCGACAAGATCGCCGCCAGCAAGGCCAAGGGTATGTGGATGGGTGGCCCGCTGCCGCTGGGCTACGACGTGCAGAACCGCCTGCTTGTCGTCAATGAGGCCGAGGCTGCCGTAGTGCGGCGGATCTTTGCGGACTTCGCCCGCGATCGCTCGACCACCCACATGGTGCGAAACTACGCGGCCGAGGGCATCCGCACCAAGACGGGCCGCACCTTCTGCAAGCAGTCGATCTACAAGCTGCTGCACA
Organism: Serpentinimonas sp. SSL01; assembly: GCF_056323735.1. Taxonomy (NCBI): domain Bacteria; kingdom Pseudomonadati; phylum Pseudomonadota; class Betaproteobacteria; order Burkholderiales; family Comamonadaceae; genus Serpentinimonas; species Serpentinimonas sp. SSL01. Next base: position 769,901 of record NZ_CM150487.1, read on the forward strand.
ACCGCATGTACCTCGGCGAGATCGTCCACAAGGGCCGCTACTACCCCGGCCAGCACCCGCCGATCCTGACCAGCGCCCAGTGGCAGACCGCGCACGATGTTCTGGCCCAGACCGCCGAGGAACGGCGCGCGGCGGTCGCCACGGACGGGCGGGGGTTGCCGCTGCTGCGCGGATTGATCTTTACCACCAGCGGCGAGCGGCTGATCCCGACCCGCACGACCAAGAAGGGCCAGTGCTACCGCTACTACACCCCGAGCAAGGATCGGCACTTCGGGGCGGGCGCCTCCGACTTCGGTAGCCTGCCTGCCGAGCCCATCGAGGCCTTGGTGGTAGAACAGATCTGCCAGGTATTGCGGGCGCCAGAGAGCGTGCAAGCGGTGTGGGACCGGGTACGCGAAAGCGGCCTCGATCTCGACCAGGCACGGGTGGTGGTGCCAATGCGCCAGCTCGCCGCCGTATGGCCCTCGCTGTTTCCGGCCGAGCAGCGGCGCTTGGCACAGCTGCTGATTGAGCGGGTGCTGATCGGCGACGACGGGCTGGAGATCCTTTGGCGCGACGCCGGCTGGGTGGAACTCATCGACGAACTGCGCCCCGGCAGCATCGGCGCGGAACTTGCGGAAGTGGAGATGACGGTATGACGCGGATACGGCAATCGGGCGAGGCCACCGTGCTGCAGCGCATGGACGGCGGTGCCTTGAAACTCTCGACTTTCATTCCGTTGCAGATCCGCAAGCGCGGCGTGCGCAAGGTGATGATCCGCCCGGACGGGGAGAGCACCAGTCCGACCGCACGCGGCCAGTTCGACAGCCCGATGCTGGTGGCGCTGGCACGGGCCTTCTACTGGCAGCAGTTGCTCGATGACGGCGTGGTCGCCAGCGGCACCGAGATCGCCCAGCGCGAAGGCCTGCATCACTCGACGGTGAACGAACTGCTGCGCCTGACCCTGCTGGAGCCTGCCATCATCCAGGCCATCCTGGCCGGCACGCAGCCGCGCTGCATGAGCCTGATCTGGTTCCAGCGCAACCCGTTGCCGCTGGACTGGATCGAGCAGCGGCGGGTGGTCGACGGGTTCGATGCATAGCGGTTTGTCGACCGATTGGTGACCATGGTTGACCACAGAAAGGCCGCGCCAAGTCCCTGTAATTGCAGGGCTCGGCCTCGCGACTACCCGCAGGGCAAACGGAGAAAAGAGACTGGGCTGGCCGGGAAACGGGCCGATTCGGCACATCCGAAGGGGATGGCACCCGCAGGGCAAACCCTCGGAACCCCGCGCCACGCGGGGATAGCAGGCAAGAAAAAGGGCCCGGAGATTATCCGAGCCCTTCAATTTGGTGGAGCTGGGCGGGATCGAACCGCCGTCCGCAAGCCATCTGTGTGCAGTTCTACATGTGTAGTCGTCTGATTTGGGTCTCGCTAGGTGTGCCGCGCAGCGACACGCTGCACACCCTGCCAGCAACCTTGAGTCTTACCAGTGCGCAAGTTGCCCGCGCGCTGGCCAGCCGATGTAGATTACCTTGCAGCCGGGACGCCAACGGTATTGCTACCGCTGCCGCCCTTGCCCAGCCCATTGGCCAACTGTTGCAAGGCTCGCCGGGTTAAGCGGCGAGTGCGAAACGTTCGTCGTTTGCAGTTACTTTTTTTCTGCTGATTAACGAGGTGACAGAACCTCGACATGCCCTGCAGCGCATCCGTTCCCACGTCGAAACCAATGCAGCCCCAGTCCGGGTTAGTGTACACCCGATTGCAAAAAGTTCAACAGTTCGAGCGGGGCATGGATGGCGGCGTCGGCCCCCCAAGTGTGGGGGTCGTCGGCGTGGCCGATGTAGCCGTACAGCGCGGCCACCGTGGCCATGCCGGCGGCGCGGCCGGCTTCGATGTCGCGCCGGTCGTCGCCCACATAGATGCAGTGCGCGGGGGCGCAGCCCAGCCGGCGCGCCGCCTCCAGCAGCGGGGCCGGGTGCGGTTTGGGGTGCGCCGTGGTGTCGCCACCGATAACCGTGCCGGCGCTGGCAAACAGCGGCAGCGCGGCGGTAATGGGCAGGGCGAAGCGCTCGATTTTGTTGGTGACCACGGCCCAGGCCATGCCGTATTGGAGCAGCGCGGCGACTGTTTCGTTCACTTGCTCAAAGGCTTGGGTGCGCTGGTGCATGCAGCCTTGGTAGGTGTCGAAGAACTCGTGTTTGAGCGCATCGAATTCGGGGTGTTCGGGGCCCAAGCCGAGCGCGGCGTGGATCAGCCCGCGCGCCCCGGCGCCGACGGCCGGGCGGTAGTGGGCCAGCGGCAGCGGCTCTAGGCCGCGCGTGCGGCGCAGTTGGTCGGCGGCCCAGGCCAGGTCGGGCGCGCTGTCGATCAGGGTGCCGTCGAGGTCGAACAGCACCGCGCGTACATGGGCAAATTTCATGCGGCGGGTTTTATGCGAATGGTTTTTGGGTGGCCACGAGGTAGTTGACGCTGGTGTCGGCGTCGAGCCAGTAGCGGCGCGTGAGCGGGTTGTACTGCAAGCCGCGCATGCCTTGCGCTTGCAGGCCGGCGGCGCGACAGTGGCCCACCAGTTCGCTGGGGCGGATGAATTTGGCGTATTCGTGCGTGCCTTTGGGCAGCAGCTTGAGCACGTATTCGGCACCGATGATGGCAAACACGAACGACTTGGGGTTGCGGTTGAGGGTGGAAAAAAACACCCAGCCGCCGGGCTTAACCAAGGCCGCGCAGGCTTGCACCACCGAGGCCGGGTCGGGCACGTGCTCGAGCATTTCCATGCAGGTGACCACGTCGTAGTGCGCGGGCTGCTCTTGCGCCAGTTGTTCGGCGCTGACTTCGCGGTAGCTGACGCGCGGGGTTTCGGCCTCGAGCGCGTGCAGCTGCGCCACCTTGAGCGCTTTGCTGGCCAAATCGATGCCCAGCACCTGGGCGCCCTTGCGTGCCATGGCGTCGGCCAAGATGCCGCCGCCGCAGCCCACATCGAGCACGGTTTTGCCGCTCAAGGGGACGAGGGTTTCGATCCAGCCCAAGCGCAGGGGGTTGATCTGGTGCAGCGGGCGGAATTCGCTCTCGGGGTCCCACCAGCGGTGCGCGAGCTCGGAGAATTTGGCCAGTTCGGCCGGGTCGGCGTTGAGGGGTTTGTCCATGGCCGGATTATGGCTGGGCTTGCAGGTGCATACAAAATTACGCGCAGGTGCGCGTGCAGCGAGCATCGCGTTTAAAGGGCGCAATGCTGCCCCATAAAAAAACCGCCCCGAAGGGCGGTTTCGAGCCGTCTGGGCTAGGCCCAGCAGGATCAGTTGCGGCGCGTGCCCACCACCTCGATCTCGACGCGGCGGTTTTGTGCGCGGCCTTCGCGGGTGCGGTTGTCGGCCACCGGCTGGGTTTCGCCCTTGCCTTCGGTGTAAACGCGGTCGGCGCTGATGCCTTTGCTCACCAAGTAGGCCTTGACGGCTTCGGCGCGGCGCTCGGATAGGCCTTGGTTGTAGGCAGCCGAACCTACGGAGTCGGTGTGACCCACGGCGATGATGACCTCGAGGTTGATCGGGGCGATTTTTTCGACCAGGTCATCGAGGCGGGCACGGCCTTCGGGTTGCAGCACGGCGCTGTCGAAGGGGAAGAAGGCGTCGGCCGAGAAGGTGACGCGTGCAGCGGCGACTGGGGCCGGAGCGGGTGCTGGGGCCGGGGCGGCTGCCGGAGCCGGAGCGGGTGCCGGAGCCGGAGCGGGTGCGGGGGCCGGAGCGGGCGCAGGAGCCGGAACTGGTTGTGGCACGATAAAGCCATCGCAGCCCGGGGCAGCCGTGGCCGGGGTCCAGCTGGCGTTGCGCCAGCACAGGCGGTCGGCGCTGCGCCAGACGGAGCCGTCGGTGGCGCGCCAGTTGTCGATCGTGGCGGTGGCGGGGGCGCCGTGGTTGTGTGCGTGGGCTGGCAAGGCGGCAACGGCGGTCAGGGCAACTGCGGCAAACAATGCTGCGATTTTGTTCAGTTTTTTCATTGCATTCCTCTTTAAAAGCGGGTGGACTGAGATTCAACCGAAGCACGAAGCCTCGCCCGAAGGTGTACACATTGTGCCACAAGCGAATCGAGTGGCGAATCTGATTGTGCGCGAGACAGATGCTGCGCCGGTGCCGTAGATGTCACCAATGTTGCATGGCAGCAACATGGCTAGGGTTTGACCTAGGTTCTTGGGCTGCACGGGCCAAGTCTGAAAGCTTGGCCGGGGTTTAAGACGACGCGCCAGCGCCAGCGCCTAAAATCGCGGATTGCCTTCCCGTTGCCAACCCTGCCGCGCCATGACCTCGTTTGCCAAAGAAACCCTGCCCATCAGCCTCGAAGAGGAGATGCGGCGCAGCTACCTCGACTACGCCATGAGCGTGATCGTGGGTCGAGCCCTGCCCGATGCGCGCGACGGCCTGAAACCGGTGCACCGGCGCGTGCTGTTTGCCATGCACGAGCTGGGCAACGACTGGAACCGGCCCTACAAAAAATCGGCGCGCATCGTCGGTGACGTGATCGGTAAGTACCACCCGCACGGCGACAGCGCGGTCTATGACACCATTGTGCGCATGGCGCAGGACTTTTCGCTGCGCCACCTGCTGGTCGATGGCCAGGGCAACTTCGGTTCGGTCGATGGCGACAACGCGGCCGCCATGCGCTACACCGAAATCCGCCTGTCCAAGATCGCGCACGAGATGCTGGCCGACATCGACCAAGAGACGGTGAACTTCGGCCCCAACTACGACGGCAGCGAAAAAGAGCCGCTGGTGCTGCCGGCGCGCCTGCCCAATCTGTTGGTCAACGGCTCGACCGGCATCGCCGTGGGCATGGCGACCAACATCCCGCCGCACAACCTCAACGAAGTCGTCGATGCCTGCCTGCACCTGCTGCGCCACCCCGAGGCCAGCGTCGATGACTTGATGGAGATCATCCCGGCGCCCGACTTCCCCACCGCCGGCATCATCTACGGCGTGCATGGCGTGCGCGAGGGCTACCGCACCGGCCGCGGGCGGCTGGTGATGCGCGCCAAATGCCACTTCGAGGACATCGACCGCGGCCAGCGCCAAGCCATCGTGGTCGATGAGCTGCCGTATCAGGTCAACAAAAAGACGCTGCAAGAGCGCATGGCCGAGTTGGTGCACGAGAAAAAAATCGAGGGCATCAGCCACATCCAAGACGAGAGCGACAAATCCGGCATGCGGCTGGTGATCGAGCTCAAGCGCGGCGAAGTGCCCGAGGTGGTGCTCAACAACCTGTACAAACAGACCCAGCTGCAAGACACCTTTGGCATCAACATGGTGGCCCTGATCGACGGCCAGCCCAAGTTGTGCAACCTCAAGGATTTGATCGAGGTCTTTTTGCAGCACCGGCGCGAGGTGGTGACGCGGCGCACGGTGTTTAAGCTGCGCAAAGCGCGCGAGCGCGGCCATGTGCTCGAGGGGCTGGCGGTGGCGCTGGCCAATATCGACGAGTTCATCCGCATCATCCGCGAGTCGGCCACGCCGTCGATCGCACGCACCGAACTGATGGCGCGGCGCTGGGACAGCGCGCTGGTGCACCAGATGCTCACGCGCACGCGCGCCGACGGCAGCAGCGTCAACGCCGACGACTACCGGCCGGATGCGCTGGAGCGTGACTTTGGTATGCAGCCCGACGGCCTGTACCGCTTGAGCGAGACCCAGGCGCAAGAGATTTTGCAGATGCGCCTGCAGCGCCTGACCGGGCTGGAGCAAGACAAGATCGTGGCCGAGTACCGCGCCGTGATGGCCGAGATCGACGATTTGCTCAACATTTTGGCCACGCCGCAGCGCGTGTCGGTGATCATCGGCGAGGAGCTGGACGCGATCAAGGCCGAGTTTGGCCAGACCAAGCTGGGCGCGCGCCGCAGCACCATCGAGCACAGCGCCCACGACCTGTCAACCGAAGACCTGATCACCCCGACCGACATGGTGGTCACGCTCAGCCACGGCGGCTACATCAAGAGCCAGCCGCTGAACGAGTACCGGGCGCAAAAGCGCGGCGGGCGCGGCAAGCTGGCCACCGCCACCAAAGAGGACGACTGGATCGACCAGCTGTTCATCGCCAACACGCACGACTGGATTTTGTGCTTTTCCAACCGCGGCCGCCTGTACTGGCTCAAGGTCTGGGAGGTGCCCTCGGGTTCGCGCGGCGCCCGCGGGCGACCGATCGTCAACATGTTCCCGCTGGCCGAGGGCGAAAAGATCAACGTCGCGCTGGCGCTCACCGGGGCCCACCGGCGCTTCCCGGCGGACCAATATGTGTTCATGGCCACCGCCATGGGCACGGTGAAAAAGACGGCGCTGGATGAGTTCTCCAACCCGCGCAAGGCCGGCATCATCGCTGTCGATCTGGACGAGGGCGACTTCCTGATCGGCGCCGCGCTCACCGACGGCCGCCACGACGTGATGCTGTTCTCGGACGGCGGCAAGGCGGTGCGCTTCGACGAAAACGATGTGCGCCCGATGGGCCGCAACGCCCGCGGGGTGCGCGGCATGATGCTCGAAGAAGGCCAGCGCGTGATCGCCATGTTGGTGGCCGAGGCGCCCGACGAAGCGGGCGGCGCGCAAGCCAGCACCACCACCCCGGCGGCGCGCGCCAGCGTGCTGTGCGCCACCGAAAACGGCTACGGCAAGCGCACCGCGATCAGCGAATACACGCGCCACGGCCGCGGCACCAAGGGCATGATCGCCATCCAGCAAAGCGAGCGCAACGGCCGCGTGGTGGCGGCGACGCTGGTGCACCCCGATGACGAGATCATGCTCATCACCGACAGCGGCGTGCTGGTGCGCACCCGGGTGGCCGAAATCCGCGAGATGGGCCGCGCCACCCAGGGCGTGACGCTGATCGCCACCGACGCCGGCGCCAAGCTCAGCGGCTTGCAGCGCGTGGTGGAAAACGACGCCGCCACCGAGCCTGCCGCCGACCCCGAGGCCAGCCCCGACGCCACCCCGGATGCCACCGATCCCGAAGCAAACCCCGACGCCAACCCCAGCGCTTGAGCCGCAGCGCCCACCCTTTAGCCCCCATTGCCCATGAGCCGCCCCTACAACTTTTCCCCCGGCCCGGCCACGCTGCCCGAATCGGTGCTGCAACAGGCCGCCGCCGAAATGCTCGACTGGCACGGCAGCGGCATGAGCGTGATGGAGATGAGCCACCGCGGCCGCGACTACGGCCTCATCATCGAGCAATGCGAGGCCGATTTGCGTGCGTTGCTGGCGATTCCGCCCCACTACCGCGTGCTGTTTTTGCAGGGCGGGGCGCAGGCGCAAAACGCGGTGCTGCCGCTCAATCTGGCCGCGCTCAAGCCGCAGCGGCAGATGGATTACGTGGTCACCGGCAGCTGGAGCCAAAAATCGGCCGAAGAGGCGCTGAAATACGGCGACGCGCAAGTGGTGGCCAAGGCGGACGGTTACACCCACATCCCAAACCCCGCCACTTGGCGGCTGCGCCCGCAGGCCAGCTACGTGCACCTGTGCAGCAACGAGACCGTGCACGGGGTCGAGTTTCACCAGTTGCCCGACTTGCGCGCCCTAGGCAGCGAGGCGCCGCTGGCGATCGATTTTTCTTCGCACGTGCTGTCGCGCCCGCTGGACTGGAGCCGGGTGGCGCTGGCCTACGGCGGGGCGCAAAAAAACATCGGTCCGGCTGGCCTGACGCTGGTGGTGCTGCGCGAAGATCTGCTGGGCCACGCGCTGCCGATCTGCCCGAGCGTGTTCGACTACCGGCTGCAGGCCAACAACCAGTCGATGCTCAACACCCCGCCCACCTACGCCATCTACATCGCCGGCCTGACGCTGCAGTGGATCAAGGCGCAGCGCGAGGGCGATCTGACTGGGCTGGCCGCCGTAGAGGCGCGCAACATCGCCAAGGCCCAGCTGCTCTACGACTGCATCGATGGCTCGCAGCTGTACGAGAACCGGGTCGATCCGGCCTGCCGCTCGCGCATGAACGTGCCGTTTTTCTTGCGCGACGAGTCGCGCAACGCCGCGTTTCTGGCCGGAGCGGCCGAGCGCGGGCTGCTGCAACTAAAGGGCCACAAAATGGTGGGCGGCATGCGCGCCAGCCTCTACAACGCCATGCCGCTGGCAGGCGTGCAAGCGCTGGTGGAGTGGCTGCGCGAGTTTGAGCGCCAGTCATAAACCCCACCGCAGACCACACCCCATGAGCCTGCCTCACCCTGCCTCTTCGAGCGCGGCTGCTTCAGGGCCAGCCGATCCAACAGCCGCCGCGCCTGTTGCTGGCCCGGCAGGTCTGCCAAGCCCGGTCGCTGAAAACCCGGTCGTGCAAACCCCAGCGCTGGCCGACCTGCGGCTGCAGATCGACACGCTCGACGCGCAGCTGTTGGCGCTCTTGAACCAGCGCGCGCGCGTGGCCGAGCAGGTGGGGGCGATCAAGCGCGCCGAGGGTTCGCCTTTTTTCCGCCCAGACCGGGTCGCGCAGGTGATCGAGCGCCTGCAGGCGCGCAACCCCGGCCCGCTGCTAAACCAGCACGTGGGCGCGATCTGGCGCGAGATCATGTCGGCCTGCCTGGCGTTGGAGGCACCGCAGCGGGTGGCGGTGCTGGGGCCGGCGGGCACCTTCAGCGAGCAGGCGGCGGTGGAGTATTTTGGCAGCGCCGCCAACCTGATTTTTTGCAGCAGCTTCGACGAAGTCTTTCACGCCACCGCCGCCGGCACGGCGCAGTTTGGCGTGGTGGCGATCGAAAACAGCACCGAAGGCGTGGTCACGCGCTCGCTCGACTTGTTTTTGCGCTCGCCGGTGCACGTGGTGGGCGAGGTCAGCCTGCTGATCCGCCACAACCTGCTGCGCCAGTGCAACGCGCTCGAGGGCATCGAGGCCGTGCTGGCGCACCCGCAGGCGCTGGCGCAGTGCCAACAATGGCTGACGCGGCACCTGCCGCAGGCCGAGCGGCGCGCGGTCGAGAGCAACGCCGAGGGCGCGCGGCTGGCGGCCGCCAACCCGGCTTGGGCGGCGCTGGCCAGCGAGCGCGCCGCGGCCCAGTTTGGCCTGCACATCGTGGCGCACGCGGTGCAAGACGAAGCCTACAACCGCACCCGTTTTGCCGTGATCTGCCTGCCGCAGACCATGGCCATGCCACCGCCTTCAGGGCGCGACTGCACCAGCCTGGTGCTGTCGGTGCCCAACCGCCCCGGTGCCGTGCACGATCTGCTGGTGCCGCTCAAGCAGCACGGTGTGTCGATGACGCGCTTCGAATCGCGCCCGGCCAAATCGGGCCAGTGGGAGTATTACTTCTACATCGACCTCGCCGGCCACCCTACGCAGCCGAACGTGGCTGCGGCCTTGCAGCAGTTGCAGGGCTTGTGTGCCTTTTACCAACTGCTCGGGGCCTACCCGGTGGCCGATTGAAGGGGGCGGCGGTGATGTTCGAACAACTCGGTCTGATCGGCTGCGGCCTCATGGGCGGCTCTTTTGCGCTGGCGCTCAAGCGCGCCGGCTTGGTGCGGCGCGTGGTGGGCTACAGCAAATCGCCCCTCACCCTGAGCCGGGCGCGGGCGCTGGGCGTGATCGACGTCGAAGCGCCGTCGGCGCTGCTGGCGGTCTCGGGGGCCGACCTGGTGCTGCTGGCGCTGCCGGTGGCGGCGACTGAAGACACCTTCAAGGCCGTTCGCCACCTGCTCGGGGCGCAGGCGCTGCTCATGGACGTGGGCTCGACCAAGGCCGACGTGGTGGCGGCGGCCCGGCGCACCTTGGGCGCGCACTTGCCGCAGTTCGTGCCTGCGCACCCGATCGCCGGCAAAGAGGTGGCCGGGATCGAGCACGCCGACGCCGACCTGTACCGCGGCTGCCAAGTGATCCTGACGCCGCTGCCCGAAACCGCGCCGCAGCAGAGCGCGCGCGCGCAGCAGCTCTGGCAGGCGCTGGGGGCGCAGGTGCGCCTGATGGACGCACAAGACCACGACGCCGCCTACGCCGCCGTGAGCCACTTGCCGCACCTGCTGGCTTTTGCGGCCGTCAATGCGCTCGGGCAGCAGCGCGCCGGCCGCCAGTGGCTGGAGCTGGCCGGCCCCGGGTTTAGGGATTTCAGCCGCATCGCCGCCAGCGACCCGGTGATCTGGCGCGACATTTTGCAGGCCAACGCGGCCGAGGTGCTGGCGCAATCGCGCCAGTTTCGCGCCGCGCTCGACGCGCTCGAAGCGGCCATGCAGCACAGCGACGGCAGCGTCCTGCAAAAGCTGATCGCCCACGCCAGCGCGCTGCGCAGCCAGTGGCAGCCGGCGTCTGGCTGCACACCGCCCGTTGCCCCGAGCACCGCGCCACCGCATCGGCCCTAGGGTGGCGCCACCGCAGGCCGCCACCGCACCCATTTTTCACCATGTACCAAACCGCCTTCCTCGACTTGCCCCCCCTGACGAGCGCCGCTGGCCGGGTGCGGCTGCCGGGCTCCAAGAGCATCTCCAACCGCGTGCTGCTGCTGGCCGCGCTCAGCGCCGGCTGCACCACGCTGCACGAGGTGCTCGAGTCCGACGACACCCAAGTCATGCTGGCGGCCTTGCGCGCCTTGGGCTGCCGCATCGACGCCACGGGCGCGCAGACGCTGCAAGTGCACGGACTCGGCGGCCAGCTGGTGCAGCGCCAAGCGCAATTGTTTTTGGGCAACGCCGGCACCGCCATGCGCCCGCTCACGGCGGCGCTGGCGCTGCTGGCGGCCACCCAAGGGGCGCAGTTCGAGCTTGCCGGCGTGGCGCGCATGCACGAGCGCCCCATCGGCGATTTGCTCGACGCGCTGCGCCAGCTCGGCTGCCCGGTGCAGTGCTTGGGCCAAGAAGGCTACCCGCCGCTGCGCGTGGGCGACGGCGCGCAACACGCGCTGCGGCTGGACGAGGCCATCCGGGTGCGCGGCGACGTCTCGAGCCAGTTCCTCACCGCCTTGCTGCTGGCGCTGCCGCTGGTGAGCGCGCAACAGGCGATCGCGATCGAGGTGCAGGGCGAGCTGATCTCCAAGCCCTACATCGACATCACGCTGGCCATGCTGGCGCGCTTTGGTGTGCAGGTGCAGCGCGAGGGCTGGGAGCGCTTCGTCATCCCGGCGGGCAGCCAGTACCGCTCGCCCGGCGCGCTGCACGTCGAGGCCGATGCCTCGTCGGCGAGCTACTTTGTGGCGCTCGGAGCCATCGCGCCGCCCAGCCCCGGCAGCGCGGGCCTGCGCATCGAGGGCGTGGGGCTGGATTCGATTCAGGGCGACATCCGCTTCGTCGATGCCGTGCGCGCCATGGGCGCCGAAGTCGAGGGCCAGCCCAACGCGCTGCTCGTGCGCCGCGCTCGCTGGCCGCTGCGCGCCATCGACCTCGATTGCAACCACATCCCCGACGCCGCCATGACGCTGGCCGTGCTGGCGCTGTACGCCGACGGCCCGAGCGTGCTGCGCAACATCGCCAGCTGGCGCGTCAAAGAGACCGACCGTTTGGCCGCCATGGCCTGCGAGCTGCGCAAACTCGGGGCCCAAGTCGAGGAGGGCAGCGATTATCTGCGCATCGAGCCCCTGCCCGCCGACGGCAGCGGCTGGCGCAGCGCCAGCATCCACACCTACGACGACCACCGGGTGGCGATGTGCTTTGCCCTGGCCGCCTTCAACCCGGCGCGCATCAAAGTGCGGATCGAGGACCCGAAGTGCGTCGCCAAGACCTTCCCCGATTTTTTCGAGACCCTGTTCGCGGTCTGCCAGACCGATGCGGCCCACATCCCGGTGCTGTGCATCGACGGGCCCACGGCCTCGGGCAAGGGCACGCTGGCTACCGAGCTGGCGCAGCGCTTGGGCTACCACCGGCTCGATTCCGGCCTGCTGTACCGGCTGCTGGGCCTAGCGGCCGAGCGCGCCGGCATCGACACCCGCGCGCCGGCCCTGCAGCAGCCGGGCTGCGCCGCCGCGCTGGGCCAGCTGGCGCGCGAGCTGCCGCTGCGCTTTGAGGGCCAGCAAGTGTGGCTGGGGGACGAGGAGGTGAGCGCGGCCTTGCGCAGCGAAGCCGCTGGCATGGCGGCCTCGCGCGTGGCCGCGCTGCCCGAGGTGCGCGCCGCGCTGCTGGAGCTGCAGCGCAATTTCAGGCGCCTGCCCGGCCTCGTGGCCGACGGGCGCGACATGGGCACGGTGGTGTTCCCGGATGCCGCGCTCAAGGTCTATCTCACCGCCAGCGCCGAGCAGCGCGCCCAGCGGCGCCACCTGCAATTGATGGCGCAAGGCATCCCTGCTACAATGGCAGACCTTTTGGCTGACCTTCAGGCGCGCGATGAGCGCGATCGCTCGCGCAGCGCCGCGCCTTTGAAGCCAGCCGAGGGCGCCCGCCTACTGGACAACTCCGAGCAGAGCATCGAGCAATCGGTGCAACAGGTGCTCGACTGGTGGCAGGTGTGTAACTCAGGCCCCAACGGCCCCGCCGGCTGCCTCTGACAGCCGCAGGCCCGAGGGTTCACAACCATGAAACCCGCAGCGCCCGCTGGCCCTGCGTTTTTGTATCCGCCGCATGCCTTGTGATCGTTCCCTTGCAAGGCGCACGCGGCCCAGGAAGCCCCATGTCTGAATCTTTTTCCGCCCTTTTTGAAGAATCGCTCAAGCGCGCCGAAATGCGCCAAGGTGAGGTCATCACCGCCGAAGTGGTGCGCATCGAGCACAACCACGTCGTGGTCAACGCCGGCCTCAAATCCGAAGCCTACGTGCCGATTGCCGAATTCAAAAACGATCAGGGCGAACTCGAAGTCCAAGCCGGCGACTTCGTCTCGGTGGCCGTGGAAGCGGTCGAAAACGGCTACGGCGACACCATCCTGAGCCGCGACAAGGCCAAGCGGCTGGCTTCGTGGATGGCGCTCGAGCGCGCGCTCGAGTCCGGCGACTTCGTCACCGGCACCACCAGCATCAAGATCAAGGGTGGCCTCAAGGTCATGGTCAACGGCATCAGCGCCTTCCTGCCCGGTTCGCTGGTGGACAGCCGCCCGACCAAAGACCTCACGCCCTACGAAAACAAAACGCTCGAGTTCAAGGTCATCAAGCTTGACCGCAAGCGCAACAACGTGGTGCTGTCGCGCCGCGCCGTGGTCGAAGCCTCGATGGGCGAAGAGCGCGCCAAGCTGCTCGACACCCTGCGCGAAGGCGCGATCGTGCACGGCGTGGTGAAAAACATCACCGAATACGGCGCCTTCGTCGATCTGGGTGGCATCGACGGCCTGCTGCACATCACCGACATGGCTTGGCGCCGCGTGCGCCACCCGTCCGAAGTGGTGCAGCCGGGCCAAGAAGTCACGGCCAAAGTGCTCAAGTTCGACGCCGAAAAACAGCGCGTCAGCCTAGGCCTCAAGCAAATGGGCGACGACCCCTGGATGGGCGTGGCGCGCCGCTACCCGGCCAGCACGCGCATGTTCGGCAAAATCACCAACATCGCCGACTACGGTGCCTTCGTCGAACTCGAGCCCGGCATCGAAGGGCTGGTGCACGTCTCCGAAATGGACTGGACCAACAAGAACATCGCCCCCAACAAGCTGGTGGCCCTCGGTGACGAGGTCGAGGTCATGGTGCTCGAGATCGACGAAGACAAACGCCGCATCTCGCTGGGCATGAAGCAGTGCCGCGCCAACCCGTGGCACGAGTTTGCCGAAGCCACCAAGCGCGGCGACCGCGTCAAGGGCCCGATCCGCTCGATCACCGACTTTGGCGTGTTCGTCGGCCTCGCGGCCGGCATCGACGGTTTGGTGCACCTGTCGGACCTGTCGTGGAACGAGCCCGGCGAAACCGCGGTGCGCAACTTCAAGAAGGGCCAAGAGGTCGAGGCCATCGTGTTGGGCGTCGATGTCGAACGCGAGCGCATCAGCCTCGGCATCAAACAGCTTGACGGCGACCCATTCACCACCTTTGTGTCGATGAACGACAAGGGCGCGACCGTGGTCGGCAAGGTCAAGAGTGTCGATGCCAAAGGGGCCGAGATCGATCTGGGCTCCGACGTGGTCGGCTACCTGCGGGCCTCTGAAATCGCCCGCGACCGGGTCGAAGACGCGCGCAACGTGCTCAAAGAGGGCGACGAAGTCACGGCCGTGGTGGTCAACGTGGACCGCAAGACGCGCAACATCCAGCTCTCGATCAAAGCCAAAGACATGGCCGAGCAGCAAGAGGCCATGGCCAACCTGAGCCAGCAAAACGCGGGCAACGCAGGCACCACCAGCCTGGGGGCCTTGCTGCGCGCCAAACTCGACAACAACGGTTGATGCGGCCATGACGCGCAGCGATTTGGTGCAAGCTTTGGCCGAGCGCTTTGCTCAGTTGGGTCAGCGCGACGCCGAATTGGCCGTCAAAACCATCCTGTCGGCCATCGCGCAAGCCTTGGCCCAGGGGCAGCGCGTGGAAGTGCGCGGTTTTGGCAGCTTCACGCTCAGCGAGCGCGCGGCGCGCATGGGGCGCAACCCGCGCAGCGGCGAGAGCGTGGCCATCGAGGCCAAGCGCGTGCCGCATTTCAAACCCGGCAAAGCCCTGCGCGAGCAGGTCGATGCCGGGGGCGGCACCCCTTCCGCATAAAACCCAGCCCTAGCGCAGAGGGTGCAGGTGTGACGGGCTGGTCAGCCCGTTACAATCTTGCTCACCACTGGGGGCAAGCGTGAATTACCTCTCGTGGCTGCTCAAGGCAGCCATTTTTTTTGTCGTCTTTGCGTTCGCGCTCAACAACCAAGGCGCCGTGCGCTTGCATTGGTTTTTTGGCGCCTATTGGGACGCCCCGCTGGTGCTGGTGGTCTTGGCTGCCTTGGTGCTGGGGCTGGCGCTGGGGGTGGCGGTCATGACGCCGCTGTGGCTGCGGGCGCGCCGCGCCGCGCGGGCTGCGGCGGCGCCACCGGCCAACCAGCCCGAAACCAAAGCCAGCGGCGGCGAACTGCCCCCTCATGGAATTTGACCTGATCAGCCTGCTCTGGGGCCTGCCCGCTGCGTTTGCACTGGGCTGGCTGGCGTCGCGCTTTGATTTGCGCCAGATGCGGCTGGAAAACCGGCGCGCACCCAAGGCCTACTTTCGCGGCCTGAACCACCTGCTCAACGAGCAACACGACCAGGCCATCGATGCCTTCATCGAGGCCGTGCAAAACGACCCCGACACCTCCGAGCTGCACTTTGCGCTCGGCAATTTGTTTCGCCGCCGCGGTGACTACGACCGCGCCGTGCGGGTGCACGAACACCTGCTGGCGCGTTCGGACCTGTCGGCGCACGAGAGCGCGCGCGCACGCCATGCGCTGGCCCAAGATTTTTTGAAAGCGGGCTTGCTCGATCGGGCCGAGGCGGCGCTGCTGCGGCTCGAGGGCACGCCGCTTCAGACCGATGCCCGGCTGGCGCGGCTGGCCATTTACGAACGCACGCGCGACTGGGAGCAGGCCGCCGCCATGGCCGAGTTGCTGGAAGACGCCGGCCGCGGCAGCTTTCAGTTGCGGCTGGCGCATTACCGCTGTGAGCAAGCCGCCAGCTTGCGCCAGCAGCAACACACCACCGAGGCGCTGGTGTTGCTCGAGCAGCTGGTGCAGCGCATCCCCGAATCGGCGCGGGCTTGGGTGCAGTTGGCCGATCTGCGCCACAGCCTGCAGCAAACCGAAGGGGCTTGGGAGGCTTTGCAAGGCATGGTGCGGCATGTCCCGGGGCATTTGCCGCTGGTGGCGCACAATCTGGCGCTGTGGGGCAAGCGCTTGGGGCGCACGCCAGCCGTGCGCGCCTTGTTGCAGCAGTGGAGCGAGCAGCACGTCGCCTCGCTCGACGTCACCCAAGCCTTGGTCAGCCTCGAAGACGATGCGCAAGCCGCGCGCGCCCTCTACCTCGAGCACCTGCGCCGCGAACCCTCGCTGGTGGCCGCCAGCCTGTGGTTGGGCGGGTCGCAATGGGGATCGCCGGTAGAACAAAACCTCGTCAAGCCCGCGCTCGAACGCGCTTGCGAGCCGCTCAAGCGCTACCGCTGCGCCGGCTGCGGCTTTGAGGCGCGCCAGTATTTCTGGCATTGCCCCGGTTGCCAGAGCTGGGACAGCTACCCGCCCTTGCGCATCGAAGAACTCTAAACTCCAGCCGCCCACCCAGCCAGCCACCCAGCCTGCAGCCCCGCCATGCCTAGCCACCCACGCAGCGAAGTCTTGATCATCGGCGCGGGGCTGGCCGGTTTGGTCACGGCCTTGGAGTGCCTGCGCGCTGGCCGCAGCGTCACGCTGCTCGACCGCGACACCCCGCAGCGCCTAGGCGGCCTGGCGCGTTGGGCCTTTGGCGGCATGTGCTTGGTCGATACCCCGCTGCAGCGGCGCAAGCGCATCCCCGACAGCCCCGAGCGCGCGCTGCAAGACTGGCTGCGCTTTGGCGAGCTCGATGCCAGCGAGCTGTGGCCGCGGCGCTGGGCCGAACACTACGTGCAGCGCAGCACGCCCGAGGTCTATGAGTGGTTGCTCGGGCTGGGCCTGCGCTTTTTGCCTGCTGTCAACTGGGTCGAGCGCGGCCAGTACGGCGAGGGCAACAGCCTGCCGCGTTACCACGTGCTGTGGGGCACCGCCGCGCACCTGACGCAAACCGTGATCGCCGCCCTGCAGCAAGCCGGGCGCAGCAGCGGCGCACCACGGCTGCAGCTGCGGCACCGGCACCGCGTGACCGAACTCACGCAGCAGGCGGGCCGCATCAGCGGTGCCCTCGCCATCGACGAAAGCAGCGGGGCCGAGCAGCATTTTGAGGCCGAGCAGGTGGTGGTGGCCACCGGCGGCATCAACGGCAGCTTGGAGCAGGTGCGCCGCCACTGGCCCACGGCTGCCGCGGGCGCGGCTGCACCGAGCGAACTGCTCAACGGCGCCCACCCCTATGCCGATGGCGCGCTGCACGAGCGCGTGCAGGCCCTGGGTGGCCAAGTCACACACGCTGGGCGGATGTGGAACTACGCCGCCGGGGTGCCGCATCCGCAGCCGCATTTTGAGGGCCACGGGCTCTCGCTCATCCCCTGCAAATCGGCGCTCTGGCTCGACAGCGCTGGGCGGCGCATCGGGCCCCAACCCCTAGTGACCGGTTTTGACACCCACGACCTGTGCCAGCGGGTGGCGGCGCAGCCGCGCGGCTACACGTGGCAGTTGCTCAACTGGCGCATCGCCGCCAAAGAGCTGGCGATTTCGGGTGCCGAACACAACCTGCAGATCCGCGAGCGGCGCTGGCTGGCGTTTTTGCGCGAAACCCTGCTCGGCAACCACCGGCTGGTGCGCCAGATGCTGGCCGAGAGCCCGCATTTCATCGCCGCCGACACGCTGCCCGAGCTGGCGCAGCGCATGAACGCGCTGGCCGGCAACCCAGATCTGGCCCCCGGCACCCTAGAAACCACCGTCGCCGCCTACGACGCGCAGTTCAGCGCCGGGCTGGCGCACTGCAACGACGAGCAGATCCGCCGCATTCTGCACGCCCGCCTTTGGGGGCCCGATCGGCTGCGCACCTGTGCGCCCGCCCCCTTGAGCCAGCGCGGGGCCGGGCCCTACATCGCGATCCAACTGCGGCTCATCAGCCGCAAAAGCCTGGGCGGCTTGCAGACCGACTTGCACAGCCGGGTGCTGGACGCGCACGGCCAGCCGCTGCCCGGACTGTACGCCGTGGGCGAGGTGGCCGGATTCGGTGGCGGCGGGGCCTGCGGAAAACGCTCGCTCGAGGGCACCTTTTTGCCCGCCTGCATCCTGACGGCGCGTGCCGCGGCGCGCCACATCAACCAAGAAGCCACGCCATGAACGGTGCCCAAGCCTTGCTCAAATCCCTGGTCGATGCCGGGATCGACACCTGTTTCACCAACCCCGGCACCTCGGAGATGCACTTCGTCGCCGCGCTCGACCGCACACCGCAGATGCGCGCCGTGCTCACCTTGTTTGAGGGCGTGGCCACCGGGGCCGCCGACGGTTACGCGCGCATGGCCGACAAACCCGCCGCCACCTTGCTGCATCTGGGTTGCGGTTTGGGCAACGGGCTGGCCAACCTGCACAACGCCCGCAAGGCGCGGGTGCCGCTGCTCAACATCGTTGGCGACCACGCCCGCAGCCACGTGCAGCACGACGCGCCCTTGCAGTCGGACATCGAAACCGTGGCGCGCAACGCCTCGGCTTGGGTGCGCACCTCAGCCAGCACCCAAGTGCTGTGCCACGACGCCACCGAGGCGCTGGCCGCCTGCATCGGCCCGCCGGGTGCCGTGGCCACCCTGATCCTGCCCGCCGATGTGTCGTGGAGCGAGGGCGCGCAGCCGCAGGCCTTGGCCCCCGCTGCCGCGCCATCTTTGGCCAGCACCGCCAGCCTCGAGCGCTTGGCCCGCGTGCTGCAAGGCCCGGGGCGCAAGGCGCTGCTGCTGGGTGGGCGCGCACTGCGCCAGCCGGCCCTGCTGGCGGCGGCGCGCTTGGCCGCACACGCCGGGGTGGAGCTGTTTGCCGAAACCTTCCCAACCCGCCTGCAGCGCGGGGCCGGCCTGCCCGCAATCGAGCGCATCGCCTACTTGGCCGAACTGGCCTCGGTGCAATTGCGCGGGCTCGCGCATTTGATTTTGATCGACGCCAAAGAGCCTGTCTCGTTCTTTGCCTACCCCGGTCAAGCCAGCCGCTTGGTGCCTGATGGTTGCACCGTGCACACCCTGTGCAGCGCCGAGCAAGACGTGGCTGCCAGCCTAGAGCAACTGGTGCACACCGCAGGCGCGGCGCAAGCCACGCCCGCCTTGCAGCCAGTCCAGCGCCCCGCGCGCCCGAGCGGCAAGTTCAACGCCGACAAGGTCTGCAAAGCGCTTGGGCACCTGCTGCCCGAGCGCGCCATCGTCGTCGATGAAGCGCAAACCTCCGGTCTGCTGCTGCCGCTCTACACCGCTGGGGCGCCGGCGCACGACCTGCTGACCCTCACCGGCGGCGCGATCGGGCAGGGCCTGCCATGCGCCGTGGGGGCGGCGCTGGCCTGCCCGGACCGGCCGGTGATTGCGCTCCACGGCGACGGCTCAGCCATGTACACCCTGCAAGCGCTCTGGACCATGGCGCGCGAGCGGCTGCATGTGATCAACATCGTTTTTAATAACCGCAGCTATGCGATTTTGAACTTGGAGTTGCAGCGCGTCGGGGCCGAGGCCGGCGGCAGCGTCGCGCAGCAGCAGTTCGACCTGAGCCAGCCGGCGCTGGATTTCGTGGCGCTGGGGCAAGGCATGGGCGTGCCCTCGCGCCGCGCCAGCAGCACCGAGGATTTTCTGGCTGCCCTCGAACACGCCTTGGCCACACCGGGCCCGCACCTGATCGAAGCCGTGGTGCCGCGCTCGGTCAGCGGTTTGAAGCTGCGCCTGTTGCCCTATCTGCTGCGCTCGCTGCGCCACTTGCCGCGGCCGCTGGCGCTTGGCGTCAAGCGGGCCGTGGCGCCCTAAGCAGCCCGATCGCCCATCATTGCACCTCTTCCAGCGGCGGACAGGTGCAAAACAGGTTGCGGTCGCCATAGACGTTATCGACCCGCCCGACCGGGGGCCAGTACTTGCCGGCCAAGGCGCTGCCGTGCAAGGCGGCACCGACTTCGCGCGGGTAGGGGTGCGGCCAGTCTGTGCGCGTGAGCTGCGCGGCGCAGTGCGGGGCGTTCTTGAGCGGGTTGTCGGCGCGCGGCCAGTGGCCGGCTTCGATCTGACTGATTTCGGCCCGGATGGCGATCATGGCCTCGATGAAGCGCTCGATTTCGGCCAGCGGCTCGCTCTCGGTGGGCTCGACCATGAGCGTGTTGGCCACCGGAAAGCTGAGTGTGGGCGCGTGGAAGCCGTAGTCGATCAGGCGCTTGGCCACGTCTTCGGCCATCACGCCGCAGCTTTCCTTGAAGTGGCGCAAGTCGAGGATGCACTCGTGCGCCACGTGGCCGCTGTCGCTGGCGTACAGGGTGGGGTAGTGGGGGGCCAAGCGGCGGCTGATGTAGTTGGCGCTCAGGATGGCGCTCTCGGTGGCGGCGCGCAGGCCGTCGGCACCCATCATGCGGATGTACATCCACGAGATCGGCAGCACGGCGGCGTTGCCCAAAGGAGCAGAAGAGATGGCCCCCACGCTTGGCTGCTGCGCAGCCGCGCTGCCCCCCACGCCAGTCGCTGGCGCGGCGCGGCCGGTGTAGGCACCAGCAGCGGCGGCGCTGGCGTGGCCGGGCAGGTAGGGCAGCAGATCGGGTACCACGCACACCGGGCCGACGCCGGGGCCGCCGCCGCCGTGCGGGATGCAAAAGGTTTTGTGCAGGTTCAGGTGGCTCACGTCGCCGCCGAACTCGCCCGGCGCGGCCAAGCCCACCAGCGCGTTCAGGTTGGCGCCGTCGATATAGACCCGGCCGCCGTGGCGGTGGACCAGCGCGCACAGCTCGCGCACCGAGGTCTCGAACACGCCGTGGGTGCTGGGGTAGGTGATCATCACCGCCGCCAGCCGATCGCTGTATTGCTCGCACTTGGCTTGCAGATCGGCCATGTCCACGTTGCCGGCTTCGTCGCAGCGCGTCACCACCACCTGCAGCCCCACCATCTGTGCCGTGGCCGGGTTGGTGCCGTGCGCCGACTGCGGAATCAGGCAGATGTCGCGCTGACCTTGTCCGTTCGCAGCCTGCCAGGCGCGGATCGCCAGCAGACCGGCGTACTCGCCTTGCGAGCCGGCGTTGGGCTGCAAGCTGATGCCAGCGTAGCCGGTGGCCTGGCACAGCCAGTGCCGCAGTTGCTCGTCGAGCAGCCGGTAGCCCTGCATCTGCGCCGCCGGGGCGTAGGGGTGCATGTGGGCAAACTCGGGCCAGGTGATGGGGATCATCTCGCTGGTGGCGTTGAGCTTCATGGTGCACGAGCCCAGCGGGATCATCGTGCGGTCCAGCGCCAAATCGCGATCCGACAGCGACCGGATGTAGCGCAGCATGGCGGTTTCGCTGTGGTGGCGGTTGAACACCGGGTGCGCGAGGATGGCGCTGCGTCGGCGCAGCGCGGGCGGAATGCGCGCCGCGGTGTCGTGTTCCAATTCGCCTAGGCAGGTGAGCGCGTGCGCGCCGTCGGCCAGCAAGGCCCAGAGCCGGTGCAAATCGGCGCGGGTGCAGGTTTCGTCTAGGCTGATGCCGACCCAGGCGGCGCGCTCGCCCACGTAGCGACGCAGGTTGATGCCGGCGGCCACGGCGCGCTGGTGCAGCTGCTCGGCGGCGGCGGCGCTGCCCAGGTCGAGCGTGAGGGTATCGAAGGCGCTGTGGTGCACCAAGCGCACCCCGAGCTGCTCGAGCCCAGCGGCCAAGATGGCGGTGTAGCGCGCCACGCGCTCGGCGATGCGGCGCAGGCCCTGTGGGCCGTGATAGACCGCGTACATGCTGGCGATCACCGCCGGCAGCACTTGGGCGGTGCAGATGTTGGAGGTGGCTTTTTCGCGCCGGATGTGCTGCTCGCGCGTCTGCAGCGCCAGCCGGTAGGCGCGATGGCCGTGGGCATCCACACTCACCCCCACCAAGCGGCCGGGCAGCGAGCGCTTGAAGGGCTCGCGGCAGGCCAGAAAGGCGGCGTGCGGGCCGCCCGCGCCCATGGGCATGCCCAAGCGCTGGCTGCTGCCAAACACGATGTCGGCCCCCATCTCGCCCGGGGCCTTGAGCACGGCCAGCGCCAGCAGGTCGGTGGCCAGCAGCAGCGCCGCGCCTTTGGCGTGAATCAGGTCGGCGCTGGTTTGCCAATCGGCCAACCAACCGCTGCTGCTGGGGTATTGGTTGAGGGCGGCAAAGTAGTCGTCTTGCTGCAGCGCGGCCAGCCACTCGGGCCCAGAATGCACCAGCTGCACCACCAAGCCCAGCGGCGCGGCGCGGGTCTGCAGCACCTCGATGGTCTGCGGGTGGCAGTCGGCGCTGACCAAAATCGTGTGCCCGCTGGCCTTGACCGAGCGCTTGGCCAGCGTCATGGCTTCGGCCGCGGCCGTGGCTTCGTCGAGCATCGAGGCGTTGGCGATGTCCATCGCCGTGAGGTCGCAGACCAGGGTTTGGAAGTTGAGCAGCGCCTCCATGCGGCCCTGCGAAATCTCGGCCTGATAGGGGGTGTAGGCGGTGTACCAGGCCGGGTTTTCGAGGATGTTGCGCAGAATCACACCCGGCGTGTGGGTGCCGTAGTAGCCCTGACCGATGAAGCTGCGCAGCAGCTGGTTTTGCTGCGCGATGGCTTTGAGCTCGGCCAGCGCCGCCGCCTCACCCACGGCCGGCGGCAGCTGCATCGGTTCGGCGCGCACGATGCCGGGCGGCACGATGGCCCCGATCAAGGCGTTGCGCGAATCCGCACCGATGCCAGCGAGCATCTGCGCCTCGTCGGCGGCGCTCAAGCCGATGTGGCGGGCGTGGAATTCGGTCGGCTGCTCGAGCTCGCTCAAGCTGGGTAGGGCAGGGTGGGTCATCGCAGGCGGGTCTGGGGGAATGGGGCGGCGCGGGGTGGGGCGAAATGGGTTGGAGCGGCGGTGCGGTGCGGCGTTTACTGGGTCAGCTGGCTGTAGGCGGCTTCGTCGAGCAGGGCGTCGAGCTCGGCCGGTTGGCTCAGGCGCAGCTTGAAAAACCAGCCTGCGCCCAGCGGGTCGGTGTTGGCCAGCGCCGGGTCGGCGCGCAGCGCTTCGTTGACTTCGAGCACGGTGCCGCTCACCGGCATGTAGAGGTCGGCGGCGGCCTTGACCGATTCGACCACGCCAGCGACCGCTTTTTGTTCCAGCTGCGCGCCGACTTCGGGCAGTTCCACAAACACCACATCGCCCAGCGCGTCTTGGGCGTGGGCGGTGATGCCGACGGTGGCGCAGTCGCCATCGAGGCGCAGCCATTCGTGATCGGGGGTGAACTTAAGGCTCATGACAGGGTTTCCTTGCAGCTAAGGGGTGGAGTTTTGGGTCGCGCAGACCCGGGTGGGGGCGTACGAAATTTCGGCGGCGATTTCAGCCGCGATGGTAGCGCGTGGGCACGAAGGGCAGGGCGCTGACCGTCATCGGCACGGTTTTGCCGCGCACCACGGCGTGCAGCTGGCTGCCCAAGGCGGCGTATTCGGGCGGCACGTAGCCCATGGCAATCGGCTGGTTCAGGCTCGGGCTCAGCAGCCCGCTGCTCACTTGTCCGATGGTTTGGCCGCTGGCAGCATCCAGCAGGGGCGCGGGTTCGCGCACCGGCACGCGCTCGCTGGCCCGCAGCGCCACGCGCCGTCGAACCAGCGGCTGGCGGCCTTCGAGCTCGGCCAGCACGCGCTCGGCGCCGGCAAAGCCGCCGGCACGCGCGCCGCCGCTGCGCCGCACTTTCTGGATCGCCCAGCCAAGCGCCGCTTCGGCCGGGGTGGTGCCGGCATCGATGTCTTGCCCATACAGGCACAGCCCGGCTTCGAGGCGCAGCGAATTGCGCGCCCCCAAGCCCGCCGGCTGCACTTCGGGTTGCGCCAGCAGCGCGCGCGCAAAGGCGTCGGCAGCGGCTGCGGGCAGCGAGATCTCAAAGCCGTCTTCGCCGGTGTAGCCGCTGCGCGTGGCGTAGAGCGCGTGGCCCTGCCAAGGCAGCGCCGCGCCTTGCATGAACACCATCTTTTCAATCCCCGGCAGCAGCCGCTGCAAGGCCGTGGCGGCCAGTGGGCCCTGCAGCGCCAGCAGCGCTTGCTCGGGCAGGGCGTCGATGGCGCAGCGCTGGCCTAGGCGCGCTTGCAGGTAGGCCAGATCGGCGGCCTTGCAGGCCCCGTTGAGCACCAGCCACAGGTGGTCGCCGCGGTTGACGAACATCAGGTCGTCGAGGATGCCGCCGTCGTCGGCCAGCAGCAGGCCGTAGCGTTGCTGGTTCAGCCCGAGGCCGAGCACGTCCATCGGCAGCAGCGTTTCGAGCGCAGCCGCCGCGTCGGGGCCGCTCAGGCGCACCTGCCCCATGTGCGAGACGTCGAACAGGCTGGCGCTGGCGCGGGTGTGCAGGTGCTCGGCCAGCAGCCCGAGGCCGTTGCCCTGGTACTGCACCGGCAGCTCGTAGCCGGCAAAGGGCACCAAGCGCGCACTCAGCTCTTGGTGCAGCGCGTGCAGGGGCGTGCGCTGCAGGGCGGGGGCTGAAGGGGCAGCCGCAGTGGGGGTGCCATGGGGGGGCGAAGCAGCCAAAGCGGATGGGGTGCTTGGGGTGGATTGGGGTGCGCTCATGGCGCATGACTGTAGCGCAGAAAGCAGTCGCAGCCAGCGCAGGCGTCTGGTAGGTGCAATGAGCCTACGAAACAACCAGCGGGCAATAAAAACGGGCCACCGTCCGGATGGAGGGGCCCGCAGACGCTGCACCCAGCCTCTTAATCTTCGAGGTCGTCGGCCTCGTCGACGATGGCTTGTGCCGCGAGAAAGTACTTGTTGGTGGCCAGATCGCGCACGGTCTTGATGCCAAAAGCCGCTTTGAGCTTTTCCGCGTCGGCGGCCGAAACGCCATACAAGGCATCGACCGGGGCTTCGGCCACTTCGGATACGGGCAGGCCGTGGTAGGCCTTGTCCAAAACTTTAGAGAAATCCATGTTGACTCCTGAGGGTTGAAGAAAAACGGCGACGGCTTGATACTGAGCACCCGGCTCTGGTTCCCTGCTAGGCAGCGGGGGCCCAAAAACGTGGCCACCATCTACCCTAACACAGAATTTTGAAGCCCTTGCGAGGGGCCTCAGGGGGCCTTACATGCCCGCGTAATTCGGTCCGCCGCCGCCCTCAGGCGTGACCCAGACGATGTTTTGCGTCGGGTCTTTGATATCACAGGTTTTGCAGTGCACGCAGTTCTGGGCGTTGATCTGCAGGCGCTCGCCGCCGCCATCGGCCGCAACGAACTCGTACACCCCGGCTGGGCAGTAGCGTTGCTCGGGTCCGGCGTAGCGCGCCAGATTGATCTGCACGGGCACGGCGGCGTCGCGCAGCGTCAGGTGCGCTGGCTGGTGCTCGTTGTGGTTGGTGTTGCTCACAAAGACGCTGGAGAGGCGGTCGAAAGTGAGCTTGCCGTCGGGTTTGGGGTAGTCGATGCGCGCACACTCGGCCGCCGGGCGCAGCAAGCTGTGGTCGGGGGCGTGGCGGTGCACCGTCCACGGGGGGCGCTTGAGGCCGATTTTGGGCAGCAGCCAGTGCTCGATGCCGGTCATGAGCGCACCCACGGTGTTGCCTTTTTTGAACCACGATTTGAAGTTGCGCGCCTGGTCCAGCTCTTCGTGGAGCCAGCTTTGCTCAAACGCGGCCGGGTAGGCGCTCAGTTCGTCGCCACTGCGGCCGGCTTGCACCGCCTCAAAGGCGGCCTCGGCGCACAGCATGCCGCTTTTGATGGCCGCGTGACTGCCCTTGATGCGCGCGGCGTTCAGGTAGCCGGCTTCGCAGCCCACCAGCGCGCCGCCGGGGAATACGGTTTTGGGCAGACTCAGCAGGCCGCCGGCGGTGATGGCGCGCGCGCCGTAGCCGATGCGCTTGCCGCCCTGAATGTGGGCGCAGATGCTGGGGTGGGTTTTCCAGCGCTGCATCTCTTCAAACGGGCTCAACCAAGGGTTGGCGTAATCGAGCCCGACCACGAAGCCCAGCGTGACCCGGTTGCCCTCGAGGTGGTACAAAAAGCCGCCGCCGTAGGTGCGGGCATCCAGCGGCCAGCCGGCGGTGTGCACCACCAGGCCCGGTTTGGCCTGCTCAGGCGGGATTTCCCACAGTTCTTTGATGCCGATGCCGTAGGCTTGCGGGTCTTTGCCTGCATCCAGCGCAAAGCGCTCGATCAACTGCTTGCCCAAGTGGCCGCGCGCACCCTCGGCAAAGACGGTGTATTTGGCGTGCAACTCCATGCCCAGTTGGAAGTCGGGCCCCGGTTGCCCGTCTTTGCCCAACCCCAGGTGGCCGGTGGCCACGCCCTTGACCGCGCCGGATTCGGTGTACAGCAGCTCGGCCGCAGCAAAGCCGGGAAAAATCTCCACGCCCAGCGCTTCGGCCTGCTCGCCCAGCCACTTGCACACCGCCCCAAGGCTGATCACGTAGCAGCCGTGGTTGTGAAAATTGCGCGGCACCAGCCAGTCCGGGGTGCGGGTGGCCGATTTTTCTTTCAAAAACAGCACGTCGTCGCCGCTCACGCTCTGGTGCAAGGGCGCCCCGCGCTCTTTCCAGTCGGGCAGCAGCTCGCTCAGGGCACGCGGGTCCATGACCGCGCCCGACAAAATATGCGCCCCGGGTTCGGAGCCCTTTTCCAGCACGCAGACGCTCAACTCGGCCCCTTTTTCGGCCGCCAACTGCTTGAGACGGATGGCGCAAGCCAGCCCGGCCGGGCCGCCGCCGACCACGACCACGTCGTATTCCATGGCCTCGCGTGGGCCGTGTTGTTCCAGTAGCGATTCAGGGGTTTTCATGCGGTATTGCGGTGATTGAGGGCGGCACAGCCGTGTGCCTAAACTTACGGCAAACTGTCAGATTCGAGGGTGCGCCATTGTAGGCGGCGCGCGGCCTGCATGGCCGTCGTTTGCGCGACTCAGGAGCCGCTGGCGCGGGTAAACCCTGAGTTTCGGGCATGAAAAAACCGCCACGATGGGGCGGCGGTTTATGAGTTGCCGGTGTTGACACCCAAAGCCAAGCCGCGCGCACCCCTAAGCTGGGGTGCGCAGCGGCAGGGCGCCTTAGCGGTCGCGCGCGAACGGACGTGGCCGCGGAGTGGCATCGCTCGAAGGCGGCAGGTGCGGCAGGGTGATGCGCGGTTGATCACCGGTGAGGGTTCTGAGGAAGGCGACGATGTCGGCGTTTTCGCGCTCGCTAAAGCGCCGGCCCAGTTGCAACCGGCCCATGATATCGACGGCTTGAGTCAGGGTGTCGGCACCGCCGTCGTGGAAGTAGGGGTAAGTCAGTTCCACGTTGCGCAGTGTGGGCACCTTGAAGTTGAAGCGGTCGGCGTCAAGTCCGGTGACAGCGGCGCGCCCAATCACGGTGGCCCCGGCACGGCTGTGGTAGGGTTCGACCACACCCATTTTCTGGAACGCAGTGCCACCCAAGTTGGGGCCGTTGTGGCAGGCAACGCACCCCACTTCGTTGAATAGCCGGTAACCGTTGAGCTCGTTGGCGTTGAGGGCCGTGGTCTCACCCAGCAGCCATTGGTCAAAGCGCGAGTTTGGCGTCATGAGGGTGGTTTGGAACTCGGCCAGTGCAGCCGTAACCATGTCCATGGTGATGCCCTCTTTGCCAAAAACCAAGCGGAACTGCCGCACGTACCCCGGAATGGATTCGAGCACGTCGATGGCGAGCTCGTGCGTGAACGCCATTTCGCCCGGGTTGGCGATCGGGCCGCCGGCCTGTTCGCGCAGGGTGGCGGCGCGCCCGTCCCAGAACTGGGCCAAGTTGAGCGCCGAGTTGAACACGGTGGGCGAGTTGATCGGGCCCTCTTGCCATTTGTCACCGATCGAGGTGCGCAGGTGGTCGGCGCCGCCGCGCATGACGTTGTGGCAGGAGTTGCACGAAATGAAGCCCGACATGGACAGGCGCGGCTCAAAGAACAGCTTTTTGCCCAGCTCCACCTTGCCCAAGTTGACATTGGGAGCGGGCCGAATGGGGGCGTAGAGGTGCTTGAACGGATCGGATGCAGCAGCCGGTGCGGTTGGGATGGGCGGCACGGTGGTGCGCGCTGGCGTGGCTTGGGCGGCGCCGCGTGCCGGGGTGGCTGGGGCCGCCGCGCGCGCCGGAGCAGTTGCCCCACCCGCGCCCGTGGTGGCAGAAGCGACACGCACCGGCGCTTGGGTATTGGACGATGCGGCGGCGAAACCGCTCACGGCGAGCGCGACGGCGGCGGCGATAACCTGAATCTTCATGGTAGACGCTCCTAGGGGGTTGTGAAACTAGCTGGACTCAGCATAATCCCTAAATAGCTTAAGGTTTTTGACGCAGATCAAAGTTGTAAGCAATCGTTGCAAAAAGTGTGCAAATATTTTTGGCCCACCCTCCACTGCCGCGCTGACTTGGGCGCCGCCAGTGCCGGCTTTGGCGCACCGGCGCTGGCAGCGGTGACGTTCTACAATCGAGCGCAATGAAGATTCTTCTGTCCAACGACGACGGCTACCAAGCAGCGGGCATCGTGGCTTTGTACGAGGCCCTGTGCGAGGTTGCCAGCGTCGAGGTGGTGGCGCCCGAGCACAACAACAGCGCCAAATCCAACGCGCTCACGCTGCATTCCCCGCTCTACATCCATCGGGCGCCCAACGGCTTTCGCTACGTCAACGGCACCCCGGCCGATTGCGTGCACATCGCCCTGACCGGCTTGCTGGGTTACACGCCCGACCTGGTGGTCTCGGGCATCAACAACGGCGCCAACATGGGCGACGACACGATCTACTCCGGCACCGTGGGCGCGGCCATGGAGGGCTACCTGTTTGGTGTGCCAGCGATCGCCTTTTCGCAGACCGAAAAGGGCTGGCGCCACCTCGACGCCGCAGCCGCCAAGGCACAGGAGCTGGTACGGCAGCTGCTGCCTTCGTTGCAGCCGCAGTCTGGCGCGCAGCACCCCGCCGAGCCCTGGTTGCTCAACGTCAACGTGCCGTGCCTGCCTTTGGGCGAACTGCGCGGCTTCAAGGTGGCGCGGCTGGGGCGGCGCCACGCGGCCGAGCGCGTGATCACCCAAATGAACCCGCGCGGCGACACCATGTACTGGATCGGCAGCGCCGGCCCGGCCAAGGACGACGCCGAAGGCACCGATTTCCATGCCACCGAGCACGGCTTTGTCACCGTCACGCCGCTGCAGATCGACCTCACCGACCATGCCCGCTTGGCCTACTGGGGCCAGTCGGTGGCGCAGTGGTCGCGCGCGCACCCGCGCACAGCCGCAGCACAGCCGCCAGATGGGCCCAAACCTCTTGGTACGGAGCCGGCGCAGCCATGAACCGCTCCAAAGCCGGTGGCGCTGGCCCGGCTTCGGGCGCTGCGGCGCGCCCAGCCACGCGCCCGGCTTTTCCGGCGCAGATTCCGGGCCTGACGTCCCAGCCTGCGGCCCCCAGCGCTGCGGGCGCACAGGTGGCCAAGTCTGGCAGCGCGGGCAAGTACGGCGCCACGCCTGCCGCTGCACCAGCCCCTCAAGGTGGCGGGCTCGATTCGGAAGCGGTGCGGCTGGCGCTGGTGCGCCGCTTGGTGGCGCAAGGTTTGCAGCACCCGGCAGTGGAGCGTGCCATGGCCACCGTGCCGCGGCACCGTTTCGTCGATAGCGCGCTGGCTTCGCAGGCCTACGAAGACATCAGTCTACCGATCGGCTTGGGGCAGACGATCTCGCAGCCCACCATCGTGGCGCGCATGCTGGAGCTGCTGTGCACCGGTCGACCGCTGCCGCTGGGGCGGGTGCTGGAAGTGGGCACCGGCTGCGGCTACCAAGCGGCGCTGCTGAGCCTGTTGTGCCACGAGGTGTACAGCATCGAGCGCCTGCGCGGCCTGCACGAGCGCGCGCGCGAGAACCTGCGCGAACTGCGCTTGCCCAACCTGCACCTGCTGTTGGGTGACGGCATGGCTGGGTATCCGGCTGGGGCGCCCTATGCGGGCATCGTCGCCGCTGCCGCTGGGCCCGAGTTGCCCGGCGCTTGGCTCGAGCAGCTGGCCATCGGTGGCCGCTTGGTGGCGCCCACGGAACTCAGCCCCGGCCAGCAACATCTGGTGCTGATCGAGCGCACGGCACAGGGCTTGAGCCGGCAGGTGCTCGATGCGGTGCGCTTTGTCCCCCTAAAATCGGGTTTGGGCTGATGAGCGCATCGGCCCGATTGGGCTTTTGATGAGGTATGGGTATGAATGCATGGGTTGAGTCCGCTGGGTTTTTGCAGGGTGGCACGCGCTGGGCAGGAATGGGTTTAGGGCGCGCGGTCGCTTGGGGCGGTGTGGCGGCGGTGGCGCTGGCGCTGCTCGGGTGCGCCGCACCCACGGCCCAACGCGCTCCTGTGACCGAACGCAGCCCGCAACCCACGGTGCGCGCCGCGGCGGCTCCGCTGCCGCCTGGTGCCGAAAACGCCGGCCTGCCGGGCTTTTACACCGTGCGCCCCGGCGACACCTTGATCCGCATTGGCCTTGAAACGGGCCAAAGCTGGCGCGACATCGCTGCCTGGAACGGCATCACCAACCCAGACCGGATCGAGGTTGGGCAGGTGTTGCGCGTGGCACCGCCTGTGGTGGTGTCGGCGGCGGCTCGTCCGCCTGGGGCTGTGGCCGCTGCGCCCGCTGGGGCCACCCCTGCACCGGGCGCAGCCGGGACCACGGCAGCGCCGGTGGCCACCCCGAGCGTCCAAGGTCGGCCGCTCACTGACCCCACCCCAGCTGCTGCACCCGAGCAGCCCCGGGCAGCACCTGCTGAGGTGGCTCCGGTGGCTGCAGCCCCTGCACCAGCCGCCGGTGCTGCGGAAACCATCAGCCTGATCTGGCCTGCGGCCGGGCCGGTGATCGAATCCTTTGACGAATCGCGCAACAAGGGCATCGGCATTGCAGGCCGCGCCGGTGACCCGGTGCTGGCGGCGGCAGCGGGCCGGGTGGTGTATGCGGGGTCGGGACTGCGCGGTTACGGCAATCTGGTGATCATCAAGCACAACAACACCTTCCTCACCGCCTACGCGCACAACCAGGCGCTGCTGGTGCGCGAAGACCAGATGGTGCGCCAGGGGCAGCGCATCGCCGACATGGGCAGCAGCGACGCCGACCGGGTCAAGCTGCACTTTGAGGTGCGGCGCCAAGGTCGTCCGGTCGACCCGTCGGCTTTTTTGCCCCGGCGTTGATGGCACTCGCTCTGGCCCCAGCGGCCCAACCAAACCCTGCCTGCGCCCACGATCGCTCCGAGCCCGAACCAGCGCCCGCCGCCAGCACTTCACCTGCTGCCGGCCCGGCACCGGTTGCGGGGGCGCCCAGCGCGCTGCCGGTTTCCACTTGGCTGTGCGTCGATGCCATGGACCTCGATGCCCAAGGCGTGGCGCGGCGCCCCGATGGCAAGGTGGTGTTCATCGACGGCGCCCTGCCTACCGAGTGGGTGAGCGCGCACACGCGGCGCAGCAAAAACCAGTGGGAGCAGGCCGATCTGCTCGCCATCCACCGCGAATCGGCCCTGCGCGTGCGCCCGCGTTGCCCGCATTTTGGCTTGCATGCCGGGGCCTGCGGCGGCTGCAAGATGCAGCACCTAGAGCCCGGGGCGCAGGTGGCGATGAAGCAGCGCGTGCTCGAAGACAACTTGTGGCACCTGGCCAAGGTGCGGCCTGAATCCATTTTGCCGCCGATCGTCGGCCCGGCTTGGGGCTACCGCTACCGCGCCCGCCTGTCGGTGCGCTATGTGGCCAAAAAAGCGCAGGTGCTGGTGGGCTTTCATGAGCGCAAGAGCCGCTATGTGGCCGATATGCGCGTCTGCCCGGTGCTGGCGCCGCAGGTGAGCGCACTGCTGCTGCCCTTGCGCGAGCTGTTCGGGGCCATGGACGCGCGCGAAACCTGCCCGCAGATCGAGCTGGCGGTGGGCGATG
Source organism: Serpentinimonas sp. SSL01 (assembly GCF_056323735.1). NCBI lineage: Bacteria > Pseudomonadati > Pseudomonadota > Betaproteobacteria > Burkholderiales > Comamonadaceae > Serpentinimonas > Serpentinimonas sp. SSL01. The sequence continues at coordinate 801,265 of NZ_CM150487.1, forward strand.
CGCTCACGGCGCTGGTGCTGCGCCATCTGCAACCCTTAAGCGCTGCCGACTGCGCGCGTTTGCGCGCTTTTGCACTCAGCCACAGCACGCCCGAATCCCCGATCCAGTGGTGGCTGCAGCCCAAGGGCCCCGACAGCGTGCATTTGCTGGATGAGTCCGCCGATCTGCCGCGCCTAGACTACGCCTTGTCCGAATTCGGGCTGCGCATACCTTTTAGGCCCACCGATTTCACCCAAGTCAACCCGCACATCAACCGCGTGCTGGTGGGGCGTGCTGTGCGCCTGCTGGCACCGCAAGCCCACGAGCGCGTGATCGACTGGTTCTGCGGCTTGGGCAACTTCACCCTGCCGCTGGCCACCCAAGCGCGTGAGGTGCTGGGCATCGAGGGCAGCGCGGCGCTGGTGGCGCGTGCTCAAAGCAACTGGGCCGAGAACCAAAGCCTGCGCGGTGGGTTGGCCCCCACCCGGTTCGAGGCGCGCAACCTGTTCGAGCTCACGCCGCAACAGCTGTGCGCTGATGGCGTGGCCGACAAATGGCTGGTGGACCCGCCGCGCGAGGGCGCCTTTGCGCTCGTCAAAGCGCTGGCCGACTGGCAGCAGGCGCAGGCCAGTGTGGCCAATGACGCCGCAGCACACGTAACCGTCGCCGGCGCACTCGATTGGCGCCCCCCACAGCGCATCGTGTACGTGAGCTGCAACCCGGCCACGCTGGCGCGCGACGCCGGCCTGCTGGTGCACCAAGCGGGCTACCGCTGCACGGCGGTTGGGGTGGTGAACATGTTTGCCCACACCGCGCACGTGGAGAGCATGGCGGTGTTCGAGCGCGTGGCTGGCGGCTGAGGCGCCACCAGGATTCTCGCTTAGCGCGCCGGCGCTGCAGGGGCGCCTGCCGGGTTGGGCGCAGCGGGCGCAGGCGGCGCTGGGGGTGTAAGCCCAGGGCGCGGTGGCAAGGCGACCGTACCCGGTGTGGCCCCGCCGGGCGTGCTTGGTGTTGCAGGCCGCTGCGCCGGCGAGGGTGCCGGGGCAGCCGGGGCGGCGCCCACTGCAGCTGGAGCGCCCGGAGCACGCGGGGCGGCCGCCGGAGGCGCAGCGGGTGCCGGAGCCACTGCCCCAGCCGGTGACACAGGCAAGATCTGCTCGGTCGGGTTGGCTGGAGGCGGAGCGGGTTGTTGCGGCATGCCCGGGATTTCGTTATCGCGCATGTGCTGGTCCATTTCGCGCCACCCCTCAAAAATTTCGGCCCTCGACATGCGCGGGTTGGAGGCAAAGCAGTCTTCGATGCTGCGCACCGCGTGGCGGCAGGCAGCGCCCACGGCGCGCGCCTCGGCGGCTTGGCGCTGCGTGGCCATACCGGGGGTTTCCAGCCCCAGCATCTCGCAGCCGCTGAGCAGAAAAAAGGCCGGCAGGAGGGCGAGCCATCTCCAGCGGGGCAGGAGCGAGATTGCAGGGTGGATGGACATGGTGGAAGGCATTGTCGGCCTTAAAGCCGCTGACGGGCCAAGAAAAAAGGGGGCACAAGGCCCCCCAGATTGCTCATTCAAGCTGCACCGAGATTGCCCATGAGGCGCACCTTCGGTGCAGTCTGAGTGCAAGCAGAAGGCAGGCGGAAGCAAGCCCGCACGCCCCCTGCGCCACAGATCACTCCTCGCCGCCCATCAGGCCCAGCAAAATCAGCAGGCTCTGGAAGATGTTGAACAGGCTCAGGTAAATGCCCATGGTGGCCATGATGTAGTTGGTCTCGCCACCATCGACGATGCGCTTGAGGTCCACCAGCAACAGCGCGCTGAAAATGCCGATCGCCATGGTGCTCAAAACCGCCATCCAGATCGGGCTGCCGACAAAGATGTTGATCACCATGCCAGCGATCAGCACCAGCACGCCCATGAACAGCCACTTGCCCAAGCCTTCGAGGTCGCGCTTGATCACGGTCGAGAGGCTCGACATGACCACAAACACGCCGGCGGTGCCGGCAAAAGCCGTCATCACCAAGCTGGTGCCGTTCTGAAAGCCCAGCACCATCGCCAACAGGCGGGAGAGCATCAGGCCCATGAAGAAGGTGAAGGCCAGCAGCAGCGGCACACCAAGGGCCGAATCCTTGGTCTTATGGATCGCGTACATGAAGCCAAAGGCCCCAGCCAAGAACACCACCAAGCCCGTCACGCCGCCTAGCGAGGCGGTGATGCCCGTGGCCATGCCCACCCAAGCACCCAACACAGTGGGCAGCATGCTCAGGGCGAGCAGCCAGTAGGTGTTGCGCAACACGCGGTTGCGCTGCTCGGCCGATACGGTAGGGGCGCCGAAGCGGCCCCAAGATTGGGTGGGTTGGTTCATGTGGCAAAACTCCTATAAGGTTCGCAGCAGATTCTAGCGCCGACGGGCAGATAATGTGCACTGGAAAGTGCAGATCAACCCTCAGCCTGAGGCTGCATAGAGTCAACCATTGCAAGGAAAGTTCATGAAAAGCAAATCCGCACTCGATCTGGCCGACGTCAAGGCCGTTGCTGCCGCCGCCGAGGCCGAGGCGCTCAAAAACCACTGGGCGGTGACCATCGCCGTGGTGGACGACGGCGGCCACGCATTGTGGCTTCAGCGCCTCGATGGTGCGCCGCCGATTTCGGCGCAAATCGCGATGGCCAAGGCGCACACCGCCGCGCTCGGGCGGCGCGAGAGCAAGGCCTACGAAGACGTGATCAACCAAGGCCGCACCTCGTTTCTGAGCGCGCCCACGCTGCAGGGCATGCTCGAAGGCGGAGTACCGATCTTCAAAGACGGGCAATGCTTGGGCGCGGTGGGCGTGAGTGGCGTCAAGTCGCCCGAAGACGCGCAGATCGCCAAGGCCGGCATCGCTGCGCTGGGGTTGAGAGGCTGAGGGCGGCCACCATGAAGCGCCTGACCATGTCGCTCGACGACGATTTGGCCGACGCCTTCGACGCCTTGGTGCTCGAGCGCGGCTACGCCAACCGCTCGGAGGCCTTTCGCGACCTGCTGCGCCACGACCTGGGCGCCGCACGCTTGCGCGCGCATCCCGAGCAGCCTTGTGTGGCGGTCATGAGCTACGTCTACGACCACCACCGGCGCCAGTTGTCGACGCGCCTGACCGACCTGCAGCACGAGCACCACGAGTACTCGGTCGCCACCCTGCACGCCCACCTCGATCACCAGCGAGCAGATGCACGAGCGCGGCTTGCGCACCACGCAGCAAGCCTTGGCCACGGCGCCCGGGGTGCTCAGCGGGCAGTGCTTTGGTTTTACGTGCGTCACGATGCGCGGCTTTGCGCAGGCGCTGAGTGTGCCGTTTTTGTTTGACGTTTTGCGCTACCCGGGCTTGGCCATGTCGCCCCGGGGCACCTTTGTTTACGACCACATCGAGGTCATCAAAGGGCCGGCCTCGGTCTTGCATGGGCTGGGCACGGTGACCGGCGCCGTGAACTTTGTGGCCAAGTCTGTCGATGGGCTGCCGCGGCGCGAACTGTTTGTGTCCACCGACCGCTGGCAGGCGCACAACCTGGGCTTAGACCTTGGTGGCACCCTGCAAAACGGCTGGGCCTAGGTGCGCCACGTGGGCCAGCGCTGGGGCGACAACGCCAACACCGTGATGCTACCGTCCTACACCGCGCTCGATTTGAGCGTGGCGCACTGGATCGGCGCCGGCGAGCTGGCGCTGCACCTGCGCAACGCCACCGACCGGGTGTACCTGTCACGCTCCTATGGCGGCGGCGCACAAGCGCTGCTCGGCGAGCCACGGGCGCTCGAAGTCTCGTAACGGGTGCCGTTTTGATGCGCACCGCCCACCACGCGCCTTCCTGGGCATCCTTGGGCTCGGGGCTGCTGCTCGGCTTGGCCCTGTGGCTGGCTGGGGTGGCACCGGCTTGGGCCCACGACACCTGGGTGCAGCCGCTGCAGCTGCGCCCCGTGCTGCACCAGCCGCTGCAGCTGCAGCTGTCGTCGGGCCATGGCCTGCAAGCGCTGGTGGCGCCCAAGCAGCGCCGCCAGCGCAGCCTGCGCCTGAGCACGGTCAGTGGCTTGGTGCAGCGCGCCTGGGGCTGGCGACGCCAACGCGCCCGCGCCGTCACCCACATGGGGCCCTTGGAGCCCGGCTTGGTGTGCGTGCAGCTGGCTTGCGCCGCGCGCCTGATCGAGATCGAGCCCGAAGGCGTCGAGCGCTATCTGGACGAAGTGCAGCCCAGTGCCGAGCTGCGCGCGCTCTGGAGCGCACAGCGGGCACGCGGCGAGCCGTGGCGCGAGCGCTACGCCAAAGAGGCCAAGGCCTATGTGCGTGCCGCCGGCAGCGCCGGCGCGGCCAGCACCTGGCGCCCGCTGCGCGCGCTCGGGCAGCGGCTCGAGCTGCTGCCGCTGCGCGACCCGACGCGCCTGCGGCCGCGCACCCAGTTACCACTTGAGCTGCGCCTAGACGGCCGCCCGCTGGCCGCTGTGGCCTTGCGCTGCCACGACCGCAAAGGCGAGCGCGTGCTGCACACCGCCTGCACGGCCAGCCGCCCTTTGCCCGGCTCGCAGACCCACGCTTGCGCCGCGCGCTGGCGCTGAGCATAGACCGGGAGGCGGTGGCGCGGGTGCTCTACGGCGGTCATGGGGTGGTGGCGCGCGGCCTGCTGCCCGACTGGATGTTTGGCCTAGGCGCGCACGTGCAAGGCTGGGGCCACGACCCGGTGCAAGCGCGTGCCCTGCTGGAAGCGGCCGGCTGGACGCTCGGGCCCGATGGCTTGCGCCAGCGCAACGGCGAGCTGCTGCGCCTGCGCTTGGTGGCGGCGTTCCCCAACTTGGCCGCCGTGGCCCCGTTCCCAGAGCTGCTGCAACAGATGTTGCGCGCGGTGGGTATCGCGCTCGAAATCGTGGCCGTTGACGACTCTGCCCTGTACAGCCAGCGCTTCTTGGAGCCGGGGGCGGGCGATCTGTTTGTGGAACTGGCGGGCAACACCAACCTTGACCCCACCTTTTTGCTCTACAACCTGTTTCACAGCCAAACGCCGTGGCGCGGCTACCGCCACATGGCAGCCGGGGCGGCGCTGGATCGGGCCTTGGACGCCGCCCGCGCCAGCGCCGACGCCGCCCAGTGCCTCGAGGCGGTGCGGCGCGCGCACCGCATCGTCATCGACGAGGCGCTGGCTGCCATCCCGATCCTGCTGGTGCCGCAGTTTGTGCTCTCGCGCCCCGGGGTGCGGCTGACGATGTCCGAGCACCGCGACTGGATCGACTACGGCGCCGCGCTGCTGCCAAACGGGGCGCGCTGATGCGGGCGGCGATCTGGCAGCGCCTGCTGTGGTTGCCGCCGTTGCTGCTGGCGATGTCGATGCTGGCTTTTGCCTTGGTGGCGCTGGCCCCAGGCGACCCGGTGGCGCTCGAAGCCATGCGCGCCGGCATCGTGCTCACCCCAGAAAACGCAGCGGCTTTGCGCCAGCAGCTCGGGCTCGACGGCACGCTGGCCGAGCGCTACTGGCGCTGGCTGCAAGCGGTGCTGCAGGGCGATTGGGGGCACTCGATCGCCAGCGGGCGCCCGGTGGGCCCCAAGATCATGGCCCATTTTGGCCCCAGCCTGCTGCTGGCGCTGAGCGCGCTGGCGCTGGCCATGCCGCTGGCTGTGGGCTTGGGGCTGGCCGCGGCCTTGGCGCGCAGCCCATGGGCGGCAGCCAGTTGGCGCGTTCTGACGCTGCTGCTGGTGGCGCTGCCGGGCTTTTGGCTGGCCTTGTTGGCCTTGCACTTTTTTGCCGTTCAGTGGGGCTGGGTGCGGGTCTTGGGCCAAGGGGAGCTGCGCGATCTGTGGCTGCCGGCGGCGGTGCTGGCGTTGGGGGTGGCGGCACCGGCCAGTCGGCTCATCCGCGAGCGCGCGCTGCAAGTCATGAGCGCAGCGCCGTTCAAGCTGGCGCTGGCCCAAGGGCTGGGGCCGGCGCAACTGCTGCTGACGCGCATTTTGCCCGGCACCCTGGTGCCCAGCATCACGCTCTGGGCCCATACTTTTGGCGTGCTGTTGGGCGGGGTGGTGATCGTCGAGCGCATTTTTGGCTGGCCCGGGCTGGGGCGGCTGGTGCTCGAGGCCATCGCCGAGCGCGACTTCCCCGTCCTGCAAGCCTATCTGCTGGCCATGGGGGTGGTCTATGTGCTGGTCAACTTGGTGGCCGATCTGCTCGCCGCCGCGCTCGACCCGCGCCTGCGCGCCAGCCTAGGGCTGCAGCCATGAGCGCCAGACCCTGGGGTCTGTACACCGGGCTGGCGCTGCTGCTGCTCTTGCTCAGCGGCGTGCTTTGGCCCGGCCTGTGGGCGCCGCACGACCCGCTGGCCCAAGATTGGTTGCGCCGTCTCGAGCCGCCCTCGGCACAGCATTGGCTGGGCACCGATGTGCTGGGGCGCTGCGTTTGGTCGCGGGTGGTTTGGGCGGCGCGGGTGTCGCTTGGGGCGGCGCTGTTGGCGGCGGCGGCGCTGTGCCTGTTGGCCTTGGTCTGGGGCTTGGCGGCGGCCGTGAGCGCGCAGTCGGCGCGCTGGCGCTGGATCGACGCCGTGCTCATGCGCAGCGCCGATGTGCTGTTGGCCTTCCCCACGCTGGTGCTGGCGCTGGCCGTGATCGGCGTGCTCGGGCCGGCGCTGCTGACGCCGCTGCTGGGGCCGCTGGCGGTGCTGACCAGCCTCGAGACCGCGGGCGTGATCTTGGCCCTCGCCAGCCTGAGCTTTCTCGGGCTCGGGGCCCAGCCCCCGACACCCGAGTGGGGCCTGATGCTGAGCGAAGCGCGGCCGTTTTTCCAGACCGCACCGCATTTGCTCTGGGGCCCAGGGCTGGCGCTGCTGCTCACAGCGCTGGTGTTCAACCTGCTGGGCGAGGGCTTGCGCACCCAGATTGACAACCGCGCCGTGCTGCGCTGGTGAGCCCATGCAAGCGCCGCACCCACCCTTGCTCGAGATCCAGCACTTGAGCGTGCAGTCTGGCACCACCACGCTGTTGCATGCGCTCAGCCTGCGCATCGAAGCTGGCCAACGGCTGGCCGTGGTCGGCAGCAGCGGGGCCGGCAAATCGCTGCTCGCACACACCCTCATGGGGCCGCTGGCACCGCCGTTGCGCGTGGCGTCGGGGGCCATCGCCTGGCAGGGCACTGATCTGCTGCGGCTCACGCCGGCGCAGCGCCACCGGCAGCGCGGACTGGGGCAGTTTTTGATCTTTCAAAGCCCCGGGGCCTTGCTTGACCCGATGTTGTCGGTTGGGTGGCAATTGCGCCAATGCGCGGCTCGGGTCGGCGCCGGGCCGGCCGAGATTGTGGCGGCGCTCGAGCAAGTCGGGCTCGAGGCGCAGCCGGTGCTGCGCCAGCACGCCGGCCAGCTCAGCGGCGGCATGCAGCAGCGCGTGCTGATCGCCATGGCCTTGCTGCTGCGCCCGCAACTGGTGTGGGCCGACGAGCCCACCAGCAGCCTCGACTCAGACACAGCGGCCGAGGTGCTGCAGGCGCTGGCGCTGATGCAGCAGCAAACCGGCTGCGCGCTGGTGCTGATCACGCACGACTTGCGCATCGTGGCGCAGCATTGCGAGCAGATCGCGGTGCTCGAACACGGGCGCCTGGTCGAAGCGGCGCAGGTGGCGGCTTTCATGCGCGCCCCGGCCAGCGCCGCCGGGCAAGCCCTGCTGCGCGCCGCCCAGGTGCTGCAAGCGGGAGGCTAGCAGATGATGGCGCCGCAACCCGTGCTCTCTGCCCAAGCGCTGCGCTGCGCCTATGCGGGGCAGGCGCCGGTGCTCGATGGCGTTGCACTTCAGCTGGCGCCGGGCGAGGTCGTCGGCTTGTTGGGGCGCTCGGGCAGCGGCAAGTCAACCTTGGCGCGCTGCTTGGCCGGCTTGCAGCCCTTTGATAGCGGCGAGCTGCGCTGGCGCGCTCAAGTGCTGCCGAGCGCGCGCACACGCGCGCAGCGCCGCGCGATCCAATACGTCTGGCAAGAGCCGCAACTGGCGCTCAGCCCCTACCGCAGCGCGCTCGAGAGCGCACTGGAGCCGCTGGAAGGCTTTGGGCTGGGTGCGCCCGGGCAGCAGCGCGCCACCGCCGCGCAGATGCTGGAGCGGCTGGGGTTGCCCGCCAGCGCGCAGCAGCGCCGGCCGCATCAGCTCTCGGGCGGCCAGTGCCAGCGCGTGGTGCTGGCGCGGGCGCTGCTGGCGCAGCCCGAGGTGCTGCTGCTCGACGAACCGTTTTCGGCCTTGGATAGCGTCACCACGCTGGCGCTGCTCGACGATCTGCCGCAGCTGCTGGCGGGTTCGGGGGCAGCGGTGCTGCTGGTGGCGCACGACCGCAGCTTGGTGCGCCGGCTGGCGCAGCGCGTGCTGTGGCTCGAGGGTGGGCAGCTGAAAGAGGTCAGCGCCGCAGCAGCCACCAAGCCACTGCGGTGGTGATGAGCAAAGGGAGCAACAAGTCGAGCCACATGGTGATCAATCTCGACGGTGTGTGTGGGCTGTGAGCGTTCGTCTGTTAAGGGTGCAGGCTGTGTGGCGGTTTAGCCCGGGCTTGCCGCAGCCAGTTCTTGGTGCAAATGCAGCAAACGCTGGCTTGGGTGGCACTCTGACCAGATGCGCTGTGCCGCATGCACGCATTGGCCGCACTGGGTTCCCACGCCGTGTTCGAACTGGATGGCGTCGAAGCCTTCGCCTTGCTGGGCGCAGGCGGCGATGGTTTTGTCACTGACCCGGCGGCATACACAGACGATCATGGATGAGCTCCTGATGGATTGAACGGATGATAATGATTCGCACTAAAGTCCGCAAGCATTTTTTGATAACCCTTGCAGCGTGATGGCAATAGGAGATTTTGTGCAAGCTGCGGGTTTTTCTGGGCCCGGCAGCCTATGTTTTGGCCCGCGCTTCGGGTAGATTCGCAGCTTTACGATTTAGAACGCTGATACGCCATGACCACGGAGCTACCTCCCATCCCGGCCAAGCGCTACTTCACCATCAGCGAGGTGGGCGAACTGTGTGGCGTCAAGCCGCACGTGCTGCGTTATTGGGAGCAGGAGTTCACGCAACTGCGCCCGATGAAGCGGCGCGGCAACCGGCGTTACTACCAGCACCACGAGGTGTTGATGATCCGCCGCATCCGCGAGCTGCTGTACGAGCAGGGTTTCACCATCCAGGGTGCTCGCAACCGCTTGCAAGAACAGGTGCAACAGGAGCGCGAGCAGCGCCGCAGCGGGGCTTGCACCTTGGCGCCCATGGAGCTGGAGCACGAAAATTCCCCGGATTTTGACCCCGCCGACAACGAAGAAGCTGCGGTGGGTTCCACCCAGGCCTTGACCAACTGGGCCACCGTGCGCACCGAGCTGCTGGCGATACGCCGTTTGTTGGACCAGCCGTGCTAGCGTTCCCGGGAGGCTGCGCGCAGCAGTCCTTCGCAGCATGCTAGAATTTGACCTTCGGCGTGTAGCGCAGCCTGGTAGCGCACTTGCATGGGGTGCAAGGGGTCGCGAGTTCGAATCCCGCCACGCCGACCAACAAACGATCAAAGCCCGGTACCGCAAGGTCCGGGCTTTTTCACGTCTATCGGCCAATCAGCAACAATGGCCTTTGCAAGTCAGCCCTGGGCGACAGGGCCATCCCATGGTAGTGCCACCGACCCATGAGGCCCTCGGCACCGGCAGCCCGCCCCCCACCCGCTTGAGCGCCTCTGGCCGACCTCACGCCTTTGCTCGTGCCCTAAACCCTGACGGAGATTGCACATGACCCAAGCCTACATCTGCGACGCCATCCGCACCCCCATCGGCCGCTACGGCGGCGCCCTGGCGTCGGTGCGCACCGACGACCTGGGCGCCATTCCACTCAAGGCGCTGATGGCGCGCAACCCCAAGGTGGACTGGGCTGCTGTGACCGACGTGCTCTATGGCTGCGCCAATCAGGCCGGCGAAGACAACCGCAACGTCGCCCGCATGAGCAGCCTGCTGGCGGGTCTGCCGCTCGAGGTGGCTGCGGCGACGATCAACCGCCTGTGCGGCTCGGGCCTCGATGCCTTGGGCAGCGCTGCGCGCGCCATCAAAGCCGGCGAAGCCACGCTGATGGTCGCCGGTGGCGTCGAGAGCATGAGCCGCGCGCCGTTCGTCATGCCCAAGGCCGAAAGCGCCTACAGCCGCGCCAACGCGGTGTACGACACCACGATTGGCTGGCGCTTCATCAACAAGCTGATGAAAGACAAGTACGGCGTGGACTCCATGCCAGAGACCGCCGAGAACGTGGCGCTGGAATTCCAGATCGAGCGCGAAGCCCAAGACCGCATGGCCCTGGCCAGCCAGCTCAAGGCCGTGGCCGCCATCGAGGCCGGCCACTTAGCGCGCGAGATCTGCCCCGTTGTCATCGCGCAAAAGAAGGGCGACCCGGTCGTCGTCGATACCGACGAGCACCCGCGCAAAACCAGCCTCGAGGGGCTGGCCAAGCTCAAGGGCGTGGTGCGGCCCGATGGCAGCGTCACGGCCGGCAACGCCAGCGGCGTCAACGACGGTTCGTGCGCCTTGCTGCTGGCCGACGAAGCCACCGCTGCCCAGCAGGGCCTGACACCGAAGGCCCGCATCGTCGGCATGGCCAGCGCCGGGGTGGCGCCCCGCCTCATGGGCATCGGCCCGGTGCCGGCGACGCAGAAGGTGCTGCGCCAGACCGGGCTGACGCTGGAGCAAATCGAGGTGATCGAACTCAACGAAGCCTTCGCGGCCCAAGGCCTGGCGGTGCTGCGCCTGCTGGGCCTGCAGGACGACGACCCGCGCGTCAATGCTTGGGGCGGTGCGATTGCGCTGGGGCATCCGCTGGGAGCCAGCGGGGCGCGGTTGGCCACCACGGCCGTCAACCGCCTGCACACCACGGGCGGCCGCTATGCCCTGTGCACCATGTGCATCGGCGTGGGGCAGGGCATCGCGCTGGTGCTCGAGCGCGTCTGACGGGCCGCGCAGGTGCGGTTCAACGCAGCACGTCACCCACGCAGACGTACTTGAGCTCCAGGTATTCGTCGATGCCGTGGTGCGAACCCTCGCGCCCGAGGCCCGACTGTTTCATTCCGCCAAAGGGCACGTGTTCGGTGGCCAAGATGCCGACGTTGACGCCCACCATGCCGTACTCCAGCGCCTCGCTCACGCGCCAGATGCGGCCCACGTCGCGGCTGTAGAAGTAGCTCGCCAGCCCAAATTCGGTGGCGTTGGCGGCGGCGATGGCTTCTTGTTCGCTCTCGAAGCGGAACACCGGGGCCAGCGGGCCGAAGGTTTCTTCGCGCGCGCACAGCATGGCGGCGTGGCAGTCGGCGAGCACGGTGGGGGCAAAAAACTGGCCGCTGCCCAGCGCGCTCAGGCGCTGCCCACCCACCAGCACGCGCGCCCCTTGGGCCTGCGCGTCGTCGAGGTGGCGCTGCACCTTGTCGAGCGCGGCGGGCTCGATCAGCGGCCCGATGGCCACGCCTTCGGCAAAGCCGTTGCCCACTTGCAGCGTGCCGACCCGGGCCGCGAATTTTTGTATAAAGGCTTCGTAGATGCCAGCTTGCACATAAAAGCGGTTGGCGCAGACGCAGGTCTGGCCGGCGTTGCGGTATTTGCTGGCCAGCGCGCCTTCGACGGCGCTGTCGAGGTCGGCGTCGTCAAAGACGATAAAGGGGGCATTGCCGCCGAGTTCGAGCGCGAGCTTTTTCACCGTCGGCGCGCACTGCGCCATCAGGATGCGCCCGACTTCGGTGGAGCCGGTGAAGCTCAGGTGGCGCACGGTGTCGCTGGCGCACAGCACCTGGCCGATGGCGATCGAGCGCGCGCTGTCGGCGCTGAGCACGTTGAGCACGCCCGGCGGCAGGCCGGCGCGCTGGGCCAGTTCGGCGGCGGCGAGCGCGGTCAGGGGCGTGAGTTCGGCCGGTTTGACGATCACCGGGCAGCCCGCCGCCAGCGCCGGCGCCACTTTGCGCGTGATCATGGCCAGCGGAAAGTTCCAAGGCGTGATGGCGGCGCAGACGCCGATGGGCTGCTTGAGCACCAGCAGGCGCCGATTCGGGTCAAACTGCGGCAGGGTTTCGCCATTGACGCGCTTGGCTTCTTCGGCAAACCATTCGACGAAGCTGGCCCCATACGCGACTTCGCCCCGGGTTTCAGCCAAGGGTTTGCCTTGTTCTGCGGTCATGAGCCGCGCCAGATCGTCTTGGTGCTCCAGCAGCAGTTCGAACCAGCGGCGCAAAATCTGGCTGCGCTGCTTGGCGGTTTGGTTGCGCCAGGCCGGCCAAGCGGCGTGGGCGGCGTCGATCGCCTGCTGGGCCTCGGCCGGTCCGAGGTTGGCGACATCGGCCAGCTTGGCCCCGGTGGCGGGGTCGTGCACGTCAAAGCGCTGGCTGCCGGGCACCCAGCGGCCGTCGATCAGGGCGTCGGTTTTGAGCAGGCTGGGGTCGCGCAGCAGGCTCAAGGGGCAGGCGGTGGGGGTGGGCATAGTCATGGACATGGGGTGGCTGATGCGCTCGTTTGGGGGTTAGGTGCCCGGCAGCGGCTGCCAGTGCGTGTGCGCGGGGCCGAGTGTGGGTGGGGGCAGTGCGGCGCAGGGGCGCTGGCCGTCGAGCAGGATCGGGTGCGCCACCGCGGGCGGGGTGCCCGGCGCGCCATCCTCTGGCGCCGCTTGCGCGGGGATGATCAGGCCGCGCGCCGCCACTTGTGGGTGCTCGAGCACCTGCGCCACGTCCAAAATGGGGGCGCAGGGGATGCCCAGCGCATCGAGCAGCGCGCGCCAGTCGGCGGTGTCGCGCTGGCGCAGCACCGGGCCGATGAGCTCGATCAGCTCCTGGCGGTGTTGCACCCGCGCCGGGTTGGTGCCAAAGCGCAGGTCGCGCGCCAGCAGCGGCTGGCCGATGGCCTCGCACAGGCGGCTGAACTGGGCGTCGTTGCCCACGGCCAGCACGAGGTGGCCGTCGCGGGTGGCAAAAACCTGGTAGGGCACGATGTTGGGGTGCGCGTTGCCCATGCGGCTGGGCCGGGTGGCGCCGATGAGCTGGTTGCTGGCTTGGTTGGCCAGCATGGCGACTTGCACGTCGAACAAGGCGGCGTCGATCACGCGCCCGCGCCCGGTGCGCCCGCGCTCGTGCAGCGCGGCCAAGATGGCGCTGCAGGCATAGACGCCGGTGAGCAGATCGGAGACCGCCACGCCCACCTTTTGCGGCTCGCCGTCGGGGTTGCCAGTGATGCTCATCAGGCCGCCTTCGGCTTGGATGGCAAAGTCGTAACCGGCGCGGGGCGAGAGCGGGCCCGTCTGGCCGTAGCCGGTGATGGAGCAGTAGATCAGGCGCGGGTTGAGGGCCTGCAGATTGGGCGCATCCAGCCCATAGCGCGCCAGTTGGCCGACTTTGTAGTTTTCGATCAGCACGTCGGCCTCGCGCGCGAGCTGGCGCACCTGCTCGATGCCTTCGGGCTGGGTCAGGTCGATGGCCACCGAGCGCTTGCCGCGGTTGGCGCAGACGAAGTAGGCCGATAGCCGCTGCTCGCCTTCGCCCCACCAGGGCGGGCCCCAGGCGCGGGTGTCGTCGCCGCAGCCGGGGCGCTCGACCTTGATCACGTCGGCGCCGTAGTCGGCCAGTATCTGTGCTGCCCAAGGGCCGGCGAGCACGCGCGAGAGGTCGAGCACGCGCACGCCCTCGAGTGGCCGCGGCGGCGCGGCGGCGGGGCTGGCGCTGAAGGGGGCAGGGGGCATGGGGCGTTTGGCTCTCAGTCTCTCAGTTGGCAAAAGCGGCGATGCCCGTGATGGCGCGCCCAAGGATGAGGGCGTGCACGTCGTGCGTGCCCTCGTAGGTGTTGACCACTTCGAGGTTGACCAGGTGCCGCGCCACGCCGTATTCGTCGCTGATGCCGTTGCCACCGAGCATATCGCGCGCTTGGCGGGCGATGTCAAGCGCCTTGCCGCAGCTGTTGCGCTTGAGCAGGCTGGTGAGTTCGACGGCGGCCTGGCCTTCGTCTTTCAGGCGCCCTAGGCGCAGACAACCTTGCAGACCGAGCGCGATTTCGCTCACCATATCGGCCAGCTTCTTTTGAATCAGCTGGTTGGCGGCCAGCGGGCGGCCGAACTGCTGCCGCTCGAGCACGTACTGGCGCGCGCGGGCGCAGCAGTCTTCGGCCGCACCCAGCGCGCCCCAAGCGATGCCGTAGCGGGCGCTGTTGAGGCAGGTGAACGGGCCCTTGAGGCCGCGCACATCGGGGAAGGCGTTGGCTTCGGGGCAAAGCACGTCTTCCATCACGATCTCGCCGGTGATGCTGGCGCGCAGGCCCACCTTGCCGTGGATGGTCGGTGCGCTCAGGCCTTTCCAGCCTTTTTCTAGGATGAAGCCGCGAATGGCGCCTTCATCGTCCTTGGCCCAGACCACGAATACGTCGGCGATCGGGGAGTTGGTGATCCACGTCTTGGCGCCGCTGATCGCGTAACCGCCGGGCACTTTCTTGGCGCGGGTGATCATGCTGCCGGGGTCGGAACCGTGGTTGGGTTCGGTCAGGCCAAAGCAGCCCACCCACTCGCCGCGGGCCAGCTTGGGCAGGTATTGCTGCTTTTGCGCATCGGTGCCAAATTCGTAGATCGGCACCATCACCAGTGAGCTTTGCACGCTCATCATCGAGCGGTAGCCCGAATCCACGCGCTCCACCTCGCGCGCCACCAGCCCGTAGCTCACATAATTAAGCCCAGCGCCGCCATAGGCTTCGGGTATGGTGGGGCCCAGCAGGCCGAGCGCGCCCATTTCGTTGAAGATGGATCGGTCCGTGCTTTCGTGGCGAAACGCCAGTTGCACCCGCGGCAGCAGTTTTGCTTGGCAGTAGGCACGGGCGGCATCGCGCACGGCGCGCTCGTCGGCGCTGAGCTGGCTATCGAGCAGAAAGGGGTCGGACCAATCGAAGCGGGGGCTGGAGGATGGGGTGGGCATGAGGGGCTCGCAGGTGGAGTCGCTGCACGCCGTCGCCCGGCGCACCGACGGGCCAAGTTTAGCGTCTGGCGCAGATGCGCGGTGTCGCCTGATTGCCAATCGCTGCGCGCTGCCCACTCCACCCGTTCATGGCGCTGCCGGGCAGGCCGTCCCCTGCCCAATATCCTCACCAGCGCAAGCTGCGCGCTCCCAGCGCCGCCCCTAGGCCGGCGCAGGCCGCCATGCCCAGCACGTACCAGACGGCCAGAAAGGGGGCGGCCATTTCGGCGCAGTGCAGCGAATAAAGCAGCGCCGCCAACGCGCCAGCCAGCCACCCCGCAGCGGCGCCGCACGCGACCGGTTGCGTGGGGGCCAGCCCGCGCAGGGCCCAAAATAGCCCCAGCCCCAAGGGCAGGGCGGTGAGTACGATGTTGAGGCTGCACACGCGCCAAGTTTGGCCCAGCAACAGATCGAGCCGCTGCGCTGGCGCTGCCTGCCAAAGCACCCATGCCGCCCACAGCCACAGCAACGCCACCGGCAGCAGCACCGCCCAAGCCAGGGTGCCCGCTCGCATCCCGGGGTGCGCTAGGCGCCACAGCAGGGCGGCACCCAAGGCGCTCACCATTGGTGTGCACGATCGGCAGGCGCTGGTGCTCAGGCAGGGCTTCGAGCAGCAGCGCCAGGTCGCGCCGGGTTTCGTGTGCGCTGTCGTGCGCGCTCTCGTATGGGCTTTGGTCGCTGCCGGCAAACAGCGCCAGATCCTCGTCCAGCGGCTCGTTGAGCGCTTCGTGGCGGGAGCGGCGGCGCCACAGATCGACCAGCTTGTAGCGCGCCAGCGCGTGCACCCAAGCGGTCAGCGGCTCACTGCGCCGGTAGGTGTGGCGTTGGGTGTGTATGGCCATCAAGGTTTCCTGAACCAAATCTTCAACTTCATCTGGTAACTTGTTTAAACGATGACGAAAATAACCGCGCAGCAAGGGTGTGATCCGATGCAGAAACTGGTGGTAGGCGGGGCCATCCCCATCCAGCCCCAGCAGGAGCAAGCCGCGCAGTTCGTGCTCGGTTGCAGTCATGTTGCTAGTTCGTTGCATGCAGGCCCAAGGTTACAGCGTCGCAAAAAATTATTTTTTCTGCCCGCACTGTAACCAATCGCTGTGGCCGAGCGAACTAGCAGGTGCCACGGCCTAGCAATGGACGCCACGGCCGGGCACTCCAACCACCCAAAGCATGGAGCTTTTTGATGAACACCAACACCCTTGGAAAATCGCTGGCCGCCGTGGCCACCCTGGCCGCTTTCACGGCCCTGACCGCTACCGTCGTGGTGGCGCAAGACCGCAGCAACACCACTCAACGCGTGGCGCAAGAGCGCTGCTATGGCGTCTCGATGGCGGGCAAGAACGACTGTGCCGCCGGCCCCGACACCAGTTGCGCGGGCAGCGCGCGCACCGACTACCAAGGCAACGCTTGGAAGTACGTGCCGGCAGGCACCTGCACCTCGATCAAAACGCCCACCGGCATGGGTTCGCTCACCCCCATCCGTTCCTGATCCGGGCGCGCTAAGTGGCCGCTATGGATGCGACACAAAATGCCGCACCTGCCAATCCCGGCACCGGGCTTGGCGCGGGGCTGGGGGCGGGGCTGGGGGCGGGCTTGGGCGCAGGTTTGGGCGCGGGCTTGGGCGCGGGCTTGGGCCTGAAGCCGCAACATTACGATGCCGCCTGTGCCCTGCCTTCGAGCCGCACCAGTGGCCTGTGGTTTGAGGTGCACCCAGAGAACTACTTGGTCGAGGGCGGGCCGCGGCTGGCGTGGCTGGAGGCGGTGCGCGAGCGCCATCCGCTGTCGCTGCACGGGGTGTCGATGTCCCTTGCCGGTCCCGATGAGCCCGATGTGCAGCACCTAGAGCGCTTGGCTGCCCTGTGCGAACGGGTGCAGCCGGCGCTGGTGTCGGAGCATCTGGCGTGGTCGGTGCTGGATGGGCATTACGCCCCCGATCTGCTGCCGATCTTGCGCAACCGCCAGGCGCTGACGCGGCTGGAGCGGCGCATCGACCAGGTGCAGGAGCGCTTGCAGCGGCGCATCGCAATCGAAAACCCCTCACACTACCTGCATCTGCCGGGGCACGAGTGGGAGGAGGCCGATTTTCTGAACACGCTGGCGCGGCGCAGCGGCTGCGGCCTGCTGCTGGACGTGAACAACGTGTGTGTGTCGGCGCACAACCTCGGCTTCGACCCGTGGCCGCTGCTGTGCGCCTTTGACCCCGATGCGGTGCTCGAGATTCATCTGGCAGGCCATCAAGCCGACCCCCTGATCGGTGAGGCGCTGTGGGTGGATGCGCACGCGACGCCGGTGTCGGAGGGCGTCTGGCGGCTCTACCAGCGCCTGATCGAGCGCATCGGGCCGCGCCCCACCCTGATCGAGCGCGATGGCGACGTGCCAGCCTTTGACGAGCTGCTGCAGGAGCGCGAGCGCGCTCAGCGCGGGCTGCAGGCCGCTGGCTGGCAGGCGGCGCAGGCAGCAGGATTGCCCGGTATGGCTTTGGCCGGGGCCGCACGGGGCAGGCAAGCGTTTCGACTGGGAGCGACCCATGCAGCAGCTTGATTTGAACAGCTTCCAGCACGCCTTCTGGGCGGCGCTGTGGGCGCCGGAGCCGCTAGCCAACGCTGCGGCCGGGCTTCAAACCCGGCCCGACTGGCAAACCCAGCCCGGTTGGCGGGTCTATCGCAACACAGTGCTCAAGGGCTGCGTGGATGCGCTGCAAGCCAATTTTCCGGCCGTGCAGACGCTCATCGGCGAAGCGTGTTTTAGCGCCTGCGCGATCGAATATGTGCACGCGCAGCCGCCCAGCGACAGCCGGCTGCTGCACTACGGCGAGGGTTTTGCGGATTTTTTGGCGCAGTGCGAAGCCGTGCGCGGCTTGCCCTACCTGCCCGGTGTGGCGCGGCTGGACCGGCTCTGGAGCCAAAGCCACGCCGCCGCCGATGCCCCACACCTGTGGCCCGAAAATTTGCAGGCCCTGGCGGTGACCGATCTGGCCGAGCGGCGCCTGCACCTGCACCCGGCCACGCGCTGGGCCTGGTTTGCCGAGTTGCCCATCGGCAGCCTCTGGCGTGCCGCGCGCGAGCACTGGGACGACCCCAATCCGCCGCACTGGCAGGGCGACGGCCTGCTGTTTGCGCGCGCTGCAACCGGGGCGGTGCAGTGGCAACCGCTGAGCGCATCGGGTGCCGCCTTGCTTGCCGCCTGCGCCCAAGGTCACTCTTTGGGGGTGGCAATGGCGGCGGCACTCGAGGTCCAGCCGGACACCCACCACAGCCCCGACCCGCATCCGGCCCAGACCTTGCACACCTTGCTCAGCCTAGGCGCTTTTTGCCAACCCCCCAACACCAAGCCATGCACATGAACACCCAAGCCAGAGCAACGCATCTGAACACCCATGCCATTACCGATAGTCTGGAGCGCTGGATCAGCCACGCGCTCATCGCCTTGGCCTGCCGCTTTGGCTTGGCCGGGATTTTCTGGTTCTCGGGCCGCACCAAGGTCGATGGCTGGTTGCAAGTCAACGAGTCGGCGCTGCTGTTGTTCGAGCACGAATTCGCCCTGCCACTGATCCCGCCGCTGTGGGCCGCGCACTTGGCCACCTACGCCGAACACCTGTTGCCGCTGCTGCTGGTGCTGGGTTTGGGCACGCGCTGGGCCGCGCTGGGCCTGTTGTGCATGACGGCGGTGATTCAGTTCTGGGTCTACCCAGACGCTTGGCCGACCCATTTGACTTGGGCCGCGGCGCTGCTTTACCTGCTGGGCCGCGGCGCCGGGAGGTACTCGCTCGACCACTGGTTGTGGGGCCGGGGGCTGAGAGGCTGAGCGGGGCAGGTGGTTTAAGGGCTTGTGGGGGCGGCAAGCGACTTATTCGGGCTTTGCTGCGCCCTTGGCCGCCGCCAGCGCCGCACCCAGCAGCGCCAGCCCTTCGTCGAGCAGGGCATCGGAGGCGGTGAGCGGCACCAAGATGCGGATCACGTTGGCGTACAGGCCACACGAGAGCAGCACCAGCCCGCGCGCCAGCGCTTCGGCGCAGACGCGGCGTGTGAGTTCGGGGTCGGGCTGGCGCTGGCTGGGGTGGGAGGCGGGGTGTGCGGCGGAATGTGCAGCGGGCTCGGGCGCAAACAGCTCGATCGCCAGCATGGCCCCTAGGCCGCGCACATCGCCGATTTCGGGGTGCAGCGCTGCCAGCGCCTGCAAGCCGGCGCGCAGCCGCGCTCCCACGGCTTGCGCGCGCGGCAACAGCTGCTCTTGCTCGAACACGTCGAGCACCGCCAGCGCGGCCGCGCAGGCCAGCGGGTGCCCGGCGTAGGTGCCGCCCAAGCCGCCGGGGGCGGGGGCGTCCATCAGGTCGGCGCGGCCGATCACGGCCGACAGCGGAAAGCCGCCAGCCATCGACTTGGCCATGGTGATCAGGTCGGGGCAGGCCTGCGGCCCCCACTGCTCGCACGCCAGCCAGGTGCCGGTGCGGCCGGCGCCGGTCTGGATTTCGTCGGCGATGAGCACGATGCCGTGCTGGTCGCACAGCGCGCGCAGGGCTTGGGCAAACTCGGGTGGGGCCACGTAAAAGCCGCCTTCGCCCTGCACCGGCTCGAGGATGATGGCGGCCACGCGCGCGGGCTCGAGGTCGTACTTGAAAAGGTGCTCGAGCGAGCGCAGCGCGTCGGCCACGCTCACGCCGTGCAGCGGGTTGGGGAATTCGGCGTGGTAAATCTCGGCCGGAAAAGGCCCAAAACCGCTTTTGTAGGGCGCCACCTTGCCGGTGAGCGCCATCCCGAGCAGGGTGCGGCCATGAAAGCCGCCGCCAAAGGCGATCACCGCCGAGCGCTTGGTGGCGGCGCGGGCGATCTTGACCGCGTTTTCGACCGCCTCGGCCCCGGTGGAGAGGAAAAAGGCTTTTTTGGCAAAGTCGCCGGGCGCGAGGGCAATCAGGCGCTCGGCCAGTTCCACGTAGGGCTCGTAGGCCAGCACCTGAAAGCAGGTGTGGTGGTACTGGTCGAGCTGCGCCTTGACCGCCTGCACGATGCGCGGGTGCCGGTGCCCGGTGTTGAGCACGGCGATGCCGCCCGCAAAGTCGATGTAGCGCTGGCCTTGCACGTCCCAGACTTCGGCGTTGTCGGCGCGCTCGATGAACACCTCGTAGGTCTGGCCCAGCCCGGCGGGCAGGGCGGCGCGGCGGCGCGCCATCAGCGCGGCGTTGGTGGCTGGGGTGGTGGGGGTGGCGGGCGCGGTGCTGGGTGGGGTGCTGGGCGGGGTGTTCATGCGGGGTTGCGGGTGGAGCGGTGGTCGGGGCTGCGGGTCGGGCTGCGGACGGGTCGCGATTCGCAAGGGCGGCGTGCGCTCGGGCAGAGGGGCCTCAAACGTCCCAAGTCGAGCCGTGTTCGGGCACCAGCGCGCTCCAGCGCAGCTCGGTTTCGATGCGGCGGCGCAGCGTGTCGGCGGCATCGGGCTCGCCGTGGATGACAAAGGCGCGTTGCGGCTGGCCGGGAATGGCGCGCAGCCAGTTCAGCAGCTGCGGCGCGTCGGCGTGCGCCGACGAGGCGTGCAGTTGCAGCACCTCGGCGCGCACCGGCCAGTCTTGGCCGTGGATGCGCAGGCTGCTGCCACCCTGGGCAAGCGTGGCCCCGCGCGTGCCGGCGGCCTGAAAGCCGGTGAGCAGCACCAAGTTGCGGTGGTCGCCCAAATACAACTGCAGGTGGTGCAGCACGCGGCCACCGGTGGCCATGCCGCTGGCCGACAGGATGATTTTCGGGCCGTGCTGGCGCGCAATGGCCTTCGACTGGTCGGCGCTGCGCGTCATGGTGGCGGCGCGCGCCATGGCGCTGCATTCGGCCGCGCTCAGGCGGTGCTCGCCTAGGTGCTGGGCAAACAGTTCGGTGCTCTCGATCGCCATCGGGCTGTCGAGGTACACCGGCAGCGACTCTGGGATGCGCCCCTGCTGCTTGAGCACGACGATGGCGTGCAGCAGCGCCTGCGCGCGCCCGACCGCAAACACCGGGGCGACCACGGTGCCGCCCCGTGCCGCCACGCGCTGCAGCGGCCCGGCCATTTCATCGACCAGGTTCTCGCTGGGGTGCTCGCGGTTGCCATAGGTGGATTCGACGAACACCGCATCCGCCCCCGGTGGGGCTTCGGGCGGGAACATGAGCAGGTCGTCGCAGCGCCCGAGGTCGCCGGAAAACAGCAGCCGCCGCCCCCCGACTTCGAGGTACAGGCTGGAAGCGCCCAAAATGTGCCCGGCGCCATGGAAACGCGCCTGCCAGCCCGGCAGCGGCTCGAAAAGCCGAAGCGGCGCCACGCTGTGCAGCTGCTTGAGGCACTTGCGCGCGTCTTGCTCGGTGTAGAGCGGCAGCGCCGGCTGGTGTTTGGAAAAACCCTTGCGGTTGGCGAACTGGGCGTCTTCTTCTTGGATGTGGCCGCTGTCGGGCAGCAGGATGCGGCACAGGTCGCGCGTGCCCGGCGTGCACCAGACCGGGCCGCGGTAGCCTTGGCGCACCAGCAGAGGCAGGTAGCCGCTGTGGTCGAGGTGCGCGTGCGTGAGGGCCACGGCGTCGATGCCGCCAAGCGCCACGGGCAGTGCGGCCCAGTTGCGCAGCCGCAGCTGCTTATAGCCCTGAAACAGGCCGCAATCGACCAGCAGGCTGCGGCCCGCGTGCTGCACCAAAAACTTGGAGCCGGTGACCGTGCCGGCGCCGCCCAGGAAAGTGACTTGGACGCTCATGCGCCCATTTGATCACAAAATCAGGAGAAAAAAGCCTTGGCTTTCTCGAACCAGCCCTTGTCGTTCGGGCTGTGTTTGTTGCCGTTTTTCTGGAACGATTCGTCGAGCTCGCGCAGCAGCCGGCGCTGGTGTTCGGTGAGCTTGACCGGGGTTTCGACGTTGACGTGGCAGTACAGATCGCCCGGGTAGCTCGAGCGCACGCCCTTGATGCCGCGCCCGCGCAAGCGAAAGGTCTTGCCGTGCTGGGTGCCTTCGGGGATGTCGATGTTGGCTTTGCCGGTCAGCGTGGGCACGGCGATCTCGCCGCCCAGCGCCGCGGTGGTGATGCTCACCGGCACGTGGCAGTGCAGGTCGTCGCCCTCGCGTTCGAACAAGTCGTGCTTGCGCAGCCGGATTTCGATGTACAGATCGCCCGCCGGGCCGCCGTTGCGTCCGGGCTCGCCGTTGCCGCTGGAGCGGATGCGCATGCCGTCGTCGATGCCGGGTGGGATCTTGATTTCGAGCTTTTTGAACTTCTTGACCTTGCCTTGGCCACCGCAGGCGGTGCAGGGCTCGGGGATGATCTTGCCGCTGCCGTGGCAGTGCGGGCAGGTTTGCTGCACGCTGAAAAAACCCTGCCGCATTTGCACCACGCCAGCGCCGTTGCAGGTCGGGCAGGTTTTGACGCTGGTGCCCGGCTTGGCGCCGCTGCCGTTGCAGGTGCCGCAGTCGTCCCAGCTCGGGATGCGGATTTCGGCGTCTTTGCCGTTGGCGGCTTCTTCGAGCGTGACCTCCATCGCGTACGACAGATCGCTGCCGCGATAGACCTGCCGCCCGCGCCCGGCGCCGGCGCGTTGGCCGCCAAAAATATCGCCAAAAATGTCACCAAAGGACTCGGAAAAGCCGCCAAAACCTTCGGTCCCGCCACCGGGGCCGCGCATGTTTGGATCGACGCCGGCGTGGCCATACTGGTCGTAGGCGGCGCGCTTTTGCGCATCGCTCAGCATCTCGTAGGCCTCTTTGGCCTCTTTGAATTTTTCTTCGGCCGCCTTGGCCGCTGCACCCTGATTGCGGTCGGGGTGGTGCTTCATCGCCAGCTTGCGATAGGCTTTTTTGATGTCTTCGTCGCTGGCGCTCTTGGGCACGCCCAGGATCTCGTAAAAATCGCGTTTGGCCATTTGGGTACCCGGTTGGTCATGCAGCGCAAACGCCGCGCCCGGGCGGTGGAGGCCCTGAGTCGCGGCGGCGCGCCTGCTGCGTGGCCGCGCTCGGGGCGCGGCACTACAGCGATGGATCAATCCTTCTTGACTTCTTTCACTTCGGCGTCGATCACGTCGCTGTCGGCGGCGGAGCGCGAACCACCCGCGCCCGCTGCGTCGCCGCCAGCGCCGGCCGCACCCGCGGCCCCTGCCGCCGCTGCGCTGGCTTGCTGGTCGGCGTACATTTTCTCACCCAGCTTCTGGCTCGCGCTCATCAGGTCGGCGCTGCGGGCTTCGATGGCGGCCTTGTCCTCGCCCTTGACGGCTTCTTCAACCGCCTTGATCGAGGCTTCGATCGACTCTTTTTCGGCCGCCTCGAGCTTGTCGCCGTACTCTTTCAGGCTCTTGCGCACCGAACTGACCAAGGCGTCGGCTTGGTTGCGCGCCTGCACCAGTTCCACTTTTTTGTGGTCTTCGGCGGCGTTGAGCTCGGCGTCTTTGACCATGCTCTGGATTTCGGCCTCGGTCAGGCCCGAGTTGGCCTTGATCGTGATCTTGTTTTCTTTGCCGGTGCCTTTGTCTTTGGCGCCCACGTGCAAAATGCCGTTGGCGTCGATGTCAAAGCTCACCTCGATCTGCGGCAGGCCGCGCGGTGCCGGCGGGATGCCCTCGAGGTTGAACTCGCCCAGCAGCTTGTTGCCGGCGGCGATCTCGCGCTCGCCCTGAAACACCTTGATCGTCACCGCCGGCTGGTTGTCGTCGGCGGTGGAGAACACCTGCGCAAACTTGGTCGGGATGGTGGTGTTCTTGCTGATCATCTTGGTCATCACGCCGCCCATGGTCTCGATGCCCAGCGACAGCGGCGTGACGTCGAGCAGCAGCACGTCGGTGCGCTCGCCCGAGAGCACCTGGCCCTGGATCGCAGCGCCCACGGCCACCGCCTCGTCGGGGTTGACGTCTTTGCGCGGCTCTTTGCCAAAGAACTCTTTGACCTTTTCTTGCACCCGGGGCATGCGCGTCATGCCGCCGACCAGAATCACGTCGTCGATCTGGCCCACGCTCACGCCCGCATCTTTGATGGCGGTGCGGCACGGCGCGATGGTGCGCTCGATCAGCTCATCGACCAGCGCTTCGAGCTTGGCGCGGGTGAGCTTGATGTTGAGGTGCCGCGGGCCCGAGGCGTCGGCGGTGATGTAGGGCAGGTTGAGGTCGGTCTGGGTCGAGTTGGAGAGCTCGATCTTGGCCTTTTCGGCCGCTTCCTTGAGGCGCTGCAGCGCCAGCACGTCTTTGGTCAGATCGACGCCTTGTTCTTTCTTGAACTCGGTCACGATGTAGTCGATGATGCGCTGGTCGAAGTCTTCGCCACCCAAGAAGGTGTCGCCGTTGGTCGAGAGCACTTCGAACTGTTTTTCGCCGTCGAGGTCGGCGATCTCGATGATCGAGATGTCGAAGGTGCCGCCGCCGAGGTCATAGACCGCGATCTTGCGGTCGCCCTTGCCGTGCTTGTCGAGGCCAAAGGCGAGCGCGGCGGCGGTGGGTTCGTTGATGATGCGCTTGACATCGAGCCCGGCGATGCGCCCGGCGTCTTTGGTGGCTTGGCGCTGGCTGTCGTTGAAGTAGGCCGGCACCGTGATCACGGCTTCGGTGACGCTTTCGCCGAGGTAGTCTTCGGCGGTTTTCTTCATCTTGCGCAAAATTTCGGCGCTCACCTGCTGTGCTGCCAGCTTCTTGCCGCGCACCTCCACCCAAGCGTCGCCGTTGTCGGCGCGCACGATGCTGTAGGGCATCAGACCGATGTCTTTTTGCACCTCTTTTTCTTCAAACTTGCGCCCGATCAGGCGCTTGACGGCATAGACCGTGTTCTTGGGGTTGGTCACGGCCTGGCGCTTGGCCGAGGCGCCAACCAGAATCTCGCCGTCCTCTTGATAGGCGACGATGGAGGGCGTGGTGCGCGCGCCCTCGCTGTTTTCGATCACGCGCGTGCTGTTGCCTTCCATGACCGAGACGCACGAGTTGGTGGTGCCCAGATCGATGCCGATGATTTTGCCCATGTGTGGCTCCTAGAGTCTGAAAATGCTGAAATAAAAACGACTGCGGCGCAGATGTGGCCGATGGGCCGGATTTCAAGCGCTGCGGTTTGGCGATCTCGTTTTGGGGTATGAAAAACGGCTTATTTGGGCGCCGTGACCGTGACCATGGCCGGGCGCAGCACGCGCTCGGCGATCAAGTAACCTTTTTGCAGCACCGCCACCACGGTGTTGGGCTCTTGCCCGGGTGCCGCCACCACGCCGATGGCTTGGTGCTGGTGCGGGTCGAAGCGCTTGCCGGCCTCGGGCGCGATCGGCTGCACCTTGTGGCGCGCCAGCGCGCTTTGCAGCTGCAGCAGCGTGGCCTCGGCCCCTTGGCGTATCTGCTGCGCCGTGGCCTCTTGCACCGCCAGCCCGGCTTCCAGGCTGTCAAGCACCGGCAGCAGGCTTTCGGCAAAGGCTTCGACGGCAAATTTGCGCACCTTGCTCACCTCTTCGTCGGTGCGCCGGCGCAGGTTTTCCATCTCGGCCTTGCTGCGCAGGTACTGCTCGGCCAGTTCGGCATTTTGGGCTTGCAGGCGCGCCAGCTCCTGCGCTTGCTCGGTTTGCAAGTCGGCGGCGTCGGCAGCCGCAGCCGCCTCGGCTTCTTCGGGCGAAATCGGGGCGTAGGGGGCGCTGGGCGCAGGGGCGGCGGGCTCGGGGCGGTGGTAGGTGGGGTCTGAATGGGCTGACATGGCGGCTGGTGCGAGGGGTGTTGCGCGCGACGCGGCTTTGGTGCTAGTTGAAGGTGAGAGCGAGAACTCTGCTCTGAGTATGGGGCGCAGGATCGCGCTTTCAAGGGCTGGTGGGCAAAAAATCCCCACTGGGCGCGGGCGGGTTCTGCTCAAGCCGCACCGATTGTGCCCTAAGGGGCGGGGCAGGGCAAAATCGAAAACCTTCATCAGCTCACGATTTCCTCGCGCGCGCGGGCGGCGGCGGGTGGGCTGGGTACGCTCTTGCTTAGGCGTCCTTCGGCCGCAATGGCGCTGCGAGCGCACCCGGTTCCCCCGCGTGGGCTGCGGCGGGCGAGCTGGGAACGCTCTTGCTTATGCGTCCTGCGGCCGCAATGGCGCTGCGAACGCACCCAGCCCACCCGCCGCCGCCCGGCTATGATGCGCGGCGCACACCGGAGCCTGCCATGCCGCCCGACCATTCCCAAACCAACGACCACGCCTCCGACTGGCCCGCCGCCTCCAGCCCCATGCTGCACATCGAGGCCGGGGTGGCCACCCTTACCTTGAACCGCCCGGCGCAGCGCAACAGCTTGAGCGATGCCGATTTGCAGGTGCTCCTGCAACACTTAGACAGCATCGAGGCCGATGCAGCGGTGCGCGTGCTGGTGCTGGCGGCGCGGGTGCAGCCGCCGCGGTCGGTGTTCAGTGCCGGCTACCACATGGGCGGCTTTGAGGCCGATGCCAGCCAAGGGCCGCAAGGCTTTGAGCGCGTGTGCGCGGCACTGGCGCGCGTGCGCCCGGTGACGCTGTGCGCGCTCAACGGCAGCGTCTATGGCGGCGCCACCGATTTGGCGCTGGCGTGCGATTTTCGGCTCGGGGTGCAGGGCATGGAACTGCGCATGCCGGCGGCCGCGCTCGGGCTGCACTACTGCGCCGGCGGCTTGCAGCGCTTTGTGGCGCGGCTTGGGCTGGGTGCGGCGCGGCGCATATTCTTGCTGGCGCAGCCCTTGAGCGCCGACGAACTGCTGCGCCTAGGCTACCTCGATGCCTTGGTGGCGCCCGAGGCGCTGCCCACCGAGGTGGCGCGCTGGTGCCACAGCCTGGTGCAACTGGCCCCACTGGCCCTGCAAGGCATGAAGCAAAGCCTGCAAGAAATCGCCTTGGGCGAGCACAACGCCACCGCATGGCGCGAACGCGAGGCCCATACCCAGCGCAGCGCCGACTTTGCCGAAGGGCGCGCCGCCTTTGCGCAGCGGCGCCCGGCGGTGTTTCTGGGGCGCTGAACGCCACCGGGCCGCACCTGCGGCCGCTTCAGCCCGACTCCGTCTGCTGGCGGACGGTTGCCACCCGAAAAACCGGCGGTCTGGATTGGGTGGCACGCGTGCGGGTTGCTGCGGGTCGAGCGCCCAGCAGGCGGCGCGCAAGCACGGATGGCGTGTCACGGCGTCCGTCTGCAATCAGGTAAACGATGACTTGGCTGCCTGTGACACGGTCAATCAGGCGATACGGCTTGAAAAAGGTCTGGCGGTATTCTTTGCTGCCTCCTCCTCAAACGATGTAGGTATGGACGAGGCCGATGGCGGCGCAGGCGCCGATCACTTTAATGACGTCCTGCTTGTACTTCCACAGCGCGATGAAGGCCGCCACCGAGATCAGTGCGTAGAACCACTCGAAGCCGCCGGAGAACGGCGCGGCCTCGGTGGCATGGGGGAAGATCACGTACCAGCCGAAAATGAGCGCCAAGTTGAGGATCACGCCCACCACGGCGGCGGTGATGCCGGTGAGCGGCGCGGTGAACTTCAGGTCGCCATGGGTGGATTCCACCAGTGGGGCGCCGGCCAAGATGAACACGAAGCTGGGCAGAAAGGTGAAGAAGGTGGCCACCGAGGCGCCCGCGAATCCGGCCAGCAGCAAGGCATCCGGCCCGAAGATCTCCTTGGTCCAGGCGCCGACGAAGCCGACGAAGGACGCCACCATGACGAGCGGCCCCGGCATGGTCTGAACCAAGGCCAGGCCGTCGATCATCTGAGTGCCGGTGAGCCACTGGTAGTGTTCCACGCCGCCCTGATAGACGAAGGGCAGCACCGCGTAGGCGCCGCCGAAGGTGACCAGCGCGGCCTTGGTGAAGAACTCGCCCATGTCGTTCAGGGTGCCGGCCGGCAGCATCAACATGGCCGCAGTCCAGAGCGCCAGCGCCACCACCAGGAGGGTGATGAGATATGACCAGCGAAAGCGCGTATGGGCGATGGGCGGCGTGTCGTCGTCGATCAGCGCCGGGCCGTATTGCTTGTTGCTGGCGCCGTGGCCGCCGCCCACCTTGAACTTGTCCGGCATGAGCTTGCCGCCCAAGGCGCCCAGCAGTCCTGCTGCTAGGACGATGTAGGGGAAGGGACTTTTCAAGGCGAAGATGGCGATGAACGACAACGCGGCCATGGCCCACAGCACGTAGTTCTTCAGCGCGCGCGAGCCGATGCGCCAAGCGGCGAACGCCACGATGGCCACCACCGCCGGCTTGATGCCATTGAACACCCCCTGCACAAAGGTGAGGTCACCGAAGACCAGGTAGACGTAGGTGAGCGCCGCTAGGATGAAGAAAGATGGCAGCACGAACAGGACACCGGCGACGATGCCCCCCCAAGTGCGGTGCAGCAGCCAGCCGATGTAAATGGCGAGCTGCTGCGCCTCAGGACCGGGCAGCAGCATGCAGTAGTTGAGCGCATGCAGGAAACGGTGTTCGGAGATCCAGCGGCGTTTCTCCACCAGCTCCTGATGCATGATGGCGATCTGCCCGGCGGGGCCGCCGAAGCTGATGAAGCCGAGCTTGAGCCAGTATAAGAAGGCCTCCCGGAACGTGGGGTGGGCAGGGCGCAACTGCGCGGTGTGTGCTGTGGTCTGATCGTTCACGTGGTCTTGTCCTCGTAACTCTTGAGTAGCCAGTCAAAAACTTCGCACGCGCGGGCAAGCAGCGTGTCGTCGTCGGGTTCAGATGCCCGCAAGCCGGCGAGCAGCGATTCGATGCCCAGCGCTTCCGCGACCGGGAGTCCCCCCACATCCAGGCAATGCACGAGCTCGCCCAGACGTACCAGCGCGGGGGCGGAATCAAGTCCGAAACTCGCCAGCAGCGTCTCGAAGGTGACCTTGGAGCCCACGTGGCTGAAGGCCGCGCCGTCGAAATCGAAGCCGAGCCAGCCGTCCCGGCAGTCGGCCGGCGAGCCGAGCCAGACGATGCGCGCGTCCGAGTCGATGAACCGCCGGATCAGCCAGGCCGAAGCGAGTCGGTCCACCCACGGACGCGCCCGCGTGGCCCAGGTCCGGCCTTGATAATCGGCGCGGTTCAGCCGCGGAATGTCCGCCTGCCGGGCGGTCGGCTCGTCGGCAGACACGCGACGGGTGATCGCGTCGCGCAGGTCGTCCAGCAGGCTCAAAGTCTGCCGCTGCGCCTCGCCTGGGAAGAAGTCGATGCGCGTCACCTGCTCGAAGCGGCGCACAAGCGGCTGGAGCTTGCGCGCGGCAGCTGCGACATCCAGGGAAGCCTGGCTCCGTCCGAGCTCTTTGATCTCCTCGGCGATGCAGGCGTACTCCGCGCCCCGGTCGAACAGGGCGCGCAGCGCGGCCTCCTGGGCTTCGTCACACCCCGAGAGTCGATAGACCTCGCCGCTGCCACCCACTTCCAACGCCTGCGCCGCCACTTTGTCCAGCGTCGCAGCACGGTCTGCCGAGTCGGGCAGCAGATAGACCCCGTCGCGCAACGTCGCGCAGCCCAGCGCTTTGACAGAACGCCAGACGCGCATGCGGCCGGTCGATGCCTTGGTGGGCAGGCTGACGAAAAGAGCGAGGTGGCTCAAGGAAGGCTCCTTGGTTGATTGTCGGTGTACTGTATATTATGTTACAGCTTGTTATATATACAACAATCCTGCTGGGGGCAATTTAAGGCATGGGTCTGGAGTCACCTAGCACCGTGCAAGACGCCACTACTAGGCTTGTAGGCTTGTCGCGCAGAATCCGTTCGCGCGGATTCATGGGCAGGCGAGATCAGGCGGCTGCTCTTGCATTGGAGCGGAGGGGCTGCGGCCAGGTTGTCCCCTGCGCCAACCGGATATTCCCCCGTGGGGACGAAAGGCGGATTCGTGCCCCCGATATTCAGCGCCTGTTCGAACATTTGCACCAGCGCATCAAAAAATGCCTGCGTCACGGGCCGTGCAGAAAAAACTTGTTGTCCTTGCTGGCGGCGTACAGGTCTTGCACCAGCCCCAGCACCTGATCGGGCGCCATCTGCTTGAGCAGCCGGTCTAAGTCGCTTTCGAAGGCTCTAGGGTGCTCCCTGTGGATCGTGACTTCATGGGGATAGCCTGAATGATGCCAATTAGCGAGATCGTTCTGTGAAAGTGCTCAAGCCAGTTCGATGCGCAGGTTTTTGCCCAAGGCCTTCGCAGCGCTGGTGAGCGTCGTCAGCGTCAGGCTGGTGTCGGTCTCGTCCAGAAGCCGATTCAGCGCCGCCCGGCTGGTGTGCATCTTC
Organism: Serpentinimonas sp. SSL01; assembly: GCF_056323735.1. Classification (NCBI taxonomy): domain Bacteria; kingdom Pseudomonadati; phylum Pseudomonadota; class Betaproteobacteria; order Burkholderiales; family Comamonadaceae; genus Serpentinimonas; species Serpentinimonas sp. SSL01. The sequence continues at coordinate 831,304 of NZ_CM150487.1, forward strand.
TGCGACAGCGCGGTCTTGCTCAAGTGCTGGGCTTTCATCTCTTGCGCGATCTGCCAAGCGACGACCCGCTTGATCGCCACGGATCAGCCCACGATTTCCTCGCGCGCTGGCGGCGGCGGGCGGGCCGGATACGCTCTTGCGGCCACGCCCCCGGCACCGTCTACCGTGCCAACGCCTTGAGCGTGTTCTGACCCTGCGGGCAGACTTGAAGGATCAACTCGCGCGCGGCGTGCTGGGTGAGGGTGCTGGGGCGTTGGGCGCTGCAGGCCAGCGCGACCGGTATGCGCAGCGCCGGCGGGCCGATCGCACGCATGGCAAAGGCCGCAGGCCGGCCCGATGCCGCCACCGCATGGCGCGGCAGCACGGCGCAGCCCAAGCCGTCGGCAACCAGATCGAGAATGGCGGCAACGCCGTCGATCTCGAGCGCGATGCGCGGGCGCAGGCCGAGCTTGGCCAGTTCCACCTCCACGTGCATGCGCAGCGCGTTGGGGCGGGTGGGTATGAGCAGCGGCAGCTGGGCCAGTTCGGCCAAGGGCAGCGGGGCAGGGTGCGGGGCAAGGGTTGGGGATGTTGCCCCAGATGGCGCATGGGGCTCAGCCTCGGGGTGGGCTTGCACCAGCATCAGCTCTTCGTCGAACAGGGGTTGCAACTCAAGCTCGGGCAGCGGCTGCGCGTTGTAGAGCAGCGCCAGATCCAGCCGGCCATTGAGCAGCGCGTCTTGCATGCTCACCGACAGCCCCTCGGTGATCGAGAGCCGGGCTTGCGGCAGTTGCTGGCGAAAGCGGCGCGTGAGCGGCACCGCAACCAGCCGCGCCAGCGAAGGCGGCAACCCGATGGCGACCCGCCCGGCCAAGGTGCCGCGCACCCGACCGAGCTCTTCGCGCGCCCGCTCCACCTGGTGCAGGATGCCGCGCCCGTGCTCGAGCAGCAGTTGCCCGGCTTCGGTGGGCACCGCGCCGCGGCCGTTGCGCAGCAGCAGGCTTTGGTGCAGCTCCACTTCAAGCAGCCGCACCTGCCGGCTCAAAGCCGGTTGCGCCACTTGCAGCGCCGCAGCGGCCTTGGTGAAGCTGCCCAATTCCGCGACGCGGACGAAGTAGCCGAGTTGTTTCAAGTCCATAGGCAGATTTTAGATAGCCTTCAGCCTGAAATGCCAATTTTTTATATCAGCTAGCGCCGTACGCCCGCTTGTCGGCACCGCCCATGCGCAACATAATCGACCTCGAGACACATTCAGCCTTCACCTCCCTCCGCAAACCCTCTGCCCATGGCGCAAGCGATTCGAGCGATTTCTTCGATGGCCACGCGGCTGCTGCTGGCCGATCTGGCGCGCGACTGTCAGGCCCAATCGGGGCTGGAGCTGCGGCTCGAGTCGGTCGGGGGTGTCGATGCGGCGCGTCGGGTGCAAGCAGGCGAAGCTTTCGACGCCGTGCTGCTGGCTGCCGATGCGATCGAGCGCCTGATCGCCAGCGGCCACGTGCGCCCCGACAGCCGGATCGACTGGGTGCGCAGCCCGGTGGCGCTGGCGGTGCGCGCCGGTGCGCCGCAGCCCGACGTGGGCAGCGAAGCGGCGCTGCGCCAAGCGGTGCAGGCGGCGCGCAGCCTCGGGGTTTCCACCGGGCCCAGCGGCACGGCGCTGCTGCAGCTGTTCGAGCGCTGGGGCCTGCTGGAGGCGCTGCGCCCGCGCATCATCACGCCGCCACCCGGGGTGCCCGTGGGCAGCCTGGTGGCCAGCGGCGCGGTGGAGCTGGGTTTTCAGCAGCTGAGCGAGTTGCTGCCGCTGCCGGGCATCACCCTGCTGGGCACCCTCCCGCCGGGTTGCGCGATCGAAACCGTTTTTTCCGCTGGGGTGTGCGCGACCAGCGCGCAGCCCGATGCGGTGCGCGCCTACCTGGATTTTTTGGCCTCACCGGCCAGCGCCGACTGCAAGCGCCGCCACGGCATGATGCCGCTTTGAGCCCAGCTTTCGCCAAACCCACCCATCACCCCCACACCCCCAATACCGCCCGCCGACCATGCACCCCAACCCTGCGCGACCGCCCCTGATCATCGACGTCCACGGCCACTACACCACCGCGCCGCCGGCGCTCGGGGCTTGGCGCGATTTGCAGATGGCTGCCCTCAAAGACCCGTCTATCGTGGCCGACCCCAAGGCGCTGAAGATCAGCGACGACGAAATCCGCGAGACCATCGAGCTCAACCAGTTGGCCAAGATGCGCGAGCGCGGCAGCGACCTGACCCTCTTTAGCCCGCGCGCCAGCTTCATGGCGCACCACGTGGGCGATCTGCGCACCTCGTCCGACTGGGCTGCTATCTGCAACGAACTGTGCGCGCGCGTGAGCCAGCTGTACCCCCAGCACTTCGTGCCGGTGGCCATGCTGCCGCAGTCGCCTGGCGTCGATCCCGCCACCTGCATCCCCGAGCTCGAGCGCTGCGTGCGCGACTACGGCTGCGTGGGCATCAACCTCAACCCCGACCCCTCCGGCGGGCACTGGAACAGTCCGCCCCTGACCGACCGCCACTGGTACCCGATCTACGAAAAAATGGTCGAGCACGAGCTGCCGGCCATGATCCACGTCAGCACCAGTTGCAACGCTTGCTTCCACACCACCGGCGCGCACTACATCAACGCCGACACCACCGCCTTCATGCAGCTGCTCCAAGGCGATCTGTTTGCCGACTTCCCCACCCTCAAGTTCCTCATCCCGCACGGCGGCGGGGCCGCGCCCTACCACTGGGGCCGCTACCGGGGCCTGGCGCAGGAGCTGAAAAAGCCGCTGCTGCAACAGCACCTGCTGGGCAACGTGTTTTTTGACACCTGCGTCTATCACCAGCCGGGCATCGATTTGCTGACCAAGGTGATTCCCGTGGACAACATCCTGTTTGCCAGCGAGATGATCGGCGCCGTGCGCGGCATCGACCCCGAAACCGGCCACCACTACGACGACACCAAGCGCTACGTGACGGCCACGCCCAACCTCACCGAGGAGCAGCGCTTCAAGGTCTTCGAGGGCAACGCGCGCCGGGTGTTCAAGCGCCTAGACGCGGCTCTCAAGCAGAAAGGACTGTGAGATGTACGAACTTGGCGTCGTTTACCGCCACATCACCCGCGCCGACCGGGCCGTGGCCGACCAACTGGCTGCCCTGGGTTCGGCCACCGTGCACGAGGCCATGGGCCGCGTGGGCCTGATGAAGCCCTACATGCGCCCCATCCAGCAAGACGTGCATGTGTCCGGCACGGCGGTGACCGTGCTGCTGCAACCCGGCGACAACTGGATGATGCACGTGGCCGCCGAGCAGTTGCAGCCCGGCGACATCGTGGTGGCCACCGTCACCGCCGATTGCAGCGACGGCTACTTCGGCGACCTGCTGGCCAGCAGCTTCATGGCGCGCGGCGCACGCGGCCTGATCATCGAAGCCGGGGTGCGCGACACCAGGACCCTGCGCGAGATGCGGTTCCCGGTGTGGAGCCGCTACGTGTCGTCCAAGGGCACCATCAAGGCCACGCCGGGTTCGGTGAACATCCCCATCGTGTGCGCCGGCGCCTACGTGACGCCGGGCGATGTGATCGTGGCCGACGACGACGGCGTGGTCTGCGTGCCCAAGGCCCTGGCGGCGAAAACGCTGGCCGAGGCACAGAAGCGCGAAGCCAACGAAGGCGCCAAGCGCGACCAGCTGGCGGCTGGGGTGCTGGGGCTGGACATGTACAAAATGCGCGAGCCATTGGCGGCGGCCGGGTTGCGCTATGTGGATTGAGCCGCCCCTGGAGCAGCACCCATGAGCAAACCCACCTCGGGTGACTACACCAAAACCCCCGGCTGGCTCGACTGGTTCACCGGCCCCAGCAAGCCACGGTTCCAGTTGCCGCCCGGCAGCGTGGACGCCCACTGCCATGTCTTCGGCCCCGGCGCGCGCTTTCCCTACGCGCCCGAGCGCAAATACACCCCCTGCGACGCCAGCAAAGAGCAACTGTTTGCCCTGCGCGACCACTTGGGCTTTGCGCGCAACGTGATCGTGCAAGCCACCTGCCACGGCGCCGACAACCGCGCCTTGGTGGATGCCTGCCTGGCCAGCGGCGGCAAGGCGCGCGGCGTGGCCACGGTGCGGCGCAGCGTCACCGACGAGGAACTGCAAGCCCTGCATGAGGCTGGCGTGCGCGGGGTGCGCTTCAACTTCGTCAAGCGTTTGGTGGATTTCACGCCCAAGGACGAGCTGCTGGAGATCGCCGGTCGCATCGCCAAGCTGGGCTGGCACGTGGTCATCTACTTCGAGGCGGTGGATCTGCCCGAGCTGTGGGATTTTTTCACCAGCCTGCCCACCACCGTGGTGGTGGACCACATGGGCCGCCCCGACGTGCGCCAGCCCGTGGACGGGCCGCAGTTTGGTCTGTTCCTCCGGTTGATGCGCGAGCACCGCAACGTGTGGTGCAAAGTGAGCTGCCCCGAGCGACTCTCCTTGAAGGGTCCGAATGCGCTCGACGGTGAACAGCATGCCTACCGCGACGTGGTGCCCTTTGCGCGCAAGGTGGTGGAGGCATTTCCCGACCGCGTGCTCTGGGGCACCGACTGGCCGCACCCGAACCTCAAAGACCACATGCCCGACGACGGCCTGTTGGTCGATTTCATCCCGCACATCGCGCCCACACCCGAATTGCAGCGCCAGCTGCTGGTGGACAACCCGATGCGCCTCTACTGGGCAGGTGCATGATGCCCCCACGCTTGTCGCTGCGCGCCTGCGCTGCCCCCCGAGGGGGTGCGAATCGCCTTGGGGCGGCCCGGCGGCGATTCATTTTTCCTTGAGGTGTACCCATGGCTCTGGACAAACCCTATCAAAACGTGCCCGGCACCATCATCTTTGATGCCGAGCAAAGCCGCAAGGGCTACTGGCTCAACCAGTTCTGCATGAGCCTGATGAAGGCCGAGAACCGCGAGCGCTTCAAGGCCGACGAGCGCGCCTACCTCGACGAATGGCCCATGACCGAGGAGCAAAAACAGGCCGTGCTGGCGCGCGACCTCAACTGGTGCATGCGCACCGGCGGCAACATCTACTTTCTGGCCAAAATCGGCGCCACCGACGGCAAAAGCTTCCAGCAAATGGCCGGCTCCATGACCGGCATGAGCGAGCAGGAATACCGCGACATGATGGTCAAGGGCGGCCGCTCGATCCAAGGCAACCGCTACCCGGGCGAAGACGGCGACGCACAGCCCCACCGCCAACCGCAAGGGGCCGCCCACCAAACCCAGCAGAAAGGCAGCTGAACCATGGCCCGCATCACCGCCTCGGTCTATACCTCGCACGTGCCCGCCATCGGCGTGGCCATCGACCAGCACAAAACCCAAGAAGACTACTGGAAGCCGGTTTTCGCGGGCTACGTGCAATCCAAGCAGTGGATACGAGAGAACCCGCCCGACGTCATCTTTCTGGTCTATAACGACCACGCTACCGCCTTCAGCCTCGACCTCATCCCCACCTTCGCCATCGGCACCGCGGCCCAATTCCAGCCCGCCGACGAAGGCTGGGGGCCGCGCCCGGTGCCGGTGGTCAAGGGGCACCCGGAACTGGCGGCGCACATCGCGCAGTCGGTCATCCAGCAGGACTTCGACCTCACCCTCGTCAACAAAATGGAGGTGGATCACGGCCTGACGGTGCCGCTGTCGCTGCTGTTCGGCGAGCGCGATCCGATCCAAGGCGCCTGGCCCTGCCCGGTGATCCCGTTCGCCGTCAACGTGGTGCAGTACCCGGCGCCCTCGGGGCGGCGCTGCTTTGCGCTCGGTCAGGCCATCCGCAAGGCCATCGAGAGCTACGACGCGCCGCTGAACGTGCAAATCTGGGGCACCGGGGGCATGAGCCACCAGTTGCAGGGCGCACGCGCCGGCCTGATCAACCGCGAGTGGGACCAAGCCTGGCTCGATCAAATGATCGCCGACCCGGCCGCCTGCGCCGCCAGGCCGCACATCGACTACGTGCGCGAGGCCGGCAGCGAAGGCATCGAACTGGTGATGTGGCTGATCGCACGCGGCGCCATGCCCGACGTGACCGACGGCCGCTCGATGGGCCCGCCGCCCCGCGTGCGCCACCGCTTTTATCACGTGCCCGCAAGCAACACGGCCGTTGGCCACTTGGTTCTAGAACCCGCCTGAAGGAAACCCCAGCCATGACCCTCAAAGTCGCCCTCGCCGGTGCCGGCGCATTCGGCATCAAGCACCTGGACGCCATCGCCAAAATCGATCAAGTCGAAGTCGTTTCGCTTATCAGCCGCGACCTGGAAAAAACCCGGCAAGTGGCCGCTCAGTACGGCATCGCGCACGTGGGCACCGAATTGGCCGATGCGCTCAAGCTCAAGGAAGTGGATGCCGTCATCCTGTGCACCCCGACGCAGATGCACGCCGAGCAAGCGCTGGCCTGCCTGCGGGCGGGCAAGCACGTGCAGGTCGAAATCCCGCTGGCCGACAGCCTCAAGGGCGCAGAGGCGGTCCTGGCCTTGCAGCAGCAGACCGGTCTGGTGGCGATGTGCGGCCACACGCGCCGTTTCAACCCCAGCCACCAGTACGTGCACCAGAAAATCGAGGCCGGGCAGTTCAACCTCCAGCAGATGGATGTGCAGACCTATTTTTTCCGGCGCAGCAACATGAACGCGCTCGGCCAGCCACGCAGCTGGACCGACCACCTGCTCTGGCACCACGCCGCGCACACGGTGGATTTGTTTGCTTGGCAGTGCGGCGCCCCCATCGTCAAAGCCAACGCCCTGCAAGGCCCGATCCACCCCCAGCTGGGCATCGCGATGGACATGTCGATCCAGCTCCTGGCCGCCAACGGCGCCCTCTGCACCCTGTCGTTGAGCTTCAACAACGACGGCCCGCTGGGCACCTTCTTTCGCTACATCGGCGACAGCGCCACCTACCTGGCGCGCTACGACGACCTGTACAACGGCAAGGACGAGAAGATCGACGTCAGCCAAGTCGATGTGTCGATGAACGGCATCGAGCTGCAAGACCGCGAGTTCTTCGCCGCCATCCGCGAAGGCCGCGAACCCAAAGCCAGCGTGGCCCAGGTGCTGCCGTGCTACCGCGTGCTGCACCAGTTGGAGCAGCAGTTGCAGGGCTAGGGCCTATAAACTTGCTGCAACGGGCTTGGGCCCAGACAAGCCCGGGGCGGTTGGATTTTTTAGTCGGCGCGCGGCAGCGGATGTATGGGCTCGCTGGGGTCGTCGCGCTGATAAACCTTGCGCAGCAGCCTGATCAGGGTGTGGCGTTCCTCTGGCGTCAATTGGGTGACGGCTTCGGATTCCAGCGTTGACACCACTTGTTGGGTTTGCGCTTGCAGTTGCTCACCCGCTGCGGTGGCATACAGCCCTTGGGCGCGCCGGTCATTGGGGTGGGGCCGTTTTTCAATCAGCCCGCGCGCTTGCATCTGGCGGATCATGCCCACCAGGTTGGGCGGCAGAATGGCCAACATCGAACTGAGCTGTCGGGACGTGATGCCGGGGTTGTGGGCGATCAGCGTCAAGACCGAAAAATCGACCACCCGCAAGCCGTAAGGCGCCATGCGCTCCATGAACACCCCGATCACGGCCAAGGCCGCCCGGCGGGCGTTGTAGCCGATCAGGCTTTCGAGAAAGGCGTTGTCGATGGCGGTGGGTATCTCCACCGGGGAAAGGCAGGTGGCTTCGGTGGACGCTTCAAGCACAGTGGACATAGGCCGGATGTTACCCCGAGGCAGCGCTCACTTGGGTGCTTTGGGTTTGATGATGTTTGGGGCTGCGTCGGCATGCAAGGCCTCCACCAGCGCCTCGCGCTGTTTGAGCACCATGCGTTGGTTGATCGAGCCCTTGTCGGTGATTTCACCCCGGTCGATGGATGGCGGCTCGGCCAACAACAGGGCGCGGGCGATGCGGGTAGCGCTGCCCGTGGCAGACTGGGCCAGTTGATCGACCAGTTGCTGGAAATGGCTGCGCACTGCGGGGTGGTTCAGCACGTCTGGCCAAGGCGCGTGGGGTGGCAAAGCGCTCAACGCCCTGACGTGCGGACTCGGGAAGATCAAGGCGCCCACTTCGCCACGGTTCAGGCCAGTGAGCACGACATCTTGCACATAAGGCGAGCCGGCGGCAATTACCTTGGCGCGCATCGGGCCGACGCTGACAAAGGTGCCGGTGCTGAGCTTGAAGTCTTCGGCGATGCGGCCATCGAAACGCAAGCCTTTGTGCACGTTGGCCGGGTCGATCCAGGCCACGGCGTCGCCGCTGCAAAAAAATCCTTCGTCGTCAAAAGCCTGTGCGGTGGCTTCGGGGCTGCGCCAATAGCCGGGGGTGATGTTCGGGCCTTTGTAGCGGATTTCGGTCTTGCCGTCGGTCTCGATCAGCTTGATTTCGAGCCCTGGGCCGGGCACCCCCAGATCGCCGGCTTGCACGTCGCTGCTGTTGACCGACAAGGCGAACGGCCCAGATTCCGTCATGCCCAAGCCCGTTCCCATGACGATGCGCTCCCCGATCTCCCGTTCCTGCACCGCGTGCAGGGCATCCCAGATGGGCTGCGAGAGCGCCGCAGCCGCGTAAAAGAACATGCGCACTTGGCTGAGCAGGTTCTGGCGCAGCACGGCATCGGTTTGCATGACCTCGGCGATCACTTCAAAGCCGGTGGGGACGTTGAAGTACACCGTAGGGGCTATCTCGCGCAGGTTGCGCAGCGTCTCGCCCATCAGCGCCGGCACGGGCTTGCCCTCGTCGATGTAGAGCGTGCCGCCGTTGTACAGCACCATGCCGAAGTTGTGGTTGCCGCCAAAGGTGTGGTTCCAGGGCAGCCAGTCAACCAGCACCAGCGGCTCCATGGCCAGCGGGGTCAAAAACTGACGCATCTGTTGCTGGTTGGCGCACCACATGCGCTGGGTGTTGATGACGGCCTTGGGCAGCTTGGTCGAGCCCGAGGTGAAGAGGAATTTGGCGATCGTGTCTGGTCCGACCTTGGCGTAGGCTGCGTCCACAGCAGCCGTGGGCTCGGTCGCCATGAGCCGATCGAAACGCATCCATTGGCCGTCTGCGCGCTGAAAGCGCCCCGGATGCGTCAGCACGATCGGGCAATCGGCCGGCACGGTGGCCCGCAGGGCGTCGGCATATCGGTCTCCGTCGCTGGCAAACACCAGGCCGGGCGTGAGCGTGGCCAGCACGTGTTTGAGTTTGCCGAAGTCGGTGCTGAGGGTCGAATAGGCCGGCGAAGTCGAGCAATAGGGGATACCAACGTACAGGCACGCCAAGGCAAGCAGTGCATGCTCCAGATCGTTTTCGCTCAGAATGACGACCGGGCGCTGCGCGCTCAGCTTGTGTTGCAGCAGCGCTTGCCCGATGCGGCGCGCACCCGCCAGCGCTTGCGCAAAAGTCAGGTGCTGCCAGTCGCCCAACGCCCCGTCGGGCAGGCGCTCGCGGCGGGCAAACAGGGTGCGATCGGGTGCCGTCTGCACCCAGTGTAGGAGTCGCTCGCCCATGGTGCGGGCGTAGGGCTGCAACTCGGCCTCGCTGCGCAGATAGCGCACGCCTTGGGCGCCTTCCCGCACCCGCACTTGGCTCACACCGAACGCCACCGCACGGTAACGCGGCTTGCTGGTGGGTGTGCTCATGATTTTTGCACTTTGCTGGCGCGTCCTTCGAGAAAAGCCCTGACCCGCTCTTTGGCTTCGGGTGCAGATTGGGCGATGGCCGCCATCAGGGCCTCGGTCATCAGGCCGTGGTCGGCGCTTTGCTCGGCAATTCGTGGCAGCACGTGGGTCAGGGCAAAGTTGGTGGCCGGCGTGTTGAGGGCAATCTTTTCTGCCAGCTCCAGCGCCTTGTCCAAGGCTTGGCCAGCGGGCACCAGATACTGAGCAAAGCCCGCCCGCTCGCCTTCTTGGGCGTTGTAGACGCGGCCGGTCAGCATCATGTCGGTCATGCGCGCCACGCCGACCAGTCGCGGCACGCGCACCGATCCGCCACCACCGACAAAAATACCCCGCGAGCCCTCGGGCAGTGCGTAGAAGGCCGATTCATCGGCCACGCGGATGTGGGCCGCGCAGGCCAGTTCGAGCCCACCGCCCACAACGGCTCCGTGCAAGGCCGCGACCACTGGCACGCGGCCAAACTGCACCGCATCCAGCGCCTTGTGCCACATCCGGGAGTGGTGCATGCCCTCGACCGCGTTGCGCTCGCTCAGTTCGCTCAGGTCCAGCCCCGCGCTGAAATGGCTGCCGTCTCCCGCGATCACGGCCGCTTTGATGTCGGGGCCAAAGCCCTCGAAAGCCTGGCGCAAGCCCATCACCAGCCCATCGTTGATGGCGTTGCGCTTGGCCGCACGGGTGAGCCGCACGATGGCCACGGCGCCCCGCAGTTCCAGAGAGAGATCGGCAGAAAGGGCGGTGATTGACATGGGGTCTCCTTGCTTGAGCGATGAAATCTGGTTATAGTATATAAATAAAAATCGCCAATCACAACGGGCTCAAGGGTTATCCCATGGGCCGATTGACGCCAACCACTGGAGACCCATCCGATGAAAACCTTTGCCCATCGTTTTGCCCACGCTTGGCTGCTCGACGGGGTGCGCACGCCCATGGTGGACTATTGCGGAGCCTTTGGCGACATCTCGCCGACCGACATGGGCATCAAGGTGGCACGCGCCGTGATCGAGCGCGCCGGTGTGGCGGCCAGCGATGTGGACTCTGTCATCACCGGATCGATGGCGCAGGCCGATTTCGATGCCTACATGCTGCCTCGCCACATCGGCCTCTACGCCGGGGTGCCGCTGTCGACGCCAGCCATTTTGGTGCAGCGCATCTGTGGCACCGGCTTTGAGCTTTTGCGCCAAGCAGCCGATCAGATCGCCTTGGGTTATGCCGACCTGGCGCTGGTGGTGGGCGCCGAGTCGATGACGCGCAACCCGATTGCCGCTTACAACCACCGCACGGGTTTCAAGCTGGGAGCACCGGTGGGTTTCAAGGATTTTTTGATGGAAGCGCTGATCGACACCGCGGTGCCGGTGACGATGATCGAAACCGCCGAAAACCTGACCCGCCTATACGGCATCAGTCGGGTCGACGTTGACCGCTACGCCTGCCGCTCGTTCGAGCTTGCGCTCAAAGCCCAGGCCGATGGCTTTTTGGCTGGCGAGATCGTGCCGGTGCAGTCCGAGACCTTTGCACTGGCCGGTTACCACCCGCGCGGCATCCGTTTGCCACGCAAGGTGGCGCAGGTGGCGCAAGACACCCACCCGCGGCCGTCACCGGTGGACGCGCTGGCCCAGCTGCGCACCGTTTATGAAGGCGGTGTGCAGACGGCAGGCAACAGCTCGGCCTTGGTCGATGGGGCCGCGGGGGCGCTGGTGGCCAGCGACGCTTACGTGCAGCGCCATGCCCTCAAGCCGCTGGCGCGGCTGGTGGGTGCCGCCGCCGTGGGGGTGGCGCCAGAAATCATGGGCATAGGCCCGGCCCCGGCCATTCGTGCCTTGCTCGAGCGCTGCGGGCTATCCCTAAACGACATCGACTTGTTCGAGATCAACGAGGCCCAAGGCGCACAGACCATTGCGGTGGAGCGCGAGCTGGGGCTGGATCGCAACCAGCTCAATGTCAACGGGGGCGCCATTGCCCTGGGCCATCCACTGGCGGCAACCGGGTTGCGCCTGACGATTACCCTGGCGCGCGAGCTCAGGCGCCGTGGTTTGCGCTATGGGGTGGCCTCTGCCTGTGTGGGCGGCGGCCAAGGGATGGCCCTGCTTGTGGAAGTCTGATTGCAACGTTCACTATGTTTCGGAGACAAACATGAAAATCATCACCGCCGACGAAGCGGGCGCCCTGATTCCCGACGAAGCCACCATTTTCTTGGGCGGTTTGGCGGTGACCGGGTTAGCCGAAGAGGTGTTGCACGGCCTCGAGCGCACCTTTTTGCAGACCGGCCATCCGCGCCAGCTCAGCACTTGGGCCTGTGGCGCGATCGGCAATTCTGGCGCGGCCGGCATGAAGCACTTTGCCCACCCAGGCATGATCAAGCGGGTGGTGGCCGGTCATTTCGGTCAGACCGGCAAAGAAATGATGAAGATGGTTTTCGATGGCGAAGTCGAGGCCTACAACTTCCCCCAAGGCTCTTTATCGCACCTCACGCGGCAGATTGCCAACCGTTCGCCGGGCTTGCTGACCCAAGTGGGTCTGGGTACATTTGTCGATCCCCGGCTGGAGGGCGGCAAGATGAACCGCCGTTCGACGCAAGACCTGGTCAAACGGGTTCAGTTTGAGGGGCAGGAGTGGCTGTATTACGCGCCACCAAAAATCGACGTCGCCATCATTCGCGGCACCTTGTCCGATGAGCGGGGCAACATCACGCTGGACAAAGAAGGCATGCTGCTGGAACAGTTGTCGATCGCCCAAGCGGCCAAGCGCTGCGGGGGCATCGTGATCTGTCAGGTCGAGGCCGTGGTGCAGGCCGGCAGCTTGCACCCGAAGTCGGTGAAGGTGCCGGGCATGCTGGTCGATTACGTGGTCATCGGCCAACCCGAAAACCACATGCAGAGCATTGCCACGCAGTTCAATCCCGCCTTGTGCGGCGATGTGCAGGTGCCGGTGGACCATTTGCAGCCCATGCCGCTCGACGAGCGCAAGGTCATTGCCCGCCGGGCTGCCATGGAGGTCACGCCGGGGGCGGTCACCAATCTGGGTATCGGTATTCCGGCCGGCATTCCGGCCGTGGCCGCGGAAGAGGGCGTTTCAGACCTGCTGATGCTGTCGATCGAGTCCGGGGTCAATGGCGGTATCCCCGCGCAACTGGGTGACTTTGGCCTGGCTTACAACGCGGAGTCGATCATTGAGCAGAGCGCGCAGTTCGACTTTTACGACGGGGGCGGCCTGGATGCCAGTTTCCTGGGGCTGGCCCAGACGGATGCCCACGGCAATGTGAACGTGAGCAAGTTCAACGGACGGCCTGTGGGGTGCGGGGGCTTCATCAACATCACACGGGCGACCCGCAAGCTGGTGTTTTGCGGCAGCTTCACGGCAGGCGGCCTGAACGTGCAGGTGGGTGATGGGCGTTTGACCATCATTCAGGAGGGCAAGGCTCGCAAGTTCATCGACCAGGTCGAGCAGATCACGTTCAACGGCCATGACGCAGCTGTACGGCAGCAAGAGGTCGTTTTCATTACGGAGCGGGCGGTCTTCCGGTTGCGCGAAGACGGCCTGGAGTTGACCGAAATCGCGCCCGGTGTGGACCTGGAACACGACGTCCTGGCTCACATGGCTTTCCGCCCATTGATGAAGGCGGTCAACACCATGGACCCCGGTATTTTCAGTGAACGCTGGGGAGGACTCAGCGCCCACCTGGGGCGATGAGGGGTTACAAGGCCAATACCAGCCGGGGGCTCAATGCCCTTGAGCAGCAAGGCAGGAACTGATCGTTGGCTGCTCGCTCCTCGTCGGTGAGGTATTGGTCGCGGTGATCCGGCAAACCGGATTGCACACCCGTCAGGCAAGTCCCGCAGACCCCTTGCTCGCACGACATGGGCACCTCGATACCGGCCGCCAGCAGGGCAGCCAGCGCCGTCTGGTCGGGCCGGACTGGTATCACCCGGCCATCACTCGCAAGTTCGAGTTCGAAAGCAGCATCACCTGCCGTTGACACGGGAGCTGCACCAAAGTATTCGCGATGCAGGCGCTCCTCTGGCCAGCCTGCCTCGCGTCCGGCCTTCAGAACGGCCTCGATGAAGCCTTGTGGGCCGCAGACGTACAGATGCGTCCCCGCCGGCACTTGCTGCAAGGTCGCGCTGATGTCGAGCTTCTGGTGGTCGGCTCCGTCATCAAAATGGTGCTGCACCTGGCTGGCGTAGGGTGCAGCGGCCAGCTCAGCCATGAACGGGGTGCGTTCGCGGGAGCGCGTGCAAAAGTGCAGCCGAAAGGGCTGGCCGGCCTGTGACAGTGCTTGTGCCATGGCCCATAGAGGGGTGATGCCGATACCACCGGCCAGCAGCAGGTGAAACGGCGCCGCGTCGGCCAGCGGAAAGTGGTTGCGGGGCGAGCTGATGGCCAGGGTGCTGCCTTCGCGCAAGTGTTCGTGAACAGCCTGGGACCCGCCCCGGCTGGCGGCGTCGCGCAACACAGCGATGCGATAAATCCCGCCATCGCCCGGAGGGTTGCACAAGGAGTACTGGCGCACCAGTCCGCCGGGCAAATGCACATCAATGTGCGCACCGGCCTCGAAGGGCGGCAGGGGTGTGGTGTCCACGCTGGCCAGGTCGAGGCTGACGATGTCCTGCGCGGCCTCACGCCGAGCAACCACACGCACGGTCATAATGACCGCGCTCATGCGACCACTCCTTGCTCGGCGGCGAGCAGGCGATCGATGATCTTGCGGGACTGCACGCCACCGGTGTCGATGTTGAGCATCAGCAGCTTGCGGTCCGGGTGGGCGCTCAGGTTCTTTTGCTGGCGCTCCAGCATCTCCAGATCCTCGGAGAAGATCTTCCCCTGGCCTTCTCGGATCTTGTCGGTCAGTTCCTGATCGTCGGGTTTGAACCGACGGGCCATGCCCCAGAAGTAGTGGATGGAGGTGTCGGTTTCCGGCGTGATGAAGTCCACCACCCAGCTGGCTGCCTTGACCGCGTCCGGGGCGTGGTAACCGCCGTTGCCCGCCAAAGCCACGCCCACCTCGATCATGACGTGGCTGGGGGGCGTGAAATGGCAGACCTGCCAGCGGTCCACCGGCTGGTCGTCGGGCAGGCCGTTGAGCCGCAGCGCCATCTTCCAGAACGGGGGCGCTTCGATGTTTTCCATGTACCGTTCGGTGATGACGTGATCTCCCTCCACACGGGTCTTGCAGGGGACTTCGTCGATTTCTTTCTGACCGATGCTGTTGCTGTGCACGTAGGTTTCGTGCGTCAGGTCCATCAGGTTGTCGATCATCAGCCGGTAATCGCAGCCAATGTGATAGAGCCCACCGCCGTATCCGAAGGCCGGATTGCCCATCCACTCGAACGCGGGGACCAATGCCACATCGGCGCGGCTGGGGTGGCCCGGCCACACCCACACGAAGCCATGCGCCTCATGCACCGGGTAACTGGCGATGGCCGGAAAACCCCGCACGCGCTGACACGGCATCGAGGCCGTCTTGCCATCACCTCCCATGGCCAAGCCGTGGTAGCCGCACACCAAGGTGTCGCCCTGCACGAAGCCCAGCGACAGGGGAGCCCCCCGGTGTGGGCAGAAATCCTCCACGGCAGCGACCTGGCCGGCGGCGTTGCGGAAGAACGCCATGGGTTGGTTGCAGATGCGCCGCCCCAGCGGACGTTCGGTGCCGATTTCATCGCTGCGCGCAGCGACATACCAGGTGTTGAGTGGGAACATGCGGTCTCCTGTGGAATTTACATTCAGTATACTGAATGAATGGTATTGTTACCCAGATGTGTGCATTTGGCAAGAGGGTTAGCCCGTATCCCCAATATGGGTCTGGGTATCTTCCAGACGGACAAATTTAGCCAGCAGTCGCAGGAATTCGACTTGTTCTTCAGCAGAGAGGGGTTGCATCAACTGCCCGTACATGGGGTCCACATGCGGCAGCATGCGATCCAGTATGGCTTGACCTTCATCGGTCAGTCGCAAGCGGCGCTGCCTGCGGGGTAGCAGCTCGCGAACGATCCAGCCTTTCGTTTCCAGCCGCGCGGCAATGTCGGCGGTGGTCGAGGTGTCCAGCGCTACTTTGTCAGCCAGCGTGACCTGATCGATACCCGGGTGCTCGGCCAAGGCGCGCAATACCGCGTATTGCACAGGGGTGATGTGACGGCCATGCACAGCGTGAAATGTGGCGACCGCCAACTGGTGCGCCCGACGGATCAGGTGTCCGGGCTCATGGTAGAGGTGTTCATCGAAACGGGGCTTCACAGGCCTGAAGGATACGACAAGCCTGTGAAGCCCCGATGGAGCAGTCAACCGTCAGCGTTACTGGGCGGTGATACCGACTTCGCGGATGAATTGCCCAAAGCGGTTGCGGTCGCTCGACATGCGTTCGGCAAACGCCTGACGGCTCAAGGCCATGGGTTCAGCGCCCATGGCGCGTATCGCCTCTTGCACCCGTGTGTTTGTCAGCGTGCGGTTGACTTCTTGGTGCAGCCGGTCGAGCAAGGAAACGGGTGTGCCGCTGGGCATGTAAATGCCAAACAGCGTGTCCACGTCAAAACCGGGGAAGCCGGATTCCACCAGGGTGGGGACGTTGGGAAGCTGTGCTGCTCGCACCGGGCTGCCCACGCCCAAAAGCCGCAAACGGCCCGCGGCGGCATGGGGCTGGCCAGGGCCGGAGTCGAACATGAACTGAATCTCGCCACTCAGCAAGGCGGCCAAGGCGGGCGCTGCACCACGATAAGGCACGTGCGATGCCTGGAGCCCTGCCTGACGCAGCATCATCTCGGCCGCTAGGTGGGGTGAGCTGCCTTGGCCGTTGGAGCCGTAGTTGAGACGAGTGGGGTTGGCACGGATGTGAGCCACCAGCTCTTGAACGTTGTTGGCGGGTACCGAAGGATGCACCATCAGGAACAGGGACAGCCGCGCGACCGAGGCCAGCGGAATCACGTCGCGCTCGGCATCGAACGGCATCTGGCTAAAGAGGAAGGGGTTGGAGCTCATGGTGCTGCCCGGGCTGAACAGCATCGTGTAGCCATCTGCCGCAGAGCGCGCGGCCTCGGAAGCGCCGAGGTTGCCCGATGCCCCCGCACGGTTGACCACCACCACCGGTTGACCCAGCGATTCGGCGAGCACCGCCGCGATTGGGCGCGCGATGGCGTCCGCGCTGCCGCCAGCGGGGAAGTTGACCATCAAGCGTATCGAGCGGCTGGGCCAGCTCGACTGGGCCCAGGCGGGTATCGTGGCTGCGCTGAGGGCCAGCCCCGCGCCTAGGGCGAGAGCGTGACGACGATTCAGCTGGGGTGGGCGATGGGTCATGGGTTGCTCCTGGTGCGGATTTATGGGGCTTTGCGGCTGCCGTCCGACTTGACGTGCAGATGGTTGTGCAGCTTAATTGAAGAATAGTTATATTTCATCAGTGTTTTCCCGGAGCGCAAGCGGTGTTTTTTGGCCGGATGGTGCCGGTCTAGGTGACGGCCCACCGAGCAGGCGGGCGATCAGCGCCTCAGCAGCAGCAGCGCCAGCAGCGCCGCTCCGGCCACGGGCAGGCGGCGCAACTGGCGCTCTTCGAGCCACAGCGTGCGCGGCCAGCGGTGCCCAGAAAAATCAGCGCCGTGGACAAGCTGGCGTGCTGCCCCCCGTTGGCCGCCAGCGGCAAGGCGAGCGATTCGCTGCCGGCCACGCGCAGCAGCAACCCGGACAGCAGCAGCGCCTCGCCCAGCACCGCCATGATCAGATAGACCCGACCGGCGCGCCAGGCGTCGGCGCTGCGCGCATGCACCACCAGGCCGTAAGCGGCAAAGCTCATCAGGGCAAAACCGGCGTAAAAACCGATGGCGTCTTGGGCCACGATCAGCCACAGGTTGCCGCTCAGCGCCGCCAGCCAAAAGCCCCACAGCGCGTGGTGCCGTTCGTCGTGGCGGTGATAGATCTGTGCGGCCCAACCGGCTAGGCTCCACAGCAAACCCGCGAGCAGCAAAAAGACGGTGCCTAGGCCGTCGAGCCCAAAGCGCAGGCCCAGCGGCAAGGGCGCGCGCGCCTCAAAGGCTTCGGAAGCCGGCAAAAAAGCCAGTCGCAACACCCGAAACACGTAGGCCGCGCTGAGCAGGGTGCCGCCCAGCAGCCACAGCAACCAGGGCCACTGGTCGGCCAGCAGGGCGGCTTGCATCATCTGCCACTTGGCGGCAAAGCCCAGGCTGGGGGGCAGGCCGATCAGGCTCACGCCGGCCAGTGTGAGCGCGGCAAAGGCCAGCGGCTCGCTCGCCACCGCGCCGCGCAGGCTGGCCAGATCGTCGCGCCCGGCCGACAGCACCAGCACCCCGGCGGCCAAAAACATGGCGGCCTTGGCCAGGCCCATGCGCCAGCAGGTGCAGCACCCGTGGCCCCCAGCGCCGTGGCGGCGATGGCAATGACGATTCCGGTCAGGATCAGCGCCTGCGCCACCGGGTCGGCCACGCCGCTGGGGCCGGGCGGGCGCAGCGCCAGCAGCAGCACAAAGATGCCGCTGCCCATGACGTTGAAGGCCAGCAGTTTGCGCAAAATCGAGGGCGCCAGCAGCATGCCCAGCAACCCAAGCAGCACCAGCGCACTGCCCGTGGGCAACCAGACCGAAACCCCGGCCGACCACAGGCCCGAAATCCCTTCCCACCCCGTGCTCAAAGCAGCACCCCAAGCCTCAATCATTGCGCCACGGCTTGGGTGGCGGCGCCAGCCAGCGGCTCGATGCCCAGCACGGCCAGCAGCAGCAGGGCGGCGCAGGCCAGCACCAACGCCCCCAGCAACCAACCGTCGGCCCCCGGCCAGACCCCGGGCTGGCGCAACAGCAGCAGCCAGACCCCGGCCAAGGCCAGTGCCGCTGCCAGCAAGCGCTTGAATACGACCGGTTTCATGCTGCCCCTACGAATTTGCACGCGCAGCCCATTGCGCGCAAACGATTGTAGGGGGCAGGGGGCCAGTTCAGCGGCTGGATTGGCGCAGTTGCTGTGCCGCCTGCACCATGCGTTGCAGGGCTGGCCTGACCTCTGGCCACTGGCGCGTTTTGAGTCCGCAATCGGGGTTGACCCAAAGGCGTTCGGGCGCGATGCGCTGGGCCGCGCTGCGCAGCAGCGCCACCATGCGCTCGACTTCGGGTTGGTTGGGGGAGTGGATGTCGTAAACCCCCGGGCCGATGGCGTTGGGGTAGTCGTAGCGCTCGAAGGCTTCGAGCAAATCCAGTGCCGAGCGGGCGGTCTCGATGGTGATGACGTCGGCATCGAGGCGGGCAATGTGCTCGATGATGTCATTGAACTCGGCATAGCACATGTGGGTGTGGATCTGCGTGGTATCGCGGACCCCGTTGGCGCTCAGGCCAAAGCACGCCACTGCCCAATCGAGGTAGGCTGCCTGATCGGCTTTTTTGAGCGGTAGGCCTTCGCGCAGCGCGGGCTCGTCGATTTGGATCACCGCAATGCCAGCCTGCTCCAGATCGAGCACCTCGGCGCGCAGCGCCAGCGCCAGCTGTCGGCAGCTGAGCTCGCGCGGCTGGTCGTCGCGCACAAAAGACCAGTTGAGCATCGTGACCGGCCCGGTGAGCATGCCTTTCATGGGTTTGTGCGTGAGCGACTGGGCGTAGCGGCTCCAGTGCACCGTCATGGGCAGCCGGCGCTGCACGTCGCCGTAGAGTATGGGGGGCTTGACGCAGCGCGAGCCGTAGGACTGCACCCAGCCCTGGGTGGTGAAGGCGAAGCCCTCGAGTTGTTCGCCAAAATACTCCACCATGTCGTTGCGTTCGGCTTCGCCATGCACCAGCACGTCGAGCCCGAGCGCCTCTTGTTCGCGCACGCACAGTGCAATCTCGTCGCGCATAGCCTGCTCGTAGGCGGCGGCGTCGATCTGACCGCTTTTGAAGCGCTGTCTGGCCTGCCGGATCGCGCCGGTTTGCGGGAAAGAGCCGATGGTGGTGGTGGGCCACTGGGGCAGTTGCAACACCGCTTGCTGCTGGCGCGCGCGTTCTGCGTAGGGGCTGGGGCGGTGCGCGGGCAAGGCGTTGCTGGCGCGCAGGGCGGCTTGCACCTCGCTGCGGTGCACCCGCGTGGATTGCGCACGCTCGATCAGCCCGTGCTGGTGCAACTGCAGTTGGTCTGCGACGCTCTGGCGCCCGTGGTTGAGGGCGCGCGCCAGCAGGTGCAGCTCCTGCAGTTTTTGGCGCGCAAATGAGAGCCAGCCGCGCAGCGATGGATCGAGATTGGGTTCGGCATCCAAGTCCAGCGGCACGTGCAGCAGTGAGCACGAGGGCGCGATCCAGAGCCGCTCTTGCAGCCGCTGTGCCAGCGGCTCGAGCCAGCCGAGCGCTGCATAAAGGTCGGTTTTCCAGACGTTGCGGCCGTCGATCACGCCCAGCGAAAGCACCTTGGTGGAGGGCAGCAGGTTGAGCAGGGCGCTCACCTCATCGCGGCCGCGCACGGCGTCGATGTGCAAACCCGCCACCGGAAGATTGGCAGCCAGATAGCGGTTGTCGCCCAAGCCCCCAAAATAGCTGGCCAGCAAGATTTGCACGGGTGCGTTTTTGAGCTGGTGGTAGGCCAGATTGAAGGCGTGCTGCCAGTCGGGGTCGAGGTCTTGCACCAGTATCGGTTCATCGATCTGCACCCACGTGGCGCCCCACGCATGCAGGCGCTTGAGCAGTTCGGCATACACCTCGAGCAAGGCGGGCAGCAGCTGCAAGCGATCGCCCCCGCCCCGCATCTTGCCCAGCCACAGGTAGGTGACGGGGCCAATGAGCACCGGCTTGCCGCGCACGCCCTGGGCCAAGGCTTCGCCCCATTGTTGGCGCAAGCGTCGGTCGTCGAGCTCGAAGCGGGTCTGGGTGTCAAACTCGGGCACCAGATAGTGGTAGTTGGTGTCGAACCATTTGGTCATTTCGGCAGCTGCAATGGCGCCGCCACAACACGCGGCCCGACCTTGGCCGCGCGCCAGCCTAAAGTAGTGCTCGAGTTCATCACCCCCAAAACCCTGCGCCCGCTGGGGCAGGTGCCCGAGTGTGAAACTCATGTCGAGCATGTGGTCGTAGAGCGAAAAATCGCCCACGGGAGCCCAATCGAGCGTGTCTTGCCAAGCCCAATGGCGCTGGCGCAGCGCTTGCGCGCAATCGAGCAGCGCCGCCGAGTCGGTTTCGGCGCGCCAGTAGGCCTCGAGGGCGAATTTCAGTTCCCGGCGCATACCCATGCGCGGAAAACCCAAGTTGTGGGTGGTAACCATCTCACTCCAATGCGGTTGCGATTCAAACGGACGCAGCGCCCCCAGCGGGCGCTGTGGCCGGCTTGCAGCAGCGCAAAGCGTTGCTGCGTAAGCCGGTCAGGCCGATGATGCCCTTGACAATGGATGAAGTAAAATGGTCTTATTTCAGATTTCAATGAACATCAATCATGATTGAGCGCACTCATTTGGCGATCTTGCGCGAGGTGGAGCGCACCGGTTCGCTCACCGCTGCGGCGCAGCGCCTGCACCTGACGCAATCGGCGCTGAGCCACAGCATGCGCAAGCTCGAAGACCGTTTTGGCACACCCATTTGGCGGCGCGAAGGTCGGCGCCTGATTCCAACCCAGGCCGGGCAGTACCTGCTGAACCTGGCGCAGCGCTTGCTGCCGCAACTGGAGCACGCCGAGCAGCGCATGCAGCAGTTTGCGCGCGGTGAGCGCGGCAGCTTGCGGGTGGGCATGGAATGCCATCCCTGCTACCTTTGGCTCATGCAGTACGTGGCCCCCTACTTGGCGCGCTGGCCCGATGTGGACTTGGATGTCAAGCAAAAATTTGAATTTGGAGGCATTGGGGCCTTGTTTGCGCACGACATCGACGTGCTGGTGACGCCCGATCCGCACCACAAGCCGGGGCTGCATTTTGAACCCGTGCACGCCTACGAGCAGGTGCTGGTGCTGGCCCAAGGGCACGCGCTGGCGCAGCAGGATCGGGTGCAGCCACAGGAGCTGTCTTCCGAGGTGCTGCTGACCTACCCGGTGCCGCCCGAACGGCTGGATGTGTACAGCCAATTCCTGACGCCGGCTGGGGTGGCGCCACGCTTGCACAAAACGGTGGAAAACACCGAAGTGTTGTTGCAGTTGGTGGCCAGCGGACGCGGTGTGACGGCGCTGCCGCTGTGGGTGGTGCAAGCGCACCGCGATCGCCTGCCCATCGTCGCCGTGCGGCTGGGTGCCCGGGGCATACAAAAGCACATACACCTGGGTCTGCGCAGCGCAGACCTGGATGTGCCGTACGTCAACGACTTGCTGGCTCTGGTGCGTCAGGGCTCAGCTGCCCCGCCGGGGCCGATGGCGGCTTGACCCGTCCTTCAGCGCGCCGCCAGCAGTTCGGCCACGTCGAGCAGCACCAGTTCGTTGTCGTCGGCGCGGTTCGGGTGGCGGCTGCTCGAGAACGGCAGGTTGTTGTCGTTGCCGACCACGATGTGGCGCGCATCCACCTGATCGACGTTTTCGATCGTGAAGAAGGGGAAGGTCAGCACGCCGTCGTTGAGCGGCACGCGCGCCAGCCGGTTCGGGTCTTGGATGCGCATCAGGTCGATGAAGCCGATCTTGCGCACGGCGTCGTTGACATTGGCTTCGCTCATCTCGATTTTGTAAACGCGCTTGAAGCGGGCGATGTCGTGGAAGCAGTCGGCGCGGCGCTGGCCGGCAGGGCAGGCGCGGTCGGCGGTGCCCTCGCCGTTGTCGCGCTCGATCACCAAGGCGGTGGTGGGGCTGATCAGATTGAAGTCGCCGATGGCGTGGGTGTCGGCTTCCAAGGTGTAGCGCCACTGGCGGCCGGTCCAGCGCTCGGTGGCCACGTCGAACTCGAGCACGCGCAAAAAGCCGCGGCCGTCGCGCTGTTCAAAGGCGCGCGTGCTGGCGTCCCACAGCGGCCCTTCGAGCATGGCAAACAGGCGGCTGCCGTCGGGTGATGACGCCAAGCCTTCGAAGCCGCGCGAACGGCGCACCTGAAAAGCCACTTCGCCGCCCGGCACGGCGGGGGTGCGCACGTTGGGGTGGTCGGGCGAAATCACGGTGCGGCCATCGACCTGGGTTTCGAACACACCCCGCACACGGCCCTGCATATCGACCTTGATCAGGTAGGGGCCGAACTCGTCGCCGATCCAGAAATGCCCGCCAGCGATCTGCACGCCCTCGGGGTCGAAGTCGGAGCCGGTCAGGAAACGCTGCGGCGTGCCCTCGTGGATGATGCGAAACGGCACCCGGCGATCGGGGTCGTGCAAGAACACGGTCTCGAGCCGATCCCAGCGGTTGGTCTGAAAATTGATGCGGTAGCGGCTCAAATGCAGCATGAAGTCGGGCGAATTGGCGCGGTTGCCGGCACCGTTGTCGGTCAGCAGCCAGAAGCTGCCGTCGGCGTTGTGCAAAATGCCCGAATGGCCTTGCATGGGTTGGCCTCGAAACGGCACCTGCACCCCGGTGGGGCGGCCAGCCGAGCGGCCCTCGATGCTGCCGATGGCCTCCACCCGCTGGCCGGTGGTGAACTTGCCAGCGTGTTGCAGGTCGGCGGGCGCCCCAGCAGGGGCCGGGACGAGCGTGAGCGCGGGCAATATGGCATGCCCTGCCAAGCGGGCCGGAAATTCGGTTTGAGCCAAGGCGGGGGCAGACAGCAGGCCCAGCGACAGGGCGGCGGCGGCGCAGAATGACAGTTTCATGGGCGGTCGGTGGCTTGGGTGGGTGGGTTTTTCGGGGGGCGAATTGCGGCAGCGCGCGCGGGGTAGCGCGAGCCGAACGATTCGAAAACCACTGTGCCAGCGGCATATGAAAGCGCCGCGACCGGATGATGAAGCTTGCGTGAAATCGCCGCCAGCCGCTTAGCCCGGTGCCAGCAGGCTGGCGAGGTCGAAGGCGGGGTCGGCGGCCTGCTCTGGGGTGGGCGAGAGGCCGGCGTCGAGCAGTTTGCGCGCTTGCAGGTGCTCGCGGGTGGCGTTGACGCTGTCCACGGCGAGCAGGCGCGGGCCGCGAAAGTGGTACAAACTGAAAGCGCCAGCGTCCATTGTGCCGCGCAGCACCCAATGGTCGGCCCCGGCGCTCAGGCCGGCCATTTGCAGTTTTTTGTCGTACTGTTCGCTCCAGAACCAAGGCGTGGCGACAAAGGGGCGCTCTTGCCCGAGGATGGCGGCGGCCACGCTTTTGGCCTGTTCGGTGGCGTTGTGCACCGATTCCAGCCGCAGCAGCGTGCCATCGGGCAGGCGGCGGGCGGTGCAGTCGCCGGCGGCGTAGATGTGGGGGTCGCTGCTGCGCCCGCAGGCATCGACGACCACGCCGCGCTCGCAGTCCAGCCCGGCGGCCTGGGCCAGCGCGTCGTTGGCTTGCACCCCGATGCCCACCAGCACGGCGGCGCCAGGGCAATGGCTGCCATCTTGCAGCCAAGCGCCGCGCACCTGCCCGTCGGGCCCGGTTTCCAGCGCGGCCAGTTGTGCGCCGAGCCGCACCTGCACCCCGTGGTGGCGGTGCAGATCGGCGTACCAGTCGGACAAAGCCGGTGCCAGCACGCGGCCCAGCAAGCGCGGGGCGGCTTCGAGCACGGTGACTTCGACCCCGAGCTTGCGCGCACTGGCCGCCACCTCGAGGCCGATGAAGCCACCGCCGATCACCAGCAAGGGCTGCTGCTGGCGCTGGCAGTCGGCCAAGCGCGCCGCCAGCGCGGTGGCGTCGTCGAGGCCGCGCAGGCTGAGCACACCCAGAGCCGGTGCGCCCGGCAAGGCCAGCGGGCGCGGGCTGGCGCCGGTGGCCAGCACCAGCGCGGCATAGGGCAGGGTGCTGCCGTCGGCCAGCCGCAGCCGGCGCTGGGCGCGCTCAATGGCTTGCACGCGCACGCCCACGCGCAGATCGATGCCTTTGCGCGCCAGCGCCTCGGGGGCGCGCATCAGCAACTGGGCCGCTTGCAGCTCGCCACACAGCCAAGCTTTGGACAGCGGCGGCCGGTGGTAGGGCGGGTGTGGCTCCTCGCCCAGCACGGTGAGGGGGCCGGCGTAGCCGCCGCTGCGCAGCGCCTCGGCGGTTTGCACGCCAGCCTGCCCAGCCCCGATGATCAAAACGCCGCTCGGTTCGCCACCCGGTTCGCCACTTTTTTCTAGGGTCTGCGGTGGCGCACCCAGGCTGGATTGGATCAGGCTGGGCGGGATCATGGTGTGCCCTTGGGCTGGGACTTCATTCGGGACTTCAATTGGGGCTTCATTCTTGCGCCGCCGGCAGGCGCAGAATCAGGCCATCGAGGCGCGCCGTGGCCTTGATCTGGCAGGCCAGGCGACTGTTGGGGCGGCGCTCGGCGGCCACGTGCTCGAGCATGTCGAGTTCGGTCTGGCTGGGTTCGGCCAGATCGGGCAAGTGGCTTTCATCGACGTAGCAGTGGCAGGTGGCGCAAGCGCAGGAGCCGCCGCACTCGCCCAAGATGCCCTCGATGCCGTTGGCGATCGCGCCTTGCATCAGGTTCCAGCCCTCGGGCAGATCGACGGTGCAGGTCTGGCCGTGGGCCTCGATGTAGGTGATTTGTGCCATGCAAGTGCGTCCGAAAAGTGCGTCCGAAAAATAAAAAATCAGCCTGCAGCCAGTTCGAGCACCAGCGGGCTGCGAAAGGTGGAGGAAGGCATCCAAGGCAGTTGCTCGGCCACCCGATGGTATTCGGGCACCACGCGGTGGAACTCCTCGAAGGCTATTTTGAGCGCCAGCCTGGCAATGGCCGTGCCCAAGCAGGCGTGTACGCCGCCACCAAAACCCAAATGGCCGCGCGGCTTGCGTCCGATGTCGTAGCGGTCTGGGTCGGGGAACTGGCGCTCGTCGCGGTTGCCGCTGCCATAGGCCAGGCAGACGAAGTCGCCGGTGCGCATGGTCTGGCCGTGCAGCGTCACGTCTTTCATCAGGCGGCGGCGAAAGCGCTGCGCCGAGGTGTTGTAGCGCAGGCTTTCTTCGATCGCGTCGGGCAGCAGCGAGGGGTCGGCCACCACGGAGCGCCGAGCCGCGTCGAAGCTGGCGAGGTTGTAGGCCAGCATCATCATGAAGCCCCCCAGCGACTCGACCCCGGCCATGATCAGGGTGGTGGTGGTGAGCAGCACCTCGCGCTCGTCGAGGCGGTCGCCGTCGATTTCGGCCATGGCGAAGTGGCTGATCAGGTCGTTGCGCGGCTCGGCACGGCGCAAGGCGATCACTTGCGCGGCGTAGTTTTGCATCCATTGGTAGGCGGCGATGTGCTCGGGGCCCTTGGCGCGGGTGCGGGCATCGCTTTGCACCATCAGCACCGCGTGGTCGCGCACTTCGTGCTCGGCCACCAGCGCTTCCTCGCCCATCGGTAGGCCGAGCGCGCTCATCAACACCTTGACCGTGAACTGCGAGGACACGTCTTTGAAATCGAACTGCGACACGCCGCGCAGCTGGCCAAACACCTGCTGCGCCATGGCGCGGATCGGCTCTTCGAGCGCCTGCAGGTTGCGCTTCATAAAGGCGTGTTGCACCAGGGCGCGCAGGCGGTCGTGCCGGGGTGGGTCGGAGCTGCCCAGGGTGGCGCCGGCACGGCCCGGCAGTTCGGTCATCAGGTTGCCGCTGGCGCTGGAGTACGTTTGCCAGTCGTTGAGCGCGCTCACGATGTCCACATAGCGCGACAACACCCACATTTGCGCCTGCTCGCTCCAAAAGCAGGGGTGTTCGTCGCGCAGACGGCGGTAGTAGGGGAACGGGTCGGCGTCGATCGCCGGCGCATAGGGGTCGAACTGGAAGCTGAACATGGCGCGCGTCTCCTGTGTGTGCTGGGCCTGCTGGGGCCGGCTTGGTGTTTTGTTTGGCTTTGCTTGATTGCTTGGCCAAGGCCCGAACTGTAGGGCCGAGCGGGCTTTGAAGGCGTGCAAAAATCTAGGCGATTGCTGGTACTTTTGGATCAAAATGCAACCATGACCAATCGCTCCTATGTGCGCCCTGCTGTGCCACCCCCCGCTTCTGGCCGGCCAGCGCCGCAGGGCCCAAGCCGGAGCAATGGCGCTGGCGTTCCCAGCCAATCGGCCGACTTGGCCGGCCCACCTTGGGCGGGCGGCACGCACATCCCCAGTTTTGCGCTCTATGGCGAGGCGGCGTCGCTGGGGCAGGAGCTGCTGCACATCGAAGAGGTGCAGTCGCGCAGCCGCCTCTACCATTGGGAAATCCAGCCGCACACGCACCAAGGGCTGTACCAAGTGCTGTGGCTGTGGCGCGGCCAGGCCGAGGTGTTGCTCGACGAGCACCGCAGCGCTGCGCAGGCGCCGGCGGCCATCGTGCTGCCGCCCAATGTGGTGCATGGCTTCCGCTTTGCCCCCGAAACCGACGGCCGCGTGCTGACGCTGAGCGCACGTTGGCTGCTCGAGGGCGAGACGGGGGCGCTTGGAGCGGCCTTTCAGGAGCTGTTTGCCGCCCCGCGCCTGTTGCACTTTTGGGCCGAGGAAGCTGCGGCGCAGCGGCTCGATGCGCTGTTTCGGGAGCTCACGCACGAGTTTCAATGGCCCACCGGGGCGGGCGGTTCGCCGGTGCTGGGCTGGCTGGCGCGGGCGCTGGTGTGGCGCCTGGCACAAGCCAGCGCGCAACAGCGCCAAGCCGCCCCGGCGGGCACGCGGGCACACCAGCACCAAGCGCTTTTCACGCGATTTTTGTTGCTGCTGGAGCAGCATTTTCTGGAGCACTGGCCGCTGCAGCGCTACGCGGAGCGGCTGGGGCTGTCGCTGCAGCGCTTGAACCGCCTGACGCGCAGCGCCAGCGGCCGCAGCGCCCTCGAGCTGGTGCACGAACGGCTGACCCGCGAGGCCTGTCGGCGCCTGCTCTACATCGCCGCACCGGCTGCCAGCTTGGCGCTCGAGCTCGGTTTCGACGATCCTGCGTATTTCTCGCGCTTCTTCAAGCGCCGCACCGGCCAGAGCCCGCAACAGTATCGGCAGGCGCAGCGGCAAGCGCTGCAGGCGGTGCGGACTGTTGCGCAGCCACCCCCGGCTGGGGGCTGAGCAGGGCCGGCGCCAGCGCCTCGATCTGGGCGCGCAGCCAGCGCTGCGCTGGGTCGTGCTGGTGCCGTAGGTGCCACACCAAGTACATCGGCAACGGCGGGCAGGCCAGCGGTGGGGCGGCGCTGGCCAAGCCGCGCAGCAGGTGGCGCTGCAGCAAGCCGGGGGCGGTGGCGAGCAGGCGGCTGCCGGGTAAAAACGAAGCCAAGCCAGCAAAACCAGGCACCAGCACCCGAAAGCGCCGCTGCACCCCGCGCCCGAGCAGCCATTGGTCAAAGTCCAGGGGTCGGTTGGGCTCATAGACCACGGTGGCGTGGTCGGCGGCCAGGTATTCGTCCAGGTCGCACGGGGCGGCGCGTTGGGTGGGGTCGTAAAACACCCGGTAGGCGTCTTCAAACAGGCGCTTTTGCACGATGTCGGTGCCATCGGGCGGACGCGGGCTGAGCACGAGCTGGCACCGATGTTGGCGCAGCAGCTCCAGGCTCGGGATGCCCGACGGGATCACGCGCAGCCGCACCTTGGGGGCTAGGTGTTGCAAGCGCTGCAGCAGCGGCGGCAGCAGCAAGTCGCGCTGCAGATCGTTGGCCGCTACGGTGACGCTGCCCTCCCACAGGGCTGGCTCGAAGCGCTCGCGCTGTGCAAAGCGCTCCATTTGCTCCAGCAGCGCCTGCGCCGGTTCCAACAAAGCCTCGGTGCGCGCCGTGGCCACGATGCCGCGCCCAGACTTGACAAACAGCGGGTCGCCCACGATGGCGCGCAGCCGATCGAGCTGGTGGCTCACCGCCGACTGCGTCACCCCCAAGCGCTGGGCGGCGGCGGTCACCGAGCCGGTTTGCGCCACCGCCACCAGCAGGCGCAGCAGGCGCGCATCGAGCGCGTACCAATCAAAATCATTCATGGGTTGCATGATGCCTCCTGGCTTGATCGAAGTCAATTCATGCGCCACACTGGGGCACCCGTCACAGCCAAATCGGTCAGCGCCCCAGCCGTGCTGGACCGCCCTTGCAGACCACACCACCCAGGAGCCCAAGAATGAGCAGCCCCATGCGCAACCCCAGCGATCCCAGCGCCCCCAGCGATACCCATGACATCCCCGGCACGACGCCGTTTGACGGCGCGCTCGCCCAAAAGGGCTACGCGCTCAACAAAATGTGTTTTTCGTTCAATCACCAAGCCAACCGCGAGGCTTTTGTCGCCGACCCCGAGGGCTACATGGCGCGCTACGGCCTGAACCCGCAGCAGGCCGAGGCGGTGCGCTCCAAGCAGGTGCTGGCGCTGCTGCAAGCCGGTGGCAACGCCTACTACCTGGCCAAATTTGCCGGCATATTTGGCCTCAACATGCAAGACATCGGGGCACAGCAGACCGGCGTGAGCAAGCCCGAGTTCATGGCCAAACTGGCCGCGGCCAACCAGCAGCCCGACTGGCCTGCGGCCAAGCTCGGGGTCTAGCGACAGACCCCGCGCCACCCCCAACCCCATTTTCCCTATAGCGCCTCAAGGAACCTCATGGCAACCCTACTCGGTGGCTTGGCCACTTCGCACATTCCGGCCATCGGCAACGCATTGGCCAAAGGCTGGCAGCAAGAGCCCTACTGGAAGCCCTTTTTCGACGGCTTCCCGCCCATCCACCGCTGGCTCGAACAGGTGCGCCCCGAGGTGGTGGTGGTGTTTTACAACGACCACGGGCTCAACTTCTTTCTCGACAAAATGCCGACCTTCGCCGTTGGGGCCGCCGCCGAGTACCACAACGCCGACGAAGGCTGGGGCATCCCGACGCTGCCGCCGCTGGCCGGCTGCCCGGAGCTGTCGTGGCAGATCATCCGGCATCTGGTGGCGCACGAGTTTGATGTCGTGACTTGCCAGGAGATGCTGGTCGATCACGCCTGTACGCTGCCGTTGAAGCTTTTTTGGCCCGAACACGAGGTGGCCCCGGTGCAGATCGTGCCGATCGACATCAACACCGTGCAGTTCCCACTGCCCACGGCGCGGCGGGTCTATAAGCTGGGCCAGGCGGTGGGCGAGGCGATCCAGCGCTGGGACAGCGACAAACGGGTGCTGGTCATGGCCACGGGCGGGCTGAGCCACCAGCTCGAGGGCGAGCGCGCCGGCTTCATCAACAAGGCCTTCGACCAGCAGTTTCTCGAAAGCATGGTCTCCAACCCCGAGTGGGCAACCCAGTTCAGCGATCTGGAACTGGTCGAACGGGCCGGCACCCAGGGGGTGGAGCTGCTGATGTGGCTGGCCATGCGCGCCGCCCTGACGCGCGGCGGGGCTGGGGTGCGCAAGGTGCACAGCAACTACCACATCCCGATCTCGAACACCGCCACCGGGGTGATGGCGCTGGAGTGTCTGGCCTGATCAAGGCGCAGCGCTGCCGACCGGGGCAGCTCCCTGGACGAGTTCCCGGGGGGCCACCAGCGGGCAGGTGAGGGTGAAGCGGGCCCCTTGGCCCGGGCTGCTCTCGAGCGCCAAGCGTCCGCCCAGCACCCCCGTCACCAGGTTGTGCACGATGTGCAGGCCCAGCCCGCTGCCGCCCTGGCCCAGCCGGGTGGTAAAAAAGGGCTCGAAAACGCGGTCTTGTAGGTGCGGCGCAATGCCCTTGCCGTCGTCGCTCACGCTGAGTGCGAATTGCTCGCCCTCGAGGGCCGATGCCTCGATGCGGATGCGGCCGCTGGCGCGCCCTTGCAGCCCGTGCACCCAGGCGTTTTGCACCAGATTGGCCAGCACCTGCCCGAGCGGGCCGGGAAAGCTGTCGAGCCAGATGCCGGCGGGCACCTCGACCTCGAGCGCATAGGGGCTATGCTTGAGCATCGGCTGCAGGGTTAGCACGATTTCGTGCACCAGTTCGGACAACTGAAACCGGCGCCGCTGCGAACTGGCCTGGTCCACCGCCACCTGTTTGAACGAGCTGATGAGCTCGGCGGCGCGCTCGAGGTTGCGCGTGGCGATGTCGTCGGCCGTGCCCACTTGTTGCACAAAGGCGTCGAGCTCGCTGCGCCGCAGCCCCTGCTGCAGGCGCTCGCGGAACTGACGCAGGCTCTCTTGTAGCGTGCTCGTCGCCATCAGGGCGTTGCCGATCGGGGTGTTGAGTTCGTGCGCCACCCCGGCCACCAGGCTGCCCAAGGCGGCCAGTTTGTCGGCTTGGACCAACCGGTCTTGGGTGGAGCGCAGTTCGTTCAGGGTGCGTTGCAGTTCGTTATTGGCCTGTTCGAGGCTCTGGGTGCGCTGCTGCACCCGGTCTTCGAGCTCGCTGTTGAGGCTGCGCAGCTCGGCTTCCAGCCTTTTGATTTCGCTGATGTCGATGTCCATGCAGACGAAGCGCACTTCGTCCGCCTGCTGCCCAGGGATCGCAAAGGTGGTGGAATAAATCCAGTGCAAGGCGCCGTCAGCGCCGCGCAAGGCGCCCTCGAAGGGGCCGAAGGGTTCGCCGGTGCGGGCGATGCGCTCCAGGATGGCTTCGAAATCGGCCTGTTGCTGGGTGTCGTAGTACAGATCGACCGGCCGCTTGCCTATGGCCTGAGCGCGGCTGTAGCCCAACATGCGCTCCGAAGCCGGGTTCCAGTCCACCACCCGGCTGTCGCGGTCGTAGATCTGCACCGCCACCGTGGGTCCGAGGTCGATGATGGCGCGCAGCTGCTGCTCGCGGCGGCGCACTTCCTGTGCCATATGGTTCAGGCTGTGTTCGAGTTGCTGCACCTCGGCGATGCGGCTGCGGAGTGGCGTGGCCTCGTAGTCGCCGCGCGCCAGCGCCTCGGAGTAGGCCACGCTGCGGCGCAGGTGGCGCCCGATTCGGGTGCCCACCAGCAGGTTGAGCAACAGGCCAAAGCCGATCGCGAACACCACCACCACGGCGGTGAGGGCGATGGCGGCGCGTTCCGAGGCCCGTGCCAGATCCAGCGGTTTGCCCGTAAAAACGACCCACCCGAGGCGGTCTAGGCTCTGGGCGTAGCCTTCAAACGTTTCACCCAGATGCACGATGCGGCCATGGGCCTGCGCCGCATCAAGGGCGCGAGCAATGGGCTCCAGGTGGGCGATGTTGCGCCGGTGCAGGGGGTCGAGCGGGTCGGGCGAGCGGACCAGTTCGCCGCGGCTGTCGGTGAATAGCACCAGCAGGTCGCCGCGCTGGCCCCATTCGACGCTGCCCGTGACCAGCGCCTGCACCGAGATTTCGGCGACCATGAACCCGTTGGACAAGGGCAGGGCGATGCCCACCACCGGCTGCTCCACCAAGGGCGAGAGGTACTGGTCGCTCCAGACCGGGTGCTCGCCTTGAGCAGCCAAACGCAAAATGGGCAGGTTGCTCAGGTCGGCCCCAGAGCGCTCAGTGGTATGAGGGTAGCCGAAAGCAAAGGGCAAGACAAAATCGAGCAGCAACCCATCGGGGCCGACCCAGTAGATGGCTTGAAAAGTGCCGGCCTGATCGACCAACTGCTGCGCAAAGCGGCGCACGAGGGGGTCAACCCGTTTGCCTTGGATCGGGCCGCCTGGGCTGGCAGCACGGAGCATTTCGAGCTGCAGTTCGGTGGCGTTGAGCAGGTCCTGCAACTGCTGCACCACCACGGTGGCCATGCGCTGCTGCTCGTGATGCTGCCTCTCCCGTTCCAGCGGCAGGCGCCAGAACAGCATCAGTGCCACCACCAAGGCGACCGACAAGGCAATCACCAGCACGAACTGGCCCACCAACAGCCAGCGGATTGAGAGCGCGCGCGGGGCTTTCATGCGCGTACGGTGCTAAAGCGGCCGTTGCGAATTTCGGTCATCACCAGCGGGCGCAGGTGGTCGCCGTAGGCGTCGAAGACGATCGGGTCTTGCAAGCCGTTGAAGCGGCGCACGCGCAACAAGGTGGCGTTGAGCGCTTCGCCAGCCGTTTGCTGTTGCAGCGCCTGCAGCAGCACTTGGGCGGCATCGTAGGCGGCGACTTCGGCAAAACCCGGCGCACGCCTGAAGCGCTGCTCGAAGCGCTGCAAAAAATCCAGATAGACCGGGTTGCGGCTGTCGCGGTCAAAGTATTGCGACACCACCATGCCCTCCACCGAACGCCCGCCGCGCACGATCAGCTGGTCGGTCGAGGCCCACTCGGCGGCTTGCAGCGCCGGCGCCTGCGGGCTGCGCCGGGCCAACTGGGCCAGCATGGCGGTGTCGCTGGCGCTGGCCACCAGCACGAGGGACTCGGGCTGTTGCGCCAGCGCTTGCTGCAGCACCGTGTGCGCCAACCGCGGTTGCAGCGGCCCGCGGTAAACCACCGGTTCGGCTACATCCGCCCCCAGCGCACCGGCTTGGGCCAGAAAAAAATCGGCCCAACTGCGGGTGTAGGCGGCGTTGGCCTCGTCGCGGACCAGGGTCAGCCGGCGCCAGCCGCGCCGCTGCACGGCGAAGGTGGCGCTGTGGGTGGCGTACAGGTGCGTGCTGGCGCAAACGCGAAAAAACAAATCGTCGATGCCGCTGAAGTCGTGGCTGGTCACGGTGGGCGAAACGCTCAGCAGCCCGTGTTGCTGGGCCAGCGGGATCCAAGCTTGCGCGATGCTGCTGGTGGCCGGCCCGATGACGGCCGCAACCTGCGCGCTGGCGATGCGCAGCACCACCTCGGGCACCGCCTCGGGGCGTTGGGCGTCGTCGAATTCCAGCAGCTCGAGCGCCCGGCCGGCGGCGCGTGCCTGTTCGATGGCCAGCAGCGCGCCGTCGCGCACCCCAACCCCCAAATCGCTGATGGCGCCGGTCAGGCCCGCCAGCAGGGCCAGCCGCACCGGCGCTGCTGGCGCACAAGCGTGCAACCCGACCGCCGCCAGCGTGGCCCCCAAGGGCCAGGCGACGGCGTGACGGAGCAGGCGGCGGCGGCTTGGGGGTGGGCTCATGGCGTTCGGCGATTCCACTGGCGCAGCCAAGCGGGCAAGTCGGCAAAGGGCATGGGGCGGGCGATGTGAAAACCCTGGCCTTCGTGGCAACCGATGTTTTGCAGCTTGCGCCACACTTGCGCGTCTTCGATGCCTTCGGCCAACACCCGCAGACCGAGCGTAGAGCCAAGCTGCGCGATCAGGGCCGCGATGCGCGCTTCGTGGCCGTCTTGCAGTTGGCGCACAAATTCGCGGTCGATCTTGATGCGGTCCAGCGGCAGCCGATCGAGGTAGGCGAGCGAGGAGTAGCCGGTGCCGAAATCGTCGATGGCCACCGACAGCCCAAGATGGCGCAAGCGCTCCAAGATGGGTTTGACCACGCCCAGCCCCAGCGCCGCCACCGACTCGGTGATTTCGAGTTCGATCCGCCCGGCGGCCAAACCCGTGTCGAGCAAAGTCTGTTCGATCCGCGCCACAAAGGTGGGGCTCTTGAACTGCGCCACCGAGACGTTGACCGCCATCAGCTGGGGGGCCAAGCCGGCGGCGATCAGGCGCTGCATGTCGAGGCAGGCGGTCTTGAACACCCACAACCCGAGGGTGTCGATCAGCCCCGACTGCTCGGCCACCGGGATGAAGCGGTCGGGCGGCACCATGGTGCCGTCTTCGCGCCGCCAGCGCAGCAGGGCTTCGAGGCCGATCACGGCGCGCGTGTCGAGGTTGACTTGCGGTTGATAGACGAGGAACAACTGCTGGTCGCTGAAGGCGGCATTGAGCCGCGCCAGCAGTTCGGCGTGGTTGCGCGAGCGCTGCGCCATGGCCGAGTCGAAACACACCAAGTCGCCACGGTGCTGCAACTTGGCGTGCTTGAGGGCGATGGAGGCGTTCTTGAGCGCGTCGGCGCCCGAGCTGCTCAGGTCGGCGCCCGCGCAACTGCCCATGGAAGCTCGCACCTTGAAGGGTTGGCCGTCGATGACCAGGGGCGCATCCAAGGCCTGCTGCACCTGCGCGGCTTGCAGCAGATCGGCGGTGCCAAACAAGCCAAAGGAGTTGCCAGAGACCCGCGCCACCAGCACGGCGGTGGGCAGCGAGTCGATCAGGCGCCGCGTCAGGGCCTGCAGCACCCGGTCGCCAAAGGGGTGTCCCATGAGCTCGTTGATGCCGTTGAAGTCGTCGATGTCGGTCAAGATCAGCAGGTGCGGGGCGGCGTGGCGGTGCACGGCGGCCTCGATGCATTCGATCAGCCGGGCCCGGTTGGCGATGCCGAGCAGCGCATCTTGGTAAGCCACCTGCTGCAGGCGCTGCACGAGGTTGAGGTTGCGCAGGCAGGCGCCGAGGTTGACGCACAGCACATCGAGCAGTTGCAGGGTGATCTCGTCTTGCGTCAGGGCCGTGGGCAGGTAAATGGCCATGTCCATGCCGCGCTCGCTGCCCACGTAGAGCACGGTCTCGGAGTGGCCCAAGTGGTTGCGCTGGTGTTGCAGCGCTTCGCGCAGGCGCAGCAGCGCCGGGTGGCCATTGAGGCACTCCAACGGCTGGTTGATCATGGCCGCGTAGGGGCCTGCGGCGGCCAGCACCGTGTAGGGACCGCCTGGGGACGGGCCTTGGGCGCAAACCAAGCCATGGGGCGACACGCCCAGCAAGGCTGCGACCTGCGTCAGCACGCCGTCGGCAAAGCGCTGCAAACCGCTCATTTGCATCAGCTCGGCCGAGCCGAGCACGATCTGCTGCAGGCCGCGCCGGCTGGCCTCGATGGTGCGCACCTGTTCGTAGGCGCGCACCGCCGCCATCAGGGCAGAGACGAGTTTGTGCTGCGTGAGTTCGGACTTGGAGCGGTAGTCGTTGATGTCGTAACGCGCCAGGGTTTCGTGTTCGGGGGCGTAGCCGGGCTGGCCGGTGCGCAGCACGATGCGCGTGGCACTCAGGCCGAGCTCGCGCCGGATGTAGTCCACCAACAACAGGCCGGCGTCGGCGGTTTCCATCACCACGTCGAGCAAGACCACGGCGATGTCGGTGCTCTCGGCCAAGATCTGGCGCGCCTGGGCCGCGGATTCGGCCCGCAGCAGCTCGATCGGGCGCTCCAACGTCCAGGTGAGGTCGAGCGCAAAGGCGGTGCTGATGTGCACGTCGGGGTCGTCATCGACCACCAGCACGCGCCAAGGCTTGCTAGGCGGCGTGAGGTCTTGGGGCGTCACAGGGCGGTCATCGGCAAAGACGAAGATGTCGGCCGGGTCTTGCAAGGGTTTGCCGGTCATGTATGCAATCGTTGAAGCTGATGGTGCGGGTTTAGGGGCAGCATGTAGTGGCGCCGATGCGGAGGTGCTGGATGGTGCACTGCGTGCATGTGCCAACAACACGCGCAAAAAGCGATTTAGCGGCTCATAATAGCATTTTGCGTAGAGGGAGTCTGCTTGCCAGCCCGGTGCAAACACAGCCCGGTGCAAACGCTGACTTTGAGTTAATATGCGCCCCGCTTACGCACTGCTTACGCACTGCTTACGCACTTTGCGTGCATTTGGGCAGCATTTGGGCTTTGATGCCCACACGGATGTTTAGAAACGAAAGTTGGGAAACGGTATGGAACATAGCTTGCAAGCGCCATCAAGATACGCTGGTCTGAGCGTGGGGGCAAAGTTGTGGCTTGGCTTGGTTTTGCTGATTTTTGGAATGGTCGGCTTGGTCCTGACCACCTCCATGCAGTCGCGCGCCATCACAGCTGAATCTGAGGCCGTGCTGGCGCAAAAGAGCGAGAAGCTGCAACTGGCCACCCGTTGGGCCGGTTTGGTGGAAACCAATGTGACTCGGGTTCAGGCGTCCTTTATTGCCTCCAACCCGACGCTGGATGCCACCTTCGGCGACTTGATTCCGCAGACCGTGCGAGAAATTACAGCGGTGCAGCAGCGGCTGGAAGCCTTGCCCTTGAGCGCCCAAGATCAAGAGCTGATGCAGCGCATTGCCCAGGGCCGCCAGGCGGTTTTGGACTCATTGGCTCGGGCGCGGCAGTTGCGAGAGCAAGGTCAGCCAGATGCCGCCATACAAGAAATCACCCAAACTTTCAACCCATTGGTCGGGCCGTACCTGAACAGTCTGCGTGAGTTCGCAGAGCTGCAGAGCAGCCAGCTGAGAGATTCGCAGGCCGGTTTTGCCGTACAACGCGACCTCAACATGGCGCGCGCGTCTGCCATGCTTGGGGTGCTAATCCTGCTCATTCTGGCAGGGGCTTGGTTGCTGATTCGCAGCATCCGCACGCCCCTCAACGAGGTCATGGCCTTTGCGCAGCAGATGGCTGATGGCAACCTGGGGGTGAGCTTGTCGATCAAGCGCCAAGACGAGTTTGGCCAGATGAGCCGCACCCTGAACGCCATGCGCAAACAGATTGCGCAGGTGGTGGCCGACGTGCGCCACGGCACCGACGGCATCACGGCGGTGGCGCAGGAAATTGCTGCCGGCAATCAGAACCTGAGCGAGCGCACCGAACAGAGCGCGAGCAATCTTGAGCAAACGGCGGCCAGCATGGAGAGCATGTCGGAGGGCATCGGGCATTCGGCGGCTTCGGCGCGCACCGCCAGCGAGCTGGCCACGGCTGCGGGCCAGAGCGCGCAGCAAGGCCGCGAGGTGGTGGGCAGCGTGGTGCATACCATGAGCGAGATCCAGCAAGCGTCGAAAAAAATCAGCGAAAT
Organism: Serpentinimonas sp. SSL01; assembly: GCF_056323735.1. NCBI lineage: Bacteria > Pseudomonadati > Pseudomonadota > Betaproteobacteria > Burkholderiales > Comamonadaceae > Serpentinimonas > Serpentinimonas sp. SSL01. The sequence goes on from NZ_CM150487.1 coordinate 868,386, forward strand.
CATCTCCGTGATCGATGGCATCGCGTTTCAGACCAATATCTTGGCGCTCAACGCCGCGGTCGAGGCGGCGCGGGCGGGTGAGGCCGGGCGCGGCTTTGCGGTGGTGGCCTCCGAAGTGCGCTCGCTGGCTGGGCGCAGCGCCGAAGCGGCCAAAGAGATCAAGGTGTTGATCAACAACAGCGTCGATCGTGTCGGGGCGGGCGTGGGTCTGGTGAACCAGGCGGGTGAATCAATCCAAGCCATCGTCGAACAGGTCGAGCGCGTGCGCGATGTGGTGGCCGAAATATCGAGCGCTTCGGCCGAGCAGGCCGAAGGGGTGGCGCAGATCAATGCCGCAGTCAGTCAGCTCGATCAGATGACGCAGCAAAACGCGGCGCTGGTCGAGCAAAGCGCAGCCGCTGCTGCAGCCATGAGCGAGCAGGCGCGCGCGCTCTCGGAAGTGGTGTGCCGCTTCCGGCTCGAATAAGCTTGATTTGTTGCGCTGTTCCCGTTGGGCTGGCTTTCAGCCCCGGGCCTGCAAATCATCGGGCGCAGCGGGCGCAGCAGGCGCAGCGGGCGCGCTGCCGGCAGCAGCGGTAGCCGCCCATTCGCGCCAGACGGCCAGCAGCACCGCGAGGATGACCGGGCCGACGAACAGCCCGATCAGCCCGAATGCGCCGAGCCCGCCGAGCACGCCAAACAGCACGATCAGGAACGGCACCTTGGATACGCCGCTGATGATCAGCGGGCGCACCAGATTGTCGATCCAGCTCACCGCCAGCATGCCCCACAGCAGCAGGCCGATGCCGGCTGCAACATAGCCGGTGAGCAGCAGCCACAGCGCCATCGGCATCCAGATGAGAATGGCGCCGAACGGGATCAGCGCCAGCAACGCGGTGGCCGCACCCCAAAACACCGGCGCTGAGATGCCCACCGCCCAATAGCCCAGCCCCGCCACGAAGCCCTGCGCGACCCCGGCCAGCAGCAGGCCATAAACGACGGCGCGGGTGGTGTTGCCGACGGCATCGAAGTAAGCCTGGACGCGGTTGCCCAGTAGCCCGCGCAACACCTGGCGCGATTCTTGGAACAACTGCTCGCCGTCGCGAAACAGGAAAAACGCCGTCAGCAGCGCGATCGCGAAGCGCAGCGCGTTCATGCCCAGGTCGCCCAGCAGGCCGACGGCGCGCGCGCCAAGCCACTGCCCCCACTGCTCACCGAGTGCGGCGAGGTAGCGGCCCAGCTCTTGGCGGTCGCCACCGATCACCACCAGCTGCTCTTGCAACCACGGCCCCAGCACGGGGATTGCAGCCAGCGGCTGCGGCAGTTCGACGCCGGCCCGCAGAAACGCCATCGCATCACGCAGCGCGCCCGTGCCCTCGCGCTGCATCATCAGCAGCAGCCACAGTGGCACTGCGACCAGTATCACGGCCAGCGCCATGGTCATGATGAACGCGGCCCAGCCGCGCCGACCGTTGAAGCGCCGCACCAGCCGCTCGTACAGCGGCCAAGATACGTAGACCAAGATCGCCGCCCAAGCCACCGCGGTCAGGAAGGGCTGCAGCACGATCAGGCCAGCGAGCAGCAGCGCGCCCAGCAGCAAGGCGACGAGGCCGTTGCGCAGCCAGGCGGGGGGGTGGACGTCTTGCATGGGCGGCGATTGTTTGGGGCTGGTTTAGAGCGTGTCCATGAAGCTGCGCAGTTTATCGGAGCGGCTGGGGTGCTTGAGCTTGCGCACCGCTTTGTTTTCGATCTGGCGGATGCGCTCGCGCGTGACGTCGAACTGCTTGCCCACTTCTTCGAGCGTGTGGTCGGTGGACATTTCGATGCCGTAGCGCATGCGCAGCACCTTGGCCTCGCGAGGGGTCAGGGAGTCGAGGATTTCTTTGACTACTTCGCGCAAGCCGGCTTGCATGGCGGCGTCGATCGGCGCGGTGTTGGCGTTGTCCTCGATGAAGTCGCCCAGGTGCGAATCGTCGTCGTCGCCGATCGGGGTTTCCATGCTGATCGGCTCTTTGGCGATCTTCATGATCTTGCGGATTTTATCCTCGGGGATTTCCATCTTCTCGGCCAGCATCGAGGCGTCGGGCTCGAAGCCGTGCTCCTGCAGGTGCTGGCGGCTGAGGCGGTTCATCTTGTTGATGGTCTCGATCATGTGCACCGGGATGCGGATGGTGCGCGCCTGATCGGCGATCGAGCGCGTGATCGCTTGCCGGATCCACCAAGTGGCGTAGGTGGAAAACTTGTAGCCGCGCCGGTATTCGAACTTGTCCACCGCCTTCATCAGGCCGATGTTGCCCTCTTGGATCAGGTCGAGGAACTGCAGGCCGCGGTTGGTGTATTTTTTGGCGATGCTGATGACCAAGCGCAGGTTGGCCTCGATCATCTCTTTTTTGGCGTTGCGCGACATGCGCTCGCCGTCGTTCATGCGCTTGTGGATGGCTTTGAGCTGCTCCAGCGGCACCACCACGCTGGTCTGCAGGTCGATGAGCTGCTGCTGCAGTTCCTGGATCGGCGGAATGTGGCGCCCCATGCTGGCGCTCCACGGCTTGCCGGCAGCGGCCTGCTTTTCGACCCACTGGCGGTTGAGCAGGTTGGGCGGGAAGTCGGCCACAAACTTGTCTTGTGGCATGCGGCATTTGTCCACGATGATGCGGCGCAGTTCGCGCTCTTTCTTGCGCACCGACTCGACTTGCTGGCGCACCGTGTCGCACAGCTTTTCGATCGCTTTGGCGGTGAAGCGGATGGTCATCAGCTTGGCGGTCAGTTGCGCTTGCGCCTGCTGATAAGCCGGGCTGGCGTAGCCGTGCTGGTCGTAGCTGGAGTGCAGCTGCTCGAACAGCCCGCGCAGGGCATCGAAGCGCGCCAAGGCCTCGCGCTTGAGCTCTTCCATTTTGCGCGACACCGCCTTGGAGCCGCCTTTGCCGTCGTCGTCGCTGGCTTCGTCGTAGTCGTCGAAGTCTTCTTCGGCCACGTAGTCGTCGGCCTCGTCGGCGTCGGAAAAGCCATCGACAAAGGTCGAGATCACCACCGCACCGGCGCGAACTTCCTCGGCCATGTTCAGGATTTCGTTGATGGTGGCGGGCGACTGCGAGATCGCGGCCATCATCTCGTTGAGGCCGCCTTCGATGCGCTTGGCGATTTCGATCTCGCCCTCGCGCGTGAGCAGTTCGACCGTGCCCATTTCGCGCATGTACATGCGCACCGGGTCGGTGGTGCGGCCAAACTCGCTGTCCACCGTGGAGAGCGCGGCCTCGGCTTCTTCTTCGGCTTCTTCTTCGGTGGCCGAAGTCGGGCCGGCGTTGGACAGCAGCAGCGTTTCGGCGTCGGGCGTTTGCTCATAGACCGCCACGCCCATGTCGTTGAGCAGCGACACCACGACTTCGAGCGTTTCGGCCTCGGCCAGCTTGTCGGGCAGGTGGTCGTTGATTTCGCCGTGCGTCAGGTAGCCGCGCGTCTTGCCGAGCTTGATCAGGGCCTTGAGGTGGTCGCGCCTGGCCTTGGCTTCTTCTTCGGTCAGGATGGTGTCGTCGAGCCCGAACTCTTTCATCAGGGCGCGCTCTTTGGCCTTGCTGATTTTCATGCGCAAGGGCTTGGCCTTTTCGACCGTCTCGGACGCCTCACCCGCATCGGCGGTGCCGTCAGCCGCGAGCGCGGCATCGGGATCGGCGCTGAACTCTTCTTCGAGGTCGATCAGATCGACTTCGTCGCGGATCGGCGGCGCGGCCGGAATGGCCTCGGGCAGCGCCGTGGCTTTAGGCTTGCGGCTGCGCTTGACCGCTGGTGCCGCCACGGGTGCAGCCGCTGCGGTGGCGGGCAGGGCGGGGGCCTTGGCGGTTGCGGCGGCGGTTGCGGCGGCGGTTGCGGCGGCGGCGACAGGGGCTGGGGTTGCCACGTCGGCCTTGGGTGCGCGCGCCGGTTTTTTGCTTGCAACGGGCGCTTTCGCTGAAGCCACAGGCTCCAGGCTGGCGTCTACCGCATGAACCGAGGGCAGCGCGGAGTGGGGCTCTGTGGTGCGGGCTTCAGTTTGGGCTTTTGCGGTCGGTTTTTTGGAGCTCACAAACGGCGCTTTCTGCACGGGCTAAACCCCGGGCGTTGATTGGGATGTCGGAGGTTCACGACCCGCCGACGAGCGTTGGGCCAACGGGGGTCAAGGAAAACCACACCCAACCACAGGGCAGGGCGTGCGGCACAAGTTGAGGGGGCGAACATTTGGGGTGCAGTCCTTGCGAAGGCTGGATTTCCAGTGGCCGAGAGCGTGGAGCCCTTGTTGCCCGTGCGAGGGCGTTGGCCGGTTCGGAGGTGCTGCTGTCGCACTTGTGTAAGCCGGACATTATACTGATTCAGAAACTTTCGCGCAATTTTCGCGCAATTTTTGTTGCGATTTTGGCCTTGGCAGGTGGTCGAACCGAGCAACGCCCGGTCTGATCACCTTTGCTTGTGCAGGTCTACAGGCATGCGCTTGAATCCGGCTTGTCAGGGATTTTCTGACTTCAGGTTCAGTCGTTTTCTGACTCATGTTGTGGCGCAGCAGGCATACAGTGAAAACCATGCAGGCCGCATGGTGCACCTGCAAATGCTGGAGCTCATGACATGATGACAATCAGCGATGCCGCAGGCGTCAGTACCCATGTTGCCATGCAACCAAGGCTGGTTGCCAAGGCCAACGTCGGCTCATTCAAACGAACCGAATACTGGCCATTCACGTTGCGATTGGCCAGCGGTGCGCAGGATATGGCCAAGGTGCTGGAAGTTCGGCACAGTGCCTACGCCCGCCATTTGCCAGAGGCCTTGACAGCCTCGTTGCTCGAGCCCGAAGCGCTGGACAGGGCCGATGGGGTGGTGCTGCTGCTGGCCGAATCCAAGCTCGACGGCGCGCCCATGGGCACCATGCGCATTCAGACCAACCAGGCGCAGCCGCTGGCGCTGGAGCAATCGGTGCAACTGCCGCAGTGGATGCAGGGCTTGCCGCTGGCCGAAGCCACGCGCTTGGGCGTAAGCCTAGACGGCACAGCGAGGCTGGTTAAAGCGGCCTTGTTCAAGGCCTACTACCTGTATTGCCTGCAGGCTGGAATCCGCTACATGGTCATCACGGCCCGCGCTCCGTTGGATCGCCAGTACGAGCGCATGCTGTTCCAGGATGTGTACCCGCATCTGGGCTATATCCCCCTGTCACACGTATTTGATCTTCCACACCGGGTCATGTATCTGGATGTGCAAAACGTGCGCCAGCGCTGGGAGGATGCCGGGCACGCTTGGAGTGAGTTCATGTTTTATACCGAGCACCCCGACCTGCATCAGCAAGCAATCGCATAAGGCGCGTCAGCGGGGTCCGCTGGAACGTGGCAACGCCGCTGCGGGCGGATCGGTGCCGAGCACCAGATCGACATGATCGAGTTCGCTGGAAGCGAGGGTGCTGAGGTAGGCCTTCAGCCGGTCATCGGTGATGAAATCAGCTGCCGACTGGGCTTCTAAGATCGCCTTTGGCGTCTGGGGCCGGGCGACCACGTAACCTTGCACGTAATCGACCCCGATTTCGGCCAGCGTTTCCACGGTTTCAAAGTCTTCGGCCCACTCGGCGATGGTTTTCATGCCCAGGTTTTGCGCCAAGCTGACAATGGCTTCGACGATCGCCACATTGGCCGGGTGGCGGTTCATGTTGACGATGAAGCTGCCGTCGATCTTGAGCAAGTCGGCCGGTAGTTCCTTCAGGTAAGAAAACGAGGTGTAGCCGGCCCCGAAGTCGTCCAGCGCCACCTTGGCGCCGGCAGCGCGCACCCGGTCGATGAAGCGGTGCGTGTTGTCCATATCGTGCAAGGCCACGCTTTCGGTGATCTCTAGGCAGATCCGATGCGCCACACCGCGGTGGCGCTCGAACATGGCAAACACGTCGTCGATGAAGCGCTCGTCGTTGAGCGAAGCCCCGCTCAAATTGACGCAGACGAAGCGGTTTTGTACCAAGGCCTGCTGGTGCTGCTCCAGCCAATCCAAGGTTTTGGCCAGCACCCAGCGGTCGATCACGCCCATGCGGCCGGCAATTTCGGCGGCCTGAATCAAACGCACCGTCGGCACCAGTTGACCGTGTTCGTCGTGCATGCGCAGCAAGACTTCGAAGTTGTGGGACCCATGCGGCGTGCGCAACGACATGATCGGTTGCATCTCCAAAAACAGGCCCGCGACAGACTGCTGGCTGGCCAGTTGTTCGACCAAGTGCAACTGCGCTTCGTGATCGCTGAAGATGCCCGAGCTGCGCTCAAATACCACCAGCGTGTTGCCTTGGCCCTTTTTGGCCATGCGGCAGGCGTGGTCGGCGGTGGCGATCACGTCTTTGGCCAAGCTGCCGGTGGCGACTTCGATCAAGCCGATGGAGCCACGCACTTGGAAGGCGCGCTCGCCGACCTGAAAGGCGCTGCCGCCGATTTGGCTCAGGACTTCCCTGCACACGGCCTCGGCCTGCGCCAGCGGGGTGTGCGGCATGACGATCAAAAACTCGTCGCCGCCGACTCGGCCCAGGTGCATCCCCTGGTTCAAGGGGATTTGGGCCCGTTGACACACGGTGTGCAGCACGGTGTCGCCGGCGGCATGGCCGTAGAGGTCGTTGATGAGCTTGAAGCGATCCAAGTCCAAGTAGGCCACAGCCAGCGGATGGCCGTGCGCCAAGTCGGCCAAGCCGACGCCGAGCACCTGCTCGATGCCGCGCCGGTTCAGCACCTTGGTCAGGGTATCGTGGTGCGCCAAAAACCGCAGGTGTTCGGTGGCTTGGGCCTTTTCGGTGATGTCTTGCAGGGTGCATTCGAGTTTGTCGCCGGCCAAGGCGGCGCGCACCTGAAAGCGTTGCCCCGGTTCGGGCCCGGTCTGGTGCTGCAGCTCGAGTTCGGCGGTGCCGTGTCTGCGCGTCTGCTCCAGCAGGGCATTCCAGTGGGTGGGGCCAAAGCGTTCTGGCCAAGTCTGTGCGCGCAAACCCGCTTCAGTCTCGCCCAGCAGGTGTTGCAGGGCCGGGTTGGCGCTGCTCAAGTGGCCCTGCAGGTCGAGCGTGAACAGGCCGATCGGCAGCACTTCGTAGTTGTGTTGCAGCTCGGCTTGCGCCGCCAGCCGCTGCTCCTGCGCCAAGCGGATCTGCTCGGCGATCGCCAACGACGCCAGCAGGCTGGAGGCCAATGCGGCGGTCAGGCTGTTAAAGACCCACAACAGCCCCTTGAGGCCCAGGGCCGCAGCCGCAACTTCCAACAAGCTTGCAAGGAGCACAACCGATATCGCAGCGGCGTACCAAGCAGCTGCTCTAGAGCGGGTGCGCGTAAAGATTTTGGCAAGAAGAAACAGCAAAACCAGTAAACTGAGGCCTGCGCAAACCCATATGATGGGCAAAAATTGCGCATAAGGTAGGGCGACGGCCAGCAGCAGCAGCGGCACACAACTCCACTTGATGGCGGTGCTCAGGAAGGCGTAACCGACCTTCGCCAACTCGTCTCGCAGCAGCGAGACGAACAGGGTAAAAGTCACCACATAATAAAGCGCCAGCGTCAACGGCCGCATGGTTTGTAGCCATTCGTAGGGGATGGTGTGCCCCAGCCACTGCTGATCCCAGCCCATCGAGAGCGCGGCCATGCGCAAGTTCACCACCAGCCAGGCCGCAAACAGGACGTAGGTGCGGTTGCGGTTGATCAGGCCAGCGATCAGGGTAAAGAGCGCCAGCACCAGAATACCGCCGTCGAGCAAGCCCGAGCCACGGTGAAATTGCAATTCGCGCAAGTGCAGTTCGGTGGCATCCCACTGCAAGGCCACGATGCGGCCCGGGCCGACCAGTGCGGTTCGGCACAACAAAGAGCTGGCGCCAGCGGGGTCGAAGGCAAAGCCAGCCCGGGCCAGCTGCATGGTGCCCTGCAGCGGTTCGGAGCGCGAGCCGCTGGCCACTAGGTTCAGGGTGCGGGCATCCCAACAAGCCAGACTGTAGGCGTGGCGTGAGGGGAACTCGATGCGTGCAGACGGGGGGGGTGCATCCAGGGGTTGCAGCAGCAGCCAAAAAGGCGTCTCATGCAAGTTGCTGTCTTGTTGCTGCACCGGCTCCGGTGCCGCTTGCGTCAGCCGTTGCAAGGCATCGGAGGCTTGCCACGCACCCTGCGCATCGTGCAGCACCCGAAACTGCAGGACGGTGCCTTGGCCATGGGCGTAATGGCTGTTCCAGCTCCAGAGCGCCCACAGGGTCAGCAGACCAAACAAAACGGGAAGCCAAACCACTGAGAGCGCCAGCAGCGAACGGTCCAAGCCATGGTTGAGGCGGGATGACCAAGCTGCAGACAAGGGTGAAAGTGGGGGCATAAACTGGGACTGACCCGATGTGCTGTTGGCTCCCTTTTGACGCTGAGCCAGATTATGCGACCAATTTCAGCGCTTTCTGTGTATTCTGCGCTTGTGCCACACTCTGCTGCTTATGGATAAACCCGAACTGGCGCAGCAGGCGCTGGCCTGCTACGACCGGCTGTTGCAGCGCGACCAGCGGCTGCGGCCGCGGCCGGGGCAGCGCCTGATGGCCGAACAAGTGGCGCAGACCTTCAGTCAAGCCGATCTGGGGCCGTTGGAGGCCTCGCAGGCTTTGCCCGGGGTGGAGCCGCAGCGGGCCTTGGCCGTCATCCAAGCCGGCACCGGGGTGGGCAAATCGCTCGCCTACTGCGCGCCGGCGCTGGCGCTGGCGCTCGAGCGCAACACGCGCGTGCTCATCAGCACCGCCACCGTGGCCTTGCAAGAGCAACTGGTGCACAAAGACTTGCCGGCCCTGGTGGCGCAGTTCGAACAGCCCATACGCTACGCCTTGGCCAAGGGCCGCGGCCGCTACGTGTGCAAGCTCAAGCTGGAGCGCCGCTTGGCTGGCTTGGGGGCTGCGCGGGGCAATGACGCCGCCGCCGACGAGGATTTGCACGAGGACGATTGGTTTCTCGAGGCGCAGCCACCCCAGCCCGGGGGCAGCAGCGACGTGGACACCTTGCTGGCCCTGCAAGCCGATTTGGCCAGCGGTCGCTGGAGCGGCGACTTCGATGACTTGAGCCAGCCCCCTGCAGGCCTGCTGTGGCAGTCGGTGGCGGTGCAAGCCAGTTCGTGTGCGGCGCGCCATTGTCCGGTCTATGGCCAGTGCAGCTATTTCGAGCAGCGCAAGGCGTTGGTGGGGGCGCAGGTGATCGTGGTCAACCACGACTTGTTGCTCAGCACCTTGGGCTCGCGCACCTTGCCCGATCTCGACAACTGCCTGCTGGTGATCGACGAGGCGCACCACCTGCCGGCGGTGGCCTTGGAGCAGTTTGCCAGCCGCATGGACTTGAGCCGCTTGGGCTGGATCGAGCGCTTGGCGCAGCGCGCCATGCGCGCCGGCGCCACATTGGGGCTGGCAGAACTGGCCGGCGTGCACGAACAAGCGGCGGCGCTGCGCCAAGCCATGCAAGAGCTGGCGCGCTGGGTGGTGCAGCAGCATGGCCCTGAGCTGAGCGAGGCGCCGCGGGAGTCTGCTGGCTTGGGCCTGCTGGGCGCCCATGCAGCGACTCGCCCTGCCGCTGCGGCGGCTTTGGGGGCGGTGCCGGCTGGCTTTGCGCCCGAGCGCGTGGCCCGGCTCAGCCAAGGCCAAACCCCCGCTGCGTTGCTGCAGACCTTGGAGGCGCTGCAGCGCAGTTCGGGGGCTTTCATCGACTCGTTGCGGCTGCTGGCCAAGGCGTTGCGCGCCGAAATGCGCGATCAGCCGCAGCAGTCGCGTCAGCTGGCGACTCTGTACGCCCAGTTGGGCAGCCTGACGCCGCGCCTCGAGGCCGCGCACGAGACTGCGCGCTTGTTTTTGCAGCAGCCCAGCCTAGGGGACGAACCGGTCGCCAAATGGTTCAGCGTGCAGTCTGCGGGGGCCGATGCGGCGCTGATGGCGCACGCCAGCCCGACCCTGCCCGGCAGCACCTTGCGCCAGCACCTGTGGGGCTCGGTGCGCGCCGCCGTGCTGACGTCGGCGACCTTGAGCAGCGGCGGGCGTTTTGATTATTTTTTGCGCGAGTCTGGGCTGGAGCACGACCCAGACGCTTGCACGCTCGAAGTGCCCAGCCCCTTCGACTTCAGCCGCCAGGGGCGACTGGTGCTGGGCGGCACCCGCGCCGACCCCAAAGAGGCCAGCGCCTTCAACGCCGAGCTGGTGTGCAGCCTGTTGCAAGATCTGGCCGCAGTGCGCCACGGGGCGCTGGTGCTGTTTACCTCGCGCCTGCAGATGCGGCTGGCTTGCGAGGCCCTGCCGACGGCCCTGCGCGCGCGGGTGCTGGTGCAAAACGAGCTGCCACGCCAGCGCCTGCTGCGCTTGCACGCCGAGCGCGTGGCGGCTGGGCAGCCGTCGATCATTTTTGGCATGCAGTCTTTTGGCGAGGGCCTGGATTTGCCGGGCCGGCTGTGCGAGGACTTGTTCATCACCAAACTGCCCTTTGCCCCGCCCGACGACCCGGTGGGCCAAGCGCGGGCCGAGTGGCTGCGCGCTGCTGGGCGCGACCCGTTTCAAGAGCTGGTGCTGCCCGCGGCGGCGATCCGACTGGCGCAGTGGGTGGGGCGTGCCATCCGCACCGAAGACGACCAAGCGCACGTGGTGTGCTACGACCGGCGCTTGCACCAAAGCAGCTACGGGCGCCAGCTGCTGGCGGGCCTGCCGGGCTTTGAGCGCATCGTGCGCGCGCCGCTTCAGCCGCTGCCAGAGCCGGCCGAGCGCTAACCCGGGCGCTTGCCCCAGCGCACGGGGCGGGAGGGCTTTAAGCGCTCGCCGGCGGAAAACGCCGATACCAAGCGCCATAGACCCAGCAGGCGGCGCAGAACGAAAACGCCCATTCCAGCGTGGCAAACACCACCAGCATGCCCGCCGGCACCATCCACAGCGCGCTGCCCGAGAGGAACAGCGCCAGCGACACGCTGCTGGCGATGAACAAGATTTTGTTGGCAAACATTTTGGCCCCAGCGTCTTCGAGCTTGCCGGCGCAGTTGGCGCGCAGCATCAGCGCTTTCCAGAGGTGGTGCGAGGGGCAGCGGTGGTGGCCGAAGAAGCCGCGCACCAAGCCCAAGGCGACCAGCAGCGCCATCAGCCAAGCGAAATTGAACGCCAACGCCAGCGCGGCGACGGCAAAGGTGAGGAAGGCTTCGAGGCGGATCACGTTGGACCAGACTTGGGGGACGTCGAAACGCAGCATGGAATACTCCTTTAAGAAACGGATGGGGGTATTGTAGCGGGTTCTGGCCAGTCGTGCACAGCGGCTGGTGTTGGCGACCGGTTTGTGCGACCGGTTTGGGCGCTGCGGCAGCCCTACAATCGCTGCAAACGGAGTGCAGCAATGAGCATCAAGAGCGACAAGTGGATCCGCCGCATGGCCGAACAGCAGGGCATGATCGAGCCCTTCGAGCCGGGGCAAGTGCGCCAAGCCGACGGCAAAAAAATCATCAGCTACGGCACCAGCAGCTACGGCTACGACATCCGCTGCGCGCGCGAGTTCAAGGTCTTTACCAACATCCACAGCACGGTGGTGGACCCGAAAAACTTCGACGCCAAGAGCTTTGTCGATTTCGAGGGCGATTCGTGCATCATCCCGCCCAACAGTTTTGCGCTGGCGCGCACGCTGGAGTATTTCCGCATTCCGCGCAACGTGCTCACCATCTGCTTGGGCAAGAGCACCTACGCGCGCTGCGGCATCATCGTCAACGTCACGCCCTTTGAGCCCGAGTGGGAGGGCTTCGTGACGCTGGAGTTTTCCAACACCACGCCGCTGCCGGCCAAGATCTACGCCGGCGAGGGCTGCGCGCAGGTGCTGTTTTTCGAGAGCGACGAGGTGTGTGAGGTGTCGTACAAAGACCGCGGCGGCAAGTACCAAGGCCAGCACGGGGTGACGCTGCCGCGCGCCTGAGCGGGATTGCGGGAAGCGCCATGTCCGAGCACGATCTGTTCAGTTTCGGCCCGCTGCCCAGCGGCGAGCCCGAGCTTTCACGCCCGCGCCGCGACCGGCGCATTGTGGGCCTGCCGCTGCGCCAGACTTGGGATTTGCTCGACGCCCCGCTGCAGGGCGCGCGCACCTTCAGCACCGGCCTGTGGCGCAGCGAGGTGGGCGAATGGGCGATCGCCTTTGGCCCGGCCGAGCGCGAGGTATTTACGGTGCTCGAGGGGCGCTGCCGCATCCGGCGCGACGACGGCAGCCACGTCGAGGCCGGCCCCGGGCAAACCCTGCACATCCCGCCCGGCTTTACCGGCTCGTTTCAGGTGCTCGAGCCGGTGCTCAAGGTCTATGTGATCGTGGAGTAGGGCGGCTCGGCCAGGGGCAGCCGCACGCTGGCGCGCAGCCCGACGCAGCGGCCGTGTTCGTCGAGCCGGTTTTGCAGCTCGATCTGCCCGCCCAGCGTTTGCACGATGCCGTGACAAATGGCCAAGCCGAGGCCCGAGCCCTGCGGGGCGTGCACCGCAGTGTGAAAGGGCCTAAAGGGGTTGTCAAGCAGATCCTGCGGCAGGCCGCCGCCGCTGTCGTCGATCGTCAGTAGGGCCGAGCCGTGCTCCGGTCCGGCCCGCAGTTCGATGCGCAGTGAGCCCCCCGGCGGTGAGTGGCGGATGGCGTTGTGCAGCAGGTTGCGCGCCAGTTCTTTGAGCGACCAATCGTGCGCGCGCACACGGATGGGTATCGACGTCACCGCGCAGGGCCGATTGCAACTGTGTGCGCAGCACCGCCAGCGGCGTCTTGATCTGGTGCGAGGTGTCGCGCACAAAGCGCTTTTGGTGTTGCAGCAGATCGCTCAAGCGCGCCATGTGCTGGTTGGAGGCTTGCAGCAGAGGTTGCAGTTCGGTTGGGGCGGCGGCGCTGTCGAGTGGGCTGAGGTCGTTTTCCGGCCGTGCGGCCAAGGCGGCGCTGAGCCGGCGCACCGGCAGCGTGGCGCGCTGCACCACCACGAACACCACCAGACCGATCAGGGCGATCAACAGGCTTTGGCGCCAGAGGGTGTCGAGCAAAATCTGGCGCGCCAGGGTTTGGCGCAGCTCCAGCGTTTCGGCCACTTGGATGGTGGCCATGCCCAGCCCGTACACCCCGGCCACCGGTTGCAACAACACCGCCACGCGCACCGGTTCGCCTTGGTAGTGGTCGTCGTAAAAGTGCACCAGCGCGGCGTACAGGGTGTTGGTGGGCAGCGTGCCGCGCCAAGGCGGCAGGTCGGCAAAGCCCGCTACCATTTCGCCCGAAAATCCGGTGACGCGGTAGTACAGGCGGCTGCAGTTGTCGGCCTCAAAGGCCTCCAGCGCCGCGTAGGTGAGCGAACCCAACAGCCGGTGGCCGTGCAGCGCATCGGGCACCACTTCGAGCTGTTCGCCGATGGCTTTGGCGCTGGCCAGCAGGGTGCGGTCGTAGGCGGTGTCGGCCGCATTCAGGGCCTGTTGGTACAGCACGTAGGCGTTGAGCACCAGAAAAGCCACCACCGGCAACAAAATGCCCAGCATCAGCTGGTTGCGCAGCGAGCGTGGGGGTGATTTCATTCTTGCGCCTTGAGCAGATAGCCCAGGCCGCGCAAGGTCACGAGTTGGACGCCGAGGTGGGCGATTTTTTTGCGCAGTCTGTACACCACCACCTCGACCGCATCGGGCAGGACTTCATCGGCGTGGGGAAACACCCGTTCCAGCAATTGCTCTTTGGCGATGGCGCGCCCCGGGCGCTCGAGCAGGGCGCGCAGCAGCGCCAGTTCGCGCGGCGCCAGATCGAGCGCGCGGCCCTCAAAGTACACCGCGCTGCTGTCGGGGTCGGCGCGCAGACCGCAAAATGCGGGCCGTGCGCCGGCGTCGGGCGCGCTGCCAGAGCTTGTGGCGCTGCCCTGGCTGCGCCGGTGCAGGGCGTAAATTCGGGCCTCGAGTTCGTCGAGGTCAAAGGGCTTGGGCAGGTAGTCGTCGGCCCCGGTCTTGAGGCCGAGCACCCGGTCGCCCACGGTGCCGCGGGCGGTGAGGATGATCACCGGGGCCGCAAAGCCGTTTTGACGCGCCTTTTGCAGCACCTGCAAGCCGTCGAGTCCGGGCAGGGTCAGGTCGAGCAGCACCACATCGGGGGCGCTGGCGGCCCAAGCGGCCAAGGCCTGACGACCGTCGCCGCACAAGAGCACTTCGATACCGCGCCGCTGCAAGGAACGCTGCAGGCTGGCCTGCATGGCGGGGTTGTCTTCGATCAGCAGCAGCTTCATGGTGTAGTGGAATTATCGTTCGATCGATGGCCTGCAAGCGCTTGCGGGGTGATTGAAGGGGCTCTGAGGGATGAGGGTAAACCACGATCGGTTTGACAGCGCTTTGACAGCTTGGAGGCGCACCATTATGGCTGCGCGGCCAAGGCGGCGGCGATCGGCGGCAGTGGGTCTGCGTGGGGTATCCGCCATCGCCCGAACAGCCAGGCGCAGGGCCAGTCCGGCAGGCATGCGCAGGCGGATCGACTTTGCGGTTACCGGCCGGGGCTGCGGTTGACATTGGGTCAGCACGCAACCAATAGGAGTTGCGTTAAAAACATCCACTACCTGTAGGAGCGTCTTATGCTGAGAACCCTGTCGAAACCAGCTGTCAAGCTGATGGAACGGTATCTGCCCGATCCCTTTATCTTTGTTGTGATTCTGACTTTGATCGCGGCAGCCGCAGCCATGATCTTTGAAGGCGCCACTCCGGTTGCGGTGGTGCAGATGTGGGGTGACGGCTTCTGGGCCTTGTTGGCCTTTGCGATGCAGATGTTGCTGGTTTTGGTGACGGGTTTCATTCTGGCCTCCTCGCCGCCGGTGAAAAAGCTGCTGGCCGCACTGGCCGGGTTGGCAAAAACACCGGGTGCAGCGATTCTGCTCGTGTCGGTTGTGTCGCTGGTGGCGTCATGGGTGAACTGGGGGTTTGGCCTTGTGGTGGGGGCATTGTTCGCCAAGGAACTGGCCCGTCAGGTGCGCGTCGATTACAGGCTGCTGATCGCGGCAGCCTATTCGGGGTTTGTGATCTGGCATGGTGGCATGTCGGGGTCGATTCCGCTGACCATCGCCACGCCGGGGCATTTCACCGAAGCCCAGATCGGCGTGATCGGCACCGGCGAGACGATCTTTGCCGGGTTCAATCTGGCGATTGTGGCAGTGCTGTTCATCGTGATCCCGCTGGTCAACCGGATGATGCTGCCATCCGAATCCGAAAGCGTCTATGTCACGCGGGAGCAGTTGGGTCAGGACGACAAGCCCGCCTTCACGCCCACCCGCCCGGCCGAGCATCTGGAGAATAGCCGCCTGCTGATGTGGATGATCGGTCTGCCGGGGCTGCTGTTTCTGGCGCATTACTGGATTGTGCGTGGTGGGGCCATCAACCTGAACATCGTGAATTTCATGTTCCTGTTCCTTGGCATCCTGATGCATGGCACGGCGCGCAACCTGCTGGATGCTTTGAACGATGGGATCAAGGGCGGTGCGGGCATCGTGATCCAGTTTCCCTTCTATGCGGGGATCATGGGGATCATGACGCAATCAGGGCTGGCAGCCAGCTTGTCCGAAGGGTTTGTCAGCATTTCCACCGCCGAGACGCTGCCGCTGTGGACATTTATCAGCGCAGGGATCGTGAACCTGTTTGTACCATCGGGCGGCGGTCAGTGGGCGGTACAGGCGCCGGTGATCCTGCCTGCGGCAGAAGCATTGGGTGCCGATATGGCCCGTGTGGCGATGGCCGTGGCATGGGGTGACGCGTGGACCAACCTCTTGCAGCCGTTCTGGGCCTTGCCAATGCTGGCCCTGGCGGGGCTGAAAGCCAAGGATATCATGGGCTTTTGTCTGATCCACCTGTTCATTACGGGTGCGATCATCGGCACGTTGCTGGTTGTCTGGTAAACCAACGGCGCCTTTGGCGGAACAATCCCCCGCCCGCAGCGATGCGGGCGGGGTTTTTCATGCGCCTCAGCCTTGGGCGCTGATCACATAAGCCACATATCCCGCCAGCATCAAACCACCCGCAAGCCGCCCGATGCTGGGTCGCGTGACCAGAAACACGGTGAACACCAAGGACACGGCGATCATGATCGGCAGATCGAAGCCAAGGAATCTGTCGGCCACAGGGATCGGGCTGATCACGGCGGTCACGCCAAGGATGCCCAATATGTTGAAGATGTTGGAGCCGACGATATTGCCGATGGCGATTTCCGACTGACAAGCTGGTGCCCCCGCCGCGCACGCACCGCCACCGCTACTTTGGCGTGCTGGCACCGAACTCACCCTTGAGGCCTGCCGTCACGGCGCTGGCGCGTGATGCAGCGGTGAAACCGGCGCAGGTGCAAGCCGAGCCAGCCAGCACGGCTGCAGGCGAGGGCGCACTTGGGGTAAGAAGCCCACTGCCAACCCAGACCGAGCCCGCCCAGCCGGTGCCACCCAAGCGCCCGGCGCACTATTTGTGGGCGGTGCTGATGGCCCGTATCTACGAGGTGTTCCCGCTGCTGTGCCCCATCTGCGGCGGGCAAATGCACATCATCGCCTTCATCACACACAGTGCCGATATCCGCCAAATACTGGAGCACATCGGGGTGGAGACGGAGCCGCCGCACATCACCCCGGCACGCGGGCCGCCACTGTGGGACGAGTGCGACGCGCAAGCCGCAGAGGGCGTGGAGCCAGCCCCAGACTGGGATGAAGCGACCCAGCCGGCCCCGGACTTCGAGGTCGATCAGCGCGTCAGTTGGTAGGGTGGCAACAGCGGTTAACAGTGGTTTTGCCAACGTTGCGAGGCAGCGCTGCGCCTGTCACCGCCAAAAACGGGTCATACCGAAAAATCTCGGGCAACTGGCTTTGAGAAATCAACCCAGCAGTCCCCTGTGTGCATGCCTGAGACGCCCCAAACGTGTGCCATACTTGTGCTCATGCGGTTGGATTTCCTATCCCCTGCCGACGCTGATGCAGGAGGCGGGTTTCGATCCGGTCGAAGAGACGGTCAGCTTCGCCACCCCGTCCGGCGCAATCACGCTCTTTCGGGCGCAAAAGAATACGGGAGACCCCACATGAACACCAAAGTTCAGACACCAAGCGAACACGCCACTGCCACGCTCACCATTCCCGGCATGGGCAGCGATCATTGCGCCGGGATCGTCAAGACATCTCTGAGCCGTCTGGAAGGCGTTGGTGAGATCCGCACCAGCATTGCAAGTCACCGCGCCGAAGTGGCCTTTGACCCCTCCCAGGTCGATGCGGCTGCGCTGAGGAAAGCGGTCGAGCGCGCGGGCTACGAGGTCGATGCCGTTTCAGAGGTTGCAAGGAGCGGGGCGACGGAGGTTCGCCTGATCGTGCCCGGGATGGGCAGCGATCACTGCGCCGGGATCGTGTCAGAATCGATCCGCCGCCTGCCGGGGATCGCCGATGTCTCGACCAGCATCGCCAGCCACCGGGTGCGGGTGCGCTTTGACGGCACACAAACCGATGCTCAGGCGATCCGCAAAGCGGTTGAAAGCGCGGGCTACGAGGTCGACGCGGTCGAGACAGCAACATCGCGCCGCGCGCCGGAGGCCGAGGGCTCGGAGGACCGCTATCTGGCGCAGGCCTGGAGCCGCCTGTGGTTCGCGGCGATTCCGGCATCGCTGATCATGCTGATCATGGTCCCGCACATGTTCTGGCAGCCGATCCCCGGCTACCTTCTGATCGTCGCGCTGTTGGCCTTTCCGGTGGTCTTTCTGCGCGGCGGCTGGGCCACGCATGTCTCGGCCTGGCGCTCGCTGACCAACCGCACGGCGAACATGGACGTGCTGATCTCGATGGGCAGCCTGCCGCCCTATCTGATCGGGTTGATCGGCTTTGTCTATCCGATGACCTCGTTCATCGAGATGGCGGCGACGATCATGACGTTCCATCTGCTGGGCCGTTATCTGGAAACCCGCGCCAAGGGCCGGGCCAGCCAGGCGATCAAGCGTCTGATCACGATGGGCGCCAAGACCGCGACGGTTCTGCGTGATGGCGCCGAGGTCGAGATGCCGGTGTCCGAGCTTGACGTGGGCGATGTCATGCTCGTGCGTCCGGGCGCCAAGGTGCCGACCGATGGCGAGATCGTGGACGGCAACAGCCATCTCGACGAATCCATCGCCACCGGTGAGTCCGTTCCCATCGAAAAGGGACCGGGCGATACGGTGATCGGCGCCACGATCAACAAGGAGGGGCTGCTGAAGGTCCGCGCCACGCGGGTCGGCGCAGACACGTTTCTGGCGCAGGTCATCCGGCTGGTCGAGGAGGCGCAGGGCTCGAAAGTGCCGATCCAGGAATTCGCCGACCGGGTCACCGGCAGGTTCGTGCCTGCGGTGCTCGTGGTCAGCCTTGCCAGCTTCGCCATGTGGCTGGTCTTCGGCGAAAGCCTGCGGCCGGTGCTGGACTGGGGCGCGGGCTTCCTGCCCTGGGTCAATCCCGAGCTTTCGCCGCTCATGGTCGGCGTGCTCTCGGGTGTTGCGGTGCTGGTCATCGCCTGCCCCTGTGCGCTGGGGCTGGCCACGCCCACGGCGCTGATGGTGGGCTCAGGCATGGGTGCAGAGCGCGGCGTGCTGATCCGCTCGGGCGAGGCGATCCAGACCTTGAAGGACATCAAGGTGGTCGTGCTGGACAAGACTGGCACGATCACGCGCGGCAAGCCCGCGCTGACCGATGTCCATGCCCTGCCGGGGTTCGATGAGGCACAGGTGCTGCGCGCTGCCGCCTCGGTCGAGGCGGGGTCCGAACACCCGCTGGCGCAGGCCATCGTGACCGGGGCGCGCGAGCGCGGGCTGGACGTGCCCGAGGTCACGCAGTTCAAGTCGATCACCGCGCGCGGTGTGCAGGGCGAGGTTGACAATGAAACCGTGCGGGTGGGCAGCCGTCGGCTATTGAACGAGGCCGGGATCGCGCCCGATGCGCTGGAAGAGCGGCTGGTCGCGCTGGAGACCGAGGGCAAGACCGCGATGCTGGTCGCCATCGGCGACAAGGCTGCGGGGCTCGTCGCGGTGGCGGATACGGTGAAGGAAGACTCGAAAGCTGCCATCGCGGCGATGCACGATCTGGGCATTCATGTCGTCATGGTCACGGGCGACAACGAGCGCACGGCGAAATACGTCGCCTCACAGGTCGGGCTTGACGAGATCAGGGCCGGCGTGCTGCCGGAAGGCAAGGTCGAGGCCATCCGCGAATTGCAGGAAAAGCACGGCCAGCATGTCGCCATGGTCGGTGACGGGATCAACGACGCGCCCGCGCTGAAACAGGCCAATGTCGGCATCGCCATCGGCGCGGGCGCGGATGTCGCAATCGAGGCCGCCGATGTGACTCTTGTCACAGGTGAGCTGACCAAGGTGGTTGAGGCGATCCGGCTGTCAAAGGCCACCTTCCGCAAGATCGTCGAGAACCTGTTCTGGGCGTGGTTCTACAACCTCGCTGCGATCCCGGTTGCCGCTCTGGGCCTGCTGCACCCCATGATCGGCGTCATCGCCATGACTGCAAGCTCGCTGTCGGTCATCGGCAATTCACTGCTGCTGAAGCGCGCCAAGCTGGAGGTCAGGAAATGACAGAACATCCGAAACCGGCACCGCCCGGGGGCCGCGGGATTGCGGGTCTTCTACGCTCCCCGGCCGGACTGGCGATCTGCATCGTGCTCGCCGGTGCGGGGCTGGCGCTCGCCTTCGAGCACCGCGTGCATCTGCTGGCCAGCTTGCCGCTGCTGTTGCCGCTCGCGATCTGCCTGTTGATGCATGTCTTCATGCATCGCGGCCATGGAAGCGGTCGACACTGAAGACATCCATGGCAAGGCACCAACCGCGCCGTGCCATGGCGCCACTTGCAGGACAGGACGAAATGAAGATGACTATTACCCGACGCAGTATCGTGATCGCTTCCGGGATGGGCGCCCTTGGTCTTGGCGGGGTGCTGGCGCTCGCCGCTCACAAGCGTGCGGGCCCGCGCAGGTGCCGCCGACCAACGGCCTGCCGGGCAAGCCCGGCGGCTCTATTTAATGTGGGCTGTCAGGCGCAACCAGGACCGAAAGGCACCGGATATCGCCCGCAGGCAATCCTGGGTACGAGTGGTCGGCAGCGGGTCAAGTTAGCGATCGCGGTCGAGTGCCATCAAAGAATTGACCGACCTCTACCCACGCTGGCCCGCACGCCCAAGTGTCTTCCATCGTCCAGGGTGCCCGGTCCTGGTCATGACAGTTAGCGTCGTAGAGCGGGTCGCTCGCCTTCATCAGCTCGATCTGCGCGATGAGCTCCTTTGCGCTCGCGTGCTCGACTTCGGCCTCGTCGAGCCGGGCCGCCGGGTAGAAGATCTCTTCCTCGATCGTCGCATGGACGGTCAGCATCTGGCAGATCTGGCGCGCCAGGGTCTCCCGCCTGACCAGCGTTCACACGGCTGAGGAGAAGTCTGCAAAATACTGTGTATTTGCGCAGTATTCATGCCAGCCACCGCCAAACCCAAGCGCTACAACCCCCGCCACCCCGAACGCACTCTGCTCTACCAAACCGTGGCCGAGCACTACGAGAGCTGGCTGGAGCTGGCTTGCGAGGGTCAATTTGAGGGCCAGGGCGACCACCACAGCCCCAGGCCCTACGTGCGCAAAGCGTTCGAGAAATATCTGGAGTGCGGCATCTTCGCCCACGGCTTTGCCCGCGCCCGCTGCGACGACTGCGGACACGACTTCCTGGTCGCCTTCTCGTGCAAAGGCAGGGGTGTCTGCCCCTCATGCAACACCCGGCGCATGGCTGAGACGGCGGCACACCTCACCGACCATGTGTTTCCCCGCCTGCCGGTGCGCCAGTGGGTGCTGTCGGTGCCCAAACGGCTGCGGTACTACATGCAGCGAGAGGGCCCGGTGCTGGGCATGGTGCTGCGCATCTTCCTACGCGTCATCGCGCAAACGCTGCAAGCCAACAGCCCTGGTGCGGCCAATGTGGACAAGGCAGCACTGCACATAGGCGCAGTCGCCTTCATCCACCGCTTTGGCTCCAGTCTGAACGAGCATGTGCACTTCCATGTCTGCGCAGTCGATGGCGTGTTTGAGGAAGTGGCGGGCGAGGAGGGCGATGCTGCTGATGCAGCTTCTCAAAGCTCACCATCGCGCATCATCTTCCACCCCGCCACCGGCGTGACTGCGGATGCCGTGGGTCAGGTGCAGGCCAGCTTACGCAAACGCATCCTGCGCGCCTTTGTCGGACGGGGCCTGCTGGAGAGTTTCGAGGCCCAAGAGATGCTGGGCTACAAGCACAGCGGGTTTTCGGCGGACACCAGCGTGTGCATAGCGGCGCACGACCGCGCCGGGCTGGAGCGGCTGCTGCGCTACTGCGCCCGCCCGCCGTTTGCCATGGAGCGGCTGCGCAAAGCGGGCAGCGAGCTGGTCTACCGCTGCGCCAAGCAGCACAGCGAGCCCGGCAGCCTGCCTCACAACAAGCGCGGCGTAAAGGCCGATGAGATCACCCTCACCCCGCTGGAGCTGATTGAACGTATCGCCAAGCTGGTGCCCCCGCCGCGCACGCACCGCCACCGCTACTTTGGCGTGCTGGCACCGAACTCACCCTTGAGGCCTGCCGTCACGGCGCTGGCGCGTGATGCAGCGGTGAAACCGGCGCAGGTGCAAGCCGAGCCAGCCAGCACGGCTGCAGGCGAGGGCGCACTTGGGGTAAGAAGCCCACTGCCAACCCAGACCGAGCCCGCCCAGCCGGTGCCACCCAAGCGCCCGGCGCACTATTTGTGGGCGGTGCTGATGGCCCGTATCTACGAGGTGTTCCCGCTGCTGTGCCCCATCTGCGGCGGGCAAATGCACATCATCGCCTTCATCACACACAGTGCCGATATCCGCCAAATACTGGAGCACATCGGGGTGGAGACGGAGCCGCCGCACATCACCCCGGCACGCGGGCCGCCACTGTGGGACGAGTGCGACGCGCAAGCCGCAGAGGGCGTGGAGCCAGCCCCAGACTGGGATGAAGCGACCCAACCGGCCCCGGACTTCGAGGTCGATCAGCGCGTCAGTTGGTAGGGTGGCAACAGCGGTTAACAGTGGTTTTGCCAACGTTGCGAGGCAGCGCTGCGCCTGTCACCGCCAAAAACGGGTCATACCGAAAAATCTCGGGCAACTGGCTTTGAGAAATCAACCCAGCAGCCCCCTGTGTGCATGCCTGAGACGCCCCAAACGTGTGCCATACTTGCGCTCATGCGGTTGGATTTCCTATCCCCGGCTTGGCGGCGGCGCGCTTGAGGCGGGTTTAGCGCGGCCAAGCCCGGCGCAGGCTGCCCGGCGGCAGCAGCACCGCCGCAATCGCCACCATGACGCAGAGCACCGCCACGCCGTCTTGCCAGCGCGGCCATTCGTTCATGATCAGGGTGGCGCTGGCGGTGCCGATCAGGGGCACGAGCATCACGCTCATGGCGCTGGTGGCCGGCGGCAGGTGGCGCGCGAGCGAAAACCAGATGATCTGGGCAAAGCCGTAGTTGAACACCACGCCGTAGGCCAGGCTGATCCACATCGGCACGCTGAACTGGAACTGCGGCCACGGTTCGCTGGCCGCCGCCATGAGCCACATGCAGACGCTGGTGAGCGCCATCATCCAGACGGTGAGCGCCTCCACCGGCAGCGTGAGCTGGGCGCGGCGCATCATCAGCGTGCCGATGGCCCAGCAGATCGCCGCCCCGAGCATGACGACGACGCCAAAGGGGCTGCCGGCGAGGTTGCCCCATTCGTCGGCCAGCAGCAGGGTCACGGCCAGCAGCACCGCCAGCGCCGCCGCCACGCTGCGCCGCGTCAGGCGCTGGCCAAAGAACAGCGCGCCCAGCAGCACCGTCCAGACCGGCATGGTAAAGCCCAAAATGGCGGCGCGCCCGCTGGCCAGCGCCTGCACGCCAAAGATCGACAGCGTGTGCCAGCCGAGCAGATTGGGCAGGCCCAAGGTGACGATGCTGCGCCACTCCGACGCGCCGTAGGGCACCATGCGCACGCCGCGCAGATAAAAAAACACCGCCAGCCAGAGCGTGCCGCCGGTCATGGTGAAGGCACGGAAATACAGCGGCGTGAGCTCTTGCAGCGAGAGCTTCATCATCGGCCAGTTGACGCCCCACATCAGCGTGAGCGCGACCAGCCCGACCAATTGCTGGCGGCTGAGCATGGGGGCGGTTTAGGTGCTTAAGGGCTTAGACCGCGACCGGCGCCTTGATGGCTGGGTGGTGCTGGTAGTCGAGCAGTTCGAAGTCGGCCAGCTCGTAGTCGAAGATCGAAGGCGGGCGGCGCTTGAGCTGCAAGCGCGGGAAAGGGTAGGCCGGGCGGCTGAGTTGCAGCTGCACTTGCTCGAGGTGGTTGTCGTAAATGTGGCAGTCGCCGCCGCACCAGATGAAGTCGCCGGGCTCGAAATCGCACTGCTGCGCCAGCATGTGCGTGAGCAGCGCGTAGCTGGCGAGGTTGAAGGGCACGCCGAGGAACAGATCGGCGCTGCGCTGGTAGAGCTGGCAGCTCAGGCGCGGGCGCCCCTGCGCCGTGGCCGGAGCCACGTAAAACTGAAACAGCACGTGGCAGGGCATGAGCGCCATCTGCGGCAGCGCGGCCACGTTCCAGGCGCTGACCAGCAGGCGGCGGCTGTCGGGGTTGCTTTTGAGCTGTTGCACGAGCTCGGCGATCTGGTCGATCTGGCCGCCCTCGGGGGTGGGCCAGCTGCGCCACTGCACGCCGTAAACCGGCCCGAGGTCGCCGTCGGGGCCGGCCCATTCGTCCCAGATGGTGCAGCCGCGCTCTTGCAGCCAGCGCACGTTGCGCCCGCCCTGCAAAAACCACAGCAGCTCGACGATCACGGCCTTGAGGTACACCTTTTTGGTGGTGACCACGGGCAGGCCTTCGCTCAAATCGAAACGCAGCTGGTGCCCAAACACGCTGCGCGTGCCGGTGCCGGTGCGGTCGCCCTTGGCCACGCCGTGTTGCATGACGTGGCGCAGCAGGTCTTCGTAGGGGGTGCGGATGGGGCGCGGGCTCATGGGGGGGGATTATCCGGCAAGGGCCGCGCCAGCACCCGCCCGGGGTTGAGCAAGCCCTGTGGGTCCAGCGCCTGCTTGATCTGGCGCATCAGGGTCAGCGCTTGCACGTCTTTGTAGCGCGGCAGGGTGGCGGCGCGCAAGGTGCCGATGCCGTGCTCGGCGCTGATCGAGCCGCCGTGGCTCTGCACGCAGTCGAACACCAGCGCGTTGATGCGCGCCTCGTGCAGGCGCAAAAAGGCGGCGGCGTCGGCCCCGGCGGGGCACTGCACATTGAAGTGCAGGTTGCCGTCGCCCAGATGGCCAAAGTTGACCAAGCGCGCACCCGGCAGGGTCTGCGCCAGCAGGGCCTCGGCCTCGGCGCAAAAGGCGGGGATGCGCGAGATCGGCAGGCTGATGTCGTGCTTGGCGTTGAGCCCTTCTTGCGCTTGCGCCAGCGGGATGCTCTCGCGCACGTGCCAGAGCCGCTGCGCCTGCGCCAGCGATTCGGCCAGCACGGCATCGCCAGCGCAACCCTGCTGCAGCGCGCTTTGCAGCAAGGACTGCAAGCGGGCCTGCATCTGCGTTTCAGAGTCCGCGCTTTCGCTCAGCTCGATCAGCACGCAGTAGGGCCAATCGGGCCACAGCGGCGGGCGCAGCGCGGGCAGGTGCTGCGCCACCAGTTGCAGCGCCAGTTGGCCCATGAGCTCAAAGCCGCTCAAGCCCGGACCCAGCGTGCGCTGCGCCAGCGCCAGCAGCTCCAGCGCAGCGGGCAGCGAGGGCACGCCCACCCAGGCGCAGCCTTGGGCCGCCGGTTGCGGCTGCAGCTTGAGCGTGGCGGCGGTGATGATGCCTAGCGTGCCTTCGCTGCCGATGTAGAGGTGGCGCAGGTCGTAGCCGGTGTTGTCTTTGCGCAGGCCGCTCAGCCCGTGCCAGATGGCGCCATCGGGGCACACCACTTCGAGCCCCAGACACAGATCGCGTGCGTTGCCAAAGCGCAGCACCTGGGTGCCGCCGGCGTTGGTGGCCAGATTGCCGCCGATGGTGCAGCTGCCCTCCGAAGCCAAGCTCAGCGGCAGCCACAGGCCGGCCTCGGCTGCGGCCTGCTGCGCCGTTTGCAGCACGCAGCCGGCCTCGAGCGTGAGGCTGTGGTTGGCCACATCGAGGGCGCGGATGCGGTTCAGGCGCCGGGTGCACAGCAGCACCTCGGTGCCGCTGGGGTCGGGCACGCCGCCCAGCACCAGCCCGGTGTTGCCGCCTTGGGGCACGATCGGGGCCCCGGCGGCGGCGCAGGCGCGCACCACGGCCGCCACTTGCGCCGTGCTGCCCGGGCGCACCACGGCGCGCGCGCGCCCGCGCTGGCGGCCGCGCCAGTCGCGCTCGAAGGGCTCGAGTTCGGCTGCTGGCGCGTCGGGGGCCAGCACGTGGGCGGCGCCGACGCAGGCGCGCAGGGCCTCGAGCAAGGGGTCGGGGGTTGGGCCGCTCATGGGGTGCAGGGGCGGGTCGCCGGGTGGGTTATGGGCCGGATCATGGGCCTGATCATGAACCCGCCGGACCGCCCTTGCGCTGGCCGGGATCGTCCGCGCCGGCCTCGGCTACGCCAGCTCCAGATGCACTTGCCGCCTGAGCTGTTTCCTGAGCCGCCGTCGCATCGCGCATGGCCTTGGCTGCTTGCAGCCGCAGCTTGATGTGCATGGCGCAGGCTGTGAACAGCGCCACGCACAGCAGCACCTGAATCGTGGCCAGCGCTTGCGACCAGCCGGCTTCGGTGGTGGCGCGCACCACGCCCTCGAGGAAGTAGAGCCACACCAGCAGGCTCACCCAGCGGTAGGTGTACATGCGCAGGCGCAGCAGGCCCGGCAGCGGCAGCAGCAGCGGCAGCACCTTGAGCGCCCACCACGAGCCACCCTCGCGCAGCGGTGCCAGCCACAGCTCCCAGGCCAGGCCGAGCACGATCAGCGCCAGCACGCTGGCCACGGCGATGAACCGCGTGCGCCGCGCAGCAGCCGAGGGTGGGGTGGATACGAGCGCGAGGTGCGCGGCAGTGCCGTCGAAATCGGGGGAGGGGCTTGGGTTCATGGAGTGGGGCAAAGACGGTGGCATGATAGCGCCATGCGGGCATCCAAACTGTCATCTGGGGCCATGGGCGCGGCCCAAATCTTGCGCCGACCGGCCCAGACCCTGTGGGACGGGCTGCTGCACTTCCCGTGGCGCACCACGGTACAGACGCTGCGCGCGCGCTTTCGCGCCGACGACCTGAGCAACGCTGCCGCCAGTCTGTCGTTCACCACCGCCTTTGCCTTGGTGCCTTTCATCACCGTGGCGCTGGCCGTGTTCAGCCTGTTTCCGGCCTTTGCCCGCGTCGAGCTGCAGGTGCGCCAGTGGCTGCTCAGCGGCCTGATTCCGCCGCACATCGCCGAGCCCATGGCGCAGTACCTGTCGCAGTTTTCGGCCCACGCCACACAGATGGGCGTGGTCGGGGCGGTGGGGCTGCTGCTCACGGTGCTGGTGATGGTCTGGTCGATCGACCTCAAGCTCAATGAAATCTGGCGCGTGCGCCGCATGCGCTCGTTCATGCAGCGGCTGCTGATCTATTGGAGCCTGCTGACGCTGGGCCCGTTGCTCATCGGCCTGAGCCTGAGCCTGAGCTCGTATGCGCTCTCGGTCTCGCAGGGCTGGGTGCAGGGCGTGCACGGGCTGCTGTTTACGCTGCTGGAGGGGCTGGAGTTTGCGGTGATCGTGCTGGCCATCGGGGCCATGTTTCGCTACGTGCCCAACGCCAGCGTGCGCTGGAGCCATGCGCTCGCCGGCGGCCTGTTTGCGGCCCTTGGGGTCGAGCTGGTCAAGGGCCTGCTGGCTTGGTATCTGGTGGCCATGCCCACGCTCTCGCTGCTCTATGGCACGCTGGCCACGCTGCCCATTTTGCTGTTCTGGGTCTATCTGGTGTGGGTGATCGTGCTGCTGGGCGCGGTGGTGGCGGCTTATCTGCCCAGCCTGCTGGCCGGGGTGGCGCGGCGCGGCGACGCACCGGGCTGGCACATGCAACTGGCGCTGGAGGCGCTGGCGCAGCTGCAGCTCGAGCGCCAAGCCGGGGGGCGCGGCCTGCCGCTGGACGCGCTGGCAGGAAGGCTGCGCGTCGATACGCTGCAGCTCGAAGCCCCGCTGGAGGCGCTGCAGGCGCTCGACTGGGTCGGGCGGCTCGACGAAGGCGGTGAGCGCTTCGTATTGTTGGTCGATCCGGTGCAGACCGCTGCCTCGCCGCTGCTGCAAAGCCTGCTGCTGCCGGTCGCGCCCAGCACGCTGGCGCTGTGGCAGCGCAGCCGCTGGAGCGAGGCGCGGCTGGCCGATCTGCTGCCGCAGCACGGTGTCTGATCAGGGCGCCTGATCACGGCACCTGTTCAGGGTGGCGGCAGGTAGCCGCGCAGGCCTTGCAGCACCGCCTCGGGGGCTTCGCTCATCAGGGCGTGGCCTGCGGGCAGACGCAGCACGCGGCTGCCCGTTGGGGCGGCGTCGATCAAACTTTGCGCCGCTTTGGGTGGCGTCATCTGGTCGTGCTGGCCCAAAATGAACAACACCGGGCGGCTCAGGCGCTGCAGCGCTTGCAGGCCTTGGTCGTAGCGGTCGCAGGCCGCAAAGCCCCGTTGCAGCAGGTTGGTTTGGGGGTTGCTGGCCAGCACGCGGCGCATCAGGGCGCGCGCGCAGCCGCGCAGCCACGTGCCGGGGCCGAGCACCGACGGCCCGCTGGCCAAGCTGCTGTGGCTGTACTGGTTGATGCGCTCGATGGCTTGCAGCGGCTGCTCTTGCGCTTGCTGCAGCAGGGCGGGCGCGACGCGCATGGGGTAGGCGCTGCCCACCAGCGCCAAGTGGCTGATCCGCTGCGGCGCCGTGGCGCTGGCGTGCAGCGCGATCAGCGAGCCCCAGCTGTGCCCGACCAGCGCCGCTTGCTCGATCTGCAGCGCATCCAGCAGCGCCAGCACGCTGGCGGCGGCTTCCTCCACGCTCGCCGGCGCCGCGCCGCCGCTGCGGCCGTGGCCAGGCAGGTCGATGGCCAGCACGTTGAAGCCGTGGTGCGCGAGGTAGCGGCTTTGCAAAATCCAGACGCTGTGGTCGTTGAGCACGCCGTGGATGAAGACCACGGTCGGGCGCTGCGGCGCCAAGGGGCGGCCGCCGGTGTAGGCGTACAGGGGGCCGCTGGGCAGGTCGATCAACATGGTTTTAGCCTCCTGCCTTTTCTGCCACCTTGAGGGCGCGCTTGAGGTCGTCGATCAGGTCGGCTGGGTCTTCGAGCCCGATCGACAGCCGGATGGTGCCGGCGCCGATGCTGGCCGCCGCCAGTTCGGCGTCGTTGAGGCGAAAGTGGGTGGTGCTGGCCGGGTGGATGACGAGGCTGCGGCAGTCGCCCACATTGGCCAGGTGGCTGAATAGCTGCAGCGCCTCGATGAAGGCGCGGCCTTGGGCGCGGCTGCCCTTGAGGTCGAAGCTGAACACGCTGCCGGCGCCGCGCGGCAGCAGCCGCTGGGCCAGCGCGTGGCTGGGGTGCGACTCGAGCAGCGGGTGCCCAACCCGGCCCACGAAGGGGTGGCGCGCCAAAAACTGCACCACCTCGGCGGTGTTGCTGATGTGGCGCGCCATGCGCAGCGGCAGGGTTTCGATGCCTTGCAAGATCAGCCAGGCGCTGTGCGGGCTCAGGCAGGCGCCGAAGTCGCGCAGCCCCTCGCGGCGGGCGCGCAACAAAAAAGCGCCGACCGTGGATTCTTCGCTGAAGACCATGTCGTGAAAGCCGGCGTAGGGCGCGCACAGCTCGGGGTGGCGCCCGGCGCGCTCCCAGTCGAAGCTGCCGCCATCGACCAGCACGCCGCCGATCACGGTGCCGTGGCCGCTCAGAAACTTGGTGGCCGAGTGCAGCACCAGGTCGGCGCCCAGCGCCAGCGGCTGCATCAGCCACGGGGTGGTGAGCGTGCTGTCGAGCAGCAGCGGCAGGCCGGCGTCGTGCGCGATCTGCGCCACGGCGGGCACGTCGAGCACGTCCAGCCCCGGGTTGCCCAGCGTCTCGCCAAACAACAGCCGGGTATTGGGGCGCACGGCGGCGCGCCAGCCATCGAGGTCGGCCGGTGCCACGAAGGTGGTTTCGATGCCAAAGCGGCGCAGCGTGTGTTGCAGCAGGTTGTGGCTGCCGCCGTAGAGCGCGCTCGAGGCCACCAGATGCCCCCCAGCGCCCGTCAGGGTGGCCACCGCCAGATGCAGCGCCGCCTGCCCGCTGGCGGTGGCAATGGCCCCGATGCCGCCTTCGAGCGCGGCCACGCGCTGCTCGAGCACGGCGTTGGTCGGGTTGCTGATGCGGCTATAGACGTGGCCGGCGCGCTCGAGGTTGAACAGCGCCGCCGCGTGGTCGCAAGACTCGAACACGAACGAGGTGCTCAGGTGGATCGGCAGCGCGCGGGCACCGGTGCCGGGGTCGGGGGCGGCGCCGGCGTGCAGGGTCAGGGTGTCGAAACCGGGGTCGGCGGGGCCACTCATGGGGGTTTGTCCTCGGGTCGGGTTTGCGGGGGGTGATCTGCGCCCCATTGTGGGCTATATTTGAGCCCGAGCCGGGGTCGGCCCATACAGGAGTTTAGCGATGAAGGTCAGCGACATTTTGCGCGTCAAGGGCGGTACGCTCTACACCATTTCCCCCGACGCACCCCTAAGCCAAGCGGTGCAGACCATGGCCGAGCTCGACATCGGTTCGCTGGCCGTGATGGAATACGGCGAGCTGGTGGGCATGCTCACCTTTCGCGAGGTGCTGCACACGGTGGCGCGCAACGGCGGCAACTGCGGCACCGGCAGCGTGCGCGCGGTGATGGACGACCACCCCATGAGCTGCACCAGCCAGACCGACCTCGAGCAGGTGCGGCCGCTGATGCTGCAAAAGCACTCCCGCTACATGCCGGTGATGGACGAGCGCATGCTCATGGGCGTGATCAGCTTCTACGACGTGGCCAAGGCGGTGGTGGAAGCGCAAAACTTCGAAAACAAAATGCTCAAGGCCTACATCCGCGACTGGCCCGAGGAAGAAGCGCAGCCGGCCGATAAGGCCTAAGAGGCTGGGAAGCGGGAGCCATTGGCTCTGCACCCGCAATCCGGGATAATCTGCCCGCATGAGCGGCAACACCTTCGGCACCCTGTTTTGCGTCACCAACTTTGGTGAATCCCACGGCCCGGCCATCGGCTGCGTGATCGACGGCTGCCCGCCGGGCATGCCCTTGAGCGAGGCCGACATTCAGCCCGAGCTGGATCGGCGCCGCCCCGGCACCAGCGCCTTTGTGACGCAGCGCAAAGAGCCCGACCAGGTGCAGATCCTCAGCGGCGTCTATCAAGGCCAGACCACCGGCACCCCGATCGCGCTGTTGATCCCCAATGCCGACGCGCGCAGCAAAGACTACGGCGAGATCGTCCAGACCTTCCGTCCCGGCCACGCCGACTACAGCTACTGGCGCAAATACGGTCTGCGCGACCCGCGCGGTGGTGGCCGCTCGTCGGCGCGCCTGACCGCGCCCACGGTGGCCGCCGGGGCCGTGGCCAAAAAGTGGCTGCAGCAGCAGCACGGCATTGCTTTTCGCGGCTGCCTGACGGCGCTGGGCGCGCTCGAAATCCCCTTCGAGGGCTGGGAGCACGTGGGGCACAACCCGTTTTTTGCCCCGGTCTCGGATGTGTCGGCGCTGGAGCAGTACCTGCACGACTTGCGCAAGCGCGGTGACTCTTGCGGGGCGCGGCTGCGCGTGAGCGCGCAAGGGGTGCCAGCCGGGCTGGGCCAGCCGATTTACGACAAGCTCGACGCCGACATCGCTTACGCCATGATGGGCCTCAACGCCGTCAAAGGGGTGGAGATCGGGGCCGGTTTTGGCTGTGTGGCCGATCTGGGCAGCACGCACGGCGACGCGCTCACGGCGGCCGGCTTCGTTGGCAACAAGGCCGGGGGCGTGCTGGGCGGCATCAGCAGCGGCCAAGACATCGAGGTCGCGCTGGCGATCAAGCCCACCAGCTCGATTTTGCTGCCGCGGCCTTCGATCGACATGCAAGGCCAGCCGACCGAAGTGCTCACCAAGGGCCGCCACGACCCCTGCGTGGGCCTGCGTGCGGTGCCGATTGCCGAGGCCTTGCTGGCGCTGGTGCTGATGGACCACGCGCTGCGCCACCGTGCCCAGTGCGGCGATGTGCGGCTGGAGCAGGGGCCGATTGCGGCGGCGGCACCGGCGCCGGGTTGAGCGCTTTTGCGCCTGTGGCTCAGGCCCCGCCAGCCCCGTATTTGCGCACCAGCGCCTCGAGCGCGATCTGGTAGCCCTCGACCCCGAAGCCGATCACGATCCCGGCCGCGGCAGGCGAGAGGTACGAATGTTGCCGGAAGGGTTCGCGCGCGTGCACGTTCGAGATGTGGCATTCGATCACCGGCAGCTGGGGCACGCCCTTGACCGCGTCGTGCAGCGCCACCGAGGTGTGGGTGTAGGCGCCGGGGTTGAACACGCAGCCCAGCGCCAAACCCTCACGTTGCAGGCGACCGTACTCGTGCAGCTTGTCGATCAGCGCACCTTCCCAGTTGCTTTGCAGGCATTCGGCAGCGTAGCCCAACTGGGCGGCGGTGCGCTCGAATGCCGCCTGCACGTCGGCCAGCGTGGTGTGGCCGTAGAGCTCGGGCTCGCGCGTGCCCAGCAGGTTCAGGTTGGGGCCGTTGAGGAGCAGGATTTTTTTCATGGCTCGGATTGTGCTTGGTTTTCGCTGCGTTGGGGAGCGGGCCAGCGCAGGGCGCCGGTGGCCAGCAGCACGCCGAGCAGGATCACGCCGCCGCCGGCCACCATGCTCAGCGTGATCGCCTCACCGAGCAGCAGCGCGCCGTAGATGAGCGCAAAAACCGGGATCAGAAAGGTCACGGTGAGCGCCTTGCTGGCCCCGGCGCGGGCGATCAGGCGAAAAAACAGCAGGTAAGCCAGCGCCGAACACAGCAGCCCGACCGCCACCACCGCGCCCCAAGCACCTAGGCTGGGGGTCTGTGCCGGCCAGAACCAGGCCATGGGCAGCGCCAGCGCCAGCGCCGCCCCGGCTTGGCTGCCGCCGGCGATCACCAGCGGCGGCACGTCGCTCAAATACCGCCGGTGGTGGCTGGCGGCCAGCCCGTAGCACAGCGTGGCCCCTAGGCACGCCAGCACCGCCCAGCCGGTGCCGCCGCCGGCAAAATCGGCCTTGGGCCACGAGAGCAGCAGCACGCCGGCAAAGCCCACCGCCAGCCCCAGCGCGCGCCCGGCCGGTAGGCGCTCGCGCAGCCACAGCCAAGCCACCAGCGCGCCAAAAAGCGGTGTGGTGGCGTTCAAGATGGCCGACAAGCCGGTCGAGATCGACAGCAGCGCCCAAGCAAAGAGCGCAAAGGGCAAGGCCGAGCTCAGCAGCCCCGAAACAAAAATCGCCCCGGCGTGGGTGCGCAGCAGGCGCCAGTGCCCAGCCAGCAGCAGCAGCGGCAACAGCGCCGCCGCCGCCACGCTCACGCGCAGGCCGGCCGTGGCCCAAGGCCCAAACTCGGCCGCGCCCAGCATCATGAACAAAAACGAAGAGCCCCAGAGGGCAGCCAAGAGCAGGAATTCGGCGGCGAGGGGCATGCGCATCGCAGCGATTGTCGCTCATACCCAGCGCCGGTGCTGCGCCACCCGTGCTGCGCCGGCTTTGTGGCAGGGCTTCGCGGGCCCGGCCTTACATGCCCGGCCTCACTTGCCCCACGAATCCTTGAGCGCGGCGATGCGGTTGAACACCAGTTGGCCGGGGCGGTGGTCGTGCCGGTCGGCGACAAAGTAGCCGTGGCGCTCGAACTGAAAGCGCTGCTCGGGCTGCGCCTGCGCCAGCGTGGGCTCGAGCCAAGCCTGGCGCACCTGCAGGCTGTCGGGGTTGAGGGCCTGCAGAAAATCGGCCCCACCGGCTTCGGGCTGGGCGCTGTTGAACAGGCGCTCGTACAGGCGCACCTCGGCGGCCACGGCGTCGGCCGCGGCCACCCAGGTGATGGCGGCCTTGGCCTTGACGCTGTCGGCGCCCGGGCTGCCGCTCTTGGTGCCGGGCAGCAGCACGGCGTGAACTGCGGTCACGTGGCCGCTGGCGTCGGTCTCGAAGCCGGTGCACTCGATCACGTAGGCGCCCTTGAGGCGCACCCGGCTGCCGGGGCTGCACTGGGTGGGATCTTTGGGGTCGGGCTGCGGCGGGTGCAGGCGCTTGTAGCCTTTGGGGGGCATGGGGGCAAAGTCGTCGCGCTCGATCCACAGCTCGCGCCCCAGCAAAAACTGGCGCGGCGCCAGCGCGCTCTGGCCCTCGGGGGTGTGCGGCAGCGCGGGCAGGGTGCAGCTTTCGGTGTGCTCGGGGTTGCCGTGCAGCTCGGCCCAGTTGCTCAGTACCAGCTTGAGCGGATCCAGCACCGCCATGGCCCGGGGCGCGCTGTGCTCCAGGTCATCGCGCAGGCAGCCCTCGAGGCTGGCGTAGTCGATCCAAGAGTCACTCTTGCTCGCGCCGATGCGCTCGGCAAAGAGGCGAATCGCGCTCGGGGTGTAGCCGCGCCGGCGCAGCCCGGCCAAGGTGGGCAGGCGCGGGTCGTCCCAGCCGCGCACGCGGCCCTCATTGACCAGTTGCGCCAGTTTGCGCTTGCTGGTGAGCACGTAGGTGAGGTTGAGACGCGCGAACTCGTACTGGCGCGGCAGCGGGTGTTGCAGCAAGCCGCCTTCGGCCAAGCGCTCGAGCAGCCAGTCGTAAAAGGGGCGCTGGTCTTCAAATTCGAGCGTGCAGATGCTGTGCGTGATTTGCTCGAGCGCGTCTTCGATCGGGTGCGCGTAGGTGTACATCGGGTAGATGCACCAGGCGTCGCCGCTGCGGTGGTGGGTGGCGCGGCGGATGCGGTACAGCGCCGGGTCGCGCAGATTCAGGTTGGGGCTGGCCATGT
Organism: Serpentinimonas sp. SSL01; assembly: GCF_056323735.1. Taxonomy (NCBI): domain Bacteria; kingdom Pseudomonadati; phylum Pseudomonadota; class Betaproteobacteria; order Burkholderiales; family Comamonadaceae; genus Serpentinimonas; species Serpentinimonas sp. SSL01. The sequence continues at coordinate 902,233 of NZ_CM150487.1, forward strand.
CGATCTTGGCGCGCAAGACCATGGAGCCGTCGGGGTGCAGGCCGGCGCGCATCTGGCGCAGGCGCTCGAGGTTGTCGGCCGGGCTGCGGCTGCGGTAGGGGCTGTTGGTGCCGGGGCGGTTGAAGTCGCCGCGGTGGGCGCGCATGGCCTCTGCGCTTTGCTCGTCCACGTAGGCGTGCCCAGCCTGCACCAGGTATTCGGCGGCGCGGTACATGAAGTCGAAGTAGTCGCTGGCAAAGTAGCGGTGTTCTTCGATGCGACCGGCGCAGTGGGATTGCCAGTCAAAGCCGAGCCAGCGCACCGCCGCGTCGATGGCATCGACGTATTCCTGCTCCTCTTTTTCGGGGTTGGTGTCGTCGAAGCGCAGGTGGCAGACACCGCCGTAGTCGCGCGCCAGCCCGAAGTTGAGGCAGATGCTTTTGGCGTGCCCAATGTGCAGGTAGCCGTTGGGCTCGGGCGGGAAACGGGTGCGGATGCGCGCCGGGTCGGGCACACCGGCGGCGTGGTGCGCCGCATCGCCAGGGCTGCCGCCCCAGCGCCGGCTGGCGTAGGTGCCGGCTTGCAGGTCGTGCTCAATGATCTGGCGCAGGAAGTTGCTGGGCTTGGCTTCGGGTGCTTGGGGCGCGCTGGCAGTCTGGCTGGCGGGAGGGCTAGCGGGCCGGGTGGGTGGGGCAGGGGGGGCGGCAGGGTGAGAACTCATGGGCCGATTTTAGGGGCTGGGGCACTGCTGGGGTGACTGGGGAGGGCTTGTCGGGCTTGCAGGCTCACGGGTGCAAAGAAGCGTGTGGTGTTAGAATCACGGGTTCCCAACGCTTCGCTGTCCAGGTGGACAGTCGCGTGTCTCAGGCGTTGCGAGGCTTTTTTAGTGGGGCTTGTTCCCCACCCGAAGGATTCAACCATGGTCGTCATTCGACTTTCTCGCGGCGGCGCCAAGGCCCGCCCGTTTTACAGCATCGTCGTGGCCGACAAACGCAGCCGCCGCGATGGCAGCTTCATCGAGCGCATCGGTTTTTACAACCCGGTGGCCACCGGTGGCGAAGAGCCGCTGCGCGTGGCGCAAGACCGCCTCAACTACTGGCTGGGTGTGGGCGCGCAGCCCTCTGACACCGCAGTGCGCCTGTTCAAGCAGGCAGCCAAAGCCGCTGCACCGGCAGCCTAAAGCGCTGGCGCTTCGGCCGCTGGCGTTGCCCTTTAACCCATGGCCGCACTCGCCGGACTAAAGCCCGCGCCGCTGCCCGCAGATGCGGTGGAGTTGGGCCGCATACAGGAGGCGTGGGGCATCAAGGGTTGGGTGCGGCTGCACAGCCACAGCGCCAAGCCCGAGGCCCTGCTGCACGCTTGGCGCTGGTACCTATTGCCGCCCGAAGCCCCTTTCGCTAGGGGCTTTGACGCTTTTGAAGGCAGTGTGGTGGTGCAGGTGCACGGCATCAAGCGCCACGCCGACGGTTTGGTGGCGCAACTGGCCGAAGTGCCCGACCGCAACGCCGCCGAGGCGCTCAAGGGTGCGCGCATCTTGGTCGCGCGCGCCGATTTCCCGGCCGCTGCGTCCGACGACGAGTACTACTGGGTCGATCTGATCGGGCTCGAGGTGGTCAACCGCCAAGGCGAGGCGCTCGGGGTGGTGCGCGATCTGCTCAGCACCGGCCCGCACAGCGTGCTGTGCCTAGAGTACTTGGCCGAGGGCAAAATGGCCGAGCGCCTGATTCCCTTTGTCGCCGCCTACGTCGATGCGGTCGATCTGCCCGCGCGGCGCATCACGGTTGATTGGCAGCTCGATTATTGAGCGCCGCTGCCGCCGTGCAGCGCGCCATGGCCATGCGCTTTGACCTCATCTCCCTGTTCCCAGAGCTCTTTGAGCCCTTCATGCGCCACGGCATCACCAGCCGGGCCTACGAATCGGGGGCCTTGCAGTTGCGTCTGTGGCCCTTGCGCGACTTCGCCGACGGCGCTTACCGGCGTGTGGACGACCGTCCCTTTGGCGGCGGCCCCGGCATGGTGATGCTGGCCGAGCCTTTGCGCCGCTGCTGGGAGGCGATCCGCAGCGAGCGCGCGCAGTTGGGCCTGCCGCTGGGGCCCACGCTGCTGTTTGCGCCGCAGGGCCGGCGGCTCGATCATGCTTTGGTGGCCGAGCAGGCGCAGGGCAGCGGCGCCATTTTGGTGTGCGGGCGCTACGAGGGGATCGACCAGCGCTTCATCGACCAGTGCGTGGATGGCCAGATCAGCTTGGGCGATTTTGTGCTCTCGGGGGGGGAGTTGGCGGCGCTGGCCCTGCTCGACGCCGTGGCGCGGCTGTTGCCCGGCGTGCTCAACGACGCCCAAAGCCACCAGCAAGACAGCTTCAACCCGGCCATCGACGGCTTGCTCGACTGCCCGCATTACACCCGGCCCGAGCGCTGGAGTGGCCCGCTGGGCGAGGCCGAGGTGCCCGAGGTGCTGCTCTCGGGCCACCACGCGCGCATCGAGGCTTGGCGGGCGCAGCAGCGCCTTGCGGCCACCGCACGCCTGCGGCCCGATCTGTGCCCGACTGCGCCGGCGAGCGCGCCGATTGGAGCCGGTCGAGCTTGATCAGGATGCTATAATCAGAGGCTTTCGATCCTCTGGTCGGCCGCCCCATGGTCCATGCAGCGCAGTGCGCTCGGGCCAGCCCAGCTTGGCAGATGCCGTGTTTGGGCTTGGGGCCTTTAGTGCAGCGCGACCACGATCGGTGTTTTAGGAAGCCATGAACCTGATCCAGATCCTCGAGCAAGAGGAAATCGCTCGTCTCAACAAGCAAATCCCCGACTTTTCCCCCGGCGACACGGTGATCGTGCACGTCAACGTGGTTGAAGGCACGCGCAAGCGCGTGCAGGCCTACGAGGGTGTGGTGATCGCGCGCCGCAACCGTGGCCTGAATTCGGGCTTCATCGTGCGCAAAATCTCCAACGGCGAAGGCGTGGAACGCACCTTCCCGCTGTATAGCCCACGCATCGAGCGCATCGAAGTCAAGCGCCGCGGTGCCGTGCGCCGCGCCAAGCTCTACTACCTGCGCCAGCGCAGCGGCAAGTCGGCGCGCATCAAAGAAAAGCTCGGCGCTTAAGCGCCGCTGCACAACGCGCGTCCCGCTCAAAAATAGGGCGCGAGCCTGCAAACCAAGCGCATCATGGGGCCCATCCAGCAACCGCTGCTGCCACCCGACGATGCGCTGCGCCGCCAGCTGCACGACGAGGTGCATGCGCGCCCGCCGGCGCGGATCGCCTTGCCGGCGGCAGTGCTGTATGTGTCGCTGTTCACCGACGGCGTGAGCCGTCAGGCCGAACTCGATGCCTTGCGTCTTTTGCCGGGGCAAGGCGACCTGTGCCTAGACGACTTGCGGGACAATTTTCTGCGCCTGATGCTGCCCGGTTACACCCTCAAGTGGGAGCGCCACGCCGAATTTACGCGCTATTCGGTGGTGCAATCGCAGGCCGATGCCGCAGCCGACTGGTTTGCCTCCGACCACTGGGGCGCGCACCACGTTCTGCCGCCAGGCTGGCTGGCGCAGCTGTCGGGGCGCACCTTCTGCGCCATCGAGCTGGCCTTGCTGCAGGGCGACCCGGATCGGGCACAGCTGCTGTTGGCTCAGGCACGCGACGCGCTCGGCGAGCACACGCTGGCGGCCTCGGTCATGGGCAACCAGTCGCATTCGCTGCTGGTGACCGACTGTAAACTGCGCGACAACGGTTTTTAGCGCGTGTTGGTCTATGCCGCCGCGCACACGTCCGAGACCCGCGTCGGCCGCATCGCCCAGCGCCTGCTCGAAGTCGAGACCTACCGCCTGATGGCCCTGCGCGGCCTGCCGGTGGCCAAGACGCTGGGACCCGAACTGGCGCTGGCCGAAGCCCAGTTGGCGCAGATCACCGCTGACCTCGAGCACAGCGAGCGCTCCGACCAAGCCCTGCTCGACGCCCTGGTGACGCTGGCGGCCGGGGTCGAAAAAGCCATCGCGCAGTATTCGTTTCGCTTTTCGGCCTCGCGCGCCTACCACAACCTGGTGGAGCAGCGCATCGCCGAGTTGCGCGAGGCGCCCATCCCCGGCACCCAGACCTTGGGCGAGTTCATGCGCCGCCGGCTGGCGCCCGCCATGGCCACGGTGGCGGCGACCGAGCTGCGCCTGAACACGCTCTCGGAGCGGGTGTCGCGCGCCAGCGCCTTGCTGCGCACGCGGGTCGATATCGCCACCGAAGGCCAAAACCAGCAGCTGCTGGAGAAACTCACCCGCGGCCAAGCCATGCAACTGCGCTTGCAGTCCACCGTCGAGGGTTTGTCGATCGCGGCCATTTCGTATTACATCATCAGCCTGCTGTTGTACGGGGCCAAGGCAATCGAGTCGGCGGGCGTGCCCATACAGCCCAATATCGCGGTGGGTGCGCTGATTCCGGTGGTGCTCTACGGCGTTTGGCGCACTGTGCGGCGCATCCACCAAAAGCTGCACGCGGCCGAGTAAAGCGCGCAGCGTGGGCCACGCGCTTTGGCTTCGCAGGTGCGCCCTAGCCCAGCATATCGGCCCAGATGTTTTTCGCCCAGCCAATGGCATAGACGCCTTCCAACGCGCTGGGCGCCGGAGACACGCCACCCGAGCCCGGCACCACCAGCATGGTGCGCTGTTGCGCGTCCCAGCGGTGCACGCTGGCCACGTGCATGGCGTCGGTGTCGTTGATGAAGCTGTAGCAGGTGTTGGCCACGATGGGCATGGAAGGCACCGGCTGACCGAGCAGCAGCGACATCACTGCGGCGGCACACACCTTGCCGTGTTGGTTGGCCATGTGGCCCGATTTGGGCATGCCGGCCGAGGTTTGAATCGCGTCGCCGAGCACGTGCACGTGCGGCACGGCGATCGATTCGTAGCTTAAGAAGTTGACTTCGCACCAGCGCCGGTTCACGGTCGCAAGGCCGGTGTTTACTGCCAGGTCGGCAGCGCGCATGGGCGGCAAGACGTTGGCCACGGTGGCGCGAAAGTCCTCTTGCACCTCGAATTTCAAGGTGTTGGTGCTGGCATCGACGTCGAGCAGGGTGTGGCCAGGCCGGTATTCGATGTGATTGGGGAAGTTTTGCTGGAACACGCGCGTGAACAGGCCGCGCTTGGATTGGATTTCGGGGTTGGCATCAAAGATGATGACCTTGCTGCGCGGCTTGGATTGCTGAAAGTAGTTGGCCACTAGGCAGGCGCGCTCGAAGGGGCCGGGTGGGCAGCGGTAGGGCACCGCCGGGATGGCGAGCGCATAGACGCCGCCGTCTGGCATGGCTTCGAGCTGGCGCCGCAGAGCCTGGGTTTGCTCGCCGGCTTTCCAGGCGTGCAGCACGCGCGCCTTGGCTTCGGCCGAGGCCATGCCGGGCAGGGCATCCCACATGAAGTCGATACCGGGCGAGACGATCAGGCGGTCGTAGCCGATTTCGCTGCCGCCGGCGAGCTGCACCGTGTGCCGCGCGGGGTCGATGCGGTTGACGCGGTCGCGCACCACCTGCACGCCGTGGTGCTGCTGCAAGTTGGCGTAGCTGTGGGTGATGAAGCCCATGTCGCGCTGGCCGCCGATGACCAAGTTGGACATCGGGCAGGAGATGAAGTTGGCGTTGGGCTCGATCAGCGTCACACGCACCTTGCCCTCGGAAAACAAGCGAAGGTATTTGGCGGCGGTGGCCCCGCCAAAGCCGCCGCCTACCACCACCACATGGGGCGCGCGGGCGCTCGCGGGGGGCGTGGCGCAAGCGCTCAGGAGACTGACAGAACCCAAAGCGCCAGCGGCGCTGAGGTTTTGGACGAATTGACGGCGTTGCATGGTGAAGGCTCCTTTTTAGCGCGGCAGGGCGGCAAAATAACCAGCGATGGCGGCGATCTGCTCGTCGCTGTAGCCGCGGGCGTGGTGGTGCATGATGGTGGCCGGAACGCGTCCAGTCTTGAAGCCTTGCATCTTGCGGATCATGTCGTCGCGGGGCATCCCGGCCAGCGAGGGCATGCCGGGCTGGGCACGGCCTGCGGTGCCGTGGCAAGCCATGCAGGTGGTGGCCCAAACGCGGATCTGCAACGCGCTGGGGGGCTGGGCGGGCGCGGCGACAGTGGTGGTTGCGTTGGCGGCTGCCGGGGGCGCAGCGGGTGCTTGAGCTTGGGCGATAAGCGCCGCAGCGCCGAGCAGGCCCGAGGTGAGCAGCAGAGCAAAGGGTTTCATGGGGGCAGACTCCTTGGGGTGTAAACGGCAAAGCAAGGTGATCGAGCGCCACCGATAGGCGGTGCAGGCGTCTCTGGCTTCTGAAAAAATTCGGGGGCTGGCATCGCGAGCGAGGGCCACCGATGCATTATGCGAGCCCGTGACGGGCAACGGTGCGCCCGAAGTTCGAATAATACGCTCTGATGTTATGCGACTGGCGCATAAAGACAGGTGGGGCGGCGCGCAAGGCTTAAGACTCGAGCACCAAGGTTCGAGCCCTAGGGTGCATCAATGCAGCAAAGCCTGAGCGAACTCCCGCGCATCAAAGGTTTGCAAGTCGGCCAGTTGTTCGCCCACGCCGATGAAGTACACCGGCACCACGGCGCCGCGCTCGCGCCCCCAGGTGGCGATGGCGGCCAGCACGCCACCCTTGGCGGTGCCGTCGAGCTTGGTCACCACCAGCCCGGTCAGACCCAACGCGGCATCGAAGGCCTTGACCTGCGCCAGCGCGTTCTGCCCGGTGTTGCCGTCGATCACCAGCAGCACCTCGTGCGGCGCGCTCGGGTCGGCTTTCTGGATCACGCGCTTGATTTTTTTGAGCTCCTCCATCAGGTGCAGCTGGGTCGGTAGGCGCCCGGCGGTGTCGATGATCACCACGTCGCGCCCGCGCGCCCGGCCGGCCGTGACGGCGTCGAAGCTCACCGCCGCCGGGTCGCCGCCTTGCTGACTGATGACCTCGACCGTATTGCGCGCCGCCCAGACCCCGAGCTGCTCGCGCGCGGCGGCTCTAAAGGTGTCGGCGGCGGCCAAGAGCACGCTGGCGCCGGCGTTGGACAGGTGCCAGGTGAGCTTGCCGATGGTGGTGGTTTTGCCGGCGCCGTTGACGCCAGCGATCATCAGCACCGTGGGGCCGTCGGGCTGGGCGCCGATGGGCAGCGACTGCTGCAAGGGACGCAGCAAGTCGGCCAGCGCCGCGGCCAGCAGCGCCTTGACGGCGGCCGGGTCGGTGGCCTTGCTGGCCTTGACGCGCAGGCGCAAGTCGTCGAGCAGATACTGGGTGGCCTGCACGCCGGTATCGGCTTGCAGCAGCGCGGCTTCGAGCTCTTCGTACAGCGCCTCGTCGATCTGGGTGCCGATGAACACGCTGCCGATGCTGCTGCCGGTCTTGCGCAAGCCCGACTTGAGGCGCTCAAACCACGAGGGGCGGCTGAGGTCAGCGGCGGGCGCGGAGGGGCTGGGTGGGGGGGCTGGGTCGGCGCTGCTTGGGGCTGCGGTGGGCGCTTGTTGCGCCTCGAGCGCGGCTGCATGGGGCGCTGCAGCCGGCGGCGGAGGCGCATCGGCCGGCGCGGCGGGCTCTGGCGCGCCAGAGAAAAATTTTTTCTTCAGGTAACTGAACATGGGGCTCGCTTAGGTGTCAACGCCAAAGCGGGTGTAAAGACACGCGCCGGCTCTGCGGGGCCGTCTCTGATGGACAATCCCAACCATGCATTCTATGAAACCTGTTTGGCCCAAGCGTTTTTTTGCGCGTTGCGGGCATTGGATGGCGTCGTTCGCAGCGTTGGCCGCGCTGCTGCTGGCGCCGCTGCCGTCCCTAGCCCAAGCGCAGCCAGCGCCAGCGCCTGAACAGGTAGCAACAGCGCCCAGTTCGGCCTCGGCCTCAAGCGCAGCGCAGCAGTTCACACTCGCCAACGGCCTGACGCTGATCGTGCTGCCCGATCGGCGCGCGCCCACGGCGCTGCAGATGCTGTGGGTGCGCGCCGGCTCGATGGACGAGGTCGATGGCCAGTCGGGCCTGGCGCACGTGGTCGAGCACATGCTGTTCAAGGGCACGCCCACGGTGCCCGAGGGCGAGATCTCGCGCCTGGTGGCGGCCATGGGCGGGCGCGACAACGCTTTCGTGAGCCGCGACGTCACCTCCTTTCACCAGCAGATTCCGGCGGCGCGCTTGCCCGACGTGATGCGCCTAGAGGCCGACCGCTTTGCCCACAACACCTGGCCCGATGAAGCCTTTTGGCGCGAGATGCAGGTCATCAAAGAAGAGCGGCGCCAGATGGTGGAGGAGTCGGCGCAGGCGCGCATGTTCGAGGTCTTTATGGCCAGCGCTTGGCTGGCGCACCCGTACCGGCGCCCGATCGTGGGTTGGATGAGCGATCTGCTCTCGCTCCAGCCCGCTGATGCGCGCGCTTTCTACCAGCGCTGGTACGTGCCGGGCAACGCGGCGCTGGTGGTGGTCGGTGACGTGGAGGTGGCGCAGGTGCGCGCCTGGGCCGAGCGCTACTTTGGTGCCCTGCCAGCACGCGCCGTGCCCGAGCGCAAGCCGCAGACCGAGCCCGAGCAACGCGGTACGCGCCGCATCGAATACCTAGGCCGCACCGACCGGCCCTTGCTCGTCATGGGCTACCAGGTGCCACAGCTGGCGCACCCGGATGCCACCGACACCGCCAGCACCGACGCGCTGGCGCTGCTGCTGCTCGCCGGCGTGCTCGACGGCCACAGCGCGTCGCGGCTGGAACGCCAGCTGGTGCAAGGTGCGGTTGGGCGCCGGGTGGCGCTGGAGGTGAGCGCGTCTTTTGGCTACCTGGGGCGCGGGCCGCAGCTGTTTTTGCTCTCTGGCACCCCGGCGCCCGGGGTAAGCCCGGCCGAACTCGAAGCGGCGCTGGTGGCCGAAATCGCGCGCGTGGCGCTTGAGGGCGTGAGCGAGGCCGAGCTGCGCCGGGTGCGCAACCAGTGGCTGGCGGCCGAGGTGTTTCAGCGCGACTCGCTCTTTGCCCAAGCGCGGCTGCTGGGCAGCTACTGGGCCCAAGGCTGGCCGGTGGACAGTTCGGAGCGCATCATGCAGCGCCTGAGCGCGGTCACGCCGCAGCAGGTGCAGGCCGTGGCGGCGCGCCATTTTTCGCCCCAGCGGCTCACCGTCGGGCTGTTGTTGCCGGAGCAAGCACCATGAAAACCCTTGGGTTGCGATGCGGGCCATGGGCCGTCATTCTGGGGGCCATGTGGCTCGCCTTGGCCGTGCCGGGTGCCGCCCAAGCCGCCCCGGCCATCGAGCACTGGGTGCAGCCCAGCGGGGCGCGGGTGCATCTGGTGCAAACTGCGGCTTTGCCCATGCTCGATGTGCAGATCGACCTCGACGCCGGCAGCCGCCGTGACCCAGCACCCCAGGCCGGGCTGGCGCAGACCACGGCGGCGTTGTTGCGCGCGGGCGTGCAGGCGCACGGCGAGCGCGCGGCGCTGGACGAAAACGCCTTGGCCGAAGCTTGGGCCGACCTTGGGGCCCAGTTCAGCGCCAGCGCCACGCGCGACCGCCTGAGCCTGCGCTTGCGCACCCTGACGCAACCCGACTTGCTGCAAGCGACTCAAGATTTGCTCGCGCAGCAGCTGGCCGCTCCGGCCTTTGCCGCGCCGGTGTGGCAGCGCGAGCGCCAGCGCTGGGTGGCGCGCTGGCAGCAGGGCCAAACCGAGCCCGAGGTGCTGGCCGAGCAGCTGCTGCACGCCGCCGTCTATGGCGCGCACCCCTACGGCCAGCAAGCCCGGCCCGAGACTTGGGCCGCCATCGAAGCCGAACATGCGCGCGCCTTTTGGCAGCGCCACGCCCAAGCCTGCAGCGCTCGCGTCACGCTGGTGGGCGCCATCAGCCGCGAGCGCGCCGATGCGCTGGTGCGCGAGCTGCTGGCCGGCTGGCAGGGCCACGGTTGCACCGCGCTGCCGCCCGTGCCCGAGGTGCAGGCGCTGGCGCAAGGACGCCTGATTGAGCAGCCCTTTGCAGTCGCACAAACCCAAATCCTGATCGGCCAGCCCGGCTTGGCGCGGCGCGATCCCGACTTTTTGGCCTTCATGGTGGCCAACCAGATTTTGGGCGGCAGCGGCTTTAGTTCGCGCCTGATGCAAGAGGTGCGCGAGCGCCGCGGCCTCACCTACGACATCCACAGCCGCTTCGTGCCCGGCCGCCACGCCGGCGCCTTTGTGGTGGCCACCACCACCCAGCCGCAGCGCGCCGCGCAGGCGCTGGCGTTGGTGCAAGAGGAAATTCGCCGCTTTGTGGCCGACGGGCCGACGCAAGCCGAGATGGAGCACGCCCAAGCGGCGTTGATCAACGGCTTTGGGCTGCGCCTAGACAGCAACCGCGAGCTGCTGCAAGAGGTGGCGGCGCTGGCCTGGCACGACCTGCCACTGGACGATCTGCAAACCTGGGGCGCGCGGGTGGCGGCGCTGGAGCGCGCGCAGGTGCACCGCGCCCTGCAGCGCGTGCTGCAGCCCGAGCGCATGGTGACGGTGGTTTTTGGGGGGCCGGCACCATGAGGCGAGCGCAGCCTGTGGGCCAGCCCGCCCGGCAAGCCGCCCCCCTTGCCGCCCGTTCACCTTCCCAGCCCGCCGGCACGGTGCGCCTGATCGGTGGCCTGTACAAGCGCAGCAAGCTGACGGTAGCCAACCATCCGGGTTTGCGCCCAACGCCGGATCGGGTGCGTGAAACGCTCTTTAACTGGCTGGGGCAAGACCTGCAGGGGCTGCGCTGCCTCGACGCCTTTGCCGGCACCGGGGCGCTGGGCCTGGAAGCAGCCTCGCGCCGCGCGAGCGCGGTTTGCCTGCTGGAGCGCGACCCGGCGCTGGTGCAGGCGCTGCGCTCCACTGTGCAGCGCCTTGGGGCCGCGCAGGTGCAAGTGCAGCAAGCCGATGCGCTGGCTTGGATGGCGGCAGCCACGCCGGGCGCGTGGGATGTGGTGTTTCTGGATCCGCCTTTTGCCGCAGCGGCCGGGGGCGATAAGGCCAGCCCGCAAGGCTCAAGGGGTGGCGCAGCCGGCACGGATCAAGCAGACGCAGCGGTGGGCGGGAGCGTATTCGCGCGCGCTCTAGCCCTTGCGCGGCCGCTGCTGGCGCCAAACGGCCTCGTGTACCTCGAAGCCCCGCTGCCTTGGAGCGACGCCATGCTCGAGCCCTTGGGTCTGCGCGTGCAGCGCCAAGGCCGGGCCGGGCAGGTGCACTACCATTTGCTGGCTGCAGCGCATAATCATGCCCCATGAGCCGCTCTGCATCCACCAAAGCCGCCGCCAAAGCCGCTGCCAAGCCCACCTCTGAGGCGCGGCTGGCGGTCTATAGCGGCACCTTCGACCCGCTTACCCTGGGGCACGAGGACGTGATCGCGCGCGCCGCGCGCCTGTTCGATCAGCTCATCGTGGCCGTGGCTGCGGCGCACCACAAAAAAACCCAGTTCACGCTCGAGCAGCGCCTGAGCTCGGCGCGCCAGAGCCTGGCCGAATGGCCCCAAGTGCGCGTGCTGCCCTTCGATGGACTGATCATGGACTTTTGCCGCCAGCACGGCGCCACGGCGGTGGTGCGCGGCATCCGCAACGCCAGCGACTTCGACTACGAGGCCCAGATGGCTGCCATGAACCGCAAGCTGCTGCCCACGGTCGAAACCGTGTTCGTGCTGCCGCAGCCCGAGTTGCAGTGCATCTCCAGCACCTTGGTGCGCGAGATCGCGCGCTTGGGCGGCGATGTCTCGGCGCTGGTCAACCCGGCGGTGGCGGCGCAGTTGCGCAGCGCCCACAGCGCCGCGCTGCATTGAGGGGGCGGCGCGCATGGCCCTAACCATCACCGCCGAGTGCATCAACTGCGACGTCTGCGAACCCGTGTGCCCGAATCAGGCGATTTCGATGGGCCCAGACTTCTACCAGATCGACCCGGCGCGCTGCACCGAATGCGTGGGCCACTACGATCAGCCCCAGTGCGTCGAGCTCTGCCCGGTGCAGTGCATTCCGGTGCACCCGCAGCACATCGAAGACCGCGCCAGCCTAGAGCGCAAATACCGGCGCTTGACGGCGGCCAGCAGCCCCTGCGGCGCTTGACGCACCCTAAAAAGGCCCCAATGGGGTTTAACGGGGTTTACGGGTTTTAACGGGCATTAACATGCCGCTAATGCGCCACCGGTGGCGGCAAGCGCGGTGGCTTGGGGCGCACCGGTTTGGAGGTGTGTATGGCCGCAGTGGCGCGCTCCACCTGGCCGGCCAGCAGATCAGGCAGGGAGGCCAGCGAGCGCTCGATCGCTGTGTCGATGGCGCTGCGGTGCTCGGGGGCCGGTTTTTTGAGCACCCAGTGCACGACCTCGGCTTTGTGGCCGGGGTGCCCGATGCCGATGCGCAGCCGCCAATAATCGGCGCTGCCCAGTTGGGCGTGGATGTCGCGCAGGCCGTTGTGACCGGCGTGACCGCCGCCGCGCTTGAGCTTGACCTCGCCCGGGGGCAGGTCGAGTTCGTCGTGGGCGACCAGAATCTGCTGCGGCTCGATCTTGTAAAAACGCGCCAACGCCGCCACCGCTTGGCCGCTGCGGTTCATGTAGGTGCTGGGTTCGAGCAGCCAAAGCGTGTGCTCGCCCACCTGGGTGCGAGCGGCACGGCCAAAAAAGCTGCGCTCGGGGCGCAGCTCGGCCTTGAGGGCGCTCGCAGCCGCCTCCAGCCACCAAGCACCCGCGTTGTGGCGCGTGTCGTGGTATTCGGGCCCGGGGTTGCCCAGGCCCACCAACAGCTTGACCATGAGCGCAGCTGCGCAGCCGGCTGCGGCTTACTTCTTCTTCTTGGCTTTTTTGTCGCCAGCCGCAGAGGCCACCGGGGCGATGATGACCTCTTCCACCGGCTCGACCAAGGTGGCCAGCGTCGGGTTCGGTTTGCCGTGCGTGACCAACTTGACGCCCACGGGCAGCTTGAGGTCGTTGGCGTGGATGGCTTGGCCCTTGACGGCTTGGCCCAAATCGACTTCGATGAACTCGGGCAACTGGATTGCCAGGCACTCGATCTCGACTTCGGTGAGCACGTGGTTGACGGTGCAGCGGTCGATCTTCACGGCCGGCGAGGTGTCGGCGTTGATGAAGTGCAGCGGCACCTTTTTGTGCAGGCGCGTTTTGTCATCGACGCGCTGAAAATCCACGTGCAGCACCAGCGGCTTGAAGGGGTGGTACTGCACGTCGCGCAGCAGCACTTTATGCACCGCGCCGCCCAGCTCCATGTCCAGCACGCTGGCGTGGAAGCTCTCTTTGTGCACCGCGTGCCAGAGGGCGTTGTGGTCGAGCTCGATGGCGATGGGTTGTTGCTCACCACCAAAGACGATGGCCGGCGTGCGGCCCGAATTGCGCAGACGGCGGCTCGCACCCGTACCCTGCGTGTTGCGCTCAAAAGCGACAAATTTCATGCTCTAACTCCTGCTAGGGCCCGGCCGCGACCAGCGCTGAACCCTGATTGTAAAAAACGCCTCGCGCCCAAAAATCGGGCGCTGGCGCTGACGGTGCTTGCCGTTGCCGCTGGCGGGGATTAGTCGCTGTCGGAGTCGGCAAACAAACTCATGACCGACTCGCCGCTGGCGATGCGCACGATGGTTTCGGCCATCAGCGGTGCCACGGAGAGTTGGCGGATTTTGGGGCAGGCCTGCGCGGCCTGGCTCAAGGGGATGGTGTTGGTGACCACCACCTCGTCGAGCGCGTTGCCCTTGGCGATGCGCTCGATCGCCGGGCCCGAAAAAATGGCGTGGGTGCAGTAGGCATAGACGCTCTTGGCGCCGCGCTCTTTGAGCACCTCGGCGGCCTTGGTCAGGGTGCCGGCGGTGTCGATCATGTCGTCCATGATGACGCAGTTGCGGCCTTCGATGTCGCCGATCACGTGCATCACTTCGGACACATTGGGCTTGGGCCGGCGCTTGTCGATGATGGCCATGTCGCAGTCGAGCTGCTTGGCCAGCGCTCGCGCACGCACCACGCCGCCCACGTCGGGCGAGACCACGAGCAGGTTTTCGTAATTCTTGGCGCGCAGATCGCTCAGCAGCACCGGCGAGGCGTAGATGTTGTCCACCGGGATGTCGAAGAAGCCCTGAATCTGGTCGGCGTGCAAGTCCATGGTCAGGACGCGGCTGACGCCCACCACTTGCAGCATGTTGGCCACCACTTTGGCGCTGATCGGCACCCGGCGCGAGCGCGGACGCCGGTCTTGGCGCGCGTAGCCGAAATAGGGGATGACGGCGGAGATGCTGACGGCCGAAGCGCGCTTGAGCGCATCGACCATGATCAGCAGCTCCATCAGGTTTTCGTTGGTGGGCGCGCAGGTGGACTGGATGACGAACACGTGGCGGGCGCGCACGTTTTGTGTGATCTCGACCGTGACTTCGCCGTCGGAGAAGCGCCCGATGCTGGCCGCACCGAGCGGCGACTGGAGGTGCTGCGCGATTTCGGCCGCCAATACCGGGTTGGAGTTGCCGGTAAAGATCATGAAATCCGGTGCGTGCACGGGGGTTTGAATTTGCATGGAAAAACCGGCGCAGATAGATGTATTTGGCAGGGGAGGAAGGATTCGAACCCTCGAATGCCGGAATCAAAATCCGGTGCCTTAACCAACTTGGCGACTCCCCTACACGGGTAACAAACCGAAGGCTTGCCACCGAATGCAGTGCTGGAACTGTAGCTTCGTGCTGAACTTTAACCAGCTTCTTGCTGAACAGAGCTTGCGATTATAGCCGTAAAAACCGCTATGAGCGCTTGCACCATCCAAACAACGGATGTTCCTGCAAATTGCTGCTACACCTAGCGACCCAGTGCCCGGGCAGGTCGGCAACGCTGTATTGCGCATTGCAGCCTGGCGCCAAGGGCGCAAACACCGCGCTGCCCGAGCCGCTCATGCGCGCATCGAGCCCGTGCTTGGCCATCCAGCGCAGGCCCAGAGCGATGTCGGGGCACAGCTTGATGGCCACAGGCTGCAAATCGTTGCCTTGCAGCCCAGCCCTACAGCTTGCAGCAAAGTCTTCGATTCTAGCGCGGGGTGTATCCCTTTTCAGGGACGGGTGCGAAAAAATATCTGGGGTTGAGGCCCCGCTGGGGGGTTTGAGCACCAGGTAGCGCGCCGGCTGCAGATCGATGGGCTGCAGCGTTTCACCGATGCCTTCGACCCAGGCGTTGCGCCCGCCCAGAAAAAACGGCACGTCGGCCCCGAGTGTGAGGCCGATGCGCTGCAGGTCGGCCCCATTCAGCCCCAAGCCCCAGAGGCGGTTGAGCGCGAGCAAGGTGCTGGCGGCGTCGGACGAGCCGCCACCCAAGCCGGCTTGCTGCGGTATCTGTTTGTCGAGCGCGATCTGTGCGCCCCACGTGCAGCCGGTGGCGCTTTGCAGCGCCCGCGCGGCGCGCAGCACCAGGTCGTTGGCTGGCAGGGCTTGCCCGGGCTTGAGGTCTGGGTTGAGGTCTGGGTTGAGGTCCAAGCGGCTGATCTGGCCGCTGCTGAGGCGCTCGAAGTGCAGGGTGTCGCACCAGTCGATGAGCATGAACACCGACTGCAGCAGGTGGTAGCCGTCGGCGCGCCGGCCCACGATGTGCAAAAACAGGTTGAGCTTGGCCGGGGCGGGCACGTCGAGCAGCTGGCGCAGAGTCATGGGGAGGCAGATGGTGAGTCAGAGGCTGAGTCTCAATGCAGGATCAAGCGCAGCTCGACCGCCGGCGTGGGCAGCCAGCGCCGCGCCTGCAGGCGGCCTTGGGCGTGGCGCGACAGATCGGCCTGCCAGCCTTCGATCTGGGCCTGCTGCCCGCGCAGCCAAGCAAACAGGGCCGGCAGCGGCAGCGCGACACCGGTCAGGGCGGCGCTGAGCTCGTCCATGTGGGCATAGACGCTGCTGCGCCCGTTGTGCAGCAGCAGCGCCTGCTGGGCATCCCATTGGGCGTGCGCCAGCCTTTGCCCTAGGGGGCTGGATAGGCTGAGGCTGCCGCTGTCGGCGTTGCCCCAGAGCTCAAAGTTGGCGCTGAAGTGCTGCACGGGGTCGGTTTCGATGGTCAGCGCCAAGCGTCCGCTCCAGTGGCTGCGCTCGGGTTCGGGCTTGGGCACGACCTCGGCACCGGGTTTGGCCTGCATGGTGCTTAGGGGTTCCTGCGTGGGCAGCTCTTTGCTGGGCGGCTCTTGATTGGCTGGGCGCAGGGGCATCGGGCTGGCGCAGCCCGCGAGTGCGGTCAGCGCACCCAAACCCAGCGCAAGCACGCACCGGCGGGATCGGTTCATGGCTGGGCCTGCAGCCGGCGCAGGGTTTGCAGCAGGGTGTTATTGTCGGGGTTGATCTCCAGCCCCAAGCGCCAAACGGCCAGCGCCTGCTCGCGCTGCCCCAGCACCCAGTGCACCTCGCCCAAGTGGGCGGCGATCTCGGCGTCGGGCAGGCGCTCGAAAGCCTTTTTCAGGAAGCGCAGCGCTTCGGCGTGGTTGCCTAGGCGGAACTCGACCCAGCCCATGCTGTCGAGGATGTAGGCGTCGTTGGGGTCAACCGCCAGCGCTTTTTCGATCAGCGAGCGCGCCTCTTGTAGGCGCAGGTTGCGGTCGGCCAGTGAGTAGCCCAAGGCGTTGTAGGCGTGGTGGTAGTCGGGATGGCGCTGCATCAGCAGGCGCAGCATCTGCTCCATGGCCTCGTACTGGCCGGCGCGCTTGGCGGTGAGGGCTTTTTCGTAGAGCAGGTCGGGGTCGTCGGGGAATTGCTGCATCGCAAGGCCATAAATTTGCAGCGCCTGTTCGTACTGGCCGATGTCGCGCAGCAGCTGGGCTTCGGCCACCAGCTTGCGCCGCGCTTGGGCGTCGTCTAGTTCGGGTTGCTCGCGCAGCAGTTGCCGCGCCGCCTCGACTTGGCCTTGGCGCGCCAGCAGGTGCGCGCGCCGCAGTTGCAGCGCAAAACCGGCTTCCTCGGGGTTGGGAATGCGCTCGAGCCAAGCTTGGGCAGCAGCCCAATCGCGCTGCCATTCGGCCAGTTGGGCCAGGTGCAGGTAGGCTTGGGTGCGGCCACGAGCCGCCTGTTCGGCTGGCTGGCCGGGGGCCAGTTCGAGGTAGCGCAGCAGGGCCGTGCGGGCCGGGCCGGGCCGGCGCGAATTGGTCTGCAAGATGCCTTGCAGCAGCCAAGCCGAAGCCAGGTCGGGGGCGCGCTCGGTCAGCAGGCGCAGTTCGCGCTGGGCGTCGGATACGCGCCGCAGCTCGAGCAAGCGCTGCACGTAGGCGAGGTGGAGGTCGTGGCGCTGGTCTGCCCCGGCGGCGTCGGTGCGCTCGAGGTAGGCGCGCAGCAGCGCCTCGGCCAGTACGCTTTGGTGTGGCAACAGATCCAGTGCCAAGGTGGCGCCGTGCACCGAATCGGCCTGCAGCCGCAGCGCCTGTTGCGCGGCTTGCAGCGCCGCCCGGTGGTCGCCCTGCAGCAGATCCATCCGCCCCAAGGCGGCGTGCGCGGTGGCTGCAGTGGCGGGGTCGGCCAGCGCCGCTTGCAGCGCTTCGTGCACCACACGCCGGGCGGCGACCCGGTCGCTCAAACGGCCCAGCGTGGCCGGGATGGCGCTGATGATGTCGTGGCGCCGCTCGATCGGGGCCATCTGGATCAGGCGCTGCAACACCGGGCCGATTTCGCCCGGGCGGTTGAGAGCCAGCAAGATCTGCAGCTGAAAGCGCAGCGGCTCATCGCTGCCTGGAAAGGCGCGCGACCAATCGCGGGCGGCGTTGAAGGCGGAATTGCCGGCCCGGCTTTGCAGCGCCATGTCAACCGCACGCCTGAACAGCTCCGGGCGCTGTAGGCGCACGGCGGCGTCGAGCATGAGGGAGTGCGCGCCGCCCGGGTCGCCGCGCTGGAATTTGAATTCGGCCAGCAGCAGCTGGTAGAAGGTGTCGGCATCGAGCGCGGTGGGCGGGCCGGGAAACTGCAGCTCGAGCGCGGGCGCGCTCGGCTGGCTGGCCGGTTGCGTGGCCGGTTGCGCAGCCGCCGGGCCGTACCCTAGGCCGAGCAGCAGGGCCGCCAAAACGGCGATCCAGCCAAATCGCCGTCGGATGGCCTTGCCCACAAAGGCGGCGGCAGTAGCAGAAGCAGGGGTAAAGGCCAAGCGCATGATCCCATGATAATTGATGCGCTGGCGCCCAGCGTCGCTGGGTGGCAATTCTGCAGCCCGGCCGCAACAGCTGTCATTTGTGTTGGATGGATGCCATCTCTAACTTGCCCGAACTTGCACCATGCCCGAACTGCCTGAAGTCGAAACCACGCGCCTGAGCATTGCCGAGCGGCTGCAGGGCGCCCGCATCGAGCGCATCGAGGTGGGCAAGGCGCTGCGATGGCCGCTTGGGGTGGCGCCCGAGGCGCTGCTGCAACGGTGCGTGCGCGGTGTGCGGCGGCGCGGCAAGTACCTGTTGCTCGATCTGGACCACGGTTTGCTGCTCGTGCACTTAGGGATGTCGGGCAGCCTGCGTCTGGCCGCGGCTATGCCGCCCCGAGGTCCGCACGACCATTTCGATTTGCACACCAGCCTGGGCGTGCTGCGCCTGCACGACCCGCGCCGCTTCGGGGCGGTGGTCTACGCCGAGGGCGAATCCGACCCGGTGGCGCGCAAGCTCTTGGGCAAGCTCGGGGTGGAGCCGCTCTCGGGGGCCTTTGAGCCCGAGGCCTTTTATGCCGCCTTGCGCCAGCGCCGCGCCAGCATCAAACAGGTGCTGCTGGCGGGCGCGGTGGTGGTGGGGGTCGGCAACATCTACGCTTGCGAGGCGCTGTTTGTGGCGGGCATCCGACCCACGGCGGTGGCGGCGCGCCTGAGCCGCGCGCGGGTGCAGCGGCTGCATGCCGCGATCGTGCAGGTGCTGCAACAGGCGCTGCAAGCCGGTGGCAGCAGCTTGCGCAACTACTCCAACGCCGACGGGCAGAGTGGCCACTTTCAACTGCAAACCCAAGTGTATGACCGCGCCGGGGAACCGTGCCGGGTCTGTGGCCGCCCGATCCGGCTGCTGCGCCAGGCCCAGCGCTCGAGCTATTACTGCGCGCAGTGTCAAAAAGCCTGAGCCTTCCAACGCAGATCAGCCGCTGCAGTGCCGCCAGTGCTATATTGCCCCCCATGGAATTTATCCAACAATTCGATCTCCACAGCCGGTGGCGCCAGCAGCGGGCACAAGATTTGGCCCGGCTTGGGCAGTGGCTCGCCGGCCACGAGCTGCTCGACGACGGCGCGCGCGCGCGCTTGGCCCACCTGCAGTCCCAATTTGCCAGCGACCGGGTGATGGTGGCTTTCGTGGCCGAGTTTTCACGCGGCAAGTCGGAGCTGATCAACGCTATTTTCTTTGCTGGGTACGGGCGGCGCATCATGCCCGCCAGTGCCGGACGCACCACCATGTGTCCAACCGAACTGGGCTACGAAGCCGGGTTGCCGCCCTGCTTGCGCCTGCTGCCGATCGAGACCCGCATGCAGGCGCAATCGCTGCTCGAGTGGCGCAGCGCCCCCGATCAATGGCAGCGCATCGACCTCGATGTCAATCAGCCCGAGCAACTCGCGCAAGCCATCGAACAGGTGGCGCAGACGCTGCGGGTATCGGTCGAACAGGCGCGAGCGCTCGGTTTTTGGCACGAGGACAACCCCCAGGACAACCCGGCGCCCGGCCCCGATGGGCTGGTGGAGGTGCCGCGCTGGCGCCACGCCCTCATCAACATGGCGCACCCCTTGCTCAAGCAGGGTTTGGTGATCGTCGATACGCCGGGCCTGAACGCGATCGGTACCGAGCCCGAGCTCACGGTCGGTATGCTGCCCCAGGCGCATGCCGTGGTGTTTATTTTGGCGGCCGACGCGGGGGTGAGCAAGTCCGATCTGGCGATCTGGCGCGAACACCTAGCACCCACAGCCGAGCGCGGCGAGTCGCGGCTGGTGGTGCTCAACAAAATCGATGTGCTCTGGGACGAGTTGAGCAGCCCGCAAGCCGTCGAGGCGCAGATCGAGCGCCAGCGCCTGCACAGCGCCGAGGTGCTCGGTCTGCAAGGGCGTCAGGTGTTTGCGGTATCGGCCCACAAAGGCCTGCTGGCCAAGGTGCGCCAAGATGCCCAACTGCTGCAGCAAAGCCGCTTGCCCGAACTCGAGCGGGCCTTGGCTGATGACGTGCTGGGACAACGGCGGCGCCTGTTGCAATCAACTTTGCAGCAGGCAGTGCAGCAGTTGCGTATCGAAGTCGAGCGCCAGCTGCTGGTGCGCAGCCACGAAATCGAAGAGCAAGTGCAAGAACTGCAAGCCTTGCGTGGCAAAAACGCGACGGTGATCCGGCAGATGCGCGCCCGCATCGAGCTCGAGCAAGCCGAATTTGACCAGAGCGCACTGCGCATACAAACTGTGCGTTCGGTGCACCTCAAGACGCTGCGGCTGCTGTTTGCCCAGCTTGGCAGCAACCAGATCAAGGCCGAAGTGGCCGAGTTTGCTCAGGCGCTCAAGCAGCCTGGAGTCAAATTGGGCGTGAAAACGATCTACAAAGACACCTTCGCGCGTTTGCGCGGCGGCATGTCCCAATCGCAGCACTGGGCCAACGAGGTGCAGGACATGCTCTCAGGCATGTTTCGCAGCCTCAACGCCGAATATGGTTTTACTCTGCAGACACCGCAGCGGCTGGATCTGACCCGCTTTGTGCGGGAGATCGATGGCATCGAGAGTGCACACTTGCAGTATTTGGGATTGACCAATCTGCTGCGGCTCACCCAGGTTGGATTTTGCGAGCGGCTGGCCAAAGCGGTGCTGTCGAGCTTGCGCAAGCTCTATGAGGAAGCCTCGAGCGAAGCCGAAATCTGGAGCAAAACCGCAGCCTCGCAGCTCGATGGTCAGTTGCGCGAGCGCAAGCGCAATTTTGCGCGCCGCATCGAAGCCGTGCACCGCATCCAAGAGGCTGCAGGAAGCTTGGATGAGCGCATCAACGAACTGCTGGCCCGCCAAGCCGAGGTCGAGGCCGAGCTTGCGCGCTGGCTGCAGTTGTGCGCTGAAGCGGTTCAACCTGACGCAGACGGGGCCTCTTTAGCGTCTGACATTGCCGCGCCGGATACCCCTTTGGTGCCACTGGCCGATAAAGCGTTGTCTACAGCAACAAACTAAAGCTGCGCGGATGGCGCAAGCGCTGTTTTTTGACGCGCTGGTGGCGTGGCAGCGGCGCTTGGGCCGCCACCACCTGCCGTGGCAAGGCACGCGTGATCCGTACCGGGTCTGGCTGTCGGAGATCATGCTGCAGCAAACCCAAGTGGCGACTGTGCGCCCCTACTACGAGCGCTTTGTACAGCGCTTCCCCGATGTGTGGGCGCTGGCGCAGGCCGAACCGGACGAGGTGCTGGCGCATTGGAGCGGGCTGGGCTACTACAGCCGGGCGCGGCACTTGCATGCCTGTGCACGACTGGTGGTGCAAGAAGGTGGGCGCTGGCCGGGCAGCGCGGCCGAGCTGCAGCGCCTGCCCGGCATCGGGGCCAGCACGGCGGCGGCGATAGCGGCCTTTTGCTTCGGCGAGCGGGTTTCCATTCTGGACGGCAACGCGAAGCGCCTGCTGGCGCGGCTGTTGGCCTTTGGGGGCGATCTGGCGCACGCGCCCACCCAGCGCACGCTGTGGCAGCAGGCCCAAGGGCTGCTGCCTGAAAATGCCAGCGCCACCGACATGGCCGCCTACACCCAAGGCCTGATGGACTTGGGGGCCCAAATCTGCACCCGCAGCAAGCCGCGCTGCACCGAATGCCCGGTGGCTGCGCTGTGCCTAGGGCTGGCGCAGCAACGCGTGGCCGAGCTGCCGCACAAGTCGCGCCGCAGCCCGCGCCGGCTCGAGGACTGGTGGCTGCTGCTGCTGCGCCGCGCCGACGGGGCCATTTGGCTGCAGCAGCGCCCGCCGCGGGGCATCTGGGCCGGCTTGTACGCGCCGCCGGTGTTGGCCACGCAGCAGGCCGCGCTGCAAGCGCCACCCGGTGTGCGCGCGGGGCAAGCGCCCACCCTGCATCCGGTCATCTCGCACAGCCTGACGCACCGCGAACTGCGCCTGCACCTGGTGCAGTGGCAGTGGGGTACAGACTTGCAAGAGCCCGCATTGGGGCCGGGGCGCTGGCTGCAGTCGCTGGGGCAGCCGCTGGTGGCGCTGCCAGCCCCGATCCGCACCTGGTTGCTCGAACACCTACCGCCTGCTGCCGGTGCAGGCACGGGCTTGCAAGTTTAAGGGTGGTGCTGCAAGGCGTCGAGTTCGCGGTGCCGCACCTGCACGCTGGCCAGTTCGGCAAAGCCCTGCGCCAAGCGTTCCACCAGATAGACCGAGCGGTGCTGCCCGCCGGTGCAGCCGATGGCCACCGTCACGTAGCTGCGGTGGTCGGCTTCTAGGCGCGGCAGCCAGCGCCGCAAAAACGCTTCGATCTGCTCTTGCATCGCCGTCACTTCGGCTTCGACCTGCAAAAACTGCGCCACCGCCGGGTCGCGCCCGGTCAGCAGACGCAGTTCGGGTTCGTAGTGCGGATTGGGCAGCATGCGCACGTCGAACACAAAATCGGCATCCATCGGCACGCCGCGCTTGAAGGCGAAGGACTCGAACACCAACGTCAAGCGGGCCGGGGGCAGTTGCAGCAGCGCCTTGACCGTGCTGCGCAGGTGCGCGGCCTTGAGTTGGCTGGTGTCGAGCACTTGGGCCTGCTCGCGCAGGTCGCTGAGCAGCTCGCGCTCGAGCTCGATGGCATCGGCCAAGGCGCGGCGCTGGTCGCTGCTGTCTTTGAGCGAGAGCGGGTGCAGGCGCCGGGTTTCGGAGAAGCGGCGCACCAGCGTTTCGGTGCTGGTGTCAAGAAACAGCACGGTGAGCGGCAGGCCACGGGCGCGCAGCTGGCGCAGCCGCAAGGGCAGGGTGGGCAGCGCGCGGGCGCTACGCACGTCGATGGCCACCGCCACGCGCTCGGTGGCTTCGGCCTGCTGCAAGGCGACCAGCGGCTCCAGCAGATCGGGCGGCAGGTTGTCCACGCAGTAAAAGCCGGCGTCTTCGAGCGCGTGCAGGGCCACCGATTTGCCCGAGCCCGACATGCCGGTGATCAGGACGAGTTGCACAACAGCTCCTGAGCGTGCGCCAAGGTGGTGTCGGTGAGCTGCTGACCGCCGAGCATGCGCGCCACTTCGGCCACCCGCTGCGCACCGTCCAGGGGCTCGATCTGGCTGCTGCTGCCGTGCGCGTCTTGCCCTTTGCTCACGCGCAGGTGCTGGTGCGCGCAGGCCGCCACTTGCGCCAGATGGGTCACGGCCAGCACCTGCCGGTCGCTCCCCAAGCGGCGCATGAGCTGGCCCACGGTGTGCGCCACCGCGCCGCCGATGCCGCTGTCCACTTCGTCAAAGATCAGCGTCGGGGCGCTGCCGACCTCGCTGGTGCAGACCGAGATCGCCAGCGCGATGCGCGACAGCTCGCCCCCAGAGGCCACCTTGCCCACCGGGCGCGGGGTGCTGCCGGGGTGCGCAGCCACCAAAAACTCGACTTGGTCGAGGCCGTGCGCCTGCGGCTCGGGCAGGGCCTGCAGCCGCACCTCGAAGCGCCCGCCGGCCATCCCCAAGCCCTGCATGGCTTGCGTAATGGCGTGCCCAAGCCGCGCCCCGGCCTCTAGGCGCAGGCTGCTCAGGCGCTCGGCCTCGGCGCGAAAGCGCGCTTGCGCTTGGTGTTCGGCCTGCTCCAGCGCCGCCAGATCGGCGTTGCGCTCGAGCTCGGCCAGCGCCTGGCGGCAGCCTTGCAGCCGCTCGGCCAGCGCCTGCGGCTCGCAGCGCAGGCGCCGCGCCAGCGCCAGCCACAGGCCCAAGCGCTGGTCCAGCGCCTGCAGCGCCGCCGGGTCGAGCTCGCTGCGCTGGGCGTGCTGCTGCAGGTCGTGGCAGGCGTCATCGACCTGCGCCAGCGCGCTGCTCAGCAGCTCGGCCAGCCCCTGGTAGCGCGGCTCCACGTGTTGCTGCGCTTGCAACGCCTGCGCGGCGCGGTAGAGCAGGGTGCGGGCACTGGCTTCGTCTTCGCTCAGGCAGTGCAGCGCCGTTTGCGCCGCCTCGAGCAGTGCTTGCGCGTGCGCCAGCCGCCCGTGCTGCAAGTTGAGGTCTTCCCATTCGCCGGGCAACGGGGCCAGGCGCTCGAGCTCGGTGAGTTGCCATTGCAGGCGTTCGCGCTCTTGTTGCAGCTGGCTTTGCTGCGTGCGCGCCTGCTCGAGGCTGCGTTGCGCGGCGCGCCAGTCGCTCCAGAGCCGGCGCAAGGCGCGTGCGTCGATGCGGGCGTAGTCGTCGAGCAGCTGGCGCACGGCTTCGGGCCGCGTCAGGCGCTGCCAAGCGTGCTGGCCGTGGATGTCGAGCAGCAGCTCACCCAGCTCGCGCAACTGGGTCGCGCTGGCGGTGCTGCCGTTGATCCAGGCGCGGCTGCGGCCTTGGGTGTCGAGCTGGCGCTTGAGCCGCAAGGGTTCGCCCGGCTCGCCCTCGAAGCCCTGCTCGGCCAGCCACTCGCGGGCCGCCGCCGTGGGCTCGAATTCGGCCACCACCTCGGTGCGCGCCGCGCCCTCGCGCACCACGGCGGCGTCGGCGCGCGCGCCCAGCGCCAGCTGCAGGGCGTCGATGAGGATCGACTTGCCGGCCCCGGTCTCGCCGGTGAGTACGGTAAAGCCTTGGTTCAAATCCAGTTCCAGTTCGCGCACGATCACGAAATCGCGCAGCGCCATGCGTTGCCAGCTCAACCCACGCCCCCTTCATTCCAGTGCAGCTTGCGCCGCAGGGTGTCAAAATAACTCCAGCCCAGCGGGTGCAACAGGCACAGTTGGTGCGCCGCGCGCCGCACCACAATGCGGTCGCCGTGCAGCAGGCTGGTGAAGCTCTGCATATCAAAGTGTGCGCTGGCGTCGCGCCCCGAGACCACCTCGACCGCGATTTCGCCGCTGGCTGGCAGCACGATCGGGCGGTTGGTGAGCGTGTGCGGCGCGATCGGGGCCATGATCCAGCCGTCGATGGCCGGGTGCAGCAGCGGCCCGCCGGCCGACAAGGCGTAAGCGGTGCAGCCCGTGGGGGTGGCGATCACCAAGCCGTCGGCGCGCTGCTTGGCCACGAAATGGCCATCGACCTCGACCCGCAGCTCCACCATGCTGGGGGCGCTGCCGCGGTTGACCACCACATCGTTCATGGCGATGGTTTCGAACACGCACGAGCCGTCGCGCCAGACGCTGGCGTGCATCAGCGCGCGCCGGTCTTGCTCGTACTGGCCATGCAGAATGGCCTGCAAAACCGGGGCGTAGCCCTGCCACGGGATGTCGGTGATAAAGCCCAGGCGGCCTTGGTTGATCCCCACCAGGGGCACTTGCTGGCGCGCCAGCTGGCGCCCGATGCCCAGCATGGTGCCGTCGCCCCCGAGCACCAGCGCCAAATCGCAGTGCCGGCCGATCTCGTTTACATCGAGCACCGGGTAGGGTTCCAGCCCGGTGTTGAGGGCAGTTTCGCGCTCCAGGCTCACGGCGCAGCCCTGATCGAGCAAAAAATGCACCAAGGTGTCAATGATGTCGCGCGAACCCAGTGCGTTGTACTTGCCGATCACCGCCACGTGGCGAAAGCGCAGCTCTGCAGCTGGCGGCGGTGCAGCAGGGGTTGAGGCGTGCTGATTCATGTGCAAATTAAAGCACAAGCCCATTAAAATCTTCCTCATGCTCGATGACCGCTCCAAGCACCTGCTCAAAACCCTAGTCGAGCGCTACATCGCCGACGGCCAACCGGTGGGCTCGCGCACCCTGTCGCGCGCGGCCGGGCTGGAGCTCTCGCCCGCGACCATCCGCAACGTCATGAGCGACCTCGAGGATCTCGGCCTGATTGCCAGCCCGCACACCTCGGCGGGCCGGGTGCCCACCGCGCGCGGCTACCGGCTGTTTGTCGATACCATGCTCACCGCCCGGCGCGACGAGCTACCCGCCGCGGAGTCCATGCCAACCGCAACCTTGCAAGGCGAGCAGCCGCGCCAAGTGCTCAACCAAGCGGCGCAGCTGCTCTCCAGCCTGTCGCACTTCGTGGGCGTGGTGCGGGTGCCCAAGCGCGCCAGCGTCTTTAGGCACATCGAGTTTTTGAGCCTGTCGCAACGGCGCGTGCTGGTGATTCTGGTCTCGCCCGATGGCGAGGTGCAAAACCATGTCATCCACACCCAGCCCGAGTTTGAGCAAAGCCAGCTGCAAGAAGCGGCCAATTTTCTCAACGCCCACTACGCCGGCCTGACGCTGAGCGAAGTGCGCGACCGCCTGCGCACCGAAGTCG
Organism: Serpentinimonas sp. SSL01; assembly: GCF_056323735.1. Classification (NCBI taxonomy): domain Bacteria; kingdom Pseudomonadati; phylum Pseudomonadota; class Betaproteobacteria; order Burkholderiales; family Comamonadaceae; genus Serpentinimonas; species Serpentinimonas sp. SSL01. Next base: position 928,390 of record NZ_CM150487.1, read on the forward strand.
AGCGCCTGCGCGGCGAGATCGCCGCCCTGATGCTGCAAGCGGTGGAGCTGGGCACCGAAAGCGAGGCGCAGCAAGACGCGGTGCTGGTGGCCGGCGAGCGCAACCTGTTGTCGGTGAGCGATTTTTCGCACGACCTAGGGCAGTTGCGGCGGCTCTTTGACATTTTCGAGCAAAAAACCCAGCTTATGCGGTTGCTCGACGTGTCGCACCAGGCCGACGGGGTGCGGATCTTCATCGGCGGCGACAGCCAAGGCGTGCCGTTCGAAGATTTGTCGGTGGTCAGCGCGCCCTACACCGTCGATGGCGCCGTGGTCGGCACCCTGGGCGTGATCGGTCCGCAGCGCATGCCCTACGAGCGCATGATCCAGATCGTGGATATCACCGCCAAGCTGCTGGGCAACGCCCTGAGCCATCCGCGCTAGGGGTTTCGTAGCCCGCCCTGAGAGGCCAGCCCCTTGGTGTGACCCTATGCACGCCTGTGCCGTTGCGGGTATCGGCGCTTGCTTGGCCGCTTGTCTGGTCGCTTTCGGATGCAGTAAACTCCCAAGCTCTGGGCCTCTAGCTCATGCTTGGTTAGAGCAGCGGACTTAAGCTGCGCCGCCCTGCGGTTCGCAAGAATACGGGCGGCGCGAATGTGGGTTGCCGGCGGGTAAGTTCACTCTGCCTGCCGGTAGAACTGCTCAAATTCGGGGAAACCTCTGCCGCGCAGGCGTGGCGATCCCGAGCGAAACTCCCCCTAGGGGGGAGGACGTGTAGAGACTGTACGGGCAGGTCGTAACGACAAGAGACAGTCCAGACCACAAACCCGAAAGGGGTGGCGAAAGCCATAGCTGGTACGCATAATCCGTTGGTGCCGTGTTCGACTCACGGGAGGCCCACCATTTTTCAGCGTCACCCTTGAGCCGCCAGTGTACGCACAGCTAAGGCGTTGCCCTATTATTCAGGCCTTCAACTAAAAATTGGGCAGAGAGCTGAGCGCCGTATGAAATGCTTTAGACCCTGACCGACCCCAGTCTGTTTGATAATACTGATTTTGAGGAGTGAGCCGATGCAGCGTAATCGCGCCAGCGGTGGGTCGGGTGTGGAGTCCAATGACTATCTTGAACGACTTGGGTGGCCGACCCAACTGCTGCGCAAGCTCATGTTCGTCGATTTGCCCATTAAACGCAAGTTTTTGCTGCTCGGGGTTGGCACTCTGTTCTGGTTTTGCGTGCTGTCGTTCACGGCATCACGACAGTGATCGGGCAGATCGACGCGCTGAGCACCGGCGATGTGGATTTGAGCAAAAAGGTCGTCATCCGCACCGACGACGAAATCGGCCAACTGTCCGACAAGTTCAATCAGCTGGTCGAGCGCGTCTATGGCATGACGGTGTACAAAAAAGTGATCGAAGACGACACCACGCTCGAAGACGTGTATCGGCGCTTCGAGCCCGACCCCGGCTTCGGCCACGTCTGCACCCCCATGCTGGCTGGTGGGCACACCATCGGCGTGGCGCAGATGCGCTTTGCCATCGATGCCAACGGCGCCGCGCTAGACGCGGGCATGAGCAAAAAACTGTTCAGCGCCAACACCTACATCGAGCAGTCGATCTCGGTGCTCGAGGCCAAGCGCCTGATGGCGACGCTGCGCGAGTCGGCCATGATCGACCCGCTCACCGGGCTCTACAACCGGCGTTTTTTGCAAGAGCACACGCAGCAGATCATCAGCGGTGTGTTGCGGCGCAAGACCCAAATCGGCCTGCTGCTGTGCGACCTCGACTACTTCAAACAGGTCAACGACAGCTATGGGCACGACGTGGGCGACTTGCTGCTCAAGCAAACCTCGCAGACCCTGCGCAGCGCCGTGCGCGACTCCGACATCGTGATCCGCTTTGGCGGCGAGGAGTTTTTGGTGCTGCTGATCGACGTCTGCCCGGGCGACTCCATGGCCGTGGCCGAAAAAATTCGCCTCGCCATCGAGCAGATGAAGGTCACCATCAACGGCGAGACGCTGCGCAAGACCATCTCGGTCGGGGTCAGTGAATTCCCCGGCGACACCGACGGCTTCTGGCAGGCGATCAAATACGCCGACGTAGCCCTGTACCAGGCCAAAGACCAAGGCCGCAACCGGGTGCTGCGCTTTGCCCCCGAGATGTGGCAACAGGGCGAGTTTTGAAGTTTGCTCGGGGCTCAGAGGCTCAGACGCAGCCGCTGAGGCTTCAGCATCTTTCGGCGTAATGGGCGCCAAGTTCAGGTTTTTCGAGACAAAAAATTATTACACTCGAGGCCCATGGCGCAACACCCCCCACTTGACCCCTCAGCCGCTGCCATGAGCTTGGGCGCGCGCACGGCCTTCGTGCTGCTGCCGCTGCTTGCCTTCATGGCCGTGCTCTGGACGGCGGCCACGCAACCGCTGCCGCTGGACATCCACGTCCCTTGGATCCCGGCGCTGGGCGTGCACCTCGACTTTCACATCGATGGCCTGACGCTGCTGATGCTGCTGCTTATCACCGGCATCGGGGTGGCGGTGTTCGTCTATGCCGGCGGCTATCTGGCCGGGCATCCGCAGCAAAAGCGGCTCTACATTTTGCTGTCGTTTTTCATGGTCGCCATGATCGGCACCGTGATGGCCGACAACCTGATCGTGCTGTTCCTGTTCTGGGAAGCGACCAGCGTGCTGTCGTTCCTGCTGGTGGGCTTCAACCACGAAGACCCCAAGAGCCGCAAGTCGGCGCAGCAGGCGCTGGTGGTCACGGGCAGCGGTGGGTTGGCGCTGCTGGCCGGCATTCTGTTGCTCGGGCAGAACATGGGCACGTTCTCCATCCAAGAGATCATCGCCCAGCTGCCCTACACCGAGCACACGCCGTTGCTCACGGCAGCGCTGCTGCTCATCATCTTGGGCGCCTTCACCAAGAGCGCGCAGTTTCCGTTTCACTTCTGGCTGCCGGGCGCCATGGCGGCGCCGACGCCGGTGTCGGCCTACCTGCACTCGGCCACCATGGTCAAGCTCGGCGTCTATCTGCTGGCGCGGCTCGATCCCGGCTTTGGCGGCTGGGAACTGTGGCAGTGGACGCTGCAGATTTTTGGCTCGTTTACCGCCGCTTGGGCGATGCTGCTGGCGCTGCGCGAGCGCGACCTCAAGCGCATTTTGGCTTGGTCCACCGTGGCCACGCTGGGCACGCTGGTGATGTTGGTGGGCATGGATGGCCACGGGGCTTCGGTCGCGGTCAGCGCGCTGTTGCTCGCGCACGCGCTCTACAAGGCGCCGCTGTTCTTCGTCGCTGGCAACGTGGACCATGGCACCGGCACGCGCATCATCGACCGCTTGGGCAACCTGCGCCACGCCATGCCGCTCACGGCCGCAGCGGCGGCGCTGGCTGGGTTGTCGATGGCCGGCATTCCGCTCTCTTTTGGCTATGTGGTCAAAGATGTGGTCGGGCAAGCCGATGCCCTCGGGGCCTTGAGCGAATTGGTCAAGGTTGCCAACACCATTTTTGCTGCCGTGGCGGTGGCGGTGGCGGCGGTGGCGGCGGTGCGCGTTTTCTGGCGCCACCCAGGCCACAACATCACCCCGCCCGATGCCCACGAGGGCGGCGTGGCGCTCTGGGCGCCGCCGCTGGTGTTGGCTTGCATCGGCATCAGTTTGGGCGTAGCGCCGTTCATGGCCGATTGGCTGTTGGGCGTGGCCGCCGAGGCCATGACGCCGCGTGCCGAAGCGGTGGCGGTGCACTTCGCGCTTGAGTTCAGCCTCGGCAGCCTGCTGTCGCTGGCGCTCACCGTGGGCATAGGCGCTGCGGTGTTTATCTACTGGGACCCGCTGCACCGGCGCTTTGACCGGTTGTTGGCGCGCTTTGATACCCTTAGCACACCGGCGCAGTACGAGCGCTTCATCAACGGCATCCCGGTGTGGGCGGCGCGCAGCACGCGCTGGTTGCAGCACGGTGAACTGCCTGGTTACAGCACGCTGATGGTGGGCTTTGTCACGGCGCTGTTGGCGGGCATTTTGCTCGCCGGTTGGGGGCATTGGTTGTGGCCGCAATGGGTCGCGCCCTCGACGGGTTTTGTCTTGGCTTGCTTGTTGATCGTGTCCGGTGCGCTGCTGGCTGTATTCCAACGCGACCGCCTGGTGCTGCTCTTGTGTTCGGGGCTGGTCGGCTACGGCAGCGCGGTGTTCTTCATGTACACCGGCGCTCCCGATGTGGCCTACACGCAGTTCGTGGTGGAATCGGTGTTTGTGATCGTGCTGGCTTCGGTGCTGCTCAAGCTCAAGCTCGCTGGGCGCGGTCAGGGTATGCCCAAGCCCCACACCAGCCCCTGGGCTTTCCCTCTGGCTGTGGCGTTTGGTGCCGTGGTCACGGTGATCATGCTGGTCTCGTTCAGCGCCGCCTTCAACACCCAACTGACCGACTTTTTTGCCCAAGTGAGCGTGCCCGAGGCCCATGGCCGCAACGTGGTCAACGTGGTGCTGGTTGACTTTCGCGCCCTCGATACCCTGGGCGAAATCGCGGTGGTGATGCTCTCGTTCTTGGCGGCATTGCCGGTGTTGCATGCGGTGCGCGCGCACATGCTGCGCCAGAAAAAATCCACCCAAGAGGGGAGCAAAGCATGAACCGCCGCGTTGTTATTCTGGAGTCGATCTCCAGGCCACTCTACGTCGCTATTTTGCTGGCTTCGGTTTGGGTGCTGCTGCGTGGGCACAACGAACCCGGGGGCGGATTCATCGGTGGCTTGCTGGCCGTCAACGCCTCGATCCTATGGGCCGTGGCCCATGGCAGTGACGCCGCGGCACTGCGCCTGCCCTATGGCTCGCCTCTGCGCCTGACTGTGATCGGCCTTGGCATTGGCATTCTGTCGGGCATCCCGGCATTGATCGTTGGCGATCCCTTCCTCACACACATCTGGGGCTACATTCCCCTGGGCTTTACCGAGCTAAAGGTATCGACCGTGATCATTTTCGACCTAGGCGTGTACTTGACCGTGTGGGGCGCCCTAGCTGGCTATGCGCTGGCCTTGTTGGGCGTGGATGAATCGATTAAGGGCCGCAACATGACGCAAGACGGGAGTGCCAGCAAATGATTTGGCTCATTGCCCTCACGGTGGGCATCACCGTGGCTGCTGGTGTCTATTTGGCCTTGTCGCGCGATTTGTTTCGCTGCGTGATCGGTTTGGGTGTGTTGGGCAGCGCGATCAATTTGCTGTTTTTAGCGGCCGGCCGGGTTTCCGTCATGGACCCAGCGGTCATTCCATTGGGCGAAACGGTGCTGCGCGACGCCTCCAACCCGTTGCCCCAGGCGCTGGTGTTGACGGCGATCGTGATCGGCTTTGCCCTGATCTGTTTTTCGCTCACGCTGGCATTGCGTGTCATTCAAAGCGCGCAAACCGACGACGCGCTCGATCTGCGTATGGCTGAACCTTTGCCCACCGACCCCGTCAAGCCGCCCTACAACGGTCCCGCCCACGAACCCGAGCTCCCTGCAGCAGCCGCAAACCAGGGGGTTGGACGATGAGTTGGCTTGCTGCCAGCCCGGTGCTGGTTCCCATGGCCACGTTGGTTGCTGCTGCTTTGGTGCAAAAACGCCCTGCAGCGCAAACTTGGGTCAGCTACGTAGGGTTGATCATCTTTTTGGCGTGCGCTTTGGCGCTCACCGCAGAGGCGCATCAGGGCACGGCGGTGCGTTCGGTATTTGGCGACTGGGGTGCGCCCTACGGCATCGAGTTTTACGTAGACCGGCTCAGCGCCGCCATGCTGCTGATCACCGCCATCATGGGGCTGGCCAGCTTGGTTTTTCTGGCCAGCGACGCCGACACCTTGCCGCGCCATCCGCTGCTGCTGCCCCTGATGCATGGGTTGCTGCTGGGCGTGGGTGGTTCGTTTGCCACCGCCGACTTGTTCAACCTCTACGTGTGGTTTGAGGTGGTGCTGATCTGCGCGCTGGGGTTGCTGGCCATAGGTGGCCGTGCCGACCAGCTCGACGCGACCTTCAAATACTTCGTGCTCAACATCATCGGCACCCTGCTGCTGTTGGCCGCCGTGGGGGTGATCTATGGCATGACCGGGCACCTCAACTACGATGCGCTGGCGCACGCCGCGACCCAGCTCAGCCCTTGGATGCTGGGCCTGATGGTGAGCCTTTTGCTGCTGGCCTTACTCATTAAGGCAGGCGCATTCCCGCTTTATGCTTGGCTGCCTGCGGCCTACCACACCCTGCCGGCTCCCGCGTTGGGCTTGTTTGCCGGTTTGCTCACCATGCTCGGTGTCTATGCCGTGCTGCGCTTGCTGGGCGATGTGTTTGCCATCGCGCCGCCGCTGGTGTTTGAAGCCTTGGGCTGGATCGCGGCGGCGAGCATGTTGTTTGGCGTGTTGGGTGCGGCCTACCACTGGGACATGCGCCGCATCTTGGCTTTTCACACCGTCAGCCAGGTGGGCTACATCCTGCTCGCCATCGCGCTGGCCAGCCAGGCCGGCAACGCTGCCGCGTTGGTCTATACCGTGCACCACTTCATCGTCAAGGCCAACCTGTTTTTGATCGCGGCCATGATTTGGCGCCTGACCGGCAATTACGACCTGCGCAAAATCGGTGGCTTATACAAAGCCCGGCCTTGGCTTGGGGTTCTGTTTCTGTTCGTGGCGCTGTCGCTGGTGGGCATCCCGCCGCTGTCGGGTTTTTGGGCCAAGTTCGTGGTGTTGCACGAAGCCCTGGCCCAAGGGCGCTACGTCTGGACCTTTATCGCCCTGCTGGTCAGCGTGCTCACCTTGTATTCAATGGTCAAAATCTGGATGGAGGCGTTCTGGAAACCGCACCCCGACAAAAACTGGAGCCTGCCCACTCAGACGCATTTGTGGCCCGCGTGGGTAGCCACCGTTGGTCTGGCAGCCCTGACTTTGGCCATTTCCCTCCACCCGCAGCCCCTGATTGAGTTTGCGCAAGCGGCTGCGCTAGCCTTGGGAGCGCGCTGATCATGCTCAAAATTTTCGTCGCCTTGGTGCTGTTGCTGCGCTTTTTGAAGGCGGTGGTGCTTTCCGGCGTGCAGACGGTGCAAGTGATCCTGCGCGCCAGCACGGGCAGCCGCACGCCCCCGCCGGCGGCTTTTTTGCGCCTGCGCTTTGCCCCCATGAGCCCCATGGGCGCCTCGTTGCTCGGGTGCATGATCACGCTCACCCCGGGCACCACCACGCTCGACATCGATATGGAAAAGCACGAAATCCTCATGCACGTGCTCGATGCCTCCGATATGGCCTCGATCGAGCAGGGCATACGCAGCGACTTTGAGCGCAGCTTGATTAAACTTTTTGGGGAGCAGCGCGCATGATCATCGAATGGGCCAGCGCCGCCCTGATCCTTTTGGTTTTGGTCGCCATGGCTTTGTCTATTTGGCGCATCGTGCAAGGCCCCACCGGTGCCGACCGCATCGTGGCACTCGACATTTTTTTGGCTGCCGCAATCGCGCTGTGCGTGGTGGCGTCGATTTTGACAGCGCGCACGGTTTATTTGGACGTGGGCATTGGTTTGGCGATCGCGGGTTTTGTGGCCACCGTCGGCTGGGCCCTTTTGCTCGATAAGGGGTCGGCCTCATGACGCTGGCGCTGGAACTCTTGGCTGCCCTGTTTTTAGTCGCTGGTGGCGTGCTGCTGATCATCGCGGCGTGGGGCGTGGTGGCGCTGCCCGACGCGCTGGCGCGCCAACACGCCGCCACCAAAGCCGGCACCTTTGCGCTGGCCATGGTGCTGGTGGGCGCGCTGCTGTTTGCCGGCACCTGGGACTGGGGCTGGCGCGCCTTGCTGATGCTGGGCTTTTTGTTCGCCACGCTGCCGGTGGCTTCGCACATGCTGGCGCGGGCGGCGGTGCGCGAGTCCCACCTGATCCCGGACGTGAGCAAAGTGCCCATGATCGGCACCGATCCGGCGCAAGGCAATAAGCCGGGCTCTGTTACTTGATGTAGACACCTTGGCTCAGAGGGGGCGGCGGCAGAGCTTGCCTTACCCCCCCCTAGGCCAAGCTTCTTAGCCTGCTGGCGCAGCGCAGCCGATCTCGGGCAGGTTGTAAAAGCGCCGAATCCCCTCCCACGCGGCCTCGGGCGTGTCCACGGTTTGGAACAGCTCCAGATCGGCGGGACTGATCACCCCTTCTTCGACCAACACCTCGAGCCGCAGCAGGCGCTGCCAGTAGTCGCTGCCAAAGAGGAAGATCGGCAGCGGTTTGGCCTTGTGGCACTGCACCAAGGTGAGCACTTCAAACAACTCGTCTAGGGTGCCGAACCCGCCCGGAAACGCCACCAGTGCCTTGGCGCGCATCAAAAAATGCATTTTGCGCAGCGCAAAATAGTGGAATTTGAAGTTCAGCTCGGGGCTGACGTAGGGGTTGGACAGCTGCTCGTGCGGCAGCGTGATGTTGAGCCCGAGATTCAGCGCCCCCGCCTCGTGCGCGCCGCGGTTGGCCGCCTCCATGATGCCGGGGCCGCCGCCGGTGACGATGTAGAGCCGATCTTGTGCTGGGCAGTGCAGGCTGTATTCGGCCACCAAGCGGGCAAAGCGGCGCGCCTGCTCGTAATAACGGGCGTTGCGCTGCAGGGTTTGGGCGGCGGCAATGGCTTGGGCATCACCGCTGGCCTGCGCCTGCTCAAGCGCCTCGGCCGCTGCTTCGGCGGAGCGAAAGCGCGCGCTGCCAAACACCACCACGGTGTGCTCGATGCCCAGCGCCTGCATTTCCAGCTCGGGCTTGAGCAGCTCGAGCTGCATGCGGATGCCGCGCGACTCGCGGCGCAGCAGAAACTCCGGGTCGGCGAAAGCCAGCCGGTGCGCGTCGGGGTGCAGCTCGACGACGTCGGCGGCTTGGGCCTGCAGTTCGGCCCAAGCGTGCGCCAACCGGTTGACGCGCAAGTCTTGGGGGTTGCCCATCCGCCTTTTAGACGCGGCGGCGGTATTCGCCGGTGCGGGTGTCGATCTCGATGCGGTCGCCTTGTTCCACGAACAGCGGCACCGAAACCTCAAAACCGGTGGCGATCTTGGCCGGCTTGAGCACCTTGCCCGAGGTGTCGCCCTTGACGGCCGGTTCGGTCCAAGTGATCTCGCGCTCGACGCTGGTGGGCAGTTCGACCGAAATCGCTTTGCCGTCGTAGAACACCACTTCGACCGTCATGCCGTCGGCCAAGTAGTTGAGGGCGTCGCCCATGTTGGCGGCCTCGACTTCGTACTGGTTGTAGTCGGCGTCCATGCAGACGTACATCGGGTCGGCAAAGTAGGAGTAGGTGCACTCTTTTTTGTCGAGGATGACGTTGTCGATCTTGTCGTCGGCCTTGAACACGACTTCGGTGCCCATGTTGTTGAGCAGCGCCTTGAGCTTCATGCGCACCGTGGCGGCGCCACGGCCACCGCGGGCGTATTCGGTTTTAAGGACGATCATCGGGTCTTTGCCGTGCATGATGACGTTGCCGGCGCGGATTTCTTGGGCGAATTTCATGATGGGTGCGCAAATGCAGGGGTGCAAAAGTAAAACGTCGCATTCTACCTTTTCCCGGCTACAAAGCGCAGCAGCTGGCCCAGCAAATCGCCTTGCTGGCTCAGGCGCTGACGCGCTTGCAGGGTGCAGTGGCGCCAACGTTGCAGGCGTTGTTCTGTTAGGGGCGCAAGCTCAGAAGTCGCCGCTTCTATCCCATTCCATGCCCGGTGCATTTGGCGCAGGCAGGGCGGGGCCTCGAGCCAATCCAGAAAGGCTTCAAGCTTGGCGTGGTGCGCGCCGTCGTCTTGCGGGTAGAGCTGCCAGACCAGCGGCTGGCCGGCCCAGAGCGCGCTCACCAAGGAGTCTTCGCCGCGCACGAGGTTGAGGCTGCTGCTGCGCAGCAGGGCATCGAACTCGGTTTGCGCCAGCAGCGGCAGCATGTGGGCCGTGGCGCTGGCGGGCAGTGCCGCTTGCGCGCGCTGCCACGCCGCTAGGGTGCGCCCGGCGCAGACGCGCCAGTGCGCTTGCGCCAGCGCCGGCTGGGCGAGCAGCTGGGCCAGCGCTTCGGGTTCGTAGCAAAACAGGGTGATGCGGGGTGCCCAGGGGGTGGCGTCTGAGTCTGCGTGGGTTTGGGCGGGGGAGGTGGCGTTTTCTTGGACGGGTGCAGGCCATGCAGCAGACGGATGATCGGCAACGGCCCGATCCGGCCCCAGCAACCCGCCGCTGCCGGGCGTGAAGCCGGGGTAGTAAAACCACTTGACGCGCCCGGCCAGGGGCCCGCTGAGCACCGGCGAAGGCAGGCCGTGGCAACGCTCGATCCAAGGCTCGGCGCTCAGGTACTCGAGGTTGATCCACACTTGGCCGGTGCGGCCTTCGGGTTGCAAGGCCTGCACCCAGTGCGGCGTGATGTCGCAACCAAAGGCTTCGATCAGGACATCGCCGGGCTCGAGGGTGGGCGGCGCGGTCTCGGGCTGCAGGCGCGGCCAGTGGTGCACGCTCAGCTCCGCCAATTCGCCTAGTCCTTGGTACAGGGGCTGGGCGCTGGTGCTGGCTTGGCTGGGGCTGGATCTAGGGCTGGGGCCTGGGCCTTGCAGCGCGCCGGGGGACGCCATCCAGGACAGCGCCGAAGCGTCGTCCACCCACAGCCGCACGCGCTGGCGGTGCGCCACCAGTTGCCGCGCCAGCCGCCAGCAGACACCCAGATCGCCCCAGTTGTCGATCACGTGACAAAAAATGTCCCAGAGCAGGGGGGCGGCAGGGGCAGGTGCGGGTGCGGCGGCTTTCATGGCACAGGATTGTCGCTGGCCTTGCGCGCGGCCCAGTGCCACAATGCAGCACCATGACCGAGGACGCGCACACCCCAACCCCTTTCCCCGAAGCGCTGCTGCACGCCGTGGCGGCCCTGCCGGGCTTGCCGGGGGTTTATCGATTTTTTGACGCCGCCGGTGCGCTGCTCTACGTGGGCAAGGCGCGGCATCTGAAAAAGCGCGTGTCCAGCTACTTCAGCCGCCGCCACGATGGCACGCGCATAGGCCACATGGTGGGCCAGATCGCGCGCCTTGAGAGCACCGTGGTGCGTTCCGAGGCCGAGGCGCTGCTGCTCGAAAACAATCTGATCAAGGCCAGTCACCCGCGCTACAACATCTTGTTCCGCGACGACAAAAGCTACCCCTACCTGCGCCTAGGCAGCGGGGCGGGGCGCGCGGCCAGCACTGCGGGCTCGACAGGCAACGCAGGCAGGGTGCGCAATGTGGGCGCGCTGGCGGCAGTGCCAGCCGCAACAGCCGCAACAAACGCAGCGCAACCACCGCTCGAAGCGGCGCAGCCGCAGGCCTTCCCGCGCCTGTCGTACTACCGCGGCGCCGTGGACGGGCGCGGCCAGTACTTTGGCCCCTACCCAAACGGCTGGGCGGTGAAGCAGACCATCGAGCTGCTGCAAAAGGTGTTCAGGCTGCGCACTTGCGAAGACACGGTGTTTGTGCACCGCAGCCGCCCCTGCCTGCTGTACCAGATCCGGCGCTGCAGCGGCCCGTGCGTGGGGCTGGTGAGCGCCGCCGACTACGCGCGCGATGCGCAAGACGCCGCCGCCTTTCTGCGCGGCCAAACCGACACCTTGCTGACGGCGCTGGAGCAACGCATGCAAGCGCACGCCGAACAACTGGCGTTTGAACAAGCGGCCCAGGTGCGCGACCAGATCGGCAGCCTCGCGCAAATGCTGCAGCAGCAGGCGATGGAGAACGTGCGCGACCAAGAAGCCGATATTTTGGCCGTGAAAGTGCAGGGTGGGCGCGCTTGCGTCAACCTAGCGATGGTGCGCGGTGGCCGCCATCTGGGCGACCGGCCTTTTTTTCCGGCGCAGGTGGCCGACGGGGCGCTGCTGGCCAGCGTGGAGGAGGGCGCAGATGAAGGCCCAGATGAAGGCGCGCAAGCAAATGAAGGCAAGCAGATATGGGCTGATAAAGCGGCAGATAAAGTGGCAGATGGAGGCACAGATGGGGACGCAGAGACTGTCAAAGAATCTAGCCTAGGGCTGATGATCGATGCACCGACCGCTGGGCACACGCTGGATGCACACGATGCCGCCGCTGCGTCGGCACCCAGCCTAGAAACCCGGGTGCTCGAGGCCTTCATCGCCCAGCATTACAGCGCCCACCCGCCGCCGCCGCTGCTGGTGCTGGGGGCGCCGGTGAGCGCGCACTTGCTCGATTTACTCGGCCAAGCCAGCGCGCACAAGGTGCATGCGGTGTGGCAGCCGCGCGAGCAGCGCCGCGCCTGGCTCGAGATGGCGCAGCAAAACGCGGCGCTGCAGTTGGCGCGTTTGTTGTCCGAGGAGGGCTCGCAGCAGGCGCGCACGCGCGCGCTGGCGCAGGCGCTCGATCTGCCCGACGAGGCGCTGGAGCGCTTGCGCATTGAGTGCTTCGACGTCTCGCACAGCGCCGGCGAGGCCACCATGGCCGCGTGCGTGGTGTTCGAGGGCCACAAGATGCAGAGCGCCCAGTACCGGCGCTATGCGATCGCGGGCATCACGCCCGGCGACGACTACGCCGCCATGCGCCAGGTGCTGCTGCGCCGGTACGGCAAGCTGGCTGCAGCCCAAGAACCCGAAACCAGCGCTGGCCCACGCTGGCCCGATGTGGTGCTGATCGACGGTGGTGCCGGGCAGGTGGCCGTGGCGCGCCAGGTGTTCGAGCAGCTCGGGGCCGATGTGGGCCGCATCGTCGGCGTGGAAAAGGGCGCCGGGCGCAAGGTCGGGCTCGAGGAACTGGTGTTTGCCGACGGCCGCGACAAAATCGCCCTCGGGGCTGATTCGGCTGCGCTCATGCTGGTGGCGCAAATCCGCGACGAAGCGCACCGCTTTGCCATCACCGGCATGCGCGCCCAACGCAGCCGCACCCGCACCGGCGGCAGCCAGCTCGAGGACATTCCCGGCGTCGGCCCCAAGCGGCGCGCGCGCTTGCTGCAGCGTTTTGGCGGTTTGCGTGGCGTGGCTGCGGCCAGCGTGGCCGATCTGGCCGGCGTCGAGGGCATTTCGACCGAGCTGGCGCAACAAATCTACAAGGCTTTGCGCTGAACGGCGCGGCAGAATCCGGGCAAACCCTCGCATAATCAGGCCCATGTTTTTTAACCTGCCTACTTCGCTCACTTGGGCGCGCATCGTCTCCATCCCCGTGATCGTGGCGGTGTTTTACTGGCCCGGACTGGAGCAGAGCACGCAAAATCTGGTCGGTACGGTGCTGTTTGTGCTGTTTGCGCTCACCGACTGGGCCGACGGCTTCCTGGCGCGCCGGCTCAATCAGACCTCGGCTTTTGGTGCCTTTCTGGACCCAGTGGCCGACAAAATTCTGATCTGCGCCTGCCTGCTGGTGCTGGTGCAACTCGACCGCGCCGACGTGTTTGCGGCGCTGATCATCATCGGCCGCGAGATCGCCATTTCAGCGCTGCGCGAGTGGATGGCGATCATCGGCGCCACCCGCAGCGTGGCGGTGCATGCGGTGGGCAAGCTCAAAACCGCGGTGCAGATGGTGGCGATCCCGTTTTTGCTCTACGACGCCACGCTCTTTGGCCTGATCGACACCCGGCTTTGGGGCACGGTGTTGCTGTGGATTTCGGCCATCCTCACGGTCTGGTCGATGGTTTACTACCTGATCAAAGCGCTGCCCGAAATCCGCGCCAAGTCGCGCTAAAAAGCACGCTCACTACACACCCCTCACGCGCTAACAACGCTCTGCCTACTCGCTGCAGCGTTCACCCATGTTCAGCCGCACGCCCCAAACCCCCCACGACGCCTGGTTGCGCGCCATGCCGTGGGTGTTTGTGCTGATCTGGAGCACCGGCTTCATCGTGGCGCGCTACGGCATGCCGCACGCCCCGCCGATGACTTTTCTGGCTTGGCGCTATGCCTTGTCGATCGCCCTGTTTTTGCTCTGGGTCTGGTGGGCGCGGGTGGCGTGGCCGCGCAACCGTTCGCAGTGGGGGCACTTGGCGGTGCTGGGGCTGCTGATGCACGCTGGCTACTTGGGCGGCGTGTGGGCGGCGGTGAAGGCCGGCATGGGCGCGGGGCTGGTGGCGCTGCTGGTGGGGCTGCAGCCGGTGCTCACCGCCGTCTGGTTGTCGGCCTTTGCCGCTTCGACCGGTTTGGCCGTGACGCGGCGCCAGTGGCTCGGGCTGCTGCTGGGCTTGGCCGGGCTGGTGTTGGTGTTGTGGCACCAGTTCGTGCCCCCAGAGGCGCAGGCGGCCGTGGGCGCGGCCACGGGCCAGATCGGCGCCACCTGGTTCAACGTCGGCTTGGCCGTATGCGCACTGCTGAGCATCACCGCCGGCACCCTGTACCAAAAACGCTATGTGCAGCCCTGCGATGTGCGCAGCGCCAGCACGGTGCAGTTGCTGGCAGCCTTTGCCGTCACGCTGCCGCTGGCGCTGCTCGAGCCCGGCGGCATGAACTGGAACGCCGAGCTGGCCGGGGCCCTGGCGTGGTCGGTGCTGGCGCTCACGCTGGGGGCCAGCTCGCTGCTCTATCTGCTGATCCAGCGCGGCGCAGCGGCTTCGGTGGCCAGCCTGATGTACCTGGTGCCGCCGTGCACCGCCGTGCTGGCCTGGCTGCTGTTCGACGAGCCCATCACCGCCCTGACCGTGGCCGGCATGGCCCTGACCGCGCTCGGCGTCAGCCTGGTGGTGCGCAGCCCCGCAACTGCAAAAGCCTGATCGCCAAAGCCTGATACTTGCCCAACCCACCCTAGGAGCCGAACACCCATGAAAACGCACCGCATCGCCGTCATCGCTGGCGACGGCATCGGCAAGGAAGTCATGCCCGAAGGGCTGCGCGCGCTCGAGGCGGCCGCCAGCCGCTTCGGCATCGGCTTGCAGTTCGACCATTTCGATTTCGCCTGCTGGCCCTACTGCGAGCGCCACGGCCAGATGCTGCCAGACGACTGGAAAGAGCAGATCGGCGGCCACGACGCGATCTACTTCGGCGCCGTCGGCTGGCCCGAGAAAATCCCCGACCACATCTCGCTCTGGGGCTCTCTGCTGCGGTTTCGGCGCGAGTTCGATCAGTACGTGAACCTGCGCCCGGCGCGCCTGCTGCCCGGCATCAGCGCGCCCCTGCGCCGCCGCGACGGCAGCCCTTACGCCCCGGGCGAGATCGATATGTGGATCGTGCGCGAAAACACCGAGGGCGAATACTCGAGCGTGGGTGGGCGCATGTACGAGGGCAGCGAGCGCGAAATCGTGCTGCAGGAAACCGTGATGAGCCGCCACGGCGTCGATCGGGTGTTGCGCTTTGCCTTCGAGCTGGCGCAGAGCCGCCCCAAGCAGCACCTGACCAGCGCCACCAAGAGCAACGGCATCGCCATCACCATGCCCTACTGGGACGAGCGCGTGGCGGCCATGGCGCGCCAGTACCCCGGCGTGCACGTGGATCAGTTCCACATCGACATCCTGTGCGCCCACTTTGTGCAGCGCCCCGACTGCTTCGACGTGGTGGTGGCGAGCAACCTGTTTGGCGACATCCTGAGCGACCTCGGGCCGGCCTGCACCGGCACCATCGGCGTGGCGCCCAGCGCCAACCTGAATCCCGAGCGCCGCCACCCCTCGCTGTTCGAGCCGGTGCACGGCTCGGCCCCCGACATCGCCGGGCGCGGCATCGCCAACCCGATCGGCCAGATCTGGTGCGGGGCCATGATGCTCGATTTTCTGGGCCACCGCAAGGCGCACGACGCGCTGCTGCAAGCCATCGAAACCGTGCTGGCTTCGGGCGGCGACGCGCCACGCACCCCCGACCTCGGCGGCCGCGCCCACACCGCCGACTTGGGGCGGGCGATCGCCGAGGTGGTCGGCGCATGAGCGCAGCCCCGGCGGCCCCGGAAGCCCAGCAAGCGCTTCCAGCCCCCGGCGCCGGCCCGCAGTCGGTCTTTGCCTTGCTCGACGACTGCGAGGCCAGCGCCGCGCAACCCAGCAGCCGGCTCTACACCGGCTTCGTGCGCGAGCACGTCTGCACCGACGCGACCGACCGCGCCGCGCTGGACGCCCTGTGGGCTGCCGTGGCGCAAGACCAGCGCGCCGGTTTGCACGCGCTGCTGCTGGCCGATTACGAATGGGGCGAGGCCTTGGTGCTCGGCCAGCCCTCGGGGGACTATCCGGGCGCGGCGCTGCGCTTGCTCATGTTCAGCCACCTGCAGCGGCTCGCGCGCGAGCAAGTCGGGGCCTGGCTGCAGAGCTGGCCCGGCTCTGGCGCCGGTGGCGGCACGCTGGCGCTGCAAGAGAGCGTCGATGAAGCGGGTTTTGCTGCCGCCATCGAGCGCATCCACGCCGCCATCCGCGCCGGCGAGACCTACCAAGTGAATTACACCTACCGCCTGCAGGGCCAGGCCTGGGGCGAACCGGTGGCGCTGTATGCGGGCTTGCGCGCGCGCCAACCGGTGCCCTTTGGTGCGCTGCTGCGCTTGCCCGACGACCGCTGGCTGTTTTCCTGTTCGCCCGAGCTGTTTTTGCGCCAGCAGCACGGGGTCTTGAGCGCGCGGCCCATGAAGGGCACGGCCGCGCGCCGCCTTGCACTAGGCAGCGACACAGAAAGCGATGGCGTAGGCGACCGCGAGGCTGACCAGGCCAGCGCTCGCCAGTTGCAAACCGACCGCAAGAGCCAAGCCGAAAACGTGATGATCGTGGACTTGCTGCGCAACGACATCGGGCGCGTCGCACTCACCGGCAGCGTGCAGGTGCCGGCCCTGTTCGAGATCGAATCCTACGCCACCGTGCACCAGATGACTTCCACCGTGCAGGCCCGGCTGCGGCCCGAGGTCGGCTGGCCCGAACTGCTGCGCGCCACCTTCCCCTGCGGATCGGTGACCGGCGCGCCCAAGCACCGCACCCTGCAGCTCATCCGCGCCTTAGAGAGCACGCCGCGTGGCCCCTACTGCGGCGCCATCGGCTGGCTCGACGCCGCGCCACCGGGCCAGCGCGTGGGCGACTTCTGCCTCTCGGTGGCCATCCGCACACTCACGCTCGGGCCGCCGCACCAAGGCCTGCGGCCGCTCAGCCTAGGGGTGGGGGCGGGCATCGTGCACGACAGCGTGGCCGCCGACGAACTGGCCGAATGCCGCCTCAAAGCCAGCTTCCTTACCGGATTAGACCCCGGCTTTGATTTGTTCGAGACCCTGCTGCACCTTCCCGGTCGTGGCTTGCAGCATCTGGCGCTGCATCTGGCGCGCTTGGCGGCCAGCGCGCGGGCGCTGGGTTTCGCCTTCGACCCCGAAGCGGCCCAGGCGCTTTTGCGCCAGCGCACGGCCGAGTTGCCCACCGATGGGCCGGCGCGGGTGCGGCTGGCGCTGTCGCACAGCGGACGGCTCAGCCTTGCGCACGCTCCTTTGGCGACATTGCCGCCCGGTGTCGTGACACTGCGGCTGCACCCCGAGCCGCTGCCGCTGCACAACCCGCTGGCCGCGCACAAGACCACGCGCCGCAGCCACTACGACGCCGGCATCCGCGCCGCCGAGCGCGAGGGCGCCTTCGACAGCCTGTTTTTCAACACCGCCGACGAGCTGATCGAAGGCGGGCGCAGCAACGTTTTTTTGCGCTTGGGCGGCCGCTGGTTCACCCCGCCCGTATCTGGCGGCGCCTTGCCCGGCATCCAGCGCAGCTTGCTGCTCGCCGACCCCGCTTGGGCCGCCAGCGAGGCCCGCCTGACGCGGGCCGACCTGCAACGCGCCGAGGCCATCGTGGTGTGCAATGCGCTGCGCGGCGTGCTGCCGGCGCGTTTGCTATAGCGCATCAGAGCGCGCCCGTGCAAGCGCCCCAGAAAACGAATCTTGTCAAACCAAAATAGAAATGTCCCCTATTTGCACAAAGTAGAAATGTCCCCTTCCTGCGGGCCGAGCGTGCTCAAGGCTCAGCCGCTGGGGCAGGCTGGCGCAGGGCGTAGCCCGTAGCGGGCCTGCCCCAGCGGGGGCGGGCTGATGTGGGTGTCGGGCTGCAAGATGCCCTGCTGGCGCATGGCGTCTTGCATCTCGACTTGCGCCCTGACCTTAAGCGCTCTGCGATCCTCTGCGCTCAACGCATCCACACGCTGGTTGACCTCCTTGTCGTCGGCCACCTTCTTGTGGCGCAGGTGCTCGTGCACCAAGTAGCCTTGGTAGGCCAACGGCTGGCCGCGGTAGAGCAGTTCCAGCCGCCCATCGCCGTACTGGGCGATATCCACCTTGGCCTTGGGTTTGGATTGGGGTTAAAGGTAGTGCCGAAGGACGATCATACGCTCCCGATTGTCGCCCACGACTGCGCGGCGGGCTGTGGTGTGAGACACAGAGAAATGGTCGGCTATGGCGTACCACGTAGCACCGGATTCCCGCATTTTTCGAGCATGGGCGGCCTGTTGGTCGCTCATTTTTTTGGGGCGGCCTCCGATGATGACGCCGCGCTTAATGGCTGCAATCTGTCCGGCAATGGTTCGTTCTCTGATCATGGAGCGCTCGAGCTGAGCCACTGCGCCAAGGACATGTAGAGTGAATTCGCCTATAGGGGTGGAGGTGTCTATGGGCTCGGTCAGGCTTTTGATCATGGCACCGGACTGTTTGAGCTTTTGAATGATGGAAAGCAGATCGGGAAGGCTGCGGGCCATGCGGTCGAGCTTCCAGACTACAAGGGTGTCACCTGGCTGCAAGGACTTCAGAGCGACATGAAGCTGTGGACGGGCACCGACGCCGCTGCCCTTGTCTTGAAAGATTCGCTTAACGCCTGCTAGGTTGAGGGCGTCGAGCTGCAAGGCGGTGTCTTGGTCGAGGGTAGACACGCGGGCATAACCGACGAGCATCAGCGAGCGGATACAACCTGAACCAGTGGATTTTGGGCGGTGGATGATGAAAGACCGCCAAAATGGTGATGGGCATGCTGTAGGAGGGTCAGCGCGCCATAGATGGCCAAGCAGTAAACGACTGTGCGCCAGATGGTGCCTGCTGCACCGGGCAAGGGCGGTCCCTCGCTGTCTGAACGAAATTGCTTGGGGTCATAGCGGTATTCTTTTTCGATGCGACGCCGCTGGACGTCGTTGTACCAATCACGATCATCTACACCCATGTTTATGCACCTCCTGCCTTGAGTGTAGCGGTTTGGCGTTGAAGTGGGAGCCGTTCGCTCCAGTAGGGTGACATGGGGGGATCTGCACCCCCCATACCCCCCAGTGGGCTTTGCCCCCCCGCAAGCGGGCCCCCCCCGGTGTAATCAGGAGAGGGCGGCGGCAGGGTGGACCTCGAGGCTGCGGCGGCAGGGTGGACCTCGAGGCTGCGGCGGCAGGGTGGACCTCGAGGCTGCGGCGGCAGAAAACGAATCTTGAGCCCCGGTTACAATGCGCCAGCCATTTCAGCCCAGCGCGCCTTCCCCGGTGCGTTCGGCTAACATCAGGGGTTTCCCGGTGGGGTGCTTAGCTCAGTTGGTAGAGCGGCGCCCTTACAAGGCGTAGGTCGGCGGTTCGAACCCGTCAGCACCCACCACCCACCAGCCCCATGCCGATGAGCCCGGCATTCATTCCCACGTTGCAGGCAGCGCCCACATGTTTGATTTTTTTCGCAACAACATCAAGTTCCTGATGGCGGTTCTGATGTTGCTGATCATCCCGGCCTTCGTGCTCGTCGGGGTCGAGGGTTATGGGCAACTGGGCGCTGACCCCAACGCCGTGGCGCGCGTCGGCGGCACCGACATCACGCGCGAGCAGTGGGAAGAGCGGCACCGCAACCAGATCGATCGACTGCTGGAGCAAACGCCGGGCCTGCAGCGCGCCCAGCTCGACACCGAGGCCAGCCGCTTTGCCACGCTCGAGCGCATGATCGACGAGCAACTGGTGGCCCTGGCGGCCCAAGATGCCCGTTTTCTGGTCACCGACCAGCAGCTCGCTGCCACACTGGCGCAAGACCCCACCATCGCCCAGCTGCGCCGCCCCGACGGCACGCTCGATCTGGAGCGCTACCGCCAAATCTTGGCCATGCAGGGCCTGACACCCGAGCAATTCGAGCAATCGGTGCGCGCCGACCTGATCCGCCGCCAGTTGCTCGAGGGCTTGGCCGTGACCGCTTTCGCCCCCCCGAAGCTGGCCGAACAGGCCTTGCAGCCATTTTTCCAGCGCCGCGAAATCCAGTTCACGGTGTTCCGGCCTGATGACTTCCGCGCCGGCGTCGCCCTCACCGAGGCCGACCTGCAGGCCTTCCACACCCAGAATCCGAACCTGTTTCAGTCGGCCGAACAAGTCGATGTCGAATACCTGGTGCTTGATTTGAACGCGGTGGCGCGGGGCATCACCATCAGCGAAGCCGATTTGCGCGCGCATTACGAGCAAACCCGCGCCCAGCTCGCCGCCAAAGAAGAGCGCCGCGCCAGCCACATCCTGCTCACGCTCGAGCCGGGCGCCAGCCCCGAACAACAAGCCCAGGTGCGCGCCCGCGCCGAAGAGCTGCTGGCCCAGGTGCGCCTCAACCCGGCCCGTTTTGCCGAACTCGCGCGCGCGCACTCGCAAGACCCCGGCTCTGCCGCCAGGGGGGGCGATTTGGGCTTTTTTGCCCGTGGCGCCATGGTGCCGCCGTTTGAGCAGGCGGTGTTTGCGCTGCAGCGCGGCGCCATTTCGGACTTGGTGCAGACCGATTTCGGCTTTCACATCATCCAGTTGCTCGAGGTGCGCCAGCCGGCCGCCGAGCCCTTCGAGGCCGTGCGCGAGCGCCTCGCGACCGAGCTGCGCCAGCAACAGGCGCAGCTGCGCTTTGCCCAAGCCGCCGAAACCTTTTCCAACTTGGTCTATGAGCAGGCCGACTCTCTAGCGCCCGCCGCGCAGGCGCTGGGCCTGACCGTCAACCGCGCCCAAGCGGTGGTGCGCCGCGGCCCCCAGCCCGCCGGGCTTGCTCCCGCCTTGACCCATCCCGAGCTGCTGCAGGCCCTGTTTGCCAGCGACGCGCTCACGCTCAGGCGCAACACCGAAGCGATCGAGGTTCAGGCCGGGCAACAGCTGGTGTCAGCAAGGGTGCTCGCGCACCGGCCCGCGCAGCTGCAGCCCCTAGACGCCGTGCGCCCACAAGTCCGCGAACTGCTGCTGCAGCGCCGCGCGCTGGATGCCGCGCGCACCGAAGGGCAAGCCCGCTTGGCGGCCTGGCGCCAAGCCCCGGAAGCGGCCCAAGGCCGGCTGTCACCCGCCGTGGCCCTGTCGCGCACCGAACCGCAAGGCGCGCCCGCCGAGGTGCTGCGCGCCGTGCTGAGTGCCGCCGCCCCAGCATCCGCCGATGCCCCGACTTGGGTAGGCGTCGATATGGGCCCCGACGGCTACGCCGTGATCCGCATCAACCGCGTGCTCGAGCGCGAGGCACCCGACGCGGTGCGCGCCGGGCTGGAGCGCAACCAGCTCGCCGACCTGTGGGCACAAGCCGAAACCCAAGCCTACCTGCGGCATTTGCGCACGCGCTTCGAAGTCGAAATTTTGCAGCCACGCCCCACCGCCGAAACCGCCGCCGCGTCCTGAATCAGGGGTATAATCTAAGGCTTGCGGTGGCTGTAGCTCAGTTGGTAGAGTCCAGGATTGTGATTCCTGTCGTCGTGGGTTCGAGTCCCATCAGCCACCCCAAAAAATTCCTGTAAAAACGAGGACCTTACGGTACTCGTTTCGTTTGAGGGGCGATCCTTAATCAGATCCATTGCTGTTGTCCGCTGAAGGATCGATGTGGTATCCGCGCCGCCGCTCGAATTCGCGGTACTGACGGGAGACTTCAGCGTCCGTGTAGTTGCCTGCGACGGCATCGTCCGCCCCCCCCTTTGCCGTCGAGGCCCGGCAAACCGCCGAGCATGCCGCCCCAGGCTTCGCGTTCCTGGTTCTCACCAACGAAGGGCAGCAGGTAGGCGTCCAGGATGCCTTTGCCCGGCGTAGCGATCTCGGTGCTCAATGCGGTCAGGTAGTCTGACTTACTCGTGCGGTGCCATTCGATGCAGAAGCCGGCTCGATGGCATAACTCGCTGTGGACCACCAGCATGGTGCGGCCGTTGCCATCCAGACGGCGAGGAAGTCTTCATAGCGCAAGGCACTTCGCCGTTTCGCCAAGTATGCGATGGCTTCGTCCAAGCTGACCCGGAACATCTGGTGTTCCAGTTCCTGGACGATCTGCGGATCCTTCTCGGCGAACTTGTTTCGCAGGTAGCCGGAGGTCTCGAAATCCTTGAACGGATCAAACACCCTGCTTGCACTCCCGCAGGTAGTTCACGAGCAATCTCGCCATGTCATCCTTGGTCAGCCTACCTGCACGCTTGAGGGCGACCAGCAGATCCTGCACCGGGCCGGAGCGAACTTCGTCTCCGGCTAGGCGGGTTACCGTCTCGGCCCATTGATCGGCGGCAGTCGGCTCATACCGAACCCCATAAGAGCCCGCAAGCCAGCGCACATAGTTGCCCACATCGGTGGTTGGGAACGTCGTTGTGTCCCAAGGCTTGATTCTTAATGCCGTGAAGGCCCTGCGATTGCGATTGTTGACGTATTGCACGGCGCTCTGGCCTAGGGCCAGCTTGCGGGAAACACGGCGGTCGCCTGTGTCCAGCACCAGCGTGCCCCTTGCGCCGGTGGTTACATGAGCCTTTAGCTTTAGCGCTACCTCACGCGCCAGCGTCTCGACATCCACGACTGGCGTCACCTCGTGCGTGGATTCGTCCCGGCGGGCCTTGGCGTAAACGCCTGCGCCCAAGCGGAGCAATTCCCCGTCGCGCTGAAGCGTCTTGAGCGCTTCCGAAATCTGCGATGCGCTGCCCAGCCGCGCGAGTTCGGCGCGCAGTACAACGTGGCCGGAGCGGCGCCGAATGGACTGGCGCATCCGGTCTGCAAGCTTCATCGTAGAACCCATCCGTCAATTTTAACGCCTTTGGGCTGTTTTTGTGAAAAAAACAATGGTGTCAATGCGTTGGGTTTGCATAACCTGCCGGTGCTCAGGCAATTCTTGCGGACTTGCCGCTAGAAATCCGAGCCGGCTGACCCCGAGTTCACCCTCCGGCGCAGGCCCTCGGGGTAAGGGATGGGGCAACACAACGCCCCGCCTGAAATTGCCCCAATTGTGTCATTTTCTCAAGCGATAATGGCCGCGTGAACCACGCACCCGAACAGATAACATTCGAGCTTCCAGCCAAAAAAATCAGCACCCAACGGGCCAGCCGACCCATTGTCGGCGCGGCGGCGGCGCTGTCGATCTCGATTCCCCATGCCATAGGCGTCGGGCTGCTGGCTTTTGCGCCGTTGGCCACCCTGGGCTCGTTTAGTTTTCTCGCTCTGTGGTCGGCAGCTGTGCCTGGGGCCTTGCTCACGCTGCTGGCGCGCAGCAAGGGGGTGGTCTATGGGCCCTCGACGGCCGTGGCGCTGCTCTTTGGCGGCATGTTGGCCTTGGTGATCGATGCCGGCGCAGCGGCGTCCATAACTGCCGCACAGGCGCTGGCGATCACCGGCGTTTTCGCAGCGTTGGGTTTTTTGTTGCAAAGCCTGATTGCTTGGAGTGGCTTGGCCCGCATGGCGCGCTTCATTCCGGTTGCGGTGACGCAAGGTTTCGCGGCCGGGGTGGGCTTGTCGCTCATTTTGGCGCAGGTCAAGGGGTTGTACTTCATCAGCGGCGCGCACTGGGGCGCGTTGCTGGGCTGGCACGTAGGGATCGCAATGGCTGTGGTGGCCCTCAGCCATGTGTTGCAGCGTCTGTGGCCGCGTTTTCCCACGTGCTGATCGCCGTCACCCTAGTCGCCTTGCCGTGGCTGTTCTGGGCCCCCGGAGTCGAGCTGCGCATGGCGGCCGAGCAAGCGGTTTTTATGCTGCCCGTGGTGCCCGACTGGTGGGCTGCGCCGTGGTGGTTGGTGATCGACCGGGTGGGTTTTCAACTTGCATCGCTGGCTTTGTTGATGGCGGTGGTGAACTCGCTCGAGGTGTTGGTCTATCACCAGCATCTGGAGGTTGAGCACGGACAACGCACTGCGCATGGGCCGGTGTTGGGGCGCGAGGGGTGGGTGGGGGTGGGCTGTGCGCTGCTGGGCATGATTCCAGCCTCGACCAGCTTGTCGCACTCGCTCACCGCGCTCTTTTACACGGGCAAACCGAGCCTGCGGGCTGGGCAGTGGCACGCGCTGGCCATGATCGCCGTGGGTGTCAGCGGCTACTTGTGGCTGCCTTGGGTGCCGATGGCGGTTTTGATGGGGGCGCTGCTGATCACCGGTGTGCGCATGATTCCGCCTCCTCTGTGGGGGCTGCTCCAGACCCGCGAGGGCCGTGGGGCGCGCCTGCAGGCTTGGGTGGTGGCCTTGGTGTTCGTGGGCTCCAGCGGTGCCTTGGCGTTGCTGGCGGGTCTGCTGGTGGCCACTTTGGATCTGCTGCGCGCCTCGGGGGAGCACGCTATCCGGCGCATTCACTTGCAAGGCAAACTGCGTTCGCGCCACGTGCGTGGGCCGCAGGATGAAGGCTGGCTGGCGCCACGCATGGCCACGGTGGCGGTGTTTGAACTGCAAGGCATCGTCTCCTTTGGGGTTGCAGCCCAAGTGGTGGAGCAGGTGCGCTCCCATCTGAATGGCCACCGCTGCGTGATACTGGATGCCTCGCGCGCGCCCTCTTGGGACGAAACCGGCTGCCTGCACCTGATCGCCTTGGCGCACGAGCTGCAGACGCAAAACGTGGCGCTGCTGCTGTGCGGCGTGCGCGGTTTGGCGGCGCAACGCATGGCCCGGTTGCACATCTACACCGACCTCGACCACGCCCTCGAATGGGCCGAAGACCAGATTCTGGCCAGCCGCCCTGCAGCGGCAGCTCAGGCGGATTCGGTGCAGGCGGATTCGGTGCAGGCGGATTCGGTGCAGGCGGCGGCGCTGGGGGAGTTGAGCGACGGGCTCGATCCCGCGCAACAAGCGGCGTTGCGTGCCCTGATGAACAGCCAGCGCTATGCGCCGGGCGCGGTCATCATCCGCCAAGGTGAGCGCGAGCGCACGCTGCTGTGGGTCGCAGCGGGTACGGTGACACTCTCGACCGCTGAAGTACCAGAACAGGGGCTGCGTTTGTCGGTGATCGGGGCCGGGGCGGTGTTTGGCGAAATGGCTCTCCTGAACGGGATCGCCCGCACCGCCTACGCCCACGCCGGTGCCCACGGTGCCGTGCTCAGCAGCTTGTCGTGGGAGCGCTTTCAGCAATGGAGCCGCGACGACCCCGAAGGCGCATTGCTTTTCATCACAGCCCTGGCGCGCATGGGCATCCGGCGCCTGGGGGGAATCTCACAAGAGCTGCGCGCCGCCATGGAGTGATGATGGGGCTTTGGCCCGACCTTGAGGCGGCGCGGCGGCCCCCAGCCATCTACCGGCCGAACAAAAAAACCGTGGGCAGCTCCAGCGGCAGGCGCGGGCGGTGTTGCTTCCAAGCGCCGACACTGGCGCTGTGGATGGCTTGCTGCGGCAAGCCCAAGCCCGCGCACAGCGCCAGCCGCGTCTGGGCTTGCAGGGTGGTCAGCAGGCTGTCGAGCAGCGCTGGGTTGCGGTACGGGGTTTCGATGCAGATTTGCGTCTGGCCGCTGCGCAGGGCCAGTGCCTCGAGCTCGCGGATGCGCTGCACCCGGGCCTTGCTTTCTTGCGGCAGGTAGCCCACAAAGGCAAACCGCTGCCCATTGAGCCCGCCGGCCGCCAGCGCCAGCATCAGCGAAACCGGCCCCACCAGGGGTGCCACGGGCAGGCCCAGCTGGTGCGCGGCGCGCAGCACCGAGGCGCCGGGGTCGGCGATGCCGGGCATGCCGGCTTCGCTCACCAGCCCCACGTCGTGGCCCTGCAAGGCTGGGGCCAGCAGGGCGGTGGCGTTGTGGCCTTGTTGGGGGTCGTGGTCGCCTTTTTTGTGCACCTCGCGCGGCAGCTCGACGATCTGCTGCGCTTGCAGAGGCTGCGACAGCGGCACCACCTGCCCGACGCGCTTGAGGAAGGCGCGCGTGCTTTTGGCGTTTTCGCACACCCAGTGCTCCAGCCGCGCAGCGGTCTGGATGGTCAGCAGGGGCAGGCTGTGCTCCAGCGGCGGGGCCGCGGCCGCCGGGTCGAGGCAGCCAAAGTCGAGCGGGGTCGGCACCAGATACAGGGTGCCCAGCGGCGCGCTGCGGTTCATGGCAACGCCACCCCAGCCTGGCGCAGCAGCTGGGCGGTGCGGATCAGGGGCAGGCCGATCAGGGCGGTGGGGTCGTCGCTTTCGATGCGCTCGAGCAAGGCGATGCCCAGCCCCTCGCTTTTGGCGCTGCCGGCGCAGTCGTAGGGTTGTTCGGCCTGCAGATAGCGCTCGATTTCCTCGTCCAGCAACGGGCGAAATTGCACCCGCACCGGCGCCATGGCGCTGCCGCTATAGCCGCTTTCGAGGCACACCAGCGCCACCGCAGTATGAAAGCACACGCTTTGGCCGCTCATGCGGCGCAACTGGTCGCGGGCGCGTTCGTGGTTGCCGGGTTTGCCGAGGGCTTGTGCGTGCAACTCGGCGACTTGGTCCGAGCCCAGCACCAGCGCCTGCGGGTGCCGCTCGGCCACCGCCTGCGCCTTGGCCAGGGCCAGCCGCTGGGCCAGCGCGGCCGGGGCTTCGCCGGGGAGCGGGCTTTCATCGACATCGGGCACCACCACGGCGAAGGGCAGTTGCAAGCGCTGGAGCAACTCGCGCCGGTAGGGCGAGCTCGAACCCAAAATCAAAGGGCGGTTGAGTGCGCTTGCCAAAGCGGCGGCGGGCAGGGCGGGAGAGGGCGAAAAGGGTGAGGAGGGCGCAACGGTCATGCGCCCATTATCTGATCTGCTTGCAGCCTACTTCAGGCTGCCGGCCAAAAACTGCGCCAGGCGTTCGCTTTGGGGTCGGGCCAGCACCTCGCGCGGGTCGCCTTGTTCCTCGATGCGCCCTTGGTGCAGAAAAATCAGGTGGTTAGACACTTCGCGTGCAAAGCCCATCTCGTGCGTCACCACCACCATGGTGCGGTGCTCCACGGCCAGTTGCTGCATCACGCGCAGCACCTCGCTCACCAGTTCCGGGTCCAGCGCGCTGGTGGGCTCGTCGAACAGCATCACTTCGGGCTCGACCGCCAGCGCGCGCGCAATCGCCACCCGCTGCTGCTGGCCGCCGCTCAGGTGCGCCGGGTAACGGTCTTCCACCCCGCTCAGCCCCACGCGCTCTAGGTACAGGCGCGCCGTCTGCACGGCCTGCTCGCGCGGCAGCTTGAGCAGGTGCACCGGCGCCTCGATGATGTTTTGCAGCACCGTCATGTGCGCCCAGAGGTTGAAGCTCTGGAACACCATCGCCAGCCGGGTGCGCAAGCGCTGCAACTGCTGCGCGCTGGCGGCCTCGAGCTCGCCGGTGCGCGTGGGCCGCAGGTGCAGTTCCTCACCGGCCACAATGATGCGCCCTTGGTGCGGCTTTTCCAGCAGGTTGATGCAGCGCAGCAGCGTGCTCTTGCCCGAACCCGAGCTGCCGATGATGCTGATCACGTCGCCGGCGTGCGCCTTGAGCGAGACGCCCTTGAGCACCTCGTGGCTGCCGTAGCGCTTGTGCAAGTCGATGACTTCGAGCTTGGATGGGGTGGCGAGCGACATGGATGCAAAGGAGGGGGGTTAGTGGCTGCGGGGCCGCAAGTGGCCCAGAAAGCGCCATTCCAGCGCCTTGAACACCCCCACCAGCATAAAGGTGATGCACAGGTAAATCGCAGCGGCGAACAGGAAGGCTTCGAAGGGCAGAAAAAAATCGGCGTAGATGCGGCTGGCCGCGGCCGTGAGGTCGATCAAAGCCGGCACCGTGCTGGCCAGACTGGTGCTGTGCAGCATCATCACCACCTCGTTGCCGTAGGCGGGCAGGGTGCGGCGCAAGGCGCTGGGCAGCACGATGCGGCGCTGGATCTGCCAGCGGCTCATGCCCATGGCTTGCGCGGCCTCGAGCTCGCCGGGGGCGGTTTCGCGCATGGCGCCGGCCAGCATTTCGGCGGTGTAGGCGGCGTTGTTCAGGGCCAGCGCCAGCAGGGCACAAAAAAACGCGTCCTTGAACATCGTCCAAGGCCAGACGGCATCCCAGCGCGCCTGTATCCATTCGAGCTGCGCGATGCCGTAGTAGATCAAAAAAATCTGGATCAGCAGCGGCGTGCCGCGGATGCAGTAGGTGTAGGCGCCGGCCAGCCAGCGCAGCGCCGCCACCCGGCTGGTGAGCGCCAGCGCCAGCAGCAGCGACAACGCACCGCCAAAAAACAAGGAGCCGGCCAGCAGCCAGAGCGTGGTGACCAGACCCTCGGCGTACAGCGCCAAGGTCTCGGGCAGCAGCAGCACGTCCCAGTTCACAGGCTGACCTGGGTGCTGCCCAGCGCGTAACGCCGGTTTAGGGCGCGCAGCGCCCACAGCGAAACGGTGGTGTAGGCCAGAAACACCGCCGCCGCCAGCAGCAAAAAGTAGAACGGTTCGCGCGTGGCGGCACCGGCCTGCATGGCGTGGAAAGTCACGTCATGCAGCCCGATCAGGCTCACCAGCGCCGTGGCCTTGATCAGCACCAGCCAGTTGTTGGTGAAGCCGGGCAGGGCGTAGCGCACCATCTGCGGCAGCGTGATGCGAAAAAAGGTGCGCGCCGGGCTCATGCCAAAAGCCCAAGCGGCCTCGGCTTGGCCCTTGGGGATCGCCAGCATGGCGCCGCGAAAGGTCTCGGTCATGAAGGCGCCGTAAATGAAGCCGAGGGTCAGCACGCCAGCCATAAAGGGGTCGATGTTGACCTCGGCCTCCAGCCCCAAGCGCTCCAACAGCAGGATGAGCCCGATGGTGCCGCCGTAATAGACCAACAGCAGCAAGATCAGCTCGGGCACACCGCGCACCAACGTGGTGTAGGCCCCAGCCAGCGCCACCAGCGGCCGACGCTGCGAGAGTTTGGCCGCCGCCCCGAGCAAACCCAGCGCAATCGCCACCCCCAGCGATGCCAGCGAGACCGTGAGCGTCAGTTGCGCGCCGGACAAAACCGATAAAACGTGACCGTCCACTGCCACAGCAGGGTTAGTCGCCGTAGATGTCGAAATCGAAGTACAGGCGTGCAATCCGGTCGTACACGCCATTGGCGCGAATGGCCCGGATGGCGTTGTTCAGTTCGGTGCGCAGTTCGTCGCGTCCCTTGCGCAGGGCAATGCCCATGCCGTCGCCAAAGTAGCGCCGGTCGCGCAGTTCGGGGCCCACAAAGCCAAAGGCTCGACCTTCGGGGCGGTTCAAAAAGCCGGCCGTGACCTCGACCCGATCGGCCACCGTGCCATCCAAGCGCCCGGCCTGAATGTCGAGATAGACTTGGTTTTGCGCATCGTAGGGCACGATGATGGCACCAGCCGGGCGCAGCTGACTCATGGCGAAGCGCTCTTGGGTGCTGCCCTTGAGCACGCCGATGCGCATGCCGCGCAGCGAAGCGGGCCCAGTGAACGGGGTGCCGGTGCGCACCACGATGCCGCTGGGGGTGCTGTAGTATTTGTCGGTGAAATCGACCACGCGGCGGCGCTCGTCGGTGATCGACATCGAGCTGATGATGACGTCGTACTTGCGCGCCAGCAGGCCCGGGATCATGCCGTCCCACACCTGTTCCACGAACACACAGCGCCGGCGCATTTCGTTGCACAGCGCTTGCGCGATGTGCACGTCAAAGCCGGTGAGCTGGCCCGCCGGGGTTTTGTAGGTGAAGGGTTTGTAGGTGGCATCCACCGCCACCCGCAACACCGGCCAATTTTGGGCTTGGGCAGGCTGGGCGGCCGGGGGTGGGGGGGAGGGAGATACGGCCGGGTTTTGGGCCACGGCAAAACTGGACACAAGCGCCAGCAAGAGCGCAAAGAGTTTGAGCTTCATGAGAAAGAGCTGTCAAAAAATTGTAAGAATTCGTATTATGCCGCCCAGATCGGGCAGGTCTTTGAGCCCACTCCGAAACACCCGCAATTTAGCCCATCCACTGCCAAACTTCCATCAACGTGGCACCGCCAGCGGTGATCAGAAACGCGAAATAGAGCAACGTGAGACACACGGCGGCATAGCCCAGCAGCAGCGCCAGCCCGTCGCGCTGCATCATGCCGGCCGACAGAAAGATCACCGCCAGCGCCGGCAAGGTGTTGCTGAAGGGGATGAGCCCAAAGGGCATCATCAGCAGCAGGCCGGCGAACACCAGCGCCAAGTTGTTGCACAGAGTGGCCGGGCCATGGCTGCTCAGCCACGGCCAGCGGTGCGGGCGGCTCAGGCGGTCGATGCGGTGCAGCCAGACCGTGGCGCGCTGCAGGCCGGCGCGCAGCGGTGCCGCCGCCAGACGGCGCCTAGCGATGCGCTGCGGCAGCCACGGTTTCCGCTGGAAGGTGCGCGTCAGGCCAATGAGCACGATCGCCAGCCCAAAGGCGGTGCTCACGCCCGGGATCGAGACCGGCACCAGAAAGATCAGCGACAAAAAGATCGTCAAAAGCATCAGGCTGTCGGGGCCCACGGCTTCGACGATGTCGTGCAGGGTTAGGTCTTGTTCGGGCAGGGCCGTGAGCACGCGCTCGATGTGCTCGGCTAGGGTGTCGGGCGCATCAAGCGCGGCCGCATCAGCAGCGGCGGGCATGCGTTCGTTCGTCATTTAACATAATACACATTGTGGAGCTTTAGGGGGCTTGGATCCAAGCCGTTCAGCGCCACACCGTGGCCGCGCTCACCCATGCGCCACGATCCGGTATGGCCCCCGATTATGCCGGAATCCGGTCTTGCTCTAGCTCTTGGCGCTTGAGGCCGCGTTTGAGCGCGGCATAAGCCGTCCACAGCAGCAAAGCCGCGCACAGGCCCAGCACGACGGCGCTGATTGGGCGCTCGATGAAGGTGCTTGGGTCGCCGCGCGACAGCAGCATGGCGCGGCGCAAGTTCTCTTCCATCATCGGGCCCAGCACAAAGCCGAGCAGCAAGGGCGCGGGCTCAAAGCGCAGCTTGAGCAAAACGTAGCCCAGCACGCCCAGCACGGCGGTCATGTAGACGTCAAACACGTTGTTGTTGACGCTGTACACGCCCAAGCAGATGAACACCAGAATGGCCGGATACAGCACGTGGTACGGAATGCGCAAAATCGAGACCCAAATGCCCACCAGCGGCAGGTTCAGGATCACGAGCATGATGTTGCCGATGGCAAAGCTCACGATCAGGCCCCAGAACAGCTCGGGCTGGGCGGTCATGAGCATCGGGCCGGGCTGGATGCCGTGGATGATGAGCGCGCCCAGCATCAGGGCCATCACGGCGTCGCCCGGTATGCCCAGCGACAGTGTGGGCACGAAGGCAGTCTGGGCGGCGGCGTTGTTGGCCGATTCGGGTGCGGTCACGCCTTCGATGGCGCCTTTGCCGAAGCGGCTCGGGTCTTTGGCGACTTTCTTTTCCACCGCGTACGACATGAAGGCGGCGATGCTGGGCCCGGTGCCGGGCAAAGCGCCCATGAAGCCGCCGATGCCCGAACCGCGCAACATGGGGCGCACCGATTGGCGCACATCTTCCCGGCTCGGGAGCATGGAGCGCAGAGTGATTTTTTCTTTGACCTCGCCGTCGCGCTTGAGGTTGACCGATGAGATCAGTTCGGCGATGCCAAACAGCGCCATGGCCAGCGCCACCAGGCTGATGGCGTCCATCAGTTCCGGGATTTCGAAATCAAAGCGCGGCACACCCGAATTGACGTCGGTGCCCACGGTGCCCAGCAGCAGGCCAAACAGCACCATGGCCAGCCCTTTGAGGGGCGAACCGGCGGCCAGCGTGGCGGCGGCGATCAGCCCCAGCAGCATGATCGAGAAGTATTCGGCGGCGCCAAACAGCAGCCCGACCTCGGCGATGCCGGGCGCAAACGCCACCAGCGCCACGATGCCCAACATGGAGCCGATGAACGAGGCCACCGTGGTCATGAACAGCGCCACGCCGGCCCTGCCCTGTTTGGCCATGGGGTAGCCGTCGAGACAGGCCACCGCAGACGATGGGGTGCCGGGCAGGTTGAGCAAAATGGATGCGGTCGAGCCGCCGTACTGGGCGCCGTAATAGACGCCGGCCAGCATCACGATCGCGGCCGTGGGCTCGAGGTGAAAGGTGATGGGCAGCAGCAGCGAAATCGCGGCCAAGGCACCGATGCCGGGCAGCACGCCGATGAGCGTACCCAGAAAAACGCCGATGAAGCAGTACAGCAAGATCTCGGGTTGCATCGCTGTCTGCAAACCCAGCAACAGTCCGCTGGCGATATCCATGGTGGAGCCTTAAGTTTTTTATAGTGTTTGTGGAGGGATTGGGGTGCTTTTTTAATGGCTCCAAGGCCAAGTGGGCAGGTTCATGCCCAAGCCCAGAATGAACACCAACCAAGTGACTGCGGCCACACCCAAGGCCGTGAGGATGCGGGTTTTGATGCCCACGGTGGCCAGCGACAGCGGCAGCGTGGCCACCATCACCATCACCATGCTGGTGAAAATCAGCCCCAATGGGCGCAGCAAAAAGGCAAATACCAGCAGCGACAGGGTGACGAAAAACAGGGCCTTGTAATCGAGCCCCAGCGGCCCGGCACGGGGGCGAAACAAGGCCGGCAGCGCGATCAGCAGGCCCATCACGGCCAGCCCGGAGCCGAGCACGATCGGGAAGAACCCCGGCCCCATGCTGCGCAGGCTGCCGAGGTCGAGGTTGATGTAGGCGTAGATGGCGGCAAAGGCGCCGATGGCCAGCATGATCAAGCCGCCTAAAAGGTCGTGTAGGTCTTTGTTGCGCATGGGGTGAGCCTTGGTAGGGTCTGAAGGTATCGGATACTGCCCAGATTGGAACCGCAAAAGGGCCGCCTTGGTTTAAGTAATTGCACGTATCGACTGCAGCCACCGCCGTACGCCTTGCTGCACAAGCGCGGCGATGCGGCAGCGGCAGCTAAGCGGGGTGTGTTTGGGCTGCGTTACCAGGTGCCGCGGCCCTGCTGCGCCCGCACGCTGGCGGCAATCGCTTCGGCCACGTCGGCGCGGCGCGCCAGCATGGCAAAGTCGATGGCGTTGAGGCCTTGCTGGTTGCGCGCCAGCGGTTCGGCGCCCTCGCGCAGCAGCAGCTCGACGACCTCGCGCCGGCCGTAGTGCGCTGCCAGCATCAGCGGCGTGCTGCCGTTGGGCGAGCGCGCGTTGATGAAGGCGTGGTGCTCCAGCAGCAGCTGCGCGATGGGCAGCGCCCGCTCGCCGTCGTGGCTGGCGGCGTAGTGCAGCGGCGTCCAGCCGGGGTGGTTGACTTGGGCGCGGCGCTCGAGCAGGCGCTGCACCAGATCGAGGTGGCCGCGGATGGCGGCGAGCATGAGCGCGGTTTCGCCCGCCGGGTTGCGCGCTTCGAGATTGAGCCCGGGCTGCTCGCTCAGGTGGCGCGCCACGCGCAGCGAATCGGTCTGAATGGCCAGCACCAGCGGCGGCACCAGATCGGGATTGGGTGCGTTGATATCGAAGCCGCGCAGTTGCAGCTCGATAATCGGGCCGACGTCGTCGCGGCTGATGGCCATGAAGAAGCGCTCGAAGGAGCCGGTTTGGGCCATGGCCGGGCCCGACAAAGAAGCATAAAAAATAGCTAAAACAATTAGTTGTAAAAGCTTTTTCATGTGATCTCGGCCGGCAGGCTGACGGCGCTGAACAGGCGCAAAAAATTGGCCGTGGTGGCCTGCGCCACCTGCGGCAAGCTCAGGCCCTTGGTGGCAGCCAGCTGCTGCGCCACGTGGGGCACATAGGCGGGGGTGTTGAGCTTGCCGCGGTGGGGGGTTGGCGCCAGATAGGGGCTGTCGGTCTCGATCAGGCAGCGCTCCAGCGGCACCAGGCTCACCACTTGGCGCAGTTCGACGGCGTTGCGAAAGGTGATGATTCCCGAAAAGGAAATGTAGAACCCCAGTTCGAGCACAGCCTGCGCCAGCTCGGCGCTTTCGGTGAAGCAGTGGAACACGCCGCGCGCCGGGGGCAGTTCGGGCGTGGGGTCGGCGCCGGGCACAAAACCGCCCTCTTCTTTGAGGATGGCCAGCGTATCGTCCGCTGCAGCGCGGGTGTGGATCACCAGCGGCAAGTCGCAACGCCGCGCCGCGCGGATGTGCACCCTGAAGCGCTCGCGCTGCCACGCCATGTCGGCCACGCTGCGCTCGCCTAGGCGGTAGTAGTCGAGCCCGGTCTCGCCGATGCCGACCACGCGCGGCTGCTGCGCGCCGGCCAGCAGCTCGGCCACAGTGGGTTCGTGCACGCCTTCGTTGTCGGGGTGCACGCCCACGGTGGCCCAGAGTTGTGGGTGCTGCTGCGCGAGTTCGAGCACAGCGGGGAAGGTTTCCATGGTGGTGCTGATGCACAGGGCGCCGCCCACTTGGGCTTGTTGCATGGCGGCCAGCACGTCGGGCAGCAGCGTGCGCAGCTCGGCAAAATCGAGGTGGCAATGGGAGTCGATGTACATCCTCGGCGCGATGCTTTCAAATGGTTTGGGTGGAGCGATCGGAGGCCAGATGGGCGCCCAAGATTTCTTCGATGCGGGCTTTGAGCTGCTTGGATTTTTCGTCGGCCGGAAAGCGCACGCCGATGCCTTGGGTGCGCGCATGGGCTGCGCCCGCGGGGGTGATCCACGCCACTTTGCCCGCCACCGGGTAGCGCTGGGCTTCGTCGGGCAGGGTGAGCAGCACGTACACGTCTTGCCCGAGCTGGTATTCGCGCACCGAGGGCACGAAGATGCCGCCTTCGGTGAACAGGGGGATGTAGGCCGCATAGAGGGCGGCTTTTTCCTTGATCGACAACTGGATGACGGTGGGGCGGGTGGCCGCCGGGGCTTCGGCAGTGCTCATGGGCGCGAGTGTAGCGCTTGGCGTGCGCGCAGCGCCCAGGCCTCGTGCAACAAGGCGGCTTGAAAGGGGTGCTCGAGCGTGCGCGCAGCCTGCACCAGGTCGCGCTGCCAGGCGCTGAGTGCTGCCAAGGGTGGTGCGGGGGGCAGATCGGCAGCGGCAAAGAAGCGGGGTTCGGCGCCTACGGCGGTGCTCATCAGGTCGTGGCAGAGCTGCTGCAGCAAGCCCATCTGCTGCGCCAGCGGCCACTCGCGCACGGGGCCCAAATCGCCTGCAGCCACGCGTTTGGGCAGGCTGGCCCACAGCGCGGCGTCGAGGCCGCTGGCCAGCCACTGGCGCGCGGCTTCGGGGCGGCCACCGCTGGCGCGCCAGGCTGCCTGCAACTGCGGCTCCGGGGTGCCGGGCGCGGCGACCTGCGCCAGCCACGCCAACGCCTCGGGCTCGGTGGGCCAAGCCATTTGCTGCGTCAGGCAGCGGCTGCGGATGGTG
This sequence comes from Serpentinimonas sp. SSL01, assembly GCF_056323735.1. Classification (NCBI taxonomy): domain Bacteria; kingdom Pseudomonadati; phylum Pseudomonadota; class Betaproteobacteria; order Burkholderiales; family Comamonadaceae; genus Serpentinimonas; species Serpentinimonas sp. SSL01. The sequence goes on from NZ_CM150487.1 coordinate 963,555, forward strand.
GGCGGCAGGGCGTGCGCGGCCTCGGTGCTGAGGATGAAGCGCAGCCCCGCAGGCGGCTCTTCCAGCGTTTTGAGCAGCGCGTTGGCCGATTCAATATTGAGCCGGTTGGCCGGGTGGATCAGCACCACCTTGGCGGCGGCGCGTGAGGCCGTGACTTGGCTAAAGGCCAGCGCGGCGCGCACCGGATCGACGCGGATGAACTGGCTCGGTTTGAGTTCTTTTTTGTCGATCTTGTCTTGGGTTTTGGGGTCCAGCGGCCAGCCGAGTTCGATCGCCAGCACCTCGGGCAGCAGCACGAACAGGTCGGGGTGGGTGCGCACCTCGATGGCGTGGCAGCCGCTGCAAGCGCCGCAGGCGCCTTGGTCGCTGGGGCGCTCGCATAACCAGACCCGTGCCAGCTCGAGAGCCAGCTCGTACTGCCCGAGGCCGGGCGGGCCGCTGAGCAGCAGGGCGTGGCTGCGCTGCTGGCGCAGGCTGGCCAGCTGGCGCTGCAGCCACGGCGGCAGGGCTTGCCTCATGTGGGGCTCAGCAGACCGCGCCGCTGCACCACGGTGCACACCTGCTGCCAGACCTGCTCTAGGGGCAGGCTGGCGTCGATGCGCTCGAAACGCTGCGGCCACTGGGCGCAGCGCGCTGCGTAGCCGGCCGCCACGCGCTCGAAAAAGGCCTGCGGTTCGGCCTCAAATTTGTCGGGTGCGCGCACCCCGGCCAAGCGTGCGGCAGCGGTGGCGGCGGGCAGGTCGAACCAGAGCGTGAGGTCGGGTTGGCGCACCGTGCTGGCAGGGCTTGCGAGGTTGGCGGGGGTGTCGAGGCTGGATGGAGGGCTGGCCTGCACCCACTGCTCCAGCGTCTGCAGCACTTGCAAATCGAAGCCGCGGCCGTGGCCTTGGTAGGCAAAGGTGGCGTCGGTGTAGCGGTCGCACAGCACCACTTGGCCTTGTGCCAAGGCCGGTTCGATCACCATTTGCAGGTGGTCGCGCCGGGCGGCAAACATCAGCAACGCCTCGGTCAGGGCGTCCATGGGTTGCTGCAGCAGCAGGGTGCGCAGCTGCTCGGCCAGCGGTGTGCCGCCGGGCTCGCGGGTGAGCCGCACCGCCCAGCCTTGAGCGCGCAAGGCTTGGGCCAAGGGCTCGATGTGCGAGGACTTGCCGGCGCCGTCGATGCCCTCGAAGGTGATGAAACAGCCTGTAGCGCTGGCAGGTGGCTGGTGAGGTGCGGGAGGCGTCGTCATTGGTTGAGGATGTAGCGCCGAATCGCCACATTGTGCTCGGCGTAGGTGCGGCTGAAGGCGCTCGAGCCGTCGCCCCGGGCCACGAAGTACATGGCTTGGGTATCGGCCGGTTGCACGGCGGCCAAGAGCGAGGCCATGCCGGGCATGGCGATCGGGGTCGGGGGCAGGCCGGCGCGGGTGTAGGTGTTCCAAGGCGTGTCGGTTTGCAGGTGGATGCGGCGCAAGCGCTCATCGAACCCAGGCCCCAAGCCATAGACCACGGTGGGGTCGGCCTGCAGCCGCATGCCGATGCGCAGCCGGTTGTTGAACACCCCCGAGACCATCGGGCGGTCGCTAGGCAGCCCGGTTTCGCGCTCGATGATGCTGGCCAGAATCAGCGCCTCGTCGGGGTTGCGCAGCGGCAGATTGGGGTGGCGCTGCTCCCAGGCTTGGGCCAGTTGTCTGTCCATGGCCTGAGCGGCTTGGCGCAGCAGGGCCGAGGCCTTGGAGTTTTTGGGATAGACGTAGGTGTCGGGGAAAAACCGCCCCTCGGGGTGCTTGTGCGGCAGGCCCAAAAACCGCATGAGCTCAGCCGAGCTGGCTTGCGCGGGCAGGTCGTACACCAGCGCGTCGGCTTGCCGCAGCGCTTGCAGCACCTGATAGTAAGTCCAGCCTTCGAGCAAGGTGATGCGGCGCAGCGCCTGCTCGCCAGCCACCAGTTTGCGCAACAGCTCGCGTGGGCTGGTGTCGGGGCCAAATTCGTAGGTGCCGGCCTGCAGGCGGTGCGCCTGCCCAGAGGCACGAAACCACAAAAACAGCAGATCGGGCGAGGTTTGCAGCCCGCTTTGCACCAGCACCCGCGCCACCCCACGCGCCGAGGTGCCGGGCTCGATCACCACATCGACCACGCCCTGCGCCTGTGGTGCCAAGGGCAGCGGCCGCTGCAACCACCAAGCGGCCAGCGCGGCCAGCAACACGGCGCCGGCGATTGCGGCCAGCAGCAGCCATTTCAAGGTTCGGAACACGGATTAACACCTCTGAGAAAATCGGTGCCAGATGCAGCGACGCGCGCCATTGCGCGCCCTAGTGGACAATCTGGATTGCTTGCGATCATAAGTGACGCCCGCTTGTTGTGCCGCCGGGTCGCTGCGCCCAGATGGCGCACCGCGCACGTTCCAACCCGCACAAACCTTGTTCGCCTCCCGATAATCCCCCGTGATACCACCGCCCTCGATGAACCCCGATCACCCGCCCCTGCAAGACCCCGCGTCAGCACACCAGCCATCCGCTACCAGCCCTGCCAGCAGCCCCGATTTCGCCCCCGACGGCTGGAGCGGCCTCGCGCCCCTGCCCGCTTGGGGCGTGATCGCCGCTGAGGGGCCGGATGCGGCGAGCTTTTTGCACAACCAGTTGAGCAACGACTTTGCCCTGCTCGGCCAAGCCGAGGCGCGGCTGGCGGCGCTGTGCAACGCCAAGGGGCGGATGCTGGCCTCGTTCATCGGTTTCAAGCGCGGCCCCGAGCGCGTGCTGCTGTTGTGCGCGCGCGACCTGCTGCCGCAAACCCTGCAACACCTGCAGCGCTTCGTGTTGCGCGCCAAGGTGCGCCTGAGCGATGCCTCGGAGCGCTGCGGCCTGTGGGGCGCGGTGGGGGCGGCGGTGGCGGCCGACTTGCCCGCGCCCACCTGGAGTAAGCTCGACGCTGGGGCGCAGACTTGGGTGCGGCTGCCGGCGGTGGCGGGCTTGGGCCGGGCTTTGCTGTGCGTGGAAAGCGATGCGGGTGCCCATGAGCCAGCAGTACAAGCCCAAGCTCAAGCTCAATCCCAAGCCACCCCCCTGCCCCTAGCCCACTGGGACTGGCTGCAGGTGCGCAGCGCGGTGGTGTTGCTCAGCCGGCCACTGGTTGAACTGCTGGTGCCGCAGATGCTGAACTACGAATCGGTCGGGGGCGTGAACTTCAAAAAAGGCTGCTACCCTGGCCAAGAAGTGGTGGCGCGCAGCCAGTTTCGCGGCACCTTGAAGCGCCGCGCCTATCTTTCGCACTGCCCCAACACCGGCACCGGCACCGGCAGCGCCCCCATTGCTGGGCAAGCGGTATTCCACCCCAGCGACGCCGAGCAACCTTGTGGCGTGGTGGTGCAGGCCGCCGCGCACCCGGCGGGCGGTTTCGACGCCTTGCTCAGCTTGCAGACCAGCGCTGCCGACGGCCAGACGCTGCGCCTAGGCACACCCGATGGCGCGGCCCTGCATGTGCTGCCCCTGCCCTACGAACTGTTGGCCGATGTGTGAATGTGCCTGATCGCCTTGGCCATCGGCCAGCGCCCCGACTGCCCGCTGCTGCTGGCAGCCAACCGCGACGAATACTGGCAGCGCCCTACCCTGCCGCTGGCGGCGTGGCAGCTCGATAACGGCCAGACGGTGTATGGCGGCCGCGATCTGCTCGCCGGTGGCACCTGGCTGGGCTTTTCGGCGGCCGGCCGGGTGGCCCTGCTCACCAACGTGCGCGACGGCCAGCCCGAGAAAGCGGCGCGCAGCCGCGGCGAACTGGTGACGCGCTGGCTGGCTGGGCCGCCACCTCACACTGAACCGCCTAGCCCAGAAGCGCTTGGCCTGCCTGTGGGTGCCGCGCAGACCTTGCCCTTTGGCCCGCAGGCCTGGCACGATTTGCAGACCCTGCTGCAGCAGACCGACCCCAGCGCTTACGGCGGCTTTAACCTCGTGCTGGGCGACTGCGTCAGCGGCCACTGGTTTTGGCTCTCGAACCGCCCGCGCCGCATGGAGCGCGAAGGTTCAGCAGCAGCGACGCCGACTCCGGCGCCGATGCAGATTCCCAACCACGCCAGCCACGCCGCTGAAAAAGCCAGCGCATCCCCACTGCCCCTGAACTTGCCCCGCGACTTTTTGCCCCCCGGCTGGTGCGGCGCGGCGCTCCCTCCCGGCGTGTACGGACTGTCCAACGCCGCCCTCGACAGCCCATGGCCCAAGCTGCTGCGACTCAAATCGGCGGTCGCTTCCGTCTTGCAAGAGCCAACTTTGGCCTTGCACAGTGCAGCGTTGGCTTCCACCCCTGCAACCTTGGCCCAAGCGTGTTGGCAGACCCTGCTGCTCGAGGCGCTGCTGGACCGCTGCCCAGCCCCGGATGATCAGCTGCCTGCCACCGGGGTGCCGCTGGAGCTGGAGCGGCTGCTCTCGAGCCCCTTTGTGTGCATGCCGCAGCACGGCTACGGCACCCGCAGCAGCCTGATCGCGCGCTGGCTGCGCCCATCGGCAGCCAGCAGCCGGCTCGAAGTGCAGGAGTGGACACACCGGCCGCCAGCGCCAGTGCCGGCCATACAAACCACCAGCCTGACGGCCGCACCCACCCTGCAGAACCCAGCGCCCCAGCCGCACGCAAACCCTCGCGCGCCCCATCCTTCGCTGCTGACCCAGAGCGGCTACAGCAGCCTTTGCATCTCGATGTGGGGAATGCCCACTTCGTCGTAGGGTTGGCCCAGGGCCTCGAAGCCCAGGCGCTGGTAAAAGCCTTCGGCGCTGCGCTGCGCGCTCAGGCGCAAGCAACGGTCGCCGCGCGCGCGCGCCGCCTGCGCGAGCTCGCTCAGCAGCTGGCGGCCGACGCCGGTGCCGCGCAGCACCCGATGCACCGCCATGCGCCCGAGCTTGGCCACCCCGGCTTGGGCGGGCAGCAGGCGCGCCGTGGCCACCGGCTGCCCGAGCCGGTTGTAGGCCACCGCGTGCAGGCAATCGGCGTCGGCGGCGTCCCATTCGTCCTCGGGTGCAATGCCCTGCTCTTGCACAAATACCGCCGTGCGCACGCGCTGCGCGTCGGGGCCGAGCGTGTCCCAGCTGCCCCGGCGCAGATCCAGCACCGACTGGCCCGCCTCAAAAGCTTCGATGAGCGCACGCAAGGCCGCAGGCACGGGGCGCGGGCGCTGTGAGCTGGGGTCGGCAAACACATACACCAGTTCGCCCAGCGCCAGCGGCTGGCCGGCGCGCAACACGGCGCCGCGCAGCGTCATCGAGGTGTTGCCCAGCCGCTGGCAGGCCAGCGCCACGTCGAGCTGGTCGTCCATGCGCGCCGAGGCGTTGAACTCGAGCGTGCTTTTCTTCAGATACAGCTCACCGCCGAGCTGCGCCATCGCGTCTTCGTAGGGCAGCGCGAGGGCGCGCCAGTACTCCGAGATGCCGAGGTCGAAATACGCCAGATAGTGCGCATTGAAGACGATCTTTTGCATATCGACTTCGGACCAGCGCACCCGCAGCCTATGCGAAAAACGGAAGTTTTCTGGGGTCATTTTTTAAAAAATGAGGAGCTGGGGTGCTGCGGTAAGCAGCGCCGACCTTTCTAGCCCACCCAGCGCCGCGCGTTGCGCCATAAGCGCAGCCACGGGCTGGGGCCTTCGAGCGCGCCGCTGTGGCGCGGGTCGGTCCAGCTGAGCTGCAGGTTGCGAAACACGCGCTCAGGGTGCGGCATCAGGGCGGTGAAGCGCCCGCACGCGGTGGTGACGCCGGTCAGGCCACCCGGGCTGCCGTTGGGGTTGTAGGGGTAGGCTTGGGTGGCGGCGCCGTGGTGATCGACAAAGCGCAGCGCGGCGATGGCTTGCTCGGCGTGGCCGCGTTGGGCGAAATTGGCGTAGCCCTCGCCGTGCGCGACCGCGATCGGCAGGCGGCTGCCGGCCATGCCCTCAAAGAACAGGCTGGGGCTGCTTTGCACCTCGACCAAGCTCAGGCGCGCCTCGAAGCGCTGCGACTGGTTGCTGGTGAAGCGCGGCCAAGCGTGCGCGCCGGGGATGAGCTCGGCCAGTTCGGCAAACATCTGGCAGCCGTTGCACACGCCCAAGCCAAATGTATCCGGGCGCGCAAAGAAGGCCGCAAACTGCTCGGCCAGCGCCGCGTTGAAAGTGATCGAGCGCGCCCAGCCGATGCCGGCACCCAGCGTGTCGCCGTAGCTGAAGCCGCCGCAGGCCACCAGGCCTTTGAAGTCGCGCAGGTGCGCGCGGCCGCTGTGCAGATCGCTCATGTGCACGTCGTGCGCCTCGAAGCCGGCCAGATGGAACGCATAGGCCATTTCGAGCTGCGAGTTCACGCCCTGCTCGCGCAGGATCGCCACTTTGGGGCGCGCCAGATTGAGGTACGGCGCCGCCACGTCTTCGGCCGCATCGAACGTGAGCGCCAGGTGCAGGCCGGGGTCGTTCGGCTGGCCCAGGGCGGCGTGTTCGGCGTCGGCGCAGCCCGGGTGGTCGCGCAGGCGGCAGATTTTCCAGCTCACGCTGTCCCAGACCTGCTGCAGGTCTTGCAGGCTGGAGTCAAAAATCTTGCGCGCGTCGCGCCAGATTTGCAACCGTTGCTCGGGGGCGGCGGCGTCTGGGCTGGTGGCCCCGGCGCTGGGCCAAGTTGGGCTTTGCACCTTGCCGACGAAGTGGCTGCAGGCACCCAGCCCGTGTGCGCGCAGCACCTGCATCACGGGTGTGCGCTCGGCGTGGCGCACCTGCAGCAGCACGCCCAACTCTTCGTTGAACAGCGCGCGCAAGGTGCGCTCTTCGCGCCGCGCCGCCACTTGGGCCGCCCAGTTTTTGCTGTCGCCGCTGTCCATGCGGCTGTCGGCAATGCCGTCGCCCTCGAGCAGCAGCGCATCGAGGTTGAGCGCCACGCCCACTTGGCCGGCAAAAGCCATTTCGGCCACCGCCGCCAGCAAGCCGCCGTCGCTGCGGTCGTGGTAGGCCAGCAGCAGGCCTTGGGCGCGCAAGGCGTTGATGGCGTGCACCAGTTGTACCAGATCGTGCGGCTGGTCGAGATCGGGCACGGCGTCGCCGCTTTGCTCGAGGTGCTGCGCCAGCATCGAGCCGCCCAAGCGCATCTGACCCCGGCCCAAGTCGATCAGCAGCAGCTCCGAATCGGGCCCGCGCTGCAGTTGCGGCGTCAGGGTGCCGCGCACGTCGGCCAAGGTGGCAAAGGCGCTAACGATCAGGCTCACGGGCGAGGTGACTTTGAGCGTTTGGCCGTCGGCGCGCCATTGGGTGCGCATCGACAAGCTGTCTTTGCCCACCGGGATGCTCACGCCCAGCGCCGGGCACAGCTCGAGCCCGACGGCGCGCACACTGGCGTAGAGGTCGGCGTCTTCGCCCGGTTCGCCGCAAGCGGCCATCCAGTTGGCCGAGAGTTTGACGCGCCCGAGCTCGATCGGCGCCGCCAGCAGGTTGGTGATGGCCTCGGCCACCGCCATGCGCGCTGCGGCCGGGGCGTTGAGCGCGGCCAGCGGGCTGCGCTCGCCCATGCTCATGGCTTCGCCGGCCACGCCGGCATAGTCGGCCAGGGTGACGGCGCAGTCGGCCACCGGCACCTGCCACGGGCCCACCATCTGGTCGCGGTGCGTCAGGCCGCCCACGCTGCGGTCACCGATGGTGATGAGAAAGCGCTTGCTGGCCACCGTGGGGTGGCTGAGCACTGCTATCACACTGGCTTGCAGATCCACTTCGTGCAGATCGAGCGCGGCTTGGGGGCGCGGCACGCTGTGCACCTCGCGCCGCATTTTGGGTGGTTTGCCCAGCAGCACGTCCATCGGCATCTGGACCGCAGGGGTGACACCCTCCCCATCCGTCAGCACCAGTTCGCGCTCCTCAGTCGCTACGCCCACCACGGCGAAGGGGCAGCGCTCGCGTTCGCAAAAGGCCTGGAACTGGGCCAGCGCGTCGGGCGCGATCGCCAGCACGTAGCGCTCCTGGCTTTCGTTGCACCAGATTTCTTTGGGCGACAGGCCCGATTCTTCCAGCGGCACGGCGCGCAAGTCGAAGCGCGCGCCACGGCCGGCGTCGTTGACCAGCTCCGGGAAGGCGTTGGACAAGCCGCCCGCGCCCACGTCGTGGATGAACAGGATCGGGTTCTGCGCCCCCAGCGCGGTGCAGTGGTTGATCACCTCTTGGGCGCGGCGCTCGAGCTCGGGGTTGCCGCGCTGCACCGAGTCGAAGTCGAGCTCGGCCGCATTGGTGCCGCTGGCCATGGAACTGGCGGCGCCGCCGCCCATGCCGATGCGCATCCCCGGCCCTCCGAGCTGGATCAGCAGCGAACCGGGCGGAAACTGCACCTTGTGCGTGAGCGCGGCGTCGATCTGGCCGATGCCGCCCGCGATCATGATCGGCTTGTGGTAGCCGCGTCGCAGCCCGCCCACCACCTGCTCGTATTCGCGAAAATAGCCCAGCAGATTGGGGCGGCCAAACTCGTTGTTGAAAGCGGCCCCGCCCAGCGGCCCCTCGATCATGATCTGCAGCGGGCTGGCGATGTGCTCGGGCTTGCCCTCGGGCAGGTCAGACCAGCCGCCCCAGAGCTTGGAGACGCTAAAACCCGTGAGCCCGGCCTTGGGCTTGGCCCCGCGACCGGTGGCCCCTTCGTCGCGGATTTCGCCGCCGGCTCCGGTGGCGGCCCCGGCAAAGGGCGAGATCGCGGTGGGGTGGTTGTGCGTCTCGACTTTCATCAGAATGTGCTGCTCGGCGTCCTCGGCGGCATAGACCGGCACCGCATCGGGCTGCGCCATGCGCGCCACGAAGCGCTGCAAGCGGTGCCCCTCCATCACGGCGGCGTTGTCGGAGTACGCCACCACGGTGTGTTGCGGCTGGCTTTGGTGCGTGTGGCGGATCATGCCAAACAGGCTCTGCGGCTGCGCCACGCCGTCGATGACGAATTCGGCGTTGAAGATTTTGTGCCGGCAGTGCTCGCTGTTGGCCTGCGCGAACATCATCAGCTCGACGTCGCTGGGGTTGCGCCCCAGCCCCACAAAGGCCGCCAGCAGGTAGTCGATTTCGTCCTCGGCCAGCGCTAGGCCCCAAGCGCGGTTGGCCTGCTCCAGCGCCACCCGGCCGGCACCGAGCACATCCACGTGCTCCAACGGCGCCGCCGGCAGTTCGGCAAACAGGCGCTGGGCGTCGGCGCGCTTGGGTAAGGCGCTTTCGGTCATGCGGTCGTGCAGCAGCGCCGCCGCCTGCTGCCACTGGGTTGGGCTGAGGCCTTCGGGCGCACGGCCAAACAGGCCGCCGCGCAGCCGCAGTCGGTATTCGGTGCAGCGCTCAACGCGGCGCACGGTAAAGCCACAATTGCGGGCGATGTCGGTGGCTTTCGAGGCCCAAGGCGATACGGTGCCCAGCCGCGGCGTGACCACCACCAGCGCGCCCTCGCCTGCGGCTGCACCATGGACCGGTGCGCTGCAACCCAGCAGCGCCTGCCAGGCTTGCAGCTGGGCTGCGGTCAGAGGATCGGGCGTGGCCACCCAGTACACGTGGCGCGCCGACACTTCAACGATCGAAGCCGATGCGGCCTGCAGCAGCGGCAGGATTTGCTGGGCACGAAAGGGGCTTAAGGCGTCGCCGCCCTCGATCGGGGTCAGGTGTAAGGTCACGGTGTGGGAGCCAAAATAAGTGCTGCGGTGGTGCAGCGATGCAAGCGATTTTACCGGCCCGTTTTGGGCCCCCCAGCCCCGATCGAGATCATTTGATCAAAGCCAGCAGCTCACGAAAGCGCGGGTGCTCGCAGTGCTGCAGCCACTCGAACAGCACCATTTCGCTCGTCACCAGCTCGATACCGTTGTGGGCCAAGCGGTCGAAGGCGGCGTCGCGGTCGCGCTCGCGGCGCGAGCCGCAGGCGTCGGTGACCACCCAGACATCGAACTCGCGTTCCAGTAGGCCGAGCGCGGTTTGCAGCAGGCATACGTGCGCTTCGCAACCGGCGATCAGCACCGTCTGGCGCTCGGGCGCAGGCGCGGCAGCCGGTTTTTGCAGGTGCCTGGGCAGGCTGCGGGCGTTGCCGGCGGGTTTGGGCGCGGCGGGCTGCTCGGGCGGGCGCAGGGCATCGATCAAGCCCGACTCGCAGGCGCTGAAATGCATCTTGCTGAAGGTCTGTTGGCACAGGGCGCGCAGCTCGGGCGCATTGGGGCCCAGCCGCTGCGGGTTTTGCTCGGTGCCCCAAGCCGGCACACCCAAGGCTTGAGCAGCACGCGCCAGCAGCAGGGCGCGCGAGAGCACCTCGTCGGCGTGAGCGATCACGGGCATCAGTTTGGTCTGGTAGTCCACCAGCACCAGTTGGCAATCGTCGAGTTCGAGCAGCATGGCAAGGGGTCTGGTTTGGGGGTTTACTTCAAGTGCGAATTTCAAGCCATTGACAACACGGGGCTTTGCTTATACTCTGCGGCCATGAGCCCAACCACTGCAACACCTCCGCACGGCGATAGGATGACACCGCGTGCATCCAGCGCAACGGCTTGGCTGGCCAAAACGGCCATGACCGCTGTCACGGCAGCGGCCTTGATTGTGCCCGCATCCGCCCACGCCACCGATGCGTTGGCGGATTTTTTGCATCAGCAGGGCTTGGTCGCCCCACCCAGCGCGGCCTTGGGGTCCGCCCCCCCCTTCAATCCAGTCGTGGCATCCGATGGTTCGGTTGCAGAGGATGCCGAACTCGAGCGCCCTCTGCACTCCAGCTTGGTGGTGCACGCGCTGGGTTTTCTCGGGGTGCCGTTCAGGCTAGGCGGCGACAGCGCCGAAGAAGGTTTTGATTGCAGCGGTTTCGTGCAGGCGGCGTTTCGTCAAGTGATGGGGTTGCAGCTGCCGCGCATCGCGCGCGACCAAGCCCGCGCGACCGAGTCGATCGAGCGCAGCGAACTGGCCCCGGGCGACTTGGTCTTTTTCAACACCTTGGGGCGGCGTTACAGCCACGTGGGCATCTACATCGGCGGCGACCGCTTCGTGCACTCGCCGCGCAGCGGGGCGCGGGTGCGCATCGAAAGCATGGGCCTGCGCTACTGGGCCACGCGTTTTAACGGCGCGCGGCGGGTTCAAGTAGCCGGTTTGACAACCCGCACCCCACCCGCGCCTATGCAAGCCGAACTGCTGACGCAACGCTAGTTCGGCTGGCCCAAATCACACCGCCCGCGCCGCTTCGGCTTTCTTCAACGCCACGTACAGCTCGTCCTTGAGGCGCAGCTTTTCCTTCTTCAGGGTCTCGATCTGGTCTTGGCTGCCGACCACGGTGCCGGCTTCCATGTTCTTGATGGTGTGGTCGAGCTCGTTGTGCTTCTCGAACAGGCGACCAAAGTGGTGGTCGCTCACCTTGAGTTCAGAAATCAGATCGCGGTACTCTGGAAACATGCTTGCTCCTTTTTGCTAAAAAAACGGCTGCACAGCCCACGCGGCCGCAGCTACATGGGCTACTGTAACCGAGTCAGAGGCTGGTCCAGCCTCTCTAGGTCGCCTTGATGCAGTCGGCAAAGTAGGCCTTGCGCCCGTCGGCATCCTGCTCGACCACCAAGCCGTGGATGTCGGTCTCGAAGCCCGGGCACTGCTTGGCAAAATCGCGCGCGAACTTCAAATAATCGACGATGCGCCGGTTGAACACCTCGCCCGGGATGAGCAGCGGGATGCCGGGCGGGTACGGGGTGATGAGTGCGGTGGTGATGCGGCCCTCGAGCGCGTCGATCGGCACGCGCTCGGTGCGGCGGCGAGCGATGTGGGCAAAGGCATCGCTGGGCTTCATGGCCGGGGTCAGGTCGCTCAGGTACATCTCGGTGGTCAGGCGCGCGATGTCGGATTTGGCGTAGAGCTCGTGCACCAGCTGGCACAGGTCGCGCAGCCCCATTTTTTCGTAGCGCCGCTGCTTGGCGCAGAACTCGGGCATGGTGCGCCACAGCGGCTGGTTGCGGTCGTAGTCGTCCTTGAACTGCTGCAAGGCGGTGAGCAGGGTGTTCCAGCGGCCCTTGGTGATGCCGATGGTGAACATGATGAAAAAGCTGTAGAGACCGGTTTTTTCCACCACCACGCCGTGCTCGCTTAAGTATTTTGTGACGATGCTGGCCGGGATGCCGCTGGCGGCAAAGTCGCCCTTCATGTTCAGCCCCGGCGTGAGCAAGGTGGCTTTGATCGGGTCCAGCATATTGAAGCCCGGCGCCATGTCGCCAAAGCCGTGCCAAGCGTCGCCACCGCGCAGCAGCGGCTGGCCGTCGGCGTTGGTGCGCTGCAAAATCCAGTCGTGGGCCCGGCCCACGCCCTCTTCGGCCAGCGCCTCGGGGCCCCAGACTTGGAACCACCAATCGTCGTCGCCAAACTCGGCATCGACCTTGCGCATGGCGCGCCTGAAGTCCAGCGCCTCGGCAATGCTTTCTTCGACCAGCGCCGTGCCGCCGGGCGGCTCCATCATGGCGGCGGCCACGTCGCAGCTGGCGATGATGCTGTACTGCGGGCTGGTGCTGGTGTGCATCAGGTAGGCTTCGTTGAACAGGTGCCGATCCAGCGGCGTGCTCTGCGAGTCTTGCACCAGCACGTGGCTGGCTTGGCTGATGCCGGCCAGCAGCTTGTGGATGCTCTGGGTGGAATAAACCACCGAATGCTGCGGCCGCCCGCGCTTGCGCCCCATGGCGTGGAAGGTGCCGTAAAAGGGGTGAAAGGCGGCGTGCGGCAGCCAAGCTTCGTCAAAGTGCAGGTTGTCCACGTAGCCATCGAGCATCTGTTTGATGGCTTCGGTGTTGTAGAGCACGCCGTCGTAGGTGGACTGCGTCAGCGTCAGGATGCGCGGTTTGACCGTTTGTGCATCAACGCCGGCCAGCAACGGGTGCGCCTCGATCTTGGCGCGGATCGCGTCGGGCTCGAACTCGCTCTGCGGAATCGGGCCGATGATGCCCCAGTGGTTGCGCGTGGGTTTGAGGAACACCGGCACGGCCCCGGTCATGATGATGCTGTGCAGCACCGACTTGTGGCAGTTGCGGTCCACCAGCACCACGTCGCCCGGGGCCACGGTGTGGTGCCAGACCATTTTGTTGCTGGTGCTGGTGCCATTGGTGACAAAAAAGCAGTGGTCGGCGTTGAAGATGCGCGCGGCGTTGCGCTCGCTCTCGCCGATGGCGCCGTTGTGGTCGAGCAACTGGCCCAGCTCTTCGACCGAGTTGCAGACGTCGGCGCGCAGCATGTTCTCGCCAAAAAACTGGTGAAACATCTGCCCCACCGGCGATTTGAGGAACGCCACCCCGCCCGAGTGCCCAGGGCAGTGCCAGCTGTAGGAGCCGTTTTCGGCGTAGTCGAGCAGCGCCTTGAAAAAGGGCGGCTGGATGCCCTCGAGGTAGCTCTTGGCTTCGCGGATGAGGTGGCGCGCCACGAACTCGGGCGTGTCCTCAAACATGTGGATGAAGCCGTGCAGCTCGCGCAAAATGGCGTTGGGCAGGTGGCGGCTGGTTTTGGTTTCGCCGTAGATGTAGATCGGCACATCGGCGTTTTTGCGCCGCACTTCGTCGATGAAGTGGCGCAAGTTGAGCACCGCCGGGTCTAGGTCGGGGCCGGGGGTGAATTCCTCGTCGTCGATCGACAGGATGAAAGCGCTGGCGCGGCTTTGCTGCTGCGCAAACTGGCTCAGGTCGCCATAGCTGGTCACGCCCACGACCTCGAAGCCCTCGCTCTCGATGGCTTGCGCCAGCGCACGAATGCCCAAGCCCGAGGTGTTTTCGGAGCGGAAGTCTTCATCGATGATGACGATGGGGAAGCGAAATTTCATGGTGCACCAGTGTAGAGACTCAATATGACGCAAGCCCCCCGTGGCCTCTGGGTCTGGGGGCGGCGCAGCGATTGTGCACCACGCGTGCGCTTAATGCGCTATGCTGGCCGCATTGGTTTTGACTGCGGGGCACGCGTATGACGGATTGGATGGTGTGGTGGCTGCTGGCCGGCTTGGCGATCGTGCTCGAATTGCTCACCGGCACTTTTTTTCTGCTCATGCTCGCGGTCGGCTTGGTGGCCGGTGCGCTGGCGGCGCACGCCGGGCTGGGGCTCACGGGGCAGCTGCTCACGGCCGCGATCGTGGGCGGCGGCGCGGTGGCCCTGTGGCAGCGCTGGCGCGCCCGGCACCCCATCCAAGCCACAGCCGAACGCAACCCCGACATCAACCTCGACATCGGGCAGACGCTGGTGGTGGAACGCTGGCCAGCCGACGGCTGGGCGCAGGTGCGCTACCGCGGCGCCAACTGGAGCGTGCAGCTCCAACCCGGCACCAGCCCCGGTGTGCACACGCGCTACCGCATCGTGCAGGTGCACGGCAACACCCTGATCGTGCAAGCCCTCGACCCCGAACCGCCCAGCGCCGCAGCAGACCCCGGCGCGCCCTCTCACTAAACCAAGGAATCCTGCCATGGAGTTCATCGCCCTCGCCGTCGTCATCGTCGCCATCGTGTTCGTGGTGCGCTCGATCCAAGTGGTGCCGCAGCAAAACGCCTGGGTCAAAGAGCGCTTGGGCAAATACGCCGGCACGCTCGGGCCCGGGCTCAACTTTCTGGTGCCCTTCATCGAGCGCGTGGCCTACAAGCACAGCCTGAAAGAGATCCCGCTCGACGTGCCCGAGCAGATTTGCATCACGCGCGACAACACCCAGCTCAAGGTCGATGGGATTTTGTACTTTCAGGTCACCGACCCCATGCGCGCCAGCTACGGCTCGTCCAACTTCATGCTGGCCATCACGCAGCTGGCGCAGACCACGCTGCGCAGCATCATCGGCCGCATGGAGCTCGACAAAACCTTCGAAGAGCGCGACCTGATCAACTCGCAGGTGGTGACCGCCATCGACGAAGCCGCGCTCAACTGGGGCGTGAAGGTGCTGCGCTACGAGATCAAAGACCTGACGCCCCCGGCCGAGATTCTGCGCTCGATGCAGGCCCAGATCACCGCCGAGCGCGAAAAGCGCGCCCTGATCGCCGCGTCGGAAGGGCGAAAGCAAGAGCAGATCAACATCGCCAACGGCGAGCGCGAAGCCTCCATCGCCCGCTCCGAGGGCGAACGCCAAGCCGCCATCAACCTGGCCCAAGGCCAAGCCTCGGCCATTTTGGCGGTGGCCGAAGCCTCGGCGCAAGCCATCGAGCGCATCGCCCACGCCATCCGCACCGACGGCGGCGAGGCGGCGGTGCAGCTCAAAGTGGCCGAAAAAGCCGTCGAAGCCTACGCCAAAGTGGCGGCCGATGCCCACACGACCCTGATCGTGCCCTCAAACATGACGGAGGTCGGCCACCTGATCGGCTCGGCGATGCAGATGGTGCGCACACTCAAGCCCAGCGCCTGAGCCCCCAGCCGCGGCCCTACCCCCGCGGCGCGGGCGCCGCTGCCAGGAAGCGCGGGCGCCGCCGCTCGGTAAGCCAGCGCTCGGTCAGCCAGCGCCGCCGCCAGTGTAGAATGCTGGGCTACCCGGAGAGATGGATGAGCGGTTTAAGTCGCACGCCTGGAAAGCGTGTGTGGGCTAACCCCCACCGCGGGTTCGAATCCCGCTCTCTCCGCCACATTTCTGCAGTTCGATTGAGCTGCCAGCGACTTTTCGGGCGATCCACCCCGATTTTGGCTTTGATGCCCCCGTTTTGGCAAACTGGGGTGCCAGCGTTGGCCCCGCGCCGTCGTCGCATTCTATTTCCCGCTACCGCGTTTTGCTGCTCACAGGCGAGGCCTTGCAACCATGTTTGAACCCATCGCATTGGCCGCCCTCGGCCTAGGTGTCATCAGCGTCCTGCTGCTGCTCATTCTGCTGCTGCGCAAAAATCGGGTCGAATGGCTCGCAGACCTGACGGTTCGGCTGGGTTTGATGGAGGCTTCGCTGCAGGCGCTGAATCAGTCGAGCGCACGCAACGAAGCCGGCAACGAGCGCACCCAAGCCCAGTTGCGCGAGTTCACGGCCCAAGCCATGCTGTCGCACGAAGCGCTGCGCAAAATCCTCGACGACAAGCTCGAAAAAACGGTGGAAGAGTCGCGCAAAGGCCGCGCCGAGCTCACCACGGCCTTTGGCACCCTAGAAGCCAAGCTGGAGCAGCGCCTCGGGGGCTTCGAGGCCTCGATGTCGGGCCGCGTCGATGCCTTGGCTTTGGCCACCACCAGCACCCTGGATGCCCTGAAAAAAGACATCGTCGGCCAGCTGGGCGTGATGTCGGGCGCGCTTAAAGACCAGCTCGACGGCAACGGCAACCAGATTCGCAACCAGTTCTCCACTTTGCAAGACGCCGTGGCGCAGCAACTGCAGGGCATGGTGCAGGGCAGCCAGCAAAACTCCGAGCAGCTGCGCACCGCGCTCAACGAGCGTCTGGCGGCCATCCAAGCCGACAACACCAGCAAGCTCGAAGAAATGCGCCGCACCGTGGATGAAAAGCTTCACGCCACGCTCGAGCAACGCTTGGGCGATTCGTTCAAACTGGTGAGCGAGCGCCTCGAGCAGGTGCACACCGGCTTGGGTGAAATGAAGACCCTCGCCGGCAGCGTGGGCGACCTCAAGCGCGTCATGACCAACGTACGCACCCGCGGCACTTGGGGTGAAGTGCAGCTCGGCGCCATCATCGAGAGCTTGCTCACGGCCGAGCAGTACGCCAAAAACGTCAAGACGGTGCCCGGCAGCAACGAACTGGTCGAGTTCGCCATCAAGATGCCCGGCAAGGGCGCGGACGACGTCGTTTGGTTGCCCATCGACTCGAAGTACCCGGTCGAGCACTACCAGCGCCTGATGGACGCCCACGAGCTGGCCGACAAAGACGCCATCCTCAAAGCGGCCACCGCCTTTGAATCCTCGCTGCGGCTCGAAGCCAAAAAAATCCAAGACAAATACCTGAACCCGCCGCACACCACCGACTTCGCCATCCTGTTCGTGCCCACCGAGGGGTTGTTCGCCGAGGTCTGCCGCATCCCGGGCATGGTCGAGGCGCTGCAGAACCAGTGCCGCATCGTCGTCGCCGGCCCGACCACCTTGGCAGCCATGCTCAACAGCCTGCGCTTGGGCTTTCGCACGCTGGCAATCGAGCAGCGTTCGTCCGAGGTCTGGCACATCCTGTCTGGCGTCAAGACCGAGTTCAAGAAATTTGGCGAGATCGTGGACGCCACCCACAAGTCGATCGACAACGCCGCCAAAAAATTCAGCGAAATCGGCACCCGCACCCGCGCCATCGAGCGCAAGTTGCGCGACGTAGAAGCATTGCCCGCCAACGCACCCACCGGCCTTGAGGCCAGCGACCTGTTGGCGCTCGAGGACGAGCCGTCGAACTGAGTCCGACCATGCAAACCACCCGCGTCTTGCACCGCCAATTGCAGCACTTGCCGCCGCGCGCGGTGAGTGGTTCGGGGGCGTGGATCACCGATGAGCACGGCCAGCGCTACCTTGACGCCTGCGGTGGCGCGGCCGTTTCCTGTTTGGGGCATGGGCACCCCGAGGTGTTGCGCGCGATGCATCAGCAGATCGACCGCCTTGCCTACGCCCACACCAGTTTTTTCACCACCGAAGTGGCCGAGCAATTGGCCAACCACTTGGTTGCCAACGCCCCCGCCGGCATGAGCCACGCCTACTTCGTCTGCGGCGGCTCGGAAGCGGTGGAGGCCGCGCTCAAGCTGGCGCGACAGTATTTCGTCGAGATCGGGCAACCGCAGCGGCGCCACTTCATAGCCCGGCGCCAGAGCTACCACGGCAACACCTTGGGCGCTTTGGCGGTGGGCGGAAATGCCTGGCGCCGGGCCCAGTTCGAGCCGCTGCTGATCGAAGTCGAGCACGTCTCACCCTGCTACACCTACCGCGACTGCGCGCCCGATGAGTCGCCCGAGCAGTACGGCCAGCGCCTGCTGCGCGAACTGGAGGCAGCGATCGAGCGCTTGGGCGGCGCAAATGTGATTGCTTTCGTGGCCGAGACCGTGGGCGGCGCCACGGCGGGCGTGCTCACCCCGGTGCCAGGTTATTTCAAAGGGGTGCGCCAACTCTGTGACCGGCATGGCATTTTGCTCATCCTCGACGAGGTGATGTGCGGCATGGGCCGCACCGGCACCCTGCACGCCTGCGAGCAAGAAGGCGTGGCGCCCGATTTGCTCACCATAGCCAAGGGGTTGGGCGGCGGCTACCAGCCCATCGGGGCCGTGCTGGCCCAAGGGCACCTCGTGGCCGCCTTGGCCGAGGGCAGCGGCCTGTTCCAGCACGGCCACACCTACCTGGGGCACGCGGTGGCGTGCGCGGCGGCGCTGGCGGTGCAGCGGGTGATCGAGCGCGACCAGCTGCTGCCTGCCGTGCGCCAGCGCGGCCTGCAGTTGCAGCAGCTGCTGCAAGCGGCATTCGCCGAGCACCCCCACGTGGGCGATATCCGCGGCCGTGGCCTGTTCTGGGGCTTGGAGCTGGTGCGCGAGCGCGCCAGCAAGCAGTGTTTCGATCCGGCGCTGCGCCTGCATGCGCGCCTCAAACGGGCGGCCATGGCGCAAGGCCTGATGGTCTATCCGATGGGCGGTACGGTCGATGGCCGCACGGGCGACCACATTTTGCTGGCGCCGCCGTTCATCGTCAGCGAAGACGAAACCGCGCTGATCGTGCAGCGGCTGCGCGCGGCGCTCGATGCGGCCCTGCTTGAAATTTTGTAGCCCGGTGTTGCAGATTTTTCTCTTCCATTCGGGGAAACCATAAGGCCCCATGTGGCCGAACCGTGTTACAAACTGCAACCCGCTGGTCACAAACTGGCATCTTGCGCCGCCCATCGCATGCGGCACATTTTCAACGACTCTGGAAGCTCCACCCATGAGAACCACCCTGAAGCAAATCCTATCCGGCCTGTCCGTCGCCGCGCTCACCGCCGTGGCCTTGGCGTCCGCCCCCGTGGCCAGCGCGCAAACGCCGCAGCGCTTCATGACCATCGGCACCGGCGGCCTCACCGGCGTTTACTACCCGGTGGGTGGGGCGATTTGCCGCCTGATCAACCAAGACCGCGCGCGCCACGGCATCCGCTGCACGGTGGAATCGACCGGCGGCTCGGTGGCCAACATCAACACCATCCGCGCCGGCGACCTCGATTTCGGCATCGCCCAGTCCGACTTGAACCACCACGCCTTCCACGGCACCAGCACCTTCCAGCAAGCGGGCCCCTTCCGTGAACTGCGCTCGGTGTTTTCGATCCACCCCGAGCCCTTTACCGTGCTGGCACGCGCCGACGCCAATGTGCGCAACTTCAGCGATCTGCGTGGCCGCCGCGTCAACGTCGGCAACCCGGGCTCCGGGCACCGCGCTTCCATGGACAAGCTGCTCGCCGCCATGGGCTGGAGCACGGCCGACTTTCGCCTCGCTTCCGAGCTGCGCCCCGACGAGCACGGCGCCGCCCTGTGCGACAACCGCATCGACGCCTTCTTCTTCGGCGTCGGCCACCCGAGTGCCAACATCCTCGACCCCGTTACCACCTGCGGCGCGCGGCTGGTCAACATCACCGGCCCGGCGGTCGATCGGCTGATTGCCGAAAACCCCTTCTACGCCCGTGCCACCATCCCGGCTGGCATGTACCGCGGCAACGACCAACCCACCCAGACCTACGGCGTGGTCGCCACCTTGGTGACTTCGGCCAGTGCGTCAGAGGAATCGGTGTACCTGCTGGTGCGCTCGGTGTTTGAGAACTTCGACGCCTTCCGCCGCCTGCACCCAGCGCTGGCAAACCTGAGCCACGAGACCATGATCCGCGACGGCTTGACCGCACCGCTGCACCCCGGTGCCGCACGCTACTTCCGTGAGCGCGGCTGGATTCGCTGATCTGTAGCTTCAACTCCAACCAGGGCATACCCGCCCTTGCGCCCAATGTCGGCTAGGCTGGCATTGGGCGTTTCTTGTTGCCTTGCCGCCATAGCCGTTTTTTGAATCAGGTGCCTTTAGATGAGCGCTACCAACCTATCCGACAAACCCCCGGTCGATGTCCACAAACTGGTCGAAGAGACCGACACCGGGGGGCGCAAACCCGGCCCAGCGATCGCCAAGTTGCTGCTGATCGTGGCCGTGAGCTGGTCCTTGTTTCAGCTCTGGATTGCCTCACCCCTGCCCTTTGCCTTGGGCATTTTCATTTTCGATCACACCGAAAGCCGCTCCATCCACTTGGCTTTTGCGGTGTTTCTGGCCTTCATGCTGTTTCCAGCGCGCAAGCGTTCGCCCCGCGACCGCGTGCCCTTGCTCGACTGGGTGTTCGCTTTGGTGGGGGCGTTTTGTGCCGGCTATCTGTATCTGTTTTACCGCGAATTGGCGGCACGCCCCGGGCTGCCCACGACCATGGATGTGTACGTTGCGGTGATAGGTTGCACGCTGCTGCTGGAGGCCACCCGGCGCGTGCTGGGTTTGCCCATGGTGATCGTGGCGCTGGTGTTTTTGTTCTACACCTTTGCCGGCCCCATCATGCCCGAGCTGATGGCGCACCAAGGGGCTTCTATCAACCGCGCGGTGTCGCATTTCTGGCTCACCACCGAAGGGGTGTACGGCATTGCCTTGGGGGTGTCGAGCGGCTTTATCTTTCTGTTCGTGCTGTTTGGCTCACTCTTGGCCAAAGCCGGCGCCGGCAACTACTTCATCAAAAGCGCCTTCGCCCTGCTGGGCCACATGCGCGGCGGCCCAGCCAAGGCGGCCGTGGTTTCGTCGGCCGCCACCGGGGTGATTTCCGGCTCATCGATTGCCAATGTGGTCACCACCGGCACCTTCACCATTCCGCTGATGAAACGCGTGGGTTACCGCCCCGACAAAGCGGGTGCAGTCGAGGTGTCGGCCTCGGTCAACGGCCAGATCATGCCGCCGGTAATGGGCGCCGCAGCCTTTCTAATGGTCGAATACGTGGGCATTCCCTACGTCGAGGTGATGAAGCACGCCTTGTTGCCCGCCCTCATCTCGTACATCGCGCTGTTCTACATCGTGCACCTAGAGGCCGTCAAAGCCAATATGCAGGGCTTGCCGCGCCGCCACGCCTCCACCTTTGCCCAGCGCATGTTGTCGGTGTTGACGACCATCACGGGCTTCATCGTGCTCGCCGGCCTCACCTACTACGGCATCGGCTTCATACGCAGCACACTGGGTGAGGCGGCGCTGCCGGTGATCTTGCTGGGGTTGCTGGCTGCCTATCTTGGCCTGCTGTGGTTCAGCTCCAAGCTACCCGAACTGGAGCTGGACGACCCCGATTCCCCTTTGTTCGAGCTGCCTGAAACCGGCCCGACCGTCAAGTCCGGGCTGCATTATCTGCTGGCGGTGGTGGTGCTGATCTGGTGCCTGATGGTCGAGCAACTCTCGCCGGCGCTGTCGGCCTTTTGGGCCACGGCATTCCTGATCTTTCTGATCCTGACGCAAAAACCCCTGCTGGGTCTGATGCGCGGCGACCGGCGCGTCTGGGCCAATTTTCGCTTTGCGGTGCAAGACCTCATCGACGGACTGGCCCTAGGGGCGCAGAGCATGGTCGGCATTGGCCTAGCGACGGCGGCGGCCGGGATCGTGGTCGGTACGGTCTCGCTCACTGGCGTCGGGCAGGTCATGACCGAACTGGTGGAAATCCTCTCGGGCGGCAACCTGACGCTGATGCTGGTGCTGGTGGCCCTGATTTGTTTGGTGCTGGGCATGGGTTTGCCCACCACCGCCAATTACATCGTGGTCGCCACCTTGATGGCGCCGGTGATCGTTGAACTCGGGGCGCAGCAGGGCTTGATCGTGCCGCTGATTGCGGTGCACATGTTTGTGTTTTATTTTGGCCTGATGGCCGATGTGACACCACCCGTGGGTTTGGCCTCGATAGCCGCTTCGGCGATTGCACGCAGCGACCCGATCAAAACCGGCATCACTGCATTTGGGTACAGCATGCGCACCGCGATTTTGCCGTTCTTGTTCATTTTCAACACCCAATTGCTGCTGATAGGTTTGACCGGGCCATTCGATCTGGTGCTTACCGTGGTGACGGCCACGGTGGCCATGCTGATTTTTGCCGCCGCCACGCAGGGGCACTTTTTTGCCCGCAACCGCTGGTATGAGGCCGTGGCCTTGTTGCTGATCTGCTTTACCCTGTTTCGCCCCAATTTTTGGATGGACATGGTGGCGCCGCCCTTTACCTCTTTGAGCGGCCAAGAAATGGTGCAAGCGCTGGAAACGGCTCCGGCGAATGCCAGCAAGCGGCTCTCGGTCGAAGGCATGAACCTTGAAGGCGATGAGATCAGTAAAGGGGTTTTGCTGCCGCTCGGGCCCGCAGGCGACCCCGCCCAGCGCCTGCGCCACGCCGGCATCACGGCCATGTTCGACGGCCAAGGGTACATGGTCATGGCTGTGCAGTTCCGCAGCGTGGCCGATCGCCAAGGCATCGAGCAGGGCTTTCGCATCACCGGGCTCGACGTGCCCAACGAGCGGCCTGAACCTGAGTGGTTTTTCATCCCGGCTTTGGCCCTGTTGGGGCTGATCATTGGGTTGCAGTGGCGGCGCAATAGCCGCCTCAAGTCGGCAACGGCGACGGTTGCCTCGACTTGAACCAGGAGCCCCTTGTGCAAGCCGTGTCTGCACCCGGGCCGCGCATCGCCCTGATCCATGCGCTGGAGCAGTCGGTGGCGCCGATAGCGCACGCTTTCGAGCGCCACTGGCCCGCGGCGCAGCGCATGAATTTGCTCGACGACAGCTTGGCCAGCGATGTGGCGCGCACCGGGCTCGACGCCGCGATGCACACGCGCTTCGAGCGCTTGGCTGCCTACGCCGAGTTCAGTGGCGCGCAAGCGATTTTGTACACCTGTTCGGCTTTTGGCCCGTGCATCGAGGGCGTGGCGGCGCGCCGGCCGCACCTGACCGTGCTCAAGCCCTATCAAGCCATGGTCGCAGAGGCGCTGGGCTTGGGGGGACGAATCGGTTTGATCGCTTCGTTTGCGCCCACCCTCGAGGCACTGCCAGCCGAGTTTGGGCCCAACGCCCAAGTGCTCACAGCCTGCGTGCCGCACGCCCTGCAGGCGCTGCAGCGCCAAGACGCGGCCGCACACGATGCCAGCGTGCTCGAAGCAGCCCTGCAGCTCCAGTCGAAGGGCTGCGCGCTGATCGCGTTGGCGCAGTTCAGCATGGCGCGCGCGGCACCTTTGATCCGGGAGCGGTTGACGCTCCCGGTTTTGACAGCGCCCACAAGTGCCGTGCTGGCCCTGCGCCAGCGCTTGGTTCCTGAGGTCGCTCCCGCGCACCAGCCGCACACTTGAGTCGGCCCACAGCCCGAAACGCAAGCCCAATACGCTGCTGGGGCCGCTACACTCACTGCAACTGCAGCCGCACTGCCGAGCGCGCGCGGCGCGCACTGCACATGGCCGACCCCACCCCCACCCCTCCCCCTGAGCCCGAGCCTGCGTGGCGCCGGGCGCTGGCGCGCTGGCAGGATTGGCTGCGCCCTGGCCACGCCAGCCCCGGCCCGCAAAAGCTGCGCCTGAACCTGGCCCTGCAAGGCGGTGGCGCCCACGGCGCCTACACTTGGGGCGTGCTCGATGCCTTGCTCGAGCACGAGGCGCTGGAGCTCGAGGGCCTCAGCGGCAGCAGCGCCGGCGCCGTCAACGCCGTGTTGCTGGCCGATGGTTGGGTGCGCGCTGGCCGTGCCGGTGCGCGCGCTGCGCTGGCCCAGTTCTGGGGCGAACTCGGCCAGCACCTGCCCGCCAGCCTGGTGCGCAGCAAGGGCGAGACCGTGCGCCTGGCCCCCGCTGGGCGTTTGCTGGCGCACTGGGCGGCTCAGTTCACGCCGGCGCAGCTCAACCCCTTTGACCTCAACCCGCTGCGCGATTTGCTCGAGCGCCAGATCGACTTCGAGCGCTTGCGCCGCGACTGCCCGTTCAAGCTCTACATCGGTGCCACCCAAGTCAACACCGGGCGCTTGCGCCTGTTTAGGGAGCACGAGATCAGCGCCGAGGTGTTGCTGGCCTCGGCCTGTCTGCCCAAAATCCACCACACCGTCCACATCGATGGCGAACCCTACTGGGACGGCGGCTACAGCGCCAATCCTGCCATCGCGCCCCTGGTTTACGACTGCGCCACGCCCGATGTGCTGCTGGTGCTGCTCAACCCCCTGCGCCGTAGCCAGACCCCGCGCAGCCTGGCCGAAATCAAAACGCGTTTGGTCGAACTGGGCTTTGGCACCCACTTCATGAACGAGATGCGCCATTTCGCCCAAGCCGCCCGCCACGCGCGCACGCTGCCCAGCGCCACGCCGGGGCTGCAGCGACTGCTGCAGCAGCGCTTCCACCTCATCGGCGGTGAAGAGCTCGACAGCCTTGCGCACAGCGAGAGCAAACTGATCCCGCACACGCCGTTTTTGCAGCACCTGCACCAGCAAGGCCGCGCGCACGCCCAAGCTTGGTTGCACGACAGCGCCGCGCTGGTCGGGCGGCGTTCGAGCATTGATGTCGAGGCATTGTTTGGCTGATCTTTGGCTGGCCGCTTGGCACTTGGCGCAGCCACAGGCGCAAGCTGTTGTTCATCTGGCGTTCATCTGACCTTAAGCTTTCCTTCATGCGTTTGTTAGCCAGCGCTAGGCTGCAAGGGCTTTAATAAACTGCAGTCATGGCGATGGGCCGTGGCCGCAGTTGACTATCGATTTAAAGGATTTTTCGAGATGAAACTCAAACTTCTGGGCGCAGCCCTCTTGGCTTCGGGTCTGGTTATTTCGACACAGGCTCATGCCTATGCCGCAGGCGCCAGCGCCCCCCGCGCTGCCGCACCGGCTACCGCACCGGCCGCCACCCCCGCAGCGCGCACCATCACCGAAGCCCAGGTGCTGGCTGCTCAACAAGCCTGGGGCCGGGCGCTGGTGCAGATCGGCAGCGATTACGCCAGCGGCGGCCTTGCGCGTGCCACCGCCACCGCCTCGGCCGTGCTCGACGCAGCCTACGGCTTTCAGATGGGCCCGGTGCTGTTCAAGCCCACCCTGACCACGGCACCGCACACCTTCCGCACCACGCGCGAAGGCGCACTGGCTTACTTTGTCGGCAACAACCCGGCCTTCCCGAATGACCGCGGCTTCGCGCTCAAGGGCTGGACCCACGTCGAGGTGCGCAACGCCGCCGTGCTGATCCATGGCGACATCGCCAAAACCATGGGCAACGTCACCCTGACCAACCGCGATGGCAGCCGCACCACGGTGGACAAAACCTGGGGCTACCGACTCGACCCCCAAGGCAACCTGCGCATCGTGCTGCACCACTCCTCGCTGCCCTTCACCGGCTCTTAATCTGCCGTGTTGCTTAGCCGCCTGACCATTGCCTTTGCGGTTCTGATCCTGCTCAGCGCAGTGCAGGCGGCTTTTTCGGTGTGGGCCGTGCGCACCGCCAGCGCACAGTCTGCTCTCACGCGCGACGCCCAGCAGATGCTCACCGAGTACCAGGCGCTGGCGGCCAACAAACAGCGCTTGCTGGTCTGGTTGGCAGGCACGGCCCTGACCGGCCAAGGCAGTGCCGACACGCGCAACCAACTGCTGCAAGAAATGGAGCGCTCGCTGCACGAGCTGGAGCGGCTGCAGGCGCTGCAACCATTGCCGCCACCCTCTGGCACACCTGCTGGCAGCTCGGCAACCCAGACCGCATCGTCACCGCACGCCGCACCCCAAAGCCACCCGATCGCCCTTTTGCGTGCCAATTTTGACGCCATGCGGGCCTACGTGCTGCAAGCCAGCACCGCCACGGCGCGCAGTCCGGTTGCAGATCAGGCCCTGATGTGGTTGCAGGCTGCTGCCGTATTTGATCACCACGGCGGGCGCGACATGCGCAAGGAGCTGGCCGCTGCGATTGCGCAGCAACGCGAGGCCACCGAGCAGGCCATGGCGCAGCAAAACGAAACGCTAGACACCCTGCAGCGCTCCAGTCTGGGGCTCATGCTGCTGTCGGCGCTGTGGGGCTTGCTGGCAGCCGGTTATTTTATGCGCCGCCTGCATCAACCTTTTAGGCAGCTGCGGTTGGCCACCGAGGCGCTGGCCGATGGCGACTACCGGCAGCGCCCAGACACCGCCAACCCAGACGAGTTCAACCTGATCGGCCAGCAATTGAACGCATTGGCCCGTCGCCTCGAAGCCAATCAACGCCAAAACGAGGCCTTGCGCGCCGGGCTCGACGCCGCCGTGGCCGAGCGCACCCAGGCGCTGATGCGCAGCCACGAGGCGCTGCTGCAAGTGGATGCGCGGCGCCAGCGGTTTTTTGCCGAAATCAGCCACGAGTTGCGCACCCCGGTCACGGTCATTCGGGGCGAGGCCGAAATCGCCCTGCGCAGCGGCGGGCAGGCTGGCGTGCAAGACGCCGCCTATCGCGGCGCCCTCGAGCGCATCGTCACGGCAGCCGCCGCCTTGGGCCAGCGGGTGCAAGAGCTGGTGCGGCTGGCGCGATCGAGCGCCAGCGCCCAAAGCTACGCCTTTGCGCCGGTGCGCTTGCGCGCCGTGGTGCAAGGGGCGCAGCAGCAGATGCAGGCCATCGCCTCGAATCGCGGCATCGAGCTGCTGGACCGAGCCAGCGCCGCCGCCGGCGATTGCGTGCTCGAAGCCGACCTCGACAAATTGCAGCAAGCGCTGGTGATCGTGCTCGACAACGCGGTGCGCTACAGCGCCGCCGGCAGCCAAGTACAGATCGAGGCCGAGCCCGACGCGGCGGCGCAGTGCCTGCGCATCGCCATCAGCGACAGCGGCATGGGCATCGACCCCGAGCAAACCGAGCAGGTGTTCGAGCCCTACTTCCGCAGCGAAGCCGCGCGCCTGCGCAGCCCCGAAGGCTTGGGTCTGGGTTTGTCGATCGCGCGCGCGATCGTGCTCGCACACCGGGGCAGCATCGCCATGGAAGCCTTGGCGGTTGGCGGCACCCGCGTCACAATCGAGCTGCCGCTGGCCGGCGCCGCCGCTGCGGCCGCCTAAGCCATTCCCAAACCGCCCTTCACCCACTGCGCCCCTTTGCGATCCCCCAAGCAATTGAACGCCGCCCCTCCATTTTTTAGAGCGCCCTGCCCATGTATTTGCTGATCGTGGAAGACGACGACCGGGTGGCCGATTTTCTGCGCCGGGGGCTGGCTGCAGAAGGATACAGCACCCAACGCGTGGCCAACGCCGAAGAGGCGCTGCTGCGTCTGCGCCAGCACCCCTGTGCCTTGCTGCTGCTCGACCTGATGCTGCCGGGCATGAGCGGCATCGAGTTGTGCCAGCGGCTGCGCGCCGAGCGCCTGCAAATGCCGGTGCTCATGCTCACCGCGCTCGATGGGGTCGAAGACCGGGTGCAGGGCTTGCGCTGCGGGGCCGACGACTATCTGGGCAAGCCCTTTGCTTTCGACGAGCTGTTGGCACGCATCGAGGCGCTGCTGCGCCGCCCGACGGCGCTGGCGCAGGCTGCGCGCACGCTGGAGGTGGCCGATTTGCTGTTTGACCGCGACCAGATGCAGTGCTGGCGCGCCGGTCGCGCCTTGCATCTAACGGCCAAGGAGCTGGCGCTGCTGGAGCTGCTCATGAGCGCGCCCGGGCGCGTGTACAGCCGCGAACGCATTTTGGCCAACGTCTGGGGCAGCTACGAAGACCCGCTCACCAACGTGGTCGAGGTTTATATTAGGCGCCTGCGCGCCAAGATCGACGACGGCCACGAACTGGCCCTCATCAAAACCGTGCGCGGGCTGGGCTACCGGCTCGACGCCGCTGCCACACCCAAACCCACCCCCGTCGGTTCTGGGCCGCAAGCGCCGGGCTGAAGCTGTGCCAGCCTGCGGCCCGGAGGGGTGCATGGTGTTTAGCCAGAGCGGTCGGGGCGCTACACTCGCTTGCCGGCGCCCGAACCGGGTACCTTCCTTTGACCCAGCATGTTCCCCTACAGCCCCCTGCACCGCTCACACATCGTCCCCACCGAAGCGCCGCTGGCCCACGTGCCGGGCAGCATCATTTTTTGGTGGGCGTTTTTTGCCCTCGGTGTGGTGGCGTTTGCGGCCGGCATGTGGGGCATGGTTTGGCGCCGCGTGCGCCGGCGGCGTTTGCGGGCCGATCTGGCGCAGTGGCCCGCCAGCGGCGATCGCGCCACCCAAGCACGGTTTTTGCTCGAACTGGTGCGCCGCCACCGCCTCAAGCCGCCCGCTGCTTGGATGGAGGCCCTCGATCAGGCCGGCGACCCCAAGTTCGTGAACCCAGACCCGACCCAGCCCGATCCGCTGCTGGCCTTGCGCGACGCCATCGAGGACATGGAATACGCCGACTGAGCGCTGGCACTAGGCCGACAACGCAGCGGCCCCAGCCCGAACGGCGTTGCGGCCGGCTTTTTTGGCGCGATACAGGTTGAGATCGGCCTCGCGCAGCAAATCGTCGGCGCTGTGCATCAGGTCCAGGCGCGCACTGCCCACGCCGATGCTCACCGTCACCGCTGGCCAAGGTGCGCCGCTGACACCGGGCTGGGTTTCTTGGTGCACGCGCTGGCGCAATTGCTCGGCCATGTGCTGGGCGCCGTACTCGTCGGTATCGGGCAGCAGACAGACAAATTCCTCGCCGCCGTAGCGCGCCACCAGGTCGGTCGGGCGCTGCAAGCCGCTGGCCAGCGCAGCCGCGACGCGGCGCAGGCAATCGTCGCCGCTTTGGTGGCCGTGGCTGTCGTTGAAGCGTTTGAAGTGGTCCACGTCGATCAGCAGCGCGCTCAAGGGTGCGCCGCTGCGCTGGATGCGCGCCCACTCGACGGCCAACCGTTCGTCGAAGTGGCGCCGGTTGGCGATGCCGGTCAGGCCGTCGAGAAACACCCAGCGGCGCAGCAAATCGCCTTGGCGCTTGAGCGTGACGTGGGTTTTGACGCGCGCACGCACCACTTTGGTGTTGAAGGGCTTGCCGATGAAATCGACCGCTCCCACGTCGAGCCCATGCGCTTCCGATTCGGGGTCGGCGTTGGCGGTGAGAAAGATCACCGGGATGTCGCGCGTGAGTTGGTCGGCCTTGAGGCGCTGGCAGACCTCAAAGCCGTCAAGTTCTGGCATGACGACGTCGAGCAAGATCAGGTCGGGCTGCTGCTGGCGTGCGATCTCAAGCGCCTTGTTGCCTTCGGTGGCCGCAAACACCTGGTGGTCGGCGGCAAACACGCGGTAGAGCAACTGCACGTTGACGGGCTGATCATCGACCACCAGCAGGCGCGGCCGGCGCTCGAGTTCGCCCCCAAACGGGGTTTCGGCTGGGGAGGGTTGAGCAAGTTCCATCAGGGGGGATTTTCATTCAGGCAGGCGTCGCACAACAGCAATGCAGCAGAAAAATCCAAACCTTGCACGGCCTGCAGCAGCGGTGGCAAGCGCTCGCCCAAGTCGCTGGCGTGCTGCGTGGCCAGCTGCTGCGCCCAATCCAGCGCCTGCATATCGAAGGCCAGCAAACAACCGCGCAAGCCCTGTAAGCTTGCCTGCAGCGTCTGGCTGGGCAGCACCCCCTCGGCGGGCGGCTCCTCGGGCTTGGGCTCGCAGGTGGGCAGCGGCGGCGGCAGCGCCAAAAAATCCTGCAACGCGGCTGCGGCGGCTTGCAGCGCATCCAGCACGGCCAACAAGCAGGGCTCGCTTTGTAGGCGCTGCTCGGCGTCGGTCGATGCAGCGCCCATGCGACCAAAGCCGACAAAAACCGCCTCGGCGCGCGCTGCCTCCTGCGCCAAAGCTTGCGCCCCCACCGTGGCAGCCAAGCCCTTGAGCGTGTGCAGTTCGCGCACCACCGCTTCCAGCGCAGGCGATCGATCAGGCTCAAGCCAGCCGCGCACGCTGTGGGCGTAGCCAGGCAGCGCAGACGCCACTTCTTGCGCCACTTGGCGATACAAATGCGGCTGGCGGCCCATGCGCGTCAGCGCCGCTTCGAAGTCCAGCACCGGGGCGGTGCCGCCGAGTGTCTGCGCCGGCACCTCTTTGTCGGCCTGAACCTCGGCCAAGGCATCGAGGCCGGCCCAGCGGCGCAGCTTGGCCACCAGCTGGTCGAGCTCAAAGGGTTTGCCGATGTGGTCCACCATGCCGGCCTCCAGGCACGCCTGGCGGTCGCTTTCCATGGCGTTGGCGGTCATGGCGATGATGGGTGGACAGAATGGGCCCAAGCCCTCGCGCAACCGGCGGCTGGCCGTGAGGCCGTCCATTTCAGGCATCTGCAAATCCATCAGCACGACATCGAAATCGGCTGGCTTGGGGTGCGTCGGCGCCCGATCGTGCGTATCAAAACCGAGCAGCTGCAAAGCCGCGCGGCCGTGGTCGGCCAGCGCCACCGTGGCGCCCTCGCCTTGCAACAGTTCGAGCGCAATCTGCTGGTTGATGCGGTTGTCATCGACCACCAGCAGGCGCAAACCGGGCAAGCGCAGCGCGGGTATCGGGCTGGAAGGGGAAGTGGCGGGCTGACAAGCGTGTTCGGGCTGCCGCAGCACTTGCGCGAGTGCCCGGCGCAACATCGGGGCCGTGACCGGCTTGACCAGCTGCACTGCGTGGCCCGCACCGGCTGCGGTGCCGGCTCCGTTTGCCCCGGCACCCGCACCCAACAGGTCGCGGCCGTGTGTCGTGAGCCAGATCAGCTTCGGGCACAGAGCGGCTGGCACGCACTGGCGCAGGCGATCGAGCGGTGTTAAATCAGCGGGCTCAAAAAAATGCCCATCTACCACCGTCACATCAAAGCCCGCAGGCTGGTTGGGGCTACCCGGCGCGGCAGGCTGGAACAGTTCATGCAAGGCTTGCAGCGAAGCTGCACTGGAGTCAAAGGCCACGCAGTCGCAGCCCAAAGCGCTGAGCATGCGCTGCAGCAAGGTTCGCGCGGGCTCGTAGCCGTGCAGCAACAGCACACGCGCGCGCGGCAGCAGCGCCGGCACCGGCGCCTCGGCCAAGCCTGCAGGCTCGTCTGGCAGGGGAAAATACAGCGTGAAACTAAAGATGCTGCCGCGCCCGGGTACGCTCAGCAGTTGGATGTCGCTGCCCATCAGGCGCAGCAAATGGCGGCTGATCGGCAACCCCAGCCCGGTGCCGCCAAAGCGGCGCGTGGTCGAGCCTTCGGCTTGGGTGAAGCCGCTGAAGATTTTTTCTTGGTGCTCGGTGGCGATGCCAATGCCGGTGTCGCGCACCGTCAGTTCGAGCTCCACTTGCTGCGCCGTTTGACGCAGCAGCTCGATTTTGAGCAGCACCTCGCCTTGGGCCGTGAACTTGATGGCGTTGGAAATCAGGTTCAGCAGCACCTGGTGCAAGCGCAGGTCGTCGCCCACCAGCCGATCGGGCACTCGGGCATCGACGTCGATCAGCAGCTCCAGCGGCTTGCTTCCCAGGTTGACGGACAGCAGGGTCGAGAGGTTTTGCAGCAGCTCGTCCAAAGAGAATGGGCGCGGATCGAGCACCATGCGCCCGGCTTCGATTTTGGAAAAATCCAAAATGTCGTTGATCAGCCCCAGCAGGGCGCGGCTGGCCCCTTCGGCCTTGAGGGCGTAGTCGGCTTGGCGCGGATTCAGGCCGGTTTTCTTGAGCAGCGCCAACATGCCCAAAATGGCGTTCATCGGGGTGCGAATTTCGTGGCTCATGTTGGCCAGAAACTGGCTCTTGGCGGCGCTGTTGGCCTCGGCCATTTCTTTGGCGTGGGTCAGGGCCGCCCGCTGCGCCTGGCGCTGGGCCTCGCGCTCGGTGATGTCTTGGACTGCCCCAATCACTTGCACCACTTTGCTGGCCTGCAGCTGCGGCTCCCCCACCAGGTGCACCCGACGCGGCTGGCCGCCGGCGGCGAGCAAATCGAGCTCCAAGTCGATCGGATGCGCTTCTTCAAAGGCCTGCTGCAAAGCGGCTTCAAATTGTGCCCGCCCAGGCTGTGGGTAGTGCGCCAGCGCCTGCTCCAGCGTGGGCTGCTGGCCGTCGGGCAGGCCGTGGATTTGAAAGGTGTGCGCCGTCCATTCCAGCCGCATGTGCTCGCGGTGCACCATCCAGCCGCCCACGCCGCCGATGCGCCCGGCGTTGTCGAGAAAGGCGCGGCTGGCCAGCAACTGCGCCTCCTTGCGCCGCAAGTCGGTGACGTCCTGCATGATGCCGACCATGCGGCTGCGCTCTTGGCCTTCGTTATCGATCACCAGCCCAGCGGATTTGAGGTGGCGGATTTCGCCGCTGGGCCAACAGACGCGGAATTCGGCCTCGTAGTGCTTGCCCCAGTGCAGCACGTCGAGCAGCAAGGCGTGGGTGTGCAGCAGATCGCCCGGGTGCACGCGCGCGCGCCACAGGCGGCGCAACTCATCCGAAGGCAGGTCGTGCTCGATGGCGAAATGCTCGCGCATCTGCCGGTTCCAGACCACCGCCCCGGTCGCGATGTCGATCTCCCAGACCCCGATGTGCGCGCTGCGCGCCGCCAAGCGAAAGCGCTCGTTGGCGTGCTGCAGCTCGACTTCGACCAGCTTGGCAGCTGTCACGTCGGTGTGGGTGCCGGCCATCCAGATCGGGCGCCCGTCTGGGCTGCTGCTGATGACCTTGCCGCGCGAATGCACC
The DNA here is from genome assembly GCF_056323735.1 of Serpentinimonas sp. SSL01. Lineage (NCBI taxonomy): Bacteria > Pseudomonadati > Pseudomonadota > Betaproteobacteria > Burkholderiales > Comamonadaceae > Serpentinimonas > Serpentinimonas sp. SSL01. Next base: position 995,932 of record NZ_CM150487.1, read on the forward strand.
CAAACCCAATGCCCGAGGCGGTGGCGCAACCGGAATTCGGACTCAAAAAATGGGCTCTCGCCGTTCAGGTGGGCTTCGATCTGCTGCATGGTGCGCGTCAGATCGTTGGCTTCAACGCGCTCGCTCCACCAGGCCACCGTCAGGGGTTCCAGCTCCTGCCCCTCGTGGCCGATCATCGCCGCCCAGTTGTGGTTGATCTGCAATTGGCCAGTCTCCACGTTCCAGCGCCAGGTGCCGACCTGGGTGCCTTCGATCACCCCGACCAACTCTTCGCGCTCGAGCATCAGTTGCTGTTCGACGCCCTTGCGCAGGCTGATGTCGAGCAAGATGCCGGCAATCAGCGCTGCACGGCCGTTGGGGTGGCGGCGCTGCACGCTGCTGCGGCTCAGCACCCAAACCCAATGCCCCTGAGTGTGGCGCAAGCGAAACTCGACCTCGCTCAGTAGCTGCGAGCCCTTCAGCTGCAGCTGATGCGCTTGCCGCACGCGCGGGCGGTCGTCGGGGTGCATGCGTGCATACAGGTGTTCGGTATCGCCCCGCAGGCTGTTCGGTGCATCGCCCAGCATGGCCGCAAACTGCTCATCGACCGTGAACAGCGCTTCATCGACCTGATAGGTCCAGGTGCCGGCCCCGGTGCCGCTCAAAATCAGGTGCAGCCGCTCGCTTTGTTCGCGCAGGCGCGCAGCGGCGTTTTTGCGCTCGGTGATGTCTTGCTGCAGCGAAATGAAGCCCTTGAGGCGGCCCGAGTCATCGCGCACGGGCTGGATTTCCAGCGCCACCCAGTAGTGGCCTCCGTCTTTGCGGCGATTCAGCAGTTCACCTTTGAACGGCGCCTCGTCGCACAACGCCTGCTTGAGTTGCGCCAGCACCTGCGGGTCGGTTTGTGCAGACTGCAACAGGCGGCCCGGACTCTGGCCCAATATCTCGGGCAGAATGTGGCCCGTAATGCGCTCGAAGCCTTGGTTGACCCATTCGATGCGCCCGCGCGCATCGGTGACCACCACAGCCGTTTCGGTGTGTGTGGCCAGCATGAACAGGGCGTTGACCGGGTGCCCGATATCGGGTTGCAGAGCCAAATGGAAATTCCCAAAACACAGATTGCAAAGCTTAAAGCCGCACGCAGCGGGCATTATCGGGCATCGAGCTCGCAGTTCTGATTAAGCCACAAACCCCCCTCAAACCCCCATGTAGCGCCCGCTGCGGTGGTTGACGGCGATCACCATGTTCAGCGCCAAAGCCCCAAGCAGCGAGAGCAGCACCTGCAGGGGTGGCAACAACCACAACGCGACCAGCAATATCAGCGCATCACAAGCCATTTGCACCACCCCGGCGCGCCACCCGAAGCGCTTTTGCAGGTACACCGCCATGATCCCCAGGCCACCCAAACTGGCGTGGTGCCGCAAGATGATCAAAATACCGGTACCGGCCAGCAAGCCGGCCAGCACCGCCGCCAGCACCGGGTGCAGCCGCTCGAACGCCAGCCACAGCGGCAGCCACTGCACCCACAGCGCCAGCAAGGCCACGGCGGCAAAGGTTTTGAGGGTGAACACCGGCCCCAGCGCCAGCCAGGCAAACACATAAAACGGCAGATTGACCGCAAACATCAGCCAGCCCAAGGGCCACTCCAAGGCGTAGTGCAGCAAAAAGGCCAGCCCGGTGGTGCCGCCAGTGAGCAGCAAGGCCTGCTGAAACATGAGCACGGCCAAGGCCACAAACAGGCTGCCCACCAGCAGGCCCTGCACATCTTCGAAAACGCTGTGGGGCGGCGCAGCAACTCCGTGAGGCGGCGGCTGTTTCATGGGTGCATGCGGCCGGCCTCAGCTAACACCACCCGGTTGCGGCCTTGCGCCTTGGCGGCGTAGAGTGCCATGTCGGCTTGGTGGATGAGCAAATCGGGCTCGTTGGCGTGATCTGGCGCCACCGCCACCCCGACCGAGAGGCTCAGGCTCAGACGCGCCCCGTTGACCAAAATGTCCAATGCGGCAAAAGCCTGACGCCACGCTTGCGCCCGCTCATAAGCCTCATCCGCCCCCATACCGGGCAGCAGCAGCAAAAACTCCTCGCCGCCGTAGCGGCAGGCAAGGTCTTCGCGGCGGCTCTGCTCGAGCAGCAGTTGCCCCAAGCGCACCAGCACCTGGTCGCCCACGCCGTGCCCGTGGCGATCGTTGACTTGCTTGAAATGATCGATGTCGAGCAGCATCACGCACAGGGGCACCCCCTCGCGCTGGCAACGCGCCCACTCGCGTTCCAGCGTCGATTGCAGGTAGCGCCGGTTGAACAAACCGGTGAGCGGGTCGCGGACGGCCTGTTCGCGCAACTCGACCTGCAGACGCTCGATCTGGTGCAAGCGATCCGACAGCGCGGCGTTGAGCGCCTGCAATTCAGCTTCGTGCGCGCGCAGCGTGGCGCGGGTGTGGCGCAGCACTTGGGTGCGCTGGTGCGCCAACACCCCGATGCCCAACAGATAGCCCGAAATCCCGACCATGCTCAGCAGCTTGACCCACCCGCTTTCATCCGTGTAAAAATGCCAGCCACCCAGCGCGGCACCCAGCAAAGCACCTACGGCAAACAGGGCCAGAGACCAGACGATGCCGTTAAATCCGCGCAAAATCGCACTGTTGATGGCGGTGCTGATGAAGAACATGAAACCGATGAACGCCGGAAAACCCAGCCACGCAACCCAAGCCCCAAACAAAAAGCTGTCGAGCAAGAGATTGTGCAACTCGGCTTGCTTGGGGTCGGGTGCACGCCGCGCGCGCCAGTAAATCAGGTGCGGGTAGATGAGCAGTTGCAAGCCAAGCAGCACCCAGACCAGCGCCGGCTGACCCTGACCCCATAGGTGCAAGGTCAAGATCAGAAAAGCGACCGGAAAGGCCAGCGCGCGCACCCGCCAATGGGTGTCGACAACCCAGTGCAACTTGGGCTGAAGTGAAGCGGCAGTCATGGCTAGGCTTTTATTGATTGAATCGCGTCCATTCGGCCCCAGCATCCGCCGAGCCGTACATAGCTGCCCGTTGCAGCTTTGCCCCTCAAACCTTGACGTACACCCAAAAGTTCTCTGACATCTGGTCTGAGCGAGAATAGCACATGCCCATGCGCCCCGAACCCCCTCATCAACACGGAAAAACCCCGCATATCGGGGTTTTGCTCTGCAACCTCGGCACCCCCACCGCCCCCACGGCGGCGGCGCTGCGTCCCTATCTGGCGCAGTTTTTGAGCGACCCGCGGGTGGTCGAGCTGCCGCGCCTGCTCTGGTGGCCGATTTTGCACGGCGTGGTGCTGCGGCTGCGGCCACGCAAATCGGCCGCCAAATACGCCAGCATCTGGCTGCCCGAGGGCTCGCCGCTCAAGGTCTGGACCGAGCGCCAAGCCGCGCTGTTGCAGGGCTATTTGGGCGAACGCGGCCACCAGGTGCAGGTGCGCTGGGCCATGCGCTACGGCCAGCCCTCGGTGGCCAGCGGGCTCGACGCGCTCAAGGCCGCCGGTTGCACGCGCATACTGGTGCTGCCAGCCTACCCCCAATACAGCGCCGCCACCACAGCCAGCGTGGCCGACGCCGTGTTTGCATGGGGCCGCACGGTGCGCAACCTGCCCGAACTGCGGCTGGTGCGCAACTACCACGACCAGCCCGAGCACATCGCCGCGCTGGCAGCCTCGGTGCAGCGCCACTGGCAGGCGCATGGCCGCCCCGATGTGTTGCTGCTGAGCTTTCATGGCATGCCGGCGCGCACCCTCGACAAAGGCGACCCCTACCACTGCGAATGCCACAAAACCGCGCGCCTGCTGGCCGAGGCGCTGGGCTTGAGCCGCGATCAATACCGCGTTACTTTCCAGTCGCGCTTTGGCCGCGCCAAGTGGCTGCAACCCTACACCGAACCGACGCTGGTGGAGCTGGCACGCAGCGGTGTCGCGCGGGTCGATGCCCTCTGCCCTGGCTTCGCTTGCGACTGCATCGAAACACTGGAAGAAATCGCCCTCGAAGCCAAAGCCGCCTTCATGCAAGCCGGCGGTCGCGAGTTCCACTACATCCCCTGCCTCAACGACAGCACCGAAGGCATGCGCGCCCTAACTGCCTTGTGCGAGCAGCACCTGGCTGGCTGGCCGACCCGAGCAGTCCCCGACCCGAGCGCTGCCGAGGCCAGTCGCGCACGTGCACTGGCGATGGGGGCGCAGGAGTAACGGGCACGGCACCCTGCAGCGCGTCAAGCCGCCGCTTTGATCTGGCGCAATAAACCTGCGACACAGACCGTGCGGCGCCAGGACTGGGGCTCAAAGGTCTTGTTGCAGTCACAAATCGAATCTATAATGAAAGCTCATGTTGCGGCGCAGCAAAAGCAGCCCCAGCGTGTGCGGTCGTTTTGACGAACTGCTGCAGGGCGCGGTGCAGGGTCTAGAGCCGAGTCGCAGCTGCCCTTACCCTCTGACTTGACCACCCTTTTCAGGAGCCTCACCATGCTGACCCCCGAACAGATGCTTGCCGCGCAAAAAGCCAACGTCGAAACCCTTTTTGGCCTGACGCAGAAGGCCTTTGAGGGCGTAGAGCGCATGTTGGAGCTCAACATGCAAGCCACCCGCGCGGCGCTGGCCGACACCTCGAGCAACACCCAGGCGCTGATGAGCGTCAAAGACGCACAAGAGCTGATGGCCCTGCAGGCCTCCCTGATGCAGCCGCTGGCTGAAAAAACCGCCGCCTACAGCCGTCAGCTGTACGAAATCGCTGCGGGCACCGGCGGCGAGTTCGCCAAATTCGCCGAAAACCAAGGTGCCGAGGCACAACAAAAATTCATGGCCGTGGTCGACAATGTGGCCCGCAACGCCCCGGCCGGATCCGAAACCGCTGTGGCGGTGATGAAGAATGCCGTGGCCTCAGCCAACAATGCCATGGAAACCGTGCAGCGCGCGGTCAAGCAAGCCACAGAAGTGGCGCAAACCAACTTCCAGGCCATGAGCGACAACGCGCTCAGCGGCACCAAAGTCGCCAGCGCCAGCGCCAGCAAAAAACGCTGAGCCACAGTAGTCCGAGCACCCTACCCTGCTGGCACTTAAGCGCGGCCGCCCGTTTGGGGGCCGCGCTTTTGCGTTTGGTGCGGCACCAAGACCGCCTTTGCGCCCGATTTTCGCCTTAGAAATAAACAAGAATGGTTTGCGTTCATGCTATCATCACTATGCGTAGTTAGCGCACCATGGCTTGCTTTGGGTCTGCGGGCAACGAAGCGGCACTTGTCTGGTTCAATTGCATAATCGAGGTACACATGAAAGTCAGCAGAAGAAATCTGGTCGTTAAATTGGGGGCTGCATCGGTGGCGGGTGCCGCCCTGTCGGTTGCCGCGCTGCCCAAAGCCTTTGCCCAAGGCGCACCCGCGGCCGCCGCTGGCGCTGGCGTGGTCAACATCTACAGCTCGCGCCACTACGGCGTCGAGGGCGTGTTCGAGACCTTCACCCGCGAAACCGGCATCCGCGTGCGCTTCACCAGCGGCCCCGACGCCGGCCTGCGCGAGCGCATCCGTGCCGAAGGCCGCCACACCCCGGCGGATATGTTCATCGCCGTCGATGCCGGCAACTTGGCGCTGGCCGCCACCCAGGGTTTGCTACAGCCCGTCACCAGCACCGCCCTGAGCAGCAACATTCCCGCGCACCTGCGCGACCCGGGCAACCATTGGTTCGGCCTGACGCAGCGCGTGCGCACCATTCTGTTCCACCCAGCAAGGGTGCAGGCGGCGCAGCTGTCCACCTTCGAGGCGCTGGCCGACCCGATGTGGCGCGGCCGCTTGGTCATGCGCCCGGCTACGCACTCTTACACCCAATCGCTGGTGGCGAGCATGATCGCCGCCCACGGCGAAGCCCGCACCGAGCAAGTGGTGCGCGGCTGGGTGGCCAACAACCCGCAGCTGATCGACAGCGACACCCGCATCCTCGAGGTGCTGGCCGCTGGCGGCGGCGACGTGGCCATCACCAACCACTACTACCTCGGGCGCTTGTTGCAGTCCAACCCGGCGTTCCCGGTGCGCCTGATGTGGGCCAACCAAGCCGTCGGCGACCGTGGTGTGCACGTCAATATCAGCGGTGCCGGCATCACCACGCACGCGCAAAACCGCGACAACGCGCTGCGCTTGCTCGAGTGGATCAGCACGCCGCGCGGCCAAGAGCTGTTCTCGGGCTCGAACCACGAGTACCCGGCCAACCCGGCGGCGCCAGTGCACCCGATCATCGCCGGCTTTGGACCTTTCCGCGGCGACCGCCTCGATCTGCGCGAACTCGGCCGCCTGCAAGCCGACGCAATCCGTCTGCTGGACCGCGCTGCTTACCGTTAACCCAACGTTACCCCGCACGACCGCGTTTTATTCAACCTGATAATGTCGCAAGCAGTTAGCAGCGTTCCGGTCGTGCAAAACAAAAGGCAGTGGCATCTGGGGGCCACTGCCATTTCTGCGCTGATTGCTGCATTGGCGGTGTTCCCAGTGCTCATCGTCGCCTCCACCTTGCTCAGCCCCACGCCAGAAGTCTGGCAACACCTGTGGGACACGCTGCTGCCGCTGCTGCTGCGCAACACCCTGCTGCTGCTGCTCGGGGTCGGGGTCGGCACGCTGCTGCTGGGCGCCGGACTGGCATGGCTGGTCACGGCCTACGAATTCCCGGGGCGCACGCTGTTTCAGTGGTTGCTGATGCTGCCCATGGCCGTTCCGGCCTACATCATGGGTTTTGTGTTCATGGCGACCTTCGATGCCGCCGGGCCGGTGCAAGGCACGCTGGTGCAGTGGTTTGGTAGCGCGGCCTGGTTTCCCGAGGTGCGCTCGCCGCTGGGCGCGATCACGGTGATGGCGCTGGTGCTCTACCCCTACGTTTATATGCTGGCTTTGGTCGGCTACCGCGGCATATCGTCCACGGCCTTTGACACCGCACGGGTGCATGGCTACAGCCGGGCCCAGTTTTACTGGAAGGTGGTGCTGCCGATTTCACGCCCAGCCATTGCCGCCGGGGTCGCGCTGGCGCTCATGGAGGCGCTGGCCGACTTTGCCACGGTGCGTTTTTTCAATTTCCCCACGCTCGCCGACGGGGTGGTGCGCATCTGGCACGGCATGATGGATTTGCAAGCCGCCAGCGAACTCGCGGGCTTGCTGGCCATCGTGGCTTTGGCGGCGCTGCTGATCGAGCGCTCGCAGCGCGGGCGCACGCGCTACCACGAAACCGGAGGCAAATCGCCCGGACTCCCGCGCGCCCAGCTGCAGGGCCGCAACAAGTGGCTGGCCACGGCCTTGTGCGCGGGCGTGCTGGGCGTGGCTTTTGTGCTGCCGATCACGCAGCTCATATCTTGGGCCGCCACCGAGTTTGAGCACATGACGCCGGGCACGGCGCAGGTTTACCTCGAGCTGGCGGGCAACAGCCTGCTGCTGGCTTCGCTGGCCGCCGCCGTGGCGGTGCTGCTGGCGATCGTGCTCTCGAGCGGGGTGCGGGTTTCGGGGCACCGTTTTGCCCGCGTCATGGCCACGCTGGCCACCACCGGCTACGCCATTCCCGGGCCGGTGCTTGCGGTGGGCATTTTGCTCACGCTCACGCCGCTGGACCACGCGCTCAACTACGCCACCGAGTACTGGTTCAACGTGACCGTTGGGCTGGTGCTCACCGGCTCGGTGATCGGCTTAATTTATGGCTACGTGGCGCGCTTTCTGGCTGTGGCCTACCAGAGCACCGACGCCGCACTGGAAAAAGTCAAGCCCAACCTGACGCTGGCGGCGCGCACGCTGGGCGCGGGGCAGTGGCGCATCCTCACGCGCATCCACCTGCCGCTGGCGGCGCCGGGCATCATCGTCGCCGGTGCGCTGGTGTTTGTGGATGTGATGAAAGAGCTGCCGATCACTCTGATGTTGCGCCCCTTTGGCTACGAGACCTTGGCCACTTGGGTCTGGCAGATGTCGGCCGAGTCGGTCTGGAGCGGCGCGGCGGTGCCGGCACTGGGCATCGTGCTGGCCGGGCTGCTGCCAGTGATTTTGCTGGTCAAGCTGCTGCTGCAAAAATAGCGCGGGCCTGCGCTCTCGCTTTGCGTGCCGCGCCCTTCTGTGCCCTGCCCTGCCACCACCAGCAGCAACGCCTACACCGGCAGAAGCTGCTGGCGCAACTGCGGCAGATAGCGTTCCATGGCCGCACGGCCGGCGGCGATGGCGCGTTGGCGCGCCGCAAAGTCGGCGCTGCCGATGCCGTCTAGCTCGGGCCGCAGCGCCACGTCGGCGCCGGCCAAGGCCAGCCGGTTGATGCTCTGGCCCATGATGGTGAAGGTGCGCAGCAACACGCGCACGGCGTCGGTGGCGTAGTCATCGCTCAAGCCGCTCGAAATATCCACCGCCAGCACGCGCTCGGCCCCCATGGCGCGCGCCTGCTGCACCGGCACCGGCGCCACCAGCCCACCATCTACATAATTGCGCCCGGCGATGGGCACGGGCGAGAACACCCCCGGCACGGCGCTGGAGGCGCGCACCGCCTGCCCGCTGTCGCCGCGCCTGAACAGCACCCCTTCGCCGTTGCCCAAATCGGTCGCCAGCACGCCCACCGGCAGCGTCAGCTCTTGCAGCTGCCGGTTGTTGAGCATGCGGTTGACCCAGCGCGCCAGCGCGTCGCCGCGCAGCAGGCCGCGGTTGAAGAGCGGCAGCGTCCAGTCGGTGAACACCACCTCTTCCATCTCGAGCGCGGCCTGTTCGAGCTGCTGCCCGCTCATGCCGCTGGCGTAGAGCACCGCCACCAAGCTGCCGGCCGAAGTGCCCGCCACCAGCGCCGGGCGGATGCCCTCGCGTTCCAGCACCTGAATCACGCCGATGTGCGCAAACCCGCGCGCGGCCCCACCCCCCAGCGCCAACCCCAAGCGCGGCGGGCGCAGCGGGGCCGGGGCAGGTGGCAAGGCGGCCGGTGTGGGCGGCTGCTCCATGCGCAGCGTGCCGCAGCCGGTGAGCGCGAGCAACATCCCGGCCGCAGCCGCGCGCCGCGTCAGGCCGTTGCAGGCCGGCTGGAGCGCCGCGTTCGACGGGTTTGCGATGGAGGGCTTTGGCGGCTGTGGGGGCTGCGGCTGCGTGTCGGTGAAGCGAGAGGTCATGGGTTGCAAGGGTTTACCAGTCGGGATTCTCGCTGGGTTTTTATCCCATAATTGACGCACACGTCAACCAGGAGCACAAACCATGCAGATCGCAGACAAGGTATTCATCGTCACCGGGGCGGCCTCGGGGCTGGGTGAGGGCACGGCGCGCCACCTATCCAGCTTGGGCGGCCGGGTGCTGTTGGCCGACCTCAAGGTTGAGGCCGGACAGGCGCTGGCGCATGAAATCGGCGGCGTGTTTGTGCGCTGCGACGTCTCCAGCGAGGCCGACGGGCTGGCGGTGGTGCAGCGCGCCTGCGAGCTGGGCACCTTGGCGGGTTTGGTCAACTGCGCCGGCATAGCGCCGGCGGCCAAAACCGTGGGCAAAGACGGCGCGCACGAGCTGGCGCTGTTTGCCCAAACCCTGCAAGTCAATCTGCTCGGCAGCTTCAACATGATCCGCCTGGCCGCCGCCGCCATGAGCCGCAACGCGCCCGAGCCCAGCGGCGAGCGCGGCGTGCTCATCTCCACCGCCTCGGTGGCCGCCTACGACGGCCAGATCGGCCAAGCCGCCTACGCCGCCTCCAAGGGCGGCATCGTGGGCATGACGCTGCCGATCGCGCGCGACCTGGCGCGCAGCGGCATCCGCAACATGACGATTGCCCCCGGCATCTTTGGCACGCCGATGCTCTTTGGCATGCCGCAAGAGCTGCAAGACGCGCTCGCCGCCAGCGTGCCCTTCCCCTCGCGCTTGGGGCGGCCGCTGGATTACGCGCGGCTGGTTCAGCACATCATCGAAAACGAGATGCTCAACGGCGAAGTGATCCGCCTCGACGGCGCGATCCGGCTGCCGCCACGCTAAAAAGGCGACTGCGCGCCCGTGGCCGCCGGGTTTGGGCATTGAGTCAAGCCCCTGCCGCCATCGTGGGGCCGGGGAGCGCTAAGATAGGCCAACTCTTAGCCTTCCCCTCTTGCCAGCCATGACGGCCTCCACCCCCCAAGAAATCGCGCGCGAGGCGGTCAAGCGCCTGACGGCGCGCAAACTGCCCCCCACGCCCGAGAATTTTCAAACCTTCTACCACGAGGTGGCGGGCACGCGACCGCTCAAGCCGTTTCCGCTCGAAAACCTGCGCCAGATCGCGCAGGCCCTGCCCGAGGCCACCCCGGCCCAGCAGCGCTTCAAGTCGCAGTTTGGCAAGGCGGTATCCATGCACAGCTGGGACGACTTGGAGCGGGTGCTCTCGCAGCAACTGCGCAACCAAAGCGCCAGCACCGAAACGCCGGCGCCCACCCCGGTGGCGCTCGCACCCGTGGTGCAGGAGCAAGAACGCTTCCCGCCCGAACTGCTCGAGCAGATGGCGCGCATCGTGGGCAACGCCCTGCCCGCCGTGGGCAACGACGACCGCAAAGTGGTCGAATTGGCCGACGAGTTGATCAATTACCTGCGCCTGCCCGAGCAGCACCCGCCCTCGTTGCGCAAGCTCATGGCCGATTTTGCCTTCAGGCTCTCGTTTGTGGCCGAAGAGCAGGCCGCCATCCGTGAAACGCTGCTCAAGCTGCTGCACGGCGTGCTCGACAACGTGCGCGTGGTCAACCTCGAGCAGCCGTGGCTGCAAAAGCAGCTCGGCGCACTGATCGACGTGGCTCAGCCGCCCTTGTCGATCCGCCGGCTTGAGGACGCGCAGTCGCGCCTCAAAGACCTCACGCGTTTGCAGCTCGATACCAAGGAGCAGATGATCGTGGCGCAAAACGCCATGAAAGAAACCTTGGCCGTGTTCATGCAGCGTTTGTCCGAAACCGCCGCCAACAGCCAGCAGTACCAGCAGCGCTTTGAGCACTTTGCGCACCAGCTCGAGCGCTCCACCAGCTTGGCTGAAATCACGCCCGTGCTGCAGCAAGCGATCCAATCGGCGCGCACCCTGGCGCTCGACAGCCAGCGCACTGGCGACGATCTGGGGGGCTTGCGCGAGCGCGCGATCCAAGCCGAAGCCCAAGTCGAGCAGCTGCGCCTCGAGCTGCAGCGCATGAGCGATCAAGCCAGCCACGACCTGCTCACCGGCGCCCTCAACCGCAAGGGCATGGCCGAGGCGCTGGAGCGCGAAACCGCACGCGCCCAGCGCAGCGGCACCCGGCTTTGCCTGGCGCTGCTAGACCTTGACGACTTCAAGCGCCTCAACGACAGCTGGGGGCACTTGGCTGGCGACGCGGCGCTGCAGCACCTGGCTACGGTGGCCAAAACCGCACTGCGCCCCCAAGACGCGCTGGCCCGCTACGGCGGCGAGGAGTTCGTCATCCTTTTGCCCGACACCGATCCCGATGACGCCGTCGAAGTGGTGCGCCGGGTGCAGCGCGAGCTCACCACCCAGTTGTTCATGAGCGGCAGCGAGCGCTTGCTCATCACCTTCAGCGCTGGCGTGACCCAAATGCATAGCGAAGAAAACTTTGAGCAAGCGATCGAACGCGCCGACCAAGCCATGTACGCCGCCAAACGGGCCGGCAAAAACCGTGTCCTGCGCGCTTAAGACTGCCCCGTCGTGAGCATTCCACAAGCCTTTTTGCAAGAGCTGCTGGCCCGCGTTGACATCGTCGAAGTCGTGGGCCGCCACGTGGCGCTCAAAAAAGGCGGGGCCAATTATCTGGGCCTTTGCCCGTTTCACGACGAAAAATCACCCTCGTTCACAGTCAGCCCGAGCAAGCAGTTTTTCCACTGCTTTGGCTGCGGCAAAAGCGGCAGCGCGCTCGGCTTTCTGATGGAGCACACCGGCGCCGGCTTCATCGAGGCGGTGCAAGACCTGGCGCAGCAAGCCGGCCTGAGCGTGCCCATGGACGACGAAACGCCCCAGCAGCGGTCCCAGGCAGCGGCGCAGCGCCAGCAGCGCAGCAGCTTGTCCGAGTTGCTGGAAAAAGCCGCGCACGGCTACCAGCAGCAGCTGCGGCTGGCGCCCGCCGCCATCGACTACCTCAAGCGCCGGGGCTTAAGCGGGCAGATTGCCAAAACCTACGGCATCGGCTACGCCCCGGCGCAGTGGCGTTTTTTGTCCACCGTGCTGCCCGACTACCAAAACCCGCTGCTGCTCGAAGCCGGGCTGGTGATCGCCACCGATGCCGAACCCGACCCCCAGGCCGCAACCGAGGCCGGCGCGACGCACAGCGGCAAGCGCTACGACCGCTTCCGCGATCGCATCATGTTCCCGATCCGCAACGTCAAGGGCCAGTGCATCGGCTTTGGCGGCCGGGTGCTGGGAGCGGGCGAGCCCAAATACCTCAATTCGCCCGAAACGCCGCTGTTTTCCAAGGGACGCGAGCTCTATGGCTTGTTCGAGGCGCGCAGCGCTATCCGCCAAGCCGGCTGCGTGCTGGTCACCGAAGGCTACATGGATGTGGTGGCGCTGGCCCAGCACGGCTTGGGCTACGCCGTGGCCACGCTGGGCACCGCCTGCACACCCGAGCAGGTGCGGCTGCTGTTTCGCTTCAGCGACACGGTGGTGTTTGCTTTCGACGGCGACAGCGCCGGCCGCCGTGCCGCGCGCAAGGCCCTGCAGGCCGCCCTGCCCTGGGCCAGCGACACGCGCAGCGTCAAATTTCTGTTCCTGCCGCCCGAGCACGACCCCGACAGCTACGTCCGTGCCCAGGGTGCCCCAGCCTTTGAGCAGGCACTGGCGCAGGCCACCCCCTTGAGCCGCTTTTTGCTCGACGCCGCTGCCGAGGGCTGCGACCTCGATACCCCCGAAGGCCGGGCGCGCCTGGCCAGCCAAGCCGCACCGCTGTGGCAGGCGCTGCCCGAGGGTGCCTTCAAGCACCAGATGCTGCTCGAGCTGTCCGACCGGGTGGCCCTAGACGGGCGCGATCTGCTCGCGCTCTGGCAGCCCAAGTTCGGCCAGCCCCAGACCCGGCAATCCAAAACCGCGCAGGCACCCCGTGCGCGCCGCGCCAGTGCGGGCACCACAACCCACCTAAGTCAGCCGCACAGCCCAGCCGCGGGGGCGGCCACCGAGGCGGCAGCCGATGCGCTCGAGGACGGCTTCGCAGAACGCCCATCACACCAAGCGGACTTTCCGGCCGCCCTACCCCCGGCGGGTGCACGAAACTCATTGCGCTGGCCTGGGGCGGGCGGGCGCACTCAAGGTTTGCTGCGGCGCACCCCACGCGGCTTGCTTGGGCGCGCCGACCGGGTGGCGCGCATCGTGCTGGCCAGTCCGCAGGCCTGGGATTGGCTCAGTGCCGACGACCACCAGTTGCTGGCCCAGCAGCCGGCACCGCATGGCGCGCTGTTTGCTTGGCTCGAAGCCCAGTGGCTGGAGCACGGTCCGCAACCTTGGGCGGCGCTGCGCGAAGGGCTGCGCCGCCAGCCTTTCGAGGCGCTGGCGCTGGATTTGCACACCGGCGGCATGGCGCTCGAGCCGCCTGCTGCTGCCCGCACCGACGTGGCGCTTGAACGCCCCGACCCCAGCGATGAGGCCGAATCCGGCGACCTGCGCAGCGAACTGCGTGAACTGCTGCGTATGTTGCACATCGAGCGGCTCAAGCAGCTCGAAACCGAGTTCATCGCCCACGCCGCAACCGACGCCGCGCAGATGCAGCGCTACCGCGAGGTCACGGCGCAGCGCATGGCCCTGCAAAACACCAAGCAATAAGGCAGCCGTGGCGCTCCCGCGCATGCTTCGTGCGGATGGTTCTGCCACAGTACAAATCTCAAGTATTGTTTGTTCGACACCTTACAATTGAGGGTGTTTCTAAGGATTGAACAGGCCTTGCGGTTGAATTCAAATCGTTGTGGTTGGTAACTGGAAGCGTGGCAGAGTGGTCTATTGCACCGGTCTTGAAAACCGGCAACGGGCAACCGTTCGTGAGTTCGAATCTCACCGCTTCCGCCAGAATGCAAGCATTTACAACACTTTGGGCGGCATCAAAGTCCTAGCAAAAACAGGCGTTTAGTTCCGCGAGCGGGTGGTTTGGTTGCCGGCTTGCTCGCGGTTGCACCAAGAGGCTTGGGGGTTTAGCCCTAGCCCCACCAGCCCACTTCAATGCCGGAAGTGGCGCACCCCGGTAAACACCATCGCTAGGCCGCGCTCGTTGGCGGCGTCGATCACCTCTTGGTCGCGCATGGAGCCACCGGGTTGGATGATGCAGCGCGCACCGGCGTCGGCCACGGCATCGAGCCCGTCGCGGAACGGGAAAAAGGCATCGCTGGCCACCACCGAGCCCTGCAAAGACAAACCCGCATGCGCCGCCTTGACGCCCGCAATGCGCGCCGAATCCAGGCGGCTCATCTGCCCTGCCCCCACCCCCAACGTCATGCCGTCGCGGCAAAACACGATCGCGTTGGACTTCACGTACTTGGCCACTTTCCAAGCAAACAGCAGGTCGTCGAGCTGCGTCGGCGTGGGCTGCAGCGCCGTCACGGTTTTTAGGTCGCTGCGCTGCAGCTCGAAGTTATCGGCCGTCTGCAGCAGCAGGCCCGAACCCACGCGCTTGATGTCGATGGCGTTGCGCCCGCGCGCCCAGTCGCTGGCATCGGTCTGCGCCAGCGCTGGCAGGGCGATCTTGAGCAGGCGCACATTGGCCTTGGACTTGAACACCGCCAGCGCCTCGGGCGTGAAGTCGGGGGCGATCAGCACCTCGACGAACTGCTTGGACACCGCCTGCGCCGCGGCGCCGTCGAGCACCCGGTTGAAGGCGATGATGCCGCCAAAGGCGCTGGTCGGGTCGGTCTGGAAGGCCTTTTCGTAGGCCTGCTGCGCGCTCGCACCCACCGCCACGCCACAGGGATTGGCGTGCTTGACGATGACGCAGGCTGGCACGTCGAAACTTTTGACGCATTCCCAAGCCGCATCGGCGTCGGCCAGGTTGTTGTACGACAGCTCTTTGCCCTGCAACTGCGTGCCCGTGACCAGCGAGCCCGGGGCTGGATCGAGGTCGCGGTAGTAAGCGGCCTGCTGGTGCGGGTTTTCGCCGTAGCGCAAATCTTGCAGCTTGACGAAGCGGCCATTGCTCTGACCAGGAAAAAGCAAGCGTGGCGGCACCGCAGCACCCGACGGTACGCCGGCTGACAAGTCCAGAGCCGACAGATAATCGCTGATGGCGCCATCATAATGGCTGATGCGGTTAAAAGCCGCCACCGCCAATTGCAAGCGGGTGCGCTCGCTCAAGCCCCCGTCTTGCAGCTCGGACAGCAACAACGGGTACTGACTGGCGTCGGTGAGCACGGCCACATCGCGCCAGTTTTTGGCCGCCGAGCGCACCATCGCCGGGCCGCCGATATCGATGTTTTCAATCGCCTCATCGAGCGTGCAGCCAGCTTGTGCCACCGTGGCCTCGAAGGGGTAGAGGTTGACCACCAAAATGTCGATGGTGCCGATGCCCTGCGCTTGCAGCGCCGCCATGTGCTCGGGCCGCTCGCGCCGCGCCAGCAAGCCGCCGTGCACCGTGGGGTGCAGAGTTTTCACGCGGCCATCGAGCATTTCGGGGAAGCCGGTGAGCTCGGCCACCTCGGTCACGGGCAGGCCGTCTTGGGCCAGCAGGCGCGCTGTGCCGCCGGTTGAGATGAGCTGCACGCCCAGCGCGTGCAGGCCGCGCGCGAGGTCGAGTAGGCCGGATTTGTCAGAGACCGAGAGCAGGGCTTTCATGGGCAACATTCACTTAAAACAAAAATCAAAAATCGAGCAAGCCGTGTTCCTGCAGCTTTTTGCGCAAGGTGTTGCGGTTCAGGCCCAGCCATTGTGCGGCGCGGGATTGGTTGCCGCCGGCGCGCGCCAGCACCACCTCGAGCAGCGGTTTTTCGACCGTGCGCAGCAGCATGTCGTGCATATTGGCCGGCTCGCTGGCACCCAGATCTTTGAAATAGGCGTCGATGTTGGCGCGCACACTGTCAGGCAAGTTTTGGGCGGTTGGGGGGCTCATGCGGCCAGCCTCCATTGAGGGTCGGGGGTGGGCTCGGCGGTGCGCTCAGAGGCGCACTCAAACCACGCCTGCACGCAGCGCAGCTGTTGCGCGGCGGTTTCAGCGCGGTTCACGGCCTGCCTGAACTCGGCCAGCTGCAGCGCCGAATCGGCGAGGGAGCGCGCGTACCAGCCCAGGTGCTTGCGTGCGCTGCGCACGCCGCTGTGCTCGCCATAAAGCTGGTAGTGCTCGAGCAGGTGCGCGCGCAGCAGCCGGCTCAGTTCGGCTGCGTCCGGTTCCGGCAGATGCGCGCCAGTGGCCAAATAGTGCGCGATCTCGCGAAACAACCACGGCCGGCCTTGGGCGGCGCGGCCGATCATGATCGCGTCACAGCCGGTGGCCGCCATCACCGCGTGCGCCTGCTCGGGGCTGTCGATGTCGCCGTTGGCCACCACCGGGATGCGCAGCGCCGCCTTCACCGCTGCCGCAGTGTGGTGCTCGGCCTGGCCCTTGTAGCCCTGCGCGCGCGTGCGCCCGTGCAGCACGACCATCTGCACCCCAGCGGCCTCGGCAGCGCGCGCCAGTTGCAGCGCGTTTTTTTCGGCCTCGCACCAGCCGGTGCGCATTTTGAGCGTCACCGGCACGCCGTGCGGCAGGCAGGCCGCCACCACCGCCTCGATGATCGCCAGCGCGCGCGGCGGGTCTTGCATCAGGGCCGATCCAGCCCACTGGTTGCACACCTTTTTGGCCGGGCACCCCATGTTGATGTCGATGATCTGCGCACCACGGTCGATGTTGCTGCGCGCCGCATCGGCCATCTGGGCCGGCTCGGTGCCGGCAATCTGCACCGCGATCGGGCCGGGTTCGCCCACATGGTCGAGGCGGCGCAGGGTTTTGAGGCTGTCGCGCAGCTCGGGCCGGGCGCTGATCATCTCGCTCACCGCGTAGCCCGCACCCAGCTGCTTGCACAGGGAGCGAAAAGGCCGATCCGTGACCCCGGCCATGGGGGCGACGAACAGGGTGTTGTCGAGCGTGTAAGGGCCGATGCGCATTAATAAAACCGCAAAAATAGCCACCCGGCAGCGCCACCTCGAGGGGCGCGCACGGTGCAGCGGCTGCCAATAAATTGAGCAGTCTATTGTACCCGGCGCACTCTGCCCGCTTGACCCTTGCCCGCTTGACCCGCTTGACCCTTGCCCGCTTGACCCGCTTGACCCGCTTGAAGCCTTCGCTGCCAACCCGCCTCCATAAAGCCAGACCCCACAACCCAAGTTGGTCGGTGGCAACCCAGCGCCGCCTGCCGCGCCCGCCGCGTCACCCTTATACTGGCCCCACGATGGAAGCTGTGCTGTGGTCGATCTTGGATGCCTTGCGTCTGCCACAATTTGGCCTGACGACGGTGTTTGTGGTCGCCTATCTGTCGGCCACTTTGCTGCCATTGGGTTCGGTGCCGGTGGTGCTGGGCGTGATCAAGCTCAACCCCGAGCTCTATTGGCCGGTGATGCTGGTGGCCACGGCCGGCAACACCTTGGGCGCCATCACCAACTGGCTGGTGGGCTACGGTGCCCATTCGGCGGTGGACAAGGCGCGCGGCTCGGCCACCCACGTCAAGGCGCTCGAGTGGCTGCGCCGTTTTGGCCCCAAGGCCTGCTTGGTGAGTTGGTTGCCGGGCATCGGCGACCCGCTGTGCGCGGTGGCCGGCTGGTTGCGGCTGCCTTTTTGGCCCTGCGTGTTTTACATCGGGTTGGGCATGTTTTTGCGCTACTTAACCTTTATCTCGGCCCTGCTGTGGCTGCTGCCCGACGAGTGGGCCGAATTTTTGGGTTGATTTTTGGCTTGACACCCACCGCGAGCTCACGCAAGCGCATCGAGCCCAAAAGCCGCGACCATGCGTGCGCGCAGCTCCAACCAGAGGCGCTGCAATTCGGGCCAATCGGCGCGCTCGGCCTCGAGTTGCAAGGCGTGCGCCAAAGGGCTGATTTCGGTATAGCCCAAAGTGTTGAGCACGCCCTTGAGGCTGTGCGCCAAACGACTGAACGCGGCTCGGTCCTGCTGCGCCACCAACAAAGCGGCAGCGAGCTGGAAATCGTGCACAAACTGCTCGATGCAAGCGTCACGAAAGGCCAAATACAGGTCGCTGTCGTTGTCGAACAGGCTCTGCAAGGCCACCTGCTCGCACCGAGGCAAGCGCAGTACCTCGCTGCCCTCCGGTAAAGCCGGCAACGAACACGGCTTGGGGGGCACTTGCTCCACCAGAATCCCTTTAGCCCGCGGGCTGCTGACCAGATTTGCCAGCGGCCTTGGCCTTGGGCTTGCTGGATCTGGCTTTGCTGGCTTTGGCTTTGACGGGAGGTGGTTCGCTAGGGGCTAGAGCCAACGCACCGCCGTTGGCCGCAGGCGCTGGCTCTTCGGCAGCGTCTTTGTTGGCCAGCAAATGGCCCAGCGCCGCCTCGATCAGCGGCGGCAGTTCCTGCACCAGACGCGGCTTGTGCACCACGTCCACCCCGTCCAAGGCGGCGGCATAGGGTTCGCGCTGCTGCGCATCGAGCGCCGTGAGCACGACCAGTTTGCAATTGCCGAACAGGGCGTGGTTGCGCAACCCGGTGATGAGCGTGGCGCCGTCCATGCCCGGCAACAGAATATCGACGATGATCAGGTCGGGCTGCAGGTGACCGAAGGAGACCAAACCGGCAATGGCGTCGGCGGACACGTGCAATTCGATGGCCGGGTAGCGCTGCTTGACCAGCGTCGACACCAAGCCTTGAAAGTGCGCCGAATCTTCGATCAGCAAAATGCGCGGCACGTGCACCGAATGGCGGCGCCGCCCGCTGGGGCGCAGCGACGCGCCGCCGTGCATGGCCGCCACGCCCGTGACGCCGGCGCGGCTGCCCTTGATCCAGCGCTCGAGCGAGTCGCGCGTGATGCGCCGGTGCCCGCCCGGGGTCTTCCACGCCTGCAGATCGCCCCGATCGACCATCAGTTGCACCGACCGCACGGCCATCCCGAGCATTTTGGCCACCTCCAGCGTGGTGTAGTAGGCGCCGGAGGACATGTCAACAGAGTTGTTTGTGTAATTCATGGGCGTATTCTGCAACAAATGGCACATTCAGCGCAAGACTGTTTTTAGTAATTTTGTCGGAAATGAGGGCGGCATGTAGCGTATATAGCCGGAAGCGCTTAGGCGAGCGACTTGAAGCGCACGCGCTTGGGCCGCGCGCCCTCCTCGCCCAGGCGGCGTTGCTTGTCGGCTTCATACTCGGTGAAGTTGCCGTCGAAAAACACCCACTGGCTGTCGCCCTCGTAGGCCAGGATGTGGGTGCAGATGCGATCCAAGAACCAGCGGTCGTGGCTGATGACCATGGCGCTGCCGGCGAACTCGAGCAGCGCCTCTTCGAGCGCGCGCAGGGTTTCGACGTCGAGGTCGTTGGAGGGCTCGTCGAGCATGAGCACGTTGCCGCCCAGCGCCAGCGTCTTGGCCAGGTGCAGCCGCCCGCGTTCACCGCCCGAGAGGTTTTTGACCAGCTTTTGCTGGTCGTTGCCCTTGAAGTTGAAGCGCCCCAGATAGGCCCGGCTGGGCATCACGAACTTGCCCACGGTGATGTTGTCGAGCCCGCCCGAGACATCCTCCCACACCGTTTTTTCGCCGGCCAGCGATTCGCGGCTTTGGTCCACAAAAGCCAGCTGCGCGGTCTTGCCGATGACGATCGAGCCGCTGTCGGGCTGCTCCTTGCCTTGGATCATGCGAAACAGGGTCGATTTGCCGGCGCCGTTGGGGCCGATGATGCCGACGATGGCGCCGGCCGGCACGGCAAAACTCAGTTTGTCGATCAGCAGCCGATCGCCAAAGGACTTGCTCACGCCGTGGAACTCGATCACTTGCGCGCCCAAGCGCTCGGCCACGGGGATGAAGATCTCGTTGGTCTCGTTGCGGCGCTGGTAGTCCACGTCCGACAGCTCTTCGAAGCGCGCCAGCCGCGCCTTGCTCTTGGCTTGGCGCCCCTTGGCGTTGGCGCGCACCCACTTGAGCTCTTCTTTCATGGCGCGCATGCGCGCGTCTTCGCTCTTTTGTTCGCTCTCGAGACGGCGCTCTTTCTGCTCCAGCCAGTCGGTGTAGTTGCCTTTGTAGGGGATGCCGTGGCCGCGGTCGAGCTCCAAAATCCATTCGGCGGCGTTGTCGAGGAAGTAGCGATCGTGGGTGATGGCCACCACCGTGCCCGAAAAACGCTTGAGGAACTGCTCGAGCCAGTGCACGCTTTCGGCGTCCAAGTGGTTGGTGGGTTCGTCGAGCAGCAGCATGTCGGGGCGGCTGAGCAACAGGCGGCACAGCGCCACGCGGCGTTTTTCACCGCCCGAGAGGTTTTTGATCAGCGCCTCCCAAGGCGGCAGATTCAGCGCGTCGGCCGCCAGCTCGAGCTGCAGCTCGGAATTTTCGGAGCCCGAAGCCGAGATGATGGCCTCGAGCTCGGCTTGCTCGGCGGCTAGGGCGTCAAAGTCGGCATCGGGTTCGGCGTAGGCGGCATAGACCTCCTCGAGGCGCGCCTTGGCCGCCAGCGCGCCGCCGATGCCCTCTTGCACCGCCTCGCGCACGCTTTGCTCAGGGTTGATCTGTGGCTCTTGCGGCAGGTAGCCGATGCGGATGCCGGGCATGGGCACGGCCTCGCCTTCGATCTCTTTGTCCACCCCGGCCATGATCTTGAGCAGGGTCGATTTGCCCGAGCCGTTGAGGCCCAGCACGCCGATCTTGGCGCCGGGAAAGAAGCTGAGCGAGATGTCTTTCAAGATCTGGCGCTTGGGCGGCACCGTCTTGCAGACGCGGTTCATGGAGAAAACGTATTGGGCCATGGGCAGTGCAAAAATTAGAGAAGTGCAAGATACGCCACACCCCAAGTGCAGCTATGCGTCGATTATGCGCTGCCCAAGCCAGTTTGCGCCGCTTTGTGCCACAATCGGGGCAGCGTGCACCCGCATTCGGTGCCGCTGCAGCGCCATGCTGGGGCTGGTTTGTGTAGGTTTGCGCTCCGCTGCCCTTGAGGCCACGGGCACGAATCCATTCAGCCCAACCCGATTTTGCTCCCATCTGCCCATGATTGCCCTTGCCCCACGCGGCGCAGGGAGTGGCCGATACCCCCGATGCGCCCGCCTATGGGCGCCAACTAGACCCATGACTTTTGATGAACTGAACTTGGTCCCGGCACTGCTGGACGCCGTGCGCGAGCAAGGCTACACCCAACCCACTCCGGTGCAGGCGCAAGCCATACCGCTGGTGCTGGCCGGCCACGATTTGCTCGCCGGCGCCCAGACCGGCACCGGCAAAACCGCCGCCTTCACGCTGCCACTGCTGCAGCGCCTGCACGGCGGCGCCAAGGGCAGCGAAGGCCAAGCGGCCCACGACGCCCCCAAGCGCGGCCAGTCGCGCCCCATCCGCGCCCTGGTGCTCACCCCCACGCGCGAGCTCGCGGCGCAGGTGGAAGAATCGGTGCGCGTCTATGGCAAGCACCTGCACCTGAAATCGACCGTGATTTTTGGCGGCGTCGGCATGAACCCGCAGATCGACAAGCTGGCCCGCGGTGTCGATGTGCTGGTCGCCACCCCGGGGCGGCTGCTCGATCTGGTGGATCAGGGGCGCTTGGATCTGTCCAAAGTGGAAATCCTGGTGCTCGACGAAGCCGACCGCATGCTCGACATGGGCTTCATCCACGATGTGAAAAAAATCCTGCGCCTGCTGCCAGCGGCCAAGCAGAGCCTGCTGTTTTCGGCCACCTTCAGCGACGAGATCCGCGAACTGGCCAACGGCTTGCTGCGCAACCCCCAGCACATTCAGGTCACGCCGCCCAACACCACGGTGCAGCGCATCGTCCAGACCATCCACCCGGTGGGGCGCGGCAAAAAGAAGGCGTTGCTGGCGCACATCATCAAAGAGCACGACTGGAGCCAAGTGCTGGTGTTCACACGCACCAAGTTTGGCGCCAACAACGTGGCCGACTACCTCAATGCCCACGGCATCGGCGCCATGGCGCTGCACGGCAACAAGAGCCAGAGCGCGCGCACCCAGGCGCTGGCCGACTTCAAGAGCGGCAGCATCCGCGCCCTGGTGGCCACCGACATCGCGGCGCGCGGCATCGACATCGACGACTTGCCGCACGTGGTCAACTACGACATCCCCAATGTGTGCGAAGACTACGTGCACCGCATCGGCCGCACCGGGCGCGCCGGTGCCGAGGGCGCTGCCGTGAGCCTGGTGAGCCTGGACGAAGAAGGCTTCATGATGGCGATCGAGAAGTTCACCAAGCAGCAGATCGCGGTGCAGGCCTTCCCCGAGTTCATGCCCGAAGCCGACGAAAAAGCCGAACCCATCGCCATGGGGCGCCAAACCCTGTGGGGTGGGGCCGGCAAACCGCCCGGCCGCGAAGTGATGGCCGCCGCCGGCCGCGCGGCGCGCAAAGAAATGACCGACCGCGTGCGCGACAGCAAAGGCGGCGGACGCAATGCCAAGCCCGCGCATCCGCGCGCCGGCGCCCACCCGGCGCGGCCCGCACCGCAGCGCGCAGCGGCCGCGCCCGTGGTCCGCGACGACGACTACGATGACGACGCCCCACCACCGCGCCACGCCGACCCCTTGGCCCCGGCGCGGCCGGCCAACGCCGCCGGGCGGCGCCGCAACCCGCGCCCAAATGGCGGCGGAGGCTTCGGCCCCTCCGGCCCGCGCAGCCAAGCCCCCGGTAGCGGGCCACGCCAAGGCGCAGGCCAAGGCCCGGCGCGCAGCCGCGGAGCCGGCAGCGCGGGTGCAGCCGGCCCCGGCGGCCCGGCGCGCCAGCCCGACCCGCTGCGCACCGGTATCGACGCTCTGGGCCAGCGCGGCGGAGGTGGCGGCAACCGCTCACGCAGCGGCGGCGGTGGGGGTGGAGGGGGTGGCGGCCAAGGCGGCATCGACCCGCTGCGCACCCGTTTTGGCCGCATCAAATAAGGAGTGAAGGATGCGCATTTTGCACACCATGCTGCGCGTCGGCGATCTGGAGCGCTCGATCGCCTTTTACACCCAAGTGCTGGGCATGGCGCTGCTGCGCCGCTCCGAAAACCCCGAGCACCGCTACTCGCTGGCGTTTCTAGGCTTTGAGGGCGGCAACCCCGGCCAAGCCGAAATCGAGCTCACCTACAACTGGGGCGTGACGCAGTACGAGCACGGCAGCGCCTACGGCCACATCGCCATCGGCGTGCCCGACGCCTACGCGGCCTGCGAACGCATCAAAGCCGCCGGCGGCCGCATCACGCGCGAAGCCGGCCCGGTACTGGGCGGCAGCACCGTGATCGCCTTCGTGACCGACCCCGACGGCTACAAAATCGAGTTGATACAAACCAAATCAGTACTTTATTCTGACGGACGCCATTCGGACGCTAAAAACACCGATCCGCTGCGCAGCGCGTAGCAGATAGGCAACGCAAGAATCTGAATGGAATGCTTTCGTATCGACGAGAGTGGCTACACGGGCTTCGATTTGCTGAACCCGGAACAGCGCTTTCAAGGGGCAACGGCCATCGCGATCAGCAATGAGGAAGCCGTGCGCCTGATCCGTGAGCATTTTCCCAAGCTACAGGCACCTGAACTCAAGTACCATTCGCTAGCGCGTCGGCCCGCCTATCGCCGACCGCTCCTAGAGATGCAGCGCGTCGTGCTGGCCCAGCACAAGTGCGTGACCTACGTCTGCAACAAGCGCTACCTGTTGTTGCTGATGTTCTTAGACTACGCCGTCGAGCCCTTCTACAACGAACGCGGGCTCGACTTCTACGAGGACGGCCAGAACTACTTGCTGGCATCGCTGCTCTACACCGTCGGACCGACCCTGCTGGGCAAAGAGGCATTCGATGCCTTGTTGGCAGCCTTCCAGCGCGCAGTCAAGGAGAAATCCCAGGACGCTCTGCACGAACTAGTGTTGGCGGCTAGGCGTCTCAAGTTGCGCGAGCTGCCCGAAGCCTTGGGGCCGCTGGCACAGGCATCCCCGGAATGCCTGTCGGCCATCGCCACTCCCGGAGTTACAACAGATGTGGCGATGGTGGTACTGCAGTCGCTGATCAGCCGAATGGAAGTCATGGCGAATGGGGCATACCGCGTCGAGCACGACCAGTCCAAGAACCTGCTGACCTACCACGCCTTGCTCCAGCGCTACATCTACCACGAGCAAGAGGTCGAGTTCAAGCTTACCCAGATCACGAGCATCAAATTCCCTCTGAAGCTTTCCTCGGTCACACAGGTCGACTCCAAGGCCAATCCCGCAGTGCAGGTTGCCGACGTCATGATTGGGGCCGCCATCGAGGCAGCGAACGGCCTGACGTGCCTCCGCACACCGTTGCTGGACCCTAAGGAGGTGATGTCACTCTATGCAGAGGATCAATTCATCCACATGGTGCCGTCGATCGACTTCGCAGAACAGAAACTGTTCCGGCAAGGTACGCAAGCTGGTCAGGTCATCGATTACTTCGCCTCCAATTTTCACTGGTAGCTCGCAGGCGACAGCATTCCAGTCAAGCTGAAGTCGTGCAGCTTACCCCATTGGTACATCGCGTCAAACTGCACAGTGAATTTCTGCACTTTATCGAATTTTATAAAAAATAGCAATATTTACTGTTCAGAAAAGATGCAAGTTCACACTTACGTTTCGGCGTCCAAAACCGCCCCGCGCCGCCGCGCCCGGGCAGGCGCTCAAAGCGTGTCGGCCCCGCCCAGGTAGGGCCGCAGTGCCGCCGGGATGCCGATGCGGCCGTCGGCGCGTTGGTGGTTTTCGAGCACCGCCACCAGCGTGCGGCCCACCGCCAGACCGGAGCCGTTGAGGGTGTGCAGCCACTCGTTTTTGCCTTGAGCGTTTTTGAAGCGCGCTTGCAGGCGCCGGGCTTGGAAGGCTTCGCAGTTGCTCACCGAGCTGATTTCGCGGTAGGTGGCTTGCGCCGGCAGCCAGACTTCGAGGTCGTGCGTGCGCGCTGCGCCAAAACCCATGTCGCCGCTGCACAGCAGCACCACGCGGTAGGGCAGCTCGAGCAGTTGCAAGATGGTTTCGGCGTGCTGCGTCATTTCGTGCAGCGCCTCTGGGCTGCGCTCGGGGTGCACGATCTGCACCATCTCCACTTTGTCGAACTGGTGTTGGCGGATCAGGCCGCGCGTGTCGCGCCCGGCGCTGCCGGCTTCGGAGCGGAAACACGGGGTGTGGGCGGTGTATTTGAGCGGCAACTCTGCCTCGGGCACGATGCGCTCGCGCACCAGGTTGGTGAGCGTGACCTCGCTCGTGGGGATGAGGTAGAGCGCGCCTTCGTCCTCGCCCTCGACCCCACCTTTTTTGACGGCAAAGAGGTCGGCCTCGAACTTGGGCAACTGGCCGGTGCCGTGCAGCGTGGCGGCGTTGACCACGTAGGGCGTGTAGCACTCGGTGTAGCCGTGGCGCTCGGTCTGCACGTCGAGCATGAACTGCGCCAGCGCCCGGTGCAGCCGCGCCAGCCGCCCCTTGAGCACCACAAAACGCGAGCCGCTGAGCTTGGCGGCGGCCTCGAAATCGAGCCCCAAAGGCTCGCCCAGTTCGACATGGTCGCGCGGCGCGAAACCCAACGGTCTGGGGTTGGCGCCGTAGCCGCCCGCATCACCAGCCGCCGCATCCCCAGCCACTGCGGTCACGCCCTGCCCTGGCGCGGCCGGCCCACCTGAGCGCGGCGGAGCCCAGCGGCGCAGCTCCACGTTGGCGCTTTCGTCGGCGCCCAGCGGCACCTCGGGCTGCGGCAAGTTGGGCAGCGCCAGCAGCATGTCTTGCAACTCGGACTGAATCTGCTCCAGCCGCGCGGCCGAGCGCTCCAGCGCTGCCTTGATCTGGGCCACTTCGGCCATTGCCGCCTCGGCCTCGGCGTGCTGGCCCTGGCCCTTGAGCACGCCGATCTGTTTGGAGCGGCTGTTGCGCTGCGCCTGCAGATCTTCGGTCTGCACCTGCAAGGCTTTGCGCTCATGCTCGAGCGCGCCAAAGGCCTCTACATCGAGGAAGGGTTGCGGGTTTTTGCGGGTTTGCAAGCGGGCAACGACGGCGTCGAGGTCTTTGCGCAGGTGGGTAAGGTCTATCATGGTGGCCTTGATTTTAGGTGCAGCTGCCCGTGCAGCCCCTAATGTGCAGCCCTTTACGTGCAAGCACTCTCGCTGAGTACCTTGGCGGCGTGCCCGTGTGCCCGTGCCCGTGTGCCCCAGCCCAATCATCCTTGCAAATTCATCAGGCTGGCATTGCCTCCGGCGGCGGCGGTGTTGGTGCTGATGCTGCGCTCAGTCAGCAGGGGCATCAAGGGCACGTGTGGATCGCCTGGGCGCATGACCGTCAGCGTCACGATCGGACCCTGCCGGCGCGCTAGGTCGGCGGCAGCCTGCAGGCAGCTGGGCTCATCCGCATGGATCAGGGCCGCTTCCACCGCTTCGTTGAGCGGGTCTGGCGAGAGGTCGATGCATCTTTGCACCGCTTCCGGCAATGCGGCTTTTAAACTGTGCCCCGATTCGGCCCACACAGCCCGACTGCCCACCGCCAAAACCGCTGCCAGCTGCGTCAACCGATCCTCGTCTGCCTGTGGCTGCTGGCCCGTGAGGCACAGCACACGCCCGCGAGCCTGCACGCGGTAGAGATTGCGTTCGCCGGTGGGGCCGTTTAGCACCGCCTCCATGCCGGCGGGATTGTGTGCCGCAAATCGGTCGCAGGCGTGCGCTAGGGTCAATCGGCCTTGGGCCAGCGCCCAGTCGCGCAGGCTCTGCAACGCAGGAGCGGCCTGAGGCCTTGCCAGAACAGCGCCGCTGCTCTGCACGCTGCGCAAGGCGGCGTCTTCCGGGCTGCGCGCTAGCAGGCGCAGCAGATACAGCGGCCCGCCGGCCTTCGGGCCTGTGCCCGATAACCCTTCGCCGCCGAACGGCTGCACCCCCACCACGGCCCCGACCATGTTGCGGTTCACATACACGTTGCCCGCGTGGCTCAAGCCCTGCACCAGTTCAATGGTCTCCTGAATGCGCGAATGCACGCCCAAAGTCAGGGCATAGCCCGTGGCGTTGATGGCCTGGAGCAACTGCTGCAAGTCTGTCCGGGCATAGCGCAGCACATGCAGCACGGGCCCAAACACTTCGTGCTCGAGATCGATCAAGCGGTTGATCTCGATCAGCGTGGGCGGCACCCAGGTGCCGATCGGGGTATCGCTCGAGGGATGCAAAATGCGGTGCACGCGGTGCCCTTTGGCCTGCATCTGGGCCACGTGCGCCTCGATGCCGTCGCGTGCCCGGGCGTCGATCACCGGGCCCATGTCGGTGTGCAGCTGCGCTGGTGGCCCCAGGCGAATTTCGGCCATGGCCCCTTTGAGCATGGCCATCAGCCGCTCGGCCACCTCGTCTTGCACACACAGCACGCGCAAGGCCGAGCAGCGTTGGCCCGCAGCCTCAAAAGCGCTGGCCAGCGCATCTTGCACCACCTGCTCCAGCAAGGCCGATGAATCGACGATCATGCAGTTCTGGCCTCCGGTTTCGGCGATCAGCGGCACGGCTTGCCCGTGCGCGTTCAGGCGCAGCGCCAACGTTGCGTTCAACACGCGTGCGGTTTGGGTGGAGCCGGTGAACAGCACGCCTTGAACACGGGCGTCCTGAACCAGTTGCATGCCGACTTCTGAGCCGCGTCCGGGCAACAACTGCAATGCCGCCCGCGGAATCCCCGCCTGCCAAAGCATTTCGACGGCCAAGGCGCCGATGGCGGGGGTGCTTTCAGCCGGTTTGGCCAGCACCACATTGCCGGCCGCCAACGCTGCGGCCACTTGGCCTACGAAGATGGCCAAGGGAAAGTTCCAGGGGCTGATGCACACCACCGGGCCCAGGGCCTGGTGGGTGCGGTGGTCAAAGTCGCGGCGCACCTGAGCGGCGTAGTAGCGCAGAAAATCCACCGCTTCGCGCACCTCGGCTGCGGCGTGGCTCCAGGTTTTGCCTGCTTCGCGCACCAGCAGGGACATGCAGTGCGGGGCGTGGGCTTGCAGCAGCTGCGCGGCTTGCTCCAGCGTTTCGGCACGCTGTGCCGCAGGCACAGCAGACCACAGCGGCGCTTGTGCCTGCGCAGCCTGCAAAGCCGCGTCGACATCGGCGGCGCTGGCGTACTGCACGGTGCCCAGCAGGTCCGCGTGGTCGGCCGGATTGTGCAGGGTATGCATCGCCGCCCCTTTGGCTGGCACGGCCAGCATGGGGCCTACCCTGAATGGGCCCACATGCTGCTGCATTTGCTGGGTGAGCAAGCGCAGGGTGGGTTCATCGGCCAAGTCGGTGCCAATCGAGTTGAGGCGCACCGTGCCATACAGGGCACCGGGCAAGGGCAGCTGCGGATGCGGCTCGCCGGGGCATCGGCCTTCACTCAAAGCGTCCTGCTTCATGCGCGCAACCGGATCCTGCACCAGATCGTCGATGGACACCTTCGGGTCGGCCATGCGGTGGACAAAGGAGCTGTTGGCGCCGTTCTCGAGCAGTCGGCGCACCAGGTAGGCCAGGAGGGTTTCGTGCGTGCCGACAGGGGCGTAGATGCGACAAGGCCGATCCAGCTTGGCCGCCCCAACCACCTGCTGGTACAGCGGCTCCCCCATCCCGTGCAGGCACTGAAACTCGTACTGACCCGCTGCGTAATCACCGAGCTGGGCTTGGGCCAAGTGCACGATGGCGGCCAAAGTGTGCGCGTTGTGGGTGGCAAATTGCGGGTACACCGCATCGGGGGCCGCCAACAGTTTGCGCGCGCAGGCTAGGTAAGCCACGTCGGTGTGGTGCTTGCGGGTGTAAACCGGGTAATCGCTCTGGCCCTCCACTTGGGCGCGCTTGACCTCACTGTCCCAGTAGGCGCCTTTGACCAAGCGCACCATCAGGCGATGCGCTGTGCGCCGCGCCAGATCGACCAAAAAGTCGATGACCAAAGGGCAGCGCTTTTGGTAGGCCTGGATCACGAAACCCATGCCCTGCCAGCCCCTCAGGCTGGGCGCTAGGCAGAGTGCCTCGAGCAGATCGAGCGACAGGTCGAGCCGATCGGCTTCTTCGGCATCGATGTTCAGGCCCAGGTCGTAACGGCACGCCAGTTCGGCCAGTTGCAGCACACGCGGCAGCAGCTCTGCCATCACCCGCGCCCGCTGGGCACGGCTGTAGCGGGGGTGCAGGGCCGAGAGCTTGATCGAAATGCCGGGTGAATTTAGTACCCCTTGCACCCTTTGCCCATTGGATGCCCGACCAATGGCGTGAATGGCGTGCAGGTACGACTGAAAATAGCGCTGCGCGTCGTCGGCCGTCAGGGCCGCCTCACCCAGCATGTCGTAGGAATAGCGAAAGCCCTTGGCCTCCATGCTGCGTGCACGGTGCAGCGCTTGGTCGATCGTTTCGCCGATAACGAACTGCTCACCCAGCATCTGCATGGCCAGCTGCACAGCCTGGCGGATCAAAGGCTCACCGCTCTTGACGACCAAGCGCCTGAGCGCGCCCAGCAACTGGCCTTCGCTGTGTGTGGCGACCCACTTACCGGTGAGCACAAGGCCCCATGAAGCGGCGTTGACGAACAACGAGTCGCTGCGGCCCAAATGCAGGTGCCAGTCGCCATGGCCCATCTTGTCGCAAATGAGCGCGCTGCGCGTGGCGGCATCGGGTATGCGCAGCAGCGCTTCTGCCAGGCACATCAGGGCCACGCCTTCATCGCTCGACAAGGCATATGCTTGCATCAGGCTTTGCACGCGACCGGCGCGGCCACCCCGGGCCGCTCCTTCGCGCAGACCGGTGACCAGTCGGCGCGCCAGCGCGTGGGTGCGCAGCGCCTGATCGGCGTCAAGCTGCACAGCCGCCATCAAGGGAGCCATCGCTTCGGCTTCGGGCAAGCGGTGGGCCCGGTCGATGGCCTCGCGCAGGGGGCTGCGCTCTCCGGGCGCTGCGCTGGCGCTGAACTGCGCACCGCACGCCAGCGGTTGGCTCAAGGGGTCTGGGTTGCGAATGGAAGTATTCATGTTGGGCCGCTTTTTTTACGGGGAGCAGGTCACCTCTCTGATCCCTGAGTCTGGCTATTCTGCCCAGAACGGCTGGTGTGGTCAAAAGGGGGCGGGTCAGGTGCTGATGCCCAACCTCGTAGACAAAAATCGATTACCCTCCAACCCTCAGGACGTCTGGGAAACACTGGTAAGGCAGGTCATGGCCACGGCATTCATACGCAGAAAAGTCGCGCTCGCAGGCGCCACCGGCCTGATTGGCGGTTATTTGCTGGATATGCTACTGGCTGAGGATAGCGTTGCAGAAGTCCATGCCCTGGTTCGACGCCCGTTGAAGGTCTCGCATCCCAGGCTCCACTGCCATCGGGTCGATTTCGCTGCACTCCCCGAACTGCCCCCGATCGACGAAGCCTATCTGGCACTGGGCACCACCCTCAAGGTGGCGGGCAGCCGTGAGGCATTTCGTGCGGTCGATCTGCAGGCGAATCTGGCGGTGGCCATGGCGGCTGTGCGGGCGGGTGCCCGCCGCATCGGCCTGGTCAGCGCTGCCGGCGCCAACGCCCAGTCGTCCGTCTTTTACAACCGGGTCAAGGGGGAGCTTGAAGAGGCGCTCAAGTCGCTGGAACTGGAGGCGCTGGTCATTGCTCGCCCATCCTTGCTGCTCGACAGCCGGGCACACCTGGGGCAACCGCCACGGTTGGCGGAATCCGTGGCCATTCCTATGGCGCGACTCATCGCACCTTTGATACCCGGCGCGTACCGGCCCATTCATGGGAAAGACGTCGCCCGTGCGTTGCTGCGATCAGTGCTCACTGCAAAGGGTGCACACGTTCTGACTTCGGGGGATATGGTGGGGCGTTGACGGGTTTGACCAGCCTAAAGAACACGCGCTTTGTCGCAGTGTGATGCAGCAGGGGCCAAAAACTGAAAAACCCCACCCTGTTTCCAGAGTGAGGTTTCATGTTTTGGTGCGGCTGGCAGGATTCGAACCCACGACCCCTTGGTTCGTAGCCAAGTACTCTATCCAACTGAGCTACAGCCGCTTGCTGAAGCCCGAATTCTATGCCAACTTCGGGCCGGTTTTGTGCGCGAGGCAGAAAAAATCTCTTCCTTGGGCTCTCGTGGGCCGCAGCCAAGGCGGGCTGACCGAACGCTGTGGGCTTGTACTAAAATGCAGCAGAGCTTGCAAAATCATTGTTAGCATTTTAATCCAAAATTCGTACATCTGCCGCGCACCGTGTTCAAACAACTCACCCTCTACCTTCTCGACCCGCAAACGCTGCCCCCGCTCGAGACCATGGAGCAAGCGCTGTCCGCTGCGCCTTTTGTGCCCTGCTTGGCCAGCCAAGAGCACTCGATCGGCTGGGTGCCGCCGCGCGGCAAAGAGCATGGGGCGCTGGTGGAACTAATCAATGGCCAGCGCCTGCTGCGGCTGCAAAGCGAGAGCAAGCGCGTGCCCGGCGCAGTGGTGCAGCGCCACCTCGACGAGCGGCTGCAGCAGATCGAGGCCCGCGAAGGACGCCAGCCGGGGCGGCGCGAGCAGCGCCAGCTGCGCGACGAGATCGTGCAGCAACTGTTGCCCATGGCTTTTGCCCAGAGCCGCAACGTCATGCTGTGGATCGACCCGGTAAACGGCCGGTTGGCCCTAGACAGCAGCAGCAACGCGCGCTGCGACGAGGCCATCAGCACGCTGCTCAAATCGTTTACGGGCTTGCAGCCCAAGCCTTGGAACACCCAGCTGTCGCCCCAAGTGGCAATGACCAACTGGCTGAGCGGCGGCGCCGACGACTGGCCGCCCCAGTTTGCCCCCGGGCAGGAGGTGGAGCTCAAGGCGGCCGACGAGCAAAAGGCCGCCGTCAAGTTCACCCGCCACCCGCTCGACGACGAGCAGATGCGCCTGCACATCGGCCAAGGCAAGCTGCCCACCAAGCTGGCGCTGGATTGGGAGGGACGGGTGCGCTTCGTGCTGGCCGAGAGCGGCAGCCTGAGCAAGATCGAATTCCTAGACGGCGTTTTTGCCGAGCACGGCCAAGCCGAAGAAGAAGGCGGCTTCGACGCCGACGCCACCATCGCCACCGCCGAACTCAGCGCCCTGATCGGCGACCTCACCCAGGCCCTAGGGGGCTTGCAGGCTTGATCTGATCAAGCTTGGGTGCCTGGCTCCTCGTGCCCGGCCTGATGTTCATCCCGCCCTAAGCGCCGTGCGATTTCGGCCACTAGGGTGCGCGCCAGCTGCAGCTTCGGGCCAGCGGGCAGGGCTTGGCTGCCTTGCTCGTCGAGCAGCAGCAGGGCGTTGTCGTCGCGGCCAAAGGTGGCTGGGCCGATGTTGCCCACCAGCAGCGGCACGCCCTTGCGCCGCCGTTTGGCCTCGGCGTGGGTGTGCAGGTCGTGGCTTTCGGCGGCAAAGCCGACGCAGTACAGTTGCCCGGCCCGGGCGCGCGGGCTGGCTGCTGCTTGGGCCAGGATGTCGGGGTTTTCTACAAACGCTAGGCTGGGTGGCTGGCCGCTGCCGTCTTTCTTGATTTTTTGCTCGGCGCTGTGCGCGGGCCGCCAATCGGCCACGGCGGCGGCAGCCACGAACACGCTGGCCCAATCCAGCTCGGCCTGCACCGCGGCCTGCATTTGCAGCGCCGACTGCACGTCGCAGCGGCGCACGCCCAGCGGCGTGGGCAAATGCACCGGCCCGGCCACCAGCCGCACCTCGGCCCCGGCTTCGCGGGCGGCCCGGGCGATGGCAAAACCCATCTTGCCCGACGAATGGTTGGTGATGCCGCGCACCGGGTCGATGGCCTCGAAGGTGGGGCCGGCGGTGACCAGCACCCGCTGCCCGGCCAGGCACTGGGGCTGAAACTGCGCTTGCAGCAGCACCAGCAGTTGCTCGGGCTCGAGCATGCGGCCATCGCCGCTCTCGCCGCAGGCTTGCTCGCCCTGCCCCACCGGCCACACGTGGGCGCCGTCGGCGCGCAGTTGCGCCAAGTTGCGCTGCGTGGCCGGGTGCGCCCACATCTCGCGGTTCATGGCCGGGGCCAGCAGCAAGGGCACGCGCTCGGCCGGCCGCGCCAAGCACAGCAGCGTCAGCAGGTCGTCGGCGCGGCCCTGCGCCAGCTTGGCCAGCAAATCGGCGCTGGCGGGGGCGATCAAAATGGCGTCGGCCGCGCGCCCGAGGTTGATGTGCGGCATCTGGTTGGGCTCGCGCGCATCCCACTGGCTGCTGTAAACCGGGCGGTTGCTGAGCGCTTGCAGCGTGGTCGGGGTGATGAACTGGCAGGCGGCATCGGTCATCACCACCTGCACCGTGGCGCCGTCTTTGACCAGCAGCCGGCACAGCTCGGCCGCCTTGTAGCAGGCAATGCCGCCCGAGAGCCCCAAGACGATGTGTTTGCCAGCTAGGTCGTTCATGGTCATGAATGTAACCGAGTGCGCTTCCTGCGAGCCACCAACGACCTTCAGCCCGTTCAAGCCGGCACCCGCGCTGCGCCGTCTGCCCGGGTGGCAAGCAGAAGCGCTGGTCTAGGCAAGGTTGAGCGGATTATTGATCCAACAGGGCAAAGCGCAAGCCGTCGTCGGTTTGCACCACCTGAAAGCGGCTGTCAGCTTGGCGCACTGGCTCGCCGTTGAGCAACAGCGTGCGGCGGATGCTGTACTGGCCTTGCTGGAAGCGGTTAGAAATGCCAAAAGACATCTCGGAGCTAAAGCCGCCGGCATCGCTGGCGCTGTGCACGCGCTCAAACGGCTCGCCCCAGCGGTTGCCGGCGCTGTCGCGCACCTCGACACGCTCGCTGATCGACACCGGCGCGTTGTCGCGCCCCGGCACCACGACCACGGCCGAGGTCAGCCGAACCTGTTGCCCTGCTTGCACACGCTGCGGGTCGATGGCGTGAGTGAATTCGGTCACCATAGCCCGAGGCGGCAGCTGCCGGTTGGTGCGCAGGTGCTGCTCGCGCACTTGCTCGGCAGTTTGGGTGCGGGCCGAGGTGAACGAGGCTGCAATTTCGCAGATGGTGAACGCCGCCGCGCCACACAAAGCAGCACGAATGGCTTGGTCGCGGTTGGCGCTCACGGCGCAAGCCAGCGCGGCCACTCCGGCTGCAACAACGCATTGGCCGGTCGAAACTTGGCGCTCGCCGCCGCCCTGTTCGGCCGTGCCGGGCAGGGTGGCGCAGCCTGAAAGCAGCAGAGCGGCGGCAGCTGCTGCGGCAGCCAAAGCCAAGGTGGATCTGGACATGATGAATTACTCCTGAAAAAAATTTAGTTCCAAATAGGTCCAGCCGTGCGACGGGCTTCATCGTACGCAAGGTTGGCACGGCGCAAAAATGCGGCGGCATCGCGGCAACCTTGCGCTTGCGCGCGCTCGCCAGCGTCGATGGCAGCCAAATACTGGCTGTTGCGCAACAAGTTTTCGGCCTGTTGCAAGGCGCTGCGACACGCAGCCTGGGCACGCTGCTGCTCGTTGCGCTGCTCAGCGTCGTCGATGAGCTTTTGCGCTTGGTTGAAGCACGCATCCGAGTGCTCGAGCGCTGCACGCAATGAACGCCGGGCCTGGGAAAAGTTGGGCGGGCTGCTGGCCAGATCGGACTCGATGCGCTGCAGCACCACACGGCACGCAGCCGGATCGGGTGCGGGTGCGGCAGCTGGAGCGGGCACCGGCGCAGGCGCTGGAGGCCTAGGCGCAGGCGGTGGGGCTGCGCGCTCGGGCGCAGGTGGGATGGGCGCAGGCGGTGGAGCTTGAACGGGTACCGGGGCAAGCACTACGGGCGCCGCTGGCAATGGCTCTTCCCGCTCCTCGATGATCACCGGAGCGGGACTGCGCGCTGCAACCGAGGGCTGCGCGGGTGCTGCGGGCTGCGCGGGAGGTGCCGACTGCGCCACAGGAGCAGAAGCTGCAGGCACTGCAACCGTTTGCTCACCGGGGTCTGGTGCGGTTGATACCACCCAAAAGAACCCCCCACCAAGCGCAAGCGCAAAGAAAGCCAAAAACATCAAGACAATAGACTTGGATGCAGCAGGCGGCCGCGGTGGCGGTGGCGGTGGCGGTGGCGGTGGCGGTGGCGGTGACCGTGGCGGTGGCGGTGACCGTGACGGTGGCGGTGGCGGTGGCGGTGACGGTGACGGTGACGGTGACGGTGACGGTGACGGCGGCGGCGGCGGCGGCGGCGGCGGCGGTGGCGGCGGTGCTTCCTGATTCTGTGCTTCAGCGGCAGGTACGGACGCAGCGGCAGTCGCAGACGCAGCCAGCACCGCGCCTACCCCACAATAGGGGCAAAAGCGAACCTTGCCTTGAAGCTCGTGCCCTTGCGGGCACACAGGTGCAGAATCAGTAGAACTCATGCTGGTAGGGTGCTGGAGGGCAAAGGATGGCCACCGGGGTCAATCATCTAGGAAAGCCTCCACATTTTTTTGCGAAATGCGCCACTGGGGACCGATTTTCTTGCCTTTCAAGTTGCCCGACTCCAGTTCAGCCAGCACATCAGCCAGCGACACACCCAAGAGTTGCGCCACTTGCTCGGGCGTATAAACCGATGGCGCAGAGATTGCGCTGGCTGCGGACACTGCGGCATCATTGGATGCCGGCGCAGCCATCATGGGCGCTGCGGCAGCGAGAACCGTCTGAGCAGCAGCTAGGGGCGCAGGCGCTGCGGCGATGCTGGGCAGGGCCCAATCGCCATTGAAGACTTCGACCTTGAGTGCCCGCTTGGGCTTGAGATCAATGCCATCCGAGCCGACTTCAGCTCGCGAAGCATCTGTCTCAGAGCCCTCCAACACCTCCGTGCACAGCTCAAAAGCCGCCTTGGAGTTGGCTGATAACTGCCCCCAGTTAGGCAAAGCCTTCAGAGATTTTTCGCTCTCGTTGAGCAACTCTTTGCACACTTTAGTTGGGAGATGTAACTCAACAAGATCTTCATTTGAATCATTGCGAAAGATACGGCTTGGATAGACATCGGTATAGTAATGCAACAAAAGCTCGTGATACAACGCTCGCTGCTCCGGTCGCGACAACCGAGAGAGTTGTTCCTCGACTTGTTGCTTTATGGCTTCGCGGCGCTCAGGCCTGAAACCATTGAGGCGCACCATTTTCTCCGAACCCGAGCTGAGGTTCATTGCACCTATTTTGATCATCAAGTTGCCCGCATCGTCGCCGCTGGATTTGCGTTGCAACACACGCAGCATCAAGGCTTGCAGCATGAGTTTAAAGTCAGAAATCAACTCCTGTAAAAAATCTTCGCTCAACTCCCTTGCATGCACAAAATTAAATACATGCTTGTGCGTGTGCAGCGGGTTCTTTTCTTCCTCTTGCTTGTAAGCATGGTGCCAACCATCTAGATCGCGCAAGGCCGGTAGCGGCACCCCGCTGAGCTCCACGTAGCACACCAAGCGCCCAGGCTCGGCGATTTCCACAAAGCCGATTTGCTCTGCCGTCATCTTGCTTTCAATGGGGATGAAAGCACCCAGCATACTAGAAAAATCGCGCTTGAAATCCTCGCTGCCTTGGACGCCCAGTATGCACTTGTATTGATCTTTGGCTTTGGCTTCGTCTAGGTAGCCATCGAGCTTGAGCGCCGCCCACGGCATGGCGCGCTGCATAGTGCGCTTGAGCAATTCTTTGCCGCCGTCGTTTTTGGCGCGCAAGGCAGCAAACAAAGGGTTCTCATCAGGCATCGCACCTGGAACTGCAGCAAGCTTGCTCAATGCATAGTTACGCACTTTGAAGAGCAATTCTTGCTCCCCCCCGGGTTCAGCTATGTCTTTAAAGAGCTTTTGCGTGCCACCGCTGTCTTGGAAAACTTCAGCCGCCCATTTGCGCGCTTCGTCTGTGTTGATAAGGCTCAACTTTGCGCCTTCGGTGGCAACGGCATCAAGGCGCACGTACATGGCGTGCTCTTGATTCATCGCAGCTTGGGTGCGCTCGATGCTCTTGACGCAGGCAGCCATGAGTGCATCCACCTGCAAGCGCCCGCGCTCCAGCTCGCCGATGAAGCCGCTCCAGATCGCGCGCCCTTGGGCGTTGGTGCCGGTGCGCTCACCCAAGCGCTTCGAGACATCGCGCACCAAATCGGCAGCCTCAAAACAAGCCACTGAACGCAGGTGGTACTCGACCCGGCGCTGGCAAGCTTCTGTCAACTGCTTCCATTTGGTGCTGGCGTTGTCTTGGGCGCCAAACCATTGACTTATGGCTTGGTCTAGGTGGTCTTGCAGGGTTGCGATCTCGTCGGTGTCGATGAAACCGGCAAGGTCGGCAAAGCGCTTGCCGGCTTGCTCGAGCATGAGCGCATAGCCGGTCTGGGGGTTGTCGATCTGGTCTTTGATGCGTTGAATCAACTCGATCGTAAAATCCAAGCCGCCGCGTTCTTTGTCGTCTACCCGCGCCCAGAAGGCTTTGATCAGGCCTTCTGGGCGCTCAGGGTGCAGGTATTCTTGCAGCAAATCACGCCGCCGGTTGCGCACCGCGTCTTCAAAAACACCGCTGCCGGGCTCTACGGTTTTGATGGCATCGCGGCGCACCTGCACCAAGAGCTCCTTGAGCTTGGCTGGCCACTGCTTGTAGTCGCTCACCTGATCGACAACCAAGTCAAACCGGCTGCCGATGGTCTGGGTGGTGGAATCGGTGAGAAGTTTGCCGTCGATACGCAATAGTTCATTGACAATGGGCGCGTACCTCTGCTGCTCACCTTGCTTCCATTCGGCATGGTTGGTGGCAAACTGATACTCGATCCCAAAGTTGGCGCTGCTTAAATGCAGGTATTTGTGCAGCAAATCGTCGCGGTCTTTGTCGGTGGGCAGTTTCTGCTGCGCGCGCTCAGACTCGATCGCCACGCCAAAAAAAACCGACAGCATCTGCTGCACGCAGCGCTCGACTTGCATCGACTGTTTTTGGTCGATCTGGGTATCTAGTATGGACTGACCCAATACCGAATAAGCGCGGCTGTAGCTTAGCTTCATGTCGCCGTATTTGGCGCTCAAACGTGGGCTGAAGCCCAGTGATTTGTGCTGGTTTTGGTTGACGGCCACCGAGCGTTTTCTGTTGGCAAACTCCGAGGTTGAAAAGTCTTCGAACAACACGTCGGCGAGCATCTCGTAGCAGTCGCCTATGGCTTTGGTTTTTTGGTGCGCTACGTTTTCGGTGTCGATGAAGTACACATCGTCGTAGGGCCGGCCCACTTCTTTGGGTGCACTCTCAGAATCTGACCAACGGCGCAGCGGTTGCGAGCCGCTGCGCATGGCCGCTTCGATCTCCATCAGGGCGGCGTAGGTGTTGGCTTGGGTGCGGGTGGCGTTGGCACCCGTGTAGCCTGTGGGCAACATCCAAAAGAGTTGCACCGATTGCCCTGTGGCGCCGCTGGTCTTAAACAAAACCTTGCTCAAGTAACCCAAATCGATGGCTGCGCCGGAACCGGTGCCGCCGGCGGTGGAGGCTACCACCACCACGCGCAAATTGCCCTCCATCAGCGTCAAGCCCAGCTTTTTGTGCTGCTGCTCGTTTTGTACGCTGACGCGCAAGTTGCTCAACGCAGCAGCGATGCTGCTCTTGATCTCTTGATAGCGATCGACAAAATACAGCGTAGAAATGGAGCGTATCTGCCCCGCCCCTTTCTCGGGGTTGATCTTGAGGGCGCTGACGCGCTCGGGCGTGAGCGGAAACCATTCTTTGACGTGCGGGAAGCGGTCAAGCGTTTCGGAGGTTGCGATGTATTTGCTTAGGTCAAGTTTTTTGACCAAGCTCTCGCTGGGCTTGAAGGCAATGGCTGCAGCCAGCGGGTCGTCGCTCGATTTGCCGCTTTCGGTGATGGTGCTCGAATCGAGGTCGATATGTAAAAACTCGGCAAACGGAAACTCGTCCAATTTGGTCAAGCGCGTGGGGCCGTTTTGGCCACGCCAGACCCGGCTCAAAATGCGGCGCCTTATGCGCCACAGCACCTCGGCCCCAGTGCCACCGGCACCGATGAACAGGGTGGGAACGACTTTGTCGAGCAACTTTTCTTGAATTTTGTTGCCCGCCCCTGCGACCACGTTGTTTTCACTCATTTTGACTCGCCCTTGCTGGTGTATGGAAGTATAGGTTTGCGTCGAATATGATCGAGTTGTTTCCTCTGCTGCACCCTCGCTAGCTCTGCCTCCTTAGCGTTTGAACAAAGGCATCAAACTTCCAACGCCCAAGGCCAGCGCCGCCCCAGCCAGTGGCAATATAAACGGTAGCCTAAAAAAGGCGCCGGCCATGGTGCCGATGAATGCAAGCATGAGTACACAAATCAAGGACCCGAACATCAACATGCCCGAAAAATTGGCACTGCGCGGTGCAAGCTTGCGCTCGCGCACCAAATAATTGGCGTAAAAGCGCTGCAGGAAAAAGCAGATGGCCAAAACCACGACAAAACCCGCGCCAGTAAGGAGCATTTGGTTAGTGCTCATGCCAGGCTCCACCTCGATGGTGATCGGGATGCTCGGCGCAGCCAGCGCCGGCGTGGGCTCGGTGGCGGGGCTGGGGGCAATGGGAGGCAAGGCAGGTAGGGTCATGCTGGGCTCTGGTTGGGGTTAACGGATGGTGACTTGGATGTGTTTGTATTTGGGTTCGAGCTCGGCCGCTGGTTGCAAGGGGCGGCGGCGCAAGCGCCCGATGGTTTCGCCTTGTGCGTTGCGCAGTACAGCACTGCCAAAGGGTTTGAGGCGGCACTCAAACGGGTGGCCATCGATGCTGACACTGTATTTGCGGCTCTTTTGCAGCAGCCAAAACACAACTGCCAGCAGCAGCAGGACAAACAGCACCGCACCCAAGAGCAGCAGCAGCGGCCACGAGGGGTAGGTCACCTGAATGACCACGGGCTGATCCGTGACCGAAAGCCGTGCTTGCTCGCCCGGAACAAAGAGGTCGGGCAAGGGGTCGCCCGGAAACAGCTCGTTCATGGTGCGCACAAAATCGGGCGCCAGCACTAGCTGCTGCTGGCTGAGCTCAAAGCGCAGCACACCGGGCAATTGGTGCTCGCGCCCCAGCAACACCTGCAGCGCAAACATCGATGGCATGGGTGGGATTTGCAGGTCCACCAGCACGGGCGCTGACGCTGCCCCGACTGCCAATGCACTGATCC
Organism: Serpentinimonas sp. SSL01; assembly: GCF_056323735.1. Classification (NCBI taxonomy): domain Bacteria; kingdom Pseudomonadati; phylum Pseudomonadota; class Betaproteobacteria; order Burkholderiales; family Comamonadaceae; genus Serpentinimonas; species Serpentinimonas sp. SSL01. Next base: position 1,035,922 of record NZ_CM150487.1, read on the forward strand.
GGTCCACCGACACTGCGGCGCTCAGGCGCTTTTGGCCCTGGTGCTCAAAGCCATGCAGCTCTAGGGCTAGGTTGGCGCTTTGTATGTCGAAAGGGTAAAAATCGTTGCGAAAATGGCCTTGTACGCGCACCGAGCTCGGGCGCTGGGCGGCAGCGAGCTCGAGCACCAAGGTTTTGCCATCGCTGGCCAGCCGCGCTCGGGCCTCGGGCGGCTCCACCGCCGTGGGCACGAAGGTCAGGGCTTGGGCGTTGAGGGGCTTGAGCCGCGCCAAGGGGGCTTGGCCAAACACGCGCTGGCCGTCTAGCAGGCGTTGCAGCAGCGCATCGGCGGCGGCGCCGTAGGCCAGCCCGTAGATCATCAGCCCGTTGGCGCGGTAGTTGGGCCGACTGCGACTGACCACGGGCAGCGGCAGCGGCAAAGCGACGATGCGTTTGATTTCGGCGGTGTTTTGCAAAAACAGGTAGAACTCGCGGTTTTTGCGCAGGGTGTCGGGGCTGTTGTCGGGGCTGTTGCGGTTGTTGGTCACGATCCAGACCACCGCCGGCTCGCCGGGCGTAAATTGCTGGATTGCGCCGACCAAGGCTTCGCGAAAATCGGTATTGGCCAAGGCGCGGCTGCCGGGGCGGCGCGCCAGTTGCACCGCCGCCGCTGCTTGGCGCAGCGCTGCGGCGTCACGCCCGCGGTAATGCAACAGCGGCGAAAGGTTGCTGCCCTCGGTCTGGTTGAAGCTGGCCAGCACCAGTTCGGAGCTATAGGGCTGCAGGCGCTGCGCCAAGTCGGCCACTGCCGTGCGAAAACGGTCTTGTGGGTCTTCGTAAAAGGGCAGCATCCAGCCCGAGTTTTGCATCAAAACGATCTGCCGCACTGGTTGCTGCGCCCACAGCGCTTGCACGCCGAGCAGCCCTGCCAGCAGCACCCACACTCGAGCAAAATTAAATACGTGCTGCATGGCTTAGTCGGGTGCAAGGGGCAAACGCCAGCGCAACAGTTGCCCACTGCCGGGCACATAAAGCCAGAGGTGCTTGTCGTGGTAGCACACCTGCAGTTGCGCCAAGCGTGCTGCCTTCAATTCTGCCACCCCTGTGGGCAGAGGCAATTTGCTGGCACCCAAGTCTTTGCCTGCAAGCTCGAGGTCGAAGCGCAAGCCCGGGTTGTGCGTGCGGTCCAAGACCTCTGGGTTGATGTCAGTGAGGGTATTGGAGCCGGATTCAATGCGCGCCCACAACACCAAGCCCCTGGGGTCGGGGGCACCGGATGATTTTTTGGCAAATTGCAGCAAGGGCAGACGCAACTGCGCCTGCTCGGCTTCGTGGCTTGAGTTCTCGATGGGCTGCAGCCAATGGTTGAAAAATCGGCTAAAAGAGGCGTAGCCAGTTGAGAGCATTTCACCTTGCTCGCAATCGTTGCCCTGCTCTAGGGTGTGCAGGTTGACCAAACAGATGTAGGGCTCGGGTTTGCCGCTGGCTGCAGAGGTGCGGCTGCCTTTGCAACTTTGCCAGGCCCGGCCATCATTGAGCCAAGCTGGCCCGAGTTCGGGCAGCCCGCTCAGGCCGCTGGGCCAAGGCTGCCAGCTCACTGCCGGCGCTTGATTGCCCAAGTGCTCTACCAGCAAGCGCCCACTGCGCCCCGGCCAAGCCAGGTGGCGCGCGCGCACGCGCTGCGCCAAGCCCAGCGCGTGCACATCGGCCGGAAAATCGGGTATGGGCAGCTCGTTCCAGTGTGCCTCGGAACCGCTGGTGCGCCAGAGCAACACCGCTGCGCCGCTCTTTTTGCGCAAAGGTGCGCACAGCAGATCGCTGGGCGCGGGTTCGTCGTGGGCGCCAGCTTTGGGCAAAACGGCTGGGCCCGAGAGGCAGCGCCCAGGCGCGATTTCCGACTTGAGCTCAAAGCTGCTCCAGTCTAGCGCCACCCAAGCCAAGCCACCCTCAGCGGGCAGCGCCACGTGGCTTTCGGCGCAGTTGGTGGCCAGACCCAAAGCCCATTCGGGCAGGTCTGCGGCACCCAAATGCCCCCCGAGCTTGTGCCAAACAGGTTGTGCCACAGCCAAGTTGCAGACTGCAAATTCGCCTTCGCTGGCATGGATGGCAAACAACATGCGCTGCTGCCCCCCCAGGCGCGCCACCAGAAACCGCATCTTGCGCGAGTCAGCCCCAAAAGGGTTGGGCACAGGCGCTTGGGCGACGGCGGCTGCGGCTTCGCTGCTGTTTTGCTCTTGCGCCGTGGGGTTGGTGGGGTATTGGTCCAGCACCCTGGGCGTGGTGCGGGTGTTGTTGATGCCACCATACGGCCCCAACCAAACCGGGTTGGGATCGGGCGACGCTTTGGGAAGGGGCGCCCCACACGCAGGGCAATGATCAAACTGCTTGGGTAGAAATGAAACTTGTGCACCCTGTGCGCAGTGCTGGCGCTTGGCTCCCAACAAGGGCATGAGGGGCAGGGCCGTGGGCTTCGCAACAGCGGTTCCACCCAGCTTCTTGAGCGCAAAGCTCAAACCTTCTGGATCTTGCTGCCACTCTGAACCGTCGTCGAATTTCCACACGGATCGCATCCCTACACAAGCGTTTATGTGCGCAGATTATGCAAGAAAAAAATAGGGGAATGATCCGCTAGCGAAGCTAAAAACGGGAGGTCAAACCGCCGCCAGCAATGGCGGCCGCCGCTGGCGCCAGGGCAGTTCGCGCTCCAATTGGCCGGCCAGCCGCAGCAGGCAGGCTTCGTCGAGGTAGCGGGCGGTGAACATCAGGCCGATCGGCAGCCCGGTGCTGCTGTGCTGCAAGGGCAGCGAGAGGCTGGGGTTGCCGGTGAGGTTGGCCAGCGGCGGGGCGGCGACCCAGTCGAAGTTTTTTTGCACCAAGGTGGGCAACAAGCTGTCGAGCAGCCGCGTCAGCGGCCCCAAGCCGGTGTAGGTGGCCAAGGTGGCGGCGAACTGGTCGAGTCCGCGCAACTGGAATTCGCCGTGCGGCACCGGGGGCTTGGCCAGCGTGGGCGTGAGGAACACGTCGAAACCCTGCATGAAGCGCTCGAACAGGTAGCGCTGCCGATGCAGGTCGCGCGCCACCAGCTCAAGCCGGGCGCTGGATAGGGATTCGCCAAAGCGCGCCAGCAACCAAGTAGCGGGCTCGAAGTCGTCTGGTCGCAAGCGCCGGCCCAGCAGGCGGCGCGCTTCGCGCAGATCGGTGGCGGCGGCGCACATCACGCGCAACAGGTAGGCTGGGCCCACCACGTGGTGGTCGATCGGCGGCTGCGCCTGCACCAGCTCGTGCCCGAGGGCCTGCAACTGCGCCACCGTTTGCTGCAAGGCGCGGCGGCATTCGGCGCTGAGCTCGCCCGAGCGCATCAGGGGTTGCTCGCACCAAGCGATGCGCAGCCTGCCCGGCGGCTGCGTCACTTCCTGCAAAAAGGGCCGCGCCGGCACCGGCGCGGTGTAGGGGCAGCCCAAGTCTGGGCCGCTGGTGGCGTCGAGCGCGGCAGCGCTGTCGCGCACACTTAAGGAGATGACGCCCTCTTGCACCTGCCCGAACCAAGGCTCGCCCACCAGCGGCCCGTAGGGGTTGCGCCCGCGCGAGGGCTTGAGCCCCACCACGCCGCAGGCCGCAGCCGGGATGCGCAGCGAACCGCCGCCGTCGCCGCCGCTGGCCATGGGGACGATGCGCGCCGCCACCGCCGCCCCAGAGCCACCACTGGAGCCACCCGCCGAGCGCTGCAAATCCCAAGGGTTGCGCGTGATGCCGTGCAGCTTGGATTCGGTGCTGCCCAAGTAGCCGTTTTCGGGGCAACTGGTCTTGCCAAAAATCACCAGCCCAGCGGCCTTGAAGCGCCGCACCATTTCGCTGTCGTCATCTGGCACGTAGTGCCGCAAGGCGCGGCTGCCGTGCGTGAGCGGCACGCCGGCGTAGGCAGCGAGCAGGTCTTTGAGCAAGAACGGCACGCCTGTGAACGGCCCCTGCGGCAACCCGGCCTCGATGGCACGCCAGGCCAGTTCGTCCATATTCAGCACCACCGCATTGAGCTGCGGGTTGAGCGCGTCGCGGCGGCGGATGGCTTCGTCGAGCAAATCGCGCGCGCTCACCGCGCCCTGGCGCACCAGTTCGGCTAAGCCAAGGGCGTCGTGCTGGTCGTAGTCGGCAAAGCTGGGCATGGTCGGTTCTTCCTTGGATCTGCACAACAAAAAAACCGGCGGCTGACCTGCACCCGCACGGCGAAGCAAGGCAGCAGCGGCACCACGCCAAGCCGCAGCCCCTAGGCCACCACCACCCCTAGCGGCGCTGCGGCGGCAAATCGGTGCAACTGCCGTGCGCGGCTTCGGCCGCCAGACCGACAGACTCGCCCAGCGTGGGGTGCGGGTGGATGGTTTTGCCGATGTCTATGGCGTCGGCGCCCATTTCGATCGCCAGCGCGACTTCGCCGATCAAATCGCCGGCGTGGCGCCCGACGATGCCGCCGCCCAAGATGCGGCCGTGGCCAGCGGCTTCGGGGCGGTCGTCGAACAGCAGCTTGGTGAAGCCCTGCTCGCAGCCGTTGGCCAAGGCGCGCCCGGAAGCGCTCCACGGAAACAAGCCCTTGCGCACCGCGATGCCCTGCGCCTTGGCCTGCTCTTCGGTCAGGCCCACCCAAGCCAGCTCGGGGTCGGTGTAGGCCACGCTGGGGATCACGCGGGCATCGAAAGCCGCGCGCGCCAGATCGGCGCGGCCCAGCAATTCGCCCGCCACCACCTCGGCCGCCACGTGCGCCTCGTGCACCGCCTTGTGCGCCAGCATCGGTTGGCCGACCACGTCGCCGATGGCGAAGATGTGGGGCACGTTGCTGCGCATCTGCGCATCGACTTCGATGAAGCCGCGCCCGTTCACGGCCACGCCGGCGCGCTCGGCGGCGATCTTTTTGCCGTTGGGTGCGCGGCCCACGGCTTGCAGCACCAAGTCGTACAGGCCTTCGCTTGGGCTGCCGTCTGCGCCCTCGAACTGCACCCGTATGCCCTCGGGTGTGGCTTGCGCGCCCACGGTTTTGGTTTTGAGCAAGATGCGGTCGAAGCGCCCTTGGTTCATCTTCTCCCAGACCTTGACCAGATCGCGGTCGGCGCCCGGCATCAGGCCGTCGAGCATCTCGACCACATCCAGCCGCGCGCCCAGCGCCGAATAGACCGTGCCCATCTCGAGGCCGATGATGCCGCCGCCGATGATCAGCATCTTTTTGGGCACGCCTGGCAGCGCCAGCGCGCCGGTGCTGTCAACCACCCGCGCATCGTCTGGCATGAAGGGCAGGCGCACGGCCTGCGAGCCCACGGCGATGATGCAGCGCTTGAACGACAGCCGTTTTTTGCTGCCGGTCTGCGCTTGGCCGCTGCCGTGGGTTTCCTCCACTTCGATCTGGTGCGGACCGACGAAGGCACCGTAGCCGCGCACGATCTCGACCTTGCGCATTTTGGCCATGGCACCCAGGCCACCGGTGAGCTTGCCGATGACCTTGTCTTTGTGCGCGCGCAGCTTGTCCACGCTCACCGTGGGGGCGGCAAATTCGACCCCGAGCGCGCCCAGATGGCTGGCTTCTTCGAGCACCGCCGCCACGTGCAGCAAGGCCTTGGAGGGGATGCAGCCCACGTTTAGGCAGACCCCGCCGAGCTGGGCGTAGCGCTCGACCAGCACCACCTTGAGGCCCAGATCGGCAGCCCGAAAAGCGGCCGAGTAGCCACCCGGGCCCGAGCCCAGCACCAGCAGGTCGCAGTCGAACTCGGCGCTGGCAGTGTTTTGCGCTGCGGTGGGGGTTTGAATGCTTAGGGCCGGGGCCGGGCTAGGCGCAACAGAGGCCGCGACCGGGGCTGGGGTTGCAGGCGCGGCTGGCTGAGCGCTCTGGGCCGCAGCCCCCTCGACCTCGAGCACCAGCACCACCGAGCCCTGCCGCACCTTGTCGCCGAGCTTGACCTTGAGCTCTTTGACCACGCCGGCGTGCGAGGACGGGATTTCCATCGAGGCCTTGTCGGACTCGACCGTGATCAGGCTTTGCTCGGCCTTGACGGCATCGCCCGGCTTGACCAGCAGCTCGATCACCGCCACTTCGTCGAAGTCGCCGATGTCGGGCACTTGGATGTTTAGGGTAGTCATGGGGCGCATCCTTTAGAGCAGCACGCGGCGGAAGTCGGCCAGAATCTGGCCCAGATAGGCGTTGAAGCGCGCCGCCGCGGCGCCGTCGATGACGCGGTGGTCCCAGGTCAGGCTCAAAGGCAGCAGCAGCCGCGGCTCAAATGCCGTGCCGTTCCAGACCGGGCTCAGCTGGCTTTTGCAGACACCCAAAATGGCGACTTCGGGGGCGTTGATGATGGGTGTGAAGTAGCGCCCGCCGATGCCGCCCAAGCTCGAGATGGTGAAGGTGGCGCCGCTCATTTCGGCCGGGCTGAGCTTGCCGTCGCGCGCTTTTTTGGCCAGTTCGGCCATCTCTAGGCTGATTTGCAGCACCCCTTTTTGGTCGGCGTTTTTGAGCACCGGCACCATCAGGCCGTTGGGCGTGTCGGCGGCAAAGCCGATGTGCCAGTAGTTTTTGACGATCAGCGCGTCGCCGTCGAGGCTGCTGTTGAAGTCGGGGAATTTTTTCAGCGCCGCCACGCAGGCCTTGATGAGGAAGGCCAGCATGGTGACTTTGACGCCCGATTTTTCGTGCTCGCGGTTGGTGGCGACGCGAAAGGCCTCGAGTTCGGTGATGTCGGCGTCGTCGTGGTTGGTGACGGCCGGGATCATGACGGCGTTGCGCAGCAGGTTGGCGGCGCTGATTTTCTTGATCCGCCCCAGCTCTTTGCGCTCGATGGGGCCAAACTTGGCAAAGTCCACCTTGGGCCATGGGATCAGGCCCAGCTCGCTGCCAGAAGCAGAAGCACCACCACCACCGGCGCCGCTGCCCGCCAAGGCCGCCCGGCCCGCTAGGGTGTGCTGCTGCCCGGCCATGACGGCGCGGCTGAAGGCTTGCACGTCGGCCAGCGTGATGCGGCCCTTGAGGCCGCTGCCGCTGACCTCGGCCAGCGGCACGCCGAGCTCGCGCGCAAACTTGCGCACCGACGGCGAGGCATGGGGCAGCGCGGCGGTGGCTTGCGTGGGCGCAGCGGCCGGGGCAGTTGAAGGCGCAGGCGCAGGCACGCTGGGCTGCGCGGCTTGCGCCGCTGCCGGCACGACGGCCACGGGCACGGCCACCACCGCCGCAGCAGCGGGCGCAGCGGAAGCAGGCGCAGCAGCAGCGGCAGCAGCCGGCTCCAGCGCACCCTCGGCTTCCAGCTCCAGCAGCACCGAGCCGATGTTCACCTTGTCGCCCAGCGCCACCCTGAGCGCGCGCACCACGCCGGCGTGCGAGCACGGGATTTCCATCGACGCCTTGTCGCTCTCGACCGTGACCAGCGACTGCTCGGCCTTCACGCGGTCGCCTACTTTGACCAGCAGCTCGATCACCGCCACGTCTGTGAAGTCGCCGATGTCGGGGACTTTGACTTCGATCATTGCCATGATGAATGCCTTTCGCGCGCTTCAGGCGTGCAAGGGGTTGATCTTGTTGGCGTCGATGCCGTATTTGGCGATCGCTTCGGCCACTTTGGCGGCGGGCAAAGCGCCCTCCTCGGCCAAGCCCTTGAGCGCGGCGACCACGATGTAGTGGCGGTTGACCTCAAAGTGCTGGCGCAGCTTGCTGCGAAAATCGCTGCGGCCAAAGCCGTCGGTGCCCAGCACCTTGTAGCTGCGCCCTTTGGGGATGAAGGCCCGAATCTGCTCGGCGTAGGCTTTCATGTAGTCGGTCGCGGCCACCACCGGGCCGGTGTGCGCGGCCAGCTGCTGCGTCACGAACGCCTGCCGCGGCGCCTCGGTGGGATGCAACAGGTTCCAGCGCTCGCAGTCTTGGCCCTCGCGCGCCAGCTCGTTGAAGCTCGGGCAGCTCCAGACGTTGGCCGCCACGCCCCAGTCTTGCTCCAGCAGGCGCTGCGCAAACAGGCTTTCGCGCAGTATAGAGCCGCTGCCCAGCAGCTGCACCCGCGGCGTGAGCTTCGGGCCTTCTTGGCACAGGTACATGCCTTTGAGGATCTGCTCCTCGGTGCCGGGGGCTAGGCCCGGCATGGGGTAGTTTTCGTTCAGCAGCGTGAGGTAGTAAAACACGTTCTCTTGGCGCTCGACCATGCGCTTGAGTCCGTGGTGCAGGATCACCGCCACCTCGTGCGCAAAGCTCGGGTCGTAGCTGATGCAGTTGGGGATGGTGCCGGCCAAAATCTGGCTGTGCCCGTCTTCGTGCTGCAAGCCCTCGCCGTTGAGCGTGGTGCGCCCGCTGGTGCCGCCGAGCAAAAAGCCGCGCGCCTGCATATCGCCCGCCGCCCAAGCCAAATCGCCGATGCGCTGAAAGCCAAACATCGAGTAGTAGATGTAGAACGGCACCATGATGCGGTTGTTGGTGCTGTACGACGTGGCCGCCGCGATCCAGCTCGCCATGCCGCCGGCTTCGTTGATGCCCTCTTGCAGGATCTGCCCGGCCTTGTCTTCGCGGTAGTACATCACCTGGTCTTTGTCCACCGGGGTGTAGAGCTGGCCTTTGGGGTTGTAGATGCCGATCTGGCGAAACAGCCCCTCCATGCCAAAGGTGCGCGCCTCATCGACCAAGATCGGCACCACGCGCGGCCCCAGCGCCGCATCGCGCAGCAGCTGCGTGAGGAAGCGCACATAGGCCTGGGTGGTGGAAATCTCGCGCCCCTCGGCGGTGGGCTCGAGCACCGCCTTGAAGGTTTCGAGCGCCGGCACGGTGAACTGCTCGCTGCTGCGCGCGCGCCGCTTGGGCAGGTAGCCGCCCAGCGCTTGGCGGCGCTCGTGCAGGTAGCGCATCTCGGGCGTGTCGTCGGCCGGCTTGTAAAACGGGATTTTCGGCAGCTCGCTGTCGGGGATGGGGATGTTGAAGCGGTCGCGGAAGGTGCGGATGTCTTCGTCGCTGAGCTTCTTGGTCTGGTGCGCGGTGTTCTTGCCCTCGCCGGCCTTGCCCATGCCGTAGCCCTTGACGGTTTTGACCAGCAGCACCGTGGGCTGGCCCTGGTGGTGCTGGGCGCGGTGGAAGGCGGCATAGACCTTGGAGGCGTCGTGGCCGCCACGGCGCAGCGCCGCCACATCGGCGTCGCTCATCTTGGCCACCAGCTCGAGCGCGCGGGGGTCGCGGCCAAAGAAGTTTTTGCGCACAAAGGCGCCGTCGTTGGCCTTGAAGGCCTGGTAGTCGCCGTCCAGCGTCTCCATCATGATCTTGCGCAGGGCGCCGTCTTTGTCGCGCGCCAGCAGCTCGTCCCACTGGCGGCCCCAGAGCAGCTTGATCACGTTCCAGCCCGAGCCGCGAAACTCGCCCTCGAGCTCTTGGATGATCTTGCCGTTGCCGCGCACCGGGCCGTCGAGGCGCTGCAGGTTGCAGTTGACGACAAAGATCAGGTTGTCCAGCCCTTCGCGCGCCGCCAGCCCGATCGCGCCCAGGCTTTCGGGCTCGTCCATCTCGCCGTCGCCACAAAAGGCCCAGACCTTGCGCCGCGCCGTGTCGGCAATGCCGCGCGCGTGCAGGTACTTGAGAAAACGCGCCTGGTAGATCGCCATCAGCGGCCCCAGCCCCATGCTCACGGTCGGGAACTGCCAAAAATCGGGCATCAGCTTGGGGTGCGGGTAGCTCGACAGGCCCTTGCCATCGACCTCTTGGCGGAAGTTGAGCAGTTGCTCCTCGCTGATGCGCCCTTCCATGAAGGCGCGGGCGTAGATGCCGGGCGCGCTGTGGCCCTGCATGTAGAGCAGATCGCCGCCGTGGCTGCCGCCGCTGTCGGTGTCGTCGGCGTGCCAGAAGTGGTTGAAACCCGCCGCCAGCATGTGCGCCATCGACTGGAAGGAACTGATGTGGCCACCCAAATCGCCGCCGTCGGCCGGGTCGAGCCGGTTCGCCTTGACCACCATCGCCATCGCGTTCCAGCGCATGTAGGCGCGCAGCCGCCCCTCGAGCGCCAGCTTGCCGGGGCTGGGCGCTTCTTCGCCCGGCTCGATGGTGTTGACGTAACCGGTGGTGGCCGAAAACGGCAGGTCCACGCTGTGCTCGCGCGCTTCTTCGAGCAGCTGCTCGAGCAAAAAGTGGGCGCGCTCGGGGCCCTCGCGCTCGATCACCGCTGTGAGGGCGTCGAGCCATTCGCGGGTTTCTTGGGCGTCGAGGTCGGGCGCGCTGAGCACGCTCTGGGAGGGTGGCAGGGGTTCGGACATGCGGCGTCTCCTGTTTGTGGGCCACTGTGGTGCGCACGAGCGCGGCGGGCACCGACGGGTTTATGGTGACACAGGCGCGCGCCACCTCGAACGAAGTGTGGCAGAGTTTGTGGAATTTTTCAAGATACAGATTAACTTTTTGTATTATGAAATTGTGTCCGCGTGCAAACCAGCGAGCAAGCCCCATCCGATGCGGGTTTTCCCATAGACTTGGAGCCAATGACAAGCACACCCAGCTCCCTGATCGCTTCGCTCCGCGCGCGCTGGCGCCCTTGGCGGCGCTGGCAGCGCTGGTGGCAGGGCCTGAGCCCGGCGCACCAAGACCGGATGGTCAGCATCGTGCCCCTGATCTCGGTGCTGCTTTTTTTGGCCGCCATCGCCTCGGCGTTCACCTACTTCACCCGGCTCGAGGCGCAACGCGAGCAGCAAGAGGTGACGCGCGACGTCGAGTACGCGCAGCAGCGCCTGCGGCTGCGCTTGCTCGAGCCGCACGAGCCCTTGCAGCGCATGGCCGCAGAGGTCGTCGGCGGTGAACTCAGCCCCCAGCTGTTTGGCCTCGAAGCCGAGCTGCTGGCCGGGCGCTTTCCCGAGCTGCTGGCGCTGACTTGGCTCGATGCGCGCGACCAAGTGGTATCGGCCCACGCGGCCGTGCAGGCACCGGCGCTGCTCAACCGCAGCGCCGGCCAGCCGGTTTTGGATGTCGACACCGAGGGCGCGCTGGGTGTGGCGCGCACCACCCTGCAGCCACACTTCAGTCGCCCGCTGGGTGGCCCGGGGCCCGACTCGCGCCTGCTGTTGCTGCTGCCGCTGACGCACTTTGGCAGCTTTCAGGGCACTCTGATGGTCGAGTATTCGCTCGAAATGCTGCTGCGGTTGGGGGTGCCTGGCGATGTCCGCACCCGCTACGCGCTGGCGCTGGTCGATTTGAACGGCAACGTGGTGGCCGGCAGCACGCACGAGCTCGACCCAGAGGGCTTGCCGTGGTTGCCTTGGACTGGGCAGCCGCGCAGCGCCCAGCTGGCGGTCACGCCCGTGGGCCCGCACTTGCAGCTGCGCGCCACCAGCTACCGCATCAGCCGCGATGCCGCCGGCGAAGGATTTTTCTGGGTTGTCGGCTCGCTCAGCCTGCTAACCATCTGGATGCTGCTCACCAACCTGCGCCACACCCGGCGCCGGCTGCAGGCGCAGCGTGCCCTGCAGTCCGAGACGCTGTTTCGCCGCGCCATGGAAAACTCCATGCTCACCGGCATGCGCGCGCTCGACCTCAATGGCCGCATCACCTACGTGAACCCGGCTTTTTGTTCGATGACCGGCTGGAACGAGGCCGACTTGGTGGGTGCGCAAGCCCCCTTCCCCTACTGGCCCGCCGCCCATGTGGAAAACCTGCACGCCCGGCTCGACGACGAGCTCAGCGGCCGCACCAACGCCGGGGGCTTCGAGATGCCCGTGCAGCGCAAAGACGGCGGCACTTTTTATGCCCGCATGTACGTCTCGCCGCTGATCGACTCGCAGGGCCAGCAGACCGGCTGGATGACGTCGATGACCGACATCAGCGAACCCAAGCGCGTGCGCGAAGAGCTCGGGGCCTCGTACCGGCGCTTCACCACCGTGCTCGACACGCTCGACCAAGCGGTGTCGGTGGCGCCCTTGAACAGCACCGAACTGCTGTTTGCCAACCGCATGTATCAGACCTGGTTCGGCTCGACCGCCGAAGGGCACCGGCAGCTGATCCAGTTGAGCCAGCGCAGCAGCGCCACCCGCCCGGATGGCGAGGACCACCAGTCCGACGGCCTAGCGGGCTTGCCCACCGACACCCTGTTTGAGGCCACCACCGACCACGCCGAGCTGTTCCTCGACGCCCTCAACAAGTGGCTGGAGGTGCGCTCGCGCTACCTGACCTGGGTCGATGGCCGGCTGGTGCAGATGGTGATCGCCTCCGACATCACGGCGCGCCGGCGCGCCGAGCAGCAAGCCGCCCTGCAGCAAGAGCGCGCCGAGGCCGCCAGCCGCCTGATCACCATGGGCGAGATGGCCTCGAGCGTGGCGCACGAGCTCAACCAGCCCCTGACCGCCATCAACAACTACAGCAGCGGCATGATCGCGCGCTTGCAGCAGCAGCAGATCAGCGAGGCCGAGCTGCTCGAGGTGCTGCAAAAAACCGCCAAACAGGCCCAGCGCGCCGGCCAGATCATCCAGCGCATCCGCGCCTTCGTCAAACGCAGCGAACCCACCCCGATCCCCTCGGACGCGGCGCAGATGGTGGCCAACGCCGTGGAACTGGCCGAAATCGATCTGCGCCGCCACCTGGTGCGTCTCAACACCTACGTGGCGGCGCGCCTGCCGCAGCTGCTGGTGGACCCGATCTTGATCGAGCAGGTGCTCATCAACTTGCTCAAAAACGCCGGCGAAGCCATCATGCAGGCGCAGCGCCCCGTGGGGCAGCGCCAGGTGGAGCTGTGCGTGACGCCGCGCCACGTCGAGGGCCTGCCGGTGGTGGAGTTCAGCGTGCGCGACAACGGCCGCGGCATCCCGCCGGAACGACTCGAACGCATCTACGAGGCCTTTTACAGCACCAAGGCCGAGGGCATGGGGATCGGGCTCAAGCTGTGCCGCTCGATCGTCGAATCGCACCACGGTCGGCTCGAGGCGCACAACCTCTACAATGGGCAGGAAATCATGGGTTGTGAGTTCAGCTTCTGGCTCCCCTCGCTGACTGCGCTCAAATCCTGATGCACCCAGGCCAGGGCCCGCCGCCGGGCCTATGCCTACCCAATGAAGGCGACAAATGAGTGTGATGGCTAAGCGCGGTTTGGTTTACGTGGTCGATGACGATGAGGCGGTGCGCGACTCGCTGCAGTGGCTGCTCGAGGGCAAAGACTACCGGGTGCGTTGCTTCGAGTCCGCCGAGGCTTTTTTAAGCCGCTACGACCCGCGCGAAGTGGCCTGCCTAGTGGCCGACATCCGCATGGGCGGCATGACCGGCATGGAGCTGCAAGACCGGCTGCTCGAACGCCACTCCCCCTTGCCGATCGTCTTCATCACCGGCCACGGCGACGTGCCCATGGCGGTGCAGACGATGAAAAAAGGCGCGCTCGATTTCATCCAAAAACCCTTCAACGAGCAGCAGCTCATGGCCTTGGTCGATCGCATGCTCGAGACGGCGCGCACCGCCTTTGCCGACCACCAGCAAGCCGCCAGCCGCGAAGCCCTGATGGCCCGGCTCACCGGGCGCGAATCGCAGGTGCTCGAGCGCATCGTGGCCGGGCGGCTCAACAAGCAGATCGCCGACGACCTCAACATCAGCATCAAAACGGTGGAGGCGCACCGCGCCAACATCATGGAAAAGCTCGGCGTCAACAAGGTTGCCGATCTGCTCAAAATCGCCTTGGCCCCGGGCGCCAAAGCCTAACCCCTTACCTTTTATCACCTCTAATTTTGCAATGACTGCACACTTGATCGACGGCGTGGCGCTGTCGCGGCAACTGCGCGCCGATCTGGCGCAGCGCGTAAGCACCCTAGCGGCGCACGGCCACCGGCCCGGCTTGGCGGTGCTGCTGGTGGGCGAGGATCCGGCCAGCCAGGTGTACGTGCGCAACAAGGTCAAGGCCTGCGCCGAGGCCGGCATCCACTCGCTGCTCGAACGCCACCCCGCCAGCCTGAGCCAAGCCGAGTTGCTGGCGCGCATCGCCGCGCTCAACGCCGACCCGAGCATCCACGGCATTTTGGTGCAGCTGCCGCTGCCGCCGCAGATCGACGCACAGCGCGTGATCGAAGCCATCAGCCCGGCCAAAGATGTGGATGGGTTTCACGTCGCCAGCGCTGGGGCGCTGCTGGTCGGGCAGCCCGGTTTCTGGCCCTGCACCCCCTACGGCTGCCTGAAAATGCTGGAGCACATCGGCTTTGATCTGCGCGGCAAGCACGCCGTGGTCATCGGGCGCAGCAACATCGTGGGCAAACCGATGGCGCTGCTGCTGCTGCAACGCGACGCCACCGTGACTCTGTGCCACTCGCGCACCCCCGACCTCAAAACCCACACCCGCCAAGCCGACGTGATCGTGGCCGCGGTGGGCAAGGCCGGGCTGCTCACGGCCGACATGGTCAAACCCGGCGCCGTGGTGCTCGACGTGGGCATGAACCGCGACGCCGCCGGCAAACTGTGTGGTGACGTGGATTTTGCCGGCGTCAAAGAGGTCGCCGGCTACCTCACGCCGGTGCCCGGCGGCGTCGGGCCCATGACCATCACCATGCTGCTGAGCAACACCGTGCAGGCCGCCGAGCGCGCTGCAGCCGCACAGCCTCTGGGTGGGCTGCTTACTGGTAGCGCACCGCCATGATTTCGTAGCGCTTGACGCCACCCGGGGCCTGCACCTCGGCCACGTCGCCCTCCACCTTGCCGATCAGGGCGCGCGCGATCGGGCTCGAGATGTTGATCAGGCCCTGCTTGAGGTCGGCCTCGTCTTCGCCCACGATCTGGTACGTGACCGCCGCGCCGCTGAGCTCGTCTTCGAGCTCGACGATGGCCCCAAACACCACCCGGCCACCGGCGTCGAGCGTGGCCGGGTCGATGACCTGCGCCTGCGCCAGCTTGCTCTCGATTTCGGCGATGCGGCCTTCGATGAAGCCCTGGCGCTCTTTGGCGGCGTCATAGTCGGCGTTCTCGCTCAGGTCGCCTTGGGCGCGCGCCTCGGAGATGGCGTTGATGACCGCCGGGCGGTCGCTGGATTTGAGGCGCTGCAACTCGGATTTGAGCTGTTCGGCGCCGCGCTTGGTTACGGGATAGGTGGGCATTGTTGCGTCTCCAAATGCGAACCGCCGAGTTGTGCAGACCCGGCGGTTGATGAACGGATATTATGCCCGAACGCAGCTGCGCCTTCGGTGAGGCGTGCCCTGAAATGGTGCAGCGCCCGCTTAAGCTGTTGCGGCGGCCTCTGCGCTGGCGCTCTGTGCCAGCGGCCAGCGCGGCCGCACCGCGAAGCTGTAGCCCTCGCCGCGGGCGTCGGCAGGCATCAGGCCGGCTTGCCAGCGCATCGCGGCGGCCAGCGCGATCATGGCCCCGTTGTCGGTGCACAGGTGCAGCTCGGGGTAGTGCACGCGCAACCCCAGGCGCTGGGCAGCGGCGTCGAGCTGCTGGCGCAAGCGCTGGTTGGCGCCCACGCCGCCAGCCACCACCAGCCGCCGCAGACCGGTTTGCTGCAAGGCGGCGAGCGATTTTTTTAGCAGCACCTCGACGATGGCGGCCTCGGTGGCGGCGGCCAGATCGGCCCGGCGCGCGTCGAGTTCGGGGCCCAGCTTGCGCACCTGCGTGAGCACCGCGGTTTTGAGGCCGGCAAAAGAAAAATCCAGATCTCCACTGTGCAGCAGCGGGCGCGGCAGCTTGAAGGCGTCAGCGCGGCCACGTTCAGCCAACCGCGCCAGCGCCGGGCCGCCGGGGTAGCCCAGCCCGAGCAGCTTGGCCGATTTGTCGAATGCCTCGCCGGCGGCGTCGTCGATGGTCTCGCCCAACAAGTGGTAGCGCCCCACCCCATCGACGCGCATCAGTTGCGTGTGTCCGCCCGAGATCAGCAGCGCCACAAACGGGAACTCGGGCGCATCGGCGCTCAAAAACGGCGACAGCAGGTGCCCCTCGAGGTGGTGCACCCCCAGCGTGGGCTTGCCCAGCGCCGCCGCCATGCCGCACGCCACCCCGGCCCCCACCAGCAAGGCCCCGGCCAAGCCCGGGCCGCGCGTAAACGCCAGGCAGTCGATCTGCTGCAGCGTGCAGCCGGCCTGCTGCAACACGCTGTGGGTGAGCGGCAGCACGCGCCGGATGTGGTCGCGGCTGGCCAGTTCGGGCACCACGCCGCCATACGACTCGTGCATCTGCACCTGGCTGTGCAGGGCTTGGGCCAGCAACCGCGGCGGGGCCGTACCCGCCTCGGCGCGCACCAAGGCCACCCCGGTTTCGTCGCACGAGCTTTCGATTCCGAAAATCAGCATGGGATGAGTGTAAGGCAGGCACGGCATTGCGCGACACCCTTTCCGCGACGCCCTCCTGCGCCCCACAAGGGCATGGAAATTGCTTGAAACATATGCCGCAACCCCGGCGCCGCCTGACCACCCACTCGATGACCTCCAGCCTCAGTTTCCTACTGGCCGCCAAACACACCGAACTGAGCGAGTTGCAGCGGCTGGCGCAGAGCATTGCGCTGGCCCGCAGCACCGCCGCGCTGGTGCACGAACTGCAACGCGAGCGCGGGCTCTCCAACCTCTGGGTGGGGCTGGTCGGCTCGCCGCATGCAAACCCGCAAGCCGAGCTGCAGCAGCAGCAAGGCCAGCGAACCGACCCCCAGGTGGCGCAGTGGCTGCGCGAGTCGGTTGCCCTGATCACCGCTCCCACACCGCACGCTGCCCGGCTCTTGGGCCGGGTGGCTTACGCGCTGCAGGGGTTGGATGCGCTGGCGCTGCTGCGCGCGCGTGTGGCGGCCAAAGCGCTCGACACCCAAGGGCTGTCGGCCGCTTACGCCCGCCTGATTGCCAGCTTGCTGGCCGTGGTGTTCGAAACCGCCGACCAAGCCAGCAACCCCGAACTGCTGCGCCCGCTGTTGGCGCTGTTCAACCTCATGCAAGGCAAGGAGTGGGCCGGGCAGGAGCGGGCCGCGGGTGCGGCCCTGTTTGCCCGCGGCCAGGCGCAAGCGCCCGAGCTGCTGCACCTGAGCGAGCTGATCGAAGCGCAGCAGCGCTGCCTGCAGGTGTTTGAGTCCTTTGCCAGTGCGCCGCTGCTGCAGCTCTGGCATCAGCACCAGCGCGCCCAGCCCCTGGGCGAGCGCAGCCGCTTGCGCCGCTTGCTGCTGCAAACACCCGCCGCTGGGGCGCTGGAGCCGCCACAGAGCGCGGTCTGGTTTGCGGTTTGCAGCCACTGCATGGACCAGATGCGCCCAGTCGAAGACCAGTTGACGCAGGATCTGGTCGCCCAAGCCCAGGCCTGCATGGCGCGGGTGCAAGCCGAGATCGGGCAGCTCGAACAGCGCCAACGCCAGCACCCCGAGGCGCAGACCGACAGCGCGCGCGGCAACACATTCTTTGAGGCCACGCCCCCCGCCACCCAGCCCGCGCCCCAAGGGCTGGCGCTGGGGCTGGAAAAGTCGGTGCTCGACCTGGTGCAAGACCAGGACCTGCGGCTGCAATCCGCCGCCGCCGAACTCGAAACACTGCGCGCCAGCCTGAACGAACGCAAACTGATCGAGCGCGCCAAGGGCCTGCTCATGGCGCACCAGCAGCTCGACGAACCGGCCGCGCACAAAGCCCTGCGCGAGCTTGCCATGAACCAGAACAAGCGCATGGTGGATGTGGCCGAGGCGGTGCTGTCGATGGGCCGCCTGCTTGCACCAAGAAGGTAAGCGCCTAAGCCCAAATTTGGTGCGCCGGGGCCGCAAAAGGCTGCCAACGCAGCGCCAGAGCCCCAGCCACCCCGCAAAATCAGCCCCAAAGCACCTTGGCACGGAATCTGCTTGATTGACTGCATGGTTCGCGCCAATGGCGGCTCGAACCCGGCTCGCAGAGCCACAGGGGCAACGGCGTCCCTCCAACCCGCTTTCACGGTGGGCCCTGGAGGACGCCGTTTTTCGTTTTCTGCAGCGCCTTTCGATTGTTCAATGTTCTAGGAGTTGTCATGCCCGCGTTCAGCCCCATCCCCTCCAAGCCCTGCCCTGCCTTGGCGCCAGACTCTGCCAGTCCTGCGGCAAACGGCCTCGCAGCTGGCCAAATAGCCGGCCTGGCACCAGCCACCGACGCCGCCACACACAGCGGGCGCCGCAACGCCCTGCGCCAAGGCGCAACCCTTGCCGGCGCCGCCGTGCTGGCCACTGCCGGCACCGGTCTGCTGCCCGGCCTGCGCTCGATCGCCCACGCCCAAGGCGCAGCGCGGCCCGAGCTCGAGGAGGTGCGCATCGGCTTCATCCCGCTCACCGACAGCGCCTCGGTGATCATGGCCTCGGTGCTGGAGCTGGATCGCAAATACGGCGTGCGCATCGTTTTGTCCAAGGAAGCCAGCTGGGCTGGTCTGCGCGACAAGCTGCTCAATGGCGAACTGCACATGGCGCATTCGCTCTACGGCCTGATCTACGGGCTGCAACTGGGCCTGGGCGGGCCGCGCACCGACATGGCCGTGCTGATGACACTCAACCGCAACGGCCAAGGCATCACCCTAAGCCGCCAACTGGCCGAGCGCGGCGCGGTGGACTTGGCCACGCTGACGCAACTGATGGCACGCGAGCGCCGCGACTACACCTTCGCCCAGACCTTCCCCACCGGCACCCACGCCATGTGGCTGTACTACTGGCTGGCCAGCGCCGGCGTCAACGCGCTGCGTGACACCAAGGTCATCACGGTGCCGCCGCCGCAGATGGTGGCCAATATGCGCGTGGGCAACATGGACGGGTTCTGCGTCGGCGAACCGTGGAACCACCGCGCCATCGTGGACCGCATCGGCATCACCGCCGCCAACACCCAAGATGTGTGGCCCGACCACCCCGAGAAGGTGCTGGGCGCGCGCGCCGACTTCGTGCGCCGCCACCCCCACACCGCGCGCGCCGTGATGATGGCGGTGCTCGAAGCCAGCCGCTGGATCGACGCCAGCCTGCAAAACAAGCTGCGCATGGCCGAGACCATCGCCGCCCGCCCCTTTGTCAACACCAGCGTCAATGTGATCCGGGATCGCATTCTGGGGCGCTACCAAAACGGCCTCGGGCGCACCTGGGACGACCCCAAACACATGAAGTTCTTTGACGGCGGCGCGGTCAACTTCCCGTTCCTGTCCGATGGCATGTGGTTCCTGACCCAGTTCAAACGCTGGGGCCTGCTGCGCGAGCACCCCAACTACCTGCAAGTGGCGCAGCAGATCAACCAGATCGAGCTCTACCGTCAGGCCGCGACGCAACTCAACATCAGCGTGCCGCGCGAGCCGCTGCGCAGCAGCACCCTGATGGATGGCGTGGTCTGGAACGGCCGCGACCCGGCGCGCTACGCCGACAGCTTCAGCGTCAAAGCCTAAGGAGCCGCCACCATGGTCAGCGCCGTCTTTCATACCCCCCGACCGCTGGAGAGCAGCCACGCGGCCAGCGCCCCGGCTGCACATGCCCACACCCCAACCGCCCCGGCCACCCAAGCCGTCAAACTGGCGCCCAGCCCCCAAGGGCCGCGCTGGGACGTCAGCGCATGGCCGCCCCAGGTCGTGCCGCCGCTGTTGGGTTTGCTGCTGCTCATCGGCCTGTGGCATTTGGCCGCCAGCGGCGGCGAAGGCCAGTTCCCAACCCCGGGCGCGACCTGGAGCGCGGCGCTGGAGCTGTTCTCCGACCCCTTCTTCGTCAACGGCCCCAGCGATGTCGGCATCGGCTGGCAGGTGCTCAGCTCGCTCGAGCGCGTCGGGTTGGGCTTCGGTCTGGCGGCCTTGGTGGGCATTCCGCTGGGTTTTCTGATCGGGCGCTCGGTCTTTGCCGGGCGCATGTGCGCGCCGCTGATCAGCCTGTTCAAGCCGGTGTCGCCGCTGGCCTGGCTGCCGATCGGGCTGCTGGTGTTCCAAGGCACCGAAGCGGCGGCGATCTGGACCATCTTCATCTGCTCGATCTGGCCCATGATCATCAACACCGCCGTCGGTGTGCAGCGCGTGCCGCAAGACTATCTGAACGTGGCGCGCGTGCTCAACCTGAGCGAGTGGACCATCCTGACCCAGATCTTGCTGCCCGCCGTGCTGCCCTACGTGCTCACCGGCGTGCGCCTGGCCGTGGGCACCGCTTGGCTGGTGATCGTGGCGGCCGAAATGCTGACCGGCGGCGTCGGGATCGGCTTTTGGATCTGGGACGAGTGGAACAACCTCAATATCACAAACATCATCGTGGCGATTTTCGTCATCGGCCTGGTCGGCCTGTTGCTGGAATGGGCCTTGGTGAGCATCGCCCGCGCCTTTACTTTCGAGGAAGTCAAATCATGAACGACAGCTCCTACATCCTGATCGAGGGCGTGGCACAGCGCTTCAAAACTCAGCGCGGCGAGTTCGAGGTCTTGCGCCAGATCGACCTGCGCATCGCCAAGGGCGAGTTCGTGACCCTGATCGGGCACTCGGGTTGCGGCAAATCGACCCTGCTCAACCTGATCGCCGGCCTGACCACGCCGACCTCGGGGCTGCTGCTGTGCGCCGGGCGCGAGATCGCCGGCCCGGGGCCTGAGCGCGCCGTGGTGTTTCAAAACCACTCCCTGCTGCCTTGGCTCACCTGTTTTGAGAACGTGCACCTGGGCGTCAAGCGCGTCTTTGGGGCCGGATCGCGCAGCGCCGGGGCTAAGTCGGAGAGCAAAGCCGATCTGGCGGCGCGCACCCACGCGGCGCTGGAACTGGTGGGCCTGAGCCACGCCGCGCAACGGCGCCCGGGGGAAATCAGCGGCGGCATGAAGCAGCGCGTCGGCATCGCGCGCGCGCTGGCCATGGAGCCCAAGGTGCTGCTGCTCGATGAGCCCTTCGGCGCGCTCGACGCCCTGACCCGCGCCAAGCTGCAAGACGAACTGCTTGAGATCGTGGTTCGCACCCACAGCACCGTGGTGATGGTGACGCACGACGTGGATGAAGCAGTGCTGCTGTCGGACCGCATCGTGATGCTCACCAACGGCCCCTCGGCCACCATCGGTGAGGTGCTGACGGTGCCCCTGGCGCGCCCGCGCCAGCGCGTGGCACTGGCGGACCACCCCACGTACCTGCAATGCCGCAAAGAAGTGCTCGATTTTTTGTACACCCGCCAGACGCACGTGCACAAAGAGGCCGCATGATGGAAACCACCTCCCCCCACGGCGCCGCGCCAGCCACCCCAACCCCAACCCCAACCCCGCGCCCCAAGCTGGTGCTGGTGGGCAACGGCATGGCCGGCGTGCGCGCGCTCGAAGAGCTGCTCAAGCTCAGCCCCGAGCTGTACGACATCACCGTCTTTGGCGCCGAGCCGCACCCCAACTACAACCGCATCCTGCTCTCGCCGGTGCTGGCCGGCGAGCAGGAGTCCGAGCAGATCGTGCTCAACGACTGGGGCTGGTACCGCCAGCACGGCATCACTCTGCACGCCGGCTGGAGCGTCAGCGCGGTGGACCGCACCCGGCGCCTGGTGCACGCCAGCGGGCCCGGCGGGGCCACGCACACCGTCGCCTACGACCGCTTGATCCTGGCCACCGGCTCCAACGCCTTCATCCTGCCCATCCCCGGAGCGCAACTGCCCGGCGTGCAAGGCTACCGCGACATCGCCGACACCGAGGCCATGATCGCTGCCGCAGCGCAGCACCGGCAGGCGGTGGTGATCGGCGGCGGCCTGCTGGGCCTAGAAGCCGCCAACGGGCTGATGAAGCGCGGCATGGAGGTGACCGTGGTGCATGCGGCCCCGTGGTTGATGGAGCGCCAGCTCGACCAGCGCGCCGCCGCATTGCTGCAGCGCTCGCTGCAGGCGCGCGGCCTGAAGTTTCTGCTCGGCGCCCAGACCGAGGCGCTGCTGCCCGGTGCCGATGGGCGCGTGGCAGCCGTGCGCTTCAAGGCGGGCAGCGCCCCCGAGCCGGAAATCCCGGCCCAGCTGGTGGTCATGGCGGTGGGCATACGCCCCAACACCGCTTTGGCTGAAAACATGCGGCTGCACGTGCAGCGCGGCATTGTGGTCTCGGACACGCTGCAAACCGTGACCGACCCGCGCATCTACGCCGTGGGCGAGTGCGCCGCACACCGGGGCGTCGCCTACGGCCTAGTGGCCCCGCTGTTCGAGCAGGGCAAGGTGCTGGCCAACCACTTGGCTGAGCACGGCATCGCCCGCTACAGCGGCAGCACGACCTCGACCAAGCTAAAGGTCACGGGGATCGATCTGTTCAGCGCCGGCAACTTCATGGGCGGCCCCGGTACCGAGGAAATCTTGCTCAGCGACCCGACCGCCCCCAATGGCGGCGTGTACAAAAAGCTGGTGCTGCAAGACGACAAACTGATCGGCGCCTGCCTTTATGGCGACACGGCCGATGGCAGCTGGTATTTCAAGCTGCTGCGCGAGGGCCGCTCGATTGCCGACATCCGCGACCGGCTGGTGTTTGGCGAGAGCAACCTAGGCGATGCCGGCCACCAGGGGCACCAGAAGGCCGCCCAAATGGCCGACAGCGACGAGGTCTGCGGCTGCAACGGCGTCACCAAAGGGGCCATCTGCAAAGCCATCAAGAGCCGGGGCTTGTTCACCCTCGAGGATGTGCGCAAACACACCAAGGCCAGCGCCAGTTGCGGCAGCTGCACCGGCTTGGTGGAGCAGATCCTGATGTTCAGCGCCGGCGGCGACTACTCGGCCGCGCCGCAGAAAAAAGCCCTGTGCGGCTGCACCGAGCACAGCCACCAGGAGGTGCGCGACGCCATCCGCGAGCGCAAGCTGCTGCGCATCGCCGACGTCTATCAGGCCCTCGATTGGCGCACCCCGAACGGTTGCGCCACGTGCCGGCCGGCCCTCAACTACTACCTCATCAGCACCTGGCCCAAAGAAGCCCGCGACGACCCGCAAAGCCGTTTCATCAACGAGCGCAGCCACGCCAATATCCAGAAAGACGGCACCTACAGCGTGGTGCCGCGCATGTGGGGCGGTGAGACCAGCGCCGCCGAACTGCGCCGCATCGCCGACGTGGTGGACAAGTACCAGATCCCCACCGTCAAGGTCACGGGCGGCCAGCGCATCGACCTGTTGGGTGTCAAAAAAGAAGATTTGGTGCAGGTCTGGAAAGAGATCGGCATGCCCAGCGGCCACGCCTACGCCAAGGCGCTGCGCACGGTCAAAACCTGCGTCGGTTCCGAGTGGTGCCGCATGGGCACGCAAGACAGCACCCAGATGGGCAAGGATCTGGAGCGTGCCTTTTTTGGCATGTACGCGCCGCACAAGGTCAAATTTGCCGTCAGCGGTTGCCCGCGCAACTGCGCCGAGGCCGGCATCAAGGACGTGGGCATCATCGGCGTGGAGAGCGGCTGGGAGATGTTCATCGCCGGCAACGGCGGCATCAAGACCGAGGTGGCGCACTTTTTTTGCAAGCTCAAAAGCGCCGCCGAAGTGATGGAATACACCGGCGCCTTCATGCAGCTCTACCGGCTCGAGGGCTGGTATCTGGAGCGCACGGTGCATTTTGTAAGCCGGGTGGGGCTGGACTACGTGAAACAGCGCATCCTCGACGACCCCGCTGGCCGCTTGGCGCTGTGGCAACAGCTGCAGGCGGCGCTCGCGGGCGAGCCCGACCCGTGGTGCGATTTTGAGCGGGCGCAAGTCGATGTGCGCCAATTCCAGCCCCTAGATCAGCCCCTAAATCAGCCCTTAGATCCCGCCGCGCTGCCGGGCTGATGTGCAGCCACTACAGGGCTGCGGCCTGCATTGCCACACACTTTTCTAGGAGACACCATGACCCGCTGGATTCCCGTCTGCAGCGTTGATGACATCCCGGCCCTGGGTTCGCGCCGCGTGGCACGCGCCCGCGGCCTCGACGTGGCCGTGTTCAAGGCCGCCGACCAGCGCATTTTTGCCCTGCTCGATCGCTGCCCGCACAAAGGCGGGCCCCTGAGCCAGGGCATCGTGTTTGGCCACAGTGTGGCCTGCCCGCTGCACAATTGGAGCATCGCCCTCGACAGCGGCGAGGCCGCGGCGCCCGACCAGGGTCAGACGCCGCGCTTCGCCCTCAAAGTCGAGCACGGGCAGGTGTTCCTCGACGCCCACGAGCTCGACACCCTGGCCACCGAGGCCACGCGGCCGCTGGCGGGCCCGGCCCGGCGCACCTGCCCCGGCGTGGCCAGCGGCAGCTGCTCGGCGCCCGCCGTGGGCGCTAAGTAAGGCGCACGCCCATGGCCACCACCCGTTCCACCTGCCCCTACTGCGGCGTGGGCTGTGGCGTGCTGATCGAGCACCAAGGCGGCCACATCACCGGCGTGCGCGGCGACCCCGAGCATCCAGCCAATTTCGGCCGTTTGTGCAGCAAAGGCTCGACCCTGCACCTGAGCGCTCGCCCCGAGCTGGCGCAAGCCACCCGGCTGCTGCATCCGCAGTGGCGCAGCGCACGCGGCCGGCCACCCCAGGCCATGGCCTGGGAGCCGGCGCTCGATCTGGCAGCCAGCCGCATCGCCAGCACCGTGCGCGAGCACGGCCCCGACGCCGTGGGCGTCTATGTGAGCGGCCAATTGCTGACCGAGGACTACTACGTTTTCAACAAGCTCGTCAAAGGCGTGCTGGGCAGCAACCAGATCGACTCCAACTCCCGTCTGTGCATGAGCAGCGCCGTGGTCGGCTACAAACGCACCCTGGGGGCCGACGCGCCGCCGCCCTGCTACGAGGACTTGGAGCTGGCACAAACGCTGTTCATCGTCGGCAGCAACACCGCCTGGGCGCACCCGGTGCTGTTTCGCCGCATCGAAGACGCGCGCGCGGCACGGCCGGATCTGCGCCTGATCGTCGCCGACCCGCGCCGCACCGACACCGCCGCCTGCGCCGACCTGCATCTGGCGCTGCAACCCGGCACCGACGTGGCGCTGCTGCACGGCCTGCTGCACATCATGCTGCAAGAGGGCTGGGTGGATCGGGCCTACATCGCTGCCCACACCAGCGGTTTTGAAGCCTTGGAAGCGATCGTGCGTGCGCACACCCCCGCCCACACAGCGCGCCTGTGTGGCCTGCAGCAGGCCGACCTGCTCACCGCCGCGCGCTGGCTTGCCGGCCTCGACGCCCCGGCCCCGGCTGGCACCCCGGCCGCCACCGCCCAAATTTTTAGCGGCCGCGATGGCCGCCGCCGCCGCCCCACCCTGAGCCTGTACTGCCAGGGCCTGAACCAGAGCAGCAACGGCAGCGCCAACAACGCCGCCCTGATTCACCTGCATCTGGCCACCGGGCAGATCGGCCAGGCCGGTGCCGGCCCCTTTAGCCTGACCGGCCAGCCCAACGCCATGGGCGGGCGCGAAGTGGGCGCCATGGCCAACCTGCTCGGCGCCCACCGCGATCTGGCCAACCCCGCGCACCGGGCCGAAGTGGCGCAGCTCTGGGGCCTTCCCAGCGTGCCCGAGCGAGCTGGGCGCAGCGCCGTCGAGATGTTCCAGGCCGCTGCCGAAGGCGCGGTCAAGGTGTTGTGGATCGTCTGCACCAACCCGGCCCAAAGCCTGCCCGACCAGAGCATGGTGCGCCGGGCGCTGGAGCGGGCCGAGTTCGTGATCGTGCAGGAGGCCTTTGCCCACACCGCCACCACCGCCTACGCCGACCTGCTGCTGCCCGCCGCCACCTGGGGCGAAAAAGAGGGCACCGTGACCAACAGCGAGCGCTGCATCAGCCGCGTGCGCCGCGCCGTGCCCGCGCCGCTGCACCCCGACCATGCGCAAGACGGCCCGCGGCCCGATTGGGTGATCGCGCGCGACCTGGCGCAGCGCCTCGAAGCCCTGCTGCACCCGCAGCCCGGGGCGCAGCGGCGCATCCACTTCGACTACCCCACGCCCGAAGCGGTGTGGAACGAACACCGTCAGAGCACCTGCGGCCGCGACCTGGACATCAGCGGCCTGAGCTACGCCCTGCTCGAGCGCGCCGGCCCGCAGCAGTGGCCGCTGCCCAAGGGGCAAAGCCGCGGACTCAAGCGCCTGTATGCCGACGGCCGCTTCCCGACCGCCGACGGCAAGGCGCGCTTTGCGGCTCTCGCCTACCGCCCACCCCACGAAACCTGCGACGCCGCCTACCCGCTGGCCCTGAACACCGGCCGGTTGCGCGACCAGTGGCACGGCATGAGCCGCACCGGCCTGCTGGGGCGCTTGTTTGGCCACGCCCCGGAACCGGTGCTGCAGATGCACCCGCAAGACATGGCGCGCAGCAACCTGGCCGACGGTGCGCTGGTGAGCGTGCAGAGCGCACGCGGGCGCATCGTGCTGCCACTGCAGGCCTGCGCGGAGCTGGGGCTGGGGCAGGTTTTCTTGCCCATGCACTGGGGATCGGATTGCCTAGGCGGGCGCACGCTGGCCGGCCAGCCGCTGCTGGGCGTCAATGCCCTGAGCAGCCCAGCCTACTGCCCGGCCTCCAAACAACCGGAACTCAAGCACGCCGCAGTGCGCGTGGTGCCCATCCACCTGCCCTGGACCCTGCTGGCGCTGGCCTGGCTGCCGGAATACGAGGCCGCCCAAACCCGGGCCTGGCTGTCGGAACAACTGCGCCAGTTCGACTTCGCCACCTGCGTGCCCTTTGGCCGCCACGAGGAGCAGGGGCGCACGGGCGTGCTGCTGCGCGCCGCCAGCCTGCAAGCCCCTGCCCCCGCGCTGCTCGACGCCGTGGCCGCACGCCTGGGGCTCAACACACCCGACACCCTGTGCTACCGCGACCCCCAGCGCGCCCAGGTGCGGGCGCTGCGCCTGCTGCGCCCCAGCCCCAGCCCCGACACCTACTCCGAGCCCCGGCTCGAGGCCCTGCTGCTGGCTGGCGACGTGCGCTCGGCCGACTGGCTCAAAACGCTGCTGCTGGATGAAAGCCCCGTGCTGGCCAGCGGACAGCAGCTGCTGCGGCCCAGCTCGGCCGCGCCCTCGGCCTCGGCTGCAATGCCGACCAGCCGCAGCCCCCAAGTCTGCGCCTGCCTGAATGTGAGCGAGCAGGCCATCACCCTGCACCTGGCCAGCAGCCCGGGCAGCGCCAGCCAGCGGCTGGCAGACTTGCAACGCGCGCTCCAATGCGGCACCCAGTGCGGGTCTTGCATACCCCAGCTCAAGCGGCTGCTGCATGCCGTGGCCGCGCCCGCCACGGGGTCTGAAACGCAAATCGCTTAATAACGATAAGTGATTATCACAATGGCACAATGACGGCAATGAGCATCAAAGACCATCTGAAAAAAATCGGGCGCGGCAAGGACGGCGCGCGCGCACTCGAACGCGCGCAGGCCGCCGACCTGTTCGGACAGGTGCTCGACGGCGCCGTGAGCGATCTCGAGATCGGCGCCTTCTGCCTGGCCATGCGCTTCAAGGGCGAGACCGCCGATGAAATGGCGGGTTTTCTCGACGCGCTGCATGGGCGCCTGCAACGCTGGCCCGCCCCCGCCCACAGCCCCTTGCCCACCGTGGTGCTGCCCAGCTACAACGGCGCGCGCAAGCTGCCGGTGCTCACCCCGTTGCTGGCCGGTTTGCTGGCGAGCGAGGGGCTGGCGGTGCTGTGGCACGGCTGCGCCACCGAAGACGCCCGCACCCACCCCGAGTCGCAGCTGCCGGCGCTCGAAGCGGCGGGCTTGCTCAGCCCCGATCTGCAACCCGGCCGGGTCTGCTGGGTGCCCACGCAGCGCCTGCACCGGGGTCTGCAGCGCCTGCTCGACGTGCGCCGCACCGTGGGCCTGCGCAACAGCGCGCACAGCCTGGTCAAGCTCATGAACCCGGTGGCCGGGCCGGCCTTGCTGCTGAGCAGCTACACCCACAGCGAATACCTACACAGCATGAGCGCCACGCTGGCGCTGACTGGCACCCACGCCCTGCTGTTGCGCGGCACCGAGGGCGAGCCCGTGGCCGACGCGCGGCGTTGCCCGGCGATGGACGCCTTCGTCGCCGGGCAAAGCTGGCGCATCCAAGAGGCCCAAGGCGGCCCCTTGGTGCCGGTGCCCGGCTTGCCCGCGCCCGACGCCGAAGCCACCCGGCGCTGGATAGAAGCCGCGCTGGCTGGCGCGCACGCCACTCCCGACCCGATCCGGCAGCAGGTGCGCCACACCCTGGCACTGGCGCGCCTGATCGCCGCCGGCCCGCCCTATGCCCTTCCCACCCCGCACTCCACCCCCACCGAGTAGCCCATGAATGCCTTGCCCTCTGCACCACCACCCCTGAGCCTAGCCCAAGGCCGCTGCACCTTGGTCGGGGCCGGGCCCGGCGACCCCGAGCTGCTCACCCTCAAGGCCGCGCGGGCCATTGCGCGCGCCACGCTGCTGCTGGTCGATGACCTGGTGAGCGACGAAATCGTGGCCTTGGCCGCGCCCGGCGCGCGCGTGATCCACGTCGGCAAACGTGGGGGCTGCCGCTCCACCGCGCAGTCGTTCATCGAAAAACTGATGATCCAAGCGGTGCGCGAGGGCGAGCAGGTGGTGCGCCTCAAGGGCGGCGACCCGTTCATTTTTGGCCGTGGCGGCGAAGAGCTGGAGCACCTGCGCGCCGCCGGCATCGAGGTCGAAGTGATCAACGGCATCACCGCGGGCCTGGCGGCGGCGACGGCGCTCGGGGTGCCGCTGACGCATCGCGACCGCGCCCACGGGGTGGTGTTCGTCACCGGGCACGCCAAACCGGGGGGCAACAGCCCCGACTGGCGCGCGCTGGCGCAGACCTGCCACGCCGCGCGCCTGACGCTGGTAATCTATATGGGCGTGCAGATGGCGGCGCAAATCCAAGCCGAGCTGCTGGCCGGCTTGCCGGCCTGCACCCCGGTGGCGCTGGTGCAGCACGCCACCCTGGCGCAGCAGCGCCATGCGCTGTGCGAATTGCAGCACCTGCACAGCACGCTCGAGCGCGAGGGCTTGGGCAGCCCGGCGGTGATCGTGGTCGGTGAGGTGTTGCAGGGTCTGCTGGCTTTGGCGGAAGCGGCACCGCATAGCGCGGCGGAAGTGGCAGCTGATCTGGCGGCCGATGCGCCGGCTAGGCTGAGCCGGGCGGCCTGAACCGACCGGGCAGCCTGAATCGACCTAGCGGCAAGGTCTGGCAAAGCGCTCCCCCACCCGTCGCGGCGCCATAAAGGTGCCC
The DNA here is from genome assembly GCF_056323735.1 of Serpentinimonas sp. SSL01. NCBI lineage: Bacteria > Pseudomonadati > Pseudomonadota > Betaproteobacteria > Burkholderiales > Comamonadaceae > Serpentinimonas > Serpentinimonas sp. SSL01. The sequence continues at coordinate 1,064,860 of NZ_CM150487.1, forward strand.
CAGCAAGGCGCAAAGCACAGCCCTGGCTCAAGCCCAATCTTGCGGGCATGAGCGACAGCCTCACAGCCCCTCAATCCCCCTTGAGCCCCTTGGGCAACGGAAACTTGAGGGTCTCGCGCGCACCGTCGAGGCTGCGCACCGACACCGCCCCCAGCGCCTTGAGGCGCTGCAGCACGCCTTGCACCAGCCGCTCCGGCGCCGAGGCCCCGGCCGTTACGCCCACGCGCGCCGCGTTGGCAAACCAGTGGTCGCGCAGTTCGGATTCGTCTTCCACCATATAAGCCGGCACACCCAGGCGCTGCGCCAGCTCGCGCAGCCGGTTGGTGTTGGAGCTGCTCGGGCTGCCCACCACCACCACCGCATCGACCAAGGGGCTGAGCAACTTGACCGCGTCTTGGCGGTTTTGCGTGGCGTAGCAGATGTCTTGCTGCTTGGGCTCGCGCAGCGTCGGAAAGCGCGCGCGCACGGCGGCGGCGATTTCGGCCGCGTCATCGACGCTGAGCGTGGTCTGCGTCACCAACGCCAGCCGTTCGCTCTGGCGTGGCTGCACCCGCGCCACGTCGGCCAGGTCTTCGACCAGGTGGATGCCGGTATCGAGCTGGCCCATGGTGCCCTCCACCTCCGGGTGCCCCTTGTGGCCGATCATTATGAATTCGTAGCCCTCTTGGTGCAGTTTGGCCACTTCCACGTGCACCTTGGTCACCAGCGGGCAGGTGGCGTCAAAGATGCGAAAGCCGCGCTGTTCGGCCTCCTGCTGCACCGCCCGGCTGACCCCGTGGGCGCTGAACACCAGCGTGGCCCCGGCGGGCACCTCGGCCAGGTCTTCAATGAAAATGGCGCCGCGCGCCTTGAGATCGTTGACCACGTGGGTGTTGTGCACGATCTCGTGGCGCACGTAGATCGGACGGCCATACTTGGCTAAGGCGCGCTCGACGATTTCGATGGCGCGATCGACCCCGGCGCAAAAGCCGCGCGGGTCGGCCAGCAGCACCTCGTGCACAGGCGTGGGCGTGGGCGTGGGCGTGGGCGTCAGCATCACAGCACCCCAATCAGCTGCACTTCAAAACGCACCGGCTGGCCAGCCAGCGGGTGGTTGAAGTCGATCTGCAGCGCGCCGTCCTCGCGCACTTGGCACACGGTGCCGGCGTAGTGGCCCAAGCCGTCGGGGGTGGGGAACTGCAGCACATCGCCCACGGCGCTGCCTTGCAACGGCTGGCCCAAGCGCTCCAGCAGGGTGCGCGCCACCCATTGCACCATCTGCGGCTGGCGCTCGCCAAAAGCGGCCCCGGCTGGCAGCTCGATCACCGCGTGCGCGCCTTCGTGCAAGCCCAGCAGGCGCTCTTCGAGTGCCGGCGACAGCGCGCCGCTGCCCAAGCTCAGGGTAGCGGGCTGGGCGCTGAAGGTGTCGATCAGGCTGCGTCCGTCCGGCCCCGAGAGGCGGTAATGCAGGGTAAGGAAGGAGTCGGGGCCGACTGGGTTCATGGCGGGGTTGCGCTGCGGCAACAATAGGGGCTGCAAAATGGGGGCTGCAAAATAGGGCTGAATCAGCGCATTGTAAAAAACTTGGGAGATGCCGCCTTGAACCCCCCTTCGATGCCCCTCAAGGGCCTGCCCGCCGACGCGCGGCCGCGCGAAAAACTGTTGCAGCGCGGCCCCGCCGCCTTGAGCGATGCCGAGCTGCTGGCGCTGCTGCTGCGCACCGGCATACCGGGCAAGAACGTGGTGCAACTGGCGCAGGAACTGGTGGACCGCTTTGGTGGCGTGGCCGGGCTGCTGCACAGCAGCGCGTCAGATCTGCAACGCATCAAGGGCCTAGGGCCGGCCAAACGCGCCGAGCTGCTGGCGGTGGTCGAGTTGGCGCGGCGCGCGCTGGCGCAGGGCTTGAGCGAGCGGCCCTTGTTCGATTCGCCGCAAGCGGTGGCGCAGTACCTGCAGCTGCACCTGGGTCACAAGCCGCACGAGGTGTTTGCGCTGCTGTACCTAGACAGCCAGCACCGGCTGCTGGCCTTCGAGGAGCTGTTTCGCGGCACCCTGACGCAGACTAGCGTCTATCCGCGCGAAGTGGTACTGCGCGCCCTGCACCACCACGCCGCGGCTGTGGTGCTGGCGCACAACCACCCCAGCGGGGTGAGCGAGCCCTCACGCGCCGACCAGAGCCTGACGGCCACGCTCAAGGCCGCGCTGGCGTTGGTGGACGTGCGGGTGCTGGACCACTTCGTCGTCACCGCCGACAGCTGCCGCTCGATGGCCGAAATGGGGCTGGTCTAGCCGCTGGCCTATCGGCCGCGCTCAAACCTGCGGCACGGCCTCGATGGGCGCCGTTTGTGCCTGCGGGGTGCGGATCAGGTAATCGAAGGCGCTCAGGGCCGCTTTGGCGCCCTCGCCGGCGGCGATCACGATCTGCTTGTAGGGCACCGTGGTGCAGTCGCCGGCCGCAAACACGCCCGGCAGGCTGGTGTGGCCCTTGGCGTCGATGGCGATCTCGCCAAAGCGGTTGAGCTCCAGCGTGCCCTTGAGCCATTCGGTGTTGGGCACCAAGCCGATCTGCACAAAAATGCCTTCCAGCGCCAATTCTTGCGGCGTGCCGCTGCGGCGGTCGGTGTAGCGCAGGCCCACCACGCGCGCGCCGTCGCCCAGCACCTCGGTGGTTTGCGCTTGCGTGATCACGCTCACGTTGGGCAGGCTGCGCAGCTTGGCTTGCAGCACCGCATCGGCGCGCAGCTCGTCGGCAAACTCGAGCAGCGTCACGTGCTGCACGATGCCGGCCAGGTCGATCGCCGCTTCCACGCCCGAGTTGCCGCCGCCGATCACCGCCGTGCGCTTGCCCTTGAACAGCGGGCCGTCGCAGTGTGGGCAGTAGGCCACGCCGCGGTTTTTGTATTCGGTCTCGCCCGGCACGTTCATGTTGCGCCAGCGCGCCCCGGTGGAGAGCACCACGCTGCGCGCCTTGAGCACCGCACCGCTGGCCAGCTCGACGCCGATCAAGCCGCCGGGCTGCGCCGCCGGCAGCAGGCGCACGGCGCGTTGCAGGTTCATGAGCTGCACCTCGTAGTGGCGCGCATGCGCCTCCAGCTCGGCGGCCAGCTTGGGGCCTTCGGTGTGCAGCTGCGCGGGGTAGTTCTCGATGCCCAGCGTGTCGTTGAGCTGGCCGCCCATGCGCTCGGCCAGCAAGCCGGTGCGGATGCCTTTGCGCGCTGCGTACACCGCCGCCGCCATGCCAGCTGGGCCACCGCCGATGTTGAGCAGGTCAAACGGCTCCAAGGCATCGAGCTGCTGCGCTTGTTTGACGAGGGAGCCAGCGTCGAGCTTGGCCAGCACCTCTTCGGCGCTCATGCGGCCCGAGCCGAACACCGCGCCGTTCAAATACACCGAAGGCACCGCGAGCACGTCGCGCTCGTTGACCTCTTGCTGGAACAGCGCGCCGTCGATCACCACCGTCTGCACGCGGGGGTTGAACAGCGCCATCAGGCTGAGCGCCTGCACCACGTCGGGGCAGTTGTGGCAGCTCAGCGACATATAGACCTCGAAACGATAGTCGCCCGGCAAGGCCTTGATCTGCTCGATCAGGCCGGCCTCGACCTTGGGCGGATGCCCACCCGCCCACAGCAGCGCCAGCACCAGCGAGGTGAACTCGTGGCCCAGCGGCACGGCGGCAAAACGCAAGCCGCCCGGCCCGCCCTGCCCTTGCACACTAAAAGACGGCACACGCGCGTCTTGCCCGTCGGTGCGCAGCCGGATTTTGTCCGACATGGCAGCCAGGGTTTCGAGCAGCTCACGCATCTCTTGCGCGGCGCTGGAATCGTCGAGCGCAGCCACCAGATCAACCGGCTGCTGCAGGCGCTCCAGATAGGCTTGGAGCTGGGCTTTGAGGGCGGCGTCGAGCATGTGCGATCCTAGGTGCAAAAACAGGGGGGCGGACTGGGCCTGGCACAGAGCCAGGCCAGGGGCTTGAGGGACTGGCTTAGATTTTGCCGACCAGTTCCAGCGACGGGGCCAGGGTTTTGGCGCCTTCGTTCCACTTGGCTGGGCAGACTTGGCCGGGGTTCTTGGCCACGTACTGGGCAGCCTTGAGCTTGCGCAGGGTCTCTTTGACGTCGCGTGCGATGGCGTTGTCGTGGATTTCAGCGGTTTTGATCTGGCCTTCGGGGTTGATGATGAAGGTGCCGCGCAGCGCCAGACCTTCGGCCTCGATGTGAACGCCAAAGGCGCGCGTCAGGGTGTGGGTCGGGTCGGCCACCAGCGGGAACTTGGCCTTGCCCACGGCGGGCGAAGTCTCGTGCCAGACTTTGTGCGAGAAGTGGGTGTCGGTGGTCACGATGTAGACCTCGGCCCCGAGCTTTTGGAACTCGGCGTAGTTGTCAGCCGCGTCTTCGACTTCGGTCGGGCAGTTGAAGGTGAAGGCGGCCGGCATGAAAATCAGCACCGACCACTCGCCCTTGAGGGTCTCGTCCGAAACTTGCACGAACTTGCCGTTGTGGAAAGCCTGGGCTTTGAAAGGCTGAACTTGGGTATTGATGATCGACATGGAAACTCCTGAAGGTGGATGACTGAGGGTTAACGAGATGAGTGGAAACCCCAGTTATGATAGCCCAGCCGATAGCCGTTGTTTATTGATCGTGGCTATCGCAGGCATTGATGCGCTGCAGCAGATGCGCTGCAACTGGAGGCGGCCTACTTCATCGTCGGCATGGTGAACTCGGGGCCGCGCTGGCCAGTCGGCCAGCGCGCGGTGACGGTTTTGAGCCGGGTGTAGAAGCGCACCCCGTCGGGTCCGTGCATGTGCAGCGGGCCAAACAGGCTGCGCTTCCAGCCGCCAAAGCTGTGAAAGGCCATCGGCACCGGGATCGGCACGTTGATGCCGACCATGCCCGCCTGCACCCGGTGCGCAAACTGGCGTGCGGCGTCGCCGTCGCGGGTGAAAATGGCGCAGCCGTTGCCGTATTCGTGCCCGTCCACCAGCTTGAGGGCGGCCTCCCAATCGGGCACCCGCAGCAAGCACAGCACCGGGCCAAAAATCTCCTCGCGGTAAATGCGCATCTCGGGGCGCACGCGGTCAAAAAGGCAGCCCCCCAGAAAAAACCCCTCTTCGAAGCCGGGCACGCGCAGGCCGCGGCCATCGACCAGCAGCTCGGCACCCTCGGCCACCCCGGCATCGATGTAGGCGCGCACGCGCTCGCGGTGCGCCGCCGTCACCAGCGGCCCCATGTCGGGCTCATTCGGGTCGCCGTGCGTGGCTTGCACACCCTGCACACCCTGCACACCCTGCACGCTTTGCACGCTTTGCACGCTTTGCACGCTTTGCTGCTCTGCACTGCCCGGGTTGCCGGGCCCGATGCGCAGCCCTTCGACCAAGGGGCGCAGCTTGGCGATCAGCGCCTCGGCCGTGGCATCGCCCACGCAGACCGCCACCGAGATCGCCATGCAGCGCTCGCCCGCCGAGCCGAATGCGGCACCCAGCAGCGCGCTGGCGGCTTGGTCCAGATCGGCATCGGGCATGATCACCATGTGGTTCTTGGCCCCGCCCAGCGCCTGCACGCGCTTGCCCAAGGCGCTGCCGCGGGCGTAGAGGGCTTCGGCCACCGGTGTTGAGCCGACGAAGCTGAGCGCTTGCACGCGCGGATCGTCGAGCAGGGCATCGACCGCCAGCCGGTCGCCCTGCAGCACGTTGAACACGCCCTCGGGCAGGCCAGCCTGTTGCAGCAGCCGGGCCAAGATCAGCGGCGCGCTCGGCACGCGCTCAGAGGGTTTGAGCACGAAGGTGTTGCCGCAAGCCAGCGCCACCGGGAACATCCACATCGGCACCATGCAGGGAAAATTGAAAGGCGTAACGCCCGCCACCACCCCCAGCGGCGCGTACTCAGTGTAGGAATCCACCCCGCGGCCGACGTTGATCGAATGCTCGCCCTTGAGCAGGTGCGGCGCGCCACAGGCGAACTCGACCACCTCCAGCCCGCGCGTGAGCTCGCCGTGGGCGTCGGCCAGCACCTTGCCGTGCTCGGCGCTGATGGCGGCGGCAATCTCGCCCGCATGGCGCTCCAGCAACTCCTTGAAGCGAAACAACACCCGCGCGCGCTGCAACGGCGGTGTCTCGGCCCAAGCCGGGAAAGCCGCTTGGGCTGCAGACACCGCCTGCGCTGCCTCGGCCGCCGAGGCCAGCGCCACTTGGGCCTGCACCTTGCTCGTGGCCGGGTTGTACACCTCGGCGGTGCGGCCGCTGCTGCCAGCGACCGCGTGGCCGTTGATGAAATGCGGGATGAGGGACGATTCGAGGGATGGTGGGTTGGGAGGTGTGGTCATGCTCTGAAACTTTCAAAATCGGGCGGCTGCGCAGGACGCCAGCCAAGCGCGGTGGTCACAAAAGCGCTAAACTGCAAACACGCAGAGCCTATACGCAATCCGCGCTCGTCCCCCGCCATCCACCACACAAACAAACAAAGGACACCACACCATGCAAGGCAACAACCAAGTCATCGGCCACCTGCAGGCCCAGCTCAAAAACGAGCTGACCGCCATCAACCAGTATTTTGTCCACTACCGCATGCTCAAGCACTGGGGCCTCGACAAGCTGGCGCAAAAAGAGTACCAAGAATCCATCGGCGAGATGAAGCACGCCGACCGCCTGATGGACCGCATTTTCATGCTCGACGGCCTGCCCAACCTGCAAGACTTGGGCAAGCTCAACATCGGCGAGAGCGTGCCCGAAATTCTGAGCAGTGACTTGGCGTTGGAGCGGGCGGCGCAAGCCACCATCAAAGACGGCATCGCCCACTGCGAGAGCGTGCGCGACTACGTCTCGCGCGACCTGCTGCTCGAAATTCTGCAAGACACCGAGGAACACATCGACTTCCTCGAAACCCAGATCGATCTGCTCGGTAAGGTGGGGGTGCAAAACTACTTGCAGAGCATGATGGGCAGCGTCGAATAAAAGCCCTGCGAGCAGCAGACTCCACCAAAGCAAGCCCGGCGCCCGTTTGGTCGGGCAATCGGCCCCACCCTTCACATGGCCGCCCCCTACCGCATCAGCGCCTGCACCGGCATCGACCAGGGCGACCGCCCCTATCAACAAGATCAGCTCGGCTTGTTTGCGCACGAGCACAACAAAGGCTGCGTGCTGGGCGTGATCGCCGACGGCATGGGTGGCTTGACCGGGGGCCGCAAGGCCGCCGAACAGGTGCTGATGACGGCGCAGCAACTGTTTCAGCGTTTCGACCCAGCCACCGACGACGGGGCAGATTTTTTGCTGCGCATGGCGCAAGAGGCCCATCTGGGCATACGCCTTACGGCTGCAACCGCCGACCTAGAGCCCCACAGCACCGTGGCGGCTTTTTTGCTTGTGCCCGGCGGTCGCTGCCATTTCGCGCACTCGGGCGATTCGCGGCTGTACCACTTTCGTGGCGCGCAGTTGCTGCACCGCAGCCGGGACCACTCGCTGGTGCAGGCTTTGGTTGCACAAGGGCTGTTGCGCGACGCACAAGCACGCACCGACCCGCGCGGCAACCTGCTGCTGCACTGCCTCGGCACCGAACAGCCCCCGGCCATCGACGGCCACCAGTGCGAAGCCTTGCAACCGGGCGATGCGCTGCTGGCCTGCAGCGACGGCATCTGGCAGTGCTTTAGCGACGAGGAACTGGGCGCCTTGGTGCACCACGCCTCACCCCGGCAGGCGTGCGAACAGCTGGTGGCGCAAGCGCGCCTGCGCGCCACCGGCAGTTGCGACAACCTGAGCCTGATCGTGATCAAGCTCGATGCCGTGGTAGCGGTCGCTGCGCCGGGCTAGCGGATGGAACCATGCGCCTTGGCGTAGACAGCGATCCAGGGCCAGATGCCGCTCGGCAGCGGGTCAAACGCGGCCTCACTCCCACTCGATCGTCGCCGGGGGTTTGCTGCTGATGTCGTAGGTGACGCGGTTGATGCCGCGCACTTCGTTGATGATGCGCCCCGATACGCGTTTGAGCAGGCTGTAGGGCAGCTCGGCCCAGTCGGCGGTCATGAAGTCGCTGGTCTGCACTGCGCGCAGCGCCACCACGTAGTCGTAGGTGCGGCCGTCGCCCATCACGCCCACGCTTTTGACCGGCAAAAACACGGCAAAAGCCTGGCTGGTGAGCTCGTACCAGCTTTTGCCGCTGTGCGGCTCGAGCGTGGAGCGCAGTTCTTCGATGAAAATCGCGTCGGCGCGGCGCAGCAGGTCGGCGTAGTCTTTTTTGACCTCGCCCAAGATGCGCACGCCCAGCCCGGGGCCGGGGAAGGGGTGGCGCTGCACCATCTCGGGCGGCAAGCCGAGCGCAACGCCGAGTTCGCGCACTTCGTCTTTAAACAGGTCGCGCAGCGGCTCGAGCAGCTTGAGGCCCAGTTGCTCGGGCAGGCCACCCACGTTGTGGTGGCTCTTGATGGTCACGGCTTTTTTGCTCTTGGCGCCGCCGGATTCGATCACATCCGGGTAAATAGTGCCTTGCGCCAACCACTTGGCGCCTTTTGTTGAAGCACCACTTGAAATCAGCTTGGCGGCTTCGGCCTTGAACACCTCAACAAACAGGCCGCCGATGATCTTGCGCTTTTGCTCGGGCTCGCTCACACCGGCGAGCCGCTCCAGGAACAGATCGGCGGCATCGACCCGGATCACCTTGGCGTGCAGCTGGCCGACGAACATCTCCATCACGGCGTCGCCCTCGTGCAGGCGCAGCAGGCCGTGGTCCACGAACACGCAAGTGAGCTGCTCCCCGATGGCGCGGTGGATCAGGGCCGCGGCCACCGACGAATCGACGCCGCCCGACAGGCCCAGTATCACCTCTTCGTCGCCCACTTGGGCGCGGATTTTTTGCACCGCTTCTTCGATGTGGTCGCGCATCACCCAGTCTGGTCGGGCGCCGCAGATGCCGAGCACGAAGCGCTCGAGCATGGCGCGGCCCTGCACCGTGTGCGTGACTTCGGGGTGGAACTGCAGGCCGTAGAAGCGCCGCGCCTCGTCGCACATGCCGGCAATCGGGCAGGCCTCGGTGCTGGCCATGAGCGCAAAGCCCGGCGGCAGCGCCGTGACCTTGTCGCCGTGGCTCATCCAGACCTTGAGCATGCCGTGGCCTTCGGGGGTGTGAAAGTCGGCGAGGTCGCGCAGCAAGGCGCTGTGGCCACGCGCGCGCACCTCGGCGTAGCCAAACTCGCGCGTGCGGCCGGCCTCGACCTTGCCCCCGAGCTGCTGCGCCATGGTCTGCATGCCGTAGCAGATGCCCAGCACCGGCAGCCCAAGCTCGAACACGGCGTCGGGCGCTTTGTCATCGACCTCATAGACGCTGGCGTGGCTGCCCGAGAGGATGATGCCCTTGAGCGTGCCGTCGGCGGCGTACTGGCGCAGCCAGTCGTTGCTCACGTCGCAGGGGTGCACTTCGCAGTACACGTGCGCTTCGCGCACCCGGCGCGCGATCAGCTGCGTGACTTGGGAGCCGAAATCGAGGATGAGGATTTTGTGGTGTTGCACGGCGGCAAGCCTAAAGTTGAATCAGCAGCCAGAAAAAATGACGCGCCCCATATGGGCCCATGCGTAGGCTTGCGCCCCAGCGCTGCCTCATTCGGCGCGGTAATTGGGCGCTTCTTTGGTGATATGCACGTCGTGGACGTGGCTTTCGCGCACGCCGGCGGTGGTGATCTCGACGAACTCGGCTTGGGCGTGCAAGTCGGCGATGCGGGCGCAGCCGCAGTAACCCATGGCGGCGCGCAGACCGCCGGCCATTTGGAACAGGATGGCGACCACCGAGCCTTTGTAGGGCACGCGGCCTTCGATGCCTTCGGGCACGAGCTTGTCGGCGTTGGGATTGCCGCTGCCCGATTCCTGGAAGTAGCGGTCGGCGCTGCCCTGCTGCATGGCACCGATCGAGCCCATGCCGCGGTAGCTCTTGTAGCTGCGGCCCTGGAACAAGATCACTTCGCCCGGCGCTTCTTCGGTGCCGGCGAACATGCCGCCCATCATCACCGTGCTGGCGCCGGCGGCAATGGCTTTGGCGATGTCGCCGCTGTAGCGCACGCCGCCGTCGGCGATCAGCGGCACGCCGGTGCCGGCGAGCGCTGTGGCCACGTTGTCGATGGCGGTGATCTGTGGCACCCCGACGCCGGCGACGATGCGCGTGGTGCAGATCGAGCCCGGCCCGATGCCGACCTTGACGCCGTCGGCCCCGGCTTCGACCAGTGCGCGCGCCGCCGCGCCGGTGGCGATGTTGCCGCCGATGACTTGCACCTGCGGGTAGTTTTGCTTGACCCAGCGCACGCGCTCGAGCACGCCCTTGCTGTGGCCGTGCGCGGTGTCGACCACGATGGCATCAACCCCGGCGCGCACCAGCAGCTCAACCCGCTCCTCGGTGCCCGCGCCCACGCCCACCGCAGCACCGACGCGCAAGTGCCCGGCGGCGTCGCGCGCGGCGTTGGGGAAGTTGAGCTGTTTGCGGATGTCTTTGACCGTGATCAGGCCCTTGAGCTCGAACGCTTCGTTGACCACCAGCAGGCGCTCGAGCTTGTGTTTGTTGAGCAGCGCCTTGGCCTGCTCGGGCGTGGTGCCGTCGGGCACGGTGATCAGGCGCTCGCGCGGCGTCATGATCTCGCGCACCGGCAGTTCGGTGCGGGTCTCGAAGCGCAGGTCGCGCCCGGTGACGATGCCCACCACCTTGCCGCCGTCGAGCACCGGAAAGCCCGAAATGCCCAGTTCCTCAGACAGCTGCAGCACCTGATAGACCGTGGTCTCGGGGGTGATGACCACCGGGTCGCGCAGCACGCCCGACTCGTAGCGCTTGACCTTGGCCACGTGCGCGGCCTGCTCGGCTGGCGTGAGGTTTTTGTGCACGATGCCGATGCCGCCCTCTTGCGCCAGCGCAATCGCCAACCGGGCTTCGGTGACGGTGTCCATGGCAGCCGAGACCAGCGGCAGGTTGAGCGTGATGTTGCGCGTCAGGCGCGTGGCCAGCGAGGTGTCTTTGGGCAGGATTTGCGAGTAGGCTGGCACCAGCAACACGTCGTCGAAAGTGAGCGCTTTTCCAAGCAGGCGCATAGAGTGAACTCCAAAAGCGCTATTGTAGGCGGGCCGGCGAACGGGTATATTGCGCCCTCATCATTGGCTTTCGATATGCACACATTGATCCACACCCACATTTCAAAAATTTACTGGCTGCTGCGCTTACCGCGCATGGGGCTGGTTGCTTTGGTGGTCGGTTTGTTGCTGGTCAGCGCCGTGCAGGCAGCTGGCCCGACTTGGGTCTGGCTCGATGACCACGGCCGCCGCGTGGCGAGCGACATGCCGCCGCCGGCCAGCGTGCCCGATCAGCGCATTTTGCGTCGGCCGCATGCAAGTCCGGTGCCCAGCCCTGCGCTCGGTGCAGCGCCCGAAGGCACCCCGGCCGCTGCACCTGCCCAGCCTGCCCCACCGGTGGCTGGCGCAGCAGGCACAAGCCGCTTGACGGACGAACAGTTGCGCCAGCAAGTCGAACAACGCAACGCCCAGATCCGGGCCGACAACTGCCAGCGCGCCCGCGCCTCGCTCGAGACCTTGCAAGCCGGGGCCAGCCAGCCCCTGTACATGGTCAACGAGCAGGGCCAGCGCGTCACGATGGACGAGGCCATGCGCCGCGCCGAAAGCGTGCGCCTGCGCCAGATCGTGCGCGACAACTGCGCACCGGCGCCCGCCGTGGCGGGCACCCCGCAAGCCGCACCACCGCCAGCAGCCGCGCCTAGCCGGCCCTGAGGGGCTGGGCTTCAGCGCGCTTACGGTTTGGCCCGCTTGCGGTAGCGCTCGCGCCGCGCCGTTTTGGGGTCCACCCGCAGCGCCCGGTAGCGCTCGATGCGGTCGCCGTCGTGCAGGGGCGTCGAAGCGGGCTCGACGCGGCCCCAAACTCCCACCTCGCCCGCCGCAGCGGCTTGCAGCCAAGCCTCAGTGGTGTCGGCCGCATCGGCCGTGTCTGCAGGTGCGGCGGCACGCAAAGCCCCGGCCGGCCCAAAGGCCAGTTGCAGCGCTTGCCCCAAGGTAGTGCCCGCAGGCACTTGCAGCCGCCACTCCTGCACCTGCGAGGGGGCACAGGCTTGCACCAGCGTGATGTCAAGTGTCATTCGCCATAGACCTGATCGGCGCGCTTGACGAAGGCATCGACCAGATTGGCCGCGATCTTGTCGAACACCGGCCCCACCAGCGTGGCCAAGGTGTTGCTGGCAAAGCCGTAGTTGAGGGTGAAATCGACGCGGCAGGCGCGTTGTGTGCCGTCGCCCACCGGTTTGAACTCCCAGATGCCGTCAAGGTGAGAGAACGGGCCGTCGATCAGCTCAAGCTGGATGCGCCGGTCTTCGACGTGGGTGTTGCGGGTGGTGAAGCTCTTTTTCATGCCGGCCATCGACATACCGATCGAGGCCACCATGCCCTGCTCGTGCTGCTCCAGCACCACGCCGGCGCTGCACCAAGGTAAAAATTCGGGGTAGCGCGGCACATCGCTGACCAGCGCGAACATTTCGTGGGCGCTGTGCCAGAGCAGTACCGACTTGTGGATGCTTTTCATACAATGCAAGGCCGTGCCCGGATTGTAGAGCCCCTGGCCGCCCCGCTTGCCGTCGCCCCATGTCCACCCCAAACAAAAACACCGCCGCCACCACGACCCGCATCGCGGAAAACAAAAAAGCCGCCTTCAACTACCACCTCGAGGAACGCCACGAGTGCGGTTTGGTGCTGCAAGGCTGGGAGGTGAAGGCGCTGCGTGCCGGCAAGGCGCAGCTCACCGAGGGCTACGTGGTGATCCGCGACGGCGAGCTGTACCTGATCGGCTGCCTCATCAGCCCGCTGCGCAGCACCAGCAGCCACCTGCCGGCAGACAGCGCGCGCACGCGCAAGCTGCTGATGCACAAAGCCGAAATCCAGCGCCTGATCGGCAAAGTGGAGCAAAAGGGCTACACCCTGGTGCCGCTGAACCTGCACTGGAAAAACGGGCGCGTGAAATGCGAGATCGCGCTGGCCAAGGGCAAGGCCGAGCACGACAAGCGCGACACGCTCAAAGAGCGCGAAGGCAAGCGCGAAGTGGAGCGCGCCATGAAGTCGCGCCAGCGCTAAAGCAACGGCTGCTGCTTGCGCCTGCCCTGCCCAAGCCGGCTCGATGCCAAGGCGAAGGCTGACGGAGCGAAGGCTGAGGCCCAAAGGCCCCAGCACGGCTCACGATCAGGCGAAATTGGCCTGCGCAAAGCGCCAGTTGACCAGTTTGTCGAAGAAGGTCTCGACAAATTTTTGCCGCAGGTTGCGGTAGTCGATGTAGTAGGCGTGCTCCCAGACATCGACGGTGAGCAGCGCGGTGTCGGCCGTGGTCAAAGGCGTGCCGGCAGCGCCGGTGTTGACGATATCGACCGAGCCGTCGGGCTTTTGCACCAGCCACGTCCAGCCCGAGCCGAAGTTGCCGACCGCGCTCTTGACGAAGGCTTCACGGAAAGCGGCGTAGCTGCCCCATTTGGCCGTGATGGCCGCAGCCAGCGCGCCGCTGGGCTCGCCACCGCCACCGGGGCACATGCAGTTCCAGAAAAAGGTGTGGTTCCAGATCTGGGCCGCGTTGTTGTAGATGCCGCCGCTGGATTTTTTGATGATCTCTTCGAGCGTCATGGACTCGAATTCGGTGCCCTTTTGCAGGTTGTTGAGGTTGACCACGTAGGCGTTGTGGTGCTTGCCGTGGTGAAACTCGAGTGTTTCCTGGGAGTAATGCGGCTGCAGCGCGTCGGGGGCATAGGGCAGCGGGGGCAGGGTGTGTTGCATGGGCAATGGGCTCCGGTGGGTTTGGTAAACGTTTCGCGGGCAGCAACCGTGCGCTTGGGCGCGCAGCCACAGCCACCACGCATTGTAGGCAGAGCCTCTAGTTCCCCGCTGCAGACACGGTCATATCCAGCTGGCCATCGGCCAAGCGGGCGCGCAGTGCCTGCCCCACCTGCACGCCGCTGCAGCGCAGCACCGGCCGCCCGCTGGCGTCACTGAGCAAGGCATAGCCGCGCTGCAGCACGCCATGCGGGTCCAGCGCCTGCAGCCGCGCGGCTTGGTGGTCGAGGCGCAACTGGCGCCGCTCGAGGTCGCGCGCGGCGGCGGTCTGCCAGCTGTGTTGCCAGCGCTGCAGGCGCTGGCGCTGCTGCTCCAGTTGGCCTGCCACGCCCTGCTGCAGGCGCTGCGCGCAGCGCTCGAGGTGGCGCAGTTGGGCGCTGCGCTCGGGCGCACAGAGTTCGGCGGCCGCGGTGGGGGTGGGGGCGCGCAGGTCGGCAACAAAATCGGCCAAAGTGAAATCGGTTTCGTGCCCGACGCCGCAGATCACCGGCATGGGCGCTTGGGCGATCTGGCGCACCAGCGCCGGGTCGTTGAAGGCCCACAGATCCTCCAGCGAGCCGCCGCCGCGCACCAGCAGCAGCACATCGCAGCCGCCACCGGCCTGAAACTGCGCTGCCGCCGCCTGCAGCGCCTGGCACAGGGCCTGCGGCGCCCCCTCGCCCTGCACCCGCGCCGGGTACAGGCGCACCGGCAGATGCGGCACGCGCCGGCTCAGGGTGGTGATCACGTCGCGCAAGGCCGCCGCGTCTGGCGAGGTGACGACGCCGATGCGCGTGGGCCAAGCGGGTAGCGGACGTTTGCGCGCCGGGTCAAACCAGCCCTCGGCCTGCAACTGGGCTTTGAGGCGCATGAACTGCTCGAACAAGCCGCCCTGCCCTGCCAAGCGGGCCGCCTCGACGATCAGCTGCAGCTCGCCGCGGGCGCCGTAGATGTCAATGCGCCCTTGCAGCTCGACTTGCACGCCGTCGCGCCAATCGAGCGCCGCCGCCGCTGCCGCGCGCTTGAACAGCGCACAGCGCAGTTGCCCGCGCTCGTCTTTGAGGGTGAAGTAGCTGTGGCCGCTGGCGGCGCGCACATAGCCCGACACCTCGCCCACCACGCGCACCGGGTTGAACTGCGCCTGCAGCGCCTCGGACAAGGCCGCCAGCAGCTCGCCCACGGCCCACAGCGGCGCCTCGCCGCCCCTCTGAAAGAGCCCATCAGCCGCGGCCATGCGAACCCCAAAATTGAAACTGTCCACAAGGGAGCCCCACAGCACTTAGATCGACTCGGCTCTCGCCCCGCCTTGCATTCATTTTTCAACCTTTTGATTCAAAACAGCTTTTAAAAAAATTTGCGAGGCTTGAAAAAAATATCGCAGCATCGAAGCCGGATAAATGCAAATCAGCCAGATCGTTACCCACAAACTTATCCACAGGCCCGCTGGGCACTCCGCAGCGCTGCGCTGGGCGATAATCGGGGCCCTGCAAGCGCCGCGCCGCGGCCGCAAGGAGACCCGCATTGTTTACGATCATACAAGCCGCCGGCTGGCCGATCTGGCCCCTCATTGCCTGCTCGGTGGTGGGTTTGGCGCTGGTCGTCGAGCGCTTTTTGAGCCTGCGGGTGGCCCGCGTGGCGCCCCCCAAACTGCTCGATGAAGCGATTGCGGTGTCGCTCAAGGCCGTTCCTCCGCCCCAGGTGCTGCAACAACTGGCCCAAAACTCGGTATTGGGTGAACTGCTCGCCGCCGGCTTGCAGCAGTTGCACCAAAAGCCCGCCAGCACCGAAGCCGAGCTGCGCACCAGCCTCGAGGCCGCCGGGCGCTTTGCCGCCGCCAAGCTGGAAAAACACCTCGGGGCGCTGGCCACCATTGCGTCGGTTGCGCCGCTCATCGGCCTGCTGGGCACGGTGGTGGGCATGATCGAGATTTTTGCCTCCCAGGCCGGGCCGGGCGGCCTCACACCGGGCGGCGGCAACCCAGAGCAGCTCGCACACGGCATCTCGATCGCGCTCTACAACACCGCCTTTGGCCTGATCATCGCCATTCCAGCGCTGATGTTCTGGCGCTACTTTCGCGCCCGCAACGAAGCCTGGCTGCTGCAGATGGAGGTGGCCGCCGAACGCTTTGCCCAGCACCTGCTGACGCTGCGCCGCCCCTAACTTGGCCTAGGAGCTGAGCATGGCCATCCGCTTTAGCCGCCGCGATCGGGAAGATCCCGAAATCAACCTGATCCCGTTCATCGACGTGCTGCTGGTGGTGCTGATTTTCCTCATGCTCACCGCCACCTTCAGCCGCTACACCCAGCTGCAGGTGCGCCTGCCCGAAGCCGACGCCGAAGCGGCGCAAACGCAGGCGCACGAGATCGTGGTCGCCATCGGGGCCGACGGCCGCTATGCCGTGGGCGGGCAAGTGCTCACCACGCCCAGCGTGCAGGCACTCACAGCGGCGCTGCAACAAGCCGCCCTTGGCCAAACCGAGCCCACGCTGGTGATCAACGCCGACGCGGCCGCCACGCATCAATCGGTCATCAACGCGATGGAGGCGGCGCGCAACGCCGGTTTGCAGCGCATCACCTTTGCCACCCAGCAGCCGCGTGAGCGCTGAACGGCACGAACCCCTAGCCCCCGCCCGCGCCACTTGGGTGCACGCGCTGCAGCGCGCTTGGCTGGCACGCGGCGCACTGGCCTGCCTGCTGTGGCCGCTCTCGCTGCTCACCCGCGCCGCTTGGGCGTTGCGCAGCGCGCTCTACCGCAGCGGCCTCAAGCGCTCCAGCCGGCTGCCGGTGCCGGTGCTGGTGGTGGGCAACGTGGTGGTGGGCGGCAGTGGCAAAACCCCCACTTTGATCGGTTTGGTGCAACACCTGCAGGCCCAAGGCTGGCGGCCGGGCGTGCTCTCGCGCGGCCACGGCCGGCGCAGCACGGGGTGCTTGCCGGTGCAAGCCGACAGCCACGCCGACCAAACCGGCGACGAGCCGCTGCTCATCGCCCAAGCCACGGGCGTGCCGGTGTACGTGGGCCGCGACCGCGCTGCCGCCGGGCGGGCGCTGCTGGCGGCGCACCCCGGCGTCAACCTGCTGCTGTGCGACGACGGCATGCAGCACTGGGCGCTGGCGCGCGACCTGACCGTGCTGGTATTCGACGCCCGCGGCCACGGCAACGGCTGGCTGCTGCCGGCCGGAATGCTGCGCCAGCCCTGGCCGGCGCCGGTCTGGGGCGGTGGGCCGCTGCTGATGCTGCAAACCGGGCTGCCTGCCGGTGCCCGCCCCGACCCGGCGCTGGCCGCGGGCGCCCCAGCCTTTGCCGCCACGCGCCGGCTGGCCGATCAGGCTTACGACGCCCACGGGCGGAGGCTGGCGCTGCTGCGCTGGGTGCAGTCGCCCGCGCACCGCCACGGCGAGCAAGGCAAGGCGGAGGTGGCCCCGGCCCCGGTGTCAGCGACCTTGCGCTGCGCCGCGCTGGCCGGCATCGCCCAGCCCGAGGCCTTTTTTGCCCTGCTGCGCCAGCGCGGGCTGGCGCTGCAACACACCCTGGCATTGCCCGACCACGCCGACGGCGCCACCTTGTTGCAGGCGCTCGCCCCCTACCCCAGCGACCTAGACTGGCTGTGCACCGAAAAAGACGCGGTCAAGCTTTTTGCCGCCCTGCGCCAGCCCGGCGCGCCGGCGCACCGCGTCTGGGCCGTGGCACTGGAGCAAGAGCCAGACTGCGGTTTTTACGCGGCGATCGATCAGGCCCTGGGCCGGGTGGCTGCGCCTTCGCCCTAAAAGGCTGGCAGGCGATTGGGCCCAGCAGCTGCGCCGCCAGCGCCGACTTTCGCTGCTGCCGCCACCACCCAAGGCCTGCGCCATGGCGCGCAGCAAGCGGGTATCATCCCGGCCATGGACGCCAAACTGCTCTCACTCTTGGTCTGCCCCGTCACCAAGGGGCCGCTGGTTTACAAGCCCGAACAGCAAGAGCTGCTCTCGCGCAGCGCCCGGCTGGCCTACCCGATCCGCGACGGCATCCCGATCATGCTGGAAAACGAGGCGCGCCCGATCAGCGCCGAAGAAGCCGCGCGGCCCGACCCGCCCAGAGCCGCGCTTTGATGCGCCCCTTGCACCCCCCCTTTCACGTCCTGATTCCGGCCCGGCTCGGCTCGACCCGGCTGCCGCGCAAACCCTTGGCCGACATCGGCGGCGCGCCGATGGTGGTGCGTGTGGCGCAGCGGGCGCTGGCCAGCCAGGCGCTGTCGGTCACGGTGGCGGCCGACGACCTCTGCATCGTACAAGCCTGCCAGCAGCACGGCATTGAGGCGATCCTGACGCGCCCCGACCACGCCAGCGGCAGCGACCGGCTGGCAGAAGCCTGCACCCTGCTGGGCTGGCCCGACGAGGCCTTGGTCATCAACCTGCAAGGCGACGAACCGCTCATGGCCCCCGCACTGCTGGCGGCGGTGGCGCAGCAGTTGCAACAGCACCCCGACTGCGCCATGAGCACCGCCGCGCACCCCTTGCACAGCGCCGCCGAGTTCCTGAACCCGAACGTGGTCAAAGTGGTGCTCGACGCCCAAGGGCGGGCGCTATACTTCAGCCGCGCCCCGATCCCCCACTGGCGCGACCGCCCTGCCGGTCTGACTGCCGATCTGTCTGCCGAACCAGCCGCTGACTTGCTCGCTGATCATCTTGTCGCCACGCCCCTGCCCGGGCAGCCCAGCGCAGCGGGCACCCCAGTGGTGCCGCAACCTGCACCGCTGCGCCACATCGGCCTGTACGGCTACCGGGCCGGGTTTTTGCGCCGCTTCCCGCAACTGCAGGCCGCGCCGCTGGAGCAGTGCGAGGCACTGGAACAGCTGCGCGTGCTCTGGCACGGCGAGCGCATCGCGGTGCACGTCACCGAGCAAGCGCCCGGGCCGGGTGTGGACACCGAGGCCGACCTGCAGCGGGTGCGCGCGCTGTGGGACGCAACCGCTGGCCGCCTGTAAGCCAGCCTCAAGATGTGCCATGCTATCCTTGCAAGGTTGAAACCCTTGCAGCCCAAGCGGCAGCGGGCAGGCACGCCAGCGTCGTGCCAATGCGCAATCACGACTCCAATAAAGGAAACCCATGAGACTGATCCTGTTGGGTGCCCCTGGTGCCGGCAAAGGCACCCAGGCAACCTTCATTTGCCAAAAGTTTGGCATTCCCCAGATCTCCACCGGCGACATGCTGCGCGCCGCCGTCAAGGCCGGCACCCCCTTGGGGCTGCAAGCCAAAGCGGTGATGGAATCGGGCGGCTTGGTCTCGGACGACCTGATCATCGGCTTGGTCAAAGACCGCATCAGCCAGCCCGACTGCGCCCAAGGCTTTTTGTTTGACGGCTTTCCGCGCACCCTGCCGCAGGCCGACGCCCTCAAGGCCGCCGGCGTGCGGCTCGACTACGTGCTCGAGATCGACGTGCCCTTCGAGGCCATCATCGAGCGCATGAGCGGGCGGCGCTCGCACCCGGCCTCGGGGCGCACCTACCACCTCAAGTTCAACCCGCCCAAAGTCGCCGGGCTCGACGACCTCACGGGCGAGCCGCTGGTGCAGCGCGCCGACGACCAAGAAGACACCGTGCGCAAGCGGCTCGAGGTCTATAGCGCCCAAACGCGCCCGCTGGTCGATTACTACTCGGCTTGGGCCGCCGCCGAACCCGCCGTGGCGCCCAAATACCGCTCGATCAGCGGCAGCGGTGCGGTGGATGCCATCACCGCCCGCGCCTTCGCCGCTTTGCAGAGCTGAAGCGACGGGCTGAGGCTGAGAGGCTGAGGGGGCTCTTCTTCTGCCACTCGGTCGCCAGCAAATGCAGCTGCAGCGCCAGCCGCGCCTGCGGCGCTGGCAGCGCGGTGGCGGCAAAGCCGCTTAGGGCAGCCTTGGCTGTGGCGGCCACGGAAGTTCCTTCGGAGGTTGGAGCGGTTGCTGTCGCATCGGCTGCATCATCAGCACCGGTGTCCAGCGCTTGACCTGCCCCACCCAGCACCCAGCGCGCCGCATCTGGCCCAGCAGGCACGCACGCGCCGATGCGCGAACAGCGCCAGACCACCACCCCTGCCTGCTCGGCCTGCTGCAGCGCCTGCGCCAGCGCCTCGTGCAGCGTGGCGTTACCGGTGCCGGCGACGACCAGCCCGCGCAGCGGCGCCTCGCTGCCGTCGGCCTGAGCGTGCTGCAGCAGCAGCGCACGCACCAGCGCCCCGCTCTGCGCGCCGTGGCTGCTGAGCCACTCCACCCGCGGCCAAGGCGCTGCGGCCAGCAGGCGC
Organism: Serpentinimonas sp. SSL01; assembly: GCF_056323735.1. Taxonomy (NCBI): domain Bacteria; kingdom Pseudomonadati; phylum Pseudomonadota; class Betaproteobacteria; order Burkholderiales; family Comamonadaceae; genus Serpentinimonas; species Serpentinimonas sp. SSL01. Next base: position 1,084,899 of record NZ_CM150487.1, read on the forward strand.
GGCAGCAGGCGTGGGGATGGGGGCGGGTCCGACCAGCCCTCACCCGGCCACGGCCGCCAGCGCTGCAAACGCCCGCCCACCAGCGCCGCGAGCGCACCGGCGTCGCCCGCGCCAAAGGCATCGAGCCGATGCGGGTGCAGCTTGCGCACCTCGTGCCCAGCATAAATCTGCCCGGCGCACGGCACCAGCACCCCGCGCGCGCCGGGCGTGGCGGCCAGTTGCAAGGCGTCGGCCAGGTTTTGCGCGCCGTCGCTCAGCAAGGCCGTGCTCGGGCGCATGGCCCCCACCAGCAGCACCGGCTTGGTCGGCTGCAGCACCGCTTGCAGCAAAAAAGCGCTTTCTTCGAGCGTGTCGGTGCCGTGCGTGACCAGCACCGCCCGCACCTCGGGCCGTTCGAGCTGGTGCTGCACCGCCTGCAGCAGGGCGCGCCAATGGGCCTCGGTCACGTCTTTGCTGTCGATCTGCGCCAGTTGCTGCGCCTCGATGGCCAAACCCGGCGGCAGCGCCAGCCCAGCCAACAAATCCTGCACCGGCCGCACCGCCGCGCGGTAGTTCAGCGCGTCGCCCGGGTTTTGCGCGCAACCGGCGATGGTGCCGCCGGTGCCGACGACGGCGATGATGCGCGGCTTCATTGCAGCACCAGCGCATCCATGGCCAGGTAGCGGTGCATGACCTCGCGCGTCAGGTAGTGCGGCGGCGCTGGCTCGGCTTGCGAGGCTGCGCTCTGGCCCCAAGCTGCGGCCCCGAGGGCAAAAAACAGCGGCAAAAAATGCTCGTCGGTGGGGTGGGCGCGCGCGGCTTGCGGTGCCAGCTCGCGGTAGTTCAGCAGCGCCTCGCGCTCGTGCGCCAGCAGCCGCTGCTCGACCCAGCGCGCAAAGGCGCTCACGTAGTCGGCAGGTTCGGCGTCCTGCGCCGGACGGCTGCTAAAAAACTCGTGCAAATTGTGCGTCATGCTGCCAGAGCCCACGAGCCACACGCCCTGCTGGCGCAAAGGGGCCAGCGCCTGCCCCATGGCATAGACCTCGGCCGGCCCGTAGCCGTGGGGCAAGGCCACTTGCAGCACCGGCACCTCGGCCTTGGGCAGCAGGTAGCGCAGCGGCACCCAAGCGCCGTGGTCGAAGGGGCGCTGCGCGTCGGGCCGGGTGGCGATGCCCGCTGCTTGCAGCAGCTGCAGCACCTGCTGCGCCAGCGCCGGTGCGCCTGGGGCCGGATACTGCAAGCGGTACAGCGGCTCGGGGAAGCCGCCAAAATCGTGCCAAGTGGCGGGCTGGGGGTGCGTCATCACGGCGGCGCAGTCGGCCATCCAGTGCGGCGACAGCACCAGCACCGCGCTCGGCTGCTGGCGCGCGCACTCGGCTTGCGCCCAAGCCGCCAGCGCCGGGCCGGTCTGGCCGGGCTCCAGCGCCAGCATGGGCGAGCCGTGCGAAATGAACAGCGCCGGGCTGGGGCGTGCTTGGGGTGCGGCCGCGGCTTGCCGCAGCGGCTCGGAGCTGGAGACGCGGCTGGGGCTGGTGTGGGTGCTGGTTGCAGACTGCATCGGTTTGACCGGGAACGTAACATTGCCAATGTAGCGCAATTCAGCCGCCGCGCTGGCGCGCTGCAACAAACACACCCAGCGCATCGGCGACAATGCGGCACCTGCCCCGATCGCCATTTTGATCGCCACTCCACTATCTGCCTGCGAATGGACCGCTACGCCGTCATCGGCCACCCCATAGGCCACAGCAAATCGCCCACCATCCACCGCGCTTTTGCCGCTGCCACGGGCCAAACTTTAAGCTACGAAGCCATCGAAGCTCCCTTGGGGGCGGGTCAGTTTGCCGCCACCGTGGAGCGCTTTCGCGCCGGCGGCGGCCGCGGCGTGAACGTGACGCTGCCCTTCAAGCTCGACGCCTGCGCCTACGCCACCGACTTGGCCGAGAGCGCGCGCTGCGCCGGGGCCGCCAATGCGCTCAAGTTTGAGGGCACGCGCTGCCTGGCCGAAAACTTTGACGGCAGCGGCTTGGTGCGCGACCTGAGCCACAACCTGGGCCAGCCGCTGGCCGGCCGCACGGTGCTGCTGCTCGGGGCCGGCGGGGCCAGCCGCGGGGCCATTTTGCCGCTGCTGCGCGCCCAACCGGCGCAGCTGTGGGTGCTCAACCGCAACGCCGCCAAGGCCGAGGCGCTGGTGCGCGAGTTCGTCGCGCTGGGGGCCGATGCCGCGGTGTTGCACGGCGGCGGTTTTGAGGCGCTGGCGCAGCCCCAGCGTTTCGCCCAGAGTTTCGACCTGGTGCTCAACGCTACCTCGGCCAGCCTGAGCGCCGAGGCGCTGCCGCTGCCCGCCCATGCCTTCAAGCCCGAGGGCTTGGCCTACGACATGGTCTATGGCAAGGGCCTGACGCCCTTTTTGCGCCAGGCCCAGCAGGCCGGCGTGCGCCAGCTCGCAGACGGCGTGGGCATGCTGGTCGAGCAGGCCGCCGAAGCCTTTGCTTGGTGGCGCGGCGTGCGCCCCGAAACCAGCGCGCTCATCCAGCGCCTGAGCGTGCCCCTGAACTAAACGCACCCCCACCATGAACCAGCTCGAAGCCCTCAAACAGCACAGCACCGTGGTTGCCGACACCGGCGACTTTTTGCAACTGGCGCAGTTCCAGCCGCGAGACGCGACCACCAACCCCTCGCTGATCCTCAAATCGGTGCAAAAACCCGACTACGCCCCGCTGCTGGCGCAGACCGTGGCGCGCTTTGGCGGCCGGCCCAGCGACGAGATCGTCGATCGGCTGCTGGTGCGTTTCGGCTGCGAGATTCTGGCCATCGTCCCCGGCCGGGTATCGACCGAAGTCGATGCGCGCCTAAGCTTCGACACCGCCGCCACCATCGCGCGCGCCGAGCGCCTGATGGCGCTCTACCAAGCCGAAGGCGTGCCCAGCGACCGGGTGCTGATCAAGATCGCCGCCACTTGGGAGGGCATCGAGGCCGCAGCGCAGCTCGAGCGCCGCGGCATCCGCACCAACCTGACGCTGCTGTTCGCCTTTTGCCAGGCGCTGGCCTGCGCTCAGGCCCGGGTGCAGCTCATTTCGCCCTTCGTGGGCCGGATTTACGACTGGCACAAAAAGCAGGCCGGCAGCCAGTGGGACGAAGCCGCCCGCGCTGGCGCCCACGACCCCGGCGTGCAGTCGGTGCGGCGCATTTTTGAGTACTACAAGCGCTTTGGCATCGGCACCGAGATCATGGGTGCGAGCTTTCGCAACTGCGGCCAGATCGTGGCGCTGGCCGGCTGCGACCTGCTCACCATCAGCCCCGAACTGCTGGCGCAACTGGCGCAACCGGTGGCCAGCACCGACGCGCTGCCGCGCGCCCTCGACGCCGACGCCGCGCGCGCCCTCGATCTGCAACCGCTGCAGCACGACCAAGCCAGCTTTCGCCTCGCGCTCAACGAAGACGCCATGGCGAGCGAAAAACTGGCCGAAGGCATCCGCGCCTTTTGCGCCGATTCGGTGCGGCTCGAGCAACTGATCGCGGCGCGGCAGGGGCGTTGATCGCATATGCTCGAGCGCATCCACGCCAGTCTGCCCTCGCTCTCGGCGGCCGAGCGCCGGGTAGCGGAATTGGTGCTGCAAGACCCGCAGCGCTTTGCGCTCTTGCCCGTGAGCGCGCTGGCCGAACAGGCGCGGGTGAGCAAGCCGACCGTGGTGCGCTGTTGCCGCAGCCTAGGCTTCAAGGGCTTGATCGACTTCAAACTCAAACTGGCGGGCACCGTGAACGATGGCGTGCCCTATATCCACCGCAGTGTGGACGAGAGCGACGCGGTGCCCGAGCTCGCATTCAAAGTGATCGACAACACCATCGCGGCCCTGCTGGCTTACCGCAAATCCCTCGCAGGGGTGGCGCTGGAGCAGGCGGTGCAAGCGCTGCACCGGGCGCACCAGAGCGGGCGCCGAATCGACTGTTATGGTGTGGGCAACTCGGGCATTGTGGCCCAAGATGCACAGCACAAACTGTTCCGGCTTGGGGTGCACACGCTGTCGCACTGCGACGGGCATTTGCAGGTCATGAGCGCGGCCCTGCTGGGCCCGGACGATGTGGCGCTGATTATTTCTAACTCCGGCCGCACGCGCGACCTGCTCGACGCCGCGCAAATCGCGCGTCAGCGCTGCGCCACCACGGTCTCGATCACGGCCAGTGACAGCCCTTTGGCACTGAACACCGACATACACCTTGCGGCCGATCACAGCGAACGCTTTGAACAAGACATCCCCATGACTTCGCGCCTGATCCATCTGTTGATCATCGACATTTTGGCCACCGGCTTGGCGCTGCGCATAGGCAGCGCACGCTTGCAGCCGATGCTCATGGACATCAAGGCGCAGTTGCACGCCAAGCGTTACAACTGAACCCCCTGCCGTGCCGCAGCGGGGCCGCACCTCAAACCCGCTCCAGCACCCGGGCCGCTCCGCGCAGCGCCGGCGACTGCTCCGCCACGATTACCCACACTGGAATTGTTTCCAGGTAGGCCCGAAAACGCCCCTTGGCAATAAATCGCTCAAGAAAAGGGCTCTGGTCGAAAAACGCCCCGAGTTTGGGTACGATGCCTCCGCCTATGTAGAGGCCACCGCGCGCGCCCATGGTGAGCGCCAGATTGCCAGCCACCGTGCCCAGGAAAGCACAAAACAGCTCCAGCGCCTCAAGCGCCTGGGGGTGGCCTTGCAGCGCTGCTGCGCTGATCTGGGCCGCAGTCCAGTCGTTCGGGGTGCAAGAAGCGGCAGAACACATAGCCTGATACAAATCGATCAAACCCGCGCCACTGACGGCACGCTCGGCCGATACGTGACCGTAGCGCTGCTTCAAGGCCTCCAGCATGCGCTGCTCACGTGGGTTGCAGGCGGCCAATGTCACGTGCCCACCCTCGCCGGCAATGGGCAGCCAGCCACCCTGAGGCATCGGCAGCAAGCCCGATACGCCCAGGCCGGTGCCAGGGCCGATCAGGGCCAAGGGGCCACTCGGGCTCTCGGAATTTCCTTGGATACCAGAACCAGGCTTCAATTCACAGCTCTTAAGCAACCGTTTTTCGCCCACAAGCAAATCGGGCAACGCCAAGGCCAGCGCGACAAAGTCATTTAACACCTCGAGCCGCTGCAAACCCATGCGCTGACGCAGCGCAGCAATCGAAAACGACCAGTGGTGGTTGGTCATCTGCACCTGGTCACCGTACACCGGGTTGGCAATGGCTATCGCAGCCAGCACGGGGCGCGGACGCTGCACCCGTTCCATATAGGCATTTATGGCCAGATCTAAGGTCGCGTAATCGGAGCAAGCAAGCGTGGCTTGTGCCTCCAGCGCGGCACCCGAGCAGGCTTGCCAAGCAAAACGGGCATTGGTGCCGCCGATATCGGCCAGTAACCTTGGTGCGTGTGGTTCCGATTGCATGGGGTCGATCCTGAAACTGCAACAGCTTACGAGGGCGGGTCAGCCCCTATGATGAAAACTGGTGCGTGCAACCGGGTGCGCTGCGCCAGCCGCGCTCTAGCCAATCCATCACGCTGCGCGCTTGCAGCGCCGTAACCGGGGGCTCGCCAGAGCGACCTGACAACGCTGAAGCCAGCTGAGTATAAAACTGCCTCCAGTCGCCCGTGCTGGCTCCCGGTGTCTGCTGATGCAGCACCCCATCGGGCTGAACCAACGTGAGCCCACCGGGGGCATCGCCCTGCCCCCAATAGGCGTCGCTAGCCGGCCACCGACCGGCTTTGAGCGCCTCCTCCTGGCTGTCACCATGTGGGCGCAGGTAACTGCCTTGGGTGCCATGCACCGTCCATCGCGGCCCTGGATAAGCCGCGAGCATGCTGGCCTGCAAAACCATGCAATGCCGGGGATAGCGCAACAAGGCATGAAACCAGTCGTCGCTCAGCGCCCCCTCGCGCTGGTGTTGGGTGTGGAGCTGAATCGATTCGGGCTCGCCAAACAACTGCAAGGCCTGATCAAGCAAATGCGGGCCCAAGTCGTACCATAAACCCGCACCGGCTTGGGCAGATTCGCGCCAGCGCAGGCGCACTTGCGGCCGAAAGCGTTCAAAGCGCGACTCGACGTGCGTCACGCGCCCCAACCGGCTGTCGGCCAGCAACTGCTTGAGTTCTAGGAAATCACTGTCCCATCGACGATTGTGAAACACCGTCAGCAAGCGGCGTGTGGTCTGCGCTTGCGCAATCAGGGCATCGGCCTGAGCCAAGGTGAGCGCAAAGGGCTTGTCGATCACCACATGTTTGCCGGCTGCCAGCGCCTCTTGGGCCAGCGGAAAGTGGGTATCGTTGGGTGTGGCCAGTACCACCAATTGCACCTTGGGCTGCCTCAACATAGACGCCACATCAGGAAACCAAACGCACCCCAAGAGCGCTTGCCGCAACGCCGGAGCAAGGGATGAGGGCTCGCTGGCGTGGCGGCTGCTGACCACACCCACCAGTTCAAGCCCCTCGGTGGCGGCAATCAGGGGAGCGTGGATGGTGCTGGCTGCATAGCCCCAACCCACCAGAGCCACCCCAATGGCGGCTGGATTCGGCATGCCTTAGTGCCCCAGCCGCTGACCGCTTTGGCGGTCAAACAGATGCGCATCGGCGGCTTCCCAGCGCACACAGACACGCTCGCCCACTTGGGCATTGAGCAAGCCGGGTACGCGTGCCGTAAGGGAACCAATGGCGGTATCCACCGTGGCATAAGTCTCGGGCCCGGTGGGCTCAATCATGGTCAGGATACCGGGCAGCCCGGTCGCGGCAAAGCCAAGGTTTTCGGGGCGTAGGCCAAACACCAGTTCGCTGTGTGCATGATGCCGCACAGCGTAAGCCTGTTGCGCATCCAGGTCGAGCGCCACGCCATGAGCGGTCAGGTTATCGCCCACACGAGTGGCATCGACCATATTCATGGCAGGAGAACCGATGAACGCGGCCACGAAGCGGTTGGCCGGCCGGCGATAAATTTGCGCTGGCGTGCCAAACTGCTGCACGCAGCCATCTTTCATCACCGCAATGCGGTCGCCCAGCGTCATGGCCTCGACCTGATCGTGCGTCACGTACACCGTGGTGGTGCGGGTGCGCTGGTGGAGCAGTTTGATCTCGGCGCGCATTTCGACCCGCAACTTGGCATCGAGGTTGGACAACGGTTCGTCAAACAAAAACAACACTGGGTCACGCGCCAAAGCGCGCCCCATGGCCACACGCTGGCGCTGTCCACCGGAGAGCTGTCCCGGCTTTCGATCGAGCAAATGCCCAATTTGCAGCATTTGCGCCACGCGCTGCACCGCAGCTTCGCGCTCGGCCTTGGGGATTTTCCGAATTTCCAAACCGAAGACTATGTTTCTAGCCACCGTCATGTTGGGATAAAGCGCATAGCTCTGGAATACCATGGCGATGTCACGGTCTTTGCTGGGCAGATCGGTGACATCGCGCTCACCGATAAAGATGCGACCTGAAGTTGGCGCATCAAGACCGGCAATCATGCTGAGCAAGGTGGATTTGCCGCAACCCGAAGGCCCGACCAAAATCAAAAACTCGCCTGCTTCAATTTCCAGATCGATGCCCTTTAGCACCTGCGTGCCCGAAGTAAATGATTTGTGAATTTGCTTGATACTCAAAGCGCCCATGTGTCACCCTTTCACCGCACCAGCGGTAAGGCCGCGCAAGAAAAACTTGCCTGCCACGATATAAATGATCAAAGTCGGTAGCGCTGCAATCAGCGCCGCCGCCATTTCCACGTTGTATTCCTTGACGACACCCGATGTGTTGGCTAGGTTGTTCAGCCCCACGGTGATCGGCATGCTGCCAGAATCAGAAAACACCACACCGTATAGAAAATCGTTCCAGATGTTGGTGAACTGCCAAATCAGCGTTACCACAATAATCGGGGTTGAGAGCGGCACCACGATAAGCCAGAAAATCTGCCAAAACGTAGCGCCATCGAGTTGCGCTGCCTTGATCAACTCATCAGGCAAGCCGACGTAATAGTTTCGGAAAAACAAGGTCGTGGTAGGAATTCCTGCCAACACGTGCACCAAAATCAGACCCCAAATGGAACTGGCCAAACCCAACCAGCCCAACACCAAACCCCATAGTGAGCGCACCCATGCATACCCGTTTCGTTGTGGCCGGCGAAGCCATTGTCGACCTGATCGCCCGCAGCGATGGCAGCTTTGCACCCGCCTTGGGCGGCTCGCCTTGGAATCTGGCGCGTGCGCTCGGCCGCCTAGGCTCCCAGGTGGCTTATGTCACGCCCTTGTCCACCGACACCTTTGGCGAGCAATTTTTCAATGCCCTGCTAGAGAGCCGCGTCGAATTTGCGGGCAAACGCAGCGAGCTGCCCAGCTGCCTAGCGCTGGTGCACATACAACCCGACGGCTCGCCCGCTTACCGGTTCTACCGCGAGGGTGTGGCCGACCGCGACTACAGCCCCGAATTGGTAAAAAAACACGTAGCTGGCCCTCAGACCGTGTTTCACATCGCATCGCTGGCGCTGTTTCCGCCCGACGGATATGCGTGGGCCGGGTTTTTGGGCGAGCTAAACCAGCAGGGCATCTGCACCAGCGTGGATGTGAACGTGCGTCGGCTGCCTGGAGCCGACAACGGCGCCTACACCGAACTGCTGCTGCGCGTGATGCCACAGGCGCGCGTACTCAAGGTCAGTGACGAAGACTTGCAACAACTCGGCCTTGGTCACGACCCGCTGCACGCGGCCCGCACGCTGCTCAACGACACCACCCAAGTGGTGCTGCTGACCCGTGGCTCCTTGGGTGCATGGTGCCTGACGGCTGAGGGCGCCTGGCATGAACCGGCCCCCAATACTCCCGTATGCGACACCGTGGGTGCGGGCGATTGCAGCTACGCTGGCTTTTTGCACGCCCTCGATGCCGCGGGTGCTTTTAACCCGCCATGGCGCATACCAACGGCCCAAACCCTGCAAAATGCATTGGTTATGGCCAGTCGCTGCGCTGCCTTCAACTTGCGCCAGCAAGGTTGCCAGCCCGCTTGGCAGCAAGAACTCTGATGACCTTGGCCGCACCCACTGCGTGGACGCACATAGGGTTTCACACCCAGCCCATTTTTTGCCCCATCTTCGCCCACTTCGTGTAACTTTGTTGCAATCTTGCCATCCAATGCAAAAAACCGGAATGCGTCCATGACCGCAGCAACAGAACGCGCGCTTGATCTGCTAATTTTTGGAGGGGCCGGTGACCTCTCATGGCGAAAGCTCTTGCCTGCGCTGTACATGGCGCACGCGCACCAGCGCTTGCCAAAGGCCACCCGCATCATTGCGCTGGGCCGTCAAGCCTGGAACACCGCTCAGTACGTGGAGTTCGTGCAAGGGGCCAGCATCAAGCACATCGAGGACAGCAAACTGCACCCGGCTGCGTGGCAGGCGTTTTTGCAGCGGCTCGAATACGTGCCCCTTGACGCCACCCAAGCAGCAGACTACGCTCGCTTGGCCGCTTGCCTTACGCCGCAGGCGCAGCGCGTGTACTACTTGGCCACCGCCCCGACCCTTTTCACGCAGATTTGCCAGCACCTTGATGGCGCCGGACTGGTCAATGCGCAAGCGCGGGTGGTGCTGGAAAAACCGCTTGGCCACGACCTGCCCTCTGCCAAAGTGATCAACGAGGCCGTGGCGCGCCATTTTGACGAACAACAAATCTACCGTATCGACCACTATCTGGGTAAGGAAACGGTGCAAAACCTGATGGTGCTGCGCTTTGGCAACGCCATTTTTGAGCCGCTGTGGCGCGCCCCCAGCATACGCAGCGTACAAATCACGGTGGCCGAATCGGTAGGCGTGGGCAACCGGGCTGGTTTTTACGACCAGACCGGTGCGCTGCGCGACATGGTGCAAAACCACCTGCTGCAACTGCTGTGCATCGTGGCCATGGAACCCCCCATATCCCTAGACCCCGATGACGTGCGCGATGAAAAGCTCAAGGTTTTGCGCAGCCTTCAGCGGCTCGACGCTGCGGCCATCCGCCAGCACACGGTGCGTGGCCAGTACATTTCCGGGGCAGCTCAAGGCGAATCGGTGTGCGGCTACCTAGACGAGGCCAACGTACCGCCCAACAGCCAAACCGAAACCTTTGTGGCGCTGCGCACCCAAATTAACAATGCCCGCTGGGCAGGGGTACCCTTTTTCTTGCGCACTGGCAAGCGGCTGCAAACGCGGCGCTCGCAGATCGTGATCGATTTTGCCCAACCACCATTTTCGATCTTCGGTGCCCAGCCTCACGCTGAACACCCAAACCGCCTGATCATCACCTTGCAACCCGAGGAGTCGATCCAATTGCAAATGATGGCCAAAATCCCCGGTTCTGGCATGAGCATGAAACCGGTCTTCCTCGACCTCGACCTCGAATCGGCCTTTGCCGGTCGGCGCGCCGATGCCTACGAGCGGCTGCTGGTGGACGTGATCAAAGGGCGGTTGACTCACTTCATGCGTCGAGATGAGCTGGAAGCCGCTTGGCGCTGGGTTGACCCCATTTTGCAAGGCTGGCAGTCACAGAGCGACAAACCGCGACCTTATACCGCTGGGACCTGGGGGCCGGCTGCTTCGTCGGCCCTGATGGCCCGCGAGGGCTGTAACTGGTTTGAGGAATCATGAGCACCAGCGCCGCCCAAGCCACGCCAACAGCTGGCCCTGAACCTGAGCCCGGTCCGCGCGTGCACCGCTGCGCTTGCGCTGCCACGATGGCCTTGGTGCAAGCGCAGCGGATCGCACAGCAATTACAAACCGCAATCGCACAGCGCGGGAGGGCTACGCTGGCGCTCTCGGGTGGGCGTTCGCCCATCGCCCTATTTGAGCACTTGCGCCAGCAAGACGTAGATTGGGCGCGGGTGCAGATCACGCTCGTCGATGAGCGTTGCGTGCCCGAAGACCACCCAGACAGCAATGCCCTGCTGGTGCGCAACCACTTGTTGCAAGGTGCGGCGGCGCAGGCGCGCTTCACGGGCTGGCTCGACCTTCCCTGGCCTTTGGCTTTGGATGCAGGGGCTGAGTGCGTTGCGCACGGCGCAGACCGTTCGAACAACGGGCATCTCGCGGGCCCGGCCTTGGCCGAGCGCGCCAGCCAGCGCCTGCGCGCGCTCGGGCCGGCGATCGATGTGCTGCTGCTGGGCATGGGCGAGGACGGACACACCGCCTCGTGGTTTCCTGATAGCCCCGGTTTGCACGAGGCGCTGCACGGCATGCAACCGGTGGTTTTCACACAGCCGCGCACCGCTGCACACCCGCGTCTTACGCTTTCGCGCGCGTGGGTGCTGGCGGCACGCCACCGCCACTTGGCCCTGACCGGAGCGGCCAAGCTGGTGGTGTACCAGCGCGCCTTGCAAGCCCCATCGCCCGAATTTCCGGTCTCGTTTGTGTTGGAGCGGGCTGCTGGCCCGATTGATGTTTGGATGGCACCCTGATGATGAAACCCACCTCCCCCCCCCAGTTGCACCCCGTGGTGGCGCAAGTCACTCAGCGCGTCATAGAGCGCAGCCGCAGCACCCGCGCCACCTATATGCAAACCACGGCGGCCTCGAAACGCCCGCAGCGTTACCGCGCTGGCATGGGTTGCGCCAACGTTGCCCACGCCTTTGCCGCCATGCCCGCAGTCGACAAGCTGGTGCTGCATCAAGAGCGCCAGCCCAACGTGGGCATCATTACGGCCTACAACGACATGCTTTCGGCGCACCAACCCTACGAAGGCTACCCAACCCAATTGCGGGCTTGGGCACGCGAGATGGGCGCCACGGCCCAGGTTGCCGGGGGCGTGCCCGCTATGTGCGATGGCGTTACCCAAGGTTACGAAGGCATGGAGCTGTCGCTTTTTTCGCGCGATGTGATCGCTCTGGGCACCGCCGTGGGCCTGACGCACAACGTCTACGACGGGGCCTTGTTGCTCGGAATCTGCGACAAAATCGTGCCAGGATTGCTGATCGGGGCCTTGCAGTTCGGGCACCTGCCGATGCTGTTCGTGCCAGCTGGGCCGATGAGCTCTGGGTTATCCAACGACGAAAAGGCCAAGGTGCGCCAGCAGTATGCCCAAGGCTTGGTGGACAGAACCACCCTGCTGGCTGCCGAGGAGGCCGCGTACCACGGCCCCGGCACCTGCACGTTCTACGGTACCGCCAACTCCAACCAGATGCTGCTCGAAATCATGGGTCTGCAATTGCCGGGCTCCTCGTTCGTGCACCCGGGCACCGAGCTGCGCCAGGCCCTGAGCCGCCACGCGATGCAACGGGTGCTGGAACTGGCGCGCTCTGAATCGCCGCAAACACTGGCCGACATCGTGAGCGAAAAAACCGTGGTCAATGGCATCATCGGCTTGCTGGCCACCGGGGGCTCGACCAATCACACCATCCACCTGGTGGCCATGGCACGGGCGGCTGGCATTCTTATCAACTGGGATGATTTTGACGAACTCTCCGCTGTGATTCCGTTGTTGACCCGCATTTACCCCAACGGCAAAGCAGATGTAAACCATTTTCATGCCGCTGGCGGCATGGGTTTCCTGATTGACCAACTGCTCGGCGCCGGGTTGCTGCACGAGGATGTGCAAACCGTTATGGGGTCGGGCCTGCACCGCTGCACCCTAGAGCCTTGGCTCAATTCCGGGCAACTGGCATGGCGCAAGGCAGCCAGCCAGTCGGCCGATGAGCAGGTCCTGCGCCCGGTTCAGCGCCCCTTCACACCAGACGGCGGGCTCAAGCTGCTCAAAGGCAACCTGGGCCGCTCGGTGGTCAAATACTCGGCCGTGGCACCCGAACACCGGCGTGTGCGCGCTCCGGCACTGGTGCTCGATAGCCAGCAGGCTTTGCTTGATCTGTTCAAGACCAAGCAATTGGAGCGCGACTTCGTGGCTGTGCTGCGCTTTCAAGGCCCCCAAGCCAATGGCATGCCAGAGTTGCACAAGCTCACACCGGTATTGGGCAGCCTACTGGACCGCGGTTTTAAGGTGGCTTTGGTTACCGATGGTCGCATGTCGGGCGCTTCGGGCAAGGTACCGGCGGCCATCCACCTCAGCCCCGAGGCGCTGCTCGATGGGCCGATCGCCAAGGTGCGCGACGGCGACATGGTGCTGTTCGATTGCGAAGCGGGCTTGTTGCAAGTCGAGGTAGAAGCCACCGAGTGGAGCGCGCGCAGTGCTCAGCGCGCAGACTTGAGCAGCAGTGAACATGGATTTGGGCGCGAGCTTTTTGCGTTCTTCAGGCGCCAAGCTGGCTTGCCCGAGTGCGGTGGCTCGGCCCTGTTTGGCAACCACTGAACGCAACCATGAGCTCCACCCACACCCCATCGGCAGCCGCAGCAGCATCAGAGGCTCTCGCAGCGCCTGAATCCTGGCACTACCCCCTGCCCCACTTTCACACCCGTTTGCTGCCCGTGGTGGCATTGTCCCGTGCCGAATATGCCATCCCGCTGGCCCATGCACTGCTCGAAGGCGGCATCGATGCCATCGAGATTACCCTGCGCACACCCGCGGCGCTGGCCAGCATCGAAATGCTGGCGCGCCAAGTGCCCGAGATGGTGGTGGGTGCTGGCACGGTGCTGCGTCCGGCCGACTTGGCTTCGGTGCGCAACGCCGGCGCCCGCTTTGCCCTCTCACCGGGCTGCACGCCATCCCTGCTGGCGGCTGCAATGGCCACGCCGCTGCCCTTTATCCCCGGAGTGGCCAGCGCCAGCGAAGCCATGTTGGCGCAGGAAGCCGGGTTTGGGTTACTCAAATGCTTCCCAGCCGTTCCCCTAGGGGGCGTGGGCTTGCTCAAGGGGTGGGCCGGCCCCTTGCCCGAGTTGCGCTTTTGCCCCACTGGCGGCATTGGGCTGGAGCAACTTGGCGCCTTTTTGGCCCTGCCCAATGTGGCGCTGGTGGGCGGCTCCTGGATCACCCCAGCGGCTGCACTAGACTTGGGCGATTGGGCTCACGTCACCAAACTGGCACGCCAAGCCAGCGCCGTGGCACGGGCTGCGGCATTGCCTGCCTTCATTGTTTCTTGACCCTATTTTTGACGCAGGAACCGCCTTGACGTCTCCCAATCCCTACAACCACTCCAGCTCACCCACCCGGCACCGCAGTTGGCAACGCTTGGAAGCCTTGGCCGCGCAGGGTCAGCCGCATTTGCGAGATTTGTTGCTCGCCGACGATGCCGTTGGGACTGAATGCGGCTCTCAATCACATCCTAGCACCTTGCGCGCCCAGCGCTTACAGTTGCTGGCAGCGGGGTTGCGTCTCGACGCCCGGCACCAAGCCGTGACCCCCGAGGTGCTCGACGCCTTGCTTGAACTGGCATCCGATTGCCAGATCGGCCCCCAAGCCCAAGCCATGTACCGGGGCGAACCCATCAACGCCACCGAAGGCCGCGCTGTGCTGCATCCAGCCCTTCGCGGCGGCGCCATGCAGGCCCCGCCTTGGGGTGCAGATCAGGCGCAGTGCATCGAAGCCGAGTTGCACCGTTTTTTGTCGGCTGCCGAGCGCATCCGCAACGGCCTCTGGGTCGGCCATGAAGGGCAGCGCATCACCGATGTAGTCAATCTAGGCATTGGTGGCTCCGACCTTGGGCCGCGCATGGCGGTGGCCGCGCTCGAGCACCTAGCCAGTGCGCAAGTCCGGGTGCACTTCGTCTCCAACCCCGACGCCTGGGCCTTGCACCGCGTGCTGCGCACACTTGATGCGGCACGCACCGTGTTTATTGTGCAAAGCAAGACTTTTAGCACCCAAGAGACGCTCACGCTTGCGGCATCGGCGCGGCGCTGGCTGCACGAGCACGGCTTGCAGACGCCAGCAGAACAGGCCCCGCATCTGATCGCCGTAACAGCCGCTCCTGCCGTGGCGGCACAGCAGGGCTACCTACCGCAGCACACTTACACCTTCTGGGATTGGGTGGGCGGGCGCTATTCGGTTTGGTCGGCCATTGGTCTGCCGCTGGCGATTGCCATCGGACCGCAGGCGTTTCGCGAATTTTTGCAAGGCGGTCACGCCATGGACCTGCATTTTTGGAATGCCAAGCCGCAACACAACATGCCGCTCCTGTTGGCTTTGCTAGGCATCTGGAACCGCAACTTCCTGCACTGCCCAAGCCATATGCTGGCCCCCTACCCGAGCCGCCTCGATGCCTTCACCCGCTTTGTGCAACAAATGGATATGGAGTCCAACGGCAAAAGCACCCACCTCGACGGCAAAACGGTGCAAATCGATACCGGGCCTATCGTTTGGGGCGGACTGGGCATCGACGGCCAACACGCTTATTTTCAACTCTTGCACCAAGGCCGCCACCGGGTTCCAGTGGATTTCATCGGTGTCGAGCGCGAAGACACGCCCTTGCCGCTGGCAGCCGAACACCACCGGGTGGTGCTGCTCAACCAACGCGCCCAAGCCCTGGCGCTGGCCGTCGGTCGCGACCGCGCCGATACCGAAGCCGAACTGTGTGCTGGTGGGATGCCCGAACATCAGGTGCAGCGCCTGTTGCCGCACCGCACCTTTGCCGGCAATGTGCCCAGCAACACCCTGTGGCTGCCGGCGCTCACGCCGCACACGCTGGGGGCGCTGGTGGCGCTGTACGAGCACAAGGTGTTTTGCCAAGCCGCCATCTGGGGCATCAACCCCTATGATCAATGGGGCGTAGAACTGGGCAAAACGTTGGTCAAGGCCATGGAGCACGCCGCAGACACAACCCCCCACCCACCGCCTTAATCCAACGCGCAGCGCAGCACCCGATGGCCAAAAAAGACCAACCCCTGATCGACGACATCCGCTTGCTCGGCCGCCTGCTCGGCGACGTGATCCGCGAGCAGGAAGGAGCGCAGACGTTCGAGCTGATCGAGCAGATCCGCCAACTGTCTGTGGCTTTCAGGCGCGACGCCGACCAAGCCGCCGACCAACAGCTCAAAGCCCTGCTGCAAGCCTTGAGCGACGACCAAGCGGTGAGCGTGATCCGCGCCTTCACCTACTTCAGCCACTTGGCCAACTTGGCCGAAGACCGGCACCACATCCGCCGCCGCGCGGTGCACGAGCAGGCCGGGCACATCCAGCGCGGCAGTCTGGCGCACACCTGGGGCCGTTTGCAGCAGGCCGGCGTGGGCCAAGCGCAACTGGCGCAGGCGCTGCAGACGGCGCATGTGGCGCCGGTGCTTACTGCGCACCCGACCGAGGTGCAGCGCAAAAGCATTCTGGACGCCGAGCGCGAACTGGCACGCCTGCTGGCCCAGCGCGACACCCTTGCCCATGAGCGCAGCTTGGCCGACAACGAAGCGCAGATGCGCGCGCGCATCCTGCAACTGTGGCACACCCGTTTGCTGCGCTTTACCAAACTGAGCGTGGCCGACGAGATCGAAAACGCGCTGGGCTACTACCAAAGCACCTTCATCCCCGAACTGCCCCGGCTCTACCGCAGCGTGGAAGCGGCGCTCGAGGGCCAGCGCGTGCCGCCGTTTTTGCGCCTGGGCCAGTGGATCGGGGGCGACCGCGACGGCAACCCCAACGTGACCGCAGCCACGCTCGAACTGGCGCTGCAGCGCCAAGCCGACCTGATTTTGCGCCACCACCTGACCGAGGTGCATTGGCTCGGCAGCGAGCTCTCGCTCTCGGCCATGCTGCTGCCCGTGCCCCCCGACATGCAGGCGCTGGCCGAGCGCTCGCCCGACACCAACGCGCACCGACTAGACGAACCCTACCGGCGCGCCCTCACCGGCATCTACGCCCGCTTGGCTGCCACCCTGACCGCGCTCACCGGCGGCCACGCCATGCGCCACGCCGTGGCCCCGCAGGACCCGTACCCCAACGCCGAGGCCTTTCTGGCCGATCTGCGCCTGATCGACACCGCTTTGAGCGCCCAGGGTTGCGCCGCGCTGGCCGAGGCGCGCCTGCGGCCGCTGCTGCGCACCGTCGAGGTGTTTGGCTTCCATTTGGCCACGCTGGACTTGCGCCAAAGCTCGGATCGGCACGAGGCCGCCTTGGCCGACTTGCTGGCGCAGGCACGCATCGAAGCCGATTACAGCGCCCTACCCGAAGCCGCCAAACAGGCGCTGCTGTTGCGCCTGCTCAACGACGTGCGGCCGCTGCGCATCCCCGAAGCGCCCTACCAGCCGCACACCCTGAGCGAGCTGGCGATCTTCGAGGCCGCGCGCCAAGCGCGCCAGCGCTACGGCGCGGCCTCGATTCGGCATGCCATCATCAGCCACACCGAGAGCGTGAGCGACCTGCTCGAGGTGCTGCTGCTGCAAAAAGAAGTCGGGCTGCTGCACGGCACGCTCGACGCCCACGCGCGCGCCGAACTGATCGTGGTGCCGCTGTTTGAGACCATCACCGACCTGCGCCAAGCCAGCGCGATCATGGATGCCTACCTGCGCCTGCCCGGCATCGAGCCCATGCTGCGCCGCGCCAGCGCGCTCGAGTACGGTGAGCAAGAGGTGATGCTGGGCTACTCCGACAGCAACAAAGACGGCGGCATCATCAGCAGCAACTGGGAGCTGTACCAAGCCGAAACGGCGCTGGCGACGCTGTTCGATCGCCTCGGGGCCGAGTTCGGTGCGCCGATCCGGCTGCGCCTGTTCCATGGCCGCGGCGGCACCGTCGGGCGCGGCGGCGGCCCGAGCTACCAAGCCATTCTGGCCCAACCCCCGGGCACCGTGCGCGGCCAGATCCGCCTGACCGAGCAGGGCGAGGTGATCGGCTCCAAATACGCCAACCCTGACATCGGCCGGCGCAACCTCGAAACGCTGGTGGCCGCGACGCTCGAAGCCACCTTGCTGCCCGCCGAGCAGCCGGTGCCCGAGCGCTTTTTGCGCGCCGCCCAGCGCCTGTCTGACGCCAGCATGGCGGCCTACCGTGAACTGGTCTATGAGACACCGGGTTTTGCCGATTATTTTTTCAGCGCCACCCCGATTCGCGAAATCGCCGAACTGCACATCGGCTCGCGCCCGGCCTCGCGCAAAGCCAACCAGCGCATCGAAGACCTGCGCGCCATTCCTTGGAGCTTCAGCTGGGGCCAGTGCCGCCTGATGCTGCCGGGCTGGTACGGCTTGGGCAGCGCCATCGAGGCGCTGTGCGCCGAACTGGGCCAAGCGCAGGCCGAGCGTTTGCTGCGCCAGATGCACCAGCGCTGGCCGTTTTTCAGCACCCTGCTCTCCAACATCGACATGGTGCTGGCCAAGGCCGACCTCGCCCTGGCGCGCCGTTACGCCGAGCTGCTGCCCGAGGCCGCGCTGCGCCAGCGCATCGTCGAGCGCATCGAGGCCGAATGGCAGCGCACCCGAGCGGCGCTCGCGCTCATCACCGGCCACAGCGAGCGCTTGGCCGACAACCCGGCGCTGGCGCGCTCGATCGAGCAGCGCTTCCCCTACATCGACCCGCTGCACCACCTGCAAGTCGAGCTGATCGCGCGCCACCGCAGCGGCAACACAGCCGAAAAGGTCAAGCGCGGCATTCACCTGACCATCAACGGCATCGCCGCCGGGCTGCGCAATACGGGTTGAACCCCAGACCCGCCCCATATCCAGCCCCACCTTGCAGAATCGCACCATGAACACGCCCAGCACACCCACCGTCCCCCACAGCCCCACGCTGGTGCTGCACCACCTCGAGCAGTCGCGCTCGCAGCGCGTGCTCTGGCTGCTGGAAGAGATGGGGCTGCCCTACGAGCTCAAAACCTACGCCCGCCAGCGCGGCAACCGGCTGGCGCCGCCCGAGCTCAAAGCGGTGCATCCGCTGGGCAAGTCGCCGGTGCTGGTGCACGGCAGCGAAGTCGTGGCCGAATCGGCTGCCATTCTGGAATACCTGGCCGAGACCTTTGCCGAGCGCGCCCAAGGCGACCTAGCGCAGCTCGTGCCCGCCCCCGGCACCCCCGAACACCGGCGCTGCCGCTTCTGGCTGCACTACGCCGAAGGCTCGCTGATGCCGTGGCTGCTGATGAAGCTGGTGTTCCAGATGCTGCCGCGCCAGCCCATGCCGTTTTTCGTGCGCCCGCTGGTGCAGCCGATCGTGCACTACATCTGCCAGCAGGTGCAGCTCAAGCTCATCGACCCCAACCTGCAACGCGCCCTGCCCTTCATCGAGCAAGAACTGGCGCAGCGCCCCTGGTTCGCCGGCGAACACCTGAGCCTGGCCGACTTCCAGATGAGCTACCCCATCGAAGCCGCGCTCACGCGCCTAGGCGGCCCCCCCAGCAGCGCCAGCAAAAAATGGCCGCATCTGCACGCCTGGCTCGAGCGCGTGCACGCGCGCGCCGCCTACCAGCGCGCACTCGCCAAGGGCGGGCCGGTGATGTGGTGATGCGGTATAGCCTTTATAGGCGGATTGCGCTGGCTGGCGCGTCTGCCCCACATCACGCCCCGTAGGCACACGCTTTGGCGAGAAGCATCGTGGGTTGCTGCTACTGCGCCGCCGCGCGCAGCGTCTGCACCACCGGTGTGCGCAACACGGCGCGCAGTCCGGCCCAGCCGGCGGCCAGCGCCAGCGCGGCCCCGGCCAGTGCGCCGGCGGCGGGGGCCCATAGCGCGGGCGTCCAGTCAAAGCCAAACACCCACCGCGCCAGCGCCCAGTTGATGGCCAGCGCCGCCAATGCCGCCAGCAGCCCGGCCAGCAGGCCGATGCCGGCCAATTCGGCCCGCTGCACGCGCCGCAGCAGGGCGGTTTTGGCGCCCAGGGCGCGCAAAATGGCGTACTCGCGCTCGCGCTCGGCGCGCGTGGCGCCGATGGCGGCAAACAGCACCACCAGCCCAGCGGCGAGCGCAAAGGCAAACAAAAACTCCACCGCGCGGCTGACTTGCGCGAGCACCTGCTGCAGCTGCGCCAGCGTGGCGCTCAGGTCGATGAGCGTGATGTTCGGGTACGCGCGCACGAGCTCGGCGTCGAAGCTGGCTGCGACGGGGGCGCGAAAGGCGCTCAGGTAGGTCACGGGCACCTCGGGCAGTTGTGACACCGGGAACAGCACAAAAAAGTTGGCGCGCATCGACGACCAATCGACTTCGCGCAAGCTGCTGATGCGCGCCTGCACCGGCACGCCGGCAATCTCGAACGTGAGCCGGTCGCCCAGTTGCAGCCCCAGATCTTCGGCTAGGCCATCTTCCACGCTAATCGCGCCCTGTTCCTCGGGCTGCCAGCGCCCGGCGACGATGGCGTTGTGGCTGGGCGCCTGCGCGCTGTGCGAGAGGTTGAACTCGCGCTCGGCCAAGCGGCGGCCGCGGTCGGTGGGCAGCGCCTCGAGGTCTATGGGCTGGTCGTTGATGGCCACCAGCCGGCCGCGAAACATCGGGTACCAGTCGAAGCGCTCGATGCCCTGGGCGCGCAAGCTGGCCTGAAAGGCCTCGGCCTGATCGGGCTGTATGTTGATGGCAAAGCGGTTCGGGGCATCGGGCGGTGTGGCTTGCTGCCAGCTGCTGATGAGGTCTGTGCGCAGCAGCACCAGCAGCAGCAGCGCCATCAGCCCGATGGCCAAGGCGCTGATTTGCAGCACCGCATACGCTGGCCGGGCCGCGATCTGGCGCGTGGCTAGGCGCAGCCAAGTCGGGGCCGTGGCTTCGTTGACCCAGCGCCGCAGCAGGCGCACCGCGGCAAAGCTGGCCGCAGTAAACAGCGCCGCCGCCAGCGCCACGCCGCCCAACGCGATCAGGCCCAGCCTTAGGTCTGGGCTCACGGCCAGCAGCAAGGCGGCAAAGCCGATCCCACCCAAGAGCAGCACACCGAGCGAGGCCGGCTTGATGCCGCCCACTTCGCGCCGAATCACGCGCAGCGGCGGCACCTGCGCCAGCTGCAGCACCGGCGGCAGCCCAAAGGCGAGCATCAGCGTCAGGCCCACCCCCAGGCCAAACAGCGCCGGCCAGGCGCTGGGTGGCGGCAGCTCGGCGCGCAGTAGCTCGGCCAGCAGGATCACAAAGCCGTGGTGCAACAGATAGCCCAGCAGCACCCCGATCACACCCGCCAACAGACCGACGAGCACGAACGACAGCGCATAGGCGCGCGCCATGGTGGCCTGCGACAGACCGAGCACGCGCAGCATGGCGCAGCTGTCGAGGTGGCGCGTGGCATAGACCCGCGCCGCAATCGACACCGCCACCGCACACAGCAGCGCCGCCAGCAGCGCCACCAGCCCGAGGAACTGCTCGGCGCGCTCCAAGGTTTGTTGCAGCTCGGGGCGCCCGGTCTCGAACGATTCGAGCTGCGCCCCGCGCACGCCGCTGCGCTCGAGCTCGGCCTGCGCCCAAGCGGTGTATTGCTGCACGGCCGCGTCGGGCCCGGCCAGCACCAGCCGGTAGCTCACCCGGCTGGCCGGTTGCAGCAGCCCGGTAGCGGCCAAATCGCTGTGGTGCAGCAGCACCCGCGGCTGCAGGCTCATGAAGCCGCCGCCGCGGTCGGGCTCGAGCACGATCAGGCGCTCGATCGTCAGGCGGCTGTCGCCCAACCACAGCGCCTGCCCCACTTGCACCCCCAGCCCGGCCAGCAGGGCCGGATCGACCCAGACCGTGCCCGGGCGCGGCACCTCGGTGGTGGCCTGCCCGGCATCACCCGGCGCCAGGCCCACCAGCAGCTGGCCGCGCAACGGGTAGTTGTCTTGCACCGCCTTGAGCGCCACCAGCCGGGCGGCGCCGCCTTGGGCGTCATCGGCGCGCGCCATGGTCGGAAAGCCCAGATGCTGCGTCAGCTCCAGCCCCAACGCCTGCGCCTGCTGCACGAAGGCGGCGGGCAAGGGCTGGTCGCTGCGCACCACCGCGTCGCCGCCCAGCAGATGGCGCGCATCGCGCTGCAAACCCTGCTGCAACCGGTCGGCAAAAAAGCCCACCGCCGTGAGCGCCGACACCGCCAAGGCCACAGCCAGCAACAGCAGGTGCAGCTCGCCGGCGCGGGCGTCGCGGCGCAGCGCGCGCCAGCCTATGGCCCAAAAAGAGGCGGGGCGGGTGGCGGGCGGCTGCGGGGGCTGGGGCAACGGGGCGGGCAAAGGCCCAGAAACAGGGGCAGGGGCTTGGGGGTTCATGAGCCCCAGAGCCTACCTCAAAGCGCATACCCGAGGGGCATGCGAGGCTGTGAGGGAATCGACTGGTCGCGACCAGGCACCCCCAAACACCGCCTGCCAGCAGGGGTAGCGCCAGAGCAGTTGCCGGGGTGGTTGCTAGAGGGTGGTTGCTAGGCTGGTTACCAAGATGGTTGCGGCGGCCGGCAGCCTAAGCCCGCTGCGCCCGCTCCTCTTCTTGCAGGCGCAGCAGGCGGCGCTGCACCTTGCCGCTGCTGGTCATGGGCAGGGCGTCGATGAACTCGATCTCTTTGGGGTACTCGTAGGGCGCCAGCCGCTGCCTGACGTGCGCCTGCAGTTCGGCCACCAGCGTCGGGTCGAACGCCTGCTCCGGGTTGATGCAGCGCGCGCGCTGCTGCGCCGCCTCGTGCGCCAGCACCAAGTAGGCCTTGACCAAGGCGCCGCGCTGCGCGTCGGGTTTGGGCACCACGGCCGCGTAGAGCACGGCGGGGTGCTTGATCAGGCAGTTCTCGATCTCACCCGGCCCGATGCGGTATCCGGCCGACTTGAACATGTCGTCGGCGCGACCTTGGTACCACAGGTAGCCGTCGGCGTCGCGCACGGCCAGATCGCCGGTGCGGCACCAGCTGGAAGCCGGGTCGGCGCTGAACTTGGCGCGCGTGGCCCCGGGGTTGTTCCAGTAGCCCAGAAAGAACACCGGGTCGGGCACGCCGTGCCGGTCCAGCCGGTGCACCGCCACCTCGCCGATCTGCCCTTGGGCGCATTCGTGGCCTTGCTCGTCGAGCAGCGCCACCCGGTGGCCGGGGTAGGCGCGGCCCATGCTGCCGGGGCGCGCCGGCCACAGGCGCGCGCAGTTGCCCACCACGTAGTTGATTTCGGTCTGGCCAAACATCTCGTTGAGCGTCACGCCGAGCTGCTGGCGGCAGTAGTCGAACACCGCATCGCCCACCGCTTCGCCCGCGCTCATGATGGCCTGCAGGCGCAGCCGGTAGAGCTGGCGCGGCTGCGGGCAGTCTTTCATCATGGCCTTGAGCGCGGTCGGGAACAAAAAGGTGTGCGTGACGCGGTGCCGCTGCAGCAGCGCAAAGGCCGTCGCCGCCGCAAAGCGCCCGTTCCAAGCCACGATCGGGCGGCCAAAATACAGCGTCGGCAGCAAGGCATCGAGCAAGCCCCCGGTCCAAGCCCAGTCGGCCGGGCTCCAGAACACCGCCTGCGAGGGTGTGCGGGCCTCGTGGGGGTCAAAGCCAAACCAGTTCTGGCTGCAAATGAAGCCGCTCAGGTTGCCGATCAGCGCCCGGTGCGGGATCAGCGCCCCCTTGGGGTTGCCGGTGGTGCCGCTGGTGTAGATCAGCAGCGCCGGGTCATCGGCGCGGGTGGGCACCAGCGCGCATTCGGCGCTCGCCGCCTCCTGCACCGCAGTCCAGTCGATCACCTCGGGATCCATTGGGCCAGTCAGGCCCAGCACGTGGCGCAGCGCCGGGCACTGGGCGCGCAATGCCTGCACCAGCGCGCCGCTGTGTGCGTCCACCAGCGCCACGCTGGCGGCGCTGTCTTGCAGCCGATACTCCAGCGCCTCGGGGCCAAACAGCTGCGACAGCGGCACCGCCACCGCCCTCAGCTGCAGCACCGCGATGTAGGCGACGGCGGTCTCGAAGCGCTGCGGCAGCGCGATCGCCACCCGCTCGCCGCGCCGCACCCCGAGCAAGCGCAAGCCGTTCGAGAGCCGATTCGCGGCCTGCTGCAGCTCGGCGTAGCTGTGGTGGCGCGGCTGGGCGCAGTCGGGGCCGTCGGCGATCACAGCGGTCTGGCTGGCGGTCTGCGCCTGCTCGGCCCAGCGCCGCGAGCAGGCTTGGGCGATGTTGAAAAACTCCGGCACCTGCCAGTGAAAATCGGCGTGCAAGGCGGCGTAGGAATCGGTCTGGGGCGGCCGTTTGGCGGCTCGGGTCGCCGTCGATTGCTCGGGCTTTGCGCGTGGCTTGTCCGCTGTTTGACACCTGGGCATGGCTGGTCTCCTGATAATCCCTGCAATGTACCCAATCCGCCACCCCAGCCACAGCCTGTTTTTGCCCCTGCGTGGGCACCACCACCACCTGCGCCAGTGGGGCCAGCACCGGCCGGACGCCACACCGCTGCTGCTGTTGCACGGCTGGATGGATGTGTCGGCCTCGTGGCAGTTCATGGTCGATGCCCTGCCCCCAGCCTGGTTGGCCGAGCGCCTGATCGTTGCCCCAGACTGGCGCGGCTTTGGCCACTCGCGCCCGCTGGAATGCGCCACGCCCACCGACCCGCTCGCCTACGGCAGCGCCGACCACTACCAGTTTGCCGACTATCTGGCCGACCTCGACGCCCTGATCGCGCACCTGAACGCCGAGCTGGGCCGCCCCGCCGGGGCCGCCTTCGACGTGGTGGGCCACAGCATGGGGGGCAACGTGGCCATGCTCTACGCCGGCATACGGCCGGCGCTGGTGCGCCGCCTGGTGAACGTGGAAGGCTTTGGCATGCCAGCCAGCCAGCCCGAACAAGCCCCGCAGCGCTACGCGCGCTGGCTCGATGAAATCGGCGCGCTGCGCCAAGGCACGCTGGCACTCAAAAGCTACCCCAGCGCGCAAGCCGTGGCGCAGCGCCTGCGCAAAACCAACCCCCGCCTCGCACCCGAGAAAGCCGACTGGTTGGCCAGCCACTGGGCCGCGCCCGACGCCAGCGGCCAGTGGCTGGTGCTGGGCCATGCGGCGCACAAAATCGTCAACCCGCACCTGTACCGGGCCGACGAGGTGCTGGCGGTCTGGCGCTGCATCCGCGCCCCGCTGCTGGTGGTCGAGGCCCAAGCCGACAGCCTAGGCCAGTGGTACCGCCAAGGTGAATACACCCGCGAGCAGTTCCACCAGCGCCTGCAAGCCGCGCAGCCCCAGTGCCGCATCGAGCAGTTGCCCGACGCCGGCCACATGCTGCACCACGACCAACCGGCGGCCTTGGCCGCTTTGTTGCAGGCATTTTTTGCCGATGGGGCTTGATCGGTCCGGCTGCGGAAGCCTTTGGTGTGGCAGCGGCGCTTGCCGCATGAGAAAATGCGTGTTTTACCCGAATGCCCACGCCACCGATCATGGATGCCGAACAACAAAACGCCCTTTCTGCCCTGCTTGCCGACCTGAGCGCGCGCACGCTCGAGCTGCGGAGGTATCTTTGACTACGATGCCAAAGCCCTGAAGCTGTCCGAAGTCGAAAGCGCGCTCGAAGACCCCACGGTCTGGAACAACCCCAAGCGCGCCCAAGAGCTGGGCAAAGAAAAACGCAGCCTCGAGAACGTGGTGCACGTCCTGGACCAGATCGGGCGCGATCTGGCCGACCACTCCGAGCTGTTCGAGCTCGCCGCCGCCGACGCCGACACCGAGGCCCTCGCGACCATCGAAACCGAAGCGGCGGGCTTGCGCGCCCAGGTCGAGCAGCTCGAATTTCGGCGCATGTTCAACCAGCCCGCCGACCCGCTCAACTGCTTCCTCGACATCCAGGCCGGCGCTGGCGGCACCGAGGCCTGCGACTGGGCCAGCATGCTGCTGCGCCAGTACCTGCGCTACGCCGAGCGCAAGGGCTTTAGCACCACGATCGAAGACGAAACCGCGGGCGACAGCGCCGGCATCAAGGGCGCCAGCATCAAGATCGAGGGCGACTACGCCTTTGGCCTGCTGCGCAGCGAAACCGGCGTGCACCGGCTGGTGCGCAAAAGCCCATTCGACTCCTCGGGCGGGCGCCACACCTCGTTCGCCTCGGTGTTTGTTTACCCGGAAATCGACGACTCGATCGAGATCGACATCAACCCCGCTGACGTGCGCACCGACACCTACCGCGCCAGCGGCGCCGGCGGCCAGCACATCAACAAAACCGATTCGGCCGTGCGCCTGACGCACATCCCCACCGGTATCGTGGTGCAGTGCCAGGACAGCCGCAGCCAGCACAGCAACCGCGACTTGGCTTGGCAACGGCTGCGCTCACGCCTCTACGACCACGAGATGCGCAAACGCATGGAAGCGCAGCAAAAGCTCGAAGACAGCAAGACCGACGTCGGCTGGGGCCACCAGATCCGCTCCTACGTGCTCGATCAAAGCCGCATCAAAGACCTGCGCACCAACGTCGAAATCTCGAACACCCAAAAAGTGCTCGACGGCGACCTAGACCCCTTCATCGAAGCCGCGCTCAAACAAGGCGTCTAAAAAACTCAGCGTCGAATAGGCTGAACTGCCCCCAATCGCCGCCCCCATTGCTGCCCCAACTGTGCCCCCTCAAGAAAGCCACCATGACCCTGCGTGAAGGCCCTGCCACCGTGGTGCTGCGCCACGACTACACCGCCCCGGCCTACCTGATCGACCGCGTCGATCTGAGCCTGGACCTGGACCCGGTCAAAACCCGCGTGCTCAACCGCATGCAACTGCGGCGCAACCCGGCCGTGGCGCCGCAGCCGCTGCGCCTCGACGGCACCGACCTGAACCTGGCGCGGGTGCTGCTAAACGGCGCCGGCTGCAGCTTCAGGCTCGACGCCGACCAACTGGTGCTGGAAAACCTGCCTGCCGGCCCCGAGCCCTTCGAGCTCGAAATCTTCTCCACCTGCTGCCCGGAGAAAAACACCCACCTGATGGGCCTGTACCTGAGCCAAGGCACCTTTTTCACCCAGTGCGAGGCCGAGGGCTTTCGCCGCATCAGCTACTTCCTCGATCGGCCCGACGTCATGGCGCGGTATCGCGTCACGTTGCGCGCCCACCAAGCCACCTACCCGGTGCTGCTGTCCAACGGCAACCTGGTGGAGCAAGGCGCGCTCGAAGGCGGGCGCCACTACGCGGTCTGGGACGACCCGCACCCCAAACCCAGCTACCTGTTCGCCCTGGTGGCGGGCAAGCTGGTGCAGCGCGAGCAAAAAATCATCAGCCGCAGTGGGCAACCGCACACGCTGCAGATTTATGTGCGCGCCGGCGACCTTGACAAAACCGAGCACGCCATGCAGTCGCTCATGGCCGCCATCGCTTGGGACGAGGCGCGCTTTGGCCTGCCGTTGGACCTCGAGCGCTTCATGATCGTGGCCACCAGCGACTTCAACATGGGCGCGATGGAGAACAAGGGCCTCAACATCTTCAACACCAAATACGTACTCGCCAGCCCGGCCAGCGCCACCGACGCCGACTACGCCAACGTCGAGAGCGTGGTTGCGCACGAGTATCTGCACAACTGGAGCGGCAACCGCGTCACCTGCCGCGACTGGTTCCAGCTCAGCCTCAAAGAGGGGCTGACGGTGTTCCGGGATCAAGAATTCAGCCAAGACATGGCCGCCAGCGCCTCGGCGCGCGCGGTCAAGCGCATCGAAGACGTGCGCGTGCTGCGCAGCAGTCAGTTTGCCGAAGACGCCGGCCCGATGGCGCACCCGGTGCGCCCCGACCAATACGCCGAGATCAACAATTTCTACACCCTCACGGTCTATGAAAAAGGGGCCGAGGTGGTGCGCATGATGCAGACCCTGGTCAGCGACGCGGCACTCGACCCGCTCGGGCGCGCCGGTTTTGCGCGCGGCCTCAAACTCTATTTTGAGCGCCACGACGGCCAAGCCGTGACCTGCGACGACTTTGCTCAGGCCATGGCCGACGGCAACCCCGGCAGCGCGCTGGCCACGCAGCTCGAAGCCTTCAAGCGCTGGTACGCCCAAGCCGGCACCCCAAGGGTGCACGCTAGCGCCCAGTTCGACCCGGCCCTAGGCCAATACACGCTCGAGCTGCGCCAGCACTGCCCGGCCACGCCGGGCCAGCCGCACAAAGAGCCGTTCGTGATCCCGGTCACACTCGGGCTGCTGGCCGCCGATGGCCGCGCCCTGCCCTTGCAGCTCGAAGGCGAAAGCCAGGCCATGGGCACCAGCCGCACCCTGGTGTTGAGCGCGCCGGTGCAGCGCTTCGTGTTCACCGCTCTGGTGGGCTTGGAGCACGCCCCCATCCCCTCGCTGCTGCGTGGCTTTAGCGCCCCGGTGATTTTGCAGACCGAGCTCGACGCCGATGCGCTGCGCACCCTGCTGGCGCACGACAGCGACGCCTTCAACCGCTGGGAAGCCGGCCAGCTGCTCATGCTGCGCCAGATGCTGGCCGCCCTGCACGCCAGCGGCCCGGTGCGCCCCGATGTGCTCGACGCGGCCACACTCGAGGCCTTGCGCGCCGTGCTGCGCCACCCCGAGCTCGATCCGGCCTTCAAAGCGCTGCTGCTCACCGCCCCCAGCGAGGCCTACTTGGCCGAGCAGGTGCAGCAGGTGGACCCGCCACGCATCCACGCCGTGCGCCTGAACGTGCGCAGCCAGCTCGCGCAAGCGCTCTACGCCGACTGGGTCTGGGCCTTCGAGGCCCACCCCACCGAAGGCGCCTACCGGCCCGATGCGGCCTCGAGCGCCCGCCGCGACTTGACCGGGCTGGCGCTGAATATGTTGTGCTTGGCTGCGCGCACCAGTGGCGACGCGGTCTGGCCCGGCAAAGCCTACCAGCGCTGCAAAGACGCCGCCCACATGACCGAGCTGCAACAGTCGCTGCAAGCGCTGCTGCACAGCGGCCACGCGCTGGCCGAACCGGCGCTCGAGCGCATGCACCAGCGCCACCGACACGACGATCTGGTGCTCGACAAATGGTTTGCCCTGCAAGCCGGCGCCCCCGATTTTGACGGCGCGCTGTTGGCGCGCGTGCAAGCGCTGCTGCAGCACCCCGATTTCAAACTGCGCAACCCCAACCGCGCGCGCAGCCTGATCGGCAGCTTTTGCCACGCCAACCCGGCCGCCCTGCACCGCCCCGACGGCGCCGGTTACGCCTTCTGGCGCGCGCGCGTGCTCGAAATCGACGCCTTCAACCCGCAGGTGGCGGCGCGGCTGGCGCGCGCCATCGAGCGCTGGCAGCCGCTGGTCGAACCCTACCGCAGCGCGGCGCGCAAGGCGCTGTCGGATGTGGCGCAGCACCCCGGCCTGAGCCCCGACGTGCTCGAAATCGTCACCCGCGCCTTGGCCGCAGAGGCTTAAACTCAGGCTGCCAAACCGCCCGCCCATCCCACCCAAACCAAGCTGCGCCATGAGCCCTCGCACCTCCCTCACCCGCTACCTGATCGAGCAACAGCGCGTACACGGCAGCATCCCGCCTGAGCTGCGGCTGCTGATCGAGGTGGTGGCGCGCGCCTGCAAGCGCATCGCCATCAGCGTCAACAAAGGCGCGCTGGGCGAGGTGCTGGGCAGCGCCGGCAGCGAAAACGTGCAGGGCGAGGTGCAAAAAAAGCTCGACCTGATCGCCAACGAGGTGCTGATCGAGGCCAACGAATGGGGCGGCCACCTCGCGGCCATGGCCTCCGAAGAGATGGACGGCATCTACGCCGTGCCCAACCGCTACCCCAAAGGCGAATACCTGCTGCTGTTCGACCCGCTCGATGGCTCGAGCAACATCGACGTCAACGTCAGCATCGGCACCATTTTTTCGGTGCTGCGCCGCCACAACGACGACCCGCTGCGCATCGAGCCGGTGGCCGAATCCGACTTCCTGCAACCCGGCGCGCAACAGGTGGCGGCGGGCTACTGCATCTACGGCCCGCAGACCACGCTGGTGCTCACCGTGGGCAACGGCGTGGCCATGTTCACCCTCGAGCGCGAACAGGGCTCGTGGGTGCTGACGCAAGACGGCGTGCAGATTCCGCCCGAGACCAAAGAATTCGCCATCAACATGAGCAACATGCGCCACTGGGACGCACCCGTGCGGCGCTACATCGACGAATGCCTGCAAGGCCGCGAAGGCCCGCGCGGCAAAGACTTCAACATGCGCTGGGTGGCCTCGATGGTGGCCGACGTGCACCGCATCCTGTGCCGCGGCGGTGTGTTTTTGTACCCTTGGGACAAGCGCGAACCCGACAAACCCGGCAAACTGCGCCTGCTCTACGAGGCCAACCCGATGGGCTGGATCGTCGAGCAAGCCGGCGGCGCCGCCAGCACCGGGCGCGGGCGCATCCTCGACCTGGTGCCGCACAGCCTGCACCAGCGCGTGAGCGTGATCTTGGGTTCGCGCAACGAAGTCGAGCGCATCGAGCGCTGCCACCTCGAGCATGCGACCGCTACACCGCCGACCCACCTTTCCTAAAATGGCCCTCGCCACCCTTCACCAAGCCACACCCCATGTCCATCTTTGCCCGCCCGCACTACCGCTCCGACGCCACCGAGTTTCTGGACGCGCTCAAGGGCCGCCAGCCCGAACTCGAGGCGCAACAGCGCCAAGGCCGCGCCCTGCTGTGGGATAAGCCGGTCGACCGCCAATTCTGGCAGCAGGCCAATGCCGCCAAAGTGGCGCAAAAGCCCTACGTCTACCAAACCGAGCCCACGCTCAAAGGCTGAGCCTGCAGGCCTTGTAGGCGTTGCCGGCCCTGCAGCAAGCCACCTAGGGGCCCTTCAGCTGGGCCGTCCGCGCACCGATGAGCCTTGCACCCAGCGACAGCACCGCGCTCGCGCGCCTCTACGGCGAACCGCTGTTTGCCCTGCCGCCCGACCTGTACATCCCGCCCGATGCCTTGGCGGTGTTCCTCGACGCCTTCGAGGGGCCGCTGGATCTGCTGCTCTACCTGATTCGCAGGCAAAACTTCAACATCCTCGACATTCCGATGGCCCAGCTCACGCGCCAGTATCTGGGCTACGTCGAGCAGGTGCGCGCGCACAACCTCGAGCTGGCCGGCGAATACCTGCTCATGGCGGCGCTGCTGATCGAGATCAAATCGCGCCTGCTGCTGCCGCCCAAACGCAGCAGCCCCGAAGCCGAAACCGCAGACCCGCGCGCCGAACTGGTGCGCCGGTTGCTGGAATACGAACAGGTCAAGCTGGCGGCGCTGCGCATCGAGGCCCTGCCGCAGCACGGGCGCGACTTCTGGTACGCCCAAGCCACTCTGGCTGCAGCCGCGCCCGCCGCCCCGGTCTGGCCCAGCGTCGATGCCGCCGAACTGGCGCAAGCCTGGGCCGCCCTGCTGCAGCGCGCCCGCCTGGTGCAAAGCCACCGCATCGAGCGCCCGCAGTTGAGCGTGCGCGCCTTCATGAGCCAGTTGCTGCGCCAGTTGCAGCCGCGCCGCTTTGCCGAATTTGGCGAACTGCTCGAACCCGCGCGAGGCGTGGCGGCACTGATCGTGAGCTTCATCGCCCTGCTCGAACTCAGCCGCGAAGGGCTGGTCGATCTCACCCAAGCCAGCGCCTATGCGCCCATTTACGTGCGCTTGAGCCCGAGCAGCCACACCGGCCCGGACACTGTGTAACATCCACCCCCTGCCCCACACCGCGCCAGACTGCACCATGACCCAGCCCCCTTTCACCGCCAGCGCGCCCACACTCGCCTTCGACGTGCTGATTGTTGGCAGCGGCTTGGCCGGCTTGGCCACCGCGCTGCTGCTGCCCAGCCACTTGCGCATCGCCATCCTGACCAAGCGCACCATCGAAGACGGCTCCAGCGGCTGGGCGCAAGGCGGCATCGCTGCCGTGCTAGCCGCCGACGACAGCTTCCAAGCGCACATCGACGACACCCTGGTGGCAGGCGCGGGCTTGTGCGACCTCGCCGCCACCCGCTTCACGGTCGAAAACGCGCCCGCGGCCATCGACTGGCTGCGCCAGATGGGCACCCGCTTTACCCTGCACGAGGGCGAACTGCACCTGACGCGCGAGGGCGGCCACAGCCACCGGCGCATCGTGCACGCCGCCGACGCCACCGGCGCTGCGGTGCAGCAAACGCTGATCGAGCGCGTGCGCGCCGCCCCCCACATCCACGTGTTCCAGACCCACAACCTGGTGGACCTGATCCTGAGCGACCGCCACGCCACCACGCCCACTTGGCCCAGCCGGCGCTGCTTGGGTGCCTACGCCTTTGACGAAAGCGCCGACGAGGTGCAGGCCTTCGTGGCCCCGCACACCGTGCTGTGCACCGGCGGCGCGGGCAAGGTGTACCTGTACACCTCGAACCCCGACACCGCCACCGGTGACGGCATCGCCGCCGCCTGGCGCGCCGGCTGCCGCGTGGCCAACATGGAATTCATCCAGTTCCACCCCACCTGCCTGTACCACCCCAAGGCCAAGAGCTTTTTGATCAGCGAAGCGGTGCGCGGCGAAGGCGGCCGGCTGCTGCTGCCCGCAGCACACGGTGGGCGCCGTTTCATGCCCGATCACGACCCGCGCGCCGAACTGGCCCCACGCGACGTGGTGGCGCGCGCCATCGACTTCGAGATGAAAAAACACGGCCTGGACTGCGTCTATCTTGACATCTCGCACCAGAGCCCGGCGTTTTTGCAGGAGCACTTCCCCAACATCTTGGCGCGCTGTGCCGAGCTGGGCATCGACATCACGCGCGAGCCGATCCCGGTGGTGCCGGCGGCCCACTACACCTGCGGCGGTGTGCTCACCGATTTGCGTGCGCGCACCGACCTGGCTGGCCTGTACGCCGTGGGTGAAGCCAGCTGCACCGGGTTGCACGGCGCCAACCGGCTGGCCAGCAACTCGCTGCTCGAATGCCTGGTGTTTGCCCGCGCCGCCGTGGACGACATCGTGGCCGCGCCCGCCACCGCCTTGCCGCCGGTGCGCCCATGGGACACCAGCCGCGTCAGCGACGCCGACGAACAGGTGGTGATCGCCCACAACTGGGACGAGCTGCGCCGTTTTATGTGGGACTACGTCGGCATCGTGCGCACCGACAAGCGGCTCGAACGCGCCGCGCGCCGCATCGCGCTGCTGCGCACCGAAATTCTGGAGTTCTACCGCAGCTTTCACCTCACGCGCGATTTGCTGGAGCTGCGCAACCTGGTCGAAGTGGCCGATTTGATCGTGCGCAGCGCCCAAGCGCGCCACGAAAGCCGCGGCCTGCACTACAGCCTAGACCACCCGCACACCCTAGCGGAGGCGCGACCCACCGTGCTCGACCCAGCCGCCCGAGCGCGCAGCTAGTGCACCGGGCCCTCAGAGCGCCTGCGTTGGCACGTGGTGGCGCAAGGCGGTTTGGCGGTTGTGCTCATCGACAAACACCAGTTGCGGCTCGTGGCGGGCGATGTGGTCTTCGTGCACCTGCGCGTAGGCGGCGATGATCACCAGATCGCCCACCGCCGCCCGGCGCGCCGCCGAGCCGTTGAGCGAGATCATGCCGCTGCCGCGCTCGCCCTTGATAGCGTAGGTGACCAAGCGCTCGCCGTTGTTGACGTTCCAGATGTGGATCTGCTCGTTCTCGCACAGGTTGGCGGCTTCGAGCAGGTTTTCGTCGATGGCGCACGAGCCCTCGTAGTGCAGCTCGCAGTGGGTGACGGCGGCGCGGTGGATTTTGGATTTGAGCAGGGTGCGAAACATGGGATACAACTCCGTGTGGCGCGGTAAATGGCCACAAAACCGGCGCGATTGTGACAGAAAGCGCGCCGCTTGCGTCAGCCTAGGCGGTTGAGCCCAGCCTCTTTAGTCCACCCGCTGCAACGGGATATAAACCTCGCCCCCGGCCTGCCTGAAAGCCTGCGACTGCTGCTGCAACCCGTGCTCGAGCGCCTGCCCTTCGGCCACCCCTTGGGCGGCGGCGTAGTCGCGCACCTCTTGGGTGATCTTCATGCTGCAAAAATGCGGCCCGCACATCGAACAAAAATGCGCCACCTTGGCCGAATCCTTGGGCAGGGTTTCGTCGTGGAATTCGCGCGCTTTGTCCGGATCCAGCCCGAGATTGAACTGGTCCGCCCAGCGAAACTCGAAGCGCGCCTTGCTCAGAGCGTTGTCGCGGATCTGCGCCCCCGGGTGCCCCTTGGCCAAGTCGGCGGCGTGGGCCGCGAGCTTGTAGGTGATGATGCCCTCTTTCACGTCCTGCTTGTTGGGCAGCCCCAGGTGCTCTTTGGGCGTGACGTAGCACAGCATGGCCGTGCCGTACCAGCCGATGGTGGCCGCGCCGATGCCGCTGGTGATGTGGTCGTATCCGGGCGCGATGTCGGTGGTCAGCGGCCCGAGCGTGTAAAAGGGCGCCTCGGCGCACTGCTCGAGCTGCAAGTCCATGTTTTCTTTGATGAGCTGCATCGGCACATGGCCCGGCCCCTCGATCATCACCTGCACATCGTGCTGCCATGCCACTTGCGTGAGCTCGCCTAGGGTACGCAACTCACTCAGCTGCGCGGCGTCGTTGGCGTCGTAGATGCTGCCCGGGCGCAGGCCGTCGCCTAGGCTAAAGGCCACGTCGTAGGCCTTCATGATGTCGCAGATGTCCTCGAAGTGGGTGTAGAGGAAGCTCTCGCGGTGGTGCGCCAGGCACCACTTGGCCATGATCGAGCCGCCGCGGCTGACGATGCCGGTCAGGCGCTCGGCGGTCAGGGGCACGTAGCGCAGCAGCACCCCGGCGTGAATGGTGAAGTAATCGACGCCTTGCTCGGCCTGCTCGATCAGGGTGTCGCGGAAAATCTCCCAGCTCAGTTCCTCGGCCTTGCCACCCACTTTTTCCAGCGCCTGGTAGATCGGCACGGTGCCGATGGGCACCGGGCTGTTGCGCACGATCCACTCGCGCGTTTCGTGGATGTTTTTTCCGGTGGACAGGTCCATCACCGTGTCGCCGCCCCAGCGGATGGCCCAGGTCATTTTGTCCACTTCCTCGCTGATCGACGAGCCCAGCGCCGAGTTGCCGATGTTGGCGTTGATCTTGACCAAAAAGTTGCGCCCGATGACCATCGGCTCGCTCTCGGGGTGGTTGATGTTGGCCGGGATGATGGCGCGCCCGCGCGCGACTTCGCTGCGCACGAACTCGGGCGTGATTTCCGCCGGCAGGCTGGCGCCAAAGGCCTGCCCCGGGTGCTGGCGCAGCATCATGTCGGCCATGCGCTGGCCCTTGGGGCCGCTGCGGCGCAGGCTGTCGATGTACTGCTGGCGATTCAGGTTTTCGCGGATGGCGACAAACTCCATCTCGGGCGTGATCAGGCCGCGCCGGGCGTAGTGCATCTGCGACACGTTGGCGCCGGCGCGCGCGCGCCGCGGCTGGCGCTGCAAGCCCGGAAAGCGCAGCGCATCGAGCTTATGGTCGGCGGCGCGTTCGCGCCCAAAGGCGCTGCTCAGGCCACTCAGCACCTCTGTGTCGGCGCGCTCTTCGATCCAGCGCTGGCGCAGCGCCGGCAGGCCACTGCGGATGTCGATCGCTGCCGCCGGGTCGCCGTAGGGGCCAGAGCAATCGTAAACAAAGACCGGCGGGTTGGCCTCGGCCCCAAACGAGGCCGGGGTGTCAGACTGGCTGATGGCGCGCATGGGCACCTGCACATCGGGGCGCGAGCCGGCCACGTAGATGCGGCGCGAATTGGGCAGCGGCGCGATGGCCGCTTGGTCCACTTGGGCGGCGCTGGCAAGAAAGGGTTCGGCAGGTGCGTTCATGGGTAGGGGATGGGTGTTCTAGAAAAATGTGCAAACGCTGGGTAGAACGCTATTATCGAAGTCTGGGAGCGACCGCTGCAATCGAGGGCCATTTGCTGCACAGGGTCAAACCCCTGCCACCACTCCCCCTGCTGCCAGTCAGGCTGCTCCCGCTCAGGCGGCGCCCAAGTGCGGCACCAGCGCCCCGGCGTCGTGGCCGGCCTTTTGTGCCGCGGTGAAGGCCAGCATGCGTTCGATCGGCAGGCGCGCGCGCTCGATCAGCGCAGCCGGCACCTCGATGGCGCCACTGCCGCTTTGCAGCGCCTGCGCCACCCCGGCCAGGCTGTTCATGGCCATCCAAGGGCAGTGGGCGCAGCTCTTGCAGGTGGCGCTGTCGCCGGCGGTGGGCGCTTCGATGAAGGTTTTGCCGGGGTTGAGGGTGCGCAGCTTATGCAGCATGCCTTTGTCGGTCGCCACGATGAACTCGCTGGCCTCGAACTGCTGCGCGGCGCGCAAAATGGCGCTGGTCGAACCCACTGCATGGGCCAGCGCCACCACGTCGGCCGGGCTCTCGGGGTGCACCAGCACCTTGGCCTGCGGGTGCTCGCGCATCAGCGCTTGCAGCTCGGTGGCCTTGAACTCGTCGTGCACGATGCACGAGCCCTTCCACATCAGCATGTCGGCGCCGGTTTCGCGCTCGATGTAGGTCCCCAAGTGCTTGTCTGGGGCCCAGAGGATTTTGTGCCCGCGGTCCTTGAGCGCGCGCACGATGTCGAGCGCGCAGCTCGAGGTCACCAGCCAGTCGGCACGCGCCTTCACCGCTGCGCTGGTGTTGGCATAGACCACCACCGTGCGCTCGGGGTGCTGGTCGCAAAAGGCGGCAAACTCGTCGATCGGACAACCCAGGTCGAGCGAACAGGTGGCATCGAGGTCCGGCATGAGCACGGTTTTTTCGGGCGACAGCAGCTTGGCGGTCTCGCCCATGAAGCGCACGCCGCTCACCACCAAGGTCTGGGCCGCATGGTCGCGGCCAAAGCGCGCCATCTCGAGGCTGTCGCTCACCAAGCCGCCGGTTTCCTCGGCCAAATCCTGCAAGTCGGGGTGCACGTAGTAGTGCGACACCATAACGGCGTTGCGTTCGTGCAACCACTGCCGAATCTGCGCCTTAAGGGCCAAGCGCTCCTCTGGCGCGGGCTCGACCGGCACCCGCGCCCAAGCGTGGCGTGTGCTGCAAGCGGGTTGTTCGAAATCGACTGCGATGCGTTGTTCCATGAGCGGCGATTGTCCTACAGTCCACTCGTTGGCAACGTCTCAGTGCCCTTAGCCCTTGGTGCCGCCGCTTTGCAGGCGCTTTTTGGCCTCGGCCAAGCGCTCTGCCTTGCGCTGCTCGTCGGCCTTCATGGCCATGCGCGTGGTGCGGCCCGACAAGTCAGACCACAGCCACCACAGCGCCGCCAGCGCAAAGGGGCTCAACACCCACCACCAGCTCCAATGCGCCACCGGCTCCACCCCGGCCAGTTTCAAACCGAGTAAAAGCAGCGCCAGTATCAGCAGATACATGTTCAACTCCTGTAACTTGGGTGGCATCGATTGCAACCAGACGTAATTGCACCATTTAAAGACTGCGGTTACGGATAAAATCGCACCTACCAACTTCCCCCGAATTATCCACCCTAGGAGCATCCCATGAAACGCACCTTGTTCGCCCTAGCCGCCGCCACCTTGGTTACGCTGCCTGCCGTCACCGTCCCGGTGCTGGCCGACGAGGCCGCCTTCGCCCGCGCCAGCGGTTGCATGGCCTGTCACGCCGTCGATCGGCGCATGGTCGGCCCCTCGTTTCGCGACATTTCAGCCCGCTACGCCGGCCAAGCCGACGCTGTGGCGCGCATGACGACCAAGATTCAGCGCGGCGGCTCGGGTGTCTGGGGCCCGGTGCCCATGCCAGCCAACCCGCGCCTGAGCGAAGCCGACGCGCGCCGCCTAGCCACCTGGTCGCTCAGCCACCGCTGAACTGCGGCCACGCGGCACCCTCCAGCAGCCGCTGGTTTTGGCGCAAACGAAAAAAGGGGGCCCTGTGGCCTAGTCGTTGGCTTAAAGTGTTGACGTTCTAGAAGGGCTTGATTGCGACGCCTCCGTAAGCTTGCTGGCTACGGAGGCGGTTTTTCATGCCCAAGCCAAGACCTGGCCGTAGTGGTTTTCAGCGAGAGGCCTCCGATGGAGAGCCCACCAATGCCTTTTTTTATCTCGGGCTCAGCTCATCAAGGGCAGGTGGGACTTCCCTATCTTAGTGCGCGCCGGCGCCTTGGGCTGTACCACCTCTGCGAAGCCTTCTGCCTGCAGCACGGGCTCCAGGGAAGGAAAACTCCATGCCTTGCTCAGTCGCAGGCTGTTCATGCCTTCGTTCCAGGCCTTCAACATGCGAGGGCCCACCAGTCCAAACGACTCGTAGTCCCGACTCGCCCGTACGACCTCTGTGGAAACATCCACCATCGCCTCGCAGAGGCGCTCAACCCGTTGGCCGACCTCCGCCGGCTTCAGGCTGCAGCGTGTCTGGAGGTAGACCTCCAAGGCCTTGCCTGGGCGCCACGTGCTGCGTCCACCTACGGACATCCCGGGAGGGTTGTCGCAGTAGTCGTCGTAGACGGAAATGGTCAGCATGTCATAGACCGGCGCCAGGCGCACGTCCGAGAGGCCTGAATACAGCAGGGCAATATTCTTGGTGTGGCAGTCCGCATTGCGCAGCGCATAGGTGAGCAACAGCAGATTACCGAGGTCGGACAAGGCCTGGCCTTGGTTCTGCACCGGCGTGACATCCTTGATGCGGTTGGCCACCTTCTCCCAGGTTGACTCATACTTTTGCTCGGGGCGCAGCGCCAGCAAGCTGCACAAATCCTCCATGCCGAGCCGCGTGATTCCGTCCTCGGCATAGTCAAAGCGATGTACCGCCAGGGCTTGCCCGTCCTGCGAGACCTCCGTCCGGGCCGCGTGGCCGAACGCGCGATGGGCCACCTGCATGCAAAAGTGCTCGTTGAGCGCCACACCAGGCAGGCGAGAGGTGGTTCCCTTGATGATGTACTTGTCTGTGGGCAGCGTGGCTTTGTTGTAGTCCTTCAGAAACCCCGCGGTGTTGGGTGCCAGGAACTTGGGCACCACGCCCGAGACACCGGAGGCTGCAAAGCGCCGCACCAGGCGCTCAAAGGCCGCCTCAGAGTTGTCGCCCCTCAGGATGTCGCCCAGATCGAACGCCAAGGGCTCGGCCCGGGGGTCAGCGCCAGGCGGCGCCAGCTTGACCCGCCCTATGGCATTGCGGCCGACAAACGAAAGAAGGTTCAAAGGGGATGCCCCTACGTTAGGACCCAATTGCTCCTGCAGCACGGAGAGCAGGTAGCCCTCAGGCAGGTTCATCCTGAACAGCGGATGGAGCTCCGGATAGACGTAGGACTTGGTGCGCACGGGCATGAGCAGGGAAATGAACTGCTCCTCGGCAACACCGGGGTGGTAGGTGAGCACGTGCTCGAAGTTGTCTGTGGACTCCAACGTGGCCACAGGTTCGTCGTGCACGAAGACAGTGAGCTTCACGGGCGGCGTTCTGCGGGGGCGGCAGTGCCGCTACGGGCCACCTCTGAGCCCTCCAGCCGGCGCTGGGCCAGAGCGTCGTCGAGCGTGAACCGCGGCTTGGCCGCACTGACGGTCAACCCATAGCCCAGAACTTCCAGGAGGCGAAGCAGCTTCCTGGAACCAAATTCCGAGACATTGCCCTTTTCGAACCGGGCCAGCGTCGACTGAGCGAGGCCACACAAGGCACCAAGCTCTTTTTGGGTCAGGCCTTTGTCACGGCGCAACCGGGCCACTTCTTGGCCTAGGTCGGACAGGCTTGACAAGTGCTGCATTTGTTATCTTTCAAAGTGTCGGTCAGGCTCCAGTTTAATAGCACATGCGCCATAAATTCAACAGGGCAGGCACATTGCTTCCGACCGTAAGCTCAACTTAAAAACCAGTTAGGCAACGCGGCTTCGCGCACTCATAAGATAACAAACATGTCATAGAAAGGCAAGCAAAGTTGCTCGGTTGACTGAGAGCGACTTCAAAAACCCATGCCAAATAAAGCATGTTTTGCGGCCCGTTGCAGGGTTCAATGCACACAAAAAAGCTCCCAGAACGCAAGGCTAGCCGTTGGCTTAGAGTGCTGACGTTCTGGAAGGGCTTGATGGCGACGCCTCCGCAGCTTGCTGGCTATGGAGGCGTTTTTCATGGTCAAGCTAAGACCTGGGCGCCGCGGCTTTCAGCAAGAACCCCCTCGGATGCAGAGCCCACCCTAGTTCCTTGCCGGGCATACAGACCTCATTGGTCACCTGGCGACTGCCCGAGGCCGCACGTATGCTGAAAAAATCTCCGGAAGAAAAATGCCCTATAAAACGAGGAGTCGCATAGGGCAAACCAGGAGCCTACGAGGTAGGCATCAACACTTTACGCCAACGCCTAGCCCTGTGGCCCCCTTTTGCATTTGGGGCCTTGCGGCCCCCTCGGGTTTCGGGCAGCGCACAAGATCTGCCCACCCCAAAAGCGCGCACCCAAGTCCGGGCGCGCGCCAGCCCGATCAGTTGCTCTTGGCCAGTTGCTCCAAGATGTGCGGGTTCTCCAGCGTCGAGGTGTCTTGGGTCACCGCCTCGCCCTTGGCCAGCGAGCGCAGCAGGCGGCGCATGATCTTGCCCGAGCGCGTTTTGGGCAGGTTTTCGCCAAAGCGGATCTCTTTGGGTTTGGCGATCGGGCCGATCTCTTTGGCCACCCAGTTGCGCAGCTCGGTGGCCAGCGCCTTGGCTTCTTCGCCGGTGGGCACCGGGCGCTTGAGCACCACAAAGGCCACGATGGCCTCGCCGGTCAGGTCGTCCGGGCGGCCCACCACGGCGGCTTCGGCCACCAGGTCGGTCTTGCCCACCAGGGCCGATTCGATTTCCATCGTGCCCATGCGGTGCCCCGAGACGTTGAGCACGTCGTCGATGCGGCCGGTGATGCGAAAGTAGCCCCGGTCTTCGGAGCGCACGGCGCCGTCGCCAGCCAAGTAGTAGCCCTTGAGCTCTTCGGGGAAGTAGCTCTTCTTGAAGCGCTGCGGGTCGCCCCAGATGGTGCGAATCATCGACGGCCAAGGCTTCTTGACCACCAGAATGCCGCCTTGGCCGTTGGCCACGTCGTTGCCCATTTCATCGACGATGGCGGTGCTGATGCCCGGCAGCGGCAGCGTGCACGAACCCGGCACCAGCGGCGTGGCACCCGGCAACGGGGTGATCATGTGGCCACCGGTTTCGGTCTGCCAGAAGGTATCCACTACCGGGCAGCGCTCGCCGCCGATGTTGCGGTAGTACCACATCCAAGCTTCGGGGTTGATCGGCTCGCCCACCGAGCCCAGAAGGCGCAGGCTGGTGAGGTCCCAGTTTTTGGGGTGCACCTTGGCGTCGGTTTCGGCGGCCTTGATGAGCGAGCGGATCGCTGTGGGCGCGGTGTAGAAGATGGTGCAGCGGTGTTTTTCGATCGTCTGCCAGAAACGCCCGGCGTGCGGGAACGTGGGCACGCCCTCAAACACAATCTGCGTCGCCCCCGCAGCCAGCGGCCCGTAGGCGACGTAGCTGTGGCCGGTGACCCAGCCGATGTCGGCGGTGCACCAGAACACGTCGTTGGGCTGGAGGTCGAAAGTCCAGTCCATGGTCTGCTTGGCCCACAGCAGGTAGCCGCCGGTGCTGTGCTGCACGCCCTTGGGCTTGCCGGTGGAGCCCGAGGTGTAGAGGATGAACAGCGGGTGCTCGGCGCCCACCATTTCGGGCGCGCAGACGCTGGACTGCGCCGCCATCACTTCGTGCATCAGCACGTCGCGCCCGGCCACCATGTTGCAGGCGCTGGCGGTGCGCTGGAACACGACCACGTTTTTGATCGAATCGCAGCCGCCCAAGGCCAAGCCTTCATCGACGATGGCTTTGAGCGGCAGCTCTTTGCCGCCGCGCATCTGGTAGTTGGCGGTGATCACGGCCACGGCGCCGGCGTCTTGGATGCGCTCTTGCAGCGCCTTGGCCGAAAAGCCGCCGAACACCACGCTGTGGGTGGCGCCGATGCGCGCGCAGGCCTGCATGGCCACCACGCCCTCGATCGTCATGGGCATGTAGATGACCACGCGGTCGCCTTTTTGCACCCCCATGGCCTTGAGCGCGTTGGCGAACTGGCTCACTTTGGCCAGCAGCTCCTTAAACGTGACTTTGGTCACGGTGCCGTCGTCGGCCTCGAAGATGATGGCGGTTTTGTGCTCGGTCGGGGTGCCGATGTGGCGGTCGAGGCAGTTGGCCGAGGCGTTGAGCTCGCCGTCTTGGAACCACTTGTAAAAGGGCTTGTTGGACTCGTCGAGCACCTGGGTGAAGGGTTTGTGCCAGACCAGCTGCTCGCGGGCCAGACGGGCCCAAAAACCTTCGTAGTCGCGTTCGGCTTCGGCACACAGGGCGTGGTAGGCATCCATGCCAGACACGCGCGCAGCGGCGACGGTGGCGGCACTGGGCTCAAACACGCGGTTTTCGACCAAGGTGGACTGAACGGCGGACGACGATGCGGACATGAAAAGCTCCTCTGTTGGGTGAAATCGACAACCCATGACTGTGCGCAAGCTCTCTGACGAGGCTCTTACACCCGACATCATCACCAGAATACCGTCGGCGCGCAAATACCCGACATTATTTACACTCTACAGCCTTAGCCCTATTTTTTCAACGAGTAGCCCCACATGACCACCATCCGCCAGCAAGACCTGATCGACTCGATCGCCGACGCTTTTCAGTACATCAGCTTCTACCACCCGCTCGACTACATCCAGGCGCTCGGCCGGGCTTGGGAGCGCGAGCAAGGGGCGGCGGCCAAAGACGCCATCGCCCAGATCTTGAGCAACTCGCGCCTGAGCGCCGAGGGGCACCGCCCGATCTGCCAAGACACCGGCATCGCCGTGGTGTTCATCAAGGTGGGCATGAACGTGCGCTGGAGCGACGCCACCATGAGCCTGCACGAGATGATCAACGAAGGCGTGCGCCGCGCTTACCTAAACCCGGACAACCCGCTGCGCGCCTCGGTGCTGGCCGACCCGGCCGGGGCGCGCAAAAACACGCGCGACAACACGCCGGCGGTGGTGCACTATGAAATCGTGCCCGGCGACCAGGTGGAAGTGACCTGTGCCGCCAAGGGCGGCGGCTCCGAGAACAAGTCCAGGTTCGCCATGCTCAACCCATCGGATTCGATCGTGGACTGGGTGCTCAAAACCGTGCCCACCATGGGCGCGGGCTGGTGCCCGCCGGGGATTTTGGGTCTGGGCATCGGCGGCACGCCCGAAAAAGCCATGCTGCTGGCCAAAGAGTCGCTCATGGCCCCGGTGGACATCGACCTGCTGTTCGAGCGCCAGCGCGCCGGAGCGGCCCTGACGCGCACCGAGGCGCTGCGGCTGGAGCTGTACGAGAAGGTCAACGCGCTGGGCATCGGCGCCCAAGGGCTGGGCGGGCTGACCACGGTGCTGGACGTGAAAATCCTTGATTACCCGACCCACGCCGCCTCGCTGCCGGTGGCCTTGATCCCCAACTGCGCCGCCACCCGGCACGTGCATTTTTACCTCGACGGCAGCGGCCCGGCCCGACTCGAGCCACCGCGTCTGGCCGATTGGCCGGCGGTGACTTGGACGCCAGATGTGCAGACGGCCAAG
This sequence comes from Serpentinimonas sp. SSL01, assembly GCF_056323735.1. NCBI lineage: Bacteria > Pseudomonadati > Pseudomonadota > Betaproteobacteria > Burkholderiales > Comamonadaceae > Serpentinimonas > Serpentinimonas sp. SSL01. Next base: position 1,127,902 of record NZ_CM150487.1, read on the forward strand.
CGGGTGCAGCTCGACACCCTGAGCCCGGCCGAGGTCGCGAGCTGGAAGGCGGGCGACAAGCTGCTGCTCAACGGCAAGATGCTCACCGGGCGCGACGCCGCGCACAAGCGCATTGCCGACCTGCTGGCCAAGGGCGAGCCGCTGCCGGTGGATTTCCGCAACCGCGTGATCTACTACGTGGGGCCGGTGGACCCGGTGCGCGATGAAGTGGTGGGCCCGGCCGGCCCGACCACCGCCTCGCGCATGGACCCGTTCACGCGCACGATGCTGGAGCAGACCGGCCTGATCGCCATGATCGGCAAATCGGAGCGCGGCCCGGTGGCGGTGCAGGCGATCAAAGACAACCGCAGCGCCTACCTGATGGCCGTGGGCGGCGCCGCCTACCTGGTGGCCAAGGCGATCAAATCGGCCAAGGTGGTGGGTTTTGCCGACCTCGGCATGGAGGCGATCTACGAGTTCGAGGTGCAGGACATGCCGGTGACGGTGGCGGTGGACAGCAGCGGCGACAACGTGCACGAAAGCGGCCCAGCCGAATGGCGTCAGCGCATCGCCAGCGGCGAGTTCAAGGGCATTGCGCTGGCGGTGGGCTGAGGCGCTGTATCGGTTTAGTGCAAATGGCGCGGCTTGCGCGGCCCGCCATGCCCGCCGGCTGGGCCCGAACCGCGCGGCGGGCGGCCCAGCTGCATCGAGCTCACCAGCGAGTCGAAGCGGCTGCCAAACAGGCGGTCGATCGAGGCCACCACGTCACTGAGCTCAGACGCGTCGAAGTGGCGCTCCATCAGGTTGACCACGTCTTGCACCAGCAAGTCGCGCTGCACCTGCATGATGGCCGCCGGTGTGGGGCCCACAAAGCAGAGCACGAAATCGTCGCGCGCCTCTTCGTCTTCCGGGGCTTCTTCTTCGTCGAACTCGATGTCGTAGAACGAGACCTCGAGCGCGGCCCCGGCAGCGGCGATTTCATTCAGGCCCATGCAGGCTTCGTCGATGGCGAGGCGAAAATCCTCGTCGCCCTCGACCGTCCAGCAAATCTGCAGCAAGCGCTCTTTGGCCTCGAAGCGGATGCCGGGCTCTTCTTCGTACTGGCTGGCCGCGGCATCGACCAGCGAGCGCGCGCCCACATACTTCCACAGCGGCTTGAGCGCGTCCTGAATCTGTGGGTAGTCCACCTCCTCGCGCAGGGGAACGTCGCCGTGGACGTGGATCTCGAACGCAGGGGCGTTTTGGCTCATGATGGTGCTCACAGTTGAATGGGGTATGCACGCAAAACCCGCAGCGCTTCCCCATCCATGATCTAAAAGCCCGATTGTAAATCCCCATGCTCCGGCTGGTGCAGCCTGCTGGTTTGGACTGCGTGCTTGGCGCCACCCATGCCCGCTGTGCGCTCATGCAGGCAGCGGGCTTGCCACGGGCGCAAAGCTTGGTAAAGTCGGGCTTGGCTTCACTCCAACTCACGAACAATCCCATGGCACGCACGGTTCACTGCATCAAACTCGGCACCGATTCCGAAGGCCTCGACTTCCCACCCTACCCGGGCGAGCTGGGCAAACGCATTTACGAGCAGGTCAGCAAACAGGCTTGGGCCGACTGGATCCGGCACCAAACCATGCTGGTGAACGAAAACCGCCTCAACTTGGCCGACCTGCGGGCGCGCCAATACCTGGCGCGGCAGATGGAGCAGCATTTTTTTGGTGCTGGGGCCGACCAAGCCGCCGGCTACGTGCCGCCAAGCGGCCCATGATGCGCACCGCTGCCGGCGGCTGCCGCCACCGGCCGCTGCGGTTTGGTAGCCTGCCCCTTGCAAACCCACGCCGCCTCGGTTGAGGGCGCCGGCCACGCGCTGGTGCTGGGTGCCGGCTTGGCCGGCTCGGCCGCCGCCTACAGCCTAGCGCAGCGCGGCTGGCGTGTCGAGGTGCTCGACGCCGCCAGTGCCCCCGCTGCTGGCGCCTCGGGCCTGCCCGCAGGCCTGATCGCCCCCCACGTGTCGCCAGACGATGCGCTTCTGTCGCGCATCAGCCGCGCCGGGCTGCGCGCCACCTTGCAGCGCGTGGCGGCGCTGTTGCCCCAAGGGCAAGACTGGGCCCCCAGCGGCGCACTCGAGCACCGGGTGAAGCACAAACGCGCCCTGCCGCCGGCCACACCTGAAACTCCGCGCTGCGGCGACGACTGGAGCTTGGAGGCCAGCCCGGGACAAATCGAAGCCGCTGGGCTGGCCGACCTCGATGCACCGGCCAGTGCGCTCTGGCACCCGAGTGCGGCTTGGCTGCGCCCGGCGCAACTGGTGCGCGCGCAGCTGGCGCACGAGCGCATTGTGTGGCGCGGCGGCGCGGCCGTGGCTCGCCTGCAGCGCACTAGCACAGGCTGGGCGCTGCTCGAGGCCCGCGGGCACACGCTGGCGCAGGCCCCGCATGTGGTGCTGGCGGCGGGTTTTGCGGTGCGGGCGCTGCTGGAACACTTGCATACCGGCCCCGAGGCCACTGGTTGCACCCTGCCCCTGCAAGCCTTGCGCGGACAAGTCAGCTGGGGGCTGCTCAGCGACCTGCCGGCTGCCGCACGCGCTGCCCTGCCCCCGTGGCCGGTGCATGGTTACGGCAGCTTTTTGCAGGGCATGAGCGGCCCCAACGACGCGCCAATGTGGATCGTGGGCTCGACCTTTGATCGCGGCAACACCACCGCAGCCGTGACCGCGGCCGACCACGCCGCCAATCAAGCGCGCCTGCAGCGCCTGCTGCCGCGCTTGGGCGCGCAGATGCCAAGCGCTTTTGCAACTGCCCAAGGCTGGGCGGCGGTGCGCTGCACCCTGCCCGACCGGCTGCCCGCCGTGGGGGCGCTGGATGGCACACGCTGGCCTGGCCTGCATGTGCTCACGGGTCTGGGCGCGCGCGGCCTGACGCTGTCGGTACTGGCCGGCGAGGTGCTGGCCGCGCAGCTGCACGGCGAACCGTGGCCGCTGCCCGCACGCCTAGCGCAGGCGCTGCTGGCGCAACGCTTCGTGCGCGGCGGCCAGCCAGAGCGCGGCGCGGCCCCTGCAACGCATCAATCGCCGTAACGCACCTGCACGTACTGCCCGGGCGCACTGCCCAGCGCCGGGTCGTGCACCGGGGCGCGCGCCGGGACGCGTTGGCCGCTACCTTGCGCCTTAAACCATTCATCCCAAGCCGGCCACCAGCTGCCTTCGTGGCGCGGGGCTTGCTCTAGCCACTCATCCGGGGTGCGCCAGGTCTGGTGCAAGGGGCTGCTCAGCAACTGGTAATGGCGTCGCGGCCGCCCCGGCTCCGAAACGATGCCCGCGTTGTGCCCACCGCTGGTCAGGGCAAAAGTGACCTCGGCCGACACCAGGCGGTGAATCTTATAGACCGAGCGCCACGGCGCCACGTGGTCTTTGAGGGTGCCCACGGCAAACACCGGCACCCGGATGTCGCGCAGCGAAATCGGTCGCCCCAAGTAGAGGTAGTGGCCCTCGGCGAGGTCGTTGTTCAAGTAACAGGAGCGCAGGTACTGGCTGTGCATCAGGGCCGGCAAGCGCGTCACGTCGGCGTTCCAGACCATGAGGTCGTTGGGCAGATCTTCTTGGCCCAGCAGCCAGCGCCGGGTTTTGCTGGACCAGACCAAGTCGCGCGCATGCAGAAACTGAAACGAAGCCGCCATCTGCTGACCGGTCAGGAAGCCTTTGCTGGCCATCATGTCTTCGAGCAGGCGCACTTGGGCTTCGTCGATCAGCACGCCCATCTCGCCCGGGTCGGTGAAATCGACTTCGGCCGCCAACAAGCTCAGCGAAGCCAGCGGTGATGCGGCCGATTCGGGGTTTTGGCTCGACAGCACCGCGTCACCGCCACCGAGCGCGCCTGCAGCCATGGCGGCAAAGGTTCCCCCCAGACAATAACCCACCAGATGCACTGGTGCTTGGCACTGCCCATGCACGTGGTCGAGCGCCGCCAGCACGCCCTCGCTCACGTAGTCGTCCATGCCAAGCAAGGCATCGCTGGCATCCGGGTTGCGCCACGAAGCGATGTACACCGTGTGCCCTTGGCCCACCAGCCAGCGCACCATCGAGTTGTGCGGCGACAGGTCCAAGATGTAGTACTTCATGATGCACGAGGGGATGATCAGCACCGGCTCGGCCTGCACCTCGGTCGTGCTGGGGCGGTACTGGATCAGCTCGATCAGGCCGTTGCGCAGCACCACCTCGCCGTCGGTCATGGCCAAGCCCTGGCCCGGCGCCAGATCCAACTGGGATGCATGACGGGGCTGCATGCCTTGGCTGCGGCGCAGGTCGTCGAGCGCAAGGTTGACGCCCTGCAACAAGGTCTGGCCACGGCTCTGCCACGCTGCCTGGAGCGCCTGCGGGTTGGTGGGCAAAAAGTTGCTGGGCGAGAGCAGATCAAACAATTGGCTGCCGTAAAAACGCATCTGGTGGCGCGAGTGATCCTGCATCCCGCGCAGGTTGCAGGCATCGAGCCACCACTGCTCGCCCAGTTTGTTGGCGCTGGCCAAGGGCCGCCAAGGCCAGCTTTGCCACTCGGGAGCGGCGTAGCGGCTGTCTTCTTCGATCTGTTCGCTCAGGCTGTCGGGTGTGGCCGCCGCTTGGGCCTCGGGCGTCGTCGCCGCTGGGGTCTCTGGCGTCGCCGCTGGGGTGGCGGCGTTCAAGTGTGGTATCAGCGCCTGCACCGCGTCCTGCGACCAGCGCATGCCCGACTCGAGCGCACGGCGCGCCAACCGCGCCTGCGAACCCGGCGAAGAGGCCAAGTGCAGCGCCCAGTCGGTCCAAGAGAGCGTGAGCGAGATGGGCGAAATGCCCGAAGACCAACGCGCCATCTGCGCCATCATGTGGCTGTCGATGTCGTAGGCGCTGCGGCTGGCGGGCGAGACCGAGCGGCTTTTGCGGCGCTCCAAGGTGCTGGCAGGTTGTAGGGCGGCGTTTTCTTTGCGGTCTGTGGTGTTCATGGTTGTTAAGTTAAGGCAAAAAAATGACTGCGCCGTGACCAACTTTTATGGCGCCAAGCACAGAGGGTAGGGAAGCAAGTCCAGCTTTATTCTTTTTTGCTATGCTTCAATAAATAAACAGTAGTTTGCAAATATTAAGCAGAGTCCTACAGTCGGGCTCTTTCGGGACCACCTCGACTCTACCGCTTTTAGCCACCCGCATGTACGCCCACACCGATTTTGACCGCCAGTTCATCCGCCAGCGTGCGGCCCAGTTCCGCGACCAGTGGCAGCGCCACCGCGACGGCGCCTTGTCCGACGAAGCCTTTAGGCCGCTGCGGCTGCAAAACGGCTGGTACATCCAGCGCCACGCCCCCATGCTGCGCGTCGCCGTGCCCTACGGCGAGCTGTCCAGCACGCAGGTGCGGGCGCTGGCGCAGATCGCACGCGTCTATGACCAACCCGGCGCTGCCGTGTTCCAAGGCGCGGTGGCGGCGCAAAACCGGCTCGGTGCGGTGCAGCTGCGCGACGGCCGCGCCATCGCCAGCCGCCTGCCCACCGGCTACGGCCACTTCACCACGCGCCAAAACGTGCAGTTCAACTGGATCGCGCTCGAGCACGCACCCGAGGTCATGGAGCTGCTGGCCAGCGTGGACATGCACGGCATCCAGACCAGCGGCAACTGCATCCGCAACATCAGCACCGACGCGCTGGCCGGCATTGCCCCCGACGAAGTGGCCGATCCGCGCCCCTTCGCCGAAATTTTGCGCCAGTGGAGCACGCTGCACCCCGAGTTCGCTTTTCTGCCGCGCAAGTTCAAGGTGGCCATCGTCGGCGCGCGCGAAGACCGGGCCGCGCTGCACTGGCACGACGTCGGGCTGCAACTATGGCGCAACGCGGCCGGCGAGCTGGGCTTCAAGGTGTTGGTGGGCGGCGGCATGGGGCGCACACCGGTGATCGCCAGCACGATCTGCGACTTTTTGCCCTGGGACCAGCTGCTCAACTACATGGAAGCGCTGGTGCGCATCTACAACGCTTGGGGCCGGCGCGATAATATGTACAAATCGCGCATCAAAATTTTGGTGCGCGCCCAAGGCCAGCGCTTTTTTGACGAAGTCCAGGCCGAGTACGACCGCATCGTGGCGCAAGACGGCGCCCCGCACACCATCAGCGCGGCTGAGCTGCAGCGCGTCAGCGCCGGTTTTGCCCCCCCTGCGCGCCCAAGCAGCCGCCCCTGCACCGACGAGCGCATGGCGCGCCTGCTGCGCCTGAGCACCGAAGACGACCTCGAATTCGAGCGCTGGCTGCAGCGCAACGTGCACGCGCACCAAAACCCCGAGCTGCGCGCCGTCACACTCGCCTTCAAGCGCCTGGGCCAAGCCCCGGGCGATGCCAGCGCCAGCCAGCTCGAGGCCGTGGCCGAGCTGGCCGAACGCTTCAGCGCCGGCGAGGTGCGCGTCACGCACCAGCAAAACCTGCTGCTGCCCTGGGTGCGCTGCGACGAGCTGACCGAGCTCTGGCGTGCGGCGCGGCGCCTGGGGCTGGCGCAGCCCCATATCGGGCTGCTCACCGACCTCATCGCCTGCCCCGGCGGCGACTTCTGCGACCTGGCCAACGCGCGCTCGCTGACCATCGCCGAAGCTCTGCTGCAGCGCTACCAAGACCTCGACGAGCTGCACGACCTCGGGCCCATCGACCTGCACCTGAGCGGCTGCATCAACTCCTGCGGCCACCACCACAGCGGCCACATCGGCATCTTGGGTGTGGATAAAGACGGCCAGGAGTGGTACCAGATCAGCCTGGGCGGATCGGATGGCAGCACGCTCAGCGGCGCGCCCACGCCCGGCAAGGTGCTGGGGCCGTCTTTCACTTCCAGCGAGGTCTGCGACGCGATCGAGGCCATTCTGGAGGCCTACCAAGAGCTGCGCGCACCGGGCGAGCGCTTCGTGCACACCCTGCAGCGCCTAGGGCACGAGCCCTTCAAGGCCGCCGCCAACGCGGTGCGCGTGGCCACTGCGCGGTGGCAGGAGCACGCGGCCGCACACGCCCAAGCCGCCCACCCGAACCCGGACAGCCCCGCTTTGCGCCGCACCGCCGTGGCGCTTTGAGCGGATTAGGCGCACTCAGCACCCCCGACTTCAATCTATTGCCCATGAAACTCCTCACGCCAACCGAGGCCGCCGCGGCCGCGCCCAGCCCCGCCGGCAGCGTGCTCACGCTGGCCCCCGATTTCGAGCTGTGGGCCGCGCACCTTGCGCAAACGCTCGACCTAAGCGCCGTGCAGCGCATCGACCTACAGTTCCCCAAATTCACCGACGGCCGCGCCTACAGCCAGGCGGTGCTGCTGCGCCGGCGCTGCGGCTACTGCGGCCTGCTGCGCGCCACCGGCGAGGTGCTGATCGACCAGTTGCTGCAATTGCAGCGCTGCGGCTTCGACGAAGCCCTGCTGCGCGCCGACCAAGACCCGGCGCACGGGCAGCGCCTGCTGCAACAGTTTGGCAGCTTTTACCAGGGCGACGCGCTGCAACCGCGGCCGCACTTTGCCCGCGCTGCCGTCACCGCCTACGCTGCAACCACCGCCACCACCACCGGAGCCCCCGCATGATGAACGCCCAGCAGGTGCAGCCGCACTTTGCCCGCGCTGCCCTGCAGCAGGCCCAGCCGAGCGCCGATTACCAGGCCAAGCTGGCGCGCAGCCGCGCCCTGCTGCAACAAGCGGCCAGCGAGCACCAGCCGCTGGTGCAGGCCTCCAGCCTTGGGGCCGAAGACGTGGTCATCCGGCACCTGATCGACACCCTGAGTCTACCGATCCCGCTGTTTGTGCTCGACACCGGTGCCCTGCACCCCGAGACGCTGGCGCTGCTGGCGCGCACCGAGGCGCGGGCGGCACAGCCGGATGCACAACCGGTGCGCGTCTATAAACCGCAGCCCGGCGTGGCCGAAGCCTTCGTGGCGCGCGAGGGCCCGGATGCCATGCGCCGCAGCGTGGCCCTGCGCCAAGCCTGCTGCGCCATCCGCAAAGTCGAGCCGCTGCGCCGGGCGCTGCACGGCCAGCGCGCTTGGATCACCGGTTTGCGGCGCGAACAATCGGCCCAGCGCGCCGAGGTGCCCGCGATCGACCGCAGCGACCTCGACCCCGCACGCGCCGACCGGCCCAGCGCGGGGCTGATCCAGATCAACCCGCTGGCCGACTGGAGCTGGGGCGAGGTCTGGCACCACATCGCCCTGCACGGGCTGGACTACAACCCGCTGCACGACCGCTTCTACCCCAGCATCGGCTGCGCGCCCTGCACCCGCGCCGTGAGCGTGGGCGAAGATTTGCGCGCTGGGCGCTGGTGGTGGGAACAAGACAGCGCCAAAGAATGCGGCCTGCACCAAAGGAGCCACCCATGAACGCACGCATCCCCCTTCCCCAGCCTGGCCCCAGCGCCGCGCCCCAGCTCGACAACAGCCAGCTCGACGCGCTCGAGGAAGAAACCATCTTCATCCTGCGCGAAGTCGCCGCCGTGTTTGAGCGCCCGGCACTGCTGTTCTCGGGCGGCAAAGACTCGCTGGTGCTGCTGCGCTGCGCCGAAAAAGCCTTTGGCCGCGGCCGCCTGCCCTACCCGCTGCTGATGATCGACACCGGCCACAACTTCCCCGAGGTGCTGGCCTTCCGAGACCAGCGCGCGCGCGAACTGGGGGCCGAACTGATCGTGCGCCGGGTTGAGGACTCGATGGCGCGCGGCAGTGTGCGCCTGGCGCACCCGGGCCAGAGCCGCAACGCGCACCAGTCGGTCACGCTGCTGGAAGCGATCGACGAATTTCGCTTCGACGCCCTAATCGGCGGCGCCCGGCGCGACGAAGAAAAGGCGCGCGCCAAAGAGCGCCTCTTCAGCCACCGCGACGCCTTTGGCCAGTGGCAGCCCAAGGCGCAGCGCCCCGAGCTCTGGCAGCTCTACAACACCCGGCTGCAACCGGGCGAGCACTTCCGCGTGTTCCCGATCAGCAACTGGACCGAGATCGACGTCTGGCAATACATCGAGCGCGAGCGCATCGCCCTGCCCAGCCTGTACTACGCGCACCTGCGCCCGGTGGTGCAACGGCGCGGCCTGCTGGTGCCGGTGACCGAGCTCACCCCGCCCAAGCCCGGCGAGACCGTCGAACATTTGAGCGTGCGCTTTCGCACCGTGGGCGACATCACCTGCACCTGCCCGGTGGCCAGCAGCGCCAGCACGGCCGGGCAGATCGTCGCCGAAACCCTCAACGCCCAGTTGAGCGAACGCGGCGCCACGCGCATGGACGACCAGACCAGCGAAGCCTCGATGGAAAAACGCAAACTCGAAGGGTATTTTTAATATGGACGCGTTGCGCTTCATCACCTGCGGCTCGGTTGACGACGGCAAGAGCACGCTCATCGGCCGCCTGCTGCTCGACAGCAAAGCGGTGCTGCAAGACCACTTGGCCGGCATCGCGCACAGCAGCCCCAGCCACGCGCACGATGAGGCCGATAAGGCCGATGCGGGCGCGCAACTCGACCTCGCGCGCCTGACCGACGGCCTGATGGCCGAGCGCGAGCAAGGCATCACCATCGACGTCGCCTACCGCTACTTCAGCAGCGAGCGGCGCAAGTTCATCATCGGCGACGCCCCCGGGCACGAGCAATACACGCGCAACATGGTCACCGCCGCCTCCAGCGCCGACGCCGCCGTGCTGCTGGTCGATGCCACCAAACTCGACTGGCAGCGCCCCGACTTGGTGCTGCTTGCGCAAACGCGCCGCCACGCCCTGTTGTGCCACCTGCTGCGCGTGCCCAGCTTGGTGTTTGCCGTCAACAAGCTCGACGCCGTGGCCGATGCCGCGCTGGCCTTTGCCCACATCCGCGCTGCTTTGCTGCGCTTTGCCGAGCAAGCCGGGCTGGCGGCGCAGGCCGTGCTGCCGATCTCCGCGCTCAAGGGCTGGAACGTGGTCGATCGCGGCCACGGCCACGACGGCTGGTGCGGCTACCACGGCCCGACGCTGCTCGAGGTGCTCGAGCAACTGCCCAACACCGCCCCCGCGCCCGAGGCCGCACTGGCGTTCCCGGTGCAATGGGTGGAAAAACCCGGCGCCACCGATGTGGATGCGGTCGAGCTGCCTGCGGCTGGGGCGGCCCCGGCGCACGGGCGGCGCGTCTTATGGGGCCGGGTTGCGGCCGGGCGCGTTCAAGCCGGCGACGAGGTGCAAGTATTCCCCAGCGGCCAGCGCGCGCGCGTGGTGCAGGTGCTGAACCGCTGCCGCCAGCCCCAAGCCGTGGCGGCCGGGCACAGCGCCGGCGTGCTGCTCGAGCGCGAACTCGACGTCTCGCGCGGCGACTGGTTGCTGGCCAGCCCCGTCACCGCCAGCCCCGTCACCGCCAGCCCCGTCACCGCCAGCCCCGTCACCGCCAGCCCCGTCACCGCCAGCCCCGTCACCGCCAGCCCCGGCGCTGACGCCACCAGCGCTACAGCCGAAGCCCCAGCCAGCCCCTACCCAGCGCGCCACAGTCTAAGCGCCACCCTGGCCTGGCTCGATGACGAACCCCTGCAACCCGGGCGCCTGTACTGGGCGCTGCACCAGCACCGCTGGGTCAAGGCCAAGGTCACGCGGGTGCTGCACCGACTCGACATCCACACGCTGGAGCAACAAAGCGCCGATCGGCTCGAGGCCAACGGCATCGGCCGTGTCGAGTTGCAACTGCAAGTGCCGCTGCCGGCGCATGCCTACGCCCAGTCGCGCGCGCTCGGGGCCTTGATTTTGGTGGACAGCGCCAGCCACCGCACCGCCGCCGCTGTGTTGCTGGATTGACCACCCCCCTAACAGGCGAACCCCGAAGCCCTAAAATCCGAACTTTCGCCCTTCCCCGTCCTTTAGCCCGCGCCCCGAGCCACCGAGTCACCGAGCCATGACCCACGTAGTTACCGAAGCCTGCATTGCCTGCAAATACACCGACTGCGTCGATGTCTGCCCCGTGGATTGCTTCCGCGAAGGCCCCAACTTCCTCACCATCGACCCCGACGAGTGCATCGACTGCGCCGTCTGCATCCCCGAGTGCCCGGTGAGCGCCATCTACCCCGAGGAAGACGTGCCCAACGACCAGCAGCATATGATCGCCCTCAATGCCGAACTGGCGCGCCTGCCAGGCTGGAAAAGCATCACCAAGCGCAAGTCACCGCTGCCCGACGCCGATGACCACAAAGACATGACCGGCAAGCTGCCTCTGCTCAAACGCTGACAACTCCCCTTGGCCGCCACGCCACCGCCCATCGAAACCGAGGCTCTGATCATCGGGGCCGGGCCGGCTGGGCTATTTTTGGCCTTTCAGCTCGGGCTGCAAGAGGTCGCCTGCCACCTGGTCGATGTGCTGCCCGAACCCGGCGGCCAGTGCGCCGCGCTCTACCCCGACAAACCGATCTACGACCTGCCCGGCCTGCCGGTGTGTAGCGGCCGTGAGCTCGCCGAGCGCCTGCTGCAGCAGCTGCGCCCCTTCAACCCGCCGCTGCATCTGGGTCAGCTCGTGAGCAGCGTGCAGCGCCAGCCCGACGGGCGCTGGCTGGTGCGCAGCAATGGGCAGAACAACGGGCCAAACAACATTCAGGCGTGGCTGGCGCCCACGGTGTTCATCGCCGCCGGCGTCGGCGCCTTTGTGCCACGCAAAGAAGCCCTGCCCGAGCTCGAACCCTTCGAGCACAGCGCGCCAGCGCAAGTCTGCTACCACGACCTGCCCCCCGAGGCCGCACTGGCCACTGCACGGCACGTCGTGGTGCACGGGGGCGACGCGGCTGCGGTGGAACTGGCGCTGGAGTTGGCGCAGGAGTCAGCACAGCATGCGACCCACAGCCGCATCACCCTGTTGCACCGCAGCGAGCGCTTGCAGATCGAGCCCCCACTCCAAGCCGCCCTAGACCGAGCGCTGGCCGCGCAGACGCTGCAGCTCGTGCTCGGCCAGCCGGTGGGCCTCGTTTGCGGTGCGGACGCAGATCCGGCAGGGGCGGCGCTGCAAGCCCTGCTGCTGGCCACCCCCGGCGGCGGCCAAGCCACCCTGCCCTGCGACCTGCTGCTGCCGCGCTTGGGCCTGAGCCCAAAACTCGGGCCGCTGGCCGACTGGGGCCTGGCGCTGCAGCGCAAGCTTTTGCCAGTGGACAGCGCCACCATGGCCACCGCCGAACCCGGCCTGTACGCCGTGGGCGACATCAACCACTACCCCGGCAAACGCAAACTCATCGTCTGTGCCTTCCACGAAGCCACCCTCGCCGCCTTCGCCGCCGCCGCCCAACTGCGCCCCGGCCAACGCCAGCTGCTGCAATACACCACCACCAGCCCGCGCCTGCAGCAGTTGTTGGGGGTGGGGGGTGCTTAGCGGCGCCCCCTAGCGTTGAAGGGCCCCAAGGCTATGCGCAGCCCATCGGGCACATCTCAAACAGCAAGCGCCTAGCTTGGGTTTCTGCGGCTTCAACCCCAAAACAGCAAGCAATCGCGGCCCTGCACCAGCAGCTGCACGCTGCGGCCCACGGGCAGCAGCACTTTGGTGGGCACGTGGCCAAAGGGCAACCCGGTGAGCACGGGCACGCTCACTTGGTTGCGCAGCCACTGCACCACGCTGGCGAGCTTGAAGCCGCGGTCGTGCGGGGTGAGCTGAAAGCGGTTGAAGGCGCCCAGCACGATGGCGCGTTGGCGCTGCAACACGCCGCTGTGCAGCAGCTGGCTGAGCATGCGCTCGATGCGGTAGGGGTGCTCACCCACGTCTTCGAGGAACAGGATGCCGCCTTCGACTGCGGGCAGGTAGGGCGTGCCCGCGAGGCCGCTGAAGATCGACAGGTTGCCGCCCCAGAGTGGTGCGGCATCAATCAACCAGCCTTCATTTGCGGCGGCATGAGCCAGCTCGGGGTGGGCGCGCAGGTCGGCCGGGGGCAATCGCCAGCCAGCGCCCTCGCCTACCCCGGCGCACAAATCATCGAAGCAGGCTTGCATGATTTCGTCGGGTGGCTCGGGGGTGGCCCAGTCTTCGAGCAGGGCCGGCCCAGACCAGGTGCAGCCCCCGGTTTGCGCCAGCAGCGCCAGTTGCAGGGCGGTGAAGTCGCTCAAGCCCACCCAGGCGCTGCCGCGCTCGACGGAGCTTTGTATGGCGGCGTAGGGCAAGTGGGGCAGCAGCCGGGTGAGGCCGTAACCGCCCCGGGTGGTGAGGACGATCTCGGCGCCGCTGGCGGCGGCGCGCCCGATGGCGGCTAGGCGGGTGGCGTCGTCACCGGCGAAGCGCTGCCAGGTGCTGAGCGCATCTGGGTCGATCTCGACTTGGTGGCCCTGGGCCTGCAGCCTTTTTACGGCGCGCTTGAAGCCGGCGCGGTCGCGCACCGCCCCGCTGGGGGAATACAGGTAGATGTGACTCATGACGCGGGATTATGCGCCCGGGCCTGCCTGGCCCCAAGCCTGCAGCGCCGCCCGGTGCCCGGCATCGGGGTACGGCAAGGTAGGCCAATCAGGGGGCGAAAGCGGGCACGGCGTGGGCTCGAGTTCGGCCGCTTCGATCGGCAGGCGATCGCTAATGCGCAACGCCTCAGAGGGCTGATCTGGGTTGTGCGCGCCCACTTCTGGGTCGGGCTGATGGGTCTGCCCAGTAGCTATGAACGCTTGGGTCAGCGCCTGCGCCAGTGCCACCTGCCCGGGCGCATAGCGCAGCTGCAGGGGCGCTGCCGCGCCGGTGGGCAGGCAGCCGCTGTGCTGCAGCAGCTGCAGCAAAACTTGGGCGTGCTGGGCCAAGCTGTGCCAATGCGCCCGCTTGGGCTTGTCGCTCTGGCCAAAGCCGATGAGGTCGGGCACCAGCACGCGGCTGGCCTGCGCCTGCAGCGCAGCCATGCTGCCGGCCCACTGCGGCCACCAGCCGGTGGGCCCGTGCAGCAGCAGCCACACCGGCGCCGCCGAGTCAGCCCCCGGCAGATCGAGCAGGTGCAGGCGCAAACCGCCCAGGGCGGGCAAGTCGGCCACCCAACGCTGGCATGCGCGCCACTGCGGCCACAGCTTCCACACGGGTTCAAAGGCGGCCTCCGGCGTGCGCAGTGCGTCTTGGCGCAGCGGTTGCTGGGTGGCACGCGCTTGGCTGCGGCGCTGGGAAAAAAAATCCTGCAGCAGTGCCGCGCATTCATCTGCACGCACGCCGCCTTGCACCGCAGTGTGGTGGTTGAGCGCAGCGATGGCAAACAGATCGAGCACCGAACCGGCGGCCCCGGTTTTGGGTTCGGGCGCACCGTACACCAGCCGGCGCAACCGCGCGTGCAGCATGGCTTGGGCACACATAGCGCAGGGCTCGAGCGTGACGTAGAGCGTGCAGCCATCGAGCCGGTAGTTGCCCAGCGCCTGCGCGCCTTGGCGCAAGGCCAGCAGCTCGGCGTGGGCGCTGGGGTCGCACAGGCCGATGGGCTGGTTGTGCGCCGCCGCCAGCAGCGGCTGCGGCGCCCCCGGCCGCACCAGCACCGCGCCCACCGGCACCTCGCCCAACGCAGCGCCCCGGCGCGCCTGCTGCAAGGCCAAGCCCATGTAGTGCAGGTCTGCGGGCTCCGGTTGCGTGTCGTCCACCGCGCCCAGCACCGCTCAAGCCCCGAGCAGTGGGCAGCCGGGTTGGCTGGCGGCGAGCTTGCGGTTGATGATGTCGGCCCCTTGTTTGGACAGGTAGTGCGCCACGGTTTCGACGCGGATTTTGACCGAGCCGGCCGGCTTGGTCGAGTCGAGGTCTTGGAAGGAAAAGAACAGCGTACCCGAGCGCTCGACGATGGACTGCACCGGCGAATAAGTGGGCTGGTCCATGCCGCACTCGTAGCTGGCCAGCCGCACCACGGCGGCGATCCAGGGCATGCGCGCCGCCACCTTGGCGCCCCACAAAATCTCGTTGGTGTTGCCGCTGTACGACGAAGGCCAGACGTCGCGGATGTCGAGCGGCGAGCGGATGTGGCCGGCGGCGATGTCGGGGTCGAACATCCAGTGCAGCAGGTCGGCGTCGATGGGCAGGTACTGGGCCCACAGCACCGGGTAGCCGTGCGCTTGCAGATCGACTTCGATCTCGTGGCCGATGCCGGGGTCCATGTGGTAGGGCCGCGCCACCACCAAGATGCAGGGGCGCTGCTCGCGCGCGCACCACTCCAAGATCTCGCGCGCCTTGGTGCGCAGGCGCTGGTTGTAGGCGTCTAGACTGCGGTAGCCCATCTGCACCGCTTCCGTGGTTTCGGCCAGCGTCAGGCCCGGCAGGGCATCGCGCATGCCCTCATAGAGCTGTTTGGGCACCACCGGCGGGTCGGCCAGCGAGACAAAGGGCGTGACGTGCAGCACCCGCGCTTCGGCAAAGGCGTCGCGCTCTTTGATGAAGCCGGCCTTGATGTTTTCCGAGGCCGCCATGACGCGCGGACAGGTGAGCGAGGCATCCACGTACCCATCGAGGTACGAGGGCACGGAATGGATCATGGGCGAGAACAGGATGTCGATCTTGCGTTTGCTGCGCGCCAACAGCTCGCCGTAGTGCCCCGAGATGCACTTGACCGGGTAGCAGCAGTCCACCGTGCCGCGCCCCTTGGCGTAGGTGCGCGCCTGTTCCTCCGAGGTATCGGATGAAAATTCGATGCGCCGCGGGTCGATCCCTAGGGCCTCCAGAAACCCAAACCAAAACTGGTGTGTGCTCCAGATGTTGAGTACGCGCGGAATTCCGATGCGCAGCTTGGCGCGCGCCTGGCGCTGTGCCGCCAGATCGGCTTCAGTCGGCGCTGGCTGGAACAAGCTCCTCTTTGGCGCGTTTGAAGGCGCCTTCACGAACCAGTTCAGCAATGTTCGGGTAGGCACGTCGCGCTTCCTCCAGTTGATCTTTAACGACTTTCATCTCTTTCACGTCTTCGAGCAAGCCCTTGGGGCAGGTGTTGCCGCTGATGACGCGCTCCCAGCCCGCCTCGACCGGCACCTTGCTCCACGGCCGCCCGGCGGCGCCGGGTATCTGCACGTCGATGAAGGTGCGCCGGCAGTTGACCGGGCACCAGTGGCAGACGGTGTCTTCGTTGGTGGTGGCTTTGTACTCAAGCGACTCGATCAGATCATAGCCGCGAAAACGTGTTTTCTGGCCACCCTTGAACCAGTCGAGCGCACACAGCGCGGCGCCGATGGCCCCGGCCTCGCCCGAGTAGGGGTGCACCACCACATCGGCGCTGGGCACTTTGGCGTGGATGAAATCGACTTGCGCCTTGACCACCGCCAGATTGCGGTGCGTGCCGCCTTGGAGCACGAACTTGCGCCCGACCGCGGCCAGGTTTTGGATCTGCCCGGCATAGACCCAGACGTTGAGCGGCAGCACCGCCGCCAGCGCCGCCATGATCTCTTCGCGCGCCCAGCCCTTGCGCTGCTGATTCACGATGTCGGACTGCAAGAACACGCCGCAGCCCATGGCCAGCGCCGGAATCGAGCGCGCTTGGAAAGCGTTTTGCGCGTAGTCTTCGAGCGGGATGCGGTAGCGCTCGGCCACCCCCTGCAAAAAGGCCCCGTTGCCCGAAGAACACTGGGAGTTGAGCCGGAAATCGGCCACGGTGCCTTGGCGCAGCAGCATGATCTTGACGTCGGTGCCGCCCACGTCGCAGATCACGTCGGCGTCGGGGATGTAGTGCAGCGCGGCGGTGGCGTGAGCCACGGTTTCGACCACGGCCATGTCGGAGCCGACGATGTCTTTGAGCAGGTCTTTGCCGTAGCCGGTCAGGCCTAGGGCGCCGATGCGCTCGAAACCGGCGGCGCGCACCTGGCGCATCAGCCCCTTGGCGTCTTCGATCGGGTTGCCGTTGGAGGGCACGTAACAGCTGGCCAGCACCTCGCCGCTCTGCGACAGCACCACCGCCTTGGCGGTGGTGCTGCCAAAGTCGCAACCCAAAATCACCGTTTGCTCGGTCAGGCTGGCGGCCGCTGCGGCCGACGGCACCCCGCGCTGGGTTTGGCCGTAGTTTTGCATGAAGCGCTCGAGCTCGGCGGCGCTGGCGGTCAGGCCCTTGGCGCCTTCGCGCGCTTTTTGCTCGTGTTGGCCCTCGCTGATCCACCAGCGCAGGCGTTCGGTGCCGCTGTAGATGCCGACCGTGGCCGGTTCGGTGCGCCCGATTTCGATGCAGCCGATGCAGGCGTAATAGAGCGCCTCGGTGGGCACCAAGATCAGGGATTCGGGGCTGGAGCCCTCGGGCAAGGCGACGCGGCGCTCGCTCCAGAGCTTGACCAAATGGTGGCGCCAAGCCTCTTGCAAGCCTTTGAAGAACAGGTTGGGGCCGCCCAGCAGCAGCACGTGCGGGGTGGGCACATTGCCCTTGGTGAGGGTGGCTAGGTTTTGATAGACCACGGCCTCGAACAGGCTGGCGATGATCTCGGGCACCGGCACGCCGCTCTTGACCAGCGTGTTGGCGTCGGTTTCGGCGAAGATGCCGCATTTTGAGCTGATTTTGTGCAAATCCAGCCCGGTGTAGCCCATCTGCGCCAGCTCATCGGGCGCCACCTTGAGCTTGCGCGCGGTTTTTTCGATGAAGGTGCCGGTGCCGCCGCTGCACGCCGACTGCATGAACACCTGCTTCGATTTGCCGTCGCCGCTGGGGCTGAAGAACAGGGTCTTCATGTCTTCGCCGCCGATTTCGGAGACGAAGTTGACTTCCGGGTGCAGCTTTTCTACTGCCGCCGAGACCGCCACCACCTCTTGCACGAACTTGGCCCCCAGCAAGGGGGCGATCAGGCCGGCGCCGGAGCCGGTGATCAGGATGCGATCGACCCCGGGCGCGAAGCCGCATTCGGCCTCGACGCGCTGCAAAAACTCCAGCACCTTTTCGGCCTGTTTGGTGTCGTGGCGCTGGTAGTCTTGCCACAGCACGGCGCCGCTGCCGTCGTCGAGCAGCGCTTTGACGGTGGTGGAGCCCACGTCGAGGCCGAGCCGCTTCATGCGCGCACCCCGGGCAAGCCCTTGAGGTGGGCGATGTGCAGCGCCAAGTTGGCCGCCGTGCCAGCCACACCGTAGTGCGGCACCCGGTAGGTGGCGCGCGACAGTTCGGGCCGCGCCGCTACTTCGGCCGCCAACTGGGCTTCGGTGAGGCCGATGCGTTGCAGCACCGAATCGAACTCGCGCACGGCGCGTTTTTTGGCCTCGGTCAAGATCATCTGGCAGCGCGACAGCGCGTGCACCTCGGCGTCGCCCTTGATCTCGATCGGCGCATAGAGCAGATCGGGGTACTTGCCCTGCACCGCCGCCATGGCGCCGATGCTCATGGTGTTGGGCATGCAGGCGTAGGGCGAGAGCTCGCAGGTCATGTGCGCCTTTTTGTGCAGGTGCGCCCACAGCGCCTTGCCGATGAGCATGTCGCCCTCACCGCCGCTCAAGCGCTTGTGGAAATACGGCGCCGCCAGATCGCGCAGCACGGTCTGCTCGGGCAGGGCGTGGGGCACATCGCCCAGCGCGTGGCGCATGCGGTTGTAGGTCCAGCGCAGCAAGGTCTGGATGGCGGCGTAGGTGGCGTTTTGGCGCCGCGCACCGGGCTCGATGCCAAAGCGCTCTTCGGCCCGCTGGCGCCCGAAGCGCAGCAGGTAGTCGAGCCAGATCGCAACCGGGGCCGGATAGACCTCGGCCCCTTCGCTCTCGAGCCAGCTGTGGATGTTGTAGTTGGCGTCGCCCTCGACCGTTTGTAGGTAAAACTCGCCGGTGATCTTGACCAGCGGCTTGACGCGCAGCCGATCGACCTCGATGGCGTCGAAGCGCCGCCGCACCTCGCGCAGCGCGTTGACGAAATACGGCGTGGCAAAGTGCCACACCAGCGGGCCCCATTTTTTGCCGCGCTCGGGGCGCTCGCGCATGGTTTGGTACAGATATTCGATCGACTCGCGCGCCACACGCGAGGTTTCGCCGGGGTTTTTTTCGTAGGGGCGAACCTGGTATTCGAGGTCTTGCACCACGTCGGCCAGCAACACGCCCCAGACCGCACCCATGGTAAAGGATGGGTTGATTTCAAGCCCACCGCCGTTTGCCGGGCCCTGATCGACTTGGGTTTGGGCCAGCAAAAACAGGCGGAACGAATCCAGCCCCACGTTGCGCAGCGCCAGTTCGTAACTTTGGTGGTACTGGCCGAAGCGGCAAGCGCCGCAAGCCCCGGCGGTGATGTAGACGTATTCTTGGTTGACGCGCTCGGCCCCGATGCGCTTGGTCTCGCCGCTCAAAAAGTTGGCCAGATTGCCAGTGACGAAGCTGGTGGGGCAGCACTGGCCGATGTCGGCCACTTCGCGCCCGGTGAGCAAGTCGGCACGGGTCGGGTTGGGCAGCACCTGCACCCGGTAGCCGAGGTTTTCCATGGCGCCTTGCATCAGGCGCTCGGCGCGCCAGTGCAGGCCGCCAAACAAAATCGTGACCTTGTCGCGCTCTTCGCGCGTGAAAGGCCGGGGTTTGTAGGCGCGGTAGTGGCCGCTGGCCGACCCCTGGCTGGGTGGCGACGCCGACGGCCCCAAGGGCGGCAAGCCCTGCGGGGCTCGCTTAACGACGGTTGGGTTAGGGTGTTCAGTGACGACCCGAATTTGTTGCAGTGCGGACAAACCGCGCGATGCTTCGCTGACGCTCATAACCAATCCTTTCGATGCATGGAACCGAACCGAACCGAACCCAAATCCGCGCAAAATTTCGTCGGGCCAATTTTGCAGCATTCGGCTTACTGAAAACGCTAAACCGTAAAAATGCTGTGGTTATCGCTCGCAATGGGCGTGGAGAAAGTCCAGCTCAGATGGGTAAGTCGACTACAAGCTCGGGCTTTTACGACACGAGCGTGCATGCTCTAGCTGTGTGAGCACGCCCGGTCGGTTGCGGTTCCGGGATTGGGTTGAAAATTTGGCGGTTACAGCACTTCAAATACCCCGGCCGCACCCATGCCGCCGCCGATGCACATGGTGACGCACACCCGTTTGGCGCCGCGCCGCTTGCCCTCGATCAGCGCGTGGCCGGTCAGGCGCTGGCCCGAGACGCCGTAGGGGTGGCCGAGCGCGATCGCGCCGCCGTTGACGTTGAGCCGCTCGTTGGGGATGCCGAGCCGGTCGCGGCAGTAGAGCACCTGCACGGCAAAGGCTTCGTTGAGCTCCCACAGGTCGATGTCATCGACCTTGAGGCCCAATTTGGCCAGCACCTTGGGCACGGCAAACACCGGGCCGATGCCCATTTCGTCGGGCTCGCACCCGGCCACGGCAAAGCCGAGGAAGCGGCCCAGCGGCTGCAAGCCCTGTTTTTGCACTAGGCTTTCGTGCATCAGCACGCAGGCGCCGGCGCCGTCGCTGAACTGGCTGGCGTTGCCCGCCGCCACCAAGCCGCCAGGCAGCGCCGGTTTGATGCCGCTGATGCCCTCGCGCGTGGTGCCAGCGCGCAGGCCTTCGTCTAGGCTCACGCTGATTTTGCGCGTGATCAGGCCCAGGGTTTTGTCGGCCACGCCGGCGCGCACCTCGATGGGCGCGATCTCGTCGGCAAAGCGCCCTGCGGCCTGTGCGGCGCAGGCTTTTTGCTGGCTGGCGGCACCGTATTCGTCCATCGCCTCGCGCCCGATGCCGTAGCGCTGCGCCACCTGTTCGGCGGTTTGCAGCATGCTCCAGTAGATCGCCGGTTTGGCCTGCTGGAGCGCCGGGTCGATCAGCATGTGCTGGTTCATTTCCTGCTGCACGCACGAAATGCTCTCGACACCCCCGGCGACATAGACCTCGCCCTCGCCGGCGATGATGCGCTGCGCCGCCAGCGCGATGGTTTGCAGGCCCGAGGAGCAAAAGCGGTTCACCGTGAGGCCGGAGGTGCTCACCGGGCAACCGGCGGCGAGCGCGATCTGGCGCGCGATGTTCATGCCGGTGGCCCCTTCGGGGTTGGCACAGCCCATGATCACGTCTTCGACCGCGGCCGGGTCGATGCCGGCGCGGGCAATGGCATGGCGCACCGCATGGCCGCCCAGCGTGGCCCCATGGGTGAGGTTGAAAGACCCTTTCCAGCTTTTGGCCAGCGGGGTGCGTGCGGTGGATACGATGAGGGCGTGGCTCATGGGCTGATGCTCCAGATTCGGTTGCGGCTGTGGGCCGGTGATTTAGCCGGTGAACGTGCGGCCTTCGGCGAGCAGGCGCTCGATCAACGGGGCGGGCTGCCAAAAGGCGCTGTCGTCGTAGGGGTTGCGGGCAAAGCGGCGCATGGCTTGCACCACGTTGCACAGGCCGTACTGGTCGGCGTAGTGCATTGGGCCGCCGCGCCAGACCGGGAAGCCGTAGCCGGTGAGGTACACCATGTCGATGTCGCCGGCCTTGGCGGCGATGCCCTCTTGCAGCAGGTGCGCGCCTTCGTTGACCAGCGCAAACACCAAGCGCTGCACGATTTCTTCGTCGTCGATGGCGCGCGCCGTGCGCCCCAGGCTCTGGCAATGCTGGGCGAGCAGTTGCTGCACCAGCGGGCTGGGGATGGGGTCGCGCTTGCCCGGGGCGTAGTCGTACCAGCCGGCGCCGGTTTTTTGGCCAAAACGCCCGAGTTCGCACAGCAAATCGGCGGTTTTGCTGTAGCGCACCTCAGGCTTTTCCACGTAGCGGCGCTTGCGGATGGCCCAGCCGATGTCGTTGCCGGCCAGATCGCCGACGCGAAACGGCCCCATGGCAAATCCGAACTGCTCCAGCGCCCGATCGACCTGCTGCGGCGTGCAGCCCTCGTCGAGCAAGAAGCCGGCTTGGCGCACGTACTGCTCGAGCATGCGGTTGCCGATGAAGCCGTCGCACACGCCCGAGACCACGCAGGTTTTTTTGATCGTCTTGCCCAGCGCCATGACGGTGGCCAACACGTCGGGGGCGGTTTGCGCGCCGCGCACCACTTCGAGCAGCTTCATCACGTTGGCGGGGCTAAAGAAGTGCAGCCCGACCACGTCCTGCGGGCGCCGGGTGAAGCCGGCGATGCGGTTGAGGTCCAGCGTCGAGGTGTTGGAGGCCAAAATGGCGCCGGGCTTCATGACCGCATCGAGCTGTTTGAACACTTGCTCCTTGACGCCCATGTCCTCGAACACGGCTTCGATCACCAGATCGGCGTCGGCCAAGTCGGCGTAGCTCAGGGTGCTGCGCAGCAATGCGAGGCGCTGATCGAGCTTGTCCTGCTTGAGCTTGCCCTTGCTGACTTGGGCCTGGTAGTTTTTGTGGATGGTGGCCAGCCCGCGATCGAGCGCGGCCTGCTGCTGCTCGAGCAACACCACTGGGATGCCGGCGTTGAGGAAGTTCATGGCGATGCCGCCGCCCATGGTGCCGGCCCCGATGACGGCCACCGAGCGGATGGCCCGCATTGGGGTGTCGGCGGGCACGTCGGCGATTTTGCTGGCGGCGCGCTCGGCCGCGAACACGTGGCGCAGCGCCATGCTCTCGGGCGTGTGCATCAGGTTGACGAACATTTCGCGCTCCAGCGCCAACCCGTCTTCGAAGGGCTTGTGCGTGGCCAGCTCCACGGCGTCGATGCACTTGAGCGGAGCCGGGTAGCGCGGCGCCATGCCCTTGGCCATGTTGCGCGCAAACTGGAAATAGGCCTCGCCCTGCGGGTGCTGGCACGGCAGATCGCGCACCCGTGGCAGCGGCGTGCCGTCGGCGTGGCGCTGCGCCACCTCGTGCGCCAGCGCCAGCGCTTCGTCGAGCAGCGTGTCGTTCGAGGCGGCGATGCGGTCGAACAGCTTTTGCCCTGGCAACTGGGCCAGCAGCTCGCTGGCCACCGGTTCACCGCTGACGATCAGGTTCAACGCCGGCTCTACGCCCAAGGCGCGCGGCAGGCGCTGGGTGCCGCCGGCGCCGGGAATCAGGCCCAGCTTGACTTCGGGCAGCGCCATGCGCGTGCCCGGGGCGGCGATGCGGTAGTGGCAACCCAGCGCCAGCTCCAACCCGCCGCCCATGCAGATGCCGTGCAGGGCCGCTAGCACCGGCTTGGGCGAGGACTCGCAGGCGCGGATCAGGCCGTGCAGATTGGGCTCTTGGTAGGCCTTGGGGGAGCCGAACTCTTTGATGTCGGCGCCGCTGGAAAACAGCTTGCCGGCCCCGGCGAGCACGATGGCCTGCACCGAAGGGTCGTCCTGCGCCCGCTGCAGCGCCTGCACCGCGGCGCGGCGCGTGGCCAGCCCCATGCCGTTCATGGGCGGGTTGTCGAGCGTGATCACGGCCACTGCGCCGTGGGTTTGGTAATGCGCGGTCATGCGGTCTCCTGTAGGGGGGTGGCAAGGCAGCTGCGGGCGGCAAAAAAGCACGACCGTTCGCTCGCTGGAGATTTTACAAAGGCGTGGGGGCGGCGCCTAGTGGCGGCTGTCGCCGGTTTGTCAGGCGCAGCGGCTAGACCTCGAGCCACTCGCGGCGGATGTAGCGGTTTTCTTGCAGGGCGGCCGGGGTGTCGTCGAACACGATGCTGCCGTGGCCCATGACCAGCGCGCGATCCGAAATCTGCAAGGCGATGGTCAGCTTTTGCTCGATCAGCAGCACCGACACGCGCCGGGCCTTGAGGGTTTGCAAAAACGCCGCCACCTGCTCGACGATCTTGGGCGCCAGGCCCTCGGTGGGCTCGTCGATGATGATCAGCTCCGGGTCGCCCATGAGGGTGCGGCACAGGGTCAGCATCTGCTGCTCGCCGCCCGACAGCACCCCGGCCTCGGTGTGCTCGCGCTCTTTGAGGCGCGGGAACATGGCGTACATGTCGTCGAAGCTCCAGCTGTTTTTGCTGCGGCCGCTTTTGACGCCCAGCAGCAGGTTTTGCTGCACCGTGAGCTTGGGGAAAATGTCGCGGCTCTCGGGCACGTAGCCGATGCCTAGGTGCGCCACCTCGTAGGGTTTGCGCCCGCCGATGCGCTGGCCCTTCCAGACGATGCTGCCCTCGGTATCGACCAGCCCCATGATGGCCTTGGCCGTGGTCGAGCGCCCGGAACCGTTGCGCCCCAGCAGGGCCACGATTTCACCCGGCGCAACCTTGAACTGCACCCCATGCAGGATGTGGCTTTTGCCGTAAAAGGCGTGTAGGTTGTCGATTTCCAGCATGTTTGCTCTCTGCGCCTTTTAGTGCGCGGCGGCCAGCACCGAGCCCAGGTAGGCCTCTTGCACCCGCGGGTTGGCGCGCACCGCCTCGGGGGTGTCGAAGGCGATCAGCTCGCCATAGACCAGCACCGCGATCTTGTCGGCGAGGCCAAACACCACGCCCATGTCGTGCTCGACCGTGAGCAGGGTCTTGCCCTCCGTGACTTCGCGGATCAGGTCGATGAAGCGCTTGGTCTCGCTTTTGCTCATGCCCGCCGTGGGCTCGTCGAGCAAGACCACGCCGGCGCCCCCGGCGATGGTGACGCCGATCTCGAGCGCGCGCTGCTCGGCGTAGCTCAGGTTCATGGCCAAGGTGTCGCGTTTTTTCTCCAGCCGCATGAGGTGCAGCAGCGCATCGACGCGCTCGATCACGTCTTCGAGGTCGGCCAGAAACTTGAGGAAGGTGTAGCGGTAGCCCAGGCTCCAGAGCACGGCGCAGCGCAGGTTTTCGAACACGCTCAGCTTGGGGAACAGGTTGGTGATCTGGAAGCTGCGGCTCAGGCCCATGCGGTTGATGGCGTAGGCCGGTTTGCCGTCGATGCGCTGGCCGTTGAGCCAGATTTCGCCGCTGCTGGGCCCAAAGCGCCCGCTCATCAGGTTGAACAGGGTCGATTTGCCGGCCCCGTTGGGGCCGATGATGGCCACCCGCTCCCCAGCGGCCACGGCCAGATCGACGCCACGGATGATCTCGCTCTTGCCAAAGCGCTTGCACACGCCCTTGAGCTCGATCGCATACGGTGCGGCGCTGCTCATGCGGTCTCCCGGCGTTTGATTTCTTTTTCGATGTCGGTCTGGATCGCGGCCCACTGCTGGCTGAAGCTGCGCCTGCAGAGCTCGAACAGGCCAAAGCTGGTGAGCGCCACGAACACGGCCCCGAACCAGACATCGAGATCGAGCGTGTTGAGCGACATGCCGAGGAACGGCACCACATCACCCATGGCGGTGCCCAGTTGCAGGTGGTAGATCATCTCGATCAGCGCCCCCAGGCTGACCAGCAGCGCCAGCGCCGTGGCCCCGAGCCCGAGGTAACTGGCCCAGAGCTCGCCCAAGCGGCCAAACATGGCCAGGCGCAGGTTCATCATGATCAGCCCGGCGATGCCGCCCGGGGCGTACATCACCATGAAGACGAAGATCAGCCCGAGGTAGAGCATCCAGGCCTTGGTGATTTCGGAGAACATCACGAACGCCAACACCATCAGGATGCCGCCGATGATGGGGCCAAAGAAAAAGGTCACGCCGCCCAGAAAGGCAAACAGCAGGTAGGAGCCGGAGCGGATCGGGCCCACCACCTCGGAGGTGACGATCTCGAACAACACCGCCGCCATGCCGCCTGCGATGCCGGCAAAGAAGCCGGCGATCATGAACACCAGGTAGCGCACGGTTTGCGGGTCGTAGCCGATGAACTCGACCCGCTCCGGGTTGTCGCGCACCGCGTTGATGATGCGCCCCAGCGGCGTGCGGGTGTAGGCAAACATCAGCGCCACGCACAGGAAGGTGTACACCGCGATCAGGTAATA
Source organism: Serpentinimonas sp. SSL01 (assembly GCF_056323735.1). Taxonomy (NCBI): domain Bacteria; kingdom Pseudomonadati; phylum Pseudomonadota; class Betaproteobacteria; order Burkholderiales; family Comamonadaceae; genus Serpentinimonas; species Serpentinimonas sp. SSL01. The sequence continues at coordinate 1,153,392 of NZ_CM150487.1, forward strand.
GACCTCGATCAGGGGCCCAAAACTGATGCCCCAAAACGGCTCCCCGATCACGCGGTCGGCCGAGACCCCGGCCTCGCCGCCAAAAAAGATGAAAAACACCATCGAGGCGATAAAGATCAGCTCACCCACCCCGAGCGTGATCATGGCAAAGGCGGTGCCGGCTTTTTTGGTGGTCACGTAGCCAAACAGCAAGGCGAAAAACAGCCCGGCCAAGCCGCCGACGAGCGGGATCAGCGCCACCGCCGGCACCGGCAAACCGGCATCGCCCAGCAGCAGCAGCGCATGCATGGCCACATAAGTGCCCAGCCCGGCATAGACGGCGTGACCAAAGCTGAGCATGCCGCCCTGCCCCAGCAGCATGTTGAATGACAGGCAGGCGATGATGGCGATGCCCATCTGCGCCATCATGCTGATGGCAATGCTGCTGTCGAACACCAGCGGTGCCAACAGCAGCACCAAGGCAAAGAGCGACCAGATGAACCAGCGCCCGACATTGATGGGCCGGAATTGATAATACTTGGTGGCGGTCATGGGCTGCGGTCTTTCAGTGATCGCGGTTGCCGAGCAAACCGTGTGGTCTGAAGATCAGCACCAGCACCAGCAGCAAAAAGGGCAGCAGCGGGGCCGCCTTGGACAGTGTGAAGCGCATGAGCTCGTGCGCTTGCGCCTCGGCCGACAGCGCCACCCCCATGGCCAGCAACATGCTGCCCAGCGATTGGTCGATCGCCACCGCAAAGGTCTGCATGACGCCGATCAGCAGCGAAGCCAAAAAGGCCCCCGCCAACGAGCCCAGCCCGCCCACCACCACCACCACGAACACGATCGCCCCGAGCGTGAGCGCCATCGCCGGTTCGGTGACGAAGGTGCTGCCCCCCATCACCCCCGCCAGCCCGGCCAACCCGGTGCCGGCGCCAAACACCAGCATGAACACGCGCGGCACGTTGTGCCCCAGCGCCTCCACCATTTCGGGGTGCTTCAAGGCCGCCTGAATCACCAGCCCGACGCGGGTGCGCGTGATCAGCAACCAGAGCGAGACCAGCATCAGCAGCGCCACCCCCATGATGAAGGCGCGCGTGGCCGGAAACAGCGAACAGATCGCCGGCCCGAGCGGCTGGCATTGCTCCAGCGCGGCCCGGCCCCAAGCAAAACCGAGGCTGCCGTCGGGCTGGCTGAGCAGCGTGAAGGCCGAACCCTGCAGCAGCTCGGGCGGCCGGAACTCGACCGCGATCCGGCCCCAGATCAGCTGCACCAGCTCCAAGATGATGTACGACAAGCCGAAGGTGACCATCAACTCGGGTACGTGCCCGTACTTGTGCACCTTGCGCAGGCTGTACTTTTCGAACAAGGCCCCGAGCAGCCCCACCAGCAGCGGCACCAGCAACAGCGCGGCCCAAAAGCCCACGATCTGCGAGACCGCAAAGCCCATGTAGGCCCCAACCATATAAAAGCTGGCGTGGGCGAAGTTGAGCACGCCCATCATGCTGAAGATCAGCGTCAGGCCCGAACTGAGCATGAACAGCAGCAGCCCAAAGCTGATGCCGTTCAGCAACGAGATGATGAAGAACTCCATCGGCGCGCTTTCCGGATCAAACCGGGGCGGCCGGGCGTTGCATGGCGCAGCTCGTCGGGGTGCTGGCCACGTAGGCGTCGAAGCGGCGCACCAAGGCCAGCGTCATGCCGGTGTTCTCGGGGCTGTAGGGGTGCTGGGCATCGACGCGCTGCCAGCGCGTCAGAAACAGCGGCTGCTGCAACTGGTGGTCGGCGCGGCGCATTTCCACCGGGCCGCTGAAGCTGTTGAAGCGCAGCCCCGACATCGCGTGCGCCACCCGCACCGCGTTGGTCGAGCGCGCGTTTTGCATCGCCACCCCGAGCGCGTTCAGGATGTGGATGATCGAACCGGTATAAAAATCGTCGTTGAAACGCTGGCGGAACTCGTTCATCCAGGTCTGCATCTGGCCGCCCATGTTGTAGTGGTTGTAGGCGATCTGGTACACGCGGCCTTCGGAGGCGGTGCCCAGCGCCGTCGGGGTGCCGGTGACGCCGGCGTAGTAGGTGAAAAAGCGGCCGCGGTAGCCGGCGTCGTTGGCGGCGCGAATGAGCAGCGTGAGGTCTGAACCCCAATTGCCGGTGATCACCGAATCGGCACCCGAGGCCATGATTTTGGCCACGTAGGGGGCAAAATCGCGCACCTGCGCCAGCGGGTGCAGGTCTTCGCCGACGATCTGGATGTCGGGCCGCTTGCGTGCCAGCATCTCTTTGGCAAAGCGTGCCACTTGGTGCCCGTGGGCGTAGTTCTGGTTGATCAGGAACACGCGCCGGATGGTGGGCTCGCCGCGGATGAAGGTGGTGAGCGCCTCCATCTTCATGGAGGTGTCGGCGTCGAAGCGGAAGTGCCAGAAACTGCAGCGGCTGTTGGTCAGATCCGGGTCCACCGCCGAGTGGTTCAAAAACACCACTTCTTGGCCCGGGTTGCGGCTGTTGTGGCGGTTCACGGCCTCGATGATGGCCCCGGCGATGCCCGAGCTGTTGCCTTGCGAGATGAAGCGGATGCCGCGGCCGATCGCCGCCTGCATGGCGGTCAGCGTCTCGGAGGCGCTGAGCTTGTTGTCAAAGCCCTCGATCTCGAAACGCACCCCGGCCGGGTTGCCGGCGCCGCTGAATTTTTCGGCAAAAAACTGAAAACTGCGCAGCTGGTTGATCCCCACCGGCCCCATCAGACCGGATTGCGGGTCGATCAGTGCGATGCGCACGGTTTCGCCGCGTTGCGCCCACGCCGGTACGGCGGGCAAGGCGCTGGTGAGCAAGGCGGCGGCGGTGAGTTCGCGGCGAGTGAGCTTCATGGGTTTGTCTCCTGTTGGTGGGGTTGTCGCCCATGCAGCTTAGCCACTTATGGGCTCAAACGCTCTAAGGGATTGCCCTAGCTGCTATCGCTTTGGTGACTGTGCCCCCCGCCGCTCACAAACCCGGCAAGCGGTAATCGCGCAACTGCTCCCTTAGCTTCATTTTTTGCATTTTTCCGGTGGCCCCCAGCGGGATCGAGTCCAGAAAGATGACGTCGTCGGGGATTTGCCATTTGGCGATCTTGCCGGCGTAGAAGTCGAGCAGTTGCTCGCGCGTCAGCTCCTGCCCGGGCTTTTTGACCACCACCACCACCGGGCGCTCGTCCCACTTGGGGTGTGGCACGCCCACGCAAGCGGCCATCAGCACCGCCGGGTGCGCCATGGCGATGTTCTCGACGTCGATGGAGCCGATCCACTCGCCACCAGACTTGATCACGTCTTTGCTGCGGTCGGTGATCTGCATGAAGCCGTCGGCGTCGATGGTGGCCACGTCGCCGGTGGGGAACCAGCCGTCGAGCAGCGGCGGCGGGCCTTCGCCACGGAAATAGTCGCGCACCACCCACGGCCCTTTGACCAGCAGTTCGCCCGCCGAGCGCCCGTCCCAAGGCAGCTCGTGGCCGTGGGCATCGACGACCTTCATGTCGATGCCAAAGATCGCCCGCCCCTGTTTGAGGCGGATCTGCATCTGCTCGCTTTCAGGCAGGCTCAGGTGCTGGTTTTTGAGCGTGCACAGGGTGCCCAGCGGGCTGAGTTCGGTCATGCCCCAGGCGTGCAGCACCTCGACGCCGTAGCGCTCCCTGAAGGCGCGGATCATGGCCGGCGGGCAAGCCGAGCCGCCGATCACGGTGCGCTGCAACTGCGGCAGCTTGAGATCGTGCTGCCCCATGTGCGTGAGCAGCATCTGCCACACCGTGGGCACACCGGCGGCAAAAGTCACGCCCTCGCTGGACAGCAGCTCATAGACCGATTTGCCATCGAGCGCGGGGCCGGGCAGCACCAGCTTGCAGCCGACCGCGCAAGCCGAGTAGGGTATGCCCCAGGCGTTGACGTGAAACATGGGCACCACCGGCAGCACGCTGTCGCGCGCGCTCAGGCACATCACGTCGGGCAGGGCCGAGGCGTAGGCGTGCAGGATGGTCGATTGGTGGCTGTAGAGCACGCCCTTGGGGTTGCCGGTGGTGCCGCTGGTGTAGCACAGGCTGGAGGCGCTGTGCTCGTCGAAGCGCGGCCAGTGGTAGCTGCCGCTGTGGCCCCCGATCCAGCTCTCGTAGCTGGCCAATGCGGGCACCTGCGCGACCCCGGGCAAGCTGGCCAGCGCGGCCTGATCACACAAGGCCACCCACAGGCGCACGCTCGGGCATTGGGCGGCGATGGCCTGGACGATGGGCCAAAAGGTGAGGTCGAAGCACAGCACCTGGTCTTGGGCGTGGTTGACGATCCAAGCGATCTGCTGCGGCAGCAGGCGCGGATTGATGGTGTGCAGCACGCGCCCGGAGCCGCTGACGCCGAAATACAGCTCAAAGTGGCGGTAGCCGTTCCAAGCCAGCGAGGCCACGCGCTCGCCTTGCTCCAGGCCCAGCGCATCGAGGGCTTGCGCCAACTGGCGCGAACGCTGCGCTGCCACGGCGTAGCTGCTGCGGTGGATGTCGCCCTCGACCCGGCGCGAGACGATCTCGACCTCGCCGTGGTGTCGGGCCGCGTGTTCGATCAGGTCTGAAATCAGCAGGGGTTGCTCTTGCATCAGTCCAAGCATGGTTTGTGTCTCCGGTGGGTTGTCATGGCGCTATCTTAGTCGCGGCTCATCCCCACCGGCAACGGGGCCTAGCCGCACAGGGGACAATGCCGGCATGGAATTGCAAAGCAGCCGCTTCGAGTCGCTGGGCGCGGCCTTTTACACCCGGCTCGGGCCGCAGCCCTTGGCCGACCCCTATTGGGTGGGCTGCAGCCCCGCCGCCGTGGCCGACCTTGGCTTGCCTGCCGCTTGGCCGCACAGCGCCGCGCACCTGGCCCAAGCCAGCGGCAATGCGCTCGCGCCCGGCGCCTCGCCGCTGGCCAGCGTGTACAGCGGGCACCAGTTTGGCGTGTGGGCCGGCCAGTTGGGCGACGGCCGGGCGCTGCTGCTGGGCGAGCGCGCCGGGCCCGAGGCGCTGTGGGAGGTGCAGCTCAAGGGCAGCGGCCTGACGCCCTACTCGCGCATGGGCGATGGCCGCGCCGTGCTGCGCAGCTCGATCCGGGAGTTTCTGTGCAGCGAGGCCATGCACGCGCTGGGCGTGCCGAGCACGCGCGCCCTGTGCATCACCGGCTCGCCCACGGCCGTGCGGCGCGAGCGCATCGAAACGGCGGCCGTGGTCACGCGGCTGGCGCCGAGCTTCATCCGCTTTGGGCATTTTGAGCATTTTTCGCGGCGCGGGCTGCACGCCGAGCTGCGCGCCCTGACCGAGTTCGTGATTGAACACCACTACCCCGATTGCGCTGCCTGGCCGCAACCGGCGCAGCGCAGCGCCGCGCTGCTGGCAGCCGTGACGCGGCGCACCGCCGAGCTGCTGGCGCAATGGCAGGCGCTGGGCTTTTGCCACGGCGTCATGAACACCGACAACATGAGCATCCTCGGGCTGACGATCGACTACGGCCCGTTCCAGTTCATGGACGGCTTTGATCCGCAACACATCTGCAACCACTCCGACGACAGCGGCCGCTACGCCTGGGCGCAACAGCCGCGCATCGCGCTCTGGAACCTGTACTGCTTGGCGCAAGCGCTGTTGCCGCTGCTAGACGATCTGGAGCAGGCGCGCGCGGCCCTGCAGCCTTTCGAAAACCACTTTGCCGGCGCGCTGCAGCAGCGCCTGAACGCCAAGCTGGGCCTGAGCGAGCTGCGCCCCGACGACGCCCAGCTGAGCGACGACCTGCTGCGCCTGCTGGCCGACGAGCGCGCCGATTTCACTTGGTTCTGGCGCTGCCTGAGCGACGGCGTGGCCGACTATGCACACAGCGCCCGTGTGGCCGACCTAGGGCCAGCGCGTGCGCAGCTGCAGCAATCCGATGCCTTCGATGCCTGGGCGCGGCGCTGGCGCGAACGCCTGCTCAGCGAAGCGGCGCACACGCCGGTACAGGCGCGCGCCCTGATGCGACGCAGCAACCCGCGCCTGGTGCTGCGCAACCACCTGGCGCAAGCGGCCATCGAGGCCGCCGAGCAGCGCCAGTTCGAGCCCCTGCAGCGCCTGCAAGCCGCGCTGGCACAGCCCTACGACGATCTGCCCGACTGCGACGATCTGGCCGCTGCGGCACCCGACTGGGCGGCGCAGATCGTGCTGAGCTGCTCGTCCTGATGTGTGTATTTTTGTAAAACCCTAGCCGTTGCGTTACCGACCATGGAATTTGCCATCCACAAAAGCCCCGAGCAGTGGCGCGAACTGCTGGCCGCCAAAGCGGCCGAGCCGCTGGCCTACGCCGTGACCCGGCAAGCCGCCACCGAGCGCCCTTTCAGCGGCCGCTACGAAGCGCACTGGGCCCAAGGCCGCTACCACTGCATCTGCTGCGGCCAGCCTTTGTTTGACAGCGGCACCAAATTCGACGCCGGTTGCGGCTGGCCCAGCTTCAGCCACGCCCTATCGGGTGCGGTGAGCGCGCGCCGCGACCACAGCCACGGCATGGTGCGCACCGAAACCCTGTGCAGCCAATGCGGCGCCCACCTCGGCCATGTGTTCGACGATGGCCCGGCCCCCACGGGCCTGCGCTACTGCATGAACTCGGCCGCGCTCGAGTGGCAAGCGCCCGACGGCCAGCGTAGCGATAATGGCACCCTGTGATACCCACCCCACCCCCCCCACCCCCTAGCGCCGAAGCGCTGCGCGCCACCTTGCAGCAGAGCCTCGCGCCGCACCTGCTGGAAGTGATCGACGAGAGCGCTGCCCACGCCGGCCATGCCGGGGCCAACGCACACGGCTATGGCAGCCACTTTCGGGTGCGCATCGCGGCGGCGCGTTTTGACGGCTTGAGCCGTGTGGCGGCGCACCGGCTTGTGTATGATGCGCTTCGTCCCTTTATAGACGCAGGCTTGCACGCGCTGGCAATCGAGATTCGACGCTAGTTTGCACGCCACCCTAACGCCTTACTTCTTCGATCCTTCCCCTCAGCCCATGAAACTTCTGCTCACCGCCGTGGCCTTGGCCGCCACCCTCGCCCTGCCCGCTTATGCGCAAAACCTGGCCATCGTCAACGGCAAACCCGTGCCCACGGCGCGCCTGAATACGCTGGTGCAACAAGCCGAACGCGGCGGCCGCACCGTGGACGACGCCATGCGCGCCCAGTTGCGCGAAGAGGCCATCATGCGCGAAATTTTTGCCCAAGAAGCCGAGCGCCGCGGTCTGCGTGCCAGCCCCGAGTTCCGCGCCCAGGTGCAACTGGCCACGCAAACCTTGCTCATCCGCGAACTGTTCGCCGACTTCCAGCGCAAAAACCCGGTCACCGACGCCCAGGTGCAGGCCGAATACGCCAAATTCGCCGCCGCCAACCAGGGCCAAGAGTTCCGCGTGCGCCACATTTTGGTCGAGACCGAGGCCGAGGCCCGCGCCATTCTGGGTGAAATCCGCGCTGGCGCCAACTTCGAAGAACTGGCACGCACACGCTCGCGCGACCCCGGCTCCGCCCCGCGCGGCGGCGACCTCGACTGGGCCGGCGCCGACGTGTTCGTGCCCGAGTTCTCGCAAGCCATGATCAAGCTCGGCAAAGGCCAGCTGAGCGCCGAACCGGTGCGCAGCCAGTTTGGCTGGCACCTGATCCGCGTCGACGACGTGCGCGCTGCGCAACTGCCGCCGCTGGAGGCACTCAGGCCGCAGATCGAGCAAAACCTGATGGAACAGCGCCTGATGGCATTTCAGGAAGATCTGCGCGGCCGGGCGCGGATTCGCTAAAGATCTGCGTTGGGGCGCCGATTGACGCCCTGAATCAACTCCACGGCTTCAGCCGGACTTCAAGCCGCTGGGTGCTTGACCGGAGTCAGCAGTTGGCCCCGCTGGTGGTAGGCGATCAAATTGTCTGCCGCCAGCAGCGCCATACCCAAACGGGTGCCCCGGGTGGAACTGGCGATGTGGGGCGTAAGCACCACGTTGGGCAGCTCCAGCAGCTCGGGCCGCACCTGCGGCTCGCCCTCGAACACGTCGAGCCCGGCGGCGGCAAGCTGGCCGCTGCGCAGCGCGTGCGCCAGCGCCCGCTCATCGACGATGCCACCGCGCGCGAGGTTGACCAAGGTGGCACTGGGCTTCATCTGCGCCAGTTCGTCCGCGGCGATGGTGTGGTGGTTGGCGCTCGTGTAGGGCAGCACCAGCAGCAGGTGGTCGGCTTGGCGCAGCAACTCGGCTTTGCTCACATAGCGGGCGGCGCAAGCACGTTCGGTGGCGGCATCGAGCGGATTGCGGTTGTGGTACAGCACCTGCATGGCAAAGCCGTGCGCGGCGCGGCGTGCGATCGCCTGCCCAATGCGCCCCATGCCCAGAATGCCCAGTGTGCTGTGGTTTACCTCGGCGCCCAGCAGCAGGTCGGCTGACCACTTGTGCCAGCGCCCGGCGCGCAGGTAGCGCTCGCCCTCGCTGATGCGCCGCGCCGTAGCCAGCAGCAGCGCCATGCCGAAGTCGGCCGTGCTTTCGGTGAGCACGTCGGGGGTGTTGCTGGCCTGCACGCCGTGGCGCGCTAGGGCCTCGAGGTCGAGGTTGTTGAAACCCACCGCCATGTTGGCAACCACGCGCAGCTGCGGGCAGGCGGCCAGCACGGTGGCGTCGATGCGCTCACCTTGGGTGGCCAACACCCCCCACTGCCCTTGCAAGCGCTCAATCAGCTCGGCCGGGGTCCAGACCGCGTCGTCGGGGTTGTCGCGCACCTCGAAGTGCGCGCTCAGGCGCTGCAGCACCTCGGGGAACAGACGGCGCGTGAGCAGCACGCCGGGCCGCTGCTGCTTCATTCGAGCCAGGTGGTGAAGGCAGCCACGGGCAGACGCGGGGTGCGAAAGGTGTTGATGGGGTCGCTGGGGTCGGCGTAGCCGAGCGCAAGCCCGCACACCAGCATCTCGTTGTCGCCCGCCCCCACGTGCGGCAGCACGATGCTGGCGTAGCCGTTCCAAGCCGCTTGGGCGCAGGCGTCCAGCCCGTGCGCACGAGCGGCCAGCGTCAGGTTTTGCAAAAACATGCCGGTATCGAGCAGCGAGCCGCCACCCATGGCCTTGTCAATGGTCACAAACAGCCCCACGGGCGCGTCGAAAAAACGGTAGTTGCGCTGCCACTGCGCGTGCATGCGGTCTTTGTCGCCCTTGCCGATGCCCAGCAGGGTGTACAGGCTCAGGCCGTTTTCGCGCCGCCGTTCGATGTAGGGGCTGATCCACTGCTTGGGGTAGTAGTCGTAGGATTCGCGGTATTGCTCGGCCAGTGCCGGGTCGGCGCGCACGGCGTCGTGGGCGGCGCAGACTTTTTGCACCAAGGCGTCCCGGCTGGCCCCCTGCAGCACATACACCTTCCAAGGCTGGGTGTTGGTGCCCGACGGGGCCCGGCTGGCGAGCGCCAGCAGCCGCTCCAGCAGCGGGCGCGGCACCGGTGTGGGCAAATAGGCACGGATCGACTGGCGGCTCTCGATCGCCGCTTCGACGCTGGCGGGGTCGGCCACCACGGGGCGCAAAAAGGGAGGATTCTGGGGGATGGCTGCGGTCATGCGGTGGGGCTCCGATGGTCTGAAGGGCGGGTGCAAGGTCGTGCACCAAGGTGGGGTCGGGATGCATTATGGCGGCTAAAAGCGCGCCCGCCCGGGCCCACAACGCCGCCTAGGCGACAGCCTCTTAAAGCAAACCGGTGAGCACGGCGTGCAAATCCGGCGGCAGCGGCACCGGGCGCCGTGTGGCCCGGTCCACATACACGTGCACGAAGTGCCCCGAGGCCGCGCACAGCGCCGCGCCTTGGGCATACAACCCGACCTGATAGCGCACGCTGGAGCGCCCCAAGTGCGCCACCCGCAAGCCGGCTTCGACCGGTTCGGGAAAAGCCAGCGGGGCAAAGTAGTTGCATTGGGTTTCGATCACCAGCCCGATCACCGCGCCGGCGTGGATGTCGAGCACGCCCTGTTCGATCAGGTAGCGGTTCACGGCCGTGTCGAACCAGCTGTAATAGACAACGTTGTTGACGTGGCCGTAGAGGTCGTTGTCCATCCAGCGCGTCTGGATCGGCATGAAGTGCCGGAACTCGGTGCGCGCCAGCGGGCTGGGGCGGGCCAGAGCGGGGGCCGGTGCAGCGGCTTCAGCCATGGTAGCCGCCCTCCTGCGCCAGGCTCTCGAAGCGCGTGAGCACGTTGAGAAAGGTGAGCTTGACGGTGCCGGTGGGACCGTTGCGCTGCTTGCCGATGATGATTTCGGCCACGCCCGGCTCTTTGCAAGCCTCTTTGGTGTAGTACTCGTCGCGGTAGATGAACATGATGATGTCGGCGTCTTGTTCGATGGCGCCCGATTCGCGCAGATCGCTCATCATCGGGCGCTTGTCGGTGCGGGTTTCGACCGAGCGATTGAGCTGCGAGAGCGCAATCACCGGGCATTGCAGCTCTTTGGCCAGCATCTTGAGGCCGCGCGAGATTTCGCCCAGTTCGGTGGCGCGGTTTTCGTCGCCCGAGGCGCTGCCACTCATCAGCTGCAAATAATCGACCACGATCAGCCCCAGCTTGCCGCACTGGCGCGCCAGCCGGCGCGCGTTGGCGCGCAGTTCGGCCGAGGTCAGCCCCGCCGTTTCGTCGATGTGCAGCGACACGTGGCGCAGTTTTTCGATCGCCTCGGTCAGGCGCGGCCACTCGTCTTCGTTGAGCTTGCCGGTGCGCAAGCGCCCTTGGTGGATGCGCCCGATCGAACCCACGATGCGCACCGCCAGCTGCGCCGCGCCCATCTCCATCGAAAACACCGCCACCGGCAGCCCCTCGTGCAGCGCCACGTGTTCGGCGATGTTGATGGCCAGCGCGGTTTTGCCCATCGAGGGCCGCGCCGCCAGCACCACCAAGTCGCCCGCCTGCAGGCCCGAGGTCATGCGGTCCAGGTCGATGAAGCCAGTCGGCACCCCGGTGATGTCGTTGGGGTTGTCGGCCATCTCCTGCACCCGGTCCATCAGATTGACGACGAGCGAATCGAGCGACTGAAAACCCTGCTTGAGGCGCGAGCCTTCTTCACCGATGTGGAAGATTTTTTGTTCGGCCTCGTCCAAAATGGTGGCCACCGGCCGGCCCTTGGGGTTGTAGGCGCTGCCGGCGATGTCGTCGCTGGCGCCGATGAGTTTGCGCAAAATCGCGCGCTCGCGCACGATTTCGGCGTAGCGGCGGATGTTGCCGGCGCTGGGCACAAACTGCGCCAGCGAATTCAGGTAGGCGAGCCCCCCGACCTCGTCGGCGCGCCCTTGGCCGCTCAGGTGCTCGAAAACGGTGATGACGTCGGCCGGCTTGCCGGCGTTGATCAGCGATGCGATGGCCGCGAAAATGAGCTGGTGTTCGCGCCGGTAGCAGTCGGATTCGACCATCAGGTCGGCGACCCGGTCCCAGGCGCTGTTGTCGAGCAGCAGCCCACCGAGCACGCTGGATTCGGATTCGATCGAGTGCGGCGGCACGCGCAGTTGCGCCACTTGGGGGTCCGGATAAGCCTCCGGGGGCAGATCGTCGAGAGCAAACAAAGCAGACATGGGGCAGAGTACCTTTCAGGGTCTGCGATCTTAACCAGCGCGGCGCGGCGGTGCGCACGGCGCCGAGGCCTGCGTTAGGTCAGCCCGGTATCGACCTCGCGCCGCGCTTGCAGCAGGTACTCGCGCGACTGCATTTCGTTCAGGCGCGAGACGGTGCGCGGAAACTCGTGCGCCAGCGGGCCCTCGGTGTAGAGCTGCTCGGGCTGCACGGCCGCCGAGACGATGAGCTTGACGCGCCGGTCATAGAGCACATCGACCAGCCAGGTAAAGCGCCGCGCCTGCGAGGCCATGTTCACCGGCAGGTGCGGCACGTGGCTGAGCAACACGGTGTGGAACTGGTTGGCGAGTTCGAGGTAGTCGTTTTGTGAGCGCGGGCCGCCGCACAGGGTGCGAAAGTCGAACCACACCACACCACCGGCGCGCCGGATGGCGCGGATGGTGCGCGCTTCGATCTGCAGCACCGGCTCTTGGTCGTGTGCTTCGGCCAAGCGCTCAAAGGCCGCTTCCATCTGCACCTCGACCTCGGGGCCCAGCGGCCACAGATACAGCGGCAGCTGCTCGAGCGTGCGCTGGCGGTAGTCGATGCCGTGATCGACGTTGAGCACGTCCATGCTGCGCTTGAGCCCTTCGATGGCCGGCAGGATGCGGTCGCGGTGCAGGCCGTCGGGGTACAGGCCGTCGGGGTGGAAGTTGCTGGTGGTGACGATGCCGATGCCGTATTTGTGCATGGCGTCGAGCACGCGGTGCAAGATCATGGCGTCGGTGACGTCGGCGACGTGGAACTCGTCGAAGCACACCAGCCGGTAGCGCACCGCCATGCGCCGCCCGAGCTCGTCGAGCGGGTTCACGGTGCCTTGCAGCTCGGCCAGCTGCCGGTGCACCTCGCGCATGAACTCGTGAAAATGCAGCCGGGTCTTGCGCCGCAGCGGCACCGCGTTGTAAAAGCAGTCCATCAAAAAGCTCTTGCCGCGCCCGACGCCGCCGTACAGATACACCCCGCGCGGTATGGGCAGGCGGTTGATGAACTTCTTGAGGGCGTTGGAGCGGCGCTGCTTGAAGTGCGTCCACTCGGCGGCGCAGCGCTCCAGCGCCTCCACGGCGCGCAGCTGCGCCGGGTCGCTCTGGTAGCCGCGCTGGCGCAGCTCGGCTTCGTAGAGGGCGCGCACGGGCCCCCAAGCGGGGGCTGGCGCAGCAGCTGCTTGGGCCGCCGACCGGGCCTGCTGCGCCGCCGTCCGCTCGGCGGGCGTGGCCACCGGGGCATCGAGCGAGGAGGCGCTGCCCGCTTCGGCGGCTGGATCGGTCAGTCCGCTCATCGCGCTGGGCTCGGGCATTGCAGGGCCAGCTGTGCCTAGAGCTTAAAAGTTCAGCGCGCGCTTGTCCACGGCCAGCGCCGCTTCTTTGGTGGCTTCGCTCAGGCTGGGGTGGGCGTGGCAGATGCGCGCGATGTCTTCGGCGCTGGCCTTGAACTCGAGCGCCAGCACCGCTTCGGCGATCAGCTCGCTGGCCATGGGCCCGACGATGTGCACACCCAAAATTTGGTCGGTGGTGGCGTCGGCCAGCATTTTGACCATGCCGGTGGTGTCGCCCAGCGCGCGCGCGCGGCCGTTGGCCAAGAACGGGAAGGTGCCGGCCTTGTAAGCCACGCCGTCGGCCTTGAGCTGCTGCTCGGTGCGGCCCACCCAAGCGATTTCCGGGCTGGTGTAAATCACCCAAGGGATGGTGTCGAAGTTCACGTGCCCGTGCTGGCCGGCGATGCGCTCGGCCACCGCCACGCCCTCTTCTTCGGCCTTGTGCGCCAGCATGGGGCCGCGCACCACATCGCCCACCGCCCAGACGCCGGGCAGGTTGGTGCGGCAGTCGGCATCGACCACAATGGCGCCGCGCTCGTCGAGCTGCAAGCCCACCGCCTGCGCGTTGAGCCCCTGCGTGTTGGGTGCGCGCCCGATCGAGACGATCAGCTTGTCGGCCTCGAGCGTCTGCGGCTCGCCTTTGGCGTTGGTGTAGGCGATGGATACGCCTTTTTTGAGCGCCTTGATCTCGCCCACCTGCACCCCGAGCTCGATCTTCAGGCCTTGCTTGTCGAAGGCTTTTTTGGCTTCGCGCGCGATCTGTTCATCGACCGCGCCGAGGAAGGTCGGCAGTCCTTCGAGCACGGTGACGTCGGCACCGAGGCGGCGCCAGACCGAACCGAGCTCGAGCCCGATCACGCCCGAGCCGATCACCGCCAGCCGCTTGGGCACCGCGCCCAAGCGCAAGCCGCCGTCGTTGGAGAGCACGTTGACTTCGTCGAAGGGCACCCCGGGCAGCTCGCGCGCGCTCGAGCCGGTGGCCACGATCACCTGTTTGGCGCTCAGGGTCTGCGGTTCTGCGCCTGCAGCGGCAGCCTCGGGGGCGGCCACGGCGATCTGGTAGCCACCGTCGCTGGCTTGCACAAAACTGGCGCGGCCGTGGAAAAACGCCACCTTGTTTTTCTTGAACAGGTACAGGATGCCGTCGTTGTTTTGCTTCACCACGGTGTTTTTGCGGCCCAGCATCTGTGCCACGTCGATCTTCACGGCGCCGGTGCTGATGCCGTGCTCGGCAAAGTGCAGCCGCGCGTGCTCAAAGTGCTCGGACGATTGCAGCAGCGCCTTGGACGGGATGCAGCCGACGTTGGTGCAGGTGCCGCCCGGGGCGGGGCTACCGTCGGCGTTGCTCCAGGCGTCGATGCACGCCACCTTGAAGCCGAGCTGGGCGGCGCGGATGGCGGCGATATAGCCACCGGGGCCAGCGCCGATGACGATCACATCAAATGTTTGGCTCATGGTCGGGCGCTCCAGCTCACAGATTGAACAGCAGGCGCGACGGGTCTTCGAGCGCTTCCTTCATCGCCACCAAGCTGAGCACGGCTTCGCGGCCGTCGATGATGCGGTGGTCGTAGCTCAGCGCCAGGTAGTTGATCGGTCGGATCACGATCTGGCCGTTTTCCACCACGGCCCGGTCTTTGGTGGCGTGCACGCCCAAAATGGCCGACTGCGGTGGGTTGATGATTGGCGTCGAGAGCATGGAGCCAAAGGTGCCGCCGTTGGAGATCGAGAAGGTGCCGCCGCTCATCTCTTCGATGCCGAGCTTGCCTTCTTGGGCTTTTTTGCCAAATTCAGCGATTTTCTTTTCGATTTCGGCAAAGCCAAGCTGGTCGGCGTTGCGGATGATCGGCACCACCAGCCCGCGCGGCGAACCGACGGCGATGCCGATGTCGAAGTAGCCGTGATAGACGATGTCGTTGCCATCGACCGACGCGTTGACCACCGGGAATTTTTTGAGCGCGTGCACCGCGGCCTTGACGAAGAAGCTCATGAAGCCCAGCTTGACGCCGTGCTCTTTCTCGAAGCGCTCTTGGAAGCGCTTGCGCATCTCCATCACCGGCGCCATGTTGACTTCGTTGAAGGTGGTCAGGATGGCGTTGGTGGCTTGCGATTGCAGCAGCCGCTCGGCCACGCGGGCGCGCAGGCGGCTCATGGGCACGCGCTGCTCGGGGCGCTGACCGAGGTCGATGTTGGGTGCTGCCACTTGCGGCAGCGCTTGGGTCGGCACCCCGGTGGGGATGGCCGCAGCCGGGGCGGCGGCCTTGGCTGGCGCGGCAGTTCCGGAGGCCACGGCAGCCAGTACGTCGCCCTTGAGCACGCGCCCGTCTTTGCCCGTGCCCGCCACGGCGGCGGCGCTGAGCTGGTGCTCGGCCAGCAGCTTGGCGGCGGCGGGCATGGCCACGCCGGCGGCGCTGGCGGCAGCGGCTGGGGCGGCTTTGGCACTGGCGGCGGCAGCAGGGGCCGCGGCAGATGGGGCTGCGGCGGCAGCCACTTTGCCTTCGGTGTCAATGCGCGCGATCACTTGGTCTGAGGCCACGGTGGCGCCGTCGGCCTCCACCAGCTCGGCCAGCACGCCCGAGGCCGGCGCCGGCACCTCGAGCACCACCTTGTCGGTTTCGATGTCGATCAGGATTTGATCGGCCGTAACCGGCTGGCCGACTTTGGCCTTCCACTGCAACAGGGTGGCTTCGGCCACGGATTCCGACAACTGCGGGACTTTGACTTCTACGAGTGCCATGATGGTTCGATCCTTGAATGCGTTTGCTGGGTGCCTAAACGGCTTAACGTGGCTTGGCTAAATTTCGGTTGCGCGGGGTGTGGGTGCGTGCGCCCGCAGGCGCAGGGCTCATTTGCTCAGGATGAAACCCTTGAGCTTGCCGAAGGCGGCTTCGATCAGGGTCTTTTGCTGGTCTTGGTGCAGGTGCGCATAACCCACCGCTGGCGAGGCCGAAGCGGCGCGGCCGGCGTAGCCCAGGCGTTGGCCGTCGAGCATGTTGTCGTGGATGTTGTGCTGGATAAAGAACCAAGCGCCCTGGTTTTGCGGCTCGTCTTGGCACCAGACAATGTCGGTCGCGTTCGGGTAGCGCTTGAGCTCGGCGGCAAAGGCCTTGTGCGGGAACGGGTAGAGCTGCTCGACGCGCAGTATGGCCACGTCGTGCGCGCCTTTTTCTTCGCGCTTTTTCACCAAGTCGTAATAGACCTTGCCCGAGCAGGCGATCACGCGCTTGACTGCGCTTGCGTTTTTGGCCACCTCGGCGCTGTGCTCCGGGATCACGGTCTGGAAGCCGCCCTTGGTGAATTCGCTCAGGGGCGAGCCGGCGTCTTTGTTGCGCAACAGGCTCTTGGGCGTGAAGATCACCAGCGGCTTGCGCAGGTTGCGCACCATTTGCCGGCGCAGCACGTGAAAGATCTGGCTGGCGGTGGTCGGTTGCACCAGTTGCATGTTGGTGTCGGCCGCGAGCTGCAAAAAGCGCTCGACGCGCGCCGAGCTGTGCTCCGGGCCTTGGCCCTCGTAGCCGTGCGGCAGCATCAGGGTGATGCCGTTGACGCGGCCCCACTTGACTTCGCCCGAGGCGATGAACTGGTCGATCACCACCTGGGCGCCGTTGACGAAGTCGCCAAACTGCGCTTCCCAGATCACCAGCGTGTTCGGGTCGTTGGAGGCGTAGCCGTACTCAAAGCCCAGCACCGCTTCTTCGGACAGGATCGAGTCGATGACCACGAACGGGGCCTGGTTCTCGGCCACGTTTTGCAAGGGGATGTAGGTGCCCTCGTTCCACTTTTCGCGGTTCTGGTCGTGGATCACGGCGTGGCGGTGGGTGAAGGTGCCGCGGCCGCAGTCTTCACCCGACAGGCGCACCGCATAACCGCTGGCCACCAGCGAGGCAAACGCCATGTGCTCGCCCATGCCCCAGTCAACGTTGAGCTCGCCGCGGCCCATGTCGGCGCGGTCGGCATAGACCTTTTTCACCAGTTGGTGCGGCGTCACGCTGGCCGGCAGGGTGGTGATGCGCTCGGCCAGGCGCTTCCACTCGGCCAGCGGGATCGCGGTGTCGGCGCTGTCGCTCCATTTTTTGCCCAAGAACGGGGCCCAGTCAACGGCGAACTTGCTCTTGAAATTGGTCAGCACCGGGTCCACCGTGTGCCGGCCTTCGTCGAGCGCGGCGCGGTAGGCTTTGACCATTTCGTCGCCCAAGTTTTCACCCAAGCCTTGCGCCGCCAGCTTGTCGGCGTAGAGCTTGCGCGTGCCCGGGTGCTGGGCGATCTTTTTGTACATCAGCGGCTGCGTCAGCGCCGGGGTGTCTTGCTCGTTGTGGCCGAGCTTGCGAAAGCAGATGATGTCGATCACCACGTCCTTGGAGAAGGTCATGCGGTATTCGATCGCCAGCTGCGCCGCCAGCGCCACCGCTTCCGGGTCGTCGCCGTTGACGTGCAGCACCGGCGCCTCGATCATCTTGACGATGTCGGTGCAGTACAGGGTCGAGCGGGCGTCGCGGGGGTCCGAGGTGGTAAAGCCGATCTGGTTGTTGATGACGATGTGCACCGTGCCGCCGGTGGAGTAGCCCCGGGTTTGGGCCAGCGCCAGCGTCTCTTGCACCACGCCTTGGCCGGCGATGGCGGCGTCGCCGTGCACCAAAATGGGCAGCACCTGCGCGCCCTTGCGGTCGCCGCGCCGGTCCATGCGCGCGCGCACCGATCCCTCCACCACCGGGTTCACGATCTCGAGGTGCGAGGGGTTGAAAGCCAGGCTCAGGTGCACCGGGCCGCCGGGGGTGCTGACGTCGGAGCTGAAGCCTTGGTGGTATTTCACGTCACCTGCGGGCAGGTCTTCGGGGGCGGTGTGGTCGAACTCGGCAAACAGGTCTTTGGGCATTTTGCCCAAGGTGTTGACCAGCACATTGAGGCGCCCACGGTGCGCCATGCCGATCACGATCTCTTGCACGCCCTTGGCGCCGGCTTGCTGGATGACCCGGTCCATGGCCACGATGAAGCTCTCCCCGCCTTCGAGCGAGAAGCGCTTTTGGCCCACGTATTTGGTGTGCAAAAAGCGCTCAAGGCCTTCGGCAGCTGTGAGGCGGTCGAGGATGTGTTTTTTCTCGTCGGTGCTGAAGTTGGGCTTGCTGCGCACGCCTTCGAGCCGCTCTTGCCACCAGCGCTTTTGCGTCTGGTCGCTGAGGTACATGAACTCGGCCCCTATGGAGCCGCAGTAGGTCTCGCGCAGCGCGTTGAGCAGCTCGCGCAGCGGCATGGTCTCGCGCCGGAAGAAGGTGTTGTTGGTGCTGAACACCGTCTCGAAGTCGGCGTCGCCAAAGCCATAAAAAGCCGGGTCGAGGTCGGGGATCTGCTCGCGCTCGGTGCGCTTGAGCGGATCAAGGTCGGCCCAACGCTGCCCCACGTTGCGGTAGGCGGCGATGAGCTGCTGCGCATAAACCTGTTTGCGCGCCAGCTCAGGGTTGGCGTTCGAGGCCACCACCACCTGCGTCACGCCCTGCTTGGCGCGCTCGGCAAAGGCATTGATGACCGGCAAATGGGGCACGTCGCGAGCTGCGCTGCCATCGAGCGCCGGCACGTTTTGCAACGCATCGAAGTAGTCGCGCCAAGAATCGGGCACCGAGGTCGGGTCGGCGAGGTAGTTTTCGTACATCTCCTCGACATAGGGCGCGTTGCCGCCGAACAGGTACGAATTGCCTTGATAGGCTTGATAGACGCCAGAGGTCTGATTCATGAAATCGCTCGCCTTCAGTTTCCCTGCAGGAAACACAAGTGGGTTGAGAAAACCTTCCGCGACACGGCTGCACCGATTGGCGGATGCGACACGGGCCCAAAATAGGCCCACGCAATCCCGCGATTGTGCCACCGATTGCGGCTCGATTGGAAAAAATTTGTGCTTGTCTCCTGAGCCTTATAGGCCACCGATTGGGGCTCGCGGGGGGCTGTGGGCCGCCACCGCCAAGCGCTGGGCCGGGCTAATTTTGCGGCGCAGTTTGAGCCTCGTTGTTGACAGGAAGCTGACCGCTGGTGCCCACGTTGACGCTGCCCGCGCCCACCGACACCCCCACGCCCACCCCCACGCGGCCATCGCTGCCCACGCCCACACCCACCGAGGTGCCTCGGCCCAAAGGCACCGAAACCCCGAGGTTGACGGTGGCGCAGCCGGTGAGCGCCAGCGCCAGCGCCAGCAACGCCAAGCCGCGCAGTGCAGCGGGGCAACGCAATCCAAGCATGGCCATGGTGTTGTGCACCTCCAAAAATGGGAATGAGGCTATTCTGACAGCTGTGGCGCCTTGGTGCCGGGATGCGATCGCAGTTCAGCATCTCAGCCCAGCGCCGCAATCACCTGCGGCGGCGCCTGCACCAGCTCGATCAGCACGCCCTCACCCGAGTAGGGAAATTCGGCGCTGGCTTTGGGGTGCATGAAGCAGATGTCGTAACCGGCTGCGCCCTTGCGGATGCCCCCGGGGGCGAAGCGCACCCCCTGCGCCGTGAGCCACTGCACGGCCACGGGCAGGTCGTCCACCCAGAGCCCGATGTGATTCAGCGGCGTGCTGTGCACCGCCGGTTTGGCCTGTGGGTCTATCGGCTGCATCAGATCGACTTCGACCGCGTGCGCCCCGCGCCCGAGGGTGCAGATGTCTTCATCGACGTTTTCGCGTTCGCTGCGAAAGCTGCCCGTGACCTGCAAGCCCAGCAACTGCACCCAGAGCTGGCGCAGGCGCTCTTTGTCGGGGCCGCCGATGGCGATCTGCTGCACGCCCAGCACCTTGAAGGGCCGCGCGCTCATTGTGCAAACTCCACGATCGGCTGATCCACCACCAGGCTTTCGCCCTTGGCCGCCAGCACCTTGGTCACCACGCCGTCGGCGGCGGCAAAGAGCACGTTCTCCATCTTCATGGCCTCGATCACCGCCACGCGCTCGCCGGCTTGCACCTTTTGGCCCGGCTGCACCGCCACGTCCACCAGCAGCCCAGGCATGGGCGAGAGCACGAAGCGGCTCAGATCGGGCGGCCGCTTGAAGGGCATGAGCCGGTGCAGTTCGGCCATGCGCGGCGAGACCACCATGGCCTGCAGGCGCGCGCCGTTGTGCTGCAGCACCAGCGCCAGCGGGTTGCCGGGCGCGCCGCGCTCGATCTGCGCCGTGAAGGGCTGCTGATTGCACTGACCGCTGATGACGATGTCGTTGAGGCGCGACGGTGAGCGCATCTGGTAGTGCCGCGCCCCCACGCGCACCGAGGCACAGCCGCTTTCGCCCACAAACTCGTCCACGTGCACCGGGGTGTAGCGGTGTGCGCCATCGGCCGCCAGGCTGATGACCACGTAATCTTGCCCCACCTTCACGCCATAACCCGGCAACTGGCCCGAGATGCCGGTGGCGCGCTCGCGGCTCTTGCGGCGCACGAAGGCGGCCAGCGCCAGCAGAAAATCGGGGTCGGTGTGCGGCACGTCCTCGGCCTTGAAGCCGTGCGCGTAGTGCTGGGCGATAAAGCCGGTGTTGAAGTGGCCCGAGACGAAGTCTGGGTGCGCGAGCAAGGCCGACTGGAACGGGATGTTGCTGCCGATGCCGCGGATCACAAAGCCGTTGAGCGCCTCGCGCATGCGCGCAATCGCGTCGGCGCGGTCGCGACCGTGCACGATCAGCTTGGCGATCATCGAGTCGTAGTGCATCGGGATCTCGCCGCCCTCAAACACGCCGGTATCGACGCGCACACCGCCAAAGGCGGCGCTGGCATCGCCCGTGGCGGCCTCAAGCGCCGTTCCCGCTGCAAAAAGCGTAGGTTGCGGCGGGTTGAAGCGCACCAGCCGCCCGGTGCTGGGCAGGAAGTTGCGAAACGGGTCTTCGGCGTTGATGCGGCACTCGATCGCCCAGCCTTGGCGCTTGACTTCGGCTTGGGTCAGCGGCAGCGGCTCGCCGGCGGCGACGCGAATCATCAGCTCCACCAGATCGAGCCCGGTGATGCACTCGGTCACCGGGTGCTCCACCTGCAGGCGGGTGTTCATCTCGAGGAAGTAAAAATCTTGGTCTTTGCCCACCACGAACTCGACCGTGCCCGCGCTCTGGTACTGCACGGCTTGCGCCAGCGCCACCGCCTGCGCGCCCATGGCGTGGCGCGTGGCCTCGCTGATGAAGGGCGACGGCGCCTCTTCGATCACCTTTTGGTGCCGGCGCTGGATCGAGCACTCGCGCTCGCCGAGGTAGATCACGTTGCCGTGCGCGTCGCCCAGCACCTGGATTTCGATGTGGCGCGGCTCTTGCACGAATTTTTCGATGAAGATGCGGTCGTCGCCAAAGCTGTTGCGCGCCTCGTTGCGGCAACTGCTGAAGCCCTCGAAGGCCTCTTTGTCGTTGTAGGCCACGCGCAGCCCCTTGCCGCCACCGCCCGCGCTGGCCTTGATCATCACCGGGTAGCCGATGCCCTGCGCGATCTGCACCGCCTGCTCGGGCGTGTCGATGGCCTCGTTCCAGCCCGGAATGGTGCTCACGCCGGCGGCTTGTGCCAGCTTTTTGGAGGCGATTTTGTCGCCCATGGCGGCGATGCTGTGCGCCTTGGGGCCGATGAAGACGATGCCCTCGGCCTCGCAGCGGCGCGCAAAGTCTTCGTTCTCGCTCAAAAAGCCATAGCCGGGATGCAGCGCCTGCGCGCCGGTGGCGTGGCAGGCGGCGAGGAGCTTGTCGGCCACCAGATAGCTCTCGCGGCTGGGCGCCGGGCCCAGCAGCACGGCCTCGTCGGCCAGCTTGACGTGGCGCGCCTCGCGATCGGCCTCGGAATACACCGCCACCGCGGCGATGCCCATTTTTTTCGCCGTGGCGATCACGCGGCAGGCGATTTCACCGCGGTTGGCGATTAGGATTTTCTTAAACACGTCGGACACCTCTTGCGTTTGCGTTGATATCTTGATAGCATGAGTTCATGTTGCGCACTCCTGCCCACCGCCCCAAACAGGTGCTGCTGCGCCTGCCCGACGAGCTCGCCACCCGCCTGGCCAGAGCGGTGGCGCCGCGCCAGCGCAACCAGTTTCTGGTCGATCTGGTGCGCCAAGCGCTGGACCTAGAAGACGCGCAACTGCAGGCAGCCTGCACATACATGAACCGCATCGAAGCCGCCAGCCCCGCGTTGGCGCGCGAGGGCGCTGAATGGGTGGGCAGCGCCCTGACGCCAGCGGTCGAACACTCAGACCCCGATTTCGATTTGGTCACCTTTGAGCGCGAGTTTGGCGCTGCCCAAGCCGCACTCGAAGCACCCACGGCCCGCGCCGAAAGCCGCCGATGACGCAAGCCACTGCGCTCGAACGCGGCGCGGTGTGCTGGGTCGAGCTCGATCCGGTGCGCGGCAGCGAAATCGCCAAAACCCGCCCTTGCGTGGTGCTCTCGGCCAGCGTGATCAACCGCAGCCGGCGCACCGTGGTCGTCGTGCCCCTGAGCTCCACCCCAGAGGCTGCCCGTTTTCCCCTGCTGGTCGCCGTGCCCTCGGCGGGCAGCAGCTCCAAGGCACGCATCGAACACATACGCTGCGTGGATCAGAGTCGTTTGCAACGCTGCATCGGGCGGCTCAGCCCCGCCGATCTGGATGCCATCGGGCGCGCGCTGCTGCGCGTGCTCGGGCTGGCTTAGCTCAAACATGGCGGCAGCGCCTCACAGCGGAATGTTGCCGTGCTTGCGCCACGGGTTCTCGAGTTTTTTGTCGCGCAGCATGACCAGCGAGCGGCAGATGCGTTTGCGGGTTTCGTGCGGCAGGATCACGTCGTCGATGTAGCCGCGCGCACCGGCGACAAAGGGGTTGGCAAAGCGCGCCTTGTATTCGGCCTCGCGCTGCGCCAGCCGGGCTGGGTCTTTCTTTTCTTCGCGAAAGATGATCTCGACCGCGCCCTTGGCGCCCATGACGGCGATTTCGGCGTTGGGCCAGGCCAGATTGACGTCGCCGCGCAGGTGCTTGGAGCTCATCACGTCGTAGGCGCCGCCGTAGGCTTTGCGCGTGATCACGGTGATCTTGGGCACCGTGCACTCGGCGTAGGCGTAGAGCAGCTTGGCGCCGTGCTTGATGATGCCGCCGTACTCTTGCGCCGTGCCGGGCATGAAGCCGGGCACATCGACAAAGGTGACGACCGGGATGTTGAAGGCGTCGCAAAAGCGCACGAAGCGCGCCGCCTTGATGCTGCTCTTGATGTCGAGGCAGCCGGCCAGCACCAGCGGCTGGTTGGCCACGATGCCCACGGTCTGGCCGTCCATGCGCGCAAAGCCGACGATGATGTTTTTGGCGTAGTCGGGCTGGAGCTCGAAGAAGTCGCCATCGTCCACGGTTTTAAGGATCAGCTCCTTCATGTCGTAGGCTTTGTTGGGGTGGTCCGGCACCAGCGTATCGAGGCTCAGTTCGGCGCGGTCGATCGGGTCGCCACTGGGGCGCAGCGGGGCTTTTTCGCGGTTGTTGAGCGGCAGGTAGTTGTAGAGCCGGCGCAGCATCAGCAGCGCCTCGACGTCGTCGTTGCAGGCCAGATCGGCCACGCCGCTGCGGCTGGTGTGGGTGCTGGCACCCCCGAGTTCTTCGGCCGTGACTTCTTCGTGCGTCACGGTTTTGACCACTTCGGGGCCGGTGACGAACATGTAGCTGCTGTCTTTGACCATGAAGATAAAGTCGGTCATGGCGGGCGAATACACCGCCCCGCCGGCGCACGGCCCCATGATCAGGCTGATCTGCGGAATCACGCCGCTGGCGCAGACGTTGCGCTGAAACACCTCGGCGTAGCCGCCCAGCGAGGCCACGCCCTCTTGGATGCGCGCGCCACCCGAGTCGTTGAGGCCGATCACCGGCGCCCCCACCTTCATGGCCTGATCCATGATTTTGCAGATTTTTTCGGCGTGGGCTTCGCTCAGGGCGCCGCCAAAGACGGTGAAGTCTTGGCTGAAGACGAACACCAAGCGGCCGTTGATCATGCCGTAACCGGTGACCACGCCGTCGCCGGGGACGCGCTGTTCGGCCATGCCGAAGTCGCTGCAGCGGTGTTCGACGAACATGTCCCACTCTTCGAAGCTGCCTTCGTCGAGCAGCACCTCGATGCGCTCGCGCGCGGTGAGCTTGCCTTTGGCGTGCTGGGCGTCGATGCGCTTTTGCCCACCGCCGAGGCGGGCGGCAGCGCGCTTGCGTTCCAGTTGGTCGAGGATGTCTTGCATAGAACTGTGGGCTCCGAAAAGGGTTGGCAGAGATGTTAAGGGGTGCACACGGCGGCTGGCGGCGCGGGCGCTTGCGGGGGTGGTGCAGGCTCGAGCAGCGCCAGCATCTGGTGCGCGGCGCTCGAGGGCGCAAGCAAGCCGGCAAGCACCTGCTGCGCCACCTCGGGCAGGCGCGCGCGCACCTGCGGGTGGGCGGCAAAACGCTGTTTGAGCCCGGCATCGATCAGCGCCCACATCCAGGCGCTGGCCTGGCGCTGGCGCCGTGCCTGCCACTGGCCGTTGGCCTGCTGCACGCGCTGGAATTCGCTCACCGCCGCCCAGAAGGCGTCGAAGCGGTGCGCGCTGTTGCGCATGGGTTGCGCCTGCGCGGCGGCGCGTGTGGGTTGCGCCTGCGCGGCGCTCAGGGCGCTGAACTCGAGCACACGCGGCTGCCACGTGGGGGGGCGCGGCGCGATCGCCTCGGTTGCACCCGCCTGGGGCGCGATCGCCTCATTAGCACCCGCATGCGGCGCGTGCTCGCCGTGCCAGCCAAACAGGCGCAGCGCGGCAGTAATCTGGGCCCGGGCGCGGGTGGCGGCGGCCGGGTCGAGGTCGGCCTTGTTGATCAGCACCAGATCGGCCAGCTCCATCACGCCTTTTTTGATGGCTTGCAGCTCGTCGCCAGCGTTGGGCAGTTGCAGCAGGCAAAACAGGTCGGTCATGCCGTGCACGGCGGTTTCGCTCTGGCCCACGCCCACGGTCTCGACGATCACCACGCCGTAGCCGGCGGCTTCGCAGAGCAAAATGGTTTCGCGCGTTTTTTCGGCCACGCCGCCCAGCTGGCCGCGGCTCGGGCTGGGGCGGATGTAGGCGCGCTCGTCGCTGCTTAGGCGCTCCATGCGCGTTTTGTCGCCCAATATCGAGCCGCCCGAAACGCTGCTCGACGGATCGACTGCCAGCACCGCCACGCGCTGCCCTTGGCCGATCAGGTACAAACCCAAAGCCTCGATGAAGGTGCTCTTGCCCACCCCGGGCACGCCGCTGATGCCCAGCCGCAAGCTGCGCCCGGTGTGCGGCAGCAACGCGTCGAGCAGCGCGTGGGCCTGCACGCGGTGGTCGGCGCGGCTCGATTCGATCAGCGTGATCGCCTTGGACAGGGCGCGGCGCTGCGCCGCATTGTGCGGCCCCAGCAGATCGGGCAGGAGGGCGTGCATCACCAAAGCTCGAAGCCACGCCCGTCGGGCAGGCGGTAGCGGGAAAAATCGCGCACGTCCAGCGTCAGGATGGTGTGCACATTGCCATCCACCGCCACCCAGTAGAGCGAGGCGTCGGCCAAATCCATCTCGGTTTTGCCGGGCTCGCTGTAGCGCTGCATGAGCAAGGCCATGTCGGGCAGGTGCTGGCAATCGAGCGGATAAACCTGCGCGCCGCCATGCCCCACCCACGCCAGCATCAGGCTGCGGTCGCGCCCGTGCAGCAAATAGGCGGCCTCGGTCAGGCACGGCCAAGTGGTGTAGAGCTGCAAGCTGCGCCCCTGCTCGTGCAGCAGGCGGCGGTAGTGGGCATGCGCGCGCTCGTTCTGGTTGAACAGCGCCACCATGGCGCTCGAGTCCAAAAGCGCCGGCCTCAAGCTGCGCCCTCCTCGGCACCGCCTGCGCCTTTGCGCAGCAACCAATCTTGGCTTTCGGCTTGGTGGCGCTGTTGCAGCATCTGCCGGATGGTGTCCGAGGTGCTGCCCGTGCCCGCAGCGCCGGCGGCGGCCAAGCGTGCGGCCTGCGCGGTATCGGTGCCCAAGGCATAGCCGGGCGTGGCTTCCTGCACGCTCAAATAAAGCTCGTAGGGGTTCTTGCGCCCCAGCGCCTGCTCCAGCGCGGTGACGATGAACTGCGACTTGCTCACCCCGAGCCGCTTGGCAGCGAGTTCGAGTTCTTTTTCGAGCAAGGGATCGAGTCGGACTGAGACGGCCATGGTAGTTACCCCGCAGTTGCAATACGGTATTACTGTATCACAAACCTTGGCCCGCGTTCAAGCCAGCGCCTGCTTGATCTGCTCGAGCACGTCTTTGGCGCTGGCCGGGATCGGGGTGCCGGGGCCGTAGATGCCCTTGACGCCGGCTTGGTACAAAAACTCGTAGTCTTGGCGCGGGATCACGCCGCCCACAAAGACGATGATGTCGTCGCCGCCTTGGCGCTTGAGGGCTTCGATGATCGCGGGCACCAGCGTCTTGTGGCCCGCCGCCAGCGTGCTGATGCCCACCGCGTGCACGTCGTTTTCGATCGCTTGGCGCGCGCATTCTTCGGGCGTTTGAAACAGCGGCCCGATATCGACGTCAAAACCGAGGTCAGCAAAGGCCGTGGCCACCACTTTGGCGCCGCGGTCGTGCCCGTCTTGGCCGAGCTTGGCGATCAGCACCCGCGGCTGGCGGCCTTGGGCTTGGGCAAACTCGGCGATCTCGGCTTGCAGCCGCGCCCAGCCTTCGGTGTTGTCGTAAGCGGCAGCATACACCCCAGTCACCTTTTGCGTGTCGGCGCGGTGGCGCCCAAAAACCTGCTCGAGCGCGTCCGAAACCTCGCCCACGGTGGCGCGCAGTCGCATGGCGCGGATCGAGAGCTCGAGCAAATTGCCCTGCCCCGATGCGGCCGCCGCCGTCAGCTCGGCCAGCGCCGCCTGCACCGCCGCGTTGTCGCGGCTGGCTTTGATGGCTTGCAGGCGCGCGATCTGCTGCTCGCGCACCTTGTGGTTGTCCACTTCCAGAATATCGACCGGCGCTTCTTGCTCGAGCCGGTATTTGTTCACGCCCACGATCACGTCGCGCCCCGAGTCGATGCGGGCTTGTTTTTCGGCCGCGCTGGCCTCGATGCGCAGCTTGGCCCAGCCGCTGTCCACGGCCTTGGTCATGCCGCCGATGGCATCAACTTCTTCGATGATTGCCCAGGCCGCGTCGGCCATGTCTTGCGTCAGCTTTTCCATCAGGTAGCTGCCGGCCCAGGGGTCCACCACGCGCGTGATCTGGCTTTCTTCTTGGATGATGAGCTGGGTGTTGCGTGCGATGCGCGACGAAAACTCGGTTGGCAGCGCGATCGCTTCGTCAAAGCTGTTGGTGTGCAGGCTCTGCGTGCCGCCAAACACCGCCGCCATGGCCTCGACGGTGGTGCGCACGATGTTGTTGTACGGGTCTTGCTCGGTCAGGCTCCAGCCGCTGGTCTGGCTGTGGGTGCGCAGCATCAGGCTCTTGTCTTTTTTGGCGCCAAAACCTTGCATGATGCGGCACCAGAGCAGGCGCGCGGCGCGCATTTTGGCGATCTCGAGGTAAAAATTCATCCCCACCGCCCAGAAAAAGCTCAGGCGGGGGGCAAAGTCGTCCACGTCCAGCCCCTTGGCCATGGCGGTGCGCACGTACTCCTGACCATCAGCGAGCGTAAACGCCAGCTCCAGCGCCTGGTTGGCGCCGGCCTCTTGCAGGTGGTAGCCGCTGATGCTGATCGAGTTGAACTTGGGCATCTGCTGGGCGGTGTACTCGATGATGTCGCCGATGATGCGCATCGAGGGCTCGGGCGGGTAGATGTAGGTGTTGCGAACCATGAACTCCTTGAGGATGTCGTTCTGGATCGTGCCGCTCAAGGCCGCCTGCGCCACACCCTGCTCCTCAGCCGCCACCACGTAGCCGGCCAGCACCGGCAGCACGGCGCCGTTCATGGTCATGCTCACGCTCACCTGCCCGAGGTCGATGCCGTCAAACAGGATTTTCATGTCCTCGACGCTGTCGATCGCCACACCGGCCTTGCCCACGTCGCCATAGACGCGCGGGTGGTCGCTGTCGTAGCCGCGGTGCGTGGCCAGGTCGAAGGCCACGCTCACGCCCTGGCCACCAGCGGCCAGCGCCTGGCGGTAAAAGGCGTTGCTTTCTTCGGCGGTAGAAAAACCGGCGTACTGGCGGATGGTCCAGGGGCGCACCGCGTACATGGTGGCTTGCGGGCCGCGGATGTAGGGCGCAAAACCGGGCAAGGTGTCGGTGTGCGGCAGGCCTTGCAGGTCGGCGGCGGTGTAGAGCGGCTTGACGCGCAGCCCTTCGGGCGTGATCCAGTCGAGCGCATCCACCGAGCGCCCCTTGAGCGACTGCGCTGCAGCGGCTTGCCAGTCTTGGAGCGTAGCCGCTTTGAACTCGGAACCCGACATAAACCACTCTCCTTGCGCCGGACCCACAGCCGGCTGACTCACACGCACGCACCGCGCCGACCCCGTGCCGGCGAGCTTGCCCATTCTACATCATGATTCATAATTATTGATGCAAAATCCAACCGAGCGTACAATCCCCCGGTCAGCTCGGCGCAAGCTTCGCCCACGGCTTGCGCACTTGCCCATCCATTAAAGCTCAAGCGCCAGCAAACGCCCATCACGACCCATCACGACCCGCCTTTGCCAGCCTCTGCCTGCCGTTAAATCCCCGCCCATCCTAGCTGCTCTCATGCCCGCCGCCACCGCACTCGCCCCACGCGCCGCCCTGTATCAGGAAGTGGCCGAGCGGCTGCGCCAGCGCATTTTCAGTCGCGAACTGGCCCCCGGCAGCTGGATCGACGAGCTGCGCATCGCCCAAGAATTGGGCATCAGTCGCACGCCGCTGCGCGAGGCGCTCAAGGTGCTGGCTGCCGAGGGGCTGGTGACCATGAAGCTGCGCCGCGGCGCCTACGTAACCGAAGTCTCGGAGCAAGACCTGCGCGAAGTCTATGAACTGCTGGCGCTGCTCGAAGCCGACGCCGCCGCCGCCGCTTGCAGCCGCGCCAGTGCGGAGCAACTGCAGCAGTTGCAAGACCTGCACCAGCAGCTCGAGGTCGCCGCTGATGCGCAGACCGGCTCGCGTGAGCACTTTTTTGCCCTCAACGAAGCCTTTCACCGGCAACTGCTCGACATATCGGGCAACCGCTGGCGCACTCAGGTGGTGTCCGACCTGCGCCAAGTCATGAAGCTCAAGCGCCACGGCTCGCTCTTGCGCGAGGGCCGCTTGCACGAGTCGCTGCTCGAACACCGCGCACTCATGGCCGCGCTCGAACAGCGCGACGCCGACGCCGCCCGCAGCCTTATGGCGCAGCATTTTGAGCACGGGATGCAAGCAGCCATCTGATTTTCCTGTTATATTTGCAGAAATCTGGTGCCGCTTTCATGGCCCGTGACCCAAAGCCTGAAGTGTGACCCACCCCCCTCCCAGCCAGCTCGAACTCGAATACCAGGCGATTTTGCAAAACGCCGGGGTTGGCATTTTGTTCACGCGCAACCGGCGCTTTGAACACTGCAACCCGCGTGCGGCCGAAATTTTTGGCTGGACGCCGGACGCGCTCGTTGGCCAGCCGGGTTCGGTGCTGTATTTCTCCGAGGCCGATTACACCGACATTGGCCGGCTTGCGTCCCCGCTATTGGCCGCAGGTCAACTGTTCGAACAAGAACGACTGATGCGCCGGCGCGACGGCAGCGCTGTTTTTTGCCAGTTGCGCGCCAAATCGATCAACCCGCACGACAGCGCCGACGGCACGATCTGGATTGTTGAAGACATCAGCGAGCGCAAACGCGCTGAGCAAGAGCTGCGCTTGTTGCTGCTGCATCAGCAAGCGATTTTGGACAACGCCAGCGTGGGCATCCTTTTTACCTGCAACGGCCTAATCCAGCATTGCAACCCGCGTTTCGAAGAATTATTGGGCTACGAACGGGGCCAACTGCTGGGTCAAAGCGCCCAAGTTTTTTTCAAATCGGCCGACGACTACCAGCGCTTCGGCGCAGCCATTGGTGACGACTTGGCCGCCGGCCAGCGCATCGAAATCGAGTGGCGCAATCGGCGCATCGATGACAGTCTGGTTTGGATGCGCATCATGGCGCGCGCATTGCCCCAAGCGGGCGATGAGAAGATCACCATCTGGATCACCGAAGACATCGAACAGCGCAAAGCCACCGAGGCTCAACTGGCGGCAGCGCACGCCGAGCTGCAGCAGCGAGCCGCTTACCTCACCTTCCATGACGCCCTGACCGGACTGCCCAACCGCCAGCTGCTGCAAGAGCGCTTCAGCCTCGCTATAGCGCATGCCGATCGAGAGTGTCAGCGCGTGGCTCTGCTGTACCTAGACCTGGACAACTTTAAGCACATCAACGACACCCTGGGCCACGCTTGCGGCGATGCGCTGTTGCAACAGGTTGCGCAGCAGCTGCAGCAGTGCCTGCGCCAAACCGACACCCTGAGCCGCCAGGGCGGCGACGAATTCATCGCCCTGCTCACCGACCTCAAAGACAACCAAGCAGCGGCTCCGGTGTTGGCCAAACTCATGGCCAACCTCGAACAACCCTTCGTGCTCGATGGCCACGAGCTCGCGCTCACCTGCTCCATCGGGGTCGCCCTCTACCCCGACGACGGGCGCGATTTCGACACCTTGCTGCGCAAGGCCGACATGGCGCTCTACCGCGCCAAAGACCTGGGCCGCAACAGCCACCACTACTTTAACGAGGACATGGGCCAGCAAGCCGGCGAGCACCTGCGCCTGCGCGCGGGCCTGCGGCGCGCGCTCGAGTACGGCGAGCTGCTTCTGCACTACCAGCCCCAATTCGATTTGCGCAGCGGCGCCCTGGTCGGGGCTGAGGCGCTGCTGCGCTGGCAGCACCCCGAACAGGGGCTGATTGCGCCCGCCCGCTTCATCCCGGTGGCCGAAGAAAGCGGGCTAATCGTGCCGATCGGCGCTTGGGTGCTTGAGGAAGTCTGCCGCCAAGGCCGCGCATGGCTCGACGCCGGACTCCCGCCGCTGCTGCTGGCCGTCAACCTGTCTGCTGTGCAGTTCAAGCGCGGCGACCTCGAAGCCACCGTGCAGCAGGCGCTGGCGCGCAGCGGCCTGCCGGCGCACCTGCTCGAGCTCGAACTCACCGAATCGCTGTTGCTGCACAACACCGACGCCATGCTGGCGCTGGTGCGGCGGCTCAAGCTAATGGGCGCTAAGCTGTCGATCGACGACTTTGGCACCGGCTACTCGAGCCTGTCGTACCTCAAGCGCTTCGAGGTGGACAAACTCAAGATCGACCAATCCTTCGTCCGCGACCTGCTCACCGACCCGGACGACGCCGCGATCGTGCGCGCCATCGTGCAAATGGCTGCCGGGCTCGGCTTGCGCACCCTCGCCGAGGGGGTGGAATCGGCGGCGGTGGCCGAACGCATTGCGCAGTTTGGCTGCGACGAAGCCCAGGGCTACCACTACGCGCGCCCCATGACAGCCCCCGCGTTCAAAGAATTCTTGCAGCGCTATGCCGCCACTGCGGGCTTAAAAGGCAATGGCTTTGCACGCCATCCCTTTTCGGTCACGGCTACCGACAGCCCCAAAAAACCCTTAGATCATGGCCATTGAACTCTACAACCACAACAATCACGTCTGCCTAATGTTTGCGCACCTGAGCGACGAAGGCGGCGAAGCGGTGCAGGCCAACCAGTTTCTAATCGTCGACGAGCAGCAAGGCGCCATCATCGACCCCGGCGGCAACGTGGCCTACAACGAGCTGCTGCTTAGCATCAACCGTTTTTTCCCGCCCAGCAAACTGACCGAAATCTTGGCCTCGCACGCCGACCCAGACATCATCGCGTCGCTGGACCGCTGGATGACCAGCACCCAAGCCACGCTGTACATTTCGCGTCTGTGGGAGCGGTTCGCGCCGCATTTCTGCAAGCCGGGCAAAACCGCCGGGCGCATCGTCGGCATCCCCGATCCGGGCATGCGCATTCCGCTGGGCCGCAGCGAGATCGTGGCGCTGCCGGCGCATTTCATGCACGCCGAGGGCAACTTCCAGTTCTGGGACCCCGTCAGCCGCATCCTGTTCTCGGGCGATCTGGGTGTGTCGTTGGGCACCTCGGCCGAAGCCGCCAAAACCATCACCTCGTTGGCGCCAAACCTCCACCGCATGGAGGGCTTTCACCGCCGCTACATGGTCTCGCAAAAAGTATTAAAGCTGTGGGCCAATATGGCACGCCAACTGCTGCCCATCCGCATGATCGTGCCGCAGCACGGCGCGCCGCTGGCTGGTCCGGCCGTGCAAGAGTTCATCGACTGGATCGAAACCCTAAGCTGCGGCATCGACCACCTGACCCAAGCGGACTACGCCATACCCAAGTGAGTGCGGCATCAAGCCTGTGTCTGCCAGTCCTTTGCGTATCGACCTTGGGCGTGTCAGGCTGTTAAAATCGGCCACGTTTCATCCCAAGCCCTAGCGCCCGCTGGCTGCCGGGGTTTTGCAGGCATCGCGGCATTTGCTGCCCGTAGCTCAGCTGGATAGAGCAACGGCCTTCTAAGCCGTAGGTCACAGGTTCGACCCCTGTCGGGCAGGCCAATATCTGCAAAAATACACCCCCATGACTGTAACCCTAAAGGATGCCGCTGGCATCGAAGGCATGCGCCGCGCTGGCCGGCTCGCCGCCGAAGTGCTCGACTACCTCGGCCCGCTGGTGCAGCCCGGCATCAGCACCAACGAGCTCGACCGGCTGGCGCACGACTACATCGTCGGCGTGCAGCAGGCCATCCCGGCGCCGCTCAACTACGCACCCGGCGGCTATGCGCCCTACCCAAAAAGCATCTGCACCTCGGTCAACCAGGTGATCTGCCACGGTATCCCCAACGACAAGCCGCTCAAGCGCGGCGACATCGTCAACATCGACGTCACCGTGATCAAAGACGGCTGGCACGGCGACACCAGCCGCATGTATGCGGTGGGCGGCGCAGCCCCGGCGGCGCTGCGCCTGTGCGCCATCACCTACGAGGCGATGTGGAAAGGCATCGAGCGCGTGCGCCCGGGGGCGCGGCTGGGCGACATCGGCTACGCGATCCAGCACCACGCCGAAGCCGCCGGCTACTCGGTGGTGCGCGAGTTTTGCGGCCACGGCATCGGGCAGCAGTTTCACGAAGAGCCGCAGGTGCTGCACTACGGCAAGCCCGGCACCGGGCTGGCGCTGCAAGCCGGCATGACCTTCACCATCGAGCCCATGATCAATCAGGGCCGGCGCGAGATCCGCGAAATGGGCGACGGCTGGACCATCGTCACCAAAGACCGCTCGCTCTCGGCGCAATGGGAGCACACGGTGCTGTGCACCGAGACCGGCTTCGAGATTCTCACCCTCTCGGCCGGCTCACCCCCGCCCCCGCCCCCGGCCAGCGCCCCAACGAGCCGGCCGGCCTGAGAGGCCGAGAGCCCTTCACCCCTGCTGGCGCGGGACACACACTCGGCAACCCCCTTGATCCACACCCCTGCCATGCCACCCGTTAGCACCCCGATCGCCACGGTCGCCACGGTCGCGCTGCGCCAGCGCTACCACGAGGGTCGGGCGGCGCTGTGGGCGCAGATCGGCGGTTGGCAAGGGCCGGCGCGCGGCATCCACGCGCCCCTGCGGCGGCTGGCGCGGCTGGCCGACGACACCTTGCGCCAGCTCTGGCGCCAAGCGGCGCTGCCGCCGGGCTGCACGCTGGTGGCCGTGGGCGGCTACGGACGGGGCGAGCTGTTTCCGCATTCCGACATCGACGTGCTGCTGCTGCTGCCCGAGGCGCTCGAGCTCGAGGCCCAACCGGCCGTCAAGGCGGCGCTGGAAGCCTTCATCGGCGCCTGCTGGGATGTGGGCTTGAGCATCGGCTCGAGCGTGCGCACGCAAGCGCAGTGCCTGCACGAAGCGGCGGCCGACGTCACGGTGCAGACCGCCTTGCTCGAGAGCCGCTGGCTGGCCGGGGCGCGCAAGCCCTTTGAGCTGCTGGTCTGCGCCTTGATCGACGCCCTCGATGCGCGCGCCTTCATGCAGGCCAAGCTGCTGGAGCAACGCCAGCGCCATCAAAAATACGAAAACACCCCCTACGCGCTCGAGCCCAACTGCAAAGAGTCCCCCGGCGGCCTGCGCGACCTGCACACCATCCTGTGGCTGGCCAAGGCGGCGGGCTTGGGCCATTCGTGGGACCAACTGGTGCAGCGCGGTCTGGCCACGGCGCTCGAGGGCCGCCAGCTCAAGGCCAACGAGGCGCTGCTGAGCCTGATCCGGGCCCGCCTGCACGTGCTGGCCGGACGCTGCGAAGACCGGCTGGTGTTCGACTTGCAATCGGCGCTGGCGCACAGCTTTGGCTACCGCGCCGAACTCGAGGCCGACGACGCCCCCAGCCCCAAGGCCCTGCACGCCCGGCGCGCACGCCGCGCCAGCGAGGCCCTGATGCGGCGCTACTACTGGGCGGCCAAAGCCGTGACGCAGCTCAACGAGGTGCTGCTGCTCAACATCCAAGAGCGCATCGACGCCGGCGAGCGCGGCACGGTGCAGCCCCCGACCCCGATCAACGAGCGCTTTCTGGACAAAGGCGGCATGCTCGAAGTGGTGCACGACGACCTGTACTGGCAGCAGCCCGAAGCGATACTGGAAACCTTCTTACTGCACCAGACCGCACCCGGCATCACCGGGCTGTCGGCGCGCACCCTGCGCGCGCTCTACAACGCGCGTGGGCTGATGAACGCCGCCTTCCGGCGCGACGTGCGCAACCGCGCCACCTTCATGCGCATCTTGCAGCAGCCCAGCGGCATCACGCACGCCTTCAGGCTCATGAACCAGACCTCGGTGCTGGGGCGCTACCTGTGGGCTTTTCGCCGCACCGTGGGGCAGATGCAGCACGATTTGTTCCACGTCTATACCGTCGATCAGCACATTCTGATGGTGCTGCGCAACGTGCGCCGCTTCTTCATCCCCGAGCATGCGCACGAATACCCTTTTTGTGCGCGCTTGGCCGCTGGCTGGGACAAACCCTGGCTGCTCTACGTGGCGGCGCTGTTTCACGACATCGGCAAGGGCCGCGGCGGCGACCACTCTGAGGTCGGCGCGCGCGAGGTCGCCAGCTTTGCGCGCCAGCATGGCCTCGAGCGCGCCGACGCCGAGCTGATCCGCTTCCTCGTGGCCGAACACCTGAGCATGAGCCAGGTGGCACAAAAAGAAGATTTGTCCGACCCGGACGTGATCGCCGCCTTTGCCCGCCGCGTGGGCAGCGAACGGCGCCTGTGCGCTCTGTACCTGCTCACCGTGGCCGACATCCGTGGCACCAGCCCCAAGGTCTGGAACGCTTGGAAAGCCAAGCTGCTCGAAGACCTGTACCACGCCACCTTGCGCGTGCTCGGTGGCGGCGCCCCCGACCCAGCGGCCGAAATCGAAGCCCGCAAACGCGAGGCGCTGGCCCGGCTGGCGCTGCACGCCTTGCCGCAGCAGGCGCACCAGCGGCTGTGGCAGCGGCTCGACGTGGGCTACTTCATGCGCCACTCGGCCGACGAAATCGCCTGGCACACGCGCCAGATCAGCAAGGCCCTGCACGAACGCGCCACGGCCCACGGCAGCGAGCGCAACGAGGTGGGCCAGAGCGAGGAGGTGGGGATGGGCCCGGCCCCCTTGGTGCGCGTGCGCCAATCGCCCGTGGGCGAGGGTTTGCAGGTGCTGGTACACACCGCCGACCACGCCGAATTGTTCGTGCGCGTGTGCGCGTATTTCGACCGCGGTGGCTTTAGCATCCAAGACGCCAAAATCCACACCACCCTCGACGGCTACGCGCTCGACACCTTTCAAGTCTTGCCCGCCAGCATGCCCGAGCAACACCGGGAATGGATTGCGCAAGTGGAAAACGACCTGCCGCTGGCGCTGCAACAAGGCTGCCCCTTGCCCGCGCCCGGCAAAGGGCGGCTGTCTCGCCGCGTGAAAAGCTTTCCGATCGTGCCGCGCGTGGGCCTGCAACCCGACGAAAAAGGCCAGCGCTGGCTGCTCACGGTGTCGGCCAGCGACCGCATCGGGCTGCTGTACGCCATCGCGCGCGTGCTGGCGCAGCACCAGATCGATGTGCAGTTGGCCAAGGTGAGCACGCTGGGTGAGCGCGTCGAAGACACCTTTTTGATTCGCGGTCCGCACCTGCACCTGGTGCGGGCGCAGGCGCAACTCAACCACGACCTGCTGGCCGCGCTTGAGGCGGAAGACTAGCCGGCGCAAACTGCCCGCATACCGCCAGAAACCCGCCCGAACCGGCCCACTGGCTCGCCAACTCGCTACCCCTGCGCCAGCAGCGCGCGCAACCCCGCTTCGTCGAGCACCGGCAGCCCGAGCGCCAGCGCCTTGTCCAATTTGCTGCCGGCTTCGGCACCCGCCACCACGTAGTGCGTTTTTTTGCTCACCGAGGTGCTCACCCGGCCGCCGGCGGCCTCGATCAGGGCCTGCGCCGCCTCGCGCGAGAGCGTGGGCAGCGTGCCGGTGAGCACCAGCGTTTTGCCGCTCAGCGGCAGCGCACCGGCTGGCGCCGGTTCAGGCCCTGCCTCTGTGGCAGGCGCAGTCTCGCTCCACTGCATTCCCAAAGCGCGCAGTTGCTCCAGCCACTTGATGTGCTGCGGCTGGCAAAAATAATCATGCACGCTTTGCGCCACCACTGGCCCCACATCGGGCACTTGCAGCAGCTGCTCCACACTGGCCTCTTGCAAGCGCTGCAAGCTGCCAAAGTGCTGCGCCAAGTCTTTGGCCGTGCGCTCGCCCACGTGGCGCATGCCCAGCGCGTAGAGCAAGCGCGCCAAGGTGGTGCGCTTGGAGGCCTCGATCGCCTGCACCAGATTGAGCGCCGATTTGTCGGCCATGCGCTCGAGCCCGGCCAGATCGCCCAAGCTCAGACCGTACAGATCGGGCAGGCTGCGCACCGTTTGCGACTGCAGCAGTTGCTCGATCAGCTTGTCGCCCAAGCCCTCGATATTCAAGGCGCGCCGGCCCACGGCGTGCAGCAGGGCCTGTTGGCGCTGCGCCGCACAAGCCAGACCCGCGCCGCAGCGCTGCTCGGGCGAGTCGGGCTCGCGCAGCACGGCGGCACCGCACACCGGGCAGGCCTGCGGCATCTGCCAGGCCGGGCCGCGCACCGGTGCATCCGGCGCATCCGGTGCGTCATCCATCAACACCGCCACCACCTCGGGGATCACATCGCCAGCGCGGCGCACGATCACGGTGTCGCCCACGCGCACGTCTTTGCGCTGCACCTCCTCGGCGTTGTGCAAGGTGGCGTTGGTCACCGTCACGCCGCCCACGAACACCGGCGCCAGACGCGCAACCGGTGTCAGCTTGCCGGTGCGCCCCACCTGCACCTCGATCGCCAGCACCTGCGTGCACTGCTCTTGCGCCGGGTACTTGTGCGCCAGCGCCCAGCGCGGCTCGCGCGTCAAGAAACCCAGCTGCTGCTGCAGCTCGATTGGGTCCACTTTATAGACCACGCCATCGATGTCAAAGGGCAGCTGGTCGCGCAGGGCCCCGATGCGCTGGTGGTACTGCACCAGCTCGTGCGCCCCACAGCAGCGCTGCACCAGCTCGCACACCGGCACGCCCCAGTCGCGCAGCGCCAGCAAACCCTCGTACTGGCTGGCAAAAGGGGGGGCTTCGCCCCAGCCGTAGGCAAAAAAGCTCAGGCGCCGCCCGGCCGCCACCGCCGGGTCGAGCTGGCGCACCGCACCGGCGGCGGCATTGCGCGGGTTGACAAAGGTTTTTTCGCCTTTGGCCCCGGCCGCGATGCGCTGGCGCTGGCGCTCGTTGAGCGCCTCGAAGTCGGCGCGGCGCATGAAAACCTCGCCGCGCACCTCGAGCAGCGCCGGTGCCGGGCGCACGCGTTCGTCGAGCCGCAACGGGATCTGAGCAATGGTGCGCACGCTGTGCGTCACGTCCTCGCCCGTGCTGCCGTCGCCGCGGGTGGCGGCCTGCACCAACAGCCCGGCCTCGTAGCGCAGGTTGATGGCCAAACCGTCGAACTTGGGCTCGGCCAGGTACTCCAGCGGCGCGTCGCTGGCCGTTAGGCCGAGCTCTTTGCGCAGGCGTGCATCAAAGGCCTCGGCTCCGCTGGGCTGGGTGTCGGTTTCGGTGCGGATGCTCAGCATCGGCACCCGGTGCAACACCGGCGCAAAACCCTCGCGCAGCGGCGCCCCCACGCGCTGGCTGGGCGAGTCGGGCCTCACCCACTCGGGGTGCTGCGCCTCGAGCGCGAGCAGCTCTTGCCACCAGGCGTCGTACTGGGCATCGGGTACTTCGGGCGCGTCGAGCACGTGGTACAGGTGGGCATGGTGGCGCAGCAGTTCCCGCAGGGTGTGCAGGCGCTGGCAGCGCGCATCGGCACCGGAGGCGGTTTCTGGGTCGGCTTCAGGAGCTGGGGCGTTCATGGGCAGCGATTGTCCCACCGCAGCGGTTCAGACCAAGCCTTGCCGTAGCTCAGCTGGCTTCTTGCAAAAGTCACAGAAGTTTCACACTTGCTCTGCATCATCGACGCTGTGCTGCGTGGTCGCTTTGGCGTGCGCGCAGCAGTTTTGGTTTTTTGTTCCATCCTTACGGAGTTCGCCCCATGCAAAGCAAACGTGCCTTCCTATCGCTCACCACTGCTGCCGCCTTGGCGGGTGTGGTGGGTTTTTCGACCGCTTGGGCCCAAACGCCCACCACCGTGCGGGTGGATGGTTCCAGCACCGTGTTCCCGATCTCGGAAGCCGTCGCCGAAGAGTTCCAGCGTGCCCAACGCGGCGCGGTGCGGGTCACGGTCGGCACCTCGGGCACCGGCGGCGGCTTCGCCCGCTTCTGCCGCGGCGAGATCGACATCACCGGCGCCTCGCGCCCAGCGCGCGCCGCCGAACTCGAAGCCTGCCGCGCCGCTGGCATCCGCTTCATCGAGCTGCCGGTGGCCTTCGACGCCCTCACGGTGGCGGTGCACCGCGACAACACTTGGGCGCGCCAGCTCACCGTGCAACAACTGCGCACCATCTGGGAGCCGGCCGCCACCGGTCGCATCACCAACTGGCGCCAAGTGGACCCGAGCTTTCCCGACCAAGCCCTGACGCTGTTTGGCCCTGGCACCGCATCGGGCACCTTCGACTACTTCACCGAAGCGATCATGGGCCGCAGCGGCCAGAGCCGCACCGATTTCATGGCCAGCGAAGACGACAACGTGATCGTCATGGGCGTGGCGCGGGATCGCGGCGCGCTGGGCTACTTTGGCATGGCGTACTACCTGGCCAACCAAGACCGGCTGCGTTCGGTGAGCGTGGTACCAGCAGCAGGTGGTGCCGCCGTGGCCCCGACCATGGATAACGTGATCGCCGGCACCTACCAGCCGCTGGCGCGCCCGTTGTTCTTCTACGTGTCTGAGCGCGCGCTGCAGCGCCCCGAGGTGCGCCAGTTCTCCGAGTTCTTCCTGAACAACGGCGCCCGCCTGTCGCGTGAAGTCGGCTTCGTGCCGCTGCCCGCCGAGGCCTACACCATCGCCGCCGGCCACCTGCGCGACAACCGCTTCGGTACCCGCTTTGCTGCCGGCACCCCCACCATTGGTGTGCGCATTCAAGAAGTGATGCAGCGCGAACCGCGCTGATCGTGCATCGATC
Organism: Serpentinimonas sp. SSL01; assembly: GCF_056323735.1. NCBI lineage: Bacteria > Pseudomonadati > Pseudomonadota > Betaproteobacteria > Burkholderiales > Comamonadaceae > Serpentinimonas > Serpentinimonas sp. SSL01. The sequence goes on from NZ_CM150487.1 coordinate 1,192,789, forward strand.
TGTGTTTAAGCCTAGGTTTTTAGCTTGATGAGTACCACGCGCTCCCGCTTCCATCCGCAGCATTCGCGCCACGTCAAGGAGCGCGTGGTCCAATTTATATTGTTTCTATCGGCCCTGTCGGCCATTGCCATCACGGTGGCGGTGGTCACCATTCTGGTGGTCGAGTCGATGGGCTTTTTCCGCCACGTCTCGATCTGGGACTTTCTTACCGACACCCAGTGGACGCCGCTCTTTGCCGAGCCACGCTACGGCATCCTGCCGCTGGTCACCGCCACTTTGGTCGTCACCTCCATCGGTTTGCTGGTCGCTGTGCCGCTGGGCACCTTGGCCGCGCTTTATTTGGGCGAATTTGCCCCGCACAAGGTGCGTGAGGTCTGCAAACCGGCGCTCGAAATGCTCAGCGGCGTGCCCTCGGTGGTCTATGGCTACTTTGCGCTGCTGCTGGTCACGCCGGTGTTGGCGCTGATCATCCCCGGTTTGTCGGGCTTCAATATGCTCTCGGCCGGTTTGGTCATCGGCGTCAGCATCGTGCCCTTTGTCAGCTCCATGAGCGAAGACGCCATGCGCGCCGTGCCCATGGACATCCGCGAGGGCTCCTACGCCATGGGCGCCACGCGCCTGCAAACTGCATGGTATGTGGTGTTCCCGGCGGCGCTGTCGGGCATTGTGGCGGCCTATATTTTGGCCATGTCGGTGGCGCTGGGGCAGACCATGATCGTCGCCATCGCCGCCGGCCAGCAAGCCAATTTCACGCTGGACCCGACCCAACCCGCCGCCACCCTGACCGCCTACATCGCCCAAGTGTCGCTTGGCGACGTGGCGCACGGCACGATCGAATACCAAAGCATTTTCGCCGTCGGTCTGGTGCTGTTGCTGATGACGCTGGTGCTCAACATTCTGGGGCACTACCTGCGCCGCCGTTACCGCGAGGTCTATTGATCTGCCATGAGCATCGCCCCCCAAGAACTCCAAGCCGTGCGCAGCATGATCGCCGCGCACAAGCGCTGGGACCACATCTTCGCCCTGTCGGCGCTGTTGGCCATGCTGTTTTGCGTGCTGGTGCTGCTGGCGCTGATCGTCTCGATGGTCGCCGACGGCTACCACCGCATCACGCTCGACTTTTTCACCTCGTTTCCGTCGCGCCACCCCGACCGCTCTGGCATCTTGTCGGCTTGGGTCGGCAGCATTCTGGTGATCTCGGTCACGGTGCTGTCGGCGGTGCCCATCGGTGTCGCGGCCGGCATCTACCTCGAGGTCTATGCCAAACGCAACTGGCTCATGGACCTGATCGAGATCAACATCACCAATCTGGCCGGGGTGCCGCCCATCATCTACGGCCTGCTGGCGCTGGGGCTGTTCGTGCACATGTGGGGCTTGGGCCAAAGCATCCTCACAGCGGGTCTGACGCTGGCGCTGATGATCCTGCCGGTGGTGATCATGAACACGCGCGAAGCCATCCGCTCGATCCCGCAATCCATCCACGAAGCCGCCTACGCGCTCGGTGCCACCAAGGGGCAGGCCACGCTCCACCACCTGCTGCCCTACTCCAAAGGCGGCATCCTCACCGGCGTGATCATCGGTACCGCCACGGCAGTGGGCGAAACCGCGCCCCTGATCACCATCGGCGCGCTCACCTTCATCGCCTTCTTGCCGCCGGCACCGGTCACCGAGGTGTTCCCCTTCATCTCATTCGCTTGGATCATGGACCCCTTCACCGTGATGCCGATCCAGATGTTCAACTGGGTCTCGCGGCCACAGCCGGCGTTTCACGAGCTCGCCGCCGCTGCCGGCGTGGTGCTGATGCTGATCACGCTGGCCATGAACGCGCTCGCCATCTGGCTGCGCTACCGCTACCGCAAGCGCATCCGCTGGTGAGCCGCGTTTGGCGCGCCAAGCCCCAGTCCTTTACTTAAGCGCCTAGCCCGTTAGGCCGCTGCCCTGCCCCACCACGAAAGCCCTTAGCCTTGAAACCCACTGCACCGACCGAAGCCAAAGCCGTGGCCCAAAACCTCAGTTTTTATTACGGCAACGGAGCCCAGGCGCTCAAGTCGATCAACCTGACGCTGGCCATGAACGGCGTGACCGCGCTCATCGGCCCTTCGGGCTGCGGCAAAAGCACTTTTTTGCGCTGCTTCAACCGCATGCACGACCTGTACCCGGGCAACCGCTACGAGGGCCAGATCGTCATCAACCCCGACAGCATCAACATCCTCAGCCCCGAAATCGACCCGATCGAGGTGCGCATGCGCATCTCGATGGTGTTTCAAAAACCGAATCCGTTCCCCAAATCCATCTACGAAAACGTGGCCTACGGCCTGCGCGTGCGCGGGGTGCGCCAGCGCGCGCTGATCGACGACAAGGTCGAAGAAGCGCTGCGCGGCGCGGCGCTCTGGGACGAGGTAAAAGACCGGCTGCACGCCTTGGCCTTCAACCTCTCGGGCGGGCAACAGCAGCGCCTGTGCATTGCGCGCGCCCTCGCCACCGACCCCGAAATCCTGCTCTTCGACGAACCCACGTCAGCGCTGGACCCGATCGCCACCGACTCGATCGAAAACCTGATCGGCCAACTCAAAAACAAAGTCACGATCCTGATCGTGACCCACAACATGCACCAGGCGGCGCGGGTGTCGGATTACACCGCCTTCATGCACATGGGCGAACTGGTCGAGTTCGGCCCGACCGACATGATCTTTACCAATCCGAAGCAAAAGCGCACCGAAGACTACATCACCGGGCGCTACGGCTGATGGGTGTCGCAAAATTACCCCTAGGGCCTAGGGTATACACCGACAAAAAAGCGAGAACCTAGGCAACTTGTTTCCGGTCTGAGCCATTACACTGCTCCGCATAACTATACACAGCAGGGTATGTGGTTCGTCAGCCTCAACCGGAGACAATGTTCATGGAATCATCCCAAATCGGCCGGCGCCGCCTCTTGGCCGGGTTCGCCGCCGCCCCGCTGGCTGCTGCCTTGGCAGGTGCGAGCGCCAGCGCCCAAGCCCGGGTACGCACCCAGGCCCACATCGTGATTGCCGGCAGCGGTGCCGGCGGCATCGCCATTGCCAACCGGCTCGCGCGCGGGCTCGAGGGCGCGCGCATCACCATCATCGACGGCCGCGAGCAACACCTCTACCAGCCCGGCTGGACTTTGGTGGCCGGGGGCATCTGGCCCATGGAGCGCGCGGTCATGCATAACAACAGCCGCTACCACCCGCGCGGCATCGAATGGGTGAAGGACTACGTAGCCGAGTTCGACCCCACGGCCAACACCGTTGTCACCCGCGGCGGGCAGCGCATCCGCTACGATTTTCTGGTCGTGGCCACGGGCTTGCAGCTCAACTACAAGGCCATCGCCGGCATGGACGAAGCGGCGCTGGGGCAAAACGGCCTGACTTCGGTCTATGCCAGCCCGCAGTCCGCCGCAAGCACTTGGAAGCTGATGGACGCGTTTCGCCGTACAGGTGGGCGCGCCGTCATGACCGCTGCCCATACCCCCATGAAGTGCGCCGGTGCACCCATCAAAGTTACTTTTTTGCTCGATGACCGAATGCGCGAAGTGGGGACGCGCGAGCGCGCCGAGATCAGCTACCACAACGGTGGTGCGGCGCTTTTTGGTGTCGATATCTATCACCAAGACATCGGTCGCCGTTTTGAGCGCCTCGGCATTGCGCACCACCTGCAACAGCGCCTGACCGGCATCGACATCGGTGCCCGGCGCGCTACCTTTACCACCTTCAATGCCGGCCAGCCCACCGGCCAAGTCAACACGATCGATTACGACTTCATCCACGTGGTGCCGCCCATGAGCGCCCCGGACGCGGTGCGCAACAGCGACTTGGCGTGGAAAGAAGGCCCCTTTGCCGGCGGCGGCTGGCTGGAGGTGAACCGGGAGACCTTGCAACACCGGCGCTTCCCCAACGTATTCGGCATCGGTGACATCAACGGCACGCCGCGCGGCAAAACCGCCGCCACCGTCAAGGGTGGGGCGCCGATCGTGGCCGGCCACCTGATTCGGGCCATCCAGAACCAAGCCCCCGATCAGAAGTTCAACGGCTACACCTCCTGCCCGCTGATCACCCGCGTGGGTTCGGCGCTGTTGGTCGAGTTCGACCACGACGGCAACTTGGCGCCCACGCTGCCCCTGATCGATCCGCTGCAAGACAGCTTCCTTGCCTGGGTGATGAAGGTGCACCTGCTCAAACCCGCCTACATCGCGGTGCTCGACGGCCGCGTCTAAGCCCCATCAACCCAAAAGAAAGAACACTACCATGCTGTACAACCTCTGGCTTGGCCTGAACATCGCTTACGAAATCCTGCTCCCCATGCTGTGGCTGCTTGTCTTGTTGGCTGTGGTTTGGAGCGCCACACTGGTGCTGGCGCTGGTGCGCGCCCCCAAGGGCCAGTGGCGCAAAACCTTGCCCACCAGCGCCGCCATCGGCGCCATCGGCGCCATCGCCATGGTGCTGGCCTTCGTTTTGTTCCCCGGCGTGGTCGGCTCGAGCTTTGCCGATGTCAACCTAGATCCGGCAGTTGCGACCCCATGATTGGTCGCTGAGCCAGCACTGGCGCGGGTTTGCAGAGAATTGGCACACTCACCCGATGGGTGATGCAAGACGCAAGGCGCTGGCGGCGCGCCGAGGGGGTGGCCAGGAGCCTGGCGAGCCGCAAGTCGTGGACACGCTGGGCGGGCGCATGCACGTGCGCTGGGACGAGGGCGCGGCGGCCACGCCGCACGGGCAGCTGGTGTTCTTCGCGGAGTTCCTGGCTGCCACCGGCGTGTTCGAGCGCTGGGTTGAGGGCTGCCCGCTGGCCTACCGCAGTGGCAACGCGCCAGACAAGCGTGACGTCCTGGGCACGCTGCTGCTGGGGCTGCTGGCTGGGCACCGGCGCTACGCGCACATCACCGCGCTGCGCGGCGATGCGGTGGCCGCACAGGCGCTGGGGATGAACAAGGTCGTCAGCGAGGATGCGCTGCGCCGGGCGCTCGAGCGCATCGACGAAGCAGCCAGCACGGCGTGGCTGCGCCCGAGCCTGATGCATTCGGTGCGCGAGACGCTCGATCGCCCCTGGGTGCTGGACATCGACGCCAGCATCAAGCCGCTGTACGGGCGCCAGGAGGGCGCCGAGATCGGCTACAACCCGACCAAGCCGATGCGGCCCAGCCACGTGCTGCACACCTTCCTGGTGAGCAACCTGCTCCTGGTGCTGGACGTGCAGGTGAGTTCGGGCAAGCAGCACACCAGCGGGCATGCCAAGACGGCGCTGGGCCGGCTGCTCGACGAGTTGGGCGAGCGCCGCCCGGCGCCGGTGCGGGGCGACTCCGGTTACGGCAACGAGGGCATCCTGCTGACGCTGGAAGAGCGCGCGCAGCCCTACCTGCTGCGGCTGGGGCAGACCAGGAACGTGCAGCGCCTGGTCGCGCAGCAGTTCGCGCGCACCGACTGGAGTCGCGCCGACAGCCAGGGCTGCCAGATGGTCGAGGCCCAGCTGCGGCTGCACGGCTGGAGCAAGACGCGCCGCGTCGTCATCGTGCGCCAGCACGTCCGCGGCGGCATCGCGCGTGAGCGGCGCGTGGATGACAGGCAGCTGCGGCTGGACCTGGCGGGCCCGAGCGTGCATGAGGGCGAGCGGCTGTGGGAGTACGCGGTGTTCGTCACCGATCTGGAGTACCCGCTGGAGTCGATCGCGCAGCTCTACCGCGACCGCGCCGATGCCGAGAACGCCTTCGACGAGCTGAAGAACCAATGGGGGTTGGGGGGCTTCACCACCCAGGACATCAACCGCTGCCAGACCGTGGCCCGGGCCTGTGCGCTGGTCTACAACTGGTGGAGTTGGTACTGCAGGGCAGCGCACCCCAGCGGGCGCCTGGAGGCCATCACCAGCCGCCCGCTGCTGCTCGCCGCGGTGGGCAAGGCCGCCAGCCATGCCAACCAGACGACGCTGTACCTGACGCCGCTGCACGGCAAGACCGAGATGCTCAAGCGGCTGATCGCCAACATCGGCAAGGCCTTGCAACACGTCAAGGCTGCTGCGGAGCAGTTCAAGGACCTGGACCGCTGGGGCTGCCTGCTGCGCTACATCAGCGACCGCATCGCGCCCGTCATCCTGCCACCGCGACCACCGCCCGCGTTGGCGGCGAGCGGGTAACTGCCGGATCTAGGGTCAATCAATTCGCCGACTGGCTGTTCACCATCGGTACGGCGGTGGGGGTCGGTGTGGCGCTCTGGGTGCTCACCTGGCCAGTGCTGACTTGGTTGAAAAAGTCGGCTTAAAACTGCGCTGGGCAAGGGCACGGCCGACAGGCGCTGAAGTTGGGCGACAACGGTGCTAGCCTAGAGTTCAGCGCCATTGAACGCCATTGCATGGCGTTAGCGCCGATCGGCCAGCGCGTGGGCAATGGTGCCCAAGTCCACGTACTCGAGCTCGCTGCCCAGCGGCACGCCGCGCGCCAGCCGGGTCACTTTGATGTCGCGCCCCTTGAGCGCTTGGGAGATCAGGTGCGCGGTGGCTTCGCCTTCGGCGGTGAAACTGGTGGCCAGCACCAGTTCGCGCACCGCATCCCCTTGGGCGCCTTGCAGGCGCTCGAGCAGGCGCAACACACCGTTTTCTTGCGGCCCCAGCGCCGCCAGCGGGCCGAGTTTGCCCATGAGCACAAAGTAGCGCCCTTTGTACACGCCGGTGCGCTCCAGCGCCGCCTGGTCGGCGGGGGTTTCGACCACGCACAGCAGGGTGTCGTCGCGCGCTGGGTCGGTGCAGGTGGGGCACAGGTCGGCGTCGGTGAAGGTGTAACAGCGCGTGCAATGGCGCAGCTCGGCCACCCCGCGCGTGAGCGCCCGCGCCAGCTCCAGCGCGCCATCGCGGTCGTGTTGCAGCAGGTGAAAAGCCATGCGCGAGGCTGTCTTGGCCCCCACCCCGGGCAGGCCTTGCAGCGCGCGCAACAGCGACTCGAGCGCTTTGGCCATGGGTGTGCCGATCGCGCTTGGCCGACTCAGAAAGGCAGCTTGATGCCGCCGGGCAAGCTGGGCATGCCGGCGCTGAGTTTGCCCAGTTTTTCCTGTGAATTTTCCTCAACCCGGCGCACAGCGGCGTTGAAGGCAGCAGCGACCAAGTCTTCGAGCATGTCTTTGTCCTCGGCCAGCAGGCTGGGGTCGATGCTGACGCGCTTGACGGCGTGCTTGCCGTTCATCACCACCTTGACCAGACCAGCCCCGGATTCGCCCGTGACCTCGAGCGTGGCCAGCTCGTCTTGGGCCTTTTTCATGTTTTCCTGCATGGCTTGCGCCTGCTTCATCAGGCCGGCCAGTTGTCCTTTGTTGAACATGGGTTTCCTTTGTTTGGAGGGGGGATTTGGAAGGGTTTTGAGGGGATTGTCGCAAACCGCTCGTGGCTCAGAGCGCTTGCAAGCTGCCGGGCACGATTTTGCCGCCAAAGTCGCGCAGCATGGACTGCACGAAGGGGTCTTGCAGCAAGCTGTCGTGCGCGGCTTGCAAACGCGCCTGCGCAGCCGCAGCCGCACGCTGGGCGGGGGTGTCGTGCGCGGGGGCGATTTCCAGCTCCAGCCTCACCGCATGCCCAGCCTGCGCCAGCGCCGACTGCAGCCGCTCGCGCGCGCTGCCATTGGCCAGCGCCGCCTGCGCCACGCGCAGCGTCCAGCAGCCGGGTTCGCGCCGCACCAACTCGGCCTGCAAGGCCAGCTCGCGCGTAAGCGCCGTCACCGCTTCACGCTGCACCAAGTCGCTGACCACACTCTGCCAGAAATCGGGCAAAGGGGCTGTGTCGGCGGGGGTTGGGGAGACAGAAGCGCCCGTCGGCTCGGGAGAGGCTGGGCTGGGCACCGGCAGGGGTTGCGCGGCAGGCTGCAACGTTTCAGGCTCCGCAACTGCAGGGTCGGCAACAAGGCTGAGAGCGGGGCTGGCAGTTGGGATAACAGTTGTGCTGGGGGCAGATGCAGGCAAAGGTGTCGCAGCCGCCCGCCCCTGCCCCGCCGCATCAAACGGCTCAGCGCTTTTCAGGCTTTTTTTTTCCACCCCTTCGGGCCTGAAGGCCAGCAGCCGCAGCAGCACCATGTTCAGCGCCGCGTATTCGTCCGGGGCCAGCCCGAGTTCGGCGCGCCCGTGCAGGCACAGGCTATAGAGCAGTTGCGTCTGGTCGGGGGGCAGCAAAGCCGCCAGGCGGGCGCAGTCGGCGTCTTCGGGGTCGTGGGGCTGCAACTGCGCCGGCACCGCCTGCAGCACCGCCATGCGCTGCAGCAGGCCCACCATCTCTTCGAGCGCCGACGCGGCGGCGTAGCCTTGCAGACGCAAGGCCTGCACCGTCTGCACCACGCTGGCGCCGTCTCCGGCTGCCAAGGCTTCAACCAAGCGCAGCGCATGGCCGCGCTCCACCGCGCCCAGCATCTGGCGCACCGCCGCCTCTTGCAGCTGCCCAGCGCCAAAGGCGATGGCTTGGTCGGTCAGGCTCAGGGCATCGCGCATCGAGCCGCGCGCGCCGCGTGCCAGCAAGCGCAGCGCACCGGCCTCAAACGGCACCTGCTCGGCCTGCAGCACCTGCTCGAGGTGCTGCTGCACCGTTTGCGGGGGCATGGGGCGCAGGTTGAACTGCAGACAACGGCTGAGCACCGTCACCGGCACCTTTTGCGGGTCGGTGGTGGCGAGCACGAACTTGAGGTAGGCCGGCGGCTCTTCCAGCGTTTTGAGCATGGCGTTGAAGGCGTGCCCGGTGAGCATGTGCACTTCGTCGATCATGAACACCTTGAAGCGCCCCTGCACCGGCTTATAGACCGCCTGCTCCAGCAGCGCCTGCACCTCATCGACACCGCGATTGGAGGCGGCGTCGAGCTCGGTGTAATCGACGAAGCGCCCGGCGTCGATCTCGCGGCAGGCCGGGCACTGGCCACAGGGTTCGGCCGTGATACCCCCGGCGCCATCGGGCCCGGTGCAGTTGAGCGATTTGGCCAGGATGCGCGACACCGTGGTCTTGCCTACCCCGCGCGTGCCAGTAAACAGGTAGGCGTGGTGCAGGCGCTGGCTGCGCAAGGCGTTGCCCAGTGCTTGCACCACGTGCTCTTGGCCCACCATCTGGGCAAAGTTCTGCGGCCGGTACTTGCGGGCCAAAACGAGGTACGACATGCGCCCATTCTATTCTCTGGCTTACAATCAGACCCGACGGGCCTTCCCGCATGGTGAAGCGGCCAACCGGGTCAGGTGGGGAACCAAGCAGCCCTAACTGTGAATCCAGTGCCGGGGTCGAGGCTCGTCACCCCCCAATTTCCTTCTTTTCCCGATCCAGACGCACAATTAACTGCAGCGATGCAACGACGAGGCAAACCCACATGGCCAACCCCCTGATCAAGCAAGTCACCGACGCCAGCTTCGACGCCGACGTGATCAAGTCCTCCCTGCCGGTATTGGTCGATTTTTGGGCCGAGTGGTGTGGCCCCTGCCGCACCGTCGCCCCCATCCTAGACGAGCTGGCCACCCACTACAACGGCAAGCTGCAGATCACCAAAATGAACGTCGATGAGAGCCGCCAAGTGCCGGCGCAGTTCGGCATTCGCGGCATCCCCACGCTGATGGTCTTCAAAGACGGCAAGGTCGCAGCCACCAAGGTGGGTGCCCTCAACAAAGCGCAACTCAGCGCCTTCATCGACTCCAACTTGGCCTGATTGGGCGCTCGCACCGCCCCCCACACAGTTCGGGCGCTGCGCGCGCAGCGTGCGGGTTGGGTTCCGTTGGCGGCTGGCGAGTTGCTTGTTTTTGTTCGCCCACTGGTTGCAAAAGGCATAGCTGCCCAGCCAGCATTCCCCCTTGTGCCCTATCGTATCTCCTTGTGCCCCCTTGTGTGTATTGGGCACCCGCGCCAAGGGGATTTTCCTGTCATAATCCGGCTGGCTTCCCGAGCATGGCGCCCCTACAGGCCCGCTCCGAACTGCCCGCCCCCTAAACTGCCCTAGGCTGCCGCTTCCCGGCTGGCCCTGTCTTGCAGAACAGTCCCTGATTCTCCCGTATCCCCCTTTTTTTCCCCGACTCCTCGCAGGAGCGCACCCCATGCATCTCAACGAACTCAAGGCCTTGCACGTCTCGGAAGTGCTCAAGCAGGCCGATGCGCTGGAAATCGAAAACACCGGCCGCATGCGCAAACAGGAGCTGATGTTTGCGATCATCAAAAAGCGCGCCAAAACCGGCGAGCAGGTGTTTGCCGACGGCGTGCTCGAGGTGCTGCCCGACGGCTTTGGTTTCCTGCGCAACATGGACACCAGCTTCACCGCCTCCACCGACGACATCTACATCTCGCCCAGCCAGATCCGGCGCTTCAACCTGCACACCGGCGACATGATCGAAGGCGAGGTGCGCACGCCCAAAGACGGCGAGCGCTACTTCGCCCTCAACAAGCTCGACAAAATCAACGGCCTGTCGCCCGAGCACAACAAGCACAAGGTGATGTTCGAGAACCTCACGCCGCTGTTTCCGCAGCAGCAGATGCGGCTCGAGCGCGAGATCAAGACCGAAGAAAACATCACCGGCCGCGTGATCGACCTGATCGCGCCCATCGGCAAGGGCCAGCGCGGCCTGATCGTGGCCCCGCCCAAGAGCGGCAAAACGGTGATGATGCAGACCATCGCCCACGCCTTGGCGGCCAACTACCCCGAAGTCACGCTGATGGTGCTGCTGGTCGATGAGCGCCCCGAAGAAGTCACCGAGATGCAGCGCACCGTCAAGGGCGAAGTGATCTCGTCCACCTTCGACGAGCCGGCCACGCGCCACGTGCACGTGGCCGAAATGGTGATCGAGCGCGCCAAGCGCTTGGTCGAGCTCAAAAAAGACGTGGTGATTTTGCTCGACTCGATCACCCGCTTGGCGCGCGCCTACAACAACGTGCTGCCGAGCTCGGGCAAGGTGCTCTCGGGCGGCGTCGATGCCAACGCCTTGCAGCGCCCGAAGCGTTTTTTTGGTGCCGCGCGCAACGTCGAAGAAGGCGGCTCGCTGACCATCATCGCCACCGCCCTGATCGACACCGGCAGCCGCATGGACGAGGTGATCTTCGAGGAATTCAAGGGCACCGGCAACTCCGAGCTGCACCTGGACCGGCGCCTGTACGAGAAACGCGTCTTTCCCGCCGTGCAGCTCAACCGCAGCGGCACGCGGCGCGAAGAGCTGCTGCTGGCACCCGAAATTTTGCAAAAAACCCGCATCCTGCGCCAGTTCATGTACAACATGGACGAGATCGAGTCCATGGAAATGGTGCTCAAAAACATGAAGCAGACCAAGAACAACCACGAGTTCTTCGACCTCATGCGCCGCGGCGGCTGAGGTTCGGGCGGTTGATCAGGTCTGTGCTCAACACCATGTTTGTGCCCAACACCACAGCCAGCGGTTATAATTCGAGTTTTGCGGAAAGTGCTGCCGGATGGGCCGGTAGTGGCTGCTGCGTTGTCCTTTGCGCCCCATTTGATAGGTAAAGCCATGAAATCCGGCATCCACCCCAACTACCGCGAAGTCTGCTTCGTCGATTTGTCGAACAACCAGCAGTTCGTGATCCGCTCCTGCGTCAACGCCCGCGAGACCATCAAGCTCGACGACGGGCGCGAGCTACCGCTCTACAAGCTCGACACCTCGAGCGAATCGCACCCTTTTTACACCGGCACGCAAAAGAGCGTGGACAACATGGGCGGTCGCGTGGAAAAATTCCGCAACCGCTTCGCCCGCACGGCCAAGTAAACTGGTCGGCCGCCTGCGTGCCACCGATGAGCAGCCGCAAGGCTGCTTTTTTCTTGGCTTCGGCAACCGCCACCTAAGCCAGTTTTAGCCACCCGTGAACCACCCCAGCCCCGCCCTCGTGAGCCAGCACGCCGCCCGGCGCTTGCCGCGCTGGGTGTTGTGGACGCTGGGGCTGCTCTACGTTTTGCCTGGCTTCATCGGCCGCGACCCGTGGCGCAACGCCGACCTGGCCTCGTTGGGTGTGATGCGCGAGCTCGCCGCCCACCCCGGCCAATGGCTGCACCCGCAGCTGCTGGGCGAAACGGCGCTGGGCATCGGCTGGCTGCCCTACTGGCTCGGCGCGTTGGCCATCTACGCCTTGCCGTGGCTGCCCGCCCACCAAGCGGCCCAGCTGCCCTTCATGGCCTTGCTGGCCCTGACCCTGATCTCGACTTGGTACGCCGCCTACCACTTTGCGCGCCAGCCCGGTGCCCAGCCGGTGGTTTTTGCCTTTGGCGGCCAAGCGCACCCCACCCACTACGCCCGCGCCTTGGCCGACGCCGCCTTGTTGGCTTTGATGGCCTGCCTCGGCTTGGCCCTGCTGGCGCACCAATCCAGCGTGGATGCGGCGCGACTGGCCTTTGTGGCGCTGGGTCTGTGGGCCTACGCGCGCAGCTTTCATTCGGAACTGCGCTTAAGCACCACCCTAGCGCTCTGGGGGCTGGCCATGGCTGGCTTGGCTTTGAGCGGCGCGCCGGGCATCGCCCTGTTGCTGCTGCTCGGCGGCGAGTGCGCGCGGTGGTGCGGCACTTTCAACCCAGCCATACCCTCGCAAGCGCTGCGCGGCTCTATGGCCGGCTTGGCGCTGGTGCCCGCCGCTCTGGTGTACGCGATCGGCTGGCCCGCTGGCTGGCTGGACTGGCCCGGCATCCTGCCGCACTGGCAGCTTGGGGCTTCGTGGGAGAGCTTGGCCCGGCTGTTGCTCTGGTTCACTTGGCCCTGCGCCCTGCTGGCCGCTTGGACGCTGTGGAAGTGGCGCCGGCAATGGCGCAGCCCACACTTGCTGCTGCCTCTGTTGTGGCTGCTTGGGCTGCTGCTGGCAACCTTTGTCCACCGCGGCAGCGACCGCATCTTGCTGCTGGCGCTGCCGGCCTTGGCGCTGCTGGCGGCCTTTGCCTTGCCCACCCTGTCGCGCAGCGCCGCCGCTTTGATCGACTGGCTGGCGATGCTGCTCTTTAGCGCCTCGGCGATCATCATCTGGATCATCTGGGTGGCCATGATGACGGGCGTGCCCGCCGAACCGGCCGAAAACGTGGCCAAGCTGCTGCCTAATTTTGTGCCGCAATTCGAAGCCCGTCTGTTTGCACCAGCGGCCATCCTCACCTTGGCGTGGCTGGGTGTGATCGCCTGGCGCACCGGCCGCCACCAACCCGCGCTCTGGAAAAGCCTGGTGTTGTCGGCCAGCGGGATCACGCTGTGCTGGTCGTTGCTGCTCACGCTCTGGTTGCCAGTGCTCAACCACGGCATGGGGCTGGCGCCCATCAGCCAGCGCGTGGCCGCCCTGACACCGGCGCAGCAGTGCGTGCTGGTGCACGGGCTGGCGCACGAACAAATCGCCGCCTTGCAGTACCACGGTGGCCTGCGCGTGCAGCGCATCAGCGGCGGTGCGGCCGATGCTCACTGCCCGCGCTTGGTGGTCAGTTCCGAAGCCTTTGTGACCCTGCACCCACAGATCAACCTGCGCCAGTGGCAGCTGCTGCGCGAGGAGCCGCGCCTGCGCCCAGGCCGCGACGTCTGGCTGGTGTTCGAGCGCCGCCCAGGTGACCCAACCCAGCAGTAAGCCCGGCCACACCACGCCGCGAGCGCAGCCACAAGCTAATCGCTGTGGTTTAGCACCCGGCTGGGCGGCAAGATGATACGAAAGGTCGAACCTTGGCCCGGCGCGCTCTCGATCTGCACCAAGCCCCCATGGCGCTGCGCCACGTGCTTGACGATCGCCAAGCCCAGTCCGGTGCCACCGGTTTCGCGCGAGCGGCTGCGGTCCACGCGGTAAAAGCGCTCGGTCAGGCGCGGCAGATGCTCGGCCTCGATGCCCGGTCCGTCGTCGCTGACATAAAAACCGGCGCCGCCATCGTTGTTCAACGTCCAGCCGGCTCTCACCTGCGCACCCGCCGGGGTATGGCGCACCGCGTTGTTGAGGAGGTTTGACATGGCGCTGTGCAACTCGGCGCGCGCGCCCGCAATCAGAAAAGACGGGCCGCTTTGGGCCAGCACCTGATGCGGACCCCTGCCCAACACCTCCGACAGCGCCTGCGCCTCGTTGACCACCTGCTGCAGCATGGCTTGGGCGTCGATCCACTCGCCCACACCGGGCACCGGGCTGCCTTCGAGCCTTGAAAAGGTGAGCAGATCGCTGACCAGGCTTTGCATGCGCTGAGCTTGGGTGCTCATCAATTCGAGGTACTCGCGCCGCTCGCTGGCCGACAATTCCAGCGTTTGCAAGGTCTCGATAAAACCGCTGACCACGGTCAGAGGGGTGCGAATTTCGTGCGACACATTGGCCACGAAATCGCGCCGCATGGCTTCGGCCAATTCCACCGCCGTGATTTCGCGCGTCAGCATCAGACGCCGCCCCTTGCCGTAGAGGTAGAGGTTGATGGAAATGCGCTGCGGGTGGCCCGGGGTGGCGTCGCGGCCATCGATCTCGACCGCCTGGGCGTAATCGCCCTGCACCAAATAATCGATGAATTCGGGCGCGCGCACCAAGTGGCGTATGGGTTGTTTGAGATCGCGCTTGGGGTCAAAACCCAGGTGCTGGGCCGCTGTGAAATTGCTCCACTCGATGGCAGCGGATTTATCGAGCAACACCACGCCGATGGGTGAGGCCTGAATGGCGGCCAAAAACTCTTGCAAACGCGCCTCGCTCTTGCGCGCCTTGCGATTCAGAATTTTGAACGATTTCCGCGCACGCTCGACCACCTCGGCCCACACACCCACGGCGAGCGGAGGCGCGGCTGCGCTGCCATGGCGCAACCAATCAAGCACGCGCCGCGCCCGCAGCGCATCGAATGCGAACCACAACAGCGCACCAACAGCACTGCCCAGCACCGGCAGCCAACTGGCAACCCCAAACGCTGCGGCCAACGCGCCAGCAGCCAGCGTAAACGCCAGCAGCTCCAGCAGGCGTCGCATCATGCCTCGGCAATGTCGGGTTTGGGCTTGACCTTGATGGGGTTGGCCGTGATGCGGTACCCGGCGCCACGCACCGTCTCGATCATGATTCCGGCAACGCCGAGCGACTCGCGCAGGCGTTTCACATGCACATCGACGGTGCGCTCTTCGATGAACACATGGTCGCCCCAAATGCGATCGAGCAAAAAGCCGCGTGTGTGCACCCGCTCGGGGTGTTTCATCAGGTAGTGCAGCAGCTTGAATTCGGTCGGGCCGATCTTGAGCTCGCTGCCACTCAACATCACGCGGTAGGTCGAAGCATCCAGCGTCAAATCGCCCAATTGCACTGCGTCGTTGACGATCTCGGGCGCACGGCGCCGCAGCACCGCGCGTATGCGCGCCAACAACTCCTGTGTAGAAAACGGCTTGGTGACGTAATCGTCGGCCCCGGCGTCGAGCCCCTGCACCTTGTCGGACTCTTCGGTGCGGGCGGTGAGCAAAATGATCGGCACCGTTTTGATGCGCTCTTGCAAGCGCCAGCGTTTGGCCAACGCCACCCCGCTCTCGCCAGGCAGCATCCAGTCGAGCAGGATCACGTCGGGCAGCACCGAATCGACTTCGCGCTGCGCCGACTCGCCATCAAAGGCCACCGTGGGTGCAAAGCCGTTGTGGCGCAGGTTGACGGCGATCAGTTCGGCGATGGCCGGCTCGTCTTCGACCACCAGCACCCGGGGGAGTTTTCTCATTGCAGGGCCGATTTCCTTTCCTCTTCGCTGGCGTGGCGCACGTCGGCACCTTTGACGACGTAAATCGTGGCTTCGGCGATGTTTTTGGCGTGATCGCCGACGCGCTCGATGGCCTTGGCCAAAAACAACAGATTGAGGCTGCTGCCGATGGTGCGCGGGTCTTCCATCATGTAGGTGATGAGCTTGCGCGTGTAACCGGCGTAATCTTCATCGAGCCGGTCGTCCGAATTGATGACCGTGTTGGCCGCATGGGCATCAAGGCGAGCAAAAGCGTCCAGGGTTTGGTGCAGCTGCTCGATGGC
This sequence comes from Serpentinimonas sp. SSL01, assembly GCF_056323735.1. Classification (NCBI taxonomy): domain Bacteria; kingdom Pseudomonadati; phylum Pseudomonadota; class Betaproteobacteria; order Burkholderiales; family Comamonadaceae; genus Serpentinimonas; species Serpentinimonas sp. SSL01. The sequence goes on from NZ_CM150487.1 coordinate 1,208,704, forward strand.
ATACGACAAACTGGATTCCAGATCCCCACTGGGCAAGGCGCGCGGCGCCCCGGCCTGAATGTGCGCCCGAATGAGCTTGGCAATGCGCGCCGCTTTGTCGCCCACCCGCTCGAGGTTCATGACCACACGCGACAAGGCCACCAGCAAGCGCAAGTCGCGCGCCGTGGGCTGGCGCCGGCTCATGGTGCTGGTGATTTCGTAATCGATTTCGACTTCAAAATTATTCACCAGCGCCTCTTGCTGGAGCACCTGCTGCACGGTCTCGAGGCTGAGGTGATGCAAGGCGTATATGCACTGGCGCAGCTGGGATTCGACCAAGCCGCCCATTTCGAGCATGCGGGCGGTGGCGTGGGCCAGTTCGGCTTCGAACTGGCTGGAGAGCAGTTTTTCACTCATGATCAACCAAACCTTCCTGTAATGTAGTCTTCGGTCTCGGTGCGCTTGGGCTTGAAGAAAATCTGTTCGGTGGCGCCGTACTCCATCAGCTCGCCCAAGTACATGTAGGCGGTGTAGTCGCTGCAACGCGCCGCCTGCTGCATGTTGTGGGTGACGATGGCGATGGTGTAGTCTTTTTTGAGTTCGTGCACCAGTTCCTCGACCTTGCCGGTCGAGATCGGGTCCAGCGACGCCGTGGGCTCGTCGAGCAGCAGCACCGAGGGCTTGACCGCCACGCTGCGCGCGATGCACAGGCGCTGCTGCTGCCCGCCCGACAGGCTCAGGCCGCTTTGCTTGAGCTTGTCTTTGACTTCGTTCCAGAGTGCGGCTTTGCTCAGGGCCCACTGCACGCGCTCGTCCATGTCGGCGCGGCTGAGTTTTTCGTAGAGCTTGACGCCAAATGCGATGTTGTCGTAGATCGACATCGGAAACGGCGTCGGTTTTTGGAACAACATGCCGATGCGCGCGCGCAGCAGGTTCAAGTCCTGCTTTTCGTCGAGGATGTTTTGGCCATAAAAGCTGATCAAGCCCTCGGCGCGCTGGCCCGGGTACAGGCTGTACATGCGATTCAGGGTGCGCAGCAGCGTCGATTTGCCGCAACCCGAGGGGCCGATAAAGGCCGTGACCTTGCGCTCGATGATGTCGAGGTTGACGGTTTTCAGGGCATGAAAGCCGCCGTAGTAAAAGTTGAGGTTGCGCACCTCGATGGCGTTGCGTGGCTCGATAGAGGCTTCAGACATATACGAATTTCCAGTTTGCAGAAGGACTTAATTTAGACTTTGACGCGCTCACGGAACAAAATGCGTGCCGTGATGTTGATCGCCAGCACCGTCAAGGTGATGAGCAAAGCGCCCGCCCAAGCGAGCTCGTTCCAGTTGTCGAATGGGCTCATGGCCATGTGGTAGATCCAGACCGGCAGGTTGGCCATGGGGCCGTCCATGTCGAGGGTGAAGAACTGGTTGTTGAGCGCGGTAAAGAGCAGCGGCGCGGTCTCGCCACTGATGCGCGCCAGCGCCAGCAGCACGCCGGTGATGACGCCGGCGCGGGCGCCGCGCAGCACCACCATGGTCGCCACCTTCCAGTGCGGCGCGCCGAGCGCGAACGCGGCCTCGCGCAAGCTGCCGGGGATCATGCGCATCATGTTTTCGGTGGTTTTGATCACCACCGGAATGGCGATCAGCGACAGCGCGATCATGCCGGCATAGCCCGAAAAATTGCCCATGGTCATGACCACGACCGCAAACACGAACAAGCCCAGCACCACCGACGGCGCCGAGAGCATGACCTCGTTGACGAAGCGCGTGACGCTGGCGGTCTTGTTGGCGTCGCCAAACTCGGCCAAGTAAATGCCGGCCAAGACACCGATCGGGGTCGAGATCAGCACCGCGCAGCCGACCATGATCAAACTGCCGACGATGGCGTTGCGCAAGCCGCCGCCGGGCGTGCCGGGCGCGGGTGTGTCTTGGGTGAAGATTTCCCAATCGAGGGCGTAAAAGCCATTGGAAAACAGCACGAACAAAATCCAGACCAGCACCGCCAGCCCGATCAACGAGGCGACGCCAGAAAAGGCCATGATGGCAGCGTTTTTGCGCCGGCGCTGGTTGTAGAGCGATTGGTTGATTTGCATATCAGTATCCTTTGCTGCCCTTGCCTTCTTCGACCCGCAAAATCAGCAGCCGCGCCAGCGCCAGCACCACAAAGGTCAGGATAAAGAGCAGGAAACCGAGCGCAAACAGGGTGTGCATGTGCATGCCAAAGGACTCGGCAAACTCGTTGGCCAGCGCCGAGGTGATCGACACGCCCGGCGCGTTGATGGTCTCGGGGATGCGGTGTGCGTTGCCGATGACGAAGGTCACGGCCATGGTCTCGCCCAGCGCGCGCCCCAAGCCCAACATCACGGCCCCGACCACGCCCTTGAAGGCGTAGGGCATGACCACATGGCGCACCACTTCGGTGGTGGTGGCACCCAAGCCATAGGCCGATTCGCGCAGGATTTGCGGCACCACTTCAAACACGTCGCGCGTGACGGCGGCCATGTAGGGCAGCACCATAAACGACAGGATGATGCCGGCGGCCAAAATGCCCAGCCCGTTGGGCACGCCGCCAAAGATGGCGCCGACGATGGGCATCCCGGCCATCAGCTCTTGCACCGGGATCTGGAAGTAGTCGGCAAACAGCGGCGCAAACACGAACAGGCCGAACATGCCGTAGATGATGGACGGGATGGCGGCCAGCAGCTCGACCGCCGTACCCAGCGGCCGGCGCAGCCAGACCGGGCAGGTTTCGCTGAGGAACAACGCGATGCCAAAGGCCAGCGGCACGCCGATGATCATGGCAATGGCCGAAGTGGCCAAGGTGCCGATGATGGCCATGAGGGCGCCAAACTGCTCGTTGACCACGTCCCATTCGGCGGTCCAGATGAAGGCAAAGCCGAACTCGCGAAACGCCGGCCAGGCGTTGATAAACAGGGTGGCGATGATGCCGATGAGCGCCATCAGCACCAACACGGCAAAGGCTTGCGAGACGCGGTAAAAAAGGGCGTCGTGCAAGCGCTGGCGCTTGGCGATGGCGAGCACGTGGGGGTGGCCCAAGTCGTGCGCTTGCATAGGGGTGGACATAGGGGGGTCGAGCGTCGTAGTGGAACTGGCACCTATCATAATCAGCCCATACTAGGTAGATAAATTGCAATCCGCCGTGCGCCAGAGACGGCACGGCGGATGCACCGCTGTTGCCGCACAACGGGCGCGCGGCAACGTCATCGGCAGCGACTTAAGCGCGGCGAATCTGGCTCCAAACCCGGGTCCGAATGGCTTCGGCCAAGGTGTCTGGGATCGGCACGAAGTCCATCTCCAGCGCCAAGGCGTCGCCGCTGCGGAAAGCCCAGTCAAAGAAGGCCAGCACGGCGTTGCTTTCGGCCACGTTGGCCGGCTGCTTGTACATCAGGATGAACGAAGCCGTGGCCATGGGCCACGAGTTGGCACCGGCGGCGTTGACCATCGACACGCCCATGCCCGGCACGCTGAACCAGTCGATGGCGGCGGCGGCGGCCGAGAAGGTGCGGTCATCGGGCTGGACGAAGTTACCGGCGGCGTTTTGCATCGCCATGTGCGGGATGTTGTTGCGCCGCGCGTACGAGAACTCGACGTAGCCAATCGCCCCGCGGGTGCGCGCCACGATGGCCGACAGGCCTTCGCTGCCGCGACCACCGATGGACGAAGCCGCCGGCCAGCGCACGGTGGCACCGCGGCCCACGCTCCTGGCCCACTCCGGGCTCACGGCCGAGAGGTAGTCGGTAAAGACAAAGGTGGTGCCCGAGCCGTCGGCGCGGTGCACCACGGTGATGCCTTGGTTCGGGAAGGTGCGGCCCGGGTTGACGGCGGCAATGCGCGGGTCGTTCCAGTTGACGATGCGGCCGCTGAACATATCGGCCAACAGCTGGCCGGTCAGGCGCAGCTCGCCGGGGCGAAAGCCTTCGAGGTTGTACATGGGCACGACGCCGGCGATGATGGCCGGGAACTGCACCATGCCATCGCGCTCGAGATCGGCGCCGGACACTGGGGCGTCGGTGGCACCAAAGGTGACGGTGCGGGCGCGAATCTGGCGGATGCCGGCCGAAGAGCCGATCGATTGGTAGTTCAGTTGCACGCCGGTCGCGGCGCGGTAGGCTTCAGCCCAGCGGGAGTAAATCGGGAACGGCAGCGATGCGCCGGCGCCGGTGATGATGGTCGAAGCGGTGGCCAGCTTGGTAAAGCCGCCGGTCATAGCCAGCGCAGCGGTGGCGGCCACGGTTTTCAGGAAAGTGCGTTTCATCGGGTTCCTTTGGAGGAAGGTTTATGGGACATCCTTGATCCTATGCATGAATTGTGGCAGTTTTGTGACAGACTTTTGAATTTTTAACCACGAAGTGTCACAAATCGCCCCTTGCTAGCGGTTTCCCCTGATCTTTCTCAGATGACAAGCGCGTGAAATCCCCGCTCGACTGGGTTACAGTAGCGCCATTGCCCCCCAGCCGCCATTCTTCGGCTTGGTTTTTACCCTCGATTACCCCTAGGAGCACCAGTGCCGACCAATCACAAGGACCGCAGTGCCGAGCCCCGCAGCATCGCTGCCAACCACCCGTTCGAGCACCAGACCCCAAATCGCACAAAGCAAGACTCGCGTTTGGCCGACGCAATGGCTTTTCTGCGCGGCTTCATGGCGCAGCCGATGTCGGTGGCCTCGGTGGTGCCCAGTTCGCCCTATCTGGAACAAGGTGTGGTGCGCGCCTGCGACTTGGCGCGCGCGCGCTGCGTGATCGAACTCGGGCCCGGCACCGGCGGCAGCACGCGCGCGCTGCTGCGCGCCATGTCGCCGCAGGCGCGGTTGTTGGCGATCGAGCTCAACCCCGAATTCTCCAACCGACTGCGCCAGCGCAACCAAGACCAGCGGCTGCTGGTACAAGAAGGCAGCGCCGCCGACCTAGGGCTGCACCTAGAGCGCTGGGGCCTGCCAGCGCCCGATGTGGTGGTCTCGGGGATTCCGTTTTCCACCCTGCCGGTGCCGGTGGCCCAGAGCATCGTCGCCGCCATCAAGGACCATTTGGCCCCCGGTGGCCGTTTTGTCGCCTACCAGTTCCGCGCTCATGTGGCCAGTTACACCACGCCGGAGATGGGCGAACCCAGCTTCGAGTGGGAATGGCGCAACGTGCCGCCGATGCGGGTGTTTCGCTGGCAACAACCCTGAAGCTTCGCTGGGCACCGTGGGCTGCTGGGGCGCTGGCGGCCTGTTTACTCCCGTGCGCCCATGCACACTGATTGATGCACGGCACCATCGCGCCCCATGACGCTGCCACCGCTGTTTGAACTCTTGGTGCTGCTGGCCGCTGCGGTGGCGGCGGTGGCGCTGTTTCAGCGCACCGGCATCCCGGCCAGCTTGGGCTACCTGGCCGTGGGCGCCCTGCTGGGGCCCTACGTGGCCGGCCTCATCAGCCACACCGAGACCATCCGCTTGGTGGCCGAGTTCGGCATCGTGTTCTTGCTGTTCACGATCGGGCTCAATTTTTCGCTGCCGCAAATCTACGCCCTGCGCCACACCGTGCTCTGGCTGGGCACCGGGCAGGTGGTGCTGACCACGGCCGTGGTGGGGCTGGGGGCCTGGGGCTTGGGGCTGGACCCGGTGGCGGCCTTCATCGTCGGGGCGGTGTTTGCCCAGTCATCGACCGTGATCATCGCGCGCCAGCTCGCCGACCAAGGCGAGGAGCACAGCCGCCACGGCCGCTTGGGGCTGGCGATGTCGGTGTTCCAGGACGTGACCGCGGTGCCGTTCGTGGTCATCATCCCGGTGCTGGGCTTGGCGGCAGCGGGTTCGCTGGCCGAACCGCTGGGTTGGGCGCTGCTCAAGGCGCTGCTGGCTTTTGTCTTGGTCTTTTTGGCTGGGCGCTGGTTGCTGCGGCCGCTGTTTCATGCGATTGCGGTGCGCCGTTCGGCCGAATTGTTCACGCTCACGGTGCTGCTGGTGTCGCTGGCCTCCGCGGCCATCACCGAAAGCCTCGGGTTGTCGCTGGCCTTTGGCGCCTTTCTGGCCGGCATGATGCTAGGCGAGACCGAGTTCAGGCACCAGATCGAGTCCACCATTCGGCCCTTTCGCGACGTGCTGCTGGGGCTGTTTTTCGTCTCGATCGGCATGCTCTTCAACCCGGCCGCGTTGCTGGCGATCTGGCATTGGGCGCTGCTGGGCGCGCTGGCGTTGCTGGCGATCAAGCTGGTGCTGGTGGCGGCGCTGGTGCTGGCCGCTGGCATCGAGCGCCGCACCGCGCTGCGCACCGCGCTCATTCTGGCGCTCGGGGGCGAGTTTGGTTTTGCGCTGCTGGCGCTGGGCTTGGCCGGGGGCGGCATCGACGACCCGACGGCGCAGATTGCACTGGCGGCGGTGCTACTGAGCCTGATCGCTGGGCCGTTCCTGATCCGCTACAACCAGTTTGTGTGCAATGCGCTGCTGGGCCCGGCCAGCAGCCCGAGCGTGGCCGCCAGCGCCGCCGCGCAACAGCCACACGCCCACACCAGCCCCAAGCTGAGCCAGCACGTGATTTTGTGTGGCTATGGCCGCATCGGCCAGAGCGTGGCCAATTTTCTCGAGCGCGAAGGCATTGCGCACGTGGCCCTCGACCTCGATCCGGCACTGGTGCGCGACGCCCACGCCGCTGGCGAGCCGGTGTACTATGGCAACGCCGCCGAAGCCGGCGTGCTCGATGCCGTCGGGCTGGCCAGCGCGCGCTTGCTCATCATCAGCTACGACGACCCGGCGGCGGCGCTCAAGCTGGTGCAGCAGGTGCGCGCGCAGCACCCCGAGTTGCCGGTGATGGTGCGCACGCGCGACGAAAGCCAGGTCGAGGCCCTGCGCGCCGCCGGCGCCACCGAGGTGGTGCCCGAAACGCTCGAAGCCGGCATGATGATGGTCGCGCACGCGCTCACGCTGCTCGAGGTGCCGATGGCGCGCGTGCTGCGGCGCCTGCGCGAGGCGCGCAGCGACCGCTACCGGTTGCTGCGCGAGCTGTTCCAAGGCGACCCGACGCTGGCCGGGGACGACGCCACGCAAGCGCGCCTGCACTCGGTGGCGCTGCCGCCGGGCAGCAGCGCCGTGGGCCAGCGCATCGAAGCGCTTGGACTCGAGGCCGACGCGGTCGAAATCACCGCCGTGTTGCGCGCCGGCCAGCGCCTGCTCAACCCCGCCCCCGATCTGCTGCTGCACAGCGAGGACGTGGTGGTGCTGTTTGGCGCGCCCGAAGCGCTGGCGCGGGTCGAGGCCCGTTTGTCCCCATTCAACCTGAGCTAAGCGCATCATGACCCTGCAACAACTCACTTGGGCCCTCGGCGGCTTGGCGCTGTTTTTGTTTGCCATGCTGATGATGACCGAGGGCCTCAAGGCCTTTGGCGGCAGCGGCCTCAAGCGCTTGCTCGGGCGCTGGACTTCGACCCCGCTGCGCGGCGTGTTCGCCGGCATCGCCGTCACGGCGCTGGTGCAGTCGTCGAGCGCAGTCACGGTGGCGGCCATCGGCTTCGTCAACGCCGGGCTGATGAATCTGCGCCAGGCCTTGGGGGTGATTTTTGGCACCAACGTCGGCACCACCATGACCGCTTGGCTGGTGAGCCTGATCGGCTTTGGCTTTGACATCGACGCCTTTGCGCTGCCGATCATCGTCGCTGGGGTGGCCTTGCGCTTGCTGCTGTCAGACCAGCGCTACCAGGGCCTGGGCGACGCGCTGATCGGCTTTGGCCTGTTTTTTATGGGGCTGGATCTGCTGCAACAAGCCTTTGGCGGCATGGCTGCCGCCTATGGTGCCGATGCGCTTGCCGGTGGCGTGGGCGTGCACTGGGCGGCGGCGCTGGCGCTGGGCTTTGTGGTCACGCTTTTAACGCAGTCGTCCAGCGCCGCCGTGGCCATCATTCTGACTGCCGCCACCGGCGGCCTGATCGACCTGCCCACCGCTGCGGCGGCGATGATCGGGGCCAATGTGGGCACCACCGCCACCGCCGCCTTGGCCGCGCTCAAGGCCACGGCAGCGGCGCGGCGGCTGGCGCTGGGGCACATCGGTTTCAACGTCATCACCGGGGTCGTGGCGCTGCTGCTTTTGCCCTTGATGCTGTGGCTGATCGACTGGCTGGCCTCTGCCTTGCACCTGCAAGACAACCCGGCGGTGTTTCTGGCGCTGTTTCACACCGTATTCAACGTCATGGGGGTGTTGCTGCTGCTGCCCTTTACGCAGCGGCTGGCAGACTGGCTGGAAGGCTTTTTTCGCAGCCACGATGACCAACTGGCGCGCCCGCAGCACCTGGACCACACCCTAGCCAGCTCACCCGAGCTGGCGCTGGGCGCGGTGCGCGCCGAACTGCCGCGACTGCGCGCCGCCATCGGCAGCGTGGCCACGGCGGCGCTGGACAACCAGCGCCAAGCCAGCAGCCAGGCCGAGGCCGCGCGCCAGCTGGCCGCCGCCATCACCGAATACATCGCCAGCCTGCGCGCCGCGCGCATGCCGCGCCAAGTCTCGGACGACCTGACGCTGTGCCTGCGTGCCACGCGCTACTTCGACGAGGCCGGGCGCATGGTCGCCAGCGCCCAGCGCTTGGCCGCTGCAGCTGCAGCGGCCAACCCGCCCGAAGCCCTGCCCCAACTGCTGGCCGCGGCGCGCACCTGCCTGAGCGCGCCGTGCAGCAGCAACGCGGCCGAACTGGCCGAGTTTGAGCGCCTGTATCAGCACGGCAAAGCCAGCCTGTTGTCGGCGGTGGTGGCGCAGCAGATCGAGGCCGAACGCGCCGACGGCCTGCTCGACGACCTCAGCCACCTGCGCCGCCTGCTGCAGCAGTGGGTCAAGGCCGACACCATGCTGGCCTGCAGCGACAGCGGCCGACCGGCACCCGAGGGCGCTTGAGACTCAGGCGTCAATCAGACCATCTATCAAACGTCGATCGCCACCGCGTCGCCCCAGCGCTCGAGCAGGGCGCGCCGCGCCGCCGCCTCGCCCTTGCCCATGAGCTGCGTCATGCGCTCGGCGGTGGCGGCGGCGTCAAAGGCGCCCAGACGCACCGGCAGCAGCCGGCGCGTGTCGGGGTTGAGGGTGGTGTCCCACAGTTGCTCGGCGTTCATCTCGCCTAGGCCCTTGAAGCGGCTGATGCTGCAGCGCGCGCGCGCCACGCCGTCTTTGGCGCACTTGTCCAGAATCGCCTCGAGCTCGCCCTCGTCGAGCGCGTAGGCCTTGGTGGCCGGTTTTTTGCCGCGCGCCGGCACATCGACGCGGTACAGCGGCGGGCGCGCCACATAGACGTGGCCGGCCTCGATCAGGGCCGGGAAGTGACGCAAAAACAGCGTCAGCAGCAGCACCTGGATGTGCGAGCCATCGACGTCGGCATCGGCCAGAATGCACACCTTGCCGTAGCGCAGCCCACTGAGTACGTCTGAACCCCCACGCTCGCCCGCTGTGCGGGCTGCGCTGCCCCCCGAGGGGGCGCTCGCGGCTTGGGACGGCCCGGCACCGCTAAGCACCTTGTCCCCAGGCGACCCGTCCTGCACCCCGTGCGGATCGACGCCGATGGCGACGGCGATGTCGTGGATTTCGTTGTTGGCAAACAGGCGCTCGCGCTCGACCTCCCAAGTGTTGAGCACCTTGCCGCGCAGCGGCAGCACCGCCTGGCATTCTTTGTCGCGCCCCATCTTGGCGCTGCCGCCGGCGCTGTCGCCTTCGACCAGAAAGAGCTCGTTGCGCGCCAGGTCGCGGCTTTCGCAGTCGGTGAGCTTGCCCGGCAGCACGGCCACGCCCGAGCCCTTGCGCTTTTCCACTTTCAGACTGGCGCGCTGGCGGCTCTGGGCGGCGCGGATCACCAGTTCGGCCAGCTTGCGCCCGTGCTCCACGTGCTGGTTCAGCCACAGCTCGAGCGCCGGGCGCACGAAGGCGCTCACCAGCCGCAGCGCGTCGCGCGAGTTCAGGCGCTCCTTGATCTGGCCCTGAAACTGCGGATCGAGCACGCGCGCCGACAACACGTAGCTGGCGCGCGCAAACACGTCTTCGGGCAGCAGGCGCACGCCCTTGGGCAGCAGCGCGTGCAGCTCGATGAAGCCGCGCACCGCCTGGTAGAGCCCGTCGCGCAAGCCGCTGTCGTGGGTGCCGCCGGCGTTGGTCGGGATCAGGTTGACGTAGCTCTCGCGCAGCAGCGCCCCGTCTTCGCTGAAGGCCACCGCCCAGTCCGCGCCCTCGCCCTCGGCAAAGCTCTCGTGGCTGGCGTCGGCGCTGCCGCTGCCCTCGAACAGCGGGATCAGCGGCTCGCTGCCCAGGCTTTGCAGCAGGTAGTCGCGCAGGCCGCCTTGGTACTGCCAGTGCTGGCTCTGGCCGGTGGCTTCGTCGTGCAGGGTCACGCTCAGGCCCGGCAGCAGCACCGCCTTGCTGCGCAGCAGGTGCAGCAGCTCGGGCCGCGGCAGCACCGGGCTGTCAAAGTAGCGGCCATCGGGCCAGACGCGCACCGTGGTGCCGCTGCGCCGCTCGCCGCTGGCCAGCGGCCGCAGTTGCAGCGGCTCGAGCACCGCGCCGTCGGCAAACACCATGCGCGCTTGCTGCCCGTCGCGCTGGCTGCAAACCTCGAGCCGCCGCGCCAGCGCATTGGTCACGCTCACGCCCACCCCGTGCAGCCCGCCCGAAAAGCGGTAGGCCCCGCCCTGCCCTTTGTCAAACTTGCCGCCCGCGTGCAAGCGCGTGAACACCAGCTCCAGCACCGGCGCGTTTTCTTCCGGGTGCAGCCCATGCGGGATGCCGCGCCCGTCGTCCTCGACGCTGACCGAGCCGTCGGCGTGCAGGGTCAGGCGCAGGCTGCGGCCAAAACCGGCCAGCGCCTCGTCGGCGGCGTTGTCGATCACCTCTTGCACGATGTGCAGCGGGTGGTCGGTGCGGGTGTACATGCCAGGGCGCTGGCGCACCGGCTCCAGACCCTTGAGGACACGAATCGAGCTTTCGGCATAGGCGCCAGCCGTGGCCGGCGCGCGTGGGGCAGTGGGGGCAGGCATGGGGGCGGATTGTAGAGAGGCTGGCGCAAAACACCTTGCGGTCCTTGCCCCCTGCAAGCTGCGCAATAATTGGTTACATTTGCCCATATGACTGAACCCGCCCCCGCCATGGCCCCGCGTTTGTCGATGCTGCAAGTGCTGCTCTGTGGCGCGGCGATCGTCATGCTGTCGATGGGCATTCGGCACGGCTTTGGGCTCTGGCTGCTGCCGATCACCGCCGAGCAGGGCTGGACGCGCGAGACCTTTGCCTTTGCCATCGCCATTCAAAACCTGGCTTGGGGCGTGTTCGGCATTTTTGCCGGCATGCTGGCCGACCGCTTCGGCGCCTTCAAGGTGCTGGTGGCCGGGGCCGTGCTCTACGCGCTCGGGCTGGTGGGCATGGCGCTGGCGCAGACCTCATTCTTGTTTGTGCTCACCACCGGGCTGCTGATCGGAGCCGCGCAGGCCGGCACCACCTTTGCCGTGATCTACGGCGTGATCGGCCGCCAGGTGCCGGCCGAGCGCCGCTCGTGGGCCATGGGCGTGGCGGCGGCGGCGGGCTCGTTTGGCCAGTTTTTGCTGGTGCCGGTCGAGGGCTGGCTGATTCTGAGCTTTGGCTGGCAAGAGGCGCTGCTGATTTTGGCCGCCGTGGTGCTGTTGATCGCGCCGCTGGCTTGGGGCTTGCGCGAGCCGGTGCTGGGCGCTGGCGGTGCGCCGGTGGTGCGCGAACAAAGCATCATGCAGGCGCTGCGCGAAGCGGCGCGCTACCGCAGTTTTCAGCTGCTGATGGCGGGCTACTTCGTGTGCGGCTTTCAGGTCGTGTTCATCGGCGTGCACCTGCCCAGCTACCTCAAAGACTTTGGCCTCGCGCCCCACGTGGCCAGCTACGCGCTGGCGCTGATCGGGCTCTTCAACGTCTTTGGCACCTACATCGCCGGCGCGCTTGGGCAGCGGTTGGCCAAGCGCAAAATTCTGGCCTTCATCTATTTGGCGCGCTCAGTGGCCATCACGCTGTTTTTGCTGGCGCCGCTCACGCCCGCCAGCGTTTATCTGTTTGCCGCCGTCATGGGCCTGCTGTGGCTCTCGACCGTGCCGCCCACCAACGCGCTGGTGGCGCAGATTTTTGGCGTCGCGCACCTTTCGATGCTGGGCGGCTTCGTGTTTTTCAGCCACCAGATCGGCAGCTTTTTGGGCGTCTGGCTCGGCGGCCTGCTCTACGACCAGACCGGCAGCTACGACGTGGTCTGGCTGCTGGCCATCGGGCTGGGCGTGCTGGCGGCGGTGGTCAATTTGCCGATCAACGAGCAGCCGATCCGGCGCGGCCCGCAGCGCCTGCAAGGAGCGCCCACATGAAAACGCTGCTGCTGCGCGCGCTCATCGGATTGGCGGCCTGCGCGCTGCTGCTGTTCACCTTCAGCCTCTACACCCACCCCGACTTCATGCTCAAGCTGGCCAATCAGTTTTGGCTGTGCTTCTGATGCAGCTGTTGCTGCTGTTGCTGCTGTTGCTGCTGTTGCCGTCGCTGCCGCCGCTTCCTGCACGCCCCCAGTGGGCTTGGCGCCCCCGCCTCGCCTTTGTCATACCTGCGTCACCCGCTTCGGTTTAGAATCCGGCCACTGCGCGGTTTCGACCCGAGCGCGCTGGCCTGTTGCCGCACCCTCAGTTGCCCCCCTTTAGTGAAACCTGCCGATGTTTGATATTTTGGTCATCCTCATCACCCTAGGTCTGCTGATTTACTTGGCCTACCGGGGCATCAGCCTGCTGATCTTGGCGCCGGCGCTGGCCACCTTTGCCGTCGTCGCCACGCTCGACGGCCCGGTGCTGGCCAGCTACAGCCAGGTTTTCATGGGTTCGGCGGCGGGCTTTATCGCGCTCTACTTTCCGGTGTTTCTGCTCGGCGCCATTTTTGGCAAGTTGATGGAAGACTCGGGCAGCGCCAAGGTCATGGCCAACGCCATCATCGGCTTGCTTGGCAGCCAGCGCGCCATCTTGGCCGTGGTGCTTTCGTGCGCGGTCATGACCTATGGCGGCGTGTCGCTGTTCGTGGTGGCTTTTGCGGTCTATCCGATTGCGGCAGCGCTGTTTCGCCAAGCCAACATCCCCAAGCGCCTGATGCCGGCCACGATTGCGCTGGGTGCCTTCACCTTCACCATGACGGCGCTGCCGGGCACGCCCGCGATCCAAAACGCGATTCCGATGCCGTTTTTCGGTACCACACCCTTCGCTGCGCCGGGGCTGGGCCTGATCACCGCGCTGGTGATGTTTGTCCTCGGCATGCTGTGGCTCGAGTACCGCGCGCGCCAGCTCGCCGCCGAGGGCTACGGCGTGCACTCCGACGACCCGGCCACGCCCGACAAAGCCATGCGCGAACGCGCCGCCGGCGAGGGTTTCGATGTCATGGAGCTCACCCCCGAACGCCCCTCTGTCGGCTTGCCACCGGCTTGGGTGGCGGTGTTGCCGCTGGTGTTGGTGATCGCCATCAACCTGCTGTTCACTTTTGTTTTGATCCCGCGCATGGACACCGGTTTTCTGGCGCTGCCGCTCTACGGCGAGACCGACATCGACCAAGTGCGCGGCATCTGGTCGATCATCGCCGCCCTGACGCTGTCGATCATCGTGCTCATCGCCATCAACTGGCGCCGCCTGCCCAAGCTCACGCTCAGCATGGACTGTGGCGCCAACGCTGCGCTGCTGCCGATCTTCAACACCGCCAGCTTGGTCGGCTTTGGCGCCGTGATCGCCTCGCTCGCCGCCTTTGTCCTGATCCGCGACTCGGTGGTGATGCTGGGCGGCGACAACCCCTTGATTTCGCTGGCTATTGCCGTCAACATTTTGGCCGGCATGACCGGTTCGGCCTCGGGCGGCATGAGCATTGCGCTGTCCACCTTGGGCGACACCTACCTGGCCATGGCGCAGGCGCACGGCATCAGCCCCGAGCTGCTGCACCGCGTCACCGCCGTGGCCACCGGCGGGCTCGATTCCTTGCCGCACAACGGCGCCGTGATCACCTTATTGGCCATCTGCGGCCTCACGCACCGGCAGGCCTACCCCGACCTAGCCATGACTGCCATGGCCGTGCCCTTGGTGGCGCTGGTGGTGCTGATCACGCTGGGCACGGTGTTTGGCAGTTTTTGAGTTTGGGGCGCACCGCCGCGGGTTTGCACCGGCAATGCGCGCGGCTGGGTAGAATGCGCGCTTGACCCACCGCTTTTGCACCCCACACCGCATATGACGACACCGATCACTGGCAGCATCGTGGCCTTGGTCACCCCCATGCACCCCGATGGCAGCGTGGACTATCCGGCTTTGCGCCGCCTGATCGACTGGCACATCGCCGAGGGCACCGACTGCATCGGCGTGGTCGGCACCACCGGCGAATCGCCCACCGTGAGCGTGCAAGAGCACTGCGAGATCATCCGCGTGGCGGTCGAACAGGCCGCTGGCCGGCGCCCGGTGCTGGCCGGCTGCGGCGCCAACTCCACCGCCGAAGCAATTGCGCTGGCGCGCTACGCGCGCGAGGTCGGGGCCGACTACCAGCTGCAAGTCGTGCCCTACTACAACAAACCGACCCAAGAAGGCCAGTACCAGCACTTCAAGGCCATCGCCGAAGCCTGCGGCGAGCTGCCCATCATGCTCTACAACGTGCCCGGGCGCACGGTGGCCGACCTGCAACCCGAAACCGCGCTGCGGCTGGCTGAACTGCCGGGTATTTTTGGCATCAAGGAGGCCAGCGGCAACATCGAGCGCGCCCAATGGCTGATCCGCCAAGCGCCGACCGGCTTTGGCATCTATTCGGGCGACGACGCCACCGCCGTGGCCCTGATGCTGTGCGGCGGCCACGGCAACGTGAGCGTGACCGCGAACGTGGCCCCGCGCCTCATGCACGAGCTCTGCGCCGCCGCCTGCGCCGGTGACGTGGCGCGCGCCATGGCATTGCAGATGCAGCTGCTGCCGCTGCACAAACAGTTGTTCATCGAACCGAACCCGATCCCGGTCAAGTGGGCGCTCGAGCGCCTCGGGCGCTGTGGCGCCACCCTGCGCCTGCCGCTCACCCCCCTCACCCCCGCCAGCCAGAGCGTGGTCGAACAAGCCCTGCACGAAGCCGGCTTGCTGTAAGCTCAAGCCCTTCACGCGCGCCCCACTCTGCCCCGACCCGCCCCGAACCCGACCGCCCGCACCAGACACCCGCCATGAATCCGATCGCCCAGACCCCACGCCGCCGCCCCGCCCTTGCCACCACGGCCCTGACCGGCAGCGCCTTGGTCATCACGGCGCTGCTGGCCAGCGGCTGCTCGGTGCTGCAAGAAGACCGCATCGACTACCGCAGCGCCCGCCCGGCCGCCACCCTCGAGGTGCCACCCGACCTGACGCAGTTGCAGCGCGATAGCCGCTTTGTGGCCCCCGGCACCACCGCCGTGACGGCGGCTGGTTTTCAGCTCCCGCAACCCGGGGCCGCAGCCCTACCCACGGCGACGGTGCAAGTGGGCGACGTGCGCATCGAGCGCGCTGGCGACCAGCGCTGGCTGGTGGTCAACCGCCCCCCCGAGCAGCTCTGGAGCCCGATCCGCGATTTTTGGCAGGCCAACGGCTTCCTCCTCACCCTCGATCAGCAACAACTGGGTCTGATGGAAACCGACTGGGCCGAAAACCGCGCCCAGATCCCACAAGACATCATCCGCGCCACCCTCGGGCGCCTGTTCGACACCCTGTACTCCACCGGCGAGCGCGACCGCTTTCGCACCCGGCTCGAGCGCCGCGCCGATGGCGGCACCGAAATCTTCATCAGCCACCGCGGCATGATCGAAGTCTTCAACGAGCGCCGCGACAGCACCCTGTGGCAGCCGCGCCCCACCAACCACGAACTCGAAGCCGAATTTTTGCGCCGGCTCATGGTGCAACTGGGCGTGACACAGGAGCAGGCGCAGGCCCTAGTGGCCGCCGCCACCCCGGCGCAACCGCTGTCGCGCATCGAAACGGTCAACAACCTGCCGGTGCTGCAACTCGACGAAGGCTTCGACCGCGCTTGGCGCCGCGTCGGGCTGGCGCTCGACCGCACCGGCTTCACGGTCGAAGACCGCGACCGCGCCCAAGGCCTGTACTTTGTGCGCTTCGTGGCCCCCGATGCCACCCCCGCGCGCGCCGAACCGGGCTTCTTTGGCCGCCTCTTGGGTGGCGCGCGGGCGCAGGCAGCGGCGGCGCCGGAGCGCTACCGCATCGTGGTGCGCAGCACCGACAACCGCAGCACGGTCTCGGTGCTCGACGCCGCCGGCCAGCCCGCCCCGGCGGCGGTGGCGCAGCGCATCGTGCAAGTGCTGGCCGCCGACCTGCGTTAAGCGAGCGCCCCATACTTCGTCCACCCGGCCCGCTGCGGGTCGGCCACAGCCGGGGCGGCCCTCATAGCTGCGGCACCCCCGGCCCAAGCGCTCGAGCATGACACCCAGCCCGCTTCCAGACGCTGCAGACGCACCCACCGGCTACGACCCCGGCCCGCGCTGGAAACTGCGCTACTGGTCGATTTTTTTGGGTCAGGCGGTGTCGCTGATCGGCTCGGCCATGACGCAGTTCGTGCTGCTGTGGTGGATCACCGACACCACCGGCAGCGTCTCGATGCTGGCCATCGCCGGCATCTTGGCCCTGCTGCCCTACGCGCTGCTCAGCCCCATCGGCGGCGTGCTGGCGGACCGCTACAACCGGCGCCTGCTGATGATCGCCGCCGACACCCTGGGCGCGCTGTGCATGGTGCTGCTGATCGTGCTGTTCCTGACCGGTCGCATCGAAATCTGGCACGTGTTTGTCATGGTCTTCATCCGCGGCTCGCTGCAAGCGATCCAGTACCCGGCGGCGGTGGCCAGCTTGGCCAATCTGGTGCCCACGCATTTTCTGCCACGCGCCATCGGCCTCAACCAAAGCCTGACCGGCATCATGACCGTGGCCGCAGCACCCTTGGGCGCTTTTGCCATCAGCATCCTGCCCATCGGTTGGGCCTTGAGCATCGACGTCTTCACCGCCTTTTTGGGCATCATCCCGCTGCTGCTGTTCACCATCCCGCAGCCGCAGCGACCCAAACAGCGCGTACACGGTTTTTTTGACACCCTGCGGCGCGATTTCGTCGAGGGCTTCAGGGCCGTGTGGTCGGTGCCGGGGCTGCGTAAACTGTACGCCCTGCTGGCCTGCGTGGTGATGGTGGTGATGCCCTCGTTTACATTGGTGATGCTGCTGATCCGCAACCACTTTGGTGGCGGCCCGGCCGAGGTGGCACTCATGGAAGGCTTGGCCGGGCTGGCGATGATCGTGGCCGGGCTGGTGGTGGCCGCGATTGCGCCCAAGCGCCACATCCGCTGGGTGATCGCCGGTTTTGCCCTGTCGTGCTTCATGCTGGCCGCCACGGCCTTGCCCGAGCGCGACTGGTTTGTGCTGGCCGTCGTGGCTTGGACGCTGAGCGGGTTTTTCTACATCATCGGCAACGCGCCGCTCTCGACGCTGCTCTTGACCACGATCCCGAATCACCTGCAGGGCCGGGCGCTGTCGCTCATGACCACGGTGGTGGCGCTGGCGGCCCCGATCGGGCTGGCGCTGGCGGCGCCGGTGGGCGAGCTGCTGGGCATCCGCGGCCTGTTCATCTTCATGGGCGTGACGGGCGGCTGCCTGGTGCTGCTCGGGCTGCTGTCGCGCGACATCCGGCGCCTGGACGTGACGCGGGTGCACAGCGCCGGGCCGCAAAGGCAAAAGCCAAAAACCGAGGCTACACCGGCCTCAGATGCCAAGCCCGACCGGCCCGACAGATCCGATTCTTAAGGGGGATGGGGGATGGGGGCTGGGGCTCTGTGCACTGCCCAGCCGCCCCTGCCCATGCGGCAGGCCTATCAGGCGCCAGCAACCACCTTGAGCGCGCCCAGCTTGCTCGAGTAGTCGCGCCCAAGCAAGCTCAGCGCCGCCGCCGTGCGCAACGCCAAGCGCCGGTACTGCGCCGCCAGTTCGCCCTCGGGCGCGGCCACCACGATCGGTTCGCCGCGGTCGGCTTGCTCGCGGATGGCCAGCGCCAGCGGCAGGGTGCCCAAGCACGGCAGGCCCAGTTCGGCCGCCAAGCGCTGCCCACCCTCGAGGCCAAACACCGCTTCGGCGTGGCCGCAGCGGCTGCACACGTGCATCGCCATGTTCTCGACCAGCCCCAGAATCGGCACCCCGACCTTCTCAAACATGCGGATGCCCTTGCGCGCGTCTTGCAGGGCCACGTCTTGGGGCGTGGTAACGATCAGCGCCGCCGTCAGCGGCACCCGCTGCGCCATGGTCAGGTGGATGTCGCCGGTGCCGGGCGGCAGATCGACGATCAGGTAATCCAGCGCCTGCCAGTTCGACTGGCGCAGCAGCTGCTCCAGCGCCTGCGTAGCCATCGGGCCGCGCCAGATCATGGCGTCGTCGGGCTTGATCAAAAACCCGATCGACATCACCTGCATCCCGTGCCGGCTCAGGGGCTCCATGGTTTTGCCATCCAAACTCTCGGGGCTTTGGCCCTGCAAACCGAGCATGGTGGGCACGCTGGGGCCGTAAATGTCGGCATCGAGCACGCCCACCCGGGCCCCTTCGGCCGCCAGCGCCAGCGCCAGATTCACCGCCGTGGTGCTCTTGCCCACGCCGCCCTTGCCCGAGGCCACGGCGACGATGTTTTTCACCTGCTCGAGCACCGGCACGCTGCGCGTCACCTGATGGGCCACGATGCGCGTGTGCCACTGCACCCGCACCTTGCCCACCCCCGGCACCGTTTGCGCGGCCGCGGTGAGGGCCTGCGTCAGCTCGGGCCACAGGCTCTGTGCCGGGTAGCCCAGATCGACCTCAAACGATACCTCGGCGCCGGCTGTGTGCAGGTTTTTGAGCGCTTTGGTCGAGACAAAATCGCGCCCGGTCAGCGGGTCGATCACGGTTTGCAGCGCTTGCAGCAGCGCTTGGGTTTCGATAGCCATATTGCACAGTCCAAGTAAAGCCTAACAGCGGCATCGAGTCTAATGCGATCGCGCCCTGTGGCAGCGCTGCGGCGCCCTATAACCGCAGCGGCCCACGTGCATCGAGTGGCTGTGGCGCAGATGCACGGGCAAGATGCATGGCCAACGGTTGCGGCCGTTAAAATCAACTGCTTGCCCGCCTACTGCCTTGCCCCATGACCCAGCGCCGCTTCTTCGTCACCACCGCCTTGCCCTACGCCAACGGCGCCTTCCACATCGGCCACATCATGGAGTACATCCAGGCCGACATCTGGGTGCGCTCGCAGCGCCTGCACGGGCACGAGGTGCACTTCGTCTGCGCCGACGACGCCCACGGCGCGCCGATCATGATTGCCGCCGAAAAAGCCGGCCAGACGCCGCCGCAGTTCGTCGCCGCCATCGCCGCTGGGCGCGCGCCCTACCTCGAGGGCTTTCACATCCGCTTCGACCACTGGCACAGCACCGACGCCCCCGAAAACCACGAACTGGCGCAGCGCATCTACCTCGACCTCAAGGCCGCCGGGCTGATCGAGAGCCGCACCATCGAACAGTTTTTCGACCCCGAGAAAAACATGTTCCTGCCCGACCGCTACATCAAGGGCATCTGCCCCAAGTGCGGCGCGCCCGACCAGTACGGCGACAACTGCGAAGCCTGCGGTGCCGTCTATACCCCGACCGAGCTGCGCGCGCCTTACTCGGCGCTGTCGGGGGCCACGCCGCTGCTGCGCCAGTCGGAGCACTTCTTTTTCAAGCTCTCCGACCCGCGCTGTCTCGAATTCCTCGACCAATGGACCAACACCCCCGGGCGCCTGCAGCCCGAGGTGCTGAATAAAATCAGCGAATGGCTCGCCCCCGGCGACGACGGCCAAGCCAAAATGGGCGACTGGGACATCAGCCGCGACGCGCCCTACTTCGGCATCCAGATCCCGGACGCACCGGGCAAGTACTTCTACGTCTGGCTCGACGCCCCGGTGGGCTACTTGGCCAGCCTCAAGCACCATTTCGACCGCGGCCAAGCGGCCGCGCACTGGCACCCGGCCTCGCGCACGGCGCAGAGCTTTGAGCAGTTTCTGGCCGACCCGGCGGTCGAGCAGGTGCACTTCATCGGCAAAGACATCATCACCTTCCACAGCCTGTTCTGGCCGGCGATGCTGCATTTTTCGGGCCGCAAAGTGCCCAGCGCGATTTACGTGCACGGCTTTCTGACCCTCAACAGCGGCGAGAAGATGAGCAAGAGCCGCGGAACCGGGCTCGATCCGCTCAAATACCTGCAACTCGGCCTCAACCCCGAGTGGCTGCGCTACTACTTGGCGGCCAAGCTGAGCAGCCGCAACGAAGACGTGGACTTCAACCCGCAAGACTTCGTCGCCCGCGTCAACTCCGACTTGGTCGGCAAATACATCAATATCGCCTCGCGCGCCGCCGGTTTTCTGGCCCAGCGCTTCGACGGCCGCTTGGGGCCCTTGGCCCCCGATGGCGAAGCCCTGCTCGACGGCCTGCAGCGCGCCGTGCCGGCCGTCGCCGAGCTGCTGGCCGAGCGCGAGTACGGCAAAGCCATCCGCGAAACCATGGCGCTGGCCGACCGCGTGAACGAATACGTCGATCAAAACAAGCCCTGGGAACTGGCCCGCCAGCCCGACTGCGCGCCGCGGCTGCAAGACGTGTGCAGCACCTGCATCGAGTGCTTCCGCGTGCTGACGGCGCTGCTCAAGCCGGTGCTACCGGTGCTGGCCGCGCAGGTGGAAGCCTTTTTGCGCTGCGCGCCGCTCGACTGGGCCAACGCCGCCACGGCCTTGGGCCCCGGCCACACCATCGGCGCCTACCAGCACCTGATGCAGCGCGTGGACGCCAAGCGGTTACAGGAATTGTTTGAGCCCAGCACGCCAGCGGCGTCTGCTGCCTCGGCGGCGCCAGCAGCCAAAACCAGCCACGCCGCCACGCCCCACGCCCCCCCAACCGAGCGCAACCCCCACGCCCCGCTGCCCGGCGGCGAGTCCATCGCCCCGCCGATCGGCATCGATGACTTCGCCAAAGTCGATCTGCGCATCGCGCGCATCGTCGCTTGCGAGGCCGTGAGCGGCTCGACCAAGCTGCTGCGCCTGACCCTAGACGCCGGCGAGGGCCGCATGCGCAACGTCTTTTCGGGCATCGCCAGCGCCTACCAGCCCGAACAACTGGTGGGCCAGCTCACCGTGCTGGTGGCCAACCTGGCGCCGCGCAAGATGAAATTCGGCGTCAGCGAAGGCATGGTGCTCTCGGCCGCGCACGCCGACCCCGAAGCCCGCCCCGGCCTGTACCTGCTGCAAGCCTGGCCGGGCGCCGAGCCGGGGATGCGGGTGGGCTAACCCACCGGGGGCGCTGCCCAAAGCCCGCCGCGCTGGGCGCAAGGCTGAGTCTGCAGCCACTCTTTGCACCCCATTTTGCACCCCATCTCACTCAAACCCCCACCAGCCACGACAGCAGCAGCATCCAGCCGCTTAAAGTGAGCAGCGCCAGCAGGGTCGAGACGCCCATGGCCGCCGTGGTCAGGTCTTGCACCACCTGGTAGCGCTGGGCAAACAAAAACACATTGGCCCCGGTCGGCAAGCCGGCAGCCACCACCAGCACCACCAGCGCCAAGCCGTCGATGCCCAAAGCCCAAGCGCTGGCCCCCACCATCATGGGCAGCAGCAGGTTTTTGCTCGCTGCCAGCAGCAGCGCCGGGCCCCAGTGGCCGCGCAAGCTCAAGCCCGCCAGACTCACTCCCACCAGCACCAGCGCCAGCGGGCCAAAGGCGCTGCCCAGCAGCTGCAGCGGCAGCTGCACCACCCCGGGCAGCACCCAGCCGGTCTGGGCAAACAGCAGGCCGCAGAGGATGGGCAGCGGCACTGGATGGATGAGCGCGCTTTTCATGGCCGACAGGGCAATTCGGGCGACGCGCTGCAGCGTCAAGGGCGCAGCGTGCTGCTCCCGCTCCTCGCGCGCCTGCGCCAGTTCGAGCATGATCGTTGCCGCCGTGAGCAACACCAGCGAATGCACCGAGATCAGCGTCAGCAGCGTCACCAGCCCGGCTTGCCCATAAGCCAGTTTGACCAGCGTGATGCCGATCATCACCAGATTGCTGAAGGTGCCCGCCAAAGCCAGCACCACGCTGCGGCAGCTCAAACCCCGCAGCAGCACGCTGAGGCCAAACAGCACCCCTACGGCCAAAAAATAAGCCCCCACCGGGCGCAGGTCGAGCTCGTCGATCTGCACCGTGCTCATGGTGTGAAACAGCAGCGCGGGACCGAGCACCAGAAACACGAGGTTCGACAAATCAGGCACCGACTCGGTGCGCATCCAGCGCATCTGCCCAGCCAAGTAGCCGACCGCGATCAGCAGAAAAACCGGCGTCAGCGACAAAAAAACGGGGTGGTCGGTCAAGCTCACGACCGCAGTGTAGCCCGCGCTTTAGGCACAGCCTGCATCCCGCGGCCTCTTAGCGCAGCCACTGGGCAAACTGCTGGCGCACGTGGCGCAGCTTGGGTGCGGCCACCGCTAGGCAGTAGCCGTTGTGCGGATGGCGAGCAAAAAAGCGCTGGTGCTCGGCTTCGGCGGCATCAAAGCGCTGCAGCGGCGCGAGCTCGGTCACGATTGGCACGCCAAAGGCGTCGGCGGCTTGTAACTCGTCGATCAGCTGCCGCGCCACCCGCTCTTGTTCGGGCTCGGTACTGTAGATTGCGCTGCGGTACTGGCTACCCACATCGGCCCCCTGGCGGTTGAGGGTGGTCGGGTCGTGGGTGGCAAAAAAGATTTCCAGCAAGGTGCGCAGCCCCACTTGCGCCGGGTCAAACACCAAGCGGACGGCCTCGGCGTGGCCGCTGCGGCCGCTGCACACCTGCTCGTAAGTGGGCTGGGGCCAATGGCCGTTGGCGTAGCCAGACTCGACCTCGAGCACGCCACGCACGGGCTCAAACACCGCCTCGGTGCACCAGAAACAGCCGCCGGCCAGCACAAGGGTGCGCGCAGCGCCCGGCTGCGCGCTTGAACGCTCGCTTGCGTCTAAAAATGGAGGGGCAGATGTTGCAGTCATTTGATCAAGCTCAAACCCTTGCGGGCCGACGCAGTAAAGAATGGCTTGGTTGGCCCGGTTTGCTCGCGCTCGCTGGGTCGCAGATTTTGCGAAGTTGTTTCGAAGGTTATACCCACACCCTCCCGATCAGCAAAGCGGAAAGTTGATTTCCACATGAGCCACCGATGTATCTTTAGTCTGCTATTACAGACCAGGAAAATTATTGCCAATCAATGAGTTGACAAACACACTAGGGGTAAACACTGGCTGCACCCAAACTGGCCCCCTTGTTGCAAGAGTTTGGGTGTAGTCACAGCCGCAGACCCGATGTGACCCGCTGGTTTCAGGGCCCGCCAGCCGATGCACGCACCGCCACCGCCCACCTCAAAACAGAAAGGAATTCTATGGAGCAAGCCATTCAATCGATGCTCGCGCGTTACGGCAACGACCGCACGCGCCTGCTCGACATGCTGTGGGAGTTGCAGTGGCAACACGGCCACATCCCTTCTGCGGCCCTGCCACCGCTGGCGGCTGGCCTGAACCTGTCGGTGCCCGATGTGGTCGAGACGGCCTCGTTCTACCACCTGTTCCGGCTCGAGCCCATGGGCAAGCACTGCATCTACCTATGCAATTCGGTGCTGGCCAAGCTCAATGGTTACGACGCAGTGCGCGAGGCGCTAGAGCGCGAAACCGGGGCCCACTTTGGTGTGCCCAACCCCGATGGCCTGTTCGGGCTGTTCGAGACACCTTGCATCGGCCTGAGCGACCAAGAGCCGGCCATGATGATCGACAAAGTCGTGTTCACGCGCCTGTCACCCGGCAAAATCGCCGACATCGTGGCGCAACTCAAGCAAGGCAAAACGCCGGAGCAGATCGCCAACCCGGCCGGCCTCGCCACCGACTCATTGGCCTACGTGGAGTCGATGGTCGAGTCCAACGTGCGCACGCAGCGCCCGATTTTTTTCCGCGGCAAGCTCGACCTGGCTACTGCGTTGGAGCAAATGCTATCCAGCGAGCCCAGCCAAGTGATCGACTCGGTGGTGTCGTCGAAGCTGCGCGGGCGCGGTGGTGCCGGGTTTTCTACCGGCCTCAAATGGCGCCTGTGCCGCGACGCGTGGGGCGACCAAAAAACCGTGATCTGCAACGCCGATGAAGCCGAGCCCGGCACCTTCAAAGACCGCGTGCTGCTTACGCGCGCGCCCAAGCAGGTGTTTTTTGGCATGGTGGCGGCCGCCTACGGCATCGGGGCCAGCAACGGCATCCTGTATCTGCGCGGCGAATACTACTACCTCAAAGACTACCTCGAGGCGCAGTTGCAACAGATGCGCGAGCAGGGCTTGCTGGGGCGCAGCATCGGCGGCAAAGCCGGGTTCGACTTCGACATCCGCATCCAGATGGGCGCCGGCGCCTACATCTGCGGTGAAGAAACGGCGCTGATCGAATCCTGCGAAGGCAAGCGCGGCACGCCGCGCCTCAAGCCCCCCTACCCGATCCAAAAAGGCTATCTGGGCCAGCCCACCAGCGTAAACAACGTTGAAACCTTTGCCTGCGTCAGCCACATCGTGGTCGAAGGGCCGGCTTGGTTTCGCGGCTTTGGCACCGCCGAATCCACCGGCACGCGGCTGCTCAGCGTATCGGGCGACTGCAGCAAGCCCGGCATCTATGAGGTCGAATGGGGCACCACGGTCAACCAAGTGTTGCGCATGGTCGGCGCTTACGGTGCCATGGCGGTGCAGATCAGCGGCCCATCGGGCGACTGCGTGTCGGCCGAGAAAGACGGCGAGCGCGTGCTCGGTTACGAAGATCTGTCGTGCAACGGCGCCTTCACCATCTTCAACAAGACCCGCGACCTGCTTTGGATCGTGCGCGAGCACATGCAGTTTTTTGTTGATGAATCGTGCGGCATCTGCGTGCCGTGCCGCGTGGGCAACGTTGATCTGGTGCACAAGGTGGACTTGGTGCGCGCCGGCCGCGCCTGTCAACAAGACCTCAACGAGGTGGTGCAGTGGGGCACGATGGTGCGCAAGACCAGCCGCTGCGGCCTTGGTGGCACATCGCCCAAACCCATCCTGACCACGCTCGAGCGTTTCCCCGAAATCTATCAAGCCAAGCTGGTGCAGCCCAAGGGGCCGCTGCTGCCCTCGTTTGACCTCGAAGCCGCTCTGGCCGCCTACCCGCGCAGCCAACCCACAGCCCAAACCGCCACGGAGACCACGGCATGAAAGTCGAAATCACCATCGATGGCCAGTCGGTGCAGACCGAGCTGGGCCGCACCCTCATCGATGTGGCCGCCGAAGTCGGGGTTTACATACCCTCGCTGTGCTACGTGCAGGGCAAAGAATGCTTGGGCACCTGTCGGGTCTGCTCGGTCAAGGTCAACGGTGCCGTCAACGCCGCTTGCTCGGTGCGTGTGGCCAACGGCATGGAAGTCGAAGTCAACGACCCGACCATGGTGGACATGCGCAAAGCGTTGGTCGAGTTCTTGTTCGTCGAGGGCAACCACAACTGCCCGAGCTGCGAGAAAAGCGGGCGCTGCCAGCTGCAAGCCGCCGGCTACGAGACCGACATGATGGTCTCGCGCTTCCCCTACCGCTTCCCGGTGCGCGACAACAGCCCAGGCAGCGAGAAAATCTGGCTCGAGCGCGACCGCTGCATCTTCTGCCAGCGCTGTGTCGAGTTCGTGCGTGACCAAGAAACCGGCCAAAAAATCTTCAGCATCAGCGGCCGCGGCGGTACCGCGCGCATCGAGATGGATGTGGAATTGGCCAACCGCATGAGCGACGAGCAGGTGCGCGAAGCGGTCGATCTGTGCCCGGTCGGCACCATTTTGCAAAAACGCGTCGGCCACGATGTGCCCATTGGGCAGCGCAAGTACGAAGTTCAAACGCTGCGCGCTCGCAGCCTCAACGTTCCAGGAGCCAAACATGAGCCACGCAGCTGAAGCCCTTGCCGGGCAAGAGTTCGCCCACGACCTGCCCACCACCCCCTTCGACCCCGCTCTGGCCGCTGGCCGCGCCGGCAAAATCAAGGTTGCCACCATCGGCCTGTGCGGCTGCTGGGGCTGCACCCTGTCGCTGCTCGACCTTGACGAGCGTCTGCTGCCGCTGATGAGCAAGATCACCCTCTTGCGCTCGTCCATCACCGACATCAAGCGCATCAACGAGCGCTGCGTGGTCGGTTTCGTCGAAGGCGGCGTGGCCAACGAGGAAAACATCGAAACCCTCGAGCACTTCCGTGAAAACTGCGATGTGCTGATTTCGGTCGGCGCTTGCGCCGTCTGGGGCGGCGTGCCGGCCATGCGCAACGTCGTGCCGCTGTCTGAGTGCCTCGACTTGGCGTATGTGAACTCACTCACGAGTGTGCCCGGTGTGCGTCCCACCATCCCCCTGCACCCCGACATTCCGCGCATCACGACCAAGGTCTATCCGTGCCATGAAGTGGTCAAAATGGACTACTTCATCCCCGGTTGCCCACCCGATGGCGATGCCATCTACAAGGTCCTTGACGACCTCGTGCATGGCCGACCGTTCGACCTGCCGATCTCGATCAACCGCTACGACTGACACGCACAAAGGAACGAACATGAGCAGAAAACTGGTCATCGACCCCGTGACCCGCATCGAAGGGCACGGCAAGGTCGTGGTGCACCTAGACGACGACAACCAGGTGGTGGACGCCAAGCTGCACGTGGTGGAGTTTCGCGGCTTCGAACGCTTCATCCAGGGCCACCCCTACTGGGAAGCACCGATGCTGCTGCAACGCATCTGCGGCATTTGCTTCGTCAGCCACCACCTGTGCGGCGCCAAAGCGCTCGACGACATGGTTGGCGTCGGGCTCAAGCAGGGCTTCAACGTCACGCCCACGGCCGAAAAAATGCGCCGCCTGGGCCACTACGCGCAGATGCTGCAATCGCACCAAACCGCGTATTACTACCTGATCGCGCCCGAGATGATGTTCGGCATTGAGGCCGCGCCCGAACAGCGCAACATCGAGGGCCTGATCGAGGCCAACCCGGAGTTGGTCAAGCGCGCCATTGCCTTGCGCAAGTGGGGGCAAGAAGCGCTCAAAGCCGTGTTCGGCAAGCGCATGCACGGCATCAGCTCGATACCGGGCGGGGTCAACAAAAACCTGAGCATCGCCGAGCGCGACCGCTTGCTCAAGGGCGACGACGGCATCATCAACATGGATCAGGTGATCGAGTACGCCATCGAAGGGCTGGAGCTGTTTTACAGTTTCCACGAGAAGCACCGCCACCATTTCGACAACTTTGGCTACGCGCCGGCGCTCGACATGTGCTTGGTCACGCCCGACGGCGACGCCGACTACTACCACGGCGATCTGCGCGTCATCGACGCCGACCGCAACGTGGTCGAGCAGTTCAACTACCACGACTACCTCGATCACTTCTCCGAAGCCGTCGAGGAGTGGAGCTACATGAAGTTCCCCTACCTCAAGGCGCTTGGGCGCGAAGCGGGTTCGGTGCGCGTGGGGCCGCTGGCGCGCATGAACATCACGCGCTCGCTCTCGACTCCGCTGGCGCAAGAGGCTCTGGAGCGCTTCCAGCACTACTGCAAGGGCAAAGCGAGCCAGATGACGCTGTATTACAACTGGGCGCGGGTGATCGAAATCCTGCACTCGGCCGAGTTGATTCGCGATCTGCTCAACGACCCCGACCTGCAAAAAGACCAGCTGCTGCTCACGCCGGCGCCGGGCTCTTGGTGTGGCGACGGCGTGGGCGTGGTCGAGGCCCCGCGCGGCACGCTGTTGCACCACTACCGCGCCAACGAAAGCGGTGAAATCACGTCGTGCAACATCATCGTTTCGACCACGCAAAACAACATGGCCATCAACCGCACGGTGCGCCAAGTGGCCCAAGACTGGCTCGGCGGCAAGGCCGAAATCACCGAGGGCATGATGAATGCGCTCGAGGTCGGCATCCGCGCCTACGACCCGTGTTTGAGCTGCGCCACCCATGCGCTGGGCAAAATGCCGCTGCACGTGAGCGTGATCGATGCCCAAGGGAGGGTGGTCGATGAACGCACCCGCTGAAGCGCTGGTCACTCTGGCCGACTTCGACCGCCCCGACGCGCTCATTTTGGGCATCGGCAACGACGGGCGCCAAGACGACGGCTTGGGCTGGGCCTTCATCGACTGGCTGGAGCAAAACGGCCTGTGCCCGCAGGCCGAGCTGCAGCGCAACTACCAGCTGCAGATCGAAGACGCCGAGCTCATCAGCCGCAAGCAGCGCGTGTTGTTCGTCGACGCCACGCTCGACCCGGCCGCCGAACCCTTCCGCCTGTACCCAGGGCAGCCGCAGTACGACTACAGCTTCACCTCGCACGCGGTGTCGATCGCCTCGATTCTGGCCACCTGCCAAACCTGCTTTGGGCGCCTGCCCGAGGTTTATGTGCTGGCCATCCGCGGTTACGAGTGGGAGCTGCAGATGGGCCTGAGCGCGCGCGCACAGCGCAACCTGCAGGCGGCGCAGCAGTCGCTTTGCCCGGCTTTTTCCACTGAAACCGTTTAATTTCCCAAACCCAAGGAGCGCCCATCATGCAAGAACGCGAAGTCGAACGCATCGCCAACCTGATTTATCAAGCGCCGCTGGGCGAATACATCGGCCGCGACGGCGCTGCCATCCTAGCCGCCCACGCCGGGCAGGAGCTGCGCCTGCAAGACCAGGATTTTCTGTTCCATCAGGGCGACCTGACCAACAGCTTTTACATCGTCACCGAAGGCCGGCTGGGCTTGGTGCGCGAAAAAACCGAGACCCGGCGCGAAATCACCGTCCACGTGCTGGGAAAAGGCGATTTGGTCGGCGAGCTGAGCTTCATCGACCAGACTCCTCACGACCTCTCGGTGCGCGCCCTGGGCAATGCCGCAGTGCTGTGCTTCAAGGCCGGCGATATCCAGCCGCTGATCACACAGCACCCGCAACTGGTCTATAACTTCATGCGCGCCGTGGTCAAGCGCGTGCATGCGGTGGTGACCACGCTGGGCCAGCACGAGATGGAGTTGCAGCAGTACATCCAGACCGGCGGGCGCGGGCGCGTCTAAAGGCCCGTGCCTTAGGCGCTCGCACGCACCCTGTGCCGTGCGGGCCGTGTGTGACAGGCGGGGGCTTTCGGGTGCCCAGCCGTCGTTGGGCTGCAGACAAAGGACCAAACCCTGGCGCAATTTCTGCTAAGGTACGGCCGTTATGCTGCTCTCACTCGATTTTCTCGCCATCCCGCTGCTGATCGCTGCCGGGTTGGTCTTTGTCAGCCTGCTGGCAGGGCTGTTTTCGGTGCGGCTCGGGTTCTCGTTCTTGGTGGTGTTTCTCATCGCCGGAATGTTGTTGGGCGAAGACGGCCCGGGCGGGGTGGCGTTCAAGGATTTCGAGCTCGCTTTCTGGGTCGGCAACGTCGCATTGGCGGTGATCTTGCTCGACGGTGGCCTGCGCACCCAATACCGCAACTTTCGCACCGGGCTCAAACCGGCGCTGTGGCTGGCCACGCTCGGGGTCGTGGTCACGGCGGCCTTGACCGGGGTGGCGGCGCATTTTTTGCTTGGCCTGAGCTGGCCGATGGCGCTGCTGTTGGGGGCCATCGTCGGTTCCACCGACGCCGCAGCGGTGTTTGCGCTGCTCAAATCCAGCGGCGTGAAGCTCAACGAACGGGTCGCGGCCACGCTCGAAATCGAATCCGGCCTCAATGACCCGATGGCGGTTTACCTCACGCTGGCCCTGATCGGCTGGGTCTTGCTCGATGCCCAAAACGCTGGGGCCGACATGGCATGGTGGTGGCCGCTGCGCGATCTGGCGCTGCAGTTTGGTTGGGGCGCGGCGCTGGGCATCGGCGCCGGCTGGGCCTTTGCCCTGCTGCTGCGCCGGCTCACCGTGTGGGCGCGCCCCAGCGGCGGCGTGCGCGCGCTGTTGCTCACCTCGGCGGGCTTGAGCGTGTTTGCCCTCACCACCTGGGTGGGGGGCTCGGGCTTTTTGGCGGTCTACCTCTTTGGCGTGCTGGTGGTCAACCGGGCCACGCAGTGCGTGGCGCCCTCGCTGTCGGCCATGGACGGATTTGCGTGGCTGGCGCAGGCCTCGATGTTTTTGCTCTTGGGCTTGCTGGTCACGCCCTCGGACACGCTCGATGTGCTGCTGCCGGCGCTGGGCGTGGTGGCCGTGCTGATGCTGCTGGCGCGCCCGCTGTCGGTCTGGATCGTGCTCAAGCCGCTGCGTTTTGACTGGCGCGAAACCGCGTTTATCTCGTGGGTGGGTTTGCGCGGCGCGGTGCCGATCGTGCTGGCGATCTTTCCGGTCATGGCTGGGGTGCAGGGGGCTGAAATCTTTGTCAGCGTGGCGTTGATCGTGGTCATGGCCTCGCTGCTGTTGCAGGGCTCGACCATCCCTTGGGTGGCACGGCGCTGCGCCGTGGCCCTGCCCGACGAAGACGACACCGTGCGCGCGCGCGAGGTGTTTGGCGACTTTGAAGTGCCCAGCAGTGCGCGCATGGCCGATTTGTGCAGCTTTTACGGCTGGCCCGCCGTGGCCGACCCAAACCAGACCGCCGCCGACTGGCTGGCCGATGCGCTGGGGCGCCCACCGGTCGAGGGCGACCACGCCAACCTCGGCGCCGCCGAGCTGAGCGTGCGCCAGATCGAGGACGGCGAAATCACGCGCGTGGGCATCCGGCTGCTGCATCAAGACGGCGCTGAGGGTGACAGCGACGACCCGGCTTGAGGCCGCTGCGGGGTCAACCCCAAGCGGCGGTCGGCCGCGCAGGATGCGTTTCAGGGCAGCGGCGGCCCAGCGTAGAGGCGCGGCACGTCGATCAGGCGCGGCCCGAGCAGGCGCATGGCGCCATCGCGGCCCCAGCGCATCGGCCCGCTGGCGTGAAAGATGGTGCCGTTGCGCTGCGAGCGCGCCTGCACCCAGGCGCAACGGCGCCAGCGCGCTTGCGCCCAGCGCTCAAGCAAGCGCGGCCAATCCAGATCGGCAGCTGCAGCCGCCCCACCCTGCGCCCCCAGCAGCCGCCCCAGCACCCAGGCGTCTTCGAGCGCCATGGCGGCGCCTTGGGCCAAGTAGGGCTTCATGGGGTGCGCCGCATCGCCCAGCAGCGCCACCGAGCCGCGCGCCATCTCGCGGGCGCCGGCCACCGGGTTGCGGCCAAACAAGGGCCACAGTCGCCACAGCGGCACGGCCTCGAGCACGCGGTGCAAATCGCGCTGCGGCAGCAAACCCATGGCCTGCCACAGCGCCTGCGGCTGCGTCGGGTGGTCCCAGCCGGCGTGCTCGGTGGGCAAATCGCCCTGCACCACCACCACCACATTGAGCCACTCGCCCGCGCGCACTGGGTAGTGTACGGCGTGCATGCGCGGGCCCAGCCAAGCGGTCACGGCGGTCTGGCGCAATTCGGGCGGCAGGCGCGTCATCTTGACCAAGCCGCGGTATGCCAAGTGGCCGCTAAAGCGCGGCGTGGCGTCGCCCAGCAGCTGCTCGCGCACGCGGCTGCGCAAGCCGTCGCAGCCCAGCAGCGCGGCGGCGCTCCAGCTTTGCCCGCTTTGGGTGCGCAGCTCCAGCGGGCCACCCGCTTCAGGCGGCAGCTGCACGCCCTCGATGCGCTGCAGCAGGTGCATGCCCGTGCCCCCTTCGGCCTGCAGCGCCTGCAGCAGCAAGGCGTGCAAATCGGCGCGGTGGATGGTGGCATAGGGCGCGCCATAAAGCCGCTGGGCGCGCTCGGCCAAGGGCAGATGCCCTAGGCTGGCGCCGCTGGCCGCGTCGCGCACCAGCAGATCGGTGGGGAAGGCCGCGACCTCGTTCAGGGCGGCTTCCAACCCCCAGTCGCGCAGCACACGCACGGCGTTGGGCCCGAGCTGGATGCCCGCCCCCACTTCCGAGAACTGCTCGGCCTGCTCCAACACCTCGAGCTGCAGGCCCGGGGCTGCACGGCGCAGCGCCAG
Source organism: Serpentinimonas sp. SSL01 (assembly GCF_056323735.1). Lineage (NCBI taxonomy): Bacteria > Pseudomonadati > Pseudomonadota > Betaproteobacteria > Burkholderiales > Comamonadaceae > Serpentinimonas > Serpentinimonas sp. SSL01. Next base: position 1,240,585 of record NZ_CM150487.1, read on the forward strand.
TGCCGCACCCAAGCCCGCCAGCCCGGCGCCGGCGATCAGTACACGCGCTTCATCCATGTTTTTTTACAACCGACTCACGCTGCGGCACTCAGCGCAGCGTCCAGCCCCAGTCGCGCAAGGTCTGCACCGCGGCCTCGCCCGCACCCGAGCCAAAGCGGCGCGCCAACTGCTGCGCCACGTTTTCGCGCTGGGTGTAGTCGATGATCAACTCGGCTCCGATGACGTCTCGCGCCACCGACGAGACGCTGCCCAAGCCATCGGCCAGGCCTTTGTCGACCGCGCGCTGGCCGCTCCAGATCAGGCCGCTGAAGGTCTCGGGGGTTTCGCGCAGGCGCTCGCCGCGGCCCTTGCGCACCACGTCGATGAACTGCTGGTGAATGTCGTCGAGCATTTGCTGGGTGTGTTGCACCTGGGCCTCGTTGGGCGGGCTGAACGGGTCCATAAAGCCCTTGTTGGCGCCGGCGGTGAGCAAGCGCCGCTCGACCCCGACCTTGTTCATCAGCTCGGTAAAACCAAAGCCGTCCATCATCACCCCGATGCTGCCCACCAAGCTGGCCTTGTCCACGTGGATGGCCGTGGCGGCCGAGGCCACGTAGTAGGCTGCGGAGGCACCCACTTCCTCAATCACGGCGTGCACCGGCTTGTCGTGCAGGGCGCGCAGGCGGTGGATTTCGTCGGCGATGATGCCCGCTTGCACCGGCGAACCGCCCGGCGAGCTGATCAGCAGCAGCACGCCCTTGGCGGTCGGCTCCTCGAACGCCGCGCGCAAGGACTCAACCACCGCGTGCGCATTGGCGGGGGCGTCGGAGGCGATCACGCCGCGCACCTCGATCAGCGCCGTGTGCGGCTGCGTCAGGGTGGCGCGTGTGGCGTAGTCGCGCATCAGCATGGCAACAATGAATACAAAGACGCTCAGCCACAGCAGGCGAAAAAATATCCGCCAGCGGCGCGCTGCGCGTTGCTCGCGCACCGTCGCCATAAGCAATTTTTCTAGCGTGCTGCGCTCCCAATCGGGGGGCGATTTGTTGGCGCTCGGCGCCGGGGTGGCTTCGTCCATGAGGGTGCAGGTGTGTGGGTAGAGCAAACGACTCGCTATTGTCGCTGCAGGTCGATCGAAAAAAAGCGCGCCGCTTTCAATGCCACGCAAATCGCTGTGGCTGCCAACTTTGAGGCTGTGCGAAGGGGAAAGTTTTGATCAAAAAAACCGAGCCCACCTTGGCCGCACCACCAGCCTCAAGAACCGCGATTATCGGCTTTGGCGTGTGCCTGCAACTTGGGCGCCTGTTCGAGCAGATACACCCCCGCGCGGTTTTGTTTGGCGTGGTGTTTGGCGCTGGCGGCCGCGTTGGCCACGCTCTCCGCGTCGCGGTAGCGCCCCGGTGCGATCTTGACCACGCCTAGGCTGACGGTGGTGCAGGGGTGAAAACGCAACTGGCCGTTGCGGTCTTCGGTGCGCACACCGCCGGCAATCTGGTCGGCCGGGTCAAAGAGGTTGACCGCGTTGCCGTTGAAGGTCTGCACCGCGCGCTCCAGCCGCTCCTTCCAGTCGGGGCTTTGGAGCAGCAGCACGAAATCGTCGCCGCCCACGTGGCCGATGAAATCGCGCCGCGGGTCGCAAACGGCTTGCAGACACTCGGCTTGCAAGCGGATCATGGCGTCGCCGCGCCAGTAGCCGTAGTGGTCGTTGAAGGCTTTGAACTGGTTCAGGTCGGCGTAGCAGGCGATGAAGTCTTGCTGGTTGTCGAGCAGGCGCTGGATGTGCAGCGTGATCGGGATGTTACCGGGCAAAAAAGTGAGCGGGTTGGCGTGGCGCGCGGCCTCGATGCGCGCCTCGGTCACCATGCGCACCAAATCGGCCCCGGTGCCCAAGCCCCGGTACAAGCCGCCTTCGGTGATGACAAAGCCCTCGGTGAGGTAGCGTTGATCGGCAGAGGTCAGGATTTCGGTCAGGTTTTCGAGCGGCGTGTGGATATCGACCAGCAGGGGGTCGGGGTTGGCGTGCATGCGGCAGGGCCTGTTGCCGTAGATGTCGCGAAAAAAGATCTGGAGGAACAGGTCCTGCAAGGTCTTGCGGCTGATCAGCCCCACCGGGCGCTCGCCCTCGATCAAGGGCAGCGCATGCAAGCCCTTGTGTTGCTTGAATATGTCGGCCACCAGCTCGTGGCTGGCTTGGGCACCGACCGTGGGCGCCTCGATCAGCAAGGCGCGCGCCGTCAAGCCCCGGTTGCTGACTTGCTTTTGCAACGGCAACACGCTGATCTGGCGGCTGCGCAACACCCGCTCGGCGTCGGGCAACGGGGCGGCAGCTGGGCTGGCTTGCGGTCGCCCGAGATAAAAGCCCTGGGCGTATGACAGGCCCAGATCGCGCAGAATTTCCAGCTCATCGGCCGTTTCAACCCCTTCGGCCACCAGTTTGCTGCCAAAGGTTTCGGCCAAGCGGCTCAGGGCCTGCACGGTTTGCAACTTGTGGCTGTGCTGGTTGACTTGGCTCACAAAGTATTTGTCGATCTTGACGTATTCGGGGTGCAACTCCGACCACAGCCGCAGGCTAGAGTGCCCATCGCCAAAATCATCGAGCGCCAGCGCCCCGCCGTGGCGCCGCAGGCGCTCGATCACGCCGAGGATGGCGCCGATGTCGGTGACCCGCTCGTGCTCGGTGAGCTCAAGCACCAGCGACGACAGCGACAAACCCAAGGCTTGCGCGTGGTCGAACAGGCGCACGATCTGCTGGCGCTCGGCGGCCTGAACCAGCACCGAGGCACTGACGTTGAGAAACAAGCGCCCGGTGCGTGCGCTGCGGCTCCAATACCACAGGGCCCGAAACAGGCATTCGAGCTCGAACTCGAGCGTCTGGTTTTCACTTTGGGCCGAAGCCAGCAGCTCGAGTGGGCCGATCCACGGGCTGCCGTGGGGTGGCCGCGCCAAGGCTTCGTGGGCATAGACCGAAACCCCGGCCAAATCGACGACGGGCTGAAAATGAACCTGCAGCGCCGCGCTGTCGATCAGTTCACGGATGCTGCAAATTTGCCCATGCCCGGAGAGCAAATCGGAATCGGAGTGCGTGCGCATGATCCAAACCGCCCCTCAATCAAATCAAGGCCTTGATTGTGGGCGGCCCGCATGACAAAACGGTGAAAAAAGCTGGGCTATCGAGCGCGCCGGCGCAGCAAGGCCACGAACAGCGCCAATGCCAGCAGCGCCATGCCGGTGAAAACCAGAAACGACCAGTTGGCGATGGTCAGGCCCAGAAAGATCCAGTCCACCTTGGCGCAGTCGCCGCTGCCACTGAACAGCATGGGGATCACGCGCTCGAGCGGGAAGCTGGCAATCATGCCGTAAAAATCGCGCCCGCAGGTCACGAACTCGGGCGGATACCACTGCAACCAGCTCTGCCGGGCGGCGGTGAAGGCACCAAAACCCGCCATGAGCACGATCGCCACCGAACCCGCCAGATGCACGCCGCGCTGCGGAAAAGCGGCGGTGAGCAGCGCCAGCAGCATGACACCGAGCAAGGCGTAGCGCTGCACCACGCACATAGGGCACGGCTGCAAGCCCACTACGTGTTGCAGGTACAGGCCGTAGCCAAACATACCCACGCACACCAGCGCCAGCAGCAGCAGCCAGCGGCGCGGGTGTTGCACCAAGGCGTCAAAAAAAGTGGTCATAAGTGTTGAGGATAGCGCACCAACGCTCAACTTTCAACGAAGGCACGCTCGATCACGTAGTCGCCGGGCGTGCTGGTGTTTCCTTCCACGAACTGGCGCTCTTCCATCATGCGCTTGAGGTCGCGCAGCATCTCGGGGCTGCCGCAGATCATGACCCGGTCTTGTGCCGGATCCAGCGCCGGCAACCCCAAGTCGGCGGCCAGTTTGCCGTTGGCGATCAGGTCGGTGACGCGGCCGCGGTTTTTGAAGGGTTCGCGCGTCACGGTCGGGTAGTAGCGCAGTTGCTGGCTCACCATCTCGCCCAGAAACTCGTGCCGGGGCAAGTCGACGGTGATGTAGTCGAAATAGGCCAGTTCCTTGACTTCGCGCACGCCGTGCACCAGCACCACTTGCTCAAACTTTTCGTAGGTGGCCGGGTCGCGGATGATGCTCATCCACGGCGCCAGCCCGGTGCCCGTACCCAGCAGATACAGGCGTTTGCCCGGCAGCAGGTAGTCGATCAGCAGCGTGCCGGTGGGTTTGCGCCCGACCACGATGGTGTCGCCCGGCACGATGTGCTGCAAGCGGCTGGTGAGCGGGCCGTCGGGCACCTTGATGCTGAGGAACTCCAGATGCTCTTCGTAATTGGCGCTGGCGATGCTGTAGGCGCGCAGCAAGGGCTTGCCGCCCTCGGTGCGCAGCCCGATCATGGTGAAGTGGCCGTTGGAGAAGCGCAGCGAGGGGTCACGCGTGGTGGTGAAACTGAACAGCCGGTCGGTCCAGTGGTGAACGGTGAGAACCCGTTCTTCGTTGAATGCGCTCATGGTCGGGAATTTGGGGCGGCTGGCACGCAGCTTGGGGCTTATGCAGGTCAAGGCCCGTGCCGCAAATGGCGGAGTGAGAGGGATTCGAACCCTCGATGCGGCTCTACACCGCATACTCCCTTAGCAGGGGAGCACCTTCGGCCTCTCGGTCATCACTCCAGAGCTTGCGATTATGCCCGAAAACCAGCCGGCCCCCAGCGCGCGCTGCGCTTAATTCGTGCCTTGCGGCTGCGCGGCTATGGGGCGGGCAGGGGCGATTGCCTTTCAGATTTTCAGGCTGTCGGCAGGTTGGTCGAGGTCGAACTCGCGGTGCAGGGCGCGCACCGCCAGCTCCATGTATTTTTCGTCGATCACCACCGAGGTCTTGATCTCGGAGGTGCTGATCATCTGGATGTTGATGCCCTCCTCGCTCAGGCAGCGGAACATGCGGCTGGCCACGCCCACGTGGCTGCGCATGCCGATGCCGACGATGCTGACCTTGCAGATGCGCGCATCGCCCAGCACTTCGGCCGCACCCAACTTGGGCAGCACTTGGCTGCGCAGCAACTCGAGCGTTTTGGCGTAGTCGTTGCGGTGCACGGTGAAGCTGAAGTCGGTCTTGCCGTCTTTGCTGATGTTTTGGATGATCACATCGACTTCGACGTTGGCCTCGGCCACCGCGCCCAGAATCAGGTAGGCGATGCCGGGGCGGTCGGGCACGCCGAGCACGGTGATCTTGGCTTCGTCGCGGTTGAAAGCGATGCCGGAGACGACGGCTTGTTCCATGGTTTGCTCATCCTCAAAAGTGATCAGGGTGCCCGACTGGGCTTCGGTGTTCAGGTCGATGTCCCAAGGCGTGAAGCTCGAGAGCACGCGAATCGGCATGCGGTACTTGCCGGCAAACTCGACCGAGCGGATTTGCAGCACTTTGGAGCCCATGCTCGCCATTTCGAGCATTTCTTCGAAGCTCACGCGCGCCAGGCGCCGCGCCTCGGGCACCACGCGCGGGTCGGTGGTATAGACGCCATCGACGTCGGTGTAGATCAGGCACTCGTGCGCGCCGACGGCCGCCGCCACCGCCACCGCCGAGGTGTCGGAGCCGCCACGGCCCAGCGTGGTGATGTTCCCGCCCGCATCCACACCCTGAAAGCCGGTGATGATGACCACCCGGCCGGCCGCCAAATCGGCCTTGATGCGGGCGTCGTCGATGGCTTCGATGCGCGCCTTGGTGTAGGCGCTGTTGGTGCGGATGGGCACCTGCCAGCCGCAGTAGCTCACGGCCTCCAGCCCTTGGGCTTGCAAGGCAATGGCCAGCAGCGCCGACGAGGCCTGCTCGCCGGTGGCCGCGAGCTGGTCGAGCTCGCGCTCGTAAGCGCTGCTGGCCGAGGCCGGGGCCAGCTCTTTGGCCAGCGCCAGCAGGCGGTTGGTTTCGCCGCTCATGGCGCTGGGCACCACGACCATCTGGTGGCCGGCGCGCTGCCATTTGGCGACGCGCAGGGCCACGTTGCGGATGCGCTCGGTCGAGCCCATGCTGGTGCCGCCGTACTTGTGAACGATGAGTGCCATGAGAGGGGGTGCGGTGGAATGAGGCCCAGCGCAGCAAAAGCCGCCGCCACGGGCCTAGGGTGCAAAACCTAAAATTATAAATGGCCTAAGGCCGGCTACGACACCTACAGCCTTGTCCCACGACGCATCAGCCTGAACGCGGCGCGTGTTTTCAAGAGGGTGCAAGATCCGGGCCTGACCGTATGCGCCCTCAGCTTGGCGGCGACGCCGGTCGGTCTCCAGCGGACTGCAGTCGCGACAGCCATTGTGAGAACTCGGTCGGGAACGGGAAGACGATCGTCGTGCTGTTTTGCGTGCCGATCGCGGCCAGCGTGCTGAGGTAGCGCAGCTGCATCGCTTCGGGCACCTCGCCGAGCACGCGGGCGGCTTCGAGCAGCTTGCGCGCGGCCTGCTCCTCGCCCTCGGCGTTGATGATCCGGGCGCGCCGCTCGCGCTCAGCCTCGGCCTGCCTAGCCATCACGCGCACCATGGTCTCGCCGAGGTCGACGTGCTTGAGTTCGACGTTGGCGACCTTGATGCCCCAGGTGTCGGTCTGGGCGTCGAGGATTTCCTGGATGTCGGCGTTCATCTTGTCGCGCTCGGACAGCAGCTCGTCGAGCTCGTGCTTGCCGAGCACCGAGCGCAGCGTCGTTTGCGCCAGCTCGCTCGTCGCTTGGTGGAAGTTTTGGACTTGGATCACCGCTTTGTCGGACTCGACCACGCGGTAATAGACGACGGCGTTGACCTTGACCGAAACGTTGTCGCGCGTGATCACATCTTGGCTCGGCACATCGAGCACGGTCACGCGCAAGTCCACACGCACCATCTGCTGGACGTAGGGCACGATCAGGACCAGTCCGGGGCCCTTGACGCCGGTAAAGCGTCCAAGCGTGAAGACCACGCCGCGCTCGTACTCGCGCAGGATGCGGATCGCCATGCCGAGCACGACGAAGGCCAAGATGACGAGGGGCAGCAGGAAGGCCAGGTCGAAGATCATGGCGGGCTCCGGGTGGGGTCTGGTTTTGATTCTAACCCGGTGGGTCCGGGCACTGTGGGCGGGACTGTGGGCGTTTGTGCCGCCACCTGCAGCCGCAGGCCGCGAATCTCGACCACGCGCACCTGCTGGCCGGTCTGCAGGTCGGTCTCGCCGCTGGCCTGCCAGCGCTCGCCGGAGGCCAGTACATGGCCGGTGCTGCCGCTCCAGTCGAGCACCTGCGCCGTGTCACCGATCAGGGCCTGGGTGCCGGTGACGACGCGGTGCCGATGCGAGCTCAGCGCCAGCCGCGCGATCAGCAGCGACAGCGCTAAGCTGGCCAGCGCGATGCCCAGAATCAGCGGCAGCGAGACGCCGTAGCCCGGCACATCGGCGTCGATCAGCATCGTCGAGCCGAAGACGAACGCCACCAGCCCGCCGATGCCCAGCACGCCCACCGAGGGCGTGAAGGCCTCGGCCAGCATCAGCACCATGCCCAGCAGCAGCAGCGCCGCACCAACTTGGCTGACGGGCAGCACGGCCAGCGCGTACAAGCCCAGCAGCAGACTGATGGCGCCGACCGTGCCGGGCAGCAGCGCGCCGGGGTTCATGAACTCGAACAACAGGCCGTAAACACCGACCATCAGCAGGATCAGCGCGACGTTGGGGTTGGTGATGACCGCCAGCAGGCGGGTGCGCCAGTCGGGCTCGAGCGCCTCGACGGCCAAGCCGCGCGTCTCGAGCACGACCCGGGCCTCGCCCACGCGCACCTCGCGGCCGTGGGCCTGGGCCAGCAGGTCGGCGGTGTCGGCGGCGATGAAGTCGATGACGTTGAGCGCCAGCGCCTGCTCGGCCGAGACACTGGCGGCTTCGCGCACCGCACGCTCGGCCCAGTCGGCGTTGCGCCCGCGCAGCTCGGCCAGCGAGCGGATGTAGGCCACCGCATCCTCGACCACCTTGGCCTCGCGCGCGTCGCGCCGGGCCGGCGCCGGGCGCACGGGCTCGGCGGGATGGTCGGGAGTGGCCACCGGCGGCGCCACCGTGACTGGTGCGCCCACGGGCGAGGGTGGCGCCGTAGGCGCCGACGGCGCGTCGGCCGGCCGCCCCGGCAGCGGCAGGCCGCCACCGCCGCCAACCTGCACCGGGGCCGCCGCGCCGATGCTGGTGCCCGGCGCCATCGCCGCGACGTGGCTGGCATAAACGATGAAGGTGCCGGCGCTGGCGCCGCGCGCGCCGCTGGGCGCGATGTGGGTCAGCACCGGCAGCGGCGAGGCGAGGAGCGCGCGCACGATCTCGCGCATCGAGGTGTCGAGCCCGCCCGGGGTGTCGATGCGCAGCACGACTGCGGTGGCGCCGCGCTGCTGCGCGCGGGCCAGCCCACGCACGACGTAGTCGGCGCTGGCCGGGCCAATCGGGCCGTCGATCGTCAACTGCACCGCAATGCGCGGCGCGGCCGCTGGCGCCGGGTCGGCGGCGCCTAACGTGGCGACCAGCCCCAGCCAGCCCACTGCCAGCAGCAGCAGCCAAGCCAACACCGGCAGCGGCCGGGGCGCGCGGCGAGTGTGGGGCGGGGGCGAAGCGCTCATCGTGCAGCACATCATATAGGCACTGCGGTGTTTTGCACTCAGCCTCTCACTCAGCAGGGCTGTTACGCGCTTTTGGAACCTCGGACGCTTGAGGCGCCACCCTTGCCGGGCAGGACGGCGCAAGCCAAAAAACCCAAATGCGCGCCGCAGCGCAGCACCCTACCCTGCCCCACCTTGAGCTCGATCCGGTGGCCGCGGGTGCGGCAGGCGGCCACTTGGTGCTGCAGTTGCTGCAGTTGCGCCGCGCTGGCTTGGGTGCCGTGCTGGCTGCGAAGCCAATGGCGCAGCAGGTTGGCTTGGCGATCGGGGCTCAGGGCTTGCAGGGCGGCGATGGCTGGTGGGTCGCCCACGGCTTGCAGATCCAGCGCTGCCAGCTCGGTCAGCAGGCGCTGGGCTTGCGCGGCTTGGGCGGCGCTGCGTGCAAAGGTGTGCAGGCTGGCCGGAAAATGCTCGAGCAGCGCCGGCAGCAGCTGGCTGCGGATGCGGTTGCGGGTGTAGCGCAAGTCCAGGTTGCTCGGGTCGTGCAGGTAGGGCTGGCCCAGTTGCTGCAAGCGCTGGCGCAGCGCCGCGCCGTCTTCGAGCAACCAAGGGCGGCCAAAGCAGACGCCGTGGCGCTGCATGGCTTCGGGCATCGCCGCCAGCCCGGGCAGGCCAGCGCCGCGGGTGAGTGCCAGCAGCAGGGTTTCGATCTGGTCTTGGGCCTGCTGGGCGAGCAGCACCCAGCCCGCGCCGTGTGCCTGCGCCAGCCGCGCCAGCGCGGCGTAGCGGGCTGTGCGCGCCGCCTCCTCAGGGCTTTGGCCGCGCGCGGGCTGGGCCTGCACGCGCTCGATGTGCAGCGGCAGCCCTAGCGCAGCACAAAAACGCTCGGCATGGGCGACAAAGCCATCGGCCGCAGGCTGCAACCCGTGGTGGATGTGCAGCGCCTGCACCCGACCCGGCCAGAGCGCATGCGCGGCCAGCAGCAGCGCGGTCGAGTCAGCCCCGCCGCTGTAGGCCACGGCCCAGGGCTGTGGGGCAGCGCGCGCGTGCGCCGGCAGGCTGTGGCGCTGCGCCCAAGCGCGCAAGCTGGGCAGGCCGGGGAAGTCAAGCAAAGCGCCGGGCGGCGGCTCGCTGGCGCCCGCGGGTGGAGCTTGCGCCATCAAAGCCGCATCCCTTTGTGGCCGAGCCGCTCAGTCTCTCAGGCCGGGCTGCGCTCGCGGCCGCTGCTGTCGGCTTTGGTGTCGGTGTAGCGGCCAAAGGCATTGAGGCGGGCGTGGCGCTGCTCGATCAGCTCTTTGGGTTTGAGGTCGGCCACTTGGCGCAGGGCGTCGGTGAGCGCGCGCTTGAGGAAGGCCGCCATCTGCTTGGGGTCGCGGTGCGCGCCGCCCACCGGTTCGCTCACGATTTTGTCTACCAGCCCCAGCGCCTTGAGACGGTGCGCGGTGATGCCCAGCGCCTCGGCGGCGTCGCTGGCGCGCTCGCTGGTTTTCCACAGAATGGAGGCGCAGCCTTCGGGGCTGATGACCGAATAAACCGCGTACTGCAGCATCAGCACCTGATCGGCCACGGCGATGGCCAGCGCGCCACCCGAGCCGCCCTCGCCGATGATGGTGCTGATGATCGGCACCTCGAGCTGCGCCATCTCGTAGATGTTGCGCCCGATGGCCTCGGACTGGCTGCGTTCCTCGGCGTCGATGCCGGGGAAGGCGCCGGGGGTGTCCACAAAGGTGAACACCGGCAGCCGGAACTTCTCGGCCAGCTTCATCAGGCGCAGCGCTTTGCGGTAGCCCTCGGGGCGCGTCATGCCAAAGTTGCGCAGCGTGCGCTCTTTGGTGTCGCGCCCTTTTTGCTGGCCCAGCACCACGCAGGGCTGGCCGTTGAAGCGCGCCAGCCCGCCGACGATGCTCTGGTCGTCGGCAAAGTGGCGGTCGCCGTGCAGCTCGACAAAATGGCTAAAAATTTCGCGCACGTAATCGAGCGTGTAGGGGCGCTCGCTGTGGCGGGCGATCTTGGTCACCTGCCACGGCGTGAGGTGGGTGTAGAGGTCTTTGGTGAGCTGCAGGCTTTTTTTGCTCAGCTGTTCGATCTCTTGCGAGATATCGACCGCCGACTCGCTCTGCACGTAGCGCAGCTCTTCGATTTTGCTTTCAAGCTCGGCGAGGGGCTGCTCGAAATCGAGAAAAACTTTTTTGGCCAAGATCGGGCTCCTGGTTCGGGGTCAATGAACAGTCAAAGTGCAAACGGGGCTGGGCTGCGGCGGCTCAGAGACTGAGAAGCCATTCAATAAGCCACCGGCAGCGGGTCGAGCGAGCGCCAAATATACCAAGTCGCCACGCTGCAGTAAGGCGCCCAGGGGGCGGCGACTTCGCGCGCGTCGCTGCGGCTCACCGGCTCGCCCGAAAAATAACTCTGGCTGATGCCGCGGATCAGCCCCACGTCGTCGAGCGGTAGCACGTTGGGGCGCAGCAGGTGAAAGATGAGGAACATCTCGGCCGTCCAGCGCCCGATGCCGCGGATCGCCACCAGTTGTTTGACGATGGCCTCGTCGTCCATGCCCGGCCATTCGTCGGGGCGCAAGTGGCCGCTGTCGAAGTGCAAGGCCAGATCGACCAGATACTCGACCTTGCGCGCGCTCAGGCCGGCGGCGCGCATTTCATCGACGCGCAGGCGCAACAAGGCCGCCGGTTCAAACTGCGGCAGCAGCTTTTCGAAGCGCTGCCAAACGGCTTGCGCCGCCGCCACCGAAATCTGCTGACCGATGACGCTGCGCACCAGAGTAACGAAGGGGTCGCCGTGCGACTGCAGGCCGGCGTGCGTGGTTTGGGGGATGAGTTTGCACAGCACCCGGTCGCGCTCGATCAGGTGCGTGCAGGCCTCGGCCCAATAGGGCGGCAGACGGCAGACTGGCATCAGGCCCGCACCCATGTGGTGCCTTGGGCGCTGTCTTGCAGCAGCACGCCTTGGTCTTGCAGCTGCAGGCGGATGCGGTCGGCCAAGGCAAAGTCGCGCGCGGCCTTGGCGGCGCGACGCTCGGCGATCAGGGCCTCGATGGCGCTCGCTGGCAAGCCGTCGGCAACGGCTGCCGCCCCCACGCCGCCTTGCAAAAACGCTTGCGGCTCTTGCTGCAGCAGCCCCAAAATGGCACCCAGCGCCTTGAGCAACGCGGCCAAGGCGGCGCTGCGGCTGCGGTTGACTTCGGTGGCCAACTCGAACAGCAGCGCCAGCGCTTGCGGGGTACCAAAGTCGTCGTCTAGGGCGGCTTTGAAGCGCGCCGCGTGCGGCTCGGCCCAGTCGATGGTTGGGGGGTTGGCGCCCGCACCTGCCGGCGCAGCCGGCACCGCCGCCAGCGCGGTGTAGAGGCGGCGCAAGGCGCTGCGGGCGTCGTCGAGGTGCGCGTCGGAGTAGTTGAGCGCGCTGCGGTAGTGCGCGCGCAGCATGAAAAAGCGCAGCGTTTCGGGCTCGTAGCGCTGCAGCACCTCGCGGATGGTGAAAAAGTTGCCCAAGCTCTTGGACATTTTTTCTTCATCGACGCGCACAAAGCCGTTGTGCATCCAAAAGCGCGCCAAGGGCTGGCCGCTGGCGCCTTCGCTTTGGGCAATTTCGTTTTCGTGGTGCGGAAATTGCAGGTCGGCACCGCCGCCGTGGATGTCGAAAGACTCGCCCAGCAACGCGCAGCTCATGGCCGAGCACTCGATGTGCCAGCCCGGCCGCCCGGCGCCGTAGGGGCTGGGCCACTGCACTTCGGCGGGCTCGTCGGGCTTGGCCGCTTTCCAGAGCACGAAGTCGAGCGGGTCGCGCTTGTCGTCGGCCACGGCCACGCGCTCGCCGGCGCGCAGCTCGTCGAGGCTCTTGCCCGAGAGCTTGCCGTAGCCAGCAAAGGCGCGCACGGCGTAGTTCACATCGCCGTCGGCGGCGCGGTAGGCCAGCCCCTTTTGCTCCAGCTGCCCGATCAGGGCCAGCATCTGCGGCACGTAGTCGGTGGCGCGCGGTTCGTGGGTCGGGCGCTCGATGCCCAGCGCGTCGGCGTCTTGGTGCAGGGCCTCGACCATGCGCGTGGTCAGGCTGCGGATGGTTTCGCCGTTGTGCAGCGCGCGGGCAATGATCTTGTCGTCGATGTCGGTGATGTTGCGCACGTAGGTCACGCGGTAGCCGCTGGCCTTGAGCCAGCGCTGCACCACGTCGAAAGCCAGCATGGAGCGCGCGTGCCCGAGGTGGCACAGATCATAAACCGTCATGCCGCAGACGTAGAGGCGCACATGGCCGGGCTGCAGCGGCTGGAAGGTTTCGAGGCGGCGCGTGAGCGTGTTGTGGATGCGCAGGGTCATGGGCGGGGGGCAAATCGAGGGAATCTGGGCACCTGTGCCCAAACGGCTGGGCTTGGGGGCTGCACGGCAAGCCATCAGAACACAAAACGGTGTGCACAGCGCAGCAATCAGCAGGGCGTCCCGTGGGGCCTACAACCGGACCCACCGTGGGACTAAAGGCTGAACAAGCCCGAATCGGGGCCGCGCAGATACAATCCGGTAAGTATATCGGCGCCGTCGCTGCCGCCGCCGTTACCGGTTTCTGCTTTTGAGCACCAGCCCGCCCCCTTTGCACATGCCCTTTGCCCCCACTGCCCGCCGCTGGCGGCCCTTGCGCCCGCGCCACGCCCGCCACCTGCTGGCCGCTGCCCTGTTGGCGCTGCTGCTCGGGCTGGGCCTAGGCGCCCCGGCACTGGCACAAGACGCCCCCTACGACGCGGTGCAGCGCCAAAGCCAAGCCGGCGACTGGCCCGCCGCGCTGGCGCAGGCCGACGCCTGGCTGGCGCAGCACCCGGCCGATGCGCAGATGCGTTTTATGCGCGCCGTGCTGCTGCAGCGCATGGGCCAGACCGAGGCCGCCCAAGCCGCCTTCACCGCCCTGGTGCAAGAGCACCCGGAGCTGCCCGAACCGCACAACAACCTGGCCGTGCTGCACGCCGCCGCCGGGCGTTTGCTCGAAGCGCAACTGGCCCTCGAGCAGGCGCTGCGCCTGCACCCGCACTACGCCACCGCTTGGCGCAACTTGGGCGATGTGCAGTTGCAACGCGCCGCCGAAGCCTATCGCCGCGCCCTTGAGCAGACACCGCACGCCCCCGGCCTAGCCCAGCGGCTGCAGGCGCTCGAGGCCTTGCTGGTTACCACCGCACCGGCGCGCTGACGCCTAAGCCACGCCCCAGCTCCCCTGGTGTTCTGCCCACAACCGCCCCTCTCTGCCCCCACCACTCGCCATACCCCATGCAACGTCGCCACTTCGCCCCCCTCCTGCTCGGCTCGGTCGCGCTCGCCAGCGCCCTGGGGTTGAGTAGCGCCCATGCGCAAGCGCCCACAGCCGCCCCGGCCTCTGGCACCACACCCGCTGCGGCCCCGCGCGTCACCCTTAACACCAATCTGGGTGCGATCGTGCTCGAGCTCGACCCGGTGCGCGCGCCGCTGACGGTGCAAAACTTTCTGCAATACGTGCGCGACGGCCACTACCACGGCACCGTGTTTCACCGCGTCATCCCCGGCTTCATGATCCAAGGCGGGGGCTTTACGGCCGACATGCAGCAAAAGCCCACCCGGCCCCCGATCGCGCTCGAAGCCCGCAACGGCCTGAGCAACCTGCGCGGCACGGTGGCCATGGCGCGCACCCAGGTGCCTGATTCGGCCACGGCGCAGTTCTTCATCAACGTCGTGGACAACCCCATGCTCGATCAGCCGCGCTCGCCCGACGGCCACGGTTACGCCGTCTTTGGCCGCGTGGTCTCGGGGCTCGACGTGGTCGATCGCATCCGCGCCGTGCCCACCGGCCGCCGGGGCGGGCACGGCAACGTGCCACTGCAACCCGTCACCATCCTCAACGCCACTTTGGAGCAATAAACACCATGGCCAACCCGCAAGTCGCACTGCACATCGCCGGTCGCGGCGTCATCACCCTCGAACTCGACGCCGACAAGGCGCCCATTTCGGCCGCCAATTTCCTCGCCTACGTGCGCAGCGGCCACTACGATGGCACCGTGTTTCACCGCGTGATCGACGGCTTCATGCTCCAAGGCGGCGGCTTTGCCCCCGGCATGAAGCAAAAGCCCACGCTCGACCCAATCGAAAACGAGGCCAACAACGGCCTCAAAAACGACCGCTATACGGTGGCCATGGCGCGTACCTCGGCGCCGCATTCGGCTTCGGCGCAGTTCTTTATCAACGTGGCCGACAACGGCTTTTTGAACCACACCGCCCCCACCGCGCAGGGCTGGGGCTACGCCGTGTTTGGCAAAGTGATCGCCGGCACCGAGGTGGTGGACGCGATCCGCAGCGTCAAGACCGGGCGCAAGGGCATGCACGACGATGTGCCGCTGGACGACGTGGTGCTGGAAAAAGCCGTCGAGCTGGCGGGCAGCGCAGCCTGATGCAGCCCCTGCCGGGATGGTTGCCGGGCTGCGAGTAGGCCCGGCGGCCGCCCCGGCTGCACCGGCCGCATATCCACCCCAGCCAATCCCTTGCGCATGGCCCCTTGCGCCCCATGAAGCGCGCACCGACGCTCATCACCCTGCGACCATGAACGATGCCACCCTGACGGCGGCGCAGCGGGCGCTGCCCACACCCGACCGCGTCTGCGCCGCCCCCGAGTGGGAACGAGTCGAGTTCATCTCCGACCTGCACCTGCGCCCCGAAGACCCCGACACCGCATCGGCTTGGCTGCACTACCTCGAACACGGCCGCTTCGACGCCCTGTTCATTCTGGGCGACCTGTTCGAGCTCTGGTTCGGCGACGACATGCTGCAGCGCCCGAACGCAACCCCCGACAGCACGCTGCTGCAGCGCAGCGTGGCCGCGCTGGCTGCAGCCAGCGCGCGCGCGCCGATCTACCTGATGCACGGCAACCGCGACTTTCTGCTCGGCAGTGCCTTTGCCGAAACCAGCGGCGTGCGCCTGATCGCCGACCCCTGCGTGCTCGAATACGCCGGCCAGCGCTGGCTGCTCAGCCACGGTGACGCCTGGTGCCTAGAAGACCGCAGCTACCAAAGTTTTCGCCAGATGGTGCGCGCACCCGACTGGCAGCGGGGCTTTCTGGCACGCCCACTGGCCGAACGCGAGGCGCTGGCGCGCATGGCGCGCCACACCAGCGAAAGCCAGCGCAGCGTGGGCTCGGGCTCGGGCTCGGGCAATGGCAGCACCACCGGCGCGGCCCAAGCGGCTGGCCCCGACTACGCCGACTTAGACGCCGTCACCGTCTGCGACTGGCTTCGCGCCACGGCCTGCCAGACCCTGATCCACGGCCACACCCACCGCCCCGGGTTGCACGATCTGGGGCTGGGCTTGCAGCGCCTGGTGCTGAGCGACTGGTGCGGCCTGAGTCAACCGCCGCGGCGCGAGGTGCTGCGGCTCGACCGCTTGGGCCAGTTCAGCCGCCTGAGCCCGGAACAGGCCACCGCACAAACACCGGCCGTGCCGCCACCGACCGCACAGCCACCGGCCGCCCACATGGCCGCTGCCCAAGCAGCCGCCGCACCGCTGCCCCGGCCAGCGGCATGAGCCCGGCGCCGCGCTGGTTGCGCGTGCTGCGCCACAGCCGCTGGGCCCGCGCGCTGACGCGCTGGCTGGGCGGCGCACCGCCCATCCCGGCGGGTCTTTGGCGGCACGTGGTGCAGGCGCAGCCCTTCTTGCACCGGCTGGAGCCCGGCCAGCTCGAGCGTTTGCAGCTCTTGTGCCGCCATTTTTTGGCCCAAAAAACCTTCAGCGGCGCCAACGGCTTGCAGATCAACGACGAGATCGCCCTGACCATCGCCACCCAAGCCTGCCTGCCGTGGATCCATTGGGGCCTGACGGGGCTGGACTGGTACCGGGGTTTTGTCGGCATCGTGGTGCACCCGGATGAAGTCTGGGCTCAGCGCGAAGAAACCGACGAGGCCGGCGTGGTGCACCGCTGGCGCGAGGCGCTGGCGGGCGAAGCCATGCAGGGCGGGCCGCTGATGCTGGCTTGGTCGCACGTGCGCACGGCCAGCGCCAAGGCGCAGCAGGGCCACAACCTGGTGATCCACGAGTTTGCGCACCAGATCGACCTGCGCCACAAATCGCGCCACCAAGCGGCCGACGGCTGCCCCCGGTTGCCGAACGGCTTTCTGGGGCTGGCAGCGCCGGCCGCGGCGCAACACTGGCGCACGCTCTGGGGCCAGCAGCACCGCCGCTTTGTGCGCGAGGTGCAAATGGCCGAGCGCTTCGGTGCCCCCATGCCGTGGCTCGACGCCTACGGCGCCACCGATGCGGCCGAGTTTTTTGCCGTGGC
This sequence comes from Serpentinimonas sp. SSL01, assembly GCF_056323735.1. Lineage (NCBI taxonomy): Bacteria > Pseudomonadati > Pseudomonadota > Betaproteobacteria > Burkholderiales > Comamonadaceae > Serpentinimonas > Serpentinimonas sp. SSL01. The sequence continues at coordinate 1,257,401 of NZ_CM150487.1, forward strand.
CTGCGAGGCCTATACGGTGCAGCGGGCGCGCTTCGGGGCCGAATTCCCGCTGTTGCTGCCGCTGCTGGATGCTTTTTTCAAACACCCGGCGGCGGCAACCGCAGCGCCTTAGCGGCGCAGCAGCACCTTGAGCACCGCCTGCAAGCGCTCGGCGGCGGCGGCGTCGTGGGGGCTGGCCAGCACCTGTGCCACGTCGTGGGCCCAGGTTTGCGCCGGGGCCGGGTCGTGGCGGCGCGTGAGCAGTTGCAGTTGCAGGGCGCGCCGTGCCTCGAGGTGCGCCGCCGGGGTAGGCAGTTCGGCCGCCATTTCGAGCCGCAGCAGGTGCGTGCCGCGCGCGGCTGCAGCCGCCTCGGAACCCGCTTGGGCCAGAGCCGCGGCCCACGCCGCACGCGCGGCGGCGGCGGCCTTGCCGCCCAGGGCCTGCGCGCTCGGCAACTCGGTGGGGTTGCGTTGCTGCCAGGCAGCGAGCAAACCCATCAGCGCCTCTCCGTGGGCCTGCATGGCCAGCTTTTTGAGTGCCAGCTCGGCTTGCTCTAGCGCCTGGCGCTGGGCGCGGAAGGCTGCGTCGCCCAAGCGTGGGCCGCGCTCCTCGCGCTCGTTGCTGCGCCAATCGGCGCGCTCGCCACCGCGCTGCGCACCACGTGCGTCGCCCGGGAAGCCCTCGCGTGGGCCTTTGCGGGCATCGCGGCCCGCAGCACCCGGACGGCCAGATTGGGGCTGCGCACGCGCCATACCGGGCCGATCGTCGCCGCGCATGGCCACCAGCTTGCGCGGGGCGGCAGTAGGGGTGGCGGTAGGGGTGGCATGGGATTTGCCATCGGCCTCTGGCTGGGCCTCGGGCTGCGTGTCTGCACTGGGAGCCGCGTCTGGGGTGGCAGTGGCCGCGCCCGGCTCCTCCCTCGCTTGCGCTTCGGCCGCATCGGCGCCGGCCCCTGCCGCACCTGGGTCTGACTGGCTGGGGGTGGATGGTGCCACGGCGGCCACGCTTTGACCGCGCAGCACGGCGTGCAAGGCGTCGCTGGCGCTGCGTATGCGCTGCGCGTCGCCGGCAGCGCAGGCGGCTTCGAGCGCTTGGGCGGCTTGCAGCACGGCTTGGTCGTGCGCGCTCAGGGCGGCGGCGACGTGCACGCGCTCGGCCGTCTTGCGCTCGAAGGCGGCGTCGATGGGCTGCCTAAAGGCCTCCCACAGCTTTTGCTCGAGGCGCCGGTCCAGCGGCACGGCGTGCGCTTCTTGCTGCCAGCGCTGTTGCAGCGCCTTCACGGCGTCGATGCGCAAGGCGGGCATCTGGCCCAGCGCCTGGGCCTCGGCAATCAGGGCCTGGCGGCGTTGCACGCTCTGCTCTTGGGCGGCCTCAAGGCGCGCATGGGCTTGGGCCATGGCCGCCTTCCACAGCGGTTGCAGCTCGGCAAAGAGCTTTTCGCTCAGGTGGCCGGACTCGCGCCAGCGCTCCGACAGGGCGTGCAGCTCGCGCAGCTGCAGCTTCCAGTCGGTGCTGGTGGCGTGCGCCGCCGTCCAGGCGTGCACCTCGTCGATCAATGCCAGGCGCTGGGCCCGATTGGCTTGGTTTTGCTGCTTGAGCTGTTCGAGCCAGGCCTCGACCTGCTTGTGTGCCTCGTTGCAGGCTTCATCGAATTTTTTCCACAGCGCCTGGTTGGACGCCCCGCCCTGATCGGTGGCTTTCCACTGCTCGCGCAACTGGCGCAGCGCCTCTTGCACCTTGCGCCCGCCCATGCGCTGCCCCTCGGGGGCCTGGGTGAGCGCGACCGCCTTGGCCAACAGCTCTTCGCGCAACTGGTCGGCGCGCCAGCGCTGCCAGCCCTCGAGCTCGCTGCTGCTGACCAGGGCGGCTTGGGCCTCGGCTTCCAGCGCGGGCGCGATGTGGCGGCCATGGTCTTTGAGCACCTGGCGCAAGGCAGCGGCGGCCTTGGGTGCGGTTTTGCTGTGCCCTTGGGCCAGCTCTTGCTGCAGGGCCTGCAAGGCCGCGGCGACGGCCTGCGTGGCTTGTTGCTGGCGTGCTGCCTGGTCGCCGGCATCGGCTGCGGGTGGCGCCGCCACGCCGCGCAGGGTGCGCAGTTCGTCGGCCCACACCGGCACCGCCGGCAGGGCCACTTGCTCGTCGGTGGCCGCGGCCAAGGCCTGGGCAAGTGCGGCGTCGAAGGCTTCCCAGACCAGGTTGAGCTGGTTGCGCGAGGTTTCGAGTTGCTGCGCGTACTTGGGCTCGAGGCTGGCCCAAGCGGGGTCGGCGCACAAGCCGCCGGCGCGGGTTTGCCAAGCGGCGACGTCGGTGCGCAGGGGTTCGCGCTGCGCTTGCGCCTCGGCCAGCGGCTTGGTCGAGAGCAGCTCGATGCGCTGCGCCAGCAACACCGCGGCCTCGCGCTCCACCTGCACCTGGTGCTGCAGGTCTTCGAGCGCCTTCATGCGCGCGCTCAAGGCCAAGCGCAAACCGGCCAGCGGCTCGCGCGACAGCGGTGCCCCGGCTTTGGCGGCCTCGCGCTGCCAGCCCATGGCGTCGGCCAAGTTGAGGCGCGACTGGGCCAACAAGGCCTGCGCTTTGGCCGCCCACTCTTCGGCGATCGCGTCTTGGGCCTTGATGCGCTTGAGCTCGTCGAGTTTGTCCTTGAGCGGCTTGGCCGCACCTTTGTCGCGGTGCGAGAGCTCGCGGTAGACCTCGGTCATTTGCTCGATGCTGGGCTCGCTGGCGAGCCACTCGCGCAGCCGGGTGGCGCGCTCGCCCGAGGTCGGGGACTTGAAAGCCCCTCCGGTCAGGGCGTCGAGTTGCGACAGGTCGGCGGTGGATGGGGCGGACTTGACAGAGGCGTTCACGGCTTCAGAGGGGGTAGGCAAGGCGACGCGCGCACCCACGAAGGGTGTGGTGCGCGGGCACATCAGGTTAATCGGGATAAGTGCAGGTTCAGCCTTCTATTGTCGCTGCTTTCGCAGCCCAAATGGGCGCGCGACCACAAGCAAATCCGCTCTGGATGCGCCGGCGTGCGCAATTTGCAGCCGTTAAGCCACAATGGCCACAGACTCAGCCTAGCCGGCCACACCATGAGAATGGGACCGGCCTAACCGGCCCACAGGTCCAGCGGCGGGTCGTGCACCACGGCTTTGAGGATGTCGGAGCGGGTGACGAAGCCCTCGAGGCGGCCCTCGGCATCGACCACCGGCAAGCCTTGCAAACCGGTATCGAGCAGCACCAGCGCCAAGCGGCGCAGATCGGCTTGGGCGCTCACGGCGGGCACGGGGCTGATCATCACTTCCGTCACGGGCTGCGCCATCAGGGCCTGCCAGACCAAGGCGTGGCCGTCGGGAGTGGGCAGGCGCTCGGGTTGCATCAGTTCGGCGCGCGTCAGCAGCCCGATGATCATGCCGTTGCGATCCAGCACCGGGGCCTGACCAACGCCGCGCTGGTACAAGGTCCACCAGCCTTGGCGCACGGTCATGTCGTGCTTCAGCGCAATGGGTTTGCGGCTCATGACGTCGTCCACGGTGCGCAGCGCCCGCCTTGCCTGCGGCGCCCGTTGCAACTGGCTGTAGGAACTCAGGGCGTGGGCGCTGCCGCGGTGCTCGGCATGGCGCGCGGCCCCTGCGTCGGCATCGGGCAGGGTCAAAGGGCGATCGAACTCGGGTTCGAGGGCGCGTGTACGCACGCTGCGCAAGGTGGGCACGACGCGGCGCAAATCCTCCGCCAAACCGCGGTACATGAGCCCCGACGTGCCGTAGATCGCAAACATGACAGCCCCTTACGCGTTGATTCAACATGGCCGCATTATCCAAAATTATCTATTTGGCGCAAGCATTTAAACCACTTGCGCCACCGGCACCGCGCCGCGGCACCGATCGTGGTCTGGCTAGCGACACGATCTAGGGCAAAAACAAGGCTTGCAGGTCGTTGAGAAAATCAAAACCGCGTGCGCTCGGCCGGATGCGCAAGGCGTCGCGCTCGATCCAGCCTTGGGCTTCGGCCTTGGCCAGCGGGGCTTGGATCGCGCTCAGCGGCAAGCCGGTGCGGGCGGCAAAATCGGCCACGGCAAAGCCCTCGCGCAGGCGCAGCGCGTTGAGCATGAATTCGAACGGCAGTTCGCTCGCCGGCACCTCGTGCTCGCTGGCCACCGGCTGGCCCTGCAAGGCCTGCTCCATGTAGCGCTGCGGGTCGCGCCAGCGCACCTGGCGCAGCACGCGCTGCGCAAAACTGATTTTGCCGTGGGCGCCGGCCCCGATGCCAAGGTAGTCGCCAAAGCGCCAGTAGTTCAGGTTGTGCTGGCATTGGCGATCGGCCCGGGCATAGGCCGACACCTCATAGCGCTGCAGCCCGGCGCTGGCGCAGCGCGCGCCGATGGCGTCGAGCATGGTCCAAGCGCTGTCGTCGTCGGGCAAATGCGGCGGCGGATGCTTGGCAAACACGGTGTTGGGCTCGAGCGTGAGGTGGTAGAGCGACAGGTGCGGCGGCGCGTAGAACAGGGCGCGCTCGAGGTCGTGCTGCAAATCGGCCAGCGTCTGCCCCGGCAGCGCATACATCAGATCGAGGTTGAAGGACTCAAAGTGCTGCGCGGCTTCGGCCACCGCCGCGTGCGCCTGGGCGGCGTCGTGCACCCGGCCCAGCGCCTGCAAAAAGCGGTCGTCGAAGGATTGCACGCCCACGCTCAGGCGCGTCACGCCGGCGCTGCGGTAGTCGGCAAAGCGCTCGCGCTCGAAGCTGCCGGGATTGGCTTCGAGCGTGATTTCGGCCTCGGGCAGCAGCGGCAGCAGGGCGCGCAGGTCGGACAACAAGCGCCCGAGCGCCTCGGGCGGCAGCAGGCTGGGCGTGCCGCCACCCAAAAAGACGCTGTGCACGGCGCGCCCCCAGACCAGCGGCAGGCTGGCTTCGAGGTCGGCGCGCAGGGCTTGCAGGTAGCGCGCCCAAGGGGGGGCGGCGGCGCCGTCGAGTGCGTGGGAATTGAAGTCGCAGTAGGGGCACTTTTTGATGCACCACGGCAGGTGCACGTACAGGCTCAGCGGCGGCAGGCTTGAGAGCTGGACGCGCCCCGGGCGCTCTAGGCGCACGCTCTGGCTGCTCACCGGGCTGGCGCTGGGGCTGGCGCTCACGCCGCGCCTTCCAGCCCCAGCCAGCGCTGGCGCATCAGCTCCAGCATGGCACGGGCCGCTTGGCCGCGGTGGCTGAGGCGGTTTTTGAGCTCGGGTGGCAACTGGGCGCAGGTTTGCCCGTGCTCGGGCAGGTAGAGCACGGGGTCGAAGCCAAAGCCGTGCGTCCCCACCGGTTCGGTGGCGATGAGGCCATGCAGGCGGCCGCTGGCCACCAGGGGCTCGGGGTCGTCAGGGGAGCGCAGCGCCACCAGGGTGCTGACCAAGGCCGCGCGCCGGTCGCTCAGGCCCTGCATCTGCTCGAGCAGGGCGCGCACGTTGTGGGCGTCGCCCTTGGGGTAGCCAAAGCGGGTGGCGTAAAAAGCGGTGTCCACGCCCGGCTGGCCGCCAAAGGCCTCGACGCACAGGCCGGCGTCGTCGGCCAGCGCGGGCAGGCCGCTGGCGGCGCTGGCGTGGCGCGCCTTGGCCAGCGCGTTTTCGACGAAGGTGCGGTGCGGCTCGGCGGCCTCGGCGATGCCCAATTCGGCCTGGCTTTGCAAGCGCACGCCCAAAGGCCCAAACAGGGCTTGCAGCTCGGCCAGTTTGCCGGCGTTGTGGGTGGCCAGCACCAGGGTCAGGGCCGGCTTCATCTTGGCCCCACGGCACCAGCAGGCAAACCCACCGCCGCACGCTGCAGCCCGATCAGCTCGGTGATGCCGCTTTCGGCCAAGCGCAGCATCTGGCCCATTTGCTCGTGGCTGAAGGGCTGACCTTCAGCGGTGCCCTGCACCTCCACGAAATGGCCGGCGCCGGTCATGACCACGTTCATGTCGGTGTCGCAGGCCGAGTCTTCGTCGTAGTCCAGATCGAGCAGCGCCAGCCCTTGCAGCAGCCCCACCGACACCGCCGCCACCGGTTGGAGCAAGGGTGACTGCGCCAGCCGGCCTTGCGCCAGCAGGAACTGCACCGCGTCGTGCGCTGCCACCCAGGCGCCGGTGATGGCGGCGGTGCGGGTGCCGCCGTCGGCTTGCAGCACGTCGCAGTCGAGTGTGAGGGTGCGCTCGCCCAGCGCCTGCAAGTCGAACACCGCGCGCAGCGAGCGCCCGATCAGGCGTTGAATCTCTTGCGTGCGCCCGCTTTGCTTGCCCTTGGCGGCCTCGCGCGCGCTGCGGGTGTGGGTGGCGCGCGGCAGCATGCCGTATTCGGCCGTCACCCAGCCGGCGCCGCTGCCCTTCTGGTGCGGCGGCACCTTGTCTTCGACACTGGCGGTGCACAGCACCCGCGTGCGGCCAAACTCGACCAGCACCGAACCTTCGGCGTGGCAGGTGTAGGCGCGGGTGATGCGCACCGGGCGCAAGGCATGGGCCGGGCGGGCGTCGAGGCGCTGGCTCGCTTGAATGTCTGGTTGGATGGTCAAGGCGGATGCAGGAATCATGATAAATATTGCAAATATTAGGGTCGGTTGCGGCCATTGGCGGTGCGGCGGATGGCGGCTTGGATCTCATCGATCGATTGCTCGATGCGCTCCAGATCGAACACATCGCTATCCGCCCCGGAGGGCGGCTGGTTGTGGGCATTTGGCTTAGGGGCTGCGTCGAATGTGGCTTGGGGCGCCGGCTCGGCAGCTCCGGCGCCCTCCCACTCCAGCGCCAGCAGAGACACGTTGTCGCTGTGCGGGCCGGCCTTGAGCAAGGCCAGGCGCACCATGTCGGGTACGCCATCGCGCAGCGAGCGCCCTTGCAGGCCAGAAGCGATTGCGTCGTCGCTCAAGGGCGACCACAAGCCATCAGAACACAACAGCAACTGATCGCCAGGGCGCAGCGCCAAAGGGCCGGTGTGATCGAACAAAGGCGGCGTGGACGAACCCAAACAAGTAAAAAGCAGATTCCGATTGGGCGGAGGGGGCAGGTGCGCAAACAGCTCAGGCTTGTCATGGTGGCTGTGGTCGCGCGTGCGAAACCACACCCGCCCGTCGCGCAACCCGTATAAGCGCGAGTCGCCTGCGTGCACTGCCCACAGTTGGCCGTCTTGCAGCACCGCCGCCACCAAGGTGGTGCGCGGCTGCTCGGGCAGGTCGTTGGAGCGGGCGTAATCGACGATGGCGCGGTTGGCTTGCAGCAAAGTGTGCTGCAGAAAAACCGGCGGGTTGGCCAGCCGGGGCTTGGCCTGGGCCAGGAAAGACTGGGTATAAATCCGCACCGCAATCTCGGCCGCACGCTCGCCGCCACTGTAGCCCCCCATGCCATCGGCCAAGACGAGCAAAACCCCCTCCGGAGAGTGGGTGTAGCCCAGGCGGTCCTCGTTGTCGTCGCGCCCTCCTTGGCTGCTGACTTGATAAACCGAAAATTTCATGACTTGGGATAAAAACTGGAGCGCCCCGAGGGCGTGACCGGCAGTTTGGCTGAACCCGGCCAGATGCGGCCGACCTGCTGGCGCAGCTTGTCGGCCAGGCTAGGCGGGGTAAAGGTGGGAACCGGTTCGCGCTGCAATTCTTTTTGTAGCTCGAACACCGACTGCGGCCGCGCGGTGGGCGACATCGCCATACACCACTGCACAACCTCGATCAGGCTGTCGGAGTACAAGCCACGCAGGCGCGACATGGCCAGCGGCAGCCGGTCTTTTTCGAGGCGCTGCGGCGCGTCATGGGGCGGGTAGCCCTGCATGCAAGAGTACAGGCAGGCACCCACGGCGTACAGATCGGTCCAGGGGCCCAACTGGGCACCGCGCTGGTACATCTCGGGGGCAGCAAAGCCCGGGGTGTACATGGGGCGCACGAAGTTGCCTTCGTTGCTCAGCACCTCGCGCGCGGCGCCAAAATCGATCAACACGGCCTTGTTGGCGTCGGTGATGAACACGTTGGCGGGCTTGATGTCCAGGTGCAGCATTTTGTGCTGATGCACGATACGCAAGCCGCGCAACAACTCATCAAAGAGCGAGCGGATGGTGGCCTCGCGCAAAATCTTTTTTCGCTTGAGCGCGCGCGCCGTGACGATGAACTCTTGCAACGAGGCGCCCTCGAGCAAGTCCATGACCATATAAACGGTCTCGTTTTCGCGAAAAAAATTCTGCACCCCCACCACCGAAGGATGCGAAATCTGCGCCAGCGCCCGCCCTTCCTCAAAAAAGCTTTTGAGGCCCAGCCGGTACAGCGAGAGCTTTTCGGGCGGCACCACCGGCAAGAGCTCGCCGGCAGCGCGCAGAACCAAAGCAGCCGGCAGGTACTCCTTGAGCGCCACCTTGAGCCCAGCGGGATCAAGCGCCAGATAAACCAAGCCAAAGCCGCCGCTGGCCAGCAGGCGCACGATCCGGTAACCGCCTATGAGGGTGTCGGGGGGCAGGGGGGCGGGTTTGGTCTTTGACATAATCGGCGCAGAGCGAGCACCCGCAGCTTTGCAATCAGATCAACAAGAGAGTGAATCCGTGCCAGTTTACAGCATGACCGGTTATGCCTGCGCCAGCCAGCGCCTGCGCCCCGCCGCAGCCCCCGAGCACGCGCCCGAACTCGTGCTGGGGGTCGAGATTCGCTCCGTCAACAGCCGCTTTCTGGACTTGGGCTTTCGCTTGAGCGACGAGCTGCGCGCCAGCGAACCAGCGTTGCGCGAGCGCGTGCAAGCGCTTCTCAAGCGCGGCAAGGTCGAGGTGCGCGCGTGGGTCGAGGGCCGGACCGACGCCGGTTGGCGCGCCCCCAGCAGCGCCGAACTGCAAAAACTGCTCGCCATGCAAGACCAAATCCGCACTTGGATGCCGCAAGCGCGCGAGCTCTCGGTGGCCGAGCTGCTGCAGCTGGTGGCGCGTTCGACCCCGCTCCCCAGCGCCCTGACCGAGGCCGTATCCGGCTTGTTCGAGCAGGTGCTGCACGATTTGCGCAGCGCCCGCGAACGCGAAGGCGCACGCTTGGCCCAGACGCTGCACGAGCGCTTGCAGCAACTGCAGGCGCTGGCGCAGCAGGCGCAACCGCTGGTGCCGGCCCAGGTCGAGCAGCAGCGCTTGCGCTTTCTGGAGCGCTGGAACGAGGCCATGGGCCACACCGCCACCGCATCCGTTTCGGCCCCGGCTCCGGCCGCCGCCCAAGAGCGCGCCCTGAGCGAAGCCACCGCCTACGCCCTGCGGCTCGACATCGCCGAGGAACTGACGCGGCTGCAGTCGCACCTCAAGGAAATCGGGCAACTGCTCGAGCGCGGCGGCGAGGTGGGCAAGCGACTCGACTTCCTGATTCAAGAGCTGCAACGCGAGGCCAACACCTTGGGCAGCAAATCGTCCAGCTTGGCGCTGACGCGCATCGCCGTCGATATGAAGGTGCTGATCGAGCAGATGCGCGAACAGGTGCAAAACCTCGAATAAACATGGACTACCCCGGCAACCTCTACGTCGTCTGTGCCGCCAGCGGCACCGGCAAATCGAGCTTGGTCAAGGCCTGGCGCCAAGCCGACGCGCAACTGGCGCTGTCGGTCTCGCACACCACCCGGGCGCCGCGCGGACAGGAGCGCGATGGGCGCGAGTACCACTTCGTGAGCGCCTCGACCTTTGACCAGTTGCTGGCCGAGGGCGCTTTTGTGGAGTGGGCGCACGTGCACGGCCAGCGCTACGGCACCTCGCGCCAGGCGCTGGCCGACGCGCTGCGCAGCGGCGCCGACCTGGTGCTGGAGATCGACTACCAAGGCGCGCTGCAGATCAAGCAGCAGTTCCCCCATGCGGCCCTGATCTTTGTCCTGCCCCCGAGCTGGGACGAGCTGCGCCAGCGCCTGCAGCGGCGTGCCGAAGACAGCGCCGAGGTGATCGAACTGCGGCTGCGCAATGCGGTGGCCGAGGTGGCGCAAGTCGATCGCTTCGACTTCGTTATAATCAACGATTCTTTTGAGCGCGCCTTGCTCGATCTGCAGACGATCGCCCAGGCTCAGCGCTTGCGTGTGGCCACCCAGCGCCGCCAGCGCGCCGCGATCTTCGCGGCCCTGCAAATCTAAGCGCTCAAGCCCCGTCCATTCACTTCAATACGCACCCCATGGCCCGCATCACCGTCGAAGATTGTCTGGAAAAAATCCCCAACCGCTTTCAGCTCGTGTTGGCCGCCACCTACCGGGCGCGCATGCTCAACCAGGGCCACACCCCCAAGGTCGAGAGCAAAAACAAAGCGGTGGTGACCGCCCTGCGCGAAATTGCCGACGGCAAAATCGGGCTGGAAATGCTCAAAAAAGTACCCTCCTGAATCCGGTACCGAACCTCGTACCCAGCCCGGCACCCAGCCCAGCATGGGGCCGCTCGGCCACGCGAGCGCCGAGACTATAGTGGCGTCCGTCATGCAAGCCCAAGCCAAAGCGGCTAAAGTAGCGGGATCATGAGCGAGCATGCCATCGCCACCACCGAAACCGGCGCCTCGGCCGCACCGCAGGCCTTGGTTGCGGCCCGCTTTTCCGCGCTCGAGGCGGCTTTGGATTACCTCAGCGCCGCCGAAATCGAACAAGTGCGGCAGGCCTTTCGCTTTGCCGACCAAGCCCACGCCGGGCAGTTGCGCAACAACGGCGACCCCTACGTCACGCACCCGATTGCCGTGGCGCTGCAGTGCACCGAATGGAAACTCGATGCCCAAGCCCTGTGCGCGGCGCTGATGCACGACGTGCTCGAAGACTGCGGCTGCACCAAAGACGATCTGGTGCAAGCCTTTGGCCCCCAAGTGGCCGATCTGGTTGACGGCCTGACCAAGCTCGACAAGCTCGAATTCGACAGCCGCGAGCAAAACCAAGCCGAATCTTTTCGCAAAATGCTGCTGGCGATGGCGCGCGACGTGCGCGTGATCCTCATCAAGCTGGCCGACCGCACCCACAACATGCGCACCCTGGGCGACATGCCGCGGCGCAAATGGGGCCGCATCAGCGCCGAAACGCTCGAAATCTACGCCCCCATCGCGCACCGGCTGGGCCTGAACAACAACTACCGCGAACTGCAAGACCTCGCCTTCAGGCACCTGCACCCTTGGCGCTATCGGGCGCTCTCCAAAGCGCTAGACAAATCGCGAACCCGCCGCAAAGACCTCGTGGCCAAGGTGCGCGGCGAGATCGAGGGCGCGTTTTTGCGCCACGGCCTCGAGGCGCGCATTGTCGGGCGCGAAAAAACGCTCTACTCGATCTACAACAAAATGGACAGCAAGCACCTGTCCTTTGCCCAGGTCACCGACCTGTACGGTTTTCGCGTCATCCTGCCCGAGCTGCTGGATTGCTACCGGGCGCTGGGCATCTTGCACCAGATCTACAAACCGCTGCCGGGCAAGTTCCGCGACTACATCGCCATCGCCAAGATGAACGGCTACCAGTCGCTGCACACCACGCTGGTCGGGCCATTGGGCGCCAACATCGAATTCCAGTTGCGCACCCCGGCGATGGACGTGGTGGCCGAATCCGGCGTGGCCGCGCACTGGCTCTACAAATCCGGCGCGCCCGACGCCCAAGCCGCCATCGAGCCCGATGCGCAGTGGCTGCAATCGCTGCTCGACATCCAGAACGTGACGCACGACGCGGCCGAATTTTTGGACCACATCAAGATCGACCTGTTCCCGGATTCGGTCTATGTGTTCACGCCCAAGAGCCGCATCCTCACGCTGGCGCACGGCGCCACGGTGGTGGATTTTGCCTACACCATCCACTCCGACGTCGGCAACCGCGCCATTGGGGCCAAGGTCAACGGCGAACAGGTGCCCTTGAGCACCCGGCTCAAAAACGGCGACGTGGTCGAAATCCTCACCTCGCCGCACGCGCAACCCAACCCGGCGTGGCTCGGATTCGTTAAAACCGGGCGCGCGCGCTCCAAAATCCGCCACCACCTCAAAACGCTGGCCCTCGAAGAATCGCACGCGCTGGGCGAGCGCTTGCTGCTGCAGGCGCTGCGCGCCGAGGGTTTCATCGGCCTGCCCGACGACGCCGACGAAGCGCACCAAGCGGCGTGGGACAAACTGCTGCGCTTTGCCTGCAACCGCAACCGGCGCGAGCTGCTCACCGACCTCGGGCTGGGCAAGCGCATCGCTGGCATGGTGGCCAAAAAACTGGCCGCGCTGCTGGGCGAGATCGGCCACAAGCCCGATGTGCTGCTCATCAGCCAAGAGCGCTACGGCATCGCCGCCGCCGACCAAGCCAGCCAGGGCGTGGTCTCGCTCGACGGCAGCGAAGGCGCTTCGGTGCAATACGCCGACTGCTGCCTGCCGATTCCGGGCGACCGCATCGTCGGCTATCTGGGCAAGGGCGACGGCTTGGTGGTGCACACCGACGACTGCCCCGTCGGCAAGCGCCTGCTGCACCGCGACAGCGAGCGTTTCCTCGAGGTGGAGTGGTCCGAGGAGCCCACACGACCGTTCGAAACCAGCGTGCTCGTGACCGTGAACAACGGCACCGGCGTGCTGGCCAAGGTGGCGGCGGCGCTGGCGGCGGCGGATGCTGACATCACGCACCTGCACATGGGCGACGAGCGCGGCCAAAACACCATCGACCTGCGCTTTGCGCTGGCGGTGCGCGACCGCGTGCACCTGGCCCAGGTGCTGCGCCAGCTCAAGCGCACGGCGTCGGTGGTGCGGGCGCAGCGCCTGCGTCCACAGCGGCCGGGTAGCTGACTTCCAGCACCTCCAGCAGCTCCCAACCCGCCGGGGTGTGCACCCGCACCTCATCGCCCACCCGCGCTTTGAGCAGCGCCTGCGCCACGGGTGCTACCCAGCTGATCTGCCCCAAGCTCGGTTCGGCCTCGTCGATGCCCAAAATCTGCACCGTGGCCTCGCTGCCGTCGGCGCGCGCGTAGCGCACCCGAGCACCAAAAAACACCTGCTCGCTGCCGTGCTGTAGGCTGGGGTCGACCACCACCGCGATGTCGAGGCGGCGCGTCAGGAAGCGGATGCGGCGGTCGATCTCGCGCAGGCGCTTCTTGCCATACAGGTAGTCGCCGTTTTCTGAGCGGTCGCCGTTGCTGGCGGCCCAGTGCACCACCTCGACCACGCGCGGGCGCTCGACGTCGAGCAGGTGCAGCAGCTCGGCGCGCAGGCGCTGGTGGCCGGCGGGTGTGATGTAGTTTTTGCCGCCAGCGGGCAGCGCGGCGGCGCCGAGGGCGTCGTCCTCGCCGTCGTCGGCATCGGTTTCTTTGGTGAAGGCTTTGCTCATGGCACGGGCCGCATTGCGGGCTAAAAAACAGATTGGCTTGGTGTCGATTGTGCGACATGGGCTAGGCGCAGCACCAGCGCTTTGGGGGTGGCGCACGCAGCGGATCAGCGAGAATCAGCGCTCTGCTCCAGCCCCTTTGTACCGCCGTTTTGACCCTTCGCTTCACCCTGCCGTTTTGATGACCCCTTCGCCACCGTCAGCGCCACCGTCAGCGCCACCCCGGATCGTGTTCTCGCACGCCAACAGCTTTCCTGGCCCCACCTACCGCGTGCTGTTCGAGCGCTTGCAGCAGCTGGGCTACTCGGTCAGTGCGCCCGAAAAATTTGGCCACGACCCGGCCTACCCGGTGACCAGCAACTGGCCGCACCTGGTGCAGCAGCTGGCCGATTTCGTGCTGCGCCAGTACCCCAGCGCGGCCGAGCGCGACACGCCTTTGTATCTGGTGGGCCATTCGCTGGGCGGCTACCTGAGCCTGATGTGCGCCGCCAAGCACCCGCTGCTGGGCGGCCAGCCGGTGGCCGGGGTGGTGCTGCTCGATTCGCCCCTGCTCAGCGGTTGGCGTGCCCGCGCCCTAGAAGCCGCCAAGCGGACGCGGCTCATCGGCGCCGTGTCGCCCGGGCAGGTGAGCCGCAAGCGGCGCAACAGCTGGGCCAACGCGGCCGAGGCGCTGGCGCACTTTGCCCACAAAAAAGCCTTTGCGCGCTGGGACCAGCGGGTGCTGCACGACTACATCGAGCACGGCACGCACGAGGTCGCCACCGCACAGGGCAGCCGACGCGTGCTGAGCTTCGAGCGCGAAGTCGAAACCGCCATCTACAACACCTTGCCGCACCACCTCGACCGGCTGCTGCGCCGGCACCCGTTGGCGTGCCCGCTGGCTTTCGTCGGCGGCAGCGATTCGGTCGAGCTGCGCCAGGTGGGCTTGGCGCTCACGCACCAGCTGGTGGGCAGCACGCCCAGCGAGCGGCTGCAAACCATCGAGGGCAGCCACCTGTTCCCCATGGAGCGCCCCGAGGAAAGCGCGGCGGCCATCGACCAGGCGCTGCGCAGCTTTTTTTAGCGCGTCCAGTCCACCCAGCCCATGTAGGCCGTGAGCAGCACCAGCAGCCCAAAGCCGATGCGGTACCAGGCAAAGGGCACAAAAGTGTGCTGCGCCACGTAACGCAGCAGCCAGCGCACGCAAGCCCAAGCCGAAAGCCAAGTCACGACCATGCCGACGGCAAAAAACGGCAGGTCGGCGCGGGTGAGCAGATCGGCGTTTTTGTACAGGTCATAGCCCGCTGCCCCGACCAGCATCGGGATCGAGAGAAAAAAACTGAACTCGGTGGCGGCGCGGCGCGAAAAGCCAAAGGCCATGGCCCCGACGATGGTGGCCCCCGAGCGGCTCACACCCGGCACCAGCGCCAGGCACTGGATCAGCCCGACGGTGAGCGAATCGCGCCAGCCCACCGCGTCGACCTCTTGGATGCGCTGCGGCGGCTGACGCGCCTGCCTGGCCTCGACCCACAGGATCACCAGCCCGCCCGAGATGAAACTGAAGGCCACCACCAGCGGGTTGAACAGCACGCCGGTGATGAAGTCGAAGAACAGCACTCCCAGGATTACCGCCGGCAGGCAGCCGATGACGAGGTTGCTGGTGAAGCGCCAAGCCACGGCGTCGCCACGCGGCAGCCCCTTGGCAGTGTCCAGCAACCGCTCCAGATAGACCGAGACGATGGCCAGCAGCGCCCCGACCTGGATCACAACCTCGAACAGCCGCACCTTCTCGCCGTAGAGCCCGAGCAAGGCCGAGGTCAGGATCAGGTGCCCGGTGGAAGAAATCGGCAAAAACTCGGTGATGCCCTGCACCAGCCCCATCACGGCGGCCTTGAGCAGCAAAACGATGTCCATACGAAGCCAAAAAACGCGAAGGGTGTAGTGTAACTGCCCCCTCCCCCGGCAAGCCCTCACTGCAGCCAGCTCACTGCAGCCAGCCCCCAAGGCAATATAATCAGAGGCTGGGTGGCCGACGCCAGCGCGCCGCCCCGCAAGCCGGAATAGCTCAGTCGGTAGAGCAGCTCATTCGTAATGAGAAGGTCGGGGGTTCGATTCCTCTTTCCGGCACCAATGCCCAGCGCACATGCTCGCGCACCAAGGTGCTCGGGTCTTCGAGCCTGCTGGCCAGCGCTGCTCGTATGGCTTGTACCTGCTCTGGCTCCAGCCCCCCGCCCGCCAACGCATTGCCCAGCGCCACCGCTACGTTGCGCAGCCAGCGCTCGTGGCCGATGCGCCGAATCGGGGTGCCTTCGGTGTGGCGCTCAAAGCCCGCTTGGCTCCAGCCCCAGACGCGCAGCAGCTCGGGCGCTTGCAGGGGCTCCCGCGGCTCGAAATCGGGCACGCGCGCGCGCTGGGCGTATTTGTTCCACGGGCACACCAGTTGGCAGTCGTCGCAACCGTAGATGCGGTTGCCGATCAGGGGCCGCAGCTCGGGCGCAATCGGCCCGGCATGTTCGATCGTGAGGTAGGCGATGCAGCGGCGCGCATCGAGCCGGTACGGGACCACGATGGCCTGCGTTGGGCACACATCGAGGCAAGCGCGGCAGTGGCCGCAGTGGCCGCTGACTGCGGCGCTGGGGGGCAGTTCAAAGTTGAGGAAAATCTCGCCCAAAAAAAACATCGAGCCGGCGTCGCGGCTCAAGGCCAGCGTGTGTTTTCCGCGCCAGCCTAGGCCGCTGCGCTGCGCCAGCTCGACCTCGAGCACCGGGGCCGAGTCGGTGAACACGCGCCAGCTGACAGGGTTCTGCGCCGCCGCACTGCTGTCGGTGGGCGCAGCCGCAGTTGGCCCGCCCTGTTCTTGCAAACCCTGCTCGATGCGCTGGGCCAGCCGCTGCAGCCGCTGACGCAACACCTTGTGGTAGTCGCGCCCCCGGGCGTACAAGGCGACGCTGCCTTGCAAAGGCTGCTGCAAACCATGCCATTCTTGCTCACGCCAATCAGGCCCGTGGCTGCTGGGCAGATAATCCATGCGTGCGCTGATCACGCTCAGGGTGCCGGGTACCAGCTCGGCCGGGCGGGCGCGCTTGAGGCCGTGCGCGGCCATGTAGCCCATCTCGCCGTGAAAGCCGGCCTCGAGCCAGCGCCGCAGCCCGTCTTCGGCGCTGGACAAATCGACGCTGGCCACGCCGATTTGCGAAAATCCCAACTCCCGGCCCCAGCCTTGTATTTGTGTGACGAATTGAGCCGCATCGAACATAACCCTGCGATTGTAGGAAGCACAGCCCCGGCGGCGCAGCCGCTGGCCTGCACAACCCTGCTGCTGGCTGATGAGAGCGCCACGGCTGCGCTCGCTGCCCGGCTGGCCACCTGCGACCAGATCGGGCAGGCGCACTTGCACTGGCATGGCGATCTGGGCAGCGGCAAAACCACCTTTGTGCGCCATCTGCTGCGCGCTTTGGGTGTGCAGGGCCGCATCAAAAGCCCCAGCTACGCCATCGTCGAGACCTACCGCCTCGAAGCGTGCCCGCGCTGGAGCGCCGGCTTGGAGGCCGTGCATGCAGATTTTTATCGATTAATCAACCCTCAAGAGTGGGAAGATGCGGGACTGCGTGAACTTTTTACACAACCCGGACTCAAGCTGGTAGAGTGGCCCCAAAAAGCCGCTGGAATGTTGCCCATGCCCGACCTCGAACTGCACCTCGAAACCCTGGCCGACGACAGCCGCCGGTTGCGGGTGCGCGCGCGCAGTGCACGGGGCGTGCGTCTGCTGGAGGCTTTGCAGGCATGAGGCGCCGCAGCGCCCTGCAGTGGCTGGGCTCGAGCTTGGTGCTCACGCTCGGCGCGCCGCAGCTGGCTTGGGGTGCCACCATCGTGGCCGTGCGCCTGTGGCCGGCGCCCGACTACACCCGCCTGACCATCGAATCCGACGCCGCGCTGCAAGCCACGCCGCACTTCATGACCGACCCGCCCCGGGTGGCGCTGGACCTCGAGGGCATCGAGCTGGCCCCGATGGTGCAGCAGATCACCGGCAAGGTGCGCCCCGACGACCCCAACGTGGCCGCGATTCGCGTCGCGCAGCACGCGCCCCGGGTGGTGCGGCTGGTGGTGGACTTGAAGCGCCCGATCAATCCGCAGGTGTTCCAGCTCACCCCGGTGGCCGCGTTCCAGCACCGCCTCGTGCTCGATCTGTACCCCGTGCAAGCGCGCGACCCGCTGGATGAACTGATTGCGCAGCGCCTGCGCGAGCTCAACGAACCCGCCACGGCAGCCGCTGGAGCCCCCAACGACAGCGCGCCTGTTCCGGCACCCGCTGCGCCCAGCCCCCCCGACCCGCTGGGCGAGTTGATTGCCCGCTTGCCTGACGACCAGCGCGCCGCTGCGCCCAGCCTTGGAACCATCAGGCTGCCGCCCCCTCCGGCTGCGGCCACGCCAGCCCCACCCGCTCAGGCGCAGGCCAACCAGGCCCCCACCAGGCCTTCGACTCCGACCGCAACCGCCTCGGGTGCAAGCCGGCCACGCGCCGGGCCCAGCGGCAGCACCGGCGGCCGCGCCGACCGCCTGATCGTCGTTGCCATTGACGCCGGTCACGGCGGCGAAGACCCAGGGGCCATCGGCCCTGGCGGCACGCGCGAAAAGGACGTGGTGCTGTCGATTGCCCGCAAATTGCGCGATCGCGTCAACCGCACCCAAGTCAACGGCCACACCTTGCGCGCCTTCATGACGCGCGACGGCGACTACTTCGTGCCGCTGCGGGTGCGGGTGCAAAAGGCGCGCCGGGTGCAGGCCGATCTGTTTGTGAGCGTACACGCCGATGCGTTTTTCACGCCGCGCCCACGCGGCTCGAGCGTGTTTGCGCTCAGCGAGCGCGGTGCCACCAGCGCCGCCGCCCAATGGATGGCCAACCGTGAAAACGCCGCCGACAAGGTGGGCGGGGTCAATCTGCGCGAGCAAGAAACGGTGCTGCAGCGCATCATGCTCGACATGAGCACGACGGCGCAGATCAACGACAGCCTGCGCGTGGGCGATGTGATGTTGCGCGAAATAGGCCGTGTCGGGCGCCTGCACAAGCCCCGCGTCGAACAAGCCGGCTTTGCCGTGCTGCGCGCACCCGACATCCCCAGCCTGTTGATCGAAACCACCTTCATCAGCAACCCCGACGAAGAGCGCCGCCTGCGCGACCCGCGCTTTCAAAACCAGATGGCCGACGCCATGCTGCGCGGCATCGTGGCCTACTTTGAGCGCAACCCGCCCTTGGCACGCCGGCGCGAAGTCTGATAACGCGCTGCAGCATGATCCAGCAAATTACCCACAAGCAACCCGCTGGGTGTAAACCACTGGGGGAGCAACCGGCCACAGATCGGTTATGAATCGGTTATGATTCAGGCCCGTTGACCTCGCGCAACGGCCTGTTGCGGGTGTAGTTCAATGGTAGAACGCCAGCTTCCCAAGCTTGATACGAGGGTTCGATTCCCTTCACCCGCTCCACTCGACCGCGTGCTTTCTGCGCGCTACCTCGCGGTTGCATAACCGGGTTTCAGCACCGCCGTCATGCACCAAATCCGCCTCACCTGCCCCATAGGCGAGCTGCTGCTGGTGGCACAACCCGAACACCTGCTGGGCGTTTGGTTTGCCGACCAATCTGGCATTCCCGCTTGGGCCACCGTCGCAGCGCCCAACCCCGAACTCCCGCTGCTGTGCCAAACCGCACTGCAGTTGGAGCAATACTTTGCCGGTGTGCGCCAACGCTTTGATCTGCCGCTCGACCTGAGCCGGGGCAGCGCCTTTGAGCAGGCGGTGTGGGGGGCTTTGGCGGGCATCGCGCCGGGCCAAGTGTGCAGTTACCTAGACATCGCCCGCGCCATTGGGCGGCCGCGTGCGGCGCGGGCTGTGGGTGGAGCGCTGGGGCGCAACCCGATCGGCATCGTACTGCCCTGCCACCGCGTGCTGGGCAGCAAAGGCCAGCTCACCGGCTACACCGGCGGAGTGGCGCGCAAACAGGCTTTGCTCGACTTGGAAGCGCGCTGGGCTGCGGCCTGAAGGGCCTTCAAAAGCATCCCCCTCAAAGCTTACTCAAGACCCCCTTCAAAACCGCTGGGTGGGTGCAGGCGCCGCTTCAGCCTGCGCCGACTCCACCATCCCGGCCTGCACCGCCTCTTTGAGCTTGGGGCTGGCGTGGAACGTGACCACGCGCCGCGCCGCAATGGCCACCGACTCGCCCGTGCGCGGGTTGCGGCCGGGCCTCGGGGATTTGGTGCGCACCTGAAAATTGCCAAAGCCCGACAGCTTCACGTCATCGCCCTCAATCAGGCGTTCGGCGATCTGGTCAAAAAATGCCTCGACCAAATCTTTGGATTCGCGCTTGTTGAAGCCGATTTGCTGGTACAGCAGCTCGGCCATCTGGGCTTTGGTCAGGGTGTTGTCGTCTGGCGCGGTTTCGCTCAGATCGGGGTCGGGCAGGGGCTTGCTCAGGCTCACAACAGAGGTCTCCAGCGGATGGGGTAATCAGGCGCGCAAGCGCGCGTGCAATTGTGCCGACAACGCGGCCAGCACCGACTGCACCACGGCATCGATTTGCGCATCGGTCAGGTTGGCGTCGTCGCGCTCCAGCGTCAGGCGCAAAGCCCAACTCTGCTCGCCTTCGACTAGGCTGCCAGCCCCCGCATTGTGCCCCAGCTTGGGGCGGTAAATATCAAATAAGCGCACGTCGGTGAGCCAGCCGGTGCGGTCGGCGCCGCGCACGGTGGCCAGCAGCTCGGCGTGCGCGACGCGCTCGGGCAGCACCACGGCTAGGTCCCGCTGCACCGGCTGGTGGCGGTGCACCGGTTGCGCCTGCACCAGCTCGCGCTGCAGCAGCGGCTCGAGCTCGAGCTCGAACAGCACCGGGGCCTGCTGCCAGCCCTCGCTCTGGCGCCAGCGCGGGTGCAGCTCGCCGATGTAACCGATCGCCTGCCCGTCGAGCCACACTTGGGCGCAGCGGCCCGGGTGCAGCGCCGGGTGCTCGGCCGGCTCGAAGCGCGCTTGGCGCGGCGCCAGCAGGGCTTGCAGATCGCCCTTGAGGTCGTGGAAATCGACGCTGCGCGCACCCTCGCCCCACTGCAACGGCAGCGCATCGCCCCAGGCCAGTGCCGCCACGCGCAGCGGCTGCGCCACCCCGGCCACGCTGGTGGGGCCGTCGGGCACCGCCGCGTCGTGGCGAAACACGCGCCCGAGCTCGAACACGCGCACGCGCTCGGCCTTGCGGTCGGTGTTGAACTTGAGCACCGCCAGCAAGCTGCCCAGCAGCGAGGAGCGCATCACGCTCATCTGGCTGGCGATCGGGTTGAGCAGGGCGATCGGCTGGGCGTTGCCCGCCCAGTCGCGCTCCCAGCGCTCTTGCACGAAGCTGAAGTTGATGGTTTCTTGGTAGCCCAGCTGCGCCAGTTGGCGCCGCAACGCGTAGGGGCCGCGGCGGCGCTCGGGCTGCGCCAGCGCCGTCACCGGCGCCAGCGGCGGCGTGTGCGGCAGGTGCTCGTAGCCGATCAGGCGCGCCACTTCTTCGATCAGGTCGGCTTCAATCTGCAAATCGAAGCGGTACGAAGGCGGCGTCATGCTCAGGCTGCCCTGCCCTTCGTGCACCTGCAGCCCGAGGCGGCGCAGCGCCTGCGCGCACTGCTCGAGCGTGAGCGGCATGCCGATCACCTTGGCCGCGCGCGCCACCCGCAGCGCCACCGGCTGCGGCTGCGGCAGGTTCAGGATCTGGTCGTCGATCGGGCCGGGTTGGCCGCCGCAAATCTGCACAATCAGCTCGGTGATGCGCTCGAGGTGCTCGACCGTGGTGGCCGGATCGACCCCGCGCTCGAAGCGGTGCCCGGCGTCGGTGCTGAAGTGGTAGCGGCGCGAGCGCCCGGCGATGGCCTTGGGCCACCAAAAAGCGGCCTCGAGATAGACATCGCGCGTGGCGTCGCTCACCGCTGTGGCTGCCCCGCCCATGATGCCGGCCAGCGACTCCAGCGCCTGCGCGTCGGCGATCACGCCCACCGTTTCGTCCACGCTCACCGTTTGGCCGTTGAGCAGCTGCAGCGTCTCGCCGGCGCAGCCCCAGCGCACCTGCAAGCCGCCCTCGATGTGCGCCAAGTCAAAAATGTGGGAGGGGCGGCCGAACTCGAACATCACGTAGTTGGAGATGTCCACCAGCGCCGAAACGCTGCGCTGGCCGCAGCGCGCCAGCCGCTGCACCATCCAGGTCGGGGTGGCGGCGCCGGCGTTGATGCCGCGCACGATGCGGCCGCTGAAGCGCCCGCACAGATCGGGGGCAAGCACTTGCACCGGCAGCACCTCGGTGTGCGTGGGGGCCACCCGCGGCCAGGCCGGGGTGTGCAGCGGCGCCCCGGTGAGCGCGGCCAGCTCGCGCGCCACGCCATAGACGCTCAGGCAGTGCGCCAGGTTGGGGGTGAGCTTGAGGGTGAAAATTTGATCATCGAGCTGCAGGCAGGCGCGCACGTCTTGCCCCAGCGGAGCGTCGGCGGGCAGTTCGAGCAAGCCGCTGGCGTCGTCGGCGATGCCCAGCTCCTGCGCCGAGCACAGCATGCCGTGGCTGGCCACGCCACGCAGTTGCCCGAGCCCAATGTGCAGCGGCTCGCCGTCTGGCCCCGGCGGCAGCACCGCCCCCACACGCGCGCACGGCACCACCATGCCCGCGCGCGCATTGGGCGCACCGCAGACGATCTGCAAGCGCTCGCCGCCGCCCACATCGACTTGGCAGACGCGCAGCCGCTCTGCCTGTGGGTGCGGCTCGAGGTGCTCGATGCGAGCCACCACCACGCCGCTAAAAGGCGGCGCGGCGGGGCGGCGCTCTTCGACCTCCAGGCCGGCCATGGTCAGGGTGTCGGCCAGCTGCTCGCTGCTCAAGGGGGGGTTGCAAAATTCGCGCAACCAGGATTCGGGGAATTGCATCGTGTGCTCTCGGGCGGGGCATTGAGGGGGGTCAACGAACGATGGGCGGCGCCAAACTCATTGAAACTGGCGCAAAAACCGCAGGTCGCCGTCGAAAAACAGGCGCAAATCGGCCACGCCGTAGCGCAGCATGGTCAGGCGGTCGGGCCCCATGCCAAAGGCAAAGCCGATGTAGCGCTCGGGGCATAGCCCCATGTTGCGCACCACGTTGGGGTGCACCTGACCCGATCCCGCCACCTCGAGCCAGCGCCCGGCCAGCGGGCCAGACTGAAACTGGATGTCGATCTCGGCGCTGGGCTCGGTGAAGGGAAAGAAGCTGGGGCGAAATCGCAACACCAGATCGTCGGATTCGAAGAAGGTGCGGCAAAAATCGGTGAACACGAACTTCAGGTCTTTGAAGCTCACGTTTTCGCCGATCCACAGCCCCTCGCACTGGTGGAACATGGGCGAATGGGTGGCGTCGCTGTCCACGCGGTAGGTGCGGCCGGGCGCAATCACGCGGATTTCGGGCATGGCGCCGTCAAACAGCGCGGCGGCATCCGCCCCCGCCAGCTGCTTGTGGCGCTGCACGTGTTGCAGCGCGTGGCGGATCTGCATCGGGCTGGTGTGGGTGCGCAGCAGATAGGGCTCGGGCTGCTCGCCCACCTGCACGTAAAAGGTGTCGTGCATCGAGCGCGCCGGGTGGTCGGCGGGCGTGTTGAGCGCGGTGAAGTTGAACCAGTCGGTTTCGATCTCGGGGCCGTCGGCGACCGCAAAACCCATGGAGCCAAAAATGGCCTCGATGCGCTCCAGCGTCAGGCTCACCGGGTGCAGGCCGCCGCTGCCGCGCTGGCGCCCGGGCAGCGTCACGTCCAGCGCCTCGGCCTGCAACTGGCGCTGCAGTTCGGCCTCGGCCAGCTCGGCGCGGCGCTGGTTGAGCGCGGCCTCGATGGCCTGCTTGCTTACATTGATGGCCGCGCCCCGGGTCTTTTTCTCGTCCACGCTCAGGCTGGCCAGCCCTTTCATGAGTTCGGTCAGGCGGCCGCTCTTGCCTAGGTACTGGGCCTTGGCGTTTTCGAGCTCGGCGGGGGTGTGGGCCTGCGCGAACTGCGCGCGCGCCGATTGCAGCAGGGTGTCGAGTTCGTTCATCGCATTGCATCCGAGCCCAGGCTTGCAGCAGCGGCTCATGGGCCTATCAAGGGAGCCGGTAAAGGCCAAGTGGAAACACAAACAAAAAGGGCCAGTGCCGTACAGCGCTGGCCCTCGCCTAGAGGGGGGCTCTGGTTGGCCGCCACACCAGCGCGGCGTCCAGCCATCGGGCCCTCTTCAAGCCCTCATCACGCCGTAACAAGGCCCAGATCAGGCTGCCACAGCGGGGGCTGCGCCAAGGTGCGCCCGCGCCTGCTCAACAATGCGCGCAAAAGCGGCGCGGTCGTTGACGGCCAGATCAGCCAGCACCTTGCGGTCGATGGCGATGGCGGCTTTTTTCAGACCGTTGGCAAACTGGCTGTAGCTCAGGCCGAGTTCGCGCGCGCCGGCGTTGATGCGCGCAATCCACAGCTGGCGAAACACGCGCTTGCGGGCGCGGCGGTCGCGGTAGGCGTACTGGCCGGCCTTCATCACCGCCTGTTTGGCGATGCGATAGACATTGCCGCGGCGGCCGCGGAAACCTTTGGCCAAAGCCAATACTTTTTTGTGACGGGCGCGTGCCGTTACACCACGTTTGACGCGAGGCATAGAAAACTCCTTGTTCGTCGGGTTGGATTACAGGCCGGCAAAGGGCAGCATCTGCGCCATGTGACCCATATTGGTCTCATGCACATTCACTGCACCGCGCAGCTGGCGCTTGTTTTTCGTGCTCTTCTTGGTCAGGATGTGACGCTTGAAGGCTTGGCCGCGCTTGACGGTGCCACCCGGACGAACGCGAAAACGCTTTTTCGCGCTGCTCTTGGTCTTCATTTTGGGCATTTTGTGCTCCTTCTTGAATGGTGCTCGTGAGGCGCTGCGATACCCACCGCAGGCTTGTAGGCCCCGAGCCACTTATGGCTTGCAGCGGGTGACCGCCCCGCTGCAAGCGTTGTCGCCCTGCCCTTAAGCAGGCTGGGCGACGGGTGCCGTTTCCGACACCGGTTTGGTGCCCCCCGACTTTTTGCGTCCGGGGGCAATCATCATGATCATCTGGCGCCCTTCGAGCTTGGGGAATTGCTCCACCACGATCGCATCGCCGAGCTCTTCGCGGATGCGCTGCAACAGCGCCAGCCCGATTTCTTGGTGCGTGATCTCGCGGCCCCGAAAACGCAGCGTCACCTTGCACTTGTCGCCTTCTTCGAGGAAGCGGCGGATGTTGCGCATCTTGATGTGGTAGTCGCCGTCATCGGTGCCGGGGCGGAACTTGATTTCCTTGACCTCGATGACTTTTTGCTTCGACTTGGCTTCGGCGGCTTTTTTCTGCTCGGCGTACTTGAACTTGCCGTAATCGATCAGGCGACACACCGGGGGTTTGGCGATGGCGGCGATTTCGACCAGATCGACGTCGAGTTCACCAGCCATGCGCAGCGCTTCTTGAATGCTGACCACACCGATGGCCTCGCCCTCTGGGCCCAGCAGGCGCACCTCGGGCACGAGGATCTCGCGGTTGAGGCGGTGGGCGCGTTCTTCGCGGTGGCGGCGATCGCGGAAGTTCGGAGCAGTTGTAGCGATGGTGAAATCCTTTGGTTCAAACGAAGGGGGGCCAAGCAAAAAGCTCAAGCCTTGGTGTCGAGTTCGTGCTGCAAGCGCTGCACGAAGGCATCGAAGGCCATGACACCGAGGTCTAGGTTGCCGCGCGCACGCACCGCAACCGCCCCAGAGGCCTTCTCTTTGTCGCCCACGACGACCAAGTAAGGCAGCTTTTGCATGGAAAACTCCCGGATTTTATACGTGATTTTCTCATTGCGCAAATCCAGCGCCACCCTAAAGCCCTGCGCCTCGAGTTTTTTGGCAATTTCGCGACAGGTGTCGGCCTGCGCGTCGGTGATGTTGAGCACCGCCACCTGCTGCGGCGCCAGCCACAGCGGCAACGCACCGGCGTGCTGCTCGATCAAAATGCCGATGAAGCGCTCGAGGCTGCCAACGATGGCACGGTGCAAGATCACCGGCGCGCGCCGGCTGCCGTCTTCGGCCACGTACTCGGCCTCGAGCCGCTCGGCGAGGTTGAAATCGACCTGAATGGTGCCGCACTGCCACTCGCGCCCAATCGCGTCCTTGAGCGTGTATTCGATCTTGGGGCCATAAAAAGCGCCCTCGCCCGGCGAAATCTGGAACTCGCAGCCGGCGTGGCGCAGGCTGTCGATCAGCGCCTGCTCGGCCTTGTCCCACTGGGCATCGGAGCCGATGCGCGCCGCTGGGCGCGTCGAGACCTTGTACAAAATATCGTGGAAACCGAAGTCGGCATAGACTTTTTTCAGCACCTGGGTGAAGGTGTCGCATTCGGCCAAAATTTGCTCTTCGGTGCAAAAGATGTGGCCGTCGTCTTGCGTGAAGCCGCGCACGCGCATGATGCCGTGCAGCCCGCCCGAGGGCTCGTTGCGGTGGCACTGGCCAAACTCGCCGTAGCGCAGCGGCAGGTCGCGGTAGCTCTTGAGGCCCTGTTTGTAGATCAGGATGTGGCCCGGGCAGTTCATGGGCTTCAAGGCATAGTCGCGCTTTTCGCTCTCGGTGATGAACATGTTGTCGCGGTACTTGTCCCAGTGGCCGGTTTTTTGCCACAGGGTCTGCTCCAGGATCTGCGGCGCCTTCACCTCGTGGTAGCCGTGCTGGCGGTAGATGCGGCGCATGTACTGCTCCACCTGCTGCCACAAAGTCCAGCCCTTGGGGTGCCAGAACACCAGCCCCGGCGCGTGTTCGTCGATGTGAAACAGATCCAGCTCGCGCCCCAGGCGCCGGTGGTCGCGCCGCTCGGCCTCTTCGAGCCGGCTCAGATAGGCTTGCAAGTCTTCTTTGCTGGCCCAGGCGGTGCCGTAGATGCGCTGCAGCATCTCGTTGCGGTGGTCGCCGCGCCAGTAGGCCCCGGCCACCTTCATGAGCTTGAAGTGCTTGAGCTTGCCGGTGCTGGGCACGTGCGGGCCGCGGCACAGGTCTTCAAAGGCGCCCTCGCGGTACAGGCTCAGGGCCTCGTCGCTCGGGATGCCGGCGATGATCTCGGCCTTGTAGTGCTCGCCTTGGGCCTTGAAGTGCGCCACCGCTGCGTCGCGCCCGAGCAGGCGGCGCTCGATTTTTTCGTCTTTGGCAGCGAGTTCGAGCATTTTGTTCTCGATTGTCGCCAAGTCTTCGGGTGTGAACGGGCGTTTGTAGGCAAAGTCGTAATAAAAACCGTGCTCGATCACCGGGCCGATGGTCACTTGCGCATCGGGGAACAATTCCTTGACCGCGTAGGCCAGCAGGTGTGCGGTGGAGTGGCGGATCAGCTCCAGCCCCTCTGGGTCTTTGGCGGTGACGATGGCCAGCGCGGCGTCGCGCTCGATCCGGTGCGCGGTATCCACCAGCACACCATCCACCTTGCCCCCGAGCGCGGCCTTGGCCAGGCCGGCACCGATGGAAGCAGCCACGTCGGCCACCGTGACCGGGCCGGGAAATGGGCGTTGAGAACCGTCGGGGAGGGTGATATTGAGCATGAGCAGGTACAGAAAAACGAAACGCGGCTAGGGGCCGCGCCGATCATTTTCCCACAAAACACCCTAGGCTGGCCGGGCTGCTTGTGGACGAAGCAGCCAGCAAGTTCAGCCCAGCTTTACCTCCACAAAGCCAAGAAACCAACTGCGATCGCAAGTTGCAAGCTCAAACCACCCAGTTTTCCATCTGCAAGGCAGGCACTCGGCTGAATTCGCCGAGGTTGTTGGTGACCAGCGTCAGGCCTTCACTTCGGGCATGCGCAGCAATGTGCAGGTCATTGATGCCTATAGGCTGTCCGATTCTTTCCAAGGCGGCGCGGATGCTGCCGTAATGCCCGGCAGCCTTGGGGCCATAGGACAAGACGTCGAGGCGGCTGGCAAAGTCTTCTACCACGCGCAGGTTCTCAGCCACTCTGCTGCTTTTTTCGGCGCCATGCAGCAACTCTGCCAGCGTGATGGAGGAAATGGCCATGTGGCCTGCGTGGCGGTTGAACAGCTCCAAGGCAGACAAAGGCTTGCGCTTGATGACGTAGATGACAATGTTGGTGTCGAGCAGGTAGCGGATCATGCTAGAAGCCTTCGCGCTCGCTTTGCTGCTGGCTGGCACGCTCGCTCAAAAAATCTTCGCTGACGGCTGGTGAGTTGAGAAAAAAGCTGTCCCAAGCACCATCCAGCGGCGCAATCACGCGCTCGCGCCCCACAGCGCGAATATGGACGCGCTTGACGTCGTCGGGCAGGCGCATATCGGCCGGCAGGCGCACGGCTTGGGTGCGGTTGTTGATGAAAACGGAGGCGACTGACATGGCATGCTCCATAGTACTCTATGGCAACAGTATAGAGCAGGCAGTGCCGAAGCACAAGGTTTTAGAAATGCCAGATCCCCCAAAGGCGTGCACCCAAGGGGGATTTGGTTGAAGGCGAAACGCTGAACCTGTTGCGCCCCAGTCAACCCAGGGCCCAACGAAGTTGATCAGTGGAACTGCTCTTCTTCGGTCGAACCCGTGAGGGCCTTGACGCTGGACGAACCGCCTTGGATCACGGTGGTCACGTCGTCGAAGTAGCCTGCGCCCACCTCTTGCTGGTGCGAAACGAAGGTGTAGCCCTGCTGGCGCGCCGCGAACTCGGGCTCTTGCACCATGTTGACGTAGTGCTTCATGCCCTCGCCGCGCGCGTAGGCGTGGGCGAACTGGAAGGTGTTGAACCAGTTGATGTGGATGCCGGCCAGCGTGATGAACTGGTACTTGTAGCCCAGCGCCGACAGTTCGTCTTGGAACTTGGCGATGGTGGCGTCGTCGAGGTTTTTCTTCCAGTTGAACGAGGGCGAGCAGTTGTACGACAGCAACTTGCCGGGGCAGGCGGCGTGCACGGCTTGGGCAAACTCGCGCGCAAAGCCGAGGTCGGGGGTTCCGGTTTCGCACCACACCAGATCGGCGTAGGGCGCGTAGGCGACGCCGCGGCTGATGGCTTGCTCGAGGCCGTTTTTGACGCGGTAAAAGCCCTCTTGGGTGCGCTCACCGGTGAGGAAGGGCTTGTCGTTGGCGTCGTGGTCGCTGGTGATCAGGTTGGCCGCTTCGGCGTCGGTGCGCGCCAAGATGAGCGTGGGCACGCCCATGGTGTCGGCGGCAAAACGCGCAGAAATCAGCTTCTCGATCGCCTCTTGGGTGGGCACCAGCACCTTGCCGCCCATGTGGCCGCATTTTTTCACGGCCGCGAGCTGGTCTTCGAAGTGCACGCCCGCGGCGCCGGCGGCGATCATGTTCTTCATCAGCTCAAAGGCGTTGAGCACGCCGCCAAAACCGGCTTCGGCGTCGGCCACGATGGGCAGGAAGTAGTCGATGAACTCGGGCGAACCGGGCTCGATACCGCGGCTCCACTGGATTTCGTCGGCGCGCTTGAAGGTGTTGTTGATGCGGCGCACCATGGTCGGGACCGAATCGTAGGCGTAGAGCGACTGATCCGGGTACATGGTTTCGGAGCTGTTGCCGTCGGCCGCCACTTGCCAGCCCGACAGGTACACCGCCTCGAGGCCGGCCTTGGCTTGCTGCATGGCTTGGCCGGCGGTGATGGCGCCAAAGGCGTTGACGTAGCCCTTTTTGGCGCCGCCGTTGACGCGCTCCCACAGGGTGCGGGCGCCGTTTTGCGCCAGCGTGTACTCGGGCTGCACGCTGCCGCGCAGACGCACCACGTCGGCGGCTTTGTAGCCGCGCTTGACGCCTTTCCAGCGCGGGTTTTGCGCCCAGTCGAGCTCCAGCGCTTCGATCTGCTGCTGGCGGCTGAGTTGTTTGTTGATGGCAGAGGACATGCTTCACTCCTGAAGGTTAAAAAAACGGTGGGGCTGCGGCAACGGCCTAGGGGCCAATGCGCCGCGCCGTTGCCTGTAGTGTAAGACCGCAGCGGGGTCAGCCGTGAATCTTATGTCTTATACAAGACAAAAAAATAGCCATTTAAAAACAATGTACTACCGGCCGTATTTTGCATTAAGAAACGACTTTTCTTATTGAGAAAAATTTATTGCAGCGCAGCAACGTGACATTTTGCATTATGAAACTATGCAGTCGGTATGCAAAAACGCCACTGGCTCGTCGCACCACAAACCCGTGGGGTGCGCGATGCCCATCCACAGCGCCGCGCTCGAGACCAGCACCAGCGCCAGACCCGCCAGCCGGATGCCCCAGCCGCCGCTGCGCGCGTCTTTGAGCTTGAGCAGCAGCCACGGCGCTGCCGTGAGCGAGACCATGGTGCCCAGCGCAAAAGCGGCCATGATGGCGGCGCCGTTGACCACGCTGGCCGACAGCGAGGCCACCAGCAGCGCCGAATACAACAGCCCGCAGGGCATGAGCGCCCAGCCCACGCCCAGCACCGCCGGCGCTTTGGGGCCGAGCCGGTTCATGAGCGGGCGCGCACGCCGCCACACCCCTTGGGCCCAGCCCTCGATGAAGGCCGGCTGGCGCGCCTGCAACAGCAGCACCAGCCCCAGCAGCAGCGCCGCCACGTGCATCAGCGTCCAGAGCGGGCGGATGATGGCGGTGTGCTGCCCCATCCAAGCCAAGCCCTGCACGGTGCCAGCGGCCAGCGCGCCCAGCAGCGCGTAGCCTATCAGGCGGCTGAACTGGAAGGTGAGCAAAGCGCGAACGCGCCGCGGCTCGCCGGCGTGGGCAATGCCGGCGCAGGCCGCGCCGCACATGGCGATGCAGTGCGGGCCGCCCACCAGCCCCATCACCAGTGCCGAAAGCAGCATCGATTCAAACATGGGCCGACTCTAGCAGCTTGGCAGCGGCGTTGCAGCGATCAAATGATTTTGGAGAAGCGTGCCCGGTCGCGGTCTTGCTGCAGGTGCTTGTCGAACTGCATGGCGATGGCGCGCACCAAGTACCAGCCGGTGTCGCTGACTTCTATGCTGCCCGCGCTCAGGCGCAGCAAACCCATCGCTTCGAACTCGCGCAAGCGCTCCAGCTCGGGTTCAAAATAGCTTTTGAACTCGATCAGGTGCGCCAGACCGACAGCCTCGAAATCCACCCGCCCCTGACACATCAGCGCCATGATCACGGCGCGACGCAGCAGGTCGTCGCGGCTCAGCGCCAGCCCACGCACGATCGGCAGCCGCCCTTGGTCGAGGTGGTCGTAGTACTCTTCGAGCGTCTTGGCGTTCTGGCTGTAGGTGGCCCCGATGCGGCCGATGGCCGAGACCCCGAGGGCGATCAAATCGCAGTCGGGCTGCGTGCTGTAACCCTGAAAATTGCGGTGCAGCCGCCCCTGGCGCTTGGCCACCGCCAAGGCATCGGTGGGCAGCGCGAAGTGGTCCATGCCCACATAGACGTAACCCGCTTGGTTGAAGATCTCGAGCGAGATCGAGAGCATGGCCAACTTGTCGGCTGCCGGTGGCAGTTCGGCGGCCACGATGCGCCGCTGCGGCTTGAAGCGTGCCGGCAAATGCGCGTAGGCGTAGAGCGCAATGCGGTCTGGGCGCAGCTCGCGCACGCGCTCCAGCGTGTGGCGAAACGACTCGGGCGTTTGCTGCGGCAGGCCGTAGATCAGATCGACGTTGACGGATTCGAAGCCGATGCGCCGCGACGCCGCCACCAAGTCGAACACCTGCTCGGCGGGCTGGATGCGGTGCACGGCCTTTTGCACCGTGGGGTCAAAATCCTGCACGCCAAAACTCAGGCGGTTGAAACCCAGGCGGTGCAGGTGCTCCAGCCGCGCAGGGGTCACGGTGCGCGGATCGACCTCGATCGAATACTCGCCCCCCGGCACCAGCTTGAAGTGGCGCTGCACCATCGCCACCAGATCGCTGAGCTCCTCGTCCGACATGAAGGTCGGGGTGCCGCCGCCGAGGTGCATCTGCGACACGCTGTGGCCCGAGCCCAGATGGCGGCACTGCAACTCGAGCTCGCGCGTGAGGTAGCGCAGGTACTCGGCCGACTTGCTGTGGTGCTTGGTGATGACCTTGTTGCACGCGCAGTAGTAGCACAGCGAATCGCAAAACGGGATGTGGACATAGATCGACAGTGGCAAGGCCAGCGAGCCGGCATGGCGCTGGCGCAAAGCCTGCACATAGTCTTGCTCGCCAAAGGCTTCGACGAAGCGGTCGGCGGTCGGGTATGAGGTGTAACGGGGGCCGGGCACGTCAAAACGCCGCAGCAACCCCTCGTCGATGACAGGTTTCACTAAAATTTCTCCTGGTGCGAGAATATGCACCGAACATCCCCCCTCACCCTTGACCTGAGTCAAGTCGAGCCCATTTTTTGTTTTCTTTGACGCGCGCCCCACACGGCAGCACATGGGTTAAGCTTCGCGCACTATTTGGCCGCGCTTACATGGATATTCAGAGCATCAAAGTCGCCTGTTCAGGCTGCAATCTGCGCGAGTTGTGCTTGCCTATGGGGCTCAAACCGCAAGAGCTGGAGCATCTCGATCAGATCATATCGAATCGGCGCCGCATCAAACGCGGAGCGTCCCTGTTCAGCGCGGGCGAAGCCTTCACCGCACTGTACGCGGTGCGCTCGGGTTTTTTCAAGACCTGCATCACCAGCGCCGACGGGCGCGACCAAGTCACCGGTTTTCAGATGATGGGCGAGATCATCGGCATGGACGGCATCGTGCACGACCAGCACGCCTGCGACGCGATCGCGCTCGAAGACGCCGAGGTCTGTGTGCTGCCCTTTGACCGCATCGAGCAACTGTCGCGCGAGTTCAGCGCCTTGCAGCACCATGTGCACAAGATCATGAGCCGCGAGATCGTGCGCGACCAGGGCGTGATGCTGCTGCTGGGCACCATGCGCGCCGAGGAGCGGCTGGCGGCCTTTTTGCTCAATTTGGTGCAGCGGCTGCACGCGCGCGGGTTTTCGCAGTCTGAACTGGTGCTGCGCATGACGCGCGAAGAGATCGGCAGCTACCTGGGCATGAAGCTCGAGACCGTGAGCCGCACCTTTTCGCGCTTCATGGAAGACGGCATCATCGACGTGCGCCAGCGCTACGTGCTGATCAAAGACACGCAGGCGCTGGAGCGGCTGGTGAACCCGCCGATGCGCAACTAGGGGCCTAGGCTCTGCTCGTGTGCCACGAGGCGCCGCTTTGCAGGGCACCCTACTGCCGTGGCGGCGGGACCTCGGGGCTGGCAGCGTGGTTGCGCGCTTCGCGTGCCGGGCGCAGGCTAGCCAAGTAGGTGGCGCGCTGTTCGGGCGTCATCATCTGCAAACGGCGTTGATCAGCTGGCACCATGGGCGCATTGCGGTCCAGCACCGGGTCGCGGTTTTTGACGGCGGTGACGACCAAGGCGAGCGACAGCGCAATCGATGCAGCCGGCAGACCAAACACCAACCACGTGTAAGGCTCACGGTACCAAGGGGCAGGCTTGGTCGGGGCTGGGGCGGCTTGGGCAGTGCTCATGGTATTTGAGTGTAGGTCTGGAGGCTAAAAGGTCAGGCGCAGGCACAAAAAACCTGTGTGGCTGCAACGGTGTTCATTGACGCGGCATCATAAAGACCGAGTCTTGGCGCACCGTCATGGGTTCGGCACCCAAAGATTGCACCTCGAAGTGGATCGGGTGCATGCCCGGCGCGCTGCTGCCCGGCGGCACACGAACCGTCACCGCCAGCGCCCGCGCACCCGTAGGCGCGAGGGAGAATTCGGTCTCGGAGATCACTTGCAAACCCGGCAAACCGTGCACCACCAGACGCAAGGGTTGCTCTTGCTCGGTGGCGTTGAGCATGCGCAGCGTGTAAACGTTTTCCACGTAGCCTTGTTGCACCACACGCGACAAAATGGTCGAGTCGCGGATGACGTCGAGCTTGAGCGGTGTGCGCAGGTACAAACTGGTGAACAGCGCCACGGTGATGAGCAGCAAAATGGCACCGTAGGCCAAGATCCGCGGCCGCAGCACGCGGCGCCACATCTGGGCCGAGGTCCAGCCCTGCTCGAGCCCGTTTTGCGTGGTGAAGCGCACCAGCCCTTTGGGGTAGCCGACCTTGTCCATGACCTGATCGCAGACGTCGGCGCAAGAACCGCAGCCTATGCACTCGTACTGCAAACCCTTGCGGATGTCGATGCCGGTGGGGCAGACTTGGACGCAGAGCGAACAATCGACGCACGAGCCCAATTTGAGCAGCGACAGATCGGCTTGGCGCGAACGGCGGCCACGTGGCTCGCCGCGCTGCGCATCGTAGGTCACGATCAGGGTGTCGCGGTCGAACATCGCGCTCTGGAAACGCGCGTAGGGGCACATGTGCTTGCACACCAGTTCGCGCATGTAGCCGGCGTTGCCGTAGGTGGCAAAGCCATAAAACAAAATCCAGAAGCTTTGCCAAGGCCCGAGCTCGGCCTGCCAGACCGCCAGCCAGAGCTGTTCGATGGGGGTGAAGTAACCCACAAAAGTGAAGCCGGTCCACAAGCCAAAGGCGATCCAGAGCACTTGCTTGAGGGTTTTTTTGCCGTATTTCTCGAGCGTATGGCCGGATTGATCGAGCCGCATGCGGGCCGTGCGGTCGCCTTCGACCAGCTTTTCCATCCACAGATAAATTTCGGTGTAAACCGTCTGCGGGCAAGCAAAACCGCACCACAGGCGTCCGGCCACGGCCGTAAACAAAAACAAGGCAAGCGCCGAGATCACCAACAACCCAGTGAGGTAGATCAGGTCGTGCGGGTAGAGGATGAGGTTGAAGAGGTAGAAGCGCCGTTCTTCGAGGTCAAACAAAACAGCCTGCCGGTTGTTCCATTGCAACCAGGGCAGACCATAAAAGACGATCTGGGTCAGCCAGACCGTGGCCCAACGCCAGTTGGTAAAGACCCCCGCGACGGAGCGCGGATAGATCTTCTGCCGGTCGGCGTAGAACGTAATTTCGATTTCTTCGGGGCCAGCGGCGGGTTGAGCACCGCTGGCTGGGGGTCGGGTATCAGACAAAGCCAAAACTTCTCAAAGTTAGTTTTGCACCGGGTTGGACTTGGCCCACACATAGGCGGTCAGGACGTGGATCTGCTGCTCGGACAGCAACACGTTTTGCGGCGGCATGACGTTTATGATACCTTCATTGATGCTGCGCACCACGGCATCGACCCCAAAACCATGCAGCCAGATGTCGTCGGTCAGGTTGGGGGCACCGATCAGATAGTTGCCCTTGCCTTCGGCGCCGTGGCAGGCGATGCAGGTGGCAAAGTTGGCCTTGCCGGCGGCTGCCCGCACGCTGTCGTGCGGCGCGCCCGAGAGGCTCAACACGTAGTGCGCCACGTTGAGCACGTCTTCGGGCGAACCCACGGCTTCGGCCAAGGGCGGCATGACCGCTACCCGACCTTGGGTGATCGAGACTTTGATGGCCTCGGGGTCGCCACCCCAAATCCAGTCTTTGTCGGTCAGATTGGGGAAGGTCAGGCTGCCGCGGGCGTCGGCGGCGTGGCAGACGGCGCAGTTGTTCATGAACAGGCTTTCGCCGATCTGCATCGCAACCGGGTCAGCGGCCAGTTGTTGCACCGACATCTGCGCGAAGGCCTCGAACTTGGGCGCCACCCTCGCCTCGTTGGCTGCGCGCTCGGCCTGGTACTGCCCCACCGAACTCCAGTTGAGCAAACCGGGAAACTTGCCAAACATCGGGTATAGCAGGCCATAGATCAGGGCGAAGACCACGGTGATGATGAACATCCAGACCCACCACTTGGGCAGCGGATTGTCTTTTTCGATGATGTCCTCGTCCCAGACGTGGCCGGTGGTGTTGTCTTTGGTCGGGGCAACCTTGACCCGGCTGGTGTACCAGAGCAGGCCCAAGCAGGCCAAGATGCTGATGAGGGTCAGCCCAGCAACGTAGTAATGCCAGAAATAGCTTGTGAAGTCGCTCATGATGTTTCTCTTGTGAGTGAGTGCGCGGCTTAATCTTCTTTGAAGGGCAGTTGGGCGGCGTCATCGAAACGGCCCTTGTTGTGCCTGGACCACGCCCACCAGACGATGCCCAAAAACACCACCAAACTGACCACGGTCACAATGCTGCGGTAATCGTTGATATCCATGCTCGCCGCTCCTGGCCGCCTCAGCGAACCGAAGTACCCAGAACCTGCAAATAGGCAATCAGAGCATCCATCTCAGTCTTGCCCCGCACCGCGTCGGCGGCGCCTGCCACCTCTTCGTCGGTGTAGGGGTGCCCGAGCAGCTGCAATACCCGTAAGCGCGCTGGCATGGCGTCGGCGTTGACCATGCGGTCGGCCAGCCAAGGGTAGGCGGGCATGTTGGAGTAGGGGCGCAGCGAGCGCGGATCCATCAGGTGCTGGCGGTGCCATTCGTCGGAAAAGCGACCACCGATGCGGTGCAGATCGGGGCCGGTGCGCTTGGAGCCCCACTGGAACGGCCGGTCATAGACAAACTCACCGGCGAGCGAGAAGTGGCCGTAGCGCATGGTCTCGGCATGGAAGGGGCGAATCATCTGCGAGTGGCAAACGAAGCAGCCCTCGCGGATGTACACATCTTTACCCGCCAGCTGCAGCGCGGTGTGGGGCTTGAGGCCCTCGACCGGCTGCGTGGTCGATTTCTTGAAAAACAGCGGCACGATTTCAACCAGACCGCCGATGGAGATCACCAGCAGGATGAGCACGATCATCAGGAAGCTGTTGGTCTCGACCTTCTGGTGCGACATGCCCTTGGTGGAGGGGGTGTTGTTAGCCATGTTGATGCGCTCCTCAGGCGTGGGCAGGTGAAACCGCTGGAATCTTGATTTGCGGCACGGGGCCTGCACGCAAGCCCGCGCGGACCGTCATCCAGACGTTCCAGGCCATGATGCAC
Organism: Serpentinimonas sp. SSL01; assembly: GCF_056323735.1. Classification (NCBI taxonomy): domain Bacteria; kingdom Pseudomonadati; phylum Pseudomonadota; class Betaproteobacteria; order Burkholderiales; family Comamonadaceae; genus Serpentinimonas; species Serpentinimonas sp. SSL01. The sequence goes on from NZ_CM150487.1 coordinate 1,293,385, forward strand.
ATGCCGGCAAAGTACATGGTGCCGCCAATCAGGCGGATGGCGTAGAAGGGATAGCTGGCACGCACCGATTCGCTGAAGGTGAAGGCCAAGGTGCCGTCGTCGGCCAAGGCACGCCACATCAGGCCTTGGGTGACACCGGCAATCCACATGGAGGCGATGTAGATCACGATGCCGATACAGGCGATCCAGAAGTGCAGCTCGATGGCGTTGATCGAGTACATCTGCTTTCGCCCAAACAAGCGCGGGATCAGGAAGTACAGCGCACCCATGGAGATCAGGCCGACCCAACCCAGCGCACCCGAGTGCACGTGGCCGATGGTCCAGTCGGTGTAGTGGCTCAAGGCGTTGACGGTCTTGATCGACATCATCGGGCCTTCGAAGGTCGACATGCCGTAGAACGAGAGCGAGACGATCAGGAAGCGCAGGATCGGGTCGTCGCGCAGTTTGTGCCAAGCGCCCGAGAGGGTCATGATGCCGTTGATCATGCCGCCCCAAGACGGTGCCAGCAGGATGAGCGAGAACACCATGCCGAGGGATTGGGTCCAGTCGGGCAGCGCGGTGTAGTGCAGGTGGTGCGGGCCGGCCCACATGTAGGTGAAGATCAGGGCCCAGAAGTGGACGATCGAGAGCCGGTAGCTGTAGATCGGGCGCTCAGCCTGCTTCGGGATGAAGTAGTACATGATGCCCAAGAAACCAGCGGTGAGGAAGAAGCCGACCGCGTTGTGGCCATACCACCATTGGATCATGGCGCTTTGCACACCCGAGTAGAGCGAGTAGGCGTGCAGCAGACCGGTGGGCACGGCCAGGCTGTTGACCACGTGCAGCAGCGCCACGGCCAGAATGAAGGCGCCAAAGAACCAGTTGGCGACGTAGATGTGGTTGATCTTGCGCGTGGCCAAGGTGCCGAAGAACACGATCGCGTACGAGACCCAAACCGCGGTGATCAGGATGTCGATCGGCCAGATCAGCTCGGCGTATTCTTGGCCCGAGGTCAGGCCCAACGGCAGCGTGATCGCGGCCAAAACGATCACCAGCTGCCAGCCCCAGAAGGTAAAGGCGGCCAGTTGCGGCAAGAAGAGCTTGGTCTGGCAGGTGCGCTGCACCACGTAGTAGCTGGTGGCAAACAGCACACAGCCACCGAAGGCGAAGATCACGGCGTTGGTGTGCAGCGGACGCAGGCGCCCGAATGAGAACCACTCGAGCCCGAACTGGCCCAAGTTGAGCGCTGGCCAGAGCATCTGGGCGGCGATGACGACGCCAACCAGCATACCGACCACACCCCAGACCACCGCCATGACAGAGAACTGTCGGATGACTTTGTCTTCATAGATGCCCTGCCGGGCATCGGACACGCCGCCTATCTGGGCATCCGCCGTGATTGCACTCATACACCTACTCCTCTTATTAAAAACACCGCCAGAGTGTCGCCGCTGGCGCGGCTACGCCGCTTGATCTAGATCAATCGTTTTTCAAAATCCGCTCGCCTTCGCGCTCGACATTATCGTATTGACCGTTGTAAAGCGCCCACCAGAACACCCCTATGATGGCCAGCACCAGCAGCACCGACAAGGGGATCAACAACAACAAAGATTCCATGGCATCACCTCGTGAAGGCTGCTACCGGCAACAGGGCCGGATCGGGGGCAGGAAAGTCGGGCAGGCGCGACAGCCGCAGCGCGTTGCCGATGACCACAAACGAGCTCAGGGCCATACCCAGACCGGCCAACCAAGGGGGCACGAAGCCAGCGATCGCCAGCGGCACCATACTGCCATTGTAACTAGCCGAAAAGACCAAGTTCTGTTTGAGTATACGCATGGTGCGCCGGGCTTGGCCTATGGTTTGTACCAGTTCGGACAAACGACCGCTTTGCACCACCAGGTCGGACTGCGACTGCGTCAGGGGCGCGCCGTGGCCGAGCGCGAACGAAACTTGGGCGCGCGCCAGCACCGGGCCGTCGTTCATGCCGTCGCCCACCATGGCGATCTGCGCCCCTTGGGCTTGCAGGGCGGTGACGACTTCGAGCTTGCGCTCGGGGCTGGCCTCGGACACCACTTGGGTGATGCCCAGCTGCTGCGCCACGCGTTGCACCGCGCCGACCTTGTCGCCCGAGAGCAGATGGACCTGCAAGCCCATGGCGCGCAAGTCGGCCACGGCTGCGGCGGCATCGGCGCGCACGCCTTCGTCCATGACGAAGGTGGCGAGCCAACCCTGCTCGTCACTGAGGTAGGCGCAAGGTGCGTCGGCCACGCTAAGCCCCTGTGCCAGCAGCTGGTCTTGGTCCAGCCCGCACAGCGCCGCCGAACCAAGTTTGTACACGCCCCCACCGGCACGCTCGAGCACCAAGCCGGCACCGGGGACGTCGCGCACCAGATCGGAAGCGACCTGCGACACGGCGTCGGGGGCGGCAGCACCAGCGTCTGAAGTGGCGGCAGCACCAGCGTCTGAAGTGGCGGCGGCGGCAGCGGGTGCAGCCGCACTTGCCGCTGGCCGAGCCCGCGCCGCAATGGCGCGCGACACCGGGTGCAGCGAGGCCGAGGCCAGCGGCCAAGCCAGCTCGAGCGCTTGCTCAGCCGTGAGGCCCGGGCGCACCAGCGCCTCGCGCAATACCACCCGGTCTTGGGTCAGGGTGCCGGTTTTGTCGAACACCACGGTGTCGATCTTGCACAGGGCCTCGAAGGCCAGCAGGCGCCGCACCAGGATGCCGCGCTCGGCCAGCGCCCCGGCCGAGGCCAGCATGGCCGACGGGGTCGAGAGCGCGAGCGCACACGGGCAGGTGGCCACCAAGACCGCCACCGCGATCGGTACCGCCAAGGCGGGGTCGATCTGCCACCAGTACCAGGCGCCGAAGGCGGCGCTGAGCAAGACCGCCACCAAAAACGGCCCGGCGATGCGGTCGGCGAGCTTGACCAGCTCGGGTTTTTCGGTGGACGCCTGTTCCATCAGCGCCACGATCTGGGCGAAGCGGGTTTCGCGCCCGAGGCGCTCGATGCGCACCAGCGCCGTGCCGGCGAGGTTGTAGCTGCCGGCCACCACCGTTTGGCCGCGCAGCCGCGTCACCGGCTGCGATTCGCCGGTGAGCAAGGCTTCATCGACGGTGGCGCTGTCGCCGAGCACGGTGGCGTCGCCGGGGAAGGCGATGCCGGCTTGCACGCGCAGCACGTCGCCCACGCGCAGGCGTTTGAGCGAGACGGTCTCGAAGCTGCCGTCGGCCAACTGGCGCTCGCACTGCTCGGGCAGGCGGTTCATGAGCACGTCGAGCGCGCCGGCGGTGCGGTCGCGCAGGCGCGAGACCAAGTAGCGCCCACCGAGCAGGAAGAACACGAACATGGTGAGCGAATCGAACCAGATTTCGTGCCCCCACACCCCCGTGGGGTCGAAGGTGGAGCCGGTGCTAGCGATGAAGGTGACCAAGATGCCGATCGAGACCGGCATGTCCATGCCGATGCGCCCGTGGCGCAGGTCGCGCCAGGCGCTCTGGAAAAACGGCATGCTGGAGAACAGCACCACCGGCACGCTCAGCATCCAGTTGGCCCAGCGCAGCAACTGGTCGTAAACATAGGGAATTTCGCCCGGCTCGGTGATGTAGAACGGCCACGAGTACATCATGACCTGCATGGTGCAAAAGCCGGCCACGAACAGGCGCCACATCAGCAGCCGAGTTTCGGCCAAGCGCTCCTCGACGCTGAGCGCTTGGCGCATGGGCAGCAGCCGGTAGCCGCTTTGGCCCACATTGCGCGCCAGCGCCGAGAGCAGGGTCTGGGCCGGGTCCCAGCGCAGCGTGACGCGCCGGGTGGCGGCGTGCACCCGCACCGATTCGACGCCACGGCGCCCGCCCAAGGCGGCTTCGACGGTTTCGGAGCAGGCCGGGCAGTACATGCCCTGCACCATCAACACCGCTTCTTGCAGTTCGCGCCCGTCCACCTGCACCGGGTGACAAAAGTCCTCTTGCTCGATGGGGTCGTCGAGCACCAAAAAATCGTCGTCGACGGTGAGCGGGCCGCGGTGCTGGCCCAATAGCGAACCCAACCCCTGGTCAGGCACAACGGCCCCGGCAGCCAGATCACTGCCTGTTACGGTGGTGGAATTCGACATGCGGGCGAGCATACCATCGGGCTTGGCTGCGCCGGCTTGATTTAGATCAAGTCTGAGGGATATTTGGATGTGCGCGCAGGGCCAGCGGGCGGATCGGGGCCCGGCGTTGCAGGCACAATGGAGTCACCCCCCATTTTTTCTGGAGCTCAATTGCCATGTACCAACGCATCCTCGTGACCACCGATGGCTCGGAACTGTCGGATCAGGCCGTCGCGCACGCGCTCAAGCTCGCCAATGCGCTCTGCGCCGAACTGCTGGCGCTGCGCGTGGTCGCGCCCTACCCCAAGACCTATTTCGAAGGCGGTGTGGCGCTGGCCGAAGAAGAAGTGCGGCGCATCGAACAGCAGTGGCACGATGACGCCATGGAGAGCCTGCACGCGATTCAGGCCGAGGGCCAAAAGCTCGGCGTCAAGGTGCGGCCGCTGACGGTGCAGTCGGAACTGATCGCCGAAGCCATCATGGCAGCCGCGCAGCAGCACAAGGCCGACCTGATCGTGATGGCCTCGCACGGTCGACGTGGCCTCAAGCGCCTGCTGCTGGGCAGCGAAACCCAGCAGGTGCTGACGCACACCAGCATACCGGTGCTGGTGCTGCGTTAATTTTTCTTAAGCGGCTGTGGCGCGCTGCCGGTGCGCCCAGCCCCACAGCGCAGCCCCGGCCAGCACCATGGGCAGGCTCAGCCACTGGCCCATGCTCAAGCCCAGCCCAAGCAGCCCGAGGTGAGCGTCGGGCTCGCGCCAGAACTCGGCCGTGAAGCGCAGCAACCCATAGCCCACCAAAAACGCCGCCGACACCTCGCCCAAGCGCCGCGGCCCTCGTGCGTACAGCCACAGCAACACAAACAGCAGCAGCCCCTCGAGCAGCGCCTGGTAGATCTGCGAGGGGTGGCGCGGCAAATCGCCGGCGCCGCGAAACACCATCGCCCACGGCAGCGCCGGGTCGGCCACGCGGCCCCAGAGTTCGCCGTTGATGAAGTTGCCAATGCGCCCGCTGGCCAGCCCTACGGGGATGCACGGGGCGATGAAATCGGTGATCTGCAGCCAGTTGCGCTGGCGCCGCCACGCAAACCAAGCCATGCCCAGCAACACGCCGATGAAGCCGCCGTGAAAGCTCAAGCCGCCCTCCCAGACCGCAAAAATGCGCAGCGGCTCGGCCAGAAACTCGAGCGGGCGGTAAAACAGCGCATAGCCTAGGCGACCGCCGACGATGATACCGATCACGCCCAAAAACAGCAGGTCTTCGATGTCGCGCCGGCCCCAGCCCAGCGCCGCGTAAGTCGGGTGCCGCAGCCGGAGCAGCGTAAGCCCAAAGAACAGCGCAAAGGCGATCAGGTACATCAGCCCGTACCAGTGGATGGCCAGCGGCCCGAGCTGCAGCGCCACCGGGTCGATCTGCGGGTGCTGCAAGAAAGTGCTTGCGCTCATGCTTTAGTCCAGCGCCGACAAATCACGCACCGCGCCCTTGTCGGCCGACAGCACCAGCTTGGCGTAGGCCTTGAGCGCCGCCGAGACCTTGCGCGGACGGGGCGCCGCCGGCTTCCAGCCGAGCTGGTTTTGCACTTGGCGGCGCTGCGCCAGTTCGTCGGCGCTCACCAGCAAGTCGATGCTGCGCTGCGCGATGTCGATGCGGATGCGGTCGCCCTCGCGCACCAGGCCGATGGCGCCCCCGGCTGCCGCCTCGGGTGAGGCGTGGCCGATGCTCAGGCCCGAGGTGCCACCCGAAAAGCGCCCGTCGGTGAGCAGCGCGCACGATTTGCCCAGCCCCTTGGACTTGAGGTACGAGGTCGGGTAGAGCATCTCTTGCATGCCGGGGCCGCCGCGTGGGCCTTCGTAGCGGATCACGACCACGTCGCCGGGCACGATCTGGTCGCTCAAAATCGCTTGCACGGCCGCGTCTTGGCTCTCGAACACGCGCGCCGGGCCCTCGAAGGCGCGCAGGGTCGAGGTGGGTACGCTGGTGGTGTAGCGCAGCTGCTCGGCCTCGAACATGCTCTGATCGACGCCGGCGGTTTTGACGATGCAGCCATCGAGCGCCAAGTTGCCGTAGAGCACCGCCAGCCCGCCATCGCGCGAGTAGGCGTGCTCGAGGTCGCGGATGCAGCCTTGGGCGCGGTCGGTGTCTAGGCTGGGCCAGCGCTGGCTCTGGCTGAAGGCGGTCTGGCTCGGCACCCCACCCGGCGCCGCCAAGTAAAAGGTTTGCACCTCGGCGCTGGGCGCACCCATGATGTCGTACTGCGCCAACGCCGCTGCAAAGCTCGGGCTGTGCACGGTGCCGCAGTGGGCGTGCAGCAGGCCGGCGCGGTTGAGCTCGCCCAAAATGGCAAAAATGCCCCCAGCGCGGTGCACATCTTCGATGTGGTAGCGGTCGGTGTTGGGCGCCACCTTGCACAGCGTGGGCACGCGGCGCGACAGGCGGTCGATGTCGGCCATGGTGAATTCGACCTCGGCCTCGCGCGCCGTGGCCAGCAGGTGCAGCACGGTGTTGGTGGAGCCGCCCATGGCGATGTCGAGCGCGACCGCGTTCTCAAAGGCCTCGAAGGTGGCGATGGAGCGCGGCAGCACCGAGGCGTCGTCGCCCTCGTAGTAGCGCCGCGCCAGCTCGACGATCAGGCGCCCGGCGCGGCGAAACAGCTGCTCGCGCTCGGTGTGGGTAGCGAGCACGGTGCCGTTGCCGGGCAGGCTCAGGCCCAGGGCTTCGGTCAGGCAGTTCATCGAATTGGCGGTGAACATGCCCGAGCACGAACCGCAGGTGGGGCAGGCGTTGCGCTCGACTTCGGCCAGCTCGGCATCCGACACCGAGGCGTCGGCGGCCAACACCATGGCATCGACCAGATCGAGCTTTTTGATGGTGATGGTCTGGCTGCCCGGCTGCTGGCGCTGCACCTTGCCGGCTTCCATCGGGCCACCCGAGACGAACACCACCGGGATGTTGAGGCGCATGGCGGCCATGAGCATGCCGGGGGTGATTTTGTCGCAGTTGGAGATGCACACCAGCGCGTCGGCGCAGTGGGCGTTGACCATGTACTCCACGCTGTCGGCGATCACCTCGCGGCTGGGCAGCGAGTACAGCATGCCGTCGTGGCCCATGGCGATGCCGTCATCGACGGCGATGGTGTGAAACTCTTTGGCCACGCCACCGGCGGCTTCGATCTCGCGCGCCACCAGTTGCCCCAGGTCTTTGAGGTGCACGTGGCCAGGCACGAACTGGGTAAAGCTGTTGGCGATGGCGATGATGGGCTTGTCAAAATCGCCGTCTTTCATGCCGGTGGCGCGCCACAGGGCACGGGCACCCGCCATGTTGCGGCCAGCGGTGGAGGTTTTGGAGCGGTAGGTGGGCATGGGAGGCGTCTGCTAAAAAAAGGGTGGCACACGATCAGGCATTATCGCTTGCAAAGCCTGCGCGCCGGGCAAGACCCCACGGGCAGGGCCCCAACCGCCCCCTGCCCTCGAGGCGCGTCAAACCTGCGGCTGCGCCTCGAAGCGCAGCGAGAAATCCACCGCCTTGAGGTCTTTGGTCAGGGCCCCGATGGAGATGCGATCGACCCCGGTTTCGGCCAGCGCGCGCACCGTCTCGAGGTTCACACCACCCGACACCTCCAGCAGCGCCGGCCCGCTGGGGTGGGCGGTGTTGCGGCGCACCGCTTCGCGCAAGGTGGGCAAGTCCATGTTGTCGAGCAAGACCATGCGCGCCCCGGCGGTGAGCGCCTCGTCGAGCTGCGCCAGCGTTTCGACCTCGATCTGCACGAAGCGCACTGTGGCCGCCCCTTGCGCCACCAGCCGCTGCGCCTGCTGCAGCGCCGCCGCCACGCCGCCGACGGCAGCGATGTGGTTTTCTTTGATCAGCACAGCGTCGTACAGCCCGAGGCGGTGGTTGGTGCCCCCGCCGGTGCGCACCGCGTACTTTTGCGCCAGCCGCAAGCCGGGCAGGGTTTTGCGCGTGTCCACGATCTGCGCCCGCGTGCCCGCCACCTGCTGCACAAAGCGCGCGGTCTGCGTGGCCACGGCGCTCAGGGTCTGCAAAAAGTTGAGCGCGGTGCGCTCGGCGCTCAGCAGGGCGCGCGCCCGGCCCTCGAGGCGCAGCACCACCTGGTTGGCGGCGCAGCGCTGGCCTTCGGGCACCAGCCAATGCAGCCGCGCATCGGGGTCGAGCGCCAGCACCGCCGCCTGCACCCACGGCGCACCGCAGAGCACCGCCGCCTCGCGCGCCAGCAAATTCGCACAGGCACGGCGTTCGGGGTCGATCAGGGCGGCGCTCAGGTCGCCAGTGCCCACGTCTTCGGCCAGCGCGCGCGCCACGTCGGCTTGCGCCAGCGCGGCTATGGTGGCGGGGGTGAAGGGGTCGGCGAAAGAACCAGCGAGAGACTTGGGCTCTGGGGTCGGGTCAAGGTTTGGGAGCGTCATAGGCCGAATTGTGCTCCAGAGCGCGGGCGGGTGGCGGGTCTGCCCATTCAAAGCAAAGAAGTCTCTGTGCTGCGTAGATGTTCGCGTTCAAGGCCCATCCGCTGGGGCAGACTTGCGCAGATGGTTGCCCGATCCGGGCTTACCCCAACGCCCCCATCGCTGGACCCCAGACCCCGAAAAATTCCGCCACCAGCCCCAGCCGCGGCAGCGCAAGCCGCCAAGCTCTGATAGACAATAGCTGCCTACCGCCCCCATCCCCCCACGGCCACCCCACCCACACCATGAGCGAAGCCACCGCCAGCACCCCCTACGGCACCTTGCCTGCCGCCTCGCCGCTGCCGCCGCGCAAGCCGGTGAGCCTGCCGCGCCTGCACGAGCTCCGCCAGCGCGGCGAAAAAATCACCATGCTCACCGCCTACGACGCCACCTTTGCCGCAGTGGCTGACAGCGCCGGGGTCGAGTGCCTGCTGGTAGGCGACTCGCTCGGCATGGTCTGCCAGGGCCTGAGCAGCACGGTCGGCGTGACGCTCGACACCATGTGCTACCACACCCAGAGCGTGACGCGCGGGCTGCGCCGGGTGCAGGGCACCGCTTGGGTGATAGGCGATTTGCCCTTTGGCAGCTACCAAGAGTCGCGCGAGCAAGCCATGCGCAGCGCCACAGCCCTGATGCACGCCGGCGCGCACATGGTCAAGCTCGAAGGCGGCGGCTGGACCACCGAGGTGGTGCGCTTTTTGGTCGAGCGCGGCATCCCGGTTTGCGCGCACTTGGGGCTGACGCCGCAAACCGTGCACGCCTTGGGCGGCTATCGGGTGCAAGGGCGCAGCGAAGCCGACGCCGAGCGCCTGCAGGGCCACGCCCGCGATCTGCAAGACGCCGGCGCCAGCATGCTGGTGCTGGAGATGGTGCCCGCCCACTTGGCCAGCGCCATCACGGCGCAACTGGCGCACTGCCACACCATCGGCATCGGCTCGGGCGCGGGCACCGCCGGCCAGGTGCTGGTGATGCACGACATGCTGGGAGTGAACTTGGGCAAGCCGCCCAAGTTTGTACGCAACTTTATGGACGGGCAGCACAGCGTTGCGGCCGCCATGGCGGCCTACGTGCGCGCAGTCAAAGACGGCAGCTTCCCCGACCCCGCCTTGCACGCTTGGTGAGCAAGGGCGGCGCTGCGCCTGTCTGGCGCCCCCTGCAGTTTGCTCCAGGCCCATGCCCGCACGCCTTTGCCGCAACGCCAACCGCCATCCCAAGCCCCCTACCCCGTTCCCCAGCCCCATCCCAAGCCATTTCCCGTCCACCCCATGCGCGTCATCCACCGCTGCTCCGAACTGCGCCAGCACCTGGCACGCTTTGACCGCCCCGCCTTCGTGCCCACCATGGGCAACCTGCACGCCGGCCATCTGGCTTTGGTGCACCGCGCCCGGCCGCTGGGCGACGTGACGGTGGCCAGCATCTTCGTCAACCGCCTGCAGTTTTTGCCCCACGAAGATTTCGACAGCTACCCGCGCACCTTCGAGTCCGACTGCGCGCAGCTCGAAGCCGCCGGTTGCGATGTGCTGTTTGCCCCTACGGAAGCGGAGTTGTATCCGCAGCCGCAGCGCTTCAAGCTGCTGCCGCCGCCCGAGCTGGCCGACATCCTCGAGGGCCAGTTTCGGCCCGGTTTTTTTACCGGCGTGTGCACCGTGGTGCTCAAGCTGTTTGCGCTCGTGTTCGGGCAGAGCAAGGGCGGTGGCCACGCCGTTTTTGGGCAAAAGGACTACCAACAGTGGCTGGTGCTGCGTCAGATGGCGCAGCAGCTGGCCTTGCCGCTGACCCTGCACGCCGGCCCGACCGAGCGCGCCCCCGACGGGCTGGCCCTGAGCTCGCGCAACGCCTACCTGTCGCCGGCCGAGCGCGCCGAGGCGGTGCAGCTCAACCTCGCGCTGCGCCGCTTGGCTGCTGCCGTGTCCGGTGGCGCGACAGACCTGGCGGCGCTGGAGCAGCAAGCCACGGCGCAGCTCAACGGGCGCGGCTGGCAGACCGACTACCTCACGGTGCGCCGCCGCAGCGATTTGCAAGCCCCACAGGGCTCAGACTTGCCGGGTGCGGCCACGGCTGGCCAGCTGGTCGCCCTGGGGGCGGCGCGGCTCGGGCGCACCCGCTTGATCGACAACTGGGAGTTCTGAGCGCTACTCCGGCGTCGGGTCGCGCCCCATGAGCTGCTGCACGGCCTGCGCCGGGCTGATCTGGGCATCGAGCAGCGCCACCACCGCTTGCGTGATCGGCATCTCCACCCCTAGGGCGCGCGCCCGCTGCGCCACCGTGCGCGCGCTGTACACCCCTTCGGCCACGTGACCGAGGGCATCGAGCGCCTGCGCCAGGCTCTGGCCCTGCGCCAGGCGCAGCCCCACTTGGCGGTTGCGGCTCAGGTCGCCGGTGGCGGTGAGCACCAAATCGCCCAAGCCGCTCAGGCCCATGAAGGTTTCGGCGCGCGCGCCCAAAGCCAGCCCCAGGCGCACGGTTTCGGCCAGCCCGCGCGTGATCAGGGCCGCGCGCGCGTTGTGGCCCAGCTGCAGGCCGTCGCACAGGCCGGTGGCAATGGCCAGCACGTTTTTCACTGCGCCGCCCACCTCCACGCCCACCACATCGTCGTTGGCATAAACACGCAATGTGCGGCTGTGCAAAGCCTGCACCAGCCGCTGGCTCACGCGCACCTGCGCGCTGGCGGCCACCAGCGCGGTGGGCGCGCCAGCGGCCACTTCTTTGGCAAAGCTGGGGCCGCTGAGCACGCCCACGGGCAGATCTGGGGCCACTTGCAGCGCGATCTCGTGCCCGAGCAAGCCACTGCCCTGCTCGAAGCCCTTGCACAGCCAGACCACGGGCGCATCGAGCGCGCGCAAACGCTGCAGCAGGCCGCGCAGCGCCGCCATCGGCGTGCCCAGCACGATCAGGTCGTCGGCCGCGCACAGCTGCGCCAAATCGGCTTCGTCGGCCGCGCACAGCTCCAGCGCGTCCGGGAAGGCGCAGCCGGGTAGGTAGCGCGCATTGGCACGCGCCGCATGCATGGCCGCCACCTGCGCCGGGTCGCGCGCCCACAGCCGCACCCGCTGCACCGCGCTGCCCGGAGCGCCGGCGGCGCGCGCCACCGCGATGGCCAGCGCCGTGCCCCAGGCACCGGCCCCCAGCAGGGTGATTTTCATGCCCAGCCTCAGCGCAGCGCTTTACTGCACCGTGGGGGCCGCAGCCGCAGTTGCCGCCTCGCCCTCGCGCGACAGTTGCTGCTCGTACATGCTCTGAAAATTGATCTCGGCCAGATGCACCGGCGCAAAGCCGCCGCGCTGAATCAGGTCGGCCACGTTGCCGCGCAGGTAGGGGTAGATGATCTGCGGGCAGGCGATGCCCAAGATCGGGCCCATCTGCTCTTGGGGCAGGTGGCGCAGCTCAAAAATGCCAGCCTGCTTGGCCTCGACCAGATACAGGGTTTTGTCCTTGATCTTGGTCGTCACGGTGCAGGTCACGGTGACTTCAAACACCCCTTCGGCCAAGGGCTCGGCGGCCACCCCGAGCTGGATGTCGAGCGCCGGCTGCTCTTGCTGCAGCAGGATGTTAGGCGAATTGGGTTGCTCGAGCGAGGCCTCTTTGAGGTAGACGCGCTGAATCTGAAACACCGGAGCGGCAGAGGTATCGGACATGATGGATCTCGTGGTGGAAAAACCCGCTGTGCCTGTCGAGCCTGCAGCGGGCCAGTAAGACGCCCAAACTGGGCAGACCAAGGACAATTATCTCAGCAAGGGCAACAGCCCCCCGCGCGCATCAAGCGCGTGCAAGTCGTCGCAGCCGCCGATGTGCTGGCCGTCGATGAAAATCTGCGGCACGCTGCTGCGCCCGGCGCGCTCGGTCATGGCGGCGCGCAGGTCGGGCCGGCCATCGACCACGATCTCGTCCCACGCCTGCACCCCGCGCGCGCGCAGCAGCGCCTTGGCGCGGTGGCAAAAAGGGCAGTAATCGCTGCTGTAAAGGGTGATTTGGGCCATGTGCAAGCTCCCGGCAGCGCGTTCAGCCCTTGCCCGGCGGCCCTTTGTGCACCGGCAAGGCCGCCGCGCGCCAAGCTCCCATGCCGCCGGCCAGCGTGTGCACTTTCTCGAACCCGAGCTTTTTGGCCACACCCGCAGCGCGTTTGGAGCGGATGCCCGAGGCACACACCAGCAGCAGCGGCGTGGCTTTGTTCTTGATTGTTTGCGACAAGCGCTTTTCCAGCTCGTCCACCGGCACGTGCTTGGCCGAGCCGATGTGCCCGGCGGTGTATTCGTCGAGCGAGCAGACGTCGATCACCGCCGCTTTTTCGCGGTTGATGAGCTGCACCGCCTCGTTGGGCGTGAGGCTGCCGGCACCGCCGCCACCACTCAACATCGGCCACAACAGCAGCGCCAGCGCCGTCACGGCAATCAGCACCAAAACCCAATTTTGCAAAATGAAATCCACGGCAATCCTCAAAACACAAGCAGCTGGTATTTTAGAATCACATCTTCGTCTAGCCCGCCCCACACCCAAGAAATTCCCCCCATGCACAAGCTCGTCCTGATCCGCCACGGCGAATCGACCTGGAACCTCGAAAACCGCTTCACCGGCTGGACCGACGTCGATCTCACCCCCACCGGCGTGGCGCAGGCGCTGGCGGCTGGGCAGTTGCTCAAGGCCGAGGGCTGGGAATTCGACCTTTGCCACACCAGCGTGCTCAAGCGCGCCATCCACACCCTGAACCACTGCCTCGACGCCATGGACCGCGCCTGGCTGCCGGTGCTCAAAGACTGGCGCCTCAACGAGCGCCACTACGGCGCCCTGCAAGGGCTCAACAAGGCCGAAACGGCGCGCCAGTACGGTGAAGCACAGGTGTTGCTGTGGCGGCGCAGCTACGACACCCCGCCACCGCCACTGGCCGCCGACGACGTGCGCAGCGAGCGCACCGACCGCCGCTACACCGCCCTCGCAGCGCACCAAGTGCCCCTGACCGAATGCCTGAAAGACACGGTGGCGCGCATGGTGCCCTACTGGGAGCAGACGCTGGCGCCGGCCATTGCCAGCGGGCAGCGGGTGCTGGTGTCGGCGCACGGCAATTCGATCCGCGCCCTGATCAAGCACCTAGACGGCGTATCCGACGCCGACATCGTGCAGCTCAACATCCCCAACGGCATCCCGCTGGTGTATGAGTTCGACGCCGCGCTGCGCCCGCTGCGGCGCTACTACCTAGGCGACGCCGCTGCGGCCGAAGCCGCAGCCGCCGCCGTGGCGCGCCAAAGCCGTGCCTGATCCGCGCTGGGCCCGGGCACTGCCCCACCCGGTGGCGGTAACGGTTTTTCCCGGGAACGCAATGCGCCCCCCACCCTCCAAGCGCTATAGTGCGCGTTGCGTTGCCCACTGCGGGCAGAGGTTGAGCAAATGGGATACAAATTGAAAGTCGCGGGTTGGATCGCCGTCGGTGCCTTGGCCGGCGCCCTCACCACCATGCAGTTGCAGGCGGTGGCGCGCGGGGCCGTCACGCCACTGCCGTTGGAGCAGTTGCAGCAGTTGGCCGCCGTCTATGGCATCATCAAGAGCGATTTTGTCAAGCCGGTGGACGACACCGAGCTCATCCACGACGCCATCTCGGGCATGGTCTCTGGGCTGGATCCGCACTCGCAATTTTTCGATCCCCAAGAATTCCGCGAATTCCGCGAAGGCACCGCCGGCCGCTTCGTGGGCGTGGGCATCGAAATCTCGATGGAAGACGGGCTCGTCAAGGTGGTCTCGCCGATCGAAGGCTCGCCCGCCTTTCGCGCCGGCCTGATGGCCAACGACCTCATCAGCCAGATCGACGACACCCCGGTGCGCGGCATGACCATCGGTGAGGCGGTGCGGCGCATGCGCGGCGAGCCCAACACCCAGGTGCGCCTGATGATCATGCGGCGCAGCGAAAACCGCAGCTTCAGCGTCACCATCACGCGCCAAGAGATTCGCACCCAGAGCGTGCGCAGCCGCATGATCGAGCCCGGCTTCGCTTGGGTGCGGGTGTCGCAGTTCCAAGAGCGCACGATCGAAGACTTTGCGCGCCAAGTGCAGGCCCTGTACCAGCAAGACCCGCAGCTGCGCGGGCTGGTGCTCGACTTGCGCAACGACCCCGGCGGCCTGCTCGATGCGGCGGTCGCCATGTCGGCCGCCTTCCTGCCCGAAAACGTGGTGGTGGTGAGCACCAACGGCCAGTTGCCCGAGAGCCGCGCCACCTTCCGCGCCGCGCCGCGCTACTACCTGCGCAGCGGCCCCGACCACATCCAGCGCCTGACCGAGGCCACCCAAGGCCGCTTGCGCACCGTGCCGCTGGTGGTGCTGGTCAATGAAGGCTCGGCTTCGGCGAGCGAAATCGTGGCCGGGGCGCTGCAAGACCACCGCCGCGCCACCATCATGGGCAGCCAGACCTTTGGCAAGGGCTCGGTGCAAACCGTGCGCCCGCTCGGTCCCGACACCGCCCTCAAGCTCACCACGGCGCACTACTTCAGTCCCAGCGGCCGCGCCATCCAAGACCGCGGCATCGTGCCCGACCTCTGGCTCTACGAGACCGCCGCCGGCGACGTGCTGGCGGCGCTGCGCCCGCGCCAAGCCGACATCAGCGCCGGCCACAACGGTGCCCCGGCGCGCGAACTCAGCGAAGAAGAACGAGCCCGCGAACGCCAGCGTGAGCAAGAGCGCGAAGCGGCGCGCCAGCGGCTCGAAGAGCAGCAGCGCCTCAACCCCGGGCAGCGCCTGCTGCCCGAGTTCGGCTCGGCCGAAGATTTCCAGCTGCGCCAAGCGCTCAACCACTTGCAAGGCCTGCCGGTGCAGGTGAGCCAGAGCGCACGCGAGCGCCCAGCCGCAGAGCGCAACGCCAACTAAAAGCCACCCACTTTGTCCAACCCAACCGCCCTGCCCGATCTGAGCGACGCGCAGCTGCTGCGCTACTCGCGCCACATTTTGCTCGAGGAATTCGGCATCGCCGGGCAGCAGCGCTTGCTGGCGGCGCATGCCGTGGTGGTGGGGGCGGGTGGGCTGGGTTCGCCGGTGGCGCTGTATCTGGCGGCGGCTGGCGTTGGGCGCATCAGCCTCGTCGATCACGACGCGGTCGATGGCACCAATTTGCAGCGCCAGATTGCCCACACCCAAGAGCGCATCGGCTGGCCCAAGGTGGAATCGGCGGCGCTGGCCATGCGCGCCATCAACCCCGAGCTGCGCATCGACACCTGGGCGCAGCGCGCTGAACCGGCCTTGCTCGATCAGCTGCTGTCATCGGCCGACGTGCTGCTCGATTGCAGCGACAACTTCGCCACCCGCCACACCCTCAACCGCGCCAGCGTGCGCCACCGGGTGCCGCTGGTCTCGGGCGCGGCGATCCGCTTCGACGGCCAATTGGCGGTGTACGACCCGCGCCAACCGGCCTCGCCCTGCTACGCCTGCGTGTTCCCCGAAGCCCAAGCCCCCGAAGAGACGCGCTGCGCCACGCTGGGCGTGCTGGCGCCGCTGGTCGGGCTGGTGGGCTCGATGCAGGCCGCCGAGGCGCTCAAGCTGCTGTCGGGCATGGGCTCGAACTTGGTGGGGCGCCTGCTGCTGCTCGACGCCCTGCGCAGCGATTTTCAGCCGTTGCAGCTGGCGCGCGACCCCGCCTGCCCGGTTTGCGGGGCGGCTGCGGGGCGGCAGCGCGCAGCCTAGGCCATATCCAAGCGGCCGTACCCAAGCAGCCGGGTTTATTTGCAGCGCGAAATCAGCGCCAAAAACTCGCGCCGCAAGTCGCTGTCTTTGAGGAACACGCCGCGCATGACCGAGTTGATCATGCGGCTGTCCATGTCCTTGACGCCGCGCCAAGCCATGCAGTAGTGGCTGGCTTCCATCACGATCGCCAAGCCATCGGGTTGGGTTTTTTCTTGAATCAGGTCGGCCAGTTGCACCACGGCTTCTTCCTGGATTTGCGGCCGCCCCATGACCCATTCGGCCAAGCGGGCGTATTTGGACAGGCCGATGACGTTGGTGTGCTCGTTGGGCAACACCCCGACCCAGATTTGGCCGATCACCGGGCACAGGTGGTGGCTGCAGGCGCTGCGCACGGTGATCGGGCCCACGATCATGAGCTCGTTGAGGTGCTCGGCGTTGGGGAATTCGGTGATCGCCGGGGCGTGCACGTAGCGGCCGGCAAACACCTCTTTGAGGTACATCTTGGCCACGCGGCGCGCGGTTTGGTCGGTGTTGTGGTCGTGCGCGGTGTCGATCACCAAGCTGTCGAGCACACCCTGCATTTTGCCGGTCACTTCGTCGAGCAGGGCCTCGAGTTCGCCGGGCCGCACAAAGTCGGCGATGTTGTCGTTGGCGTGAAAGCGCTTGCGCGCCGCCTGCAGGCGCTGGCGAATCACGACCGACATCGGGGTGCCGGCTTCGCTCTCGGCCGCAGGGGTGGGGGTGGGGGCTTGCATCAGCATGGGCTGCGATCCTATCAGCTTCAAACCTAGTAGCGGTAGCCACCCAAATAAAGCATGGCGCGCATAAGGCCAAACGCCACCCGGTCCAGCAGCCGCTGTTGCCACGGGCGGCTGGCCAGCCGCGCTGCATCGACGCGCTCGCCCGCGTGCGCCATCAGCTCAGCCAAGCGCTCGCGCAGCAAGCTGGCAAAGGCCGCGTCGCGCGTGACCACATTGGCCTCGCGCGTGAGCAGCAGGCTGACCGGGTCGAGGTTGGTCGAGCCCACCGTGGCCCAGCGCTGGTCCACCACCGCCACCTTGGCGTGCAAGGAACTGGGCGCGTACTCAAAAATCTCGATCCCGGCCGCCAGCAACTGGTGATAGACCGGGCGCGCCGCGTGGTATTGCAAAAAACGCTCGTACTTGCCGTGCAGCAGCAGCCGCACCCGCACCCCGCGCTGGGCTGCGCGCACCAGCGCCCGGCGCAGCCGCCGCCCGGGAATGAAGTAGGCGTTGGCGATCACGATCTCGGTGCGCGCCTGCTCGATCGCGGCCAGATAGGCGCGTTCGATGTCGTGCCGGTTGCGCACGTTGTCGCGCAGCAAAAACGCCGCCGCGGCCCCCTGCACCGTCTGCTCCAGCTGCGGTTGCTCGGGATGCACCGGGTGCTCCCACCACGGCCAAGGCTCGGGTTGGGGCAAGCCCGAGCGCAGCGCCTGCCAGGCGGCCCGAAACGCGTGCTGGCGCGCCGAGCTCAGCGCCTGCAGCCGCCACCAGAGCTGCTCCATCGCCTCTTGCATGTCGTCCAGCAACGGCCCGCTGACCTGCAGCGCGTAGTCGAGCCTGGGGGCGCTCAGGCGCCCGAGCAGCACGTCGTCGCGGTCGTCGATCAGGTTGATGCCACCGCAAAAACCCAGCACACCATCGACAATGCACAGCTTGCGGTGCAGGCGGCGCCAGTTGCGCGGCAGCAGCAACCCAATGGGCCCCAAGGGTCGATAAACCCGCCACTGCACCCCGGCCGCTTCGAGCCGGGCGCGCCACTCGGCCGGTGGCTTGGGGGTGCCAAAGGCGTCGGTCACCAGCCGCACCGTGACCCCGCGCTGCGCTGCGCGCTCGAGCGCCTGCGCCACCTGCAGCGCATCGTGCGCAAACTCAAAGATATAGGTTTCCACGTGCACCAGGTGCTGCGCACGGTCGATGGCCTGCGCCATGGCCGCAAACAGCGCTGCGCCGCCTTCGAGCAGGCGCAGCCGGTGACCGGTGCACATGGGGTGCTTCATGGCCAGCCCAGTTCGGCAATCAGCGGCAGGTGGTCCGACATGCTGCGCCAGGCCTTGCCGTGCGGCACCTGCGCGTGCAGCAGGCGCAGGCCGCGCACATACACCCGGTCCAGGTACAGCAGCGGCAGCCGGGCCGGGAAGGTGGGCAGGCGGATGTCCTCGAAGGTGTGCAGGCCCAACAGCGCCATGGGCTTGTGCAGGCGCTGGTCCCAGTCGTTGAAGTCGCCCGCCACCACCAGCGCCTCGTGGTCTGGCACGTGCTGCTGCACAAAGCGCCCCAGCGCCTGCACCTGGCGCGCGCGGCTGGCCGGGATCAGGCTCAGGTGCACCACCACCACATGCACCGGGCGCTGCTGCACCTGCAGCGTGACGTGCAGCATGCCGCGGCGCTCGAAGCGCAGGTCGGTCACGTCGTGGTGGCCGTGGCCCAGCACCGGCCAGCGGCTTAACAGCGCGTTGCCGTGCTCGCCGTGGCGCGTGATCACGTTGCTGCGGTAAACGGCCTCGTAGCCCTCGGGCGCCAAAAAGTTGGCTTGGTCGCCCGCGGGCCAATGGGCAAAGGCGCGCTGCATCTTGCGGTTGACGCCGCGCACCTCTTGCAGGCAGACCAGATCGGCGTCGAACTGCTCGACCGCGTGCACCAGGTTGTGGATTTCGAGCCGGCGCGCCGGGCCTAGGCCTTGTACGCCCTTGTGGATGTTGTAGGTGGCAACGCGCAGCGAATTCATGCCCCAATCATGCCAGCAAAGCGGGTGGGGTCAGGGCCACCGCTAGGGCGTTGACGATCAGGTTATGCCGGTCGGTGGCGCCCACCATGGCATAGACTTGACCGTTGATGTGCTCGTGGCGCCATTCGCTCTGGCGCTCGCCCACCAGGTAATCTTCGGGGCTGATGTGCGGCTTGCGGGCGGGCAGAGGGGGCATGGCACGGGGCTCCTGGGGCGGTGGCGGGGTCGAGCGGTGGCAGATTCAAATTCTGGCTGCAAGCTGTGCTGGGCGCAAGAATATTTGCAATTGCGCACTCAAGTTTACGCGCTCACACCCGAAAACCTACATAACGGACTTGCACAAGGGTTCGTCGTCAAGCCAGCATGGGGTTGGTTTTGACCCTCCGGCTCTGCCGGGGTGATTCGTAACTGCTTCCTAGGAGCTGCATCATGGCCATGACCATCAACACCAACGTCAATTCGCTCACTGCCCAGCGCAACACGATCGCCACCCAGAATTCGCTCGCCACTTCGATGCAGCGGCTCTCATCGGGCTTGCGCGTCAACAGCGCCCGCGACGACGCCGCTGGTTTGGCCATCGCCGACCGCATGAACACCCAAGTGCGCGGCATGAACGTGGCCATCCGCAACGCCAACGACGGCATCTCGCTAGCGCAAACCGCCGAAGGCGGCTTGGCGGTGATTGGCGACATGCTGCAACGCATGCGCGAGCTCTCGGTGCAGGCCATCAACTCCACCAACACCACCGGCGATTTGGGTGCCCTAAACCAAGAGTTCACCCAGTTGCGCGACGAGGTCAACCGCACCATCAGCGCGGTGCAGTTCAACGGCACCAGCCTTTTTACCACCACCAACAACTTCGATTTCCAAGTGGGCGCCAACTCGGGCCAGACCATCACCATCGCTGGTGCGGACCTCAATATCAACGCTGAAGCCGGTGGTATGTCAGGAGTGACGCAAAGCACTGGCGTGGCCTCGGGTCTGGACACCACGACGAACGCGAACAATTCTGACGTGCTCTCGGCGCTCGACACGGCGCTGTCTACCATCAACGCCACCCGCGCCACCTTGGGTGCGGTGCAGAGCCGTTTTGAGAACACGGTCAACTTCTTGCGCTCGTCGGTCGAGAACCAGGCAGCTGCCCGCGGACGCATCATGGACGCCGACTTTGCCTCCGAGACCGCGAACCTGAGCCGCGCCCAAATCTTGCAACAAGCAGGCACCGCCATGATCGCCCAAGCCAACCAGTTGCCACAAGGCGTGCTGGCCCTGCTGCGCTAAAGTCCTAAGCAGCGCGGGGCGCACGGGCAGCGGCGCCCTGCCGCAAGGCCAAGCTCTGCACGGCACCCCCGTGCCGGCCTTGGCCTTGTTGCTTGGTGCCGGTGTGGCCGAAATTGCGCAATCGGCACCGGTTTTTTGGCTTTTCATTTTTGGCGCTCCCTGCTATAAAGGGCAGATTGCGGTTTGTCACCTCCGCCTCCATCCCCCTTAGGAGTTCATCATGGCCCTCTCATCGCCCGGCATTGGCAGCGGCCTCGATGTCAACGCCATCGTCAACCAGTTGGTGGCGCTCGAGCGCCGGCCTATCCAGCAGCTGCAAGCCCAAGCCAGCGGCTTGCAAACGCGCATTTCGGCTTACGCCCGCGTGCGCGCCGACCTCGCCGGCCTGCAAGATGCCGCCAGCCGCCTGCTCGACCCCGGCTTGTGGGGCACACGCAGCTTCAATACCTCCAACAACAACACCGTGAGCGGCAGCGCCACGGCCACGGCCCTGACCGGCAGCTTTGCCGTGCAGGTGGCGCGCTTGGCGCAAACCCAAGGCACGGTCACCAGTGCGCGCGCCGCCGACAGCCCCATAGGCGAAGCCGGTACGCTCGAAATACGCACCGGCACCTGGAATGGCAACAGCTTTGCCGGCGGCGCGCCGGTGGCGGTGGCGGTGCAGGCCGGCGACACCCTGAGCACCCTGGCCAGCCGCATCAACAACACGGCCAATGCCGGCGTGAGCGCCATCGTGGTGCGCAGCGGCGGCCAAGAGCAGCTCTTGTTGCGCGGCAGCAACACGGGCGCGGCGGCTGGTTTTGAGGTGCGTGCACTCAACGCCGGCGGCGCCGCCGTGACCGACGGCACGAGCGCACTGGGCAGCTTCAATCACTTTCACAGCGGCACCGCCTTGGTGGGCATGAGCCGCACGCAGGATGCGCTCGACGCCCAGTTCAGCATCGACGGCATCGCGCTCAACTCGCCCACCAACACCGTGCGCGACCCGGTGCCCGGCGTCACGCTCAACCTGCAGGCCACCACCACCGCCAGCCTGCCCGGCAGCGCAGCCACGGCTGTGCAGGTGAGCGTGCAAGCCAACCACACCGTGGTGCGCGAAGCGATCGAGAACTTTCGCACCGCCTTCAACCGCATCAGCGCCACCCTGGCCGAGCTCACCCGGGTGGACCCGGGCGGAAGCAACAACGGCCCATTGCAAGGCGACTCAACCGCCATCGGGCTGCAAAACATGCTGCGCCAGATGGTGGGCAGCCCGGGCGGGCCCACGGGTGCGGCCCTGGGCCGCTTGAGCGACATGGGGCTGCAACTGCAGCGCGACGGCAGCCTGAGCAGCAACGCCACGCGGCTCGACGCCGCGCTGCAAAACCCAGCCGCCTTGCGCAGCCTGCTCACCGACACCGCCGGCGCAGACAACGCCGGCGGCGTGGCACGGCGCTTGCGCGACTTTGCCATGGCCGCCAACGGCATCCAAGGCGCCGTGAGCGGGCGCAACACCGCCTTGCAAGCCAGCGCCGAGCGCAAGCAAGACCGCATCGAACAGATGGAAGAGCGCCTGGTGCGCACCCGCGCCAACCTGTTGGCGCAGTACAGCCGGCTCGACAACTCGCTGGGCGCCATCAACGGCTTGGGCAGTTTTGTGTCCCAGCAGCTGGCGCAGTGGAACCGCAACACCAGCTGACACGCTGAGCCCACCGCGCCTGTGTGGTTGCAGCTGCCCACAGGGCGCGCTTTAAGCCCGGCGGCGCTTAAACGCCCGTTAAGCCCAACCATTGCCCCGTTTATCGGGGTTTTGTTTTTTTGCACCGGATGAACAATTCGGCCATCACCCGGTGAGCCTGCACAGCGCCCTAAAAAGCAGCTCCTGCCGAGTGGATTGATAACGCCCGTCGATCCTTTTCTTGGAGAGCTTTCATGGCCATGACCATCAACACCAACGTCAATTCGCTCACTGCCCAGCGAAACGCGATCACCACGCAAAACTCGCTCGCCGTCTCGATGCAGCGGCTCTCATCGGGCCTGCGTGTCAACAGCGCCCGCGATGACGCCGCTGGTTTGGCCATCGCCGACCGCATGAACACCCAGGTGCGCGGCATGAACGTGGCCATCCGCAACGCCAACGACGGCATTTCCATGGCTCAAGTGGCCGAAGGCGGCTTGGCGGTGATTGGCGACATGCTGCAGCGCATGCGTGAGCTCGCGGTGCAGGCCATCAACTCCACCAACACCACCGGCGATTTGGGTGCCCTGAACCAAGAGTTCACCCAGTTGCGCAACGAGGTCAACCGCACCATCAGCGCGGTGCAGTTCAACGGCACCAGCCTTTTTACCACCGACACCGATTTCGCCTTCCAAGTGGGCGCCAACTCGGGCCAGACCATCACCATCGCTGGTTCGGCCCTCAATATCAATAATGCTACCGGTGATATGTCAGGAGTGACGCAAGATGGTGGCGGGGCCACGGGTCTGGACACCACGACGAACGCGAACAATTCTGACGTGCTCTCGGCGCTTGACACGGCGCTGTCTACCATCAACGCCACCCGTGCCACCCTGGGCGCGGTGCAGAGCCGGTTCGAAAACGCCATCAACTTCTTGCGCACCGCTGTCGAGAACCAGTCTGCCGCCCGCGGTCGCATCATGGACGCCGACTTTGCCGCCGAGACCTCCAACCTGAGCCGTGCGCAAATCTTGCAGCAGGCTGGCACTGCTATGATTGCCCAGGCCAACCAGCTGCCCCAGGGCGTGTTGCGGTTGCTGCAGGGCTGACGGGGGGCTGCGGTTTTCTCGCCCACTGGGGGGGCCTTGAGGACACTGGGTTGATGCGCAGTGTGCGTGGGCCTCAGGCTTATTGTTTGGATGCACGCATTTATGGATAAAACAGTCCTGCCACGCCTGCTCGATCTGCCCAATGGTGCATCGTGCTACCGCGTTTCGGCTCACCCTTATTACATCGTCGCCCCCGATCATGCTGAAAGCTCAGCGGGCGTGCGATTGCTGCACGAATTGTGCAGCCTGCTTAACCAGCTCGGCTACCCTGCTTTCATCACAGCGGCGCGCACCCATGGTGCGCTGTGGACGCCGCAACTCACCCCCGCCATCCAGCGGGCGCACTGGCAGGCGCGCCAAGTGCCGATCGTGGTCTATCCAGAGGTGTCGGCCAGTCATTCCCTAGAGTTGGGTTTGGCCGTGCGCTTTGTCATGTATTACCCCGGTGTTTTTGGGCAGGGGCCCAAAACCTTTGACCCTAGCACTCTGATCTTTGCTTATAACCCCTATTTCTATCCGGGCGCGCCCACCTTAGAACTCCCGACCATTGATACCACGCTGTTTTGCCCTGCGCCCGAGCAGACGCCGCGAGATTTGGTGCTGTACTACTACAACCGCTACACCGGCAAAGTGCGCGATTTTGGCCCTGACGCCGTCGAAATCTCACCAAAAAAACCCAAAACGCTCGCCGAAACAGCGGCCCTGTACCGTCGCGCTAAGGTGCTGTACACCTACGAAGGCACAACCGCCACGCTTGAAGCCCGCCTCTGTGGCTGCCCGGTGGTGCATTTGCCCAACGAGCAAAATTTACCCAAATTTGAACCGATCTTCAACTACTGGGGCCAGAGCGGCCAGTCTTGGGGCGAAGACCCGGCCGATGTGCAACGCGCACACGACACCGTGCAACTTTTTGCAAGTGAATACGCCCAGCGCATGGCCAACTGGCGCCAAGACGTGCTGCGCTTCATCGAAACCACCCAAGCCGCCGCCAGCGCCCTGCCCTTTGAGCGCGCTTGGCCCCAAGCCACCATCGACCGCCTGCCCGGCGCCTACACCCAAGCCGCCGATTTGGCCGCACGCGCCGACCGTCTGCATTGGCAGGCCGTGCACAAACAATACGCCCAGTGGTGCCAGCGCAGCACGCTGCGCGAGATCGACGCCGAGATTTACGCCGAACACCTTGCTGCCGGACGGGTGCAGCCGCTGAGCGTGCTTATCGACCAGCGCGGTGCCAGCATCGACGCACTGGCCGACACGCTCGACAGCCTAGGCCTGTGCCTGGGCCAGCCGGCGCAGTTGCACATCGTGGCGCACGAGCCGGCTCCGGCGGCCTTGGCCGACGCCCCCGGCGTGGTTTGGCACCAGCTAGCGGCTGGCGGCTCTTTGGCGGCCCTCGAGCTTCCCAGCGCCTGGACGCTGCTGCTGCGCAGCGGCACGCAGTTGAGCCCCCAAGCCCTGATGGAATGGGGCCTAGCACCTGCGCAGTTCCCCCAAGCCCGGCTCATCTACGCCGACGAAGACCAAGCCCATCCCGACGAGCAGCAGCGCTACCCTTTTTTCAAGCCCGACGCCAACATTGAGCTGCTGCGTTGCATCAACTACCTCGGCCCAGCCGTGGCAGTGCACACCCACACTTGGCAGCAACTCGGCGCGCCGTTGCCGAGTGCCGAGCTGTACGCAGCGGCGCTGGCGCTGCTGCAGCAGCACGGTCGCGCGGCGCTTGGCCACATCAGCACCGTGCTGGCGCACGCCGCGCCTGGCGCCACCACAGCAGCCGAAGAAGCGCGCGAGTTCGACGCCGCCCAGGCCCTGCTCGTACCCGCCGTGGCCACGCGCCTGCAGCCCCTGCCGCGCTTGGGCACCTGGTTGCCCGAGCACGCGCTGCAGGGCCAGCCGCTGGTGTCGCTGGTGGTGCCCAGCGGCTTGCAAACCGGCTATCTGCGCTGCCTTCTGCAAGCCACCGCCAAGCTCGACGACCTGCCGCTGCACGAAGTGATCGTGGTCTGCCAGCAGGCGCAGGCCGACGAAGTGGCGCGCGCTAGCGAGGGTGTGGTGAGCGTGCCCCTGCACTGCATCACCCTGCCCGATGGCGAGTACCAGCATGCCACCGCGCTCAACGCCGGCGTGGCGCGCGCCAGCGGCGAGTTTGTGCTGGTCTGCGACGACGACACCGAAGCGCTGCACGCCGGCTGGCTGGCACGGCTGGTCGCCATAGCGCAGCAAAGCGACGTCGGTCTGGTGGCGCCGCGCCTGCTCTCAAGCAAAGAGCGCGACCCCAAGGTGGTGGGCGGCCCGGTCTTTCTGGGCATCCAAGGGCTGGCCGCGAGCTACTGTGGCGAGCAACAGTGGCTAGACGAAGCCGGGGTCTATTCGCGCCTGCAGCTGACGCAAGACTGCAGCGCCGTGGCCGGCCACTGCTTTGTGCTGCGCAAAGCGCACTGGGAGCGCGTGGGTGGTCTGCGCGCCGAGCGCTACCCGCTCTACTTGCCAGTGCTCGACTTGTGCCTGCGTTTGGGCGCGCTCGGGCTGCGCCACGTCTGGACGCCCTTGAGCAACTGGGTGCACCACGGCGGCAAAACGCTCGAGCAGCGCCGCCACGACATCCACGACCGCGTGCGCTTAATGGACCAAGAACTGGCCGAACGCCAGCAGATGCTCGCCGACTGGGCGGCCGAGCTGGCGCACGACCCCAATTACAACCGGCAGTTGTCGCTGTTCAAACCTTTTGACATCGAAGCGCACATCGTGATCGACTGGAACCCGCAGCGGCGCGACCGACCGCGGGTGCTGGCGCTGCCGCTGCGCAGCGGGGCCGGCCAGTACCGGGTGGTCGAGCCGCTCAACGCGTTGCAAGACGCTGGGCTGGTGCAAAGCTGCGTCGTCATGCCCATGCCCAAAGGGGCCAGCCGGGTGCTGCAGCCGCTCGAGCTGCGCCGCGCCGAACCCGACCTGCTGGTGCTGCAACACTCGGTGGACGACGCCCAGCTCAGCCAAGTGCGCCACTTCAAAAGCGCTGCCCCGAGCATACCCATCGTGCAGATGGTCGATGACCTGCTAGGCGAAGTGCCCGACAAGCACCCCAACCGCGTGTTCCAGAGCCGCGAAGGGCACCAGCGCATGGTACAAGCCCTGCGTGCCAGCGACCGCCTGATCGTCACCACAGCAGCGCTGCAACAGCACTATGGGCAATACCTGAGCGATGTGCGGTTGGTGCCCAACAGCCTCGATACGCAGTGGTTCGGGCTCGAGCCCAAGCGCAACCCGCCGGGAGCGCGGCTGCGCGTGGGCTGGGTAGGGGCTGGCCAGCACCAGGGCGACCTGGAACAGATTGAGCCCATCGTGGCCGAGTTTGCACACGAGGTCGATTGGGTGTTCATGGGTATGTGCACCGACGGCATCCGACCCCACCTCAAAGAATTTCACGGCTTCGTCTCCATCGCCGACTACCCGGCCAAAATGGCCAGCTTGGGGCTGGACATTGCGATCGCACCGCTCGAAGACAACCTGTTTAACCGCTGCAAGAGCAACCTGCGCCTGCTTGAGTACGGCGCCATGGGCTGGGCGGTGGCGTGCTCCGACGTCGCCACCTACCACACCGACGCGCCACCAGTGCTGCACTGCGCCAGCCTCGACGACTGGCGCGCCGCGCTGCGCCGCCTCATCGACCAGCCCGATGAGCGCGCGCGCTTAGGTGCAGCCTTGCACCAGTGGGTACGGCGCCACTACGCCTTGCGCGGCCTAGAGCAGCGCTGGTTTGAGGCGCTGTTTGCCCAGAGCACACAATCCAATCTGGAAAACACGATTCAATCTGAACGAGTGGAGTAGCCATGAGCATTGAAGATTGCAAAATCATCGAATTACCTAAAATCAATGATCCGCGTGGCAATCTGTCGGTCATTGAAGGCTCAAAGCACATACCGTTTGACATCAGACGAGTCTTTTATCTCTACGATGTACCCGGCGGTGCTGAGCGCGGTGGTCATGCGCACAAGAATCTTTCTCAACTGATCGTGGCAATCTCTGGGAGCTTTGACATAGAGCTAAGTGATGGCCGGGAGAAGAAGCGGTTTCACTTGTGTCGATCTTATTACGGGCTGTATATTTGCCCTATGATATGGGGTGGAATGGATAACTTTTCGACCAATTCAGTATGCCTGGTGCTGGCTTCGCACAATTTCGATGAAAACGACTACTATCGTGACTACGCAGATTATATGCGTGCCAAATGGGCAAGCTAATGCAAGTTCCATTTCTAGACTTACGCGCCAGCTACCTCGAGCTCAAGGCTGAGATCGATCTGGCGATTGAGCGCGTTCTGAACAGCGGCCACTACATATTGGGCCCAGAGCTAAGCAGCTTTGAAAGCCATTTTGCCACCTACTGCGGCGCAAACGAAGGAGTAGGCGTCGCCAACGGTTTAGACGCGCTGTATCTTACATTGCTGGCCATGGGCGTAGGTGCAGGCGACGAGGTTATTGTACCAAGCAACACCTATATTGCCACGTGGCTTGCAGTCAGCCAGTGCGGTGCCATTCCTATACCTGTGGAGCCCGACGAGCGCACCTACAACATCGATCCCTCGCGGATTGAAGCTGCCATCAGCAAAAAAACCAAGGTTATCCTACCGGTGCACTTGTACGGACAGCCTGCGGACCTTGATCCGATTCTAACCATAGCCAAAGCCCACGGTTTGCGTGTGCTAGAAGACGCAGCCCAAGCGCATGGAGCGCGCTACAAGGGAACCCGGATCGGTTCACATGGCGATGCAGTAGCCTGGAGCTTTTATCCAAGCAAAAACCTAGGCGCCCTAGGTGACGCCGGTGCTGTCACCACCAACGACCCAGAACTGGCTGACCGACTTCGGGTGCTGCGCAATTATGGCTCACGGGTTAAATACATCAACGAAGTTCACGGCATCAATAGCCGACTCGACCCGATGCAAGCAGCAATTCTCAATGTCAAACTCAAGCACTTGGATGCCTGGAACGACCGCCGCAAAGCCACAGCCAAATACTATCTTGACCATCTGGAGCAATCAGGCCTGATATTACCAACTGTTCCTGAATGGGCCGATCCGGTTTGGCATTTGTTTGTGGTGCGACACCCATTACGCGATCAAATCGCAAGCAAACTCAAAGAACAGGATGTAGCGACACAAATCCACTATCCAATACCGCCATTTCAACAACAAGCCTATGGTCTCAAGGGCTTAAGCCGTTACGAGTTGCCCATAGCATCAATAAGCGCCGAGCAAGTTTTAAGTTTGCCGATTGGGCCGCACCAGACCACACTTCAAAGCCAGCGCATAATACATACTCTAAAAGAGCTTATGCACAGTCCGACCGCTCTAAGACCCAGCACAGAGCAACTTCCTCGCCTGTAAAAAAACAACACTTTCTTAGAATTTCAAACCAAAACAAACTGTATAGGATGAAACAACAATGGACCTCATAGTCAATCCTAATAATATAATTAAAGTTGCCATGGTCGGAGGGGGTTTTGATTCGGCAGTAGGACGCACGCATCGTGCAGCTATCGCCATCGATCAGAGATATGATTTGATTGCTGGGAGCTTCAGCAGAGATTATAACAAGTGTAAAGCAACAGCATCTCATTATGGGGTTGATCAACATAGAGCTTACACCAATTTAACAGAGCTGCTCGAGCATGAAATAGGGAGTCTTGACGCTGTAATTATTGCAACCCCTCAAGACCAACATTGGCAACAGGTGATGGCTTGTCTTGAAGCAAAAATTCCAGTTATATGCGAAAAAGCTCTCACAACAACATCCACCGAAGCAATTAAAATTCAAGAAAAACTATTAGAAAAAAATGGATTTCTCGCTGTAACGTACAACTATACTGGCTATCCAATGATTCGAGAGCTAAAGAGCATGATTTCATCAGGAATGCTTGGCAGAATCCAACAGGTTCAAATGGAGATGCCCCAAGAAGGCTTCGCGAGAGTCGCTGAGGACGGAACCCCTTTAAAACCGCAACCATGGCGCCTGCATGACGGCGATGTACCAACTTTATACCTAGATCTCGCAGTACATTTGCATATGCTGGCTCGCTTTCTATTTGGCGCAAAACCGGTAGATGTAGCTGCCATGTCCTCATCCAATGGAAATTTCCCGAATGTCATAGACAGCGCACAATGCTTGGTGCGTTACTCTGATGGAATCCATTGCGGAATCTGGTTCAGCAAGGCAGCATTAGGATATCGAAACGGACTGCGTCTTAGGATATTTGGCGACAAGGGGGCCGTGGAATGGTTACAAGAAAATCCCGAGCATCTACAATACGCCAACAACAAAGGTACGAAATATATTATTGATCGCTCATCACAGGAGGTTCAAATTGCCAACAAAGCTCGCTACCAGCGATTTAAAGCAGGACATCCTGCCGGATTTATTGAAGCTTTCTCCAACTACTATTATGATATAGCCGACGCACTTTTGAATTTCAAGCGTACTGGCGAAACAGTATTTGGCGAATATGTTTTTGGCGCATCAGAGTCAATTGAAGGCCTCAAGCTGCTAGAGGCAATTGCTTTGGCCGGAAAAAACAAGAAGTGGGAGCCGGTGGCTATCTAATGATTTCAAATCAATCTAACTAAAGACGAACACATGAAGCGCGCACTTTTAGTTGGCAGCAGTTTTAGTGCAGCCCCCATTTTTTTTCTTTTAAAAAAAAGAGGAATTCATGTGTCAGTATGTGGCCGCCTAAAGTCAGACCCTTGCCATCAATATTCGGACGCATCGTTCTATATTGACTATTCAAACCGCGATGCGCTTCTGCGATTAGTAGAATCAGAAAAGTTCGATTACATTGTACCCACCTGCAACGATTATTCATACATGTCGTGCGCTTGGTTTGCCAAGCAATGGGGCTACTCAGGTTTTGATGGTTTTGATGTGGCATCAATAATCCACAACAAAAACAAATTTAGACTATTTACTCAGCAATACAGCCTTCCTGCACCGCGTGCCAACTGGCAAAATGGCGACGCGCCAATTGATGTAAGCGGCCTGAAGTACCCACTTCTTGTGAAGCCGGTAGATAGTTTCAGTGGTCGAGGTGTCACCAAAGTGTTGGACGTGTCGCAGATTGAAGTCGCAGTGGAGGCGGCGCGCCAAGCTTCTCGCAGCAGAGAAATCGTTCTAGAAGAGTTCGTCGATGGTGCTTTACACAGTCACTCAGCATTTATTCACGACCAAGAAATTGTAGTCGATTTTTTTGTTGACGAATTTTGCACTGTGTATCCATATCAAGTCAACTGCTCCAATCATCCTTCTCGGCTTGCTACCACCATTCAAGGTTCAGTTAGAGCGACGATGTTGCAAGTGGTCAAGCTACTCGGCCTCCAGGATGGTTTGCTCCACACGCAGTTTATGGTCAAAGGAGACCAGTACTGGATCATTGAATGCATGCGCCGCTGTCCGGGTGATCTGTATGGAAGTCTTATCGAGCGATCGACCGCTAGTAGGTACATGGATTACTACGTGCGTCCGTTCATAGGAGAAGTTATCTCTTGCTCATCCAAAACAGAAGTGTACAAACCGATCGGGCGACACACCATCTCCGCACAGAATCCGATGGCGACCTACACTTTTACGCACACCATTCCCGCATCCCGCGTACAAATAACACCTCTAAAGAACAGCGGTGAGCGTATGGAAGCCGCTCCATTCGATAAGTTAGCAATTTTGTTTGCAGAATTCCAAGATGAATCGACTATGCTGGAGGTGACTCCACGTTTTGCTGAGTTTGTCTGCATTGAATCCTTAGAAGGAGTCTATCTTGAAAACTGAGCCAAACACAGATCGCGCCGTAACCTCAATACAGAAATCAATTAGCAAGTTGATTTACGAACCACGGACTGAAGACATGCAGCACAAAATAGCTAACGTCTTTTGCTCTGAATTTTCAGCTCAGTCATCGCGCCCCAAATATATTTTTGGCATTACCGTTTATACCTGCAGCGTACTCGATCACATCAAGGTCGACGGCATCATAGACGATTTCACCAGCGAGATCGTGTTTCAGGGTATTCCTATCCTTAAAACCAAGGACATTGAGGCTAATGCGCTTGTATTGAATACTGCTTGCTTTAAGCCGCTGACGGTTAAAAAAAAGCTCGACGAGCTTGGCCTGCAAAATCTTGACTATTTTTCTTTTCTGAAATACTCTGGTTTTCCGGCTTTAAGGCCTATTACATGGAACGAAACGTTCGCTGATGATTTTCGCTCTTACACAGTCAATTACGAGTGGATTCACGACCTATTTGCCGATGAAGCGTCACGCACAATATTTCGCAAACTAATTAATTTCCGCCTCAATTTCAATTTGGATGATCTGCAGGGATTTAGTTCACGTGAGCGGGAGCAATACTTCGAAGATTTTTTGCAACTGGCACTTGCTGGAGAGACGTTCATTGATGTCGGTGGCTTCAACGGCTACAACAGCCTAGAATTTATCAAACGCTGCCCACAGTACAGCGCCATCCACCTTTTTGAGCCCGAGCCTGAAAACTACCTGAAGTGCATGCAACAATTGCAAGGCAGACCCAATATCTACTGCCATGCGCATGGTCTGTCTGATAAAAAATCTTTGTTGTGTTTCGAGTCATCGGGTTCGTCCTCGAAAATATCTTCAAAAGGCTCGATACAAATTGAGATTGAGCGGCTCGACGACGTGCTACAGGACAAGTTCAAACCAACACTTATCAAAATGGATATTGAAGGTGCTGAATTGCTGGCGATCGAAGGCGCGAAGCACACCATCATGACCTACCATCCGCGGCTTGCGATCTGCGTCTATCACAACGCTGGCGATTTTTGGCGCGTGCCACAAAAGATACTCGCACTGCGTAAAGATTACCGCATCTACCTGCGCCACTACTCGGAATCCATCTACGAAACAGTAATGTTTTTTATTCCGATTAAATAGGATCTGGCAGATCATCTGGAAGGCTACTAGCTTGCTTGCCCGGCCTGATTGATTTTTAAGGCAACCACTTCTCAAGTTGCCACCGAATCTGGCCGATATAAAGGCATCAACATCGTTTGCCCCAAGGCCAGCTCCATGAACACTTCCGCTCACCGCTCTGCCCGCACCTACGCCGCTGTGGGGCTCGATAGCCGTGCCGACGCCAATGGTCCGCACGAGGTTGCTTTGCTGTTGTTCGAGGGCCTACTCGACCGCATCCGCTTGGGTAAGCTGGCCATGGAGCAGCACGATCTGAACAACAAAATTCGCCACATCAACAAGGCGTTGCAAATTTTGGGCGAGGGCTTGCGCACGCACCTCGACATCAAGGCCGGAGGCGAACTGGCGCAGCAGCTCGACACGCTCTACGCCTACTGCTCGGTGCGGCTGCTGGATGCCAACGCACACAACGACGCCGCTGCGCTCGACGAGGTGCACAGCCTGATCAAGCCGCTGGCCGATGCGTGGCGTGAAGCCCGCCCGGCTGCGGGTGCGCCTGGCACCGAGTTGCCTGCAACGCCGCTGGATGCAGGCAACGCCACCGCCGAGGCCACTGCCCCTTACCCCGGAAATTATGGTGCGGGCCGTAGCAGCAGCGGCGCGTCATCGGGCTTGGGCGGCACGCTGCTTCGCTACGCAGCATAAGCTGACGCAACATCCAAATCCACGCGAGCGCTTGCGACGCGCTTGCGATTCAGCTGCCCACCCGCCGCAGCGCCAGCGGGGCAAAACCGTGGTTGAGCGGGCCGTGCCCGGCGCCGATGCGCGCACCCGCGCCGGCCTCGATGGCGGCGCGCACCCAAGCGTGTGCCGCCTGCACCGCTTGCGGCATGGGCTGGCCGAGCGCCAGTTGCGCGGCGATGGCCGCAGCCAGGGTGCAGCCGGTGCCATGGATGTTGCGGCTGGCGATGCGCGGCCCGCGTAGGCGCAGCCAAGAAGCAGAGGGGGTGCCGGCGCAAGCCAGCACATCGGTTAATTGCTCGCCCTGCAGGTGGCCGCCCTTGAGCAGTACGGCGCGCGCACCCAGCGCCAGTAGGTCGGCGGCGGCGGCGTCCAGCGCCGCTTCGCCGGTCAGGGGGCGCGCCAGCAGCAGCGCGGCCTCGTCGAGGTTGGGTGTGACCAGGCTGGCGCGCGGGAACAGTTCGGTGCGCAGCAGGGCCACGGTCTCGGGCTCGATCAGCGCGTCGCCGCTGGTGGCGACCATCACCGGGTCCAGCACCACCCAGGGCGGCGCGTAGCGGTCCAGCGCGCGAGCCACCACCCGCACCACGTCGGGCGCGTGCAACATGCCGATCTTGACCGCATCGACGCCGATGTCCTCAAACACCGCGGCCATCTGCTGCTCCAGAAAACTGGCGGGCACGGCGTGGATGGCGCGCACCCCAAGCGTGTTTTGCGCCGTCAGCGCGGTGATGGCGCTCATGCCGTAGCAGCCCAGCGCGGCAAAGGTTTTGAGGTCGGCCTGTATGCCGGCGCCACCGCCGCTGTCGCTGCCGGCGATGGTGAGCACTCGCGCGTAGCGCCACGGTTGGCTGGAAAGTGGAGCGTGGTCTGGGGCAGGCAACATGGGGGTTTCTTGAGGTGCGTCAAATACCATTATGGGTGCATGGGGGGCTGCACCAGAGCCGCAGCAGGCCCATGGTATATTTTCCCGGCTCCACCAGCGGCTGTACCGCCTGTACCGCGCAGCAGCCCAGACCGCGCCGCCCGAAGCTGGGTGGTTGCACCGATTTTTCCACACCGCCCACTGCCCCACCATGCCTGCCAACCGCCCCCACCCCGCCCCGGTGCTCATCTTAGGTGCTGGCCTGCTGGGCCGCTTGCTGGGCTTGGGGCTGGCGCGCAGCGGCCACCGGGTCACGATCCACGAAGCGCGCGCCGAATCGGACCAGGGCGCCGCCGCTTGGGTGGCCGCCGCCATGCTGGCGCCGCTGGCCGAAGCCGCCGTGGCCGAGCCCAACGTGGTGCGCATGGGGCTGTACGCGCTGCCGCGCTGGCGCGAGCTCATTGCCTCGCTGCGGCAGCCGGTGTATTTTCAGCAAGACGGCACCCTGATTTTGTGGCACCGCCAAGACGCGGCCGAGGCCACCCGCCTGAACCGCGTCTGGGCGCAGACGGTGCAGCAGGTGCCCGAACTGCAAGCGGCGCAGCCGCTAAACGCGCAGCAACTCGCCGCCCTCGAGCCCAGCGTGGCCGGGCACTTTCAGAGCGGGATCTATCTGCCCCAAGAGGGCCAGCTCGACAACCACCAGCTGCTGCAGGCGCTGGCGGCCGAATTGCCAGCTCTCGGCGTCGATCTGCACTGGCAGCAGCCCACCAGCTTGGCCCAAGCGCAAGACTGGCAACGCACGCACGGCGGCTGGGTGCTCGACTGCCGTGGCCTAGGAGCGCAAGCCGACTGGGCCGCCCCGGAACAGCCGCTGCGCGGGGTGCGCGGCGAGGTCGCCTGCCTGTACGCCCCCGGCGTCACGCTCCAGCGCCCGACGCGGCTGCTGCACCCGCGCTACCCGCTGTACATCGCACCCAAACAAGACCATTTTTTCGTCGTCGGCGCAACCCAGATCGAGTCCGAGGATTTGTCGGAGGTTAGCGCGCGCTCGGCGCTCGAGCTGCTCAGCGCCGCCTATGCGGTACACCCCGGCTTTGGCGAGGCGCGCATCGTCGGGCTGCAAAGCCAGTGCCGCCCCACCCTGCCCGACCACCAGCCGCTGGTGCGCGAGTGCGCGCCGCAGGTGCTGCAGATCAATGGCCTGTTTCGCCACGGCTACCTGATCGGGCCGGCGGTGTGCGACGCGGTGCTCGAGTACGTGCAGCAGGGCCAGCGCGATCTGGCCGAGCGGCTCGAATTGCGCTTCGAGCCCTGCACGGTGGCGCAGACGGCTTGATGCACACTTCGGGAGGCCGGCTTTGATGCTGGCTTTGATGCCTGCCTCGATGCCCGCTTTGGCTGCACCCTAGACCATTTCCCCATGACCGCCCCTTCTGCCGCCCCCCCCTACCCCGCCCCGCTGCGCGTGTGGCTCAACCAGCAAGCGCTGGAGCTGCCCGCAAGCGCCACGCTGGCCGATGCGCTGGCCGCTGCGCGCCCAACCGAGCCCTTTGCCGCCGCCCTCAATCTGCAATTCGTCCCCAAAAACCAGTACGCGCAGACTGCGCTGGCCCAAGGCGACCGGATCGAGCTCATTTCCCCCGTCACCGGCGGCTGAGCGCGCCGCTTGCAGCATGAACCCCACCCCCGCCGCCACCCCCACCCCACCGCCCCCGGCACATGCGGCCCCCGCCGCCGACCCCCTGATCCTCTACGGCCAGCATTTTTCCAGCCGCTTGTTGCTGGGCACGGCGCGCTACCCCTCGCCCGCGCTGCTCGAGCAGGCCGTGGCGGCCGCGCAACCGGCCATGCTCACGGCTGCGCTGCGGCGCCAGAGCGCCGCCAACGCCGAGGCCAGCCGCAGCTTCTGGACGCTGCTGCAAAACATGCAGACGCCGCTGCTGCCCAACACCGCCGGCTGCCACAGCGTGCAAGAGGCCATCAGCACGGCCGAAATGGCGCGCGAGCTCTACGGCACCGACTGGATCAAGCTCGAAATCATCGGTGACGACTACACCCTGCAGCCCGACACCCTCAACCTCGTCGGCGCCGCCGACCAGCTGCTGCGGCGCGGCTTCAAGGTGCTGCCCTACAGCACCGAAGACTTGGTGCTGTGCCTGCGCTTGGTCGATGTCGGCTGCCAAGCCGTGATGCCATGGGCGGCACCCATCGGCACGGGCAAGGGGCCGCTGAACCCGCTGGCGCTGCGCACCCTGCGCGAACGCGTGCAGGTGCCGCTGATCGTCGATGCCGGCCTGGGCCTGCCCTCGCACGCCTGCCAGGTGATGGAGTGGGGCTACGACGGCGTGCTGCTCAACACCGCCGTGGCGCTGGCGCTCGACCCGGTGCGCATGGCGCAGGCCTTTGCCACCGCCGTGCGCGCCGGGCGCGACGCTTTTCTGGCTGGCACCATGAGCCCGCAAGACAGCGCCCAACCCAGCACGCCGGTGCTGGGCACACCGTTTTGGCACCAGCCCTAAAAGGCCTCAGAGCGCTCTAGACCGCCTCAATGCACCACCCCACCCCCGCCGTGGCCTACGCCCTCGCCGCCCCCGCCACCCTCGACGCCTTGGTGCGCCAGCACGCCGCTTTGGCGATCGAAGCCCAAGCCGACCCCGGCGCCATCCCCGCCAGCGACAGCGCCTACGACGTGGCTTGGGCCGTGGCGCGCCGGCTCGGTTTCATCGAGTCCGACGCCGCCGTGATCGCGCAGGCTTGGGGCCAGCGCAGCGCGCGCGAGGGCCACTGGCGCGCCGACTGGCCCGACGACCCGCTGGACTTTGGCTTGGGCACGGCGGCTGCAGCAACCCAGCCCGGCAGCGCCGCCGAGCACCCAGCCGCAACCAACAGCCCCCCGCCCTTTGCCTCCCACCCCGACGGGCTGGGCCTGTACGCCGTTTTGCCCAACGCCGCTTGGGTGCAGCGCATGGCCGCCGCCGGCGTACCGACACTGCAACTGCGCTACAAACCCAGCGCGAACCCCGGCCCCGGCACCCCGCCCGAGGCCGAAGTTCTGGCGCAAGTGCGCGCCGCCGTGGCTGCGGTAGCGAGCACGGCCAGCCGTCTGTACATCAACGACCACTGGCAAGCCGCCATCGAAGCTGGGGCCTACGGTGTGCACCTAGGCCAAGAAGACCTCGATGCCCTGGCGCCCGAGGCCTTGGACGCGCTGCGCAGCGCCGGTTTGCGGCTGGGCATCAGCACCCACGGCTACGCCGAACTGCTGCGCGCCGCCGCTCTGCGCCCGAGCTACATCGCGCTGGGCGCCGTGTTTCCCACCACCCTCAAAGCCATGCCCACCGCA
Source organism: Serpentinimonas sp. SSL01 (assembly GCF_056323735.1). Classification (NCBI taxonomy): domain Bacteria; kingdom Pseudomonadati; phylum Pseudomonadota; class Betaproteobacteria; order Burkholderiales; family Comamonadaceae; genus Serpentinimonas; species Serpentinimonas sp. SSL01. The sequence continues at coordinate 1,330,251 of NZ_CM150487.1, forward strand.
CCCCAAGGCTGCGCCCGGCTGCGCGCCTACGCCCAACTGCTGGCGCGCCTGCGCCCGGCCATCCCCACGGTGGCCATCGGCGGCATCGGCCTCGAGCACTTGGGTGCCATCGCCGCCAGCGGCGTCGGCTCCTTTGCCGTGGTGCGCGCCCTCACCGCCAGCCCCGACCCCGCCGCCGCTGCCCAAGCGCTGCAGCGGCGCTGGGCAGAACTCGCTGCCCAGCGTCACCCACCACAGTAAAATCTAGGCCACTGCGCCCGGCCGCGAGCGCTCATGCGCCCGTGCGCTTCAACCCACCCTCAACCCACTGCCCTTACCACCATGTCCCTTTTTGCCGCCGTCGAAATGGCCCCGCGCGACCCGATTCTGGGTCTGAACGAGCAGTTTGCCGCCGACCCCAACCCGCACAAGGTGAATCTCGGCGTGGGCGTCTATTACGACGACAATGGCAAACTGCCGCTGCTGCAATGCGTGCAGCAGGCCGAGCGCGCCATGCTCGAACACCCGGCCGCGCGCGGCTACCTGCCCATCGACGGCATCGCCGCCTACGACAACGCGGTCAAGGCGCTGGTCTTTGGCGCCGACAGCGAGCCCGTGCGCAGCGGCCGCATCGCCACCGTGCAGGCCATCGGCGGCACCGGCGGGCTCAAAATTGGCGCCGACTTTCTGCGCAAGCTCAAGCCCGGCGCCCAAGTGCTGATCAGCGACCCGAGCTGGGAGAACCACCGCGCCCTCTTTACCAGCGCCGGCTTCGACGTCGGCAGCTACGCCTACTACGACGCCAAGCGCCTGGGCATCGACTTCGAGGCCATGCTCGCCAGCCTGCAAGCCGCCAGCCCCGGCAGCATCGTGCTGTTGCACGCCTGCTGCCACAACCCCACCGGCTACGACCTCAGCCCCGAGCAGTGGGACCGCGTGGTGGCGGTGCTGCAGGCGCGTGGCCATACGCCCTTCCTCGACATGGCCTACCAAGGCTTTGGCCACGGCATCGCCGAAGACGGCGCCGTGATCCAGAAGTTCATCCAATCCGGGCTCGACTGCTTCGTCGCCACCAGCTTTTCCAAGAGCTTCAGCCTCTATGGCGAGCGCGTGGGCGCGCTGTCGGTGCTGTGCCAAAGCAAGGACGAAGCGGCGCGCGTGCTGTCGCAGCTCAAGCTCGTGATCCGCACCAACTACTCCAACCCGCCCACCCACGGCGGCGCGATCGTGGCCGTGGTGCTCAACGACCCGACCCTGCGCGCCCTGTGGGAGCGCGAACTGGCCGAGATGCGCCTGCGCATCCAGTCGATGCGCGCGCGCCTGGTGGCCGGCCTCAAAGCCGCCGGTGTGCAGCGCGACATGGGCTTCATCACCCAGCAGATCGGCATGTTCAGCTACTCGGGCCTGAGCAAAGAGCAGATGGTGCGTCTGCGCAGCGAGTTCGGCGTCTATGGCACCGACACCGGCCGCATGTGCGTGGCCGCGCTCAACAGCAAAAACATCGATTACGTCTGCCGCTCGATTGCCGCGGTGCTCTAATGGCTGGCGCATGCAAGCGCCCCTCGAACCTGCCCTCTGTGGTTGCTTGTGCCGCTTTCGTCGCTCGCCCACCCGTGTTGTCGCTGAAAGGTCAGGACAAAATCAGCGCGGCCTGATATATTGTTGCTGCACTGCACTATTTTTACGAGGTGAGCCGATGCTGTACCAGATTTATGAAAACCAGCGCTCGCTGATCGAGCCCTTTTCCGACTTTGCGCAAATGACCGCCAAGTTGTTTGCCAACCCGCTCTCGCCGCTGGGCCAGGTGCCGATGGCGCAACGCATCGCCGCCGCCTACGACCTCGTGCACCGCTTGGGCAAGGACTACGAAAAGCCTGAGTTCGGCATCCGCCACGTGGACATCGAGGGCCAGCACGTGGCGATCGACGAGCGCATCGAGATCGACAAGCCCTTTTGCGAGCTGCGCCGCTTCAAGCGCTTTTCTGACCACCCGGCCACGCTGACCCGGCTCAAAACCCAGCCCGTGGTGCTGATCGTGGCACCGCTGTCGGGCCACTACGCCACGCTGCTGCGCGACACCGTGCGCACCATGCTGCGCGAGCACAAGGTCTATATCACCGACTGGAAGAACGCGCGCATGGTGCCGCTGTCCGAAGGCGATTTTCACCTCGACGACTACGTCAACTATGTGCAGGAGTTCATTCGCCATCTGCAGCAAAAATACGGCAACTGCCACGTCATCAGCGTTTGCCAGCCGACCGTGCCGGTGCTCGCGGGGGTCTCGCTCATGGCCAGCCGGGGCGAACTCGCGCCGCTGTCCATGACCATGATGGGCGGCCCGATCGACGCGCGCAAATCACCCACTTCGGTCAACAACCTGGCAGCGCAGCGCAGCTTCGAGTGGTTCGAGAACAACGTCATCTACCGCGTGCCGGCGAGCTTTCCCGGCGCTGGGCGGCGCGTCTATCCGGGTTTTTTGCAGCACAGCGGCTTTATCGCCATGAACCCGGACCGCCACGCCAGCAGCCACTACGACTACTTCCGCGACCTGATCAAGGGCGACAACGAGAGCGCCGAAGCACACCGCCAGTTCTACGACGAGTACAACGCCGTGCTCGACATGGACGCGCACTACTACCTCGAAACCATCAACACCGTGTTCCAAGAGTTCAAACTCGTCAACGGCACTTGGGATGTGCGCAACGAACAGGGCGAGCTCGAGCGCGTGCGGCCGCAAGACATCAAGCACACCGGCTTGCTGACGATCGAGGGCGAACTCGACGACATCTCGGGCTGTGGCCAGACGAAAGCTGCACACGGGCTGTGCACCGGTATCGAAGACCCGGAGCAGCGCCACTTCGAAGTGCCGGGTGCCGGGCACTACGGGATTTTCAGCGGCCGGCGCTGGCGCGAGCAGGTCTATCCGGTGGTCAAGGCCTTTATTGTCGAGCACGAACCGAAGTCGGCCGCGGGCATCGAGGCGGCGCGCTTGGGCGCGGCAGAACTCGACGACGGCGATTCGGATGAGACCGCTGCCGCCCCCGCCGAACCCTCCAGCGCCCCACGCCGGCGCACGGTGCGCAAACCCGCTGCCGGTGGCTGACAACTTAGAGGCTGAGAGGCAATTGGACGTGTCCGAAAGGGCGCTCCAAGGCGCCGCCGGCAAGGCGCAAAGCACAGCCGTAGCCCGTGCTACGGCGCGCATTTGCAACGCCGCTGGCGGTGTTTTGGGGCGTCAAGGCGGGCATGAGCGATTGCCTTTCAGCCTCTTAGTCGAACGCCTCGACGCGCTGCTGCCGCAGACGCAGTGCCGGCGCTGCGGCTACCCAGACTGCCGCAGCTACGCCCAGGCCTTGGCCGCCGGCACTGCCGAAATCAACCAGTGCCCGCCGGGTGGTGAGGAAGGTGTGGCGCGCCTGGCCGCCCTGCTGGGCCGCCCCGCCCTGCCGCTGAATCCGGCCCACGGCCTCGAGGGCCCCATGACGGTGGCGGTGATCGACGAGCAGTGGTGCATCGGCTGCACCCTGTGCCTCAAGGCCTGCCCGACCGACGCCATCGTGGGCGCACACAAGCGCATGCACACCCTAATCGACGCCTATTGCACCGGCTGCGATCTGTGCCTGCCGGTGTGCCCGGTGGACTGCATTCAGATGGTTCCGGTGGCGGCCGCAAATGGCGCTCAAGGCGATCAAGGTATCCACGGCACGGCCACCACGGCCACCGGCTGGGCCGCTTGGAGCCCGGCGCAAGCCGAGCAAGCCCGCCAGCGCTACATTGCCCGCCAAGCGCGCCTGCAGCGCACCGAGGCAGCGCACCAAGCGCGCCTGCTGGCCAAAGCCGAGGCCAAACTGGCCGACCTGCCCGCGCACTCCAAACACACCGACCCGGTGATGCTGGAGCGTAAACGCACACTCGTCGAGGCGGCGCTGGCGCGCGCTCGGGCGGCTCAGGCCGCTCGGGCACAAGAGCGGCCACTCGACGGGAATCAACCAGCCACTTGATCGGGTGCCGGCTGCGGCGCCTCGGGCGCGGCGCCCTGCGCGCGCAGCCCCAGGCGGGCAAACAGGGCGCGGTCGCGCGCCGCTTGTGGGTTGGCGGTGGTGAGCAGCCGATCGCCATAAAAAATCGAATTCGCCCCGGCGGCAAAGCACAGCGCCTGCAGCGCGTCGTCCATCTGCTCGCGCCCGGCCGACAGCCGCACCAGCGCAAGCGGCATGGTGATGCGCGCCGCCGCGATGGTGCGCACAAACTCGAACGGATCGATCGGCTCGGCGTCGGCCAAGGGGGTGCCGGGCATGGGCACCAGGTTGTTGATCGGCACCGACTCGGGGTAGGGTTCGAGGTTGGCCAGCTGCGCCAGCAAGCCGGCGCGTTGCGCGCGGGTTTCGCCCATGCCGACGATGCCGCCACTGCAGACCTTGATGCCGGCCGAGCGCACGTGCTCGAGCGTGTCGAGCCGGTCTTGGTAGGTGCGCGTGCTGATGATCTGGCCGTAAAAATCGGGCGCGCTGTCGAGGTTGTGGTTGTAGTAATCGAGCCCGGCGGCTTTGAGCTGCTGCGCCTGCTCGGCCTCGAGCATGCCCAGCGTCATGCAGGTTTCGAGCCCGAGCGCGCGCACGCCCTGCACCATTTCGGTCACGCGCTGCAGATCGCGCATCTTGGGGCTGCGCCAGGCCGCGCCCATGCAAAAGCGGCTCGCGCCTTGGGCCTTGGCGGCGCTGGCGGCTTGCAGCACCTCGTCGAGCGGCAGCAGCTTGCTGGCCTCGACGCCGGTGTCGAAATGCGCCGACTGCGGGCAGTAGCCGCAGTCTTCGGCACAGCCGCCGGTCTTGATCGAGAGCAGGGTCGAGAGCTGCACCGCGTTGGGGTCGAAATGCTGCCGGTGCACCTGCTGCGCCTGGTGCAGCAAGTCCATAAACGGCAGTTCAAACAGGGCTTCGATGGCGGCCACCGACCAGCGCGGCGCCGCAGTGGCTTGGGCAGCTGTGTCGGCAGCCTTGGTGGCCGCGTGGCGGGCGTCTGCACCCGGCGCAGAGCCGCCGGCACGGCGCAGGGCAGAGACATCGATCGGGGTGGCGCAAGTGCTCATAGGGTGGGTTCGTAGGGCTAAAAAGTTGGTCTTAGGCTGGCGGTAGGCCAAAGAGGCGGCGCAGTGCGGCGTCATCTAGGTGCGCGGCCGCCGCTTGGGCCATTTGGGCTGCACCAGCTGGAGCCAAGCGCGGCAGCACGCCCAAGCACGGGCTCTTGTGGCGGCGGGCAAACTCGTGCCGCAGCGTGGCGATGTTCTCGGTCAAAAAAGGCATGTCGGGGTCGAGCGTGTTGGCCACCCAGCCGCCTAGGCGCAGGCCGCGCGCACGGATGGCTTCGGCGGTGAGCAGCGCGTGGTTGATGCAGCCCAAGCGCAGCCCCACCACCAGCACCAGCGGCAGGCCGAGGGCGCACATCAGGTCGGAGCTGTCCCAGTCTGGGCCCAGCGGCACGCACAGGCCGCCGGCGCCTTCGGCCACCACACAGTCCACCTGCTGCGCCAGCGCGTAGGCGCCGTCGCGCAAGGCGGCGAAGTCGATCTGCCGGCCCTCGAGCGCGGCCGCAATGTGCGGTGCACAAGCGGTGCGCAGCTGCAGCGGCCCCACCTGCTCGGGGCGCACCCCGGGCCAGCCTGCGGCCCACAGGGTCTGCACGTCTTCGTTGAGCCAGCGGCCGTCCACCTGCTCCATGCCCGAGGCCACCGCTTTGTAGCCGGCCGCGCGCAGGCCTTGCGCGCCCAGCCAGTGCAGCAGGCCAGCGCTGACGCGGGTTTTGCCGACTTCGGTGTCGGTGCCGGTGACGAAGCAGCCTTTCAGCGGCTGACCGGGGATAGGCGGGAGGGTCATGAAGGCAGTTCCTGCAAAGACGCGGCCAGCGCCGCCAACAAACGGTCCAGTTCGGCCTGGGTGTGGCTGGCGCTGAAGGTCAGCCGCAGGCGCGCGCTGCCCTCGGGCACCGAGGGCGGGCGAATGGCCGGCACGCGCAGGCCACGCGCCTGCAAGGCGGCGTCTAGGGCCAGCGCGCGTGCATTATCGCCGACGATCAGCGGCTGGATGGGGGTGCGCGACTCGAGCAGGTGCAGCTGCGTCGGCGCCCCGCCCTGCCCGCTCTCCATAGGCTCCAGCAGGGCTTGCACGCCGGCGCGCCAGCGCCCGATCAGGGCCTCGAGGTGTGCGCGGCGCACGGCGCCATCGGGGCCTTCGATCAAATCCAAGCTGCTCTGCAGGGCGTGCGCCAGCGCGGGCGGCAGCGCCGTGGTGTAGATGTAGGTGCGGCCGCGCTGCAGCAGCCACTCGACGATGCTGGGGTGCGCGGCCACGAACGCCCCGTAGGCGCCCGCCGCCTTGCCCAGCGTGCCCATGTAGATCAGGCGCTCGCTGCGCAGCCCAAAGTGCTCCAAGCTGCCGTGTCCGCGCGCGCCCAGCACGCCAAAGCCGTGCGCGTCGTCCACGATCAGCCAGGCATCGTGCTGCTCGGCCAGTTGCAGCAGCGCGGGCAGGTCGGCCAAGTCGCCGTCCATGCTGAACACCGCATCGGTGACGATGAGTTTGAGCGGCGTGCTGCAGCTTTGCAACTGCTGCGCCAGCGCGGCGAGGTCGGCATGGGGATAGCGCTGCACCGCGGCTTTGGACAGGCGCGCGCCGTCGATCAGCGAGGCGTGGTTGAGCTGGTCGCAAAACAGCGTGCTCGAGGCGTCGCCCAGGGCCGTGAGCAGCGCGAGGTTGGCCGCATAACCGCTGCCAAAGAGCAGCGCGCGCGCGCCCGGTATGTGCGCCGCCTGCCAAGCCGCCAGCCGCTCTTCGAGCGCCGCATGGGCTTGGGTGTGGCCGCTCACCAAGTGCGAAGCGCCGCTGCCCACGCCCCAGCGCCGGGCGCCGTCGGCCAGCGCTTGCGCCAGCGCCGGGTGGTTGGCCAGCCCGAGGTAGTCGTTGCTGCAAAAGGCCAGCAGCGGGGCCGCGCTACCTTGCAGCTGCAGTTGCGGCTGGCACGGAGTGGTTTGGATGCGCAAGCGCCGCCGCAGCGCCGCGGCGTCGAGCTCAAGCAACTGACGGTTCAGGTGTTCGATCAGCATCGGGGGGGAGTGCAGCGCCGGGGTCAGCAGCCAGCGCGGGGTTTAGGGTGTCGTGCAGGGTATCGTTCAGCGTATCGATCAGGCGTGCGCCCAGCCAGCGTGCCAGCGCCTCATCGAGCACGTAGGGTGGCATCAGATAGACGGTGCGCCCGATCGGGCGCAGCAGCAGCTCGTGCCGGCGCCCGACCAGGTGCAGGCGCTCGGCAAAGCGCGCCGGCGCGTGTTCGGCGCGCACGTCGAAAGCCCAGATCATGCCGCAGCGGCGCAGGTGCTCGAGGCGCGGGTCATGGGCCAGCGAAGCCAGCGCGGCATCGAGCACCGTCGCCACGCGGGCGTTGTCGCCCAGCACGTCGCGCTGCTCAAAGTGGTCGAGCACCGCCAGCGCGGCGCGGCAGGCCAGCGCGTTGCCGCTGTACGAGTGCGAGTGCAGGAAGCCGCGCGCCACCTCGTCGCTCAAAAAAGCGCGGTAGATGGCGTCGCGGCACAACACCACCGACAGTGGCAGGAAGCCGCCGGTGATGCCCTTCGAGAGGCACAGCAGATCGGGCCAGATGCCGGCTTGCTCGCAGGCAAAAAAGCTGCCGGTGCGGCCAAAGCCGACGGCGATTTCGTCGGCGATCAGGTGCACCTGGTAGCGCTCGCACAATACGCGCGCACGGCGCAGGTAGTGCGGGTGGTGCATGGCCATGCCGGCCGCGCCTTGCACCAGCGGCTCCACGATCAGCGCCGCGATGTGCGCGTGGCGCTGCGCCAGCAGGGCTTCGAGCGCGGCCGCGGCGCGCTCGGCCGCGGCGGCGGCGTCTTCACCCGGTTGCGCCAAGCGCGCATCGGGCGAGGGCACGAGGTGCGCGCCGCCATAGAGCAGCGGTGCATAGGCGTGGCGAAACACCGGTACGTCGGTCACGGCCAGCGCGCCCAGCGTCTCGCCGTGGTAGCCGCCTTGCAGGCAGACGAATTCGCGCTTGTCCGGCTGGCCGCAGTTGCTCCAATGGTGCATGCTCATCTTGAGCGCGATTTCCACCGCCGATGCGCCGTCGCTGGCAAAAAACAGGTGCCCGAGTTCGCCGCCGGTGCGCGCGCTCAGGCGCTCGGCCAGCTCCACCGCCGGCGCGTGGGTGCAGCCGGCCAGCATCACGTGCGGCAGCTGGTCGAGCTGGGCCTTGATGGCGGCGCCAATGCCGGGGTCGGCGTGGCCGAACAGGTTCACCCACCAGCTGCTGCTGGTGTCGAAGTAGCGCCGGCCCTCGTGGTCGTGCAGCCACGGGCCGCTGGCGCGCGCCACGGCCAGCGGCGGCACGGCGGCGGCGCGCTGCATCTGGGTGCAGGGGTGCCAGACGCTGGCGAGGCTGCGCTGCTGCCAGTTGGCGTTGGGCGAGCCGGCCGCAGGCTCCAAGGTGCGCGGAGCAGCACCATCGGCTCCGGCATCGCAGGGGGTTTGCATCAAAATGAATCGCTAGTTGCTGGTGTGCCGGATGATAACGCTGGGCAACAGCAGCCCCTCAGCCCAGCAAATCGCGGATCTGCTGCAGCACCGCCGGGTCGTCCATGGTGCTCAGGTCGCCGGGGTCGCGGCCCTCGCACACCGCCTGCATGGCGCGGCGCAGCAGCTTGCCCGAGCGCGTCTTGGGCAGCGTGCCCACGAAACAGACCCGCGCCGGGCGCGCCACGGCCCCCAGCTGCGCATCCACGATCTGCATGAGGGCTTGCTCTTGCTCCCGCGCCTGCTCGGCCGAAGCCGCCAGCGCCGGGTTTTTGAGCACGGCAAAAGCCACCGCCACCTGGCCCTTGAGCGCGTCGGCGCGGCCCACCACCGCCACCTCGGCCACGTTGGGGTGGCTGGCGATGGCCTCCTCGATCTCGCGCGTGCCCAGCCGGTGGCCGGCGACGTTGATCACGTCGTCGGTGCGGCCCAGAATGAAGTAATAACCCTCGGCGTCGCGCAGGCCCCAGTCGAAGGTGTTGTAGAGGCTGCGGCCCTGGATGCTGGACCAGTAGGTTTTGAGGTAGCGCTCGTCGTCGCCCCAAACGGTTTGCAGGCAGCCCGGCGGCAGCGGCCCGGCGATGGCCAGCACGCCCTTGCGGTTGGGCTCGGTGATGTCGGCCCCGGTGAGCTCGTCGATCAGGCGCACGTCATAGCCATAGACGGCGCGCCCCGGTGAGCCGATCTTGCCCACCGCCGTGGGTTCGACGCCGCTGCACAGCGCCAAAATCGGCCAACCGGTCTCGGTCTGCCAGTAGTTGTCGATGATCGGTTTGTTGATGGCAGCCCCGATCCAGCTGGCGGTGGGCTCGTCCAGCGGCTCGCCGGCCAAAAACAGGGCTTTGAGGCTGGATAGGTCGTAGCGGCTCAGGTAGGCGGGGTCTTGCTTTTTGAGCACGCGCGCCGCCGTGGGGGCCGAGAACATCACGCTCACGCGGTATTTCTCTACCAGCTGCCACCAGATGCCGGCATCGGGGCGGATCGGCAGCCCCTCGTACATCAGGGTCGCCATGCCATAGAGCAGCGGGCCGTAGATGATGTAGCTGTGCCCCACCACCCAGCCGATGTCCGAGGTGGCAAAGAAGGTCTGCCCCGGCTCGCCGAGGTAGATGTGGCGCATCGAGGCCGCCAGCGCCACCGCGTAGCCGCCGGTGTCGCGCTGCACGCCTTTGGGCTTGCCGGTGGTGCCGCTGGTGTAGAGGATGTAGCTCGGCTCGCTGCTCTCGAGCCACTCGCACGGCACTTGGACGTGCAAACAGCGCTCGCGCGCGGCGGCATAATCCACATCGCGCCCCGTCACCGGGTGCAGCTCGGCCAAGCCGCGGTTGACCATCAGCACCTGCTTGGGCGGGTGTTGGCTCAGGCGCAGCGCTTCGTCCAGCAAGGGCTGGTAGGGCAGCACCTTGCCGGCGCGCATGCCGGCGTCGGCGCTGACGATCAGGGCCGGGCGCGCGTCGTCGATGCGGCTGGCCAGCGCGTGGCTGGCAAAACCGCCAAAAACCACCGAATGGATGGCCCCGATGCGCACGCAGGCCAGCATGGCAAAAGCGGCCTCGGCGATCATGGGCATATAAATCAGCACCCGGTCGCCATTGCGCACGCCCAAATCGAGCAAGATGGCGGCCATGCGCTGCACCTCGGCGTGCAGCTCGCGGTAGCTGTACACCCGCTCGGCCCCGGTTTCCGACGACACGCAGATGAGCGCGTTTTGCTCGGCGCGCTCGGCCAAGTGCCGATCGACCGCGTTGTGGCACAGGTTGGTGCGCCCACCCACGAACCAGCGCGCAAAAGCCGGGTTGCGGGCGTCGCAGACTTGCTCGTAGGGCTGCTGCCAGTCGATCAGTTGCGCCTGCTCGGCCCAGAAGGCCTCGCGCTCGTCGATCGAGCGGCGGTAAAAATCGGCGTATGGGGTGACAGAGGAAGTGGCGAGGCTGGCGGGCATGGGGTCTCCTGAGGCGGTCAACGCGGCGGCTGCTTTGAGCGGCTGGGCACGAAAAACCTCACAATTTTGACCGCACGGCTTGCGTGTGCCTGACGCCCAGTTCATAGATCAGCACCGCGCACCATGACGCGGCCGCGCCCAAGCACCAGCGCGGGCTCTGGCGCAGCCGTAAGGGCCGGCTTAAGGCGCCACAAGCGCAAACTGGAACTGCCCCGGGGCTTGGATCGGATCGACATCAACGGTGATCGTGCTCTTGGGGGCAAAGCGCCCTTCGAGTATCTGGCGCGACAGCGGGTTTTCGATCCGTTGCTGGATCGCGCGCTTGAGCGGGCGCGCCCCAAACACCGGGTCGAAGCCCACCTTGGCCAGCTCGGCCAGCGCCGCCTCGCTCACTTGCAAACCCAATTCGAGCCGCGCCAAGCGCTCGGTGAGCACCTGCAGCTGGATGCGGGCAATGCGCGCGATGTGCCCGGCGTCGAGGCCGTGGAACAGCACGGTTTCGTCGATGCGGTTGAGGAACTCGGGGCGGAAGTGGTTTTTCAGTTCGCCCCACACCGCCTCCTTGATGTCGTCGGGGTCTTGCCCGACCATGGCTTGGATCAGGGGCGAGCCGATGTTGCTGGTCATGACGATGACGGCGTTTTTGAAGTCCACCGTGCGCCCTTGGCCGTCGGTCAGGCGGCCGTCGTCGAGCACTTGCAGCAGCACGTTGAACACATCCGGGTGCGCTTTTTCCACCTCGTCGAGCAGGATCACGCTGTAGGGCTTGCGCCGCACCGCTTCGGTCAGGTAGCCGCCTTCTTCGTAACCCACGTAGCCCGGCGGGGCCCCGATCAGGCGCGCCACCGAGTGCTTTTCCATGAACTCGCTCATGTCGATGCGGATCAGGTGCTCTTCGGTGTCGAACAAAAACGCCGCCAGCGCCTTGCACAGCTCGGTCTTGCCCACGCCGGTGGGGCCCAGAAACAGAAAACTGCCCAGCGGCCGGTTCGGGTCGGATAGGCCCGCGCGGCTGCGACGGATGGCGTTGGCCACAGCCACGATGGCCTCGTCTTGCCCGACCACGCGCTGGTGCAGCTTGTCTTCCATCTGCAGCAGCTTGTCGCGCTCGCCCTGCATCAGCTTGGCCACCGGGATGCCGGTGGCGCGCGCCACCACTTCGGCGATCTCCTCGGCCCCCACTTGGGTGCGCAGCAGCCGTGGCCCGCTGGCGCTGCCGTCGCCGGCGGCCTCCTTGGCTTGGGCCTCGCGCAGGCGTTTTTCAAGCTCGGGCAGGCGCCCGTACTGCAGCTCGGCGACCTTGTTGAAGTCGCCCTTGCGCGTCCAGTCCTCGATCTGGATTTTGATCTGCTCGATGTCTTTGCGCACTTGGTCGGAGCCCTGGGCGCTGGCTTTTTCGCTTTTCCAGAGTTCCTCGAGGTCGGCGGCTTCGCGCTCGAGCTTGACGATTTCTTCTTCGATCAGGGTCATGCGCTTCTGGCTGGCTTCGTCTTTTTCTTTGCGCACCGCCTCGCGCTCGATTTTGAGCTGGATCAGGCGCCGATCGAGCCGGTCCATGGCCTCGGGCTTGGAGTCGATCTCGATCTTGATCTTGGCCGCGGCTTCGTCGATCAGGTCGATGGCCTTGTCGGGCAAGAAGCGGTCGGTGATGTAGCGCTGGCTCAGTTCGGCGGCGGCGACGATGGCCGGGTCGGTGATCTCGACGCCGTGGTGCACCTCGTACTTTTCTTGCAGGCCGCGCAGAATGGCGATGGTGGCCTCGACCGTGGGTTCATCGACCAGCACGCGCTGGAAGCGGCGCTCGAGCGCGGCGTCTTTTTCGATGTATTTGCGGTATTCGTCGAGCGTGGTGGCGCCGATGCAGTGCAGCTCGCCGCGGGCCAGCGCCGGCTTGAGCATGTTGCCGGCGTCGATCGCACCCTCGGCCTTGCCCGCGCCCACCATGGTGTGCAGCTCGTCGATGAACAGGATGATGCGGCCTTCGTCGGCGGCCACTTCTTTGAGCACCGATTTCAGGCGCTCCTCGAACTCGCCCCGGTATTTGGCCCCGGCCAGCAGACCGGCCATGTCGAGCACCAGCACGCGCTTGTCCTTGAGGCTCTCGGGCACCTCGCCGGCCACGATGCGCTGCGCCAGCCCCTCGACGATGGCGGTCTTGCCCACACCGGGCTCGCCGATGAGCACCGGGTTGTTTTTGGTGCGCCGCTGCAGCACCTGAATGGCGCGGCGGATTTCGTCGTCGCGCCCGATCACCGGGTCGAGCTTGCCGGCGCGGGCGCGCTCGGTCAGGTCGAGGGTGTATTTTTTCAGCGCCTCGCGCTGGCCTTCGGCTTCGGGGTTGTCCACGCTCTGGCCGCCGCGCACGGCGTCGATGGCGGCCTGCAAGGCGCTGCGGTTCAGGCCGGCCTTGCGCGCGGCCTCGGCCAAGGCGATTTTGCTGTCGGTCAGGGCCAGCAAAAAGAGCTCGCTGGCCACGTATTGGTCGCCGCGCTTGAGCGCCTCTTTTTCGGCCGCCTGCAGCAGGCTGACGGTGTCGCGCCCCACCTGCACTTGCTCTTGCCCCTGCACCGTGGGCAGCTTGGCCAGCGCCTCGTCGGCGGCCTGGGCCAGCGCCGCCACGTTGACGCCGGCGCGCTGCAGCAGCGCCTTGGGGCCGTCGGGCTGGCGCAACAGGGCCGCCAGCAGGTGCGCCGGCTCAATGTAGGCGTGGTCTTGCCCAAGGGCCAGCGTTTGCGCTTCGCTCAGGGCCTGCTGGAATTTGGTGGTCAGTTTGTCGAGTCGCATGGGGCGCTTCCTCAAAAAGGTGATGCCACTCTAGCTGGGGGCTGGGCGGGGGATTTCAACCGAGCTTAAGCCGCGTTATCCGCCTCGATGCCCCACTTGGCCAGCGCCGCGTCGTCGCTGGCGCGCGCATCGACCCAGCGCGCACCGGCGGCGCTGTGCTCTTTTTTCCAGAACGGCGCCTGGGTCTTGAGGTAGTCCATCAAAAACTCGCAGGCGGCAAAGGCCTGGCCGCGGTGCGCCGCCGTCACCGCCACCAGCACGATCTGCTCGCCCAGCCCCAGCCGCCCCACGCGGTGCAGCACGCGCGCGCCATAAATCTCAAAGCGCCGCTGCGCCTGCTCGATCATCGCCTCGATGGCGCGCTCGGTCATGCCGGGATAGTGCTCGAGCTCCATGAACGCCGGCGCATCAGCGACTGGCGTGGGGGCCTCCGAGCCAGCGCCGGGCCGCCCCAAGCTGGCGAGCGCCCCCTCGGGGGGCAGCGCAGCGCCGCTAGGCGCAAGCGTGGGGGCCCGTCCCTCGCCAGCGCCGGGCCGCCCCAAGCTGGCGAGCGCCCCCTCGGGGGGCAGCGCCGGCGCGCCAGCGCCAAGCGTGGGGGCCCATTCCCTCACTAGGCCCACGAAGGCGCAGACGGCGCCCACCCGCGTGTCGGCGGCGTGCAAGGCGGCCACTTCGGTGCTCAGGTCGAAATCCTCGGTCTGGATGCGCACCCGGGGCTGTGCGGTGGTGGGCTGCGGCTCCACCCTCAGCCCCCCGTCACAGGTGGGAAAAAAGCCACTTCGTCGCCGTCTTTGAGCGCGGCCGATTCCGGCACCATCGCCTGGTTGAGCGCCGCGCGCACCGCGCGCCCGCGCGCCAGCGCCTCGGCGTGGGCACCACCGCGCGCGATCAGCTCGTCGCGCAAATCAGCCACCGTGGCCGCGGCGGTGCACAACGGCAGCTCTGTGGTGCCCAGCGCTTCGCGCAGGGCGGCAAAAAACCGGATCTGGATGGTGTGCATGGTTGGTTTGGGCGCGCCCACTGCGCCGGGCAAAGCGGCGATCGAACCATTGTAGCGGTGCAGTTTGCGCGCCAGTCAGGCTCGCAAGGCCATGCGCCGCAACAGCCTAGCAGCAGGAGCGCTTCAAATTTGCGCCGCGAAAAAACTGAACTACACTGGAGCCGTGAGCCTCACCGACGCCGATCTCCACCTGCTGCGCACCCTGCTGCAAACGCAGCGCCTAGCCGCGCTGGCCACCTTGCACCGGGGCGAGCCCGCGGTGTCGATGGTGCCCGTTGCGCTGCTGCCCGAGTGCGGCAGCGCGGTGCTGCACGTAAGCCGGCTGGCCACCCACACCAAAGACATGCTCGAGCAACCCGCCGTGGCGCTGCTGTTCGTGGCCGATGCAACTCTGCCAAGCGGCGGCGAAACGCCGGACGCCCACAACCCACTGGCCCGGCCGCGCCTGAGCCTCAAGGGCCGCGCCCTGCCCTGCCCTGCCCGCCCGATGCGCCGCGCTACGCCGCCGCCCGCGCCGCCTACCTCGAGCGGCTGCCCGAGGCGCGCGAGCTGTTCGAGTTTCCAGACTTTGCACTGTTTTTAATCGAGCCGGTGTCGGCGCGCTTTGTGGCTGGCTTTGGCCGCGCCCACTCGCTCACCGTCGAACGTTGGCGCGCCGCGCTGGCGGGATAGCGCCCCGCTGATCAAAACAAAGCTCAGCCCAGCAAGCGCTGGCGCGCCACCGCATACTCGCGCTTGAGCTGCGCCACCCGCTCGGCCGCAGGCAGCACGCGGTCGATCGCGCCAATGCCTTGGCCGCAGCCCCAGATGTCTTTCCATGCCTTGGCGGCGGCACCGCCGAAGTTCATCGCGCTCGGGTCGCTCTCGGGCAGGTGCTCCGGGTCGAGCCCCGCGGCCACGATCGAGGCCTTGAGGTAGTTGCCGTGCACGCCGGTGAACAGGTTGCTGTAAACGATGTCGTCCGAGTTGCTGTCAACCACGCACTGCTTGTATTCGGCGCTGGCGCGCGCTTCGTCGGTGGCGATAAAGGCCGAGCCGATGTAGGCAAAATCGGCCCCCATGGCTTGCGCCGCCAGCACCGCGCTGCCGCTGGCGATGGAGCCCGAGAGCGCCAGCGGGCCGTCGAACCACTGGCGGATTTCTTGCACCAGCGCAAACGGGCTTTTCACGCCCGCGTGCCCACCGGCCCCGGCGGCCACCGCCACCAGCCCGTCGGCACCCTTTTCGATCGCCTTGTGCGCAAAAGCGTTGTTGATGATGTCGTGCAGCACCACCCCGCCCCAGCTGTGCACGGCTTGGTTGAGGTCGGCGCGCGCGCCTAGGCTGGTGATGACGATCGGCACTCGGTACTTGGCGCACAGCGCCAGATCGGCCTCGAGCCGGTCGTTGCTCTTGTGCACGATCTGGTTGATGGCAAAGGGGGCCGCCGGTTGCTCGGGGTGCGCGCGGTCGTGCGCCGCCAGCGCCTCGGTGATTTCGGCCAGCCATTCGTCGAGCTGCGAGGCCGGGCGCGCGTTGAGCGCCGGCATGGAGCCGACGATGCCGGCGCAGCACTGCGCGATCACCAGCTTGGGGTTGCTGATGATGAACAGCGGCGCACCGATGACCGGGAACGGCACACGCTGCAAGGCACCCGGCAACGGTGATCGGGGCGTGGGGGCGGGATGGGAAGCGGGAATGGACATGGGATGAGGCTCGTCAATCGTATCTGGTCGGTCGTCAATCAAAACGCGTCGGGGCTGATCTCGGTCACGGCGGCGTGGCCGGCGACGATGCTGTCGCGCTGGCTGCCGGCGCGGCTGAGCAGGTGGTCGGCGTAAAAGCGCGCGGTCAGGATCTTGGTGCGCATGAACTCGGCCTCGCGCCCCGCAGCCAGCTCGCGCTCGGCCACCAGCAGCGCACGCGCCAGCTGCCAGCCGGCCACCAGGTTGCCGCCCAGCAGCAGATAGGGCACGCTGCCGGCAAAAACCGCATTCGGGTTGGCCTTAGCGTGTTCGAGCACAAAGGCCACCGCGTCTAGAAACGCCAGCCGCGCCGCTTGCAGCTGCTCTCGCAGCGCCAGCGCGTGGGCGCTGCCGCTGGCTTGCAGCTCGGCCTCGGTGGCCTCGATCTGCGCCGCCACGGCGCGCGCCGTGCGGCCGCCATCGCGCAGCGTCTTGCGGCCCACGAAGTCGTTGGCTTGGATCGCCGTCGTGCCCTCGTAGATGGTGAGGATGCGCGCGTCGCGGTAGTACTGGGCAGCGCCGGTTTCTTCGACGAAACCCATGCCGCCGTGCACCTGCACGCCCAGCGAGGCCACTTCGATGCTCATCTCGGTGCTGTAGCCCTTGACCAGCGGCACCAAAAACTCATAAAAGCTCGCGTTCTGCGCGCGCGCAGCGTCATCGGGGTGGTGGTGCGCGCCGTCGTAGGCAGCCGCGGCCACGCTGGCCATGGCGCGGCAGCCCTCGGTGTAGGCGCGCATGGTGAGCAGCATGCGCTTCACATCGGGGTGCACGATGATGGGCGCGGCTTGGGCCGAACTGCCATCCACCGGGCGGCTTTGCAGGCGCTCGCGCGCAAACGCCACCGCCTTTTGGTAAGCGCGTTCGGCCACCGCAATGCCTTGAAGCCCCACGGCAAAACGGGCCGCGTTCATCATGATGAACATGTACTCGAGCCCGCGGTTGGCCTGGCCCACCAAGTAGCCCTCGGCGCCGCCGTGGTCGCCAAATTGCAGCACCGCCGTCGGGCTGGCCTTGATGCCCAGCTTGTGTTCGATGCTGACGCAGCGCACGTCATTGCGCGCCCCGGGCTGGCCCTCGGCGTCGAGCACAAATTTGGGCACGATGAACAGGCTGATGCCCTTGACGCCCTCGGGCGCGCCGGGGATGCGCGCCAGCACCAGGTGCACGATGTTCGGCGTGTAGTCGTGCTCGCCGTAGGTGATAAAAATCTTGGTGCCAAAGACCTTGTAGCCGCCATCGGCCTGCGGCTCGGCGCGGCTGCGCACCAGCGCCAAGTCCGAACCCGCCTGCGGCTCGGTCAGGCACATGGTGCCGGTCCATTCGCCGGCAATCATGGGCGGCAAAAAAAGCTGCTTTTGCTCCTCGGTGCCTGCCGTCAGCAGGGCCTCGATGGCGCCGTCGGTGAGCAGCGGGCACAGGGCAAAGCTCAGGTTGGCGGAATTGAACATCTCCACACACGCCGCCCCAATGCTTTTGGGCAAGCCCTGGCCGCCAAACTGCACCGGGTGCTGCAAACCCTGCCAGCCACCCTCGGCAAACTGATGAAAGGCCTGCTTGAAGCCCGGCGTGGTGCTGACCTTGCCATCGTGGTACGAGGACGGGTACTTGTCGCCCTCCCAGTTCAGGGGCGCGATCACCTCTTGGTTCAGGCGCGCGCATTCTTCCAGCACCGCCTGCGCCGTCTCCAGCCCAGCGTCTTCAAAACCGGGCAGGCGCGCCACCTGCTCGAGCCCGGCGAGGTGCTGCAGATTGAACATCAGGTCTTTGACGGGGGCCACATAGCTCATTTTTTAGTCTCCGTTGAACGAGGGTTGCGCGCCGTTGGCGCCACTTTGAAGGCAGATGCAAAAAAGGCATCGAAACCGATGCCCTTGGGTGTGGGCGCTTACAGCGCCTTGACCAGCTCCGGCAGCGCCTGGAACAAATCGGCCTCGAGCGCGTAGTCGGCCACGGCAAAGATCGGGGCTTCCGGGTCTTTGTTGATGGCCACGATCACCTTCGAGTCTTTCATGCCCGCCAAATGCTGGATCGCGCCCGAAATGCCGACCGCGATGTAGAGCTGCGGCGCCACGATCTTGCCCGTTTGACCGACCTGCAAATCGTTGGGCGCGTAACCGGCATCGACGGCGGCGCGGCTGGCGCCGATGGCGGCGCCGAGCTTGTCGGCCAGCGGCGTGAGCAGGGCATTGAACTGCTCGGCGCTGCCCAGCGCCCGGCCACCGCTGACGATCACCTTGGCCGCCGACAGTTCGGGGCGGTCGTTTTGCGCCAGTTCGCTGCCCACAAAGGCACTCAACCCGCTGTCGGCCACGGCCGCCACCGCCTCGATCGCGGCGCTGCCACCGGTGGCGGGGGCGGCGTCAAAGCCGGTGCCGCGCACCGTGAGCACTTTCACGGCGTCGGTGCTTTGCACCGTGGCCACGGCGTTGCCGGCGTAGATCGGGCGCTCGAAGGTGTCGGGGGCCAGCACCTTGGTGATTTCGCTCACCTGCGCCACATCGAGCAAAGCGGCCACGCGCGGGGCCACGTTTTTGCCGCTGGCTGTGGCGGCAAACACGATGTGGCTGTAGCCAGCGGCCAGCGCCAGCACTTGGGCCGCCACATTTTCGGCCAAGCCGTGCGCCAGCGCAGGGCCGTCGGCGTGCAGCACCTTGGCCACACCGGCAATCTGGGCGGCCGCTTGGGCGGCGGCGGCGGCGTGGTGGCCGGCGACCAATACGTGTACTTCGGGGCAGCAGGCGGCAGCGGCGCTGACGGCGTTGCGCGTGGCGCCCTTGAGCGTGGCGTGGTCGTGTTCGGCAATGACGAGTGCGGTCATGGGGTCGGTCTCCTGTTTAGATCACTTTGGCTTCGTTGCGCAGCTTGTCCACCAATTCGGCCACACTGCCGACCTTGATGCCGGCCTTGCGCGCCGCCGGCTCGGCCACCTTCAGGGTTTTGAGGCGCGGCGCGGTATCGACACCCAGATCGGCCGGCGACAGGGTTTCGAGCGGCTTTTTCTTGGCCTTCATGATGTTGGGCAGCGTCACGTAGCGCGGCTCGTTCAGGCGCAGATCGGTGCTCACCAGCGCCGGCAGGCTCAGGCTCAGGGTCTCGAGCCCGCCATCGACCTCGCGCGTCACGCGCGCCCGGCCATCCACCACTTCAAGCTTGGAGGCAAAAGTGGCTTGGGGCAACTTGGCCAGCGCCGCCAGCATCTGGCCGGTCTGGTTGGCGTCGTCGTCGATCGCCTGCTTGCCCAAGATCACCAAGCCCGGCTGCTCGCGTGCCACCAACGCCGCCAGCAGCTTGGCCACCGCCAGCGGTTGCAGCTCGTCATCGGTCTGCACCAAAATGGCCCGATCGGCCCCGATCGCCATGGCTGTGCGCAGCGTTTCGGTGCACTGCGCCACACCGCAGGAAACCGCCACCACCTCGGTGGCCACGCCTTTTTCTTTCAGGCGCACCGCTTCCTCGATGGCGATCTCATCGAAAGGGTTCATGCTCATCTTGACGTTGGCGATATCGACGCCGCTGCCGTCGGCCTTGACGCGCACCTTGACGTTGTAGTCCACCACGCGCTTGACCGGGACCAGAATTTTCATGCCTTGCTCCTGTGTGATTGAGTGTGAAACTGCGCGCCCACAAGCGCTTGACGTTTACGTAAACGCCAACATTGTACGCACGCCGAAAAATCGAACGACCGTTCTTTTTTTCGCCATTATAGTCGGGCTGACGGCTGAAATGTCAAGGCTGGAGTGTCAAGCCACAACCCGCCAAAGGGATGCGTAGCGGGAGGCACGCCACGCCCAATGGAACCAGCGCCCGCTCCCGAGCATCTGGTGGCGAACGCTCGCTATGCGGCAAACGGCCTATACGCGACCCGGTCGCCGTGAGCGATGGTCTGGTTGGGCGCTTTGTCCACCAAGCCGTCAGCCCAGGCGATGGAGCTGAGCACGCCTGAACCTTGGTTGGGATAGAGCTCGAGCCCGCCGTGGGCGTTGCGGCGCACGCGCAAAAACTCGCGCCGCCGCTCTGGCTTGGGCCAATCAAAATGCGCAGGCAACTCGATCGGCTCGGGCAGACCGTTGGCCGCTGGGCCTTGCACCCCCTGCAAGCGGCGCACGAAGGGCTGCACCAGCAGCATGAACGTGACGTAACTGGCCACCGGGTTGCCGGGTAGGCCGATGTAGTGGCAGCGCTGGCCTGCGCCTGAATTTGCGCCTGCACCCTCCCCATCGCGCTCCAGCCAGCCGTGGGCAAAAGGTTTGCCAGGCTTGATGGCGATCTGCCACAGGTGCAGGCCGCCCAGCGCCTGCACGGCGGCTTTGAGGTGGTCGGCTTCACCCACCGACACACCGCCGGTGCTCAGCACCAGGTCGTGGTTTGCTGCCGCTGCGCGCAGCGCCGCCACGGTGGCGTCGAGCCGATCCGGCACCGGCGGGCACACGCTCACGCTGCAACCCAGGCGCTGCAACAGGGCACGCAAAAAATAGCGGTTGCTGTTGTAGATCGCACCCAGCGGCAGCTGCTCCGGGGGCACGCTGCCGGGTTCGGCCAGTTCGTCGCCGCTGCTCAGCAGCGCCACGCGCAGGCGCCAGTGCAGCGGCAGCTGCGCCGCCCCAAGGCTGGCGGCCAGCCCGAGTTCGGCCGGGCCCAGCAGGGTGCCGGCGGGCAGCACGGTCTGGCCGCGGCCCAGGTCTTCGCCCCGGCGGCGGATGTGCTGCCCGAGCTGCGCCGGCTTGTGCAAGCGCACCTGCGGCTGGCCGCTGGCATCGGTGCTGGCCTCGGCCTCTTCTTGCACCAACACCGCGTCGGCCCCGGCGGGAATGGGGGCGCCAGTGAAAATGCGCGCCACCGTGCCGGGCTGCAAGGCGGGCGCCGACCCTGCCGCAGCGCCTTGGGCACCCGAGGCACCCACAGGCCCGGCGGCGATGCGCTGGCTCACCGGCAGGGCAGCCCCGGCCGCGTGAGACGCAGCGGCTTCGGCGGCGCGCACCGCGTAGCCGTCCATGGCGCTGTTGTCAAAACCGGGCACGTCAAAGGCGGCTTGCAGCGCCTGCGCCAGCACGCGGCCGTCGGCTTCGTCGAGCGGCACGGGCTCGATCTCGCGCAGCGGCTGCGCCGTCGCCAGCAGGGCCGCCAGCGCGTCGTCGAGCGCCAGCAGGCCGGGGCGAGCTGGGGTTGGGTCAGCAGCGGGGTGGTTCATGCGGGTGGGTGCGGGTCTGGGGCGCGGGTCTAGGGTGCGGGTCTAGGGTGCGTGTCTGGGGTGTGCTCAGGCGGCGCATTGCTCGGCAATGTAGGCTTTTACGCGCTGCACATCGGCCGGGAGCAGCCGCACCCGCTTGGGCAGCTTTTCGATGCCTTCGAGCGCCGCGGGCCGCTCGGGCTCGCGCCCCAGCGCTTCCACCAAGGTGGCGGCAAACTTCACCGGCAGCGCGGTTTCCAGCACCACCATCGGCGTACCGGGCTGCTGGTGCTGGCGCGCCACTTTCACGGCGTCGGCGGTGTGCGGGTCCAGCATCTGGCCGCTGTGTTGCCAGGCGGCGCGGATGGTGGCGAGGCGCTCGGCGTGGCTGCTGCACCCGCTCACGAAGCCGTAGCGGCTGCGGATCTGGGCAAAAGCCGGGTCGGCGCTCAGGTCGAAGGCGCCGCTGCGCGCCAGTTCGGCGCCAAACAGGGCCTGGGTGCGCTGCGCGTCGCGCCCGAGCAGATCGAACACGAAGCGCTCGAAGTTGCTGGCCTTGGAGATGTCCATCGAGGGGCTCGAGGTCTCGAAGGTCTGGGCGCTGGGGCGCACGCGGTAGCGGCCGGTGCGAAAAAACTCGTCGAGCACATCGTTTTCGTTGGTCGCCACCACCAGTTGCGCGAGCGGCAGGCCCATCATGCGCGCCACGTGGCCGGCGCAGACGTTGCCAAAGTTGCCGCTGGGCACGGCAAAGCCTATGCGTTCGCTGTCGGAGCGGGTGAGGGCAAAATAGCCGGCAAAGTAATACACCACCTGCGCCAGCAGGCGCGCCCAGTTGATCGAGTTGACGCTGCCGATCTGGTAGCGGCGCTTGAATTCGAGGTCGGCGCTGACCGCCTTGACGATGTCTTGGCAGTCGTCGAACACGCCCTCGATCGCCAGGTTGTGGATGTTCGGGTCTTGCAGGCTGTACATCTGCGCCTGCTGGAAGGCGCTCATGCGCCCGTGCGGCGAGAGCATAAACACGCGCACCCCGCGCTTGCCGCGCAGCGCGTATTCGGCGGCGCTACCGGTGTCGCCGCTGGTGGCGCCCAAAATGTTGAGCCGCGCTCCCCGGCGCGCCAGTTCGTACTCGAACAGGTTGCCCAGCAGCTGCATCGCCATGTCTTTGAAGGCCAGCGTGGGGCCGTTGGACAACTCCTGCACCCACAGGCCCTCGTCGAGCCGGCGCAGCGGCGTGATGGCGGCGCTACCAAAGGCTGCGGCGGTGTAGGTTTGGGCGCACAGGGCGCGAAGGTCGGCGCTCGGGATGTCGTCGATGTAGAGCGACAACACCTCGAAGGCCAGCGCCGCATAACCCTGCTCGGCCCAGACGCTGCGCCAGCGCGCCAGCGTGGCGGCATCGACCTGCGGGTAGTGCTCGGGCAGGTACAGGCCGCCGTCGGGGGCCAGCCCTTCGAGCAGGATGTCGCAAAAGCGCGGCCGCTCCGGGTGGCCGCGGGTGGAGAGGTAGCGCATCAGGCCAGCTCCTCTTTGCGGATGCGCACGATGGGGGCCAGCACGGTGGGCAGGGCCTGCATCTGCGCCAGCGCGGCGTCCATCGCGCCCTCGCGGGTCTGGTGCGTGAGGATGATGAGCTCGGTCTGCGCCGCGCCCTGCTCGGCCTCGCGCTGCAACACGGCGTCGATGCTGATCTGGGCTGCGGCCAATATACCGGTGACTTGCGCCAGCACCCCGGCCTGATCGGCCACGCACAGGCGCAGGTAGTAGCTGGTCTGCACCGCGCTCATGGGCACAATCGGCAGCTCGCTCAGCGCGTCGGGCTGGAACGCCAAGTGCGGCACCCGGTTTTGCGGGTCGGCGGTGTGCAGCCGGGTCACATCCACCAGATCAGCGATCACGGCGCTGGCGGTGGGCTCGCTGCCCGCGCCCTTGCCGTAGTAGAGCGTGGTGCCCACGGCGTCGCCCTGCACCATGACGGCATTCATCGCCCCTTCCACGTTGGCCAGCAGGCGCTTGGCCGGCACCAGGCACGGGTGCACTCGCAGCTCGATGCCGCTGGCCTGGCGCTTGGCGATGCCCAGCAGCTTGATGCGGTAGCCCAGCTGCTCGGCGTATTTGAAATCGGTCGCTGCCAGCCGGGTGATGCCCTCGACGTGGGCGCGCTCGAACTGCACCGGGATGCCAAAGGCGATCGCGCTCAGGATGGTGGCCTTGTGGGCCGCGTCGATGCCTTCGATGTCGTTGCGCGGGTCGGCCTCGGCGTAGCCCAGCTGCTGCGCCTGCGCCAGCGCGGTGCCGAAGTCCAGCCCCTTGTCGCGCATTTCGCTCAAGATGAAGTTGGTGGTGCCGTTGATGATGCCCGCCACCCACTGGATGCGGTTGGCCGTCAGGCCCTCGCGCAGCGCCTTGATGATCGGGATGCCGCCGGCCACCGCGGCCTCGAAGGCCACCATCACGCCGCGCTGCTGCGCCGCTTGGAAGATCTCGGTGCCGTGTACCGCCAGCAGCGCCTTGTTGGCCGTGACCACGTGCTTGCCGGCGGCGATGGCCTCGAGCACCAGCGTGCGCGCCACCCCGATGCCACCGATGAGCTCGACCACGATGTCGATCTCGGGCCGCGCGATCACCGCGCGCGCATCGGCCAGCACCGGCACCGCGTCGCCGACGATGGCGCGCGCGCGCTCGAGGTCGAGGTCGGCCACGGCCGCGATGGCGATGCCGCGCCCGGCACGGCGCTGGATTTCGGTTTGGTTGCGGCGCAACACGTCGTACACGCCACTGCCCACGGTGCCGATGCCGAGCAGGCCTACTTGTATGGGTTTCATCGCCAAGGGTGCTTTCTGCAAAAAAAGGGGATGGGAATGCCGCAGCGCTGGCGTTTTCAGGTGCCGTGGCGCTTGCGCAACTGCGCCAAAAAGCGCGCAATGCGCCCGATGGCTTCGCTCAGGTCGTCGGCGTGCGGCAAGAAAACCAAGCGGAAGTGATCCGGTTGCGGCCAGTTAAAGCCCGTTCCCTGCACGATCAGCACTTTTTCTTCGGCCAGCAGGTCGTAGGCAAACTGCTGGTCGTCGGCGATCGGGTACACCTTGGGGTCGAGGCGCGGGAACATGTACAGCGCCGCCTTGGGCTTGACCACGCTCACGCCCGGAATCTGGCTCATGAGCTCATAGGCCAGATCGCGCTGGCGACACAGGCGCCCGCCCGGGGCAACCAGGTCTTTGATGCTCTGGTAGCCGCCGAGCGCGGTCTGGATCGCCATCTGGCCCGGCGTGTTGGCGCACAGGCGCATCGAGGCCAGCATGTTCAGGCCCTCGATGTAGTCGCGCGCGCGCCGTTTGTCGCCCGAGACCACCATCCAGCCGGCGCGGTAGCCACAGGAGCGGTAGTTTTTGCTCAGGCCGTTGAAGGTCAGCACCAGCACCTCGTCGGCCAGCGCCGCCACGCTGGTGTGGGTGGCGCCGTCGTACAGGGTTTTGTCGTAAATCTCGTCGGCAAAAATCACCAAGCCGTGCTGGCGCGCGATCTCCACGATTTCGCGCAGCAGGTCGTCGGGGTAGAGCGCACCGGTGGGGTTGTTGGGGTTGATGACGACGATGCCCTTGGTCTGCGGCGTGATCTTGCGCCGAATGTCGTCAAGGTCCGGCAGCCAGCCGCTGCCTTCGTCGCACAAGTAGTGCACCGGCGTGCCCCCGGCCAGCGCCACGCTGGCGGTGTAGAGCGGGTAGTCGGGGGCCGGGATCAGCACCTCGTCGCCGCTGTTGAGCAGGGCGTTGAGGCTCATGCTGATCAGTTCGCTGGCGCCGTTGCCCAGGTACACGTCATCGACCGTGACCCCGGCCACGCCTTTTTCTTGGGTGTAGTGCACCACCGCCTTGCGCGGCGCAAACAGGCCCTTGCTGTCGGTGTAGCCGGCTGCCGTGGGCGTGGGCAGGTTGCGGATCATGTCTTGCACGATCTCGTCGGGCGGCTGCAAGCCAAAGGCGGCGATGTTGCCGATGTTGAGCTTGATGATCTTGTGGCCTTCCTCCTCCATGGCGCGCGCTTTGTCGAGCACGGGGCCGCGGATGTCGTAGCAGACGTTGGCCAGTTTGGCTGATTTGAGCAGCGGCGGTGTGGGCATGGCAGGTGGGCTTGGGCGAGCAGGATGAGCGAAACCTATAATTTCACCACACTTTAACCGCCCTAGCCCAAACCCGCCGCCATGAAACTGCAACCCGACCGCATCGAGAGCACCACCGTGCGCGCCCACGGGCCAGGCTGGTTGCAGATCGGCGACACCACCTACCGCCACAGCCTGTTGCTGTGCGCCGACGGCCGCATCCAGCCTTGGGACTGCACTCGCCACGCCGACATCGCGCTGCCGCACTTTGCCCTGCTGGCCGCTTGGCAGCCCGAGCTGCTGCTGCTGGGCAGCGGTGCGCGGCTGCGCTTCGTCGCCCCAGCGCTGCTGCGCCCCTTGATCGACGCCGGCATCGGCGTCGAGACCATGGACACCCTAGCCGCCGCGCGCACTTACAACATTCTGGCCGGCGAAGGGCGCCGGGTGGCGGCGGCGCTGCTGATTGAGCCTGAAGCACGCATGTCTTGACCAGCACACCCCAGCGGCTCGACGCCGCCACCTTGGGCAAAATCGTTTTTGCGCGCTTTTTGGAGCAACCCTTGGCGACACTGGAGCGCCAAGTGGCGACAATGGAGGCGTCGCCCGCTTACGCCGATCTGTGCTCGACCCTCGAGTGCGGCATCTTGCCCGGTGCCCGCCTGACTGAGCAACCCAGGCCGGGCTCGGTCTTGGCGCTGGGCGAAGTCTGCCTCGACTCGCCCACGCCGGCGCTGCTCTACCAGCGCGCCAGCTTCGTGCGCGAATACCGCTTCGACTCCTCGGCCCTAGAGGCGCACCTGCGCTCTCGGGCTCCGGCCGGCGCGCTCTCGAGCGCCATCCACCGGATGAAGCTGATCAACAGCCGCAACCGGCTGACGCACGCCTTGGTACACGAACTGGTGGCGCTCCAGAGCCGCTTTCTCTACACCCGCGATCCACTCGACCTGATCCCCATGACCCAAGCCGAACTGGCGCAGCGACTGAACCGGCGCGCCAACCTGAGCCTGCGCGCCGATGCCGGGAGGCTTTCGCGGCTGCTCAAACACCTGAGCCTGCGCAACGCCGGCGGCGTGTTGCTGCCCCTGAGTACCCTGCTGGCGCGCTCGCGCCAAGTCCACGGGCATTGGATCGACCATCTGCTCAAGCAGGAAAAGCAGTGGTTGCTCAACGGGCAGATCCGCGCCCCGCTGCCGGATCAGGCCCTCGCCGAGCACTTGGCCGCGCACCACGGCATCCGCCTCGGCCGGCGCACGGTAGCCACGATCCGGCAGCAGCTCGCCATCCCCGATTGGCGTGAGCGCAAGCTGCGCAAAAGCTACTTGGCGGTAACCGAGGGGTTTTCGCCCCTCTTGCTGCTGTCGCGCCAGGCGCTGAGCGCGCTCATACCGGCCCAGCCCGGCGTCTATGAAATCCGGGCCAGCAGCGAGACCTCGCTCAGCGGCGGCCCGGCCCTCACGCTGCCCTCCACGGTGCTCTACATCGGCTCCTCGGGCAATCTGCGCAAGCGCCTGTGGAACCATCAGCGCGGCAACACCGGCAACCCTGAGTTGCTGCGCTATTTGGCAGAATTTCCGGTTCGGGTACGATTTCGTGTCGTAGGTAGCGACTGGCGCAGCCTAGAACGCGAACTCTACCGTGTACACTGCGAGACTTTTGGTGCCCCACCACCATGCAACCGCATGAGTCCATGATCGATTCTGGTTCTGAAGCTGGCGTTATCACCACCGGGAGAGAAAATTACGCAAGCAAGCAAGCAAGCAAGCAAGCAAGCAAGCAAGCAAGCAAGCAAGCAAGCAAGCAAGCAAGCAACTTCATTGCACCGGAGTGGGTGGCGATGAAGGCCGGGAAAATGCGCCCCTTGGCCGACGCCGCTGAGGCGATGATGGCGCTGCTCGGCCTCGACGGCGCCGCACTGGAGCAGCGCACCGCCTTTCTGGCGTTCGGTGACGACGACGCAGCCCGGCTGCGGCGCTTGCACGCCCTGCTGGCCGACACCGACACAGCGTTCGTCGAGCATTTTTACAGCCACCTGCTGCGCTTCGAACCCACCCGCCGCCTGCTTCCGGAGCAGGCCACCCTAGAACGACTCAAGCGCACCCAGACCCGTTACTTCCAAACCCTGACCGCTGGCGAGTACGGCTTGGATTACGCGCGCGAGCGCCTGCGCGTCGGCATCGCACACCAGCGCATCGGGCTCGAATCGCCTTGGTACCTAGGGGCCTATGCCCAGTACCTGTCGGGTCTGTTGCCGCAGGTCGCACAGCACCTCGAAGACGAGCCCGAGCAGCAGCTGGCCACGCTCCAGTCCCTGCTCAAGGTGGTGCTGCTCGACATCAGCTTGGCCGTAGATGCCTACCTGCAAACCGACCGGCAGGCGATGGCGGTCCTGAAGCAATATTCGGAACTGGTGTTTGCCGCCCTGCCCAATGGCCTCGTGGTGCTGACGGCCGATGGCCGCGTGTTGTCCGCCAACCGGGCTTTCCTGCGCCGCTTCGGCTTCGACCAGGCCGACTTGCACGGCCAGCCCCTGCTCGAATGGGTGCACGCCGATGGCTTGGCTGAGCGCCTGGCCCAAGTGCGCCAGAGCCAGCACCCGATCCGTGACCTGGTGCTGACCATGGCTGCTGCCGGCGGTTCGGCGCCGCTGCCGGTGCGGGTGACGATCACTGGCATCCGGCTTGCGGAAGAAGAAGAAGAAGAAGCGCGACTGTTGCTGATCGTCGAGGACATCACCGAGCAGGCACGCCTGCAACAAGCCCTGCGCGACAGCGAAGCCGATTTGTTGCGCGCCCAGCGCGTGGCGCGCATTGGCAGTTGGCGCCTCGATTGCACCGATGGCTCGCTGCACTGGACGCCCGAGGTCTATCGCATGTTTGGAATCGCTCCGGGCACGGCACTCGACTACCCTACCTTCCTGCGATGCGTGCACCCGGACGACCACGAGATGCTTGATGCCACCTGGCAGGCCGCACTCCACGGTGCCACCTACCGGGTCTGTCACCGCATCGTCGTCAACGGCAGCATCCGCTGGGTGGAAGAAAACGCCGAGTTCGAGCGCGCCACCGATGGCACGGTCTTGCGCGCCATCGGCACCGTGCAAGACATCACCGAGCGCAAGGCCGACGCCGAACAGATCGAATACTTGGCCTTCTACGACCCGCTCACTGGCCTAGCCAACCGCGCGCTGTTCACCGATCGGCTCAAACAGGAGCTGGCCGCGGCCGAGCGCAACCACCGGCAACTGGCGCTGCTGTACCTCGATCTGGACCGCTTCAAGGAAATCAACGACAGCCTCGGACACAACGCGGGCGACCGCGTGCTGGTGGAAACCGCCCGCCGTCTGCGTACGGCCTTGCGGCAGGAGGAAACCCTAGCCAGCCTAGGCGGCGACGAATTCGCCGTCATTGCCAGCTACACCCAACAGGGGGCAGACCGCATCGCCGAGCGCATTACAGCCGCCTTGAATGAACCGGTGCAGGTAGATGGCAGCGCCTTCATGCTCAGCGCCAGCATCGGTGTAGCCGTTTATCCAGACGATGGCCGCACCCCCGAGCAACTGCTGCAACACGCCGACATCGCCATGTACCGCGCCAAAGTCGAAGGCATCGGCTTGCGCTTTTACCGCCCTGAAATGGGGGCCGACCTGACCCGGCGCCTCGAAATCGCCCGGCGCCTCGAGCAAGCCCTCAAATCCAACGGCCTGCACCTGTGTTACCAGCCCCAGGCGCAGTTGTCTTGCTCCAGCCTCATCGGCGCCGAGGCGCTGGTGCGCTGGAACGATCCCCAGTGGGGTCCGGTGGCACCGTCGCTGTTCATCCCGGTGGCCGAAGAACGCGGACTGATCGACACGTTGGGTGAGTGGGTACTGGGCCAGGCGTGCCGCCAAACCCGGCTCTGGCATGCCGACGGGCGTCCGCTCGCTGGTCGGATCGCGGTCAACGTCGCGGCACGCCAGTTTGATGACGACCGTTTCGTCGAGCGCATGATCGCCATCGCTCACGACGCCGGCCTGAGCCCCGCAGCGGTCGAGCTCGAGCTGACCGAAAGCGGCATGATGCGCGACCCGCAGCGCGCCATCGAGGTCACCCGGGCCCTGACGGCAGCCGGTTTCGCGCTGGCCATCGACGACTTCGGCACCGGCTATTCTTCGCTGGCCTACCTCAAGCGCTTCGATGCCCACAAACTGAAGATCGATATGTCTTTCGTGCGCGACATGCTGACCGACCCGAGCGATCACGCCATCGTCAAGACCATCATCGCCATGGGCCACAGCCTCGGTCTCGAGACCTTGGCCGAAGGGGTCGAGCAGGCGGCGCAGGCGCAAGCACTGGCCGCCTTGGGTTGCAACCAAGCCCAAGGCTACCATTTTGGGCGCCCGCTGAC
This sequence comes from Serpentinimonas sp. SSL01, assembly GCF_056323735.1. Classification (NCBI taxonomy): domain Bacteria; kingdom Pseudomonadati; phylum Pseudomonadota; class Betaproteobacteria; order Burkholderiales; family Comamonadaceae; genus Serpentinimonas; species Serpentinimonas sp. SSL01. Next base: position 1,359,914 of record NZ_CM150487.1, read on the forward strand.
CGCCGACGCCTTTGCCCAGACGTGGTTGAGAGGCTGATTTCGCGGTAAAATCGAGAATTGATTTGGGTGCAGCGCGAGGCCGTCTGGTGATGGCGTAGCGCGGGTTGGCCTTCAGGGCAGGTGCCAGATCAGCACATTTTTGCGCAAGGGATACGCTACATGGCCGTCGTCGTCAACAAACCTATACCCGAATTCGAAGCCAGCGCCACGGGCGGGGTCAAGGTCACGCAGCAGTCGCATATGGGGCAAACGCTGGTGCTGTTTTTCTACCCCAAAGACAACACCCCCGGCTGCACCACCGAAGCCATGCAGTTTCGCGACCATTATGCCGACTTCACCCAAGCCGGGGCGCAGGTGTTTGGCGTCTCGCGCGACAACATGAAGTCGCACGACGAGTTCAAGGCCAAGCTCGAGCTGCCGTTCGAACTCATCGCCGACACCGAAGAAAAAATGTGCCACATGTTCGGCGTGGTCAAAAACAAGATCATGTACGGCAAAAAGGTCAAGGGCATCGAGCGCAGCACCTTCCTCATCGGCCCCACCGGCGTGCTGCTGCAAGAGTGGCGCGGCCTCAAGGTGCCCGGCCATGTGGAAGAAGTGCTCAAGGCGGTCAAGCTGCTCAAAAAAGCCGCTTAAAGTCAGCCCAGCCCCTGCAGCCCGTGCTTGGGCACACGAGTCGTGCATAATGTTCGCATGCCTCTGCCCCCCGCCCCCACCAAGAAGGCCGGCCGTCTGCCCGCCAAAGCTGTCAACCTCGCAGCCGCTTCGCCCTCCCCCTTGAGCCCCGCTCTGGAACCCGATCCAGACCAGCCGCCTGTGGCTGTGGCAGACAAAGCCGCCACCGGCGCGCGGCGCAGGGGTGTGCGCTCGGGTGTGACTCCGCCTGCCACGGTGCCGCCACCCGCAGCCGCCCCGGCACGCAGCGCCGACACCGCAACCCAAGCGCGGCCTGCGCTGGCAAGCCTCTTGTCCGCTCCAGCGACCCAAGAACCCATGCCGCGTGACCAGGCCGCGCCCAAGCCAGCGCCCGTGCCAGCGTCTGCTGCAGCCCCGGTCAGCGCCGCCGCCCCCGCCACCCACACCAAACGCAGCCCCGGCACGGCGGCCAAGAACGGCAACGGCAGCCGCGCCCCCAAGGGCCCCACGCGCTTGTTCGTGCTCGACACCAACGTGCTCATGCACGACCCGAGCAGCCTGTTTCGCTTCGAGGAACACGACATCTACCTGCCCATGGTCGTGCTCGAAGAGCTCGACAGCCACAAAAAAGGCATGAGCGATGTGGCGCGCAACGCGCGCCAAGCCAGCCGCATGCTTGACGCGCTGGCGGGCCAAAAGGGGGCCGACATCCGCCAAGGCCTGCCACTGGCGCCCAGCAGCAACCGCGAAGCCAGCGGTTTGTTGCTGTTCCAGACCGAGCTGCTGGCGCACCCTCTGCCGGCCAGCCTGCCTCAGGGCAAGGCCGACAACCAGATTCTGGGCGTGGTGCAGGCGCTCAAGCAGCAGCAGCCCGAGCGCGCGGTGGTGTTGGTGTCCAAAGACATCAACATGCGCGTCAAGGCGCGCGCGCTGGGGCTCGAGGCCGAAGACTACCAAAACGACAAAACGCTGGACGACGGCGAGCTGCTCTACCCCGGCTCGCTGGCGCTGCCGCACGATTTCTGGACGCGCCAGAGCAAAACCCTCGAGAGCTGGCAGCACGGCGGCCAGACCTTCTACCGCATCAGCGGCCCGATCGTTGACAAGCTGGCGATCAACCAGTTCGTCTATTTCGAATCGGCCGGCGAGCCCGCCCTGTATGCGCGCGTCACCGAACTGCGGGCCAAGCAAGCCGTGCTGCGCACGCTCAAAGACTACACCCACCTCAAGCATTCGGTGTGGGGCATCACCAGCCGCAACCGCGAGCAAAACTTTGCCCTCAACCTGCTGATGGACCCCGAGATCGACTTAGTCACCCTCGCCGGCACGGCGGGCACCGGCAAAACGCTGATGGCGCTGGCTGCCGGCCTGACGCAGGTGCTCGACGAGCGCCGCTACACCGAGATCATCATGACCCGCGCCACCGTGAGCGTGGGCGAGGACATCGGCTTTTTGCCCGGCACCGAAGAAGAAAAAATGGGCCCGTGGATGGGTGCGCTCGACGACAACCTCGAGTTTTTGGCCAAAGGCGACGGCGGCAACGCCGGCGAATGGGGGCGCGCCGCCACCAACGACCTGATCCGCAGCCGGGTCAAGATCAAGAGCATGAACTTCATGCGCGGGCGCACCTTCATGAACAAGTACGTGATCATCGACGAGGCGCAAAACCTCACGCCCAAGCAGATGAAAACGCTCATCACCCGCGCCGGCCCCGGCACCAAGATCATCTGCATGGGCAACTTGGCGCAGATCGACACCCCCTACCTGACTGAAGGCTCTTCGGGCCTGACCTACGCCGTGGACCGCTTCAAGGGCTGGCCACACGGCGGCCACATCACGCTGGCGCGCGGCGAGCGCTCGCGCTTGGCCGACTTTGCCAGCGAGGTGTTGTAGGCCAAGTCAAACACGCAAGCAACTTTATCCACTTAGGCACCCCATGAACCAGCCCAACACCACCACCCTGGGGGGCCACGCCCTGCCCTCCTACCTCGACCCCGCGCATTTGGGCCCGTGGGGCGACTATTTGCAGCAGATCGACCGGGTGGCGCCCTACTTGGGTTCGCTCGGGCGCTGGATCGAAACCCTCAAGCGGCCCAAGCGCAGCCTGATCGTCGATGTGCCTATCCGCCTCGACGACGGCCGCGTCGCGCACTTCGAGGGCTACCGGGTGCAGCACAACACCTCGCGCGGCCCCGGCAAGGGCGGGGTGCGTTTTCACCAAGACGTGACGCTGGCCGAAGTGATGGCGCTGGCGGCTTGGATGTCGATCAAGAACGCCGCCGTCAACGTGCCCTACGGCGGGGCCAAGGGCGGCATCCGGGTCGATCCCAGAACGCTCTCGCTGGCCGAGCTCGAGCGCGTCACGCGCCGCTACACGAGCGAGATCGGGCTCATCATCGGCCCGAGCAAAGACATTCCAGCCCCCGACGTCAACACCAACGAGCGCGTCATGGCTTGGATGATGGACACCTACTCGATGAACATCGGCGAGACCGCCACCGGCGTCGTCACCGGCAAGCCGATCGACCTCGGGGGCTCGCTCGGGCGCCGCGAGGCCACCGGGCGTGGGGTGGCGATCATCGGCACCGAAGCGGCGCAGCGCATCGGGCTCGAGCTGCAAGGCGCGCGCGTGGCGCTGCAAGGTTTTGGCAACGTGGGCAGCGTCTCGGCCAAGCTGCTGGCGCAAGCCGGGGCGCGCATCGTGGCGGTGCAAGACCACGGCGGTACGCTGTACTGCGGCGGCGGGCTCGATCCGGTGGCGCTGGCGCAGCACGTGGCGGCACAGGGGAGCGTGGCCGGCTTTGCCGGTGCCGAAACCTTGGCCCCAGACGGCTTTTGGGATGTGGATTGCGACATTCTGGTGCCGGCTGCGCTGGAGCGCCAGATCACCGCGGCCAACGCGCACCGCATTCGCGCGCGCATGGTGATCGAAGGCGCCAACGGCCCCACCACGCCAGACGCCGACGACATCCTCAACGAGCGCGGCATTCTGGTGGTGCCCGACGTGATCGCCAACGCCGGCGGCGTGACGGTGAGCTACTTCGAGTGGGTGCAGGATTTCTCCAGCTTTTTCTGGAGCGAGGACGAAATCAACCAGCGCTTGGCGCAGATCCTGCGCGGCGCTTTCGATGCGATCTGGAAAGAGGCCAGCGAGCACCGCGTCAGCCTGCGCACCGCGACCTTCATCGTCGCTTGCCGGCGCATTTTGCAGGCGCGCGATCTGCGCGGCCTCTACCCCTGAACCGCCGATCGGCGCTGCGCCCTGCGCTGCGCTCTAGCCAAGCCCGCCACCAGCTGCACGGGCTACTGCAAAGTCGGCTTGCGCAGCGCCCAGTCGGGGATGGGCACGATCGGCACCCCGTCTTGCAGCAGTTCGGCGGCTTGGGCGGGCGTGGTTTGGCCGCGTATGGCGCGCGGCTCCAGTTCGCCTTCATGCATCTGACGCGCTTGCTGGGCAAACTGCGCCCCCACGTCTTCGGTCTGCGTCAGCACCTCGCGCAGCACCCGCAGCAGCGCCGCTTGTTGTTGCTTGGGCTGCGCTGCGGCAATCTCGCCCGCTTGGGGCGCGCGGGTGGTGGTGGGAGCAACCCCCGTGCCGCTGGCCGGAGCTTGGTCCGTTGCGTCTGGCTCGAAGGGCTTGCGCCCGTGCCCGAGGTTGAGCCGCGGCGCGCTGAGTTGCTTGACGATTTGGGTGCAGCCGCACAGCGGGCACTCGATCAGGCCGCGCTCGCGCTGCACGAGGAAATCGGCTTCGGAGGCAAACCAACCCTCAAACACATGGGCGCTGCTGCAGGCCAGATCGAGCACTTTCATGCGCTTTCAGCCTCTGCGGTATGCGCTGCGGTATGCGCTGCGATAGGCGCTGCGTTCAACCGCGCTTGAGCAGCATGTAGCGGATGACAAAGCCGGGAAAGGCAAAAACCAGAAACAGCGACAAGCCCACGACGTAAAACTGCCAGCTCTGCGGATAAATCTGGCCCAAACTGGCCTCGATGCCGAGCGAAATGGCGCCGGCAATGAAGAAAAACAGCAGCAGCTCGGCCATGCGTATCCACAGCGGCTTGAGGCCGTCTTTGAGTGGAAACACCAGCAACAGGCGCTGGTTGACAAAAGGCAGATTGGCCAACACCAACGCCAAGCCGAGCACCAGATAGGCGTAAAAGTCGATATTCATGGGCTGCAGCTTAACTCAAACCAGCAGCGAAGCGATGGCTTGGGCGCAAAGGGCCAGCAGCGCACCCGGGAATAGCCCAAGCACCAGCAGCATCAAGCCATTGACCGAGAGCACCGCGCGCAGCTCGAACGGCGCTGAGATGGCTGCGGTTTGCGTGGGCACATCGAAATACATCACCTTGACCACGCGCAGGTAGTAGAACGCGCCCACCAGCGACATCAGCACCGCAAACACCGCCAGCCACAGATAGACGCCGTCGCCTGCCGCCAGCAGCGCTTGCAGCACCGTGAGCTTGGCATAAAAGCCCACCAAGGGTGGCACACCAGCGAGCGAGAACATGCCCGCTGCCATCACGCCGGCATAAAGCGGGCTGCGCTGGTTCAGGCCGGCGAGGTCGTCGATCTCTTCGGACTCGAAACCCTCGCGGCTGAGCAGCAAAATCACGCCGAACACCGCCAGCGTGGTGAGCACGTAGGTGACGATGTAGAACATGGCGGCGCTGTAGGCGGTGCTCATGTTGGCCGTGCTGCCGTCGGCGCCGACCCCGGCGACAAAGGCCAACAGCAGAAAGCCCACCTGCGCGATGGACGAAAAAGCCAGCATGCGCTTGAGGTTGGTCTGCGCCACCGCCGCCAGGTTGCCCACCAGCAGCGACAGCACCGCCAGCACCGCCAGCATCTGCTGCCAGTCGAAGGCCAAGGTGGGCATGGCCTCGACCAGCAGGCGCATGACGATCGCAAACGCGGCCAGCTTGGGCGCCGAGCCGATAAACAGCGTCACCGCCGTGGGGGCGCCGTGATAGACGTCGGGCACCCACATATGGAACGGCACGGCCCCGAGCTTGAACGCCAGCCCGGCGACCAAGAACACCAGCCCCAGCATCAGCACCTGCGGCTGCGCCACCCCGGCATCGATGGTCTGCGCCAGCGTGCGGATGTCGAGCGTGCCGGTGGCGCCGTAGATCAGCGACATGCCGTAGAGCAGGAAGCCGCTGGCCAACGCGCCCAGCACGAAGTACTTCATCGCCGCCTCGGTGGCGCGCAAGTCGTCGCGGCGCAGGGCCACCAGCGCAAAGCTCGACAGCGCCAACAGCTCGAGCCCGAGGTAGATGATGAGCAGGTTGTGGCCCGAGATCATCACGTACATGCCCAGCAGCGCGAACAGACCCAAGGTGTAGAGCTCGCCGCCGCGCAGCATGCCGCGCGCACCGGCGTAGGGGCGGGCATAGACCAGCAGCACCATCATGGTCAGGGCGGCAAAGCACTTGAGCCAGTTGCCCATCGGGTCGCTCACCACCAAGCCGCCAAAACCGCTGAAGGTCTGGCCGCTGAGCGCTGCCGAACCGGTCAGGAAGGCAGCGCCGGCCAGCGTGAGCAGCGTCAGGTAATGCGTGGCGTGGCGCTGCGGCGACTTGAGGAACAGGTCGTAAATGGCGATCACGCAGACCATGACCAGCAGCAGCAGTTCAGGGGCGATCGCGATCCAGCTCAGACGGTCAATCATAGGGATACTCTTTTCAAACCAGTGGGTGTCAGGCGCGTCAGAGGCTGAGGGGCAATGGTGCGTGCCCGAAAGGGCGCGCCAAAGCGCAGCCGGCAAGGCGCAAAGCACAGCCGTAGCCTGCGCTACGGCGCGCATTTGCAACGCCGCAGGCGGTGTTTTGGTGCGTCAAGGCGGGCATGAGTGATTGCCTTTCAGCCTCTCTTAGGGCAGCTTGGTGACCGAGATGTGCAGCAGCAACTCGGTCACCGCCGGCATCATCACGTCGGTGAAGGGCTTGGGATAGATGCCCATGAACAGCACCGCCAGCGCCAGCACCGCCAGCACACCGTATTCGCGCGCGTTGATGTCGAACAGCGCTTTCACGTTGTCGTTGGCGGCTTCGCCCAGATAGACGCGCTTGAACATCAGCAGCGAGTAGGCCGCGCCCAGAATCAGCGCCGTGGCCGCCCCGAGCCCGATCCAGAAGTTGGCCTGCACCGCGCCCAGAATCACCATCCACTCGCCCACGAAACCGGCGGTGCCGGGCATGCCGGCGTTGGCCATGGTGAACAGCAGCGCGAAGGCGGCAAACTTGGGCATCGGGTTGATGACGCCGCCGTAGTCGGCGATTTCACGCGAGTGCATGCGGTCGTAGAGCACGCCGATGCACAAGAACATCGCCGCCGAGACGAAACCGTGCGCGATCATCTGCACGATGGCACCAGCCAGCGCCAGCTCGTTGAACAGGAAAAAACCCAGCGTGACAAAACCCATGTGCGCCACCGATGAGTAGGCAACGAGCTTTTTCATGTCCTGCTGCACCAGCGCCACCAGCCCGACGTAGATCACGGCGATGAGCGAGAGCGCGATCATCAGCCAAGCCAGATCCTGCGAGGCGTCGGGTGTGATCGGCAAGGAAAAGCGCAGAAAACCGTAAGCGCCGAGCTTGAGCATGATCGCCGCCAGCACCGCCGAACCGGCGGTCGGGGCTTCCACGTGCACATCGGGCAACCAAGTGTGCACCGGCCACATCGGCACCTTGACGGCAAAGGCCGCCAAGAAGGCCAAGAACAGCAGCGTCTGCTCGGTGCTGGTGAGCGGCAGTTGGTACCAGTCTTGCAGATCGAAGCTGCCACCCGAGGCGTTGTAGAGGTAGATCAGCGCCAGCAGCATCAGCAGCGAGCCCAGCAGCGTGTACAAGAAGAACTTGTAGGCGGCGTAGATGCGGTTCGGGCCGCCCCAGATACCGATGATCAGGTACATCGGGATCAGCGTGGCTTCAAAGAACAGGAAGAACAGCAGCGCATCCTGGGCTGAGAACACGCCGATCATGGCCCCGGACAGGATCAGAAACGCCGCCATGTACTGGTGCACGCGCTCGGTGATCGACTCCCAGCTCGCCACCACGGCAATCACGGTGGTGAAGGCGGTGAGCAAGATCAGCCACAGCGAGATGCCATCGACCCCGAGGTGGTAGTGAATGTTGAAGCGCTCGATCCAGAGCACTTTTTCGACGAACTGGAAGCCAGCAGCGCCGATTTCAAAGCCGGTGTAGAGCGGCAGCGTGACCGCCAGCCCAACCAAGGAACCCAACAGCGCCAGCCAGCGCACCTGCTGCGCACTAAAGTGCCGCCCCAAGACCAGCAGCGCGACGCCAAAAAAGATCGGAACCCAAATCGCAAGGCTCAGCAAACCCATGTTGTTATTCTCCTCAGCGCCAGACGAAGTAGGTCATGAGCGCGAGCACACCCACGATCATCACAAAGGCATAGTGGTAGAGGTAGCCGGTTTGCGCCTGGCGCACCACCGCCGCCACCCGACCCACCAGTTTCCAGCTCATGTTGACCACGCCGGCCTCGATCACGCCGCGGTCACCGCCCTTCCACAGCCCTTGGCCCAGCAGCATGGTGGCGCGCGCGATCACGTTTTCGTTGAACCAGTCGAGGTAATACTTGTTTTCCAGCACCACCACCAGCGGCCGCAGGGTGTGCGCTAAGCGATCGGCCAGCTGGGTGTTGTGCAGGTACAGGTACCAAGCCAGCAGCGCGCCGGCGATGGCCAGATAGAGCCCGATGGAGCTAAACGCCTTGAGGGCAAAGGCCAGCGGGCCGTGGTAGAGGGCGGCCAGTTCGGTCATGGCCGGGTGCAGCACGTGGTTGACGTGCACGGCATCGGCCAGAAAATCGCCAAACAGCATCGGGCCGATGGTCAGGTAACCGATCACCACCGAGGGCACCGCCAGCAGCAAGAGCGGCACCGTCACCACCCAAGGCGACTCATGCGGCTTCTCGTCGTGGCCGTGGTGGCCATGGTCGTCGTGGTGCGCGTCCGGGTTCAGGTGGTAGCGCTCGGGGCCGTGAAAGACCATGAAGTAGAGCCGGAACGAGTAGAACGAGGTCACGAACACGCCCGCCAGCAAGGCGTAGTAGGCAAAGGTGGCGGCCGGCAGGGTGCTGAAATCGGCTGAGAGCTTGATCGCTTCCTTGGAGTAGTAGCCCGAAAACAGCGGCATCCCGACCAGCGCCAGCGTGCCCAGCAAGGCCGTGATCCAAGTGATGGGCATGTACTTGCGCAAGCCGCCCATCCAGCGCATGTCTTGGTTGTGGTGCAGGCCCATGATCACCGAGCCCGCAGCCAAGAACAGCAGCGCCTTGAAGAACGCGTGCGTCATGAGGTGGAACAGCGCCACCGAGTAGGCCGAAGCGCCCAGCGCCACCGTCATGTAGCCCAGTTGCGACAGGGTGGAATAGGCCACCACGCGCTTGATGTCGTTTTGCACCATGCCCAGCAAGCCCATGAACAGCGCGGTGATGGCGCCGATGATGAGGATGAAGTTGAGCGCCGCGTCCGAGAGCTCGAACACCGGCGACATGCGCGCGACCATGAAGATGCCGGCCGTGACCATGGTGGCGGCGTGGATCAGGGCCGAGATCGGGGTCGGGCCTTCCATCGAGTCGGGCAGCCAGACGTGCAGCGGGAACTGGGCCGATTTGCCCATGGCACCGATGAACAGGCAGATGGCGATCACCGTCACCAGCAGCGACTCTTGGCCCAAGATGTACCACGGGAACTCGACCGTGGCCAGCTCGGGCAGCTTGGCAAAAATTTCGCTGTAGTTCAGGCTGCCGGTGTAGGCGGCGATGAGCGCGATGCCCAACAGGAAACCAAAGTCGCCCACGCGGTTGACCAAAAAGGCCTTCATGTTGGCAAAGATCGCCGTCGGGCGCTTGTACCAAAAGCCGATCAGCAGGTACGACACCAGCCCCACCGCTTCCCACGCAAAGAACAGTTGCAGCAGGTTGTTGCTCATGACCAGCATGAGCATCGAGAAGGTAAAGAGCGAGATGTAGGCGAAGAAGCGGTTGTAGCCTTCGTCTTCTTGCATGTAGCCGATGGTGTAGAGGTGCACCATGAGCGAGACGAAGGTGACCACGACCATCATCATGGCGGTGAGGCCATCGACCATGAAGCCGATCTCCATCGTCAGCCCGCCGATCACCATCCACTCGTAGATCGAGTCGTTGAAGCGCGCGCCGTCGATCACGTCGAGCAGCACCGAGACCGAGAGCAGGAACGAGACCAGCACGCCGAAGATGGCGATGCTGTGGCACAGACGGCGCCCGAACCAGTTGCCGCCCAATCGGGTGCCAAAGATGCCGACCAGCACCGCGCCGAGCAACGGCGCCATCGGCACCGCCAGCAGCGTGCTTGCAGAGAGGGTAGTACTCATGTGTTAGCCCTTGAGCGTGTTGAGCTCATCGACGCGGATCGACTGGCGGTTGCGGAACAGCAGCACCAAAATCGCGAGGCCGATGGCCGATTCGGCCGCCGCCACCGTGAGGATGAAGAACACGAACACCTGCCCGTGCAGATCGCCGTGGAAATAGGCGAAGGCGACAAAGTTGATGTTGACCGCCAGCAGCATCAGTTCGATGCACATCAGCAGCACGATCAGGTTGCGGCGGTTCAGGAAGATCCCCACCACCGAGAGCGCAAACAACAGCGCGCCCAGCGAGAGGAAGTGGCCGATGGTCAGGCTGGTCATCATGGCTGGCCCTCCTTGGCCTGATCCGCCGGGGCCGGGCCGGGCTTGGGGGTGGGCTGCATGTGCAGCACCTGCAGGCGGTCGCTGGCCTTGACGCGCACCTGCACACCGGGGTCGATGGCCTTGCTGTCTTTGCGCTCGCGCAGCACCAGCGCGATGGCGGCGATCATGCCCACCAACAAAATCACGCCCGCGATCTGCACCGGGTACAGGTATGCGGAATAGAGCAGCAAGCCGAGCTCCAGCGTGTTCTCATGCCCCGGCACGTGCATGCCGCGGGTGAGCACCGCCGGATCGACCGTCATCTGGGGGAAGCCAAACCAGAGCACCACGATCAACTGCACGCTGATCACGGCCCCTAGCAGCGCGGTGATCGGGAAATGGCGCCAAAAGCCCTTGCGCAAGACCTCGGTGTTGATGTCCATCATCATGACGACGAACAAAAACAGCACCATCACCGCGCCCAGATAGACCAGTACCAGCGTGATGGCCAGAAACTCGGCCTTGAGCAGCAAAAAGATCGCCGCCGCCTGCGAGAAGGCCAGCATCAGGTACAGCACCGCGTGCACCGCGTTGCGCGCCGTGATGACCTTGAACGCCGCAAACAACAGCAGCGCCGCAAAGACGTAGAAAAAACCCGCTTGAAAATCCATATCGTGTTCTGCCTGGTTAGCGCTCGGGTTCAGCGGTAGGGTGCATCCGCCGCGCGGGCGGCTGCGATCTCTTTTTCGTAGCGGTCGCCCACCGCCAACAGCATGTCTTTGGTGAAGTACAGGTCGCCGCGTTTTTCGCCGTGGTATTCGAGGATGTGGGTCTCGACGATGGCATCCACCGGGCAGGCTTCTTCACAAAAACCGCAGAAAATGCATTTGGTCAGGTCAATGTCGTAGCGCGTGGTGCGGCGGGTGCCGTCGGCGCGCTCGGCGGCTTCGATGGTGATGGCCATGGCCGGGCACACCGCCTCGCACAGCTTGCAGGCGATGCAGCGCTCCTCGCCATCGGGGTAGCGGCGCTGCGCGTGCAGCCCACGAAAACGCGGCGAAAGCGGGGTTTTTTCTTCCGGGTACTGCAGCGTGACCTTGGGCTTGAAGGCGTAGCGGCCGGTCAGGGCCATGCCCTTGAACAGCTCGATGAGCAAAAAGCTCTTGAAAAAATCCTTCAGCGAGAAGGGTGCAACGGCGGTGGCAGACATGCTAGTGCGCTCCTCTTAATCCCAAATGTTCCAAGGCGTCTGCATCCAGACGGCGACCACCACCAACCAGATCAAGGTGACGGGGATGAAGATCTTCCAGCCCAGACGCATGATCTGGTCGTAGCGGAAACGCGGGAAAGTGGCGCGGATCCAGATGAACAGCGAGACCACGAAGAAGGTCTTGAGCGCCAGCCAGATCCAGCCGGGAATGAAGTCGAGCGCGGCCACCGGGGCGTCCCAGCCGCCCAAGAACATGAGCACGGCCAGAATTGAGATCAGCCACATGCTGGCGTATTCGGCCAGGAAGAAGATGGCAAAGCGCATGCCAGAGTACTCGACCATGTGGCCGGCGACGATCTCGGCCTCGCCTTCCACCACATCGAAGGGGTGCCGGTTGGTCTCGGCCACACCCGAGATCAGGAACACGAGGAAGATCGGCAGCAACGGCAGCCAGTTCCAGGATAGGAAGTTGAGCCCCATGTCGGCAAACATGCCCGCTTGCTGCGAGGCCACGATCACGCCCAGCTGCAGGCTGCCGGCGGTCATCACCACCACGAGGAAGCAAAAACCGATGGCGATCTCGTAGCTGACCATCTGCGCCGAGGCGCGCAGCGCACCCAAGAAGGCGTATTTGGAGTTGGCGGCCCAGCCGGCGATGATCACGCCGTAAACCTCGATCGAGGTGATGGCCAGCAGCAGCAGCAAACCGGCGTTGACGTTGGCCAGCACCGCTTCGGGGCCGAACGGGATCACCGCCCAAGCGGCCAGCGCAGGCATGATGGCCAGCATCGGGGCGATCCAAAACAGCCCCGGGCTGGCGGCGGTGGGTGTGATCAGCTCTTTGGTGAGCAGCTTGAAGGCATCAGCGATGGGTTGCAACAAGCCCTGCGGGCCAACCCGGTTCGGGCCCAGCCGCACCTGCATGAAGCCGATCAGGCGCCGCTCCCACAGCGTCAGGTAGGCCACGGCAGCCATCAGCGGTGCCACGATGACCATGATCTTGATCAGGGCCCAGATCACCGGCCAAGCCGCCTGTTGCCACCAAGCGGCTGCGACCAGATTCAGGCCGCCGTAGTAGAGGGCGTCGATCATGCGCGGTCTCCGGTCTGGTTGGCGCGGGTGGCGGCCAAGGCTGCGCGAGCGTCGGCGGTGTGCTGCAGCGCTGGCGAGCGGCGCACGAGGGCATCGAGTTGGTAGATCGAGGCCACGCAGGGCGTGGCGCTGCCCAGCGTGAGGTCGATGGCGGCTTGGCTGCGGTTGTCGAGCCGCTCCGCGGACACGAACTGGCCGCTGGCCACACCGGGCAGCGCTTGCGCGAGCACGGCTTGCGAGCTTTCGGCCTCGAAACCCGGCAGTCCGAGCATCTGACCCAAAACGCGCAGCACCTTCCAAGCCGGACGCGCCTCGCCCAGCGGCCGCACCACGGCGTGGAAGCTCTGCAAGCGCCCTTCGGCGTTGACGTAGCTGCCCGAGGTCTCGCTGAACGGGGCGATGGGCAGCAGCACGTCGCAGTGCTCGAGGTTGGCCTTGAAGGGGCTCAAGGACACGACCATCTGCGCCTGCGCCAGCCCTTTGCCGCAGACGGCGGTGTCGAGCCCGACTTCGGCGTTGAGCAGCAGCACCGCCTTGGCGGCACCGCTCAAAATCTGCGTGGCGTTGAGGCCACCGGCACCGGGCAGCGCCTGCACCAGCTGCGCGCCCACGGTGTTGGCGGCCTCAGTCAGGTAGCCCCAGCGCGCGCCGGTGCGCTCTGCGATCCACTGCGCCAGCGCCAGCAGGCTGGGGGCTTGCTCGTGGTGCGCGGCGGCGTTGCCCAGCAGCAGCGCCTTGCGCTCGCCGCCCAACAGCGAGGCGGCGATGGCGCGTGCGGCGGCGCTCACCGGCTCGGAGCTTGTGCATGGCGCTTCGATGCCCTGCGCCTGCGCCACGGCAGCGGCGATGCCCGCCAGTTCGAGCGCCCAGCGGCCGGGTTCGGCCTGCAATGTGTGCGCAAGCGGCAGCGCCCAGTCGGGGGCTTCGGCCACCAAGGCGCTCACTTGGGCGCCACGGCGCTGCGCCTGGCGGATGCGCTGCGCGAACAGCGGGTGGTCTTTGCGTAGGTTCGAACCCACCACCAGCACGCGCTCGAGCGTAGACAGCTCGGCAATCGGCAGCCCCAGCCAGCGCGCCTCGCCCGCTGGGGCGGCGTGGTCGTAGCAGGCGGCGCGCAAGCGCGTGTCGATGCTGCTGCTGCCCAGGCCGCGCAGCAGGCTGGTGGCCAAGTGCAGTTCTTCGACCGTGCAGTGCGGGCTGGCGACGGCGGCTAGGGCGGCGGCGCCGTGATCGGCCTTGATCTGCTGCAAGCCGTTGGCCACGTATTCGAGTGCGGTCTGCCAATCGACTGTGCGCCATTGCCCGCCCTGCTTGAGCATGGGTTCGGTCAGGCGCTCGTCGCTGTTGAGGGCTTCGTAGCTAAAGCGGTCGCGGTCGGCGATCCAGCATTCGTTGACGGCCTCGTTCTCCAAGGGCACGACGCGCAGCACGCGGTGGTTTTTGACCTGCACGATCAGGTTGGCGCCGGTGGAGTCGTGCGGGCTGATGCTCTTGCGCCGCGACAGCTCCCAAGTGCGCGCCTGGTAGCGAAAAGGCTTGCTGGTGAGCGCACCCACCGGGCAGATGTCGATCATGTTGCCCGAGAGTTCGGAATCCACCGTCTGGCCGACGAAGGTTTCGATCTCGGCGTGCTCGCCGCGGTGGCTCATGCCCAGTTCCATCTGGCCTGCGATCTCTTGCCCGAAGCGCACGCAGCGCGTGCAGTGGATGCAGCGGCTCATTTCCTCCATGGAGATCAGCGGCCCCACTTCTTTGTGCGGCACCACGCGCTTTTCTTCGTGGTAGCGCGACTTGCCGGCGCCGTAGCCCACGGCGAGGTCTTGCAGCTGGCACTCGCCGCCTTGGTCGCAGATCGGGCAATCGAGCGGGTGGTTGATGAGCAAAAACTCCATCACCGACTGCTGCGCCTTGATCGCCTTCTCGCTCTGGGTGCGCACGATCATGCCCTGCGTGACCGGGGTGGCGCAGGCCGGCATGGGCTTGGGTGCTTTTTCCACTTCCACCAAGCACATGCGGCAGTTGGCCGCAATCGAGAGCTTTTTGTGGTAGCAGAAATGCGGGATGGTTTGGCCCGCCTTTTCGGCCGCATGCATGATCATGCTGCCCGGGGGAACCTGCACCTTTTTGCCGTCGAGTTCGATTTCTAACATAGCGCTTTGCTTCTCAAACGGTGGCCGCAACCAAGCTGGTTTTGTGTTCGATGTAGTGCTCAAATTCGTGCCGGTAGTGCTTGAGCATGGCGCGCACCGGCATTGCTGCCGCGTCACCTAGGGCGCAGATGGTGCGGCCCATGATGTTTTCGGCCACGTTGTCGAGCAGCGCCAGGTCTTCGGGCCGGCCTTGGCCGTGCACGATGCGGTCCACGATGCGATACAGCCAGCCCGTGCCCTCGCGGCACGGGGTGCACTGGCCGCAGGACTCGTGCATGTAAAAATAACTCAGGCGGTGCAGCGCCTTGACCATGCAGCGGCTGTCGTCGAGCACGATCACCGCGCCCGATCCCAGCATGGAACCGGCTTTGCTGATCGAGTCGTAGTCGAGTGTGCAGCACATCATCAATTCAGCGGGCAGCACGGGCGACGAGGAGCCGCCCGGGATCACGGCCTTGAGCCGGCGCCCCTTGCGCACGCCGCCGCAGAGTTCGAGCAGGGTAGAAAACGGGGTGCACATCGGCACCTCGTAGTTGCCGGGGTGCTCGACGTCGCCGCTGACCGAAAAAATCTTGGTGCCGCCGTTGTTGGGGCGGCCGCAGTCGAGGTAAGCCTTGCCGCCGTGGCGGATCAGCCAAGGCACGGCGGCAAAGGTTTCGGTGTTGTTGATGGTGGTTGGCTTGCCGTAGAGGCCAAAACTGGCCGGGAACGGCGGCTTGAAGCGCGGCTGGCCCTTTTTGCCTTCGAGCGATTCGAGCAGCGCCGTTTCTTCGCCGCAGATGTAGGCGCCAAAGCCGTGGTGCGCGTGCAGCTGAAAGCTGAAATTGGTGCCTAGGATGCGCTCGCCCAAGTAGCCGGCAGCGCGCGCCTGTTCGAGCGCGGCCTCGAAGCGCTCATAGACTTGGAAGATCTCGCCGTGGATGTAGTTGTAGCCCACGCTGGTACCCATGGCGTAGGCGGCAATGGCCATGCCCTCGATCACCAGATGCGGGTTGTACATCAGAATGTCGCGGTCTTTGCAGGTGCCGGGCTCGCCCTCGTCGGAGTTGCACACCAGGTATTTTTGGCCCGGAAACTGGCGCGGCATGAAGCTCCACTTGAGGCCAGTGGGGAAGCCCGCGCCGCCGCGGCCGCGCAAGGCCGATTCTTTGACGTGGGCGATCACCTCTTCGGGCGTGAGGCCGGGGCCGCCGTCGCGCCCCAAGATCTGGCGCAGCGCCGCGTAGCCGCCGCGCGCCTCGTAGTCGGCCAAGCCCCAGTTGCTGCCATCGAGGCCGGCGTACATCTGCGGGCTGATGTGGCGGCCGTGAAAGCAGGTTTCGATGCCGCGCGACTGGAACTGCTCCAGCACTTGATTGACGTTCATGCCTCTTCCTTTGCCGCACGCAGGCCGTCGATGAGCTGATCGAGCTTGTCGGCGCTCATGAAGCTGCACATGTGGCGGTCGTTGACCAGCAGCACCGGCGAATCGGCGCAGGCGCCCAAACACTCGGACTGCTGCAAGGTGAACAGGCCGTCGGGCGTGGTCTGGCCCATCTGGATGCCCAGCCGGCGCTCGAGGTGCTGCAGCGCCTGCACGCCGTCGCGCAGCGCGCATGGCAGGTTGGTGCAGACGTTGAGCTTGAACTTGCCCAGCGGCTGCTGGTTGTACATGTTGTAAAAGGTGGTGACTTCGTGCACCGCCATGACCGGCATGCCGAGGTAGTCGGCCACGCCCTCCTCGGCAGCTGGGCTGACCCAGCCTTGTTCTTGCTGCACGATGGCCAAACAAGCCATCACCGCCGACTGCTTTTGCTCGGAGGGGTACTTGGCCACTTCGCGCGCAAAGCGCGCCAGCGTGGCCTCGGCAAAGGCCATGGGCGCCACCGGGGCGCTGGGTTTGATGGGGCTGGGGCTGCTCATCGGTCAATCTCTCCAAACACGATGTCCATGGTGCCGATGATCGCCACAGCGTCGGCCAGCATGTGGCCACGCGCCATTTCGTCGAGGGCGGCTAGGTGCGGAAAACCGGGCGCACGGATTTTGAGCCGGTAGGGCTTGTTGGCGCCATCGCTCACCAAGTAGATGCCGAATTCGCCCTTGGGGTGTTCGACCGCGGCGTAGGCCTCGCCCTCGGGCACGTGGAAGCCTTCGGTAAAGAGCTTGAAGTGGTGGATCAGCTCCTCCATGCTCGACTTCATGGCCTCGCGTGCCGGCGGCGCCACCTTGTGGTTGCTGGTGATCACGGGGCCGGGGTTGGCGCGCAGCCAAGCCACGCACTGCTGAATGATGCGGTTGGACTGCTTCATCTCCTCCATGCGCACCAGGTAGCGGTCGTAGGTGTCGCCGGTCTTGCCCACGGGCACGTCGAAATCGACTTGGGCGTAGGCGTCGTAGGGCTGCTTTTTGCGCAAGTCCCAAGCGATGCCGCTGCCGCGCAGCATCGGGCCGGTCAGGCCCATGTTGAGCGCGCGCTCGGGGTTGATGACGCCGATGCCCACGGTGCGCTGCTTCCAGATGCGGTTGTCGGTCAGCAGGGTGTGGTATTCGCTGAGGTAGCTCGGAAAGCGCTGCGTGAAGTCTTCGATGAAATCGAGCAGTGAGCCCTTGCGGTTGCGGTTGAGCTTGTCGATGCCGCTGGCGTTGCGCACCTTGTTCTCGGTGTGCTGAGGCATGGTGTCCGGCAGGTCGCGGTAGACGCCGCCGGGGCGGAAGTACGCGGCGTGCATGCGCGCGCCCGAGACCGCTTCGTACATATCGAACAGGTCTTCGCGCTCGCGAAAGGTGTAGATCAGGATGGTGGAGCTGCCGCAGTCGTTGCCGTGCGAGCCCAGCCACATCAGGTGGTTGAGCAAGCGCGTGATCTCGCTGTACATGACGCGGATGTACTGCGCCCGGATGGGCACCTCGAGCCCGAGCAGCTTTTCGATCGCCAGGCAGTAGGCGTGCTCGTTGCACATCATCGAGACGTAATCGAGCCGGTCCATGTAGGGCAACGACTGGATGTAGGTCTTGTGCTCGGCCAGTTTTTCGGTTGCGCGGTGCAGCAGCCCGATGTGCGGGTCGGCGCGTTGCACCACCTCGCCGTCGAGCTCGAGCACCAGCCGCAACACACCGTGCGCGGCCGGGTGCTGCGGGCCAAAGTTGAGCGTGTAGTTTTTGATTTCAGCCATGGTTGGATCCGCTGCGGCGGCCTTTAGCGCAAGCCACTGCCGTAATGATCTTCGCGCACGATGCGCGGCGTGTTTTCGCGCGGTTCGATGGTGATGGGCTCATAGACCACGCGCCGGCGCTCGGGGTCGTAGCGCATTTCCACATGGCCCGAGAGCGGGAAGTCTTTGCGAAACGGATGCCCGATGAAGCCGTAGTCGGTGAGGATGCGGCGCAGGTCGGGGTGGCCATCGAAGACGATGCCGTAGAGGTCGAAGGCTTCGCGCTCGTACCAGTTGGCCGCCGACCACAGGTGGCTGACGCTGGGCACTTGCGGCCAGTCGTCGTCGGGGCAGCGCACGCGCACGCGCACGCGCTGGTTGAGCGAGACCGACAGCAGGTGCACCACCACGGCGTAGCGCGGGCCGTCCCAGCTTTGGTCGCGCCAAGCCGAGTAGTCGAGGCCGCACAGGTCGATCAGTTGTTCGAAGCGGCAGCCGGTGACGTCGCGCAGGGTCTGCATCACGTCGAGGTAATCGGTGGCGGCGGCTTCGAGCGTGATTTCGTCGCTCGGGCTTTGCACCACGGTGGCCCGGCCTTGCAGGATCTGGCTCAGGGTCTGCTGCACGGAGGCGGCGGGGCGCTCGCTCCAAGACCCGAGATGGGGTGGCGCGCCTTTGCTTGCTGGGGTCGTCATGGCTGGTGCCTCGGCCGCGCTCAAACGCGCGCGATGGTTTGGGTGCGGCGGATTTTTTGCTGCAACTGGATGATGCCGTAGATCAGTGCCTCGGCCGTGGGCGGACAGCCCGGCACATAGACGTCGACCGGCACCACGCGGTCGCAGCCGCGCACCACCGAGTAGCTGTAGTGGTAGTAGCCGCCGCCGTTGGCACAGGAGCCCATGCTCAGCACCCAGCGCGGCTCGGCCATTTGGTCATAGACCTTGCGCAGGGCCGGGGCCATTTTGTTGCACAGCGTGCCGGCGACGATCATCAGGTCCGACTGGCGCGGGCTGGCCCGGAACACCTCGGCGCCAAAGCGCCCGAGGTCGTAGCGCGCGGCCGCCGAGTGCATCATTTCGACCGCGCAACAGGCCAGCCCGAAGGTCATGGGCCAGATGGAACCGGTCTTGGCCCAATTCACCACCGAGTCGTAACTGGTGGTGACGAAGCCCTGTTTGAGTACGCCTTCAATCATCGCATCGATCCTTGTGTAAATGAACTGGCGTTGCCGCATACGCAGACAGCAACGCGCTCACTCCCAATCCAGCGCCCCTTTTTTCCACTCGTAGACAAAGCCCACGGTGAGGATGGCCAAGAACATCATGCCGGCGAGGAAGCCGGTGAAGCCGATTTCGCTGAACGCCACCGCCCAGGGGAACAGGAAAGCGATCTCGAGGTCAAAGAGGATGAAGAGAATGGCGACGAGGTAGTAGCGTACGTCGAATTTCATGCGCGCGTCTTCGAAGGCTTCGAAGCCGCATTCGTAGGGGGAGTTTTTCTCGGGGTCGGGCCGGTTGGGCCCCAGAACGTAGCCGATCAACTGCGGCAACACGCCCACTGCGAGACCGACCAGAATAAACAAGAGTACGGGTAGGTAAAGCTCTAGATTCATCTTGATGCCTCTCTAAAACGCGCGCATTCCACCGATCCCACGCTGGGCGCGTTGGGCGCGGTTTGGTTTTTGCATGATTGGTGCCGACGGCGAGACTCGAACTCGCACAGCTTTCGCCACTACCCCCTCAAGATAGCGTGTCTACCAATTTCACCACGTCGGCAAATAACTTTGATGCACCCAAGCCAGCTGGATGAGCCCCAGGCTCATGTGCATCCCAGCCCCGAATTTTAACCTGAAAAATCGGGGGAAGCTTTAGAAAAGCTTACTGTGCGGGAATTTGACCCGCACCGGCTGGCGCTGTGGCCGGCGCTGCCGGCAGTGTGGGAGCACCCGGAATCTGGTCGGCGGGCGTGGGCGGGGCCACGGGCAGGGTTTCGAGCACGGTGCCCGCTTCGGCTTGGGGTGCCTGGCCAAAATAGGCCAAGCCCAGCGTGGAGCTGAGGAACAGGGTCGCCAAAATGGCCGTGCTGCGCGACATGAAGTTGGAACCACCGCTGGCCCCAAACAGGGTGGCAGCGCCCGAACTGCCGCCCCCTAGGGAGGCGCCGGCATCGGCTCCTTTGCCGTGCTGCACCAGAATCAGGCCGATCATCACCAACGCCGACAGCAGCTGCACCGCCAGCAGCAAGGTTAAGAAAATATTCATGAACTCACACTCCAAAAGCCAAAATCAGTTCGTTTGCAGCACAGCCAAGCCGGCCGCAGCAATGGACAAAAACGAGGCGGCCTTGAGCGAGGCGCCGCCAATCAGCCCGCCATCGACGTCGGGCTGGCGCAGCAGCTCGGCTGCGTTGGCCGCGTTCATGCTGCCGCCGTAGAGGATGCGGTTGCGCTCGGCCTGCCCGGTGGCGGCGCGCAGTTGTGCGCGCAGCACCGCATGCACCGCCTGCGCTTGCTCGGCGCTGGCGCTCAGGCCCGTGCCGATGGCCCACACCGGCTCGTAGGCGACCACGATCTCGCTGCAGCAGTGGCCCACGGCGTGGATCACGGCCGATAGCTGGCGCTTGACGACGAATTCGGTGCGCCCGGCTTCGCGGTCGGGCAGCGTTTCGCCCACGCAGACAATGGGGGTCAGGCCCGCCGCGAGCGCGCGCTGCGCCTTGAGGGCCACCAAGTCGTCGCTCTCGTGGTGGTATTGGCGCCGCTCCGAGTGGCCGACGATGACGTAGCGGCAGCCGCAGTCGCGCAGCATGGCGGCGCTGACCTCGCCGGTGTAGGCCCCGCCCTCGTGCGCCGACACATCCTGCGCGCCCCAGTCGATACCGCTGCCTTGCAAGGCCGCCTGCAGCTGCAACAGATAGGGGGCCGGCGCGCACAGCGCCAGATCGGCTTGCGCCGCATCAAAGCCCGCCTTGAGCGCAGCCAACAGCTCGGCGTTGGCCGCTAGGCTGCCGTTCATCTTCCAGTTGCCGACGATCAGATTTTTGCGCATGGTGGGCCCTTGAGATACGTTGCAGCGGCCAAGGTTCAGTCGTCTTGCGGCTGCTGCGCCGGTTGCACCTCGTCGCGATCGAGCAGCGCCTTCATCGACAGCTTGATGCGGCCTTTTTCGTCGGTCTCGAGCACCTTGACCTTGACGATCTGGCCCTCTTTGAGGTAGTCGGTCACTTTTTCGACGCGCTGGTGCGCGATCTGGCTGATGTGCAGCAGGCCGTCTTTGCCGGGCAGCAGGTTCACCAGGGCCCCGAAATCGAGGATCTTGGTGATCGGGCCTTCATAGACCTTGCCGATTTCCACTTCGGCTGTGATGGCCTCGATGCGGCGCATGGCGTGTTCGGCCTTGGCCGCTTCGCTGCTGGCGATGGTGATGGTGCCGTCTTCGGCGATGTCGATCTGGGTGCCGGTCTCTTCGGTCAGGGCGCGGATGGTGGCGCCGCCCTTGCCGATGATGTCGCGGATTTTTTCCGGGTTGATCTTCATGGTGTAGAGGCGCGGCGCAAAGCTCGAAATCTCGGTGTTGGCCTGCCCCATCGCCGCTTGCATCTCGCCCAGAATGTGCAGGCGCGCCTCTTTGGCTTGCGCCAGCGCGACTTGCATGATCTCTTTGGTGATGCCTTGGATTTTGATGTCCATCTGCAAGGCGGTGATGCCGGCTGGGGTGCCCGCAACCTTGAAGTCCATGTCACCGAGGTGGTCTTCGTCGCCCAAAATGTCGGTGAGCACGGCGAAGCGGTTGCCCTCTTTGATCAGGCCCATGGCGATGCCGGCCACGTGCGCTTTCATGGGCACGCCGGCGTCCATCAGCGCCAAGCAGCCGCCGCAGACCGAAGCCATGGACGACGAACCGTTGGACTCGGTGATTTCGCTCACCACGCGCACGGTGTAGGGGAACTCGTCTTTGGGTGGCAGCGCGGCGACCAGCGCGCGCTTGGCCAAGCGGCCGTGGCCGATCTCGCGCCGCTTGGGGCTGCCTACGCGCCCGGTCTCGCCGGTGGCAAAGGGCGGCATGTTGTAGTGCAGCATGAAGCGGTCTTCAAAATCGCCGGCCAGCGCGTCGATGCGCTGCGCGTCGCGCTCGGTGCCCAAGGTGGCGATGACCAGCGCCTGCGTTTCGCCGCGCGTGAACAGCGCCGAGCCGTGGGTGCGCGGCAGCACGCCGGTGCGGATTTCGATCGGGCGCACGGTGCGGGTGTCGCGGCCGTCGATGCGCGGCTCGCCGGCCAAAATCTGCCCGCGCACGATGCCGGCTTCGATGTTGAACAGCAGCTCTTCGACCTTGACCGCGTCGCACGCGAGCCCCTCGGCCTTGAGCCCGGCGTGCACGGCGGCGTAGGCTTGGCGGCAGGCTTGGGTGCGCGCTTGCTTGTTGCGGATCTGGTAGGCCGCCACCAGGGCCTCGCGGCCCAACGCCTCGACGCGGGCGATCAGCGCCTCGTCGCGCGCCGGCGGCTGCCAGTCCCACTCGGGCTTGCCGGCTTCGCGCACCAGTTCGTTGATGGCGGCGATGGCGATGTTGCCTTGCTCGTGGCCAAAGACCACGGCGCCCAGCAGCACCTCTTCGGACAACTGCTGCGCTTCGCTCTCGACCATCAGCACCGCCGCTTCGGTGCCGGCCACCACCAAGTCGAGCTGGCTGTTGGCGCGCTCGGTCTGGCCGGGGTTGAGGATGTACTGGCCGTTGACGTAGCCCACCCGCGCGGCGCCGATGGGGCCGTTGAAGGGGATGCCGCTGATGGACAGTGCGGCGCTGGTGGCGATCAGGGCGGCGATGTCGGCATCGACCTCGGGGTTGAGCGACAGGGTGTGCACCACCACCTGCACTTCGTTGAAAAAGCCCTCGGGGAACAGGGGCCGAATCGGGCGGTCGATCAGGCGGCTGGTGAGGGTTTCAAACTCGCTCGGGCGCCCTTCGCGCTTGAAGAAGCTGCCCGGAATCTTGCCGGCGGCGTAGGATTTTTCGAGGTAATCGACGGTGAGTGGGAAAAAGTCTTGGCCCGACTTGGCGTCGGTTTTGGCGACCACGGTGGCCAGCACCACGGTGCCGTCCATGTCGAGCAGCACGGCACCGCTGGACTGGCGCGCGATTTCGCCGGTTTCGAGGCGCACGGTGTGGCGGCCCCATTGGAAGCTTTTGCTGACTTTATTAAACAGACCCATGAGTGTTCCTAGAGTGGTGGGGGTGGTGGGCCGACGGCCGAGCCTTCAGAACACGATGCCATTCCAGTGCCGCCGCGGCGCGCGCGACGGCTTTGGAATGACACAGCTTCGCTCTGAATGAGCACGCCTGGCCTAGAGGGGAAATGAAGCGCAAAAAACGCCTGCGGCGGCAGGGCGACCGAGGCGTTTTGCACGATGAACGAAAAAGGGCAAGGCCGCTTGGGTGCGGTTCTTATTTGCGCAAGCCGAGCTTTTGGATCAGGCTCACGTAGCGGTCGGCGTCTTTGCCCTTGAGGTAGTCGAGCAGCTTGCGCCGACGGCTGACCATGCGCAGCAGGCCACGGCGGCCGTGGTGGTCTTTGGCGTGGGTTTTGAAGTGCGGCGTGAGTTCGTTGATGCGCGCCGTGAGGATGGCGACCTGTACTTCGGGGCTGCCGGTGTCGTGGGGTGCACGGGCGTTGGCCGAAATCACTTCGGCTTTGACGGATTGAGCGATCATGTTGGCTTTCTAGGTGAACGTGCGTCCTGCCGCAGGGTGCGGTCAGCTCAAGGCACCAAGGCCCCAAGCCGCCGCTTGCCGCAACAGGCGTGTAATGGCCTGCCCAAAATAGGCAGACCTTGTGATTATAACCCGGCCAGCAGCGCGTGCAACTCTTGCACCGAGACCACGCCGAGCGAGTCTTGGCACTTGATGCCTTCGACTGCCGCTTCGGCGCCCGAGATGGTGGTGAAGGTGGTGACGCGGTTGGCCAGCGCCGAGGTGCGGATGTAGCGCGAATCGGCGATGGCGTTGCGCCGCTCCTCTACGGTGTTGATGACCATGGCGATGTCGCCGTTTTTGATCAGGTCAACGATGTTGGGCCGGCCTTCGGCGACTTTGTTCACCTGCGCGCACGGCACGCCGGCGGCGTTGAGGGCGGCGGCGCTGCCGCGCGTGGCCACGAGCTCAAAGCCGAGCGCGTGCAGCTCGCGCGCCACCTGCACCGCACGCGGCTTGTCGTCGGCCTTGACCGACAAAAACACCTTGCGCACGGCGTCGCTGGGGCGCGGCAACTGGGTGCCGGCCCCGAGCTGCGACTTGACGAAGGCCTCGCCAAAGCTGCGCCCGACTCCCATGACCTCGCCGGTGGACTTCATCTCGGGGCCGAGGATGGTGTCCACGCCGGGGAACTTGACGAAGGGGAACACCGCTTCCTTGACGCTGAAGTACGGCGGCACCACTTCGCGCGTCATGCCCTGCTGCGCCAGCGTCTGGCCGGCCATGCAGCGCGCCGCCACCTTGGCCAGTTGGATGCCGGTGGCTTTGGAGACGAAGGGCACGGTGCGCGAGGCGCGCGGGTTGACTTCGAGCACGTAGATGACATCGACGCCGTCGAGCTGCTGTATCGCGAACTGCACGTTCATCAGCCCGACCACGTTGAGGGCGCCGGCCATGGCCGCCGTCTGGCGCTTGATTTCATCGACAGTGGCTGCGCTCAGATAGTACGGCGGCAGCGAGCAGGCCGAATCGCCCGAGTGCACGCCGGCTTGCTCGATGTGCTCCATCACGCCGCCGATGAGCACGGCGCCGCTGGCGTCGCGGATGCAATCGACGTCGCACTCGATGGCGTCGCTCAGGAAGCGGTCCAGCAGCACCGGCGAGTCGTGGCTGACCTTGACCGCCTCGCGCATGTAGCGCTCGAGGTCGCGCGGCTCGTGCACGATCTCCATCGCCCGCCCGCCCAGCACGTAGCTCGGGCGCACCACCAGCGGGTAGCCCAGCGCGCCGGCTTTGTCCATGGCCTCGACTTCGGTGCGCGCGGTGGCGTTGGGTGGCTGGCGCAGCCCGAGGCGGTGCAGCAGCTGCTGGAAGCGCTCGCGGTCTTCGGCGGCGTCGATCATGTCTGGGCTGGTGCCGATGATCGGCACGCCGGCGGCCTCGAGCCCGAGCGCGAGCTTTAGCGGCGTCTGGCCGCCGAACTGCACGATCACGCCCTCGGGGCGCTCTTTGGCCACGATTTCGAGCACGTCTTCGAGCGTCAGCGGCTCGAAGTAGAGCCGGTCGCTGGTGTCGTAGTCGGTCGAGACGGTCTCGGGGTTGCAGTTGACCATCAGGGTCTCGTAGCCGTCTTCGCGCAGGGCCAGCGCGGCGTGCACGCAGCAGTAATCGAACTCGATGCCCTGCCCGATGCGGTTCGGCCCGCCGCCCAGTACCATGATTTTTTTGCGCTCGCTGGGCTCGGCCTCGCACTCTTGCTCGTAGCTAGAGTACAGGTAGGCGGTGGCGGTGGCGAATTCGGCGGCGCAGGTATCGACGCGCTTATAAACCGGGCGCACGCCCAAGGCGTGGCGCTGGGCGCGCACGGCTTGCTCGTGGGTGTGCAGCAGCTTGGCCAAGCGGCGGTCGGAAAAGCCTTTTTGCTTGAGCGTGCGCAGCGTGTCGGCGCTCAGGGCCGCCAGCGCCTGCGCGCCGTGCTCGGCGGTGTGCCGATCCAGCCCCAGCTCGATGCGCACGATGTCTTCGATCTGCACCAGAAACCAGGGGTCGATGCGCGTGATCTGCTGCACCTCGGCCAGCGTCCAGCCGGCGGCAAAGGCGTCGCCCACGAACCAGATGCGCTCCGGGCCCGGGGAGCCGAGTTCGCGCTCGAGCGTTTCGCGGTCTTGGGTTTTTTCGTTCATGCCATCGACGCCGACCTCGAGCCCGCGCAGCGCCTTTTGGAAGCTCTCTTGGAAGGTGCGCCCGATGGCCATGACTTCGCCCACCGACTTCATCTGCGTCGTCAGGCGGCTGTCGGCAGCGGGGAATTTTTCGAAGGCAAAGCGCGGGATCTTGGTCACCACGTAGTCGATGCTGGGCTCGAACGAGGCCGGGGTGGCGCCGCCGGTGATCTCGTTTTTGAGCTCGTCGAGGGTGTAGCCCACCGCCAGCTTGGCCGCCACCTTGGCGATCGGGAAACCGGTGGCCTTGGAAGCCAGCGCCGACGAGCGCGAAACGCGCGGGTTCATCTCGATCACGACCATGCGCCCGTCGCGCGGGTTGAGCGCGAACTGCACGTTGGAGCCGCCGGTATCGACACCGATCTCGCGCAGCACCGCCAAGCTGGCGTTGCGCATCAGCTGGTACTCTTTGTCGGTGAGCGTCTGCGCCGGCGCCACGGTGATCGAGTCGCCGGTGTGCACGCCCATGGGGTCGAGGTTTTCGATCGAGCAGACGATGATGCAGTTGTCGGCGCGGTCCCGCACCACCTCCATCTCGAACTCTTTCCAGCCCAGCAGCGACTCTTCGATCAGCAGCTCGTGGGTGGGCGAGGCTTCCAGCCCGCGCTTGCAGATGGTCTCGAACTCTTCGGGGTTGTAGGCGATGCCGCCGCCGCTGCCGCCGAGGGTGAAGCTGGGCCGGATCACGGTCGGGAAACCGACCTGTTTTTGCACCTCCCAGGCCTCGCTCAGGCTGTGCGCGATGCCCGAACGCGCCGAGCCCAAGCCGATCTTGGTCATGGCGTCTTTGAACTTGAGCCGGTCTTCGGCCTTGTCGATGGCCTCGGGCGTGGCCCCGATCAGCTCAACGCCGTACTGCGCCAGCACGCCTTGGCGCCAGAGGTCGAGCGCGCAGTTGAGCGCGGTCTGGCCGCCCATGGTGGGCAAAATCGCAAAACCGCCGGGGTTGAGCTGTCGCTCCTTGGCGATGATCTTGGCCACCGTCTGCCAGGTGATGGGCTCGATGTAGGTGACGTCGGCGGTGGCCGGGTCGGTCATGATCGTGGCCGGGTTGCTGTTGATCAAGATGACCTTGTAGCCCTCCTCGCGCAGCGCTTTGCAGGCTTGCACGCCGGAGTAATCGAACTCGCAGGCTTGGCCGATGACGATCGGGCCGGCGCCGATGATGAGGATGCTTTGGATGTCTGAACGCTTAGGCATGTTGAGCTTTCTTTGCGGCCATGAGCGCCGTGAAGCGGTCGAACAGGTTGGCGATGTCGTGCGGGCCCGGCGAGGCCTCGGGGTGGCCTTGGAAGCAAAAGGCCGGGCGGTCGGTGCGCTCCAGCCCCTGCACGGTGCCGTCGAACAGGCTGATGTGGGTCACGCGCAGGTGCGCCGGCAGCGATTCGCGCTCCACGGCAAAGCCGTGGTTCTGGCTGGTGATGGCCACGCGACCGCTGGCGAGCTCTTGCACCGGGTGGTTGGCGCCGTGGTGGCCGTGCGGCATTTTGTAGGTGCGCGCGCCGCTGGCTAGGGCCATGATCTGGTGCCCGAGGCAGATGCCGAAGGTGGGCAGGCCGGATTCGATCAGCTCGGCGGCGGCGGCGATGGCATAGTCGCAGGGCTGCGGGTCGCCGGGGCCGTTGGACAGGAACACGCCGTCGGGGCGCAGCGCCAGCACCTGGGCCGCCGGGGTTTGGGCCGGCACCACGGTGACGCGGCAGCCGCGCTGCGCCAGCATGCGCAGGATGTTTTTCTTGACGCCAAAATCGTAGGCCACGACGTGAAAACGCGGCGCCTGCAGCTCGCCGTAGCCGGGGCTGCCGTCGGCGCGCGCCAGTTGCCACTCGGCCTGTGTCCACGCGTAGGGCTGCACCGTGCTCACCACCCGCGCCAGGTCTTGCCCAGCCATGCTGGGTGCGCTGCGAGCGGCGGCCAGCGCCTGCGCCACCACCGCATCGCTCAGGCTCTGGCCCGCTGCCAAGGCGACGATGGCGCCGTTTTGTGCCCCATGCGTGCGCAGGCGGCGCGTGAGGGCGCGGGTGTCGATGCCGGCGATGGCCACCGTGCCATTGCGCTGCAGGTACTCGCCCAAGCTGCTGCTGGCGCGAAAGTTGGAGTGCAGCAGCGGCAGGTCTTTGATGATCAGGCCGGCGGCGTGGATGGCGTCGGACTCCACGTCTTGCTCGTTGACGCCGGTGTTGCCGATGTGCGGGTAGGTGAGCGTGACCAGTTGCTGGCGGTAGCTGGGGTCGGTGAGGATTTCTTGGTAGCCGGTAAGCGCGGTGTTGAACACCACTTCGCCGACGGTCTGGCCGGTGGCACCGATGGCGGTGCCGCGAAAGACCGTGCCGTCGGCAAGCGCGAGCAGGGCGGGGGCGGGGACGGGAAACACGGGGGATTCTCCAGGTACTTGGATTCTGGCCGCACCCTTAAGGCCCCACGCCAGCACGCACTCAGGCGATTTTGATTGGGGCTGCAGCGGCCTTTGAGTCATTGGGGCCACCGGGGTGCGCAGGGTTAGGGTAAACCTTGGAATTATAGCCCGCCCACCCACCGCCACCGGTTGACACACCGCCACCGGGGCATACCGCCACCGGGGCAATCACCGGGCCTTGTTCAACCCAGCCGCTGCACCGCGCTGGCGTGCAAACAAATGGCGGCGGCGGCGGCGACGTTGAGCGATTCCTCGCCGCCGGGCTGGGCGATGCGCAGGGTGTGGCTGGCAGCGGCCAGCAGCGCTGGGCTCACGCCCTGCCCTTCGTGGCCGAACAACCAGGCGCAGGGCCAAGGCAGCGCGGCTTGGTGCAGCCACCGGCCTTGGTGCGAGCTGGTGGCCAGCAGCGGCAGATCGAGTGCCGCCAGATCGTCTGGGTGCAAGCCTTCGACCAGGCGCAAGCCAAAATGCGCCCCCATGCCGGCGCGCAGCACCTTGGGCGCCCACAGCGCCGCCGTGCCCTTGAGCGCCAGCACCTGCTCAATACCGAGGGCGGCGGCGCTGCGCAGGATCGAGCCGACGTTGCCCGGATCTTGCAAGCGATCGAGCAGCACCGTGGGCCGCCCGGGCTGGCACGCCGCGGCGGCGGGCAACGGCCACAAAAAACCGACCGGCGCGCTCGAGCCCAAGCCGCTGACGCCGGCCAGCAGGCTGTCGGCCAGCGCCACGCGGCGCACGCTGGGGGGCAAGCTCCAGGCCGTGTCCCAGTGCGGGGCCGATTCGGCGCGCAGCAGCACCGTGGGCAACTGGCCGCGGGCCAGCAGGGCGCGGCACAGGTGCTCGCCTTCGAGCCAGACCAGCCCCAGCTCGCGGCCGGCGGCAGGGTCGTTGGCCAAGCGGCGCAGTTGCTTGAGCAGCGCGTTGTCGCGCGAGCGGATGGTTTCGGTGTTCATAAGGGACAGGCTGCGGCCAGCAGCGCCGCCACCGGGGCAAAACCGCGCCGGTGCAGGGGCGTGGGCCCTAGGCGCTGCAGCGCCTCGAGGTGCAGCGCAGTGCCGTAGCCTTTGTGGCGGTCAAAGCCGTAATCGGGGTACTGGGCGTGCCAGTCGAGGCACAGGCGGTCGCGCTGCACCTTGGCCAGGATGGAAGCCGCCGCGATCGCCGCCACCCGGTCGTCGCCGCGCACCACGGCTTGCGCGGGCAGGTGGAGGGCGGGCAAGCGGTTGCCATCGACCAGCACCTGCGTAGGGCGCAGCCGCAGGCCGGCCACGGCGCGCTGCATCGCCAGCAGCGTGGCTTGCAAGATGTTGAGGCGCTCGATTTCTTCGACGCTGGCCTGGGCCACCGAGCAGCACAGGGCGCGGTCGTGGATCAGCTCGCACAGCTGCGCGCGCCGCTTGGGCGTGAGCTTTTTGGAGTCGCGCAAGCCCGCGATCGGTTTGCGCGGGTCGAGCATCACGGCAGCGGCCAGCACCGGCCCGGCCAGCGGGCCGCGCCCGGCTTCATCGACGCCGGCCACCAAGCCCGGCGGGGCCCAGCCCAAGGTGTAGCCGTCAGGCTTGGAGGATTTGCGCGATCGCATGGCTGGCACGGGCGGGCATGTCTTGCCGCAGTTGCAGGTGCATGTCGGTAAAGCGCTGGCGCAGGCGCGCCACCGCTGCCGGGTCGTCGAGCCAGGCCAAGGTGGCGCGCGCCAGCGCCTCGGGCTGCGCCTGCTGCTGCAGCAGCTCGGGCACCAGGCTTTGCTGGCACAAAATGTTGGGCAACCCGATCCAGGGCGTGCGCCGCTGCTGGTTGGCCACCCACCACGAGAGCCACTGCATGCGGTAGGCGATGACCATCGGGCGCTTGTGCAGCGCGCACTCCAGCGTGGCGGTGCCGCTGGCCACCAGTGCCACGTCGCAGGCCGCCTGCACGGTGTGCGCCTGCCCCAGCACCAGCTGCACCCGCGCCTCCATGCCGGTGGTACGCAGCGCCTGCTCCAGCGTGGGGCGCAGGCCCTCGTGCGTGGGCAGCACGAAGCGCAGCTGCGGGCGCTGCTGCGCCATCAGGCGCGCGGCGTGCAAAAAAGGCATGGCCAGCGCGGCGATCTCGGCCACCCGGCTGCCCGGCAGCAGCGCCACCACGGTGGCCTCGGGATCCAGCCCGAGGCGCTGGCGCGCGCCAGCTTGGTCGGGCTCGAGCGCGATCAGGTCGGCCACCGGATGCCCCACAAAGGTGCCGGCGATGCCGTGGCGCGCCAGCAGCTCGGGCTCGAAGGGAAACAGGCACAGCACGTGGCGCACGCTGCGCCGGATGGCGTGCACGCGCCCGGGGCGCCAGGCCCAGATCGAGGGGCAGACCAGTTGGATCGCCGGGATGCCAGCGCGGTTCAGCTGGCGCTCCAGCGGCAGGTTGAAGTCGGAGGCATCGACCCCGAGGTACAGATCGGGGCGCTCGCGCAGCAAGTCGGCGGCGTAGCGGCGCCGGATGGCGCTGATGCGCCGGTAGGCCCACAGGCCCTCGACCAGCCCGCGCACGGTGAGCTCGTCGCAGCTGTGGTGCGCCACAAAGCCCTGCGCCTGCATCAGCGGCCCGCCGATGCCGCTGGCCTGCAAGCCACTCCAGCGCTGGCGCATGCCCTGCAGCAGCAAGGCGGCCAGTTGGTCGCCCGAGCGTTCGGCCGCCACCATGGCCACGCGCAAGCCCGCGCCCGGCGGCGACGGGCCTAGGCTGGCCGGGCTGGCTGAGCTGGCAGGGCCCACATCAAACCAGCGCCTGGCGGATCACGGCGCAGATTTCGTCGATGGCCGCGTCGCTGAGCTCGGGGTAGATCGGCAGCGACAGGCAGCGCTGCGCCACCGACTCGGTGACTGCAAAGGTCTGCCCTGCGGCCTCGGCGGCAAACACTTTTTGCTGGTGCAGCGGCACCGGGTAGTAGATCGCGCTGGCGATACCGGCTGCGGTGAGTGCCTGCTGCACCTGGGTGCGTTGCTCGCACAGCAGCGTGTATTGGTGATAGACGTGCCGTCCGATGCCGTCTTCAAACGGTGTCTGCAACGGCAAGCCCGCCAGACCGGCCTGGTAGCGCTGCGCCACCCGGCGCCGCTGCTGGTTGTAGTGGTCGATGCGCGCCAGCTTGGCGCGCAGCACCACCGCCTGCAGTTCGTCGAGGCGGCTGTTGTAGCCGATGATGTCGTGGTAGTAGCGCACCTTGCTGCCGTGGTTGCGCAGCATGCGCAGCGTCTCGGCCAGCGCGTCGGATTGGGTCGTGACCATGCCGCCGTCGCCGAAGCAACCTAGGTTTTTGCTGGGGAAAAAGCTGAACGCCGCCACGTCGCCGATGGCCCCGGTCTGGCGCCCACCCACCGTGGCACCGAATGACTGGGCGCAGTCTTCGATCAGGTGCAGGCCGTGCTGCTGCGCCAGCGCCTGCAGCGCACCCAAGTCGGCCGGTTGGCCAAACAGGTGCACCGGCAGCAGCGCCTTGGTGCGCGGCCCGATGGCGCGCGCCACCTGCGCCACGTCGATGTTGAAGCTGCGCGGGTCGATATCGACAAACACCGCTTTGGCGCCCACATAGGCGATGGCCTCGGCGGTGGCGATGAAGGTGAAGGGCGTGGTGATGACCTCGTCGCCCGGCCCCAAGCCGAGGGCGCGCAGCGCCAGGTGCAGCGCGTCGGTGCCGTTGGCGCAAGAGATGGCGTGTTTGACGCCCAAGTATGCGGCGGCCTCGGCCTCGAAGGCCTGCACGTTGGGGCCGAGGATGAACTGCGTGGCCTCCAGCGCCGCCAGCAGCGCCGGTTCGAGCTGGGGTTTGAGTTCGCGGTACTGGGTGGCCAGATCGACCATCGGGATGCGCATGGCGGGGCTTTCTAAGGCGTCAAAGGAGGCAGAAGGGGCAAAGGGGGCAAAAATCAGGCAATGAGCTCGGTGGCAGCGCTGATGCGCTGCACCGCCGCCAGCGCCCGGCGTCCGGCGCGGCCACCGACCTTGGGCGCGCGCCCCTCGCGCACGCTGGCCACGAAATCGGCGATCTCGTTTAGCAGCGCGTCGGCTTCGCCGAAGGTCTGCAGCTGGCGCTCGATCGCCGCTTCGGGGGCGGTGTGCGGGTCGGCGTCGGTGGCGCGGTAGCTCACCAGTTGGCGGCTGCCAAAATCGAGCGAATGGCAGGCGCGGTCTTGGAACACGCGCATCTTGCGCTCGCTCTTGTTGCTCACGCGGCTGGCGGTGACGTTGGCCACGCAGCCGTTGGCAAAGCGGATGCGGGCGTTGGCGATGTCGATGTCGGCGGTGAGCACACGCGCGCCGCTGCTGTCTATGCTCACGATCTCGCTGTCCACCAGCGACAAGATCAAGTCCACGTCGTGGATCATCAGGTCCAGCAGCACGCTCACGTCGGTGGCGCGCGGCTTGAACGGGGCCAGCCGGGTGCTCTCGATAAAGCGCGGGCGCTGCAGCAGCGGCTCGAGCGCCAGCGCCACCGGGTTGAAGCGCTCGAGGTGCCCAACCGCCAGCCTCAGGCCGCGCTGCTCGGCTATGGCGATCATCTCGTCGGCCTGCTCAAGCGTGACGGCGATGGGTTTTTCTACCAGCACATGGGCACCGGCGCGCAGAAAATCGAGCGTCACGGCGTGGTGCGCCTGCGTCGGCACGACCACGCTCACGGCATCGACTTGGCCCAGCAGTTCGTGGTAGTCGGCCACGGCGCGGCAGCCCAGTGGCTGGGCCACGGCCTGGGCCACGTCGAGGCGGCTGTCGGCCACCGCGACCAACTCGCAGCCGGGCAGCTGGGCGTATTTCTGGGCGTGAAACTTGCCCAAGTACCCAACCCCGATCACGGCACAGCGCAGCGGCTTCATGCGCCCTCCCCCACAGCGCCCTCGGCCGCTTCGCTGCGCGCGCGCCGGCGCACGATGCCGGGCTTGCCGACACCGGCCAGAAAATCGCTCATCAGCGCCACATCTGAGGCGGCCTCGGGGTGCTGCGCGAGCAAGGCGGCGATGCGCGGCTGCGCTGCCTGCAGCGTCAGGTTTTCGCGGTACAGCGCCTTGTACATGGCGCGCACGGCGGCGATGCGCGCCGGGCTGAAGCCGCGCCGGCGCAGCCCTTCGGCGTTGACGTTGCGTGCCACCGCCGGCTGCCCTTGGCAGACCACGAACGGCGGCAAGTCGGCAAACAGCAGCGCGCACATGGCCGTGAAGCTGTGCGCGCCTAGGCGCAAAAACTGGCGCACCACGGTAAAGCCGCCCAAAATCACCCAGTCGCCCACCTGCACGTGGCCGGCGAGCTGGGCGTTGTTGGCAAACACCGTGTGGCTGCCCACTTGGCAGTCGTGCGCCAGGTGCACGTAGGCCATGAGCATGTTGTCGTCACCCACGCGGGTCACGCCGCGGCCGTTGGCGGTGCCGCGGTGCAGGGTGCAAAACTCGCGGATCACGTTGCGGTCGCCGATTTCGAGCCGGGTCGGCTCACCGGCGTATTTTTTGTCCTGCGGCGCCCCACCCAAGGCGGCGTAGCTGTGGATGGTGTTGTGCGCGCCGATGCGCGTGTGGCCCTCGAGCACGCAGTGGCTGCCGATGGCGCTGCCCTCCCCGATCTGCACGTGCGGGCCGATGAGGCTGTAGGCTCCGACTTGCACCGTGGGGTGCAGCTGCGCCGCCGGGTCGATGAGCGCGGTGGGGTGGATCAAACTCATGCGGCGCCTTCGCTGGCGATGCGGCGCATGGTGCACATCAGTTCGGCCTCGCAAGCCACCTCGTCGCCCACCCGGGCCACGCCCTTGAACTTGAAAATGCCGGCCTTGGAGCGCTCGAGCGTGACGTGCATGAGCAACTGGTCGCCCGGCTCCACCGGGCGCTTGAAGCGCGCGCCATCGACACCGGCGAAGTAATAGACTGAGTTTTCGTCCAGCTCCAGCCCCAGGGTGTCGAAGGTCAGCAGCGCCGCCGTTTGCGCCAGCGCCTCGAGCATCAGCACCCCCGGAAACACCGGCCGGTGCGGAAAATGCCCGGTGAACTGCGGCTCGTTCACGCTCACGTTTTTGAGCGCGCGGATGGAGCGGCCCTTTTCGATTTCCAGCACCCGGTCCACCAGCAAAAATGGGTAGCGGTGCGGCAGTTTTTTCAGAATTTGGTGGATGTCCATCAGGATTTTTTTTCAAGGACTTTGATGCGTTGCCGCAGCGCGTACAACTGGCGCAGCGTGGCAGCGTTTTTTTCCCAATTCGCATTGTCGTCGATCGGGAACGCGCCGCTGTACTGGCCCGGCTTGAGGATCGAGCGCGAGACCAAGGTGGCGGCGGTGATGTGCACGTGATCGACGATGCGCAGATGCCCGAGCACCCCGGCACCGCCGCCGAAGGTGCAGTGCGCGCCGATCTGGGCGCTGCCCGCCACCCCCACGCAGCCGGCCATGGCGGTGTGCGCGCCGATGCGCACGTTGTGGCCGATCTGGATCAGGTTGTCGAGCTTGACGCCGTCTTCGAGCACGGTGTCGTCGAGTGTGCCGCGGTCGATGCAGGTGTTGGCCCCGATTTCGACCTCGTCGCCAATGCGCACCGCGCCCAGTTGCTCGATCTTGAGCCAGCGCTCTTCGTGAGCGGCAAAGCCAAAGCCGTCGGCCCCGATCACCGCCCCGCTGTGCACGATGCAGCGCGCACCCAGCGTGCAATCGTGGCCGATCACCACCTGCGCCGCCAGTCGCGCCTGGGCGCCGATGCGCGCCCGCGCGCCGATCACGCATTGGGCCCCGATCTCGCTGCCGGCGCCGATCTGCGCCCCGGCCTCGACCACCGCAAAGGCCCCTAGGCGCACCCCGGCAGCCAGTTCGGCGCTGGGGTGCACCCAAGCGCTGGGGTGGATGGCGGGCTCGGCGGGGTCGGCGGCAGCGCGCTGCGCCGCCAGCTGGCGCGAGCGCCACCACTGCGTCAGGCGGGCAAAGTAGGGGTAGGGCTGCGGCGTCTCGATGCAGGGCCCGCGGGCGCTGGCGCGCGGCACCAGCTCGGGCGGCACGATCAGCGCTGCGGCCTGCGTGCTCTCGATCGCCGCCGCGTGGCGCGCCTGCCCCACAAAGGCGAGCCGATCGGGCCCGGCGCTTTCGAGCGAGGCCAAGCCAGCGATCGCGCGCGTGCCATCGCCATGCAAAACGCCGCCCAAGGCGGCGTGGATGTCGCAGAGCCGAAGCATCAGGTGCCGGTGCCGGGCGACCGCGCCTTTAGCGGGCGGGGGCAGCGGCCGGGGCTGCGGCTGGGGCGCTGTTCAGGCCAGCGATCACCTTGTCGGTGATGTCGTGGCGCGGGTGGATATAGACCGCCTCTTGGATGATGAGGTCGAAGCGCTCGGCCTCGGCGATCTGGCGGATGACGCGGTTGGCGCGCTCGATCACCTGCTGCAGCTCTTCGTTGCGGCGCAGGTTCAGGTCTTCTTGGAAAGCCTGGCGGCGGCGCTGGAAATCACGCTCCATCTCGACCAGCTGGCGCTGGCGCGTGACGCGCTGGGCCTCGGACAGCGTGGGCGCTTCGCGCTCCAGGGCCTCGGAGGCCGTGCGCAACTGGGTGCCCAGCGTCTGCACCTCGCGTTCGCGGCGCGAAAACTCTTGCTGCAGCTTGGTTTGCGCCGCCCGGGCAGCGGCCGAGTCGCGCAGCACGCGATCCGTGTTCACAAAGCCGATTTTGAAGTCTTGGGCCGTGACGGCGAAAGCGGCCGTGGCCAGCAGCAAGGCGGTAAAGAAGGTGCGCAACAGGTGGCTAGAGAAGGATTTCATCAGAACGTGGTACCAATCTGGAATTGAATGCTTTGTGGTTTGTCGTTGGCGAACTCGCGCAACGGCTGGGCATAGGCGATTCTAAGCGGCCCGACCGGCGAGAGCCAGCTGATGCCGATTCCGGCCGAAGCGCGAAAATCGCTGAAGCGCGAGCGCCCACCGAAATCGTCCGAGACGTTGCCGATGTCGATGAAGCCAAACATGCGCAGCGTGCGGTCGTTGCCGGCGCCGGGGAAGGGGGCAATGAGCTCGGTGTTGAGCACCGCCATGCGCGAGCCGCCGATGTACGACAAGGTGCCGGGCTGCCCCTCGATCTCGCTGGTGCCACCCAAGGTGCCCTGCTGGAAGCCGCGCACCGAACCCAGACCGCCGCCAAAAAAGTTCTTGAACACCGGAAACGGCCGATCGCCCAAGCCGCGACCCCAGCCGGCTTCGGCGTTGAAGGCCAACGTCCACTGCGGATTGAGCGGAATAAACTGCTGGAACTGGCCGCTGGCGCGCACGTAACGGGTGTCGCCGGCGATGCCGAGCTCGCCATTGAAGCGCATCAGACGGCCCGAGGTCGGCACCAAGGCGCTGTCGCGGCTGTCGCGCGCCCAACCCACGGTGAGCGGCACCGAAATGGCCGAATCGCCAAAAGCGTTAATGAACTGGCGAAACGCCACTGGCAGGCCGGCGCCGGGCTCGATTCGGGTCTGCTCCACCCCTAAGCCAAAGAACACGGTGTCGGTCTCGGTGAAGGGGACACCAAAACGCACGCTGGTGCCGGCCGTGACCAGCCGATAGTCGCCCTCTTGCTCCGACAGCGGGCGGCTGGTGCGGTAGTACAGATCGAAGGCGCGCGAGACGCCGTCGGGCGTGAAGTACGGGTTGACGGTGCTGAGCAGCAGCTGGCGGTTGAAGTCGCTGGTGTTCAGGTTGAAGCTGAGCGAATGCCCGGTGCCAAACACGTTTTCTTGGCGGATGCCGGCGGTGAGCGAGAGCCGCTCGGCCTGCGAGAAGCCGGCGCCGATCGACAGGCTGCCGGTGGCCCGCTCCTCGACCGCCACCACCAGATCGACCTGATCGGGCGCCCCCGGCACCTCGCGCGTATCAACCGTGACCTGGGTGAAGAAACCCAGTCGATCGACGCGGTCGCGCGACAGGCGGATGCGGTCGCCGTCATACCAAGCCGATTCGAGCTGGCGGAACTCGCGCCGGATGACCTCGTCGCGGGTGCGTTCATTGCCTTCGATCTCGATGCGGCGCACGAAGGCGCGGCGCGAGGGCTCGGCGCGCAGCACGAACGCCACTTGGGCGTTTAGCCGGTCGATTTCGGGCACCGCCTCGACGCGCGCAAAGGCAAAGCCGAAGCGCCCGAAATGCTCGCCAAAGGCGCGCACGGTCTCGGCTACATCTTCGGCGTTGTAGGCTTGGCCGGGGCGGATGCGGATGAGGGACTTGAACTCCTCTTCGCGGCCGAGGTATTCGCCCTCCAGCCGCACCCCAGAGACCACGAAGCGCTGGCCCTCGGTGATGTTGATGGTGATCGCCATTTCGCCCTTGTCGGGCGAGATCGCGACTTGGGTCGAGTCGATCGTGAACTCGAGGAAGCCGCGCGTGAGGTAGTGCGAGCGCAGGGTTTCGAGGTCGGCGTTGAGGCGCTCGCGCGAGTAGCGGTCGGAGCGCGTGTACCAGCTCAACCAGTTGCCGGTGTCAAGCGTGAACAGGCGCAGCAGGGCGGCGTCGCTGAAGGCCTGGTTGCCCACGATGCGCAACTCGGTGATGCGCGTGATGCCGCCTTCGACCACGTGAAAATTGAGGTTGATGCGGTTGCGCTCCAGTGGCGTGACGGTGGCGGTGACGGTGGCGGCGTACATGCTGCGCGTCAGGTACTGGCGTTTGAGCTCCTGCTCGGCGCGGTCGGCCAAGGCGCGGTCGAAGGGTCGGCCTTCGACCAGCCCCACATCGCGCAGGGCGCGGCGCAACACGTCGTTGTCGAACTCGCGCACGCCGCTGAAGCTGATCTCGGCCACGGTCGGGCGCTCTTCGACGATCACCACCAGCACATCGCCCTCGACTTGCAGGCGCACGTCGGAAAACAGCCCGAGCCCGAACAGGGCGCGGATGGCGGCGCTGCCTTGGTCTTCGGTGAAGGCGTCGCCCACCCTGAAGGGCAGCGAGCCAAATACCGTGCCGGGCTCGACGCGCTGCAGGCCCTCGACCCGGATGTCGCGCAGCGTGAAGGGGGTGGTGGCCCAAGCCGGCAGTGCCAGCGACAGGGAAACCAGTGCGCCCAAGGCGAGGCGGCGCAAGCGCGGTTGCTTGTAGTTCATGAAAAATGCGTTCTCAGCCCAGCAAGCGGGCAATATCATTGAAAATGGCCAGCGACATCAGGCCCAGCAACAGCACGATGCCGATGCGCTGCAAACCCTCCATCCAAGCGTCGGACACTGGGCGCCCGGTCACGGCCTCCCACAGATAATACATCAGGTGGCCGCCGTCGAGCACCGGCAGCGGCAGCAGATTGAGCACCCCGAGGCTGACGCTGATCAGCGCCAGAAACAACAGGAAGCTGGTGAGCCCCAGCGCCGCCGACTGGCCGGCGTAGTCGGCGATGGTGATCGGGCCGCTCAGATTTTGCAACGAGGCCTGACCGCTGAGCATCTTGCCGATCATTTGCAGCGTCAGGTGCGAAACCTCCCAGGTGCGCACCGCCCCCTGCCACAGCCCCTCCAGCGGCCCTGCGGAGCGCTCGGCCATGTCTGGCGTTGCCCCCACGAAGCCCCCGATGCGCCCCACCCAGACGCGCTCGATCTGCTCGGGGCGCGGGGTCACCTCGAGCTCCAGCACGCGGCCGGCGCGCTCGATGTGCCAGCGCTGGGTACGCGGCTGGCCGTCGGCGGCCGACAAACGGATGAGCTGGCGCAGTTGCGCGGCGTCGCGCACCGGCTGGCCATCGACGCGCAGCACCCGGTCGCCGGGCTGCAGGCCAGCGGCGACGGCGGCGCCTTCGGCCGTGAGCTGGCCCAGCAGCGGCGCCGACCACGGCGCCTCGATGCCAATCTGGCGCATGAGCGTGGCGTCGGCGTGGCGCACATCGACCTGCGACAGCTCGAGCCGCACCTCGCGCCCCGGCTCGCCGGGGCCGCTGGCCAGCCACAGCTTCAGGTCTTGCTGCGCCAAGGCAGCGCGCGTGAGCTGCCAGCGCAGATCGCCAAAGGATTCGACCGGCTGGGGCGCGTCTCCCACCCGCGCCAGCGCCACCACCCACTCGCCACCGCGCACCCCGGCGCGCTCGGCCAGCGAGGCCGGCGCGGGCGTGGAGAGCACCGGCTGCGGCTGCGGCACCCCCATCCACGCCACCAGCGCGTACAGCAGCACCGCCAGCAGCAGGTTGGCCGCGGGTCCGGCGGCGACGATGGCCGTGCGCACGCGCAGGCTCTGGGTGTTGAAAGCCAGGTGGCGCTCGGCGGCGGGCACGGCCGCTTCGCGCTCGTCGAGCATGCGCACGTAGCCCCCCAGCGGCAGCGCGCCCAGCACGTATTCGGTGCCGCTGCGCTTTGAGCGCCAGCTCCACAGCGGCTTGCCAAAACCGACCGAAAAGCGCAGCACCTTGACCCCGCACGCCACGGCGACGCGGTAGTGCCCGTACTCGTGCACCGCCACCAGCAGCCCGATGGCCACCAAGAAGGCGAGAAGGGTCAGCATGGGGCGGCGCTGGGCGTGTTCAAATGATTCAAGAGCGTGGCAGGACGGATGGGCGGGGTGGTGGGCTGCGCTGGCTCAATCTTGCCAGCGCTGCAACTGCGCCCGCGCCAAGGCGCGCGCGTGGGCGTCGAGCGCCAGCAGGTCGTCGATTCCATCGGCGTTGGAGGGCGTCCAGGCCTGCAGCGTTCCCGCGTTCACGGCGTGGATGCGGTCAAAGCGCAGGCGGCGCTCCAAAAAGGCCTGCACCGCCACCTCGTTGGCGGCGTTGAGCACCCCGGTGCTGCCGCGCGGGCCGGCCAAGGCCTCCCAAGCCAAAAACAAAGCCGGAAAGCGCTCGCGCGTGGGCGGCTCGAAGGTCAGCGCGCCCAAGCGGGCAAAGTCCAGCGCCTCGGCCCCCGATTCGATGCGCTCGGGCCAGCTCAGGCCGTAGGCGATCGGCACCCGCATATCGGGTGTGCCCAGCTGCGCCAGCACCGAGCGGTCGCGCATCTGCACCATCGAATGGATCACGCTTTGCGGGTGGATCACCACCTCGATGCAATCGGGTGCCACGCCGAACAGGTGGTGGGCCTCGATCACTTCGAGCGCCTTGTTCATCATGGTGGCGGAATCGACCGAGATTTTGCGCCCCATGACCCAATTGGGGTGCGCGCACGCCTGCTCGGGCGTGACGCTGGCTAGGCTGGCCGGGTCGCGCTGGCGAAACGGCCCGCCCGAGGCCGTGAGCACGATTTTTTCCACCCGCTGCGCCCACAGGGCGGGCGACTCGGGCAGGCACTGGAACAGCGCCGAGTGTTCGCTGTCGATGGGCAGCAAGGTGGCGCCACCGGTGCGCACCGTCTGCATGAACCACTCGCCGCCCAGCACCAGCGCCTCTTTGTTGGCCAGCAGCAGCTTTTTGCCACTGCGCGCCGCCGCCGCACAAGGCGCCAAGCCGGCCGCGCCGACGATGGCCGCCATGACGGTATCGACCTCGGGCGCGCACGCCACCTCGCACAGCGCCTGTGGCCCACTGAGCACCTCGATCTGCGTCAGCCCGCGCGCCTGCAGCGCCCAGCGCAGAGCAGGCGCGTGTTCGGGCGCAATCACGGCATAGCGCGGCACAAACTGCTGGCACTGCTGCGCCAATTCTTGCACCCGCTCTTGGGCCGTGAGCGCATAAATGCGATAGCGCTGCGGATGGCGCGCCACCACGTCCAGCGTCTGGGTTCCGATCGATCCGGTCGATCCAAGCACGGTCAGCGTCTGCATGGTTGGGGGGCAAAGGCGCAAAAAGGGAGCGGGCGTGCCTAGGCGGTCACGATCCAGAGCGCCAGCGGCAACACCGGCAACAGCGCATCGAAGCGGTCCAGCAGCCCGCCGTGGCCGGGCAGGATGCGGCTCGAGTCTTTGCGCCCAGCATTGCGCTTGACCAGGGATTCGAGCAAATCGCCCATCACGCTCAAGGCCAGCAGCAGCAGCAGCAAAGCCAAGGCCGGCAAGGGCCCGAGCTGCCACAGGTGGGTGTACAAACTGGGCCCCCAGTGGGCGGGCCACCACTGCAGCCACAGCACACCGAACAACAGCAGCGCCAACGCAGCACTCCACACCCCTTCCCAGGTTTTGCCAGGGCTGATGGAGGGGGCGAGCTTGCGCCGCCCAAAGCGTTTGCCACCAAAATAGGCGGCGATGTCGGCCACCCAGACCAACATAAAAATGCTCAGCAACATACCCAGACCGATGGTCTTGGCGTGCAACAAGGCCCACCACGCCTGCCCCAGCAACAGCAAACCCAGTGCCACGCGCGGCCCGTTGGCCAGCCCATGCCAGCCCTGCACGCCCCGGTGCAACAGCAGGGGCAGCAGCAACAAACACGCCACGGTGGCCAGCGGCCAGAACCAGCTGCCGTCGTAACCCACGCCCACCAAGGCCCACAAACCCAACAGGGCCAGCCCCAGCCCGACTGCAGCCGCCACGGCCACAGCGGGCGAGCAAGCGCACAGGCGCGCCCACTCCCAAGCGGCCACACACACCAACACCAAGATCAGCAAGCCGAAGGGCCAATCGGCGGAGTGCCAGAGCGAAGCCAGCAACAGCCCCAGAAGCCCCAACGCTGTAAGCACCCGCTGCCACAACATGGGCGGCAATCAGGCGACAGCCCGCAAGGGCTGCACCGGTTCCGCAGGGGCGTCGCTGAGCTGCTCCGAGACCCGCCCGAAACGCCGCTCGCGCTGCGCGTAAGCGGCCAGCGCAGCATCAAACTCGGCGCGGTCAAAGGCTGGCCAAAGGGCCGCGGAGAAATAGAGCTCGCTGTAGGCCGCCTGCCAGAGCAGGAAGTTGCTCAGGCGCTGCTCACCGCCGGTGCGGATGATGAGGTCGGGTGGCGGCACGTGCGCCAGCGCCAGCGCCCCCGACAGCGACGCTTCGGTGATGGGCTCGCCGCGTGCGGCCAGCTGCTGCGCCGCCTGCACCACGTCCCAGCGGCCGCCGTAGCTGAAGCAGACGTTGAGCACCAGGCCTTGGTTGGCGGCCGTGCTCTGCTCGGCCTGCGCCAGCTGCTGCTGCAGCTCGCCGCTCAAGGCCAGGCGATCGCCGGGAAAATGCAACCGCACCCCAGCGCGGTCGAGCTCGCCCACTTCGCGCTCCAGCGCCCGCGCCAGCAGCCCCATCAGGCCGCTCACCTCGTCGGCCGGCCGGCTCCAGTTTTCGGACGAAAAAGCAAACACCGTGAGCGCCTGCACGCCGTCATGGTGGCACCAGCGCACCAGCTCGCGCAGTTTTTCCAGGCCCTGCCGGTGGCCGGCCAAGCGCGGCAGATAGCGTTGTTTGGCCCAGCGGCCGTTGCCGTCCATGACAACGGCCAAATGGCGCGGTGCGCCCGCGCGGCGCTCGATAGGGGGCATGGGAGCGCGCAGCCTCAAAAAGCCATCAGCTCTTGTTCTTTGGCGGCCACGATCTTGTCCACCTCGGCGATCATTCGGTCGGTGAGTTTTTGCACTTCGTCTTGGGCGCGGCGGTCGTCATCTTCGGAGGCCAGCTTGTCTTTGACCAGTTTCTTGAGCTGCTCGTTGGCGTCGCGGCGCAGGTTGCGAATAGCCACCTTGGCGTGCTCGCCCTCGCCTTTGACAACCTTGGTGAGCTCTTTGCGCCGCTCCTCGGTCATGGCCGGGATCGGCACCCGGATCAGGTCGCCCTGCGAGGCCGGGTTGAGCCCGAGGTCGGATTCGCGGATGGCTTTCTCGATCTTCGCCCCCATGCCCTTTTCCCACGGCGCCACGCCGATGGTGCGCGAGTCGAGCAGGCTCAGGTTGGCCACCTGCGACAGCGGCAGCATGGCGCCGTAGTAATCCA
This sequence comes from Serpentinimonas sp. SSL01, assembly GCF_056323735.1. Lineage (NCBI taxonomy): Bacteria > Pseudomonadati > Pseudomonadota > Betaproteobacteria > Burkholderiales > Comamonadaceae > Serpentinimonas > Serpentinimonas sp. SSL01. The sequence goes on from NZ_CM150487.1 coordinate 1,402,907, forward strand.
CGTGCACGGTGTCGAGCAGCGCCGGGTTGGCGCGCCCGGTGCGCACCTTGCCCAAGCTGCCCTTGAGCGCCTCGATCGAGGCGTGCATTTTGAGGTCGGCGTTTTTCTTGATGTCGGAAATCTGCATGGTCGTGACTCGCTTGGCTACTCGATAGGCTGGTGTGTAGCGCCGCTGGGGGCTAACCGCGTAGCATACACCGACTCAGAGGCTTGGGGCGGGATTCGAAGGACGCTCAGACGTGCACCAGCGTGCCTTCATCCTCACCTTGAACCACCCGACGCAACGCGCCCGGCTTGAAAATGCTGAACACGCGCACCGGCAGGTTTTGGTCGCGGCACAGGGCAAAAGCGGTGGCGTCCATGACCTGCAACTGGCGCGCCATGGCTTCGTCGAAACTGATGGACTGGTAGCGCACCGCGTGCGGGTCTTTTTTGGGGTCGGCGCTGTAGACGCCATCGACCTTGGTCGCCTTGAGGACGATTTCGGCCCCGATCTCGGCCCCGCGCAGCGCGGCGGCGGTGTCGGTGGTGAAAAACGGGTTGCCGGTGCCGGCGGCAAACACCACCACCTTGCCCTCTTCTAGGTACTGCAAGGCCTTGGGCCGTACGTAGGGCTCCACCACCTGGTCGATGTTGATGGCCGACATCACTCGCGCCTTGAGCCCGCTGCGACCCAAGGCATCGCCCAGCGCCAGCGCGTTCATGACGGTGGCCAGCATGCCCATGTAGTCGGCGGTGGCGCGCTCCATGCCGACCGCGCCGCCCGCCACACCGCGAAAGATGTTGCCGCCACCGATCACCACCGCCACCTGCACCCCGAGCCGCACCACCTCGGCGATTTCCTCGACGATGCGCCCGATGGTGGCGGGGTTGATGCCAAAGGAGTCGTCGCCCATCAGGGCTTCGCCGGAGAGCTTGAGCAGGATGCGCTGGTGGGCGGGCATATGACAGTCTGAATGATGAAGTCGAGCGATTTTAGGGCTTGCGGCGCAACAACGGCCAACCCTTTGCAGAGCTGGCCGTTGAAATATGTGCTGCGGCTGCTGCGGTTATGGCCGCCGTGGCCCCACGGCCACAGCTGCACCAGCATGCGGCCGCTGCTGGCTTGGAATCAGGCCCCCGCTTGGGCGGCCGCCACCTGCGCCGCCACTTCGGCGGCGAAGTCGTCTTGCTTTTTCTCGATGCCTTCGCCGACCACGTACAGCGTAAAGCCCTTGACCGTGGTGCCCGCGGCCTTGAGCATCTGCTCCACCGTCTGCTTGTCGTTTTTCACGAAGGGCTGGTTGAAGAGCGAGACCTCTTTGAGGAACTTCTGCACCCCTCCCTCGATGCGCTTGGCCACGATTTCGGCCGCTTGCACCGGCTTGCCGGCGGCTTCGGCGACCTTGCGGTCTTCTTCGGCCTTGCCTGCGGCCACGGCGCGCTCTTTCTCGATCAGCTCGGCGGGCACCTCGGCGGCGGTGAGCGCCACCGGCTTCATGGCGGCGATGTGCATGGCGGCGTCTTTGGCGGCGGTGGCGTCGCCCTCGAACTCCACCATCACCCCGATGCGCACGCCGTGCAGGTAGGCCGCCAACTGGCCGCCGCCGGCGTAGCGCTTGAAGCGGCGCAGCGCGATGTTCTCACCGATCTTGCCGATCAGGCCCTTGCGCACGTCTTCGACCGTGGGGCCAAAGCCCTCGAGGCTCAGGGGCAACGCGCCCACCGCAGCCACGTCGGCCGGGTTGTGCCGCGCGATCAGGTTGGCGACTTGGTTGCAAAAGTTCAGGAACAGCTCGTTTTTGGAGACGAAATCGGTCTCGCAGTTGACTTCGAGCAAGGCGCCGGTGTGGCCCCCGAGGCTGGCGACCACCACGCCTTCGGCGGTGACGCGGCTGGCGGCCTTGCCGGCCTTGCTGCCGAGCTTGACGCGCAGCAGCTCTTCGGCCTTGTCCATATTGCCATCGGCTTCGGTGAGAGCTTTTTTGCACTCCATCATCGGCGCGTCGGTCTTGGCGCGCAGTTGGGCGACCATGCTTGCGGTGATTGCAGCCATTGTGTGTACTCCGTTGCGGGCTTAAAAGGCCCGAGCTTGCTCTGTCAGTGTGAAAAAATGCTTACAAAAAAGGGGCGCAGCCGCCCCTTTGGTGGCTGGCACCAGTGGATCAGGCCTCGCCTTGCACCTCGACGAACTCGTCTTCGGTGTTCGACTGCACCGCTTGCACCACGTTGCTGACGGCGTTGGCCCGGCCTTCGATGATCGCGTCGGCAATGCCGCGCGCATACAGGGCCACGGCCTTGGCCGAGTCGTCGTTGCCGGGGATAACGTAGTCGATGCCGATTGGGGAGTGGTTGGTGTCCACCACGGCGATCAGCGGGATGCCCAGCTTTTGCGCCTCGGCCACGGCGATCTTGTGGTAGCCCACGTCGATGACAAAAATCGCTTCGGGCAGCGTGTTCATGTCTTGGATGCCGCCGATGTCGTTTTGCAGCTTCTCGATCTGGCGGTTAAAGGTGAGCTGCTCTTTTTTCGACAGGTGGTCGAGCCCGGCCTCTTTTTGCGCCAGCATTTCTTTGAGGCGCTTGATCGAGGTTTTGACGGTCTTGAAGTTGGTCAGCATGCCGCCGAGCCAGCGTTGCTCGACGTAGGGCACGCCAGCGCGCTGCGCCTCGAGCGCCACGATGTCGCGCGCTTGGCGCTTGGTGCCCACCATCAGCACGCTGCCGCCGCGGGCGCTGACTTGGCGCACAAACTTGGCCGCCTCCTCGAACAGCGGCAGGGTTTTGTCGAGGTTGACGATGTGAATCTTGTTGCGATGGCCAAAGATGTAGGGGGCCATCTTGGGGTTCCAGAAGCGGGTTTGGTGGCCAAAGTGGACACCGGCTTCCAGCATTTCGCGCATGGAAATGGTCATGATTGCGTTTCCTTCAGGTTGGGTCTTAAACTGGGCCCGCATTGCGGCCACCGCGCACCAGCCTTTGGCCTGTGCAAAAATGGACGCAACACCCGATTGGGCCTGTTTGCGATTTGGTTTCGATTGGGTTTCGATTGGATTGTTGATTTTGCTGCCACGCCAGCCCCGCGCACCGCAGCGCACTGAGCCATAGCAACCACAAAACTCCGGCATTCTAGCACGACCGATCTGCGATCGCCCACCCATGCACCTCCAGCCACCCCCTCACCGCCTGCCCTACCGCCTGCCCCTGCCCGATTTGCCCGCTGCGCTGCCGCTATACGGCAGCCACGCCAGCCGCGCCATCGAACAACTGGCCAAGCAAGAACTGGCCCGGCAGCAACTGCCTGCTCACACCCTGATGGAGCGCGCCGGCGCGGCCGTGTTTCGCTTGAGCGCGGCGCTGGCCCCGCACGCGCGCCGGGTGTGGGTGGTTTGCGGCGGCGGCAACAACGGCGGCGACGGCCTGCTGGCCGCGCTGGCTTGGCAGCAACGTTTGCAAGCGCTGGGGGGCGAGGTTTACGTCACCTGGCTGGGCGATGCCAGCCGCCTGCCCGACGACGCCCGCCACGCGCTGGCGCTGGCGCAACAAGCCGGCCTGCGCTGGGCCGAGCAGCCGCCTGATGCCCCCGATCTGGCCATCGACGCCGTGTTTGGCATCGGGCTGGCACAGGCCGTGCGCGGCGCGGCGGCCAACGCCTGCATCGAGCGCCTGCAACACCTGCCCTGCCCGCTGCTGTGCGTCGATCTGCCCAGCGGGCTGTGCGCCGACAGCGGCAACTGGCACGCCCAAGCCGCGCCCAGCGCCAGCCCACTGCGCCACACCCTGAGCCTGCTCACCCTCAAGCCCGGCCTGTTTACGCACCACGGCCGCGAGGCCAGCGGCCAGATTTGGTTCGACGACCTGGGTTGGAGCGCCTTGGGCCTGCAAGCGCCAGCGCCGAGCGCTTGGCTGCATGGGTGCAGCGGCGCCGAGCAAGTGCAGGCCCAGCACACGGGCTGGGCCGCGCCCCTCTGCGCTACCACCCCCACGGCCGCCCGCCAGCGCCTGCACAGCCCACACAAGGGCACGCACGGCAGCGTGGTGGTGATCGGCGGCCAGCAACCCGGCGCGCACGGCACCGGCATGACCGGCGCTGCCGTGCTGGCCGCACGCGCGGCCTTGCGCGCCGGCGCTGGCCGGGTCTATCTGGGCCTGCTGGGGCCGGCGGCAGCGCCCGACGCAGCCGCGGCCACCGCTTGCGCGCCCAGTGCTTCCCACCCAGAAACAGCGGCAGCGACCCCAACGGCCGCGCCACCGCCCTTCGACCCACTGCAACCCGAGCTGATGCTGCGCCCGGCCGCCGCCCTGCTGCACGACCCGCTGCTGTTGCAAGAGGCGGTCACGGTGTGCGGCTGCGGTGGCGGCAGCGCCGTGGTGGCCTTGGTCGCGCCCTTGCTGGCGAGCAGCCCGCGCCTGGTGCTCGACGCCGACGCCCTCAACGCCATCGCCGCCGACCCGGCGCTGCAGGCCCAGCTCGCGGCGCGGCTGGATCGGGGCAGGCAGACGGTGCTCACGCCGCACCCGCTGGAAGCCGCGCGCCTGCTGGGGTGCAGCAGCGCCCAGGTGCAAGCAGACCGCTTGGGCGCCGCGCAGCAACTGGCCGAGCGCACGCGCTGCGTGGTGGTGCTCAAGGGATCGGGCAGCGTGGTGGCCGCGCCGGGCATGGTCCCACGCCTCAACGGCAGCGGCAACGCGCTGCTGGCCAGCGCCGGCACCGGCGACGTGCTGGCGGGCCTGATCGGGGCCCTGCTGGCCAGCGCCGCACCTGGCTTGGCCGGCGCGGTGCAGGCCAGCGCCACTGCCGTACACCGCCACGGCCGCTGCGCCGACCGCTGGCCGGCCGAGCGACCGCTGCTGTGTGCCAGCGACATCGTCACCAGCCTTTAAGCCTTTAAGCCTTCAACCGATCAAGATCAGGGCCACTTGCAGTAGCACGATCAGCAGCAGCACCGACAAATCGACCCCGCCCACCGTGGGCAGCACGCGCCGGATGGGTGCCAGCAGGGGCTGCAGCAGCTGCCCCAGCGTGTACTGAATCGGCGCCTGCGGCTGCACCCACGACAGCACCACATAGACCAGCGCCAGCACCATCAGGCCCTGCAACACGGTGCGCAGCATGAAGTTGAGCGCCACCCAGGGGATGCTAAAGAGCTGCCCTGCCTGCCCCACGCCCTGCGGCCCGAGCAAGCCAGCACCGAGCAGGGCGTGCCACGCCGCCGCATAGGCCAGCGCCAGCAACACCGCGGCGATGAAACTGGCGACGTCGAAGCGCGCCTGCACCCAGACCTGCGGCAAGGACTTGCGCAGCGGCTGCACGATCCAGTTGGTGAGCGCCATCACGAACGGCCCCGGCTGCTGCACCATGCGCATGCGCCGGGTGTTCATCCAGGCCCGCAGCAAGGCCGCCGCGACCAGGAAAAAGAACAGCGTGTCGAGCAAAAAAAGCAAAGCGGACATGGTTAGCGCAGCCCTGAAAGGCCCAGAGGCAGACCCGGAGGCCTGATTTTCATCGTTTGCCCTTTTTTGTTTTGCCCGTGCCCCGGGATGCCGGCGCCGCTGGCGCAGGCGCCGCTCGGGGCACCTCGCGCACCGCCTTGCTGCGCGTGCGCTTGGGAGCATATTGTGCCTCAGCCGATGCGGCATCGCGCGCCTGCTTGCCCTTGCGCGCCGTGCCCGGGTCGGCGGTTTTTTCGCGCACCGATCGGGTGCCGTCGGCGTCCGGGTTGACGAGCCTGAAATCGATCCGGCGCCCGTCCAGATCGACCCGGCTGACCTGCACATTCAGGCGCGAACCCAAGGCATAGCGGATGCCGGTGCGTTCGCCGCGCAGCTCTTGGCGCAATTCGTCGTGGCGGAAGTAGTCGCCGCCCAGCTCGGTGATGTGCACCAGCCCTTCGACGTAGAGGTTTTCGAGCGTGACGAACAAGCCAAAGCTGGTGACGGAGCTGATCACGCCGCTGAACACCTCGCCTAGGTGCTCGCGCATGTATTTGCACTTCAGCCAAGCCTCCACGTCGCGGCTGGCTTCGTCGGCGCGGCGCTCGTTGGCGCTGCAGTGCAGCCCGGCAGCCTGCCAGCCCAAGGCCTCGGCGCTGCGCGCTTTGGCCGCTTCGGCGTTGGCGGCGCTGACTGCAGTCTCGCGCGCCGACAACCGCTTGGCCAGCTTGGCCTGCGCCTCACCGGGTGTGGGCAGCGTCGGCAAGCGGTATCTGCGCTCGGCCAAAATGGCTTTGATGAGGCGGTGCACCAGCAGGTCGGGGTAGCGCCGAATCGGGCTGGTGAAGTGGGTGTAGGCCTCAAAAGCCAGCCCGAAGTGGCCGCTGTTGTGCGGCGTGTAGATGGCCTGCTGCATCGAGCGCAGCAGCATCTGGTGGATTTGCGCGGCGTCAGGGCGCTCTTGGGTGGCGGCGGCGATTTGCTGAAAATCCTTGGGCTGCGGCTCGTCGGACAGCGTTTGCGCCACCCCCAAGGCCTTGAGGTACTGGCGCAGGGTTTCGAGCTTCTCGGGCGTGGGGCCCTCGTGCACCCGGTACAGCCCCCACTGCTTGCCTTGGGCGATGAACTCGGCGGCGCAGACGTTGGCCACCAGCATGCTCTCCTCGATCAGCTTGTGCGCCTCGTTGCGCACGCGGGGCACGATTTTTTCGATGCGCCCGCTTTCGTCGCAAACGATCTGCGTCTCGACGGTCTCGAAGTCCACCGCGCCCCGGCGCTGGCGTGCGCTCAGCAGCGCCCGGTAAACCTCGTGCAGGTGCAGCAGGTGCGGCACCAAGGCGGCGCGCTGCTGCGCCTGCGGGCCGCGGGTGTTTTGCAAAATCGCTGCCACTTCGGTGTAGGTGAGCCGGGCGTGGCTGTACATCACCGCCGGGTAGAACTGGTAGGCGTGCACCTCGCCTTGGGCGGTGATGAGCATGTCGCACACCAAACACAGGCGCTCGACCTGCGGGTTGAGCGAGCACAGGCCGTTGGAGAGCTTTTCCGGCAGCATCGGAATCACGCGGCGCGGAAAATAGACCGAGGTCGCGCGGTCGTAGGCGTCGGCGTCGAGCGCGTTGCCGTTTTCCACGTAGTGGCTCACGTCGGCAATCGCCACCAGCAGCCGCCAGCCCTTGCTGCGGCCCACTCGGGCGGGTTCGCAGTACACCGCGTCATCGAAGTCGCGCGCATCTTCGCCGTCGATCGTCACCAGCGCCACGTCGGTGAGGTCGATGCGGCCCTTGCGGTCGGCGGCGCGCACCTGCTCGGGCAAGGCGCGCGCCTGAGCCAGTGCGGCCTCGCTAAACTGGTGCGGCACGCCGTATTTGCGCACCGCGATCTCGATTTCCATGCCTGGGTCGTCGATCTCGCCCAGCACTTCTTTGACGCGCCCCACCGGTTGGCCAAACAGCGCCGGCGGCTCGGTGAGCTCGACCACCACCACCTGCCCCGGCTGCGCCGCCCCGGTCGCGCCCTTGGGGATGAGCACGTCTTGGCCGTAGCGTTTGTCTTCTGGCGCCAGCAGCCAGACCCCGTTTTCATGCAGCAGGCGGCCGATCAGGGGCGCGCTGGAGCGCTCGATGATTTCGGTCACGCGCCCCTCGGGGCGGCCGCGCCGGTCGTAGCCGATGATGCGCACTTTCACGCGGTCGCGGTGCAGCACGGCGCGCATCTCGTTGGGCGAGAGGTAGAGGTCGGGCTGGCCGTCGTCGCGCTGCACGAAGCCGTGGCCGTCGCGGTGGCCATGCACCACGCCGTCGAATTCGGTCAGGAGCGGGTTTTGGATTTTTTCTTTCACTCGGTTTTTACACTCGTTTGGGTCATGCTATACTAACGGCTTATCTGAAAGCCCAGGTGGCGGAATTGGTAGACGCACTAGTTTCAGGTACTAGCGCTGAGAGGCGTGGAGGTTCGAGTCCTCTCCTGGGCACCAAGCATTGCATAAAACCTGCACTTTGAATCCTTTTCAAGTGCAGGTTTTTTTGCGCCTGCTCGCCTTGCGCGAGCGCCAGCACAGACTTCAAACCAGCTGCCCCACCAGATCGTGGCCCTCGGCGGCCACGATGCGCGCGCGCACCAATTCCCCCACCCGGTAGCTCTGGCTGGCTTTTTGCGTGGGCAGCAGGCGCACCACGCCGTCGATCTCGGGCGCGTCGGCATAGGTGCGCCCCACTCCGCCTTTTTTGCCTAGACTGTGCGCCTGGTCCACCAGCACCTGCATGGTGGCGCCCACGCGGCGCTGGAGCCGCGCCGTGGATACGCCTTCGGCCGCTGCCATGAAGCGCGCCCGGCGCTCGTGGCGCACGGCGTCGGGCAGCGCGCCGGGCAGTTCGTTGGCCGCTGCCCCTTGCACCGGCGAGTAGGCAAAGCAGCCGGCGCGGTCGATCTGGGCCTGCGCCACGAAGCCCAGCAAGTGCTCGAACTCGGCCTCGGTCTCGCCCGGAAAACCGGCGATGAAGGTGCTGCGCAGCACCAGCTCGGGGCAGAGCTCGCGCCAGCGCTGGATGCGCTCGAGGTTGCGCTCGCCGCTGGCCGGGCGCTTCATGCGCTTGAGCACATCCGGGTGGCTGTGTTGCAGCGGCACGTCGAGGTAGGGCAGCACCAAGCCATCGGCCATCAGCGGCAAAATGTCGTCCACGTGCGGATACGGATAGACGTAGTGCAGGCGCACCCAGGCCCCGTGCGGCCGCGCCAGTTCGCCCAGGGCGCGCACCAAGTCAAACAGCTTGCTCTTGATCGGCCGCCCGTCCCAAAAGCCGGTGCGGTACTGCACATCGACGCCATAGGCCGAGGTGTCTTGGCTCACCACCAGCAGCTCTTTGACCCCAGCTTCAAACAGCTTGCGCGCCTCGCCCAGCACTTCGCCCACCGGGCGGCTTTGCAGATCGCCGCGCAGCGAAGGGATGATGCAAAAGGTGCAGCGGTGGTTGCAGCCTTCGCTGATTTTGAGGTAGGCGTAGTGGCGCGGCGTGAGCTTGACGCCTACGCCCTCGACCAGCGCCGCAGCGGGCCGCGCCGGCAGCAAATCCAGAAACGGGTCGTGGGGCGGCGGCGGCAGGTGCTGGTGCACGGCTTGCATCACTTCGTCGGTGGCGTGTGGCCCGGTCACGGCCAGCACCGCGGGGTGCATCTGGCGCACCAGATTGGCGCCGCCCTCGCCTTGGCGCGCGCCCAAGCAACCGGTGACCAGCACGCGGCCGTTGGCGGCCAGCGCCTCGCCGATGGCGTCTAGGCTCTCTTGCACCGCTTCGTCGATAAAGCCGCAGGTGTTGACGATCACCAGATCGGCGCCCTGGTAGCTCTTGCTGGTCTGGTAGCCCTCGGCGTGAAGGCGGGTGAGGATCAGTTCGGAATCCGTCAAGGCCTTGGGGCAGCCGAGGCTGACAAAGCCCACCTTGGGCGCGGGCCGGGCGGCCGGCGGGGTCGATACATCTAGGGTTGCAGTCATCCCCGGATTGTCTCAGCTTCGCACCGCCTGAATGGGCTGTGCGTGCGCGTGGGCACGCTCAGCGCTTGAGCCCAAAAGCCGCCAGCATCTGCTCTTGCATCTGCGCCAGCGCGTGCTGCGACTGGTTGAAGTAGTTGCCCAGCATCAGCGGCGCTTGCGCCTTGACGAACTGCTGCCACAGCTCGGGCGTGAGGTCTTTGGCCTGCTCGGCCATTTTTTGCTGCACATCCATAAAAATCTGCAGGTTTTTTTCGAGGTAGTGGCCCATATTGGCCTGCATCGAGTGGCCGTAAAAGCGAATCAGGTTGGCCAGCAGCTTTTCAGAAAACAGCGGCGCGCCGGCGCTTTCTTCTTCTAGGATGATCTGCAACAAGATGCTGCGCGTCAGGTCGGCGCCGCTCTTGGCGTCGCGCACCACAAAGGGCTGCACCCGCATCACCAGCTCTTTGACTTCGGCCAGCGTGATGTAGGCCGACGCCTCGGTGTCGTAGAGGCGGCGGTTGGGGTACTTCTTGATCACGCGCGGCGACTGGCCGGGCGCGCTCGTTTCTGTAGCCTGGGGGTCTTGCACGTTGCGGGCTTTCTGGGCAGTGGGAAGGGTGACGAATGCCTGACACGGGGCAAATGGCAAGTGCGGCTGCACCCACCATGCCCCATTGTAGAGGCAGGGCTGAAATGGATCGGGCTTGCAGCCAACCCGCACGCTGCGCTGCGCGTGCCACCCACGGCTGATAACCCCATGGGCCGGTCAAATTTGAGGTTAATCAATAAAACCTAAGATTTCACAAATTTCTGAAATGACTGGACTCCATGAATACACCCCTGACCCAACGCTTCGTGCTTCATTTTGGCGAAATGGGCAGCCGCTGGGGCATCAACCGCACCGTGGGGCAGATTTATGCCCTGTTGTTTGTGTCGGCGCAGCCCCTCAACGCCGAAGACATTTCCGAGGCGCTGGGCTTTTCGCGCTCCAACGTGAGTATGGGCCTCAAGGAGCTGCAAAGCTGGGGTCTGGTGCGGCTGCAGCACCTGTCGGGCGACCGGCGCGAGTATTTTTCGGCCCCCGACGACGTGTGGGCGATCTTTCAAACCCTGGCCGAGCAGCGGCGCAAGCGCGAAGTCGACCCCACCCTGTCGATGCTGCGCGACGCTCTGCTCGAACCGGTGACCGACCCGGTGGACAAACACGCCCAAGATCGAATGCGAGAAATGCACGATTTAATCGAATTGGCTACCAGCTGGTTTGAGGAGGTGCGCGATATGGATCGGGATCGCGTGGTGGAACTGATGAAGCTTGGCCGCAAAGTGGGCAAGCTGCTCGATGCCAGAGACCGTTTTATTGGAGCTAAAAGTGCTTGACTTCCTCGACCCGCTGCTGCTGGCGCGCATTCAGTTTGCCGCCAACATCAGTTTTCACATCCTGTTCCCCACCATCACCATCGGTTTGACGTGGGTGCTGCTGTTCTTCAAGTGGCGCTACCACCGCAGCGGCGACCTGAAGTGGATGGACGCCTACGCCCTGTGGGTGAAGGTGTTTGCGCTCAGTTTTGCGCTCGGTGTGGTCAGCGGCATCATCATGAGCTTCCAGTTTGGCACCAACTGGCCGGGTTTCATGAACACCTTTGGCAACATCGCCGGCCCGCTGCTGGCTTTCGAGGTGCTCACGGCCTTCTTCATCGAAGCGATCTTTGTTGGCATCATGCTGTTTGGCTTCAACCGCGTCAGCAACCGGGTGCACACGCTGGCCACGCTGACTGTGGCGCTGGCCACCACCGTGTCGGCATTCTGGATTTTGGTGCTGAACTCGTGGATGCAAACCCCGGCCGGTTTTGAGATGCGCGACGGCGTGGCCCACGCCACCGACTGGTGGGCCATCATTTTCAACCCCTCCTTCCCCTACAGCTTCTGGCACATGATAGTGGCCTCGTTCCTGACTGTGGCCTTCCTCATCGCCGGCGTGTCGGCTTGGCGCTGGCTGCGCGGCGACCGCAGTGCCGCGGTGCTGGCTACCATGCGCACCGGCGCTTACTTGGGGGCGCTGCTGATCCCGTTGCAAATCTTCATCGGCGACCTGCACGGCCTGAACGCCGTCAAGTACCAGCCGGCTAAAATCGCTGCCATCGAAGCCATCTGGGAAACCGATCGTGGCGTGCCGCTGGTGCTGTTTGGCTTTCCAGACGAGGAAGCGCGCACCACCCACTTTGCCATCGAGATCCCCTATCTGGCATCCATCATCCTCAAGCACGACCCGGACGGCAAGCTCAAGGGCCTGAACGAGTTCGAAAACAAGCATCCACCGGTCGCTTGGGTGTTCTGGTCCTTCAGGGTGATGGTGGGCATAGGCGTAGCGATGCTGGTGGTGGGCTTTTGGGCCGCGTGGCAGCTGCGCAAAGGCCGGGAGCCCTCGGTGCGGCTCGCACAGGCGCTGCTACTCATGACCTTTTCGGGCTGGGTGGCGACGCTGGCGGGCTGGTACACCACCGAAATCGGGCGCCAACCGTGGATGGTGCAGGGGGTGAAACTGGTGGCCGACTCCGCGGGCCCGGTGCCCGGCCCGCTGATCGCCCTCACGCTCGTGGGCTATCTGCTGCTCTACGCCGTCTTGCTGACGGCCTACATCGCGGCGCTGTTCCGGATGGCAAAGAAGGCCGGACTGACAGATTCGAGCCCCACCGATGCACCGCCCGCCACGCCCATTCCAGTCAGCCCTGACCTGATCCTTCCCCATCCAGCACAGGCGACCAAAAATGCTTGAGATGCCCGACCTGATGACGCCCGCCGGCTGGTTGCCGCTGGCCTTTTACATCCTGCTCGGCTTGAGCATGTTGGCCTACGTGATCCTTGACGGCTACGACCTCGGTGTCGGCATCTTGCTGCGCCGGGCGCCCGATGCGCACAAGGATGTGATGGTGGCCTCGATCGGCCCCTTTTGGGACGCCAACGAGACATGGCTGGTGCTGGGCGTGGGCTTGCTGATGACCGCGTTTCCACTGGCGCACGGGGTGATTTTGACTGCGCTGTACCTGCCGGTGGCGCTGATGCTGCTGGGCTTGTGCCTGCGCGGGGTGGCTTTCAAGTTTCGCTCCAAGGCCGCGCCAGAACACAAGGCAGCCTGGAACCAAGCTTTTTGGGCCGGCTCGCTGATCGCCACGCTGGCCCAAGGGTTCATGCTGGGCTCGATGGTGCTTGGCTTTGCCTCTGGCTGGGCCGCCTTTGTGTTTGCCTGCCTGATTGCCGTGTGCTTGGTGGCTGGCTACTGCCTGCTTGGGGCCGGTTGGCTGATTTTCAAGACCAGCGGCGAACTGCAGCAACAAGCGCTGCGCTGGGCCAAAGCCAGCTTGTGGTGGACGGCTCTGGGGATTGCGGCGGTGTCGCTGGCCACGCCTTTTGCTTCGGAACGCATTTTCGACAAGTGGTTTAGCCTGCCTTGGGTCGTGCTGCTGGCGCCCATCCCCCTGATGACAGCGCTGTTGTTCGTTTTGGCTGCGCGCAGCCTGCAACGGCTACCCACGCGCCTGCTACAAGGCAACGAATACGGCACCTCGGTGCCCTTCGCTTGCGCGATCGGCATTTTCCTGCTCGCCTTTTACGGCTTGGCCTACAGCCTGTTTCCATATTTGGTGATGGACCAGATGACCCTGTGGCAGGCCGCCGCGTCCCCCGACGCCTTGTGGCTGATATTCATCGGCGCCTGCGTGATGCTGCCGATCATCGCCGGCTCGTCGCTGTTTGTGTACCGGGTGTTTGGGGGCAAGGCGCATGTGATGGACTACACCTGAAGGCGCAGGCGGCGCACCATCGGTAGCGTGCGGTTGGGGCGGTTGGGGCATGTGGCATCAGCTGGGCGCAAGCGCGGTATGCTATTTTTCTGCCTTTGTTTCTTTTTACCATCCGCACTCAGCCATGAAACGCCTGCAAAACAAAGTCTGCCTCATCACCGGTGCCGCCCAAGGCATCGGGGCCGCCACCGCGCTCAAGTTCGCCGCCGAAGGCGCGCGCGTGGTGGTCTGCGACCTGCGCCAAAGCGCCGTCGATGAGGTGCTGGCGCAGTGCCAAGCCCTAGGCGCCGAGGGGCTGGGGCGCGTGCTCGACGTGACGCAGCGCGCCCAAGTCGATGCGCTGGTGGCCGAGGTGTTGCAGCATTTTGGCCGCATCGACGTGCTCGTCAACAACGCCGGCATCACCCAAGACGCACGGCTGCAAAAGATGAGCCTCGAGCAGTTTGACCGCGTCATCGACGTGAATCTGCGCGGCGTGTTCCATTGCAGCCAAGCGGTGGCCGATGCCATGGTGGCGCAAGGTTCGGGCGTGATTTTGAATGCCTCGAGCGTGGTCGGGCTGTACGGCAACTTTGGCCAGACCAACTATGCCGCCACCAAGGCGGGCGTGATCGGCTTCACCAAGACCTGGAGCCGCGAGCTCGGCCCCAAGGGTGTGCGCGTGAACGCCATAGCGCCGGGCTTTGTGGCCACCCCGATCCTCCACACCATCCCCGACAAGGTGCTCAAAGACATGGAGCAGCGCGTGCCCCTGCGCCGCTTGGCGCAACCCGAAGAAATCGCCAACGTCTACGCCTTTTTGGCCAGCGACGAGGCGAGCTACGTCAACGGCGCGGTGCTCGAGGTCTGCGGCGGCCTGACGATCTAAGGGGCTGACCGGGTGCGGGCACCCGAGTGCGGCGCGGGGTTGGTCATATGGGGCGCTGATTTGTCGCCTATCATGGTTGCACGCCATGGCGGCAGCGGCCGCCCGACTTGTGACCAGACCCTGCCCCATGCCATCTCCCAACGCCAGCCCCACGCATCCCACACCGCCTGCGCCACCCGACCTAGTCGGCAGCGCCGCGCCCGCCAGCCCAACCCCCGAGGCGGACGGGCCGCTCTGGCACACCTGCAGCAGCGCCGACTGCGCCCGCACGCTCGAGGTAGAGCCAGCGCAGGGCTTGAATAGCGAACAAGCCGCGCTGCGCCTGCAGCGCCACGGCGCCAACCGCTTGGCCGAGCCGCCGCCGCGGCCGCTGTGGCGTGGGTTGCTCGATCAGTTCAAGAGCATGCTGATCCTCATATTGCTGGTGGCGGCGGTGATCGCGGCCTTCATCGGCGACATGAAAAGCGTGACCGTGATTCTGGTGGTGGTGATGTTCAACGCCGTGCTCGGTTTTTGGCAAGAGTACCGGGCCGAAAAAACGCTGGCCGCGCTCAAGAACATGCTGGCCCCGGTGGCGCGTGTGCGCCGCGCCGGGCGCGTGGAAGAGATCGACGCCAGCCAGATCGTGCCCGGCGACGTGGTGCTGCTCGAAGCCGGCGACCGGGTGCCGGCCGATGGCCGCCTGCTGGCGGCGCACAACGTGGAGATCGACGAATCTGCGCTCACCGGCGAGTCGCACGCCGTGGGCAAGGATGCGGCCTTTGTGGCACCGCCGGCGGCGGCGCTGGGCGACCGCATCAACATGGCGTTCATGAACACCGGCGTCACGCGCGGGCGCGCCGAGCTGCTGGTCACCGGCACCGGCATGCAAACCGAAATGGGGCGGCTGGCCACCATGTTGGCGCAAGCCGAAACCGGCGCCACCCCGCTGCAAAAGCAGATCGACGGGCTGGCGCACAAGCTGGTGCTGATCGCCGCCATCGTGGTCACGATCATCTTTGCGCTCGGTCTGTGGCGCGGTGACCCGTGGGCGCAGATGCTGCTCACCTCGCTGGCGCTGGCGGTGGCCGCCACCCCCGACGGCCTGCCGGCCGTGCTCACGGTCACGCTGGCGCTGGGCATGTACGCCATGGCGCAGCACCGCGCCATCGTCAAGCGCATGACGGCGGTCGAGACGCTGGGCTGCACCACCGTAATCTGCTCCGACAAAACCGGCACCCTGACCATGAACCAGATGAGCGCGCGCAGCCTGGTTTACCGGCGCCGCCGCTACACGGTGTCGGGCGAAGGCTACGGCGCTGCGGGCCAGATCGGAGCTGCCGACCCTGCCGACACCGCCACCCTGCCCGACTTCAAGCCCTTGCTGCACCCGGCGGCGCTGGCCAACGACAGCCGCATCCGCGATGGCCGCCTGATCGGCGACCCGACCGAGGGCGCGCTGCTGGCGCTGGCGGCCAAGGGCGGTGTCGATGCCGAGGCGCTGGCCGAGCACAACCCGCGCATCGCCGAAATCCCCTTCGACTCGGCGCACAAGTTTCAGGCCACCTTTCACCACGACGGCGAGTGGGTGCGCCTGTGCGTCAAGGGCGCGCCCGACGTGCTGCTCACCCGCGCCAGCCGCCAGCTCGATGCCGAGGACGAGGGCGAGACCGCGCTCGACCCCGCCTACTGGCAAAGCGAGAATGAGCGCTTGGCCAGCCAAGCCATGCGCGTGCTGGCGGTGGCCAGCAAAACCATCCCGGCGCGCGACTTCGACCCCGCCGGCGAGCTGATGCCGCACACGCACGAGCTCACCTTCGTGGGCCTGGTGGGCCTGATCGACCCGCCGCGCCCCGAGGCGCGCGCCGCCATCGCCCTGTGCCAGCACGCCGGCATCCAGGTCAAGATGATCACCGGCGACCACCGCATCACGGCGGCGGCGATCGCGCGCGAGCTCGGGCTGCACGGCGAAGTGATCGAAGGGCGCGAGCTCGATGCGCTCAGCGTCGAGGCGCTGGCGGCGCGCATCGACCGGGTGGCGGTGTTCGCCCGCGTCGCGCCCGAGCACAAGGTGCGCATCGTGCAAGCGCTCAAGGCCGACGGCCACGTCACCGCCATGACCGGCGACGGCGTCAACGACGCGCCGGCGCTCAAGAACGCCGACATCGGCGTGGCCATGGGCATCACCGGCACCGAAGTCACCAAAGAGGCGGCGGTGATGGTGCTCACCGACGACAACTTTGCCACCATCGTGCGCGCGGTGCGCGAGGGCCGCGCGATTTACGACAACATCGTCAAGTTCGTGCGCTTTCAGGTTTCGACCAACATCGGCGCCATGCAGACCGTGCTCGGCGCCAGCCTGCTGGGCCTGCCCACGCCCTTTACGGCGGTGCAGATTTTGTGGGTCAACATCATCATGGACGGCCCCCCAGCCCTGAGCCTAGGGGTGGAGCCGCCGCGCACCGGCGTCATGGACGAGCCGCCGCGGCGCTCCGATGCCCGCATTTTGAGCGGCAGCCGCATCGCGCAGCTGTTTTTCTTTGGCTTTTGCATGACGATCGGCACCTTGGGGCTGTTCTGGTACGCCCAGCCCAAGGGCGAGACTTACGCGCTCACGCTGGCCTTCACCACCTTTGTGCTGTTCCAGTTCTTCAACCTGTTCAACGCCCGCAACGAGCACGGCAGCGCCTTCAACCGGCAGCTGTTTCGCAACCGTTGGCTGTGGCTGTCGCTGGTGGCGGTGATCGGGCTGAAGATTCTGGTGGTGCACTGGGGGCCGCTGCAAGCCTTTTTCAACACCACCGATTTGAGCCTGCAAGACTGGGGCTTGGCCACCGCCGCCGCCGCCAGCGTGCTGGTGCTCGAAGAGGCGCGCAAGCTGCTGCTGCGGCTGTGGGGCCGCTGGCGCGGTGCGCCGCAACCGGCGGCGGCTGTGCAGCCTGAAACGCCGACCTCAAACCGCCCTTAACCCTGCACCACGCCCAGCACCACGCCGCCCTGCCCTCCCAGCCGCTCAGGGCCTTTTCTTACCCGCCGTGCCAGCGCGCGGTGGCAACCCGGTGTGCTGCGTCAGCAGGGTGCCGGGGCGCACGGGGGTGGAGTTGCTGCGCCGTGGGCTCTGATACGTGCTGGTGCCGGCGGGTTGAAAGCTGGGGATCAGGTGCTGGCGGCCGTTGCCGATCAGGTCGGCGCGGCCTAGGGCTTTGAGCGCCTCGCGCAGCAGCGGCCAGTTGGCCGGGTCGTGGTAGCGCAAAAAGGCTTTGTGCAGGCGCCGCCGTCTGTCGCCCTTGACCACATCGACGCGTTCGGCGCGCGCGTCGCGGTGGATGCCCTTGAGCGGGTTGAGGCCGCTGTGGTACATGGCGGTGGCGGTGGCCATGGGGCTGGGGTAGAAGGTCTGCACCTGGTCGGCACGAAAGCCGTTGCGCTTGAGCCATAGGGCGAGCTGCATCATGTCGGCGTCGCTGGTGCCGGGGTGGGCGGCGATGAAGTACGGAATCAGGTACTGTTTTTTGCCCGCCTCGGCGCTGTAGTGCTCGAACATCTTTCTGAAGCGCTCGTAGCTGCCGATGCCGGGCTTCATCATCTTCGACAGCGGCCCGCCTTCGGTGTGCTCGGGCGCGATTTTCAGGTAGCCGCCCACGTGGTGCTGCACCAGTTCCTGCACGTATTCGGGGCTGAGCACGGCCAGGTCGTAGCGCAGACCCGAGCCGATCAGCACTTTTTTGATGCCCGGCAGCGCGCGCGTGCGCCGGTAGATCGAGATCAGCGGCCGGTGGTCGGTGTGCAGGTTGGGGCAGATGCCGGGATAGACGCAGCTGGGTTTGCGGCAGGCGGCCTCGATGGCGGGGCTTTTGCAGCCGAGCCGGTACATGTTGGCGGTGGGGCCGCCGAGGTCGGAAATGACGCCGGTGAAGCCGGCCACTTGGTCGCGGATCTGCTCGACTTCGCGCACGATCGAGTCTTCGGAGCGGCTCTGGATGATGCGGCCCTCGTGCTCGGTGATGGAGCAAAAGCTGCAACCGCCAAAGCAGCCGCGCATGATGTTGACGCTGAAGCGGATCATCTCCCAAGCCGGGATTTTGGTCGGCCCGTCGTGGCGGCCCTGCGCATCGGCATAACTCGGGTGCGGGCTGCGCGCATAGGGCAGGCCAAAGACCCAGTCCATTTCGGCGCTGCTCAAGGGAATGGGCGGCGGGTTGATCCAGACATCGCGCAGTCCCGGGCCGCTGCCGTGCGCCTGCACCAGCGCGCGCGCGTTGCCGGGGTTGGTCTCGAGGTGCAGCACGCGGCTGGCGTGGGCGTAGAGCACCGGGTCGGCGCGCACCTGCTCGTAGCTGGGCAGGCGGATCACGCTGCGCGCGCGCTCGGGGGCTGAGAGCTTGGCGCGCTGGGCCAACGGCGGATGAAAGGCGATCACGGCGCTGGTGGGGGCTTGGGCGGCAACGGGGTTTGCGGCTGATTCGGTGGCTGAGGCGGCTGCGGTGGCTGAGGCAGCATCAGTCTGCTCTGATCCGGCTTCGGCTTGGCTGCACGCGCCGCCGCGCGCCTGCGCCTGCTCGCTGGTGCTCAGGTAGGGGCTCAGGTTTGCCTCGACGCGGCCGGGCCGATCGACCTCGGTCGAATCGATCTCAACCCAGCCCGGCGCGCTGCTGCGGCGCACAAAGGCGGTGCCGCGCACATTGGTGATCTGTGCCACCGGCTCGCGCCGCGCCAGCCGGTGCGCGATCTCGACCAGCGCGCGCTCGGCGTTGCCGTAGAGCAGCACATCGCACTTGGCATCGACCACGATCGAGCGCCGCACCTGGTCGCTCCAGTAATCGTAATGGGCGATGCGGCGCAAGCTGGCCTCGATGCCGCCCAGCACGATGGGCACCTCTTTGTAGGCCTCGCGGCAGCGCTGGCTATAGACGATGGCGGCGCGGTCTGGGCGCTTGCCGCCCACGTTGCCGGGGGTGTAGGCGTCGTCGGAGCGGATTTTGCGATCGGCCGTGTAGCGGTTGATCATCGAATCCATGTTACCCGCCGTCACGCCCCAAAACAGATTGGGCTGCCCCAGCGCCTTGAAGGGCTCGGCGCTGTGCCAATCGGGCTGGGCGATGATGCCCACCCGAAAGCCTTGGGCCTCGAGCACGCGCCCGATCACGGCCATGCCAAAGCTGGGGTGATCGACATAGGCGTCGCCCGTGACCAACACCACGTCGCAGCTGTCCCAGCCCAAGCGCTCCATCTCGGCGCGGCTGGTGGGCAAAAAAGGTGCAACGCCAAAGCGCTTGGCCTAATAGGGCTTGTAGCTGCTCAGGGGCTTGGGCGCTTGGGCTGGGGCCTGGGCTGGGGCGTAGGGGCTTGATATGCTCATGATTGAAGTGAGCGATCATAGGCGCTGGCGCGCCGGCGTGCACGCCGCGGCGGCGATGCCCTGCTAGGTGGCAGTGCTGTAGGCGGGAGCGGGGGTGAGAGCGGGATCGGGGGCAGAGGTCGGCGCGCACCCAGACAAGGCCGGCTCGGGGCCCGCGCCCTGCTCGCCCACACCCGCGTGCAAAGCCTGCTGCGCCAGTTGCCACACGTGGCGCGCGGGCTGGTGTTTGAGCCGGTGGTCGCTCCAGACTTGGCGCCAGCGCCGCGCCCCCGGCTGGCCGTGGCGCAGGCCCAGCATGTGGCGCGCCACCGCGTACCAAGGCGTGCCCTCGAGTGCGGCTTGGCGCTCCATGTAATCGAGCATGGCGGCCTCAACCGCGTCGCGGCTGGGCGCCGGGTGGCTGTGGCCAAAGAACTGCGCGTCCCAATCGTGCAGCAGCCACGGCTGGTGGTAGGCACTGCGCCCCACCATCACGCCGTCCACGTGTTGCAGCTGCTCGGCCATCTGCGCCGCGCTTTGCAAGCCGCCATTGAGCACCAGCGTGAGGGCCGGAAAATCGCGCTTGAGCTGGTGTACCCACTCGTAGCGCAGCGGCGGCACTTCGCGGTTTTCTTTGGGGCTCAGGCCCTGCAACCAGGCGTTGCGCGCATGTACGATGAACACCGTGCAGCCCGATTCGGACACCGTGCCCACGAAATCGCGCACAAAGCCATAGCTCTGCTCCTCGTCGATGCCGATGCGGTGCTTGACCGTCACCGGCACATCGACAGCCGCGCGCATGGCGCGCACACAGTCGGCCACGCGCTGCGGCTCGCTCATCAGGCAAGCGCCAAAGGCGCCGCGCTGCACCCGCGGGCTCGGGCAACCGCAGTTGAGGTTGATCTCGTCGTAGCCCCACTCCTGCCCCAAACGCGCACACCGGGCCAGCTCGTCGGGCTCGCTGCCCCCGAGCTGCAAGGCCAGCGGGTGCTCGGCGGCATCGAAGCGCAAGTGCCGCGCCACATCGCCGTGCAGCAAGGCGCCGGTGGTCACCATCTCGGTATAGAGCCGGGTGTGGCGCGTGAGCAGGCGGTGCAGGTAGCGGCAGTGACGGTCGCTCCAGTCGAGCATCGGGGCCACGCACACCCGCCAAGGGCTGTAACCGCCAGAAGGACTGGGTTGGGCGGCTTGGCCTTGATCGGCTTGGGGTGCGGGCATGGGCGCGGTTGGTTTGGTGCTGGGTGCGCGGATACCGAGGTGTGGAACCGAGGTCATCGCGAGATTTTAGGCAAAGCGGCAGCGGCAGTCTTGTCTATCAATGTCTTCAATAATGATTAGAATGAAGACAGCCTAGCATGCCCGCTGATCACCATGTCACAAACCACCACCATGACCGTGCGCCTGAACCCCGCGCTCAGCGCGTTTGTAGCCACCAACGTGCAGCAAGACGGCGCCTACGAGAACGTGAGCGAGTACGTGCGCGATCTGATCCGGCGCGACATGGAGCGCAAGGAACAACAGGCCTTTGACCGGCTGAAGGCGGAGTTGGCGCAGGCCTTTGCTGCACCCGAGTCGGCCTACCGCCCTTTGACGGCAGCGGATGTGATCACGCGCAATGCTGCAGGTGCCTGAACGATGCCCACCGTGCGCGTTCAAGAGGCTGCGTCTTGGCGGCTGGACGAGATCTACCGTTACACGCGTGAGCGCTGGGGCCAAGCGCAAGCCGACCGCTACATCTGCGGGCTGTTCGAGGCGTTTGAACGCATCGAGACGCACGGGGTGGCCTCTAGACCAGTGCCGGCTGCATTCGGGGTTGAAGGTTTCTTCTTCCGCCACGAACGGCACTTCGTGTATTGGCGGCGCTTATCCAACGGTGACATCGGCATCGTAACCATCCTGCACGAGCGCATGCATCAAATCGGCCGCTTCAAGGAAGACTTTTACGGCCAATTTTGAGCCCCGCCCATGACCGAACCATTGGCCTTGACGCCCGCCACGCGCTGAGCGCTGAGCAAACATGGCGGCGTGGACGGCATCGCGTTGGTTGGGGTGCAGCTTTTTGTAGGCCCGCTTGAAGGCGGGGCGTTGCTGCAGCACGAGGCTCATGCTTCAGGCAAGACGAAGGGCTCTGATTCCTCTTCGAGCGCCTGCAGGGTGTCGCGCACAAACTCAATGGGCAAGTATGGGTTGTCAAGCGCTGCCCGCCCCACCTTGGCCCAATAAGCCACTTGCTGCGGAACCGAGCGCATTTCGGCCTTGGCGCGCACCTTGGCGCTTTCGTACAAAGCAGGGTCGATTCGAATCGAAACACTCATGACAGCTTCTCCTGTGGCATGCCGCTGCAAATGTAGCAAAACGCGACCTTGGAATCAAGCGAAAGGCCGATCTGCACGCGCCAACCCTCTATAGTACGCACCAAGGCTGGGGCGCGGTGGGTGCTGCTATCAGCAGCACGGGATCGCTGTCGCTTGCGGCATGCCGCCGTTCAAGTGAGTCGGTGCAGTCGGTCCTGAGCGTCAGGAGCCCGCCCAGCCAGTGGTATGCTTGGCCGGAATAGGTACATACCATTATGGACAACGGAACCCTTTTAGCGGCAGTGGATTTGGGCTCGAACAGCTTCAGGCTCGAGGTCGGCCGCTACGACTCGGGGCATGTGGCCCGGGTCGATTACATCAAGGAACCGGTGCGCTTGGGGGCCGGGCTCGACGAGTACAAAAACCTGAGCTTGGCCGCCATGGAGCGCGGCTGGGAGTGCTTGGCGCGCTTTGGCGAGCGCCTGCAAGGCTTCAAGAAAACCCAAGTGCGCGCCGTGGCCACCCAAACCCTGCGCGAGGCCCGCAACCGCGACGACTTCATGCGCAAGGCGCAGGCGGTGCTGGGTTTTGCGATCGACGTGATTTCTGGCCACGAGGAGGCGCGGCTGATCTATCAGGGCGCCTCGCACCTGCTGCCGCAGTCGGACGAGCGGCGCTTGGTGATCGACATCGGTGGGCGCTCGACCGAAATCATCCTGGGCCTAGGCTACGAGCCGCTGCGGCTGGAATCCTACCGCTTGGGTTCGGTGTCGTGGACGCAGCGCTATTTTGCCCGCGGCCAGTTCACCACCCCCATGCTGCGCACCGCCGTGATCGCGGCCAAGGCGGTGCTCGACGAAGCCCTGGACACCTTTCCCGCTGCCGAATGGAAGCTGGCTTATGGCTCGTCGGGCAGCGCCGGCGCGGTGTGCGAAATACTGGCGCTCAACGGTTTTGATCCGGACGTGATCACCCGCCCCGGGCTGGACTGGATCACCGAGCGGCTACTGCGCGCCGGCAACGTGAGCGAGCTGCGCCTCGAGGGCCTGCGCGACGACCGGCGCCCGGTGCTGTGCGGCGGTTTGAGCGTGCTGCACACGCTGTTTGAGCTCTTTGATCTGCAGGCGCTGCACCGCTCCTATGGGGCGTTGCGCCAAGGCGCGCTGTTTGACCTGATCGACCGCGGCAGCGACCAGACCGACATCCGTGAGCGCACGGTGCGCTGGCTGGGTGCGCGCTACACGGTGGACCAGGCCCAAGCCGAGCGCGTGGCCGCTTTGGCGGTGCGGCTGTTTGCGCAAGTGGCCGACGAAGACCCGCTCAACGGCCGCTACTCACGCAAGCTCGACTGGGCAGCGCGCCTGCACGAGATCGGCACCCACATCTCGCACGAGCAATCTTACCGCCACGGGGCCTACATCCTCGACCATGTCGATGCACCGGGCTTTTCGCTGCCCGAACTGCACCGCATGAGCCGCTTGGTGCTGGGCCAGCGCGGCAAGCTGCGCAAGGTCGAACCCGAGCTGCAAGAAGAGCTGTTTGCCAAGCAGCTGCTGTGCCTGCGGCTGGCGGTGCTGCTGTGCCACGCCCGCAAAGACCCCGACACCGGCGCCCTGCGGCTGGGCTACAAGGCCAACCGCTTCAAGTTCAGCTCGGTGCCGGGTTGGTCCAAGCGCTATCCGCAATCGGCCTGGCTGCTGGAGGAAGAAGCGCTGGCCTGGCAAAAAACGCACTGGGCGCTGGACTTGGATTTGCGCTGATCTACAGAGCCCTATCGGTTTAGAGCAGCTCCGGCGTTTGCACGGTCACGATCACGGTTTGCGCGCAGCCGTCGCGCTCGCGCTGGCGCAGCCACCACACCGAACCCTTGCGGATCGAGCAGTCTTCCTCGCGCCAGTCGAGCAGCCGGGCCACGGTGCGGCCCAAAGTAGGCTGGTGGCCAACGACCAAAGCAGGCTGGCGCGCGTCGGGCCACTGCACCAGCTGCAGCAGCTCTTCGACCGTGCCATCGGGGCGCAGTTCGTCGCGGGCCTTGTATTTGCGCCCGAGCGCGATTACGGTCTGTTCGGTGCGCACGGCGGGGCTGCAATACACGCGCACCCCTTCGGGCAGCTGGCGATCGAGCCAGGCCGCCATGCGCAGCGCCTGGCGCTCACCCTTGGGCGTGAGGCGCCGCGACAGGTCGGCGCCGCAGCCCTCTTCGGTTTCTTCCAAATCTTCGGCTTCGGCGTGGCGCCAGAGGATCAAGTCCATGTTCATCCTTTGCTTCCGTGGCGGGTCATGAGGCTGGTTTGGGCCGAGTGCAGCGGATTGCGGCCGCGCCCTTGGTGCACCCCAGCGCGCGCGTAGCTGCCGTCGGGTTGCAGCAGCCAGGCGTCGCGGCTGTCGTGCAGGTACTGGTGGATGCCCTCTTCCATCACGCGCTGGCGCAGCGCCGGGTCGGTCACCGGCCAAGCCAACTCGACGCGGCGCAACATGTTGCGGTTCATCCAGTCGGCGCTGGATAGCCACAGCTCCTCGTGCTCGCCGTAGCGGAAATAAAACACGCGCGAGTGCTCGAGCAGGCGGCCGATGACGGAGCGGATGCGCACGTTGTCGGTGTAGCCCGGCACCCCAGCCGGCAAAATGCAGGCCCCGCGCACGATGGCGTCGATCTGCACCCCGGCCTGCGAAGCGTGCGCCAGCGCGCGCGCCAGCGGCTCGTCGGTGAGGGCGTTGGTTTTGAGAATGATGCGCGGCGCCTCTAGCCCCTGTTTGGCGGCCGCCACACAGGCCTCGATGCGCTCGAGCATGCCTTTGTGCAGGTAAAACGGCGCCGCCAGCACCTTGTGCAGCTTGGGCAGACGGCTCTGGCTAGCCAGATGCAAAAACACCTGATCGAGGTCGCTGGTGAGGGCCTCGTCGGCCGTGAGGTAGCTGAAATCGGTGTACAGCCGCGCCGTGCCGGGGTTGTAGTTGCCGGTGGACAGATGGGCGTAGCGCACCAGCCGCCCCTCTTCGCGCCGCGTGATGAGCAGCATCTTGGCATGCGTTTTGAGCCCGACGATGCCATACACCACCTGCGCCCCGACCGACTCGAGCCGCTCGGCGTGGTTGATGTTGGCCTCTTCGTCGAAGCGCGCCTTGAGCTCGACCACCGCCGTGACCTCTTTGCCGCGGCGCACCGCTTCGCGCAGCAAATCGGCCATTTCGCCCTTGCTGCCGGTGCGGTAGATGGTCTGTTTGATCGCCAGCACCTGCGGGTCTTCGACCGCCTCGCGCAAAAACGCCAGCACGGCATCGAAGCTCTCGTAGGGCTGGTGGATGAGCACGTCGCCCTTTTTGAGGCGCTCAAAAAACGACTGCCCCGGCACCAGTTGCGAGGGCCAGCCGGGCAAGTAGGGCTCGAAGCGCAGGGCGGGCAAATCGAGCAGGTCGATCAGCTGCGTCATGCGCACCAGATTCACCGGCCCAGCGACGCGAAACAGGCACTCGGGTGGCAAGTTGAACTGCTGCAGCAGAAAATCAGACAAAAATTCGGAGCAGCCGGCCGAGACTTCGAGCCGCAGTGCCTGACCGTAGTGGCGGTGCTGCAGCCCAAGCCGCATCGCCGTGCGCAGGTTTTTGACCTCTTCTTCATCGACCGCCAGATCGGAGTGGCGCGTGACGCGAAACTGCGAGAACTCGGTCACCGTGCGGCCTGGGAACAGGTCGCCCAGATGCGAGCGGATCAGGCTCGAAATCGAGATGAAGCAAGCGGTTTTGCTCATGCGCATGCCGGGGATGCGCAGATAGCGCGGCAGCGAACGCGGCACCTTGACGATGGCCACTTCGTTTTCGCGCCCGAAGGCGTCGCGCCCAGCCAGACGCACGATGAAATTGAGCGACTTGTTGGCCACCTGCGGGAAAGGGTGCGAGGGGTCGAGCCCCACCGGCAGCAGCAGTGGCTGCACCTCGGTGGCGAAGTATTCCCTCACCCAGCGCCGCTGCACCGGCGTGCGTTCGCTGTGCGGCACGATTTTTACGCCGCGCTTTTCCAGGATCGGGTGCAATTCCTCGTTGAGGATCAGGTATTGCAGATCGACCAAGGAGTGGATTTTGGCCGCCACTTCGCGAAAGCTCTGCGCCGTGATGGCGCCACGCTGTTCGTTGGCCATAAAAGCCGCCAGCTGCGGCGCAAAACGAACCTCGAAAAACTCGTCGAGGTTGGATGACACGATGGTCAGGTAGCGCAGCCGCTCCAGCATGGGCACGGCAGGCCGGCGGGCCAAGTCGAGCACGCGTTCGTTGAAGGCAAGTATGCTTTGGTCGCGGTCCAGAAAACCGTGCTTAGGGGGCGGTGTGGTGCTCATGCGTCTGGTTTACGATTCCCTGAAAGGCCATAACGTTCAATTATGGAACGGCCCGCACCCCAAAATGTGACAACTCCGCGTAAACCCGCATGCCCAGGGCCGCGCTCCCCAGCGTTTAGGCGGCGCTGCGCTCGCTCAGGCTGGCCACCAAGCGCTCGGCCCAGCCTTGCGCCAGCGCGGCTTCGCGCGCCTCGACCATCACGCGCAGCAGCGGCTCGGTGCCGCTGGCGCGTATCAGCACCCGCCCCTGCCCCTGCAGCGCCGCTTCGGCCTGCGCCAGCGTGCGCGCTAGGGCGGCATGGGTTTGCCAGTCTTGCCCGGGTTGCAGGCGCACGTTGAGCAGGGTTTGCGGAAACAGCGTCAGGCCCTGCAGCAGTTGCGCCAGCGACTGGCCACTGCGCACGCACACCTGCAACACCTGCAAGGCGGCCACGATGCCATCGCCCGTGGTCTGCTTGTCCAGAATCAGCAAGTGCCCCGAGCCCTCGCCGCCGAGCTGCCAGCGCTGGCGTTGCAGCTCTTCGAGCACGTAGCGGTCGCCCACCGCGGCGCGGCGCAGCGGCACGCCCTTGGCTTGCAAGGCCAGCTCCACCGCCATGTTGGTCATGAGCGTGCCCACCACGCCCGGCACCACCTCGTCGCGCCCAAGGCGGTCGTCGGCCAGCAGATACAGCAGCTCGTCGCCGTTGTAGAGCCGGCCTTGGGCATCGACCAGCAGCAGGCGATCGGCGTCGCCATCGAGGGCGATGCCGAGGTCGGCGCGGTGCTGCGCCACCGCCGCCACCAGCGCCTTCGGGTGCGTGGCCCCGACCTCGTGGTTGATGTTGAAGCCGTCGGGCTGGCAGCCGATCTCGATCACCTCGGCCCCGAGCTCGTGAAAGACCTTGGGCGCGATGTGGTAGGCGGCGCCGTGCGCGGCATCGACGACGATTTTGAGCCCGCGCAGCGTCAGATCGGTGCCAAAGGTGCTCTTGCAAAACTCGATGTAGCGCCCGGCGGCGTCGTTGAGGCGCTGCGTGCGGCCCAGTTGCGCCGAAGCGGCCCAGTGCGGCGGCTGGCTGAGCGCGGCCTCGACCTCGAGCTCCCACTCGTCGCTGAGCTTGCTGCCTTGGGCGCTAAAAAACTTGATGCCGTTGTCGGCAAAGGGGTTGTGGCTGGCCGAAATCACCACGCCGAGGCTGGCGCGCTGCGCCCGCGTGAGGTAGGCCACCGCCGGGGTAGGCAAGGGCCCGAGCAACACCACATCGACCCCGGCCGAGTTGAACCCCGACTCCAGCGCCGACTCGAGCATGTAGCCCGAGATGCGCGTGTCTTTGCCGATCAGCACCTTGGGGTGCGACTGGTTGCGCTTGAGCACGCGCCCCACGGCATGGGCCAGCCGCAACACAAAGTCGGGGGTGATGGGCGGCTGGCCGACCGTGCCGCGAATGCCGTCGGTGCCAAAGTACTGTCTGCTGCTCATGCCGGTGCTGTCCTGCCCTAAAAGATTTGAATTATCGCGCCTGCTCGCGCATGGCCTGCCAGACCTTGATGGCCTGCACCGTGGGCGCCACATCGTGCACGCGCACGATGCGCGCCCCGCGCTCCACCGCCAGCAGCGCCGCCGCCACGCTGGCGGGCACACGCTCGGCCGCTTGAGCGCAGCCCGTGACGGCGCCCAGCGACGATTTGCGCGACCACCCCAGCAGCAGCGGGTAGCCCAGCGCCAGCAGCTCGCTCTGGCGCGCCAGCAGGGCAAAGTTTTGCGCCACCGTTTTGCCAAAGCCGATGCCAGGGTCGAGCACGATGCGCGCGCGCGCCACCCCGCGCGCCTGCAGATCGAGCGCGCGTTGGGCCAGAAAATCGCGCACCTGGGGCAGCACGTCGCCGCTCATGGGCGCGCTTTGCATGGTTTGCGGCTCGAGGTGCATGTGCATCAGGCAGACGCCGCAGGTGGGGTGCTGCGCCAGCACCGCCTCAGCGCTCGGGCCGCTCAGGCCTCCAGCCGGGCCGGGGCTGGCCGTGCGGCGCAGCGCCCAGACGTCGTTGATGATGTCGGCCCCCTCGTCGAGGCAGGCTTGCATGGCTTCGGGTTTGTAGGTGTCGATTGACAGCGGCACCTGCCAGCCGCGCAGCTCGCGCAGCAGCGGCAGCAGGCGCTGCAACTCGGCTTCCAGCGGCAGCGGCGCGGCGCCGGGACGGGTCGATTCGGCCCCGAGGTCGAGCACATCGGCCCCATCGGAGAGCAGGCGCTCGGCGTGGCGCAGGGCGGCGCTGGGGCTTAGGTACAAGCCGCCGTCGGAGAAGGAATCGGGCGTGAGGTTGAGGATGCCCATCACGCGCGGCTGCGCCAAGTCGAGCGCAAAGCGGCTGGTCTGCCAGACGCAGCGAACAGCCGCGGCCACTGTGTCGGAAGCGCCGCCGCTGCCAACGGCGCTTTCTGCTAAGCCCGGGCTGGGCGCGCTCACGCTGCGGTGGGTGCCGCCTCGGGTTTGACCGCTGTCGAGCCGCCACCGCCGCCACCGCCCACGCTGGGGTTGCGCGGCGTCCAGTCTTTTGGCGCACGCGGCGGTTTGCCGGCCATGATGTCGTCGATCTGCTCGCTGTCGATGGTTTCCCACTCCAGCAGCGCCTTGGCCATGGCGTGCATTTTGTCGGCGTTTTCTTCGATCAACTTGCGCGCCAGCGCGTACTGCTCGTCGATGATGCGGCGCACCTCGGTATCGACGCGGCGCATGGTCTCTTCGCTGATGTGGGTGGTCTTGGTGATCGAGCGGCCCAAGAACACTTCACCCTCGTTTTCGGCATAGACCATGGGCCCGAGTTCGTCGCTCATGCCGTAGCGCATCACCATGTCGCGCGCGATGTGGGTGGCGCGCTCGAAGTCGTTGCTGGCCCCGGTGGTCATCTGGTTCATGAACACCTCTTCGGCGATGCGGCCACCGAACAGCATGCTGATCTGGTTCAGCATGTATTGCTTGTCGAAGCTGTAGCGGTCTTTTTCGGGCAGACTCATGGTCACGCCCAAGGCGCGGCCACGCGGGATGATGGTGACCTTGTGCACCGGGTCGCACTTGGGCAGCAGCTTGCCGATCAGGGCGTGGCCAGACTCGTGGTAAGCCGTGTTGCGCCGCTCTTCTTCGGGCATGACCATGCTCTTGCGCTCGGGGCCCATGAGGATTTTGTCCTTGGCCTTCTCGAAATCTTGCATATCGACCAAGCGCGCGTTGCGCCGCGCCGCCATCAGGGCGGCCTCGTTGCACAGGTTGGCCAGATCGGCGCCGCTCATGCCAGGGGTGCCGCGGGCGATGACAGACGCGCTCACGTCGGGGCCCAAGGGCACTTTGCGCATGTGCACGTTCAGGATTTGCTCGCGGCCGCGAATGTCGGGCAGCGTGACATAAACTTGGCGGTCAAAACGACCCGGGCGCAGCAGCGCGGCATCCAAAATATCAGGTCGGTTGGTGGCGGCGATCACGATCACGCCCAAGTTGGTCTCGAAGCCGTCCATCTCGACCAGCATCTGGTTCAGGGTTTGCTCGCGCTCGTCGTTGCCACCGCCCAAGCCGGCACCGCGCTGGCGCCCGACGGCATCGATCTCGTCGATGAAGATGATGCAAGGCGAGTTTTTCTTGGCCTGATCGAACATGTCGCGCACCCGCGCCGCGCCCACGCCGACGAACATCTCGACGAAGTCGGAGCCCGAGATGCTGAAAAACGGCACCTTGGCCTCGCCAGCGATGGACTTGGCCAGCAGCGTCTTGCCGGTGCCCGGCGGCCCGACCAGCAGCAGCCCACGCGGAATGCGCCCGCCCAGTTTTTGGAAGCGCGCCGGGTCTTTGAGGAAATCGACCACTTCCTTGACTTCCTCTTTGGCCTCGTCGCAACCGGCCACGTCGGCAAAGGTGACGGTGTTGGCGCTGTCGTCGAGCATGCGCGCCTTGCTCTTGCCAAAGCTGAAGGCGCCGCCGCGGCCGCCGCCTTGCATCTGGCGCATGAAGTAGATCCAGACGCCGATGAGCAGCAGCATCGGGCCCCAGCTGACCAGAATGGTCATGAGCAGCGAGGCCTCTTGGCGCGGCTGCACGTCGAAGCGCACGTTGTGGGCGATCAGGTCGCCGATCAGGCCCCGGTCGAGGAAGGTGGCTTGGGTGCGCACGCGCTGCCCGTCGGTGGTCACGGCGGTGATCTCGGTGCCGTTCGGACCCTCTTGGATGGTGGCGCTCTGAATGCGGTTGGCACGCACTTTCTCCAAAAAGTCGGAGTAAGGGACGGCGGCAGCCCCGGCCGTGGGCGCCCCCTGGAATTGGTTGAAGACGGTGAACAGCACCATGGCCACCACCATCCACACCGCCACTTTGGCAAACCACTGGTTGTTCAAGGCAAACTCCTGCTTAATTCCGACTCTGACACTGCGCTGCACATGGGCACGATTTTAGGGCTTTCAAGCCCCCGCGCACGGCGCTGCATGAAATCCATCTGCATGACGCGGATAGCACACAACTTTATGCTGTGGTTTTAAGACCAAGCCCGATCAAAAAGGTTTCAGACGATTTGTCGCGCGAGGCCTTGGGTTTGATCACCTTGACCTGCCTGAACGCCGCCCTAAAGGCCTGCACCAGGCCTTCGTAGCCGCTGCCATGAAAGACCTTGGCCACCAGCGCGCCCTCGGGCTTGAGCTGGGCTTGGGCAAAATCCAGCGCCAGCTCGACCAGATGCACGATGCGCGCGGCATCCACGCCCTCGATGCCCGACAGGTTGGGCGCCATGTCCGACAGCACCAGATCGACCACGCGCGGCGCAGCGGCGGCCGCTGGAGCCGCCGCCAGTGCAGCCGCATCCGGCAAACCCAGCGCTTGGAGCAGCTGCGTCAGCAACGGCGCGTCACCAAAATCGCCTTGGATGAACTGCACGCCCTCGATCGGCTCCATGGGCAGCAGGTCGATGCCGATGATGCGGCCCTTGAGCGCGCCCGACGCAGCACCGCTAGGCGCCAAGCGGCGGCGCAGGTATTGACACCAAGCCCCCGGCGCGCACCCCAGATCGACGATGCACTGGCCGGGGCGCACCAGCTGCAGGGTTTGATCGATCTCTTGCAGCTTGAAGGCGGCGCGCGCGCGGTAGCCCTCCTTTAGGGCCAGCTTGACCCAGGGATCGTTGGCGTGTTGATTGAGCCAGGCCTTATTGACCTTCTTGCTTTGTGTTTTGACCTTCATGCGGGGATAATTGTCCCATGCCTCAAATCGAACTCAACCCCGCCGCCCGAAAAATCCACCGCGCCAACGCGCACCACCTCGAACCGGTGGTGCTGATCGGCCACGAAGGCCTGACCCCCGCCGTGACGCAAGCCGTCGAGGCCGCCCTGCAAGCCCACGGCCTGATCAAGGTGCGCGTGTTCAACGACGACCGCAACCAGCGCGACGCCTACCTGCACACGCTGGCGGCCGAGCTCAACGCCGCCCCCATCCAGCACATCGGCAAGCTGCTGGTGCTCTGGCGCCCGCTACCGCCCAAGGAAAAAGCCAGCGCCGCCCCCGACGAAGAGCGCAAACCCGGCCCGCGCGAATACAAGGTGCTCAAATACAGCAAAAAGGGCGGCCAGCGCCCGGAAGTGAAAACCGTGCGCGTGCTGGGCAACCAGCGCCTCACGCCCGGCGGCTTGGTCAAGCGCGCGCGCCCCACAGGGCCGGTGAGCGTGAAAAAAGCCAGCCAGTCGCGCTAATCGGCTTACAGGCAAGCGCTTTCACCCCCCAACCCATTAGACTTCCTCGCCAGAGGTTCGACTGCACATGCCCCACGCTTCGCCCACCGTCCCCAACCCGCTGCTCGACGGCGCCGGCCTGCCGCGCTTCGACGCCATCCGGCCCGAGCACGTGCAACCGGCCATCGAGCAGCTGCTGCAACAGGCCGAGGCAGCACTGGCACAGGTCACGACCCCCGACTTTCCGACCGACTGGCAGCGCATGTCGGCGGTGCTCGACGTGGCCACCGAGCGCTTGGAGCGCGCTTGGAGCGCCGTGAGCCACCTCAACGCCGTGGCCGACACGCCCGAGTTGCGCGCCGCCTACAACGCCATGCTGGCCCCCGTCACCGCCTTTTGGACCGGCCTAGGCTGCGACGAGCGCTTGTACGCGCGCTACAAAGCCCTAGACCCAGCGCGCCTGACGCCCGAACAGGCGCGCGCGCGCACGCTGGCGCTGCGCGGCTTCGTGCTCGGCGGCGCCGAGCTGCAAGGCGCGGCCAAAGAGCGCTTTGCCGCCATCCAAGAGCAACTGGCCGAGCTGCAGCAAAAGTTCAGCGAAAACCTGCTCGACGCCACCGACGCTTGGCACCACCTCGCCGGCGCCGACGAGCTCGACGGCGTGCCGCCCGACGTGCTGGCCGCCACCCGCGCTGCGGCACAGGCCGCCGGCCACGCCGAAGGCCACCTGCTCACGCTCAAGCTGCCCTGCTACCTGCCCTTGATGCAGTTTGCCCGCCACCGCGAGCTGCGCCAGCGCCTCTACCGCGCCTACGCCACCCGCGCCAGCGAGCTCGGCAGCACGCCGCAGCACGACAACAGCGCCCTGATCAGCCAGATCTTGGCGCTGCGCCACGAAGAGGCGCAGCTGCTGGGCTACCCGCACTACGCGGCGGTGTCGCTGGCGCCCAAAATGGCCGACAGCGCCGAACAAGTGAGCGCCTTTTTGCGCCAACTGGCGGCGCGCGCACGCCCTTGGGCGCAACGCGACCTGGCCGACCTGCGCGCCTTTGCCGCCGAACAGCTCGACTTGCCCGACCCCCAAGCCTGGGACTGGACCTACATCGGCGAGCAACTGCGGCTGGCGCGCTACGCCTACAGCGAGCAGGAAGTGAAACCCTACTTCACCGCGCCCAAGGTGCTCGAAGGGCTGTTTGGCCTCATCGAAACCTTGTTTGAAGTCCGCATCCGGCCCGACCACGCCCCCAGCTGGCACCCCGGCGTGCAGTTTTTTTGCATCGAGCGCCCAGCACCAGCGGGCAGCGCCGCCGCGCCCACCCCGATCGCCCACTTTTACCTCGACCCCGGCGCGCGCAACGGCAAACGCGGCGGCGCCTGGATGGACGGCGCCCGCTGCCGCTGGCTGCGCCCCGACGGCGCCGGCCTGCAAACCCCGGTGGCCCATTTGGTGTGCAACTTTGCCGAGGGCCTAGACGGCCGCCCGGCCCTGCTCACGCACGACGACGTGATCACCCTGTTCCACGAGTTCGGCCACGGCCTGCACCACCTGCTGACGCAGGTGCAAGAGCGCGACGTCGCCGGCATCAGCGGTGTGGAGTGGGACGCAGTCGAGCTGCCGAGCCAGTTCATGGAAAACTTCTGCTGGGAGTGGGAGGTGCTGCGCCACCTGAGCGCGCACGTGGACAGCGGCGCCGCGCTGCCGCGCGCGCTCTACGACAAGATGCTGGCCGCGAAAAACTTTCAGAGCGGGCTGCAAACGCTGCGCCAGGTCGAGTTCGCCCTGTTCGACCTGCTGCTGCACAGCGGCGGCGCGCCGCTGGCCGCCGACGGCAGCGCCGACACCATGGCGCTGCTGGCACAGGTGCGCGCCGAAGTGGCGGTGCTCGAGGCGCCGCCGTGGCAGCGCATGCCGCACAGCTTCAGCCACGTGTTTGCCGGTGGCTACGCGGCTGGTTATTACAGCTACAAATGGGCCGAGGTGCTGAGCGCCGACGCCTACGCCGCCTTCGAGGAAGCCGCCGCTCACAATGGCGGCAACGTGCTCGACCCAGCCACCGGCCGCCACCTGCGCCAGACCATCCTCGAAGTGGGTGGCAGCCGCCCGGCGCTGGAGTCGTTCCAAGCCTTCAGGGGCCGCGAGCCGCGCATCGACGCGTTGCTGCGCCATCAGGGCATGGCGGATGCGGACTTGGCTGCGGATGCCTTGGAACCGGCAACCGCTTAAGCGTTCAAAACGTCAGCGTTTTCACGCCCTCGGGCGTGCCCAGCAGGCACACGCTGGCCTTTTGGTGTGCGAACACGCCCACGCAGACCACGCCTGGCCAGTTGTTCACTGCGCTCTCGAAGGCCAGCGGGTCTGGGATGCGCAGCCCGGTCACGTCGAGGATGTGCTGGCCGTTGTCGGTGCGCAGCGCGCTGCCGTCGGCTTGCAGGCGCAGCGTGGCCACACCGCCCAGGGCGGCAAAGCGGCGCACGATCTGCTGCGCCGCCATCGGGATCACCTCGACCGGCAGCGCAAAGCGCCCCAGCACCGGCACGTACTTGCTCTGGTCGGCGATGCAGACAAAGCGCTGGGCCAGCGCGGCCACGATCTTTTCGCGCGTCAGCGCTGCGCCGCCGCCCTTGATCATGCAGCCGCTGGGGTCGATCTCGTCGGCGCCATCGACGTACAGCGCCAACGAATCCACCGCATTGGCGTCGATCACCTCGATGCCGAGCGCGCGCAGGCGCTCCGACGAGGCCTCGGAACTGGAAACCGCGCCGCGGATCTGGCCCCTGAGGCTGGCCAGCGCGTCGATGAACTTGTTCACGGTCGAGCCGGTACCTACGCCCACGTATTCCCCCGGCAACACGTACTGCAAGGCGGCTTGGCCGACGAGGGTTTTGAGTTGGTCTTGGTTCATGGTGCTTGGGTTTGCTCGGTCGCGGGTTGAATGTGCTCGCTTGGAGGGGCGAGTGTGCAAAGGGCTGTCGGAGGGCAAAAAGGATTCGAGCTTGGAGCCTTCGGGGCCGGGCCCAAGCCTGACCGGCATTTGGGACAATAGCGCCGGCCCGACTGCCCCGCACACTTTTACAAAAACCGCATTATCCCCATGTCACTGCTGCCCTACCCGCTCCTGCGTCCCTTTTTGTTCTGCCTCGACGCCGAGAAAGCGCACGACCTCGCGCTGGCGCAGCTCGAGCGCCTGCAACACAGCCCACTGCGCGCCTTGCTCCAGCAGCCGCGCGTGGCCGACCCGATCACGCTGGCCGGGCTGCGCTTTCCCAACCGCGTCGGCTTGGCCGCTGGGCTGGACAAAAACGCGCGCTGCATCGACGCTTGGGGGGCGCTGGGCTTTGGCTTGGTCGAAGTCGGCACCGTGACGCCGCTGGCGCAAGCCGGCAACCCCAAACCGCGCATCTTTCGCCTGCCCCAGAGCCAAGCATTGATCAACCGGCTCGGCTTCAACAACGACGGGCTGGCGGCCTTCGTGGCCAACGTGCGCCGCAGCCACCTGCGCGCCCAGCGCTCCAGCGGCGCCGCTGGCGCTTCTGGCGGCCCCGCCACTTCTGGCACATCCGCTACTTCTGCAATTTCTACTGCATCCGCCATATCCGGCTCACCAGACTCGCCGGGTATAAATGGCGCGAATGGCGCCGCGCCTGCCTTGGTGCTGGGGCTCAACATCGGCAAAAACGCCGCGACACCGATCGAGCGCGCCAGCGACGACTACCTCACCGCGCTGGAGGCCGTTTACCCCCATGCCGACTACGTGGCGGTGAACATCTCCAGCCCCAACACGCAAAACCTGCGCGCCCTGCAAAGCGACGCCGCGCTGGAACAACTGCTGGCCGCCTTGGCCCAGCGCCGTGCCGAACTCAGCGCGGCCAGCGGCGTGCGCCGGCCGCTGTTCATCAAGATCGCGCCCGACCTAGAGGCCGAGCAGATCGAGGCCATCGCCGCCGCCCTGCTGCGCCACGGCATGGACGGCGTCATCGCCACCAACACCACCCTGAGCCGCAGCGCCGTGCAGGGCCAAGCGCACGCCGACGAGGCCGGCGGCCTCTCGGGTGCGCCGCTGCTGCACGCCAGCAACGCCGTCGTGCGCGCGCTGCGCCAGCGCTTGGGGCCGCACTTTCCGATCATCGGCGTGGGTGGCATCTTGAGCGGCGCCGACGCGATCAGCAAAATCGAAGCCGGCGCCGACCTGGTGCAGCTCTACAGCGGCCTGATCTACCGCGGGCCGGCGCTGGTGCTCGAGGTGGCGCAGGCGCTGCAGCGCAGCCGCCGGCCTTGAGCGCACTCACCCAGAGCGGCGCAGCGTTTGGGTCGTCGGCGCAAGGCCTAGCGCAGGCTGGGCTCGGCTAAGGCTGGCCCCAAAAGCTCGCCCCATTGAAAATAGTTTAACCGCGCTGGCGCAACGCCTCGTAGAGGCAGATCGCGCTGGCCACCGAGACGTTGAGGCTCTCGACCGCGCCGTGCATGGGGATGCGCACCAGCGCGTCGCAGCTCTTGCTCGTGAGCTGGCGCATGCCCTGCCCCTCGGCGCCCAGAACCAAGGCCAACGGGCCGCGCAGATCGGTCTGATAGAGCGTTTTGCTGGCCTGATCGCTGGCACCCACCACCCAGATGTTGCGCTCTTTGAGCTCGCCCAAGGTGCGGGCGAGGTTGGTGACCATGAAATAGGGCACGGTGTCGGCGGCGCCGCTGGCCACCTTGGCTACGGTGGCGTTGATGCCGGCGGCGTGGTCTTTGGGCGCGATCACGGCGTGCACCCCGGCCCCGTCGGCCACGCGCAGGCAGGCCCCGAGGTTGTGCGGGTCGGTCACGCCGTCGAGCACCAGCAGCAGCGGCTGTGTAGAGGCGCTGCTGCCTTCGGGGGCTGGGCTTGGGTGTGGCGGCGTAGTTGGGGCTGGATCGGCTAGGTCTGAACCGCCACCAGCAAGTGCGGCAGACAGACTGCTTGAGCTGCTTGAGCTGCTTGAGCTGCTTGAGATGCTTGGGTTGCTCAGGCTGCTTGGGTTGACCGCGCTTCCCGCGCTTCCCGCGCTTCCCGCGCTTCCCGCGATTCCCGCGCTACCCGCCGCCTCTAGGCGCTCGAGCAGCTCGTCGAGCGAGCGCGCGCTGGGCACCGCCAGCACCCGTGCCGCCACCCCTTGGTGGCCGTGGCTGCCCGCCAGTTTGGCGATGCGCAAAGAATCGGCCTCGATCAGGCGCACATGGGCCTCGCGCGCACGCTCCAAAAAGGCCTTCATTCGCGCATCGCGGCGCGTGGGGTCGTATAAAACCTCGATCACCGAGGCCGGAGCGATTTTCAGGCGCACCCCGACGGCATGGAAGCCGAACAGCACTTTGTTTGCAGACATAGGGGGCCGATTATCCGCCAGCCCTGCGGCGCCAGATGTCGCACTGGCTGTCGCACTGACAAACCCAAACGAGGGGGCCAACCAAGCCAGCCCGAGCCAGCCGCTCAAGCCGGTGCGTCAGCGACCTCGAGCGCCCGCCCGGCCTCAACCGTGATCAGGCGCTGGCAGCGTTGCGCGATGGCGCGGTCGTGCGTCACCAGCACCAGCGTGGTGCCGTGCTCGCGGTTGAGCTCAAACATCAGCTCCATCACGCGCTCGCCGGTGGCAAAGTCGAGGCTACCGGTGGGCTCGTCGGCCAACAGCACCGCCGGCCGCACCACAAAGGCGCGCGCCAGCGCCACGCGCTGCTGCTCGCCACCCGAGAGCAGCTTGGGGTAGTGGCCCAAGCGCTGACCCAAGCCCACGCGCTGCATCATGTGCGTGGCCGCCGCGCGCGCGTCGCGGCGCCCGGCCAATTCGAGCGGCAGCATGACGTTTTCCAGCGCCGTGAGGTTGGCGAGCAACTGAAAGCTCTGGAACACAAACCCCACCTTGAGTGCGCGCAAGGCGGCACGCTGGTCTTCGTCGAGGGCAAACAGATCCTGCCCATCGAGCACCACCGTGCCGCTGCTGGGAGTATCCAAGCCAGCGATTAAAGCCAGCAAAGTGCTTTTGCCCGAACCCGATGCGCCCACAATGGCCACACTCTGGCCGCGCAACAGCTCGAACTCGATGTCGCGCAAAATCTCCAACTCGCCTGCGGCATCCGCCACCGACTTGCGCAGCTTGCGCACCGCTATCACCACCTCTGCCATGAAACCGCCTTTTGCTTTGGGAACCACACGCCGCCACTTTAACGCTTGTGCTGCCGCCACCGCGCTGCTGGGGCTTTGCGCGGCCACCGGCATGGCCCGCGCCAGCCCAGCAAACCCAGCCACCCCGGCCACGCCAGCCGCTCCAGCGACCCCGCCCAGCCCGGCAAGGCCGGCCACCCCTGCCACCCCTGCCACCCCTGCCACCCCTGCCACCCCAGCCACCCCTGCCACCCCAGCCGCCCCAGCAAGGCCCGCCAGCCCTAGCGGCAACCGGCGCGTGCTGATATTGGGCGACTCGCTCAGCGCCGAATACGGCCTGCGCCGGGGCACCGGCTGGGTGGCGCTGCTGCAACAGCGGCTCGAGCGCCAGGGGCCAGCCGGGGTGCAGGTGTTCAACGCCAGCATCAGCGGCGAGACCACCGCCGGGGGGCGTGCCCGCCTGCCGGCGCTGCTGCGAGCGCATCAGCCAGCCCTAGTTGTGATCGCCCTAGGCGCCAACGACGCCCTGCGCGGCCTGCCCATGGCGCAAACCCGCGCCAACCTGCGCGCCATGGCCAGCGCCAGCCGTGCGGTGCGGGCGCGCGTGCTGCTGCTGGGCATGGACATGCCGCCCAATTTTGGCGCCCGCTTCCGGCAGGAGTTTCGTCAGATCTATGCCGATGTGGCGCGGGCCGAGCAGGCGGCGCTCATGCCCTTCATGCTCGCCGGCGTGGCCGATGCCGCCGATCCGCTGGCGCTGTTCCAGAGCGACGGCATCCACCCCAACGAGGCCGCGCAGCCGATCATCCTCGAGCAGGTCTGGCCGCACTTGCGCCCGCTGCTGGCGCGGGGCTGAGCGGCGCGCGAGCAAAGGCTGGTGGGCTGCGCAAGGCTATTGCGGCCCTTGATGCCGCCAGCCCAAACGCCCAAAACTGGCAAGGACGCTCTGCGCTCACCAGTCCAGCGCCGCCAGCGCCTGCGCCAAGTCGGCCTGCAAGTCGGCCACGTCTTCGAGCCCAATGGCTAGGCGCACCAAGCGCGGGCCGTGTGCGGGTGGCTGCGGCCCGGCCGGGCTGGGCCGCGGCGGCCAAGTGCGGCTGCGCATGGCGGGCAGGTCGTAGGGCACGCACAGGCTGACGGGGCCGCCCCAGCTGTAGCCGATGCGAAACAGGCGCAGCCGGTCGCAAAAGGCGTCGATCTGCTCGGGCCGAATGTGCGGCTGCCAGAGCAGGCTGAGCAAACAGGCGGCGCCGTGCGCGTCGCGCTGCCAGTGCGCGTGGCCGGGCGATCCGGGCAGCGCCGGGTGCAGCACCTGCGCCACGCCGCGCTGGCCCTGCAACCAGTGCGCCAGCGTGCGCGTGGTGGCGTCCTGCGCCCGATAGCGCAGGTGCAGGGTGTGCAAGCCGCGCAGCACCAGTTCGGCGTCGTTGGCGCCCACCCCCAGCCCGAGGCGCATGTGGGTGTGCAGCAGCTGGCGGTGCAGCGCCGCCGCGCGCGTGACCACCGAGCCCATGAGCACGTCGGCGCCGCCGCTGGGGTATTTGGTCAGGGCCTGCAGCACCACATCGACGCCAAAGTCGAAGCCGCAAAAGGCGATGCCCGCGCCCCAAGTGTGGTCGAGCGCGCTCAGGATCGGGCGCGGTGGGGCGGCGGCGAGGCTGTGCTGGGTGGCTGCTGTGGCTTGATCGCCGCCCCGCCCACCGGCCAGCCCACTGCTCCCCCCGCAGCCCTGCCCGCTACCCTGCCCAGCGCGCGCAGCGTTCGCGGCTTGCAGCACCTGCATCAGCGCCGGCAGGTCGGGGTATTCGAGCGTGACCGATCCCGGCACCTCGAGCCAGACCAGGCGCGTGGCCGGGCCGATCTGCGCCGCCAGATCGGCCGGCTGCATCGGGTCATAGACGCGGTGGCTGATGCCATAGGCGCGCAATTCGGCCAGAGCCAGCTCTTTGCTGGGGCCGTAGGCGTTGTCGGGCAGCAGCACCTCGTCACCGGCTTGCAAGAAGGCCAAATTGACCAGCGCCAGCGCCGACAGCCCGCTGGGGCACAGCAGGCAGTGCGCGCCGCCCTCGAGGCTGGCGAGGCGCTCCTCGAGCGTGAAGGTGGTGGGGGTGCCGTGCAGGCCGTAGGTGTAGCCCGATTTGTCTTTCCACTGACGCGCGCGCAACGCCGCCACGTTGGGGAAAAACACCGTCGAGGCCTTAAACACGCCCGGTGGCAGGGCATCAAAGCCCGCCGGCGGCTGGTAGGGGTGGTGGATGAGCGCGGTCGCTGCTTGCAAACCAACGCCGCTTTGGGGCAGCTCCTCAGCCGGATCTTCCACTCGCACCTGCTCCACAATCTGCCCTGGTTTCACGCCACCGCGCCGTGGTAGGGGTGGTGCAGCAAGATGGTGTGGTCGCGGTCGGGGCTGGTTGACACCACGTGGATCGGCACCCCGGTCACGGTCTCGATGCGGTTGAGGTAGTGCTGGGCGTTGGGCGGCAGGTCTTCGTAGCGCGTGACGCCGGCCGAGGGCTGGCTCCAGCCGGGCAGGGTTTCGTAGATCGGCTCGCAGCGCGCGATCTCGTCGGCGCCCAGCGGCAGCAGGTCGATCAGTTCGCCGTCGAGCCGATAGCCCACGCACAGCTGCAGCTCGCTCAGGCCGTCGAGCACATCGAGCTTGGTGATGCACAGGCCGCTGAGGCCGTTGACCTGGGCCGAGCGCTTGAGCAGCGCCGCGTCGAACCAGCCGCAGCGGCGCGCGCGCCCGGTGGTGGTGCCCTTTTCGGCGCCCACGGTGGCCATGTGCCAGCCCGGGGTGCCGGGGGTTTCCCAGTCGAGTTCGGTCGGGAACGGGCCACCGCCGACGCGGGTGCAATAGGCCTTGGTGATGCCCAGCACGTAGTGCAACAGCCCCGGCCCGACGCCAGCGCCCGCCGCAGCGGTGCCGGCCACGCAGTTGCTGGAAGTCACGAACGGATAGGTGCCGTGATCGACGTCGAGCAAGGTGCCTTGGGCGCCTTCGAACAGCAGGTTCACGCCGCGCCGGTGCGCCTCGTTGAGCTCGCGCGACACGTCGGCCACCATGGGCGCCAGCAGCGCCGCGTGTTGTTGCGCTTGGGCCAGCACCGGCTCAAACTGCATCTGCCCGCCCTGCATGAAGGCGGCCAGCGACTGGCCTTGCAACCAAGCATAGGCCGACCAATCGACCTCAGCGCTGCCCAGCACCGCCAGTTGCTGGTTGTAGTAGGCCAACAGCTCGCGCAGCTTGGCGGCAAAGCGCTCGGGGTGGCGCAGGTCTTGCACGCGCAGCGCACGCCGCCCCACTTTGTCTTCGTAGGCCGGGCCGATGCCGCGCCCGGTGGTGCCGATCTTGGCCGTGCCGGCGCGCTCTTTGGCCAGCTCGCGCGCCACGTCGAGCGCGGCGTGAAAGGGCAGAATCAGCGGGCAGATCTCGCTCACGCGCAGGCGCGAGCGCACCTCGACCCCGGCGCGCTCGAGGCCCACGATTTCTTCGAGCAGCTTGCCCGCCGACAGCACCACGCCGTTGCCCACGTAGCAGACCACGCCGGCGCGCATGATGCCGCTGGGAATCAGGTGCAGCGCCGTTTTCACGCCGTTGATCACCAGCGTGTGGCCGGCGTTGTGCCCGCCCTGAAAGCGCACCACGCCGCGCGCGGTTTCGGTGAGCCAGTCAA
This sequence comes from Serpentinimonas sp. SSL01, assembly GCF_056323735.1. Classification (NCBI taxonomy): domain Bacteria; kingdom Pseudomonadati; phylum Pseudomonadota; class Betaproteobacteria; order Burkholderiales; family Comamonadaceae; genus Serpentinimonas; species Serpentinimonas sp. SSL01. Next base: position 1,444,372 of record NZ_CM150487.1, read on the forward strand.
CCAGTTTGCCCTTGCCTTCGTCGCCCCACTGGGTGCCGACGACGACCACGTTGCGGCCGGGACGGGCCTGAAAGGGGGATGCGCTCATAGGGTTTGGTTCCAAGCCTGGCAGGTGGAGGTGGAGGTGGACGGGTTCATGGAGAGGGAGGCAGCGCTTGCAGCACCCAAGCCCCATCATGGGGCACGAGGGCGCGATCGCACTCGAATTCTTCGACTTCGTGCTCGTGGCCGGGCAATGCGCACAGCACCACCTCGCCTTGGGCACGCAAGTCCGCGATGGCGCGGCGCAGCGCGGCGTCGTGGCCCCAAGGGGCGCAAATGGCTTTTTGCGGCGCCGGGCGCGGCAGCACCGCAACCAGCTCTTTCAAATCGAGGCTGAAGCCCGCCGCCGGGCGGCAGCGGCCAAACACGGCCCCCACCTCGTCGTAGCGGCCGCCGCGCACCAGTTCCTGCGGCACCTGCCCGGGGTGGGCGGCAGCAAAAATCGAGAAACGCAAACCGGTGTAGTAGGCATAGCCGCGCAGGTCGGCTAGGTCGAAGCCGATTTCGATGTCAATGGCGGCCTTGGTTGCTGCACTGTCCGGTGCCCGAGCACCGCCAGAGGCATGGCTCCCGTCTAGTGACGTGGCCAGCGCCTGCTGCACCGACTGCGCCAAGCGGCGCAAATCGGCTAGCGCGCGCTGCAGCGCCGCCGACGGCGGGAGCACGCGCTCGGCCTGCTCCAGCACGCTGGCGTCGCCATGCAGCTCGGTCAGGGCCAACAAGGCGCGCAGCGTGGCAGCGGGCAGAGCGGCCCCGGCCTCGCGCAGTGTGGCCACGTCTTTGGCCGCCAGCGCGGCGTGCAGGCGCAGCACCAGCGCAGCGGGCAGTTGCAGCCCATCGAGCAGGGCATCGACGATGCGCACGTCGCCGCAGTCGAGCACCATGCGCCGCATGCCCGCGGCCCGCAAGCAGGCCAGCGCCAACTCGATCACCTCGAGGTCGGCCTCGGGCCCGGCGTGCCCGTAGAGCTCAGCGCCAAACTGCAAGGGCTCGCGACTGGCCAGCGGCCGCTCGGAACGCGTGTGCAGCACCGGGCCGCAGTAGCACAGCCGCGTCAGGCCGCTGCGGTTGAGCAGGTGCGCGTCGATGCGCGCCACCTGCGCCGTGGTGTCGGCGCGCAGGCCCAGCGTGCGCCCCGAGAGCTGATCGACCAGCTTGAAGGTCTGCAAATCGAGCGCCTCGCCGGTGCCGGTGAGCAGCGAGTCGAGGTGTTCGAGCAGCGGCGGCATCACCAGCTCGTAGCCGTGCGCGCGCGCCGCATCGAGCAGGGCGCGCCGCAGCTCTTCGATGTGCCGGGCCTCGGAGGGCAAAACGTCGGCGATGTGATCCGGCAGCAGCCAAGCGGACATGGGTGGAATTCGGACAGTCAAAGATCGGAATTTTACCGGCAAGGCGGGTTTGCACCTACCGGGCCATAATGTCGTGGTCCCAGACTGGGCGCACCCCAAGGAGCATTTGCATGATCGTCACCACCACCCCCAACATCGAAGGCCAGCGCATCACCCGCTACTGCGGCGTGGTCACGGGCGAAGCGATCTTGGGCGCCAATGTGTTCAAAGACCTGTTTGCCGGCATCCGCGATTTGGTGGGTGGCCGCTCCGCCACCTACGAGCGCGAGCTGCAAAAAGCCCGCGACATCGCCTTGGCCGAGCTGCAACAGCGCGCCCGCGAGCTGGGGGCCAACGCCGTGGTGGGCGTCGATCTGGACTACGAGGTCATGGGCCAAGGCAACGGCATGCTCATGGTGTCGGCCAGCGGCACGGCCGTCGTGACTGCGGCGGCTTGAGAGGCTGAGAGGCCAAGCCCGCCGCCCATCCAGCCCAACAACGCCTAGGGCGTGCTGCGCAGCAGCCCTTTGACGCCATGCACTGGCTCGAACTCAAGCTCCCGCCCCCGGCGCTGGTGCTGCTGCTGGCGCTGCTGATGTGGCTCGCGCCCATGTGGGTGGCGCCGCTGCCTTGGGCTTGGCGCATCGCTCTGGCCGCGGCCCTGCTCGGCTTGGGTCTGGCCATCGGCCTGGTGGCCGTGGTTGCCTGCTGGCGCGCCCGCACCACCATCCACCCCAGCCACCCCATGCGCACCACGGCACTGGTCACCGGGGGCGTGTTTCGCTTCTCGCGCAACCCGATGTACCTGTGCCAACTGCTGTGCCTGCTGGCGTGGGCGGCCTACCTGTCGAACCCGCTGGCCTTGGCTTTGGCACCGCTGTTCGTGCTGTATCTGAACCGCTTTCAGATCGCACCCGAGGAGCGCGCTCTGGCGGCGCTGTTTGGCGCGCGCTACGCGGCCTATAAGAGTACAGTCAGGCGCTGGCTGTAAGCCAAGCCACCGCCCAACCCGGCCCGGCTCTTGGTTTCGGCGCGGCCAGCCAGACCGGCAACTGTCGCAACGAGCAGCGCGCCGGCGCCTAGGCAACGGCGGTGCTGGCGCTGGAAGGGCGCATCGTGCGCGAGCAACAGCTAAGTGCACACGGCGCAGGAGTGCAAAGTTGTGCACAGCAGCGTGCAATTGCTAAAAACTTGCACTTGATCAGCCCTCTGGCGCAGCTTACACTCGACCCTTAGAGGCACCACCATGAGCACTGTGCGCAAAACCATCACCCTGACCGATCAGCAAGACAACTGGGTCAAAGCCCAGATCGACGCTGGGCACTACTCCAACGACAGCGATTGCATCCGCGACCTGATCCGGCGCGAGCAGGAGCGCAGCGCCGAGATCGAAGCGCTGCGTGCCGCCCTAGACGAGGGCGAGGCCAGCGGCGAACCACGCCCCTTCAACCTGGCCGCGTTCAAACACAGAATGCTGGCCGCCCATGGCTGAGTACCGCCTGACCCCAGCGGCAGAGCGTGACCTGGAATCGATCTGGACTTATACGGCGCGACAATGGGGAATCGAGCAGGCGCATCGCTACATTGAGCGCATGACGGCAGCTTTTGCCGAACTGGCTGAATCACCCAAAAAAGCGCCAAGTTGCGCGCACATCCGGCCAGACCATCGCCGCTGGCTCGTTGAGCGGCACGTGATCTACTTGCGTGTGACCGATTACGGCATCGCCGTCGTTCGGGTGCTGCACGACCGCATGGACGCACCGCGCCACTTCAATTAAGCCCGCCCCTACAATCCCCGGCGTGAGCACCGCCCCCTTCGACAGCCCCGCCGCCGCAGCGCCCGCTGCCAGCGCCCGCACCCAGCCGCAGCGGCCGATCCGCGAGTTGCCCGACGCGCTCATCAGCCAGATCGCCGCCGGTGAGGTGATCGAGCGCCCGGCTTCGGTGCTGCGCGAGCTGATCGACAACGCGCTCGACGCCGGGGCGCGCCAGCTCACGCTGCGGCTGCAAGCCGGTGGCGTGCGCCTGATCGTGGTCGAGGACGACGGCAGCGGCATCGCGCGCGACGAGCTCGCGCTGGCGCTCAAGCGCCACGCCACCAGCAAGGTGCGCGATCTGGCTGAGCTCGAAACCGTGGCCACCATGGGTTTCAGGGGCGAGGCGCTGGCCGCCATCGACTCGATCGCCGAACTCAGCCTGTGCTCGCGCAGCGCCGAGGCCCCCGAGGCCCACGGCTGGCTGCTGCACGGGCGCACGGGCGAATTGCAGCCGGCGGCGCGCAGCGTGGGCACCACGGTCGAGGTGCGCGAGCTGTTTTACGCCACCCCGGCGCGGCGCAAGTTCCTCAAGAGCGACGCCACCGAACTCGCGCACTGCGTCGAGGCGGTGCGCCGCCACGCGCTGGCCCGGCCCGACGTCGGCTTTGCCATCTGGCACGAGGGCAAGCTGATCGAGCAGTGGCGCGCCCACCATGCCCAGCAACCCGGTGCCACCCAACCCGGCGCCCTCGAGCCTAGCGGCTACCAACCCGGCACCATCGAGCCCAGCACCACCCAGCCCAGCGCCACCCAGCCCAGCGCCCCCCTGCCCAGCGCCCCCCTGCCCAGCGCCACCCAGCCCAGCGCCCCCCTGCCCGGCAGCACCGAGGCACTGGCGCCGCGCATGGCGGCCGTGCTGGGCGAGGATTTTTTGGCGCACAGCCTGCCCTTTGACTGGCGCGGCGGCGGCTTGCGCGTCTGGGGCCGCGCCGGGCTGGCGCAGGTGGCACGCGCGCGCGCCGACCAGCAGTACAGCTACGTCAACGGCCGTTTCGTGCGCGACAAGGTGATCGGCCATGCCGTGCGCAGCGCCTACGAGGACGTGCTGCACGGCCAGCGCCAGCCGGTGTATGTGCTGCTGCTGGAGCTGGACCCGGCGCGGGTCGATGTGAACGTGCACCCGAGCAAGATCGAGGTGCGCTTTCGCGACGGCCGCGCCGTGCACCAGGCGGTGCGCCAGGCGCTGGAGCAGGTGCTGGCGGCCCCGCGCGCGCCGCAACTGGCCCCAACCCCTGCGGCGCACGCCAGCGCCCCGTTGCACCCCGCCGCGCCACCCGCCCTGGCGACGGCGGCGCAAACCGGGCTGGGGCTGGCCTCGTGGCCCAGCGCCAGCAATTGGCCCAGCGCCAGCAATTGGCCCAACGCCCAAGCGTGGCCCGAGCGCGCGGCAACAAGCGGCCTAGCTGGGCGGCAGGTGAGCGATGTCGCGGCGCTGTGGCCGCGCCCAGCCGCGTCCGCTCTGGCACCCGCCGCCGCACCGGCCTACGGGTCGTGGCCGCAGAGCGCAGCCCAAGGCAGCACCGAGGCAACACAAGCCACGCAAGGAGCAGGAGCAGGAGCAACAACCCCCGATCTAGGCCAGCCGCAACCCGAGCCCGCCCCCGACACCGACTGGCCCCTAGGCCACGCGCTGGCCCAGTTGCACGGGGTGTACATCCTCGCGCAAAACCGCCACGGGTTGGTGCTGGTGGACATGCACGCCGCGCACGAGCGCATCGTCTATGAAGGCCTGAAGCGCCAGTGGAACGCCGCCGCCGCCACCTTGCCCAGCCAGCCGCTGCTGATTCCGGCCACCTTTGCCGCCACCGCGCTGGAGCTGGCCACGGCCGAGGTGCAGCAAGAGGCGCTGCAACGGCTCGGGCTGCAGATCGAGCCTCTGTCGCGCCTGACGCTGGCGGTGCGCGCCGTGCCCGCTGCCTTGGCACTAGGCGACGCTGTGGCGCTGGCGCGCGGCGTGCTGGCCGAACTCGAGCAACACGGCGGCACCCAACTGCTGCAACGCGCCCGCGACGATCTGCTCGCCACCCTGGCCTGCCACGGCGCCGTGCGCGCCAACCGGCGCCTGAGCCTGCCCGAGATGAACGCCCTGCTGCGCCAGATGGAAGCCACCGAGCGCAGCGACCAGTGCAACCACGGCCGCCCGACCTGGCGCCAGCTAAGCCTCAAAGAACTCGACGCCCTGTTTTTGCGCGGGCGCTAGGGGTTGCGCACCATTCTCAAGCAGTCTAGGGCGGTATCTAGGCCGAATTGGGCTGCTCGCACCACCATGGGGCAAATTGAGGCCAAATTAGGCGCAAAATTGGTGCAAAATCGGTGCGCTTTTCTAGTCCATCCCACCCCCATACAACCACCATCCCGTCATGAAATACGCCAGCGCGCACGATTTTCTGGCTCAAGTCAGCCAGCGCAACCCCGGTCAGCCCGAGTTTTTGCAAGCCGTCACCGAGGTCGTCGAGAGCCTGTGGCCCTTCATCCAGCAACACTCCAAGTACGCCGAACAGGGGTTGCTCGATCGGCTGGTCGAGCCCGAGCGCGTGCTCATGTTTCGCGTCTCGTGGGTCAACGACCACGGCGACGTGCAGGTCAACCGCGGCTACCGCATCCAGCACAGCTCGGCCATCGGCCCCTACAAGGGCGGGATGCGCTTTCACCCCTCGGTCAACCTGTCGATCCTCAAGTTTCTGGCCTTTGAGCAGACCTTCAAAAACGCCCTCACCACCCTGCCCATGGGCGGCGGCAAGGGCGGCTCGGACTTCGACCCCAAGGGCAAGAGCCCGGGCGAGGTGATGCGCTTTTGCCAGGCGCTGATGAGTGAGTTGTTTCGCCACATCGGCTCTGACACCGACGTGCCCGCGGGCGACATCGGCGTGGGCGGGCGCGAAGTCGGCTACATGGCCGGGATGATGAAAAAGCTCAGCAACCGCGCCGACTGCGTCTTTACCGGCAAGGGCCTGAGCTTTGGCGGCTCGCTCATCCGCCCCGAGGCCACCGGCTACGGCACGGTCTATTTCGCCCAAGAAATGCTCAAGCGCCAGGGCATGAGCTTCGACGGCCTGCGCGTGAGCGTCTCTGGCTCGGGCAACGTGGCCCAGTACGCGGTCGAAAAAGCCATGGCGTTGGGGGCCAAAGTGGTCACCGTATCCGACTCCAGCGGCACCGTGATCGACGAAGACGGCTTCAACACCGAGAAGCTGGCCGAGCTGATGGAGGTCAAAAACCACCTCTACGGCCGCGTCAGCGACTACGCGCAGCGCACCGGCTCGCGCTTCGAGGCCGGCGTCAAGCCCTGGGCGGTTCCGGTGGACATCGCCCTGCCCTGCGCCACCCAAAACGAGCTCGACGCCGACGACGCGCGCACCCTGCTGAAAAACGGCGTCAAGTGCGTGGCCGAGGGTGCTAACATGCCCACCACCATGGACGCCATCCGCCTGCTCGAAGCCGAACGCGTGCTCTACGCGCCGGGCAAAGCCAGCAACGCCGGCGGCGTGGCCACCTCGGGCCTCGAGATGAGCCAAAACGCCATGCGCCTGAACTGGGACCGCGACGAAATCGATGCGCGCCTGCACGGCATCATGGTCGGCATCCACGAGGCTTGCGTGCGCCACGGCAAGCGCGCCGACGGCTCGGTGAGCTACACCGACGGCGCCAACGTCGCCGGCTTTGTCAAGGTGGCCGACGCCATGCTGGCCCAAGGAGTGATTTGACCCCGGCCCGGCAGCCGCCACCAGCCCCCATGCCCGCTGGGCTGGTGGTGCTGTTGCTGGCGCTGCTGCTGGGGCTGCAGCCGCTCACCACCGACCTGTACCTGCCGGCGCTGCCGGCGCTGACGCTCGACCTAGGTGCCACCATGCACCAGGCGCAGCTCACGCTGTCGGCGCTGCTGCTGGCGTTTGGGTTCTCGCAACTGTTTTGGGGCCCACTGTCAGACCGCTATGGCCGGCGCCCGATCTTGCTGGCGGGCTTGGCGCTGTACGCGCTGGCCTCGGTGGGCAGCGTGTTTGCCGCCAACGTCGAGCAGCTGGTGCTGTGGCGCATCGTGCAAGGCGCCGCGCTGGGTGCGGCCGTGATGGGCGCGCGCGCCATTGTGCGCGACCTCTACGCCCCGGTCGAGGGCGCACGCATGATGTCCAAGGGCCTGACTGGCTTGGGCGTGCTGGCCTGCATCAGCGCGCCGCTGGGCGGTTTGTTGTCGGACTGGATGGGTTGGCGCGCCGCCTTGGGCGTGCTGGCCCTGTTTGGGGCCGCCGTGCTGGCGCTGGTGTTGTGGCGCTTCGAGGAAAGCCTGCGCCAGCCCAACCCGCAAGCGCTGCGCCCAGCGGTGCTGCTGCGCACCTGGGGCGTGATTTTGCGCCACCCCACTTTTTGGGCTTGGGCGCTGCTGCTTAGCGCCTCGTATGCCGGTTTGTTCACGTTTTTGGCCAGCTCGTCGTTCGTGTTCATCAACGCGCTGGGCTTGAGCAAAACCGAATACGGCTTGCTGATGTTTTCAATGTCGGCGGTGTACATTGCGGGCACGGTGCTGTGCCGGCGCCTGATCGTGCGCCTGGGGCTGCGCCGCACCGTGGCCGTGGCTGGTGCCCTGTCGCTGTGCGGCGGCAGCCTGATCGGCGCCTTGGGCTGGCTGGGCTGGCACAGCGTCTGGGCGATCATGCTGCCTTACTATTTGTTCATCTTGGCGCACGGCATGCACCAGCCTTGCGGTCAGAGCGGGGCCGTGGGGCCGTTTCCGCACGCTGCCGGCACGGCCTCGGCGCTGAGCGGCTTTTTGATGATGATGGTGGCTTTTGCCATGGGCACCTATCTGGCGGCGCAGATGCCCACCGGCACCGAAGGCGCCAGCGTGCGCCCGCTCACCGACGGGCTGTGGTTCTGGAGCGTGCTGATCGCCGCCGTGGCCTGGACGCTGGTGCAGCGCTTTGGCGACCCGGCACCGGCCCCACACCAGCCCGAGCGAGCGCGATGAACCCCAGCGCCTCAGGCCCCAGCCCCACCAGCCCCAGCAGCGCGCCACCAGCCTGGCTGGCCATCGCCGGCCCCACCGCCAGCGGCAAGACCGCGCTGGCGCTGGCGCTGGCGCTGGCGCTGGCGCGCCAGTACCCGCTCGAGATCATCAGCATCGACTCGGCGCTGGTCTATCGTGGGCTCGACATCGGCAGCGCCAAACCCAGCGCGGCCGAGCGCGCCGCCGTGCCGCACCACCTGATCGATATCCTCGACCCGAGCCAGAGCTACAGCGCCGCCGCCTGCGTGGCCGATGTGCAGCGCCTGCTGCCGCAGATCGCCGCGCGCGGCCACCTGCCGCTGCTGGTGGGCGGCACCCTGCTCTACTTCAAGGCCCTGTTCGAGGGCCTCGACGACATGCCGGCGGCGCACCCGGCGCTGCGCGCTGCGCTGGAGGCCCAAGCGGCGCAACTGGGCTGGCCGGCGCTGCACGCGCAACTGGCGGCGGTCGATGCCGCCACGGCGGCGCGGCTGAGCCCCAACGACGCGCAGCGCATCGGGCGCGCGCTCGAAGTCTGGCGCGCCAGCGGGCGGCCGCTGTCGTCGTTTCACACCCGCGCACAGCGCGCTCCCAACCCGGCCGGATCGCAGCCGCTGCACATCAATGGCCAGCCGGGCCTGCTGCTGGCGCTGGAGCCGCTCGAACGCGCCTGGCTGCACCAGCGCATCGGGCAGCGCTTTGCCGCCATGCTCGAGCACGGGCTGATCGACGAGGTGCGTGCCCTGCGCCAGCGCCCCGACCTGCACCCGGGCCTGCCGGCCCTGCGCAGCGTCGGCTACCGCCAGGTCTGGCAGGCGCTGGATGCGCTCGAGGCCAGCGGGCGCAGCCAGTTCACAGCGGCCGAGCTCGCCACCTTGGCCGAACAAGGTGCAGCCGCCACGCGCCAACTGGCCAAGCGCCAGCTCACCTGGCTGCGCAGCCTGCCGCAGCGCCGGGTGCTGGCGTGCGAAAGCACGGGGCTGCTCGAGGCCGCCTGCGCGGCGTTGCAGGGCAGTTAGCGCCGCAGTGGGCTGCGCCGCCCCACCCCCAGCGCCACGCCAATCGACAGCAGCAGCACCACCCCCGCACCGGCCAAGGTGGCGGCGTACCAGCCGCGGTCCATAAACACGCCGAAAATCAGCGGCGCGATGGCAAAGCCCACGTCCAGCCCCGAGTACACGGTGCCATAGACGCGCCCGGTGGCTCCCTTGGGCGTGACCTGCTTGATCAGCAGGTCGCGGCTGGGCGCGGCAATACCGACCGCAAAACCCGTGGCCGCCAGCAGCAGCATGGTGCCCGTGCCGCCCAGCCAGCCGGTGGCGGCCAGCAGCAGCAGCAGCGCACCAGCGGCCATCGAAGCGCCCACCACCCAATCGCTGCGCCGCGCCTGCGCCGCCACAAAACCGCCCGCCAACATGCCCAGCGCCCCGCACACCATGTAGGCGCTCAGCGTCAGCGTGGCGGCCTGCAGGCTCACGCCGTGCAGCGCCTTCAGGATCGAGGCCGAGTAGTTTTGCACCACACCCAGCGTCAGGGTGGTGAGCAAAAAGAAGGCAAAACACCACCAGACCACGCTCTGGCGCATGAAAGCCAGGTCGCTGCCCGCCGCTGCACCCGCCGGGCGGCGCAGCACCTCGGATTGCAGGTGCTCGCGCTGCCAGAGCAACAGCAAGAACACCAACAGGTACAACCCAGCGGCGGCGAGGTAGGCGCTGCGCCAGTCCAGCAGCATCGACCAACCCACCAAAAACACCGGCGCCAGCGCCCACCCCAGGTTGCCGCTGATGCCGTGCACGCTGTAGGCATGGCCCAGCCTAGAGGCCGACACGCGCTGGTTGAGGATAGAAAAATCGACCGGATGAAAGGATGCGTTGCCCAAGCCGGCGAGTGCGGCCACCAGCAGAAGCGTCGTGTAGCCATCGGCCTGCGAGGCCAGTAAGGCTGCCCCCATGAACAGCAGCAGCGAGGCAAACAGCACCGGACGCGCGCCCACGCGATCGACCACAAAGCCCGAGGCCGCCTGCCCGAGCCCGGAGACGGCAAAAAACAGCGTCATCAGCAGGCCGACGTCGGTGAACGACAGGCCAAACTCGAGCATCAGCAGCGGAAACAGCGGCGGCAGCAGCAGATGGCCAAAATGCGAGCTGCCGTGCGCCAGCCCGACCAAGCCCATCACGCGCGCGTCGGCGCGCCACGGCACGGCAAGGGCTGGGGCAGCGGCTGCAGAAAGTTGTAGGCTGGACATGGGCGGCCATGTTAAGCCCAAATGCCCAACCGCGCGCCGTGTGCCACTATTGCAGCCGCAGCCGCAGCCGCAGCCACCGCGCCAGCCGGGCACAATAGCCACCATGAACATCGTGATCCTCGACGACTACCAAGACGCCGTGCGCAAGCTGCCCTGCGCCGCCAAGCTCGAACCCTACCCGGCCAAGGTGTTCACCAACACCATCAAGGGCGTGGGCCAGCTCTCGGTGCGGCTGCGCGACGCCCAGGTGCTGGTACTGATCCGCGAGCGCACCCAGATCACGCGCCAGCTGCTCGACAAGCTGCCCAAGCTGCGCCTGATCGCCCAAACCGGGGCCGTGGGGCCGCACATCGACCTCGATGCCTGCACCGAACACGGGGTGGCGGTGGCCGAAGGCAAAGGCTCGCCGGTGGCCCCGGCGGAGCTCACTTGGGCGCTGATTCTGGCCGCCATGCGCCGCCTGCCGCATTACGTGGCGCACCTCAAGCACGGGGTCTGGCAGCAGTCGGGCCTCAAAACCGCCTCCATGCCGGCCAATTTTGGCATCGGCATGGTGCTGCACGGCAAAACGCTGGGGGTGTGGAGCTACGGCCGCATTGGGCGCATGGTGGCTGGCTACGGCCGCGCCTTTGGGATGCGGGTTCTGGTCTGGGGCAGCGAAGCCGCGCGCGCGCAGGCCAGCGCCGACGGCTACGAGGCCGCCGCGTCCAAAGCCGAGCTGCTGGCGCAGTCGGATGTGCTCAGCCTGCACCTGCGCCTTGGGGCCAGCACCCAGGGCTGCCTGAGCTTTGAGGATTTGAGCCTGATGAAGCCCACGGCCCTACTGGTCAACACCTCGCGCGCCGAACTGATCCAGCCCGATGCGCTGGTGGCCGCACTCAACCGCGGCCGGCCCGGCATGGCGGCGGTGGATGTGTTCGAGTCCGAGCCGATCTTGCAGGGGCATGCCCTGCTGCGACTGGAAAACTGCATCTGCACGCCGCACATCGGCTTTGTCGAGCAAAACAGCTACGAGCAGTATTTTTCGGCCGCGTTCGACAACATTCTCAACTACATCAAAGGCACCCCGACCCACATCGTCAACCCCGGGTCGCTGCACTATCAGCGCTGAGCGCTTGGGTCCAGATCGGGTTTGGCAGCGGCTTTGCCGTCACCCCAATCCAACTGACCAAGGTCGAAATCGATCGACATCGGGTCGGGCTTGGAAGCTGGTGTCGGGGGTTGGTGGGGCGTGGGTTCCGGCTCGGGGGCCAAACCCAAATCGAGCATGGGGATGGGCGGGTTTAACAAGGCATCCAGCACATCGGTCAAGACGAGCAAATCGTCGAAAGCCACCAGCGTGCGCACGGTCAGCACGCTACCAGGCTCACCGGGTTGAGAGGCCAAGGCGCGCTCGATGACCGCCGCTGCGCCGGTCTGCGGCCACTGCGCCTGCAGAGTTTGCAGCAGCGCCACATTGTGCTCGAGCCCGCGCTGCGCCAAGATGGCTTCGGTGCTGGGTGCAATGCGCTGAAAGTGATTCTCGTAAAAACGGGTGGCCTCGGCCAGTTCGGATGCATTGCCGGTTTGTGCAGCCAGAGCCAGCCAGCGCAAGTAGGGGGCCTCGCTGGCCCGTGCGTGCCCAGCCACAAAGGCCTTGAGCACCTCCATGGCCTGGGTGCCCTGTGCGATCGATTCGAAAAACTCGGCCTGTTGCCAGACCTCGATCAAGGCTCGCAGATCGAGCACCGCCACAGGCACCTCGACAAACATCGAAGCACGGCCCTCGACCACATCAAGCCCAGCTACCGCATCGACATCAAGCCAATCCAAAGGCAGCGCAGCAGGAGCCTGAGTAGTGGGTGCGAGCGCCGGCCCAGACACCGCAGGTGGGCCACCCATTGGCTGCACTGTGGACTCTTCAGCGCGGGCAGCTTGGTTCGTTGCCTCGGCGTCGCTGCCTAGGCCAGCAGACACAGGCACGGCAGCTGGCGCAGACGCGCCCGCTGGCCCAATCAAGGGCTGCGACGGCTCAAAGCCCGGTTTGGTTTGCATGGCCTGATCGGGCAAAGTGGTTTCCCACCACGGTGCCGGCGTGGCTGCGGCCGGGCGTGAAAGCAGCAACCGACCCGATCGATGGGCATACAAGGCCCCGCCGAGCAACAACAACAGCAAGGCGCCCAAGCCGTACAGCCACGCCGCGGGCATACCGGCTTGGGCCTGGGTTTGCATTTGCAACAACTGAGCTTGGGTGCTTTGCAGAGCCAAGCGCAGTTGTTCCTGCTCGGCACGCAGCGCCAGCAACTCCTGCTCTGGGGCGGCCAGCACGTTTTGGGCTGCACCCACCTCGGCCAAGGGGGCATCGGGCAGCGCGCCAGCGACAGCGACAGCGCCCTCGGGCGCAACCGCCGCCACCGGTGACGCCTGAGCAGGCATCGGGATCGGGTCGAGTTGCAAGCGCGCGCCAGCGGCCACCGTTGGGGGCGGGGCCAGCGGGGCGGCGGGTGTGGCGATCGCAACCGGCGCGGCGGCAGGCACTTGGGCCATGCGGGGCGGCGCTTTGCTGCGCAGGCGCTCTAGCCCAGCAGGGCGCGGTGCGGGTGCGCTCAAGCGTATCGGGCTTTGCTCTGGGGGTGGCGCTGCCGGCACCACGTCTGCAGCGGCAGGCGTGGCTGCCGCACCGTTGGCCACGGGCCTGGGCACAAGCGCCGGAGCAGCCAAGGCGGCAGCGGCTGGGTCGGCTGCCGCAACAGCCTGCACCGGCACCCAATCAGCCAGCAGCGTGTACGTGCGCCTGAACACCGTTTGGCAGCCCACCTGCAAGCCCAAGGTCACGATCGGTTCGTTGATGGGTTCGGTGCTGCGCACCCGCAGCAGGGCCTCACCGCCAGCCCCTGTGCTTTGCAAGCTGGTGCTCAGCGACACGCCCGGTACTTGCGATTCGCCATACTGCAACCGCACCTGCAGGCACAAGTCGGCCAAACCCTGACCGGGCTCGGTTCGGGTTTGCACCAGAATATCGAAGGGACGACCGATAATGACATCGCCTTGGGTCGGCCCCAAGCCTGTCGCCAGCGTTTGCGTAACCGCCACCAAAAGCGCGCTGCCCAGCGCCAACTTCATCATCTGCCAATCCTTGTTTTGATCGTGCTTGTTTTGCTCACTGGGTCTCATTTTGGCACATGGAACCCCCGCCCCCAATTCCATGCCGCTCGATGCGTGCAAACATTTCGTACTCCAGCCTGCGCGGTCACCCCGGTGACACCTCGCACCGCCCCCAGTCACCCACAAGACAGCCCATGGACGACCCCATTCTGACAATGCAGGAACGCGAAGCGATCAACAGCGGTCGCTGGTTCAACACCCTTTCACCCTCACTGCGGCACGACATCCTCCGATGCGCTTTTGTCAGACGCTTCCAGGACGGCGACCTGATCGCCGCCCGCGGCGACCCGCCCACCGAATGGTCGGCGGTGAGCAAGGGCGCCGTGCGCGTGAGCTCCACCTCGCTGGCGGGCAAGCAGGTCACGCTCACCTACGTCGAACCCGGGGTCTGGTTTGGCGAGATTGCGATGTTCGACGGCGAGCGCCGCACCCACGACGCCTACGCCCACGGGCCCACCTCGTTGCTGTGCGTGGCGCGCAAGGATTTCCAAAAAATCCTGGCCCAGCACATCGAGCTCTACGAAGCCCTGCTGCGCCTGCAGGCGCGGCGCATCCGCAACCTGTTCGGGCTGGTGGAAGACCTCAACACCCTGCCCTTGCGCGCCCGGTTGGCCAAGCAGCTGCTGCACCTGTCGCGCAGCTACGGCGTGCCCTGCCTGGCCAACGCCAGCGAGACCCGCATCGGGCTGCAGCTGGCACAAGAAGAACTGGCGCAGATGCTGGGCGCTTCGCGCCAGCGCGTCAACCAAGAGCTCAAAGCGATGGAGCGCGAGCAAGCCATCCGCATCGAACCCGGCGGCTTGGTGGTGTGCGACCGCAGCGCGCTGCTGCGCATCGCCGCCGCCGAACACTAAAACCTTTTGCATGCACCCAGCGGCCATGATCGCCCCCTCCTCCCCCGACCCGGCCGCTCCAGCCCCCTTGGCAACCCCAGACCTGGCCCCCAGCGCTCCGGCGGCCGAGCTGCCTTTCGAGGCAAGCGCGCTGGAGCCGTGGCTGCGTGCGCATCTGCCCGGTTTTTCCGGCCCTTTGCAGATCGAGAAATTTCCCGGCGGCCAGTCCAACCCCACCTACCGCCTGCGCACGCCGCAGCGTGACTGGGTGCTGCGCAGCAAACCGGGCCCGGCGGCCAAGCTGCTGCCTTCGGCGCACGCCATCGAGCGCGAATTCCGCCTCATGCGCGCGCTGGCCGACACGGCAGTGCCGGTGCCGCGCATGGAGCTGCTGTGCGCCGACGAAGCGGTGATCGGGCGCGCCTTTTACCTGATGGAATACGTGCCCGGCCGCATCCTCTGGGAGCAAGCCCTGCCCGGTCTGAGCGCGGCGCAGCGGCGCGCCCACTACCTAGAAATGAACCGCGTGCTGGCAGCGCTGCACCGGGTCGATGTGCAGGCCGTGGGCTTGGCCGACTACGGCAAACCCGGTAACTACTTCGAGCGCCAGATCGCGCGCTGGAGCAAGCAGTATCAGGCTTCGGTCACGCAGCCCATCCCCGCGATGGAGCGCCTGATCGACTGGCTGCCCCGCCACATCCCGGCGCTGGCGCGCGACGACAGCCGCGTGTGCGTGGTGCATGGCGACTTCCGGCTCGACAACCTGGTATTCCACCCCGAGCAGGCCCAAGTGCTGGCGGTGCTCGACTGGGAGCTTTCCACCCTCGGGCACCCGCTGGCCGACTTCAGCTACCACTGCATGGCCTGGCACATCGAGCCGGGGCAGTTTCGCGGCATCGCCGGGCTCGACTTGCAAGCCCTGGGGATACCCAGCGAGCGCGAGTACATCGAGCGCTACTGCGCCAGCACGGGTTTTTACGACCCCGAGGCGCTGCAACAAGACTGGAACTTCTTTCTGGCCTACAACCTGTTCAGGCTGGCGGCGATTCTGCAGGGGATCGCCAAACGGGTCGAGGCCGGCACCGCGTCCAGCGCCCAAGCGCGCCAGTCCGGGGCCGGGGCGCGGCCGCTGGCCGAGCTGGCTTGGTCCTTTGCCCAGCGCGCTGCCTGAGCCCCTCGCCCTGCCACCCAAAACCCCGCCCACGCCCACCCAGAGGAGCCTTTATGCACTTCGATTACAGCCCCAAGGTCAAAGACCTGCAAGCGCGCCTGCAAGCCTTCATGGACGCCCACATTTACCCCAACGAAGCGCGCTTCATGGCAGAGGTGGCCGCCAACCGCGCCCGCGGCAACCCCTGGCGCCCGACCGAGCTGGTCGAGCAGCTCAAGCCACTGGCCCGCGCCGCCGGTCTGTGGAACCTGTTTTTACCCAATTCCCCGCGCGCCCCCGAGGGCTTGAGCAACCTCGAGTACGCCCCGCTGTGCGAGATCATGGGCCGTGTCAGCTTTGCCCCCGAGGTGTTCAACTGCTCGGCCCCCGACACCGGCAACATGGAAACGCTGGAGCGCTACGCCAGCGAGGCGCTCAAAGACCGCTGGCTCAACCCCTTGTTGCGCGGTGAAATCCGTTCGGCCTTCCTGATGACCGAACCCGAAGTCGCCTCGTCCGACGCCACCAACATCCAATGCCGCATCGAGCGCGACGGCGACGAGCTGGTCATCGACGGGCGCAAATGGTGGTCCTCCGGTGCCGGTGACCCGCGCTGCGCCGTCTTTATCCTGATGGGCAAAACCGACCCGCAAGCGCCCCGGCACGCCCAGCAGTCGATGGTCGTGGTGCCGGCCGATGCACCCGGCGTGCAAATCGAGCGCGCCCTGACGGTTTTTGGTTACGACGATGCCCCACACGGCCACATGGAGGTGCAGCTCAAGCAGGTGCGCGTGCCCGCCAACCACATCCTGCTCGGCCCTGGGCGCGGTTTCGAGATCGCCCAAGGCCGCCTCGGGCCGGGCCGCATCCACCACTGCATGCGTTCCATCGGCGCCGCCGAGCGCGCGCTGGAGCTGATGTGCCAGCGCCTGACGCGGCGCGTGGCCTTTGGCAAGCCGCTGGCGGCGCAGGGGGTCTGGCACGAGCGCATCGCCGAATCGCGCTGCCTGATCGAGCAGGCGCGGCTGCTCACCCTCAAGGCCGCCTACATGATGGACACGGTGGGCAACAAGGTCGCCAAGGCCGAAATCGCCATGATCAAGGTCGTGGCCCCCAACGTCGCCTGCAAGGTGCTGGATTGGGCGATCCAAGCGCACGGCGGCGCCGGGGTGTCGCAAGACTTCGTGCTGGCACAAAGCTACGCCAACCAGCGCACCCTGCGCCTGGCCGACGGCCCCGACGAGGTGCACCGCATGGCGATCGCCAAGCTGGAACTGGCGCGCCACCAGCTGCAGGTGTCAGCCGCAGCCACCGAACTCGAACCCCCGGTGACGCGCGGCTGCTGAAAAAGGCCCAACTGCCTCCCAGCCTCTTAGCCCACGGTGTTGGAACGCACCTCGGCTAGGCTGGTCAGGCCCTGCAGGAGCTTTTCTATGCCATCTTGGCGCAAGGTGCGCATGCCCTCATCGAGCGCCAGGTGTTGAATCTCGGTCGGTCGAGCGCGGGTTTGAATCAGGCGGCGCATGTCCGGGCTGCCGCACAACAGCTCGTGCAGGGCCAAGCGGCCCGCGTAGCCCGTGTGACCGCATTGCTCGCAACCAGGGGCCGTGCGCACGTGCAGACGCCCGTCTTTGGCGTAAGCCTGCATCCATTCGTCGAGCAGGGCTTGGCCTTGGCGCAAGGGGTGGGCGGGTGGCAGCAGGGCCTGGTAGTCGCGCAGCAGCTCATCGATTTGGGCACTCTCAAGCGGCTGCTCCACCGCACAATGCTTGCAAAAGCGCCGCACCAAGCGCTGCGCTAACACCCCTTGCAGCGAATCGGCAAAAGAAAACGGATCGACCCCCAGATCGATCAGGCGCACCACCGTTTCGGCGGCCGAATTGGTGTGCAGGGTCGAAAACACCAAGTGCCCGGTCAACGACGCCTCGATGGCGATTTCAGCCGTTTCTTGGTCGCGGATTTCTCCCACCATGATCACATCGGGGTCGGCACGCAACAGGGTGCGCAAGGCCGCGGCAAAGGTCCAGCCGATTTTGGCGTTGACCTGTATCTGGCGCAAGCCACGCTGGGTGATTTCGACCGGGTCTTCGGCGGTCCAGATTTTGCGGTTCGGGGTGTTGATGCGCTGCAACGCCGAATGCAAAGTGGTGGTCTTGCCGGAGCCGGTCGGGCCGACGCACAAAAACAAGCCGTAGGGGCGCTCGACCAAGGCCTCGAAACGCTGCAAATTGCGGGCGTTGAGCTGCAACTGCTCGAGCGCCAATGGCTTTGTTGAGGACAGCAACCGCAACACCACGTCTTCGAGCCCACCCGCAGTGGGTACGGTGGTCACCCGCAACTCGATCGGCAAGCCACCGAACTTGGCAAAGTTGATTTTTCCATCCTGCGGCTTGCAGCGCTCGGAAATGTCGAGGTCGCACATGATCTTGATGCGCGCCACCAAGGCGTTGCGGTAGTTGGCCGGCAGCTCGAGGTAGTTGCGCATCTGGCCGTCGATGCGAAAGCGGATCTGCAGCTTTTGGCGCCCAGGATAGGGCTCGATGTGGATGTCGGAGGCCCCTTGCTGGTGCGCTTCGGCGATCATGGAGTTGATCAGCCGCACCAGGGTGTTGTCGGATTGCTCGATCGGCTTTTCTTCGAAATCGTCTTTGGCTCCGCCGACCAGTTCAACCGCCAACTGCACCGCATCCTGTGGCCCTTGGGTCGGGCCGGTGCGGGCGCTGGCGGCGCCGC
Source organism: Serpentinimonas sp. SSL01 (assembly GCF_056323735.1). Classification (NCBI taxonomy): domain Bacteria; kingdom Pseudomonadati; phylum Pseudomonadota; class Betaproteobacteria; order Burkholderiales; family Comamonadaceae; genus Serpentinimonas; species Serpentinimonas sp. SSL01. Next base: position 1,462,645 of record NZ_CM150487.1, read on the forward strand.
CAGAAGGGTGCGCCGTGGCGTTGGACAGTTCGCTCAAACCCACCTCGCGGTAGGCTTTTTGAATGCAAGCGCCGATTTCGGCGCTGACGCTCACCACCGGCAAAATTTTGCGCTGGGTTGTGAACTCCAGATCATCGATGACCCGAAACTGCAGCGGGTCGAGCATCGCCACCACCAGCGCCCCGCCCTGCTCCACAAGGGGCAGCACCTGCAGGCGCTGCGCCAATGCCAACGGAATGCGACGCAAAGCGCTGGCATCGATCGGAAATTTGTATAAATTGACAAAGGGGTAGCCCATTTTGCGGGCAAAGGCGGTTTGCAGGTCGGCTGCAGACACCAGGCCTTTATCAAGCAACAGCTGCCCCAGCGGTTGCCGGCTTTGGTCGGACTGCTGCCACTCCAGCACTTGCGCCAGCTGCTCAGGCGTGATCTTGCCCAACCCCACCAGGGCCTCGCCGATGGGCACTGGCTGCAACCTGGCTTGCCGTTGCAAGGCGCGTTGCAAATCGGCCAAGGTTTCCACCACTGCGGGCGCCTCGCCGGCCACCGGTGCCAGCGGCTGCGTATGCGCCCATTCGTGCAGCACGGTCTGGGCAAAATCGGTGTCGGCGATCTGGCTCTCTTGCCCCGTGCGCAACTCGAAGCGCAAAATGCCGCTTTTGGGTATGAATACACGCTGCGGCTCGCCATCCAGCGCGGATTTGGGGAAAATCCACAAGCCCTGCTCGGTTTTCCTGTAGCCCAGGCAAATGCCCGAATACAGCGCGCCGTCACGCAAGGAAACCAGAAAAGAATGGGTGGCGTGCAGCAGATCCAGACTGTGCGCATCGGCGTGGCTTTGCTGCGCCACACTCCCCGGACGGGGGTCGATCTTCAAGCGCTTGACTTGGTTGAACCTCAAACTCAGGCTGCGCGGCTGTGCAGTGGGCCGGATTTTGATGATGCGCGCAGCTTCATCGAAGTCGAGCAACAGGCCCGTGACCGTTTGCTCGCCCCAGCCGTCGGCGCTGCAAATCAGACCGGTTTGCCCGATTTCTAGGGCTTCATCCTGCAGCAGGTCGGGCAATTCGAAATGAGTTCGGCTCATGTGGACAGTTCAGGCTCAGGTGCCAAATTAAGGGGCTACTCAACGAACCATTTGATCACGCTTTTGGCCAAAAAACCCACCATCCCAAACGACAACACCAGCAGCAAAATGAAGGTGCCAAACTTGCCCGCCTTTGATTCGCGCGCCAAGTTAAAGACGATGAACAGCATGAAGAGGATGAAGCCGCCTAGGCCGATGGTCAGGCCAAAGCTGGCGATCTGGTCTTCGGTAAAGCCGAATACGGTCCCAGGCATGTTACTGCACCCCTCCCCAAGAACCCGGCAGACCGAAGGCCCCCACCCGCTTCAACTGCACATAAGCGTGCCAACTGGCGTGACCAAGCCACGGCAACAGCACGATCAAACCCAGCATCCACGTCAACAACCCCACACCCACGATGGCAGCAATCAGCAGCGCCCACAACGCCATCACCACCGGGTATTGCGCCACCACGCGCCAGCTGTGGGCCACCGCCACCGGCAACGGCTGCTCAGTGTCGAGCAGCAAAGGAAAGCTCATCACGCTGGAAGCAAAGACCGGAGCCGCCAGCAAGGCACCGAGCATGAGCCAGCCCACAAACAACCACTCGCTGGGGCCCAGCACCACGTGCACCAGAAAATCTTGCCAAGTGCCGATGGGCTGTGGTGCCCAAAAAGCCAGAAACCCAGCCGAGAGCAAGACCCAGGCCGTGCCAGCCAATGCCAGCAAAATTCCAAACAACACTTGGCGGGGATCGGCCGCACGCCACAGCGCCAACACGGCTTGCATGCCGACCCGCCGGCCCAGCTGTGCCTCGCGGCTGACCAGCAACAGGCCCACCAAGACCACCGGCGCCACCAGCACCAGACCCGAAAACGCCCCCGCTTTCCACCAGAAATGGCCTTGCGCAAGCCACAACAGGCTGGAGCCAAACAGGGCTGCTGCCAAACCGTGGAGCAATCCGGGCACCGGGTTGGCGCGCAAATCCTGCCAGCCCAGCGCGAGCCAGCGCAGGGGCGAGGTGAGGGTGATGGTGGCGGCGGGCGGGGCGTGGGCTTCGTTCATGTCGGCAACAGCAAAACGGCATGGGGCATGACAACGGGGATGGCACGGCTACGGCCCGGTGCGTGGGCACAGGGGCGCACAAGCCTGCACCAAACTCTGCGTGTAGGGGTGCTGGGGCAACTGTAACACCTGCTCGGCGCTGCCTTGCTCGACCACCGCCCCGCCCTGCAGCACCAGCACCTGGTGCGCCAGGGCCCAGATCACGTCCAGGTCGTGCGTGATGAGCAGGTAGCTTAAGTTGTGCTCGCGCTGCAGCCGCAGCAGCAGCTCCAGCACCTGCTGCTGCACCGTGACATCGAGTGCCGACGTGGGCTCGTCGAGCACCAGCAAGCGCGGCTGCACGATCAGGGCGCGCGCGATGGCGATGCGCTGGCGCTGGCCACCCGAAAACTCGTGCGGGTAGCGCTGCAACCAGCGCAGCAGCTCGGCTTGCGGCCCAGCTTCGGGCAGCAGCCCGACTTCGCGCAGCGCCTGCAACACGCGCTCGCGCCGCTGCGGCACGCTCAGGTGCGGTTCGTGCACGAGCAGGCCCTCGCCCACGATCTGCTCGATGTTCATGCGCGGCGACAGGCTGGAAAACGGGTCTTGAAACACCACCTGCACCTGGCGACGCAAGCGGCGCAGGCGCGGGGTGTTGGCGCGCGCCGGGCCCATGCCGGGTTCGCCCCACGCTTCGCCCATGATCTGCAACTCGCCCTGGTGGCGCAGCAGACCGAGGGCGGCCAGCGCCAGCGTCGATTTGCCCGAGCCCGATTCGCCCACCACGCCCAGCGTGCGCCCGGGGGGCAGCTCGAACTCGACGCCGCGCACGGCCTCGAAGCGCCCGCGCTTGAACCAGCCCGCCAAGCCCGGGCGCAGCACCTCGTAGGCCACGGCCAGCTGGCGCGCCCGCAGCACCTGCGGCGGCCCGGGCGGCGGTTGCGGGCCAAAGCTGCGCTTGGGGCGGCTGCCCAAGAGCTTGCGCGTGTAGGGGTGCTGCGCCTGCTCGAACACCTGCGCCACCGGGCCCTGCTCCACCAGGTGCCCGCGCTCGAGCACCAGCACGCGGTCGGCAAACTGGCGCACCAGGTGCAGGTCGTGGGTGATCAGCAGCAGCGCCATGCCTAAGCGCTGCTGCAGCGTGCCCAGCAGCTCGAGCATCTGGGTGCGCAAGCTGGCGTCGAGCGCGGTGGTGGGTTCGTCGGCGATCAGCAGCCGCGGCTCGCTGGCCAGCGCCATGGCGATCATGGCGCGCTGGCGCTGGCCGCCGCTGAGCTGGTGCGGGTAGGCGCGGGCGCGCCGCTCTGGCTCGGGCATGCCGGTGGCGGCCAGCAGCTCGACGATGCGCGCTTCGGCCTGGCGTGCGCTCAGGCCTTTTTTGAGGGTGAGGATTTCGCCGATCTGGTTGCCCACGGTGTAGAGCGGATTGAGCGCCGTCATGGGCTCTTGAAAGATGCACGCCACCTCGTCGCCGCGCACGCCGCGCAGCTCGCGCTCGCTCAAACGCAGCAGGTCGCGCCCTTGCAGCAACGCGCTGCCGCCCACTTCGGCCTCGGGAAGCAGGCGCAGCAGGCTCAGGGCCGAGACCGTCTTGCCCGAGCCCGATTCGCCCACCAGCGCCAGCCGCTCGCCGGCCGCGAGCTCGAAGTCGATGCCGTGCACCACCTCGAGCCCAGCAAAGGCCACGCTCAAGCCCCGCACCTGCAACAGCGGCGCGCTCACCGCTGCACCTTTCGCGGGTCGAGCGCGTCGCGCAGCGCATCGCCCATGAAGGTGAGCAGCAGCAGCGTGAGCACCAGCACGGCAAAGGTGCCCAGCGAGATCCACCACGCGTCGAGGTTGTTCTTGCCCTGCGCCAGCAGCTCGCCCAGCGAGGGTGTGCCGGGCGGCACGCCCAAGCCCAGAAAGTCGAGCGCGGTCAGCGCCAAAATGGCCGCGCTCATGCGAAAGGGCAGAAAAGTGACCACTGGCGTGAGGCTGTTGGGCAGGATGTGGCGGCGCATGATCTGCCAGTTGCTCAATCCCATGGCGCGCGCGGCGCGCACGTAGTCGAGCTGGCGGTTGCGCAAAAACTCGGCGCGCACGTAGTCGCTCAGGCCCATCCAGCCAAACAGGCTGAGCAAGACCAGCAGCAACAGCAAACCGGGCTCGAACAGCGCCGAAAAAATGATCAACAAATAGAGCTCGGGCATCGAGCCCCAGACCTCGATGAAGCGCTGCCCCACCAGATCGACGCGGCCGCCGTAGTAGCCCTGTATGGCACCAGCGAGCACACCCAGCAACACGCCCACCGCCGTGAGGGCGAGCGCAAACAGCACCGAGAGCCTGAAGCCGTACAGCAAGCGTGCGGCCACGTCGCGGCCGCGGTCGTCGGTGCCGAGCCAGTTGCTGGCGCTGGGGCCCGAGGGGTGCGGCTCGGGCGCGAAGTAGTTGATGCTGCTGTGGTGAAAGCGGATGGGGGGGAACAGGGCCCAGTTGCCGGGCTGCTCGAACTGGCGCTGGATGAAGGGGTCGTGGAAATCGGTCGGGGTCTCGAAGTCGCCGCCAAAGGCGGTCTCGGGTGGGTTGTGCAGCAGCGGCACGTGCAGTTGGCCACCGTAGCGCGCCAGCAGGGGCCGGTCGTTGGCGATCAGTTCGGCCCCGAGGCTGAGCACGAACAGCAGGCCAAAGAGGATCAGGCTGTAAAAACCGAGCCGATGGCGGCGAAAGCGGCGCCACGCCAGCCGCCCCGGGCTGAGCGCCGGCGGCAAGGGAGTGGCAGAGGCTGGGGCTTCAGTCAAAACGGACACGGGGATCGACCCAGACGTAACACAGATCGCTGATCAGGCGCGTGACCAGCGCGATCAGGGCAAACAGATACAGCGTGCCCATAACCACGGGGAAGTCGCGCCGGATCACGCTCTCAAAGCCCAGCAGCCCCAGCCCTTCGAGCGAAAACAGGGTTTCGATCAGCAGCGCGCTGGCAAAAAAGGCACCGACAAAGGCCGCCGGGAAGGCGGTGACGATGGGGATCAGGGCGTTGCGAAACACGTGCTTGTACAGCACCCGGCGCTCGCTCAGGCCCTTGGCGCGCGCAGTCAGCACGTATTGCTTGCGTATTTCTTCCAGCAGCGCGTTTTTGGTCAGCATGGTGGTGATGGCAAAGGCGCCGACCACGCTGGCCGTGACCGGCAGCGTGATGTGCCACAGGTAGTCCACGATCTGCGCCCCCAGGCTGAGCTCGTGCCAGTTGCTCGAGACCAGCCCGCGCAGCGGAAACCACTGCAACTGGCCGCCAAAAATCACCAGCAGCGCCACGCCGAGCACGAAGCCGGGGATGGCAAAACCCACCAGCACGATGACGCTGGTGGCGGTGTCGAAGCGGCTGCCGGCGCGCACCGCTTTGGCGATGCCCAGCGGGATCGAGACCGCGTAGCTGATGAGGAAGGTCCAGAGCCCGAGGCTGATCGAAACCGGCAGGCGCTCGACGATCAGCTCCCAGACCGAGCGGTGGTGAAAGAAGCTCTGCCCGAGGTCGAAGCGCAAAAACTGCCCCACCATCTGCAAAAAACGCTCGTGCGCGGGCAGATCGAAACCGTAGAGCTGCCGGATCTGCTCGATCTGGGCCGCATCCAGCCCTTGGCGGCCGTGGATGCCGGCTGCCGCCCCGGCCGCCGCGCCCTCGCCCCCGACATCGCGCCCCTGCAACTGCGCCACCATCTGCTCCACCGGCCCGCCAGGGACGAACTGGATGACGATGAAGGTGAGCAGCAAAATCCCGAACAGGGTCGGGATCATGAGCAGCAGGCGCTTGAGGACGTAGCTCCACATGTCAACGTCCTCCCGCAGCGCGTGCGGCGCTGGCGGCTTGACGTTGCTGCAACTCGGCCCGGTTGGCCGCGCTGGCCCACCAAGTGGCCAGCACCCAGCCCTCGGGCTGGAAGTAGCGCGGCAGCACGGCCGGCTGCTCGAAGCGCCCGGCGCGGTAGGCGATGCGGTGCACGCTGCCGTACCAGTGCGGGATCATCAGGTGTTGGTGGCGCAGCACGCGGTCGAGCGCGCGCAAGGACGCGACCAGCTCGGGCCGGGTGCGCGCAGCCACGGCGCGCTCGAGCAGCGCATCGACGGCCGGGTCGCGCAGCCCGATCAGGTTGCTCGAACCCGGGGTGGTGGCGGCGGCCGAGCCGAAGCGGTCCAGCAGCTCGGCCCCCGGGGCTTGGCTGCCGAGCCAGCGCACGCTGGTGAGGTCGAAGTCGAAGGCGTCGAGGCGGCGTTGCAGCAGCGCAAAGTCCACCACGCGGTAGCGGGCTTCGATGCCGAGGCGGCGCAGGTTGTTTTGCAGCGGCGTCACCACCCGGCCCATGCCACCGCCGCTGTCGAGGAACTCGATCACCATCGGCTCGCCTTGGGCGTTGCGCAGCGCACCGTCGCGGTAGCGCCAGCCGGCGGCGGCGAGCAGGTCGCGCGCACGGCGCAGGTGGTCGCGCAGGGTCTGGCCAGAATCGAGCTCGAGCCGCGTCACCGGCGGCAGCGGCACCGGCTGGGTGAACACGGCTGCGGGCAGTTGTGCGCGCAAGGGTTCGAGCAGCGCCAGTTCGTCGGCGCCGGGCAGACCCCTAGCCTCGAAGTTGCTGGCAGTAAAAAAGCCGCGCATGCGCTCGAAGGAATTGAAGAACAGCTGCCGGTTCATCCATTCAAAGTCCAGCGCCAGCGCAATCGCTTCGCGCACGCGCGCATCTTGAAGGTGCGGACGCCGGGTGTTGAACAAAAAGCCCTGAAAATCGCCGGCGTTGTGGTGCGCCACTTCGCGCTTGATGAGCTCACCGCGGTCAAAGGGGCGCCCGATCAGGGTGCGCGCCCATTCGCGCGAGATGAAGGACTGCATGTAGTCGAACTCACCGGCCTTGAAGGCCTGCACCTGCGCCGTGGGGTCGCGAAAGATGGTGTAGGTGATGCGCTCGAAGTTGAACATGCCGCGGCGCACGTTCAGGTCGGCGGCCCACCAGTGGGGGTCGCGCACGAAGGTGATGTCGCGGCCAAAATTGACCGGCCCGATGCGGTAGGGGCCCGAGGCGATCGGGTGCTGCAAGACGACTTGGTCAAAGGGCAGGCGCTGGCCGTTTTCCAGCCCCCACTGGCGGCTGAACACCGGCATGGAGCCGGCGATGAGTGGCAGCTCCGGGTTGGGGCGCGCAAAATCAAAGCGCAGCAGGCGCTCGCCCAGCACCTGCACACCGGTGATCTCGCTAAAAAAACTGCGCAACTGCGGTGCCGCGTGGACGCCGGTGAGGGTTTCGAACGAGTGCTGCACGTCGGCCGCCAGCACCGGCTCGCCGTTGTGAAAGCGCGCGCGCGGGTGCAGCCTGAAGGTGGCCGAGCGGCCGTCGGCGGCCACCTGCACCGATTCGGCCAGCAGCCCGTAGGCGCTGTTGGGCTCGTCGAGGTGGGGAGTGAGCAGCGACTCGAACATCAGCAACCACATGCCCGGCGGCGCCGTGCCCTTGAGCGTGAACGGGTTGAACTTGTCGAAGGTGCTGATGCGCGTGGGCGAAACCAGAGTGATCGAGCCGCCGCGCGGGGCTTGCGGATTGACGTGGGCAAAGTGGGCAAAACCGGGCGGCAACGCGAGGTCGCCGAACTGGGCGTAGCCGTGCGCCGGTGCCCCGGCCCGGGCTTGGTTGGCTGCCGCACCGGCCAGCAGCAAAAACAGCACGAGAAGCGCCAGCAGCAGATGCGTGAGCGCGCGCAGTGCTGGCGCGACGGCAGCTGGCCGCAGCGGGCTGGGCCCGCAAAAACACTGCCATCTGAAACACGGGTTCTGCATGCGACAATTCTGCCTTACATTTTCTGGAGCATAAGGCATGGGTTTTCTGGTCGGTAAAAAGTTCTTGATCACCGGTTTGTTGTCGAACCGCTCGATCGCCTACGGCATTGCCCGGGCTTGCCACGCGCAGGGGGCCGAGTTGGCGTTCAGCTACGTGGGCGAGCGCTTCCGCGATCGGATCACCGACTTTGCTGCCGAGTTCAACTCCAGCCTGGTGTTCGACTGCGACGTGGCCGACGACGCCCAGATCGAGCGCTTGTTCCTCGATTTGTCGGCGCACTGGCCGCGCTTTGATGGCTTTGTGCACAGCATCGGCTTTGCCCCGCGCGAGGCCATCGCCGGCAATCTGCTCGACGGCCTGAGCCGCGAGGCCTTTCGCATCGCGCACGACATCAGCGCCTACAGCTTCCCAGCGCTGGCCAAAGCCGCCCTGCCCTACCTGAACGACCGCTCGGCCCTGCTGACCTTAAGCTACCTCGGCGCGCTGCGCACGGTACCGCACTACAACACCATGGGCTTGGCCAAGGCCAGCCTGGAAGCGAGCGTGCGCTACCTGGCCGAGGCCGTGGGGCGGCTCGACGACGGGCGCAGCATCCGCGTCAACGGCGTGAGCGCCGGCCCGATCCGCACCTTGGCCGCCAGCGGCATCAAAGACTTTAGCAAGCTGCTGGGCATGGTCGCCGACGCCGCGCCGCTGCGGCGCAACGTCACCATCGACGACGTGGGCAACGTCGTCGCGTTTTTGCTCAGCGACCTGGCCGCCGGCGTCACCGCCGAGATCACCTACGTGGACTGCGGCTTCAGCCAGACCGCCGGCATCAGCCGCGACAGCGAGCGCGTCAACGGCGGCAACAACGGCAACGGCAGCAACGCGGCGGGCTGATGGGCTTTAGGGCAACACAAAACGCACCGTGATCGCCGGCTGATTGGGCCGGTTGATGGTTGCCACGGCGCGCGCGCCGGCTGCCAGTTGCAGATTGGCTTGCAGCATGTTGGGGCCGGCTGGGCTCAGGGGGGCTTGGGTGCGCGTGGCGCCTTGCAGCACGGTGAGCTGGCCCGTCATCTGACTGACGTTGAAGGGCTTGCCGTGGTCATCGACAAAAATCTGCGCCTGCGCGCCGCGCCCGACGAGCTCAAAGCCCAGATCGGCCGCCACCTGCACCACGCCGCCGTGCTGCGGCTTGGGCGCGCCGTGGGCGTGGGCGTTGAAGCCGATCATCGACAGGCCCAGCAGGGCCGCGATTGCGTAGCGTTTTTGCATTTCTTTCTCCAAAAAAAGCGGGGGGAGGGAATTTGGCCGCATTGGGTGCCGATTCACGTCGCGATTGTGAATCAGCGCAGGCTCAATACGACTCCTGCACCGCCGCATCGGCGCGGCTGGTGTCGGTTTCGTTGACCAGGCGCTCGGTGGCTGCACGCCCGTAGCGCAGATAGAGCACCGGCGTCAGCAGGGTGTCGAGCAGGGTTGAGCTCACCAGCCCGCCAAAGATCACCAGTTCCGCCCGCTGCAGCTCGCTGCGGGTATGCTGCAGCAGCGCCTGCGCCTGCAGCAGCTCGGCCTGTGCCGCCAGGCTGTCGGTGCGAGCGCGCTCACCCGCTGCCATCAGCCGCTGCACATCGGCGGCCAGCAGGCGCAGCGTCTGCACCTCGCTGGTTTGCCATTCCAACGCCAAGCGCTGCTGCTGCACGGTGGCGGCGGCGTCGAGCAGCGTCTGCGCCAACTGCAGGCGCTGGGCGCTGGCGCTGGCTTGGGCCACGGCTGCGGCAGCTTGTGCCTGCTGCGCACTGGCTTGGCGCTGGCCCGGCAACCACAGCGGCAGCGCCAGCGCCAGCTCGCTTTCGCGCGCCCCGGTGTTGCGGTTGAGCTGGTCGGTGCGCCAGCCGGCCTCAAACACCGGCGCACCCGGCAACCATGCTTGGGCGGCAGCTTGCTCGGCCCCGGCTACCTGCGCGGCAGCGGCAGCGGCGGAAGATTCGGCGCTGCGCACCCAAGCGGCGTCGAGCGCCTGCGCCCAAGTGGGTGCCTGCGCCGAACCGGCTGCGCCCGGATTGGACACCACGCCGACTGCGCCTAGGTGGGGCGCCGCAGCGGTTGAGGCCGCAATGGGCTCGACACCGACTGCGGCTGAATTGGGCGCGCCAACGGGCGCGCTCCAGGGATTGTGAGAGGGTGCGGGTGCGGGCGCGGGCAGGGTCGCGGTCTGCGCCCACAACCCCGGCGCACCCACACCCAGAGCGACGGCTACACCGAGCGCCCGCAAGCGGAACGTGCAAAACATAAAAAACCTCTGCGTACTACAGCCTGAGAGGGCCTAGGCTGGGCCCGCGCACGCCCCAAACCCAGAAGGGGCGGTAATGCGCATGAGGACACAGCGACTAGACCAAGCGAACGCACCCGCGCGCCATGGGGCGCAAGCGGGCGCAGCTGCGCTTCAGGTGCGCGGAGGTCGGTGCAGAGGATCGGTGTAAGGGCTGGGCAGGGAATCGGCCCAGTAGTGCGGCAGCCCGGCGAGGGGCAAGGGGAACGCGAGCTGGGGCACCGCTACGGGCGAAGCCACCACGTGCGAGCCGTCGAGTGCCACGTGCTCGAAGGAGGCTTGGCTGGCATCGGCGTGGATGCTGCCGTCGGCGTGGTGGTGGTGGCCCACGTCTTTCCAGTGCAGGGCGGCGTGGACGGCGTCAGCCGAGGCCTTGGCCAGCGCGGGCAAGCCAGCGCCAGCCACGCCTTGCCAGAGCAAGGCCCACACAGCCACCAAAAGCACCAGTTTGCGACGCATGGCTCGGATTTTAGCAGCAGGGCCTGAACGTGATGCCTGAAACCCCGTTGTTCAAGCTGCGCCTAGGCCCGTGCATCAGCGCCCCGCCGCCGGCACGTTGCCGCGCATGACGCGGAAGAACTCGGAGCTCGTGTCCAGCACCATCAAATCGGTGCGGTTTCTGAAGCTGGCGCGGTAGGCCTCGAGGCTGCGGTAGAACTGGGCGAAGGCCGGGTCGCGGCTGAAGGCGTCGCTGTAGATGCGCGAGGCTTGGGCGTCGCCCTGGCCTTTGAGCTTTTGCGCTTCGCGGAAGGCCTCGGCCAGCAGTTCCTCGCGCTGGCGGTCGGCGTCGGCGCGGATCTGCTCGCCTTCGGCAAAACCGGTGGCGCGCAGCTCGTTGGCCACGCGGCGGCGCTCGGCGATCATGCGGTCAAAGACCGAGCGCGTGATGGTTTCGGCGTAATCCACGCGCGTGATGCGCACGTCGATCACGTCCATGCCCCAAGGCTGTTCGGCGCCGCGCACGGCCGCCAGCACGTCGCGCTTGACGTCGGCCATGACCTCTTCGCGCCGGGTCGAGAGCAGCTCGCGCACCGTGCGCCGGTTCACCTGCTCTTGGAAGGCGTTGCGCACCACGCGGTTGAGTTGGGCGGCGCCGGCGCGCTCGTCGAGCCCGACGTTGCGGATGAAAGCCGAGGGGTCGGAGATGCGCCAGCGCACGAACCAGTCGATCACCACCCGTTGGCGCTCGGCGGTGAGCATGGGCTCGGTATCGACACTCTCGAGCGTGAGCAGGCGCCGGTCGATATAGACCACGTTTTGAAACGGCGGCGGCAGCTTGAAGTTGAGCCCAGGTTCGATCACCACGCGCTGGATTTGACCGAGCTGATAGACCACGCCAAACTGGCGCTGGTCAACCACGAACAGCATCGAACTCCCGACCCCGAGCAACACGAGGAAGGAGACCAGAATCAGACCAATTTTGTTCATCATGGCAGTGTGTCGTCGCTTTAGCGGGCGCGCTGGGCGTCACGGGCGCGCGGGTCGGGCGCTGGTGCGGCGGGTGCTGGAGTTGGAGCGGCGGGCAGCGCCGCAGCCGCGCCGGCCAGCGGTGCCGCCACGGCGGCTTGCTGGATCAGCCGATCGAGCGGCAGGTGCAGCAGGTTGTTGTTGTTGCGCGAGTCGATCAGCACCTTGGTGACGTTGCTGAACACCTCTTGCATGGTCTCAAGGTACAGCCGGTCGCGCGTGACTTGGGGTGCGCGCGCGTGCTCGGCTTGCACCAGGCGGAAGCGCGCGGCATCACCCTCAGCGCGCGCCACCACGCGCACCTTGTGGCCTTGGGCTTCTTCCATCAGGCGTGCGGCGGCACCGCGGGCGCGTGGGATCACGTCGTTGGCGTAGGCTTCGGCCTCGTTGCGCGCGCGTTCGCGCTCTTGGCCGGCCACCAGCACGTCGTCGAAAGCGGCTTGCACCTGCTCTGGCGGGCGCACGCCGCCTTGTTGCAGGTTGACGGCCACCACCTCGACCCCGACCTGGGCGCGGTCGAGCAGGCTTTGCATCAGGGCACGCACGCGCGGCGCGATCTGGTCGCGCTCTTCGACCAGGGCTTGGTCCATGGTCATGCTGCCGACCACTTCGCGCACCGAGGTCTCGGCGGCGCGCAGCACGGCGTTGTCGGGGTCGCGGCTGTTGAACAGAAAGGCGCGCGCGTCGTTGAGGCGGTACTGCACCGCAAAGCGGATTTCGACGATGTTCTCATCGAGCGTGAGCATGCCCGAATCGCGCAGGCCGGTGGCCGGCACGATGTCCTCGCGCCCGACATCGACCGAGCGAATGGTGGTGACGAACACGGTTTCGTGGCGCTGAATCGGCGCCGGCAGGCGCCAGTTGAAGCCCGCGCCCACGGTGCTGTGGTAGCGCCCGAACTGGGTCACCACGGCTTGCTGGCCCTCTTGCACGATGAAGAAACCCGAGCCGAGCCAGAGCACCAGCAACACGCCGCTCACCATGCCGGCGACCATGCCTGCCCCCTTGGGGGTGGGGGCCTTGAAGCCCGGCATGCCGCCGCCGCCACCACCAGAGCCCATACCAGCGCCGCCAGGGCGTTTGCCGCCGCCAAAAAGCCCATTGAGCTTGCGGTTGAAGTCGCGCCAGATTTCGTCTAGGTCGGGCGGGCCTTGGTTGGGGCCTTTGGGCCGGCCTTGCCACGGGCGTGGATCGGGCTGCTGCTCGTCGCCACGGCGGTCGTCGGGGCGGTCGTCGTGGCTGGGATCGGGCCGGTGAGAGGAGTCACGCGAGCCATCGGATGCACCGGGTTTGGCGTCGTCGTCGCGGCCCCAACGCGGGTCGTTGAGGTTGAACATGCCCCGCACGCGGCTCCACCAAGGAGAGCGCAGGGGCAAGGGGTGGCTATTCATGGATGGTGGCTGTTGTTAAGTCGAACAAAACGCTATTGTGCCCAAACCGGGCCACACGCCGCGCGTGGGTACCGCATTAAACCATTTCTTGCACAGCGGCCGGCAAGGTCGCCTGCAGGCGCTGCGCCAGCAAGCCGCGCAAGGCGTCCAGCCCTTGGCCAGTTTGGGCACTGAGAAAGATTCGAGCCACTGACAGGCCGTCTAGTTCCATCGAATCGACGCTTTGCTGCGGCAAACGCTCGGGGGCCAGGGCATCGATCTTGTTGTAAACCAGCACCTGCTCGATGCCGTCGGCCCCGATCTCGTGCAGCACCTGTTGCACGTTGGCGATCTGCTCGAGGTGGGCCGGGTTGGCGCAATCCACCACGTGCAGCAGCAGGTCGGCCTCGCAAGCCTCTTGCAGGGTGGCGGCAAAGGCATTGACGAGCGCGTGCGGCAGGTCGCGGATGAAACCCACGGTGTCGGACAGCGACAGGCTGCGCCCGGCCTCGCTCAGGTAGAGCTGGCGCGTGGTGGTGTCGAGGGTGGCAAAGAGCTGGTCGGCGGCGTAGGCGCGCGCCTTGACCAGCGCATTGAAGAGCGACGATTTGCCAGCGTTGGTGTAGCCCACCAGCGAGACCTTGAAGGTGCCGCTGCGGTCGCGCTGGCGGCGCTGGGTGTTGCGCTGGCGCTTGACGCGCTCGAGGCGCTCGCGCGTGCGCTTAATGGCCTCGCCGATCATGCGCCGATCGAGCTCGATCTGGGTCTCACCGGGGCCGCCGCGCAGCCCGATGCCACCGCTTTGGCGCTCGAGGTGCGACCAGCGCCGCACCAGCCGGGTGCTGAGGTACTGCAAGCGCGCCAGCTCGACTTGCAGCTTGCCTTCGTGGCTGCGCGCGCGTTGGGCGAAGATCTCGAGGATCAGCAGCACGCGGTCGTTGACGGCCAGCTCCATGTGCCGCTCGAGGTTGCGCTGCTGCGCCGGGCTCAGGGCTTGGTCGAACAGGATTTCTAGCGCCCCGTGGGCCAGCGCCAGGGCCTTGATCTCGTCGGCTTTGCCTGAGCCTATGTACAGCGCCGGGTCGGGGGCGCGGCGTTTGCACACCACCCGGTCCAGCACGCGGTAGCCAGCCGTGCGGGCCAGCTCGCTGAGTTCGAGCAGTTCGGCGTCGAAGTGGGGCTGCCCCATATCGACACCCACCAAAACCACGCCGGGCTGCGCGCTGGCGGAGCCGGTTTTGCTTGGGCTAAATTCGGCAGGAGCGCGCAAACGGTCTTGCCCCGAGGGGGCGGCGTCAGGCGCAGGCAGGAAGGGAACTGGATTCAGCTTTCAGGCCTCATCGGTCGGCGCGCTGGCCGAGAACTGCACCGGACGCCCCGGCACGATAGTGGAAATGGCGTGCTTGTAGACCATCTGCGTCACGGTGTTGCGCAGCAGCACCACGTACTGATCAAAGGATTCGATCTGCCCCTGCAGCTTGATGCCGTTGATGAGGTAGATGGACACCGGAACGTGCTCGCGGCGGAGCTGGTTCAGAAATGGGTCCTGCAAGAGTTGGCCTTTGTTGTTGCTCACGATATGTTCCGTGTTCAATGTAAAGTTTCGGAAAGGAAGAAGATACCACAACCGAGGGCGCTTGGGGCGCGCGCCGGGTTTTTATTGCTCGGCATAGGGGTTGGCAGCGGTTTTGAACTCGATGCGCAGCGGCGTGCCCACCAGATCGAAGGCCTTGCGAAAGCGCCCTTCCAGAAAGCGCCGGTAGCTCTCGGACACGCCTTCGAGCGAATTGCCGTGGATCACCACCACCGGCGGGTTCATGCCGCCTTGGTGCGCGTAGCGCATTTTGGGCCGGTACATGCCGCTGCGCTTGGGCGCTTGCAGGGCCACCGATTCCTGCAAAATGCGTGTGAGCAGCGGCGTCGGCATTTTTTTGTGGGCCGAGGCGTGGGCCTGCGCGATCGCCGGCCACAGCGGCGCCAGCCCTTGGCGCTTGAGCGCCGAAATGGTGTGCATCGAGGCAAACTTGAGGAAAGCCAAGCGGCTCTCGATCGAGCGCTGCAACTGCTGGCGCTGGTAGCTGTCGAGGGCGTCCCATTTGTTGAGCGCCACCACCACCGCACGGCCACAGTCGAGCGCAAAACCGGCGATGTGCGCGTCTTGCTCGGTCACGCCCTGGCTGGCGTCGAGCAGCAGCAGCACCACGTGCGCGCCCTCGATCGCCTGCAGCGTTTTGACGACCGAGAACTTTTCCACCGCCTCGAACACCCGGCCCTTGCGCCGCAGCCCGGCGGTGTCGATGAGCTCGAACTTTTGCCCGTTGCGCTCAAAGGGCACGGCAATCGCGTCGCGCGTGGTGCCGGGCTGGTCGAAGGCCACCAGCCGCTCTTCGCCCAGCCAGGCGTTGATGAGGGTGGATTTGCCCACGTTGGGGCGTCCGGCCACGGCCAGCCGGATCACGCCGTCGGCCTCGGCGTCGGCCTCTGATGCGGCGCTTGGCTCAGCGGGGGCGGCAGCGGCCAGTCGGTCGAGTGCTGCCTCGACCATGTCGCGCACGCCCTGCCCGTGCGCCGCCGAGACCGGCAGCACCTCGCCCAAGCCGAGCTCGTAGAACTCGCTCCACTGCGCCTGCCCTTGCATGCCCTCGGCCTTGTTGGCCACCAGCAGGCAGGGTTTGGCGAGCTTGCGCAGGTAGTCGGCGATGTCGTGGTCTTGGGCGCTCAGGCCGGCGCGGGCGTCGAGCACGAACAGCACCACGTCGGCTTCGGCCACCGCCTGCCGGGTCTGCTTGGCCATTTCGCGGTAGATGCCGGCCTCGGCCCGGGGCTCAAAACCGCCGGTGTCGATGACGATGAACTCGCGCTTGCCCAGCCGCGCGCTGCCGTAGTGGCGGTCGCGTGTCAGGCCAGGCAGGTCGGCGACGATGGCGTCGCGCGTTTTGGTCAGGCGGTTGTAGAGCGTCGATTTGCCGACGTTGGGCCGCCCGACCAGCGCCAGCACCGGCTTCATTGCGGCCGCCAAGCGTAAACGCCGCCGTTGCGCGTCACCGCCACCAGCGTGTTGCCCAGCAGCAGCGGCCCGGCAACGATGGCCGAGCCGTCGGTGCTCAGGCGGTTGAGCAGGGTGCCGTCGTCGCGCGAGAGCAGGTGCACGAAGCCCTGCGCGTCGCCGACGGCGATCGAGCGCCCTGCGGCCAAGGGGGCCGTGAGGCCGCGGTGCAACAAGGCATCGCTGCTCCAGGCACGCGCCCCGGCGTCGCGGCGCCAGGCCAGCACGCGGCCGTTGCGCTCCACGCCATAGACACGCTCGGCGTCGGCGCTCAGGCCCACGGCACCGTCGGCGGGCTGGGTCCAGACCAAGCGGCCGCTGGCGCCATCGACGCAACCCACCGCCGCTTGGAAGGCACGCACGCACAGCTGATCGCCCACGCGGCCAGTGCGCCCGACCAGATCGACCAAGCGCTCGATTTCGTTCACGCCGCGCGGGGTGGCGATGGCCGCATCCCAGCGGATGCGGCCGTTGAGCGGATCAAAGCCCACCAGCCGCCCACCCAGGCCGACGACCAAGGTGTCGCCCACCGGCAGCAGCACGCCGCTTTGTTGCAGCACCAGCGCTTCGGCGGTGCGGCCACGGTGCTGCCACAGCGGGGCGCCGTTGCGGGCGTCGAAGGCGTGCACACTGCGGTCGTTGGCGAGCACGAACACGCGCTGCCCGGCCACCAGCGGGGCCGTGAGCACCCGCGCCGGCAGACGGGCGCGCCACTGCACCCCGGCGCTGTTGAGCGCCAGCAGTTCGTTGTCCTGCGTCACCACCGCCGCCGTCTGGCCGTCGAAGCCCGCGGCGGCCGACAGGGGTTGCGCCAATTCGACCCGCCAGCGCACCTGACCGTTGGCGCCGTCGAGCGCCAGCACGGCACCGGCGGCGTTGGCCAGCAGCAGCGTCTGGCCATGCACGGCCGGGGTGAGCAGCGGATCGACGGCACCGATGGCCGTGTTCCAGACTTGGGTGGCGGGCTGCAGCGCCACCAGCGGTGCCAGCGGCGTGGGCGCCGGGCGCTCTGGGGCCGAGGAGCAGGCCGCCAAGCTCAGCGCCAAGGCAGCGGCAAGAGAAGCCGCCGCCAAGGGGCGAGCGAGGGAGCGGGGCGCGAAGCGTTGCGACTTGAGCGGGGAGCTTGGGTTCACTGGGGTGTCTCCGTCACTGGGGGGCGACTGGCGTAGCCGGGGCGGCTGAGGCGGCTGGGTTGACCTCGGCGGCAGCAGGGACCGGGGCGGCCGGCGTGGCCGGGGCGGTGGGATCTACTCCCAAGGCGTTGAGCTTGGCCTCGATCACGCGCCGGTAGTCCACGGCCTCGTCCATCGCTGCCCAAGCCTGCTGATACGCCTGCCGGGCGGCGTCGGTCTGGCCTTGGGCCAGCAGCACGTCGCCGCGCCGGTCGGCGGCAAGGGCAGCAAACTCAGGCGGCATGTCGGCGCCCAGGGCTTGCAGCGCGGCCTCGTATTGCCCGGCTTGCAGTTCCAGCGCCGCCAAACGCAGGCGGGCCGCCGCCGCCACCCCGGGGTCGGCAGCGTTGTCGCGCACGAAATGCAGCGCCAAGCGCGCGTCGTCGAGCGCATCGGCTTGCTGCAGAGCGCGCGCCGCCAGCAGGCCGGCGTGGTGGGCCTGCGCGGTGCGCGGCACTTGTTGCTGGATGTCGGCCCAGACCTGGCGCACGCGCTCGGTGTCGTTGGCACCGGCGGCTTCATCCAGCGTCTGGTACAGCACGGCCGCCTCCACGGCCTGCTGGCGCTGCCAGTAGTTCCAGCCGTTCCAGCCGGCAAAGGCCAACAGCACGGCCACCAGCAGCCACGTGATCAGGGTGCCGTACTGGCCCCAGAAGCGCTTGAGCTGGTCGAGTTGTTCTTCTTCGTGCGGGTCAAAGGTTTTCGCCATGGCGGTGGGCTTGCAAAAATTGCGTGTGCAAAAAAATCGGGGCCACACGCTGATGTGTGGCTGGGCTGGGCCTGCTTGAAACCCTGTTCGGTGCCGATTGTAGGCGCTGGCCTGATGGTCAGGCCAGATGGCTAGGCGCGCAGGCGCGCCGCCCACTGCCCGGCTTCGGCCAGCGGCAGCAGGGTCTGCTCGGTGAGGGCCCCCGGGGCGTCGGCGCGCAGCGGCTTGACCGCCACCTGGCCGGCGGCGAGCTCGGCGGCACCAAACACCAGCGCGTAGCGGGCGCCGCTGGCATCGGCTTTTTTGAACTGCGCCTTCATGCTGCTCAGGCCCTCAGGCCCGGCGCCGTGCATCTGCACCGCCAGCCCAGCCGCGCGCAGCTGGCGCAGCAGGGGCAGCACCTGCACCATGGCTTCGGGCTGCGGCACCACGGCGTAGCAGTCGGGCAGCGCTGGCGGCGGCAGCTTGCCCTGGAGCTTCAACAGCTCGAGGATGCGCTCCATGCCCAGCGCCCAGCCCACGGCGGGTGCCGGCTTGCCGCCGATCTGCTCGAGCAGGCCGTCGTAGCGCCCGCCCGCGCACACCGTGCCCTGCGCCCCCAAGGTGTCGGTGACAAACTCGAACACGCTCAGGTTGTAGTAATCGAGCCCGCGCACCAGACGCGGGTTGATGCGGTAGCCGATGCCTTGTGCATCGAGCAGCGCACGCAAGGCGTCGAAGTGGGCCAGCGACTGCGCGCCCAAATAATCGATCAGCTTCGGGGCCGCCTCGATCAGTGCCTGCAGGTCTGGGTTTTTGCTGTCGAGCACGCGCAGCGGGTTGCTGTGCAGGCGCCGGCGCGCGTCGTCGTCGAGCTGCGCGGCGTGCTGCTCGAGGTAGGCGATCAGCGCCTGGCGGTGTGCCAAGCGCTCGGGCGGCTGGCCCAGGCTGTTGAGCTCGAGCCGGATGTCGCTCAGGCCCAGCTGCGCCCACAAATCGGCCGCCATGGCGATGAGCTCGGCATCGACGTCGGGGCCGGCAAAGCCCAGCGCCTCGGCCCCCACCTGGTGAAACTGGCGGTAGCGGCCGCGCTGCGGGCGCTCGTGCCTGAACATCGGCCCCAGGTAGTACAGGCGCTTGGGGCCGTCGTAGAGCTGATTGTGTTCCAGCACCGCACGCACCACGCCGGCGGTGGCCTCGGGGCGCAACGTGAGCTGCTCGCCATTGAGCCGATCCTCGAACGAGTACATCTCTTTTTCGACGATGTCGGTGACTTCGCCCAGGCCGCGCACGAACAGCGCCGTGGGCTCGACGATCGGGGTGCGCACGTTGCGGTAGGCGTAGCGCGCCATCAGCTCGCGCACCTGGGCTTCGAGCCACTCCCAGTGGCCGGAAGCGGGCGCAAAAATATCGTTCATGCCTTTGACGGCACGCAAAAGTTCAGGCATGGGAGGAAAAACGCTGTTCGATGTAGTTTTGTACGATCTGCTGAAACTCGGCCGCAATGCCGTCGCCACGCAGCGTCAGGCGTTTTTCGCCGTCGATATAGACCGGCGCCGCCGGCGCTTCGCCGGTGCCGGGCAGGCTGATGCCGATGTCGGCGTGCTTGCTCTCGCCCGGGCCGTTGACGATGCAGCCCATCACCGCCACCTTGAGGTTTTCCACGCCGGGGTAGCGCTCGCGCCACTGCGGCATGGAGCTGCGCAAATAATCGTCGATCTGTTTGGCCAGATCGAGGAACACGGTGCTGGTGGTGCGGCCGCAGCCGGGGCAGGCGGTGACGCTGGGGACGAAGTTGCGCAGGCCCAGCGCCTGCACGATCTCGAGCGCCACCACCACCTCTTGGGTGCGCGATTCGCCCGGCTGCGGCGTGAGCGAAACCCTGATCGTGTCGCCGATGCCCTGCTGCAGCAGCACGGCCAGCGCCGCCGTCGAGGCCACGGTGCCGCGCACGCCCATGCCAGCCTCGGTCAGCCCCAGGTGCAGCGGGTAGTCGCAGCGCCGGTGCAGCTCTTGGTAGACCGCGATCAGGTCTTGCACGCCGCTGACCTTGCACGAGAGCACGATGTCGCCCGGCGCCATGCCCATGGCCTGCGCCTGCTGCGCCGACTGCAGGGCGGAGCTGATCAGCGCTTCGATCATCACCTGGCGCGGCAGCCACGGCCGGGCGCGGCGCGCGTTTTGGTCCATCAGTTCGGCCAGCAGCTCTTGATCGAGGCTGCCCCAGTTGACGCCGATGCGGATGTGCTTGTCCCAGCGCAGCGCGGCTTCGACCATCTGGGCAAACTGCTTGTCTTTTTTGTCGCCCTTGCCGACGTTGCCGGGGTTGATGCGGTATTTGGACAAAGCCTGCGCCATGTCCGGGTAGTCTTGCAGCAGGCGGTGGCCGTTGTAGTGGAAGTCGCCGATCAGTGGCACCACCACCCCCATGCGGTCGAGCTGCTCGCGGATGTGCGGCACGGCGCGCGCGGCCTCGTCGTTGTTGACCGTGATGCGCACCAGTTCCGAGCCGGCCTGCGCCAGTTCCTTGACCTGGATCGCGGTGGCGATGGCTTCAGCGGTGTCGGTGTTGGTCATCGACTGCACGCGCACCGGCGCGTCGCCACCCAGCGCCACCCGGTGCTCGCCCCAGCGCACGATGCCCTGGTGGGTTTTGCGGCGCGGGATTTCGGGCAGCGGCGGGGGTTCGTCGGCACAGGGCCGGTGGTCGGTGTTCGGGTTCACAGGGCTTTACCTCACTTGCAGGCGCGCGACGTTGTTGCGGCTGACGGCGTTCAGGTCGGCGGCGGCACCGCGCACGTTCACGCGCACGGCGTCGGCGCGGCCGATCACCAGTTGCAGCGGCAAGTCGTCGTTGAAAACCACCGACTCGCCCGGCTGCAGGCTGCGCTGCAACAGCACCCGGCCCGAGGCGCCGATGACTTGCACCCAGGCGGTCTGGTCGGCGCTCAGGCGCAAGACCTCCGGTTGCGTGGCCGGTGCGAGCAGCGGGGCGCTTGCAGCCGTGGGGGCTGCGGGGGCGGGCAAAGGCGCCAGCACAGGCGACGGACGCAGCACGGGCGATGCCGCGGGTGCGGGTGCGGGTGCGGGTGCGGGCGTCGGAGTGAGCTTCGGCACGTCAGGCTGCGCCGCTTGAGGGGCCTGCTGCGTAGCCAGTTGCGGCTCGGCGCCGGCCGGGGCTGGCTCGGGCGCCTGCCGGGGCAGCAGGAACCAGAGGGTGAGCGCGGCCACGAGCAAAAACAGCGCCACCGCCACGGGCGCGCTCAAACGCTGAATCGGGGCGCTGGCTGCACGCGCCAGCACCGTGCTGGCCGTTGCGCTGGGCAAGGGCGTGTGCAGGGCGTTCTCGGGTTCGCCCAAGCGCACCCGGGCCAAGGCGGGCAAGGAGGCCAAAATAGGGCCGGGGTCGGTCTTGAGCACCCGGCACACGCTCGAGGCCAGCGCGCGCGCAAAAGTGGGGTCGGGCAGTTCGTCGTAGCGCCCGGCCTCGAGCGCTTCAAGCTGGCGCACCGGCACTTTGAGCGTGGCCGCCAAAGCCTCAACCCGCAGCCCGGTCCGCTCGCGGGCTTGGCGCAGGGTCAACACCGGTGCACCAGAGGACTCAACCCCCGGGTGCGCCAGCGCAAGACCATCCAATGGCTCCGGGCGTGTCTCGCTACTCATCGAAGGCCCCTCGCTCGTAGGCATTGGCCTGCCGCGAATCGGGGAAGCGGCGTTGCAACTGGCGCGCGAGCTGCTGCGCTGCCTCGCGGTTTTGCAGGCGGTTTTCGATCCGGATCGCCAGCCAGAGCGATTCGGCGTTGGCAAACTCGGTCTGGTTCAGGCGACGCAAATAAAAGCGGGCACGTTCGCTTTCGTTGCGCTGGTGGTGCAGCAGCGCCAAGTTGTAGAGCGTGACCGGCTGCGCGGGGTCGAGCTCAAAGGCGCGCGTCAGGCTCTGGATGGCCACAGCGGCTTGGCCGGCACGCGCCTGGCAGATGCCCTGCACCATCCAGGTGCGCGCTGGCGTGGCATAAGCCGGCGATCGCAGGGCTTGCGCAAACGATTGTTCGGCCTCGGCAAAGCGCTGCTGCTGGCACTGCAGCCAGCCCAGGTTGTGCCAGCTGTCGCCGTCGCGCGGGGCCAGCCGCAGCGCCTGCTGCAAACTCTGCTCGGCCAGCACCGGTTCGTTGAGCTGCATCAGCGCCAGCGCGCGCAGGTTGTGCGCCGCTGCCAGGCTCGGGTCGGCCTGCACCGCGCGGTTGGCTTCCTCGAGCGCCACGGCGGGCTGGTTGTTTTCCAGAAAAGCGGCGGCCAGTTCGAGCCGGATCTGGGCCCGACGCTGCGCCTCGGTGGGCTCGGTGGTGCCTGCGGTCAGCGCAGAGGTCTGGCTGGCGTCGCCAGGGCTGGCGCAGGCCGTCAAGCCCAAGCCCAAGCCGAGCGCCAGCGCCAGCAATGCCGCAGCACGCCACAGAGGGCTTTGGGCTTTGGGTCTGTTCATGAAAGGGCCTCGTTGCGCGGCTGCCAGATGATGGGCTGCACCGAGTCGGTCTGCAACCGCTCGGCCTGCCCTGTGTCGGCCGGTCGCGGGCGCGCCAGCCGCTCGGCTGCCCCGGTGCGGTCTTGCACCTCGCCGGCCAGTTGGCCACAAGCGGCGTCGATGTCGTCGCCGCGGGTCTTGCGCACCGTGGTCACCAGCCCGGCGGCGTTGAGGCGCTGCGCAAACGCCTGCACCCGCGCCCGGCTGGAGCAGCGCAGGCCAGAGCCGGGGAAGGGGTTGAAGGGAATCAGGTTTACCTTGCTCGGCACGCCTTGCCCACGGTGCCCTTGCAGCAGGGCGATCAACTGCTCGGCGTGCGCGTCTTGGTCGTTGACGCCGTCGAGCAGGCAGTATTCAAAGGTGATGAAGTCGCGCGGCGCCCGGGGCAGATAGGCCAAGCAGGCGTCGAGCAGTTCGGCGATCGGGTACTTGCGGTTTAGCGGCACCAGCTCGTCGCGCAGCGCGTCGGTGGGCGCATGCAGCGACACCGCCAGCGCCACCGGGCAGTCGGCGGCCAGGCGCTCGATCATCGGCACCACGCCCGAGGTCGAGACCGTGACGCGCCGGCGCGACAGGCCGTAGGCGTGGTCGTCGAGCATCAGGCGCAGCGCCGGCAGCAGCGCGGCGTAGTTTTGCAGCGGCTCGCCCATGCCCATGAGCACCACATTGCTGATCACGCGCTCGCTCAAACCATGCGCTTGGTGGCCCAACTGACGGCGCAAATAATGCTCGGCAAACCAGAGCTGGGCCACGATTTCGGCCGTGCTTAAATTGCGACTGAAGCCTTGGGCGCCGGTGCTGCAAAAGCGGCAGCCCACGGCGCAGCCGGCTTGGCTCGAGATGCACAGCGTGCCGCGCCCGTCTTCGGGGATGAAAACGGTCTCGACGGCGTTGCCCTCGCCGACGTCGAACAGCCACTTGATGGTGCCGTCGGCCGATTCGTGCTGCGCCAGCACCGGCAGCGCCCGCACTTCGCACAGCCCGGGCAGTTTGTCGCGCAGGCTGCGCGCGAGGTCGGTCATGGCGCCAAAATCGCTGGCGCCGCGCTGGTGGATCCAGCGCAGCAGCTGCACCGCACGAAAGCGCTTTTCCCCCAGCCGCTCGCAGAAGGCGGCCAACCCGTCGAGGTCGAAACCGAGCAAATTGGCCGTCATTGCATGGTCAGCGGGTGTAGACGTTGAGGCCGGCGAAGAAGAACGCCACTTCGGCGGCGGCGGTCTCGGGGCCGTCGGAGCCGTGCACGGCGTTGGCGTCGATGCTGTCGGCGAAGTCGGCGCGGATGGTGCCCGCAGCGGCTTTCTTGGGGTCGGTGGCGCCCATCAGGTCGCGGTTTTTGGCGATCGCGCCCTCGCCTTCGAGCACCTGGATCATCACCGGACCCGAGACCATGAAGTCCACCAAGTCTTTGAAGAAGGGGCGTGCGCGGTGCACATCGTAGAACTGCTCGGCCTCGGCGCGCGAAAGCTGCACCAGCTTGGCCGCCACAACCTTGAGCCCAGCGGCTTCGAAGCGGCTGGTGATCTGGCCGATCACGTTTTTGGCAACGGCGTCGGGTTTGATGATGGAGAGGGTGCGCTCGAGAGCCATGGGATGTCCTGAATGAAATCTTGGGAAGGAAAATGGGTTAAGCGTGGGATTTTAACCCGCTCTCAGCGTGCTGGGCCGGATTTGGGGCCGCGCGGGGCACCGCGTTTGGGGCCGGAACCGGCACCGGGGTTGGATCTTGGGCTGGCACCGGGGCTGGGGCCACCGCGCGCGCTGCTGCGGTCGCTGTTGCGGTCGGTGTTGCGGTCGGTGTTGCGGTCGGTGTTGCGCCCCGTGCGCCCGGTGCGGCCGGTGTTGAGCGGCATGGGCGCGCCATCGACCAATTTGGGCGCACTCGGGCGCGGCCCTTGACTGCGGCCCCGCGAGGGCTGGCGCTTGGGCGGCGCGGGCGGTTGAAACTGGCGCGCGCGCGACTCCAGCGTGCGGTCCATGCCCGTGGCCTCGGTCAGGCGCGCCACGTCGCGCGCGTCGAGTTCCATCCAGACGCCCCGGCGCAGGCCGCGCGGCAGGGTTACGGCACCGTAGCGGATGCGGATCAGGCGGCTCACCGCATGCCCGAGCGATTCGAACATGCGCCGCACCTCGCGGTTGCGGCCTTCGGCTATCGTCACCCGGTACCAGCAGTTGGCCCCGTCGCCGCCACCGTCTTCGAGCGTCTGGAACTGCGCCGGGCCATCTTCGAGCAGCACGCCATCGAGCAGTTTTTGCTTTTCCTCGAGGCTCAACGCGCCCAGCACGCGCACCGCGTATTCGCGCTGCAAGCCAAAGCTGGGGTGCATCAGCAGGTGCGCCAGTTCGCCCGAGTTGGTCAGCAGCAGCAGGCCCTCGGTGTTGATGTCGAGCCGCCCGACCGACTGCCACTTGCCGCTGTAGAGTCGGGGCAGGCGGCGAAACACGGTGGGGCGGTTTTGCGGGTCGTCGTGCGTCACCACCTCACCGGCCGGTTTGTGGTAGGCCAGCACGCGCGGCGGCAGCGGCGCGATGCGCACCTTGATCAGGCGACCGTTGACGCGGATGGCGTCGCCGATCTGGATGCGCTGCCCAACGTGGGCCGGCTCGCCGTTGACCGAGATCTGGCCTTGGGCGATCAGGCGCTCCATCTCGAGCCGCGAACCCAGCCCGGCCTGCGCCAGCACCTTGTGCAGCTTGGGTGCTTCGGCCTCGGGCTCGAGCACCCGCTTGGACGGCGGTGCGGGCTGCTCGGGCTCAGGCGGCAAAGACAAATCGGCATCGAAAGCGCCCGACACCACGGCATCGAAACCCACGGCGTCTGCCAGCGCTGCACCTGCATCTGTTGCACTTGCGTTTGCTGCGTCTAGGCCCGGCGCATCGATGCCTTGCCCATCGACACCCGGCACGGGCGCGTGTACGGCGATCGCTGGCGCGGCCACTTGGGCCTCGCGCGGGCGCACCACCGCGCGGGGCGGCCCCAAGCGTGCCGGCCGGGGGGCGGCGGCCGTTGCCGTGCCCGGGCGCTGCGACGATGCTGGCGGTGCCTTGGGGCCTGCTGGGCGGGCGGATGGGGCTTTGCGTTTGGGTGGTGGGCTCATTGGGGTTGCGATTCAATTAAAACGGGGGCCACGGCAGCGGGCTGCGGCAGCATCGGCTCACCGGCCGCTGGCACAGTGGGCAGATCGGCCAACGAGGGCAGCGCAAGGTCGCGCAAAAACTGGCGCGTGGTGGCGTACAAGGCCGGCCGGCCGGCGCTGGGGCGCTGCCCCACCACCTCGATCCAGCCGCGCGCTTCGAGCTGCTTCAAAATCCCGCTGTGGATGCTCACGCCGCGCAGGTCTTCCATTTCGCCGCGCGTGACCGGTTGCCGGTAGGCCACGATCGCCAAGGTTTCGAGCACGGCGCGGCTGTATTTGGGCGGCTTTTCCGGGCGCAGGCGCTCAAGGTAGGGCCGCACCTGCGCGCGGCTGCGAAAACACCAACCAGCCGCCACCTGAACCAGCTCGAGGCCACGCGGCGCCCAGTGCTGCTGCAAATCATGCAAAGCCGCCTGCAGCGCTTGCGGCGCCACCTCGCCCTCAAAGGCGGCACAGAGCTCGGGCTCCGAAACCGGCTCTGGGGCGCACAACAGCACGGCTTCCAGATACAGCGGCAGGTCGGCGGGGTTCATGGGGTGGCGGGCTCGCTGTCGAGCGACCACAAAGATTCGTCATTGTATTGGAGCTGCGCCGCCGCCAGCGCCTGCATCAGGTCGGGCGGGGCTTCGCTGCGCCAGCACATCCATTCCCCGCTCACCGGATGGCGCAAAGCCAGCTGATGCGCGTGCAAGGCCTGGCGCTGCAAACCCAGCGCCGGCGGGCCGCCATACAGGGTATCGGCCACCAGCGCGTGCCCGGCCCACGCCAAATGCACCCGGATCTGGTGCGTGCGACCGGTGTGCAGCTTGCAACCCAGCAAGCTGCACTGGCTGCCCAGGGCCAGCGGCCGCACATGGGTCAAGGCCGGTTTGGCGCCCGAGTGCTCGGGCCCGAGCACCGCCATGCGCAAGCGCTGGCGCGGGTCGCGCCCGATGGGCTGCTCGATCGTGTGCTGCGGCCCATGCCGCCAAGCCCCGTGCACCAGCGCCAGATAGACCCGGTGCACCTGGCGCAGCGCGATCTGGCGCACCAAGGCATCAAAGCAGGGCTGCGTTTTGGCCACCACCATCAGGCCGCTGGTGTCTTTGTCGAGCCGGTGCACGATGCCTGCACGCGGCAAAGTGGCCGCGCCCGCGTGGTGCGCCAGCAAGCCATTGAGCAAGGTGCCGCTCCAGTGACCGGCCGCCGGATGCACCACCAAACCCACCGGCTTGTTGAGCACCAGCAGGTGCGCGTCCTCATAGACCGGCTGCAGCGCCATGGGCTCGGGCACAAAGGCGCTGGCTTGGGCGGTGGGGCGCAGCTCGATCTCGATGCGGTCGCCCACGCGCACCTTGTGCGCCGGCTTGGTGCACAGGCTGCCGTTGAGCTGCAAGGCCCCCTGCCCGATCAGGTTTTGCAGCCACGCACGTGAAAACGCGGGCAGGCTCGCCACCAGCACCCGGTCGATGCGCTGGCCATGTTCGCCGGCTTCGGCCAGCCAGTGGCGGCACTCGGGCGCGAGCGCCTCAGGGACCTCATCGGCCTCGTAGGCCTCGTCGTTGGGGAGCGGCGTCGATATAATGGGTTTCGTCAATCTTTGGTTCCGCCACGCGAAGGTATGCACACGATGTTTTCGAGCCGATTATCCGCTTTCGCTCCGGCGCGCTTCCGTGCAGGCCGATCCCTGGCGGCGCTGGCCGTTGCGGTTACCCTGCTGAGCGCGTGCGCCAGCGGCCCCACCGCCGACCCGACCGCCGACTGGAGCCCCAACCGCCTGCACGCCGAGGCCATGGCCGAGCGCGACCGCGGCAACTTCGAGCGCGCGATCACGCTGTTTGAGCGGCTCGAAGGCCGCGCCGCCGGCACCATTTTGGCGCAACAGGCCCAGCTCGAGAAAGCCTTCGCCCACTACCGCGCCGGCGAGCAGGCGCAAGCCATCGCCACCCTAGACCGCTTCATGCGCCTGCACCCGGCCAGCCCAGCGCTGGACTACGCGCTCTACCTCAAAGGACTGGTCAACTTCCAAGACAACCTCGGCTTTCTGGGTGCGTTGGCCAGCGTGGATCTGTCGGAACGCGACCAGCGCGCCGCGCGCCAATCGTTCGAGGCCTTTCGCGAACTGGTCGATCGCTTCCCCGAGTCGCGCTACACCCCCGATGCCCAGCTGCGCTTGGCGCACATCGTCAACTCGTTGGCTCAGGCAGAAGTCAACGTGGCCCGCTTCTACCTGAGCCGCGGCGCTTACGTGGCCGCCATCAACCGCGCCCAAGTGGCATTAACCGACTTCCAAGGCGTGCCCGCCGCCGAAGAAGCGCTGTTCATCAAATACCGCGCCTACCAAGCTTTGGGCATGAACGACCTGGCCGCCGACGCGCGCCGCGTGCTCACACTCAACTTCCCCCAGAGCGCCTTCTTGGGCCTAGGCCAGGCACCAGAGCGCGCGGCGTCTTGGTGGCGGTTTTGGTGAGGCGGGGGCGCGCTCCTCAAGGCTGCCCTGCATTTGACTGCTACGCCCCCCACAGCGTAGACATCGGCACCGCCCAGATTCCATCGCCCAAGGGCAGCGTCTCGGCGCCGTCGTACAGCAGCACGCCCAGCTTGAACTGGCTACCGGCGAGGCTGGCGAGCTTCTTGAGCCCACGCAGATCGCTAGGCTTGACGGTGGCGGCAGCCTTGATCTCGACCCCCACCAGTTGCCCAGCGGCATTTTCGATCACCACATCGACTTCGACCTGGTCGGCGTCGCGGTAGTGCAGCAGGCGATAGTCGCCCTCTGCCGTGGTCGTGTGTTTGAGCAGTTCCGCAAAAACAAAGGTCTCGAGCGCGTTGCCAAAGCGCGTGCGGTCTCGCTGCACCTCCTCGGCGCTCAGGTCGAGCAAGGCCGCCAGCAAGCCGGCATCGATGAACTGCAGCTTGGGTGTTTTGGCCACGCGCTTGAGGCGGTTGCGCGCCCATACATCGACGCGCTTGAGCAGGTACATTTGCTCAAACACTCCCAAGTAACGCGCTGCCGTCTTGCCGTCCAAACCGACTTGGGCGCCGAGTTGGGTGTAGTTGCACATCTGGCCCGCCGTCTGTGCCAGGGCGCGCAGAAAGCGCGGCAGCTGATCGAGCTTGTCGATGCCGGCCACGTCGCGTACGTCGCGCAAAATGAGGGCGTCGAGGTACTGGCGCGCCCACGCCCGGCGGCGCTTGGCCGAGGCGCGCGCAACCGCTTCGGGGTAGCCGCCGCGCAGCACTCTCTCCACCAGCTCTAGGCCCAGTGCGGGCCGCTCCACCTTAAGCAACTGCCCCGCAAACGCGCTGTCGATCCAGTTGGCCGAACGCGATTCGATCTCGCTCTGCGACAAAGGCAACAACGACAGGGTTTCCATTCGGCCTGCGAGCGAGTCGGCCACGGTGGGCAGCGCCATCAAGTTGGCCGATCCGGTAAGCAAAAAACGGCCTGGGCGCCGGTCTTCGTCCACGCTTTTTTTGATGGCCAAAAGCAGCTGGGGCGCGCGCTGAACCTCGTCGATCACCGCCCGACCCAAGTTGCGAACCATCCCCACCGGGTCTGCCCGTGCCGACAACCATGTCAGTTCATCGTCCAGTGTGATGTAGTGCAAGCCCTGCCGCGCTGCAATTTGGCGCACCAGCGTCGTCTTGCCGGCCTGTCGCGGCCCGGCCAGCAACACCACCGGCGTGTCGAGCAGCGCTTCAGCGATGCGTGGCTCGATCCAGCGCGGGAAAAGGGATGCCGTGTTCATGCGGGCATGATAACGTAAATCTCGGAAATAATTGCCGTAAACTCCGGAAACAAAAATCGTAAATCTCGGAATCTAGGCGCGCAAATTGCGCACCAACTGGGCATCGAGCCAGAGGAGCTTGAGGGCGCCGCAGGACTCATCCCTTCACTCCCACCCCTAAGGCTTCGGCTTGGTAATGCGCTGAATCTCGCGGTACAGCGGCAGCAGGCGCTCGTACATCTGGCAGTACACGCTGGCGTAGAGTTCGTCGTAGATCTGCCGGTTCTGGGCGTTGGGCTCGAAGCTACGGCCCAAGCGCGTCATGCTGGCCACGGCCGTGGGGAAATCGCGGTGCAGCCCCAGGCCCACGGCGGCGTCGATGGCTGCGCCCAAGCCCGAGGTCTCGTAGACGTGCGGGCGCGCGGTTTGCAGCCCAAACACGTCGGCGGTGAGCTGCATCGCGGCGTCGCTCTGCGAGCCCCCGCCCGAGACCCGCAAGGCCGTGATCGGCACGCCGCTGCGCTGCTCGATGCGCTCTTTGCCCTGACGCAAGGCATAGGCTAGGCCCTCTAGGATGGCGCGGTAAAAATGGGCGCGGTTGTGCACGTCGCTAAAGCCGATCACGGCGCCCTTGGCTTCGGGCCCCGGGTGCTTGAGGCCCGGCGACCAGTAGGGTTGCAGCAGCAGCCCCATGGAGCCGGGCGGCACGGCATCCACCAGTTGGTCAAACAAGTCCTCGGGCAACACGCCCTGCTCGGCGGCGCGCAACTGCTCGGACAGGCCGAACTCTTCCTTGAACCAGTTCACCATCCAGTAGCCGCGGTAGATCTGCACCTCGGTGCTGTAGTAGCCGGGCAAGGCGGCCGGGTACGGGGGGATGAATGAGGTGACCTCGACGTAGCGCTCGCTGGTGGTGTTGATGGTGGCGGTGGTGCCATACGACAGGCAGCCGATGTGCGGCTCCAGGCAGCCGGCGCCGAGCACCTCGCAGGCCTTGTCGGCTGCGGCGGCCAGCAGCGGCAAGCCGGCCGGGATGCCGGTGTCGTGTGCGGCGGCGGCGCTGATCGTGCCCAGTACTGCGCCCGGCGGCAACAGCTTGGGCAGCATGCGCTGGCGGATCGGGGCCAGCGCCTGCCACTTCCAGTCCAGCGCCCCGGCCCAGCGCTGGCGCTTGTAGTCAAAGGGCAGATAGCCAACCTGCGAGCCGCTGGAATCGACAAAATCGCCACACAAGCGGTAGTTCAGGTAGCCCGAGAGCAGCAGATACTTGTGCGTGCGCTGCCAGACCTCGGGCTCGTGGGCGGCGATCCAGTTGGCCTCGGCTTGGCCCAGAAAATAATCGATGGTGTCGTTGACCCCCAGCAAGCCAAAGCCGGCCCGCCACCACCAGCTCAGGCTGGGCACTTGCTCGGTGCGGCGCTGGTCCAGCCAGACCATGGCGGCGCGCAGCGGCTGGCCGTGCCGATCGAGGTTGATGACGGTGCCGCGCTGGGTGGTGACCGCCACCCCCTTGATCGAGTCTTTGGGCACCGGGCAGTGCAACCACAGCCGCTGGCAGGCGCTGCACAGCGCGCGCCAGTAATCTTCCACCGGATACTCGGCCCAGCCCGGCTGCGCCGAAAACCCGGCATTCAAGGGTTCTTGCGCCTTGGCAATCAGGCGGCCCTGCAGATCAAAGAGCAGAGCACGCACGCTTTGCGTGCCGTTGTCGATGGCGAGCAGGTGTTCCAAAGGGAGCAGACTAGGTAATGGTCAAGGCGCAAACGGCAGCCAAAGTACCGTGGAGAATGGCAAGCGGTTGCGCGTGGCACACAAAAAAACCGGCCGAAGCCGGTTTTTATATCACGCCAAAGCCGTGCCGGCCCGCCTTAAGCGGTCTCGCCCAGCACGCTGACGTTGACATCGACCACCACGTCGGTGTGCAAAGCCACCTGCACCGTGTAGTCGCCCACGTTTTTGAGCAGGCCGTTGGGCATGCGCACTTGGGCCTTGTTGACGGCGAAGCCTTGGCGGCCCAGCTCGTCGGCGATGTCGTGGTTGGTGACGGAGCCAAACAGGCGGCCATCGACACCGGCTTTTTGCGATAGCTTCAGGCCCACACCGCCCAGTTTGGCGGCCAGCTCTTGGGCGGCAGCGAGTTTGGCCTCGGCGGCTTTTTCGAGCTCGACGCGGCGCGCCTCGAACTCGGCCACAGCGGCCTGGGTGGCGCGGCGGGCGCGTCCGTTGGGGATGAGGAAGTTGCGGGCGTACCCGTCTTTGACCTTGACCACATCGCCCAAGTTGCCGAGGTTGATGACTTTGTCGAGCAGGATGATTTGCATGATTCGGGGCTCCTGGCGATTAGACGCGGTGCTGGTCGGAGTACGGCAGCAGGGCAAGAAAGCGCGCACGCTTGATCGCCGTGGTCACTTGACGCTGGTAAATGGCGCGGGTGCCGGTGAGGCGGGCCGGAATGATTTTGCCGTTTTCGGCAATGAAGTCGCGCAGCACGTCCACGTCTTTGTAGTCCACCTCGACCACACCGGCGACGGTGAAACGGCAGAACTTTTTGCGCTTGAACAAAAGCGACTGGGTGTTGCGCTTGGGGCGCTTGTCTTTATTGAAACGTTTCGGAGCAGGCATGGTATTGCTTCCTTAAATGAGCTTGAATTCTTGAATGTGCAGCACAAAACCCTTGCCGTTGCGGGCGTGGGCCATGAAGCCGTGTGCGTCGAGCAGCGTCCCCAGCGGGAGCCTGGCCAGCGCCTCGGCCATGAGCCCAAAACCCACCGCTTTCAACTGCAGCGCCACCTGACGCTGCTGCCCCGACTCGATCTGCACCGACTGGTGCTCGAGCAGCGCATCGAGGACAGGAACCGCGGCCGGCGTGTAGCGCAGCGGCTGGGTGCCCACCAAGGTGGCTGTGAGGTGCAGGCGGTTGTGCGAGGGGTTGTGCGGGGGGATTGGAGGCTGTTGGGCTTCGGTCGTCGGCGGGTTGGCCACGGGCAACGGCTGGGGCAGCGCGCCTTAAGCCGCTTCTTGCTGGCTGGACTTGCGCGCCTCTTCGCGCTCAACCGAGCGCATCATGGGCGAAGGGCCGGTGTCGGCCTTCTTGCGCTGCACCACGAGGTGGCGCAACACGGCGTCGTTGAAGCGAAACGCGTGGTCCAGTTCGGCCATCACGGCTTGGCTGGCTTCGATGTTCAGGCACAGGTAGTGCACCTTGGACAACTTGTTGATCTGGTAAGCCATTTGGCGCCGGCCCCAGTCTTCGATGCGGTGGATCACACCGCCGCCAGCGGCGATCATGCCCTTGTAGCGCTCCAGCATGGCGGGCACTTGCTCACTCTGATCCGGGTGGATCAGCATGACGATTTCAAAATGACGCATACACACTCCTTGTGGATTTTCCTGCTGCCAGGATGAAGCCGCCCCGAAGCGTCAGTCTAGGGTGCGGCAAGGTAAGCGTGGGATTATAGCCCGCTTCGCACCTGCTCCACAAGGTCCTGCACGCGCTGCGGCGGCCGCCGCGTCACCAAGCTCACGGCGATCATGACCGCAAAGCCCACCGGCACCCCAAACACGCCGGCCGAAATCGGCTCGATCCCCCACCACAAGACCACCGGGGAATCGACGCCAAAGACCGAGCGCAGCCACGGCTGGGTGGTGATCATGTAGTACAGCGTGATGCCCAAACCGCTGAGCATGCCCAGCACGGCCGCGCTGCCGGTGGTGCGCTTCCAGAAGATGCCCAGCACCAGCGCCGGGAAAAACGCGGCACCGGCAATCGAAAACGCCGCCGACACCATGAACAGGATGTCGGCCGGTTTTTGCGCCGCCACGTAGGCCGCGGCCAGCGCCACCACCAGCAGCACCACCTTGGACACCGTGACCCGGCGCGCGGTGGCGGCGTGTGGGTCGATCATCTTGTAGTACAGGTCGTGGCTAAGGGCGTTGGCCATGGTCAGCAGCAGCCCGTCGGCGGTGGACAGCGCCGCCGCCAGCCCGCCAGCGGCCACCAGCGCCGCGATCACGTAGGGCAAGCCAGCGATCTCGGGCGCGGCCAGCACGATGATGTCGGAGCCGATGGTGATCTCATTGAGCTGCAGCAAGCCGTCGAGGTTCACGTCGCTCACGCGCAGCAGCTCGGCGTCGATGCGGCTCCAGTCCGCCACCCAATCGGGCAGCTGGTCGAACGGCGTGCCGACCAGCACGTGAAAGACCTCAAACTTGACCATTACCGCCAGCGCCGGTGCGCTTAAGTAAAGCAGCCCGATGAACAGCAGCGACCACGCCACCGATTTGCGCGCCGCCCGGGCGTCGGGCACGGTGTAGTAGCGCATCAGGATGTGCGGCAAGGCGGCGGTACCGACCACCAGGCAAAACACCAGCGCCAGGAAATTGAGCCGCGACTCGTGAAACGCCTGCTGCTCGGCCGGGCTGCCGTGCGGGTCGCCGGCAAAAGCCTGCGCGTGCGGCAACATGCCGCCCAGCGGCAGCGATTTTTGCTGCGCCTCGTAAAGCTGCTGCTCCCACAGCAGGCGCGCGCTGCGGGGGTCGCGCGGCAGCGCCGCCAAATCCTGCTCGGCCTGGGCGATGACCGAAGGCGAGGCATTGGCCGCGCGCAGCACCTGCACCCGCTCGCGGGCCAGCACCCGCAAGCGCTCGAGCGCCGCTTGCGGGTCTTGCAGCCGCTCTTGCAGCAACAAGGCGCGCTGCTGGTAGATGGCCCGCACTTGCAGCTCGGCCGGGTCGCGCATCAGCTCTTGTTCGCGCTCGCTGATTTGCTGCAACTGCTGCCCATAGACCAGCTGCGGCAGCGGCGAGCCGGTCTGCTGCACCGACAACCACACCACCGGCACCATGTAGGCGACGATCAGCACGATGTACTGCGCCACTTGGGTCCAGGTGACGGCGCGCATGCCACCCAGAAAAGAACAGACCAAGATCCCGCCCAGCCCCAAGAACACGCCGACCTCGAACGCGACCCCAGTCAGGCGCGCCGTGATCAGCCCGACGCCGTAGATTTGCGCCACGATATAGACAAAAGAGCACAAAATGGCGGCAGCGATGCCCAGCAGGCGCGGCAGGTGGCCGCCGTAGCGCTCGGCCAAAAAATCGGGGATGGTGAACTGCCCGAAGCGGCGCAAATAGGGCGCCATGAAAAAGGCCACCAGGCAGTAGCCGCCAGTCCAGCCCAGCACAAAGGCCAACCCGCTGTAGCCGTGCATGTACAGGGTGCCGGCCAAGCCGATGAACGAGGCCGCCGACATCCAGTCGGCGCTGGTGGCCATGCCGTTGTACATGGCCGGCACCCGCCGCCCAGCCACGTAATACTCCACCGGATCGACGGTGCGGCTCATGATGCCGATGGCCGCATAGATCGCGATGTTGCCGAGCAAAAAACTCATCCCGATCCAGTGGCGCGGCAGCCCCATCTGCTCGAGCAGTGCCAAACACAACACGAACAGCAAAAAAGCCGCGGTGTAGAGCAGAAAAACCTTGTGCAGCTGGTGCTCAAAGCGGCGCACGGGGGCGGGTTTGCGTTCCACTGTCAGTGCCGCCGGGGTTCGATGCGGTCGGGCGGCTCGCTCACGCCATGCAGCTCGTCAAGCCGGTTGGCGGCCCAAGCGTAGAGCGCGATCAACAGGCCATAGACCACGATCGCGCCTTGCGCCGCGACCCAAAAGCCAAAGGGCCAGCCGAAAAAATAAAAATCCAACTCGCGGGCGTAAAAACTGACCCCGAAGGTCACGCCCACCCAGAGCAGCAGCAACAGCAGCGTGAGCCGTTTGATGCGGCGCCAGTACAGGGGTCGGTCGCGCATCAGACCAGCTCCTGCGTGGGTGCCTGCAATTCGCGCTGCAAAGCGGCCGCCACCCGGGGCTCGAAGCCGCGCAGGTGCGCGATCAGGGCCTGCGCTTGCTCGGGCCGCCCCAGCCGCTGCTGCAGCCGCGCCATGGCCGCGTGGGCGTGCGGGCTCCATGGTTGCAGCGCGGCGTTGCGCTGGTAGGCCTGCAAGGCCGCTTCGAGGCGGCCCTGGCGCTCGAGGCAGCGCGCCAAGCCAAACCAAGCCAGATCGAGCTGCGGCGCCAGCTCGGTGGCGCGCTCGAACGCCGGCTGCGCCGCCTCATCTTGCTGCAGTTGCTCGAGCAAAAAGCCGAGGTTGAAATGGGCTTGGGCGCACTGCGGGCGCTGCACCAGGCAGCGCCGCTGCCAGCGCAGCGCTGCCTTGGGCTGGCCGCTGCGGGCGCGGCTATAAGCCAGCGCCGCCAGCGCGGCGGCGTCGTGCCGGCGGCCGCGCCACACGCGCCACCACACCAGCGCGCCCAAGCGCTGCCCACCCAGCAGCGTAGCCGCCCCGGCCAAGGCCGGCCCCAGCCCTGGCCACCAGGCGCCGGCGGCTTGAACGGCTTTGGGTTGTGTGCCCTTCAGCGACATTGGTCCATCCCCACTTCTAGGCAGGCTTGGAGCTTGAGCCAAGTGGCTGCCAGCCACAGCCCCAACAACAGGCAAAAAGCCAGCAGCGGCCAGTGCTCCCGCAGCACCCAGCGCGGCGCCAGCCACCCGGCCGCGGTCACGAACGGGCGGCACAGGGTGTCGAGCAGCCACAAAAACAGGTTGGATTCGAGCGCCTGCGGCGCCAAACGGCGCAGCCACGCCGCCAGCAACCAGCGCCCGAGCAGGGCCAGCAAAGCCAGCTCGGCGATCAGCTTGAGGGCGGAAGCGAGCAGCAACATGGAGCGCAAATGTGGCTGGCTGAATGGCTGGCTGAATGGCTGGCTGAATGGCTGGCTGAATGGCTGGCTGATTGCCTTAGTGGCGCCGCAGCCGGGGCAGACCCAAGGCAACGTGCGCACCAATGGCTGCGGACTGGGAAGCCAGGCCTCGCCCTGGTTAAGCGGCCGATCAAATGCCGCCCTTGACCAAGCGCAGCACCTCGCCTGCGTTCAGCGTGCGCGCACGCGCTTGAATCTCGGGCAGGTGCTGCTGCTGCAGGTTTTTGGCCGGCCCCAGCAAGCCCTGAAAGGTCTGGCGCAGCACGTCGGTGGACATGACGCGCCCGCCGGCGTAGTAGCGCTTGGCCAACTGGCCCAGCGCGTAGGTGGTGGCAAACGAGAACGCCACCCCGGTGGCGCGCCCGGCCAAGCCGCCGGCCATGCGCCCTGCCGCCTTGCCCACCAAGCCGCCGAGCAAGCGGCGGCCAAACTGCTCCAGGTACTGCGAGCCCAGCCCGACCCCGGCGGCGGCGATGAATTCGCGGATGTGCCCTTGGTCCAGCGCCACCCCGTGCGCCTTGCCGATGCGATAGACCATCTTGATCTGCAGCGGAATGATCGCCACCGTGGCCCACGACTGCGGCAGCAACTCGAGCGCGCCGTTGAGGATGGCATAGTTCAGGATCATCTTGTCCAGCGCCGGGGTGCTGGCGGCCAAGGCGGCGCTGCCTGCTGCACCGCCCACTTGGGCACCGCCAACTTGCACACCGGCTTGGTTGCTCACCCCACTGGCACCCGCTCGGGCCGCCAGCGCCCCGCCAACCCCTGCCACCCCCAAAGCCGCCGCGCCGGCGGCCACCAAGGGCGCGGCGCGCGCCCACTGCGAAGGCGCGGCGGTGGGCGCGGCAGCGGGTGCGCGCTCATCGGCGTCCAGAAAATCGTCGGCGTAGGCGGCCGCTGCCACGGAATGCGTTTGGCGCTCAAGCTGCTCGAGCTCCTGCGCTGCAGCGCCGCCCGTCAGCCCAAGCTCGGCGCGCAGCTGCGACAAGAAGGCCTGCTCGGCCGTGCTGGCCACGCCGTCGGCGTCGCACACCGCCAGCGCCCACTCATAAGCCAGCTGGCGCTGCTCGGCGTCATCCAGCAGCGCCACCGCCTGCGCCAGCGTCACGCGCTTGAGCAGCGCGTCTTGCAGCGCCTGCGCCAGGTGCGCGCCGCCAGCGTCGGCGTCGAGCTGCAGCGCCAGCTCGCGGATGAACTGGCGTTCGCTGTCGGCTTTTTGGCCGTCGGCCATGGCCGCCTGCACCAAAATGGTGAGCAGGGCGCGTTGGGATTGCGGGTTCATGGGCGGCTCCAGATGCGGCTGTGAAAGCAGCGATTATCGGCCCTGAATCTGCCCCAGAGCCGGCTTCGCAGCCAGGCACGCACTACACTAGTCAGCCATGACGCGCTCACAAATCAACCATTGCCGCCACTGCGGCAGCGCCGTGGAGCACCGCCTGCCCGATGACGGCGACAGCCGGGTGCGCGCCATCTGCCCAGCCTGCGGCACCGTGCACTACGAAAACCCGCTCAACGTCGTCGGCACGGTGCCGGTCTGGGGCGCGCAGGGTGAACAGGTGCTTTTGTGCCTGCGCAACATCGAGCCGCGGCGCGGCAAGTGGACGCTGCCGGCCGGCTTCATGGAATTGGGCGAGAGCACGGCGGCTGGGGCGGTGCGCGAAACGGTCGAAGAGGCCGGGGCGCAGATCGAGCTGCTGGGACTGTTCACCGTGCTCAGCGTGGTGCGCGTCGGGCAGGTGCACCTGTACTACCGCGCCCGGTTGCTGAGCGACCGCTTTGAGCCTGGCCACGAAACCATAGAAGCGCGGCTGTTCCACGAGCACGAAATCCCCTGGGACGAGCTGGCCTTTCGCACCGTCAAGGTCACGCTGGAGCACTACTTTGCCGACCGGCGCCGTGGCCAGTTCGAGGTGCACAACGGCGAGATCGCCTAGCTGAACAAACGCCGCGCCAGCACCGATCCGGGCGCCAGGTCGCGCGTCTGCAGGGCCTCACACAGCGCCTCGAGCTCGGCCCCGATCTGGTCCATCGCATCGTTGTGCAGCGGCGTGCCGGCGCCGTCGCACACCACCCCCTCCATGCTCTGCGCCAGCTGCTGCACCGTCTGGCGCAGTCGCACATAAGGGCGCTCGCTGCGTGCCACGTGCGGCACATCGAGCGTGACGCCAAACTGGTTGAGCACCGCTTGCTCGGGGTCGTCGGCCAAGGCGGCTTGGGTCTCGTACTGCAACACCAGCACCGCCGCCGCGCCGCTGGATTGCGCCGGCAGCACCATGCGGCCCGGCAGCGCGCCAGCCACAAAACCAGCCCGCGCCGCGTGTTGCGCCAAGTAGCCGGGGCTCCAAGCGGCACGCTGGGCGCGCACATAAAACGACAACTGCGCATCGTGTGCCAGCGCAAACTGGTCGAGCTCGCGCGCGCGCGCCACCTCGTGCATCATGTCGGGGTATTCGGGGCGCAGCTGCAGGCTGTCGGCCAATTCGTCGAGGCGCTGGATAAACTGCGAAAAGCCGATCTCGTTGAGCGCACCGGCCCGATTCACCAGCTGGATGCCGGCGCGCAAGCTTTGGTAGCGCTCGCCCGCGCGCGGCAACTCCCACTGCTGCGTCTGCAGGTTTTGCGCCTCGACATAAAACGGCTTGCCGTCGATGCGCCGGCTGGTGGGCAGTGCCGCCAGCACGGCGTCGCCCGACACCAGCTGGTCGCTGTGCAGCAGGGCAATGGCATCGATGCGCTCATCGAGCACCTGCTGCGCCTGCACCACCTTGGGCAAATCCGGCACGCCCTCGGCGCCTGCGGTGGCAACGGGCTGCGCCTGTGCAAGCTGGCCCAGCACCGGGTCGAGGCGCGAACCGGGTTCGGCCCCCGGCGCGGCGGCTGGCGCATCGGCGCTTTGGGCGCGGCGCGGGCGCTGGCGCCGGGTGCTCCAGACGTTGTAGAGAAGCAGCGCCACCAGCAGCGCCAGCCCGAGCAGCAGCAGCCCCCATTGCAGCGGCGTCATGGCTGTGGCTCCGCCAGCAAATGCTGGGCCGATTGCAAATCCACGGCCACGATGCGCGAGACGCCTTGCTCTTGCATCGTGACGCCGACGAGTTGGTGCGCCATTTCCATGGTGATTTTGTTGTGGCTGATGAAAAGAAACTGGGTCTCAAAGCTCATACGAGTCACCAGTTGGGCAAAACGTTCGGTGTTGGCGTCGTCCAGCGGGGCATCGACCTCGTCGAGCAAGCAAAACGGCGCCGGGTTGAGTTGAAAAATGGCAAACACCAAGGCGATTGCGGTCAGCGCCTTTTCGCCGCCCGACAGCAGGTGGATGGTCTGGTTGCGCTTGCCCGGCGGCTGCGCCAGCACCTGCACCCCGGCGTCGAGGATTTCGCCCTCGCTCCACTGCAGCCGCGCTTGCCCGCCGCTAAACAATTCGGGGAATATACGCCCAAATTGCTGGTTCACCGCCTCGAAGGTCTGGCCCAGCAGGGCGCGGGTCTGGCTGTCGATGGTGCGGATGGCCTCTTCGAGGGTGGTGATGGCCTGCTGCAAGTCGTGGCTTTGCTCGCTCAAAAACCGCCCGCGCTGCTGCGCCACCGCCAGCTCCTGGAGCGCCGCCAGGTTGACGTCGCCCAAGGCTTCGAGCTCGCGTTGGCCGCGCTGGACCTGCGCCGGCAAGGTGGCCAGCTGCACGCCCTCGGCGGCCACGCTGTGGGCCAGCGCCTGCAGCTGCTGCGGCTCGACCACGCCGGCCTCCTCGAGGCTCTGACGCTGCTGCTGCTGGGTCAGCTGCGCCGCCTGCAGGCGCAGCTGCAGCTCGCCCAAGCGCTGGCGCAAGGGCTCGAGCGCGTGCTCGAGCCGCAGGCGCTGCGCGTCGCTGGCGCGCAGTTCGGCGCTCAAAGCATCGTGGGCGCTGCGCCGCGCCCCCAGCTCTTGCTCGCGCTGGAGCTTGAGGGCCAGCGCCGCTTGCAGGGCCGACTGAACAGCGGTGTCGCACAGGGTCTCGAGTTCGGCCTGTATCTGCTGCGCTTGCTCGGCCAGTTCGGCGCTGTGCTGCTGCCCGGCGGTTTGGTTGCGCTGCAGCTCGTCGGCGCGCGCTTGCAGGCTGCGCTGCGCGAAGTCGGCCTCTTGCGCTTGGCGCTCGAGCGCGCGCGCTTGGGCGCTGGCCTGCTGCAGCGCCTGCTCGGCCTGCGCCTGCTCGCGCTCGGCCTGCTGCAGCGCCTGCTGCTGCGCTTGCAGCTCGGTGTGCCGCTGGTGCTGTTGCGCTTGCAGCTGCTGCTGTTGCGCCTGCAGCTGCTGCAAGTTCTGCTCGGCTTCGGCTTGCTCTTGCCCCAATTGGGCGGCGCGCTGCTGGCGGTGCGCGGCTTGCTGGCTCAGGCGCAGCAGCTCGACTTGCAGTGCATGGGCTTGCGCCAGGGCGCCTTGGGCCGCAGCGCGGGCTTGCTGCAAGTGCGCACTGGCTTGGGCGCACGCGGCTTCGGCCTGCGCTTGCGCCTGGCGCGCTTGCGCGGCTTCGCCTTGCAGCTTGTGCAGCTGCTGCTGCAACTGCTCGATCTCTTGCGCGCGCGCCAGCCAGCCCGACTGCTCGGGCGCTGCGGCATAAAACGCTAGGTGCTGCGCGCCCACGCAGTGCCCCTGCGGGGTGTAGATGAGCTCGGCGGGCCCCAACGCGGCGCGCACGGCCAGCGCCTCGGGCAGGCTGGCGGCGGCGTAGCAAGGGCTGAGCCAGCGCGACAGCAAGGCCCGCAAGGCCGGCTCGGGGCAACGCAGGTGCTGCGCCAGCGGCTGCAATTGGTGCGCGGCCTGTGCTGAGCCCTGCCCCCTGCCCTCGGCGCCCTGCCCCGCGCCCGCAGCGCATTCCTCCAGCGCATACAGCACCAGCGCCCCCGGTGGCGCCGCCTCGGCCCAAGCCAGCGCGGCCTCTAGGTTGGGCAGCTCCAGCGCCTGCAGCCGCTCGCGCAAGGCGGCCTCGATCGCCGTGGCCCAGCCGGCCGCCGGCTGCACCCGCTGCCACAGCGGCGCGCGCCCTTGCAAGCCTTGCCGCTCCAGCCATTGCGGCAGCTGGCCGGCTTGCTGCAGCCGGGTCTGCAAGGCCTGCAAGGCGTCGTGTCGGGCTTGGCACTGGGCCTGCGCTTGGGCCTGCGCCTGCGCCTGCTGCTGGCACTGGCTGCGCCGCTGCTCGCATTGGGTCTGCTCGAGCTGCAGCTGCTGCACCGCCTCCTGCGCTTGGGCGTGGCGCTGCTGCGCTTGCTCAAACTCGGCCTGCAAGCCCGCCAGCCGCGCCTCGTCGCTGGCCTGCGCCGCCAGCGCTTGGGCTTCGCTGTGCAGGCGCTGCACCCGCTGCTGCCACTGCTGGCGCTGTTGCTCAAAGGCGCGCTGTTGCGCCCCCAGCACGCCCAGCGCCTGCTGGCTCTCGGCCAGCGCGCGGCGGCAGCGCTGCAGCCCCTGCTGCGCCGCTTGCAGCTGGGCTTGGGCGGCGGGCTGCGCAGCGGCTTGCTGCTGGCACTGCGCCGCCAGCGCCGCCGCCTGCAGGGCCGCGGCTTGCTGTTGCTGGGCTAGGCGCTCGCGCTCGTCGGCGGCGGCGCGGGTGCGCTCGTCCCACTGTGCGCGCTGCTGATGTAACTGCTGCAGGCGCTGCTGCAGGCGCTGGCGGTGGTCGCGCACGTGGCGGATCTCGGTCTCGAGCCGCGCCACCTCGGCGGCGGCGGCGTACAGCGCCCCTTGGGCCTGGTTGAGCGCCTCGCCGGCGGCATAGTGCGCCTGCCGCGCCGCTTCCAGTTCGGCCTCTAGCTTGCGCAAAGCCGCCGTTTGCTCGTCAAGCTCGAGCTGCACCTGCTGCCCTTGGGTTTGGGCTTGAGCAGCGTCGGCCTGGGCTTGGCAAAGTTTTAGCCAGCACAGCTGCTGCTGGCCGCGCTGCACCCGGCTTTGCAGATCGCGGTAGCGCTGCGCCAGCGCGGCTTGCTGCTCCAGCTTGCTGCGCTGCTCATCGAGCTCGGTCAAGATGTCTTGCACCCGGCTCAGGTTGGTGCGCGCATCGAGCAGCCGCGCGGCGGTCTCGCGGCGGCGCTCTTTGTATTTGGACACCCCGGCCGCTTCCTCCAGAAACAGGCGCAAGTCTTCGGGGCGGCTCTCGATGATGCGGCCGATGGTGCCCTGGCCAATGATGGCGTAGGCGCGCGGCCCCAGCCCGGTGCCCAAGAACAGATCGTGCACGTCGCGCCGGCGCACCGGCTGCTGGTTGATGTGGTAGCTGCTGGTGCCATCGCGTGTGAGCACCCGGCGCACCGACAGCTCGGCATAACGGCCCCACGGCCCGGGCACGCGCTGGCTGGCGTTGTCAAACACCAGCTCGACGCTGGCGCGGCTGGCGGGCTTGCGCTGCGCGCTGCCATTGAAGATCACGTCCTGCATCGACTCGCCGCGCAGCTCGCTGGCCTTGCTCTCGCCCAGCACCCAGCGCACGGCGTCCATGATGTTGGATTTGCCGCAACCGTTGGGGCCGACCACCCCCACCAGTTGGCCCGGCAGGCCAAAGGTGGTGGCTTCGGCAAAGGACTTGAAGCCCGACAACTTGATGGTCTGTAGGCGCACGCTCGCTGCTTCGCTGGATACTGGGCACGACCTTGCACGGCCATGCGCCGCCATGCAAGGCCATGAAAGATGGGAGGCGCTAGTTTAAGGCGCGCGCACCGAGCCAGGGCCAAACATACAATGCGAGCTTCGATCCGGCCCCCTACAGCCCAACCCAGCCTCCGCTTTCGCAACCCACCGCCCCACCATGAGCCCCTCTTTGCAAACCCTGATCGACCAAGCCTGGGAGCAGCGCACCCAGCTCAACCCCAGCAACGCCCCGCGCGAGGTGCAAGACGCCGTCGAGCAGGTGCTCGAGCAGCTCAACAACGGCCAGCTGCGCGTCGCCACCCGCTCGGGCGTGGGCCAGTGGACGGTGCACCAGTGGATCAAAAAGGCCGTGCTGCTGAGCTTTAGGCTCAACGACAACGCCATCATCCGTGCCGGCGAGCTGGCCTTTTACGACAAGGTGCCGACCAAATTCGCCAATTTGAGCCCGCAGGAGCTCGCCGCCACGGGCGTGCGCGTGGTGCCGCCGGCGGTGGCGCGGCGCGGCAGCTTCATCGCCCGCGGCGCCGTGCTCATGCCCAGCTACGTCAACATCGGCGCCTACGTCGATGAAGGCAGCATGGTGGACACCTGGGCCACGGTGGGCTCGTGCGCCCAGATCGGCAAAAACGTGCACCTGTCGGGGGGTGTCGGCATCGGCGGTGTGCTCGAGCCGCTGCAAGCCAACCCCACCATCATCGAAGACAACTGCTTCATCGGTGCGCGCTCCGAAGTGGTCGAAGGCGTGATCGTGGAAGAAAACGCCGTGCTCGGCATGGGCGTTTACTTGGGCCAGAGCACCCCGATCTTCAACCGCGCCACGGGCGAGATCAGCTACGGCCGGGTGCCGGCGGGCTCGGTGGTGGTGAGCGGCAGCCTGCCCAAAACCGCTGCCAACGGCGCCCCCTACAGCCTGTACGCGGCGGTGATCGTCAAGCAGGTGGATGCGCAGACGCGCTCCAAAACCAGCATCAACGAGCTGCTGCGCGACTAAAGCGCGCTCACCGCTGCTCAAGGCCTTTGGCAACGAACACGCAACAGGAGCCACACCCATGGGCCCGATGGAAAAAATCCTGCGCCTGATGAGCGAAAAGCGCGCCTCCGACGTCTATTTGTCGGCGGCCTCGCCGGTGCAAATGAAGCTCAACGGTGTCTGCACCGCCATCACGCCGCAGCCGCTGCCGGTCGATGGGCCGCTGCAGCTGCTGACCGAAGTGGTGAGTGCCGAGCAGCTGCGTGAATTTCATGCCAGCGGCGAACTCAACACCGCCATCCCGCTGGCAGGGGTTGGGCGTTTTCGCCTCAGCGCCATGAAGCAGCGCGGCAACTGCGCCATGGTGGTGCGTTTCATCAGCAGCGAAATCCCGGCCTTCGAGTCGCTGCAGCTGCCGCCGGTGCTGGCCAAAATGATCATGACCAAGCGCGGCCTGATGCTGGTGGTCGGCGCCACCGGCTCGGGCAAGAGCACCACCCTGGCGGCCTTGCTGGACCACCGCAACGCCCACAGCAGCGGCCACATCCTGACGATCGAAGACCCGGTCGAATACCTGTTTCGCAACAAGCAGTCGATCGTCAACCAACGCGAAGTCGGCACCGACACCGCGTCGCTCTACGTCGCGCTCAAAAACGCGCTGCGCCAGGCCCCGGACGTGATCCTGATCGGCGAAATCCGCGACCGCGAAACCATGTCGCTGGCCATCGCCTACGCCCAGTCGGGCCACCTGGTGCTGGCCACGCTGCACGCCAACAACAGCCACCAGGCGCTCAACCGCATCCTCAACTTTTACCCGGTCGAGGTGCGCCCGACCATGCTCAACGACTTGGCTTCCTCGCTCAAGGCGATCGTGTCGCAGCGGCTGCTGCGCACGGTCGATGGCAGCCGCGTGCCGGCGGTGGAAGTGATGATCAACTCGCGCTTGATGAGCGAAATGATCGAAAAAGGCGATTTTTTTGGCGTGCGCGAGGCGCTGGAAAAATCCATGTCCGAAGAATCGCAAACCTTCGAATCCGACATCGCACGCCTGATCCTGAGCGGCAAAATCGAACGCCAAGAAGGCTTGGCGTACGCCGATTCGCCCAC
Source organism: Serpentinimonas sp. SSL01 (assembly GCF_056323735.1). Lineage (NCBI taxonomy): Bacteria > Pseudomonadati > Pseudomonadota > Betaproteobacteria > Burkholderiales > Comamonadaceae > Serpentinimonas > Serpentinimonas sp. SSL01. Next base: position 1,507,423 of record NZ_CM150487.1, read on the forward strand.
CAACCTGATGTGGCGGCTGCAAAACCAGTCGGTTCAATCGCGCACGCAAAACCCCAGCGACCCGCCGGCCGCGTCGGCCCAAGAGCCCTCCTCGCCCAGCGGCCCCTCGTTTGCCGACTTCAACCTCGACGCCTAACTCGGCCGTCCCTTCGCGCTCACCCGACCATGCACCCGACCCAGCAACTGACCCAGCAACTGATCGCCTGCCCCTCTGTCAGCCCGGCCGACGCCGGCTGTTTGGAGCTGATCGCCGATCGCCTGCAAGCGCTGGGCTTTGTCTGCGAGCGCCTCGACAGCGGCCCGCCCGAGTGGCGCGTGAGCAACCTCTGGGCCAAGCGCAGCGTCGGCCCCACGGCCCCAACCCTGGTCTGGGCCGGCCACACCGACGTGGTGCCCACCGGCGCGCTGGAGCGCTGGCACAGCCCGCCCTTTGAGCCCACGCTGCGCGACGGCAAGCTCTACGGCCGCGGCGCCAGCGACATGAAAGCCTCGCTGGCGGCGATGGTCGTGGCTTGCGAAACCTTTGTGGCCGCGCAGCCCGTGGCGCCGCTGAACCTGGCATTTTTGCTCACCTCGGACGAAGAAGGCCCGGCCCACGATGGCACCGTGGCGGTGTGCCGCGAGCTGCAACGCCGCGGCGAGCGGCTCGATTGGTGCATCGTGGGCGAACCCACCGCCGAGCGCCAGACCGGCGACACGATCAAAAACGGCCGCCGCGGCTCGCTCAGTGGCCGGCTCACGCTCAAGGGCGTGCAGGGCCACATCGCCTACCCGCAACTGGCGCGCAACCCCATCCACCTGCTGGCCCCGGCGCTGGCCGAACTCGCCGCCACCCAGTGGGACGGCGGCAACGCGCACTTCCCCCCCACCTCGTGGCAGGCCAGCAACCTGCACGCCGGCACCGGCGCGAGCAATGTCATTCCGGGTACCGCCGTGCTCGATTTCAACTTTCGCTTCAGCACCGAGAGCACGCCCGAGAGCCTGCAACAGCGCGTGCACGATCTGCTGGCGCGCCACCACCTGCATGCTGGGCGCGACTACGATCTGGCTTGGAGTCTGTCGGGTCAGCCTTTTCTCACGCCGGCGGGCAGCTTGGTCGATGCGGTGCGCGCCGCCGTTGTGGATGTCACCGGGTTGCAGGCGCAGCTCTCGACCAGCGGCGGCACCAGCGACGGGCGCTTCATCGCCCAAATCTGCCCGCAAGTGATCGAGATCGGGCCACCCAACGCCACCATCCACCAGGTCAACGAGTGCGTGGCCGTGGCCGAACTCGAGCCCCTGACCCACATCTACCGCCGGGTGATGGAACGGTTGGCGCACCCACCCCACCCGCATTGCACCCCCCCAGCCGGCAGTGCCGGCGCGAGTTAGATCAGCCGGCGCGCTGCATCCCATTGTAAGATCGCCTGAAATGATCGCCATTTGCCGAACCTGAAACCCAACCCACTCAGCGCATGAACCCCGTCGGCCCCAATGTTTGCGCTCCCGCTATGCCCCGTGACGAAGCTGCGCGCTTGAGCGCCCTGCGCGCGCTGGGGGTGCTCGACACCGCCGCCGAAGATCGCTTCGATCGCCTCACCCGGCTGGCGCAGGCCTTGTTCGATGTGCCGATCGCTTTGATTTCCTTGGTGGACGCCGAGCGTCAGTGGTTCAAGTCGCGTCTGGGGGTGGAGGCCACCGAAACCGAGCGCGCCGTCTCTTTTTGCGGCCATGCCATTTTGGAGTCGGGCATTTTCGAAATCCCCGACACACTGCAAGACCCGCGCTTCGCCCACAACCCCATGGTCACCGGCGAGCCGGGCATCCGCTACTACGCCGGCGCCCCTTTGGTGGTCGATGGCGGCGACACCGTGGGCATGCTGTGCATCCAAGACCGGCGCCCGCGCCTGCTCAGCCCCGCGCAGCGCACCGCCTTGCGCGATTTGGCCGACTGCGCACAAGCCGAGCTGCAGGCCCAGCGGCGCCAGCTGACGCAAAGCGACGACCTGCCCTTGCACCTGCTCGACCCGACCGAGCGCCGCAGCGGTTTTGCGACCGTGCTTGAGCGCTTGCTGGCGCTCAGCGCCAGCGCCTACGGCTTCATCGGCGAGGTGCTGCACGCCGCCGACGGCCAGCCCTATCTCAAAACCTACGCCATCACCGACATCGCTTGGGACGCAGCCAGCAAGGCCCATTTTGCCGCCATGGCCCCCAAGGGCCTGGAGTTCACCAACTTGCGCACGCTCCTTGGCGCCGCCCTCACCAGCGGCGAGCCGGTGTTTTCCAACCAGCCCGCCACCGACCCGCGCCGCGGCGGGCTGCCGCCCGGGTACCCGGCGCTCGACGCCTTCGTGGGCATCCCGCTGCATCACGGCGGCCATCTAGTGGGCTTGGTCGGCCTGGCCAACCGCCCGGGCGGCTACGCCCCGGCCTTGCTCGATTTTCTGCACCCACTGCTCGAGCGCATCGGGCTGTGGATCGCCGCCAGCCGCAACGCGGAGCAGCTGCGCGCCAGCCAAGAGCGCTTGGCCAACCTCGAGCGCATGGCACACATCGGCTGCTGGACGCTGGACCTGCAAACCGGTCGCCTGCAATGGAGCGATGCGCTCTACCGCTTATTTGGGCTCGATCCTCGCGTCTTTGACGCCAGCTATCTGGCTTTTCTGGAGCTCGTGCACCCCGAAGACCGCGGCGTGGTCGAAGCCGCCTACACCGACTCTTTGCAACCGGGCCACGCTGGTTACGAGATTGTGTTCCGCATCGTGCGCCGCAGCGACGGCGCCGTGCGATACATCCACGAACAGTGCCAACACCGGCGCAACGAGGCTGGCGCGGTGATCGAGTCCTCTGGTACCGCGCAAGATGTGACCGAGCGCGAGTTGGCGGCACTCGCCCTGCGCCGCGCCGCCAGCGTGTACGAACACGCCAACGACGCCATCGTCATCACCGACGCCCGTGGCCAGATCATCGACGTCAATGCCGCCTTGTGCCGCCTCACCGGCTACGCTCGCGAGGAACTGCTGGGCCAGAACCCGCGCTTTTGGTCCTCGGGCCGTCACGACGCCGCGTTTTACCGCGAGATGTGGCATGCGTTGCACGAGCATGGGCTGTGGCGGGGCGAAATCTGGAACCAGCGTAAGTCTGGCGAGGTCTATCCCTGTCTGCTCACCATCAGCCCGCTGCGCGACGCCAGCGGGCGCTTGCAGGGCTACACCGGCATCTCGACCGACCTGAGCACGCTGCGCGCGCAAGAGCGCCAAGTGCAGCGCCTGAGCCAGTACGACGCCCTCACCGGCCTGCCCAACCGCAGCCTGCTGGCCGACCGCTTGCAGATCGCCATGGGCCAAGCCACGCAGCACCAGCGCCAGCTGGCGGTGGTCTATCTGGACCTGGACGGCTTCAAAGCCTACAACGACCAGTTCGGCCACCAAGCCGGCGACCAGCTGTTGATCGCGCTCGGGCATGGCCTGCAAGGCGCCCTGCGCCCGGGCGACACGCTGGCGCGCATGGGTGGCGACGAATTCGTCGCCGTGCTGCCCGACCTCTCCCGCGCGCTCGACTCCTTGCCAGTGCTCGAGGCCTTGCTGGCGGCGGCCGCCAAGCCCCTCAGCCCCGCCAACCCCATGCCTGGGCACGCCCTGAGCCTTAGCGCCAGCCTGGGCGTGAGCTTTTACCCCCAAGCCGACCCGGTGGACGCCGACCAGCTGCTGCGCCAGGCCGACCAAGCCATGTTCCAGGCCAAGCAAAGTGGCAAAAACCGCTACCACTTCTTCGACACCGAAGGCGACCGCGGTGTGCGCAGCCGCCACGCCGAAATCGAGCGCATCGCGCTGGGCCTCAAAAACCACGAATTCGTGCTGTTTTATCAACCCAAGGTGCAGATGCACAGCGGGGCCGTGATCGGGGCCGAGGCCCTCATCCGCTGGCAGCACCCGCAGCTGGGCCTGCTGGCCCCAGGGGCCTTTTTGCCCGCGCTGGAACAGCAGGCGCTGATGGTGGACTTGGGCGACTGGGTGCTCGAACAGGCCCTGCAGCAACTTGCCGAATGGCATCGAACCGGTCTGCACCTGCCGGTGAGCGTCAACGTGGACGCCATGCAGCTGGCGCAACCCGATTTTGTGCCCAAACTGCGCGCTGCGCTGGCGCGCCACCCCGAGCTGCCGCCCAGCCTGTTGGAACTCGAAGTGCTCGAAACCAGCGCGCTGGGCGATCTGGGCTCGGTGACGGCCCTGCTGCACCAGTGCCGCGAACTGGGGCTGAGCACCTCGCTGGACGACTTTGGCACCGGCTACTCCTCGCTCACCTACCTCAAGCACCTGCCCACCCAGGTGCTCAAAATCGACCAGAGCTTTGTGCGCAGCATGCTCGACGACCCCACCGACATCGCCATTTTGCAAGGTGTGCTCAGCCTGGCGCAGGCGCTGGGGCGGCTGGTGATCGCCGAAGGGGTGGAAACCTCGGCCCACGCCCAGATGCTGCTGCGCCTGGGTTGTCTGCACGGCCAGGGCTACGCCATCGCCCGGCCGATGCCGGCCGCGCAAATCCCCAACTGGGTGGCGCAGTGGCGGCCCGACCCGGCTTGGGTGGCGGCCATCGAAACACCCAACGACCCTGCATCAAGCAACACCGTCGCCAGCAGCCACTCCGTTTCCCGGTGACGGCGGCGCGCACCTTCGTTTGCGGATCGGTGGCGCAGCGCCCCAGCCTGCTCACCCCACGCATCCCACACACCCATGACCCTATCCGAACTTCATCAAACCGCCTGCGCACGCCTGCAGGCCGCCCCCTTGGCCTACGGCCAAGGCACCCTCAACGCCCACGATGAAGCCGCCTGGCTGCTGCTGTGGCGCTTGGGCCTGCCGCCCGACAGCGCGCTCGATGCGCGGCCAGTCGAGCCCGAGCAGGCGCAAGCGGTGCTGGCCCTGATCGACGAGCGCATCGCCTCGCGCCGCCCCGCCGCCTACCTCACGCGCCAGACCTGGCTGCAAGGCGTGCCCTTTTATGTCGATGAGCGCAGCATCGTGCCGCGCAGCCTGATCGCCGAGCTGCTGGCCGCTGCCGCCGGGGCCGACTGCCTCGACGACTGGCTGGGCGCGCACACCCAGCGCGCGCTCGACCTGTGCTGCGGCAACGCCAGCCTGGCGGTGCTGGCGGCGCTGGCCTGGCCCGAGGTGCAAATCGACGCCGCCGACATCTGCCCCGACGCGCTGGCGGTGGCGCGCATCAACCTCGAGCGCCACGGCCTGCAAGAGCGCGTGCGCCTGATCGAGTCCGACGGCTGGGCCGCCCTGCCCGAGCGTTACGACCTGGTGCTGTGCAACCCGCCCTACGTCAGCCGCGCCAGCATGGACGCGCTGCCGCCCGAGTTCTGCGCCGAGCCGGCGCTGGCGCTCGACGGCGGGCTGTGCGGCGGCCGCGACGGCATGGACTTCATCCGCAGCCTGCTGGCACAAGCCGCCGCGCACCTCAACCCCGAAGGCGTGCTGGTGCTCGAGATCGGGCACGAACGCGCGCACTTCGAACGCGCCTTTCCCGGCCTGCCCGCGCACTGGCTACAAACCAGCGCCGGGCCCGACGCGGTGCTGCTGCTCACACGCCAGGCGCTGGACTGCTGGCAGGCCACACCCTCGGCCGTACCCCCAGCCGCAACCCCAGCCTCTAGCGGCGGGCCTCAAGCATGATCACCCTGCGCCAAATCACGCTGCGCCGCGGCCCCAAAGTGGTGCTCGACGGTGCCAGCGCGGTGCTCAACCCGGGCGAAAAAATCGGCCTCGTGGGGCGCAACGGCGCCGGCAAATCGAGCCTGTTTGCGCTGCTGCAGGGCCAGCTGCACGAAGACAGCGGCGAGCTGCAACTGCCGCGCCACTGGCGCAGCGCCGCCGTGGCCCAAGACATGCCCGAAACCGAGCAGGACGCGACCGCCTTCGTCATCGACGGCGACACCCGGCTCGCCGCCGCCCGCGCCGCGCTCGCCGCCGCCGAGGCCAGCGGCGACGGCCTGGCGCTGGCCGAAGCGCACAGCGCCTGCCTCGACGCCGGCAGCCACGACGCGCACGCCCGCGCCCAAGCCCTGCTGCTGGGCCTAGGCTTTGAGGTGCCGCAACTCGAGCGCCCAGTCAACAGCTTTTCGGGTGGCTGGCGCATGCGGCTGCAACTGGCGCGGGCGCTCATCTGCCCCAGCGACCTGCTGCTGCTCGACGAACCCACCAACCACCTCGACCTCGACGCCTTGGTCTGGCTCGAGAGCTGGCTCAAGCGCTACGCCGGCACGCTGCTGGTCATCAGCCACGACCGCGAGTTCCTCGACGCCGTCACCGGCGTCACGCTGCACCTCGAGGCCGGCCAGCTCAAGCGCTACGGCGCCAACTACAGCCGCTTCGAGCTCATGCGCGCCGAGCAGCTCACGCTGCAGCAAAGCAGCTTCGAGCGCCAGCAAGAGCGCATCGCGCACCTGCAACGCTTCATCGACCGCTTCAAGGCCAAAGCCAGCAAGGCGCGGCAGGCGCAAAGCCGCGTCAAGGCCTTGCAGCGCATGGAAAAACTGGCCCCGGTGCTGGCCGACGCCGAGTTCGACTTCGAGTTCGACGACGCCGGCACCTTGCCCAACCCCATGCTCAGCCTGCGCGCGGCCAGCTTTGGCTACCGCAGCCCCGACGGCAGCCCCACCCTGATCGTGCGCGGCGTCACGCGCTCGGTCATGGCCGGGCAGCGCATCGGCATCTTGGGGGCCAACGGGCAGGGCAAATCGACCTTCATCAAGACCGTGGCGCGCACGCTCGATCTGCTCGACGGCCAGCGCAGCGACGGCAAGGGGCTGCGCATCGGCTACTTCGCGCAGCAAGAGATGGACTTGCTGCGCGCCGACGACACCCCCTTGATGCACATGGTGCGGCTGGCGCGCGACACCGAAGCCGCCGGCGCGCTGGCCGGCCAAGCCACGCGCGAGCAGGATTTGCGCAACTTTCTGGGGCGCTTCCAGTTTGGTGCCGAGTTGGCGCAACAGCGCGTGGGCAGCCTGAGCGGCGGCGAAAAGGCGCGCCTGGTGCTGTGCCTGATCGTCTGGCAACGGCCCAACCTGCTGCTGCTCGACGAACCCACCAACCACCTCGACCTGGCCACGCGCGAGGCGCTGGCGCTGGCGCTCAACGGCTTCGAGGGCACGGTGCTGCTGGTCAGCCACGACCGCGCCCTGCTGCGCGCCGTCTGCGACGAGTTCTGGCTCGTCAGCCACGGCGGCATCGAAGACTTCGCCGGCGACCTCGACGACTACCAGCGCTACCTGCTCGAGCAGGCCAAGCTGCGCCGCGAAGCCTTGGCCAAACCAGCGCCGGCGCAAAAAGCGATACAAAAACCGGCACAAAAACCGGCGCGCTCCGAGCGAAGCGACGCCGAACAGCGCCGCACCGAGGCGCAGCGCCGCCAGCAACGGTCTGCGCGCCTGCAGCCGCACAAAAAACAGCGCGAGGCGCTGGAGCAGCAACTGGCCCAGCTGCAAGCCGAACAACAGGCCCTGCACGCGCAACTGCAGCGCCCCGACCAGCCCGCGCCCACGCTAGCCGCCGCCAGCCAGCGCCTGGGGGCCGTGGAGCAGGCCATCGAAACCGCCGAAGTACAGTGGCTCGAGGTGGCGCAGCAGATCGAGGCGCTGGAGCAGGCGCCGTGAGCACCGTAAGCGCCGCAAGTACCGCAAGCAGCACCCTGAAGCGCCCGGGTACGCCCGGGTAGGCTTTTATAATCGCTCTTTCCTTAGCCGCGAGCCCTTACCGGCTCGCCCGCGACATGACCAAATTCGTATTCGTGACCGGCGGCGTGGTGTCCTCACTTGGCAAGGGCATCGCGTCCGCTTCGCTGGCGGCGCTGCTTGAATCGCGCGGCCTCAACGTCACCCTGATCAAGCTTGACCCCTACCTCAACGTCGATCCGGGCACCATGAGCCCGTTTCAGCACGGCGAGGTCTTCGTCACCGAGGACGGAGCCGAAACCGACCTCGACCTCGGCCACTACGAGCGCTTCATCGAGACGCGCATGCGGCGCGCCAACAACTTCACCACCGGCCAGATCTACAAAAGCGTGCTCGAAAAAGAGCGCCGTGGCGACTACCTGGGCAAAACCGTGCAGGTGATTCCGCACGTGACCAACGAAATCCAAGAGTTCGTCAAACGCGGCGCTGGCCTCGGCACGGCGCAGGCGGTGGACGTGGCGATCGTCGAAATCGGCGGCACCGTGGGCGACATCGAATCGCTGCCCTTCCTCGAGGCGGTGCGCCAGATGAGCCTGCGCCTGGGCCCCAATATGTGCGCCTTCGTGCACCTGAGCTACGTGCCCTGGATCGCAGCCGCCGGCGAGCTCAAGACCAAGCCGACCCAGCACACGGTGCAAAAAATGCGCGAGATCGGCATCCAGCCCGACGCCCTGCTGTGCCGCGCCGACCGCGCCATTCCCGACGACGAGCGCGAAAAAATCAGCCTCTTCACCAACGTGGCGCTGTGGGGCGTGATCTCGCTGCCGGATATGCCCAGCATCTACCAGGTGCCGCGGCTGCTGCACGAGCAGGGGCTCGACGGCCTGATCTGCGACAAGCTGCGCCTCAACACCCCACCGGCGCGGCTGCAGCGCTGGGACGAACTGGTGCACGCGCTGCAACACCCGCAGGGCGCGGTGCGCATCGCCATGGTGGGCAAATACGTCGATCTGTCCGACAGCTACAAATCGCTCAACGAGGCGCTGCGCCACGCCGGCCTGAAAAACCAAGTGCGCGTGGAGATCGGCTACATCGACTCCGAAGCGCTCGAACAGCAAGACGTGGCGCAGGTGCTGGCGCCGTTTGACGCCATTTTGGTTCCGGGCGGCTTTGGCAAGCGCGGCACCGAAGGCAAAATCGCCGCCGCCCGCTACGCCCGCGAGCAGCGCGTGCCTTATCTGGGCATCTGCCTCGGCATGCAGGTGGCGACGATCGAGTTTGCGCGCCATGTGGCCGGGCTCGATGGCGCCAACTCGACCGAGTTCGACCCCGCCACACCGCACCCGGTGATCGCGCTGATCGACGAGTGGCAAGACGCCGACGGCTCGATCCAGCAGCGCGACGGCAGCAGCGACCTGGGCGGCACCATGCGCCTGGGCACGCAAAGCGCCGACGTGCAACCCGGCACGCTGGCGCATGCCATCTACGGCCCGGTGGTGAGCGAGCGCCACCGCCACCGCTATGAGGCCAACACGCATTACCTCGAGCGCTTGCGCGAGGCTGGGCTGCTGATTTCGGCGCTCACGCAGCGCGAGCAGCTGACCGAAATCGTCGAACTGCCCGCCGCCGTCCACCCCTGGTTCATGGGCGTGCAGTTTCACCCCGAGTTCAAATCCACCCCCTGGGGCGGGCACCCGCTGTTCAGCGCCTTCATCCGCGCCGCGCTGCAACAACAACAAGCGCGCAAAGGCTGATCCATCATGCAACTCTGTGGCTTCGAAGTCGGCCTGCACCGGCCCTTTTTCCTCATCGCCGGGCCCTGCGTGGTCGAAAGCGAGGCGCTGCAACTCGAAGTCGCCGGGCGCCTGAAGGAAATCACCACCGCGCTCGGCATCCCCTTCATCTTCAAGAGCAGCTACGACAAGGCCAACCGCTCCAGCGGCAGCAGCTTTCGCGGCCCCGGGCGCGAGCGCGGGCTCGAGATTTTGGCCCAGGTGCGGCGCGAGCTCGGCCTGCCGGTGCTCACCGACGTGCACACCGAGTCCGAAATCGCCGAAGTCGCGGCGGTGGTCGATGTGCTGCAAACCCCGGCTTTCCTGTGCCGCCAGACCGATTTCATCCGCGCCGTGGCGCAGTCGGGCAAGCCGGTGAACATCAAAAAGGGGCAGTTCCTGGCCCCGCACGACATGCTCAACGTGATCGACAAAGCGCGCGCTGCGGCACGCGAAGTCGGTCTGCCCACCGACAACTTTTTGGCCTGCGAGCGCGGCGTGAGCTTTGGCTACAACAACCTGGTGAGCGATATGCGCGCGCTGGCCATCATGCGCCAGACCGGGGCCCCGGTGGTGTTCGACGCCACCCACAGCGTGCAGCTGCCCGGCGGCCTAGGCCAGTCCAGCGGTGGCCAGCGCGAGATGGTGCCGGTGCTGGCGCGTGCCGCCGTGGCCGTGGGCGTGGCCGGCCTGTTCATGGAAACCCACCCGAACCCGGACCAAGCCCTGTCCGACGGCCCCAACGCGGTGCCGCTCAAGCACATGCCGGCGCTGCTCGAGAGCCTGCTCGAACTCGACCGAGTGACCAAGCGCCACGGCTTTCTCGAAGCCGACTTCAACCTCTGATATTCTGCACCCCACCCATGCCACACGCCTACCTGATCGCCGACGTCACCATCAGCAACGAAGCGCAGATGAAGGTCTATCGCGAATGGAGCAGCCGCGCCATGCAAGAGCACGGCGCCGAGGTGCTGGTGCGCGGCGGCCGCGTCGAGCCGCTCGAAGGCGACTGGCAACCGCAGCGCATCGTGGTGCTGCGCTTTGCCAGCCTGGCCGCCGCGCGCGCCTACTACGACAGCGCCACCTACACCCAGGCGCGCCAAGCGCGCGAGGGTGCGGGCTCGATCCGCATGATCGCCGTCGAAGGCGTGGCCTAAGCACCACTCCCCTTGATTTCCCCCAAAACTTTTCAAGCCCCAAAGGTACCCACCCATGAGTGCAATCGTTGACATCGTCGGCCGTGAAATCCTCGACAGCCGCGGCAACCCCACCGTCGAGTGCGACGTGCTGCTCGAGAGCGGCGTCATGGGCCGCGCCGCCGTGCCCTCGGGCGCCTCCACCGGCAGCCGCGAAGCCATCGAACTGCGCGACGGCGACCCCAAGCGCTACCTCGGCAAGGGCGTGCTCAAAGCCGTCGGCCACATCAACACCGAAATCAGCGAAGCCGTGCTCGGGCTCGACGCCAGCGAGCAAGCCTTTCTCGATCAGGCCCTGATCGACCTCGACGGCACCCCCAACAAGAGCCGGCTGGGCGCCAACGCCACGCTGGCGGTGAGCATGGCGGTGGCGCGCGCCGCGGCCGAAGAAGCCGGCCTGCCGCTGTACCGCTACTTCGGCGGCAGCAGCCGCATGCAGATGCCGGTGCCGATGATGAACGTGGTCAACGGCGGCGCACACGCCAACAACAACCTCGACCTGCAAGAGCTGATGATCGTGCCCTTGGGCGCGAGCAGCTTTCGCGAAGCCCTGCGCTGGGGTGCCGAAGTTTTTCACGCCCTCAAAAAAATCCTGCACGACAAGGGCATGAGCGTGGCCGTGGGCGACGAAGGCGGCTTTGCCCCCAACGTGCCCAGCCACGAAGCGGCGCTGCAGATGATCCTGCAAGCCATCGCCGACGCCGGCTACAGCGCCGGTGACCAAATCGCGCTGGCGCTCGACTGCGCCGCCAGCGAGTTCTACCGCGACGGCAAATACCACCTCGAAGGCGAAGGGCTGGTGCTGAGCGCCGAAGAATGGACGCACATTCTGGCCACTTGGTGCGACAAATACCCCATCATCAGCATCGAAGACGGCATGGCCGAAGGCGACTGGGACGGCTGGAAGCACCTCACCGAGCGCCTGGGCAAAACCGTGCAGCTGGTGGGCGACGACCTGTTCGTCACCAACACCCAGATCCTGAAACAAGGCATCGACCAAGGCGTAGCCAACTCGATCCTGATCAAAATCAACCAGATCGGCACCCTGACCGAGACCTTCGAAGCCATCGAGATGGCCAAGCGCGCCGGCTACACCGCCGTCATCAGCCACCGCTCGGGCGAGACCGAAGACTCGACCATCGCCGACATCGCCGTCGGCCTCAACGCCGGCCAGATCAAGACCGGCTCGCTCAGCCGCTCCGACCGCATGGCCAAGTACAACCAGCTGCTGCGCATCGAAGAAGACCTGGGCGACGTGGCGCGCTACCCCGGCCGGGCGGCGTTTTACAATTTGCGCTGAGCCTCAAGGGCCACTGTGCCGACCGAGCTGCACTCGTGCAGCCGGCACACCTGAGCGGTTCAGACCACAGCCACTGAAACACCGCCACCATGCCTCGCCTGACCTTCGACGCCCGCGCCGTGGCCCTGCTGCTGGCGGTTCTGCTGCTGGGGGTGCAGGCGCAGCTCTGGTTGGGGCGCGGCGGTGTGCCGCAAGTGCGCGAGTTGCGCGAGCGCCTGCAGGTACAAGAAGCGGCCAACGAACAGTCGCGCCAGCGCAACACCGAACTCGCCAGCGAGGTGCGCGACCTGCAGGACGGGCTCGAGATGGTCGAAGAAGTGGCGCGGCACGAGCTCGGCATGGTGCGCCCCAACGAGATTTTTGTGCAGATCCGGCGCCCCGAGTCGGCGGCTGGGGTGGCGGCGGGTGCTCCCAGCCCCGCACCTCCAAGCTCACTCCCCGCGGCCCCGCTCAACCGCAGCAACTAAGGCCCAGACTCGGCTCACCCTGGCTGCCCCAGTCCAGCCGCAAACCGGCCCCCTAGGCCCACCTCAATCCGGCCGCAAGCCGGCGCGCTGCACCACGCTTTGGAAGAGCTCAAACTCGAGCCGGGTTTGCTCGGCAAACTGCTCGGGTGTGTTGCCCACGATCACCAAGGCGATGTCCTCAAGGCGCCGGCGCAACGCCGGGTCGGTCAGCGCACGCATTGTGCTGGTGTGCACGCGCTCGACCACCTCGCGCGGCAGGCCACGCGGGCCGTGCAGACCAAAGAAGGCCATGCGGTTGACGCGCGGCAACCCGACTTCGGCAAAGGTCGGCACGTTGGGCAGCTGCGCCACGCGCTGCGGCGCCCCGACCACGATCGGCACCAGCCGACCGGCCTGTATGTGCGGCAGCGCCGAGGGCAGGTCGCTGAAAATCATCGGCACATGGCCGGCCACCACATCCACCAGCGCCGGGCCGGTGCCGCGGTAGGGGATGTGCACCAAGAAGGTGCGGGTTTCGAACTCGAACAGCTCGACCAGAATGTGGTTGATGCTGCCCGTGCCCGAGGTGGCGTAAGACAAGCGGCCGGGGGTGCGCCGGACCTCGCGCATGAAAGATTCGAAATCGCGCCCTGGGAACGAGGGATGCACCGCAAACACGCTGGGCGCCGCAGCGATGTTGGTGATGGGGGTGAAGTCGGTCAGCGGGTTGTAGGGTGTGCGCGGGTTGAAAGCCGGGTTGGCGGCCACCGTAGAGACCGCGGCCACGCCCAGCGTGTAGCCGTCGGGGGCGGCGCGCGCGATCTCGGCCGCCCCGATCGAGCCACCCGCGCCGGCGCGGTTTTCCACCACCAGCGGCTGCCCCAGCAGCGTGCTCAGCGGCTCGGAGACCATGCGCGCCACGATGTCGGTGGGCCCACCGGGCGCAAAGGGCACGATCAGACGCACCGGGCGCGTCGGGTACGTTCGCGCCCAAGACGGGCCACTGGCGGCCAGCAGCGCTGCGCTGGCACCCCAACCGATGATGGAACGGCGTTGCATGGTGCAGGTCTCCTGATAAGTTTTGAACAATTGATTGTAGGTAGAGCGGATCATGTGCGCCACTTGCAGCAGGCACCAACAACCCCGGATTTACCCTAGGCTCAATGCGCGGGCACGGTGAACGATGGCGCTTGCCTGTGCCGCAGCGGCGCTATGGGTTCCAGCCGGTGCAGCGGCGCCGACGCGCAATCGGAGTCCCGCTCAATCCGGCCGCAAACCGGCGCGCTGCACCAGCTCGCGGTAGAGCTCAAACTCGAGCCGGATCTGCTCGGCAAACTGCTCCGGCGTGTTGGCCACCACCGTCGCCCCGAGCTCTTCTAGGCGTCGGCGCAGCGCCGGTTCGGCCAAAATGCGCGTCATGGCCGCGTGGATGCGCTCCACCACCGCCCGATCCAAACCGCGCGGGCCGTGCAAACCAAAAAACCCGGTGCGGTTGACCGGCTCGAAGCCGACTTCGGCAAAGGTCGGCACGTGGGGCAACTGCGGCATGCGCTGGGGCGCGGCGACCACGATGGGAATCAGCCGCCCGGCTTGGATGTGCGGCAGCGCCGTAGAAAACACATCGATGACGATCGGCACGTGCCCGGCCACCGCATCGGCCAGCGCCGGGGCAGAACCCCGGTACGGGATGTGCACCACAAAAGTTCGGGTCAAGGACTCGAGCAGCTCGAACTGCAGGTGCAAAATCGTGCCGGTGCCTGCCGTGGCATAGGAAAAACGCCCAGGGGCGCGCCGAATCTCGCTCAGAAAAGACGCGAAATCATGCCCCGGAAACGACGGGTGCACCGCGACCACATGCGAGGTAGCAACCACGTTGGTGATGGGCGTGAAGTCGGTGAGCGGATGGTAGGGCGTGCGCGGGTTGATGGCTGGCGTGGCCGACAACAAGCCGGCGGTCACTAGACCCAAGGTGTAACCATCGGGGGTGGCGCGGGCCACTTCGCTGGTGCCGATGGTGCCGGCGGCGCCGGGCCGGTTGTCCGGCACCACCGGCTGGCCCAGCTCCGAGGCCAGCGGCGGCGCCACCAAACGCGCGATGATGTCGGTCATGCCGCCGGGCGGGAACGGCACCACCAAGCGCACCGGTCGCGTCGGGAAATTGCGCGCCCATGATGGGCCACTGGCGGCCAGCAGCGCCGCGCTGGCGCCCCAAGCGATAAGGGAACGGCGTTGCATGGTGCGGGTCTCCTCGTTTTTGTAAATGGCTAGGCCATTGTAGGCAGCGCTGCTCACGCGCGCCACCCGCCACCACCCCCTCCAAGCCCGGATTTACCCTTAGTGCACCCGCGTAGGCGCGGCCAGTGGCGGCGTGGGGGCAAAGAGCTGCGCCGCATCCACGGCATCGAAGCGGTACTGGGCGCCGCAAAACTCGCAGCCGACCTCGATCTGGGCGCGCTCGGCCAGAATCGACTCGACCTCGGCCACCCCCAACCCGTGCAACATGGCCGCCACCTTGGCGCGGCTGCAGCGACAGGCAAAGCGGGGGGCGCTCTGCGCCGCATCGGCCTGCAGGCGCTGCAAGGGCTCTTGCCAGAACAGGCGCCGCAGCACGGTGTCGGCATCGAGCGTGAGCAGCTCGTCGCGCTGCAGGCTTGCGGCCAACAAGGCGATGCGTGGGTAGTCGTCGCTGCGCTCGAGCGCCTCGCGGCGCGCCTGCGCGGCAGCGGCACCGCTCAGGGCGGCCTCGCTGCTGGCGGGCACGCGCTGGATCAGCAAGCCGGCCGCGACTTGGTCGTTGGCGGCCAGCACCAGCCGGGTGTCGATCTGCTCGCTTTGCTGCATGTAGTGCTCGAGCGCCTGGCTCAAGTGCTCGAACGGCGCCGAACCGCCCCCTGGGCTCAGAGGCACCACGCCTTGGTAGCTTTGCTGGCCGCTGCTGCGCTCTTGCGGCTCTAGCGTCAGGGCGCAGCGCCCGCCGCCGTGGCGGTTGACCCAATCGGCAAGCGACCAAGCGGGCGAGCCATCGGCGCGCAGCGGCTGCGCTGCCGCCTCGGGTGGGCTGCCCGCGAGCTGGGCCGTGGCGCGAAAGCTGCCGTCGGGCCGGGTTTCGGCCACCGCCAGCCGCACCGGGCCTTCACCCACCAGCTGCAGCTGCAGCGCACCGCTGAACTTGATGCTGGTTTGCAGCAACAGCGCGGCGGCGCACATCTGCCCCAGCAGCTCGCGCACCGGCTGCGGGTAGGCGGCGCTTTGCGCTTGGCGCTGCAGCAGCTCTTGCCACGCGCTGTCGAGGCGCACCCACAGCCCGCGCACCGGCAGGCCCTCGAACATGAAGCGCTGGATTTCAGACACCGCCGCTCACCCCAGGCGCTGCAAGCCGGTGCAAGCCGCTGCGGTAGCGGCGCGCGTTCTCGATGTAGTGCTGGGCGCTGGCGCGCAGGCCCTCGATCTGATCGGGCGTGAGCGTGCGCACCACCTTGGCCGGGCTGCCCAAGATCAGCGAGCCATCGGGGAACTCCTTGCCCTCGGTCACCAGCGCGCCGGCGCCCACCAGGCAGTGTTTGCCGATGCGCGCGCCGTTGAGCACCACGGCCCCGATGCCGATCAGCGATTCGTCGCCGATGTGGCAGCCGTGCAGCATCACCTGATGCCCCACCGTCACGCGCGCGCCTACCTGCAGCGGGAAGCCGTAATCGGCGTGCAGCACGCTGGCGTCTTGGATGTTGCTGCCCGCGCCGATGGCGATGTGCTCGGTGTCGCCCCGAATCACGCAGCCAAACCAGACGCTGGCCTCGGCCCCTAGGCTGACTTGCCCGATCACTTGCGCGCTGTCGGCCACGAAGGCGCTCGGGTGCACCTCGGGGCGCCATTGGTCGAGTTGGTAGATGCTCATGGTGTGCCATTGTAAAGACTGCGGCGCTGGCGTGCCGCCGATTGGCGTGCAGCCGATGAGGTGCCGCCGACTGCACCTAGGCACCTGCACAGGCTGGCCGCATCAGCCCCGCGGGTGGTGCAGCGCGTGCAGTTGTTTGAGGCGCGCGCGCGCCACGTGGGTGTAGATGGTGGTGGTGGAAATGTCGGCATGGCCCAGCAGCAGCTGCACGGCGCGCAAATCGGCGCCGTGATTGAGCAGATGGGTTGCAAAGGCGTGGCGCAGCGTGTGCGGCGACAAGGGCGTGTCGATGCCCGCCAGCCGGGCGTATTTTTTCACCAGCAGCCAGAACATGACGCGCGTCATGGCCGCACCCCGCGCGGTGACGTACAGATCGTGACTCACCTGCCCGGCCAAGATGGCGGGCCGGGCCTCGCTCAGATAGCGGCGCAGCCAGTGCAGCGCCTCGTCGCCAAAGGGCAGCAGGCGCTCCTTGGCGCCTTTGCCCAACACCCGCAGCACCTGATCGGCCAGGCTGAGTTGGTGCAGTTGCAAGCCCACCAATTCGCTCACGCGCAAGCCGCTGGCGTACAACAGTTCGAGCATGGCGCGGTCGCGCAAGCCCAACGGCTCTGCCGTATCCGGCGCTTGCAGCAGCCGCTCCACCTGCGCTTCGCTCAGCGTTTTGGGCACGCGCAACGCGCGCTGGGCGCTGAGCAGCTTGAGCGTCGGGTCTGCCGCCAGCAGCCCTTCGCGCAGCGCCCAGCGGTAGTAGCGCTTGATCACGCTCAGGCGCCGGTTGGCCGTGCTGGCGCGGCTGCTGCCGTGGCAAGCGGCCAGATAAGCCAGCAGATCGGCCTCTTGCGCTTGCTCGAGCATGGTGGCGGGGGCGGCAACGGTGGCTGGTTGCGCGCCAGCAGCGCTGCCGGGCTCTGCTGCGGCTGGTGCTGGCGCGCGCCGCTGCGCCAGCCAGTCGGCCAGCTGCTGCAAATCGCTGCGGTAGGCGGCCAGCGTCAGCGGCGCCAGCCCATCTTCCAGCCACAGCGCATCCAAAAAACGATCCAGCACGCGCGCACCTTTGCATTGGGGAGGGGGTTGAGCTTGAGCCACGATTGTCCACCAGCGCGCCGGGGTACCCAGCGGTGCAACGGCGCGCCTGATCGACAATGGTGACCATGACCACGCACCTGCTGCACCCCATCCCGGCCCTGACCGACAACTACATCTGGGCCCTGCACGACGGCGCCCAAGCTTGGGTGGTGGACCCCGGACAGGCTGAACCGGTGCTGGCTTGGCTGGCGGCGCAGCGCCTGCAACTGGCAGGTATTTTGCTCACGCACCACCACGGCGACCACACCGGCGGCGTGGCGGCCCTGCGCGCAGCCACGGCAGCGCCGGCTTGGGGGCCAACCGGCGAGCCTTTGCCCGATGGCGTGCAGCGCGTGCGTGGTGGTGAGCGCGTGGCGCTGCTCGGCCGCTCCTTTGAGGTGATCGAGGTGCCGGGCCACACCGCCGGGCACATCGCTTGGTACTGCGCGGGCTTTGCGCCAGCCAGCATTGCCGGCCCGGTGGGGCGCCCGCCCGATCCTGCCTCGGCGCGCGGCCAGCTGCTCGGCCCTGAGGGCCTGCTGTTTTGCGGCGACACCCTGTTTTCCATCGGCTGCGGCCGCCTGTTTGAGGGCAGCCCGGCGCAGATGCTGGCCAGCTTGGATCGGTTGGCCGCCTTGCCCGACAGCACCTTGGTCTGCTGCACCCACGAATACACCCTCGCCAACCTGCGCTTTGCACGCGCCCTCGAACCCGAGCACCCGGGCTTGGCCGACCACCAGCGCTGGTGCGAGCGCCAGCGCCAAGCCGGCCGCCCCACCCTGCCGAGCCGCATCGGGCTGGAGCGCGCGCTCAACCCCTTTCTGCGCAGCCGGGAACCCGCGCTGCGCCATGCCCTCCAACGGCTGGCCCCGAAGCTCGCGCTGGCTGGATTTGATGCGGATGCAGCCCCTGCCACACCCGAAGCCCTGCAAACCGGCCTGGCTGCAAAACCAGTGTTCGAATCGGCCCCTCGTTGGACTGCCGATGTGCATGCCTTTACCGCCCTGCGGCGTTGCAAAGACGTGTTTGTTTGAGCCCAGTGCCCCCCGGCCCAGGCGCCTGCGCACCAGAGCGTGCCGTGGCGCGCTTGCCAACGCTTTGCAACAAGCCCGATAATCGCCACAATTTGCGACAGATACCCAGCTGATGACAACCATTACCCAAAACATAGCCCGCCGCACCCTGCGCCTCGTGCTGCCGCTGGCAGCCGCCCTGGTGCTCGGTGCCTGCGCCGCCCCTGGCGGCACTGGCAGCGGCCAAAACACCATCCAGCCCGCCCACGCGGCCCCATTCGGCACCGCCCCGTTCAGCACCGCCGCCATGCTTCAAGGCGCGGCCGATCACCCCCCCCCGCTGGGCTTGGCCCAATCGGGCGGCAGCCTCGGTTTGCGCCCGATCATTCCCAGCGGCCCTTTGCTGGCACTGGGCAGCAGCAACGCCTCCAGCACCACCGTGGCGGTGGCCTCGCTGGAAGCCCCGCGCGACCTGTGGGAGCGCATGCGGCGCAGCTTTGCCATGCCCGACCTCGAAACCGACCTCGTGCGCCAGCACGAGCAGTGGCACGCGAGCCGGCCGCAAAACCTCGAGCGCATGGTTTTACGCAGCAGCAAATACCTGTTTCACATCGTCGAAGAAGTCGAGCGCCGTGGTCTGCCGATGGAAGTCGCGCTCGTGCCCTTCATCGAGAGCGCCTTCAACCCACAGGCGGTCTCGCCAGTCAAGGCCGCCGGGCTATGGCAGTTCATGCCCGCCACCGGGCGCTCCTTCGACCTGATGCAAAACGCCTTTCGCGACGACCGGCGCGACGTGCTCGCCTCTACCAACGCCGCGCTCGACTACCTCGAGCGCTTGCACCGCATGTTTGGCGACTGGCAGCTGGCGCTGGCGGCCTACAACTGGGGCAACGGCAACGTGCAGCGCGCCATCCGCGCCAACCGCGCCGCTGGCTTGGGCACCGGCTTCCTCGACCTGCGCATGCCCAACGAAACGCGCAACTACGTGCCAAAGTTGCAAGCCATCGAAAACCTGATCCGCGATCCGCAGCGCTTGGGCATCGCTCTGCCCACCATAGGTAACCACCCCTTCTTCGACAGCGTCACGCTCGAGCGCGACATCGACGTGGCGCTGGTGGCCGAGCTGGCCGAGGTGAGCATCGAAAACTTTCGCCAACTCAACCCGGCGCACGACAAACCGCTGATCATGGCTGCGGGCACCCCCACCATCTTGCTGCCGTGGGACAACGCGCTGCTGTTTCAACAGCGCCTGCGCGCGCACCAAGGCCCGTGGGCCACCTGGACTGCCTGGCGCGTGCCCGAAGGCATGAGTGTGGCCCAAGCCGCACAGCGCCACGATTTGAGCGAGGCCCGTCTGCGCGAGGTCAACGACATCCCGCGCCGCGCCAGCCAGTTGCGTGCCGGCACCACCCTGCTGGTGCCGCGCCAAGACAGCCACAACGCTGATGTGCCCGAACACATCGCCGACGGTGGCCAGATTCTGCTCGGGCGCGAAACCGGCTCCGCATCCGGTGCGCCGCCCAGCACCCGCCAAAGCCGCATCACCGTGCGCGCCGGCGACACCCTATCGGCGCTGGCGCGCCGCCACAACGTGAGCGTAGCCAACCTGCGCAGCTGGAACAACCTGCGCCCCAACGCCATCTTGCGCACCGGTCAGGTTCTGCTCGTCCAGCAGCGTGCCCCGGCCGCCAGCCGCGTCACCGTGCGCGCCGGCGACACACTGTCGGCGCTGGCGCGCCGCCACAACGTGAGCGTAGCCAACCTGCGCAGCTGGAACAACCTGCGCCCCAACGCCATCTTGCGCACCGGTCAGGTTCTGCTCGTCCAGTAGCGTGCCCCGGCCGCCAGCCGCGCCGCCAGTGCCCCGGCCCGCAGCAGCAGTCCATCTAACCGCGCCGCCGCCCCCAGATCGGCGCAGCAAGCCGCGCAGCGCCCAGCGGCGTCATCGACTGCAGTCCGCAGCGCGCAAGCGCAGACCAACCAATCCAAAGTGGCTGTGCGTTAAGCAAGAATGGAGCGGGAAACGAGATTCGAACTCGCGACCTCAACCTTGGCAAGGTTGCGCTCTACCAACTGAGCTATTCCCGCATCGACTGAACCGCTGTGGGCCGTGAGACCCAAGGGCCAGCGCTTGGTAAGGCTGGAGGCGCGGGCCGGAGTCGAACCGACCTACACGGATTTGCAATCCGGTGCATAACCGCTTTGCTACCGCGCCATTGTTTTTGCAAACCCGGCAAAGCGCTGAGCGCCGCACCGCACAGGCAAACCCGAGACCAAACTGCAGGTTTGCCACCGAAAACCATTGGAGCGGGAAACGAGATTCGAACTCGCGACCTCAACCTTGGCAAGGTTGCGCTCTACCAACTGAGCTATTCCCGCATCTTGCAGCCTGTTGCAGCACCGCTGGCACCGCCCGACTACAGAGCCGCTATTCTATACCGAAATTCAGCCCCTCGACACACACGCCAGCCACAAAAATGGCCGCAGCGCTGGCCGGCAGCGGTGCAACACCGGCCAAGGGCAGCGCGCACGCCACCCTGAACCGGCTCCGCCCTCAGTGCTTCAGGGTCACCGCGCCCGCAGGGTCGGCAACCGCAGCCGCCGTGGTGGCCGCAGCCGCAGCCGTCGCCTCATCCTCAGCCGTCAAAGGCAACGGCAGGCGCTCCAGCGCCAGTTCCAGCACACGGTCGATCCACTGCACCGGCACGATCTCCAGCCCTTCTTTGACGTTGTCGGGGATTTCGGTCAGGTCTTTGCGGTTGGCTTGCGGGATCAGCACCGTTTTGATGCCGCCGCGCAGCGCCGCCAGCAGCTTTTCTTTGAGGCCGCCGATTTCGGTCACTTCGCCGCGCAGCGTGATCTCGCCCGTCATGGCCACGTCGGCGCGCACCGGGATGCCGGTCAGGGCCGAGACGATGGCCGTGGTCATGGCCGCGCCGGCGCTGGGGCCGTCTTTGGGCGTGGCGCCGTCGGGCACGTGGATGTGGATGTCGTTCTTCTCGAAGGCTTCGGTCTTGATGCCCAGCGCCCGCGCGCGGCTGCGCACCACCGTGCGCGCGGCCTCGACCGACTCTTTCATCACCTCGCCCAACTGGCCGGTGCGCGTGACGTTGCCCTTGCCGGGCATGAGCGCGGCCTCGATGGTGAGCAAATCGCCACCGACTTCGGTCCACGCCAGCCCGACCACCTGCCCGACTTGGTTGTTCTGCTCGGCACGGCCGAAGGTGTATTTGCGCACCCCCAGAAAATCGGCGAGGTTGTCGGGGTTGACCTGCACCGGAGCGGTGTATTTTTTGAGCAGCAGCCCCTTGACCACCTTGCGGCAGATTTTGGACAGCTCGCGCTCAAGCGCGCGCACGCCGGCCTCGCGGGTGTAGTAGCGCACCACGTCGCGCACCGCCGCCTCGCTCAGATCGAGTTCACCCTCGCGGATGCCGTTGTTCTTGAGCTGCTTGGGCAGCAGGTACTTGAGCGCGATATGGGCTTTTTCGTCCTCGGTGTATCCCGACAGGCGTATCACCTCCATGCGGTCCAGCAGCGCCGGTGGGATGTTGAGCGTGTTCGAGGTGGCCACGAACATCACGTCGGAGAGGTCGAAATCCACTTCGACGTAGTGGTCGCTGAAGGTGTGGTTTTGCTCCGGGTCCAGCACCTCGAGCAGCGCCGACGACGGGTCGCCCCGGAAGTCCATCCCGAGCTTATCGATCTCATCAAGCAAAAACAATGGGTTGCGGGTGCCAACCTTGCTCAGGTTTTGCAGCACCTTGCCCGGCAGCGCGCCGATGTAGGTGCGCCGGTGGCCGCGGATTTCGGCCTCGTCGCGCATCCCGCCCAGCGCCATGCGCACGTACTTGCGCCCGGTGGCGCGCGCCACCGACTGCCCGAGCGAGGTCTTGCCCACCCCCGGCGGCCCGACCAGGCACAGGATCGGTGCCTTGACCTTGTCCACCCGCTGCTGCACCGCGAGGTACTCGAGGATGCGGTCCTTGACCTTGTCGAGGCCGTAGTGGTCTTCGTTGAGCACCTGGTCGGCAAAGCCCAGATCGTGCTTGATCTTGGTTTTTTTGCTCCACGGCAGGTTGCTCAGCACGTCGATGTAGTTGCGCACCACCGTGGCTTCGGCCGACATGGGCGACATCAGCTTGAGTTTTTTGAGCTCGGCCTCGGCCTTTTTGCGCGCCTCGGGCGGCATTTTGGCGGCCTTGATCTTGCGGTCGATCTCTTCGATGTCGGCGCCCTCCTCGCCTTCACCGAGCTCTTTTTGGATCGCCTTGACCTGCTCGTTGAGGTAGAAGTCGCGCTGGTTTTTCTCCATCTGGCGCTTGACGCGGCCGCGGATGCGCTTGTCCACGTTGAGGATATCGACCTCGCGTTCGAGCTGGTCAAACAGGTTGTCGAGCCGCGCCACGATGGGGTTGAGGTCGAGCACCTTTTGCTTGGCCTCGAGCTGCAAGGGCAGGTGCGCGGCGATGGTGTCGGCCAGCCGGCCGGGGTGGTCGATGCTGGCAATCGAGGTGAGAATCTCGGACGGGATTTTCTTGTTGAGCTTGACGTATTGGTCAAATTGCTGCATCACCGCGCGGCGCAGCGCCTCGAGTTCGGTGGCATCGACCTGTGCGAATTCGTCTTCGGCGCTGACCGGCAGCACCTCGGCCTCGAAGTGCGTCTCGCTCTCGTGCAACTTCTGCACGGCCGCGCGCTGCACCCCTTCGACCAGCACCTTGACGGTGCCGTCGGGCAGCTTGAGCATCTGCAAGATGCTGGCCACGCAGCCGACTTCGAACAGGTCTTGCGGCGTCGGGTCGTCTTTGGTGGCGGTTTTTTGCGCCACCAGCACGATGCGCCGATCGAACTCCATCGCCGCTTCCAGCGCCTTGATGCTCTTGGGCCGGCCGACGAAGAGCGGGATCACCATGTGCGGAAACACCACCACGTCGCGCAAGGGCAACAGCGGCAGCGTCAGGGGCTCGTTGGGCAGGGGGGGGTGTCCAGACATCTTTGTACCTCAATCTATGGCTGCCATGTGGGGGCGCGCAGGCGCGAAACAAGGCGCCGGTCGCAGCAAATTTACCCAAGCCGGATCGCGCGCCATTGATCGCGCGCGCAGCGGGCGCGCTGCGGCCCAAGCGCACGCTCAGGCCTGGCGCGCAGCCTCGCGATAGACCAGCAGCGGCGGTTTGCCGTCTTCGATGGTGGTTTCATCGACCACCACCTTTTCGACGTTGCTCAGGCTCGGGAGTTCAAACATGGTCTGGAGCAGCGCCTGCTCGAGTATGGAGCGCAGGCCACGGGCACCGGTTTTGCGCTTCATGGCGTGGCGCGCAATCGCCTTGAGCGCTGCCGGCCGCACCTCGAGCTCCACGCCCTCCATGTGCAGCAGCTGCGCAAACTGCTTGACCACGGCGTTTTTGGGCTCGGTCAGGATGTCGATCAGGGCATCTTCGCCCAGCTCGTCGAGCGCCGTGACCACGGGCAAGCGCCCGACCAGCTCGGGGATCAGGCCAAAGCGCACCAAGTCGTCGGGTTCGACTTCGGCAAAGACGTCGCTCAGGCTGCGCTGCTGCTTGCTCTTGACCGTTGCGCCAAAGCCGATGCCCCCGCTTTCGGTGCGCGCATCGATGACCTTTTCCAAACCCGAAAAGGCGCCGCCGCAGATGAACAAAATGTTGGAGGTATCGACCTGAATCATGTCCTGATTCGGGTGCTTGCGCCCGCCTTGCGGCGGCACCGAGGCCACCGTGCCCTCGACCAGCTTGAGCAGCGCCTGCTGCACGCCTTCGCCCGAGACATCGCGGGTGATGGAGGGGTTTTCGGATTTGCGCGTGATCTTGTCGATTTCGTCGATGAAAACGATGCCGCGCTGCGCTTTTTCTGGGTCGTAATTGCAGGTTTGCAGCAGTTTGGCGATGATGTTTTCTACGTCCTCGCCCACGTAGCCGGCCTCGGTGAGCGTGGTGGCGTCGGCCATGACGAAGGGCACGTTGAGCATGCGCGCCATGGTGGCGGCCAGCAGCGTTTTGCCCGAACCGGTGGGGCCGATGAGCAAGATGTTGCTTTTGGCCAGCTCGACGTCGTCTTTGCTCGAATGATCGCGGTGGCGCAGGCGCTTGTAGTGGTTGTACACCGCCACCGACAAGGTTTTTTTGGCCGCCTCTTGGCCGATCACGTACTGATCGAGGTGGTGCTTGATTTGCAGCGGCGTCGGCAGCGCGTCGGCGCCAGAGCCGCCTTTGCCCATGGCAGTCTGCGGCAGCTCGTCGCGCATGATGTCGGCACACAGCGCGATGCACTCGTCGCAGATGAACACCGAAGGGCCGGAAATGAGCTTCTTGACCTCGTGCTGGCTCTTGCCGCAAAAAGAGCAAAACAGGTTTTTCGGGCTGGTGGGGCCTTTGCGTTCGGGCATGGGGGCGCGCCTAGGTTAGGTTCTCGTTGCATCAAAGGATGGGTTGCGCACCATCATAGCGCCTTCGCGGCCACCCTGCTGCAAAGCAGGCGGCAGCCGTGAAGGGCTTATCAAGACCCGCGTTTGTCGATCACTTTGTCGATCAAACCGTACTCGGCCGCTTCGGTGGCGGACATGAAGTAGTCGCGCTCGGTGTCGCGCTCGATTTTTTCTAGCGCCTGCCCGGTGCGCTCGGCCAAGATGCGGTTGAGCTCGGCGCGCAGGCGCAAGATCTCGCGCGCATGGATCTCGATGTCGGTCGCTTGGCCGCGTGCGCCGCCCAGCGGTTGGTGGATCATGACGCGCGAGTTGGGCAGCGAAAAACGCTTGCCCTTGGCCCCGGCCGCGAGCAAAAAAGCCCCCATGCTGGCGGCCATGCCCACGCACAGCGTGGACACTTCGGGCTTGATGAAGTTCATGGTGTCGAAAATCGACATGCCTGCACTCACGCTGCCACCGGGTGAATTGATGTAGAGCGAAATGTCCTTGTCCGGGTTTTCGCTCTCGAGGAACAGCAGCTGCGCCACCACCAGATTGGCCGTGTGGTCGTTGACTTCACCCACCAGAAACACCACGCGCTCCTTGAGCAGGCGCGAGTAGATGTCGTAGGCGCGCTCGCCGCGGCCCGACTGCTCGATCACCATGGGCACCATGCCCAAGGCTTGTGTGTGAAGTGCGCTCATGGTTTAGCCCTTACCCATCAGTTCGTCGAAAGCAATCGCTTTGTCGCTCACCTGCGCGCGCGCCAGCACGAACTCGGTGACGTTGTTCTCCAGCACCAGCGCCTCGATTTCGGCCAAGCGCTGGCGGTCGCTCTGGTACCAGCGCACCACGTCGGCCGGGCTCTCGTAGGAGCTGGCCAGCTCTTGGATGTGGGCATCGACCTGCTCCGGCGTGGCTTGCAGGCGGTTGGCGTTGACCAGCTCGGCCACCACCAGCCCCAGGCGCACGCGGCGCTCGGCTTGGGCTTGGAACAGCTCGGCCGGGATCGGTGCCTGATCGGCACCTTGGACGCCGCGCTCTTTGAGGTTGGCGCGCGCGCCCTCGATCAGGCGCTCGACCTCGGCCGCCACGCTGGATTTGGGCACGTCGAGCTCGGACTGCGCCACCAGCGCGTCCATCACCACCGTCTTGTTGCGCATCTGCAAGCGGAACTTGACTTCGCGCTCGAGGTTTTTGCGGATGTCGGCGCGCAGCGCGTCCACGCTGCCGCCGGCCACGCCGAGGGAACTGGCCAGCTCGTCGTCCACCGCCGGCAGTTGCGCCGCATCAAGCTGCTGCAATGTGACCAGAAAATCGGCCTGCTTGCCGGCCACGTCTTTGCCGTGGTACTCGGCTGGGAAGTTGAGCGGGAAGGTTTTGGACTCGCCCACGCGCATGCCGCGCACGGCCTCTTCAAATTCTTTGAGCATCTGGCCTTCGCCGAGCACGAACTGGAAGCCCTCGGCCTTGCCGCCCTCGAAGGGCTCGCCGTCGATCTTGCCTTCGAAGTCGATGCGCACCTGGTCGCCTTCTTGCGCCGGCTCGTCGGCGGCGCGGGCCACAAAGCTGCGGCGCTGCTTGCGCAAGATCTCGAGCGTGCGCTCGATGGCCGCCTCGTCCACCGTGGCGCTGAATTTTTCGATCGTGGCCGCGCTCAAGTCGCCGATTTTGACTTCTGGATAGACCTCAAACACCGCCTCAAAAGCCACCGCGCCTTCTGGCGCCCCTTCTTTTTCGCTGATGCTCGGGGTGCCGGCGATGCGCAGCTGCGCTTCTTGGGCTGCGGACTGGAAGGCTTGGCCGAGCTGGTCGTTCATCACCTCGTAGTGCACCGAACCGCCGTAGCGCTTTTGCACCACGCTCAGCGGCACCTTGCCGGGCCTGAAGCCGTCGAGCTTGACCTGGCGCTGCATGCGCTTGAGGCGGTTTTGCACCTCCTGGTTGATCTGCTCCAGCGACAGCTCGAGCGTGATCTTGCGTTCGAGCTTGCCCAGTGTTTCGACGGTGACTGCCATGCTGATTACTCCATTGAGGGATCGGCCTGCAAGGCCAAGACCCCCGGTGTTCGGGATGAGGTTATTTGTTTCAATGGTGCGCGGGGGGGGACTCGAACCCCCACAGTGTTGCCACCGTCAGGACCTAAACCTGGTGCGTCTACCAATTTCGCCACCCGCGCGCCTGACCGCGCCGTAGCAAGGAGGTCCTTGGGTGGGCGCGGGAAAAGCCGAGATTGTAAGGCAGCCCGCGCTTTGCCCGCGACCCAGCCAGCGACACACGCCATGCACCCAAGCGCGGCATAATCGATCCGATGGTAAACCCTGTGCATGGTGTGGCGCACTATGAAAACTTTCCGGTGGCATCGTGGCTGTGTCCGCCTGCCTTGCGTGCGCCGGTGCGGGCCATCTACGCCTTTGCGCGCTGCGCCGACGACATCGCTGATGAGGGCAACGCCAGCGCAGCGCAGCGCCTACTCGATTTGCAGGCTTACCGCGCCGAATTTCTGGCCGCAGTTGCAACTGCTGCACCGGATGCAACGCCGGCTGCAGGCCAGTGCTGGCCGCACATCATGCCCGCGCTGGCGCAGCAGGTGCACGCCTGGCAGCTGCCCTTGGAGTCGCTGCTGCACCTGCTCGATGCCTTCGAGCAAGACGTGCGCCGCACCGCCAGCGGCCAGCTGTACGCCGACTTGCCCGAGCTGCTCGGCTACTGCAGCCGCTCGGCCAACCCGGTGGGGCGCTTGCTGCTGCACCTCTATGGCGTGCGCGACGAGCGTTCGCTGCAGCAGAGCGACGCCATCTGCAGCGCGCTGCAACTGATCAACTTTTGGCAGGATTTGAGCCTCGACCTGCCGCGCCAGCGCCACTACTTGCCCTTGGCCGCCTTGCGGCGCCACGGGGTTGAATTGGAGAGCCTGCACCCAAGTGCCGGCGAACAGCCGCAGGCACAGGCCATGCTGCTGGAACTGTGCGCCCATGCCCGCGCTCTGATGCACCAAGGCGCCCCGCTGGCGTGGCGTCTGCCCGGCCGCGTGGGCTGGGAATTGCGCCTGGTGGTGCAGGGGGGGTTGCGCATTTTGGACAAAATCGAAACCTTGGGCGGCCGCACCTGGTGCCAGCGGCCGCGCCTGCGCGCCCCCGATGCTCCGCTGCTGCTGTGGCGCGCGCTCTGGCGGCCCGCAGCCGCCCTGCCCCCGTCCCCGCCTTTTGCGCCTCATCAGGAAAAAGCCCCATGAACCGCTGCCCGCGCCTGACGGCGTCGCCCACGCCTGCCACGCTGCCCCCTGCCCGCCCCCCAGTCGCCCAGCGCATGCAGGCGACCCTGCCCACGCTGGCTGCCTTGCCCATTGCCGCAACCACGCTGTCTGCCTTGCCGCTGGCTGCGGCCCTTTTGTTTGGCCTTCTAAGTGCCAGCTCCGCCCTAGGCCAAAACACAAACCCCCAAACCCAAGCCGCCACCGCCGCTGCCACCAGCGTCCAAACCGCGCGCCTCGACAGCGTCTGGCTGCAGCCCGAGCGCAGCGCCGCCGCCACGGTGCTGGCGCGCAACGAGTCGCGCCTGAGCGCCGAAGTGGGCGGCCGGGTGCTGAGCTGGGGCGCCGATGTGGGCGCCACGGTGCGGCGCGGCGATCTGCTGCTGCAGATCGACCCCACCGACCACGAACTGGCGCTGCAACGCGCCCAAGCTGGGCGCGACGCCGCCATGTCACGCTTGCAGTTGGGGCTGGCGCAGTTGCAACGCGCCCGCGATCTGGTGGCGCAAGGCTTTTTCTCCAAAGAAGCGCTGACGCAGCGCGAAACCGAGGTCGCGCTGCAGCAGGCCGATCTGGCCAGTGCCGAAGCGCAGCTGCGCAGCGCCCGGCGCCAGCTCGAGCGCACCCGCGTGCTGGCCCCCTTTGCCGGCACCGTGGTGCAGCGCACGGCGCAAGTGGGCGAAACGGTCGCGCCCGGCACACCGCTGTTCGTGCTCGCCGAAAGCGGTGCCGCCGAGGTGCAAGCCCATGTGCCGCCGGCCGAGGTGCCGGGCTTGCGCCGCGCCGGGGCGTGGCAGTTCCAGCCCCAAGGCAGCGAACTCACGCACCCGCTGCGCCTGCTGCGCGTAAGCGCCACCGTGCAGGCCGCCAACCGCACCCAAACCGTGCGCCTAGGCTGGGCCGAGGCCGCCGCCCCCGGCACCGACCCAGGTGCGGCCACAGGCACCGCCCCCCCGGGCAGCAGCGGCGTGCTGCGCTGGCGCGACCCACAGCCCCACATCCCGGCGGCCCTGATGGTGCGCCGGGGCGATGCGTTGGGCATCTTCGTGCGCCAAGGCCAACAAGCGCGCTTCATCGGCTTGCCCGGAGCACAAGAAGGGCGCGCTGTGGCCACCCAACTGCCACCCGACACCCTGGTGGTGGTGCGTGGGCAAGCGGCGCTCACCGACGGCCAAGCCCTGAACTAAAGCGCGCGCCGCCTGCAGCCCATGAAATTCTTTCGCTCCCTGCTCACCAACCACCCGCTGGCCAACATCGCCTTCGTGGTGGTGATATTGATCGGCCTACTCAGCTACCTGAGCATGCCGCGCGAGCAAGACCCAGAGATCAACTTCAACTGGGTCACCATCACCACCACGCTGCCCGGCGCCAGCGCCGAAGACATCGAGCAACTGGTCACCAACCCGCTCGAGGACGCGATCGCCGGCGTCTCGGATGTGCGCTTCGTCACCTCGACCTCGCGCGAAACCGTCTCCAGCATCTTGGTGCGTTTTCACGAGATCAGCCCGCGCGTGTTCAGCCAGCGCATGAACGATTTGCGGCGCGAGATTCAAAACGCCGCCACCGCCGAACTGCCCCCCGAAGCCAACGACCCGCGCGTGATGGAGATCACCTCCTCGAGCGGCTTCCCGACCGCCACCGTGCAACTGATCGGCTTGGCCAACGACGAAACGCTGCGCCTCAACGCCCGCCGCATCCAGTCCGACATGGAGCGCATCACCGGCATCGACCAGGTCTTTGCCTCGGGGCTGCGCGACCCGGTGATCCGCGTCAGCCCCGACCCGATGGCGCTGGCGGCGCACCAGCTCACGGCCACCGACGTGGCCGACGCGCTGCGCCTGTGGTGGCGCGACAGCGCCGCCGGCACCCTCAAGACCGATGGCGGCGCCTGGTCGGTGAGCGTGCGCGGGGTGGTGCTCGACCCCTCCGAGCTCGCCAGCTTGCCGGTGGCCGCTGCCGGCCGCCCCGGTGTCTCGGTGCGCTTGGGCGACGTGGCGCGGATCGAACGCGACCGCGCCCTGGCCGCGCAACTGGCCTCGGTCAACGGCCAGCCGGCGATTTCGATGCCCTTTACCAAAACCGCCGGCACCAATACCCTCGAGCTGGTGGACCGGGTGAACGCCTACATCGCGGCGCAAAACCCGACGCTGGCGCTCTACGGCCTGCGGCTGGAGCTGAGCGACGACCAGACCGTGCCCACGCGCGAAGCCATCTCGATCATGCAGACCAACGCGCTCTACGGCATGCTGCTGGTGCTGGCGGTGTGCTGGCTGTTTTTGGGCTCGCGCATCGGCGCGCTGGTGGCGCTGGGCATTCCGTTTTCGCTCATGGGCACCTTTGCCCTGCTGGCGCCCCTGGGCTATACGGTCAACATCTCGGTGCTGCTGGGGGTGGTGATCGCGCTCGGCATGCTCGTCGATGACGCGGTGGTGGTGGCCGAATCGATCTACTACCGCATGGAGCGCGGGCAACAAGCCCTGCAAGCCAGCCTCGATGGCATCGGCGAAGTCTGGAAGCCGGTGCTGGCCTCGGTGGCCACCACCATGGCCGCTTTTATGCCGCTGATGCTGCTGCCCGGCATCGTGGGCGACTTCATGTTCATCATCCCCTTCGTGGTCACGCTGGCGCTGGCGATCTCGCTCATCGAAGCGTTCTGGATGTTGCCGGTGCACGTGCAACTGGTGAGCGGGCGCTTCGAGCGGCCGCCCTCGCGCGTGCAGCGCTGGCGCAACGCCTTCAACCGCGGCCTGCGGCTGCGCTACACGCAGTGGCTGGCTTTCGTGCTGCGCCGCCCCAAGCGCTTTTCGGCGCTGGCCATGGCGATCATCGGGCTGGCGGTGCTGCTGTACGCCGTCGGGGTGGTGCGGGTGCAGTTCTTTGCCTTTGACCCGATCCGCGCTTTCTACGTCAACGTGGACATGCCCGCCAACGCCACGCTGGAGCAGACCATGGCCGTGACCGAACAGGTCGAGCAGGCGGTGCGCGCGCGCTTGCAAGGCGTGGGGCCGGCCGAGGAGGGGCACGAGGCGCGCTCGGTCTCGAGCACGGCGGGGCTGATGTTCACCGACACCGAGCCGGTGTATGGCGACAACTTCGGCCAGATTTTCGTCTCGCTCAACCCGCGCACGGGCGACGCACGCGAGGTGCAGGAGGTGGTCGAGGCGATGCGCGCCGACATCGAGGGCATGGACACGCCGGGCGAGCAGAGCTTCTTCATCTTCACCGGCGGCCCGCCCACGGGAATGCCGATCAACATCCGGGTGCGCGGCGACGATTTCGACGAGATTCAACGCGCCGCCGAAGCCATCAAAGAACTGGTGCGCGCCATCCCCGGCACCCAAGACGTGCAAGACGACAACCTGCCCGGTCGGCCGCTGCTGCAACTGCGCCTCAACCACGAGGCCATGCGCGAGCTCGGCCTCAATGCGCAGCAGGTGACGCGGCTGGTGCGGCTGGCGGTGGACGGCGAAACGGTGGCCTTTACCCGCTTGCAGGGCGACCGCATCGAGCTCAAGGTGCGCAGCAGCTCGGCGCTGGGGCTGCGACCCGACCCGGACGCGCTGCTCAACGAACCGGTGGCGCTGCCCAACGGCCAGATCGCGCGCCTAGGCACCTTGGTCGAGGTGCAGGTGTTGCCGGGGCGCGGGGCCATCCGGCACTACAACCTGCGCCGCACCATCACCGTGCAGGCCAACCTGGACCGCGAACTCACCGACACCCGCG
The DNA here is from genome assembly GCF_056323735.1 of Serpentinimonas sp. SSL01. Lineage (NCBI taxonomy): Bacteria > Pseudomonadati > Pseudomonadota > Betaproteobacteria > Burkholderiales > Comamonadaceae > Serpentinimonas > Serpentinimonas sp. SSL01. The sequence continues at coordinate 1,539,170 of NZ_CM150487.1, forward strand.
AGGCCAACCTGCAGGTGAAGGCGGGCTGGGAGCGCATCCGCGCCCAGCACCCGGGCGTCGACCTCGACTTCACCGGCGAGCTCGAAGACATCGAAGAAAGCCTGGACGCGATGGGGGTGCTGTTCCTGTTCGGCATCGGCCTGATCTACTTGATTTTGGCGGCGCAGTTTCGCAGCTACTTCCAGCCGCTGATGGTGCTGGTGGCGGTGCCGCTGGCCTTTGCCGGGGTGGCTTTTGGGCTGGCGCTTTCAGGCAATCCGCTCTCGCTCTTCACCCTGTACGGCGTGATCGCGCTGGGCGGCATCGCGGTCAATTCGGCCATCGTGCTGATCGACGCCGCCAACGAGCGGCTGCGCGCCGGCATGAGCGTGTTGCACGCCACGCTGTACGCGGCGCGGCGGCGCGTGGTGCCGGTGCTCATCACCAGCAGCACCACCATCGGCGGGCTGGCCTCCTTGGCCTTTGGCTTGGGCGGCGAGAGCCTGCTGTGGGGGCCGGTGGCGGCCAGCATCGTTTACGGCTTGGCGTTTTCGACCGTGCTCACGCTGTTCGTGGTGCCCTTGCTCTACCATGCCTTCATGCGCTACTCGCCCTTGAGCCGGGCTGGCGCGGCTGGCCCGGCTCAAGCCTAGCGCCTGCCCCCGCCAGCCTCACGCCCCACCCCCCGACAGCCAGCCGCCCGACCATGACGCCACAAGCCTACGCCCAGCAAAAAGCCGCCGCCTCGGGCAGCAGCTTTTACTACGCCTTTTTGTTTTTGCCGCCGCCCCAGCGCGCCGCCATCACCGCCTTTTACGCCTACTGCCGCGAAATCGACGACGTGGTCGATGAGGTGCACGACCCGGCGGTGGCGCAGCTCAAGCTGCACTGGTGGCGGTTGCAGGTGGCGCGCTGCTATGACACCAGCCACGGCGTGCCCGAACACCCAGCCCTGCAGGCGCTGCAACCGCACTTGGCCACCTACGGCATCGAGGCCGAGCACCTGCTGCAGATCATCGACGGCTGCCAGATGGACTTGGAGCAGTCGCGCTACCTCGACTACCCCGGCCTGCAGCGCTATTGCCACCTGGTGGCGGGCGTGGTGGGCGAGGTGGCGGCGCGCATTTTTGGCCAGAGCACGGCCCAGACCACGGCCTACGCGCACCGGCTCGGGCTGGCGCTGCAGCTGACCAACATCATCCGCGACGTCGGCGAAGACGCGCTGCGCGGGCGCATTTACCTGCCGGTCAATGAGTTGCAGCGCTTCGAGGTCAAGGCGCACGAGCTGCTCAAGCGCGGCCAGGGGGCCGAAGCCGGTTTTGAGGCCCGCTGCACGGCGCTGCTGCAATTCCAGATAGCGCGCGCGCTCGGCGTTTATGACGAGGCGCTGGCGCTGCTGCCCGCCGCCGACCGGCGCGCCCAAAAACCCGGATTGATGATGGCCAGCATCTACCGCCGGCTGCTGCAGCAGATCGCCACCGCTCCGCTGCGCGTGCTCACGCAGCGCGTGCGCCTGATGCCCTTGACCAAATTTTGGCTGGCCTGGAAGGTGCAGGCGCTGGGGCGGCTGTGAGGCTAGGCAGCAACCGCAACCCCATGTGCCACAGGCCATGACAGCGCGAGTGCTCGTCGTCGGCGGCGGCTGGGCCGGCTTGGCAGCGGCGGTGCGCGCCTGCGAGCGCGGGCTGGAGGTGACGCTGCTGGAGGCGGCGCGGGCGTGGGGCGGGCGCGCGCGGGCGCTCGAGCGCGCGTCTGGCACAGACTTACCACCGGCCCCGCCGCTGGCGCTGGACAACGGCCAGCACATCCTGATCGGGGCTTACACCCAGACCTTGGGCCTGATGCAGCGCTTGGGCGTGGATTTGAGCACGCATCTGCACGCCATGCCGCTCGATCTGCGCTTTGCCGACGGCAGCGGGCTGGCTACACCGTCTTGGGCGCTGCGCTGGCCGGCCCCGCTCGACACCCTGGCGGCGATGGCCGGCGCGCGCGGTTGGAGCTGGCGCGACCGGGCGGCGCTGCTGGCAGCGGCGGCGGGCTGGCGCCGGCGCGGCTTTGCCTGCGCCCCGAGCGCGAGCGTGGCCGACCTGTGCGCCAGCCTGCCGCCGCGGGTCTGGCACGACCTGATCGAGCCGCTGTGTGTGGCCGCGCTCAACACCCCGGCGCAGCAGGCCAGCGGCCAGGTGTTTTTGACGGTGCTGCGCGATGCCTTGCTCGGGGCCGGCCATGCGCCTTGGCGCGCTTCGCAGCTGCTGTTGCCGCGCACCTGCTTGGGCGATTTGCTGCCCCTGCCTGCCGTGCGCTGGCTCAAGCAGCGCGGCGCGCAACTGCACCTAGGGCAGCGCGCCACCGGCCTAGAACGCAGCACAGATGGCCGCTGGCGCGTGCACAGCGCCAGAGCCGTGTACGAAGCCGAAAACCTGATTCTGGCTTGCCCCGCAGCCGCAGCCGCGCGCTTGCTGCGCGGTCTGCCAGAGGCCCCTGCGGATTGGATCGAACCCGCAGCAGCGCTGGCTCACACCGCCATCGGCACCGTGTATGTGGCGGGCTGGCTGCGCACACCGTGGCCGAGCTCACACCCGATGCTGGCGCTGCGCAGCAGCGGGCCCGACAGCCCAGCGCAGTTTGCGTTTAGGCGCGATTGGCTGCAAACGCCGCCGGCGGCAGCGGTTGCGACTGCCCAAACCAGCGGCAGCAGGCACCCCGCCCACGGCGACCAAGCGCACCAAACCCAAGCCGGGCGCGCACCCCGCGTCAGCGAACAATCGGAGTGGGCTGAACTGGCCCTGGTGGCCAGCGCCTGCACCACCGACAAAGCCGCGCTGCAAGCCGCCGTGCTGGCCCAAGCTCGCGCAGCGCTGGGGTTGCACGGGGAGCAGGTGCGGCAGACGGTGATCGAAAAGCGCGCCACCTTTGCCTGCACGCCGGCCCTGCAGCGCCCAGCGGCAGCGATTGCACCGGGCTTGTGGGCAGCGGGCGACTACATCGACGGCCCCTACCCGGCTACGCTGGAAGGCGCGGTGCGCAGCGGCTTGGAAGCCGCCGAGCACTGTACGACCACGGCCTGAAATCGGCCTGCGCCTCAGCCCCCACCTCAACCCATGTGCAAGCCGCCGTTGCAGCTGAAGTCGGCGCCGGTGGTGAAGCCCGAGTCTTCGCCCGCCAGCCAGGTGACGATGGAGCCGATCTCGTCGGGCGTGCCCAAGCGCTTGACCGGAATCGTGGCCACGATCTTTTCCAGCACGTCGGGGCGGATGGCGCGCACCATGTCGGTGCCGATGTAGCCCGGGCTCACGGTGTTGACCGTCACGCCCTTGGCCGCCACTTCTTGCGCCAGCGCCATGGTGAAGCCGTGCATCCCGGCCTTGGCGGCCGAGTAGTTGGTCTGCCCGGCTTGGCCCTTCTCGCCGTTGACCGACGAAATCTGGATGATGCGGCCCCAGCCGCGCTCGACCATATCCGGCACCACCTGCTTGGTGACGTTGAACATGGAGGTGAGGTTGGTGGTGATCACCGCGTCCCAGTCTTCTTTGGTCATCTTCAGGAACATGCGGTCGCGCGTGATGCCGGCGTTGTTGACCAGCACATCGATCGGGCCGTGCTCGGCCTTGGCCTTGGTGAAGGCCTCGACGGTGGAGTCCCACTCGCCCACATTGCCCACGCTGGCGTAGAAGGTGTAGCCCAGCGCGGCTTGCTCGTCGATCCACTTTTGGTGGTCGCGCGTGGGGCCGCAGCCGGCGATGACCTTGAAGCCCGCCTTGGCCAAGCGCTGGCAGATCGCGGTGCCGATGCCGCCCATGCCGCCAGTGACGTATGCGATTTTTTGATTCATGTGTTGTCCCTCTGTTTGGGTGGAAAAAAAATTGCGTTTCAGCGCTCGACGGTGAGCGCCACGCCCATGCCGCCGCCGATGCACAGCGCGGCCAGGCCTTTTTTGGCGCCGCGGCGCTGCATTTCGTGCAGCAGCGTGACCAGCACGCGGCAGCCCGAGGCCCCGATCGGGTGCCCGATGGCGATGGCGCCGCCATTGACGTTGACCTTGGCCGCATCGACCCCAAGCCCGAGGTTGACCGCGCAGGCCTGCGCCGCAAAGGCCTCGTTGAGCTCGAACAGATCGACGTCGCCCACGCCCCAGCCGGCACGCGCCAGCGCTTTTTGCGAAGCCGACACCGGCCCCATGCCCATCACGCTCGGGTCCAGCCCGGTGGTGGCGTAGCTGCGGATGGTGGCCAGTGGCGTCAGGCCCAGCGCCGCCGCCTTGGCCGCCGACATCACCAGCACCGCGGCGGCGCCGTCGTTGATGCCCGAGGCGTTGCCTGCGGTGACGGTGCCCGCTTTGTCGAAAGCCGGGCGCAGGCCGGCCAGCGCCTCTTGGTTGCTCTTGCGATTCAGGTATTCATCGCTGTCAAAGACCAGCGCATCGCCTTTTTTCTGCGGGATCAGCACCGGCACGATCTCGTCCTTGAACTTGCCGGCGTCTTGGGCGGCAGCGGCTTTTTGCTGGCTGCCAAAGGCCAGCGCGTCTTGCATCTCGCGCGTGATGCCGTGCGCCTTGGCCACGTTTTCGGCCGTGATGCCCATGTGGTACTGGTTGTACACGTCCCACAGGCCATCGACGATCATCGAATCGACCAGCTTCCAGTCGCCCATGCGCTGGCCGTCGCGGCTGGCGGGCAGCAGATGCGGGCTGGCGCTCATGTTTTCTTGGCCGCCGGCGATCACGATCTCGCTGTCGCCGGTGGCGATGGCTTGCGCCGCCAGCATCACCGCCTTCAGGCCCGAGCCACAGACGGCGTTGATGGTCATGGCCGGGGTTTCTTTGGCCAGACCGGCTTTGATCATGGCTTGGCGCGCTGGATTTTGGCCCGCGCCCGCTGCCAGCACCTGGCCCAAAATCACTTCCCCGACCTGCTCGGGGGCCAAGCCGGTGCGCTGCAACAGCCCCTTGATCACGGCGGCGCCGAGTTCGGGCGCACTCACTTTGGCCAAGCTGCCGCCAAACTTGCCGACGGCGGTGCGGGCGGCGGCGACGATGACGATGTCTTGCATTTTTGCTCTCCTGTTGCAGTTGAAGTGAAAAATTTTGGGCCTCAGGCCTTGACCTTGACGTAGCGGCCCGGAGCCGGCTCGATGGCTTTGTATTTGCGGCTGCCGTAGCCCTTGGGCGCGGCCACCAGCTCACCGGCGTGGCCCTTGAGCCACTCAGCCCAGTCCGTCCACCAGCTGCCGGGGCGCTCGGTGGCGCTGGCCAGCCAGTCATCGAGCCGGGGCGGAAAGTGCTCGGTGGATCCCACCCAGTGGCTGCGCTTGCCCTTGCTGGCCGGGTTGATGACGCCGGCGATATGGCCCGAGGCCCCCATCACGAAGCGCTTGGGGCCAGGCAGGTGCTGGGTGCTGGCGTAGGCGCCGCCGATGGGCACGATGTGGTCTTCGCGCGAGCCGTAGATATAGACCGGGATGTCGATGCGCCCCAGATCGACGGGCTGGCCGCAGACGGTGAGTGCGTTGGGCTTGCAAAGCTCGTTTTGCAGGTAGGTGTGGCGCAGGTACCAAGCGTAATAGGGGCCGGGCAGGTTGGTGCTGTCGCTGTTCCAGTACAGCAGATCAAAGGGCGGCGGCGTTTCGCCCTTGAGGTAGTTGCCCACGACGTAGTTCCAGACCAGATCGGTGGGGCGCAGGAAGCTAAAAGTGGTGGCCAGATCGCGCCCCGGCAGCAGGCCGCCTTGAGCAAACTGCTGCTCGCGCAGGCGCACAAAGTTTTCGTCGATGAACACATCGAGCACGCCGGTGTCGGTGAAGTCGAGGAAGGCGGTGAGGAAGGTGGCGCTGGCCACCGGCTTTTCGCCGCGCGCCGCCAGCACCGCCAGCGCCGTGCCCAGCATGGTGCCACCGACGCAAAAGCCGAGCGCGTTAATCTGCTCGGCGCGCGTGATCTCGCGCACCACTTCGATGGCCTTGATGATCGCGGCCTCGATGTAGTCGTCCCAAGTCTTGTGGGCCAGCGCCGCGTCGGGGTTGCACCAGCTCACCACAAAGGTGCTCATGCCCTGCTCCACGGCATAGCGCACCAGCGAGTTGCCGGGTTGCAGATCGAGGATGTAGTACTTGTTGATGCACGGTGGCACCAGCAAGAACGGGCGCTGGTGTACCTTGGCGGTCAGGGGCTTGTACTGGATGAGCTGAAACAGCTCGTTTTCAAACACCACCTGGCCCTCGGTGGTGGCGACGTTTTTGCCGACTTCAAAGGCGCTCTCGTCGGTCATCGAAACGTGGCCCTGCTCGAGGTCGTGCAGCAGGTTCTGGATGCCCTTGCTCAGGCTCTCGCCTTGGGTTTCGAGGGCTTTTTGCTGCGCCTCGGCGTTGAAGGCCAGAAAGTTGCTCGGAGCGCTGGCTTCGATCCACTGCAACACCGCAAACTGGATGCGCGCGCGCGTTTTGGCGTCGGCCTGCACCGCATCGGCCAGCGCCATCAGGGTGCGGGCGTTGAGCTGGTAGGCCGCGGCCGCGTAGGCTGACAGCGGGTTGCTGCTCCAAGCGGGCGCGGCAAAGCGTTTGTCTTGTGGCGGTTTGACCTGCAGGCCTTGGCTCCAGAGTTGCGCCAGGTCTTTGAGGTAATCGCTCTGGATTTGCAGCAACCGTGTGGGTTCGATCTGCACCGGGTGCCCCGCCACTTGGGCGAGCATTTCGCTCAGATCGACCCCGCCCGCAGGGGCAAAGGGGGCGGCGAAAGGCGCTGCAAAGGGGGTTGCATTCGGGGCCGCTCCAGGCACCGGAGTGGCGGCGGACGGGCTGGCCTGCAGCAGCTGACCCCAATACTGCAGTGCCGACTGCTGCAACTGCTGCGCGGTTTGAAGCCACGGGTTTTGGGGGTTGCTCATGTGGTGCTCCTGGATTCGATCCGTTGGGCTGCGAGCGCAGGTGCCAAGCCGCTTGGCGCTACAGTCGGCGTTGCAAGGCCTGCCTCGAACCCCAACCCTTCCGGAATCTTCATGTTGTTTCTGTACGTAATCGTCATCGCCTGGCTCTATGTGGTGGTGCTGATGGCGGCTTCGGTGGCCACGAGCCCCACGGGTTCTGTGCTTGCAGCCATTATGACGCTGTTTTTTTACGGTTTGCTGCCATTGGCCCTCATGGTTTACCTGATGACGGGCAAGTTGCGGCGCAAAGCGCGCTCGGCGGCTGAAACCTCTGCAACATCCACATCCGACTCGCGCCAGACTGAGCCTGGCGCAGTCCCGCCGCCCGAGCCCAGCAGCCCTAACCCAAGCCTTGAAGACGCTACAGACCCAAGCCCTGAGCCAGACTCAAGCCCGCAGGCCGATGCAGGCCGCCATGCGCCCACTGGCGCCGAGCACAGCCCCATCGCGCCGGTGCGAAAAGAACCGTGAACTCTGGCTGGCGGTGCACCACGGGGCGCTGCCGTCGTTGCCAGCGACGCGCTCAAAACCCAGCGCGGCCAAGCGCTGGCGCGCCAAGGCGGGCAAGTCGGCCAGGTATTTGGGCGTCTGCGGCAGGGGGGCAAAGCAGGCGGCGGCGGCCGGGTCGTGCGCCACAAAAGCCTGCCGCACCTCAGGCCCGACCTCGAAGCGCTGCGGCCCGATGCACGGTCCCAGCCAGACCACGATCTGAGCGCGCTGCTCTGGGTGCTGCGCCGCCGGCCAAGCTGCACACAGGGCCTCCAGCACGCCCTGCCCTTGCGCCCCATGCGCCCCATCCGCCCCACCACCAGCCAAACCGCGCCAGCCGGCATGCACCGCCGCCACGCTGGCGCCATCGGCCGTGGCCAGCAGCAGCGGCAGGCAGTCGGCCACCAGCACGGTGCAGGCCAGGCCCGGCTGCTCGGTCCAGCAGGCGTCGGCCGTGAGGCCATCTGGGGTGTCGTGCTGCAGGTGCAGCACCGCGCTGCCGTGCACTTGGCGCATAAACACCGGGCGCAAGCCGATGGCAGCGGCCAGGCGCTGGCGGTTGGCGTGCACGTGCGCGGGCGCGTCGCCCACGTGGTCGCCTAGGTTGAAGCGGTCCCACGGCGCGGCCGACACGCCGCCCGAGCGCTCGGTGATGCCGGCCAGCACGCCGGCCGGCCAAGGCGCATCGGCCGTCTGCCAACTTGGGGGCCAAGTGTCGGACGCCACCGTTTCAGTACTTGATGCGCGCATAGAAGGTTTGCTGCGCCGCCGCGCGCGCCTGGCCTAGGGTGTGAATGCCTTTTTCGGCCAGCAGTGGGAGCAGGCGCACAAAGATTTCGGCCGTTACGATGGCGTCGCCCAGCGCGGTGTGGCGCCCGATCACGGTCACGCCAAAGCGCTCGGCGATGGCCTCGAGTCGGTGCGTGTCTTGCCCCGGGTGCACCACGGCCGAAAGCAGCAGCGTATCGAGCACCGGGTGGTCGAACACCAGCCCGCTAGGCTGCTCTTTGAGCTGCAAAAAGCGCATGTCGAAGGCGGCGTTGTGCGCCACCAGCACGGTGTCGTAGGCAAAGGCGTGAAAGGCCGGCAGCACGGCAAAAATGTCGGGCTGGCCCAGCACCATGTCGGGGCTGATGCCGTGGATGGGGATGGATGCCGGTGGTATCTCGCGCCGCGGGTCCACCAGTTGGTCTATGCATTCGTGCCTGAGCAGCTTGCCGTTGAGCACGCGCACCGCGCCGATCTGGATGATCTCGTCGCCCTCGGCCGGGTTGAGGCCGGTGGTTTCGGTGTCGAACACGGTGAACGACAGATCGGCCAGCGGCACGTCGTCGAGCGCCTGGCTGCGCGGGCTGACGCGAAAGAGGTCGAAATCGTAGAACTCGGGCCGGCTGTCGCTGCGCACGAAATTGGCGCCGTCGAGCTGCTCTTGGGCCGCTGCGGTGGGCAGCAAAAACCTGAACCACGCTTGGTTGCTGGCGCGGTCGCGCTCCAGCCAGAAGGCGCCGCCATGGCGATCGACCACCTCGCGCACCGACAGCGCGCTGGCCTCGGCGCCGATGCGCATCGGGTCGATCTCCCAGCTCATCACGGTCTCGGTGCTCAGCGTGGCGCCGCTCCAGATCAGGTCCAGCTCGGCCTTGTCGGCCCCTTGGCTCGAGGGGCGCAGGCGCAGGCTGAAGTGGCGGATGGCGAATTCGTCGCGCAGGCGCGCCGCCAAAAACAGCAGCGCCTGCATGATCGAGAAGCTCTCGATGCGCAGCCACAGGTTCGGGTCGGCCTCGCTCTGGTTGAGCGCGATGCCCAGCGTTTCTTCGATGCGCCGCCCGGCGGCGCTGAGCAAGTCGCTGCCGAGCATGTCTTCGAGCGGCCAGCGGCTCTGAAAGACCGCGGCCGCCTCGCTGCTGCTGCGCTGCACGCGCGCGCTTAAGGCTTGCACCTCGTCGCGCACCACGGTCAGAAAGCGCTCGCGCAGCGCCGGTTCGAGGTCGGGGTAGTCGAGCATCTCCACCGCCGCGCGCATATTGGCCAGCGCCGCGCGGCTGCCCTCGGTCAGGCCCAGCACCAGGCGCTCGCGCACGGCCTCGGCCTCGAACTCGCGCGTGATGTTGTCGAGCATGAGCACGAAACCGGCCAAGCGCAGCGGTTGCGCCAGTTGGCTGGGCGAGAAGCCGCTGGCGTCGGCCCCGGCATCATCGGCTGGGGCGCTGCGCACCGGCGTCATCTGCACACGCAGCAACTGGCCGGCGCGGGTGCTGGTGACGAACTGCGCCGTGGGCTGCGCGGCCCCGCGCTGCAGGCGCTGCTGCACGCTCTCGAGCGCGTGCGCCACCAGTTTGCGGTCGAACACGGCGTAGATCGAGCGCCCCAAGCCGATGAGCTCGGCGCCGCCGGCCAGTTGCGGTGTGGGCGAGAGGGCGCGAAACTGCATCCGGGCGCGCTGGTTGTAGAGCAGGATGCGGCCGTCGAGGTTGCACACCACCACGCTTTGGGTGAGCTCGGACATGAGCGCGGCCAGCCGCGATTTTTCCTGTTCGATGTCGTGCGCGGCGGCGCGCACCTTGGCCTGCATCTGGTGGCGCAACTCCTCGCGCTGCGCCACCAGTTGATTGAACAGCTTGGCCAGCTCCTTGGTCTCGATGTTGCCCTTGGGGCGCAGCTCGCGCACCACGTCGGTGCGCAGCAGCACCTGAGCTTCTTCGGCCAGCTGCACCGAGGGCGTGATCCAGTGCTCGAACCAGCGCTTGAGGCCCCAAGCGATCACACCCATGCCAGCGCCCCAAGTCAGGCAGACCAGCAGCAGGCGCTCGCCCACCAGCGCCCAGACCGTGGCGCGCTCGTCGGCCTCGAGGCTGGCGCCGATGAGCCAGAGCGTAAACAGCAGCCAGAGCACCGAAACGGCCGCTGCCACGCCCAGCAGCCACCACAGGCGCTTGTCGGTCGGTTTGTGGCTGGCCATGGTCAAGCCGCCGGCAGCAGGGAGCGCACTTTTTCCACCAGCTCGCGGGTGGAAAAGGGTTTGGTCATGTAGGCGTCGGCCCCCAGCGCCAGCCCTTTGGCCACGTCGGTGTCGCGGCCCTTGGCGGTGAGCATGAGGATGCGGATGGATTTGAAGGCGTCGTTGGCGCGCAGCTCTTGGCAGACTTCGAAGCCGTTTTTGCGCGGCATCATCACGTCGAGCAAAATCAGGTCGGGCCGATGCTGCGCCAACAGCTCCAGCGCCTCGACGCCGTCGCGCGCCAGCAGCACCTGGTAGCCCTCGCGTTTCATCAGAAATTCGAGTGAAATCAGAATGTTGGGCTCATCGTCGACGAGCAACAGGGTGTGCGCCATGGTTTTAGTCTCCTCAAGCCGATTGTGCCGCCGAAACGGGCGGTTTTGCAGTTGGTTTGCACGCGCGCGCTTTGCACACACCCCATAGCCGCGCCAGCCTGTGGCCGCCGGCCGCGCTGCCGCTTCAGCTCGGGCGCAGCGGCAAATCGAAGCCAAAACACGCCCCCTGCCCCGGCGTGCTGCGCAGCCACAAGCGGCCGCCGCAGTGTTCGATGATCTGGCGGCTGATCGGCAGCCCCAGCCCAGTGCCGCGCAACCGCCCCTGGCCGTCGCTGCCTTGGCGAAAGCGCTCGAACACGCGCTGCTGGTCGTCTAGCGGCACGCCGGGGCCGTTGTCTTGCACCGTGACCACCGCCATGTTGCCGCGCGGCTCCAGCCGCACCACGATGCGCCCGCCGGGTGTGGGCACGAACTTGGCCGCGTTGCTGATCAGGTTGAGCATGACTTGCGTCAGCCGATCCGGGTCGGCCTGCACCCACAGCGGCGGCTCGCCCGCTTCGGGCAGCTCCAGCAACAGTTCGATGCCCTTGTCGCGCAGCAGCTCGGCCGTGGTCTGGCACGACTGGCGCAGCAGCGGCGCCAGCTCCACGGCGCAGTGCTGCCAGTCGGCGTGGCCGGCTTCGATCTTGGCCATGTCGAGCACCTGGTTGACCAAGCGGCTCAGGCGCTCGGTCTCGGCCACGATGATGCCGATGAACTGCTGGCGCTGCTCGGGCGCGAGCTCGGGGTCGTCGCGCATCAGCTCCGACAGGGTGCGGATCGCGGTCAGGGGCGTGCGCAGCTCGTGCGTGACGGCCGACATGAACTCGTCCTTCATCCGGTCCAGCCCCTGCAGCTGTTCGTTGGCGGCGCGCAGCTCGGCGGTGGCGCGCTCGAGCGAACGCGATTTTTGCTCCAGCTCCTGCGAGTGCAGGCGCAGCCGGTTGGATTCGTCCAAGATGTCAAGCACGTCGGCCACCTCGAGCGCTTCGGCCTGCACCACCGAAGCCACCATGGCGTGCGCCGAGGCGCTGCCGATGGCGCCGGCGAGCAGGGTTTCCACTTGCTGCACCAGCAGCGCATCGGCGGGCAACTGCTCGATGCGGGCCACGCCGCGCTGCTGCGCGTACTCGGCCAAGCCGCTGCCGGCGCGCTCGGGGCCCAAAATGCGCTCCAGCAGCGCCAGCAAATCGGCCAGCCGCGCCTGCCCGCGCCAGAACACCGGCTGGGTGCTGGCGGTGCGCTCGAACACATCGACAAACAGCAACGCCTGGCTGGTCTCTTGCGCCGACGGGCTGCGCCAGAGCGAGACCAGCACATACGCGCCCACATTGGCCAGCAGGCTCCAGAACACCGCGTGTGTGAGGTGGTCCAGCCCGCTCAGGCCAAACAGCGCTTCGGGCTTGAGCCAGGCCAGCCCCCACGGGCCGTGGAGCAAAAAGCCGTCGTCGAGCCAGCCCGATTTGGCCAGCGATGGCAGCATCAGCGTGTAGCACCAGAGCCCAAAGCCGAGCAGCAAGCCGGCCAGCGCGCCGTGCCGGGTGCCGCCCTTCCAGTACATGCCGCCAAACAGCGCCGGGGCAAACTGGGCCACGGCGGCAAAGCTGATCAGCCCGATGCCCATGAGCGCGTAGGCGTCGCCGGCGAGGTAGAAGTAGAGGTAGCCCAGCAGCAAAATCCCCACGATCGCGCCGCGCCGGATGTTGAGCAGCCAACGCTTGAAGTCCAGCGCCAGCCCCAGGCGCGCCTGCAGCCGCAGCAGCAGCGGCGCGGCCAGGTTGTTGCTGATCATGGTCGAGACCGCAATGCCATCGACGATCACCATGCCGGTGGCCGCCGAAAATCCGCCGATGAAAGCCAGCAGCACCAGCCACAGCCAGCCCTCGGCCAGCGGCAGCGCGAGCACAAAGGTCTCGGGGTGCACCGCCATGCCGGGCTGGGGGCCAAAGTAGAGCATGCCGCCCAAGGCGATGGGCAGCACAAACAGGTTGATGAGCAACAGGTAGAGCGGAAACACCCAGACCGCGCGCTTGAGGTGGCGCTCATCGACGTTTTCCACCACCATGACCTGAAACTGGCGCGGCAGCAACAACACCGACAGCAGCGCCAGCAGCGTGAGCGTAAACCACTGGGCGTAGGCAAAATCGCCCACATCGCCCAGCTCCAACAACCCAGCCATTTCGGGTACGGCGGCGGCGCGGGCAAAGATGTCGCCCACGCCGTCAAAGAGCACGAAGCTCACGAACAGGCCCACGGCCACGAAGGCCAGCAGCTTGACCAGCGACTCGAGCGCAATCGCCGCCACCAAGCCCTCGTGGCGCTCGCTGCTGTCGAGCTGGCGCGCACCAAAGACGATGGTAAAACCGGCCAGCGCCAGCGCCAGGTAAAAGGTGCCGTCGAGCCACCAGAGCTGCGGCTCGGGCAGGGGCTGGCCCAGCGGCGTCGTCAGCACCCCGTAGGCGATCGAAATGCCCTTGAGCTGCAAGGCGATGTAGGGCACGATGCCGACCACCATGATGAGCGTGACCACCGCCGCCAGCCCCGGGCTTTTGCCGTAGCGGCTCGAGATGAAATCGGCGATCGAACTGATGCGGTAGGTCTTGGCGATGCGGATCATCTTGCGCACCACCACCCAACCCAAGATCATGGCCAGCGTCGGCCCCAGATAAATGGGCAAAAACCACAGGCCATCGGTGGCGGCGCGGCCGATGCTGCCAAAGTAGGTCCAAGCGGTGCAATAGACCGCGAGCGACAGCGCATAGACCCAGGCACTGCCGACCAAGGAGCGCCCCTGGGCCGCGCGCCGGTCGCCGTAAAAAGCGAGCGCAAACAGCAGCAGCATATACGCCGTGGCAACCGCGATGACCAGCAGGGGCGACATGGGGCGTGGGGCCAGTTTTTAGGAGGTGGGCGGGGCCTGGGCTCTGGGGCTGGGTGGGGCGGCGGGCGCTTGGGCTGGCGTGTGGCTGAGGGGATGCAGCCTAGTCGGGGCTGCGCTCGACCAGCCAGGCCAGCAGCGCGATCAGCAGCGCCCAGAGCGTGAACATGGCCAGCGCAAACAGCGGAATGCCCCACCACTTGACGCTGCTGTCCCACAAGGCGATGAGCGGAAAGTTGAACACCAGCGCAGCGGCCGCAAACAGGGCCAGCAAGCGCTGCGAGAGCAAAGAGGGGTTCATGGCGGGCGTCCTCGAAGGGGCAGGCAGGGAATCTAGGGCTTGTTGTTGCTTGGGGGATGCAAATAGCGCGCATCCGACCACGTGGCCAGCCACTGCGGCGCGAAGGCCACAAACACCGCCACCAGCATGCCGGTGATAAAGGCGTCTCCCCAGGCCATGAGCCAGCGCGCCACCACGGCTTGCACAAAATCGTGCGAACCGGTCATGGTGTGTGCGAGCTCAAACAGCACCCCGGCCACGAACACCGCCAGCGCCGTGCCCAAAAAACCGCGCCCCAAGGTGTAGATGAAGATGTGTGGCGGCAGCCAGTGCCGGATGGCGGCACCGATGAAAAACGCCAGCGTCGCCGGCACCAGCCCCATCCAGAACCACTGCGACAGCGCACTGGCTGCGCCAGCGTCGCCCAGCAGCCATACCAGCACCCCCACCAGCGCCAGCACCGGCACAGCCAGCGGCCAGCCCAGCATCAAAAGCACCAGGCAGGCGCCAGAAAACTGCACCGGCAGCCCGACCGGCAGGTGCTGCGGCACCAGCCACAAGGCCGGCAGCAAGGCCAAGGTGCCCAGCACGGGCGAGATCAGCGCCCCGCCGGCGAGCAGCCGCCAAGGCCGCATGGCCAGCGCCAGCGCCAAGGCCAGCGCGCCCAGCAGCGCCTCGGCCCACAACAGCGCGCCCCAGCCGCTGCCTGCCATCGTTGCCGCCAGATTGGGATCCAAAGCCGCTCCTGTGGTGGTGCCGCCTAGCCGCGCTGCCCCGGAAACTTGGGCAGGCCCATGCCGCCCAGCCCGCCGCCGCCCATGCCGCCCAACTGCTTCATCATCTTCATCAGGCCGCCGCCTTTCATTTTTTTCATCATGCCCTGCATCTGCTCGAACTCCTTGAGCAGCCGGTTCACTTCCTGCACCTGCACCCCGGCCCCGGCGGCGATGCGGCGCTTGCGTGTGGCTTTGATGAGTTCGGGCTTGCGCCGTTCTGCCGCTGTCATGCTGCAGATGATGCCTTCTTTGCGCCGCACCTCTTTGTCGGCCCGGTCCATGTCGGCGACACCGGCTTTGGCCGAGAGCTGGCTGGGCAGTTTGTCAATCAGGCCCGCCAGGCCGCCCATTTTTTTCATCTGCCGGATCTGCTCCAGAAAATCTTCGAGCGTGAAGCTGGCGCCGCTCTTGACCTTGGCGGCAAAGGCCTGCGCCTGCGCCACATCGACCCCGGCCGTGACCTGCTCGACCAGCGCCACGATGTCGCCCATGCCCAAAATGCGGCCGGCGTGGCGCTCGGCGTCGAAGGCCTCGAGGCCGTCGAGCTTTTCGCTCACGCCGGCAAACTTGATTGGCACCCCGGTCACGGCGCGCACCGACAGCGCCGCGCCACCGCGGGCGTCGCCATCGAGCTTGGTGAGCACGATGCCGGTGAGCGGCAGCGCCTCCTTGAAGGCGCGCGCGGTGTTGACCGCGTCTTGGCCCTGCATGGCATCGACCACAAACAGGGTTTCGATGGGTTTGAGCGCGGCGTGCAGGGCCTGGATTTCGGCCATCAAGACGGCGTCGATGGCTAGCCGGCCGGCGGTGTCAACCAGCAGCACATCAAAGTGGTGTTTGCGCGCGTAGTCGAGCGCGGCAAGGGCGATGTCGAGCGGTTTCTGCTCGGGCGTGCTCGGGAACCACTCGGCGCCGGCCTGCGCCGTCACGGTCTTGAGCTGCTCGATGGCGGCGGGGCGATAGACGTCGCCCGAGACCGTGAGCACTTTCTTTTTGCGCCGCTCGATCAGGTGGCGCGCCAGCTTGGCGGTGCTGGTGGTCTTGCCCGCGCCTTGCAAACCGGCCATGAGCACCACCGCCGGCGGTTGCGCCGCCAGATTGAGCTCGCCGGCCGTATCGGCGCCCATGGTGGCCGCGAGTTCTTTGTGGATGATGCCCACCAGCGCCTGCCCCGGCGTGAGCGAACCCACCACCTCGGCGCCCAGCGCTTTGGCCTTGACGCGGGCGATGAAGTCGCGCACCACCGGCAGGGCCACGTCGGCCTCGAGCAGCGCCAGCCGCACCTCGCGCAGCATGTCGGCAACGTTGTCTTCGGTGATGCGCGCCTGGCCGCGCAGCTCTTTGACCAGGCGTGAGAGTTTTTCGGTAAGGGCTGAGGCCATGCGGGCAATCGTGGGCTGGGTTTAAACTCCGAGCATGATACTCGCCACAAGCCCTTGGTGGAGCACTGCGCCCGCGGTGGGTGCGGCGCTGGGCTACCTCGTGCTGGCCTGGGGCTCGCAGCGGCTCGGGCGTGGACCCACCAGCGGCCTGATGCTGGCGGTGTGGTTGCTGCATGGGCTGGCGCTGCTGGCGGCGCTCGCCGTCACACCGGCGCGCTTTGGCTTTGCCACCACGCTGTCGGTCACGGCTTGGCTGGTGCTCACGGTGTATGCAATCGAAACCCGGCTCTACCCGCAACTGGCCACGCGCTGGACTTTGGCCGGCCTGGGCGCCCCAGCGGTGTTGCTGGCGCTGCTGTTTCCGGGGCAGACTTACCCTGCCCTGCTCTCGGGCTGGCTGCCGCTGCACTGGGCCTTTGGTGTGGCCTCTTACGGTTTGCTGGGCGTGGCGGTGGCACACGCCTGGATGATGCAACGCAGCGAGCAGCAGATGCGCAGCGGCCAGCCCTCCAACCAGGCCCTGCCGCTGCTGATGCTTGAGCGCATCACCTTTCGCTTCGTCGGTGCCGCCTTTGCGTTGCTCACCCTCACCTTGTTTGCCGGGGTTTATTTCTCGTGGCTGCTGCACGCCAGCGGCTGGGCTTGGACGCACAAGACCGTTTTTACCCTGCTATCCTGGGTTGTGCTGGGGGTGCTGCTGCTGGGGCGCTGGCGCTACGGCTGGCGGGGTTGGCGTGCGGCGCGCATGCTCTACCTGGCAGCGGGCCTGCTGCTGCTGGGCTATGTGGGTTCGCGCTTCGTGCTCGAAGTGCTGTTGCAGCGGGTGCCGGTATGAAGTACGCCTTGGTCGCGCTGGTGCTGGTGCTGGCGTTTTTCATCTGGCGCCACAAGCGGCGCCAGCGCCTGCGCGAGCGTGAGCAACACCAGGCGGCGCAGGCGCAAGCGGCGGCACGCAAACAGCAGGAACAGACTCTGGCCGCCCCGGTCCAGATGGTGCAGTGCCACCACTGCGGCCTGCACCTGCCGCTGAGCGAGGCCACCCCAGGGGCGCTGGGGCACTACTGTGACCACGAACACCGCCAGCGCGTCGAAGGCTAAAGCCAGCGCGGCGGCTGACGCTACGGGTTTTGCCCCGACCTGGTTTGTGCCGGCCCCTGAACCGCCTGTGCCCAGCGCGTTCAACTTCGAGACCACGACCGAATCGAGTGCCCGGCTGTGGCGTTACTTCATGGCGGCGCGGCTGCTGGTGGCCCTCGGATTGCTGGCTTGGCTGGCTTGGGCCCAAGCCCAGGGCCAGGCGCCGCTGTGGCTGCTGCTGCTGTGCGCAGCCTACCTCGTTTCTACCGCTGCCGTGCTGCGCTGGAGCCACCCGGCCCAAGCCGATTCGTTCTGGGCCCCGGGCTGGCTGCTGACCCTGTGGGTCGATCTGGCTTTTTTTGGCCTGCTGCAATGGACACACGGCGGCAGCGTGAACTACATGCCGCTGTTTGTGCTGCCGGTGTTGCTCGCGGCGGTGCTCGGGCCGCTGCGGCTGGCACTGGGCAGCGCGGCCTTTGCCACCCTGGTGTTGTTGTTCGATGCCGTGGCCGGAGAGCTGCTGCGGCCGCAGCACGCCGCCACCTATGCCCAAGGCGCCATCAGCGGCGCGGGCTTGTTCTTGGTGGCACTGCTGGTGCACCAGCTGGCGCAGCGCTTGGGGCGCGAGCAAGCCCAAGCCAGCAGCCACCGCGCCATGGCCGACGCGCAGGCGCAGGTGAACCAGATCATCGCCACCGGACTGAGCGAGGGCGTGCTGGTGATCGATGCGCGCGGCCAGATCTGGCACGCCAACCCGGCCGCTTGCGCCATGCTGGGCGCGGCCGGCGAGCAGCCACCCTACCCGCTTTTGCCCACCCTGCCGGCTTGGCCCTTGCTGTCGAGTTGGGCCCGCGCCCTGCTTTTACAGGGCAGCCACACGAGCTGCACCATGCGCCTACCGAGGCCAAGCGGGGAGCCCCTGCAGGTGCAGCTGCGCGCCCACCTCAACTGGCCGGCGCCGGGCAGCCCAGCGCAGCCCACCTGCGTCATATTTATGGAAAGCCTGCGCGACATCGAGGCCCGCATCCGCACCGAAAAGCTCGCGGCCATGGGCCGGGTGTCGGCGGCGGTGGCGCACGAAATCCGCAACCCGCTGGCCGCCATCAGCCAAGCCAACGCGCTGCTGGCCGAAGAAGCCCTGCAGCCGGCGCAGCAACGCCTGAGCCTGATGATCGGGCACAACGCCAAACGCCTGAGCCGCACCGTCGATGACATTCTGGAGCTGGCCAAGCTGCCGCCGCGCTCAGACTGGGCGCTGCCGCTGCTGCCACTCGATGCCGAGACAGCCGCCATCGTGACCGACTGGCAAACCGTCAACCCACACTGCAGCTTAAACTGGCAGCCGGGCGCGCCCTTGGCCGAGGTGCATTTTGAAGCCGAGCACCTGCGCCGGGTGGTGGTCAATTTGCTCGACAACGCGCACCGCCACGCGCCCCCGGGCGGCCCGGCGCTCCAAGTGAGCAGCCACCATACCCCCGATGCGATCTGGCTCGAGGTGTGGAATGCCGGCCCGCCCATGCCCGATGAAGTTGAGCAGCACCTGTTCGAGCCCTTCAACTCCTCGCACAGCCGCTCCAGCGGGCTGGGTTTGTATTTGGCGCGCCAGTTGTGCCAGTTGTACCGCACGCAGCTAGACTACCAGCAGCAGACACGCCTAGGCAGTGGCGGACACCGCTTTGTGCTGCGCTGGCCTGTGCCGCCCAACCCCTCCAGCGCGCCGATCCCCCAGTAGCCATCCGCTGACAAACGCACACCATTCGCCTTACCATGCCTGCCACCGCCTCTGGACCCAGTTTGCTCGTGGTCGACGACGAGCCCGATTTGCTCACGCTCTACGAGCTGACGCTGAGCAAAAGCGGGCACCGGGTCGCCGCGGCCAGCGATCTGGCACAGGCGCGCGCGCTGCTGGCCACACAGCGCTTCGATGCCCTGATCACCGACATGCGCCTGCCCGATGGCTTGGGGCTGGAGCTGGTGCGCGAACTGGCCCAAGCGGGGCGCGCAGAAAAAACCATCGTCGTCACCGCCTACGGCTCGGCCGAGAACGCGGTGCAAGCGCTCAAAGCCGGCGCCTTCGACTACCTGACCAAGCCGGTCGAGCCGGCGCAGTTGCGCGCCGCCGTGGCCAACGCCCTGCAAGCCGCGCTGCCGCCCTGCAACGCCGCCGTGCCCCAGCCTGCAGCGGGGGCCGGGCTGGGCCGGGGTGAGGAATCAGAGCCTGCGACTGACGAACCCCGGCCCAGCCCGGCTCCCGCTGCTGGGCCAAGTGACGACCAGGGCGAAAAATCGGAGCCGACCGACCCCGACCTGGCACCGCTGGTAGGCTCCAGCCCCGCCATGTGTGCGCTGCGCGAGCGCGTGCAGCGGGTGGCGCGCAGCATGGCGCCGGTGCTGGTGCTGGGCGAATCGGGCACTGGCAAAGAGCTGGTGGCGCGCGCGCTGCACCGCTGCAGCCACCGCGCTGGCGGGCCCTTCGTCGCCGTCAACTGCGGCGCCATCCCCGACACCCTGCTCGAAGCCGAATTCTTTGGCGTGCGCAAAGGCGCCTACACCGGCGCCAACGCGCACCGCGAGGGCTACTTTCAGGCGGCAGCAGGCGGCACCTTGTTTTTGGATGAAATCGGCGATCTGCCGCTGGCCATGCAGGTCAAGCTGCTGCGCGCGGTGCAAGAGCGGCGCGTGCGCAGCCTGGGCGCCACCGACGACGAAGCCACCGATGTGCGGCTGGTCAGCGCCACCCACCTCGACCTGGCGGTGGCCGTGCGCGAAGGGCGCTTCCGGCAAGACCTGTATTACCGCCTCAACGTCATCGACCTGCACCTGCCGCCATTGCGCGAGCGCCTTGCCGACCTGCCCGAACTGGCCGCCGCGCTGCTGCAGCGCCTGAGCGAACGCAGCGGCCACCACAGCACCCCGGTGCTCAGCGCAGCGGCGTTGGCGCGCCTGGCCCGCCACCCGTTCCCTGGCAACGTGCGCGAACTGGAAAATCTGCTCGAGCGCGCGCTGGCGCTGCACCCCGGCCCCGTGCTAGAGGTCGAGGCCGTCGGGACGCCGCCACCCAGCGCCTTACACACGGCAACTGCGGCGGCTGCAGCACCCGCAGAAAGCCCCGACGAACACGCCCCCACCCGCGAGCAACTGCAGGCTTGGCTGAACCAGCACCGCTGGAACCAGTCGCGCACCGCGCGCCAGCTCGGCTGGACCTTGGCCAAGCTGCGTTACTGGATGCAGCGCCACGGTTTGGCCGATACGAGCCCACCCCCATAACATCGTTGCGCCCAGACCCTCAGTCTTGCGGCCTAAAGCCCAAGATGAGCACGCTAGGCACGCGGCCATCGACGTCGCGGGGCAGGCGCCCCGTGCGTTCGATCGCCCGCAACACCGCCGCATCCCAGCCGGCATGGCCGCTCGATTGCAGCAAGCGGGCGCTCAGGATGGTGCCATCGGGCAGCGCGCGCAACTCGACCTCAGCGCGCGGATTGGCGCTGAGGATATCGGTGAAAACGATGTTCGGCCGTATCGCCGCCGCCAAGCGGTTGGCGTAGCCGGGTGAGGGGCCGGCTGCAACGGTGGCTGTACCGGGTGCAGCGGGCGCAGCCGGCGCCGCAGTCGCCGCCCGGCCCATGATGCGCTCGATGTTGCGCTGGCGCTCGGCCTCGAGCTGGGCTTCTAGTTCGCGCTGCTGGCGCGCTTGCTCGGCGGCGCGTTGTTGTTGCTGGCGCTGCTCGAGCCGCTCGCGCTCGCGCTGCTGCTCGAGTGCGATGGCTGCCGGGTTGGGCGCAGGCGCCGGGGCCGGTACACGAACCTGGGGCGGCGTGGGTGCAGGCGCGGGCGGCAGAGGTGGCGGTGGCGCAACCGGTGGCTCGAGCGCGGGCGGGGCCACAGGCACTGGCGCGGCTGGCGCCACAGCCGCTTGGGGCAACTGCGGCAGCTGCGCCCACAGCTCGGCCTGCACCGCCTGCACGCTGGGCTCTTGCTGCCAGCTCACGCTGGCGCTCAAGGCAAGCAGCAGCAGCGCGTGTATCGCCAGCGCCAGCGCCAGCGGCAAGCGCCAGCGGCCGGGGGCCGGGGGGTTGAGGTCGGGTGGGGTTGCGTGCATCCCGCGCGGTCAGGCTGTGCTCAGGGGGTTTTCAGGGGCGGTGTTCAGGGCGTGGCTTCTTGTACGGCCAGCCCGATGCGCGCCACCCCGGCGCGCTGCAGCGCGTCCATGGCCTCAATCACCGTTTCGTAGCGCAGGCTGCGGTCGGCGCTGATGATCACCGGTGCCGCTGCGGGTGCGGGTGCTGTGGCCGCATCCGCCGCATCAGCGGGCGCAGTGGCGGCAGCGGCTTGCAGGGCCAGCACCCGGGCCGGCAGCTGCTCCAGCGTCAGCGCCTGCGCTGGGCCGGTGGCGGTGCTGTCGCGCAACTCGATCTGACCTTGCGCGTCGATCACCACGTGGATGAAGCGCTCGGGCTGGCGCGCCGCTTGGCCGACGCCGGGCAGCTCGATTTGGCCGGGAACGATCAGCGTGGCCGTCACCATAAAAATGATCAGCAACACCAGCATCACGTCGATGAACGGCACCATGTTGATCTGGCTCATGGTGCGGCGGCCTCGGCCACGGGCGGCAACGGCGGGCATGGTGCGCGGTGCTCCGTGTGCTCAGCGCCCGACCGCCGGGGCCACCGGCACCGACGCGCCCGGTTGGCCTTGGGCGGCGACGTTGCGCTGCAAGATGTTGGAGAACTCGTCGATGAAGCTCTCCATGCGGTTGGCGGCGCGGTCGATGTCGTGCGCGAAGCGGTTGTAGGCCACCACGGCGGGGATGGCGGCAAACAGGCTGATAGCGGTGGCCACCAGCGCTTCGGCGATGCCGGGCGCGACCACTGCCAACGTGACTTGCGCCATGGCACCGATGCCGGTGAAGGCGTGCATGATGCCCCAGACGGTGCCAAACAAACCCACGTAAGGCGCCACCGAGCCCACCGAGCCCAAGAACGACATATTGGCCTCGAGCGCATCGACCTCGCGCTGCAGGCTGGCGCGCATGGCGCGGCGGGCGCCGTCGAGCAGCGCGTCGGGCTGGCTGACGCGGCGGTCGCGCAGCTTGTGGAACTCGCGCATGCCGCTGGCAAAGATGCGCTCGGTCGGGCTGGCATCGGCAGCGCGTTGCAGCGCCGCTTGGTAGAGCTCGTTGAGCTGGCCGCCAGACCAGAAATCGCGCTCGAACTCGTCGCTTTGGCGTTGCACGCGGCGCAGCAGCAGACCTTTGCGAAAAATCGCCGCCCAGCTCAGGATCGAGGCCAGGATGAGCAACAGCACCACCGCCTGCACCACCCAGGTGGCTTCGAGCATCAGTTGGATGACGGAAAAATCCGGTTTCATGATTGATTCAGCAAATGGACCAAGGCCGGCGGCAGCCGCAGCGGTCTGAGCGTGGCGGCATCGACCCAGCCAATGCGGATGGTGGCCTCGCACAGCAGCTCGGCCACCGTGGGCTCATGCGGGGCGGCGGCCTGGCTGGGCTGCGGCGGCCACAGGCGCGCCTCTTGGTGAAGTGTCAGGGCGGCGCGCCCGAGTTCCGTGACGCGCGCACTCACTTGCAACAAATCGTCGAGCCGCGCCGGGCGCTGGTAGCGCAGCGCGGTCTCGCTGACCACGAACACGCCCCCGGTCTGCTCGCGCAGGCGCTGCTGCTCCAGCCCGAGGCTGCGCAACCACTCGGTGCGGGCGCGCTCGAAAAACTTGAGGTAATTGGCGTAAAAAACGATGCCGCCGGCGTCGGTGTCTTCCCAATAGACGCGCACCGGCCAGTGAAAGGGTTGAGACATGGCTGTGCGGCTTCAGGCAGATGGCGCCGGCAGCGGGCGCACAGGCGCCGGTGGGGGGCTGCGGTTGGGGCGGGCGGCGTCGCGCTGCACCTCGGCGCTGCGCCACTGCGGCGCCAGCTGGTTGAGCACGCCATTCACGTATTTGTGGCCGTCGGTGCCGCCAAAAGATTTGGCCAGCTCGATGCACTCGTTGAGCACCACGCGCCAAGGCACGTCGAGGCAGTGCTGCAGCTCGTAGGCCCCGATCCACAGCACCGCGTGCTCGATCGGCGACAGCTCGACCAACGGCCGGTCGAGCAGCGGCTCCAGCGCCACGTCGAGCGTGGGCGCGCTGGCGATGCAGCCGTGCAGCAGCGCGTCGTAGTGCACGCTGTCGGCCTTATGAAAACCGCTGAGCTCGCGCGTGAAGGCGTCGATCTCGGCCGCGGCGTTGCGCCCGACCAGATGCTGATAGAGCGCTTGCACGGCAAATTCGCGCGCCCGGGTGCGCGCCGATTTGTCGGCTGCCTTGCGCGGCTTGGGGGCCTCCGGGGCTGCAGCAGGGGCCGCTGCAGAGCCCGCTTCCGGGTGCACGGGTGCGGTCATGGGCTCACCCACTGCTGCAGCAGGCGCGCCATTTCCACCGCCACCCGGGCCGCGTCCACCCCTTTGTCCACTTGGCGCGCTTGCGCTTGCTGCAGGTTTTCGGTGCTCAGCACGGCGTTGGCCAGCGCAATGCGGTGGTCCAGCGCCACCCGGCTGATGCCGGCAGCGCTCTCATTGCAGACCAGCTCGAAGTGGTAGGTTTCACCCCGAATCACGCAGCCCAGCGCCACCAGCGCGTCGAAGCGCCCGCTGGCGGCCAGCGCCTGCAGCGCCAGCGGCAGCTCGAGCGCGCCCGGCACTTGCACCTGCTCGATCTGCTCGGGGGTCACGCCCAGGCGCAGCAACTCGGCACGGCAGGCTTGGGCCAGCGCGTCGGTCACGTCGAGGTTGAAGCGCGCCTGCACCAGCGCAACGCGCAAGCCCTGGCCGTCGAGCGCGGCGGCCCGGCCTTTGTCTGCACCCAGCATCTCAATGTCCTTTGTTCAAAAAACCGCTCACTTCCAGCCCGTAGCCGGTCATGCTCGGCATGCGCCGGGGCGCACCCAGCAGGCGCATTTTGTGCACCCCGCAGTGGCGCAAAATTTGCGCCCCGATGCCGTAGGTGCGCAGGTCCAGCCCACTGCGACCGCGCTCGGGCGCTTGGGTGGCGCGGGCCGTGCCCTCAAACTGCGCCAGCAGCTGCTCGGCGCTCTCGCCGCAGTTGAGCAGCACCACCACGCCGCGCCCCTGCGCGTCCATGTGGCGCAGGCTGGCCTCGAGCGACCACGAGTGCATGGCGCGCCCGACTTCGAGCGCATCGAGCACGCTCAGTGGCTCGTGCACGCGCACGCAGACCTCGTCTTGTGGCGCCCAAGTGCCCTTGACCAGCGCCAGATGCAGCGCCGGGCTGGTCTGGTCGCGAAAGGCGTGCGCGGTGAACTCGCCGCTGGCGGTGAGCAGGCTGCGACTGCCGATGTGCTGCACCAGGCTTTCGGTGCGGCTGCGGTGCTCGATCAGGTCGGCGATGGTGCCGATTTTGAGCCCATGCACGGCCGCAAAGCGCTGCAGGTCGGGCAGGCGCGCCATGCTGCCGTCGTCGTTCATGATCTCGCAGATCACGGCGGCAGGGCTGCAACCGGCCAGCGCGGCGAGGTCGCAGCCGGCTTCGGTGTGGCCAGCGCGCAGCAGCACGCCGCCATCCACGGCTTGCAGCGGGAAGATGTGGCCCGGCTGCACCAGGTCGGCCGGGCGCGCCTCGGGGGCCACGGCGGCTTGCACGGTGCGCGCGCGGTCGGCGGCCGAGATGCCGGTGCTCACGCCCTCGGCGGCCTCGATCGAGACCGTAAAGGCCGTGCCCATTTTGGTGCCGTTGCGCGCCACCATGGGTGGCAGTTGCAGCCGCTCGCAGCGCTCGCGCGTGAGCGTCAGGCAGATCAGGCCGCGGCCAAAGCGCGCCATGAAGTTGATCGCCTCGGGCGTGACGTGGTCCGCGGCGAGCACCAGGTCGCCCTCGTTTTCGCGGTCTTCTTCATCGACCAAGATCACCATGCGGCCGGCGCGCAGTTCGGCAACGATCTCGGCCACGGGCGCAATGGCGACCGGTTCGGGGCTGGGTGTGTTCATGTAGGGGTTTTGAGCATGCGCGCCACGTAGCGCGCAATCAGGTCGATTTCGAGGTTGACCGGCTGGCCGGCCTGCAACTGGCCCAGCGTGGTGTGGCTGAGCGTGTGCCCGATCAGGTTGAGGTGGCACTCGCAGCCCTCGGGGCGGTCGTACACCGCGTTCACGGTCAGGCTCACGCCGTTGACGGTGAGCGAACCCTTGCTGGCCAGATACGGCGCCAGCGCCGGCGGGGCCAGCAGGTGCAGCGCCCAGCTCTCGCCCACCGGGGCAAAGTGCAGCACACGGCCCACCGCATCCACATGCCCGGTGACGATGTGGCCGCCGAGCCGGTCTTGGGCGCGCAGCGCTTGCTCCAGATTGACCGCGCCCGGGCGATCGAGGCCGGCCGTGTGCGCCAGCGATTCGGCCGAGACCTCGACCGTGAACTGGTGCGCTTCCAAGTCGAGCGTGGTCACGGTCATGCAAGCGCCGTTGAGGGCGATGCTGTCGCCCAAGCCCACCCCGGCCAAATAGCCCGGCGGGGTTTGGATGCACAGGCGCTTGCCGTGCTGCGCCGTAGCGCCTAGCGGATGGACGGCGGTGATGCGCCCCACCCCGGTGATGATGCCGGTGAACATAGGGCGCTATTGTCGCACTTCATCGACCAGGGTCTTGAACTCGTCGATGTCTTGGAAGCTGCGATAGACGCTGGCAAAGCGGATGTAGGCGACCTGATCGATTTTTTTGAGCTCGCGCATCACCATCTCGCCCAGCCGCTGCGAGGCCACCTCGCGCTGCCCGAGTTGCAGCAGGGCTTCTTCGATGCGCTCGATGGCGGCGTCGATCTGTTGTGTGCTCACCGGGCGCTTGCGCAGCGCCAAGGCAAAGCTGGCGCGCAGCTTGGCGGCGTCGTAGTCGATGCGCCGGCCGTCTTTTTTGACCACCAGCGGCAGCGCCAGCTCGGGCCGCTCATAGGTGGTGAAGCGCTTGTCGCAGGCCGGGCAGCGGCGCCGTCGGCGCACGTGCTGCCCGTCTTCAGCCACCCGGGTTTCGGCCACTTGGGTGTCGGGGTGGCTGCAAAAAGGGCATTTCATGCCCGGCCCCCATCAGCCATAGACCGGGAAGCGCGTGGTCAGGGCGTGCACTTGGGCGCGCACCGCTTCCAGCGCGGCTTCGTCGCGCGGGTGGTCGAGCACGTCGGCCACCAGGTTGGCGGTCAGGCGCGCTTCATCGTCTTTGAAGCCGCGCGTGGTCAGGGCCGGGGTGCCGATGCGCACGCCGCTGGTGACCATCGGTTTTTCGGGGTCGTTGGGGATGGCGTTTTTGTTGATCGTCATGTGCGCCCGGCCAAGCACCGCCTCGGCCTCTTTGCCGGTGATGCCCTTGGCGCGCAGATCGACCAGCATGACGTGGCTTTCGGTGCGCCCGCTGACGATGCGCAGGCCGCGCTCGGTCAGGGTCTGGGCCATGATCTGGGCGTTGCGCAGCACCTGCTGCTGGTAGGCTTTGAACTCGGGTTGCAGCGCCTCTTTGAAGGCCACCGCCTTGGCGGCGATCACGTGCATCAACGGCCCGCCTTGCAGGCCCGGGAAGATGGCGCTGTTGATGGCTTTTTCGTGCTCGGCCTTCATCAGGATGATGCCGCCGCGCGGCCCGCGCAGGCTCTTGTGCGTGGTTGAGGTCACGACGTCGGCGTGCGGCACCGGGTTGGGATAGACGCCGGCGGCGATCAGTCCGGCGTAGTGCGCCATATCGACCATAAAAATCGCCCCCACCTCTTTGGCGACGCGGGCAAAGCGCTCGAAGTCGATGCGCAGGCTGTAGGCCGAGGCCCCAGCGATGATCAGCTTGGGCCGGTGCGCGCGCGCCTTGGCCTCCATCGCGTCGTAGTCGATTTCCTCGAGCGCGTTGAGGCCGTACGAGATGGCGTTGAACCACTTGCCGCTCATGTTGAGCGCCATGCCGTGCGTCAGGTGCCCGCCTTCGGCCAAGCTCATGCCCAAAATGGTGTCGCCGGGCTTGAGGAAGGCCAGAAACACCGCTTCGTTGGCCGAGGCACCGCAGTGCGGCTGCACGTTGGCGGCGTCGGCCCCAAAGAGCTGCTTGAGGCGATCGATGGCCAGTTGCTCGGCCACATCGACGTGCTCGCAGCCGCCGTAATAGCGCTTGCCCGGGTAGCCTTCGGCGTATTTGTTGGTCAGCTGCGTGCCTTGTGCCGCCATCACCGCTGGGCTGGCGTAGTTTTCGCTGGCGATGAGCTCGATGTGCTGCTCTTGGCGCAGGTGTTCGGCTTGGATGGCGGCCCAGATTTCGGGGTCGGTGTGGGCGATGGTGGTGGAGCGGGAGTACATGGATGGCGGTGATTGGGGGGCCGTTTTTTGGCCGTTTTTTGGCCGATTGGGGGCCGTATTTGGGCTGATGTGCAGACCTTGCAGGGCCCCCGATTTTATCAGGAGGGCAGTGATTGCGCCGGGTAGGGGCTGGTGTCGGCCGGGGCCTTGGCTTCGCGTTCGGCGGCCGTAAGCGGGGCGATGTCCAAGGTGGCGGGGGCCACGGCATCGGGCACCACACCAGGCGCGGGCATTTGCGCGGCGTCGGTGACAGCGGACGGGCTGCTGGCGCTGGCCGTGACCAAAGTGCGCCGCTGCCCGGCATTGAAGCCCACGCGCTGCCCCGCAGCCACGCGGTGCAGCCGGTCGCGCTCCGAGAGCACGCGGTCGATGTAGTCGCGCCCGTCGGTGCTCACCGCGCCCACATACAAGCGCAGCCCGCCCTCGATCGAGCCGGAGCGGCGGATGGTGTCGCGCAAAATCATGGCACCCACGCGTAGGTTGGTGAGCGGGTCGAACACCGCCAGCTTGCCGCCAAAATCTTCGAGCTTGGCGCTGTGCACCCGCGTCATCACCTGCATCAAGCCCTGCGCGCCCACGGGGCTGGCGGCAAAAGGGTTGAAGCGCGACTCCATGGCCATCACGGCCAAGATCAGTTTCGGGTCCAGATCGAGCTGCTCGCCCACCACGTAGGCCTCGGCCACCAGCGCGCTCATCGGCTCTTTGGCCACCCGGTATTTGCGGCTCAACCAGTCGGCCACGCGCTGCTGCTGGCCGGTCAGGTCACTCGGATCGGCCACGGTCACGCGCTCGATCGCACCGGGTTCGACCGTCACCTCTAGTGCGGCCAACTGGCGCTGCAGCAGCCAGTCCAGGGTGTGGTACTCCAGCCCTTGGCGCAACTGGGGCTGCAGGGCCAGCGCGCCCAGAGCCAGCACCAGCGCCAGCCCGAGCAACAGCAGGCTGCCTCGGCCCAAGCGCAGCAGGCGCTGCAACCAGGAGGCGGCGCTGCGCTGGGCGAGCGCGTCGGGTGGGCTTTGCAGCGCCGTGTCAGAAGGCCCAAAAAAACGGGCCAAAGTGGATGCAGTCAAGGCAACTCCTTTAACGCTGCCCAAGCTCCAAACCCAGCGCAAAGCGGTGCGCATTGGGGGCTTGAAATGGGCAAACGTGGGTTGGGCCGAAGCGGCACCGTGAGGGCGCCAGCTCGGCAGTCTCTGGGGCAAACGGGCCTCGAGAGCACGGCACCAGGGCGAAGATGCGCGGATGGTAGGGGCCTCAAAATGCCTTGTCAAGACTTTAGAATATATTTTTCATGATTTAAATGCATATAAAGATCGCGCCAACGGCTCGGGCGCAGGCTTTTAGGACGGGAAGCCGAGTCAAAAAGCGCAAAAATATTCATCGACAAAAATTTTTCGATAGTGAAATTTTTCTGCTCGGCCAGCCCCCGATCGGCTAAAGTGAAGTCGTTGGCTTTGGCGCCTTGATTTTTACAGCCCTAGCCGACCACTGCCCGCGCTGTAGGTTTCTCTCAGCGCCCGGCAACTGGAACGCAAGCAATCCCTTGCTTGCGACGCGGTGCGACAAACACACTCCGCCGCGTCACCGGGCTCGAAGTGTCTTCGGCCCAACGGCCTCGGTGGGTGCAGCCTGCCGGGGCCGTTTGCGTTTGGGGCCAGCGCTTAATAGCCCGAAATTTATGGCCCGCGCTCAGTCCGCCGTGGCGCGGCGGCGCACGTGGTCGAGGTAGGCGGCGCCATCGGGTGGGCGGCCGCTGCGCTGACTCTCCCAGAGCATGCGCCCCAGGCACTCCATCACCTCGTGCTGAGCCGCGTGCACGCTGCCCCGGCGCGCCGTCAGCAGCTCCACCGCCTGCCGGATGCCCGGTGGCTGGTCGATCGAGCACTGCTCACTGATGCTCAGGTGCATGGACAAGTGCAAAAAGGGGTTGTCGCGCGGCGGCACCTGAACTTGCCCCGGCCCCGGCCCCTGCATGGCCTGCAAGGCGGCATCGAGGTCGGCCAGCTCGGCGTGGTACTCGGGGTGGCGCTCGATCCACTGGCCGGCCAGCACCTCGATCGGCTCGAGCGCCGCTTGCTGGCCCAGTTTGGCATAGACGCCGCAAAAAAAACGCCGCACATCGGCTTGTGAGGGTTCAAACATCGCCCGATTGTCGCCCCTGCTCACCCCGGATGCAGCGGCGCCTTCAGATTTTCCAAGGCGGCACCACCCAATTGCGCCACAGCGCCAGCGCGCGCAGGCCAAAAGTGACCACCACGCACAGCAGCATCGCCTGCTCGGACGAACCGCTCCAGTGCCACCAACCCACATAGACCCAGCCACCCACGAAGGCACAGATCGCATAGGGTTTGTGGTCGTTGAAGGCGCTGGGGATTTCGTTGCACACCACGTCGCGCAGCACGCCGCCAAACACGCCCGTGACCACGCCCATGAGCACGGCCACCAGCTCGGGCATGCCCACGGCCAGCGCTTTGCTCACGCCGATGGCAGCGAACAAGCCCAGCCCCAGCGCGTCGGGCCACTGCATGGCGCGCTCGGTGGGCGCAAAATGGCGCTGGCGCATGAACAGCACCGCCAACAGGCACAGAATCAGCAGCACCCAGAGCCAATGCTGATGCTCGACCCAAAAGAACGGGCGCTGATCGAGCAGCAAATCGCGCAACGTGCCGCCGCCAAAAGCGGTCAGAAAGGCCACCGTGAACACCCCGACCAGATCGAGCCGCTTGTGCGCCGCCGCCAGCAAGCCCGACAGGGCCCCGGCCAGCACGGCCCCAGACTCGATCACGACGTTCAAATGTTGAAACCAGTGCAGCAGCTCTTGCATGGGGAGGGTGAAGTGAAGGGGGGTGCTGGTGGTAGAGTCGGCCAACCGCATACGTTTGGAGCAACCGCATGACCGTGATCGTCGTCGCCAACCCCAAGGGCGGAGTGGGCAAATCCACTCTGTCCACCCAAGTGGCGGGCTATCTGGCTCGGCGCGGACACACGGTGCTGCTGGGCGACTCGGACCGGCAGCAGTCGGCCAGCCGCTGGCTCGCCTTGCGGCCCAAGCAGGCGCGGCCTATTGTGACATGGGACGCCAGCCACAACGACAACCTGAAACCGCCACCCGGCACCACCCACGTGGTGCTCGACACCCCCGCCGGCCTGCACGGGCGCGACCTGAAAGAGGTGCTCAAGCGCGCCGACAAGCTGCTGATTCCGCTGCAACCGAGCGTGTTCGACATCATGGCGACGCAAGACTTCGTGGCCGAGCTGCAAGAGCGCCGGCGCAGCGTGGGCTTGCCGATCGGGGTGGTGGGGATGCGGGTCGATGCGCGCACGCTCTCGGCCGAAAAGCTGCGCGCCTTCGTGCAAGGGCTCGAGCTGCCGGTGCTCACCTATCTGCGCGACACGCAAAACTACATCAACCTCGCCGGCCAAGGGCTGACGCTGTTCGACGTGGCACCCGGGCGGGTGCAGCGCGACCTCGAGCAGTGGCTGCCGATCTGTCGCTGGCTGGAGCAATAGGCGCCCCAGCCGTTGGCTTTCAGCCGGGCGCGGGGATTGGACCGGGTACAGCGGCAGCCGGCTCGCCGCCAGCAAAACCCTGCTGGCGCCAGGCCTCAAAGGCCACCACCGCCACCGCGTTGGACAAATTCAGGCTGCGCTGGCCCGGCCGCATCGGCAGGCGCAGGCGCTGCTCCGGCGCGATTTGCGCCAGCAGTTCGGGCGGCAAACCGGCCGTCTCGCAACCAAACACGAAGCAATCGCCGGGCGCGTAACGCGGCTCGAAGGCCGAGCGCTGCGCCAGGCTGCTGAACGCAAACAGCCGCTGCGGGTCGGGTTGCTGCTGCGCCAGAAACGCGGCCCAGTCGGCATAGCGGCGCACGGCGGCGTACTCGTGATAATCCAGCCCGGCGCGGCGCAGGTGCTTGTCGTCCATGGCAAAACCCAGCGGCTCGATCAGGTGCAGGGCGCAGCCGGTGTTGGCGCTCAGGCGGATGGCGTTGCCGGTGTTGGGCGGGATTTCGGGGTGAACCAGGACGAGGTTGAACATGGGGGTGCGTAGGGCTGAGGTTTGCTCACTTCAGAGGCCGGGCGGCAATTGAGCGCACCCAAAGGGAGCACATGAGCGATTGCCTCTTAATCAAGGCGGTTGAGCTCGGCTTCGGCCTGGGTTTCGTCGCCCCCTTGCAGCGGCGCCGGGGTGCGGGCAAACACCAAGGCGCTGACCCGGGCGGCGCCGGCGTCGAGCAGGTGCCGGGCGGCGGCTTGCAGCGTGGCCCCGGTGGTGAGCACGTCATCGACCAGCACCCAGTGCCCACCCTTGAGCGCGCTGCGCTGGCGCGGGTTGACGGCAAAGGCCTGCTGCGCATGGGCCAGGCGCGCGGCGCGGCCCAGTTCGTGCTGCACCTGCTGGGTCTCGCGGTGCAGCAGGGCCGTGGGCAAGGCCGGCAGGCCGCTTGCGCGCTGCAACTCGCGCACCAGCTCCCACGCCTGGTTGTAGCCGCGCTCGGCCTGCCGGGCCGGGCTGAGGGGGATGGGCAGCAGGCCGTCGGCCTGCGTGAGCAGATCGTGCGCCAGCGGGTTTTGCAGCATCAGCTGCGCCAGCGCATGGGCCCAGGCGGGTTGGGCGCGAAACTTGAACTGCGCCACCACATCGACCCACGGCCACTCGTAGCTCACGCGCGCCACGCACTGCGCCAGCGGGCCCGGGCCGGCTTCGGTGCAGCGACTGCACAGCGCCAGCCCCGGTGCCAGCGCCAAGGCGCATTGCGGGCAGCGCGGCAGCAAGCGCGCGTACTGGCCGCAGCAGTCGGGGCAGACGGCTTCGCGGCCCCACGTGCGGCAGACGGCGCACAGGGTGGGTAGGGGCAGCCGGTGCAACAAGCGCAGCATGGTCGGCTGGCCCCAAGCCCGAAGCCACTAGACTTTAGTTGCGGCTCTGGTCCACCAGCTTGTTTTTGGCGATCCAGGGCATCATGGCGCGCAGTTGCCCGCCCACGACCTCGATCGGGTGTGCCGCCGTGTTGCGCCGCCGCGCCGTCATGCTCGGGTAGTTCAGGCTGCCTTCTTGGATGAACATCTTGGCGTAGTCGCCGTTTTGGATGCGCTTCAAGGCATTGCGCATGGCCGCGCGCGACTGCTCGTTGATGACTTCGGGGCCGGTGACATATTCACCGAACTCGGCGTTGTTGCTGATCGAGTAGTTCATGTTGGCGATGCCGCCTTCGTACATCAGATCGACAATCAGCTTGAGCTCGTGCAGGCACTCGAAGTAGGCCATCTCGGGGGCGTAGCCGGCTTCGGTCAGGGTTTCGAAGCCCATTTTCACCAGCTCGACCGCGCCGCCGCAGAGCACGGCTTGCTCGCCAAAGAGGTCGGTCTCGGTCTCTTCTTTGAAGCTGGTTTCGATGATGCCGGCCTTGCCGCCGCCGTTGGCCATGGCGTAGGAGAGCGCCAGATCGCGCGCTTTGCCGGATGGGTCTTGGTGCACCGCCACCAGGTGCGGCACGCCGCCGCCTTGGGTGTAGGTGTTGCGCACGGTGTGGCCGGGGGCTTTGGGGGCGACCATCCAGACGTCGAGGTCGGCGCGCGGGTTCACTTGGTTATAGTGGACGTTGAAGCCGTGGGCAAAAGCCAGCGAAGCGCCTTTTTTGATGTGGGGCTCGATCTGGTTTTTATAGACGGCGCCGATCTGCTCATCGGGCAGCAGCACCATCACCACGTCGGCGGCGGCCACGGCCGCGTTCACTTCTTGCACTTGCAAGCCGGCCTTGCCGACCTTGTCCCACGAGGCACCGCCCTTGCGCAGGCCCACCACCACTTTAACGCCGCTGTCGTTGAGGTTTTGCGCGTGCGCGTGGCCTTGGCTGCCGTAGCCGATGATGGCCACGGTCTTGCCCTTGATCAGGCTGAGGTCACAGTCTTTGTCGTAGAAAACTTTCATGCTCGAGGCTCCAAATGAAAAGGGGGTTGATGATACGGGGTGATACAGGGTTGGAGCGGGCTGTTCAGACCCGCAAAATGCGTTCGCCGCGGCCGATGCCGCTGGGGCCGGTGCGCACGGTCTCGAGGATCGCGCTGCGCTCGAGCGCCTGCAAGAAGGCGTCGTTCTTGCCTTGGTCGCCGGTGAGTTCGATGGTGTAGCTTTTGTCGGTGACGTCGATGATGCGGCCGCGGAAGATGTCGGCCATGCGCTTCATCTCCTCGCGCTCCTTGCCCACCGCGCGCACCTTGACCAGCATCAGCTCGCGCTCGGTGTAGGCGCCTTCGGTCAGGTCCACCACCTTGACCACTTCGATCAGGCGGTTGAGGTGCTTGGTGATCTGCTCGATCACTTCGTCGGAACCGGCGGTCTGGATCGTCATGCGCGACAGCGACGCGTCTTCGGTCGGGGCCACGGTGAGCGACTCGATGTTGTAGCCGCGCGCCGAAAACAGCCCCACCACCCGCGACAGCGCGCCGGCTTCGTTTTCCAGCAAAACGGAAATGATGTGTTTCATGCTCTGCACTCCAGTTCCGGGCTTCAAAGGTCTTCGCTGCCGAGCAGCATTTCGGTGATGCCCTTGCCGGCCTTGACCATCGGGAACACGTTTTCGGTCGGGTCGGTGCGAAAGTCCATGAACACCGTGCGGTCCTTGAGCGCGCGTGCCTCGCGCAGCGCCGGCTCCACGTCTTGTGGGCGCTCGATCAGCATGCCGACGTGGCCGTAGGCCTCGGCCAGCTTGACGAAGTTGGGCAGCGCGTCCATGTAGCTGTGGCTGTAGCGGCCCGAGTATTCGATCTCTTGCCACTGGCGCACCATGCCGAGGTAGCGGTTGTTGAGCGACAAAATTTTGATCGGCGTTTCGTACTGCAAGCAGGTGGACAGCTCTTGGATGCACATCTGCACCGAGCCTTCGCCGGTGACGCAGAACACCTCGCTCTCGGGCCGCGCCAGCTTGATGCCCATGGCGTAGGGGATGCCCACGCCCATGGTGCCCAGGCCACCGGAGTTGATCCAGCGCCGCGGGCGGTCAAACTTGTAGTACTGCGCCGCCCACATCTGGTGCTGCCCGACGTCGGAGGTGACGTAGGCGTCGGCGTCGCGGGTCAGGTTCCACAGGGTTTCGATCACGCGCTGCGGCTTGATCACGTCCGGGTTGCTGTCGTCGTACTTCAGGCAGTCGCGGCTGCGCCAGCCCTCGATGGTCTGCCACCAGTCGGCCAGCGCGCGGCCGTCGGGGCGCAGCGGGCTTTCTTGCAGCATGGCGATGAGCTCGGTCAGCACCTCGCGCACGTCGCCGACGATCGGCACATCGACCTTGACGCGCTTGGAGATGCTCGAGGGGTCGATGTCGATGTGGATGATCTTGCGCTCGTTTTGCGCAAAGTGCTTGGGGTTGCCGATCACCCGGTCGTCAAAGCGCGCGCCCACCGCCAGCAGCACGTCGCAGTTTTGCATGGTGTTGTTGGCCTCGAGCGTGCCGTGCATGCCGAGCATGCCCAAAAAGCGCCGGTCGGTGGCCGGAAACGCCCCCAGCCCCATCAGGGTGTTGGTGACCGGGAAGCCCAGCAGATCGCACAGGGTGCGCAGCTCGGGCACGGCGTTGCTCAGCAGCACGCCGCCACCGGTGTAGATGTAGGGCCGCTTGGCCGTCAGCAGCAGCTGCAGCGCCTTGCGGATCTGGCCGCCGTGGCCCTTGCGCACCGGGTTGTAGGAGCGCATCGTGACCGATTCTGGGTAGCCGTTCCAAGCGGTTTTCTTGAACGACACGTCTTTGGGGATATCGACCACCACCGGGCCCGGGCGGCCGCTGCGCGCCAAGTAAAAGGCCTTTTTGAGCGTGAGCGCCAGATCGCGCACGTCTTTGACCAAAAAATTGTGCTTGACGATCGGGCGCGTGATGCCCACGGTGTCACACTCTTGGAAGGCGTCGAGCCCGATCGCCGCCGTGGGCACCTGACCGGTGATGATCACCATCGGGATGCTGTCCATGTAGGCGGTGGCGATGCCGGTGATGGCGTTGGTCACGCCCGGCCCCGAGGTGACCAGCGCCACGCCCACGTCGCCGGTGGCGCGGGCGTAGCCGTCGGCGGCGTGCACCGCGGCTTGCTCGTGGCGCACCAGCACATGCTGGATGGTGTCTTGTTTGTAAAGCGCGTCGTAGATGTAGAGCACGGCGCCGCCAGGGTAGCCCCAGAGGTAGCGCACGTTTTCGGCCTGCAGGGCGCGCACGAGGATTTCGCCCCCCATGAGCTCTTCGGGCGTGCTGGGGTGGCCCGCGCTGGATGCGGGGGCGGATGCGGATGTTTTGATTTCCATGATGATGATGAACCTTTCGGGTATTTCTCTGACGAAAAACCTTGGGTGCCTCTGAGCCAGCCCTTGTGGGGCCGCTGCGAGACTTGAGGCCAAAGCCATGGCGGCTTAACGCCGCGCAACCTTGACCCGTTTGCCGGATTGAATTGGGATAAGCGCTCATTATGGCACGATCTTTGGGCTTTGTTGCCCTGCAACACCGGCACTGCGCGCTGGGTGCGACAATGCGCGCCAAAACGCTGACCACGCTGACCACGCTGACCACGCTGACCACGCCACCCTGCCACCTGCCCGCCTTGCACATGAGCAAAAACCGCCCTGCCGCCTCTGCCACGCCCGCACAGCCTGCCACCCCCCTTGCTGCGCCCGCTGCTACCCCTTCGCTGCGCCGGCGCATGGCCTGCTGGCTGTACGAGGGCACGCTGATGTTTGGCGTCATCTTCATTGCCGCGCTGGCCTTTGGCGTGCTCACCGACAGCCGCGAGCCGATGCAAAACCGCCACGCCCTGCAAGGCTTTTTGTTCGTGGTGGCGGGCTTGTACTTCGCTTGGTTTTGGCACAAGGGGCAGACGCTGGCCATGAAAACCTGGCACATCCGCGTCGTTGACCACGCTGGGCGACCGCTGCGGCTGGCGCACGCGCTGTGGCGCTACGTGCTGAGCTGGATTTGGTTTGCGCCCCCGATGCTGCTGGGCTCCTTGTTGCAGCTGCATGCGTCATGGATTTTGTGGATGATGTTGCTTTGGGTGCCGCTGTACGCGCTGCTGGCGCGGCTGCACCCGCAGCGCCAGTTTTGGCACGACGCCTGGGCGGGCACGCAACTGATCCACGCCCCACCCCCCGCCGACACGCCCTAAGCCCCTGCCCTACCCCCATGCCCGACCCCACCCTGCCGCACCTCGACCCCGTCACGCAACAAAAACGCCGCGGCATCCTGCGGCTCTGGAACGCAATGGGCTACTCGCTCATGGGCTTGCGCGCCGCCTGGGACGAATCGGCCTTTCGCCAAGAATCGCTGGCGGCGCTGGTCATGGTGCCAGCGGCCTTCTGGGTCGGGCAAAACTGGTTCGAGGTTGGGCTGCTGGTGGGCACGGTGCTGCTGGTGATGATCGTCGAGCTGCTCAATACCGGCATCGAGACCGCCATCGACCGCATCGGACCGCAGTGGCACCACCTGTCCAAGCGCGCCAAAGACATGGGCAGCGCCGCCGTGCTGCTTAGCCTGCTGCTGTGCGGCGGCGTGTGGCTGGGGGCGCTGCACGCGCGCTTCATTGCCGGCTAAAAAGCCACAACCCAGCGGGCACCGCCGTGGCGCCCAGCCATGCCAGAATAACGGCCATGAACAGCCCACACCCCTCCCCGGCCAGCCCAGCCGCGCCGCTGGCGCCCACGTTTAGCCTCTGCGTGTTTTGCGGCTCGCGCAGCGGCACCGACCCGCTGCACGCCCAAGCCGCGCAAGCCGTGGGGCAGTGGATCGGCCGCCACCGCGGCCAGCTGGTGTATGGCGGCGGCAGCAACGGCCTCATGGGCCTGCTGGCCGACGCCGCCCTTGAGGCCGGCGCCCAAGTGGTGGGCGTGATCCCGCAAAGCCTCGAAATCAAAGAACACGCCAAGCGCGACTGCACCGAACTGCACGTCGTGCCCTCGATGCACCGGCGCAAGCAGCTCATGGCCGAACGCGCCGACGCTTTTTTGATCATGCCCGGCGGCATCGGCACGCTCGAAGAATGGTTCGAAGTCTGGAGCTGGCGCCAGCTCGGCTACCACGACAAGCCCATCGGGGTGCTCAACGTCGGCGGCTACTACGACGCGCTCTTGGGCGCGCTGGGCCAGTCGGCCCAAGCCGGTTTTATGGATAACTGGCAGCTCGACCTGATCCAGATCTCCTCCAGCATCGACACCCTGCTGCCCGCGCTGGTGCAAAACGCCGGCTTCGCCCCGCCCGATCGGCTCGAGCAGATCTGAGGGGCTAAGGCCCCCCGGCATCCAGCCAGCGAGCGCAAGCTTGCCGCAGCCTGACCGCAAAAACCTTCAAAGCTCAAGACGCAGCAGCAACGCGCTGGCAGTCGATGACCGGGCCAGCGCCTAGGCGGATGCGCAGACTTTCAGCACCCAGCTGCACCTCTAGACCCGGCTGCGCGAAAACGCCCGCCGAGCCGCCCGGTGGCGGATGCAACTCGTGGTTGCGCCCAGCGCGCACCAGCACCGCCACCCCTTGCAACGGAAAGTAGCGCCACTCGACGCGCAGCCCGTCGGCGCAAGCGAAGTGCGCGCGCTGCATGGGCGTAGGGGGTATGGGCGCAGCCTCGCTGGGAATGTGGGCTGCGGGGGGATGTGTGGGCGCGAGCGTGGGTGCGGGTGCGGGTGCGACTGCAGGCACAGCCACCGGCGCCCCGGTATGCGGACGCTCGCATGCAGCCAAGGCCAGCGCCAGCATTGCCAGCAATGAAAATGCAGCAAGACGCAGCACCCCGAGCGGCCCCAAGCCCTGTGGGCGCTGGCGCGGCTGGTGCAGCTGCTGCAAGCTCAAATCGCGGTTTCGTCCTGCTCGCCGGTGCGGATGCGCACCACGCGCTCGACCGGGCTGACAAAGATTTTGCCATCGCCGATTTTGCCGGTGCGGGCGGCGCGGATGATGGCATCGACGCAGCGCTCCACGTCTTCGGACTTGAGCACCACGTCGATGCGCACCTTGGGCAGGAAATCGACCACGTACTCGGCGCCGCGGTAGAGCTCGGTGTGGCCCTTTTGGCGCCCAAAGCCTTTGACCTCGGTCACCGTCAAGCCGGTCACGCCCTGCTCGGCCAGGGCCTCGCGCACTTCTTCGAGCTTGAAGGGTTTGATGACAGCGGTGATTTGTTTCATGGTGGGCTACAAAAATCGGTTGCAAAGGGCTCTGGCTACAACTTTGCATTGTAGTGCCGCAGTGCGCGGCTTGGCGTGATCGGCGTGCACACAACCCTTGTCCCACTGCCCCAGCAGACCAAGGGCCTAGCGACAGCGCACAACGGCGAACGGCGCTCGGCGGCGTTCAGCCGCGGTAGCGATTGGTGTTGGGGTAGCGCCAGTCTTTGCCAAAGCTGCGCGGCGTCACACGCGTACCCAGCGGGCCTTGGCGGCGCTTGTATTCGCTCAGGCGCAGCAGCCGCAGCACCTGCTCCACCGCTGCAGCGGGCAGGCCAGCAGCGACGATCTGGGCCGCGCTCTGCTCTTGCTCGACGTAGCGCTCGACGATGGCGTCGAGCACTTCATAGGGCGGCAGGCTGTCTTGGTCGGTTTGGTTCGGGCGCAGCTCGGCGCTCGGGGGCCGGGTGATGATGCGCTCGGGGATGGGGTTGGCGCCGCGGCCAAAGGGGTCGTGGGCGTTGCGCCAGCGCGCCAGCTCGAACACCCGGGTTTTGGGCACGTCTTTGAGCACGGCAAAACCGCCGGCCATGTCGCCGTAGAGGGTGCAGTAGCCGGTGGCGAGCTCGCTCTTGTTGCCGGTGGTGAGCACGATGGCGCCGAACTTGTTGGACAGCGCCATGAGCAACATGCCGCGGATGCGCGCCTGCAGGTTTTCTTCGGTGAGGTCGGGGGCACGGCCCTCGAACAGGGGCTCGAGCGTGTGCAGCAGCGCCTCGAACACCGGCTGGATCGACAGTTCCTCGTGGCGCACGCCCAGGCGCGCGGCCATATCGCGCGCGTCGATGAGCGAAATGTCGGCGCTGTAGGGCGAGGGCAGCATGAGCGTGCGCACGCGCGCAGCCCCCAAGGCATCGACCGCCAGCGCCAACACCAGCGCCGAATCGATGCCGCCCGAGAGGCCCAACAGCGCCCCCGGAAAGCCGTTTTTGTCCACGTAGTCGCGCAAGCCCAGCACCAGCGCCTGCCAGAGCTCGGCCAGCGGCTCGGGCTCGGGGGCCACCGGGCCGCTGAGGCGCCACGGCTCGGGCAGCGCAGCGTTGGCGGCGATAGCTTGGGATGGGGATGGGGATGGTGGAGATGGGGCGCCGACGCTGGACGTGGGTGTGGGCGCAGCGTCGCTTGCCCACAGGTTGATGCGCAGCAACTCGGGCACAAAACTGGCGGCGCGCGCGGCTAGGCGGCCGTCGGACCCAAGGGCGAAGCTGCGGCCCTCAAACACCACCTCGTCTTGCGCCCCCACCAGGTGCGCATAGACCAGCGGCAAGCCGGTCTCGGCCACGCGCTGGCGCATCACCTGCTCGCGCTGCGCGCCCTTGCCCCAGTGAAAGGGCGAGGCATTGAGCACCAGCAGCAGCTCGGCGCCAGCGGCCTGGGACTGCGCGGCAGGTTCGGGATACCAAGCGTCTTCGCAGATCAGCAGCCCCAAGCGCAGCCGCTGCCCGGCGCTGCCAGCCAGATCGAACACGCCCACGCCCTGGCCCGGCACGAAGGTGCGCTGCTCGTCGAACACCTGGTAGTTGGGCAGCTCGCGTTTGGCGTAGCGCAGCAGCACGCGCCCGTGCGCCAGCACCGAGGCGGCGTTGAGGCAGCGTGTGCGGCCGTGGCCGCTGGCAGGGGGGCCATCTGCGTGGCTGGCCGTGAGGCTGTAGGCGGGGCTGACCGCAGGGCAGACCGCTGGGTTGGCCCGCTTTCCAGCCTCAGCCTCAGCACCCGCCTCAACCCAAGGCCCCAGCGCCGCCGGGTGCCCCACCACCAGGTGCAGCCCCGGCCAACTGGCGCTCAGGCGCGCGAGCTCCTGCAGCGCGGCCTCGCAGTCGGCCACGAAGGCCGGCCGCAGCAGCAGGTCTTCGGCGGGGTAGCCGCACAGCGCCAGCTCGGGGGTGAGCAGCAGCTGCGCACCTTGGGCGTGCGCCGCCTGCGCCGCCGCCGCGATCTGGCGCACGTTGCCCGCCAAGTCGCCGACGACGACGTTGAGCTGCGCCACACAGAGCGTCAGCGTGGCCGCGCCCGGGTGGCTCGGCAGATCGGTAGCCAAAGCGATAGGCAGATCGGTGGGCAAGGCAGCGGCCACGGCAGTATTCAGTGTGCGGCCTCAGCCTCTCAGCCGATCAGCTGATCAGCCCTGCCGCTCTTTTTCGTAGGCGGCGATGCCGTCGCGGATTTCTTGGTGCGCGGCCTCGATCCCGTCCCAGCCCAGCACCTTGACCCACTTGCCGGGGTCGAGGTCTTTGTAGTGCTCAAAAAAGTGCTCGATCGCCTTGAGGCTGATCGGGTTCAGGTCCTGCAAGCTTTGCCAGTGCGAGTACAGGGGCAGGATTTTTTCGGTCGGCACCGCCAGCACCTTGCCATCCACGCCGCCTTCGTCCTCCATTTTCAGAATCCCCAGCGCGCGGCACGGCACCACCACCCCAGGCGGCAGCGGCACCGGCGTAATCACCAGCACATCGACCGGGTCGCCATCGCCCGAGATGGTCTTGGGCACGTAGCCGTAGTTGGTCGGGTAGTGCATCGCCGTGTTCATGAAGCGATCGACGAAGATGCAGCCCGAGGCCTTGTCCACCTCATACTTGATCGGGTCGCCGTTCATCGAGATTTCGATGATGACGTTGAAGATGGCGGGAGCCTTGCTGCCGGGGGTGACGTGGTCGAGTGACATAGGTGAAACGGCCTGTGAGGAAGAAAGGAATGGGGGAAGCAAACAAAGCGGCCACGCGAGACACTGCCAGCCGACAGCGCCTGCTGCCACGCAGCATTGAAGCCGATTTTACCTTCGCAAAACTGACTTGCAGCACACACTTGCAGGACACATCCCCCTACCGCCAGCGCAACCAGCCCCCGCCGCCTTGTCAAGCGCCCTGCCACTTGGTGTACGCTAGGCACTTATGTCAGAGCGCATCATCCCCTTGGTCAACGCTTTCAACCCCGGCCTGCCTGTGCGCACGGGCGGCCCCGCCGTGGCGCCCAGCGGCGAGTTGCTTGACGCCCTTGGGCGGCCGTTGCGCGATTTGCGCATCAGCGTCACGGACCGCTGCAACTTTCGCTGCAGCTACTGCATGCCGCGCGAAACCTTCGACCGCCACCACGCTTTTTTGCCGCACGCCGATCTGCTCAGCTTCGAGGAAATCACCCGGCTGGCGCGGCTCTTTGTGGCGCACGGGGTGCGCAAGCTGCGCCTGACTGGCGGCGAGCCGCTGCTGCGCAAAAACGTCGAAACCCTGATCGAGCAACTGGCGCAACTGCGCACCCCCGAGGGCCTGCCGCTCGACCTCACCCTGACCACCAACGCCAGTTTGCTGCAACGCAAGGCGCGCAGCCTCAAGGCCGCCGGTCTGAGCCGCATCACCATCAGCCTCGATGCGCTCGACGACGCGGTGTTCAGGCGCATGAACGACGCCGATTTTCCGGTCGCCGAGGTGCTGGCCGGGATCGATGCCGCCGAGGCCGTCGGGCTGGGGCCGATCAAGATCAACACCGTGGTCAAGCGCGGCACCAACGAGCACCAGATTTTGCCGCTGGTGCGCCACTTCCGCGGCCGCCCGTTGGCCTTGCGCTTCATCGAATACATGGACGTGGGCTGCAG
This sequence comes from Serpentinimonas sp. SSL01, assembly GCF_056323735.1. Taxonomy (NCBI): domain Bacteria; kingdom Pseudomonadati; phylum Pseudomonadota; class Betaproteobacteria; order Burkholderiales; family Comamonadaceae; genus Serpentinimonas; species Serpentinimonas sp. SSL01. Next base: position 1,581,364 of record NZ_CM150487.1, read on the forward strand.
CAACGGCTGGCAGATGGACGAGGTGCTGCCCAGCGCGGAGGCGCGCCAGCTGATCGAGGCCGAGCTGCCGCTGCTGGCGCTGCCGGCCAGCGCCGCCGGCGAGACCGCCGAACGCTGGGGCCATGCCGGGCCCGATGGGCGCCACGACCCGGCGCTGGGCGAGGTGGGCTTCATCAGCAGCGTCACCCAAGCCTTCTGCCGCGACTGCAACCGCGCCCGCCTCTCGACCGAGGGCAAGGTCTATCTGTGCCTGTTTGCCAACCAAGGTTACGACCTGCGCGCCCTGCTGCGCACCGGCGCCAGCGACGCCGATCTGGCCCACGCCATCGCCGCGATCTGGCAGCCGCGGCGCGAGCGCTACTCGGAGCTGCGTGCCAGCCTGCCCGCAGCCGCGCGCGCGCCCGAGGCCGGCAAGCGCATCGAAATGAGCTACATCGGCGGCTGACGGGCCCCCACACCACCCGGGAGACCACCCCCATGGCCCAGATTTTTTACCTGACCCAGATCCAGATCGAGCTCGGTGCCCTGCGCCTGCTGGCCAACGAGTGCGATCGCGTGGGCATCCAGCGACCGCTGATCGTCACCGACGCCGGGGTGCGCGCCGCCGGGCTGCTGGAGCGCGCCGTGGTGGCCTTGGGCCAAGGCGGCGCTGCCCTGCCGCACGCGGTGTTCGACGCCACCCCCAGCAACCCGACCGAGGCCGCCGTGCGCGCCGCCGCGGCGGTGTATGGACAGGAGCGCTGCGACGGCCTGATCGCGCTCGGCGGCGGCAGCGCCATCGACTGTGCCAAGGGCGTGGCGATCGCGCTCGCGCACCCGGGGCCGCTCAAGGCTTACGCCACCATCGAGGGCGGCTCGGCCAAAATCAGCGCCCAGCTGCCACCCCTGATCGCCGTGCCCACCACCGCCGGCACCGGCAGCGAAGTGGCCCGTGGCGCCATCCTGATCGTCGATGACGGGCGCAAGCTCGGCTTTCACAGCTGGCACCTGCTGCCCAAGGCGGCCATCCTCGACCCCGAACTCACGCTCGGCCTGCCGCCGCTGCTCACCGCCGCCACCGGCATGGACGCGATCGCGCACTGCATGGAAACCTTCATGGCCAGCGCCTTCAACCCACCGGCCGACGGCATCGCGCTCGACGGGCTGGCGCGCGGCTGGGCGCACATCGAGCGCGCCACCCGCGACGGCCACGACCGCCAAGCGCGGCTGCAGATGATGAGCGCCAGCATGCAGGGCGCGCTGGCGTTTCAAAAGGGGCTGGGCTGCGTGCATTCGCTCAGCCACAGCCTGGGCGGCGTGTTGCCGCGGCTGCACCACGGCACCCTGAATGCGGTGTTTCTGCCCGCCGTGCTGGCTTTCAACGCCAGCGCCGAAGCGGTGCAGCAAGAGCGTCGGTTGGAGCGCATGGCGCAGGCCATGGGTTTGGGCACCGACCCGCAGGCCGTCGGGCCGGCAATCCGCGCCCTCAATGCACGCTTGGGCCTGCCCAGCGGACTGGCGGCGCTCGGCGTGGGCCCGGAGGTGTTCGAACGCGTGATCGCAGGCGCCCTGGCCGACCACTGCCACCAAAGCAATCCGCGCTTGGCCAGCCCCGACGACTACCGCGCCCTGCTCGAGGCATCGATGTAAAACCGCAGCCTAGGCGCTACAGCGGCTGCACCACAGACGGATCGGGCCGCTGCAGCCAGGCGGCGAATTCGTCGGCCAGCTGCTGGCTCGCCGCCGCCGCTGCGCTCCAAGCGCGCATGCGCGCCGCCAGGTCGCTGCCGTAGCGCTCGAAATCGCTGCGATCGGGCAGCTTGCCATCGGGCAGCGTGCGCAGCCAATCTGGGTCCGGCGCCAGCACCAGGGTGCGGTCTAGGAACGCCGTGCTGCGGTGGCGCCACTTGAGCGCCTTGTCGAGCCAACCAGGCACCAGTTGGCGCTGAAAATGCGGGTACAGCACCAGGCCGGGCGCACGCTGCCAGTCCAGGTGCAGGTGGTAGTCGGTGATGCCGCCGTCCCAATAGGCGCCCGGGGGCGCGCCGGCGATGTCGGGCACCGCCTGCATGGCAAACGGCACCGAGCAACTGGCTTGCAGCGCGGGCAGCCAGTTGCACTCGTCGAGCCAAACCTGCCGCGTGCGCAGGTCGGTGCGACCAAAGGGCAAGGCCGCCCCCGGGGTCGAAAACACCACCCGCTCCAGCCAAGCGCCCAAGGCCGGGCGGTGCAGCGCGTTGCTCAGCCAAGCGCCCAGATAGCCCGCCGGGGTGCGCCAGCGCCCCTCGCGACGCAGCAGGTGGCGGCCGCGGGCCGTGAGCACATGCAGCCGGTAGCGTGGGTGCGCCAGCACCTGCTGCGCACGGCCGGCGTAGAACAGCTGCAAGTTGTGTGCAAAACGCTCGCTCACGTGCGCCGCCGTGGGCCGCTTGCGCCCCGCTGGCAGCTCGAACTGCTGGCGGATGTAGCCGTGCTCGAAGCGCTCGAAGGCGGCCGCACAATCGTCCAAACAGGCCGTCGCCATGCGCCAGGCCCCGATCGAGGCGCCCACCAGGTCGATGGGCTGCGTGCTCTGCGCCAGCCAATGGCCAAAGATGAAGCGGTCCAGCGGCCCCAAAATCAGCCCCTTGGGGCCGCCGGCGGCCCCAGCGACGATGCCCACGTCGCGCGCCTGCAAACCTTGGGCGTGCAGATGACGCAGCGCCGCCGGGCCGGCGTAGAGGCGCAAGGCCTGCAAACCGGCCGCCATCAGAGCGCCGGCAAGCGGTCCAGCCCGGCCACGTCGGGCGCCACCAGCAGGTCCGGGTCCAGCCCCAGCGCCTCGCCCACGTCGTCCGGGTAGTGGTCGATCAGCTCGTTGGCGCGGTTGCCCGCCAGCAGCAGGCGCGCGCGCCAGCTGGCCAGGTGCACCACCGCCGCCAGCGGCTCCTGTTCGGCTGGCGCCAACGGCTCGGTGTGCTGCGCGATGGCCGTCACCAGCAGGCGCGGCAGGCGCCAGTGCTGAGCCAAGGCGGCACCGGCTTCGGCGTAGCTGTAGCCCAGCGCCAGCCGCTCGACTGCGGCGCGCTCGAGCGCAAACACGTCCAAGCGCCGGTTCAGGCTGGCCATGGCCTCGGGCATGCCCATGTGCAGCACCAACTCGCCCACGCCGTGCAACAGCGCCGCCGTGAAGGCCAGGTTGGCATCGAGCCGGCGCGGGGTGCACAGGAGCCGGGCCACGGTGGCGGCGGCAAAGCTGAAATGCCAGAATTTGTCGAGGTGGATGCCGCTCACGGCGTGAAAGCTGGCATTCAGGGCCGCAGCGATGACCAGCGCACGCACCTTGTTGAGCCCCAGCACCGCAATCGCCTCGCGCACCGTGCCGACCGGGTTTAGCAGGGCAAAAAAGGAGGAATTGGCCTGCCGCAACAGGCGCGCCGTGAGCACCGGATCGTGCTCGATGTCGCGCGCCAGAGCGTCGAAATCGACCTCGTCGAACTCGAAGGTCTGGATCAGCTTGGCCGCCAGCTCGGGCACCACCGGCAGGCTTTGGGGTTGGCGCAGCAGTTCATCGAGTCGCATCGGGTGCTCAAGCCTCATCAGCCCAAAAAGGCCGACAGTTCGCCAGCCGAAGTCCATTCGCTCGGGTCTTTGTCGAGCACCATGTCGAGGTCGAGCCCGAGCAGAATCGCCACCACTTCGGGGAAGGTGGCGGCCAGGCCCTCGCGGTCGAGGTTGATCTCTTGCGCGCGCGCGCGCCATGCCGCCATGTGCACGATGCCGGCCAGCGGTTCGTACACATCGCCCTCAAAGGGCAGCAACTGGTGCTGCAGCGCACGCACGATCAAATCGGGAAAATCCCACTTGGCGGCGAAGGCGGCGCTCACGTCGGCGTAGGTGTAGCCCAACACGGCGCGCTCGGCCTCGGCGCGTTTCATGTCGAAGGGCGAGACGCTCCAGTCGATGCGCGCGACGACCTCGGGCAGGCCGATGTGCAGCACCAGATCGCCCACCGCGTGCACCAAGCCGGCGGTGAAAGCCGCGCCCTCGTTTAGTCGCATGCTGCGCGCCAGGGTGCGGCAGATTTTGGCGCTGTTGAGGCTGTAGCGCCAGAACTGCTCGAGATTGACGCCAGGCACTGCCTTGAAACTGCGCCCCAGCGCCACCGCCTGCACCGTGGTGCGCAATTGGCTAAAGCCCAGGATGTTGACGGCGTCTTGCACACTCAGAATTTCGCGCGACAGGCCAAAAAAAGCCGAATTGGCCAACTTGAGCAGCCGCGCGGTGAGGGCCGGGTCGGTGCCGATCGCCTCGCTGATGCGGCGCGCATCGGGCTCCTCTGTGTTGAGCTCGGCCGACACCTCGGACACCACACGCGGGATGCTGGGCAGTGCCTTGGCTTGCGCCAGAAGTTCGTCGAGTTGCATGGGGGCGCTGGGTAGGGGGATCTAGACTGGGCAGTATAGTGGAGCCAGTGCGCCAGGCCCCACGGCCTTGCCCTGCCCTGCCCTTCATCAAATCAGCCGCACCAACTGCTTGCCAAAGTTGTGGCCCTTGAGCAGGCCCAGAAAGGCCGCCGGGGCCGACTCGATGCCTTGGGCGATCGTCTCGCGCGGCCGGAAACGCCCGCTGCCCACCAGTTGCCCGAGCTCGGCCAGCGCCGGCGGCCAGTCCTGCATTTGCTCGCTCACGATGAAGCCCTGCACGCGCAGGCGGTTGACCAGGATCAGCGCCGGGTTCAGCAGCGGCAGCGGCTGGCCTTCGTAGCCTGCGATCATGCCGCAGATGGCAAAGCGGGCAAAGGCGTTGCTGCGCAGCAGCGCAGCGTCGAGCACGGCCCCACCCACGTTCTCGAAATGCCCGTCGATGCCCTGCGGGCAGGCGGCCTTGAGCGCCTGCGCCAGCGCGAGGTAATCGGGGTAGCGGCGGTGGTCGATGCAGTCGTCAAAGCCGAGTTCCTCGCGCACGTAGGCGCATTTGTCCGGGCCGCCCGCAATGCCCACCACGCGACAGCCGCGCGCCTTGGCCAGCACCCCCACCGCGCTGCCCACGGCGCCGCTGGCCGCGCTCACGGTCACCGTCTGCCCCGGCTGGGGGTCGATGATGCGCACCAGCCCGTACCAAGCCGTTACGCCCGGCATACCCACCGCGCCCAGGTAGTGGCTCAGGGGCACGTGGGTGGGATCGACCTTGTGCAGGGCGCCGACCTGGTTGGCATCGACCACGCCGATCTGTTGCCAGCCGCCCATGCCGACCACCCAGTCACCGGGGGTGTAGCGCGGGTGGCGGCTCTCGATCACCTCGCCCACCGTGCCGCCGATCATCACCTCGTTGAGCGGCTGCGGCGCGGCGTAGCTCTTGCCCTCGTTCATGCGCCCGCGCATGTAGGGGTCGAGGCTCAGGTAATGGTGCCGCACCCGCACCTGACCCTCTTGCAAGGGTTCGAGGGCGACGGTTTCGAGCCTGAAATGCTCCAAGCCGGCTTGGCCTTGCGGGCGCGCAGCGAGCACGATGCGGGTGTTGGTGGTCATGGCAATGTTCCTTGTGATGGTTGCGTGTGAGCGTGTCAGCCTCTTAGTGGCGCCCGGCCGCCCGAAGCCACTGAAGCGCCCCCTTGGGGGGGCAGCGAGCGCAGCGAGCGTGGGGGCCAGTTTCACTTCAGCCCCCGACGACGGCGCTCACGCCGCCATCGACCGCCAGCCACTGGCCCGTGATGTGCTTGCCCGCGGCCGACGCCAGCAGCACGGTCAGGCCCTTGAGGTCTTCGTCGTCGCCCAAGCGGCCCAGCGGCGCGTGCCCGGCCAGCCGCTCCTCGCCCAGCGCCTCCAGCGTGCCGCGCGTCATGCGGCTGGGGAAGAAGCCCGGGCAAATGGCGTTGACGCGGATGCCATGCGGGCCCCACTCGGCCGCCAGCGCGCGGGTGAAGTTGAGCACCGCGCCCTTCGAGGTGTTGTAGGCGATGGTGTTCATGCCGCGCGGGTTGCCGCCCAGGCCCGCGATCGACGCCAGATTGATGATGCTGCCGCGGCGGCGCGCGATCATGCAGTGCCGGGCCAGGTATTGGCTCAGCAGAAAATAGCCGCGCACATTGAGGTTCATCACCTTGTCCCAGGCCTCGACCGGGTGCTCCTCGGCCGGTGCGCCCCAGGCGGCGCCGGCGTTGTTGACCAGCACATCGACCGCGCCCAGGCGCTGCAGCGCCTCGGCGCCAAGCCGCTGCAGATCGGCCTGCTGGGCGCAGTCGGCCACGATCCACTGCGCCTCGACCCCTTGCGCCTGGAGCCGCTGCGCCGCTTCGTCGAGTTCATCGCGCTTGCGCGCCACCAGCAGCACGCGCGCACCGGCCTCGCCTAGGGCTTGGGCCATTTGCAGCCCGAGGCCGCGCGAGCCCCCGGTTACCAGCGCCGTCTGGCCGCTGAGGTCGAACAGTTGTTGCACCGTGCGTGTCATGGGTGGAGTCTCCTGGGTCGTTGATCGAGGCTCCGACCCTAACCCAATCAGGCGCCGGAAGCTGACACCTGCACGACACGGCGCACCCGCACCTCGTCGATGCGGCGCCCATCGAGCCGCTGCACGGTGAATTGCCAGCCGGCCACCTGCACCGCTTCGCCCTCGTTGAGCAGCTCGCCGGCCACGGTCTGCATCAGGCCGCCGACGGTGTTGTAACGCTCTTTGTCCTCGTCGGGCAGCGCGTCGATGTCTAGGCGCACCTTGAGCTCGTGCGCCGGCATGGCGCCATCGACCAGCCACGAGCCGTCCGGCTGCGGCGTGGCCCAAGCCTTGAGCGGCGTCTCGGGCGAGAGCTCGCCGGTGATGGCTTCGAGCAAGTCCAGCGGCGTGAGCACGCCCTGCACCTCGCCGTACTCATCGACCACAAAGGCCATGCGGGTGGCGCGCGCACGGAACTGCTCGAGCATTTCCATGCCGCTCAGGGTTTCGGGCACGAACACCGGGGCGCGCGCTTGGCTGGCCCAGTGCGGCGCCGCAGCAGTCGCACCAGCCGCACCCGCCGCAACGGCTTCATCGCCACCAGCCGCGCCCCCGGCGCCCAGCCCAGCGCCCAAACCCTGTTCGGCGAAGGCCAGCGCCACCAGTTGCGGCAGGTGGATCACGCCCAGCACCTCGTGCAGGCCGCCGCGGCAGACCGGGTACCACGAATGGCCGCCGCGTTGCGCCGCATCGAGCGCTGCGGCCAGCGGCGCGGCCACGTCGAGCCAGAGCACGTCGGGGCGCGGCACCATGATCGAGGTCAGCGGCCGGTCGTCGAGCAAAAAGACGTTGCGCACCATCTGGTGCTCGTTGGCCTCGATGATGCCGGCGCCCACGCCCTCTTGCAGGCTGGCGTCGATCTCGGCCTCGGTGACTTGCTGCACGGCGGCGTTGTCGATGCGCAGCAGCTTGAGCGTGGCCTGGGTGGTGTGGGTGAGCAGCCAGACGAAGGGCTTGGTCGCTTGGGCCACCAGCGTCATGGGGCGCGCGATCCAGCGCGAAACGGTTTCGGGGTAGATTTGGCCGATGCGCTTGGGCACCAGTTCGCCAAAGACGATGGTGATGAAGGTGATGACCAACACCACCAGCACCGTCGAGGTGACGCTGGCCGTGCCCTCGGACAAGCCCCAGCCAAGCAGGACGGCGGCCAAGTCGTCGCTGTACGCGGCCTCGCCCACGATGCCGTTGAGCATGCCGATCGAGGTGATGCCCACCTGCACCGAGGACAAAAACTGGGTCGGGTTGTCCATCAGGTTGAGCGCGGTCTGGGCGCCGCGGTCGCCGCTTTCGGCCAGCGCCAGCAGGCGCGCCTTGCGGCTCGAGGCCAAGGCCAGCTCCGACATGGCAAAAGCGCCATTGAGCAGAATCAAAAACAGGATCAGCAGGGCGTCCATAATCGCGGTTTATGCCTAATTACTTGATCGGCGACGTACAGGGCTGCGACGCCGCCTTGCAGCGCTTGCTGCACAAAATCGATTTTTCGCCCAGCCGCGACACGCTCTACCTGCTGGGCGATCTGGTCAACCGCGGCCCGGCCTCGCTGGCGGTGCTGCGGCGCCTGCGCGCCCTCGAAGGCGCCGCGCACTGCCTGCTGGGCAACCACGACCTGCACCTGCTGGCGGTGGCGCACGGGGTGCGACGCGCCAGCCGCCATGACAGCTTTGGCGACGTGCTGCAAGCCAGCGACGTGCACGCCCTGCTGGATTGGCTGCGCCAGCGCCCGCTGGCCCTGCAGGTGCAGGGCTGGCTGCTGGTGCACGCCGGCGTGCTGCCGCAGTGGACGGCAGCGCAGACGCTGGCGCTGGCCGCCGAGGTGGCGCAGCAGCTGGCCGGGCCCGAGTTCGGGCATTTTTTGCAGCACATGTACGGCGACCAGCCCGAGCGCTGGAGCGACGAGCTGCAAGGCACTGAGCGCTGGCGCGTGGTGGTGAATGCGCTCACGCGGCTGCGCTTTTGCCGCGCCGACGGCAGCATGGAGTTCGCCAGCAAAGACAGCTCCGCCGCCGCGCCTGACGGCTACCTGCCATGGTTCGAGGTGCCGGGCCGCCTGACGGCTGGCACCCCGATCGCTTTCGGTCATTGGTCCACGCTGGGGCCGCTGAAGCGGCCCGATTTGCTGGCGCTCGACACCGGCTGCGTCTGGGGCGGCTGCCTGAGCGCGGCCCGGTTGTCCGCAGCCGCTTCGACGCATACGCCGCAAATCATCAAGGTGCAATGCCCGCAGGAACAAAAGCCGGGGCGCTGAAAACCCGGCCGCTCAGGAAACCGGCTCGGGATTGGGCAGTTGCTCGCATGCAGCGCCAGACTCGACCACAACCGCAGCCTTGAACAAAGCCGCCACCTTGCGTTTGGAGCGGATGAACGGCGAACCGGTGCGCGCCCCCGTGCCTGCCTTGGCAGACTGCAGCTCCCACTCGGGCTTGGCCTCGGGTGCCAGCTTGGGCTGGTAGGGCTGCTCAAAGAACGGGTCGGCGGCCGGTCGCGCTGCCCGCTGCGGGCGCAGGGCGCGCACCTCGCTGCTGCCACGCGGGTCGTGCCAGAGGCGCTGGCCGTCGTTGATGCGGCCCGGCTCGCCACCGAAGCGGCGACGGTCGGATTCGAGCTCCAGCGGCTCGATTTCGATCTTTTTTCCGAGCAGTTTTTCGATGTCGGCCAGCGACTTGGCATCGCGCCCACTGACAAAAGAAAAAGACTGCCCAGACGACCCAGCACGACCCGTGCGGCCAATGCGGTGCACGTAGTCTTCGGCGTTGAAGGGGATGTCGAAGTTGAACACCGCCGGCACGTCTTTGATGTCCAGCCCGCGTGCCGCCACATCGGTGCACACCAGCAGCTGCACCGCGCCGCTTTTGAAGGCCTCGAGGGCTTTGAGGCGTTCGTCTTGGCTCTTGTCGCCGTGCAGCGCCGTGGTCACGAAGCCGTCGCGCTCGAGTGTGCGCGCCAGCCGCGCACAGCCGAGCTTGCTGTTGACGAACACAAACGATTGGCCGATCTCGCGCTCGCGCAGCACCTGTTTGAGCGCCTGCAGCTTGTCGTTTTCTTCGATGCGGTAAAAGCGCTGCTCGATGGTGGCAGCGGTGGCGTTGGAGCGCGCGACCTCGATGGTCACCGGGTCTTGCAGGTAGCTCGAGGCCAAGCGCTTGATTTCGGTCGAGAAAGTGGCCGAGAACAACAAGGTGGTGCGCTGCTTGGGCAAATACGACAGGATGCGCTGCAAGTCGGGCAAGAAGCCGATGTCGAGCATGCGGTCGGCTTCGTCGAGCACCACGTATTCCACTTGGTTGAGCACGCAGTTTTTGGCCTCGATGTGGTCCAGCAGCCGCCCGGGCGTGGCCACCAGCACCTCGACGCCGCGCTTGAGTTCGGCGGTTTGCGGCTTCATGTCCATGCCACCAAACACCACCGTGCTGCGCAGATCGGTGTATTTGGCGTAGAGCTCAATCTGTTGCGCCACCTGCACCGCCAGCTCGCGCGTGGGCAGCAGCACCAGTGCCCGCACCGGATGCCGCGCCGGCGAGGTGGAGGCGCTGGCGTGCTTGAGCAGGCGCTGCAGCAGCGGCAAGGAGAAGGCGGCGGTTTTGCCGGTGCCGGTCTGGGCCGCGCCCATCACGTCACGGCCTTGCAGCACCACCGGAATGGCCTGCGCCTGGATCGGCGTCATGGAAGTGAAGCCGAGTTCGGCTACGGCACGGGCCAGCGGCTCGGCCAGCGAGAGTTCAAAAAAAGCAGGATTCATCTAAGGCGGATTGTCGCACCACATCGTGACAAAGCAAAAAACGCAAACGGGCGAGATGTTGCGCGGCCGCAACGCGATAGGACGATCAACCTCAACCCAACCGTAACTGAGCCGCGCCAGAGAAGGGGCTCAAGAAAACGGCGGCTCGGCTCAAACGGCGTACGAAGGCGCCTGCGCGCTGGTCGGGCGGCCCTGGAAGTCGGTCCAGCAGCGCTGGGTGAAGTCGTAGAGCTTGCACTTGCGCGCGGTCTCGAAGTACCAGCGCCAGCTGAACTGCTGCACGATGATGCGCCCGGGCAGCATGTCTTCGAGCTTTTGCTGCGCCTCTTTGAGCTTGTACAGCGGCACGCTCATGTCCACATGGTGCGCGGTGTGCTCCATGATGTGGTGCACCAACGCACCGATTTGGTAGGGAAACTTCAGGTGCACGGTGGTTGAAACGAAGGGTGCGGCCTTGGCCCAGAGGTGTTTGTCGTCGTGCCACTGCACGCTGGTGTGGGTGTGGTGCACATAGACCACGAAGCCGATCATGGCGTTCCAAAACAGGAACGGCACCACGAAGCCCATGACGACCAGCAGCCACACCGCCTGCCCGGTGGCCAGCGCCGCCCACACGAGGCCGGCGATCCACAGCAGCGCCACCGCCGAAACGAAGACCCCATCCCAAATGAACTCGCGCCGCTGCGTCCCCATGTAGGTTTTGCGCGGGAAAAACATGCGCAGCCACCACATTTCGATCAGGTAGTACAGCGCCGGGCCCCAGCCGCTGCGGTAGATGCGCTCGAGGGCGCGGCGGCCAGGCGAGAGCGCTTCGAACTCGGCTTTGGTCAGCGGCGCCCAGACGAAATCGACGCCCTTGAGGTTGGTGTAGCCATGGTGCACCACGTTGTGGCCCACTTCCCACAGGCTGTAGGGGGTGAGCGAGGGGATCATGGCGATGCGCCCCAGCACCCGGTTCAGGCCGCGGTGCGGGGTGTAGCTCTGGTGGCAGGCATCGTGCCCGATGATGAACAGGCGCCCGATCACGAAACCCGCCGCCAGCGCGCACAGCAGCTTGGCCCACCAAGCCTGGAGCAAAATGGTGCCGGCGATCAGGGCAGCAAAAATGGCCCAATCGAGCACCAGCAGCGCCACCGCGATGGCGGTGCGGCGCTCGGCCAACGGCGTGATCCAGCCGCGGATGACCTTGCGGTGCGGCAGCGGGGCCCCAGCAGGAACCGGGCGCTCAGGGGCAGCAGAGGCTGCGGCTGGGAGCGGCTGCACGCCGCTTAGGGGGTCTGGTGTGGTGTGCATCGAGGAAAGCAAGGGATAAAAATGTCAGCACACAGGCCGTGGCAGACACATTTGCAGGCAGCCAAAAACTGCACCAGAATATTCTATCCTGCCCGCCCTTACAGCAGCTTGACCGCGATCAAAGACTGCAAAAAACAGCAGTCTATTCCTAGCCCCAAGCGGTGGCAGAGGCCTATAATGCAGGGTTTTGCTGGCAACATCCACAAACCACTTAAGGAACCCACACATGGCCACCAAGCCGAAGAAAAAGAACCCCCGTCTGGCCTCAGGCCGCAAACGCGCGCGCCAAGACGTCAAACTCAACGCCGCCAACACCTCCCTGCGCTCCAAGTACCGCACCGCCGTCAAGAAGGTCGAGAAGGCCGTGCTGGCTGGCGACAAGAGCCAAGCCAGCGCGCTCTTTGCCCAGATGCAAAGCGTGGTGGACACGGTCGCCGACAAAGGCATTTTCCACAAAAACAAGGCCGCCCGCGACAAGAGCCGCCTGTCGGCCAAAGTCAAGGCCCTGGCCACCAGCGCCGCAGCGGCCTGAGCACCAGCCAGACCGACCGCCCAGGCTCGGGGGCTGCTTAACCCCCGCACCGCCTGCCGTTTGAACCGGGTGCGCTGCCAGCAAATCCCGCTCACCAACAAAAAACCGCCTCTTAAGGCGGTTTTTTGTTTTGCCAAACGCCTGTCCGCCATGGGCTGGCGGCGCTGCAGCGCTCGAGGTCTGGCTTATGGGGTCGGAACGCTAGGTATTGGGCCGATAGACCCCTCATCAGGCAGCAAACACGCCTCCACCACCTCCAGCTCGTTGTCGCGTGCGAAGCCAATCACAAAGTCCCAGGCCATGGGGTCGTAGTCGCGCAAGGCGGTGTTGAGCACCACGCACTTGACGCCGTTGATCACCTTCGGATTGCACCAAGGCGAGTAGCCCAAGTGCGCGCCCGGCATCCGCCCTGCTGGGTGAAAAGGGCTCATCACCCCGGATAAGCGCTCGGCCCAGTCGCTGGGGCGAAAGGGTTTGCCGCTGCGGGTGCGGCCCTGAATGAAGACTTCATTGGCGCTCGGGGAGACCATTTGGGTTCAGGCCTTAAAGGGTGGCTCGCCAGCGGCCGCCGAGGATCGCTCGCTGCACGTGGAGAACCGGTAGAGACCGATGGGTGGATGCAAGTATTCTATCTTATATAAGACTTGTGCGCGGCTTCCCCGCCTCTGCCCCTCAAGCTGCGCCTACAATGTTCGTTTTAATCCTTGGCAGTGCCGAGGGCCGGGCATCGCCCTGCTTTCTTCTTCTCACCCACTTTTCGATCAGGACTCGATCCATGCTGCCAGCCGCCCCGGTGCAACCGCACGTCATGAACACCTACGGCCGCTTGCCGATCGAGCTCTCGCACGGCAAGGGTTGCCGCGTCTGGGACGTGCACGGCAAGGCCTACCTCGATGCGCTGGGCGGCATTGCCGTCAATACGCTCGGGCACGCGCACCCCAAGCTGGTGCCAGCCTTGAAAGAGCAGATCGGCACCCTGATGCACATCAGCAACTACTACCACCACCGCTACACCGAGCAGCTGGCGCGGCTGCTGGTCGAGCGCTCGGGCCTGAGCAATGTGTTTTTCTGCTCCAGCGGGCTCGAGGCCAACGAGGCCGCGCTCAAGCTGGCGCGCAAATTTGGTCACAACAAAGGCATCGCACGGCCCGAGGTCGTGGTCTATGAAAAGGCTTTTCATGGACGCTCCATCGCCACTTTGAGCGCCACCGGCAACCCCAAGGTGCAGGCCGGCTTTGAACCGCTGGTCGAGGGCTTCATCCGCGTGCCGCTCAACGACGCCGAGGCCATCCGCCGCGCCACCGCTGGCAACCCGAACGTGGTGGCGGTGTTCCTCGAGGCCATTCAGGGCGAAGGCGGTGTGCACCCGGCCAGCGCCGACTACCTGCAGCAGGTGCGCGCCCTGTGCGACGCCAACGACTGGCTGCTGATGATCGACGAAGTGCAGTGCGGCATGGGGCGCACCGGCAAGTGGTTTGCGCACCAGTGGGCCGGCATATTGCCCGACGTCATGCCGCTGGCCAAGGGGTTGGGCTCGGGGGTGCCGATCGGCGCCGTGGTGGCGGGCCCCAAAGCCGCGCAGCTGTTCCAGCCCGGCAACCACGGCAGCACCTTTGGTGGCAACCCGCTGGCGCTGCGCGCCGGCATCGAGACCATCCGCATCATGGAAGAAGACGGCCTGCTCGAGCACGCGGCCAAGGTCGGTTTTCAGTTGCAGACCCTGCTCAGCACCCAGCTCATGCACGAGCCCGGCGTGCGCGCGGTGCGCGGCAAGGGGCTGATGGTCGGCATCGAGCTCGATCGCCCCTGCGCCGTGCTGGTCGAGCGCTGCGCCGAAGCCGGGCTGCTCATCAGCGTCACCGCCGAGCGCGTGGTGCGGCTGGTGCCGCCGCTGATTTTGAGCGGCGCCGAGGCCGACGAGATCGTGGCCCTGCTCGTGCCCCAGATCAAGCGACTGCTGGCTGAGCCCCTGGCCGCCTAAACCCACCCACCCTTCAGAGCGCCCTCCATGTCAGCCACCGCCATCAAGCACTACCTACAGTTCAAGGATTTCACGGCCGCCGAGTACGCCTACCTGTTTGAGCGCGCCTGGCTGATCAAGCACAAGTTCAAAACCTACCAAAAGCACCACAGCCTGTGCGACCGTACCCTGGCCATGATTTTCGAGAAGGCCAGCACGCGCACCCGCGTCAGTTTCGAGGCCGGCATGTACCAGCTGGGCGGCAGCGTGGTGCACCTGACCACCGGCGACAGCCAGCTTGGGCGCGCCGAGCCGATCGAAGACAGCGCGCGCGTCATCAGCCGCATGACCGACTTGGTGATGATCCGCACCTACGAGCAGAGCAAGATCGAGCGCTTTGCCGCGCACTCGCGCGTGCCGGTGATCAACGGCCTGACGAACGAATTCCACCCCTGCCAGATTCTGGCCGATCTGTTTACCTGGCTCGAGCACCGCGGCCGGCGCGCCGACGGCACGCTCGACGTGGGCGCGCTGCGCGGCATGACGGTGGCTTGGGTGGGCGACGGCAACAACATGGCCAACACCTGGCTGCAGGCGGCACAGATTCTGGGCTTTGGCGTGCGCGTGAGCACCCCCAGCGGCTACGAGGTCAAACCCGAAATCGCGGGCGTGGCCGCTGCGGCCAACTGCTGGCAGGTGTTTGACGACCCGCTGCAGGCCTGCGCCGGCGCCGATCTGGTGACCACCGACGTCTGGACCAGCATGGGTTTTGAAGCCGAAAACGCCGCACGCCAGCACGCCTTTGGCGCTTGGTGCGTGACCCCACAGCTGATGGCGCAGGCCCACCCCAAGGCGCTGTTCATGCACTGCCTGCCCGCGCACCGCGGCGAAGAAGTGGCGGCCGAAGTGATCGACGGCCCGCAGAGCGTGGTTTGGGACGAGGCCGAAAACCGCATGCACGTACAAAAAGCCCTGATGGAATACCTGCTGCTGGGCCGGCAGTGAGCCCAAAGCCCGCGCACCCCCGACTGCTTGCATGACCCCGGTTTTTGACGTCGTCATCGTCGGCGCGGGCGCGGCGGGCCTGTTTTGCGCCGGCATCGCCGGCCAGCGCGGCTTGCGCGTGCTGCTGCTCGATCACGCGCCCAAGGTGGCCGAAAAAATCCGTATCTCGGGCGGCGGGCGCTGCAACTTCACCAACCGCGAGCTCGACCCGCGCCAGCCGCAGCGCCACTTCCTGAGCCAGAACCCGGCCTTTTGCCGCTCGGCGCTGGCGCGCTACACCCCGGCCGACTTCATCGCCTTGCTGCAGCGCCACGGCGTGGCCTTCGAAGAAAAACACAAAGGCCAGTTGTTTTGCAGCCGCTCGGCGCAAGACCTGATCGCTCTGCTGCTGCACGAATGCGGCGCCGGCGGCGTGACG
The DNA here is from genome assembly GCF_056323735.1 of Serpentinimonas sp. SSL01. NCBI lineage: Bacteria > Pseudomonadati > Pseudomonadota > Betaproteobacteria > Burkholderiales > Comamonadaceae > Serpentinimonas > Serpentinimonas sp. SSL01. The sequence goes on from NZ_CM150487.1 coordinate 1,596,755, forward strand.
CACTGGCAGCCCTGCGGCGTGCGCGCCGTGCACTGGCACGACGGCGCACCGGGCAGCGCCTCCTACCGGCTCGAAACCGAGCGCGGCGCGGTGGCTGCACACGCTGTGGTGGTGGCTACGGGCGGCCTGCCGGTGCCCAAGATCGGCGCCAGCGACTGGGGCTTGCGGCTGGCGCAGCAGTTTGGGCTGCCCATCGTCGCACCCCGGCCAGCGCTGGTGCCGCTCACCTTCGAACCCTCTGGCTGGGCCCCCTTCGCGCACTTGGCGGGCTTGGCGCTGCCGGTGCACATTGCAACCGGCAACAAAAAACAGGGCATGGCTTTTGACGAAGACCTGCTCTTTACCCACCGCGGTTTGAGCGGCCCGGCAGGGCTGCAAATCTCGAGCTACTGGAACCCCGGTCAGCCCTTGCGCATCGACCTGCACCCCCAAGCCCCGCTCGAAGCCACGCTGCTGGCGGCCAAGGCAGCGGGCGTGCGCAAACGGCTGCCCAACCAGCTGGCCCAGCAGCTGCCGCAGCGCCTGTGCGACACCTGGACCGAACACCGCCCCGACTGGCAGCGCCCCGTGAGCGATTGCAGCGACAAGGCGCTGGCGCAGCTGGCGGCCAGCCTGCACCAGTGGGCACCCACGCCCCACGGCGACGAGGGCTGGGCCAAGGCCGAAGTCATGCGTGGCGGCGTGGACACGCGCCAGCTGCGCTCGCAAAGCATGGAATCGACCCAACCCGGGCTGTACTTCATCGGCGAAGTGGTGGACGTGACCGGCTGGTTGGGCGGCTACAACTTCCAGTGGGCCTGGGCCAGCGCCCACGCCTGCGCACTGGCGTTGCCCCAAGCCAGCCACTGCAGCCCGTAGGGTTTTAGGCGCTGCAGAAAAACAGGAGCTGAGGGATAATCCGTCACTTTTCAAGCCTTCCCCTTGCCATCCCACCCACCCCCATGAGCGACACCCAACAACGCATCGACAGCCTGGTCAAAACGCACGACGTCGTGCTGTTCATGAAAGGCACCGCCACCTTCCCCATGTGCGGTTTTTCGGGCCGTGCGCTGCAAATCCTCAAAGCCTGCGGCGTCGAGTCCAGCGCCGTCAAGGCCGTGAACGTGCTCGAAGACCCCGAAATCCGCCAAGGCATCAAGGACTACAGCAACTGGCCCACGATTCCGCAGCTGTTCGTGCGCGGCGAGTTCATCGGCGGCTCCGACATCATGATGGAGATGTACGAATCGGGCGAACTGCAGCAGGTGCTTGCCTCCTCCAGCGCCTCCAAGGCCTGAAACCCGGCGGTTTAGTCCCAGTCCCAGCGCTTTTAACCGATCTGCCAGCGCCGCTGCGCCGCAAACACGGCGTTTGGGTAGGGGCTGCGCCCGCGGCTGCCGTTGTAGCGCCCCAGCGCCATAAACAGGTCGCCGCGTTCGCGGTCTAGGTAGTGGCGCATAATCACGCAGCCAAAGCGCAGGTTGGTTTTGAGGTGGAACAGGCCGCCCACGTCGCCATCGCCGATCAAGCGCGCCCAAAAGGGCATGATCTGCATATAACCGCGAGCCCCCACGACCGAGATCGCAAACTGCCTGAAGCCGCTCTCGACCTGGATCAGGCCCAGCACCAGCGACTCATCGAGGCCGGCGCGGCGGCTCTCGTACCACACGGTCTGCAAAAACTCCACGCGCTCGTTCAAGTCGGGCTTGCGCCGCGCCAGCCGCGGGCTGATTTGCGTCAGCCAGCGCAGGTAGGCCATGCGCGCCTCGGTGCTGGCAAACTCGGGCTCGAGCGGGTCGGCGAACTCAACCGCTGCGCGCAAGGCGTGGCGCACCGAATCGGCCAGCGGCTCCTCGAGCTGGCTGGCCGCCGCCGGGCGCAGCGGCCACGCGGCCACCGAGGCTGCAGCAGCGCCAGCCATGGCCACCGTCCAGCGGCGCCGGCTCCAACGGTCCTTGGCTTCGCACGCTGCCATCACCCGCTCACACCCCCAGCCGCTCGCGCAACCATGGCAATGCCTGCGCCAGCTCCAGCTTGCTCGCTTGCGCCTCGCGCCGGTGCTGGTACTCGATCTGGCCGTCTTTGAGGCCCTTGTCGCCCACCGTGATGCGGTGCGGCACGCCGATCAGCTCCCAGTCGGCAAACATCGCCCCCGGGCGCTCGCCGCGGTCGTCGAGCAGCATATCGACCCCCAGCGCCTTGAGTTCGCCATACAGCCGCTCGGACGCCGCGCGCACCGCCGGGCTGCGCTCCATGCCGATGGGGCAGATCACCGCCGTGAACGGCGCGATGGCGTCGGGCCAGATGATGCCACGCTCGTCGTGGTTTTGCTCGATCGCCGCCGCCGGCAAGCGCGTGATGCCGATGCCGTAGCAGCCCATCTCGAACGGTTTGGGTTTGCCGTCTTCGTCTAGAAAAGTGGCGTTCATGGCGCGGCTGTACTTGGTGCCCAGATAGAACACATGCCCGACTTCGATGCCGCGCTCGATCAGCAGTTCCCCGGCGCCGTCGGGCGAAGGGTCGCCGGGCAGCACGTTGCGGATGTCGGCCACCAGGTCGGGCTCGGGCAAATCGCGGCCCCAGTTGACACCGGTGAGGTGGTGGTCGGCTTGGTTGGCACCGCAGACCCAGTCGGCCATCAACGCCACTTCGCGGTCGGCCAGCACCTGCACCGGCCGCTTGAGCCCGATCGGCCCTAGGTAGCCCGGGCGGGTGCCAAAGTGGGCCATGATTTCGGCCTCGGTGGCAAATCGGTAGCCCAGGTTGAGCCCCGGCAGCTTGCCCACCTTGACCTCGTTCATGTCGTGGTCGCCGCGCAGCAGCAGCAGCCAGATGCGGCTGCCCACGAGTTCATCGCGCTCGTTGATCTCGTCGGTGGCCAGCACCAGCGATTTGACGGTGCGCGCCAGCGGCAGCCCGAGCAGTTCGGCCACGTCGGCGCAGGTGCTGCGGCCCGGCGTGGGCGTGAGCGTCAGCGGCTGGCTCGGGGCCGGGCGCGGGCCGGCTGGGGCCAGCACCTCGGCTTTTTCGAGGTTGGCGGCGTAGTCGCTCTGGGGGCAATAGACGATCGCGTCCTCGCCGGTGGCGGCGATCACCTGAAACTCCTCGCTCAAGTCGCCGCCAATGGCGCCGCTGTCGGCGGCCACGGCGCGGTAGCGCAGCCCGAAGCGCTCAAATATGCGCCGGTACGCCGCCGCCATGGCTTGGTAGCTGGCCTGCGCCGCGTCGCGATCGCGGTCGAAGCTGTAGGCGTCTTTCATAGTGAACTCGCGCCCACGCATGAGGCCAAAGCGCGGCCGGCGCTCGTCGCGAAACTTGGTCTGAATCTGGTAAAAGTTTTTGGGCAGCTGCTTGTAGCTGCGCAGCTCTTGGCGCGCGAGGTCGGTCACCACCTCTTCGCTCGTGGGTTGCACCACAAAGTCGCGCTCGTGCCGGTCTTTGATGCGCAGCAGCTCGGGCCCCATCTTCTCGAAGCGCCCGGTTTCCTGCCACAGCTCGGCCGGCTGCACCACCGGCATGGTGAGCTCGATCGCGCCGGCGGCGTCCATCTCCTCGCGCACGATGCGCTCGACCTTGCGGATCACGCGCAGCCCCATGGGCAGGTAGGTGTAGATGCCGGCCCCGAGTTTTTTGATCAGGCCGGCGCGCAGCATCAGGCGGTGGCTGGCCACTTCGGCGTCGGTGGGGGCTTCTTTGAGGGTGGAGATAAAGAACTGTGAGGCTTTCATGGGCGTGCGTGCGTTCCCGATTGGCACCCGCAAGCCCACTGGGGCCACCCTAGGCGCCGCTGACGCTTGCGCCCAAGGCCGCAGAGACCCCACACGAGGCCCACAAAAGGGCGCAGACCGTGCATAATCGGGACAGTTTAAAAATTGGGGTTGATTATGCTTGACAGAGACGGCTTTAGGCCGAATGTCGGCATCATTCTGCTCAACCAGAAAAACCAGGTGTTCTGGGGCAAACGCATACGCACCCATTCGTGGCAGTTTCCGCAAGGTGGCATCGACCGGGGCGAATCCCCCGAGCAAGCCATGTACCGCGAACTGCACGAAGAAGTCGGGCTCAAGCCCGAGCACGTGAGCGTCGTGGCCCGCACGCGAGACTGGTTGCGCTACGAAGTGCCGGACCGCTACATCCGCCGCGATGCACGCGGCCACTACAAAGGCCAGAAACAGATCTGGTACCTGCTGCGCCTGCTCGGCGGCGACTGGCTGCTCAACCTGCGCGCCACCGCGCACCCCGAGTTCGACGCTTGGCGCTGGCACGACTACTGGGTGCCCCTAGACGTGGTGGTCGAGTTCAAACGCGGCGTCTATGAAATGGCGCTCACCGAACTGGCGCGCCACCTGCCCGCCGACACCCGCCACCGCAGTGGGCGGGGTTTGCTGCACCCGCGCCCCAGCTTGGCCAGCGTAGGCCGGCCCACCCCACCTAGCACGGCCAGCGGCGCCGGCGCGGCCTCGCACCCAATGCCCGTGCACATGCCTGTGAATATGCCCGCACACATGGAGCTGCCCCCAGGCGCCACCTTCGAGCCCAACCCCCAGTTTGACACCACGGTGCAAACGCCTGTTGCACCTGTCATGCCCGCTCGGCCCACCCCTCCATGATCAAACTGCGCCCCTCAACCCCTGTTGCACGCCAGCTCGGCGCCCTAGCGCTGGCAGCGGCCCTGCTCGCTGCCGTGGCACCCGCCACCGCGCAGTCCCTGTTTTTGACCGATGGCGAGCAGTGGCAGGAAGGGCCCGTCCCGGCGCCGCCGGCCTTCAGCACCCAGGGCCTGGTGCCCTTCGAGGTGGGCGTGGACTCGCCGCTGCGCTTTGCGCTCGTACCCGATACGCTGCAACTGGGGGCCGATGGCGTGATTCGCTTCGTGGTGGTGGCGCAAAGCGCCAGCGGTGCCGTGAACGTGATGCACCAAGGCCTGCGCTGCCGCAGCAACGAATCGCGCACCTATGCGCGCTGGTCGCCAGCGCAGCTGCCGCTAGGCAACCCTTTCAACTCCGAAGCCGGCCAGTGGATCAGCGCCGGCCAAACCCCTTGGCAAGACTGGCGCGACCACGCCGCCGGCCGCCCCGCTTGGGCACTGGCCCGTGCCGGACTGTGCGACGGCGCCGCCCCCAACGGCACCCCGGCGCAGATGCTGCGCGCGCTGCGGGCGCAGGGGCAGCAGCGCTAGGGGGTGTCTAGACTCGGCTGCTTGATGAAGCGACAAGTTGCTTGACATGTACCTTTTCGGCGTAGGCGACCGCGCTGTACTCGCGCCGCCCTTGGCGCACGTACACCAGCGCCCCGACGGCCAGCCCGGCCTTGCCCAAGCACAGTTGCACCTGCTGGCGAAGCGACATTGCAGCGGCCATCAGAGCGCCCCCGAGGTGCCGGGCTTGGTGCGAACGCGCTTGGGCAGGCGCGCGTCCATCAGCGTCAGGCCGATGTCGTCATGGGCGCTATCGAGCAGGTTCTCGAGTGCCTGGATCTCGCCAAAAACGTGCAAGGCCCGGGCGATAAAGTGGATAGGCACGCGCGCATCGCCTTTTCGATGCGGCGTACTGTGCTCAGGGAGGCGCCCATGCGCTCGGCCAACGACGCCTGCGTGAAGTGGCGCCGACGACGCGCCAGCGAGATGTCGGCGCCGAGCTTGTGCATGGCACGCTGGACCGGAAGGGGCAACGGTTCGTCCATATAAAAGCTCCATGAGGATGTTTACGTAGTATAAATGCTTTCGTCGGAGCTATTATATTTCTGCAAGCGTGAGCTAGGGCACACAATCTTGGGCCGGCCACACCTACCCATGCGTTCCCCACGCCACCCTCACCCCCCGCGCTGCGTCAGCACCAGGTTGTCGCGGTGGATCATTTCGGGTTCGGCGGCGTATCCGAGCAGGCGCTCGAAGTCGGTCGAGGCTTTGCGGCACAGCAGGCGCGCTTCGGCGGCGCTGTAGTTGGCCAAGCCGCGTGCGAGCTCGCTGCCGTTGGGGCCGCGCAGGGCGATCACGTCGCCTCGTGCAAACTCGCCCTCGACCGCCGTCATGCCGATGGGCAGCAGGCTCTTGCCTTCTTGCACGATTTTGGCGGCGGCGCCGGCGTCTAGGCGCACCGCGCCGCGCAGTTGCAGGTGGTCGGCCATCCACTGCTTGCGCGCTTGCAGCTTGGGCGTATCGGCCAGCAGGCAGGTGCCGATGGGCTCGCCCTCGAGCAGGCGCAACAGCGCGTCGGGCTCGCGCCCCCAAGCGATCACGGTGCTGGCGCCCGAACTGGCGGCGCGCTTGGCGGCCAAAATTTTGGTGATCATGCCCCCGGTGCCGATGCGCGAGCCGGCCCCACCGGCCATGGCTTCGAGCGCTGGGTCGCCGGCGCGCGCGGCCTGGACAAAGCGGGCTTGCGGGTCGCGGCGCGGGTCGGCGCTGTAGAGCCCTTTTTGGTCGGTGAGGATGACGAGCAAATCGGCCTCGACCAAGTTGGCCACCAACGCGCCCAAGGTGTCGTTGTCGCCGAACTTGATCTCGTCGGTGACCACGGTGTCGTTCTCGTTGATCACCGGCAGCACCCGGTGCGCCAGCAGCGTGAGCAGGGTCGAGCGGGCGTTGAGGTAGCGCTCGCGGTCGGCCAGGTCGGCATGGGTGAGCAGCACTTGTGCACTGCCCAGCCCCAACTGGCGCAGCTTGGTTTCGTACATCTGCACCAGCCCCATCTGGCCCACGGCGGCGGCGGCTTGCAGCTCGTTGATGGCTTTGGGGCGCACGGCCCAGCCCAAGCGCTTCATGCCCTCGGCAATGGCGCCGCTGCTGACCACGATCGCCTCGCGCCCCTGCCCCACCAGCTTGCTGAGCTGCGCGCTCCACTGCCCGATGGCGGCTTCGTCTAGGCCGCGGCCTTCGTTGGTGACCAGGCTGGAGCCGACCTTGACCACAATGCGCCGCGCCGCACGCAGCCGCTCGGCCACGGCGGCCTCGGGGACGCGCCATTCAGGCGCCAAGCTGGCTGGTTGATCCATGTGTAAAAAAGATGAGCGGGCAGGATGAGGCGGCGCAGCGCGACAGTTTTAAGGCTCGAAGCGCGGATCGACCTCGGCTGGTGGCCGTTCGGCCTGCTGGCTGGCGGCGATGTGCTGGTAGATTTGCTGCACCAAGCGCTCGCAGCCCTCGCGGGTGAGGGCCGAGATCTCGAACACCGGCCCCTTGTGGCGAAAGCGGCGCACAAAGTCGCGCACGCGCTGCGCCCGCTCGGCTTCGGGCACCATGTCGAGCTTGTTGAGCACCAGCCAGCGCGGCTTGGCGTGGAGCGCCGGGTCGTATTTTTTCAGCTCTTTGACGATCGCCCGCGCCTGCGCCACCGGATCGACCGCGTCGTCGAAGGGGGCCAGATCGACCACGTGCAGCAGCAGCCGGGTGCGCTGCAGATGACGCAAAAACAGGTGCCCGAGCCCCGCGCCTTCGGCTGCGCCTTCGATCAGGCCCGGCAGGTCGGCGATCACAAAGCTCTTTTCAGGCCCCACGCGCACCACACCCAAATTGGGGTGCAAGGTGGTGAAGGGGTAGTCGGCGATCTTGGGCCGGGCGTTGGACACCGCGGTGATGAAGGTCGATTTGCCGGCATTGGGCAGGCCCAGCAGGCCGACGTCGGCCAGCAGCTTGAGCTCGAGCTGCAAGTTGAAGCGCTGCCCGGGGTGGCCTGGGGTTTTTTGGCGCGGGGCGCGATTGATCGCGCTCTTGAAGCGCAGGTTGCCAAAGCCGCCGTCGCCGCCCTTGGCCAGCAGCACCAGCTGGCCCGGTTGCAGCAGTTCGTGCAACAGGGCGCCGGTGTCGGCGTCGCGCACCAAGGTGCCGACCGGCATTTTGAGCACGATGTCTTCGCCCTTGTGGCCGAACATGTCGGAGCCCTTGCCGTGCTCGCCGCGCTGGGCCTCAAACTTGCGCGTGTAGCGAAAGTCCACCAGCGTGTTCAGGTTTTCGTCGGCCAAGGCATAGACGTGGCCGCCACGGCCGCCGTCGCCGCCGTCGGGGCCGCCGAATTCTTTGTACTTTTCGTGCCGGAACGAGGCGCAGCCACTGCCACCATCGCCCGCCGCCACCTCGATCGTGGTTTCGTCAACAAACTTCATGGGGGCAATTGTGAGGCCAATGTGGGGTCAACGGAGCCTAAGTAGGCAACATGATGGGCAATAAACAAAGGCCCGCAAGCGGGCCTCTAGGTGGCTGTGGGGGCGTTGCGCTGCTAAGCTAACTGGGCAAGCCCGCCGTGGCCGCTGGCGCAAACCGAGCAAGCCGATCAGACCGTCTCGGGCGCTGCGGCAGCCTCGACGCTGATCACCTTGCGGTTCAAGGCGCCCTTGACCGCAAAACCCACCGTGCCATCGACAGTGGCAAAAATGGTGTGGTCTTTGCCGATGCCGGTGCCGGTGCCGGGGTGGAATTTGGTGCCGCGCTGGCGCACGATGATCGCACCGGCCGAAACTTCTTGGCCACCAAAGACCTTGACGCCCAGCATCTTGGGTTGTGAGTCGCGGCCGTTGCGGGTTGAGCCGCCGCCTTTTTTCTGTGCCATGGTGTGCCGCTCCTTATGCCTGGATCGAGCCGATTTGCAGCTCGGTGAAGTTTTGCCGGTGGCCCTGGCGCTTCTGGTAGTGCTTGCGACGGCGCATCTTGAAGATGCGGATTTTGTCGCCACGACCGTGCGAGACCACCGTGGCTGTGACCGTTGCGCCGCTGACCAAGGGCGTGCCAACCTGGATGCTGTCGCCGCTGCCGACGGCCAACACCTGGTCGATCACGATTTCTTGGCCCACGTCCGCAGCAATCTGTTCTACTTTAAGTTTTTCGCCAACGGCAACGCGATACTGCTTGCCGCCGGTTTTTATGACCGCGTACATTGGAAACCTCAAATGGTGATTTCTCTGGGCTGATTCCCAAAGAATCGCGCATTGTACCAAAAACGGGTGGGGATGGTGCCGCCTGTCGGATTCGAACTGACGACCTACCGCTTACAAGGCGGTTGCTCTACCAACTGAGCTAAGGCGGCGATGGGTGCGTATTCTACTTCACGCGCTTGAGCACGGGCTGGCGCGGCTTGCTCGGCTTGGGGCCAGACGGGGGGGGGCCAGAACCCTCGCTGGGTGCAGCGCCTTCGGGCTCAGGCACAGACGAGGGCACCAGCTTGAGCCCGGACACCGAGCCTGCAGGTGCGGCTTGATCTTCGGGCTCAGGCTCGGGCGGATCAAAAGCCATCCCGCTGCCGTTTTCGCGCGCGTAAATCGCCAGCACGTGGTCGATCGGCACCCACACGTCGCGCGGCACCCCGCCAAAGCGGGCTTTGAACTCGATCGTGTCGTTGCCCAGTTGCAGGTGGCTGGTGGCCTCGTAGCTGGTGTTGAGCACGATCTGCCCGTCTTGCACAAACTCTTGCGGCACCCGCACCCTAGAGTCCACCGCCACCACCAGGTAGGGAGTGAAACCGTTGTCGCTGCACCACTCATGCAGGGCCCGAATCAGGTAGGGCCGGGTTGAGGGCAGCGGTGGGTTGTCCTGGCTCATAGCGAAGGGCGCTTACTTGCGCATCACTTTTTCGGAGGGCGTGAGCGCCTCGATGTAGGGCGGACGCGAAAAAATGCGCTCGGCGTACTTGAGCAGCGGCGCGGCATTTTTGCTCAGCTCGATGCCGTAGTGGTCCAGCCGCCACAGCAGCGGCGCGATCGCCACGTCGAGCATCGAGAAGTTGTCGCCGAGCATGAATTTGTTCTTGAGGAACACTGGGGCCAATTGGGTCAGGCGGTCGCGGATGTGGTTGCGGGCTTTGTCGATTGACTTGTCGCCCGCCTTGAGGCTGCGATTTTCGAGCACCAAGACGTGGCTGAACAGTTCTTTCTCGAAGTTGAGCAAAAACAGGCGCACACGCGCGCGCTCCACCGGGTCGCCGGGCATCAACTGCGGGTGTGGGAAGCGCTCGTCGATGTACTCGTTGATGATGTTGGACTCGTACAGGATCAGGTCGCGCTCGACCAATATGGGCACCTGCGCGTAGGGGTTCATGAGTGCGATGTCTTCGGGCTTGTTGTACAGATCGACGTCACGGATCTCAAAGTCCATGCCCTTTTCGAACAACACGAAACGGCAGCGGTGCGAGAAAGGGCAGGTGGTGCCCGAGTACAAAACCATCATGGTTGTCAGATCCTAGATACAAAAAAACAAACAGTGGCGTGCCCATTGGAGCCCCCAACGGGGACAAGGCAGACCACTGTCACAAGCAGGCCCGGCTGCGGGCGGCGTGCATGCAGGATTTACTTGATGTCTTTCCAGTATTCCTTGTTCAGCTTCCACGCCAGAACGGTGAAGCCGGCGAGGAACAGCAGCACAAAAATCCCGAGCTGCTGGCGCTGGTCTTGGTGCGGCTCGGCCAACCAGTCGAGGAAGGCCACCAGTTCGGCTACCGAGCGATCGAACTCCTCGGGGCTCATGGTGCCGGGCGTGACCTGCTCCCAGCCGCGCAGCACTTGCGTGCTGCTGCCGTCGGCGTTGGCCACGGTTTCGATGATCGGACGGCGCTCGCCTTGCAGGTACCACAGCGGGTTGGGCATGGCGATGTTGGGGAATGCAAGGTTGTTCCAACCATGGGCGATCATGTCGTCGCGGTAGTACGAACGCAGCAGGGTAAAGATGTAGTCGGTACCGCCCGAACCTGCGCGCGAGCGCGTGATCATGGTCAAATCAGGGGCGGCTTTGCCCCAAAACACCTTGGCGTCAGCCGGGCTGATGGCGACTTGCATAAGGTCGCCCACGCGGCCATCGGTGAACAGAAAGTTCTCGCGAATCTGGCGCTCGGTCAGGCCCAGTTCTTTGAAACGCTTGTAGCGCTCGAACGAGGCCGCATGGCAGCTCAGGCAGTAGTTGACGAACAATTTGCCGCCGCGTTGCAAGGCCTCGACGTCGTTGCTCAGGTCAGGGGCACGGTCCAGCGGAAAGGCACCTTTGGCCGCCACCGCACCCGAGACCAGACCAAACGCCAACAGGCCAGCCACAATCCATTTTTTCATATTCGTTGACTCCAGCGTATGCGTACGGATCGGCTGATCAGTGTGGGGTAAAGCTGACGCGGCTAGGCACCGGCTTGAACTCACCCAAGCGGCTCCACCACGGCATCAGCAAGAAAAAGCCGAGGTAGAACAAGGTGCCGAACTGCGAGAAGCGGGTGCTGATGACCGACGGCGGCAACACCCCAAAGTAGCCCATGATGGCAAAGTTGACGACAAAGGCGCCATACAGGTACTTGTTCCAGGTCGGGCGGTAGCGGATGGAGGCCACGGGCGCACGGTCGAGCCAAGGCAAGAAGCACAGGATCACCACCGCCGCGCCCATCACCACCACGCCCCAGAACATGGCGTCGAGCCCCAGCATGGCCAGCGTACCGACCACGGCGCCACCCAGCACCAAGCCCTTGCCCACCGTGCCAAAACCAGAGCGGAAGATGCCGATGAAGGCCGCCAACCAGACGCCGGCCACGAGCACGTACATGAACTCGGTGGTCACGGCGCGCAGCATCGAGTAGTAGGGCGCAAAGTACCAGACCGGGGCGATGTGCGCCGGCGTGACCAGCGGGTCGGCCGGGATCAGGTTGGTGTACTTGAGGAAGAAGCCGCCACCCGAGGGCGCAAAGAACACCACGGCCGAGAAGATCATCAGGAACACGCCCACGCCCATCAGGTCGTGCACCGAGTAGTAGGGGTGAAACGGGATGCCGTCGAGCGGCTTGCCGTTGGCGTCTTTGTGCTTCTTGATCTCGATGCCGTCGGGGTTGTTGGAGCCGACTTCGTGCAGCGCGATGATGTGTGCCACCACCAAGCCCAGCAGCACCAGCGGCAGCGCGATCACGTGCAGGCTGAAGAAGCGGTTAAGGGTGGCGTCGCCGACCACGAAATCGCCGCGGATGAGCAGCGCCAGATCGGGCCCGATGATGGGGATGGCGGCAAACAGGTTGACGATCACCGCCGCACCCCAGAACGACATCTGGCCCCAAGGCAGCAGGTAACCGGTGAAGGCGATGGCCATCAGCACCAGCAAAATGCCGCAGCCAAAGAGCCAGATCAGCTCGCGCGGCTTGCGATACGAGCCGTAGATCAGGCCACGGAACATGTGCAGATAGACCACGATGAAAAAGAACGAGGCCCCGGTCGAGTGGATGTAGCGGATCAGCCAGCCCCACTCGACTTCGCGCATGATGTACTCGACCGAGGCGAAGGCCACCGGCACCCCGGCGGCGTTGAGCGTCGCGTCGGGCTTGTAGTGCATCACCAAAAAGATGCCCGAGATGATCTGGATCACCAGCACCAGCAGCGCCAGCGAGCCAAAAAAGTACCAAAAATTGAGGTTTTTGGGCGCGTAGTATTCCGACAGGTGCTCTTTGTAGAGTTTGGTCAGCGGAAAGCGGTTGTCGATCCAGTTGAGCAACTGCTCGCCCGCTGGGGCGTTGGGGGAGATTTCTTTGTATTCGGCAGCCATGATCTTCCTTGTGCGCGCCTTCAGGCTTGTTGGTCTTCGCCCACCAAAATCATGGTGTCGCTCAGGTACATGTGGGGCGGGATTTCGAGGTTGTCGGGCGCCGGCATGTTGGCAAAGACGCGCCCCGACAGATCAAAGGCCGAGCCGTGGCAGGGGCAGAAAAAACCGCCCGGCCAATCGGCCGGCAACCCGGGTTGGTCGCCCGTGGCAAAACGCGAGGTGGGCGAACAGCCGAAGTGTGTGCACACGCCGACAGCCACCAGAAACTCGGGCTTGATCGAGCGGTGCCGGTTGAGTGCGTATTCGGGCGTGGGGAAGACGCGGCGCTCGGATTCGGGGTCGGCCAGACGCGGCTCGACGACCTCAAGCGAGGCGATCATTTCGGGCGTGCGGTGCAGCACCCAAACCGGGCGCCCACGCCACTCGACCACCATTTTTTCGCCCGGGGCCAAGCGGGAAATATCCACCTCAACCGAGGCCCCGGCGGCGCGCGCACGCGCAGAGGGTTGAAAGGAACTGACGAAGGGGACGGCGACCGCAGCTGCCCCCACGCCGCCCATGGCGCAGGTGGAAATCAGCCAAACACGGCGACCGTTGTCTACGGCGGCTTCGCTCATGGGAATCTTTCTGTGACGTGAGGACTCGGGAGTCGGGGCGAAAAACCAGCGCAGCCGCTTCAACGCCCCAAAACACACCGGATTGTAAGGGATTGAAACCAGCCCACACCCAAGACCCTTGGCAGCACTAGGTGACCGACCGCCTATGGCACGGACCCGCCTACGGGAGGCAGTCTGGGTGCGCCAGCGCGGCGCGCAGCGCGGCCAGCAGGCTGGACGGGTCGGCGTTCCCATTGCCGGCCAAATCGAAGGCGGTGCCGTGGTCTGGGCTGGTGCGCAAAAAAGGCAAGCCCAAGGTGGTGTTGATGCCCTGCTCCAGCCCCAGGTACTTGACCGGGATCAGCCCTTGGTCGTGGTACATGGCCAGCACCACGTCGAACTCGCCACGGCGTGCGCGCATGTACACGGTGTCGGGGGCAAAGGGGCCTTGGGCGTCAATGCCCTCCGCCTGCGCGGCCGCGATGGCCGGCGCGATGTGCTCGATCTCTTCGCGCCCAAACAGCCCGCCCTCGCCCGCGTGTGGGTTCAGGCCCGCCACCGCGATGCGGCACTGCGAGCGCCCGAGCACTTGAGCAAAATGCCGGTGCGTGAGCTGCAGGGTTTGCAACACCTGCGCGTGGGTCACGGCGTCAATGGCGGCGCGCAAGGGCAGGTGCACGCTCACCAGCACGGTGTGCAGCTCGGCGTTGGAGAGCATCATGCGCACCGGCAACTGCGCCACGGTGCAGCCCACGTGCGCCGCCGCCAGCGCCTGCAGCATCTCGGTGTGGCCGGGGTGGTGGATGCCGGCGGCGTGCCACGCCCCTTTGTGGATGGGGGCGGTCACCAGCGCCGCCGCCTCGCCACGCAACACCGCCGCCGTAGCCACTTCGACGGCTCTGGCCGCAGCGCGCCCAGCCGCAGCGCTCACTTGCCCCAGTGGCGGCAGTTCGGCCATGGCCGGCAGCGGCAGCAGCGGCACACAGCGCGGTGGCAGATCGGCCGCCTGCTGCCAGTGCTCCAGCACGGCCAGCGGCAACAAGCCACCGCTGAGGGCCACGGCGCGGCGCATCACGGCCAAATCGGCCACCACCACGCAGCGGCTGGACCAGCTAGGCTGCAAACGAAACACCTGAGCGATCAGCTCCGGCCCCACACCGGCCGGGTCGCCCATGCTTATGGCGATGGGGCGCGGCGCGTTCATGCCGGGTTGTCGATGTCGATGAACTGGTGCGTCAGGCCCAGCTCGGCCGCCACGGCCGCCCCCAGCGCCGGGGCGCCGTAACGCTCGGTGGCGTGGTGGCCGCATGCCAGATAGGCCACCCCGCACTCGCGCGCCAGGTGGGTTTGCGGCTCGGACAGTTCGCCGGTGATAAAGGCATCGGCCCCGGCAGCGATGGCCGCCTCGAAATAACTTTGCGCCCCGCCGCTGCACCACGCAATGCGGCGCAAGGGGCGACCGGGGGCGGCGTCGATGAGCGTCACGGGCCGCCCCAGTTGCTGCTGCACGTGTGCCGCCAAGGAAAGGGCGTCGGGGCAATCGGTGTGGCCCACAAAGCCCAGATCTTGTTCGCCAAAGCGGCCCCAGCCGTCGGCCAGGGGGCTAAAGCCCAAGCGCTGCGCCAACTGGGCGTTGTTGCCCAAGCTGGGGTGGGCGTCGAGCGGCAGGTGGTAGGCCAGCAGGCTCACGTCGTGCGCCAGCAGCAGCGCCAGCCGCTGCTTCATCCAGCCGGTGACGCAGGCGCTTTGGCCGCGCCAAAACAGGCCGTGATGCACCAGAATGGCGTCGGCCCCGGTCGCAATGGCGCGCTCGATCAATTCGCGGCTGGCCGTGACGCCGCTGACCAAGTGCCGCACCTGCGCCCGACCCTCGACCTGCAAGCCGTTGGGGCCGTAGTCTTGAAAGCGCTCGGGTTGCAGCGTGGCGTCGAGGCGCTGCAGCAACACGCTGCGCTCGACGGCCGGTGCAGCGCAAGCGCTGGGAGCTAAAGATGTAAGCATGGCGCAACCCGTCCGGACACACAAGGTGCCCGATTGTCGCACCAGCCGCGCACGGGCTTAAGACTGCCCAGACGGGCGGCCCAGCGGGCTTTGTTTTTGGCGCTGCTTTTCTTCGCGCTCCGACTCGTCCATCTTGGTGACAAAATAGCGGTAAAACCACGCCGCCATGACGATCACACCGACGATGGTGACGATGCTAAGCAAACCGTAGGTGGTAGAGAACAGTTCATTCCAAGCCTCCATGACCCCTCCTTTCATGCGGGATTAACAGACAGCTTCGATTGGAAGCCAGCTCGATCGCCGGCGCCTTGACGCAGGTCAAACTGTACGCAAAAGACAAACCGATTCCAATATGAAACAAACCTGGCTGTTGTTTTCCCAAACCGTGACCGTGCTGCTGGCGGCTTGGTTCGTGGTGGCCACCTTGCAGCCGCAGTGGTTGCAGGGCCAGGCGCAGCTACGCACCGTGCCGCTGCTCGAAGCCGCCCCCGGCGCGGCCCGCAGCGAAGCGGTGGCCGCTGCCAGCCTGAGCGCTGCGGCCCAACTGGCGGCGCCGGCGGTGGTGAGCATCAGCGCCCGTCAGGCCCCACAGCGCCACCCGCACGCCGACGACCCGTGGTTTCGCTTCTTTTTTGGCGAACAGGCGCCGCGCTCGCCCCAAACCGGGCTGGGCTCTGGCGTGATCGTGAGCAGCGCCGGCCACGTGCTCACCAACCACCACGTGATCGACGGGGCCGAGGAAATCGAAATCCAGCTCAGCGATGGCCGCCAAGCCTTTGCGCGGGTGGTGGGCACCGACCCCGACACCGACCTCGCGGTGCTGCAGATCGATCTGCCCGAGTTGCCGGTGGCGGTGCTGGGCGACTCCAACGCGCTGCGCGTGGGCGATGCGGTGCTGGCGATCGGCAACCCCTTTGGCGTCGGGCAGACGGTCACCAGTGGCATCGTCAGCGCCTTGGGGCGCACGCAACTGGGCATCAACATCTTCGAGGATTTCATCCAGACCGACGCCGCCATCAACCCCGGCAACTCGGGCGGCGCGCTGGTCGATGTGCAAGGCCACCTGATCGGCATCAACACCGCCATCTTCACGCGCTCGGGCGGGTTCATGGGCATCGGTTTTGCCATTCCCACCTCCACCGCGCGCGATGTGCTCAAGGAGATCGTGCGCGACGGCGCGGTGACGCGCGGCTGGATCGGGGTCGAACCGCAAGCCATCACCCCGGACTTGGCACAGCATTTTGGTCTGCGACAGGAGCGCGGCGTGATCATCATCGGCGTGCTGCGCGACGCCCCGGCGGCGCAAGCTGGAGTGCGGCCCGGCGATGTGGTGTTGAGCGTGGCCGGGCAACCGGTGCCGGATGTCGCGGCTTTGCTGGCGGCTGTGGCGGCTTTGCCCCCGGGGCAGCCAGCGCAGTTGGAAATTGAGCGACGGGGCGAGCGCTTGGCACTGCAAGTGACGCCGGGGCGGCGCCCTCCACCGCCCGCTTCGAATGCACCGGACAATGCGCGCTAGCTGCGGCGCTCTAAGTACCGCTCGCTTGGTTCAAGTTTTGTCCGCCGCCTCGGGTTCTTCGGGCGCCCGACTGAACTTGCTGAACCAGTGCGACGCCCAAATGCCCACCTGATACAGCAGACACATCGGTATCGCTAGCGCCAGTTGCGAAATCACATCGGGCGGTGTGACGATGGCAGCGATGACAAAGGCCAAGACGATGAAATAGCCGCGAAAATCCTTGAGCTGCTGAATGGTCGCGAGGTTGAAGCGCACCAGCAGCATGACCACCACCGGCACCTGAAACGCCAGCCCAAAGGCCAAGTAGAGCGACAAAATCGCCTGCACGTAGGAGGCGATGTCGGGCGTGGCGGCGACGCTGTCCGGGGTGAAGCCCTGGATGAAAAAGAACATCTGGTCGAGCACAAAAAACTGCACGAACGCGATGCCCACGTAGGCCAGCATGCTGCCGATGAAGATCAGCGGCAGGGCAAAGCGCTTTTCGTGGCTGTACAAACCCGGAGCCACAAAGGCCCACATCTGGTACATGAGCCAAGGCAAGGCGACGATCATGGCCGACATCAACAACACCTTGAGCGGCACAAAGAACGGGCTGAAGACGCCGACGGCGATCAGCTTGGCGTCGGGCGGCATGTGGTTGCGGATGGGAACGGCGATGAAGTCGATCAAGCCACCCGGTCCGGGCCAGATCGCCAGCCCGATGGCACACAGCACCACGCCGGCCAAGCCGTAGAGGATGCGGTCGCGCAACTCGACCAGGTGCTGCACGAAGGGTTGTTCGGTGCCGGCGAGCTCATCGGCCTTGGGTGTGGGGTCTGCCATGGGGTGCTCGAGTGGGATCAACGCGAGGGCGTCATGGCGCTGGAGGCGACTGGGTAGGTTTTGGGCCGGTGGCGCGCCACCCGCGCCGCGCCCGACTGCACGAAGCTGCGCTGGCCGGTGCGCGCCTTGTACCACTTGGGCACCGCTTGCTGGCGCAACCTGAAGCTCTTTTTGGGGCGCGAAAACGGCGGATAGACCGAGTGCCCGAGCGAGTAAGCGGTGTGGGGGTCGATGCGCGGCGTGGTCTCGGATGCTTCAGGCGCACCGGAGCCCTCGAGCCCCGCCGTGGCCTCCATCCAATCTTTCTCGAAGCTGCCGACGCCGGATTGCACCTCGCGCGCCGCACCCTCGACCGATTCTTTCATTTTTTTCAGCTCTTCGAGGTCCATCGAGCGGTTGACCTCGGCCTTGACATCAGCCACGTAGCGCTGCGCCTTGCCCAGCAGGGTGCCCACGGTGCGCGCCACGCGGGGCAGCTTTTCGGGCCCGATGACCACCAACGCCACGACCGCAATCAGGGCGAGCTCTGAAATTCCAAAATCCAGCATGCAGGGCTTTCAGTGCAGCCTGCCGCAGACCCAAGCCGACGGCGGGCGCGGCGCTTTGATCAAAGCTTGGTCTTGGCTTCGACGTCGATGGTGTTTTTGTCGGTTGCAGCCGGGGCCTGCCCGACCTGCGCAGTGGTCGTCGAGGCGGCAGCGCCTGCCCCGTCTTCGGAGGCCGGCCCATCCGCCTGCTGCTGCTTCATGCCATCCTTGAAGCCTTTGACGGCCCCACCGAGGTCGGAACCGATGTTTTTGAGCTTTTTGGTGCCAAACACCAAGATCACCACCAGCAAAACGATCAGCCAGTGCCAAATCGACAAGGTACCCATAGCAAACTCCTGCGTCGGGGCCAAAAAATGCCCCGGATTTGATTGATTAGAAGGCCGGCCGATGGTTCACCATCGGCCCAAACGGCTATTGTCGCCGATCGGGGGCGACCAAGCCCAGACCACAAGGTCACACGGTGTAAATCTTAGCTGAATGCGCTGACGGTCGGAGCCCTGCTGCTCAACCCTTGCGCCAAGGGCGCGGCCCACCCATGACGTGCACGTGCAGGTGCTGCACCTCTTGCCCGCCCTCGGCGCCGTTGTTGCAGACAATGCGAAAGCCGCCTTCGGGCCAAGGGCGGCAGCCTTGCTCGAGCGTGAGCTTGGGGGCTAGGCACATGATTTTGCCCATCAGGCGCTCGTGCTCGGGCCCGAGCTGGGCCATCGATGGCAGGTGCAGCTTGGGCACGATCAAGAAGTGCACCGGGGCCCAAGGGTGGATGTCGTGGAAGGCGTACAGGTCGTCGTCTTCATAGACCTTGCGGCTGGGAATCTGGCCGGCGATGATTTTGCAAAACAGGCAGTTGGGGTCGTGGCTCATGGGGCTTGCGTACAGTGGGGGGCGTAGGCTTCAAAGCGGCAGCGGCTTGCGGTCGTTCCAGTATAAAAGCCCTTTGACCAGGCGGTAGATGACCCAGACGCTGGCCACAAACAGGATGGCAAAACCCACCAGCAGCACCATCGTCAAGGCCCCCAGCACGAACCAGAACAGGCCCCACCAGAAGGTGCGGATTTGCCAGCGGAAGTGGCTCTCGTACAGGGTGCCAAAGGTGTCTTCGCGCTTGACGTAGTTGATGACGATGGCGATGATCGCCGTCACCCCCAGCAACCACGACAGGGCGTAGAGGACGTAGATGATGAGCGTGAGCTGGCGCAGGCTGGCGAGCTCGTCGGGGGTTTTGCCGCCGGGGTGGCCGCCGGTGTCCAAACCAAAGGTGTCGTTCAAGCGGCTTCCCCTTGTTGCTGGTGCGCATCCTGCTGGCGCTGCTGCAGCTTGCGCAGCGCTTTTTCTTCTAGGCCGCTCAGGCCCTCGCGGCGCGCCAGCTCGGCCGTTACGTCGGCGGGTGAGAGGCCGAAATGCGCCAGCGCGATCAGGCTGTGAAACCACAGATCGGCCACTTCACCCACCAGCGCCTGCGCGCTGCCGTGGCCGTGCTGCAAGTCCTTGGCCGCCATCAGGGTTTCGCCGGCTTCTTCGGCGATTTTTTTCAAAATCGCATCCTGCCCCTGGTGCAACAGGCGTGCCACGTAGCTGCGCGCCGGGTCGCCACCGTGCGCGGGCTTGCGGGTCTCGATCAGGGCGGCCAGGCGCAGCAGGGTGTCGTCGGCGCCGGGTGCGGGGGCCGGGGCCGGGCTGGAGGCGGTAGGGGTGGTGCTCATGTACAAAATAGAGTTTAGCGGTAGATCGATTCGGGGTCTTTGAGCACCGGCTCCACCGTCAGCCAGCGTCCGCCACCGCCCTGCCCGCCCGGCCCCGCTAGCTCAGCCGCTTGCCAGCGCAGATAAAAACAACTGTGGCGGCCGGTGTGGCAAGCGATGCCGGGCTCGTGCCCGAGCTGGGTGACTTTGAGCAGCAGCACGTCGGCGTCGCAGTCGAGCCGGATTTCGTGCACCTGCTGCACATGGCCCGATTCTTCGCCTTTGTACCAGAGTTTGGCGCGCGAGCGGCTGTAATAAACGGCGCGCCCCAAGGCCGCGGTTTGCGCCAGCGCCTCGCGGTTCATCCAAGCCAGCATCAGCACGTCGCCGCTGCTGGCCTCTTGGGCAATCACCGGCACCAGCCCATGGGCGTCCCAGCGCACGGCGTCGAGCCAATCGGTCATATACGCAAATCTCCGTTTCAAAGGGGCCGCAGCCACGGTGGCGGGGGCGGCTGTGTCCCATTTTGGCACAGCCAGAGGAATCGGTGTTTTCCCTAGACTGCAAGGCCAATAACCACAAGATTTAGGGTTTGGGTGACCGAGCCCCGAATTTCGCCGCTACACTAGCGCTAGTGTCTTGCTTGGCCATTTAACACTACAGGTAGTGGCTGCTACGCACCCAAGCACCGCCAGCCGCACGGCTGCACCCATTGCGCACCCACAAGGAACACCCATGTCCATTGCCCCCTCTACTGCATCCACCGAGCGCCCCCATGTCGCCGCCCCCGAGGCCACCCGCGCCCCCCTAGGCGGCAGCCTGCCGCATTACCAGATCATTCGGCGCAACGGTTCCGTGGTGCCGTTCGAACCGAGCAAGATCGCGGTGGCGCTGATGAAAGCATTTCTGGCGGTGCGCGGGGCCCACGGAGCCGCCTCGGCCAGCGTGCGCGAAGACGTGGAGCAACTCACCCAGGCCGTGGTGCGGGCGCTGCTGCGCTCGCGGCCGGCCGGCGGCACCTTTCACATCGAAGACGTGCAAGACCAGGTGGAGCTGGGGCTGATGCGCGGCGGCCACCACGAGGTGGCGCGGGCTTATGTGCTGTACCGCGAGCGCCGCGCCCAGGAGCGTGCCGCCAAACAAGCCAGCGCCGCGCCAGCGGCCCCGGTGCTGCACGTGAGCATCGGCGGCCAGCGCCAACCGCTGGACTTGGAACACTTGCGCGCCTTGGTGGCAAACGCCTGCGCCGGACTGGGCGAGGCGGTGCGGCCCGAGCCGATCGTGGCCGAAACGCTGCGCAACCTCTACGACGGCGTGCCGCTGGACGAGGTTTACAAAGCCACCATTTTGGCGGCGCGCACGCGCATCGAGTCCGACCCCGACTACACCTATGCCACCGCCCGGCTGCTGCTGCACACCATCGCCCTCGAGGTGCTGGGGCAGGATTTGAGGCAATCCGAGCTGGCCAGCCACTACCCCGACGCCTTCCCGGCTTGCATCCGGCTAGGGGTGCAGGCTGAGCTGCTCAACCCCGATCTGCTGCAATTCGACTTGGCGCGGCTGGCGGCGGCGCTCAAGCCCGAGCGCGACCTGCAGTTCGACTACCTGGGCCTGCAAACCCTGTACGACCGCTACTTTTTGCACCAGCACAAGCGCCGCATCGAGCTGCCGCAGGTGTTTTTCATGCGCGTGGCCATGGGGCTGGCGCTGAACGAAATCGAGCGCGAGGCGCGGGCGATCGAGTTCTACGAGGTGCTGTCGCGCTTTGACTTCATGAGCAGCACGCCGACGCTGTTCAACAGCGGCACCCGGCGCTCGCAGCTGTCGAGCTGTTACCTGAGCACGGTGCCCGACGAGCTCGAGGGCATCTTTGATGCAATCAAGGAAAACGCGCTGCTGTCCAAGTTCGCTGGCGGCTTGGGCAACGACTGGACGCGCGTGCGCGCCATGGGCAGCCACATCAAGGGCACCAACGGCGAATCGCAAGGGGTGGTGCCGTTTTTGAAAGTGGTCAACGACACCGCCGTGGCGGTAAACCAAGGCGGCAAGCGCAAGGGGGCGGTCTGCACCTACCTCGAGACCTGGCACCTGGACATCGAGGAGTTTCTGGAGCTGCGCAAAAACACCGGCGACGACCGGCGACGCACGCACGACATGAACACCGCCAACTGGATACCCGACCTGTTCATGAAACGGGTGCTGGAAAAGGGCGACTGGAGCCTGTTTTCGCCCCACAGCGTGCCCGATCTGCACGATCTGGTGGGCCCAGCGTTCGAGCGCGCCTACGTGGCCTACGAGGAAAAGGCCGCGCGCGGCGAGATCACGCCCTACAAAAAGCTGCCCGCCACCGACCTGTGGCGCAAGATGCTGTCGATGCTGTTCGAAACCGGGCACCCCTGGATCACTTTCAAAGACCCGTGCAACCTGCGCAGCCCGCAGCAGCACGTGGGCGTGGTGCATTCGTCCAACCTGTGCACCGAAATCACGCTCAACACCAGCGACAGCGAAATCGCGGTCTGCAACCTCGGCTCGGTCAACTTGGCGCAACACCTCAAAGACGCCGCCGACGGCTCGGGTACCCGGGTGCTCGACCACGACAAGTTGCGCCGCACCGTGGCCACCGCCATGCGCATGCTCGACAACGTCATCGACATCAACTACTACGCGGTGAAAAAAGCGCGCGACTCCAACCTGCGCCACCGCCCGGTGGGGCTTGGGATCATGGGCTTTCAAGACGCGCTCTACCAAATGCGCACGCCCTACGCCAGCCCAGCGGCGCTGGCCTTTGCCGACCAGAGCATGGAAGCCGTCTGCTACCACGCCTACTGGGCCAGCAGCGATTTGGCGGCCGAGCGCGGGCGCTATTCGAGCTACCAAGGCTCGCTGTGGCAGCGCGGTGTGCTGCCGCTGGACTCGCTCGAGCTGCTGGCGCAGGCGCGCGGCGGCTACCTCGAAGTCGATCGCAGCCAGACGCTGGACTGGGACGCGCTGCGCGCAAAAATCGCCCGCGACGGCATGCGCAACGCCAACTGCGTGGCCATCGCCCCCACGGCCACAATCTCCAACATCGTCGGCGTCGATGCCTCGATCGAACCCTGCTTTGGCAACCTGTCGGTCAAGAGCAACCTCTCGGGCGAGTTCACCATCGTCAACAGCTACCTGGTGCGCGACCTCAAGCGCCTCGGGCTCTGGGACGAGGTGATGCTGCTCGACCTGAAACACTTCGACGGCTCGCTGCAGGCCATCGACCGGGTGCCGGCCGAACTCAAAAACCTCTACCGCACCGCCTTCGAAGTGGAGCCGGCGTGGCTGGTGGATGCCGCCGCGCGGCGCCAGAAGTGGATCGACCAAGCGCAAAGCCTGAACCTCTACATGGCCGGGGCTTCGGGCAAGAAGCTCGACGAGACCTACAAACTGGCGTGGCTGCGCGGGCTCAAAACCACCTACTACCTGCGCACCACCAGCGCCACCCAGGCCGAGAAATCGACCGGCCGCGTGGGCCAGCTCAACGCCGTGTCGAGCGCGGCGTCGAGCGCGGTGTCGATGCAGGTTGCGGGCGCGCACGGCAGCGGCCAAGCCTCCGAGCTGGGTGGCCCAAGCGCCTTGACTGCGGCCGGCCCGGTCACCGACGTCAAGTTCTGCGCCATCGACGACCCGGGCTGCGAAGCCTGCCAATGAGGCCGCCCATGCAGCCGCCGATGACAACGCCGATGCCCAGACCCCACACGGCGGCCTCGGTGGTGCACAAAAGCCGCGTTGGCGCTTGCTTTTTTCGCTCAACCTTTCATAATCCACCAAACAGGAAAACCCCATGCTGAACTGGGACGATCAACCCGAAGTGGCGCTGCAGCCGGTGCCATCCACCCCCATCAAGCCCGCCGTTCTGGCGGCGGCCAAAGCCAGCCTCTATGAAGCGGCGGTAGCCGCCGTGGCCGCGCAGCCCGCTGCCCCAAGCGAGCGCCCCACGCACCAGCGCATCAACGCCGCCGACAAGCGCATCATCAACGGCCAGACCGACGTCAACCAGCTGGTGCCCTTCAAGTACAAATGGGCCTGGGAAAAGTACCTGGCCTCGTGCGCCAACCACTGGATGCCGCAAGAGGTCAACATGAGCCGCGACATCGCCCTCTGGAAAGACCCCAAGGGCCTGAGCGAGGACGAGCGCCGCATCATCAAGCGCAACCTGGGTTTTTTTGTCACTGCCGACTCGCTCGCCGCCAACAACATCGTGCTCGGCACCTACCGCCACATCACCGCGCCCGAGTGCCGCCAGTTTTTGCTGCGCCAAGCTTTCGAAGAAGCCATCCACACCCACGCCTACCAGTACATCGTCGAAAGCCTGGGGCTGGACGAGGGCGAGATTTTCAACGCCTACCACGAGGTGCCATCGATTCGCGCCAAGGACGAGTTCCTGCTGCCCTACATCGACACCATCATGGACCCGGCCTTTCACACCGGCACGCCCGAGGCGGATCAGAAGCTGCTCAAGAGCCTGATCGTCTTTGCCTGCCTGATGGAGGGGCTGTTTTTCTATGTCGGTTTTGCCCAGATCCTGTCCATGGGGCGGCAAAACAAGATGACCGGTGCCGCCGAGCAGTACCAGTACATCCTGCGCGACGAATCGATGCACTGCAACTTTGGCATCGACCTGATCAACCAGCTCAAGCTGGAAAACCCGCACCTCTGGACGCCAGCCTTCAAGGCCGAGATCAAGGCGCTGTTTGAGCAAGCCGTGGAGCTCGAATACCGCTACGCCGAAGACACCATGCCGCGCGGCGTGCTCGGGCTCAACGCCTCGATGTTCAAGGGCTACCTGCGCTACATCGCGAACCGGCGCGCGACCCAGATCGGACTCGATGCCCTCTACCCCAGCGAAGAAAACCCCTTCCCGTGGATGAGTGAAATGATAGACTTGAAGAAGGAACGCAATTTCTTCGAGACGCGCGTGATCGAGTACCAGACGGGCGGCGCCCTGTCGTGGGATTGACGCCGCTTTAGCCCGCTGGCTGCGTCGGTTCGCCGCAGGCGCAGCGCCCTAGTCAAACGGCAATAAACCAAAGAGGAGTAAAGAATGGCCCCTGCAAAAAAGACCGCCGCTGCGGCACCCGAGGCACCTACTGCACCTGCGACCCCTGCGGCCAGCGCGCCGCGGCCAGCGCGCAAAACCGTGCCCAAAGCCAGCGTGGCAGCGGCACCCGCCACAACGGGGGCACTGGCTGCGGCAACCAGCAAAAAAACGGCCGCCAAAACCAAAGCCAAGTCCGACAAGCCTGTCAAATCCGATAAGTCGGACAAAGCGGACAAAGCGGCAAAGCCGGCCTCTGGCGCAACAACCGATCAGGCGGTGCCGGCCGCCAAACCCGCCAAACCCGCCAAACCCGCCAAACCCGCCAAGGCATTGAAGGCGGAGAAAGTGGTCAAGGCGGCGCCAACCGAGCCCAAAGCTGAAAAAGCCTCGAAGGCCCCTAAAACACCCAAAGCAGAGCCGCTGGCCCAGCCGCCAGCACCCAACCCCAAGGCGGCTTGGCCCTTCCCCACCGGCAAGAAACCCTGAACGAGCGCTGAGAGGCGGGGAGGCGGCGCTCAGCTTCTCAGAGGCTGAAGCGGTAGTTCTGGCCGCCCCGGGAGGCGATTTTTTCGGCTCCCATGCGGTTGCCGAGTTCGGCGCTGCGGCGCAAGTCCCAGCCCTGCGCCAAGCCGTAGAGCAAGCCGGCGCGCAAGGCGTCGCCACAGCCGGTCGGGTCCAGCACCGCGCGCGCGGGCACCCCGGGTACGCGGCTGCACTGGCCCTGCTGCCACAGGTCGCAGCCCTGATCGGCCAGCGTGATCACGAGGCCGCGCAGCCGCTGCGACAGCTCGGCGTAACCCAGGCCGGTGCGCTCGCTCAACATGCGCGCTTCGTAGTCGTTGAGCGCGGCCCAGTCGGCCAGTTCGATGAAGCGCAGCAGCTCGGGGCCGTCGAACATCGGCAGCCCTTGGCCCGGGTCGAACACAAAGGGCACCCCGAGCGCGTGCAACTGCTCAGCGTGTTCGATCATGGCCTGGCGCCCATCGGGCGAGACGATGGCGATGCGCGCCTCGGGTGCCGCCGCAATCGGGTTCTGGTGTGCCAGCGCCATGGCGCCGGGGTGAAAGGCGGTGATCTGGTTGTTGTCGCGGTCGGTCATGATCATGGCTTGCGCGGTGTAGTGCTGGCTCACCCATTGCACCGCGCCGGTGTCGATGCCCAGCTCCTGCATGCGCTCCAGATAATCTTGCCCGTCGTTGCCCAGCGCCGCCACCGGGCGCGCCTGCACCCCCAACTGGCGCAAGCCATAGGCGATGTTGCCGGCGCAGCCGCCGTACTCGCGCCGCAGCGCCGGCACCAGAAAGGAGACGTTGAGAATGTGCAACTGCTCGGGCAAGATCTGCTCGGCAAAGCGGCCCTCAAAGGTCATGATGGTGTCAAAGGCCAGCGAGCCGCAAATCAGAATGGTCATGGTGTAAGCAATGGAAGCCAGGGGGTGGGAGCAGAACAGCCGAGGGAAAGCAGACGGTATCAATCAGGGGTAGAACAAAATGGCGCGGTAGCCGGTCATGACGCGCCCTTCGATGCCATCAAAAGCGAGTTCGAATTGCAACGACCACTCCGCCCCGGCCGGCAGGGATGCGGTTGGGCGCGGCCATTCGTGCGGCAGCAGCACGCGGCGCACCAGCACCTGATCGTGGATGTCGGTCAAGGTGAGCTCGATCGCCGGGCTGGCCACTTCCAGCGCCGTCTGGTTGCGCAGCACCACATGAAAGCCGTACATACCCGGGCCCAGGCGCAGCAGCACCGAGCTGTCGATCACCACATCGTTGGGGTTGGTTGGCAGAGCCTGCTGGCAATCCAAGGTCTGGCACAAGGCTTCGAGCACGGGCTGCGTGGCGGGCACGGCACGCGTCAGCGGCGCCCGCCATTGTGTGGCGGCTTGCAGGCCCAACAACAGGGCCAGCGCGGCCACTGCGACCAGGAGCAACAGCCGCACTGCAGGCCGTCGCCACAGGGCCTGACGCTGCGCCTTGCGCACGAAAGATGGCGCCGTTTGAGCTGTATGCGCGAGAGGACTTGCACCTGCACCTGCATCTGCATCGACTGCCGGCCTGGGCTGCGGGTCTGTGGGCTGGTGTTGTGGATCGGGTTGGGGTTGCTGCTGCACCAGTGCCGGCTCGGCATCCCCTGGGGTTGGATGCGGCTGCGAGACCGTGGCGCATTGCACCTCTGGCTGCACCTGCGATGTTTGCTGATCCTGGACCTCTGGTTGCGGCTCTTGCGGGCCGTCAGGCTCTTGCGGTTCGGTCTGCGCTGGCGAAGGCGGCGGCACAACGGGCTGAGGCACCGACGCTGGCGTAGTGCGAGACTCGGGCTCGGGCTCGGGCACGGTTTCGTGTACCTGCGCTGCGGACTGTTGGCTCGGCTGGGGGGGCTGGGGGGCGGCTGGCTCCGGCCCCGGAGACCACGGCTGCAGATCGAGCGTGGCATTGAACACCTGCTGGCACTGGCCGCAGCGCACCCAACCATCGGAAATCTTGAGCTGGTCGGGCACCACCTTGAAGGCGGTGGCACAGGCCGGACAACGGGTGATGAAGCTCATGCTTCAATTATTGCAGTGCGGCGCCTCAAGGCGCGCGCGCCGTCATCAAAATCCAGCCGTCTTCGGCGTCGTTCACCTGCAATGTCAACCACGGCCCGTAGGCGGCCTGCAACTCGCTGGCTTGGCGCTGCAAAATACCCGACAACACCAACTGCCCCCCTGGGCCCACGCGCTCACACAGCAGCGGCGCCAGCAACTTGAGCGGCGTGGCCAGAATGTTGGCCAGCACCACGTCGTAGGTGCCACAGGCCAGGTCGGGCAGCCCGGTTTGCAGTTGCACGCCGTTGTGCAAGGCGTTGCGCTGCGCCGTTTGCACCGCCACCGGGTCGATATCGATGGCCTCGATGCGCTGCGCCGCAAACTTGGCCGCTGCAATCGCCAAAATGCCCGAGCCGCAGCCGTAATCGAGCACGCTGCGGCCCGCCAGCGGCTGCTGCGCCAGCCAGCGCAGGCACATGCGGGTGGTGGGGTGGGTGCCGGTGCCAAAGGCCTGCCCGGGGTCGAGCCGGATCACCTGCTGCGCCGCAGGCGGCACCTCGTGCCAACTGGGCACGATCCAAAAAGTGGGCGTGATCGGCACCGGTTCGAATTGCGTCTGCGTCAGGCGCACCCAATCGGTGTCGGCCACCGGCCGCAGCGCGCAGACCTCGCAACCGGCGAAAAAATCTTGCGCTTGAAGCAGCTGCTGCGCTTCGTGCGCCGCCGCTGCGCTGGCAAACAGCGCCGTCAGGCGCGAGCGCGCCCAGCCCGCCTTGGGCGCAGGCAGGCCCGGCTCGCCAAACAGACCGCGCTCGGCGTCCGTGTCGGCGTCGGCGTCTTCGACCGACACGCTCAGGGCGTCGAGCGCCTCCAGCGCCTCGCTCAAGGGCTCGACTTGACTCTCGGGGGCCAGCAGCAGCAGCTCGTGCAGCGCGCCCTGTGTGCCTCCGGGCTCGGCCCCGCCTTGGTGCTCGGCCCCGGCCAGTGGTTCAGCGCTCACGCTGCGCCAACCAGGCTTCGAGGTAGTGGATGTTGGTGCCGCCGGCCTCGAAGTTGGCGTCCACCAAGATCTCGCGGTGCAGGGCGATGTTGGTCTTGATGCCCTCGATCACGGTCTCGGACAGGGCCGAGCGCATGCGCGCCAGCGCCTGCTCGCGCGTGTCGCCGTGGGTGATGAGCTTGCCGATCATCGAATCGTAGTTTGGCGGCACCAGGTAGTGGGTGTAGATGTGCGAATCGACCCGCACCCCCGGCCCGCCGGGCGCGTGCCAAGCGCTGATGCGCCCGGGCGAGGGGGTGAACTTGTAGGGGTCTTCGGCGTTGATGCGGCACTCGATGGCGTGGCCGCGCAGCTCGATCTGGCGCTGCGTGAAGGGCAGTTTTTCGCCGGCAGCGATGGCGATCTGCTGGCGCACGATGTCGATGCCGGTCACGGCCTCGGTCACCGGGTGTTCGACCTGCACCCGGGTGTTCATTTCGATGAAGTAGAACTCGCCGTTCTCGTACAAAAACTCGAAGGTGCCGGCGCCCCGGTAGCCGATTTTTTTGCAAGCGGCGGCGCAGCGGTCGCCGATGCGGTCGATCAGGCGCCGCGCGATGCCCGGCGCCGGGGCTTCCTCGATCACCTTTTGGTGCCGCCGCTGCATCGAGCAGTCGCGCTCGTAGAGATAGACGGCGTTGCGAAAGTTGTCGGCCAGGATCTGGATTTCGATGTGGCGCGGGTTTTGCAAAAACTTTTCTAGATAGACCTCGGGGTTGCCAAAGGCGGCCCCGGCCTCGGCTTTGGTGGTTTGCACCGCGTGCAGCAGCGCCGCTTCGGTGTGCACCACGCGCATGCCGCGGCCACCGCCGCCGCCCGCGGCTTTGACGATCACCGGGTAGCCGATGGTGCGCGCGATGCGCTTGACCTCGGCCGCATCGTCGGGTAAGGCGCCTTCGGAGCCGGGCACGCAGGGCACACCGGCGCGGATCATGGCCTGCTTGGCCGCCACCTTGTCGCCCATGGTGCGGATCGCCCCGGGCGTGGGGCCGATGAACACGAAGCCGCTTTTTTCCACGCGCTCGGCAAAGTCGGCGTTTTCACTCAAAAAACCGTAACCGGGGTGGATGGCTTCGGCGTCGGTGACTTCGGCCGCCGAGATGATGGCCGGCATGTTCAGGTAGCTTTGCGCCGAAGGCGGCGGGCCGATGCACACGGCCTCGTCGGCGAGCTTGACGTATTTGGCATCGCGGTCGGCCTCGGAATAGACCATCACCGCCTTGACGCCCAGTTCGCGGCAGGCGCGCTGCACGCGCAAGGCGATCTCGCCGCGGTTGGCGATCAGGATTTTTTTGAACATGGCTGCTGCGCCCTCACTCGAGCACGAACAGGGGCTGGCCGTATTCCACCGCTTGGCCGTTTTCGGCCAAAATCTGCGTCACCGTGCCGGCGTGCTCGGCTTCGATTTCATTGAGGATTTTCATGGCTTCCACGATACACACCGGATCGCCCACCTTGACCACCTGCCCGAGCTCGACAAAGGGCTTGGCCCCCGGGCTGGCGGCGCGGTAAAAGGTGCCGACCATGGGCGATTTGAGCACCTGCCCCTTGGGCGCTGCGGGCGCTGCGGGCGCATCGGGCGCTGCAGCCGGCGCCGGCTGCGCGACACCGGCGGCAACCAGCGCGGCGGCGCTCTGGGCCGCCGGCGGCATGGCCACGGCGGTGGGCGCTTGCATCAGCGGTGCGGCCACCGGCGGGCTTTTGACGATGCGCACCTTGCCCTCGGCCTCGGTGATCTCGAGTTCTGATACATTTGACTCCGAGACGAGGTCGATCAGGGTCTTGAGTTTGCGCAAATCCATGTCAGCTCCTAAAACAGTACCCAAATGCGTCGAAGTGCGCGCATCAAGGTGAAAGCAGGCGCGAATATACACGAACTGGCCTCATGCGAGCGGCTTGGCCACGGCCCAGCCGCGCCTGCCTTGACGCCCACGCCAGCCAGCCACTGCCATGATCGATAGCGAAGCCCCCATCTCCAGCATGGCCCTGCCGGGCTTGGCGCGCGCACTGGTCGCCGCCGGCACCCTGAGCCAACAAAGCGCTGAAGGGCTGTACGCCAAAGCCCAAGCGCACAAAAGCAGCTTCATCGCCGAACTGGTGGGCAGCGGCGCCTTGAGCGCGCGCGAGTTGGCGCACACCATGTCGCGCACCTTTGCTGCGCCCTTGATCGATCTCGACGCCATCGACGTGCTGCGCCTGCCCAAAGGCGTGTTCGACCCCAAAATCGCCAAGCAGTTCCGGATTGTGGTGCTCAGCCGTCGCGGCAACCGCATCACGGTGGCCACCGCCGACCCCACCCACACCGACGTCGCCGAAAAAATCAAGTTCACCACCCAGCTCACGGTGGACTGGGTGATCGCCGAGCTGGACAAACTCACCAAATTGACCGACAGCACCAGCGCCAGCACCAGCGAAGCGATCGAGCACATCGTGGGTGGCGAATTTGAGTTCGACACCGAAGCCATTGAACTGGCCGCCGCCGAAAGCTCCGAGAAGGTGTCGGCCGAAGTCGAAGACGCGCCTGTGGTGCGGTTTTTGCACAAAATGCTGCTCGATGCCTACACGATGCGTGCATCCGACCTGCATTTCGAGCCCTACGAGCATTTTTATCGGGTGCGCTTTCGCATCGATGGCGAGTTGCGCGAAATCGCCTCGCCACCGGTGGCCCTGAAAGAAAAATTGGCTTCGCGCATCAAAGTCATCTCAAAACTCGACATCTCCGAAAAGCGCGTGCCGCAAGATGGCCGCATGAAGCTCAAGGTCGGGCCTGACAAAACGATCGATTTTCGGGTCAGCACCTTGCCCACGCTGTTTGGCGAAAAGATCGTGATCCGCATCCTAGACCCCAGCAGCGCGCAGATGGGTATCGATGCGCTGGGCTACGAAGCCGATGAAAAAGCCTTGTTGCTTGAGGCTATCAGCCGCCCTTACGGCATGGTGCTGGTGACCGGCCCAACGGGGTCGGGTAAAACGGTGTCGCTCTACACCTGCCTCAACATCTTGAACAAGCCCGGCGTCAACATCTCGACCGCCGAGGACCCGTCGGAGATCAACCTGCCCGGGGTGAATCAGGTCAATGTCAACGAAAAGGCGGGCCTGACCTTCGCCGCCGCGCTCAAGTCTTTTTTGCGCCAAGACCCCGACATCATCATGGTGGGCGAAATCCGCGACCTAGAGACCGCCGACATCGCCATCAAGGCCGCCCAGACCGGCCACTTGGTGCTCTCGACCCTGCACACCAACGACGCCCCTGGCACCCTCACACGCCTGATCAACATGGGCGTGTTGCCGTTCAACATCGCCTCCAGCGTCAATCTGGTCACTGCGCAGCGACTGGCGCGGCGCTTGTGCACGCAGTGCAAGCAACCTTTCGAAGACGTACCCGATCAAGCGCTGCTCGATGCCGGGTTCAAACCCGAGGAGCTCGACGGCAGCTGGAAACCGTGGCGCCCGGTGGGTTGCAAGGCCTGCTACAACGGCTATAAGGGGCGGGTGGGCATCTATCAGGTCATGCCGATGAGCGAAGCGATGCAGCACATCATTCTGCGCGGCGGCAGCGCGCACGAAATCATGGCCCAAGCGCGCACCGAAGGCGTTCGCACTTTACGCGAATCGGGGCTGCGCAAGGTTAAACTGGGCCTCACTTCCCTTGAGGAAGTGTTGGGCTGCACCAACGATTGACCACACCGGCGTGTGGGCCTGCTGCAAAACCGAAAGAGGGAATCATGGCGACGGCGATCAGCAAAGACATCAAAGAATACGTATTCGATTGGGAAGGCAAAGACCGCAACGGCAAACCCGTGCGCGGCGAAGTGCGCGCCGCCGGTGAAAACCAGGTGCAGGCCACGCTGCGCCGCCAAGGCGTGATGGTGCAAAAGGTCAAAAAACGCAAAACCGCTTCGGCCAGACGCATCAAGCCCAAAGACATCGCCATTTTTACGCGCCAACTGGCCACCATGATGAAAGCCGGGGTGCCACTGCTGCAGTCCTTTGACATCGTCGGGCGCGGCAACCCCAACCCGAGCGTGAACAAACTGCTCAACCAGGTGCGCACCGACGTCGAAACCGGCACCTCGCTCAGCGCCGCCTTTCGCAAACACCCGCTGTACTTCAACGCCCTGTATTGCAACCTCGTGGAAGCGGGTGAAGCTGCCGGCATCCTGGAAGAGCTGCTGGACCGGTTGGCCGCCTACATGGAAAAAACCGAGGCCATCAAAAGCAAGGTCAAGTCGGCCCTGATGTACCCGACGGCCGTGATCGTGGTCGCCTTTGTGGTCGTGGTGGTGATCATGATCTTCGTCATTCCGGCTTTCGAAGAGGTGTTTGACTCTTTTGGCGCCGATCTGCCGGCCCCCACCCTGCTGGTGATCGCCATCAGCGAGTTTTTCGTGGCTTACTGGTGGATTGTGTTTGGCGCACTGGGCGGCGGCTTGTATTTTTTTATGCAGGCTTGGAAGCGCAACCTCAAGGTGCAGCGCGTCATGGATCGGGTGCTGCTCAAACTGCCCGTGTTCGGTACGCTGGTGGAAAAATCCACCGTGGCGCGCTGGACCCGCACCATGTCCACCATGTTTGCCGCCGGGGTGCCGCTGGTAGAGGCGCTGGACTCGGTCGGTGGGGCCTCGGGCAACAGCCTGTATGCCGACGCCACCACGCAAATCCAGCGCGAAGTGGCCACCGGCACCAGCCTGACCATGGCCATGAACAACGCCCGCATCTTCCCCTCGATGGTGCTGCAAATGACCGCCATCGGCGAGGAATCGGGCTCGCTCGACCACATGCTGGGCAAGGCGGCCGACTTTTACGAGCAAGAGGTCGACGACATGGTGGCCGGCCTGTCGAGCCTGATGGAGCCGATCATCATCGTGGTGCTGGGCACCATCATCGGCGGCATTGTGGTGTCGATGTACCTGCCGATCTTCCAGCTCGGTCAGGTGGTCTGATAAGCGCAGACCCCTGATGTCGCGCCGATGTTGCGCCGGCGCGACAGTGAAGCTTGATTCACATCAAGTGCGCGACCTGCGCTTTAAACACTCTTGCGAATCGTTCGCATTGGTGTTTATAATGAAGCCATGTCTACGTCTGCCCACTCCTGCCCTGCCGCGAACGGGGCCACCCTCGTGCCCAACCCGAATCCGCGCGCGTTTAGGTTTACCGATCTGAGCGCCGGTCAGCGCACGCTGCTGATCGAACACGCCGGGCAGGTCTATCGCCTCAGCCTGACGGGACAAAACAAGCTCATCCTGACCAAGTGATGCGGCGCTGGACGCGCGCCCCGATTTAATTTCTCCATCCTCAGCCAGCCAGTCACCGCCTGAGGTGCCACGAGCCAGCCAGTGTTTCCATTCTTGCACTCGCCACTGGACCGACTCGTGAAAATACTTGCCCGAACCCCCGCTTCTTTTTTGCTGCACCCCATTGCGCTGGCCTGCCTGCTGGGCAGCGGCCTAGCCTGCGCGCAGAGCGCGCCCAGCGCACACACCGGCACAGCAAGCCCTGCCACCGGCAGCAGCGCGGCAGCCGCCCCCACCATTGGCGGCGGCACAACGACTGCCCAACTCGATGCCGTGGTGGTCACCGGCGCGCGCGCCGAGCGCGAGGTGGGCGACGTGCCGCAGCGCATCGACGTGCTCCAAGGCGCGGCACTAGACCCCACCCAAGCGCAAGACATCCGCGAACTGGTGCGCGATCTGCCCAACGTCGAGGTGCGCCGGGCGCCGCAGCGCTTCGGCGCCGTGCTGGGCTCTACCGGGCGCGATGGCAACGCCGGTTTTAATATCCGTGGCATGCAGGGCAACCGGGTGTTGCTCACCGTCGATGGCGTGCGCATGCCGCGCGAACTGGTCGCCGGCGTGCTGGGGTCGGCCGCCTTTGGCCGCGACTATTTCGACATGGGCCTGATCGAGCGCGTGGAACTGGTGCGCGGCGCCACCTCGGCGCTCTACGGCTCCGACGGCCTTGGTGGCATGGTAGCGATGTTCACGCTGCGCCCCGAAAGCCTGCTGCAGCCCGGCCAAACCCTGGGTGGCCGCCTGACACTGCGCGCCGACACCGAGGACGACAGCAGCGGCGTCGGTCTGACGCTGGCCGGCCTAGCCAGCCCCCAATGGCAGTGGCTGGGCAGCGTGCAAACCGGGCGCGCCGGCGCTCTCGACAACCAAGGCACCAACCAAGCCGCCAACACCACCCGCACCGCTCCCAACCCGCAGCGCGACCGCAACCACGCCCTGCTGGGGACAATGGTGTTTACCCCTGGCGGCGGGCAGCGCCACAGCTTCACCGCTGAATATGTAGAAAAATCCACCGACATCGATGCCCTGAGCGCGCGCCACGTCAACCCGGCGGCAGCCGGTGCCACGCGCGACTTGAAAGGCGAAATGGATTCGAGCCGAACGCGCCTGAGCTGGGACGGCCAGTTTCCGCTGCGCGCGGCTTGGGCCGACAGCCTGCGCGCCCACGTCGGATTTCAGCAAGCCGAAAAACGCGAAGTGGCGATCGAACAACGCACCCCAACGGGCGCCAATCCCGCCACGTTCCGCGTGCGCGACGTCACCTACTGGGAGGACATCTGGCAGGCCTCGCTGCAGGCCGAGCGCCGCCGCGACCTGGGCCACGGCTGGGCACAGCAGCTGGTTTATGGCGTCGAGCTCACGCGCACCGACATGGAAAACCTCACCACCGGCGTGGCGCCGCCGGCGGGCGACACCTTCCCCTTGCAGCGCTTCCCGACCACCCGCGAGACCACGCAGGCGCTGTTTGTGCAAAGCGAATTCATCAGCGAGCGCTGGAGCATCATCCCGGCGCTGCGCTACGACCGCTTCGACATCGACGCGCAGGAAAGCCCTCTGTTCCGGCGCGCACTGGCTGACCTTTCCGGTGATGCGCTCTCGCCCAAGCTGGGCCTGATTTTTAGGCCAGAAGCAAATTGGCAGATTTTCAGCAATCTGGCAGCGGGTTTTCGCGCCCCCGGCCCGCTGCAGCTCAACAACTTTTTTGAAAACTTGGTGGGGACTGCACCCTACCGCACGATCCCAAACCCGAACCTGCGCCCGGAAAAAAGCCGCACTTTCGAGCTCGGTGCACGCGGCCAGCACGGCGCACTGCAGTGGCTGGCCACGGCATTCACCGGTCGCTACCGCGATTTCATCGAAGACCAAGTTGCCGTAGGCGGAACCGGAACAGTGGCTGATCCGCTCACCTTTCAGTCGGTCAACCGCGGCCGGGTGCGTCTGAACGGCTTTGAACTCGAAGGCCGCTGGGCCCTGAGCCCTGCCACCACGCTGCGCGCCAGCTACGGCCAGACCGAGGGCCGCGACACGGTGCT
This sequence comes from Serpentinimonas sp. SSL01, assembly GCF_056323735.1. NCBI lineage: Bacteria > Pseudomonadati > Pseudomonadota > Betaproteobacteria > Burkholderiales > Comamonadaceae > Serpentinimonas > Serpentinimonas sp. SSL01. Next base: position 1,632,341 of record NZ_CM150487.1, read on the forward strand.
GAACCAGCCGTTGAACTCGGTCAACCCGGAGCGGCTGGTGCTGGGGCTGGAACACCGGCTGCAGCAGTGGACGCTGGGCGCGCGCCTAACGCACACCGCAGCCAAAGACCAAGCCGACATCCTGAATACCCTCACCGCCGGCGCGCAACAGTTTGCCCCGCCGAGCTGGACCACGCTAGACCTGAGCGCCAGCTGGCAGATCAACCGCAACATGCGCCTGAGCGCGGCGCTCAACAACCTCACCGACCGCAAATACTGGCAGTGGAGCAACGTGCAGGGCTTAGCCGGAAATTCGGCGGTGCTCGATGCCTTCAGCTCGCCGGGGCGCAGCCTTTCTTTGTCACTGGTCAGCAGTTTTTAATCGGAGCCACCACATGAACACCACCGACATCCGCCAAGCCTACCAAGCGGCACGCACCCAAGGCCTGCGCGCCCGCGACGCCGCCGAACACATCGGCCTGTCCGAAGGGGCTGCGCTGGCCGCGCACCTCGGAACCCATGAGCAACCCACGCGCACCGTGGCGCTGCGCCCCGACTGGCTGGAGCTGCTCAAAGCGCTGCAGCCCTGCGGCCCGCTGCTGGCGCTGACGCGCAACCGCAGCGTGGTGCACGAAAAAACCGGGGTCTATGAAAAGCTCTCGGCGCAAAACCAGGTCGGGTTGGCGCTGGGCAAAGAGATCGACTTGCGGCTGTTTTTCAAGCAGTGGCACGCCGGCATGGCGGTGACCGAGCTGCACCCGGACGCCGACAAGCCGGCCAGCAGCAGCCTGCAATTCTTCGACCGGCACGGCGTGGCGGTGCACAAGATATTCCTGCGCGAGGGCAGCGACCGCGCCGCCTGGCAGGCGGTGCTGGCGCAGTGGCAAGACCCGCAGGCGGCAGCGCCGGTGTTCGAGCCGCCCGCAGCGGCCGAGGCCAAAGCGGCCAACCCCGCCGTGGACGCCGCCGCCTTTGCCCAGGCTTGGGCCGAGATGAGCGACGTGCACCAGTTCTTCCCGCTGCTGCGCGAGTTTGGCTTGGAACGCCAGCACGGCTTGCGCCTGGTCGAGGGCCGCTTCACGCGCCGCGTCGCGCCCGGCTCGGTGCGCCAGATGCTGATGGAGGCCGCCTTTGACGACACCCCGATCATGGCTTTCGTGGGCAGCAGCGGCTGCATCCAGATCCACAGCGGGCCCATCAAGCGCGTCGAGCCGCTGGAGATGCGCGGCCAGGTGTGGCTCAATGTGCTCGACCCCGGCTTCAACCTGCACCTGCGCGAAGACCACATCGGCGACGTCTGGGTGGTGGAAAAGCCCAGCAGCGACGGCACCATCAGCTCGCTCGAGGTGTTCGATGCGCACGGCGATTTGATGGTCTTGTTTTTTGGCGTACGCAAGCCCGGCAAGCCCGAGCTGACCGAGTGGCGCCATTTGCTGGCGCACCTGTCGGGGGCTGAAGAAGGCGCGTCGGCATGAGCCAGCCAGTGCACCTGAGGGCAACGGCTGCTGCGGCTCCGGCACCGCGTCTGGCAGCATGCGCTGGATCCGACACCGGCGCTTCTGCCGCCCCAGCCCTGACGCGGCGCGCCTGCGCCCTGGCCTTGGCGGCGCTGGCCACGGGCGCGGCGGCAGCCAGCGCGCGCAGCCCACGCCTGATCTCGGTGGGCGGCAGCCTGACCGAAGCCGTGTTTGCGCTCGGGGCCGAGGCGCAACTGGTGGGCACCGACACCACCAGCCTGTACCCGGCGGCGGCGCAAGCCACGCCCAAGGTCGGCTACATGCGCCAGCTCTCGGCCGAAGGGCTGCTGGCCTTGCGCCCCGACGTGGTGCTGGCGCTGGCCGGCTCGGGGCCACCGCTGGTGCTGCAGCAACTGCGCTCGGCCCGGGTGCAAGTCGAGCTGATCGAGCGCCGCCACGAATGGGACGATGTGCGGCGCACCGTGCAAGCCGCCGGACGCGCCACTGGGCGCGGCGCAGCGGCGCAAGACTTGCTGCGCCAGCTCGAACTGGAGTGGGCCCGCGTGCGCGCCCAAGTGCAAGCCTACCGCGGCCCGACGCCGCGGGCGCTGTTCATCATGGCGCACGGCGGCAGCCCGCTGGTGGCCGGGGGCCAAACCGCCGCCCACGCCATGCTGACGCTGGCTGGCGCGCGCAACGTGGTTTCGGGCTTCAATGGCTTCAGACCCCTGACGGCGGAATCCATGGCCGCCGCCGCCCCAGATGTGATCGTCACCACCACGCAGAGCTTGCAGGCGGTAGGCGGTGCCGAAGGCTTTTGGCGGCGGCCCGAACTCGCGCTCACGCCCGCCTGGCAGCGCCGCCACAGCGGTGCCTCGCTGTGGCACCAAGACGCGCTGGCGCTGCTGGGCTTTGGGCCCCGGCTGGCGCAGGTGCTCGAGGCCCTGCACCGCGGTCTGATCGCGGCATGAGTACGCTGGTCTTGAAGCGCGCCGGGCTGGCTGGCTTGGCTGGGCTGCTGCTGCCGAGTTCGCGCCGTGGCCCTTGGGTGCTGCTGGGGCTGGGCGTGGTCCTGTTGGCCAGCCTGATCTGGTCCAGCGGTCAAGGGGCCTTTGGCCTGCCGCTGCGCGAACTGCCGGCCGTGCTGGCGGCAGCGTTCACCACGTACTGGTGGCCCGGTGCCGAGCGCAGCGCGGCCGAACTGGTGTTTTTCAATATCCGCCTGCCGCGCCTGGTGCTGGCCGTGGCCGCTGGGGCTGGCTTGGGCGTGGCCGGGGCCCTGATGCAGGGCTTGTTTCGCAACCCACTGGCCGATCCGGGCCTGATCGGCGTCAGCAGCGGCGCCGCGCTGGCGGCGGCTTTTGCGATCGTGCTCGGCAGCCTGTGGTGGCCCGAGGTGCCGCTGGCGCTGGGCACCTGGCCGCTGATGCTGATGGCCTTTTTGGGCGGGCTGGTGGTCACGGCGCTGATCTACACGCTGTCGCTGGGCGACGGCGGCACCCGGGTCGGGATCATGCTGCTGGCCGGCATTGCCATCAACGCGCTGGCCGGGGCCGGCATCGGCCTGCTGAGCTATCTGGCCACCGACGAGCAGTTGCGAAACCTGCAGTTCTGGATGCTGGGCAGCTTGGGCGGAGCGCGCTGGGAGGCGGTGCTGGTGGTGGGCCTGATTGCGCTGGCCACGGTGGCGCTGGCGCAGCGCTTGGCGCGCCCACTCAACGCGCTGGCGCTGGGCGAGGCGCAGGCGGTGATGCTCGGGGTGCCGGTGGAACGCCTCAAGCTCGCTTGCATTTTGCTGACCGCGCTGGTGGTCGGGGCCGTGACCGCCACCACCGGCATCATCGGCTTCATCGGGTTGGTGGCGCCGCACATCGTGCGCCTGCTGGCCGGGCCTGATCACCGCTGGGTCTTGCCGGGCTCGGCCCTGCTCGGGGCGGTGCTGGTGCTGCTGGCCGACGCCTGGGCGCGCACCGTGATCGCGCCGGCCGAACTGCCGCTGGGCATCATCACCGCGCTGGTGGGGGTGCCGTTCTTCTTGCTGCTGCTGCGCAGCGCGCACGCGCGCACCCTCTGAAAGCACCGCACCCATGAACGCCCGCCTGCCCGCCAGCGCCCTTCTGCCCAGCGCCAGCGCAGCACAACCCAGCGGCCTGCTGGCCCAAGCCATCACGGTGCAGCAACACGGCCGCGCCCTGCTTGACGGCATCGATCTGCAGCTCGCCGCGGGCCAAGTCGGGGTCTTGCTCGGCCCCAACGGCGCCGGCAAATCGACTCTGCTGCACGTGCTCGGGGGTTTGCGCAGCCCGCAGACGGGCCAGGTCTGGCTTGACGGCGAGGCGCTGCAGCGCCGCAACGCCGCCGCGCTGGCGCGCCGGCGCGCTTTTTTGCCACAAGAACTGGTGCCGGCCTTTGACTTCACGGCGCAGGAGGTGGTCGAGCTCGGGCGCTACCCGCACCGCTTGCAGCCGCAACCCGACGAAGAGCAAATCGTGCGCGCCGCGCTCGAGCACTGCGCGGTGGCGCACTTGGCGCAACGCAGCATCCGAGAGCTCAGCGGTGGCGAGCGCGCCCGGGTGCAACTGGCGCGCACGCTGGCCCAGGTCTGGCGCCCCAGCGCCGATAGGCGCTCGAACTGGCTGCTGCTCGACGAACCCACCGCCGCGCTCGACTTGCAGCACCAGCACGCTTGCCTGAACACACTGCGCCAGTGGAGCCGCCAGCGCGGCGCCGGCGTGCTGCTGGTGCTGCACGACCTGAACCTGGCGCTGCGCTACGCCGACTGCTGCTGGGTGCTGCAAGACGGCCGCCTGGTGGGCAGCGGCGCACCGGCCAGCGTGTTGCAACCCGAGCTGGTGCACGCGGTCTGGCAGGTGCACACCCACGCCGTGCGCGACCCCTCGGGGGTCGCGCAGCTGCTGCTGGCCCCCTAAGCGCTCCCGCGCCCGGGAGCTGCGGCGCTAGCGCCGCAGCGAATGCGGCCGCTCGCTGCGCTCCGGAATCAGCCCATGTGGCCTGAAGCGCAACACCAGCAGCAAGATCATGCCCATCACCATCAGCCGGATGTGCGCCGCGCCTTCGAGCAGGTGCGCGCGCAGCCAGCTCTCGGCCGGCAGCGTGCCGGTGACGACGTCCATAAACCACAACCCGATCGGTTCGGCCTGCACCCAGAAGAACCAGATCAGGAAGCCGCCCAGAATGGCGCCCAGGTTGTTGCCCGAGCCGCCCACGATCACCATGACCCAGATCAGGAAGGTGAAGCGCAGCGGGTTGTAGGTGTTGGGCGTGAACTGGCCGTCGATCGTCACCATCATGGCGCCGGCCACGCCGATGATGGCCGAACCGAGCACGAACACCTGCAGGTGGCGGCCGGTCACGTCTTTGCCCATGGCCTCGGCGGCGGTTTCGTTGTCGCGGATGGCGCGCATCATGCGGCCCCAGGGCGAGTGGATCGCGCTTTGCGCCAGCCAGAATAGCAGCAGCAGCACCCCCAGCGCCAGGCCGAGGTAGCCGAGCTTGACCGTGATCGAGGCCAGATCGGGCACCGTGGTGCCCAGGCGCAGCGCCCACTCCTGCACCCAGGCGGTTTGCTGCAGGTCGATCTCTTGCGGCAGCGGGCGCGGCAGGCCGTTGACGTTGTTGACCCCGCGCGTGAGCCACTCCTCGAAGCGCAGCACCGACAGGATGATTTCGGCTATGCCCAGCGTGGCGATGGCCAGGTAGTCGGAGCGCAGCCCGAGCGTGATCTTGCCGATCAGCCAGGCCGCGCCGGCCGCGAACAAGCCGCCCACGACCCACGACAGCATGATCGGCAGGCCGGCCCCGCCCAGGTAGCCGGTGGCGGCCGGGTTGACGGCCTCGATCAGCTCGACTGCCGGGTCGAAGAACTGGCGCGTGACGAGGTAGCCGCCGAGCAGAATCACCACCATGGTCCACATGCGGGCCCGGCCGCGGCGCATGCGCTTGTAGACCAGCAGTGCGACGGCCAGCGTGGCCAGCGACAGCAGCACCGAGGTGATGATGCCCGAGCCCCCGGCCTGCCAGGCCTCGGTGGTCGGCGGCATCGAGACCAGTACGGCGGCGATGCCGCCCAGCGCCGCAAAGCCCATCAGCCCGACGTTGAACAGGCCGGCGTAGCCCCACTGCACGTTCAGGCCCAGCGCCATGATGGCGCCGATGACGCAGTAGATGGCGATGGTCAGCGCCAGCGACCAGCTCTGCAACACCCCCACCAGCACCAGCGCCAAGCCCATGAGGCCAAACAGCGCCGGCGCCCCGATGTAGCGATTCAACCAGGCGTTCATACCGATTTGCCTCCGAACAGGCCGGTGGGCCGTATCAGCAGCACCAGCACCAAAATGACGAACGAGACCGCAAACTTGTAGTCGGTCGAGAGCAGCTGCATCAGCCCTTCGGGGGCCCAGCCTTCGGGGCCTAGGTACTCAAACACGCGCCGCCAGGCGTAGGTCAGCAAGACCTCGGAGAAGGCGACGATGAAGCCCCCCGCAATCGCCCCCAGCGGGCTGCCTAAGCCGCCGACGATGGCGGCAGCAAAAATGGGCAACAGCAGCTGGAAGTAGGTGAAGGGCCTAAAGCCCTTGTCGAGCCCATACAGCACCCCGGCCACGGTGGCCAGCGCCGCCGCCAGCACCCAGGTGATCAGCACCACGCGGTCGGGGTTGATGCCCGAGAGCAGCGCCAGGTTCTCGTTGTCGGAGTAGGCGCGCATCGACTTGCCGGTGCGCGTGCGCTCGAGAAACCAGAACAGCGCCACCACGATCAGCAGCGCGCTCACCAGCGTCAGCGCCTGGCTGGTGCGAAACGACACCCCTTGCTCGAGCCCGGTGAACTCACGAAACTGCACCACGGTGAAGATGAAGCGCTCGCCGTCGGCAAAGTGCTGCTCGCCAGGGCCGATGACGAAGCGCACGATGCCGTTGAGCAGGAACATCACGCCCACCGAGCAGATCAGGAACACCACCGCCGGCGCTTTCTTGACGCGGTGGTAGCGATAGACCCAGCGGTCGCACAGCAGCATAAAAGCCACCGTGGCCAGCACCGCAAACGGGATCGCCAGCAGCGCAGTGGGCAAAAAGCCCAGATTCACGCCTTGGGCCTGCAGCCACCAAGTGAACAAAATGGCGATCATGGTGCCAAAGGCCATGGTGTCGCCGTGGGCGAAATTGGAAAAGCGCAAAATGCCATACACCAGCGTCACGCCCAAAGCGCCCAGCGCCAGTTGGCTGCCGTAGGCGGCTGCGGGCAGCAGCACAAAGTTGGTCAGCAGCGCCAGGGCATTCAGAATATCTTCCATGCTTTAGCCTCCCAGAAAAGTACGCCGCACCTCGGGGTTGGCCAGCAAGGCCGCGCCGCTGTCGGTGTAGCGGTTGCTGCCCTGCACCAGCACGTAGCCCTTGTCGGCGATGTGCAGCGCCTGGCGCGCGTTTTGCTCGACCATCAAAATCGCGATGCCGCTGCGCGCGACCTCGATGATGCGGTCAAACAATTCGTCCATGACGATCGGCGACACGCCCGCCGTGGGTTCGTCGAGCATCAGCAGCTTGGGCTGGGTCATGAGGGCGCGCCCGACCGCCACCTGCTGGCGCTGCCCACCCGAGAGCTGGCCGGCCGGCTGGCGCCGCTTTTCCTTGAGCACCGGAAACAGCGCATAGACCTGCTCGAGCGAGTGCCGGATGTCGTCGCGCCGGATGAAGGCGCCCATCTCGAGGTTTTCTTCGACGCTCATCGAGGTGAACACGTTGTGCGTCTGCGGCACGAAGCCCATGCCCTTGAGCACGCGCTGCTGCGGGCTCAAAGCGCCGATGTCCTCGCCGTTGAAGCGCACCTGGCCGTGGCGCAGGTTAAGCAGTCCGAAGATGGCTTTCATGGCGGTTGATTTGCCGGCGCCGTTGGGCCCGACGATGACCGCGATCTGGCCTTGCTCTACAGCAATGGTGCAGTCGTGCAGGATGTCGCTGCCGCCGTAGCCGCCGGTCATGTGTGCTGCGATCAGAAAGCTCATGACGCAGCCCCCGCTTTGTTTTTCAGGCCGCGGCCCAAGTAGGCTTCGATGACGTGCTCGTTGGCGATCACTTCGGCGGCGCTGCCTCGGGCCAGCACCCGGCCTTCGGCCATCACGATCACCGGGTCGCACAGGCGGCCGACGAAGTCCATGTCGTGCTCGATCATGCAAAAGGTGTAACCGCGCTCGCGGTTCAGGCGCAAAATCGCGTCGCCCAAGGTGTTGAGCAGGGTGCGGTTGACGCCGGCCCCGACTTCGTCCAGAAACACGATCTTGGCCTCGGTCATCATGGTGCGGCCGAGCTCGAGCAGCTTTTTTTGCCCGCCCGAGAGGTTGCCGGCCAGTTCGTCGGCCACGGCTTCGATCTGCAAAAAGCGGATCACATCGTCGGCCTTGGCGCGCACCGCTTCTTCTTCGGCGCGCACCTGGCCCGGGCGCAACCAGGTGCCCAGCAGCGTCTCGCCGCTCTGGCGCGGCGGCACCATCATCAGGTTTTCGCGCACCGTCAGGGTGGCAAACTCGTGCGCGATCTGGAACGTGCGCAGCAAGCCCTTGGCAAACAACTGGTGCGGCGCCAGCCCGGTGATGTCGGCGCCGTCGAGCAGCACGCGCCCCGCCGTGGGCTGGTAATGCCCGGCGATGACGTTGAACAGCGTGGTCTTGCCGGCGCCGTTGGGGCCGATCAGGCCGGTGATGCGCCCGGCCTCGATGGTCAGCGACACGTCATCGACGGCGCGGATGCCACCAAACTGCATCCGTAGGTTTTGGACTTCGATCATGGCTACAAAAGAAACGGCCCGCACCGATTGGGCGGACCGTTTTGTTGGGCGTGGATTAAAAGGGCGCCGGCGCCCCTTTGCAAGGGCGGCTGGCTGCGGATTAACTATCAGCGAAAGCCCGTGGTTTCCATGCGGCCGTTGCGCACTTCGATGATCCTGAAGCCACCGGCCGATTCGCCGGGGGGGATCAGGCGCACGGCCGAGGCCCCTTCGTAGTTGATGCGCCCGCCGGCCGCCAGAATGCGCAGCCCGCGCGCCAGATCACCGGCGTTGATGGTCTCGCCGGGGCCGTTGGCCACCGCCATCATGTGCTCGCGCACCCGTGCGCTGTCGGTCGAGTTGGCCGACTGCATCGCCAGCAGGATCAGCGCAGCGGCGTCGTAGGACTGGTGCGTGAAGGGGCCGATGCGGATGTTGGCCGCGCGCGCCAGTTCCTCGAAGCGGGTACCGCCGGGGCTTTCGGAGCCGGGCTTGGTGCCGAAGGAGCCGTTCAGGCCCGCGCCGATGGCCGGTGGCAGGCTGTCGCCGATCATGCCGTCAGGCAGGAAGAAGCGGTTGAAGGCGCCGCTGTCGAGCGCCGAGCGGATGATGCCGCGCCCGCCCTGGTCCACGTAGCCAGCCACGATCAGGATTTCACCCCCGGCAGCGGCCAACGCCGCCACTTCGGCGGTGTAGTCGCCCCTGCCGTCTTCGTGCGCGGCCGAAATGGTGATGCGCCCGCCCAAGCGTTCGAAGTTGCTGCGGATGCTGCTCGACAAACCGCGGCCGTAGTCGTTGTTGGTGAAGGTCATGGCGGCGCGCGTGATGCCGCGCTCGCGCAGCAGCTCGGCGATCACTTCGCCTTGGCGCGCATCCGACGGTGCGGTGCGGAAGAAGAAGTCGTTGTCGCGCACACCCGTGAGGGCCGGCGAGGTGGAGGACGGCGAGACCATCAGCACGCCCCGCGGCACGGCCACGTTTTGCAGCACGGCCGTGGTGGCACCCGAGCAGTCGGCGCCGACAATGGCGTTCACGCGCTCGGCCGTGATCAGGCGCTGCGCGGCGGCGGTGGCGGCGGCGGCATCGACGCAGGTCGAGTCGGCGCGCACCGCTTCCACGCGCGTGCCGCGCAGGAACAGGCCGCTGGCGTTGACTTCGCGGATCGCCAGCTCGGCGCTGGCGGCCATGGCCGGGGTGAGCGATTCGATCGGGCCGGTAAAGCCCAGCAGCACGCCCAAGCGCACTGGGTTGGCGGTGGCGGCGGCAGCGGCAGCCGGTGCCGGGGTCTGGGCTTGGGCTGCAAAGCCCAAGCTGGCCGCCAAGGCGGCAATGGCAAAGATCTTTTTCAAGTAAGGCTCCTGATAAGGGGGTAGGGGTAAACGCCGGGCAAGCCGCCCACGGAAACAACCAAGGTGCCAATCTTAGCAGCAGTTGCCGCCAGCTTTCATGAAATTGACACGCTGCCATGGGCAAGCCAGTGTGTACCACGATGCAGACGCCTGCGCACCAGCTCCCAGCCTAAAAGCAATAAGCATGCCTGTTGTGTCGCAGCTTTGCCGCCCCAAATCGGTGCACTTCCAACTCGGTTAAAGTCGCTTTCAAATCCCGCCTGCCCTTTCATGAACCGGCCCCTTGCTCCGCCCCCGCCCGCTTCTGCGCCCAACCGTCCGCGCGCACTGCACCAGTCGGCGGCCTTGGTGGTCGATGGCAACCCGAGCACGCGCATGACTCTGGCCGGCCAGTTGCGCGGCATGGGCTTGCAGTCGGTGAGCCAAACCAGCCGCATCAGCGAGGCGCGGCGCGAACTGGAGCGCAACCCCTTCGACGTGGTGATCTGTGGCGACCAGTTCCCCAAGGGCGGCGGCAGCGGCCAAGAGCTGCTCGACGACCTGCGCCGCAGCGGGCTGCTGCCCTACGCCACGGTGTTTATTTTGCTTACCGACGAAGCCACTTACCTCAAAGTGAGCGAAGCCGCCGAGTCCTCGGTGGACAGCTACATCGTGCGCCCTTACTCGGCCGGCAGCCTGTACGACCGCATCGAGCAGGCGCGGCTGCGCAAGGCCGCGCTGCTGCCCATCTACCAAGCGCTGGAAGCACAGCAGCCCGAAGAAGCGGTGCGGCTGGCGCACGAACGCGTGGCCGCGCGCGGGCCGCAGTGGCAACAAGCGGGCCGCCTGGGGGCCGAGGTGCTGCTGCGGCTCGAGCGCATGGACGAGGCGCGCGCCTTGTTTCAACTGCTGTGGGACGCCGACCCCAAGCCCTGGGCCTTGCTCGGCGTGGCGCGCGCGCAGCTCGACGCTGGCGCCACCCACGCGGCCCTGCAGACCCTCAAGGCCTTGATCGAAGCCGCCCCCGACTACCCCGAGGCCTACGACGTGTTGGGCCGCGCCCAATTGGAGCTGGGCCAGTTTCAAGAGGCACTATCGACCCTGCACAAAGCGCTGACCCTCACCCCAATGGCCATCGGCCGCCAGCAGCGGCTGGGCATGCTGGCCTTTTTTTGCGGCGATCGCGAACGCGCTTTTGAGCTGCTGGAGCGCTCCACCTACCTCGGGCTGGATTCCAAAATGTTCGACAGCGAGTGCCTCCTGCTGTTGGCCCTGTCGGCCTATGCGCACCAGCAACCGGCGCAACTCGAGCGCCACCAAGCCGAGCTGCGCAAACGCCTGCGCGCCACCCCGCACGATCTGCGCTTGCAACGCTGCACCGACCTGATCGCCGCCTTGTCCCACGACCAACAAGGGCAGGTGGACAAAGCCCGCAACCTGATTGCCCAAGCGTGCCAGCAGATCGACGCACCGACCTTCGACATGGAGGCCGCCTGCAACCTGCTCTGCGCCTTGGCCTACCTAGGGCAGCGCCAAAGGGATCTGCTGCCAGACCCGAAAGCGATCGATCGCATGGGGCGCCGCTTTGCCACCAGCAAAGCCATGGGCGACCTCTTGGCCAACGCCGCCAGCGCCCACCCTCCGTTTGTCGAGCGCCTGCAGCAGGCTCAGGATCACATGGTGGAATTGATCGAGCGCACGCTCAAGGCCGCCAACGGCGGCGAGCCCAAAACTGCCTTTGCCGAGTTGCTGCGCACCGCCCAAGGCTCGTTAAACGCCCGAGCAGTAGAGACGGCCTGGCTGGTGCTGCAGCGCTATGGCAGCGACATTGCCGCCTCCGACAGCCAGCGCACGCAGCTGGCGCAACTGCGCGCCGACTATGGCACCGCGCGCAGCAAACCGGCGCTGGGCGACCCGCGGCTGCGTCCGGCGGGCGGAGTCAACCTAGGTGCAATGGACCGACCGCCAGCGCCCGAGTGACACACCCAGCCAAGGCCCCCAGCCCCGAACCACAATCAGGCCGTTTTTTGATCCGGACGGTCAGGCGTTTTTTTTCCAGCGCGGCGGCTCGCCGGTGCGCGGCAGCAAGGGCTGGTCGGCCAAGCGGCCGATCTCGGTGCGCAGCGACTCGGCCCAGGCGCGGCGGTCGCGCCCTTGCGCCGCATCGGGCTCGCCCCAGTGCAAGGTGGCTTGCAGGTCGCGGGCGCAAACGATGCGCCAGACCGACGCAAAAAGGTTGGTGTTGCCGCAGTACACCGGCGCCTCGTGGCGCGCCGCCTCGCCCAGCAGCGCCTGCCCGTGGCCGTGCAGATAGACCACGGCCACGGGCAGGATTGGGCAGTCGGCATCCACCGCCGCCTGCAACAGGGAGGCATGAAAGGGCAGAATGCCCTGCCCGTCGCCCGTGGTGCCCTCAGGGAACAGCGCCACCAGATCGCCCGCACGCAACGCGGCAGAAGCCTGCTGCGCCACGCGCAGCGCGTCGCTGCGCTTTTGGCGCTCGATGAACAAGGTGCCGGCGCGCTCGACCAAGGTGCCCAGCACCGGCCAGCGCCGCACCTCGGCCTTGGAGATAAAGCGGCACGGCTGGCTGGCGTTGATGATCAAAATATCGAGCCAGGAAATGTGGTTGCAGATCACCAACAAGGGCCCGGCGGAGGGCGGCTCGCACAGCACCTGCAGCCGCACCCCCATGATCGCCAGCGCCTGCTGCGTCCAAGCGCGCACAATGCGCTCGCGCTCGGGCGCCCCGAGCTTGGGGAAACGGTACAGCAGCAGGTACAGGGCCCAAAAGATATGGCCCGCCAGCCGCAGCAGGCGCCCGATGGCGCGCACGCGCTTCATGTATTAAGCCACCGCCGCATCAGGCCCGGCGCGGCTGCGCCGCGTCATAGACCACCTGCCCGCCCACCAGCGTGGCGCGCACGCTGGCCGGCAGCTCGCGCCCTTCGAAAGGGGTGGTGCGGCCTTGGCTGCGCAGCGCGCCGGCGGCCACCGTCCAAGGGCGCCGGGGGTCGATCAGGCACAGGTCGGCCACACCGCCTTCGCTGACGCAGCCCAAGCTGTCTTGCAGCGAGCCCAGGCTGCCCCCCAGCACCCGCGCCGGCCCGGCGGTGAGCACCTCGAGCGCGCGCAGCAGCGGCAGCCGCTCTTGTTCGGCCCACAGCAAGGCCAGACCCGCCAGCAGCTCAACCGCCGTGGCGCCCGGTTCGGCCTCGGCAAAGGGCAGCACCTTGGCGTCGGCCGCCACCGGGTTGTGGTCCGACACCAGCGCGTCGATGGTGCCGTCGGCCAGCGCGGCGCGCAGCGCGGCGCGGTCGCTGGGCTGGCGCAGCGGCGGCTGCAGGCGCGCGCGGGTGTCGTAGTGGCCGATGTCGGTGTCGCACAGGTGCAGGTTGTGCACGCTGACGTCGCAGCTCAGTGGCAAACCGGCCGCCTTGGCCTGACGCACCAGTTCGACCGCAGCGGCCGAACTGAGCCGGCACAGGTGCAGGCGCAGCCCCGGCCCGGATCTCGAGGCGCTGGCGTGCACGCCACGCAGCAGCTCCAGCGCGGTGTGCACCGCCAGCACCTCGGCCGCCACGGGTATGCCGCTCAAGCCCATGCGCGTAGCCAGCGGGCCGCTGGCCACCACGCCTTGGCCCAGCCAGAAGTCTTGCGGCCGCAGCCAAACGCTGTAGCCAAAGGTGGCGGCGTACTGGAAAGCGCGCTGCAACACCTGGGTGTTGACGATCGGCAGCTCGGCCTGCCCAAAGCCGATGCAGCCGGCCTGGCTGAGCTGCACCATCTCGGTCAGCGCCTCGCCCTTGAGGCCGCGCGTGAGCGCACCGAGCGGAAACACGCGCGCTTGGCGCAGCTTTTGCGCCCGCGCCTTGAGCATGTCCACCAGGCCGGGCTCGTCGAGCACCGGGTCGGTGTCGGGCGGGCAGACCAGGCTGGTGACGCCGCCGGCCAGCGCCGCCCCCAGCTCGGACTCCAGCATGCCGGCGTGCTCCTGCCCCGGCTCGCGCAGGCGCAGGCACAGGTCCACCAGGCCGGGCACGACCAAGCAGCCGCTGGCGTCGAGCACCCGCTCGGGCGCAGAATCGGACGCAGATTCTGACGCAGTATTGGGCCACGCCGCGCCCGGCTCCGCGATGCGCACGATGCGCCCGCCGGCGATGGCCACGTCGGCCAGCCGATCGGTCTGGCTGGCCGGGTCGATCAGCCGCCCGCCCCGAATCAGTGTCTTCATGCTTGCTGCTCCGCTGTTCGTTTAGGCTTCATTGGCGGCGACGATGCCCATCACCGCCATGCGCACCGCGATGCCAAAGGTCACTTGCGCCAGCACCACGCTCTGCGCGCCATCGACCACGCTGGAGTCGATCTCGACGCCGCGGTTGACCGGCCCCGGGTGCATCACGATCGCGTCGGGCTTGGCCCAGCGCAGCCGCTCGGGCGTGAGGCCAAAGCATTGAAAATACTCTTGGCTCGAAGGCAGCAGGGCGCCGTTCATGCGCTCGTTTTGCAGCCGCAGTGCGATCACCACGTCGCAGCCGCGGATGCCCTGCTCCAGGTCGTGGCAGACGCGCACCCCCATCGAGGCCAGATCGGCGGGCACCAGCGTGCGCGGCCCGACCACGCGCACGTCGGGGCAGCCCAGCGTGCGCAGGGCGTGGATGTCGGAGCGCGCCACGCGCGAATGCAGCACGTCGCCGACGATGGCCACCGACAACTGGCTGAAATCGCCCTTGTGGTGGCGGATGGTGTACATGTCCAGCAGCCCCTGCGTGGGGTGGGCGTGGCGCCCGTCGCCGGCGTTGATCACATGCACGTGCGGCGCCACGTGCTGCGCGATCAGGTAGGGCGCGCCCGATTCGCTGTGGCGCACGACAAAGATGTCGGCCGCCATGGCGCTCAGGTTGGCGATGGTGTCGAGCAGCGATTCGCCCTTGGCCGCCGAGCTGCGCCCGATGTCGAGGTTGATCACGTCGGCCGACAGGCGCGTGGCGGCGATCTCGAAGGTGGTGCGGGTGCGGGTGCTGTTCTCGAAAAACAGGTTGAACACGCTCTTGCCGCGCAGCAGCGGCACTTTTTTGACTTCGCGCTGGTGCACACCCACGAAATTGGCCGCCGTGTCGAGGATGTGCAGCAAAATCTCGCGCGGCAGCCCCTCGGTCGAGAGCAGGTGGACGAGTTCGCCGTGGCGGTTGAGTTGCGGGTTGGGGCTCATGTGGCGCTCCCCTTTAGGCTGCTGCCGGACATAGCGCTGGAAACAGGGCTGGCGGGGGCGACCTCGAAGTCGAAGCCGCCCTCGGCGCGGCGCACCAAGTCAAAGCGCAGCGCGCGGTCCAGCGGCAGCCGCACGGCGGCAAAGTCGGCCGCCAGCGGCAGCTCGCGCCCGCCGCGATCCACCAGCACCGCCAGCCGCACACAGGCTGGGCGACCGTAGTCGTAGAGCTCATTGATCACGGCGCGCAGCGTGCGGCCGGTGTAGAGCACGTCGTCGATCAGCAGCACCTCGGCGCCGCTCACCTCAAAGGGCAGGCTGGTTTGGCCGCCGCGCGCGCGCAGGCCGCGCTGGGCGTAGTCGTCGCGGTGCAGGGCCGACGAAATCACGCCGGCGCGGCCCGGCAAACCCAGCTCGGCGTGCAAGCGCTCGGCCAGCCAGGCCCCGCCGGTGGCCACCCCAACCAGGTGCGGCGTCGTGGCGCTGCCGGCCAGCAGGGTTTGCACGCCGCGCTTGAGCTCGGCGTACAGCTGTTCGGCATCGAGTAGCAAATGGCTCATGGCAGGCTCCTCAAAAACTGCTCCAAGATGATGCAGGCGGCGGCGGCATCGGCGTCACGCGCGCCCTGGCTGTGGGCTTCGGTGCTGCTGTAGCGCTCGTCCACCTCGTACACCGGCAAAGCAAAGCGGCCGCGCAACTGGCGCGCAAATTTTTGCGCCAGCGCCGTGTTGGCGTGTGCAGCGCCGTCGGGGTGGGTGGGAATGCCCACCACCAACGCATCGGGCTGCCATTCGCGCACGCGCGCTTCGATCAGCGGCCAGCGCGCCGCCCCTTCGGCGCGCAGCGTGGGCTGTGGGCTGGCGCTGCGCGTCAGGCGGTTGCCGCTCGCCACGCCGGTGCGCTTGAGCCCCCAGTCAAAGGCCAAAAACCGCTGCTGGCTGTCTGGTACGGACTGCAGCGGGCTGGGTGCCGAAGCGGCAGCCGCGGCCGCAGCCGCAGCCGCCAAGGCGGCATTGGGCGGCAAAGCCTCGCTGACCGCCGTCATGCATGCCCCGCGCCCGGTGCCAGCATCCACGACTGCAGCCCCAGCAAGGCCATGGCCTTTTCGTAGCGCTGCGCCAGCGGGGTGTCGAAAATCAGGGCCGGGTCAGCGTCTACCGTCAGCCAGCTGTTCTCGCCAATCTCGGACTCGAGCTGGCCCTCGCCCCACGAGGCGTAACCGAGGGTAAACAACATTTTGCTGGGCCCAGCGCCGCAGGCCATGGCCTCGAGCACGTCGCGCGAGCTGGTCATCTCCAGCCCGCTGCCGGCGATTTTGAGGCTGGCCGCGTAGGCGCTGGGCAGCGCCGATGGCGCGCTGGCCTCAGATTGTGCGTCTGGCGGCGCGTCGGGTTGCACATTGGGATCGTCAACGGGCTGCTCGTTGCGCGCCGACGCATCGCGCTCGGGTTGCGCTGCGTCATCGGACTCGAGGCCGGCCAGCGCTTCGCGCAGGGCGCGCGCCACCGCCGGTGGGGTGTGGTCGCTGCCCACCGCCTGCACCGCCCCCATGGCCGGGTGCAGCACAAAGCCGCGGTCGGTTTGCAGCGGCCCGCCGAGCAACACCGGTTGCGGCGCCAGCTCGCTGCGGCGCAGCGGCAAATCGACCTTTTCGAACAACTCGCCCACGGTGAGATGGCTGGGTTTGTTGATGATCAAACCCATGGCCCCGCGCGGCGAGTGCTCGCACAAAAACACCACGCTTTTGCCAAAAAGCTCGTCTTTGAGGCCCGGCATGGCGATTAAAAAATGGTGTGTCAGGTCAGTGGGTGCAAAATCCGAATTCATGCCGTGCATTCTAAGCGCCCACCCACATGACCCTAGCCCCCAAAACCTACCCCAGCGGTCTGGTCTGGCTGCGCCGCGACCTGCGCAGCCACGACCACGCTGCACTGCATCAAGCGCTGCGCCAGTGCCAGCGCGTCTGGTGCGTCTTTGTGTTCGATACCGACATCTTGCAACCGCTGCTCGAGCGCGGCCTGCAGGCGGACCGGCGGGTCGAGTTCATCCACGAGTCGCTCATCGACCTCGACGAGCAGCTGCGCGCGCTCGGGCGCAGCAACGGCACCGAAGGCGTGGGGCTGCTGGTGTGCCACGGCCGCGCCATTGAGCAAATCCCGCGCCTGGCCGCGCAACTGGGCGTGCAGGCGGTGTACGCCAACCACGACCACGAGCCCGCCGCCCTAGCCCGCGATGCCCAGGTGCGCGGCGCGCTGGCGCACGAGGGCGTGCTGCTGCACACCTACAAAGACCAGGTGGTGTTTGAACGCCATGAAATCCTCAACCAAAGCGGGCACGCATTCACCGTGTTCACGCCTTACAAAAAAGCTTGGCTGCAATCGCTCACCCCCAGCCACACGCAGCCGCACCCCGTGGAGCGCTTTGCCGACGCGCTGGCGCCCTTCCCGCCCGGCTTGGCCACCGGGGTGCCGCCGTTGGAAGCGCTCGGCTTTGTGCCCAGCAACCTGCGCGAGCTCAAAATCCGCACCGGCAGCCGCGGCGCGCTGGCGCTGCTGGAAGATTTTTTGGCGCGCATCGAGCACTACGGCCAAACGCGCGACTTCCCCGCCCTCAAAGGCCCCAGCTACCTGAGCGTGCACCTGCGCTTTGGCACCTTGAGCATCCGCCAAGCGGTGCGGCTGGCGCACGATCTGCACCAACAAGGGGTGGCCGGCGCCAGCACTTGGCTCAGCGAGCTGATCTGGCGCGAGTTTTACCAGCAGATACTGGCCCACTTTCCGCACGTGGCCGAGCGCGCCTTCAAGCCCGTCTACGACCGCATCCGCTGGGAGCACGGCAAAACAGCGCAAGCCCACTTTGCCGCTTGGTGCGCGGGCCAGACCGGCTACCCGCTGGTGGATGCGGCCATGCACCAGCTCAACCAGAGCGGCTACATGCACAACCGCCTGCGCATGGTGGCCGCCAGCTTTTTGTGCAAAGACCTGGGGCTGGACTGGCGCTGGGGCGAGCGCTACTTTGCCGATCATTTGATCGACTTCGACCTTGCCGCCAACAACGGCGGCTGGCAGTGGTGCGCCTCCAGCGGCTGCGACGCGCAACCGTACTTCCGCATCTTCAACCCCGTGCTGCAAAGCGAAAAGTTCGACCCCCAAGGCAAATTCATCCGGCGCTATTTGCCGCCATTGGCCAGCCTGCCCGACGCGCAGCTGCACGCACCGTGGCGCGCATCAGCCCACGATCTGGCGGCAGCCGGCGTGGTGCTGGGGCGCAACTACCCGGCGCCGCTGGTGGACCACTTCGAGGCGCGCGCGCTCACGCTCGAGCGCTACGCCGTGGCGCGCACCGAAACCTAGGGCTGAGCGCTGCGCGCACAGGCTTCCCGCACCCAAGCCAGCAGTTCAAGCTCAGAATAGGGCTTGCCCAGGTAATGCTCGACCCCCAGTGTGCGTGCATGCTGGCGGTGCTTTTCAGCCAAGCGCGAGGTGATCATGATGGTCGGTAAATCGGCCCAGCGCGGGTCTAGGCGCATTCGATGCAGCAACTCGAACCCGTCCATGCGCGGCATTTCAATATCGCACAGCATCACTGCGGGCTGCTCGACTGCAAGACGCTGCAAGGCCTGCACACCGTCACTGGCCAGCGCCACGCGATAACCCTCGCGCTGCAGCAAACGCTGGGTGACGCGGCGCACCGTGATGGAGTCGTCTACCACCAGCACCAGCGGGGCCGCTGCAGGCCCGACGGGAGTGGCCTGCGTCGCTGCTGTTTTGCTGGTGGCGCCAGCGCGATGTTCGCGCACCCACTGGCGCGCCGCCTCGGCGCACAAGGCCGTCAGGGCGACCGGGTTGTAGATCAGGCACACGGCACCCGAGGCCAACGCAGTGGCCCCTGCCAAGCCTGGCAAGCCCACCAAAGGCGGGCCCAAGGGCTTGAGCACCACCTCTTGCACCTCAAGCACCTCGTCCACATGCCATGCCACGCGCTGACCCGCACTATAAAACTCAACCACCTGCCACTGCCGTGCCTGCTGCGAGGCCTCATCCGTGCTCTCGGCCGACAAGGCCAACAGTGCCCCAGCCCAATGAAAGGCGATCGGCCCTGCAGCCTCACTAGACCAGCGGCCTCGGACGTAGGCGGCTGTAAGGGCAGGGGCTTGCGCTTGGTGAACTTGCAGCACCAAGTCGGAAGGTACGCCAAAGACAAAATCACCCACACGCAGCATCTGAACCTGGCTAAAGCTGCTGCTGCGAGGCAACCAAAGCCGAAATGCACACCCCCCCGCTGGGGGTGCTAGGCAGTCGATGCGACCACCGAGCGCACGCACCTCGCTGCGCACGGCATCGAGCCCAATGCCACGCCCAGCCACTTGGGTGACCTCATCCGCTGTGCTCAAACCCACAGCAAAAACCAGCCGCTGGGCCTGCTCCAGACTCCATTGCCCGGCCTTCGGATGCAGCCCTAAGGCGATAGCGCGCTGATGTATGCGCTCGCTATCGAGCCCGGCGCCGTCGTCGCTCAAAGTAATGGACAGGTCTTTGTCGTGGGATTGCAGCGCAATCGAAATCCGGCCAGGCAGCGGCTTGCGCAACAGGTGGCGCTGCACATCGGTCTCCAGTCCGTGCACGACCGCGTTGCGCAACAAGTGTTCGAGCACTGGAACCAAACGCTCCAAGACGCTGCGCTCGAGCTCGAGTTCACCGTGTTCTAGGCGCAGTTCCGCCGTTTTTCCACAGTCCTCAGCCGCCAGCCGCACACAGCGCTGCAAGCGCTCGCCCAGCGAATCAAAAGCCACCAGTCGGCTGCGCAACAAATCCCGCTGCAAATCGCGCGTCTGGCGGGTCTGCGCTGCCAAGTTGCCCTCAGCAGACTGCATCGCCCGCTGCAATTGGTGCTGCACCACGGCTACGTCGTTGATCGCTTCAGCCATCAGGCGCGTAAGCTCCTGGGATCGGGTGTAGCGGTCAAGCTCGAGCGGGTCGAAGCGCGGATCGGGAGACGAACCTTGCACCACGGCAGGAGATCTCTGCGATTCGGTCTGCAGTTCAAGTTCGCGCAACTGGCTGCGCAGACGGGCCACGTTGGTGGCCATGTCCTCGAACGAGCGGCGCACACCCAACAAATCCGACTCGATGCGGGTGCGGCTCAGGCTGAGATCGGCGGCGTGCAGCACCAGCCGGTCGAGCCAGTCGGCGCGCACCCTCAGGGTACTGACCACTGGACTCGGTTGCAGCAACTCGGGCGCAAACTCTGCCACCGCATGGCTCGGCCGATGCGCAACTGGAACGTCGGCTTGCGCCTTGACTTTGGCTTGGGCGCTGCGGCGGCGCAGCTGTGCCAGGTCGGCTTCGACCTGCTCCAGCTCTGGCTCGAGCGCATGCAAAGCGGTGGACTCGGGCACATCAGGCAGTGCCAGCACCCGGCTTTCGAGTCGATGCAAGCGCTCTCCCAGCTGCATGGCGCCGGCCAGACGGGCGCTTCCCTTCAAGGTATGCAGATGGCGCAGCAACTCACTGCGTGCCACCCCGTGCTGTGGACGGGCTTTCCACTGACGCAAGGCGGCACCCAGCTGAGGCAACAACTGCTGCGCCTCGTCATCGAAAACGGCAAAAACAGCAGGGTCGAGTACAAGGTCGCGCAGAAAAGCGGGGGCCAACTCGGCCTCGGGCACGACCGTAGACTGCGGCGTTGACGTCACCTCGCCGGATCGATCCCCTGGCGCAGCCCCAGCCACCCGCAATGCACCAGACTCAGAGCGCGTTTCGCTTGATGGCACCAAGCCCGCCAGAGCAGCCAAGGTCTCGGGCTGAGGGTTGCGCAACACACCGGCAGCAAATTGATGCAGGATTGCGCGCATCTGCTGCGCCGCTTCAATCAAGACCGCCTGCACCGGCTGCTGCAAGCGGGCACCCCCAGCAACCGGCAGCAACCGCTCCAGTGCTTGCTCCAAGGCACGCGCCAGCTGTGACAGACCCTCATGACCCACTGTGGCCGCGCCTCCAGCAAGCGCATGCGACCATTCAAAGAGCGGCGGTACAGTGGCCAGCTCCGGCTGCTCGAGCCCCTGCAGCAGACGGCGCGACCAGTCGTCGGCTTCGGCCAAAAAAACATTGAACAGATCGAGTTCTATGCGCAGCGGCCCCACTTCCTTGACGGGCTGATCAAGCACGGGCGGCAATTGAAGCGCATCGCGCAGCAGCGGCACGCGCTCGGGGTCGGGCGGTGATTGGAGCGGCAACGAAGCCTCGGCAATCGGTGCAGCCGGGAGCTCGGGTCGCATGAATTCGACTGTTGACGCCGCATCACTGGCTTGAGTCGATCCAAGGCCGAGAGCCTCGCGGATGCGTTCCAACGCGGTTGCGCACTGCTGCAACAAATCGGGGGTAGCCGGGAGGCGATCGGCCAGCCAGGTGTTGAGCACCTGCTCCACACCCCAGGCCAATTGACCCACCTGCGTCTGGCCCACCATGCGGGCGCTGCCTTTGAGGGTGTGAAAGGCGCGGCGCGTGGCCAGCAGGTTCGGCGCGCTGTCGGGCTGCAATTGCAACGCCGCCAACGATTGCGTGATTTGCTCCTGTAGGGCCTGCGCCTCGTCTAAAAACACCTCAAGCAAATCATCGGACTCGGACAACTCCGAAACAGAATCGGCGTCGGCCTTGGTGACACCGGCTGCATCCACCGCCGCATTGATTTGAGGCGCCGAAGTGGCCGCAGAAGCCACAGGGCGCAACGCCTGCAAGCGTTCGGTTGCAGGGTCAAACGCAAATGCCTCGCTAGCCAGTTCGGTTTGCTGCGACATGGCTTCCAGCAGCAACTCCAAGGCCGAAAAGTTGTCGGCCAACCATTGGGCCGATTCCAACTCTGCGCGCTGCGATGCGCTGGCTGTCTCCAGGGCCGCAAACCAACGCCGCATTGCTCCCAAAGTTGAAACCACAGGCTTCAAGTCCAGCCACTCGGCAATTTTGTACAGCGCATCGAAGCGTGGCCAAATCGCTTCGTCGGGCATGGCTGTCGGGACGCTTTGTTTGGCCTGCAACCAAGTCTCGAGCGCACGCTCGAGCTCGTTCAAATCGCTGCGCATCTGCCCGTACAGTGCGGCTTGGCTTTGGCGCTCGCTGAAGTTGCAGTAGCGCTCGCTCATCCAACTGGGAGCAGGCGGCAGCGGCAGTCCGTGGGCGCAGGCATGCAACCGTTGCAGCAGGTCCTGCTGGCGCTGGTACGCTGCGTTTGCATCAACCCGCTCGGTCGAGCGCGAGTCGGCAGAGTCGATCTGCGGGTGCGCATCGAAGTCATCGAGCTCGGCACCCAGGCACAACAGCGTGCTGGAGACTTCGAGCGCCAGCCCGGGTGGCCATGCAGCAGGGTCATGACTAAGGCCTTGCACCAGGTCGGTGCACACGCGGCCCCAGCTGGTTGCTCTGGATGGGTCTGAAGAGGGGGCAACCGCATCAGCCGACGGCTGAAGGGTCGAATCAGGCACCGCAGACTGGGGCAACCCCTGCCACAAGGCATCTAGGCTGCCACCCAAGCGCTGCATGGCTGCACCAAACTGATCGCCGCCCTCCCCGGCACTCCGGCGCTCCCAGGCCCGTTGGGCCGCATGCAACGCAGACTGTGCCTGTGCAAGCCGCAACGAATCGTCCTGCCCCAAATTTGACTCTGACTGCCCGAGCAAATCTGGTGGCTGCCAGCCATAAGTCTGCCGGATGGCCTGGACATGCAAACTGCCAATCCTGATGGCCGCAGCCGGCAAGTGGGCCACCAAGTACAGCAAGTCGTGGGTGTGGCGTGCCCATGGCTCGAATCGGCCTTGGGCCAGGGCGTTGTATTGCGTCAGCACGCCGGTAACGGCCCGCTTGACGTAGAGCGTGTCGGGCAGACAGCCCTCGGCCAAGGCCTCAAAGCAGGCCGCAGCAGCCAGCCAATACTGTGCCGCTTCGGGCACTGAGGCCCCGCGTGCCAAACCAGCGGTCAAGGGCACCAACGCCGCCGCTGCGGCGGCATCGCGGCTCTTGACCACCGCCAGCACATGGCGCTCGAGCCGGGTGCGCAACGCCGGTTCCGGGGTCAAGGCCGGCCCAGCGGGCAGGGGCACCATGCGCGGCTCGCAGGGCCACAAATCAGCCGGATGAATGCGCGCCGCACCGGCCAGTTGCTGCCATGCCAGATAGGTTGGGTACAGCGCTTGCGGCGACACCGGGCGCTGGCGCAGTTCGCGCCAGAGAAAGTCCAGCAACACCCGGCAGCCGGCGCTGACGGCGGCGGCTGCCGCCTCGGTGGCCAGGGCAGGCTTGGCGATCAGCTTGCCCACAGCCGCCTCCAAGGCGCGCAAGGTCTGAGCGGCTGCGGCCAACTCGACCAATTCCAGCGCCCCCACCGCCTGGTGCAAGCGCTGGCTAAGCAGCCGCAGCTCGCTGGCATCGATCTCGGCCAAGTCGCCGCTGCGAGCCGCCACATTGTCAGAGACAAAGCGCAGCAGCGTGGCATCGGCCTCTTGCAGACACTGGCGCAGCTCTTCGTAAACCCATCCCAGGGGCCCCATACTCACCGCTTCTGACGCAGCAAAGGGCTGCAATCCGGCTTCAAGCGCACTGTGCGGGTTGGTTTGCATGGGGGCGCTGGTTGGATCGGCAGGGGAGGCGCTCAAGGCAGCTTTCATGGGCGGCCTTGGGCTCAGGCAATCTTAAAGCGAGTCACCGACAGGCGCAACTCTTCGGCCAGTTGCGCCAATTCGCGCAACTGCAGCACCGTAGCGCGCGTGCCCTCGCTGGCTTGCTCGGTCACCAGAAAGCCGTGTTGGATCTGCTTCGCCACCGCCCCAGCCTGCTGCGCTTCGTGGGTTGCGGTGGTGGCAATTTGGGCAACCAGGTCAGCCACTTGCACCGACAAGCGATCGATCTCGGCAAGCGCCGCCCCCACGTTGTCGGAGCGCTTCGTGCCTTCAACCACCTCGCGCGTCGAGCCCTCCATGGCCTGCACCGCGTCTTGGGTATCGACCTGAATGGCGCGCACCCGCGCAGCAATCTGGCTGGTGGCATCGGCGCTGCGCTCTGCCAAACGTTGCACCTCCTCAGCCACCACCGAAAAGCCGCGTCCAGCTTCGCCCGCCGCCGCGGCTTGGATGGCGGCATTGAGCGCCAGAACTTGTGTCTGCTCGGTGATGTCGTCGATCAGTTCGGTGATCTCGCCAATCTCTTGTGTAGATTCCCCAAGTCGTTTGATGCGCTTGGAAGTCTCTTGCATCTGCTGGCGGATGCGGTTCATGCCCTCGATCGCCTCGTGCACCGCACGCGACCCAGTTTCGGCCGCCTGACGCGATTGCTGCGCCGCAGTTGCCGCACCTTGCGTTTGCTGCGACACGCGTCCAATGCGCACCGCCATATCAAGCACCGACTGCGCGGTTTGACGAATTTCGCGCAGCTGCTCAGACGACGCAGAGAGCAACTTATTGGAAGCGCTTTCAACCCGGCCAGAGGTTTCGCCCACCCGCTCCGTGGTCCGCTGCACTTGGGCCACCAGACTGCGCAGCTCCTCGACCGTGTAGTTGACCGTATCCGCAATGGCCCCGGTCACGTCTTCGCTCACCGTGGCTTGCTGCGTCAGGTCGCCCTCGGCCACGCGCTGGAGCTCGTTCATCAGGCGCAGGATGGCCGCTTGCGTGGCCTCGTTGATGCGCCGGGTTTCCTGCTCCTGTTCTCGCGCCAAGACCTCAGAATCCACCAGGGCCTGCTGCTGCGCCAAGGCCGCCCGCTGCAACTGACCCATCATGGCGAGTGAGGACAACACCGCCAAAAATCCAAACCCAGCTGCAAACACGCTCCATGCTCCAGGGGGCAAATTGTGCGGCACCGCCCACTGTGGGTTGTACCACCCTTGCAACGCCGACAACACCATCAGCATGAGGAACAGCAGAAAAAACACCCACCAGTGGCTCGCACCCCACCACGACAGGTCGGCGGTAGCGATCACATCGATATCGGGGCGATCGGGGCGATCGGGAGTCGGGGCCACCTCGACATCGGGGCTCTCCAGGCGACCGGGAGTCGGATCGAGAGCGAGCGCCGCACTGTCGTTAGGGTTTAAGTCGCTCGTGGCTGCAGCGACAGGCTCGGTCGGCGTGCTGCCGGCCTTGGCAGAAAACATACGACGAAACACGGCAAACATGGACGACCTTAGCTAAGTAGGAGGCAAGGTGGGCTCGGAGCGAGAAAATCCTGAAAGCAACAAATTCTGAAACGCCGCCCGACTGCAAATTGCAGGCAAGTCGAGCTCCAGCCATTGCTGCCCTTGTGCATCTCGAGCCAGTCGTTGGACCCCGGAAGGATGGCCTGTGGCCGGAGCAAACTCCAAACTCTGTTCATAGCGCAAACCCAGCAAGCGGTCGGCACACAGCGCGGCACCAATGCCCAAGGCCGGACTCAACGACACCCAGTACTGGCCCGCCGCATCGAGCGCAGTTGGGGTGGCCTGCCCGGGTGCGGCGCAACCGAGCAACTGAGCCCAATCAAAAACCAACAAAATATTGCCACGCAAACCCGCCACGCCACACACCCAAGGTTGGCTGTGCGGTAAGCGCTGCAAAGGCGTCGGGGTAAAAATCTCACCCGCTTGGGCCAGCGGCACCAGGGCGAGGGCTCCTTGCCAGCCCAACGCCAACCATCCCGCTTGGGCACTGCGCCGACCCGACTCGGCCAGCTTGCGCTTCAATTCGGCTTCGTAAGATTTGCGGCTGGGTCGGCTGGAAGTCATCATGGTCAAGGGCGATGCTGCATTTTTAGCTCAGCGCCTCGATGTGCGCCAAAAGCGACTTGACGTCAATCGGTTTGGTGAAATACTCGCGCGCACCTTGGCGCAAGCCCCAAACCCGGTCCGACTCCAGATTTTTACTTGAACAAAGAAAAACCGGCACCTGACCGTACTGGGGGTGGCGCACCAATTGGCGTGTAAGGGCATAACCGTTGGTGCCAGGCATCACCACGTCCATCAGGATCAGGTCAGGCAACTCAACAGCCAACTCCTCTAGAGCCTGCTCGGCATTTTGGGCGACTCGCACCCGGTAGCCGTTGTTCCCGAGCAGCTTGCACAGGTGCAGCAATTCGGTACGCGAGTCGTCGATTACTAAGATATTTCGAACCATGGCATAAAACGTCTGTTAAGGCGCGCAAGGCGATCGCACCGCGTGTTGTTGCACCGCCTGCAGCAACTGCTCGCGACCAAAGGGTTTGCCCAAATGGTCTTGGGCGCCCGCCAGGCGGCCACGGGCCAAATCAAAAACGCCATCTTTGGAAGACAGCATCAGCACCGGCACGTGGGCAAAGCGCGCGTTGCGGCGAATGATGGCGCAAGTTTGGTAGCCATCGAGGCGCGGCATCAGGATGTCGCAAAACACCAGATCGGGCATGAAGTCGTGCAGCAGCGCCAGCGCTTGGTAGCCGTCCTCGGCCAAAAGCACCTCGTGCCCCCCTTCACGCAGAAACCGTTGAGCGCTCATCCGCACGGTCTGGCTGTCATCCACCACCAGCACTTTACAAGGTATTTTGGAGCTTTCCTGCATGGCGTGCCTTTGTGACTCGATCGTAATTTAAGCTTGTACGCCGGGCGCACAAAGCAGCAACATCGCAGTCACAAGGCCACCATTTCAAAGTCCTCCTTGCGCCCGCCACATTCTGGGCAGGTCCAATTCATGGGCACATCCTCCCAGCGCGTGCCGGGGGGCAAGCCGTGCTCCGGCGAACCTGCCGCTTCGTCGTAAACCCAGCCGCAGATCAGGCACATCCAAGTTTTGTGGGCGCTCATGGTTGAAAAATGCTTGACATAGAATGAAGACATTGTATCCAGCGCCGCCTGCACCCACAGACCCCTTCTGCCCACCGCGACCCAGCCGCCCCTGCATGAGCCCTGTTTTGCCTCCCCCTGCGCCCGCAACCGCACCCCCCGAGGCCGCAGCCCATGCCAGCCCGCCCTGCGTGCTCACCTTCAACGCCAACGACCCCTGCGGCGCCGGCGGCTTGTCGGCCGACCTCACCGCCATGAGCAGCGCCTCGTGCCACGTGCTGGCCATCGCCACCGGCTGTTACGTGCGCGACACGCGCAGCATCCACCACCACATTGCGCTCGACGACGAGCTAGTCGACGACCAAGCCCGCTGCGTGCTCGAAGACATCACCCCGCAAGCGATCAAGGTCGGCTTCGTGGGCAATGCCGACAACCTCGGCACCATCGCCGAGCTGCTGAGCGACTACGCCCACATCCCCGTGGTCTGCTACCTGCCCGACCTCACCTGGTGGGACGAAGTGGAGCGCGAAAACTACCTCGACGCGCTGGCCGAACGCGTGCTGCCGCAAACCAGCGTGCTGGTGGGCAACCACCACACCCTGAGCCGCTGGCTGCTGCCCGATTGGGCCCACGACCGCCCCCCTTTGGCGCGCGAAATCGCCGCCGCCGCCGCTGTGCACGGCGTGCCCTACACCCTGGTCACCGGCTTCAACGCCCCCGACCTCTACCTCGAGAGCCACCTCGCGGCCCCCGAAACGCTGCTCGCCAGCGCCCGCTTCGAGCGCTTCGACGCCACCTTCAGCGGCGCCGGCGACACCCTGTCGGCGGTGCTGTGCGCCCTGCTGGCCGGCGAGACCGACTTGCAAACCGCCTGCGCTGAAGCCCTCACCTACCTCGACCAGTGCCTGGTGGCCGGTTTTCAGCCCGGCATGGGCCACGCCATTCCCAACCGCCTGTTCTGGGCTCTGGATGATGACGAGCCCCCCGAAGGCGCAGCCGACCCCGACGACCCCACGGCCGGCCCGGCGCAGCAGCTCGAAGCCTTCCCCACCCCATCCCGCACCCACTGATTCCTTTTTTATCTCATTTATGCAAGCCACCGACCGCAACCTTGCCCTGCTGCAGCGCGCGCGCCAGCTCATCCCCGGCGGCGTGAATTCGCCCGTGCGCGCCTTCAAGGCCGTGGGCGGCACGCCGCGCTTCGTGCAGCGCGCCCAGGGCGCCTACTTCTGGGACGCCAACGGCCAGCGCTACATCGACTACATCGGCTCCTGGGGCCCGATGATCTTGGGCCACGGCCACCCGGCGGTGCTCGAAGCGGTGCAGCGCGCCGCCCTCGACGGCTTTAGCTTCGGTGCCCCGACCGAGCGCGAAATCGAGCTCGCCGAAGAAATCGTCAAGCTGCTGCCCAGCATCGAGATGCTGCGGCTGGTGAGCTCGGGCACCGAAGCCGGCATGAGCACCATCCGGCTCGCGCGCGGCGCCACCGGGCGCAGCAAAATCATCAAGTTTGAAGGCTGCTACCACGGCCACGCCGACGCGCTGCTGGTCAAGGCCGGATCGGGCCTAGCCACCTTCGGCCACCCCACCAGCGCCGGCGTGCCGCCCGAAGTGGTGCAGCACACGCTGGTGCTCGAGTACAACAACCTGCCCCAGCTCGAAGCCGCCTTTGCCGAGCACGGCCCCCAAGTGGCGTGCCTGATGATCGAGCCCATCGCCGGCAACATGAACTTCGTGCGCGCCAGCGTGCCCTTCATGCGCCGCTGCCGCGAACTGTGCACCCAGCACGGCGCGCTGCTGGCCTTCGACGAGGTGATGACTGGCTTTAGGGTCGCGCTCGGTGGCGCGCAAAGCCTGTACGCGCAGCACATCCCCGGCTTCGAGCCCGACCTCACGGTGCTGGGCAAGGTGATCGGCGGTGGCATGCCGCTGGCCGCTTTTGGCGGCAAACGCGCCATCATGGAGCAACTGGCGCCGCTGGGCGCGGTCTATCAGGCCGGCACCCTGAGCGGCAACCCCGTGGCCACCGCCTGCGGCCTGGCGACCCTGCGTGAACTGCAACGCCCCGGCTTCTTCGAAGCCCTGAGCGCGCGCACGCGCAGCCTGACCGCAGGCCTAGCCCAAGCCGCCGCCCAAGCCGGCGTGCCCTTTTGCACCGACAGCGAAGGCGGCATGTTCGGCTTCTTCTTGCTCGAGCAACTGCCGCAAAACTACGCCGCCGTGCTGCGCACCGACAGCGCCCGCTTCAACCACTTCTTCCACGCCATGCTCGAGCGCGGCGTCTATTTCGCCCCCGCCCTCTACGAAGCCGGCTTTGTGAGCGCCGCGCACTCCGAGGCTGATGTTGAGGCCACGGTGGCTGCGGCGCGGGGGGTGTGGGCAGGGGGGTAGGTCCGCTTATGCCTCTGACGCCATCCGCTTATGCCTCTGACGCCATCCGCTTGCTGATGCTGCGCATTGCCGACGAGCGCCGGATGCCCTTCGATACCACCACGGCTGGCAGCACCACGGTGGCCAGCAGCACCAGCTGCAGCGACAGGCGCAGGCTGGGGCGCCAGCGCCAGCGTCCTGAGGCAACCGTGCGGTCGTTCATCGCGGCGCGGCGCCCCCGGGAGGTCGTGTGCCCATGCGGGCCAGGGCCTGGTCGATGGCCGCCAGCACGCTGTCCGGCACCGAGCGGCTGCAGTAGAGGTGGCGGGTCTGCCTAGAACCGGCTCTCCAGCCAGTGTTCCAGGGTTTCGAAAACCTCGGCCGGGTCGGATTCGTTGAAGATTTCGTGAAACAGCCCGTCGAAACACCGGCTGCTGACCACCGCGGGCGGCGCCGCGGCGGCAAAGTCGCGGCTGCCACGGGGGTTCACCAGCGCGTCGGCGCCGGCGTACATCAGCAAGGTGGGCACGGTCCAGCCGGGTGCGGCCGCGCGGGTGACGGCGCCTTCGGTGTCGATGAAGCGCGCCAGCCGCGCGGAAATGCGGTCGTGCACCAACCGGTCGGTCTGGTAGCGCTGGACCACCTCGGCGTCGTGGGAAATCTTGCGGGCATCCAGTCCGTTGCCCAGCGCGAGACCGGGTGCCAGCCGGTAGAGCAGCCCGATCAACGCGCGCTGCACCGGGTTCAGCCCGGCATCGAGCGCGGGCGAAGACAGCAGCAGCGCCTCCACCGGGCGCAAGCGGCCGGCCACGAGGCGGGCCGCCACCAGCCCACCCATGCTGTGCCCCAGCAGCAGCAGCGGGCAGGCCCAGCGGTTGCACAGCTGCTCGCGGGTGTCGTCCACCACCTCGGCCAGATCGGCCAGCAGGGCGTGATCGGCCGGCAGCACGCCGCGCGCGCCGCCCGATTCGCCGTGCCCGCGCTGGTCGTAGGCGCGCACCCAGAAACCCCAGGCATTGAGCCGGCGGGCCACGTGGTCGTAGCGCCAGGCGTGTTCACCCAGGCCGTGCACGATCAGCACCACACCGCGCGGGCGTACGGTGTCGGGCAGGGGCCAGCCGTAGAGGGCGAGGGTGAGGCCGTCGCGCAGGGTGAAAGGAGCCTGTGAGGTCGTCGTCATGTTCAGGGCATGCGAGCGATCACTTGCGCGACCGAGGCCGTCAGGCGCCGGGCGTACGCTAGGTGCAGGAACTCGTTGGGTCCGTGGGCGTTGCTCTTGGGGCCCAGCACGCCGCAGACCATCATCTGCGCGGTCGGAAAACCCTGGCTCAGCATGTTCATCAGCGGGATGGTGCCACCCTGGCCAATGGTGCCGTAGCCAGCGCCAGCAAAGCTGGCGCGCGAGGCCACCTGCAGCGCGTCCTCGAACCAGGGCGCGACGTTGGGTGCGTTCCAGCCGGTGGCGCCGCCTTCGGCCTCGAAGGTGACCCGGGCCTGGTAGGGCGCGTTGTCCTCCAGCAGGGTTTTCAGCTCCTGCACGGCCAACGCCGCATCCACCAGCGGCGGCAGGCGCAGGCTGAGCTTGAAGGCGGTGTAGGGGCGCAGCACGTTGCCGGCGTTCTTCAGCTCGGGGAAACCGTCGGCGCCGGTGACCGACAGCGTGGGCCGCCAGGTGCGGTTGAGCAGGGCTTCGACCGGGTCGGTGGTGGTGGGCAACGCGAACACGCTGGAGCCGCCACAGTCGTGGTGGGCCCAGGGGAAACGTTTGTAGACCTCCTCGCCCAGGATGGCGGCGGTGGCCCGAGCCTGGGCCACACGTTCGGCCGGCACCTCGCAATGAAAACTGGCGGGCAACAGGCGGCCGGTGGCGCTGTCTTCCAGGCGGTTCAGCACCTGACGCATGATGCGAAAACTCGACGGCACCAAGCCCGAGGCGTCGCCGGAGTGGATGCCTTCGGTCAGCACCTGCACCTTGAGCACGCCACTGGCCATGCCACGCAGGCTGGTAGTCAACCACAGCTGGTCGTAGTTGCCGGCGCCGCTGTCCAGGCAGATCACCAGGCCCACGTCGCCCAGGCGCAGGCGCAGCGCGTCCACGTAGGGCAACAGGTCGTGCGAGCCGCTTTCCTCGCAGGTCTCGATCAGGCCGACGATGCGCGGGTGCGCCACGCCCTGGTCCTTGAGCGCCTGCAGCGAGGCCACGCTGGCGTAGACGGCGTAGCCGTCGTCGGCGCCCCCGCGGCCGTAGAGCTTGCCGTCGTCGATCTTGGGCGTCCAGGGGCCAAGGTCGGAGCGCCAGCCGGTGAACTCCGGCTGTTTGTCGAGGTGGCCGTACATCAACACCGTCTGGCCGGATGCGGGCGCAGCGCCGCCGTGGCGGCCGTTGGAGGCGGGTACCTCGAAAAAGAGCACCGGGGTGCGGTCGCTGCCATCGGGCTTCTTCAGCCGCACCACCTCCAGCTGCAGACCCTCGACCTTCTGCGCGCGCACCCACTCGGCGGCGCGCTGCAGCACGGTTTCGAGGTGGCCGTTTCGGGCCCAGTCGGCATCGAACGAGGGCGACTTGGCCGGGATCTCGATGTAGCTTTTCAGCTCGGGGATAAGGGCCTGATCCCAGCGCTGGTCGACAAAAGCGGCCAGTGTGGCGGCGTCCAGTGCGGGGGTGGGCAAACGGGCGTTCATGGTCAATCTCCTTCAAAAGGGCCGGGCTGTCCAAACAGGTAGCCCTGGAAGGCCTTGCAGCCCATCCGTTCAAGGAACTGGCGCTGGCCTTCGGTTTCCACGCCTTCGGCCACCACGTCCAGGTCCAGGCTCTGGGCCAGCTGCAGGATGGTGCGCGCGATGGCGGCGTCGTTGGGGTCGGTCAGCAGGTCGCGCACGAACGACTGGTCGATCTTGAGCTGCGACAGCGGCAGGCGCTTGAGGTAGCTCAGGGACGAATAACCGGTGCCAAAGTCGTCGAGCGAGAAACGGATGCCCTGGTCCGCCAACTGCTGCAGTTTAAGGGCACTTCTATAAATCGCGTTTAAACGCCAGCGCTTCCCGGCCGGATTTCTTTTTTTGAAATTTCCGGACGGGAGTGAGATTTCCGCTTGTTTTTTGCACATCATGCGCCCGATACGGGCGATATTCCGCCAGATTTCATACGATTCCGCGCATTCCGGGCGCAACTATCCTGTCAAAGCTGAACATCTTCAAACGAATCAGCGTCTCGATACCGGGTGGCCGCCGCCAGCGATCTGCAGCAGGGTCTATCCCCGCTTGCGCGGGGGAACCTTCACTCCACCCTATCCTGCCGGAGCACATCACGGGTCTATCCCCGCTTGCGCGGGGGAACCCGGGTTAGGCTCGGCCCTTCAGTCGCTCGACGGGGTCTATCAGTCCACTGCTCCTCGGGGTCTATCCCCGCTTGCGCGGGGGAACCATGCCCATGGTTTCGCAGAATTGCTCACTGCGGGGTCTATCCCCGCTTGCGCGGGGGAACCTCGTTGGCGCGTGGGCGGCGGCGGGTCAGAAGGGGTCTATCCCCGCTTGCGCGGGGGAACCTCCATTGCGGCCGGTGCCACCGTCGCTATTCCGGGTCTATCCCCGCTTGCGCGGGGGAACCGGTGGCGGGCAGACGGGTGGCAACACCAAGAAGGGTCTATCCCCGCTTGCGCGGGGGAACCTGGCGACCTTGGATTTAACCTTGATTTGATTGGGGTCTATCCCCGCTTGCGCGGGGGAACCACCAGCCAGTTGACCAAGGCCGAGTGCGCGGAGGGTCTATCCCCGCTTGCGCGGGGGAACCGCGAAGATGACCACTTTGTCACCCACTCGGGCGGGTCTATCCCCGCTTGCGCGGGGGAACCTTCCCACATCAGCGCCGCATTTTCGGCGGCTTGGGTCTATCCCCGCTTGCGCGGGGGAACCGCCGCCAAGTCGCCGCCTGCCTGGGCATAGTCGGGTCTATCCCCGCTTGCGCGGGGGAACCTCAGTGCCCGAATGGCTGAAATGCAGCCTCAAAGGTCTATCCCCGCTTGCGCGGGGGAACCGCGGCGGCTCCATCGACAATGGCGACTTGACCGGGTCTATCCCCGCTTGCGCGGGGGAACCTTGCATCGCGCACCGACCCGCCTATGCCCCCTGGGTCTATCCCCGCTTGCGCGGGGGAACCAACACCTGAGCCTGACGGATGGAGTCAATAAGGGGTCTATCCCCGCTTGCGCGGGGGAACCTTGCACACCTACAAGATACTAAGATCACGCGGGGGTCTATCCCCGCTTGCGCGGGGGAACCCGTCATTTCTTTGGGTAAGGCTTCGGCTTGCGCGGTCTATCCCCGCTTGCGCGGGGGAACCAGTTTCAGCTAAGGCTTCTCAAGTAGCCGCACGGGTCTATCCCCGCTTGCGCGGGGGAACCCAAGGCGCTTTCAACACCCACCTCACGCGCCAGGGTCTATCCCCGCTTGCGCGGGGGAACCACAGTCAAATCAGCAGACGATCTAGCCGAACCGGGTCTATCCCCGCTTGCGCGGGGGAACCTGATCCAGTGGCAACATGGCTCAACCCCTCGCGGGTCTATCCCCGCTTGCGCGGGGGAACCTGCGCTGACGTGAGCGCGAAGGACGTGGACAAGGGTCTATCCCCGCTTGCGCGGGGGAACCTGTCTCCTGCCTTCGCCGCTTTGCCTCCTGAGGGGTCTATCCCCGCTTGCGCGGGGGAACCCCGCCCCAATCCACACGAGCAACATGGGTAGCGGGTCTATCCCCGCTTGCGCGGGGGAACCGCCACGCCCATGGCCTTCAGCGCGTCGTTGCCGGGTCTATCCCCGCTTGCGCGGGGGAACCATCAACCGGCAGACCTGAAAAACTGGATTCGAGGGTCTATCCCCGCTTGCGCGGGGGAACCGGCGGCGGCAGCGTCTCCATCGGAATCATGCAGGGTCTATCCCCGCTTGCGCGGGGGAACCGCGACGGGCGCTTCGTGGAGGCTATACAACAAGGGTCTATCCCCGCTTGCGCGGGGGAACCAGAAGCAATCAGACGCTCCAGTGCCTCCAGCAGGGTCTATCCCCGCTTGCGCGGGGGAACCCGCACCGTCAGTGTCACGCGAGAGCCGATCAAGGGTCTATCCCCGCTTGCGCGGGGGAACCGCGTCCGCATTGCCGGGAATGAACCGGAAGGCGGGTCTATCCCCGCTTGCGCGGGGGAACCCCGCTTGCCGGTGCGTTGATGGTCGCTTGCCAGGGTCTATCCCCGCTTGCGCGGGGGAACCCCTTGTTGATGCACTCGAAATCATCGCCAATGGGGTCTATCCCCGCTTGCGCGGGGGAACCTCCACCCTGCAACGCAATATCACCCACCCGTACGGTCTATCCCCGCTTGCGCGGGGGAACCATTGCAGAAGCCTTGGAGTGGGGGCATGGCAAGGGTCTATCCCCGCTTGCGCGGGGGAACCTGTCTTTCTCCATTCAGGGTTGAGGGTGCCCGGGGTCTATCCCCGCTTGCGCGGGGGAACCGTGCGCGCATCGGCCACCGCCGTGCCCACATCGGGTCTATCCCCGCTTGCGCGGGGGAACCCCGGTCGAAACGCCCGAAATGCCGTGCGTGTCGGGTCTATCCCCGCTTGCGCGGGGGAACCTCAGGCACTGCACACAACCCACTGGCCAACGAGGGTCTATCCCCGCTTGCGCGGGGGAACCCAGCATGGCATTGCCACCGAATTGCGTCCACGGGGTCTATCCCCGCTTGCGCGGGGGAACCCGCGCGATGCACGGGATGCCGGCCACTCGGGTGGGTCTATCCCCGCTTGCGCGGGGGAACCAGCACCAATCGTGCCGTGTAGATCGGCCCGAAGGGTCTATCCCCGCTTGCGCGGGGGAACCTCGCTTCTGGCGTAGCCCAGCAGCTGACAGAGGGGTCTATCCCCGCTTGCGCGGGGGAACCTCACCAACACCGTTTTGGCCGAGACTTGGGAGGGGTCTATCCCCGCTTGCGCGGGGGAACCTTGTACGCCAAGCTCACGAAAGCGTCGAACTGGGGTCTATCCCCGCTTGCGCGGGGGAACCTGCAGGTGTTGGACTCAGGGCCCTTTGCAGGTGGGTCTATCCCCGCTTGCGCGGGGGAACCTCGGCTTGACGGGCAATAATGGCTTCACGGACGGGTCTATCCCCGCTTGCGCGGGGGAACCGTCAATGTCCGATTCGTGCGATTTCTTGCAATGGGTCTATCCCCGCTTGCGCGGGGGAACCATGCCCGACCCGATCAGCCATGACCCATCATGGGGTCTATCCCCGCTTGCGCGGGGGAACCTAGTTGCCGTTGTTCATGTTGGTACTCCGTTGGGGTCTATCCCCGCTTGCGCGGGGGAACCTCCTCCAAATCAACACCTACGCCCACCGAAAGGGGTCTATCCCCGCTTGCGCGGGGGAACCGGCTTTTTTGAGCCACTTGGTGTCGGTTTTGAGGGTCTATCCCCGCTTGCGCGGGGGAACCAGCACCTTGGCCGTGGACATAGCGCCCGTGGCGGGTCTATCCCCGCTTGCGCGGGGGAACCGACTCGGATCAGATCGGCTCGGTGGCTGGCCCGGGTCTATCCCCGCTTGCGCGGGGGAACCGTTCACCGGCCCGTCGAAGATGTCGCTGGGCATGGTCTATCCCCGCTTGCGCGGGGGAACCATCATCGCGGAAATGCACTGGCGGCCCGTACAGGGTCTATCCCCGCTTGCGCGGGGGAACCTGCGTACCACTCGCGCAGGTACGCTTTCTTGCGGGTCTATCCCCGCTTGCGCGGGGGAACCATGCACGGCGACGAGGGCAGCGGCAAAAACCTGGGTCTATCCCCGCTTGCGCGGGGGAACCATGGCCCTGAGCCTTGCGGGCATAAGCCGGCACGGTCTATCCCCGCTTGCGCGGGGGAACCGCGTTCCGGTTGCTGGTGTGGTTGGTGCAGGAGGGTCTATCCCCGCTTGCGCGGGGGAACCGTATATGGGTCATAAGGTGGGTTTTCCATCCAGGGTCTATCCCCGCTTGCGCGGGGGAACCGTATCAAATGCCGTAATAGTCGTGCCACCTAAGGGTCTATCCCCGCTTGCGCGGGGGAACCCCATCGACTCATCCGACCGCCGCTATCTGGTCGGGTCTATCCCCGCTTGCGCGGGGGAACCTCTAGCACCCAACTTCTTGAGTTGCCAGAGAAAACAAGAAAATACATCTAATTTTTTAAAGAGCGCTTGCAGGCTTGCTGCGACGGGTCAACCACATGCCATCCATCTCGACCAGCTCCCGGGGTGGCGTTCCAAGATGGGCCAAACCAACCCCACCCACCTCGTTCAAATCACGCCAGACCATCACCAAACTGCCTCTCGGTTCCTGCCCATGCCAGTCAGAGACAACGCTCCATGTGCGCTCCCGAACGCCCTTGTTCATCCGGGGTGCGACAAATACGTTTGGGGCAACTTCCAGCATGACGGAAGCAAGGAACCCGTGGAATCGGTCTGCCACGTCACGAGTCACGATCATCACCAGCGCCATTGTCCCCCTCCATGCGCAGTACCTGCTTGATTTTGTCGATCATCGATGGAATGACTTGCTGTTTTCGAAACACCTGAGCCGCCTGACGACGCACTAGGCGGTCAACCGTGTCCTCAGCCCCTTTGTCCACCTGCTTGGCAGCCGAAAAAGCGATTTGCAACGTGACCGCTTCTCGAAACAAGTCAGCGATGTCCAGCACAAACGACTGCCCCGAGTCCTCATGAATGAAACCCAGCGGTGGCAACGCCGCCAGAGACTGAACAGCAATCGCCGCCGCAGCTTGAACAGCAGTAGCCGCATGGTTCAACGCCTGATTTGGAATATCAGCAGCCATCGGATTGGCTCGGTCGTAGTGGCGGCCATTCCATTCAATACCGTGCTTGTCGGCCATCAGCTTGTACATGACCTTCACGCGCGACCCCTCAATACCGCGCAGTGTGTCCAGATCGCGATGTGGCAGGATTTCGCCCAAACGCAAGGCGTACATATGGCGAGCCACGCTCACGCGCCGACGAGGGCTGCCCCACAACTCGGCTTGCCTTCTAGCGACATCTGAACGGTCCGGCATCAAAGGCGGCGCCGTATAGGTGCGCACACCGTCCACCCCTACAGCGGCCATCAGTGTGCCGTGGCGGGCAAGCAAGCGCAAGGCATCGTGCGTCACGCTGCTGCCAGGCCCCAGCAAAATCATGGACACCGATTGATGCGGGATCTGATCCATCTGTGGGGTCAAAGAGTTGCTGCCCCGCATGAAATGCAAGCAACCGTCAACAACGCACAATTCACCGCGCTCCAACCACAGCAGTCCATGGCGATCAGCGTGCGGAAACCGGGCTGTCTCCAGCCCTAGGCGACCTTTCAGCACTTCGGCGTCACCATCACGTCAATCTCTGGCAGGGCGCAGCAAAAGCATGCCAAAACCGAACGCGCGATGTCGCCCAACTCCTTGTGTCAACAACTGCGCGAATGCCTGCGGATTGGTCACGCGCAATTGCCCTGTCAGCACTGCATCGGGGCCATAAACAAGACGGCTCTGGCGCTCATTGCCAGCACCCCCTTTCTGGCTCTTTCGCGTAACGCCCAGCTGCTGATAGCGAATCACACTGGCATCCACCAGCTCCGCACCGCCCTGCCGGGCGAACAGCTCGCGCAGCCACTGCACATATACTTCACCACGGTTCAACTCGCCATCAGCAGTTTTCTCGACAACCGCCAAAAACGCATCTCTCTCGCGACCGGTCTTTCCTTCGCGAATGATGGGGCGCACGCGCACCTCAAACCCAAGTGCATGCCCCGTCGCCCACTGCGTTGGGAACGGCCGCGCGTTCATGCCACCGTGTCGCGATGTCTGGCCCAGCCCCAGCGCAGCCGCCGCATCAGGGTCAGCCAGAGCAGCAAGCTGTGCCAATTCGGCAGCACTCCGTTGGGTGTAGGCCAACAAGCCCTGTTCGGCATCAAGGTAGCGAAATGGCTGTGGTGCATGTTCACCAAAAGCGGCGTGCAACAGCGCGTGAAGCGCGTAGCCCAGATCGCCTTGCGAGCCCAACAAGCAGTGGCGTGCTGCCCACACTGCCAACCGTTGCGGATCGGGCTGGGTGTGCAGCAAATACAGAGGGTCAAAACTCATGACATGTTTCCTGCGTTCTTGATGAGACCTTCTCGCACCGGACGCCAACCACCATGTACGCCGCTGGTCCAATTGCGTTCGTCGCACACATCCACCAAACGATCACCCGGCAATTGCCCCTCGCCATCTGGCCACTGGGCCCGCAAGCCATCCCAGCCGGCGGCCAACGGGGCAAGTTGCAGAGCCTGCAAAACCGAATCTGCATCAATCCATCCCGCCACCAACCGCCCCACAGGCAGACAAGGTTTGCGTCCGATGAACAGTGGACGTTGGGGCCGGTCCAGCCCTTGGGCTACTTCATCCAGCGTGGGCGACTCGTCAGCAGGATCAAGCCGCAAAGCAAGAAGGGCCGTGAGGTCGGCGTGGTAGTCGCGGTACCGCAGATGAGGACTTTCATACGAAGCGGCGCCGCCCCTGCGCTCATCCACCCTACCCCAAGTCGTCCAGGCCTTGTCATTGGCTCCCAGCTGCGCAGTTTGAAAGTCGGTCAGCCGTGTCCCCTGCGCCTCCAGTCGGGTACCCAATCGCAACCGCTCTTGCAGTCGGTTGTGCAACACATTGTCGCCCCGATCCCAACCCAAGGCATTGGCAATCAACCCCGTGACCATGGAGAGCGCCGGGAAGTCGCGAATGACGCCGAAGTTATCGATGGTTTCCCCTCCAAACGCTATGAGCGGGGACGACAACCTGATCAGCAGATGGCGCGCCATATCAGTCCGCCTGCGCTGGCGCTGCGCCTTGGGTGATGTAAGCTTGCACCCACGTTGCAAGGTCATTGAGGGGCAGGCGCTCGGCGTTGGGGACGATCACTTTGTCCAAGGCCAGGAAACGCCGATCCAGCGTTGCCCCGTAAGCCTCATCCATCTTGCCAATTTCGTCTGCCAGCATCTGCACAGCCGTTTCGCGAAGGGCTGAGTGGTCGGTCGGCAAGGCATTCTGGAATGCACCCGCTAGGCTGCGCGGCTGCCAGTCCCCCACCTCCACCAGCATGAACTTGGCCCAGTCAAACGGCGCGGTTGATCCACGCTTCGCTCCGGGGCTGACCGTGGCAATCAGGTGCAAAAGGTGCCGCACCACACGGCCT
This sequence comes from Serpentinimonas sp. SSL01, assembly GCF_056323735.1. Taxonomy (NCBI): domain Bacteria; kingdom Pseudomonadati; phylum Pseudomonadota; class Betaproteobacteria; order Burkholderiales; family Comamonadaceae; genus Serpentinimonas; species Serpentinimonas sp. SSL01. Next base: position 1,671,456 of record NZ_CM150487.1, read on the forward strand.
GCCAGTTCACGTTTCTCCGCGGGCAAGGTGACCCAGTCTTTGGCTGCTTCACCCTCCAGGTTGGCAATCAGTTGCGGCACGTCCACCACCACGTAGCCGTAGTACAGGCCGGAGGCCAGTTCGGTATCGAAGATGCCAGCGGAACCCAGCTCACCCGCTTCTTGCTGCAGGTCGTCCACCACGGTGAAGTAGTCGTTCTCCACTTGGGCTTCGTGCACCGTGAAGGCGTGGGCCACGTACACAGCGGCATCGCGGCTGGCCAGCACGTCAGAAGTGACCATGCGACCGAACAGGGCAGACTCCAAGCCACTACCATGCTCCATCGCCTTGAGGTTTTCTTGCTCTGACTCAAGGCGATGGAGCATGGCCAAACGTGCATCAGCTGGCTGCGCAACCTGCCCAGCAACTTCTTGCGCCAGCCTTGTCAGATAGGCAAGTTCACTCACCCCTAGAAGGATGGCCTGCTTCTGATCCGCGTTCTCTGTAGCCTCATCTTCTTCTGCATCGTCAATATCAGAAGCGCCTTTCTTACTTTTTACTTTTTTGGGCGTAGTGGCTGCTTTGATCAGCTTCTTCAGGTCTTTCTTAAATGCGTCACGAAGAGCGGCTGCCACTGGCGTTGCAATATTCTCCGCAACACCATCCGCCACCAAAGTCTCAAGAATTTTTTCTGCAAACCCACGTGAACGCACGGCCATGGGCACACCCAGGCTTGCCAGCGAAAAATGGTCCTCAGCTTTCCGCCAGTGGCGCTTCAAACACTGCGACGAAATGCGCGTGCGCACCGCGTCGCCATAGGGCAGACGCTTGGCCAGACCGGCATCGTCCCGGTTCAGCAGTGCACCTGGGTAGTTGTGCAGGGTGTGGATTTGGATAAAACGGGGCAGGTTCATGAAAACTCCTTGGGTGATGGTTTGTTATGACTTGGATTTGGCGCGGGCCAGTTCCGTGAAATAGGGGCCTGCGATCTGAAGACGTATTTCCTCGGCTTCTGCTTGGCTGCTGCGCAAGGCGCTACCTTCTTTGAGCACCAGTTCGCCCAGCTCGCGCCAGTTGGGTGCCACGCCTTTGCTTGCCAACAGCCGCAGCACACGGGGCAAAAGCTGTGTGAAGGCGTCGCCTCGGGAGGTGAGCAATTTGGTAACGCGCGATTCAGACACTCCGGCGTTGGCCAATTGCCTGCCCAGTTTTTGTTTGCCGTCGTGTCCAGCGAGCGCCATGCCATGAGCAATCAAGGCCCAGCGCGGCCAGGTGTCAGCATGCCATTGCTCTGGGGCCAGACCTGCAGCTGACAAGGCTCGTGCCAACGCAGCCAACTGGTGGGGCTGAAGCGCTTCTGGTTTCAGCCGGGACAGTGCCGCGCGATCACCGCTGTTGGCGCGCTTGATATATGCAGCCAAGGCCCCAAAAGGTTCGCTGTACGTGACGGCACCATCTGGTGGAGCCTCCAAAGTGGGTTCAAGCGTGGTCACTGGTTTCCTCCTGACGTTGGGTGGTTTGTTGGCGGTAGTAATTGACCAGATCGGGTATGGGGAACTTGTCACTGCGAAGCCCGCCATGAAAGCGTGACAAGGCCGCAGACTGGGCTCGGTACTTTTGGATGCCGCTGCGCGGTCCCGTATCGAAGGCTCTCTTTAGAATGGTTTCTGCCCGTTCGACTAAGCCCAGCAACCATTGCAGACGTTGTGCGTCTGGGTCTGTGGCTTCCATTTCTTCGTTGAGGTCGTCAAAGAAGCGAGAGTCTTCAGCAGCCTCAAAGGCATCTTTTATCGAGCCAATCTTTGCTCCGTGCGTCTTGACTGCCTGCTTGTAGTTTTTGATGTCTCCGTTCTCAAACAGATGAATCAACGCATCTTTCAGCAGTCGAATTACCTCACTAATGGCGACTATGCGCTGCCCTGTCACACGCTCAAGTTGGGCGTTTTGATTTGCCCTCAGTAGGCCACGAACTTTAGGAGAAATAGGCACCCGCCGTTCGTGATAGCCCTCTGTTTTGCTATTTCCCCTTGCCACCCCCTGAGCCAGTAGCGAAAGGCCATTCCCATCCAACAAATTTACCCTCAATGGTTCCGGCTTGAAAAATTTCCCTGAAAAAAGAATTTCGCAAATCAACTTGTAGTCAAAGCCACGCCCCTGAACACTCAAAGCCTTTGACTCTTCTTCTGATATGTCTATTGGCATCCATGGATCACCCGTCACACCCTTCTTACCGCCCGCATCTATTCTTGATGTCGGAGTTTTGGCTCTTCTTGCAAACAAACGACCAGACTTTGTGAAAAGCCGAACCCTGCGACAAATTTCGATGTAGCAAGGATCAAGCTCTGAAAATGAAATGCTTGTTGTGCCGTCCCAAGGTTTTAACCACACCAACGCAAGACCTGCGACTTCATTCAGGCTGTACTTTTCCGCGACCGCAGAACGTGCTTCATTTAGAAGCACCACATCACGCGTCCAGCGCTGTCCGATACCTCCTTTTGGAACAACGCCAACTCCCGAACGGCTACCTGCACCACTATTCATCCTTGAGATGCCTTTATGTGAGCCGCTATTGCTACCCTCAAGTGTTTGCAAACTTATCAATGCAAACAGCCAGTCCTCGGGGCGCGATGCGTGCATGCGCGCACCCTTAAGATCGTGATTCTTCGATGTGAGCAGTAGATCCAATTCATCGGACGCATCAAAAAGGGTATCCCATTCACGAACATCCCAATTGGGGGAAGCTGCCTGCATAAATGCCACCCTTTCTGGCGGCGACACCAAACACCACGCGGCTCCATCTGGATCATCGGGCGTGAGAGCCAATAACGCATCCCGCCACTCTTGCGCAGTTTCAAAAACCGCTGTTCGCCCAGCCTTGTTTAATGTAATGGCAGCCAACTGCACAAGAAAGGCATACCACGCATGGCGCTGATGCGGACGCAAAGCCGGGTAGTCGCGCACTTCGTCAGCAGCCATCGCCACGAACAACTCAGGCAAGTTGGCAAAAACGGCATTTCCATCGGTCACACGGCGATAGCGAATGAGCGGCTCGGTGAGCAAGCAAAACTGCAGCTCCGGGGCATTCGTCATATGGGTCCTCCCTGTGTGGGTTTGTTTTCGTCGAGGGCTTTCAAGCGCTCAAGCCCAAAGCGGTTGTAACGATACCGCGCGGAGCCCAAGGTGAACTCAAAACCTGCGCCCGCAGGCAATACGGCGATGTCTACTGGCAGCGCGTCAGGACTGACCCCCTCGGGGATCTGATGGTGACGCAGCGCCAATTGCTTCACGGCCTGCTGAAACGGGCCAGGTTGGGGTGGGTCAAAAATCACCAGACGATCAGCAGCTCCAAGACGGGTGGCAATTTTTTGATCGCCGTCGGGGAACATAACGTCGCTAAAGGCTTCATCATACGGCAATGTGTGCAGATGTCCCACACCTCTGCGAGCACTGGTATCACCCTCAATGGCCTGTCCCAGTTTCTGCCAGTCGGGCCCAAGATCGTTTTCGATCCCCTGCAGAGCTTCGATGTGCGTGGCGTGTTCAACCAGCATGCGGTTGTCTGCTGGTATCTGGCGGCTGGGCTGTGCCCGAATCAATCGCTTGGTAGCTTCAACCATGCGCAGGTCGGGGTACACACCGCCTCCATCGCGGAAACGGCCTAGGCCATGGCGAGCACGCTTGAGCATGGGTGTGAGGTCGTTGCCTGCGGGGGTGAGCACCCAAGCATGCGGCAGGCGGTAGCCCTCTGGTCGCTCTGCGTCGGGTCGGGCATGTCGGTGCATGCGACCCAGGCGCTGTAGCAACACGTCCATGGGGCACAGGTCGGTGATGAGCAAATCGGCGTCAATGTCCAGGCTTTGCTCCAGTGTTTGCGTGCCAACAATCACGCGCCCCTTTTCGTCTTGCCGTGTTTTCCCCAATTGGGCTTCTACCGCCTGATCAAGCAAGGGACGGTCCTGGCGGCTGTAGCGGCTGTGGTGAACGGTGCTGACGCCGTTGACCTTGAACAACCAGTCGCCGCCTTGAGCCAAGGTCAGTTCTTCCAGCGCTTTCAATGTGGCAACGGCTGCAGGCACGGTGTTGCGCACCACCAGCACGCGCGCACCTTGTGCCGCAGCCTGCGCGGCGAGCATTGAAATTCGCTTGGGGTCGTCAATGGCATCCAGCGTCTCCCAATGCACCGTTTTATGTTGCGGGTTGCCAGCCACAGGGTGTAAGTGAATGTCGGTTGAATCCCGGAAGCTGAGTGCCGGATAAGTGGTTGCGCATGCATCGGCCAGCGAGGGTGGCGCAAGCTTCCTTTTATTCCCAATGTTGAGATAGCGCGTTCGGGCCATGGCGCCGAGAGTGGCAGAAAGCAATATGGAATGACCACCTGCCTTGATGTGGGCTTGAAGCAATTTCTCCAAAAGCACGGTCATGTACGAATCGGATGCGTGCACCTCATCAACCACCAACAAACTGCGAGCCAGCAAGGCGTGGCGCATGTGGGCGTGCTTGACCTTGAGCGCTCCGAGCAATGCCTGGTCGATAGTGCCCACCGCGATGGTGGCGGCCAAAAAGCGCTTGGGTGATTCCGCCACCCACCGCTGGTGAGCTTTGTAGTCATCAGGGACATCGGGCCACTGAACCTTGAAATCCGGCAGGCTGATTTTTTCCTTATCGGCTGCTGCCTCGTATCCTGGCAACGCGCGCACGACCACAGGGGCATTATTTGGCCAAAGGCGATTCACCAACTCAAACACCCGCTTGTGAAGTTGTGTCGCCGCGACGCGCGTTGGTAGGGCGAAGTACAGGCTATCAACCTTGCCTGCTTCAAACAACTGCACGAAGCGCCACAACGCAGCTTCGGTCTTTCCGCTGCCGGTTTCAGCCTCCAGCACCACGATATCGCCCAAGGAAAGATCGGCTGCGGCCAACTGCATCGGGCGGGCAGCCGGCACACCAAACGCTGCACTGAAGGTGGGCGGTTGACTATTCAGTTCTTCTTTCCATGCAGACACATCCAGACCAATGGACCGAACCGCGTAGGCTGCACGAGCGACTGCCGACTGGATACGATCTTCCCCAGGTACGGTGTAGGGGAAGAATGACTCACGTGTGTCAGAACCCAGCCAGTCAGCCAGTTGGACCAGTCCAGCAAATAAATGCACGAAGGCGGGTTGGACAGGCAATGGTCGCTCGCACTCCCCAAAGGCCAGCGGATAGGTTTGCTTCAAACGCTCCCCAATACTGGACAAAGTGGCCGCCGGGTCGTACAACACGGTGCCGCTGGTGGTCAGAACCGGCTTCCAGATGATTTCCGTTTGCTTTTCAGGACTTTCACCCAACGGTCTTCCGTGGTGGCTGATGCTCGCCTGAAGCAACTCACTGACCGCTTCTTCACCCCATGTCACCATTTCTGCAATGGGCAACCCAGCTGCGTAGTGTTCGGCGTTCGGTATGCGCCCGGCAATCAGCTCCCAGCCTTCAGGTCCATGCCCAAATGGAGTAGTGGGCCAAAGCGCAGGCGGTCGTTCGGGTGGCTGCCATTTGCGGGACTGGAAACCGGCGTTGGCTTTGCCTACATCGTGCAGAAAAACCAAGACAGCCAGTCGCTGTAAATCTGCTTCGTCAAGGGGTCGGCCCGCAGCCAACTCCAGAGATCGTCGGATGCCCGCGCACTCAGCCAAGGCCAAAAAGCACGCGGCAACATCGGTCATGTGGTCGAGCAATGAATGCGTACCGGTCAGACGATCGGCCTCATCTCGCGACAACTTACCCCAAGCTACTTGCTTGGTGTGCGCGGTCGGCATAGGTCCAATCGCCGGATTCTCTAGATTCGCCACGTCTGTTTTCTCCCTGAAGGCCTTTCGCTGCACATCGATCTGGTGAAAAATCAGGTTGCACCAAGGGAAACCCTACAAAGACACTCCCAGCAGTGTGCGGGCTGTAGGCCTCTAGTGACACACTTTAGCATTCGACCAAGATAATGTGCTGATCGTATGCTATGCACACCATGACCGAGATCCTCTTCCTCGCCCAAGCCGCGCCCTCTGGCGGCTACACCGCTCGCGCCGCGGGGTACGACATCTACACCGAAGCCGACACGTTGTCCGGTTTGCATGCGATGCTAAACGACGCGCTGCGCTGCCATTTTGATGAGGGGCAGGCACCAGGACTGATTTGTTTGCAGATCAACCTAAATCCGGCAGTCACCCCCCCAAGATCGCACGCAGAGCCCTGACTGGCAGAGAGTTTCTTGATTTTGGCACACTCACCCGATGGGTGAATCAAGAAGCAAGGCGCTGGCGGCGCGCCCAGGGGGCAGGCCAAGAGCCTTGCGAGCCGCAAATCGTCGACACGCTGGGCGGGCGCATGCACGTGCGCTGGGACACGGGTGCGGCGGCCACGCCGCACGGCCAGTTTCGCGCTGCGCGGCGGCGCGCTGGCCGCACAGGCATTGGGCATGAACAAAGTCGTGAGCGAAGACGCCCTGCGCCGAGCGCTCTTGGTGGCCAACCTGCTCGCGCGCGAGCGGCCCCTGGACAGCAAGCAGATGCGGCTGGATCTGGCCAGCCCGAGCGTGCACGAGTGCGGCAAGCTCTGGGAGTACGCGGTGTATGTCACCGATGTGGACTACCCGCTGGAATCTATCGCCCAACTCTACCGTGACCGGGCCGCAGTGGGCAAGGCCGCCAGCCATGCCAACCAGACCACGCTGTACCTGACAAATGCTGCGAGCATGGTCGCGGCCTGGGCACTGCGCGCACATCGGCTTGCGGCTGGCGAATGAATGGCAAGCCGCACGCTCGAGGCAATGCAATTACGCTGGCGCTCCCAGCAGCCGCGCCAGCAAGGCGCCTTGCACCGGCGCGCCCAGCGGCACGAACACGCGCACCGGGTTGCCCTGGGCCACCTGCACCGGCACGCCGTCGGGGTTGTGCATGGCTTCGAGCTGCACGATGCGGTTGCCGCTGGGGTGGATGACCTCGATCTGGTCGCCGACGGCGAAGCGGTTTTTGGTCTCGACTTCGGCCCAGCCGTCGGCGCGCACGCCCAGCACCTCGCCCACGTAGTGGCTGCGCTGCAGCTGCGAGTGGCCGCTGAGGTAGTTTTGGTAGTCTTGCGCCGGGCGGCGCTCGAGCAGGCCGCCGGTGTAGCCGCGGTTGGCTAGGCCCTCGAGTTGCAGCAGCAGATCGGGGTCGAAGGGGCGGCCCGCCATGGCGTCGTCGATGGCGCGCCGATACACTTGGGCGGTGCGCGCCACGTAGTACAGGCTCTTGGTGCGGCCCTCGATCTTGAGCGAATCGACGCCGATCTGGCACAGCCGCTGCACGTGCTCGACGGCGCGCAAGTCTTTGCTGTTCATGATGTAGGTGCCGTGCTCGTCTTCCATGATCGGCATGAGCTCGCCGGGGCGGCCTTTTTCTTCGAGCAGATAGATCTGGTCGGCAGCCGGGTGCCGCTGCCCGCTGCCGCAAGTGGCAAAGGCGGTTTCGGCCTCGGCTTGGGCTTGGCCAAAATCGAAGTCGGCCCCCATGCGCGCCGCCGCAATCGCCTCGCCCGTGACCGGGTCCAGCTGCGCGGCCTGGGTGCCGTACTCCCAGCGGCAGGCGTTGGTGCAGGTGCCTTGGTTGGGGTCGCGGCGGTTGAAGTAGCCGCTCAGCAGGCAGCGGCCCGAGTAGGCGATGCACAGCGCACCGTGCACGAACACCTCGAGCTCGACTTCGGGGCACTCGTTGCGGATGGCATCGACTTCGTCTAGGCTCAGTTCGCGGCTCAGGATGATGCGCGTCACGCCCACCCGGTGCCAGAACTTGACCGCGGCCCAGTTGGTGCTGTTGGCCTGCACCGACAGATGGATCGGCACCTCGGGCCATTTTTCGCGCACCTGCATGATCAGGCCGGCGTCGGCCATGATGAGCGCGTCGGGCTTGAGCGCGATGATGGGCTCGATGTCGCGCAGGTAGGTGCGCACCTTGTCGTTGTGCGCGATCAGGTTGCTGGTGACGAAGAGCTTTTTGCCGCGCGCACGCGCCTCGGCCATGCCTTGCGCGAGTTGCTCGAGGCGAAATTCGTTGTTGCGCGCGCGCAAGCTGTAGCGCGGCTGGCCGGCATAGACGGCGTCGGCGCCGAAGTCGTAGGCGGCGCGCATTTTTTCCAGCGAGCCGGCGGGCAGCAGCAGTTCAGGGGCTTTGAGGGTCATGGGGCGTATTTTCGGCGCTTTCGCTATTCCCTGCTGCGCGCCGCCCTGCCCGCCCCAGCCCAGCCCAGCCCTGCCTTCGGCCGCCTTGCCAGTGCCAGCCGCCTACAACTCTAGGGCCGCCAGCTCTTCGTCGCTAAACACGCGCGAGCGGGTGTGGAAGGCGCGCCCGAGCGGCCCCTCGAGCGAGAAGGTGCCGCCCGTGCCCTCGATCACGTCGATGACCAGTTGGGTGTGCTTCCACGTCTGGTACTGCGTCGTGCTGATGTAAAACGGGCAGCCGCCGATGTCGCCCAAGTGCACATCGCCGGCCCCGATGGTGAGTTCGCCCAGCAGGTAACAGTTGGCGGCGCTGTTGTCGCAGCAGCCGCCCGACTGGTGAAACATCAGCCCTGGCCCGTGCAGGGCCTTGAGTTGCTCGATCAGCTCCAGCGCGGCTGGGGTGGCGATCACTTTATCTACCATGGCGGGCTCCTGTAAAAGGCAGATGATGAGAAAGCAGTGCTGCCATGCCACGCCCTCACATCGTATTTCAACCATGGCCGCCTGCCCATGCCGGGCCTATAGACCGCATTCACCTATAGGCCTTGGCATCGGGCAGGGGCTCATCGCATCACATGGCGCCTTCGAAGATGGCCTCGATCTCGGTTTGCGTGGCGCTGCGGGGGTTGGTGAAACCGCATGCGTCCTTCATGGCGTTGGCGGCCAAGGTGGGAATGTCTGCCCGCTTGACCCCCAGTTCGCCCAAGCTCTTGGGGATGCCAATGTCGCTCGAGAGTTTGCGTATGGCTGCCAAGCAAGCCTGCGCACCGGCTTGGGCATCCAAACCTTGCACGTTCTCGCCCATGGCTTGGGCCACGTCGCGCAACCGCGCTGCGGATGTTTTGACGTTGAAAGCCTCTACGTGCGGCAGCAACAAGGCGTTGCAGACCCCATGCGGCAAATCGTAAAAACCACCCAGTTGGTGCGACATGGCGTGCACATAACCCAAGGAGGCGTTGTTGAATGCCATGCCGGCCAAAAACTGCGCATAAGCCATTTGCTCGCGCGCGTGCAGATCGTCACCTTTTGCCACAGCCGTGCGCAAATGCCGCGCAATCAATTCCACCGCTTTCAAGGCACAGGCGTCGGTAATGGGCGTGGCCGCCGTGGACACGTAGGCCTCCACCGCGTGGGTCAGCGCATCCATGCCGGTGGCCGCCGTGAGCGCCTTGGGCTTGGCCAGCATCAGATCGGGGTCGTTGACCGACAGGATGGGGGTTACGTTGCGGTCCACAATCGCCATTTTGATGTGGGTTTCTTCGTCGGTGATGATGCAAAACCGGGTCATCTCGCTGGCGGTGCCGGCCGTGGTGTTGATGGCCACCAGCGGCAACTGGGGCTTGACCGAGCGGTCCACGCCCTCGTAGTCGGATATTTCACCGCCATTGGTGGCGCACAGTGCGATGCCTTTGGCGCAATCGTGCGAGGAACCGCCACCCAACGACACCACACAGTCGCACTGGTTGGCACGCAGCAGCGCCAAACCGGCGCGCACATTGCCCTTGGTTGGGTTGGGTTGTGCGCCATCAAACACCACGGTGGCGATCTGCAGCTCGTTGAGCAGCTTGGCCACTTTGTCTGCGAGCCCGAGCTTGTTGAGCATGGCGTCGGTGACGATCAAGGCCTTGCGATAGCCCAAACCCTTGACAGCCTGCATGGCTTCGCCCAATGAACCACTGCCCATCAAATTGACAGCTGGCATGAAAAATGTGGAAGTCATGTTGAAGCTCCTGGAATGAATGAATTGTGAATTGACAGAATTGACCGGAAATCAGAAAAACCCCAGCTTGTTTTCGCTGTAGCTCACCAGCAGGTTTTTGGTCTGCTGGTAGTGGTCGAGCATGACTTTGTGGGTCTCGCGGCCGATGCCGGATTCTTTGTAGCCACCGAATGCGGCGTGCGCCGGGTAGGCGTGGTAGCAGTTGGTCCAGACCCGGCCGGCCTTGATGGCGCGGCCCATGCGGTAGGCCACATTGCCGTTGCGGCTCCAAACCCCGGCACCCAAGCCATAGAGGGTGTCGTTGGCAATGGCCAGCGCCTCGGCTTCGTCTTTGAAGGTGGTCACGGCCAGCACCGGGCCAAAGATTTCTTCTTGGAAGATGCGCATCTTGTTGTGGCCCTTGAACAGCGTGGGCTGCACGTAATAGCCGCCGGCCAGCTCGCCGCTCATCTGCGCCTGCGCACCGCCGATCAGCACCTGCGCACCCTCTTGCCGCCCCAGATCGAGGTAGCTGGTGATCTTGGTCAGTTGCTCTCTGGAGGCTTGGGCGCCCAGCATGGTCTCGGTGTCGAGCGGGTTGCCCTGCTTGATCGCCGCCACGCGCTTGAGGCAGCGCTCGATGAACGCGTCGTAGATCGATTCGTGGATCAGGGCGCGCGAGGGGCAGGTGCAGACCTCGCCTTGGTTGAAGGCAAACAGCACCAGCCCTTCGATCGCTTTGTCGAGGAAAGCGTCGTCGTGCGCCATGACATCGGCAAAGAACACGTTGGGCGATTTGCCGCCCAGCTCGAGCGTGGCCGGGATCAGGTTGTTGGCCGCCGCCTGCGCGATCACGCGCCCGGTGCTGGTGGAGCCGGTGAAGGCGATTTTGGCGATGCGCTTGCTCTGCGCCAGCGGCAAGCCGGCTTCGCGCCCGTAGCCGTTGACGATGTTGAGCACCCCGGGCGGCAGCAGGTCGGCAATCAGCCCGGCCAAGATCAAGATCGAGACAGGGGTCGATTCGGCCGGCTTGAGCACCACGCAGTTGCCCGCGGCCAGCGCCGGCGCCAGTTTCCAAGCCGCCATCAGAATGGGGAAGTTCCACGGGATGATCTGCCCGACCACGCCCAGCGGCTCGTGCAGGTGATAGGCCACGGTCTGGCTGTCGATCTCGCTGATGGCGCCCTCTTGCGCCCGGATGCAACCGGCGAAGTAGCGGAAATGGTCCACCGCCAGCGGGATGTCGGCGTTGAGCGTCTCGCGCATCGGCTTGCCGTTGTCCACGGTTTCGGCGTAGGCCAGCAGCTCGAGGTTGCTCTCGATGCGGTCGGCGATCTTGAGCAAAATGTTGGCGCGTTCGGTTACCGAGGCTTGGCCCCAAGCGCCGGCGGCGGCGTGGGCGGCGTCGAGGGCGCGCTCGATGTCGCGGGCGTTGGAGCGCGCCACCCGGGTATAGACCTTGCCGCTGATGGGCGTGATGACGTCGAAATACTGACCGTCGGCCGGGGCGGTCCATTTGCCGCCGATGAAGTTGTCGTACTGTGGCTGGTAGGCGATTTTGGCGCCTGGGCTGCCTGGGGCTGCGTAAATCATGGTGTCTTCCTCTGTACGGGGGTTGCAAACAATTGCCGATGTGGCGACGACCTATAACCACGTTTCGTGCCAACCCGGATTTATTTTCTAAGCCATTGATTTGATTGCGCGCACCACCGCAACAGCGATCTGCAGCAGCGGCCCTGCACGCAGGGCGCCGGTTGCAAAACGCGACACCTGTCACAAAACCGGACAGGTGTCGGCGCAGCCGCGCAATAAACCTTGCGCCAGGCCCGTCTAGTGCCTATACTGGCGGCCAGACCTTCAAAAGCAGCGCCCAGGAGACAACATGCGCGCACCCCTGCAGGCATTGGCTCTGCGCACTTGCCGGCAACATTTGCTGGAACACGGTGTCTGCCCGCCCGGCGCCTTGGGCGAGCGGTTGGCGCGCTCGTGGCAGCGCAGCTTGGCTGCGGGCCTGCTGCCCGTGGCGCGGGCCTTGCCCGACCCCTTGGGCCAGACGCAGTTGCGCGACTTGCGCGCCAGCCAGCACGAGTTGCTGGCGCATGCGCTGCCGGCGATGGAGTATTTGTTCGAGCAAGTGCGGCTGGCGCAAGGCATGGTGATTCTGGCCGATGCGGGTGGCACCTTGCTGCACACCTTGGGCGAGGGGCGGTTTTTGAGCAAGGCCGAGCGTGTGGCGCTGTCGGCCGGGGCCACGTGGCACGAAGCGCAGCGCGGCACCAACGCCATCGGCACCGCCTTGGCCGAGGGCGAGGCGGTCGAAATCCAAGGGGCCGAGCACTACCTGGAGCACAACGCTTTCTTGAGTTGCGCCGCCGCCCCGATCGCCTCTGGCACCGGGCGCCTGCTCGGGGTGCTCGACATCTCGGCCGAACACGGGCGCTGGAACCCCTACAGCTTGGGGCTGGTGAACACCGCCGCGCGCAACGTCGAGAACCGCCTGCTTTGCACCCTGCACCCGGGCCAGACGCGGCTGCACCTGCACCCGCGCGCCGAGGGCATCGGCTCGCTGGGCGAAGGCATTGTGGTCGTCGCCGACGACGGCTGCCTGATCGCTGCCAACCGCAGCGCCTGCGCGTGGCTGCGGCTCGACGCCCGGCAACTGGGTACGCCGCCGACCCGGCTCGAGCATTGGCTGCCACTCGATCTGGCGCAGCTGCACGCCCTGCATCAGCGCCAGCCACAGCAGCCCTTGGCGCTGCGGCTGCACGATGGACGCACCCTGTATGGCCAACTGCACCCCGGTGCGGCGGCGCTGGGCTTGCGGTCGCCCACACGGCCGCCTGCATTGAGTCCGGCAGTGCCGAATGCCCCGAATGCCACAATGGTGGGCTTACCCGGTGGAACGGCCCACGCACCCACCGACGCCCTAGCCCGCCTCGACAGCGGCGACAGCGGCTGGCGCAGCGCCTGCGCCAAGGTGCGCCGCATCCTCGACAAACCGATCCCGCTGCTGATTCAGGGCGAATCCGGCGTCGGCAAAGAGTGGCTGGCACGCGCCGCCCACGCCAGCGGGCCCCGGCACGAGCGGCCGTTCGTGGCCCTCAACTGCGCCGCCTTGCCCGAGGGGCTGATCGAGGCCGAGCTGTTTGGCCATGCCCCCGGCGCCTTCACCGGTGCCCGGCGCGAGGGCCGCACCGGGCTGCTGCGCCAAGCCCACGGCGGCACCCTGCTGCTAGACGAAATCGGCGACATGCCGCTGGCCACCCAAACCCGGCTGCTGCGCGTGCTGCAAGAGCGCGAAGTCACGCCGCTGGGCTCGCACAAGGCCGAGCCGCTGGATTTTTTTCTGATCAGCGCCAGCCACCGGCCGCTGCGGCTCGAGGTCGAGGCCGGCCGCTTTCGCGCCGATCTGTACTGGCGCATCAACGGCCTCATGGTCGAACTGCCGCCGCTGCGCCAGCGCAGCGATTTCGAGGCCCTGAGCGCCACCCTGCTGCAAGGCATCGAGCCCGGCCGCACTTTGGCGCTGAGCGCAGCGTTGCTGCAGGCTTTCAAGCAGTACCCATGGCCCGGCAACCTGCGCCAGTACGCCAACGTGCTGCGCACCGCCTGCGCCATGCTGGAGCCGCACGAGCACACGCTCGATTGGCAGCACCTGCCCGACGACCTGCGTGCCGAGCTGCAGGCCAGCCCTGCCCCTGCGCCAGCCCATGCCCCAGCAAGCCCGGCAGCGGCCAGCGCCAAAGCCACCGCGCCCACCACCCTTGGCCCGCTGCCCCACAGCCTGATCCAGCTCGAGCAGGCCGCCGTGCAGCAAGCGCTGCACAACAGCGGCGGCAACGTGGCCCAAGCCGCGCGCACGCTGGGCATCAGCCGCCAGACCCTGTACCGCAAGCTGCAGGGCTTGCGCGGCTGAGCGCTGCGCAAGCCGCAACCCAAAAGCACTCAAGCCCTCAGGGTGCGGGCGCGGGCCCCACAGGTGGGCCCGCTGGCGGTTTTCAGACCGCCACTTCTTTGGCCGCCTCAGCGTATTCTTCGATCTGATCGAAATTCAGGTATTTGTAGATCGCGGCGCCGTCTTGGTTGACCACGCCCATGGCCGCGTGGTATTCGGCCACGGTGGGGATGCGGCCCAGCTTGGAGGCGATGGCGGCCAACTCGGCCGAGGCCAGAAAGACATTGGCGTTCTTGCCCAGCCGGTTGGGGAAGTTGCGCGTGCTGGTCGAGATCACCGTGGCGCCCTCGCGCACCTGCGCTTGGTTGCCCATGCACAGGCTGCAGCCGGGCATTTCGGTGCGCGCACCGGCGGCGCCGAAGTTGGCGTAGTGGCCCTCTTTCATCAGCTCGCTGGCGTCCATCTTGGTGGGTGGGGCCACCCAGAGCTTGACCGGGATGTCGCGCTGGCCGCCGAGCAGCTTGGCCGCGGCGCGGAAGTGCCCGATGTTGGTCATGCACGAGCCGATGAAGGCCTCGTCGATCGGCGTGCCGGCCACGTCCGACAGCACTTTGGCGTCGTCCGGGTCGTTGGGGCAGCACAGGATCGGCTCTTTGATTTCGGCCAGATCGATCTCGATCACGGCGGCGTATTCGGCGTCGGCGTCGGCGCGCAGCAGCTTGGGCTGCTCGAGCCACTGCTGCACGCGCTCGATGCGCCGCGCCAGCGTCTTGGCGTCTTGGTAGCCGTCGGCGATCATGTTCTTCATCAGCACGATGTTGCTGTTGAGGTATTCGATCACCGGCTCGGGGTTGAGCTGGATCGTGCAGCCGGCGGCCGAGCGCTCGGCGCTGGCGTCGGACAACTCAAACGCCTGCTCGACCTTGAGCTCGGGCAAGCCTTCGATTTCGAGGATGCGGCCCGAGAAGATGTTTTTCTTGCCCGATTTGGCCACCGTCAGCAGTCCGGCCTTGATGGCGTAGAGCGGGATGGCGTGCACCAAGTCGCGCAGCGTCACGCCGGGTTGCATCTGGCCCTTGAAGCGCACCAGCACCGATTCGGGCATGTCCAGCGGCATGACGCCGGTGGCGGCGCCAAAGGCCACCAGACCGGAGCCGGCCGGGAAGCTGATGCCGATCGGGAAGCGGGTGTGCGAGTCGCCCCCAGTGCCCACGGTGTCGGGCAGCAGCAGGCGGTTGAGCCAGCTGTGGATCACGCCGTCGCCGGGGCGCAGCGCCACGCCGCCGCGGCTGCTGATGAAGGGCGGCAGCTCGCGGTGCATTTTGGCGTCCACCGGTTTCGGGTAGGCGGCCGTGTGGCAGAACGACTGCATCACCAGATCGGCCGAAAAACCCAGGCAAGCGAGGTCTTTGAGTTCGTCGCGCGTCATCGGGCCGGTGGTGTCTTGGCTGCCGACGGTGGTCATGCGCGGTTCGCAGTAGGTGCCGGGGCGCACGCCTTGGCCTTCGGGCAGGCCCACGGCGCGACCGACCATTTTTTGCGCCAGCGTAAAGCCCTTGCCGCTGTTCACCGGCGCCTTGGGCAGGCGGAAGGCGGTGGAAGCAGGCAGACCCAGAAAATCGCGTGCCTTGGCGGTGAGCGAGCGCCCGATGATCAGGTTGATGCGGCCGCCGGCGCGCACTTCGTCGAACAGCACCTCGCTCTTGAGCTGGAACTGGGCCACGGTGGCGCCGTTTTTCACGATCTGGCCGGCGTAGGGCAGGATGTCGATCACGTCGCCCATCTCGAACTGGCTGACATCGACCTCGATCGGCAGCGAACCCGAGTCTTCTTGGGTGTTGAAAAAGATCGGGGCAATTTTGCCGCCCAGCGTCACGCCGCCAAAGCGCTTGTTGGGCACGAAGGGGATGTCTTGGCCAGTGGCCCAGACCACCGAGTTGGTGGCCGATTTGCGGCTCGAGCCGGTGCCCACCACGTCGCCCACGTAGGCCACGAGGTGGCCTTTTTTCTTGAGGTCTTCGATGAACTGCATCGGGCCGCGCTTGCCGTCCTCTTCGGGCTTGAAGGCCGCGTCGGGGCGGGTGTTTTTGAGCATCGCCAAGTAGTGCAGCGGGATGTCGGGGCGGCTCCAGGCGTCGGGCGCGGGCGAGAGGTCGTCGGTGTTGGTTTCGCCGGGCACCTTGAACACGGTGACGGTGATTTTTTGTGGCACTTCGGGGCGGCTGGTGAACCACTCGGCAGCGGCCCAGCTCTGCATCACGGCTTGGGCGTGGGCGTTGCCGGCCTTGGCCTTGGTGGCCACGTCGTTGAAGAAATCAAACATCAGCAGCGTCTTCTTGAGCCCTGCGGCGGCCACGGGCGCCACCTCGGGGTCGTCGAGGAGCTCGATCAGCGGGTGCACGTTGTAGCCGCCCACCATGGTGCCCAGCAGCTCGGTGGCCTTGGCCTTGCCGATCAGGCCGACTGCGAGCTCGCCATGCGCCACAGCGGCTAGGAAGCTGGCCTTGACCTTGGCGGCGTCGTCCACACCCGGCGGCACGCGGTGCGTGAGCAGGTCGAGCAGAAAATCGGCTTCGCCAGCCGGCGGGTTTTTGATCAGCTCGATCAGCTCCGACACCTGTTTGGCGTCCAGTGGCAGCGGCGGGATGCCGAGCGCGGCGCGTTCGGCGGCGTGTTGACGGTAGGCTTGCAACATGGCGGGGGCTCCAGTAAAAAAAGGATCAATTACAAAGGGTTCATTGGCCGGCTGGCCGCTGCGCGATGCCGAGCAGGTCGGGGCCGGGGTTGCGCAGCATGGCGGCGGCCACCGCCTGCTGCAGCGCGTTGCTGCAGTCGTCGAGCAGGCGCCGGTTCGGGCGCTGGCCGAGCAGCATGGATTTGTTGGCGAGCTGGATCCAGACCGCACCTTGGGCGCGGTCTTCGAGCCGGATGGCACCGGTGCTGGTCTCGACCGGGCGCAGCAGGTAGCGCTGGCCCCCACTTTGCAGCACGAAGTGGCCAGCAGCTTGCGGGGCCGCCTCGATGCGCACGCTGCGGCCGTGCGAGCAGGTCTTGCTGCCCACGTGCACCAGCGCCGCCGTGGCCAGCTCGCGCTCGCTCAACGGGGTGTCGGCCGGGGTGCCGGCCTGCACCGTGGGCACGCTGCGGCTGCCTTGGGCCTGTGCGGGGAGGCTTGTGGCCAGCGCGGAGGCGACCAACCCCAGCCCCAGCAGCGCACTCGACCACGACACCAGCCGGTTGCGCGTGCGGCTGGGCAGCGCACGCGACGGGTTTGGAACAGCGTTCTTGTGCATGATGGGCTCCTGCGGTACAAGGGTTTAAGGGCTCGATCGCTGCCCGGCCAGCGGCGCTGCGAAAAACGGCTGCAACTCCGCATCGAGCGCAGCGCCGGCTTGCTGCGCGCGCTCCAGTATCTGCCAATAGTAGCGGTAACTGGCGCGGTCGTGCAATTGACCCCGGTGCGAGATGGGTGCCCAATCGGCCGCCTGCGCGGCCAAGATAATCGCCGTGGCGCGCTCGACCTCGTCGGTGGGCGGGGCAAAGGCTAGCAAAATGGGCTCGATCTGCTGCGGGTGGATGCTCCACATGCGGCTGTAGCCAAACTCGTGCGCCGCCGTGTGCGCGGCGTGGCGCAGCGCGGGCAGGTCGTTGATCTCGGTCACCACGCAGTGCGACGGCACCTTGCCGTGGGCGTGACAGGCGCTGGCGATTTCGAGCTTGGCGCGGCGCACCAGTGGGTGGCTGAACTGGCCCGGCAGCCCCATCGCACTCGCCGGAATCGCGCCGCCATGCGCCGAGACAAAATCCATCAGGCCAAAGCTGATCGATTCGACCCGCGGCTGCGCCGCAATCTCAAACGCGCGTTGCAGCGCCAGCGGCGATTCGATCAGCACGTGCAGCGGCAAAGCCGCGCCGCCAGCGGCGTCCAGCGCCTGCAGAGCGCGCTGCACATCGGCCACGCCTTCGACCTTGGGCAGCATCAGGTAGGCCAGCCGCTCGTGCGCCCGCCCGACGATGCACTCGATGTCGGCCCCGAAGGCCGCGTGCCCCACCGGGTGCACCCGCACCCCCACGCGCGGCGGCACCGGCGCCGCCAGATCGAGGCCTTGCAGCAGCTCGACCACCAAGGCCGCGTGCTCGGCCTCGCCGCCTACCGGGGCGCCGTCTTCGCAGTCGAGCGTGACGTCGAACACGCAGCGGCCGTGGCGCTGGCTGTACTCGGCTTGCAGCGCCAAGCTCTTGCGCATGCGCGCCGGCACGCCGCTGTAATGGTCACACACCGGCAGCAGGCGCTGGCCGGCTTGCGGGCCCATCAACAGGTCGCGTGGGTGCATGGAGCGCTGCCGCACGTGTTACAGCAGGTGGTTTACAGCAGATGCCGCACGCCGTCTTGCTCGCCCTGCAGCTCGGCCAGGGTCTTGTTGATGCACTCTTGGCTGAAGGCGTCGATGGGCAGCCCTGGCACGATCTGGTAGTCTCCGCCCGAGCAGGTCACGGGGTAGCCGAACACCACTTCTTTGGGGATGCCGTATTCGCCATTGGAGGGCACGCCCATGGTCACCCAGGCGCCGTGGGTGCCCAGCGCCCAGTCGCGCATGTGGTCGATGGCCGCGTTGGCCGCCGAGGCCGCCGACGACAGGCCGCGCGCCTCGATGATCGCCGCGCCACGCTTGCCCACGGTGGGCAAGAACACGTCTTTGTTCCAGACTTGGTCGTTGATCAGGTCTTTGACCGAAGCGCCGTCGATGGTGGCAAAGCGGTAGTCGGCGTACATGGTCGGGCTGTGGTTGCCCCACACCGCCAGGTTTTTGATCGAGGCCACCGGCTTGCCGGTTTTGGCGGCCAGTTGGCTCAGAGCGCGGTTGTGGTCCAGGCGCAGCATGGCGGTGAAGTTGCGCGCTGGCAGGTCGGGGGCCGACTTCATGGCGATGTAGGCGTTGGTGTTGGCTGGGTTGCCCACCACCAGCACTTTCACGTTGCGCGAAGCGGCATCGTTGAGCGCCCGGCCTTGGGCGGTGAAGATCTGGGCGTTGGCCGCTAGCAAGTCGGCGCGTTCCATGCCCGGGCCGCGTGGGCGCGCGCCCACCAGCAGCGCGTAGTCGGTGTCTTTGAAGGCCGATTTGGCCTCGCTGTGGGCTTGCATGCCAGCCAGCAGCGGGAAGGCGCAGTCGTCGAGCTCCATCATCACACCCTTGAGCGCTTTTTGGGCTCTTTCGTCGGGGATTTCGAGCAGCTGCAGGATTACGGGCTGGTCTTTGCCCAGCATTTCACCGGAAGCGATGCGAAACAGCAGGGCATAACCAATCTGGCCAGCGGCACCGGTGACGGCCACGCGTACGGGCTTCTTGCTCATGAATACACTCCAAAATAATGCACAGGTTGAAAAAAAGCGCTCGACTTTTGTGAGTGTACCCCGACTTGCCCTGCGCGTCAATTTGTCTTATGTCTTATATAAGATAAACTCGGGGCAGACACACCATGAACACCGACCTCAGCCCCCTCGCCACCCCGAGCCCCGCCCCCGAGCCGGCCGGGCCACAGGTTGCGCCCGCCTTCAGCCCTTTGTACCAGCAAATCAAGGCGTTGCTGCTGCGCAGCCTGCAAAGCGGCGAGTGGAAGCCGGGCGAACCGATCCCGAGCGAGGTCGATCTGGCCACCCGTTTTCGCGTCAGCCAAGGCACGGTGCGCAAAGCCATCGACGAGTTGGCCGCCGAAAACCTGCTGCTGCGGCGCCAAGGCAAGGGCACCTTCGTGGCCACCCACGCCGAGCAGCGCACCCAGTTTCGTTTTTTGCGCCTGCACTCCGACCTTGGCCATCTGGACCCCAGCGGCCCGGCGCAGCGGCGCATCCTGTCGTGCCAGCGGCTGCGCGCACCGGCCGACGTCGGGCTGGCCTTGGGCTTGCGCGCCGGCGACACCGTGGTGCAGGTGCAGCGCGTGCTGTCGTTTCAAGACGTGCCCACCATTTTGGAGCAGCTCTGGCTGCCCGGCGACCCCTTCAAGGGCCTCACGCTCAAGGTGCTGACCGAGCACCAAGGCCCCATGTACGCCCTGTTCGAGAGCGAATTCGGCGTGCGCATGGTGCGCGCCGACGAGCGCATCAAGGCCGTGGCGGCCGATGCCGAGGCCGCGGCCGGCTTGGCGCTGGCGCCGGGCACGCCGCTGCTCAGCGTCGAGCGCTTGGCCTACACCTACCACGACCAGCCCATGGAGCTGCGCCGCGGCCTGTACCGCACCGAACACCACCACTACCGCAACCAACTTAGCTAGTCCCAAAGATAACCATAGACCCGCAGCGCAGATGTTGCGTTGCAATAGAATCCGAAAGAGATGCGTCAGGGTTTTCGTGCACATTCAGGCCCAGCCGCTGCATCGAACACCCCCCCGCTGCACCCGCCCCACCTGCCCCACCCCCCACCACAGGTTCTTCATACCATGGCTGAATCGCGCACCACACCGCGGCCCGAGTTTCGCAACATCAACGCCCTGACCGATCTGCCCAGCTACCGCCTGCCCGCTGCGGGCTGGGTCTCGATCCTGCACCGCATCAGCGGCTTGCTGATGTTTCTGCTGCTGCCCTTCATCGTCTGGATGTTCGACACCTCGCTCTCGTCCGAGCTCTCCTTTGGCGTCTTTGCCTCGGCCTTCACGGCCGGCATCGGTTTTGTGCCGGCGTGGTTCGTCAAGCTGGTGGTGCTGGGGCTGATCTGGGCCTTCTTGCACCACCTGTTTGCCGGCCTGCGCCACATCTACATGGACGCCACCCACAGCGTGGACAAAGCCTTTGGCAAGTCCTCGGCCGTGGCCACCTTGGTGCTCAGCCTGGTCCTCACGGCCGCGCTCGGCGCCAAGCTGTTTGGCCTGTACTGATTCACCCCCACAAAATAGCCACCCCTTAGGAGCCCATAAAAATGCCTGTCAACTACGGTTCCCGGCGCGTCGTCAGCGGCGCCCACTACGGCTTGCGCGACTGGCTGATGCAGCGCATCAGCGCCGCGCTCATGGCTTTGTTCACCCTGCTGCTGCTGGCGCAACTGCTGCTGGTCAGCGGCCCCATCGACTACGAAGTCTGGTCCGGCATCTTTGCCCAAACGTGGATGAAGTTCCTGACCTACGCCCTGATCGTCGCCCTCATCTGGCACGCCTGGGTGGGCATGCGCGACATCTGGATGGATTACGTCAAACCGGCTGGCTTGCGGCTGGCCCTGCATGTGTTCACACTCGTCTGGCTGGTAGGCTGCGCCGGCTGGGCCTTCCAAGTGCTCTGGAGACTTTGATTCATGACTGCCCTCACATCCTCTTTGCCCAAGCGCCGCTTTGACGTCCTCATCATCGGCGCCGGCGGCTCGGGCATGCGCGCCTCGCTCCAACTGGCGCGCGCCGGCTTCAACGTGGCGGTGCTGAGCAAGGTGTTCCCCACGCGCTCGCACACCGTGGCCGCACAAGGCGGCATCGGCGCCTCGCTGGGCAATATGAGCGAAGACAACTGGCACTACCACTTCTACGACACCGTCAAGGGTTCCGACTGGCTCGGCGACCAAGACGCGATCGAGTTCATGTGCCGCGAAGCGCCCAAAGTGGTCTATGAGCTCGAGCACTTCGGCATGCCCTTCGACCGCAACCCCGACGGCACCATCTACCAGCGCCCCTTTGGCGGCCACACCGCCAACTACGGCGAAAAACCGGTGCAGCGCGCCTGCGCCGCCGCCGACCGCACCGGCCACGCCATGCTGCACACCCTGTACCAGCAAAACGTGGCCGCGCGCACCACCTTCTTCGTCGAGTGGATGGCGCTCGATTTGGTGCGCAACGCCGACGGCGACGTGCTGGGCGTGACCGCGCTCGAGATGGAAACCGGCGACACCTACCTGCTGCAAGCCAAGACCACGCTGCTGGCCACCGGCGGCGCCGGACGCATTTTTGCCGCTTCCACCAACGCCTTCATCAACACCGGCGACGGGTTGGGCATGGCGGCGCGCGCCGGCATCCCGCTGCAAGACATGGAGTTCTGGCAGTTCCACCCCACCGGCGTGGCCGGCGCTGGCGTGCTGCTCACCGAAGGCTGCCGTGGCGAAGGCGCGATTTTGCGCAATGCCCAAGGCGAGCGCTTCATGGAGCGCTACGCGCCCACGCTCAAAGACTTGGCCCCGCGCGACTTCGTCAGCCGCTGCATGGACCAAGAGATCAAAGAAGGCCGGGGCTGCGGCCCGAACAAAGACTACATCAACCTCGACATGACGCACTTGGGTGGCGACACCATCCTCAAGCGCCTGCCCTCGGTGTTCGAGATCGGCCACAACTTTGCCAACGTGGACATCACCAAAGAGCCCATTCCCGTGGTGCCCACGATCCACTACCAGATGGGCGGCATCCCGACCAACATCCACGGCCAAGTGGTGGTGCCCGACGCCGCCGGCGGCCAGAAAGTGGTGCAAGGGCTGTACGCCGTGGGCGAATGCGCTTGCGTCTCGGTGCACGGCGCCAACCGGCTGGGCACCAACTCGCTGCTCGACCTGCTGGTGTTTGGCCGCGCCGCCGGCAACCACATTGTGGACACGCTCGCGCGCAAAGCCGAATTCCCCGATCTGCCGCGCGACGCCGCCGACCGCTCGCTGGCCCGCTTGGCCCGGCTCGATGCCTGCACCGATGGCGAATACGCCCAAGTGGTGGCCGACGACCTGCGCGCCACCATGCAGCAGCACGCCGGCGTGTTCCGCACCCAAGCCAGCATGAACGAGGGCGTGGTCAAAGTGGCCGCCATGCGCCAGCGCGTGCAAGCCATCGGCCTCAAAGACAAGTCCAAGGTCTTCAACACCGCGCGCATCGAGGCGCTGGAAGTGGAAAACCTGATCGAAGCCGCGCAAGCCACCATGACCTCGGCCGCCGCGCGCACCGAATGCCGTGGCGCCCACACCGTGAACGACTACGAGCGCGCCGCCGACGACGCCGAGCACCCGCTAGGCCGCAACGACCGCGACTGGATGAAGCACACCCTGTGGCACAGCGCCGACAATTCGCTCAGCTACAAACCGGTCAACCTCAAGCCACTCACGGTGGCTTCGGTTCCGCCCAAAGTCCGCACCTTCTAAAGCCGCAGACGCACGCCCCCGGAGCACCAGAACATGGCCCTACGCACCTTCAAAATCTACCGCTACGACCCCGAGCGCGACGCCAAGCCCTACATGCAGACCCTGCAAGTGGAGCTCAGCGGGCACGAGCGCATGCTGCTCGACGCGCTCATGAAGCTCAAGCAGGTTGACCCCACGCTCTCGTTTCGGCGCTCGTGCCGCGAAGGCGTGTGCGGCTCCGACGCCATGAACATCAATGGCAAAAACGGCCTCGCCTGCCTGAGCAACATGAACACGCTCAAAGGCGAGATCGTGCTCAAGCCCCTGCCGGGCCTGCCGGTGGTGCGCGACTTGATCGTCGATATGACGCAGTTTTTCCAGCAGTACCACAGCATCAAGCCCTATTTGGTCAACACCAGCCAGCCGCCCGAGACCGAGCGCCTGCAATCGCCCGAAGAGCGCGACGAGCTCAACGGCCTGTACGAGTGCATCCTCTGCGCCTCGTGCTCCACCAGCTGCCCGAGCTTCTGGTGGAACCCCGATAAATTCGTCGGCCCCGCCGGTCTGCTGCAGGCCTACCGCTTCCTGGCCGACAGCCGCGACCAGGCCACGGCCGAGCGGCTCGACAACCTCGAAGACCCGTACCGCTTGTTCCGCTGCCACACCATCATGAACTGCGTCGATGTCTGCCCCAAGAGCCTGAACCCGACCAAGGCCATCGGCAAAATCAAGGAGATGATGGTGCGCCGCGCCATCTGAGCTTTAGACCAACCGACCATGTCCGCCCCCGACCACGCCCCCATCGACGAGCGCGCGCTTAGCAAGCTGCGCTGGCGCTGTCGGCGTGGTTTGCTCGAAAACGACCTGCTGCTGGAGCGGTTTTTTGCCCGCATGGGCGACCGCATCAGCGTGAGCCAAGAGCGCGCCCTGTTGGCGCTCATGGACTTGTCCGACCCCGATCTGCTCGACCTGCTGCTGGCGCGCAAGCCCCCCGGCCCCGAGCAAAGCAGCGCCGAAATCCTCGAGATGCTGCAACAGTTGCGCCCCACGGCGCAGCAGGTCTAGCCCGCTGCCCGTCCTAGGTTTTAGCCCCCTTCTTTACTCCCCCACTTCTCACAAGGATGCCGCATGAAACTCGCTGACCACAAAGCCACCCTGTCCTTCAGCAACGGCGCGCCGAGCATGGAGCTGCCTGTGTACGCCGGCACCATCGGCCCCAACGTGATCGACATCCGCAAGCTCTATGGCCAGACCGGGATGTTCACCTACGACCCCGGCTTCCTCTCGACCGCCTCGTGCCAGTCGGCCATCACCTACATCGACGGCGACAAGGGCGAGCTGCTCTACCGCGGCTACCCGATCGAGCAGATCGCCACCCAGTGCGACTACCTCGACACCTGCTACCTGCTGCTCAACGGCGAACTGCCCAACGAGCCCGAGCGCAACGGCTTTCACAAGCTCATCCTGAACCACACCATGGTCAATGAGCAGATGCAGTTCTTTTTGCGCGGCTTCAGGCGCGACGCGCACCCCATGGCGGTGCTCACCGGCCTCATCGGCGCCCTGTCGGCCTTCTACCACGACAGCACCGACATCAACAACCCCGAGCACCGGCGCATTGCCGCCATCCGCCTGATCGCCAAAATGCCCACCCTGGTGGCCATGGCCTACAAATACGGCGTCGGCCAGCCCTATATGTACCCGCGCAACGAACTCTCGTATGCCGGCAACTTCCTGCGCATGATGTTTGGCACCCCGTGCGAAGACTACGTCGTCAACCCGGTGCTCGAGCGCGCGCTCGATCGCATCTTCATCCTGCACGCCGACCACGAACAAAACGCCTCGACCTCGACCGTGCGCCTGTGCGGCAGCTCGGGCACCAACCCCTTTGCCGCCATCGCCGCCGGCGTCGCCTGCCTGTGGGGCCCGGCCCACGGCGGCGCCAACGAGGCCTGCCTGAACATGCTCGAAGACATCCAAGCCAAGGGCGGGGTGGCCAAGGTGGGCGAGTTCATGAACCAGGTCAAGGACAAAAACTCGGGCGTCAAGCTCATGGGCTTTGGCCACCGCGTCTATAAAAACTACGACCCGCGCGCCAAAATGATGCAGGAAACCTGCAACGAGGTGCTGGGCGAGCTCGGGCTCGAGAACGACCCGCTGTTCAAACTGGCCAAAGAGCTGGAAAAAATCGCCCTCGAAGACGACTACTTCGTGCAGCGCAAGCTCTACCCCAACGTCGATTTCTACTCCGGCATCGTGCAGCGCGCCATCGGCATCCCGGTCAAGCTCTTTACCGGCATCTTTGCGCTCGCGCGCACCGTGGGCTGGATCGCCCAGCTCAACGAGATGATCGGCGACCCCGAGTACAAAATCGGCCGCCCGCGCCAGCTGTTCACCGGCTCACCCCGGCGCGACGTGCCGACGCTGGATCAGCGCCGTTAAAGGCTAGGCTGGCGCGCCAGCGCCCAGCCCAAGCCCAAGCCGGCGCGCAAGCGCCGATCGATCGGCCCGCAGCACGCGGGCCGTTTTTTATGAGCTGCTTGGATGTTCCGCTTTTGTGCGGCTTTTGTAACGCTTTTGTGCCGCTTTGGCCCAGCGGCTTAAAATCTCTATTTTGCAGGGTTGGCAACCGCCGATCCGAACCACCACCGCGCAGCCATGGGACGCACCCTCTACGACAAAATCTGGGACGAGCACGTCGTCCACACCGAAGCCGACGGCACCGCGTTGCTCTACATCGACCGCCATCTGGTGCACGAAGTCACCAGCCCGCAAGCCTTCGAGGGCTTGCGTGAGTCCGGGCGCAAGGTCTGGCGCGCGAGCTCGGTCGTGGCCACCGCCGACCACAACACCCCCACCCACGGCTGGGAGCACGGCTACGAGGGCATCGCCGACCCGATCAGCAAAGAGCAGATCGTCACCCTTAACACCAACATCGCCGAGTTCGGCGCCGCCGCCTTCTTCCCCTTCATGCACCCACGCCAGGGCATCGTGCACGTGGTGGGGCCGGAAAACGGCGCCACGCTGCCGGGCATGACCGTGGTCTGCGGCGACTCGCACACCTCGACCCACGGCGCCTTTGGCGCGCTGGCGCACGGCATCGGCACCAGCGAAGTCGAGCACGTGCTGGCCACGCAGACGCTGCTGGCCAAAAAAGCGCGCAACCTGCTCATCCGCGTCGAGGGCCAGTTGCCCCGGGGCTGCGGCGCCAAAGACATCGTGCTGGCCATCATCGGCCGCATCGGCACCGCAGGCGGCACCGGCTATACGATCGAGTTTGGCGGCAGCGCCATCCGCGCGCTGTCGATCGAAGGGCGCATGACGGTGTGCAACATGGCGATCGAGGCCGGCGCCCGCGCTGGCCTGGTGGCGGTGGACGACAAAACCATCGCCTACCTGCAAGGCCGTGCGCTGGCGCCCACGGGCCTCGAGTGGGAGCAGGCCGTGGCCTACTGGCGCACCCTGCAGTCCGACCCCGATGCGGTGTTTGACGCCGTGGTCGAGCTCGACGCGGCGCAGATCGCGCCCCAAGTGACGTGGGGCACCTCGCCCGAGATGGTGCTGCCGATCACGGGCAATGTGCCCGACCCCGACCAAATCAAAGACGCCAACCAGCGCGCCGCCACCGAGCGCGCGCTGCACTACATGGGCCTGCAACCGGGCAAGGCGCTGGCCGATATCCATGTGGACAAGGTGTTCATCGGTTCGTGCACCAACAGCCGCATCGAAGACTTGCGCCAAGCCGCCGAGGTGGTGCAAAAGCTGGGACGGAAGGTGGCGCGCAACGTGCGTCAGGCGCTGGTGGTGCCGGGCTCGGGCCTGGTTAAGGCGCAGGCCGAACGCGAAGGGCTGCACGAGATTTTTCGCGCTGCCGGCTTTGAGTGGCGCGAACCCGGTTGCAGCATGTGCTTGGCGATGAACGCCGACCGGCTCGAACCCGGCGAGCGCTGCGCCAGCACCAGCAACCGCAACTTTGAAGGCCGCCAAGGCGCCGGTGGGCGCACGCACCTCGTCAGCCCAGCCATGGCGGCGGCGGCAGCCATCCACGGCCACTTCGTCGATATCCGTACCCTCGCCTGAATTCTTTTCCAGGAGTTTTGCCATGAAAACCTTCCTCACCCTGCTGCTGTTGAGCGCCAGTTTGGCCTTGGGCGGCTGCGCCACCGTCGCCGGCATCGGCAAAGACGTGCAACGCGGCGGCCAGATCATCCAGGACGCCGCCCGCTGAGCGGCGCCCACACCCCTTTACGCTCTCCGATGCAAGCCTTCACCGTACACCAGGGCTTGGTGGCCCCGATCGACCGCGAAAACGTCGATACCGACGCCATCATCCCCAAGCAGTTCCTCAAATCCATCCGCAAGACCGGCTTTGGCCCGAATCTGTTCGACGAGTGGCGCTACCTCGACGTCGGCCAGCCGGGGCAAGACCCAGCCAGCCGGCGCCCCAACCCCGACTTCGTGCTGAACCAGCCGCGCTACGCCGGGGCGTCGATTTTGCTGGCGCGCAAAAACTTTGGCTGTGGCTCCAGCCGCGAGCACGCGCCCTGGGCGATCGAGCAGTACGGTTTTCGGGCCCTGATCGCGCCCAGCTTTGCCGACATCTTCTTCAACAACTGCTTCAAAAACGGTCTGCTGCCGATCGTGCTGCCCGAAGCCACCGTGGCCAGTTTGTTCGACGCCGTGCACGCCTTTGCCGGCTACCGCCTGACCATCGACCTGCCGCGCCAGTGCATCGTGCTGCCGCAAGGCGAAGAGATCGCCTTCGAGGTCAACCCCTTTCGCAAGCACTGTCTGCTCAACGGCCTAGACGACATCGGCCTGACGCTGCGCCACGCCGACACCATCCGCACCTTCGAGGTCCAGCGCTTGGCGGCCAAACCGTGGCTGGCGCGCACTTGGCTGGGCTGAGGCCAGCACCTGCAACCCGATCGGCTGACCCGCGCCGCCGCCCTTTGGCCCCGACCGCCTTACTCGACCCACCCAGCGCCCACGCCCGGGCCTCACGCCTTCCAGCTCACACCCCATGAAAATCGCAGTCCTCCCCGGTGACGGCATCGGCACCGAAATCGTCGCCCAAGCGATCAGCGTGTTGCAGGCTCTGGCTTTGCCGTTCGAGTTCGAGCACGCCGCCGTGGGCGGTGCCGCCTACGAGGCGCACGGCCACCCGCTGCCCGAGGCCACGCTCAAGCTGGCGCAGCAGGCCGACGCGGTGCTGTTCGGCGCCGTGGGCGACTGGAAATACGACCGGCTCGAGCGCCACCTGCGGCCCGAGCAAGCCATTCTGGGGCTGCGCAAGCACCTGGGGCTGTTTGCCAACTTCCGCCCCGCCATCTGCTACCCGCAGCTGGTCGATGCCTCCAGCCTCAAGCCCGAGCTGGTGGCCGGGCTCGACATCCTGATCATCCGCGAGCTCACCGGCGACATCTACTTCGGCCAACCGCGCGGCCGCCGCAGCGCCCCAGACGGCCCCTTTGCCGGCAGCGAAGAAGCCTTCGACACCATGCGCTACAGCCGGCCCGAGATCGAGCGCATTGCCCACGTGGCCTTCAAGGCCGCGCGCCAGCGCAACAACAAGGTCACCAGCGTGGACAAGGCCAACGTGCTCGAGACCTTCCAGTTCTGGAAAGACGTGGTGAGCGCAGTGCACGCCCAGTACCCCGACGTGGCGCTGGAGCACATGTATGTCGATAACGCCGCGATGCAGTTGGTCAAGCGCCCCAAGGCTTTTGACGTGATCGTCACCGGAAATATGTTTGGCGACATTTTGTCCGACGAGGCCTCGATGCTCACCGGCTCGATCGGCATGCTGCCCTCGGCAAGCCTGAACGAGCGTGGCCAAGGCCTGTACGAGCCCAGCCACGGCAGCGCACCCGACATCGCCGGGCAAGGCGTGGCCAACCCGCTGGCCACGATTTTGAGCGCGGCCATGATGCTGCGCTTCTCGCTCGGCCAGCCCGAGGCGGCGGCGCGCATCGAGGCCGCAGTGCAAACCGTGCTCGAGCAAGGCCTGCGCACGCCCGACATCATGGCCCCCGGCTGCACCCGCGTCGGCACGGCGCAGATGGGCGCGGCGGTGCGGGCGGCGCTGGGCTGATCCAAGCTCCCTAATTCCAGCCAGCTCCACCGGTGTTAGTCTCTATGCAAATGCTGCCGCAGTGGCTGTACCCTTGGGTGCCCAGCATCGTGCTCGGTGCGCAGATCACCCTGCTCATCGTGGGTGCGTGGCTGCTGCGCGCCCTGTTTGGGCGCTTGGTGCGGAGTACCAGCACGCGCCATGGGCTGCCACCCGAGTTTACGTTTGTCGCCTTGCTCGCGGGCAAGATCGTGATCTACGGTGCCGCCCTGTTGCTGGTGCTCGACCGCCTGGGGGTTTCGGCCACCGTGCTCTGGACCGCGTTCACCGGCTTTGCGGCCGTGGCGGCGGTGGCCTTTTTTGCCGCCTGGAGCGTGCTGTCCAACATTTTTTGCAGTTTTTTGATCTTTGTTACCGGCATCGTGCGCTTGCACGACCACATCGAAGTCGTGGAAAACGGCCAAACCGCTGGGCTCAGGGGCCAAGTGATCGACATCAATCTGATCTACACCACGGTGCAGGAACACAGCGCCGACGGCTCGGGCTCGACCCTGAAGTTTCCCAACAGCATGTTTTTTCAACGCATCACGCGCACTTGGCCGGGCGAGCCGCCCGCGCCAGTGGTCGCGCCCACGGGCGCCGGTGCCGCCTCCCAGCCGCCCAGCGGCGGCGCTACGCCCTAATTGCACCCCCCGGGGGACGGCGGCGCCAGCGCCTCCAGACCCACGCATAAATCACGCCGTTGAACCCCAGCACCAGCGCCCCGAGCAGGTATTGCAGCTCGCGCGTCAGGCCTGCGGGGTAGATCACGGCCAACAGGTAGTGCTCGATGAAGCCGCCCGGGGCCATGCCGGCCTGGCCGGCCTGGAGCCGGAAATGGTTTT
Organism: Serpentinimonas sp. SSL01; assembly: GCF_056323735.1. Lineage (NCBI taxonomy): Bacteria > Pseudomonadati > Pseudomonadota > Betaproteobacteria > Burkholderiales > Comamonadaceae > Serpentinimonas > Serpentinimonas sp. SSL01. The sequence continues at coordinate 1,701,281 of NZ_CM150487.1, forward strand.
CGATGTCGGTGAGCGGGCACGGCGCCCCGGCGATCATGACAAAAAACGCCCAAGCCGCGCACGGCAGTTGCAGCCACGGCACCCAGCGCCACCACAGCGCCAGCACGGCTCCGAACACCGAAAAAACAATGTAGAGCAGGTGGACGCTCATGACCGCTTCGGCCGCGATTTGGTACCACATGGCAGTTTTGCTCCAGACGAAAGAGGCCATCAAAACCCGCGGGCGCTGTGGCGCAGCGCAAACTGCGCTGTCAAGGCCGCAGAGCACCGCAGCGGTCGCCATCGGCTAGAATGTACGACCATGTTTGCCGCCCAATCGTTCACCTCGAACCACACCACCGCCACTCCGGCGCGGGTGTGTGGGCGCGCAATCGTTAAAACCACGACCGGCTAAACCCCAGCCCGGTTCGTCGCGCGCCCCCACCCGGCCAGACGAGCCGGGCAGGACGGTACCCGGGGTCTGGATCCGTATTTCTGCAACCTGAAAGGGCGTTCGTCATGAGCAAGTTGGTAGGTCTGGTGGGCTGGCGCGGCATGGTCGGCTCGGTGTTGATGGATCGCATGACGGCCGAGGGCGACTTCGCGCACATCGACCCGGTGTTCTTTTCCACCTCCAACGCCGGCGGCGCCGCCCCGGCGCAGGCCCAAAGCCAGCGCACACTGCAAGACGCCAACGACGTGGCGGCCTTGGCGCGCTGCGACATCGTCCTCACCTGCCAAGGCGGAGACTACACCAAAGCCGTGTACCCGCGTCTGCGCGCCAGCGGCTGGCGCGGGCACTGGATCGACGCCGCCTCGGCGCTGCGCATGGAACCCGAGGCCGTGATCGTGCTCGACCCGGTCAACGAGGGCCTGATCCGCCAGCGCTTGGCTGCCGGCGGGCGCGACTGGATCGGCGGCAACTGCACCAACTCGATTTTGCTCATGGGCCTGTGCGGCTTGTTCCGCGCCGATCTGGTGGAGTGGGTCAGCTCGATGACCTACCAAGCGGCCTCGGGCGGCGGCGCCAACCACATGCGCGAACTGCTGCAAGGCATGGGCGTGTGCCACGCCGCCGTGGCCGCCGACTTGGCCAACCCAGCCAGCGCCATCCTGGACATCGACCGCAAAGTGGCGCAGGCCATCCGAGATGATGTGCCGCGCGAATACTTCGGTGCCCCGCTGGCCGGTGGCCTGATCCCGTGGATCGACGCGCAACTCGACAACGGCCAGTCCAAAGAAGAATGGAAAGGCCAGGCCGAGGTCAACAAAATCTTGGGCACGGCCCAGACCATCCCGGTCGATGGCCTGTGCGTGCGCATCGGCGCCATGCGCTGCCACAGCCTGGCCCTCACGCTCAAACTCAAGCATGACCTGCCGCTGGCCGAAATCGAGGCCCTGATTCGGGGCGGCAACCCCTGGGTCAAATGGGTTCCCAACGAGCGCCCGGCCAGCGTGGCCGAGCTTACGCCAGCAGCCATCACCGGCGGCTTGCAGGTGGGCGTGGGCCGGGTGCGCAAGCTCAACATGGGGCCGCAGTACCTGTCGGCCTTCGTGATCGGCGACCAACTGCTGTGGGGCGCGGCCGAGCCACTGCGGCGCATGCTGCGCATTCTGCTAGCGGCCTAAGGGCATGGCGGCAAGGGGAATATAAAATCTGTTGCACCAGTGCAACGCAAATCCCCTGCTTGGATGCCATTTGGGCCCCAGATTTGCTTCGGGCTGCTTCTGAGCTTGTGTGTGCAAGCGCTTGATGTTATGGTCGAATAGCTTTGAAAATGACAGAGGTGTCTGTGCCGAATCGCCCTTCAAAAATGCACCCCACGGGACCTGTTGCCTTGGCCACCGACAAACCACCTGCGCCACCCCATCGGCTGCGCTGGCGCTCGGTGGCAGGCGCGGTGGCCATGGTGGCGGCCTTGGCGGTGCCGGCCAGCCAAGCTTGGGCGGTGGCGCTGGGAAGGGTGACGGTGCAATCGCAACTGGGTGAGCCGCTGCGCGCCGAAATCGACTTGCCCCAGCTCAGCGCCCAAGACGCCGCCACCTTGCAAGCCAGCGTGGCGGCGCCCGAGCGCTTTCAGGCGCTCAACCTGAGCTTTAACCCGGCCTTGGCCGATTTGCGCTTTCAATTGGTCACGCTGCCCGACGGCCGCAGTGTCTTGCGCCTGAGCAGCACCGCCGCCATCAACGAACCCTTCCTCGATTTGCTGGTGCAAGCCAACTGGGCCAATGGGCAGCTGCTGCGTGGCTACACCCTGTTGTTCGACCCGCCCAATTTGCGCCCGGCTCCGGCTCCGGCGCCACAGCCGCCGGTTGCGGTTGCACCTCCAGCACCTCCCGCGCCAGCGCCCGCGCCCTTGGTGACCCAGGTGCGTCCGGCCGTGCCGCTGCCCCCAGCCGTCCCTGCCGCCGCCGCACCTGCACGACCCCGCGCCCAAGCGCCTGCCGCCGACCCCACCCCCGCGTCGATCACGGTTCGGCGTGGCGATACCGCCGGCCGCATCGCGCAGGCGCACCTGCCCGGCGGGGTGTCGCTCGATCAGATGTTGGTGGCGCTGCTGCGCGCCAACCCACAAGCGTTCATCGGCGACAATGTCAACCGGCTGCGCGCTGGCGCGGTGCTCGACCTGCCCAGCGCCGAAGCGGCCAACGCCACCCCCGCCCCTGAGGCGCGCCGCATCGTACAAGCCCACAGCCAAGATTTCAACGAGTTTCGGCGTCGCTTGGCCGCATTGGCCCCGGCTCAAGCAGCACCCGAAGCCACCCGCGCCGCTGCCGGTGCGGTGCAAGCCGAAGTCACCGATCCACGACCCGCCGCCGCCGTGCAAGACCGCCTGACGCTCGAGCGCGGCGCCTTGCCCGGAGCCGCTGCCGACCAGTTGGCCCAAGCGCGGCAACAGCAGGCCACGCAGCAGCAAATCACCGAAGTCGAGCGCAACCTGCAAGAGCTCGAGCGTCTGCGCCAAGCTGCGCAGGCCCCTGCCCCGGCCCCTGCAGCGCCGGCCGCTGCCGACGCCACACCAGCTGCGGCCGAAACCGCGGCGGCACCCACACCCGCCGCACCAGTCCTCGAGGCCCCGGCATTGGCTGCACCGCCTGTTCCTCCAGCCCCGGTTGCCGCACCCCCAGCCCCTGCTGCCCCACCAGCGCCTGCGCCGGCCGAAGTGGCTGCGCCCGGTTTGCTTCAGACCCTCAGCACCCACCCCTTGGCGCTGCCCGCAGCGGGTGGTGCCGCAGCCTTGCTGCTGCTGGGGCTGCTGGCCGCGCGCATCCGCAGCCGCCGACAGCAAAATCAAGCCGCTTTGGCTGACCGGGACGATCCGCAATCGGAATCCGAGAACGATGCGCTGGCCGATGCGCCGACCGATGCGCAAGCGACCTCGATGATGTATTCGCCCAGTCAGCTCGATGCGGGCGGCGACGTCGATGCCGTGGCCGAGGCCGAGGTGTACCTGGCTTATGGCCGCGAAAAGCAGGCCGAAGACATTTTACTCGAATCCATCCGTCTGCATCCGGATAGACTGCCTGCACACCTCAAGCTGCTCGAAATTTACGGTCAACGGCGCGACTTGCCCGCTTTCAACGCCGCAGCCCAAACCTTATACCAAGTGAGCGGGGGCACGGGCGACGCCTGGGAGCAGGCGCGCGAGGCCGGCCAGCTGCTCGACCCCGACAACCCCTTCTACCAACTGGTTCCCAGCAGCGCCCCTCCAGCCAGCGCCCTTCTAGGCAGCGCCACGTCAGAGGCAGACAGCCCGTCATCGGTGGTGCCAGATTTTGATTTGGGATTTGCCGAATCCAAATCCGACGCTCTCTCTGAACCCGCATCCCACTCCGGCCCTGCAACAACTTCTGGCCCCGCCTCGCGGCAAGCCATGGATGCGGCCGATGAGGAGCTCGAGTCCCTGCTCGCAGGCACCCGAAAACCCACCACCCCCACAACCGACTTGGCTTTCGATTTCGACTTCGACACCACACCGAAGCCCGCACCGTCGCCTGCGGCAGATACGCCAACCACTGCAGCTTTGCCGAGCGCCATTGCTGCACATGAAATCGACTTCGATCTCGACCTTAGCGACTTCAATACCCCTACACCCAAACAGCCCCCCATCACCCCGAGCGAACCGCCCACCTCAACCCCCGAACCCAACTTGGCTGCCACCTTGCCCAGCAGCGTGCAAGATCTGTCGCTGGACCTCGATCTCGACCTCGAACCCTCAGGGGCCGACCCGCTCGAGACCAAGCTGTCGCTGGCGCAAGAGTTCGACGCCATCGGCGATACCGACGGCGCGCGCTCGCTGGCGCAAGAAGTCGAGTCCGAGGCCACCGGGGCGCTCAAAGAGCGGGCTCGGGCCTTTTTGGCGCAGTTGGGCTAAGCGCCCCCAAGTCCCCGCTGGCACCCCCCCCTTCAGAAAGCCCACGCCTTTGCGCCTCGCGCTCGGACTCAGCTACTCGGGCAGCGCCTACCAGGGCTGGCAGAGCCAAGCCAGCGGCCAGACGGTGCAAGACCACTTGCAGGCCGCACTGGCGACCTTCACCGCCGCCCCGGCCGTGAGCACCCTGTGCGCCGGGCGCACCGACGCCGGCGTGCACGCCCTGATGCAGGTGGTGCACTTCGACACCCCAATCGAGCGCCCGCTGCACGCTTGGGTGCGCGGCTGCAACCGCTACCTGCCGCCCGACATCGCCATCCAGTGGGCGCAGGTGGTGCCGGCCACCTTTCACGCCCGCGCCAGTGCGCTGGCGCGGCGTTACGTCTATGTGCTGCTCGAATCGGCCGTGCGCCCGAGCCTAGAACACGGCCGCGCCGGCTGGGTGTTTCGGCCACTGTCGTTGCCCGACCTGCAGGCGGCGGCGGCGCACCTGCTGGGCCGACACGACTTCACGAGCTTTCGCGCCTCCAGCTGCCAGGCGCTCTCGCCCGTCAAGCACCTGCGCCGGCTCGATATTTCGCGCCACGGCGCCTACTGGCGCTTCGAGTTCGAGGCCGACGCCTTTTTGCACCACATGGTGCGCAACCTCATGGGCTGCCTGCTGGCCGTGGGCCAGGGTTTGCACGCGCCCGACTGGATCGCGGACGTGCTGGCGGCGCGCAGCCGCGCCGTCGCTGCGCCCACCTTCGCCCCCGACGGGCTGTATTTTCTGGGCCCGGTCTATGCGCCGCACTGGGGCCTGCCAGACCGGGTTGCGGGGCTGGACTGGTTGCCCCAAAGCCCCTAGTTGTCGCTTGCATCCCCGCCTGCTCCCACCTTTGCTCCCATCTTTGCTCCCACCTTTGCCACCCCCGCAGATAGCGCCCGTCCCATGCCACACCGCACCCGCATCAAAATCTGTGGCCTCACCCGCCCGTCTGACCTGCACTGCGCCACCGCCGCCGGGGCCGACGCCGTGGGCTTCGTGCTCTACCCGCCCAGCGTGCGCGCGCTCACGCCGGCGCAGGCGGGCGCGCTGGCGCGGCTGCTGCCACCCTTTATCACGCCGGTGCTGCTCTACGTCAACCCCAGCGCCGCCGAGGTGCAGGCCGGTTTGGCAGAGGTGCCCCACGCGCTGCTGCAGTTTCATGGCGACGAATCGCCCGCCCAATGCCAGGCGCTGGCCCAAGGCCGGCCCTATCTGCGCGCAGCGCGCATTCCGCTGGGTGCCGACGCGGCGCGCTTCGATCTTCTAGAATACGCCGAACAACACGCTGGCGCACAAGCGCTGTTGCTCGACGCCCAAGTGCCGGGCTACGGCGGCGCCGGGCATTCTTTTGACTGGACGGCATTCGATTGGTCACACCCCGCACTAAACGCCAGCTCTCGCCTCGTTTTGTCTGGTGGACTCACGCCTGCAAACGTGGCCGATGGCGTGCGCCTACTGCGCCCGTGGGCGGTTGATGTGAGCTCCGGGGTCGAGGCCGGGCGCGGCATCAAGTGCCCCGATTTGATCGCCCGCTTCGTCGCCGCTGTGCGCTTGGCCGACTCGGCCCTTGCCGCACCCCAGCCCCTCACATCCCCACCGTCATGTCCAACGCCACCGCCACCGCCCTAGCCCCCACCAGCAGCCCCCCCTACCAGCAACCCGACGCCAGCGGCCACTTCGGCCCCTACGGCGGCAGCTTTGTCAGCGAAACGCTCACCCACGCCCTGTCCGAGTTGCGCGAGGCCTACGCCCGCACCCAGCACGATCCCGAGTTCCAGCGCGAATTCCGCTACGAACTGGCGCACTTCGTCGGCCGGCCCTCACCCATCTACCACGCGGCGCGCACCAGCCGCGAGCTGGGCGGGGCGCAGATCTTCCTCAAGCGCGAAGACCTCAACCACACCGGCGCGCACAAAATCAACAACGTCATCGGCCAAGCCATGCTGGCGCGGCGCATGGGCAAAGCGCGCATCATCGCCGAGACCGGCGCCGGCCAGCACGGCGTGGCCACCGCCACCATCTGCGCCCGCTACGGGCTCGAGTGCGTGATTTATATGGGCGCCGAAGACCTCAAGCGCCAGCTGCCCAACGTCTATCGCATGAAGCTGCTGGGCGCCACCGTGGTGCCGGTGACGTCGGGCAGCCAGACCCTCAAAGACGCGCTCAACGAAGCCATGCGCGACTGGGTCACGAACGTCGAGCACACCTTCTACCTCATCGGCACCGTGGCCGGGCCGCACCCCTACCCGATGATGGTGCGCGATTTCCAGTGCGTGATCGGCGAAGAATGCCTGCAGCAGATGCCCACCCTGCTGCGCGAGCTCGGCCTGCCGGGCAACGGCGCCGAATTGCAACCCGATGTGGTGCTGGCCTGCGTGGGCGGCGGCAGCAACGCGATCGGGATTTTCCACCCCTACATCGACCACCCGCACACGCGCCTGATCGGCGTCGAGGCCGCCGGTGAAGGGCTCGAGAGCGGCCGCCACGCCGCCTCGCTGCAAAAGGGGCTGCCCGGCGTGCTGCACGGCAACCGCAGCTACGTGTTGCAAGACGAAGACGGCCAGATCATCGAGACCCACAGCGTCAGCGCCGGGCTGGACTACCCCGGCGTCGGCCCTGAGCACGCCTGGCTCAAAGACAGCGGCCGCGCCAGCTATGTGGGCATCACCGACGCGCAGGCGCTGGCCGCCTTCCACCGCCTGTGCCGCCACGAGGGCATCATCCCGGCGCTCGAATCCAGCCACGCGCTGGCCTACGCCTTCGAGCTCGCCCCCACCCTGCGCCCCGATCAATCGATCCTCGTCAACCTCTCGGGCCGCGGCGACAAAGACCTGGCCACCGTATCCGAACTCGCCGGAGTGAGCGCATGAGCCGCATCGATGCCACCTTCAGCCGCCTGCAAAGCCAGCGCCGCAAAGCCCTCATCCCCTACGTGACGGCGGGCTTCCCGCAGGCCGACGGCACGCCCGCCCTGATGCAGGCGCTGGTGCAGGGCGGGGCCGACATCATCGAGCTCGGCGTGCCGTTCTCCGACCCGATGGCCGACGGCCCAGTGATCCAGCAAGCCGGCGAACGGGCGCTGCGCGCCGGCGTCGGGCTGGTGCAGGTGCTCGATATGGTGCGCGCCTTTCGCACCCACGACCGCCTCACGCCCGTGGTGCTGATGGGCTACGCCAATCCGGTGGAGCGCTACGAGCTCAAGCGCGGCGCTGGCGCCTTTGCGCGCGACGCCGCTGCCGCCGGCGTCGATGGCGTGCTGATCGTCGATTACCCGCCCGAGGAATGCCAAGCCTTTGCCGCCGCCCTCAAGGCGCAGGGGCTGGACCTGATCTTTTTGCTCGCCCCCACCAGCAGCGAGGCGCGCATGGCCGAAGTCGGGCGCGTGGCCAGCGGCTACGTCTATTACGTGTCGCTCAAGGGCGTGACCGGGGCCGGGCACCTCGACACCGCCGCCGTGGAGGCGATGCTGCCGCGCATCCGCCGGCACGTGCACATCCCCGTGGGCGTGGGCTTTGGCATCCGCGACGCCGCCAGCGCCTGCGCCGTGGGCCGCAGCGCCGACGCCGTGGTGATCGGCACCCGGCTGATCCAGTTGCTCGACAGCGCGCCCCCCGAACAGGCCGGGGCTGTGGCCCGCGCCTTCATGGCCGAGCTGCGGCAGGCGCTCGACGGACTCGAGGGCGGCGGCGCTGGCGGCCCTGTCGCGCTTGCGCCGGCGGGCAATCGGGGATAATCAGCGCCGTCGTAGCCCCCAGATCAGCAAGGAAAACCCGCATGTCCTGGCTCGAAAAACTGCTCCCGCCCAAAATCAAGCGCGCCGACCCGGCCGAGCGCCGCAGCATGCCCGAGGGGCTGTGGCTCAAGTGCCCCAGCTGCGAGGCCGTGCTCTACAAAAGCGACCTCGAGAAAAACCTCAACGTCTGCCCGCACTGCGCGCACCACCACCGCATCGGGGCGCGCGCGCGCCTCAACGCCTTTTTGGATGCCGAAGGCCGCTACGAAATCGGGCAAGAGGTGCTGCCCGTCGATGCGCTCAAGTTCAAGGACAGCCGCAAATACCCCGAGCGGCTCAAAGAGGCGCTGGAGGCCACCGGCGAGACCGACGCCCTGATCGTCATCGGCGGCGCGGTGCAGGGGCTAGATCTGGTCGCGGCGTGTTTCGAGTTCGACTTCATGGGCGGCTCGATGGGCTCGGTGGTGGGCGAGCGCTTCGTGCGCGGTGTCGAGACGGCGATCGAGCAAAAAGTGCCCTTCGTCTGCTTTACCGCCACCGGCGGCGCGCGCATGCAAGAGGGGCTGCTCAGCCTCATGCAGATGGCCAAGACCAACGCCGCCCTGACGCGGCTGGCCAAAAAGGGCCTGCCCTACCTCAGCGTGCTCACCGACCCGACCATGGGCGGCGTCAGCGCCGGCTTCGCCTTTGTCGGCGACGTGGTGATCGCCGAGCCCAAGGCGCTGATCGGCTTTGCCGGCCCGCGGGTGATCGAAAGCACGGTGCGCGTCAAGCTGCCCGAGGGCTTTCAGCGCGCCGAGTTTTTGCTCAACAAAGGCGCCCTAGACCTGATCTGCGACCGGCGCGAGCTGCGCTCCACGGTAGCCAACCTGCTGGCCATGCTGCAGCGCCAGAGCGCGGATGCGGTGCAGGCGGGTTGAATACGGGGCTACAAGGGCTCAGGGCAATAGGCTGAGCGCCTGCATGTAGCGCGGGCTCACCATCAGCTCGTCCCACAGCGGCGCGGGCGCAGCGGGCAGCAGCTCGAGGCGGCGCTGCTCGCTCAGGGCGCTGGGCTGCCAGCGGCCTTCGATCTGGGCGCGGCTCAGGCCGTCGATGAGTTCGTCGATCGGCGCGCCGTCGTCCACCACGCTCTGGTTGCACAGCAGCACCAGGTCGCAGCCGGCGTGCAGCGCGGCCAGCGCGGCCTCGGTGCTGCCGATCTCGCGCCCGTCGAGGCGGCGCGCCCCGGCCATGCTCAGGTCGTCGCTGAACACGGCGCCGCCAAAACCCAGCTGCTGGCGCAAAATGCCCTCGATCCAGCGCGCTGAGAATCCGGCCGGGCGCGCATCCACCTGGCTATAGACCACGTGCGCGGGCATGACGGCGTCCAGGCTGGCTTGCAACCAGCCGTAGGGGGCGGCGTCGGCCACCAGGATGGCTTCGAGGCTGCGCTCATCCACGGGAATCTCGTGGTGAGAATCGGCTGCCACATAGCCGTGGCCAGGAAAGTGCTTGCCGCAGTTGCGCATGCCCGCTTGCAGCAGGCCGTGCATGAGCGCCTGAGCCAGCACGCTGACCACGCGCGCATCGGCGCCCAAGGCGCGGTCGCCGATCACGGCGCTGCCGCCGTGGTCGAGGTCCAGCACCGGGGTGAAGCTCAGATCGACGCCGCAGGCACGCAGTTCGGCCGCCAGCACGTAGCCGCAAGCGGTGGCGGCGCGGCAGGCGGCGAGCGCGGCGGCGCCGGCTGGCTGCGGCGCCTCACCCAGCCACATCTGCCCCAGCGCGCGCATGGGCGGCAGGTGCGTAAAGCCGTCGCTGCGAAAGCGCTGCACGCGGCCGCCTTCGTGATCGACGCAGATCAACAAGTCGGGGCGCACTTTTTTGATCTGCCGGCACAGCTTGGCGAGTTGGGCGCGGCTCTCCCAGTTGCGGCCAAACAAAATCACACCGCCCACCAGTGGGTGTGCAAGGCGCTGGCGCTCGGTTTTGTTGAGCCGGGTACCGGCGACGTCGATGATCAGGGGGGCGTGTTGCATGGGTTGTGCTCCACCACCACGAAGCTGGTGGCATAGTCGGTTTCGTCGCTTAAAGTCACGTGGGCGCGCAGGGCGCGCGCCGCAAACCAGTCGTTGAGGGCGCCTTGCAGCTGCACACTGGGCTGGCCGCTGGGCAGGTTCAAGATTTCGCAATCGCGCCAGCGCATGGGCAGGTGCAGCCCCAAGCCGATGGCTTTGCTGAAGGCTTCTTTGGCGCTAAAGCGCGTGGCCAAGTAGCGCAGGCCGCGCTCGGGACTGCGCGCGCTGCGCTGTTGCCAGATGACCAGCTCGTGCGGTCCGAGCACGCGCTGGGCAAAGCGCGGCCCGTGGCGTGCCAGCGCAGCGCCGATGCGCCGGATATCGCAGACGTCGGTGCCGATGCCGTAGATCATGGCCGGGGGGTGGCTGGGCTGGCGGCGGCCTCCTCGATGCAGCGCAGGTAATCGCACACCGTGGCGCTGTAGCCGAGCTCGAGCGCGTCGGCGATCAGGGCGTGGCCGATCGAGACTTCGCGCACGCCGGGCACCTGGCGCAAAAAATCGCTCAGGTTGGCGCGGTTCAGGTCGTGGCCGGCGTTCACGCCCAGCCCGACATCCAAGGCGGCTTGGGCGGCGGCGGCGTAGCGCTGCAGCTGCGCCTGCAGCGCGGTGCTAGCCTTGCCATCGAGCGGGCAGTCAGCGGCTGAGTGCGCCGCCGCATAGGGCTCGGTGTAGAGCTCGACCCGGTCGGCCCCGAGGGCGCGGGCGGCCGCCATCTGCTCGGGCTCGGCGTCCATGAACAGGCTCACGCGCGCGCCCAGCGCCTGCGCCTGCGCGATCACCGGGCGCAGCCGCTCGGCGTCGGCTGGCAGGCTCCAACCGTGGTCGCTGGTGTACTGGCCCACGCTGTCGGGCACGAAGGTGAGCTGGTGCAGCGGCAGGCCGCGCGCGCGCAACTCGCGCGCCACCTCGAGCAGGTTGTGAAAGGGGTTGCCCTCGATGTTGTATTCGCGCTGCGGCCAGGCTTGCAGCAGTTCGGCGAGCTCAAACACATCGTGGCGGCGGATGTGGCGCTCGTCGGGCCGCGGGTGCACGGTGATGCCGTGCGCCCCGGCTTGCAGGCAGGCCAGCGCGGCGCGCGGCACGCTCGGGATGCCTAGGTGCCGGCTGTTGCGCAGCAGCGCCACCTTGTTCAGGTTGACCGACAAGGCGCAAGGCGTGGGGCTGGCAGCAGGGCGCATGGGGCAATCGGCAAAAAGGAATGAGAAATGAAAAAATGAGCAGCGGCTCAAGCCCTCAACGGCACCAGGGCCGCACCGCACGGGCTGAATACAGATTTGCTGTGGGGTTTGGGCAGGGCATCGTGCAGGGCTCATCCGGGCAGCGCTACCCGGTGGCCCGCCAAGCGCTGCACCTGCTGCACCCAGCGCCGGGTCTGGAACTCGCGCACCCCGCTATGGTAGTGCAAGGCGGCGCGCAACTGGCGCCGCAAGGCCCCGCTGCGGTCTTGCTGGCACAGCGGCAGCAGCGCCGGCCACACCGTTTCTGCCTGCAAGGCCGCGTGCAGCGCCAGCCAATAGTCTGCGCTGCACGCAGCGGCAGCGGAATCGGCACTGGCGGCGGGGGCATTGGGGGAAGCACGGCCCTCCTCCTGCACCCGCTCTTGCACCCGCTGCTCCTGCGTCCGCTCCTGTGCCACCACCCCATCCAGCCCCTCGAGCTGCCCGCCATCCGGCGGCGCCACCTCGCGCAAGCCGCCCTGCGCCTGCAACAGGTAGCGCCCTTCGGGCCGCAGCGGCTGCAGGCTGGCGCTGTCGTGGTCCAAGGCCGGCAACCAGCCCAGCTCGCCCAGCAGCAGCAGCTCGAAAGCGCGCAGCACCCCGGCCTGCGGCGCGCCGGCGGCCAGCAGGGCCAGCGCCTGCGCGTAGTGGTCGAACAGCGCCGGGTGCGGGTCTTCGCGCGCCAGCAGCTTGAGCAGCAGCTCGTTGAGGTAGTAGCCCGCCAGCAAGGCCTCGCCGGGGGGCAGCAGCTGCCCGCCCGGCCAGTGTGCGGCCTTGAGGGTGCGCACCTCGGTCGCGCCGCCCCAGCTCAGGCGCAGCGGCCACAGCGCCAGCAGCACCGAGCGAAACTGCGAAGTCGGGCGCTTCACGCCCTTGGCCACCAGCGCCACGCGGCCGTGGTGGCGGCTGAACACCTCGAGGATCAGGCTCGACTCGCTCCAGTCGTGGCGGTGCAGCACAAAGGCCGGTTCCTCGTGCACACGGCTGGCCTTGGCCGCCGCCGCGCGCGCCATGGCGGCGCTCACTCGTAACCGAAGGAGCGTACGCGGGCCTCGTTGTCGGCCCAGCCCGAACGCACCTTGACCCACAGCTGCAAAAACACCTTGCAGTCCCAGAGTTTTTCTAGCTCTTGGCGCGCTTCGCTGCCGATGCGCTTGAGCTTTTCGCCGCCCTCGCCGATCACCATGCCCTTGTGCCCCTCGCGCTCGACCACGATGGTGGCGGCGATACGGCGCAGCGTGCCCTCTTGCTCGAACTGGTCGATCAGCACCGTGCTGGTGTAGGGCAGCTCGTCGCCGGTGAGTCTGAAGAGCTTTTCGCGCACCATTTCGGCCGCCATGAAGCGCTCGCTGCGGTCGGTCAGGGCGTCGGCTTCGTGCAGCCAATCTTGCTGCGGCAGGTATTTTTCTACGATCGCCAGCAGGCGCTGCACGTCGCGCGCGCTCTTGGCCGACATCGGCACGTATTCAGCAAAAGCGTGGCGCTGCTGCATCTGCAACAGCCACGGCGCCAAGTCGGCGCGGTTGGCCACGGCGTCGAGCTTGTTGGCCAGCAGCAGCGTGGGCACCTGCGGCGGCAGCAGCGCCAGCACCTGCGCGTCGGCGGGCCCAAAGCGCCCGGCCTCGAGCACGAACACGATCAGATCGACGTCGGCCACGGTGCCGAGCACGGTTTTGTTGAGGCTGCGGTTGAGCGCGTTGCCATGCCGGGTCTGGAAGCCGGGGGTATCGACGAACACGAACTGGCTCGCCCCTTGCGTGAGCACGCCGGTGATGCGGTGGCGCGTGGTCTGCGCCTTGGCCGAGGTGATGCTCACCTTTTGCCCGACCAGCGCGTTGAGCAGCGTCGATTTGCCCACATTGGGCCGCCCGACGATGGCCACCAGCCCGCAGCGGCGCGGCGCCTCCACACCCGCGCTGGCAGCCGGGGCGAAGGCGTCTGGCGCTGCGTCTGCCGATCCCTCTGCCGCTGCTCCAGCCACACCCTCCGCGGCCACACCGCCCGGCATTGGCGGTTGATTGGCAAGAGCGGCAGCCGGGTCTGGGGCCGCCGCAGCCTTGGGCAGCTTGCCCAAAGCCTGCGCCAGCATGGCCTCGAGTTCAGCGGCGCTCTGGGGCTCGCCAGTGGTGGCTGGGGCTGAATCTGGCGTTTGGGCTGGGGGCTTGCTGGGTTTCATGGCTTGGTGTTTTGGAGTTGTTGCAGCAGCTGCGCGGCAGCGGCCTGCTCGGCGGCGCGGCGCGAGCTGCCCTGGCCGCGCGCGCTCTGGCCGGTCTCGTTGATCTGGCACTGCACCTCGAAGGTCTGCAGGTGCGCTTGGCCGCGCGTCGCCGCCACGGTGTAGAGCGGCAGCTGCATTTTGCGCCCCTGCAACCACTCTTGCAGGGCGGTTTTGGCGTCTTTGCCGTGCGCGCCTTGGCCCGGACGCAGGTCGATGCCCGCATACAAGCGGCGGACCAGCGCCTCGGCAGCGGCAAAGCCGGCGTCGAGGTACACAGCACCCAGCAGCGCCTCGAGCGCGTCGGCCAAAATCGAGGCCCGCTGGCGGCCCCCGGAGCGCGCCTCGCCCTCGCCTAGGCGCAGCAGCTCAGGCAAGCCCAGCGCCAGCGCCAGCCGGTGCAGCGTGTCTTGCTTGACCAGGTTGGCGCGGGTGCGCGACAGCTCGCCCTCGTTGTGGCTGTCTAGGTGCTGGTAGAGCAAGGTGGTGACGGCCAAGCTGAGCACCGAGTCGCCCAGCAGCTCGAGGCGCTCGTTGTGTTCGGCGGCAAAGCTGCGGTGCGTGAGGGCGCGCAGCAGCAAGGCGGGGTCGGTGAAGCGGTGCCCGATGCGCTCTTGCAGCGCCAGCAGCGCCGCCGGGGCAGTTTGGGCAGCCGGGGGCGCTGGGGTCTCCGCACCCGTGTCGCTGGCGGGCATCAGTGGCTGCTTCCCCGGTATTTGAGCACCAGGTAAGCCGGCCCAAACAGGTGGATTTCCTCGTCGTAGGCAAACTCCACCAGCAGGCGGTCGTTGGTGCGCGTGATGACCAGATCAGCGCCCGTGACGGCGTCGAAATAGCCCACCGTGCGCGTGCGCTCAAAGGCCGTGCGCACCTCCGCCGGAGTCTGCCCGGTAAGCGCGGCTTGCTGCACGGCGCGCTGAATCGACTGGAATTCGATCACCGTGGGCACCACCCGCGCGGTCAGAACCGCCAGCGCCGCCACCACGACCCCGATCAGGACGATACCCAGAAAACTGACCCCACGCTGCTGACGCTTCATGAGCCGACTCCATTGCCATGCAAAAGGTGCATCTTAATCAATCGCCGCGCGCCGGGTTCACTCAAAGCCCCCGATGCGGCTCAAATCGCCAAAATTCATCCAAACGAAAAAAGCCTTGCCGACGATGTTGGCCTCGGGCACAAAGCCCCAGAAGCGCGAATCGAGCGAGTTGTCGCGGTTGTCGCCGAGCACGAAAAAGTGCCCTGCCGGCACGGTGCAGGTCACGCCCTCGATGGTGTAGCGGCACAGCTCGCGGTGCGGAAAATCGCCCACAGCGGGGATAAAGGCCGGGCGGTCAGCATCGTTGAGGGTGCGAAAGCGGCGCTCGCCCAGGGTCTCGGCGTATTGCAGCGAGAAGCGCATCGATTCTGGGTCGAAGAACTGCGGCAGCGCCTCGCGCGGCACCTCGACGCCGTTGATCGACAGGCGCTTGTCGAGGAAGGCCACTTCGTCGCCGGGCACGGCCACCACGCGCTTGATGTAGTCTAGGTTGGGCTGCGGCGGGAAGCGAAACACCATCACGTCGCCGCGCGCGGGGGGGTTGTTGGGCAGGATTTTGGTGTGGATCACCGGCAGGCGCACGCCGTAGTGGAATTTGTTGACCAAGATCAGATCGCCCACGTGCAGCGTGGGCAGCATCGAGCCCGAGGGGATTTTGAACGGCTCAAACAAAAACGAGCGCAGCAAAAAGACGATCAAAATCACCGGAAACAGCCCGGCGGTCCAATCCAGCCACCACGGCTGCAACAGGAGTTTGTGCCGCGCCGCCTCGACATCGACGTTATCGCCCTTGATTCCCAGCCGCTCAAACTCGGCCATGCGGCGCTGGTGTTCGGCCTCGAAGCGCTGCGCGGCGGCGCGGCGCTGGGGCAAAAAATGCCAGCGCTCGGCCACCCAATAAACCCCGGTCACCGCCGTGGCCAGCAGCAGCAGCAGCGAAAAATTGCCCTGCACCAGCCCCAGGTACCAGGCCAGCCCGTAGCCACCAAAGGCCGCCAGCACCACCCCGGTGAGGGCGGCCATGCTCGATTCCCGGCTCATTCGTCCACCTGCAAAATGGCCAGAAACGCCTCTTGCGGCACCTCGACCGAACCGATCTGTTTCATGCGTTTTTTGCCCGCTTTTTGTTTTTCGAGCAGCTTGCGTTTGCGCGAGATGTCGCCGCCGTAGCATTTGGCG
Source organism: Serpentinimonas sp. SSL01 (assembly GCF_056323735.1). Lineage (NCBI taxonomy): Bacteria > Pseudomonadati > Pseudomonadota > Betaproteobacteria > Burkholderiales > Comamonadaceae > Serpentinimonas > Serpentinimonas sp. SSL01. The sequence goes on from NZ_CM150487.1 coordinate 1,717,106, forward strand.
ATCACGTTTTTGCGCAGCGCCTTGACCGTTTCGCGGGCGATGATGTTGGCCCCGATGGCCGCCTGAATGGCGACGTCGAACTGCTGGCGGCTGATGATCTCGCGCATCTTGGCCACCACCGCGCGCGCGCGAAACTGCGACTGGCTGCGGTGCACGATGATCGACAGCGCATCGACCTTGTCGCCGTTGAGCATGATGTCCACCTTGACCACGTCAGAGGCGCGGTACTCTTTGAACTCGTAGTCCATGCTGGCGTAGCCGCGGCTGACCGATTTGAGCTTGTCAAAGAAGTCGAGCACAATCTCGCCCAGCGGCAGCTCGTAGGTGAGCATGACCTGCTTGCCGTGGTAAGCCATGTTGAGCTGCACGCCGCGCTTCTGGTTCGCCAGCGTCATGACCGCGCCCACGTACTCTTGCGGCATGTACAGGTGCACGGTGACGATGGGCTCGCGGATTTCCTGGATGCGCCCGACTTCGGGCATCTTGGCCGGGTTTTCGATCTCCAGCAGCTCGCCATCGCCGCGCAGCACCTGATAGACCACGCTGGGCGCGGTGGTGATCAGGTCTTGGTCGAATTCGCGCTCGAGCCGCTCTTGCACGATTTCCATGTGCAGCAGGCCCAGAAAACCGCAGCGGAAACCAAAACCCAGCGCCTGCGAGACTTCGGGCTCGTAGTGCAGCGCGGCGTCGTTGAGCTGCAACTTTTCGAGCGCGTCGCGCAGCTCCTCGTATTCGCTGGCTTCGCTCGGGTACAGGCCGGCAAAAACCTGCGGCTGCACCTCTTTGAAGCCCGGCAGCGGCTCGGTGGCCAGTTGCAGGTTGGCGCCGCTGCTGCTCTTGATGGCGGTGAGCGTGTCGCCCACCTTGGCCGCCTTGAGCTCGCGGATGCCGGCGATCACATAACCCACCTCGCCGGCACACAACGCCTGGCGCGGCTGGTTGGCGGGGGTGAACACGCCCAGCTTCTCGCTGCTATAGACTGCGCCCGTGGCCATGAGCTTGATGCGGTCGCCGCGGTTCAGGCGGCCATCGACCACCCGCACCAGCATCACCACGCCGACGTAGTTGTCGAACCACGAGTCGATGATCATGGCGCGCAAGGCCGCCTCGGGCTGGCCGCGCGGCGGCGGCACCTTGGCCACCACCAGCTCCAAAATCTCGTCGATGCCCATGCCGGTTTTGGCCGAGCAGGGGATGGCCTCGGTGGCGTCGATGCCGATCACCTCCTCGATCTCTTGCCGCGCCGCGTCCGGGTCGGCCTGCGGCAGGTCCATTTTGTTGAGCACCGGCAGCACCTCCACGCCGAGCTCGAGCGCGGTGTAGCAGTTGGCCACCGTTTGCGCCTCCACCCCTTGGCTGGCATCGACCACCAGCAGCGCGCCCTCGCAGGCGCTGAGCGAGCGGCTGACTTCGTAAGAGAAATCGACGTGCCCGGGGGTGTCGATCAGGTTCAGGTTGTAGGTTTGGCCGTCGCGCGCGGTGTATTGCAGCGCCGCCGTCTGCGCCTTGATGGTGATGCCGCGCTCTTTTTCCAAATCCATCGAATCGAGCACTTGGGCGCTCATTTCGCGGTCGCTCAAGCCGCCGCAGCGGGCGATCAAGCGGTCGGCCAACGTGCTTTTGCCGTGGTCGATGTGGGCGATGATGGAAAAATTGCGGATGTGCTTCATGAAAGGGGCAAACAAAACGGGCGCGCACTGGCTGGCGCGCCCGAGGCCTGCTGCAAAAGGGGCAGGTCAACCCGCCATTTTACGTTACGGGCGGATGATGGCGTATTGGGTCCAGTCGCCGCGGCGCACCAGCACGTGCACGGGGCGGTTCTGGGGCACGGCAGCGGCAGCGGCCTCGAACTCGCGCACGCTGGCCACCGGGCGGTTGCCAACGGCCAAAATCACGTCCTCGGCTTGCAGGCCGGCCCGAGCCGCCGCGCCGCTGGCCGCCGCCACCCAGACCCCGCCGTCGATGCGCAGGCTGCGCCGCTCGGCCGCCGTGGCCTCGCGCAAGTTCAGGCCCAGGCGCTGCGCCGCCGGGGTGGCTGTAGGTGGCTCGGCGTCGCGCTCGCCGGCGCGGGCGGTGCGTTCGTCCTCAAAGGCCGCCACGGTCACGGTCAGGGTGCGCTCGGCCCCTTGGCGCCACACCCGCACCGGCACCCGGGAGCCGGGCGCGGTGCCGGCCACGATGCGCGGCAGGTCGGTCGAGCGTTCTACCGCTTTGCCATCGAAACTCAAAATCACGTCGCCGGGCTCGATACCACCGCGAGCCGCCGGCGAGTTGTTTTCCACGCCCCGGATCAAGGCCCCGGTGGCGCGCTGCAGGCGCAGCGCTTCGGCCGTCTCGCGGTCCACGGCGGCGATCGCTACGCCGATGCGCCCGCGCGTGACGCGGCCGGTGGCGCGCAGCTGGTCGGCAACCACCATCGCTTCGTCGATCGGAATGGCAAAGGAGATGCCCTGAAAGCCGCCCGAGCGGCTGTAGATCATGCTGTTGATGCCCACCACCTCGCCACGCATGTTGATCAGGGGCCCGCCCGAGTTGCCGGGGTTGATGGCCACGTCGGTCTGGATGAAGGGCAGGAACTCGCCTGTTTCGCGCTGCTTGGCGCTGACAATGCCGGCGGTGACGGTGTTTTCAAGCCCAAAGGGCGAACCGATGGCCATGACCCACTCGCCCACGCGCAGCCGCGTCACGTCGCCGATGCGCACCGTGGGCAGCCGGGTGGCCTCGATTTTGACCACCGCCACGTCGGTGCGCCGGTCGGACCCGACCACGCGGGCGGTGAATTCGCGCTCGTCGTTGAGCGTCACCACGACCTCGCTGGCGCCCTCGACCACGTGCGCGTTGGTGAGGATGAAGCCGTCGGGCGTGAGGATGAAGCCCGAACCGACGCCACGCGGGCGCTCGATCTCGGGCCCGTCTTGCGGGCCTTGGGGGCCGCGCGGTGACATGCCGGGGGGCAGCGGGATGCCAAAGCGGCGAAAGAACTCCTGCATTTGGTCTTCGGGCGAGCCGCCGCGGCGCACGCGCTCCACGGTGCGGATGTTGACCACCGCCGGCCCGACCAGATCGGCCAGCACCGTGAAATCGGGCAGGCCGCGCACCTCCACCGGGGGGGCACTGGCTGGGACCACGGTAGCTGCGCTGCGTGCGGGCACGGCCTGCGCCATGGCACCCAAGGGCAGCGGGCCGCTTGAGGTGCCGGAGGCAACGGGCGTGCCAGGCTGCGCCTCCACCGTCTGTGACTGCGCCAGCCACAACACGGCCACCAAACCGAGTGCAGCCGCGCTGGCTGCCAAGTAACGCCGGGTGCTTTGGGTAAGGATCTTCATGGTAGGGGGTACTCCGTCGGTCAGGGCTGGTTCATTTTGCCCCAGATGCGGCAAATCGCGGTGCAGCGCCTAAGAATGGGGGTGCCACAGCGGATATTCAAGCCTCAGCGCAGCCGCTCGAGCGCTTGGATGTGCAACAACAGCGTCTCGGGCGGCACCTCGCCCATCGCAGTCACCCAATGATCGCCCACACGGCGCGTCAACGAATGGGTGGCGCCTTCAGCCTGCACCGACTCGCGCGTGTGCCGCTGCGGGTTGAAGGTTTCAATGAACAGCGACACCGACGCCAAGCCGTCCGAAAAAACCCACTGGGCAATCGGGGCGGCGTTCGGATCCTGTCGCAGATTGAATACCATGGGTTGAAAACCGGGCACATCGTGGCGCATGCGCCAGCGCTGATCGAGTGCCGTGCTGGGGCGTTGCACCGAATGCACGATGCGGTAGCCGTTGGTCTGCTCAAACTGGCGCGCCAACAGCTCAAGGCGCACAGGGGCATCGAGCTGCAGCTCGGTAAACGCCACCTGCTCCAGCACGCGCCCTTGGGGGCTGCGGGTTTGCATTTTGAGCATCAAGCCGGTGCGCTGCTCAGACCAGACGCGGTAGCCAAAGCGCAGCCCGTCGGCGGCGACAAAGTCCACCACCGTGGCCTCCAGCCCCGCTACGCGCTCGCTGCCGACCACGCGCACGCTGTAAAACGAGTCGATGCGCGGGTTGGTCGGGCGCAGCCAATCGGGGAACTGGCGCAGGGCGTCGCGCCGGTCTTTGTGCACCAGCTTTTGGACCGGGAAAAAAATCGCCACTTCGTCGTTGCGCCGCATGGTGATGCGCGGCGCACCAGTCAAGGCCTCGATGCGCTCCAGCTGCTGGCGCCCATCGCACACGTGCCAGATTTTGGAAGAGGCGATTTCGGTGCCGTTGGAAAACACAAAGGTGCCCGTGTACGAGCGGTTGCGCGTGGCCATGTGCAGGCGCTCGAGCCAGTGCAGAACCGACTGCTGCTGCGCGGCGTTGCCCGGACTGGCACTGCTGGCGGGGGCGTTGGCTTGGGGTGCAGCCGCTGTGGGCGCCGCGCTCTGCGCGTACACCGCAGATGCACCCAGAGCCAGCCACAAAGCAACGGTCCGACGCGAAAATTCTGCCGCCCTTGAATCTAAAACGCGGTGCATGTTCATCAATTAGCGGGCCGATCGTAGGTGGCGTTGCGCATGAAGCCCACCGGCACGTGCAAGGCGTTGAGGCTGCCGTGGTGGCGGTGCGCCGCCATCAGGGCCTCGAACTGCGGGTCGCGCCAGACCAAACCGTGGGCAGTGGCCACAGCCTGCAAATCGGCGGGCTGCGCAGCAGGGTCGGTGGCAGACACCTGCAATGGGGCCGGGGATTGCGCCCATTGCTGGCCGGCGTCTGGGGTGGCGGCACCGGGCAGCAACGACCACGACAGGGCAGCCACCGCCGCCACCGAGGCCAATCCGGACACCATTTTCCAGCGAAACACGGCGTCGTTGGCGGCGTGCTGGGCGGTAGGCAGCGGCACAGCGGGTTGCTGCGCGCGGGGTTGCTCGGGCTGGATGGGCGCTTGGGGCTGCGGGCTCGTTTCGGGTTGCACGTGTGCTGCGGGCTGCTGGGGCGCCGCCGCAATCGGGTTCCAGGCGGGGGCCGGCTCGGCGGCTAGGCGCGCCAACACGGCATTGGCAAAGTCTGGGCTGGCGGGCGGGTGCGCCGGCTCACCGCGCAGCGCCTCGCCGATCCAGTGGTGCAGCGACCAGTCGGCACACAGGTCGGCGTCGAGAGCGGCATCGAGCTCGGCATCAAGAGCGGTATCGAGATCAGAACCGCGCTCAGCGCCCAGTACGGGCCGCTGGCGCCCCGGCGTGGCGAGGGCCTGGGCCACGCGCTCGGGCGGGCACTCGCCGTCCACCAAGACCGACAACCATTCGCGCGCGGTTACTGGGTCGGCATCTGGCGCCGCCGCGTTTGCGGCGCCAGAGCCCGTCGGGCCAGCTGGGTTGAGCGCGTCGGCTTGGGCGGGGTGCTCGGCCTTGTGGGCGTTGGAGCGGGGCATGGTCTGCATGGTACTGCGCTTTCACATTCAGGGTTGGCCGCTTCACCAGCGCTTGCCCGACTGGCGCTCCAGCATGGGCTTGATGCGCGCCGAAATGGCTTCGCGGGCGCGGAAAATGCGCGAGCGCACCGTGCCGATGGGGCAGTCCAGCGCTTGCGCAATTTCCTCGTAGCTGAGGCCTTCGATCTCGCGCAGGGCAATGGCCTGCCCCAATTCTTTGGGCAGCGCCTCCATCGCGTCGTTCACGGCTTGGGCGATTTCTTTGCTCGCCAGCAACGACTCGGGCGTTTCGGCATCGGCTACTTGCCCATTTAGTTCGAGTTCTGGTGCGGAAGTTTCATCGTCTTCGTTGCGCATCAGCGAACTCATCAGCACCACCGGGTCGCGCTTGAGCTCCATGAGCTGTTTTTTGGCGGTGTTGACCGCGATCCGATACAGCCAGGTGTAAAACTGGGCCTCGCCGCGAAACTGGCCCAGCGCCCGGTAGGCACGGATAAAGGTCTCTTGCGCGATGTCCTGCACCAAGTCGGAGTCGCGCACCATGCGCCCGATCAGGCGCTCGACGCGGCGCTGGTATTTGACCACCAGCAAACCGTAGGCGCGTTGATCCCCGGCCAGCGTGCGCTGCACCAGCAACAAATCGGCGTTAACGGGGAGGGATTCGAGTTCGGTCATGGTGATCGGTGAGGGCGAGTCAATATACCCGATCGCTGCTCTGGTTTGGCCCCAAGGTGCGCGCAAGCGCTGGCGCATTTGTAAGTTTGTGCAGCACTCGGCCTCTCAGGGTTGGCGCTGATGGTGCACAGCGGCGCGAAGTGCCTGCCATTGCCCCGGGTTTTGGCTGCGCTCGAGCCAGACCCAGCCGCGCAGGCCGCTGGCGCTGTGCCAATGCAACAGCAGCAGGCCCTGCAGATCGAGCACGCAGCGCAACTCGGTCAGCTCGAGGCCACGCCGCCACGCGGGGCTAAACCAGCGCCACTGTCCGCGCGCACCGGGGCTGCGGTTACGCGCACCGGGCGGCACGGGCTCCCACACCAGCTCGCCTTGCACCGGCTGGCGCAAGCGCCACAGGCACCAAGCCAGCAGCGCGACACCCACAGCCAAGCTGACCCACCAGGCCGGTGGCGCCACGTGCGCGGGGGCCAGCGTCAGCCAAAGCAACAAACCCGCAGCCCACGCCAGCGCCAGCCCAGCCAGCGCCACGTATTCGGCCTTGGGCGCCCCGACGGGGTAAGAGACCGCAGGCGGGCCTTGCATGGCGGGGGTGCTTATGAAGGACGCGGTGGTCGATGAATCGGCGGCAAATGGGGATGCCGCCGCCTACACCAGACGGCGCCGCATCAAGCCAAGCACGAACGAAAGCCCATCAGATGCGCTTGAACACCAGCGAACCGTTGGTGCCGCCGAAGCCGAAGTTGTTCTTCAGGGCCACGTCGATCTTGCGCTCGCGCGCCGTGTGGGCGCAGTAATCGAGGTCGCACTCGGGGTCGGGCTCGTGCAGGTTGATGGTCGGGGGGGCCACTTGGTGGTGCAGCGCCAGCACCGTGAACACGCTCTCGACCCCGCCAGCGCCACCGAGCAGGTGCCCGGTCATGGACTTGGTGGAGCTGATCAGCACCTGGCGCGCATGGTCGCCCAGCGCCGCCTTGATGGCGTTGCTCTCGTTGATGTCACCCAGCGGCGTGGAGGTGCCGTGGGCGTTGAGGTAGTCCACCTGGTCGGGGTTGAGGCCGGCGTTGCGCAGCGCCGACAGCATGGCGCGGCGCGGGCCGTCCATGTTGGGGGCGGTCATGTGGCCGGCATCGGCGCTCATGCCGTAACCCGCCACTTCGGCGTAAATTTTGGCGCCGCGGGCAAGGGCGTGCTCGTAGGCTTCGAGCACCAGCACGCCTGCCCCTTCGCCGAGCACGAAGCCGTCGCGCCCCCGATCCCAAGGGCGCGAGGCGGCGGTGGGATCGTCGTTGCGGGTCGAGAGCGCGCGCATGGCCGCAAAGCCGCCGATGCCCAGCGGCGACACGGTGGCCTCGGAGCCGCCGGCCACCACCACGTCGGCGTCGCCGTATTCGATCTTGCGTGCCGCCTCACCGATGCAGTGCAAGCCGGTGGTGCAGGCCGTAACGACCGCGAGGTTGGGACCCTTGAAGCCAAAACGCATCGACACGTGGCCCGAGATCATGTTGGTGATCGAGGCCGGGACGAAAAAGGGCGAAATGCGGCGCGGCCCGCGCTGCATCAGGTCGGCGTGGGTCTGCTCGATCAGCGGCAGCCCGCCGATGCCCGAACCGATCACGCAGCCGATGCGGCAGGCTTGCTCCTCATCCAGATCTGCCCCGGTGGGCAAGCCGGCGTCGGCCACGGCCTGCGCGGCGGCGGCGATGCCGTAGTGGATGAAGGTGTCCATGGTGCGCCCTTCTTTGGCGCTCATGTAGGCTTCGAGGTCGAAGCCGCGCACTTCGCCTGCGATTTGGCAGGCAAAGGCAGAGGCATCGAACTTGCTGATGGGACCGATGCCGGAGCGGCCTGCGAGCACGCTGGCCCACGCCTCGGGCACCGTGTTGCCCACGGGGCTGACGCAGCCCAGACCGGTCACGACGACGCGACGGCGGCTCATAGGCAACTCAGCCTTTCTGATGCGCCAGCGCGTAATCGACGGCGTGCTGAACGGTGGTGATTTTTTCGGCGTCTTCGTCCGGGATCTCGATCCCGAACTCGTCTTCTAGGGCCATGACCAGTTCCACGGTGTCGAGCGAGTCGGCACCCAGATCGGCCACGAAGGCTTTTTCGTTGGTGACCTGGGACTCTTCCACGCCGAGTTGTTCGGCGATGATTTTCTTCACACGTGCTTCGATGTCGCTCATAGTTCCCTCTGTGGGTGGTTGAAATGCAAGACCGGCATTCTAGCCGGGGTGGTTTAGGGTGCTAAACAACGGGGTGCGGCCACGCAACGCGCTGGGTCTAGGGGGCCGATGTTAGCGCAAGTGGGCAGCGGGGCCAAATCAGGGCATCAGCATGCCGCCGTTGACGTGCAGCTCCTGCCCGGTGATGTAGCTCGCCTGCGCGCTGGCCAAGAAGGCCACGGCCTGCGCCACATCGGCCGGTTTGCCCAAGTGCCCGAGCGGAATCTGGCCCAGCAACGCCTGCTGCTGGGCCTCGCTCAGGGCGGCGGTCATGTCGGTTTCGATGAAGCCCGGCGCCACGCAGTTGACCGTGATCTGGCGGCTGCCGAGCTCGCGCGCCAGCGCGCGCGTCAGGCCCGCGACACCGGCCTTGGACGCGGCGTAGTTGGCTTGCCCGGCGTTGCCGCTGGCCCCGACCACGCTGGTGATGTTGATGATGCGGCCCCAGCGCTGCTTCATCATCGGGCGGATGATGGCGCGGCACAGGCGAAACACGGCCTTGAGGTTGGTGTCGAGCACCGCGTCCCAGTCTTCGTCTTTGAGGCGCATGGCGAGCGTGTCGCGCGTGATGCCGGCGTTGTTGACCAGCACGTGCAGCGCACCGTGTTCTTTGACGATGGCATCGATCAGGGCCTCGGCGGCGGCGGCGTCGTTGACGTCGAGCCGCACGCCGCGGCATCCGGGGTGCGCCGCCAGCGCTTGGCTGATTTTGGCGGCGCCATCGTCGCTGGTTGCGCTGCCGATGACGCTGTAACCGCGCCGCGCCAACTCGAGCGCAATCGCCGCGCCGATGCCGCGCGTGGCCCCGGTGACGAGGGCGACTTGGGCGCTGCTGTGGCTGTTGGCGGTGCTCGGCGCGGCCGCTGGCACGGAGGCGGAGGGGGGGCTGTTGGTGGTTTCGCTCATGGGTTGTGTCGCTGCATGGGTGTGGGTGCGCGCGCTGGGCTCGGGCGCGCCGTCATGCCCGCTTGGCCCTTCAAACTATTTAGCCCAATTGGGCGCGCAACGCCGCCAGTGTAGCCGGGTCGTAGAGTGCGGCGCTGGCCAGTTCGGGGTCGATGCGCTTGACCAGCCCGGCCAGCACCTTGCCGGGGCCGCATTCGACCACCGTGCGCACGCCGCGCGCCTTGAGCGCCTGCACGCACTCGACCCAGCGCACCGGCCCAAAAGCCTGGCGGTACAGGGCGTCGCGGATGCGCTCGGGGGCGGTCTCGCAGGCCACGTCGATGTTGTTGAGCACCGGGATTTGCGGCGGCAAAAACGCCGTCTGCTCCAGCGCCACGCGCAGGCGCTCGGCCGCCGGGCGCATCAGGCTGGAATGGAACGGGGCCGACACCGGCAAGGGCAGCGCGCGCTTGGCGCCGCTGGTCTTGAGCAACTCGCAGGCGCGCTCCACCGCTGCCTTGCTGCCGGCAATCACGGTTTGCGCCGGGTCGTTGAAGTTGACCGCCTGCACCACCTCGGCGCTGCCTTGGCCAAAGCTGGCTTGGGCCTGCTCGCAGCCGGCGCGCACCTGTTCGGCGCCCAAGCCCAGAATGGCGGCCATGGCGCCGGCGCCCACCGGCACCGCGTCTTGCATGGCCTGGGCGCGCAGCCGCACCAGCGGCGCCGCCTGGGCCAGCGTGAGCACCCCGGCGGCCACCAGCGCCGCATACTCGCCCAGCGAATGGCCGGCGAGCGCCACCGGCGCCGCGCCACCCTCGGCGCGCCAGATGCGCCACGCCGCCACACCGGCCACCAGCATCACCGGCTGGGTGTTGGTGGTCAGTGCCAGCGCCTCTTTGGGGCCGTGCTGGATCAGCTGCCCCACATCCTCGCCCAAGGCGGCGCTGGCCTCTTGCAGGGTATCGGCCAGCACCGGGTGCGGCCCCCAGGCGTCGAGCATGCCCACCGACTGCGAGCCTTGGCCGGGGAAAACGAAAGCAAAATCAGACATGTAAGCGCTCCTTGCGGGCCCAGTTGGGCTGTCAATGGGTCTGGATTGGGGGCTGTTGATGGGGGCTGTAGGGGGGCTGTTGATGGGGGCTGTAGGGGGGCCGTCGATGCGAGTTGAATGGGGTCGAAATCCGTCGGGCCTTGGTGGGCTAGCCATGGCCCCCCTACAGGCGCAACAACACCGCGCCCCAAGTGAACCCACCGCCCACCCCTTCGAGCAGCAGCAGCTGCCCCGGGCGCACCCGGCCCGAACGCACGCCATGGTCCAGCGCCAGCGGGATCGAGGCGGCCGAGGTGTTGCCGTGCTCGTGCACGGTCACAATCACCTTGTCCATGCCCAGCTTGAGCTTGCGCGCCGTGCCCTGCATGATGCGGATGTTGGCCTGGTGCGGGATCAGCCAATCGACCGCGCTGGCCTCGATCCCGGCCTTGGCCAGCACGGCGCGGGCGGCCTCCTCCAGCACCCCGACAGCAAGCTTGAACACCGCCTGCCCGTCCATGCGCAGCAGCGGCGTGCCGCGCACTTGGCCGCCGGCCACGCTGCCGGGCACGCACAAAATGCCGCTGTGGCGGCCGTCGGCGTGCAGATCGCTGGCCAGCAGCGCCGGCCCGCTGCCGTCGTGGGTGCAGGCCTCGAGCAGCACCGCCCCGGCGCCGTCGCCAAACAGCACGCAGGTGCCGCGGTCGTTGAAATCGAGCAGGCGCGAGAACACCTCGGCCCCCACCACCAGCGCGCAGCGGGCGCTGCCGGTGCGGATGAGCGCGTCGGCCACCGTGAGCGCGTAGATGAAGCCGCTGCACACCGCCTGCACATCAAAGGCCGCCCCGCCCGCGGCGCCCGCCAAGCCTTGGGCCTGCGCGTGCTCGCTGAGCTTGCGCTGCAAGATCGTGGCGGTGGACGGAAACACCATGTCGGGCGTGGAAGTGGCGACAACGATCAGGTCCACATCCGCCACCTGGCGGCCCGCCGCCTGCAGCGCCTGCAAACAGGCTTGCAGCGCCAGATCGCTGGCCTCGCTGCCCTCATCGACAAAATGCCGCGCCCGGATGCCGGTGCGCTCGACGATCCATTCGTCGCTGGTTTCGATGCCGCGCGCGGCCAGTTCGGCCACCAAATCGGCGTTGCTCAAACGCTTGGGCGGCAGGTAGCTGCCGGTGCCGGTGATGCGGGTGTAGCGGATCATGGGCTGTACAAGGTTGCTTGGGGGCCAGTGGGCGTACCCGGGCCTTATGCCGGGCTGCCTAGACTTGCAGGACTAGGCGGCGCCAGCGGCGCGGCGGCAGCGATGCGCTCTTGCACCCGCTGCAGCAGTTGTTTGTCGGCGGCCTCGTAGGCGCGCCGCAGGGCCTGCTCGAACGCCATGGCGTCGGCCGAGCCGTGGCTTTTGAACACCAGCCCGCGCAGGCCCAGCAAGGCCGCACCGTTGTAGCGCCGGTGATCGACCCGTTCTTTGAAAGACGACAGCACCGGCCACGCCAGCGCAGCGGCCAGCTGGCTGTACCAGCTGCGCGAGAATTCTTCGCGCACAAAACCGCCGATCATGCTCGCCAGCCCCTCGCTGGCCTTGAGCACCACGTTGCCCACGAAGCCGTCGCAGACCACGATATCGACCGTGCCCTTGAACAGGTCGTTGCCTTCGACGTTGCCGTAAAAATTGAGGTCGCCGTGTTCGGCGGCGCGGCGCAGCAGCACGCCGGCTTGCTTGATGACCTCGTTGCCCTTGATGACTTCTTCGCCGATGTTGAGCAAACCGACCGTGGGCGAGGCCTTGCCGCTGGCCGCCACCAATGACGAACCCATGAGGGCAAATTGCAGCAGGTGTTCGGCGCTGCAATCCACGTTGGCGCCCAAGTCGAGCACGGTGGTGGCCGTGCCTTTGGCGTTGGGCATCTGCGAGGCGATCGCCGGGCGGTCGATGCCGTCGAGCGTTTTGAGCAGGTAGCGCGCGATCGCCATCAAGGCGCCGGTGTTGCCCGCCGAAACCGCCACCTGCGCCGCCCCGCTCTTGACCTGCTCGATAGCCACGCGCATGGAGGAATCGCGCTTGCGCCGCAGCGCCACCTCGACCGAGTCGTCCATGGCCACCACCTCGGAAGCGGGCACCACGGTGCAGCGGCTGGCGTCGAGCGCCGCCGGCAGCTGCGCCAAGGCTTGCGGCTGGCCGACCAGCAGCAAACGGGCTTGGGGGTGGCGCGCCAGAAACGCCGCACACCCCGCCAAGGTGGTGGCGGGGCCGTGGTCGCCGCCCATGCAATCGACCGCCAGCGTGATCACGATCGGCTGCCCCTTAGGCACGTGCATGCCGATAAAGCCCAGCCCAATCCCAGCGCTGGACTGCGCTCAGGCACTGGCTCGAGCGCGTGGGCCGACGCGGACAAGTGCGCAGGCGAGTACGCCGGGAAACGCGCAAGGACACCGGCAGGCGCAAGCCGGATCAAGCCTCGGACTTGTTCTTGAGCACCTGCCGGCCGCGGTAAAAACCGTTGGGGCTGACGTGGTGGCGCAGGTGCACCTCGCCCGTGGTGGACTCGATCGCCATGCCCGGCACATTCAGGGCGTTGTGCGAGCGGTGCATACCGCGCTTGGAAGGCGACTTTTTGTTTTGCTGAACGGCCATGATCGGCTCCTGGATGAAAGTGGGTGGCCCAAGGAGCCTGCCCGATTTTGCGACAATGCACAGCGTTTGCGACCCTAGGCAGCTGCAGCCATTGCCTGCAGCCACCCCAGTCACTCGCGTGCGTAACCTTGCATTATAACGCCGAGTCTGCGTTGGGTTTGCGCTGCGCCAGCACCTTAAATGGGTTTGGCTGCGGCGGCTCTTCTGCTGGCGCGGCGGTGGCATCGGCGTAGCCTGGCAGCGCGCTGGGGCAGGCCGCGTGCATGGGCACCAGCGGCAGGGCCAGCAACAGCTCGTCCTCGATCAGCCCGACCAAATCAAAACGCGGCTGCCAGACCAGCAGGTCTTCGGCGCTGGCGTCGTCTTCGGCCAAGGCGCTGGCCTCGTCGGCCACGAAGCGAAACCAGCGCTCGTCTTGCAGCGGCTCTAGGTAGGGCTCGAGGCAGCGCTGGCAGCGCAGCGGCACCTGGGCGCTCCAGCGCAGCTGCAGCCACAACTGGCGCGGCGCGCTGCGCCCCGCAGCCGGCGCGGCCGCCGGGCTGGTGCGCCACTGGGCCAGCGCCTGCCACATGAGCGGCACCAGCGGGCTGGGCCAAGCCGGCGCGTCGGCGCTCCAGCGCGGCAGATCGGCCAGGGCCAGCTCGCCGTGCAGCGGCTGCGCGCTGTCGGCCAGGGCACGCAGGTCGATGGCTTGGGGCCGGGGGGCGGGTTGGGTCATGGGGCTGAAGGCTGGGGACTGCTGCGCAAGTGCCCGATTTTAAGTGGCCGCCCGCCATGCCATACTTACAGCCCATGAACATCGCCGACTTGCGCAAAAGCTACGAACGCGCCGCCCTGAGCGAGGACGACTCGCACCCCGACCCGCTGCAGCAGTTTGGCCGCTGGTTCGAGGAAGCCCTGAACAGCGAACTGCCCGAGCCCAACACCATGACGCTGGCCACCGTGGGCAGCGACTTGCGCCCGAGCACGCGCGTGGTGCTGATCAAGGGCTACGACGCCGCTGGCTTGGTGTGGTACACCAACTACGACAGCCGCAAAGGACTAGAACTGGCCGGCAACCCGTGGGCGGCGCTGCAGTTTCACTGGACCGAGCTCGAGCGCGTGGTGCGCATCGAGGGCCGGGTGGAGCGCGTCAGCGCGGCCGAGAGCGATGCTTACTTCCAGACCCGGCCGCTGGAGCACCGCATCGGCGCCTGGGCCAGCGCGCAAAGCCGCGTGCTTTCCAGCCGCGCCGCGTTGGTGGCGCAAGCGCTCAAGGTCGGGGCCCAGTTTGTGCTGCAACCGCCGCGCCCGCCGCACTGGGGCGGCTACCGGCTGCGCCCCGACCGCTGGGAGTTCTGGCAGGGCCGCCCGAGCCGCCTGCACGACCGGCTGCGCTACCGCCTCGAGGGCACCGCCTGGGTGCGCGAGCGCCTGTATCCCTGAGGGGCCAGACCGCCCAGCGCGCGGCTGGCCTAGAGCCGGATAGCCGCCAAGCCGCTTTGCTGCGCCTCACTGGCGCCAAAAGGCCCTACCCCAGCCTTTCGATGCGCTGCCCCGCCACCCGCTCCAGCGCGGCGGCGCTGACGCGCTCGGGCGCGATCTCGGCCAGCGGCCACAACACGAAGGCGCGCTCGTGCAAGCGCGGATGCGGCAGGGTGAGCCGTGCCGACTCGATGCGCGCCGCGCCGTATGCCAGCAGATCGAGGTCGAGCGTGCGCGGCGCGTTGCGGTAGGGGCGCGCGCGGCCGGCAGCCTGCTCGAGCGCTTGCAGCTCCTGCAGCAAGTCGGGGGCGCTCAGGTGCGTGTGCACTTCGGCCACGGCGTTGATGAAGTCGGCCCCTTCGGCCTGCCACGGCGCGCTGCGGTACAGGCTCGAGGCCCGCAGCAGCTGCGTGCGCGGCAAGCGCCCCAGCGCCTCGATGGCGGCCAGCACGCTGGCGCGGGCATCGCCCAGGTTGGCACCCAAGCCCACCCAGGCCGACACCGGGGGGCGCGCGGCGGTGGTGTGCATGGTGTTGATCATGGCGCGTGGGCGGGCATGGAGGGTCTGCGCTGCCGAGCGGAGGTTGATCGACGATTGAGCGGAGGCTAACAAGCAGGGACTGAGCAGGCGCTGGGCGGCAGCGGCGCTTCAGTCCGCGCTGGAATCGGCGGCGCGTGCTCCGCCACCGCCACCGCCACCGCCACCGCCACCGCCACCGCCACCGCCACCGCCACCACCGCCACCTTCGCCACCCGCACCAGCACCAGCACCCGCACCACCCCCAGCAGGTTTGCGTCGGCGCCGGCGTTTGCGTGCGGGGGCGGCATCGGCTGCACCGCCTTCGCTGCCGACGGCCGCGCCGTGCTCGGCCTCGCCCAACTCGGGCCGATGGGGGTCGAGCTCGGGCCGGGCTTCGCCCGGGTGCCCAGCCGCCGAGCGCGGCGCCCTGGGCGTTTTGGCGCGCCCCGGCCCCTTGGCCGGTGCCCGGTTGCGCTGCTGCTCGAGCCGCAGCGCTTCGAGCATGTCGCGCCGCACGGCTTCGTTGGCCAAGCTGAAGGTCTCCCACCAGTGCGAGAGCTCCTCGTCGATCTCACCCACTTGGGCGCGCAGGCGCAAAAAATCAAAGCCGGCGCGAAAGCGCGGCTGCTCGACCAGGGCAAACGGGGCCTGGCCGCTGCGCTTGTCAAAACGCGGCTGCATGAGCCAGATTTCGCGCATATCGGCCGCCAGCTTGCCACGCCCCGAGACGTCGCCGATGCGCGCCTCGAAGGCCTCATCCACCGCCTCTTGCAGGGCCGCAAAGGGGCTGCTGCCGGCCTGCTGGCGCCGCCCCCAGCCTTCGCGCACGTCGCTCCACAGCACGCAGGCCAGCAAAAAGCTTGGCACCACCGATTTTTCTTCGGCCACGCGCCGATCCGTGTCTTGCAGCGCGGCGCGCACAAAGGGGTCGTGGGCGCGCTCCACCACCACGTCGAGCAAGGGGTAGATGCCCTGCCCCAGCCCGAGCGCCTGCAGCTGCTCGAGGCTGGCTAGGGCGTGGCCGGTTTGCAGCAATTTGAGCATTTCGTCGAACAAGCGGCTGGGCGGCACCTCGGCCAGCAGCGGCAGGCTGGGGCGCAGAGGGGCGCGGGTTTTGCTGTCGAAGTGAAACCCCAGGCCGCTGAGCTTGGCGGCAAAGCGCACGGCGCGGATGATGCGCACCGGGTCTTCGCGGTAGCGCGTGGCCGGGTCGCCGATCAGGCGCAGCACGCGCTTTTTGGCGTCGCGGATGCCGTGGTGAAAATCCACCACCACCTCGGTCTCGGGGTCGTAATAGAGCGCGTTGACGCTGAAGTCGCGCCGCGCCGCGTCCTGCTCCAGCGTGCCCCAGACGTTGTCGCGCAGCACCCGGCCGCTGGCATCGACGGCATGCCCGACGCCGACCAGCGCCGCCTTCTGGCTGCGCTCGTTGCCGCTGATCTGCTCGGCGTCGGCGCTGTCGAGGTAGGCGCGCAGGGTCGAGACCTCGATCACCTCGTGCTCGCGCCCGCGGCCAAACACCACGTGCACGATGCGAAAGCGGCGCCCGATGATGAAGGCGCGGCGAAACAAGGACTTGACCTGCTCCGGCGTGGCGCTGGTGGCGACGTCGAAATCTTTGGGGCGCAAGCCCAGCAGCAAATCGCGCACCGCTCCGCCCACGATGTAGGCCTCATGGCCGGCGCGCTTGAGGGTGTGCAGCACATCGAGCGCGCGGCCATCGACCAGCGAGGGGTCGATGCCGTGCACCGCCACCGGCACGTCTTCGCGCTTGCCAAAGGGGGTGGCGCTGGCCTTGCGCGTTTTGCCCAGTAAGCGGTTGATAAAAGAGGTGATCATGCCGGTGCGGTATCAAATAGGTCGAGAATAGGCCAGCCGCGTTGTTGCGCCAGCGCGCGCAAGCCAGCCGAAGGGTTGGTGGCCACCGGCACGTCGGCTTTTTCGAGCAAGGGCAGGTCGTTGAGGGAGTCGGAATAAAACGTGGTGTGCACCTGGCCCCAGCCCAAGCCGCGCGCGGCCAGCCATTGCTCTAGGCGCTGCACCTTGCCTTCGCGAAACGAGGGCGTGCCCGCGATCTCGCCACTGTACCAGCCATCGGGGCCGCGCGCCAGTTCGACCGCCAGCAGTTCGTCGATGCCGAACGCGTGCGCGATCGGGCGCGTGACGAACTCGTTGGTGGCGGTGATGATGAGCAGCGCGTCGCCGGCGCGGCGGTGGCGCTCGATCAGCTCGAATGCGGCGGGCCGCAGCTGCGGCGTGATCACTTCGCGCATGTATTGTTGGTGCGCGGCGGCGGCGGCCTGCGCACCGCGCTCGCGCACGGCGGCGGTGCTGAAGCGCACGTAGTCGTGAATGTCGAGCGCGCCGGCTTGGTACTGGGCAAAAAATTCGTCGTTGCGGCGCGTGAAGGTTTCGGCGTCGGTCCAGCCGATGCGGGTGGTGAACTGGCCCCAGGCGTGGTCAGAGTCCAGTGGCAGCAAGGTGTGGTCGAGGTCAAATAGGGCCAGCTTCATGGGAGGGGGCGTTGGTGGTGGGCTTGAATGGGAGGCTTGAAGGGGGCTGGGGCCGACTTATCGGGGCTCATCGAGCATGGCCTTGAGCAAGGGGATGCTCAGCGACCGCTGGGTGCGCAGGGCGTAGTCGTCGAGCCGCTCGAGCAGCGCCATCAGGCTACCGAGCTCGCGCGCAAAGCGGTTGAGCATGAAATCGAGCAGCTCGTCGGGCACTGCGAGTCCGCGCACGCTGGCGGCTTGGCGCAGCACGCGGCGGCGCTCGGCGTCGCTCAACACCGGCAATTGGAACACATGACCCCACGCCAACCGGGTGCGCAGGTCGGGGCGCAGCTCGAGGTCGGCCGGCGGCCGGTCGGCGGCGGCCAGCACCCAGCGCGCGCGGCCGTCGGTGGGCGTGAGCGCGTTGATGCACCAGTTGAAGGCCAGCGCCTGCTGCGCGCTGCCGTAGTGCTGGCAGTCGTCGAGCAGCACGGCGCTCCAGCTCTCATCAAAATCGGGCAGCACCTGGGAGCTGGTGTCGAGCCAACCCACCGCCAACCCCTGCTGCTGCAGCGCCAGCCGCACCGCGTGCAGCAGGTGCGTTTTGCCGGTGCCGGGCGCGCCCCAAATAAAAGTGGGCACGGTGGCGCGCTGCGGCTGCGCCAGCAGCTGACGCAGGTGCGCCAAGGCCGGCTGCTCGGTGTCGAGGTCGGTGAGGAAATTGTCGAGCGCGGGCGGCGCGGCCAGCCCCAAATCGAGCACCAGTTGCTGCATCGTGGCTCAGGCGGGCGGGTTCCCGGGGGCGTGCGCAACGGGCGGGGTCGCCAAGGCCGGCCCTGTGGCGGGGGCGGCATCAGCAAAAGCGGCAGGCGCAGCCACCCGCTCCATGCCGTCGGTGTAGAGCGCGCTGCTTTGGTACAGCGCCTGCAAGCGGCGCAAGGCCACCACCAGCACCGCGCTCACCGGCAAGGCGATCAGCACCCCGATAAAACCAAACAGGTGCCCAAAGGCCATCAGGGCAAAAATCACGGCGATCGGGTGCATACCGATGCGCCCGCCCAGCAGGCGCGGCGTCAGGAACATGCTCTCTAGGGTCTGACCCAGCATAAAGACGGCGCCCACCAGCAACACCCCCCACAGATCACCAAACTGCAGCAGCGCTGCCAGCAGGCCCAGCACCATCCCGACGCCAAAGCCGAGGAAGGGCACGAACATCGCCAAGCCGGTAAAGACGCCTATGGGCAGCGCCAGATCGAGCCCGACCAGCATCAGCCCGACGGTAAAAAACACCGCCATGCTGCTCATGACCAGCAGTTGGCCGCGCAGGTACTGCCCCAGCACCTGGTCGGTCTCATCCAGAAAACGCTGCGTCGGGGCGCGCCAGCGCGGTGGCACCAGCAGCTTGGTGTTTTCAACCAGCCAGTCCCAGTCCAGCAACAGGTAATAGGCGGCAATCGGGGTGAGCACCAGAAAACCCAGCGCCGCCAGCAAGACGCTGCCGCCGATGCGCAACGACGACAACAGGTACTCGATCCACTGCCCTTCCTCGCCGCTGATGAGCCGCTGCAGCAACTCGCGCACCATCGCCACGTCGATCTGCGCGTTCAGCCCGAAACGCGCGGCCAAAGGCCCGATCCAAGCGTTGAAATTCTCCAGCAGCAGCGGAATCTGGTCGCGCAGCAGCGGTACTTGGTGCGTGATCACGGGCACGATCAGCAGCATCACCGCCAGCAGCACCAGCAGCAGCAACGTGAGCGCCAGCCCGGCCCCGACCCAGCGCGGCACCCCGCGCCCATGCAGGCGCTCCACCGCCGGGTGCAGGGCGTAGGCCAGCACCGCCGCGACCAAAAAGGGCATCAGCACCGGGGCCAGCAGATCCAGCAGCAGCCACGCCACCACAGCCAAGCTGAGCCAGGCGAGCACGCGCAACTGCGCAGGGGTGAGCAACATCGGAGGGGCAGACAAGGTGAGCAGGCGGGGTGAAAGAGCAGGCCGGTAAAATCAACACATTCTATAGTGCCCACATCACATGACCACGACACCCCTCTCCTACAAAGACGCCGGCGTTGACATCGAGGCCGGCGACGCGCTGGTCGAGCGCATCAAGCCCTTGGCCAAAAAAACCCTGCGCGAAGGCGTGCTGGCGGGCATCGGCGGCTTTGGCGCGCTGTTTGAAGTGCCCAAGCGCTACCGCGAACCGGTGCTGGTCTCGGGCACCGACGGCGTGGGCACCAAGCTCAAGCTGGCCTTCGAGTGGCAGCTGCACGACACGGTGGGCATCGACCTTGTGGCCATGAGCGTCAACGACGTGCTGGTGCAAGGCGCCGAGCCGCTGTTTTTCCTCGACTACTTTGCCTGCGGCAAGCTGGATGTCGATACCGCGGCGGCGGTGGTGGGCGGCATCGCGCGCGGCTGCGAACTGGCGGGCTGCGCCCTGATCGGCGGTGAGACCGCCGAAATGCCGGGCATGTACCCGGCGGGCGAGTACGATCTGGCCGGTTTTTGCGTCGGGGCGGTGGAAAAAGCGCGCATCCTCACCGGACAGACCGTGGCCAGCGGCGACGCGGTGCTGGGCCTGGCCTCCAGCGGCGTGCACTCGAATGGCTTTTCGCTGCTGCGCAAGTGCCTCGAGCGCGAGGCAGCCAACCTGCCCGCCACCCTTGACGGCCAGCCGCTGCGCCAAGCCATCATGGCGCCCACGCGCATCTACGTGCGCAGCGTGTTGCAGGCGCTGGCGCAGCACCCCTTCGATGCGCCAGCGGGCGGCATCAAGGCGCTGGCGCACATCACCGGCGGCGGTTTGCTGGAAAACATTCCGCGCGTGCTGCCCGATCACTTGGCAGCCGAACTGGTGTCGGGCAGCTGGCCGCAGAGCGAGCTCTTTGCCTGGCTGCAGCGCAGCGCCGGCATCGACGACTTCGAGATGAACCGCACCTTCAACAACGGCATCGGCATGGTGCTGGTGGTCGATGCCGCCGCCGCCGACGCGGTGGCCGCCACGCTGCGCGCCCAGGGCGAAACGGTGTACGCCATTGGCCAGATCGCGGCGCGCGGCACCGGGGCGGCGGTGCGGGTGGGCTAAGCCCAAACCGCAACATACCGCAGCGGCGCGGCGCCCGGCTACATCCGCACCAGCCGCTTGAGCTTCACCCCAGCCAGCAGCAGGGTGCCAAAATAGACCAGCGCCGCGCCCACCAGCAGCCCGAGCATGGCCAGCAGGCGTTGCCACACCACCACATCCTCGTGCAGCCAGTCAAACTGGCTGCTGCCCCATAGCAAAAACAGCGCCAGCAGCGCGCTGGCGGCCAGCACCTGCAGCGCCAGCACCAGCCAGCCTGGCTGCGGCTGGTAGGAACCGCGGCGCAGCAGCCCGATCAGCAGCCAGCCGGCGTTGATCAGGGCCCCGAGCCCGATGGCCAGCGCCAGCCCGGCGTGCGCCATGGTGGGCACCAGCAGCAGATTGAACACCTGCGTCAGCACCAGCACCACGATGGCGATGCGCACCGGGGTTTTTATGTCTTGCTTGGCATAAAAGGCCGGGGCCAGAATCTTGATCGCAATCAGCCCCACCAGCCCCACGCCGTAGCCCATCAGAGCCAGCGCGGTTTGGCGCACGTCAAAGGCCGTGAAGGCACCGTAATGAAACAGCACCGCCACCAGCGGCACGGCGATGGTCAGCAGCGCCACCGCGCTGGGCACGGCCAGCACCAGCACCAGCCGCAGGCCCCAGTCGAGCATCTGGCTGTAGCGCGTCGGGTCGGCGGCGGCGCTGGCGGCCGCCAGTTGCGGCAGCAGCACCACGCCCAGCGCCACCCCCAGCAGCGCGGTCGGGAACTCCATCAGCCGGTCGGCAAAAGTGAGCCAGCTCACGCTGCCCGTGGCCAGATGCGAAGCGATCTGGGTGTTGATGAGCAGCGAAATCTGCGCCACGCTCACCCCCAGCAGCGCCGGCAGCATGAGCGTGAGGATGCGCTGCGTGCCCGGGTGCTGCCAGGCCGCGCGCACCTTGGACCAGCGCAGCGCCACCCGCGGCAGCAGCCCCAGGCGCTTGAGGGCCGCCAGCTGCACCGCCAGCTGCAAGGTGCCGCCGAGCAACACGCCACCGGCCAGCGCCATGATCGGCTCGATGCCCATCGATTCAAACCACGGCGCGCCCCAAGCCGCCGCTAGGATCAGCCCGACATTGAGCAGCACCGGCGTGGCCGCCGGCACGGCAAAGCGCTTCCAGGTGTTGAGCACCCCGGCCGCCAGCGCCACCAGCGACATGAAGCCGATGTAGGGGAACATCCAGCGCGTCAGCGCCACCGTCACGTCAAAGGTGTAGGGGTCGCGCGCCAGCCCGGAGGCCATGGCCCACACCAGCAGCGGTGCCGCCAGCACGCCCACGATGCACGTCAGCGTCAGCGCCCAGGCCAGCACCGTGGCCACGCGGTCGATCAGGTCTTTGGTGGCCTCATCGCCCTCTTGCGCGCGGGTGGCGGCCAGCACCGGCACAAACGCCTGGCTGAAGGCGCCTTCGGCAAACAGGCGCCGAAGCAGGTTGGGAATGCGAAAGGCGACGTTGAAAGCGTCGGTCATGGCGCTCACGCCAAAGGTGGCGGCGATGAGCAGATCGCGCACCAAACCGCTGATGCGCGACAGCAGGGTGAGCAGCGAGACGACTGAGGCGGATTTAAAGAGCGACACAGCGCGAGTGTAGCCTTGGCACTAGAATGAATTGCTCCCACGATCGCTGCGCTCGCCACCACTCAAAGGGGATGCGCGGGTGGCTACGGGCGGTCGGGCGCTTATAAAATGATTCTTATGCCGATTTTCAACGCCGACCTGCACTGCCACTCCACCGTTTCCGACGGCACCCTCACGCCCGAGGTGCTGGCGGCGCGCGCCAAAGCCAACGGGGTCGAGCTCTGGGCCCTGACCGACCACGACGAAGTGAGCGGCCAGCAGCGCGCCATCGACGCCGCGCGCGCCTTGGCGCTGCCCTACCTCACCGGCACCGAGATCTCGGTCAGCTTTTGCGAGCTCACGGTGCACATCGTCGGGCTCGGTTTTGACCACACCCACCCGGCACTGCTGCAGGGCCTGGAGCGCACGCGCAGCGGCCGCAGCGAGCGCGCACTAGAAATGGCGCAGCAGTTGCGCCTGGTCGGCATCCCCGGTGTGTTCGAGGGGGCGCTCAAATACGTCAGCAACCCGGAGCTGATCTCGCGCGCCCATTTTGCGCGCTACCTGGTCGAGGCCGGGGTGTGCAAAGACGTGCAAGAGGTGTTTCGCAAATACCTCACCGACGGCAAACCCGGCTTCGTGCCACACCGCTGGGCCAGCTTGGGCGACGCGGTGCGCTGGATCGTCGAGGCCGGCGGGGTGGCGGTGATCGCGCACCCGGCGCGCTACAACCACCCCAACGCCACCCAAGAATACGCCCTGTTCAGCGAATTCAAGGCCCATGGCGGGCAAGCGGTGGAAGTGCTCACCGGCAGCCACAGCAGCGCCGAAGCGGCCCAGTACGCCGAGATGGCGCTCGAGTTTGGCCTTGCGGCCTCGCGCGGCTCCGATTTCCACAGCCCCGGCGAGAGCCACTGCGAGCTCGGCACCCTGCCCTTGCTCGACGCGCGCTTGCAGCCGGTGTGGGATTTGCTGGCACACCGTGTCCACTGAAAGCGCGCGCTTGGTGCAGCCACGCGCGCTGCTGGGCATTGCCTTTGTGGTGCTGGCGGTGGCCTGCTTTGCGGCACTGGATGCCACCGTCAAGCTGCTGGGCGCCAGCATCTCGGTGCTGATGGTGGTGTGGTTTCGCTACACCTTTCAGGCGCTGGTCATGGCCGCGGTGGTGCTGCCCACGCGCGGCTGGCGTTCGCTGGCCACGCGCCAGCCGCTGTTGCACGTGCTGCGCGGGCTGCTGCTGCTGGCAGTGAGCACGCTGAGCTTTGTCAGCGTGCAGCACATGCCGCTGGGCGAGTTCACCGCCATGATCATGCTCACGCCGCTGGTGGTGACGCTGCTGGCGGCCGTGTTTTTGCGCGAAGCCGTGAGCCGCCTGCGCTGGCTCTTGGTCTGGGGCGGGTTTGCTGGGGCCTTGCTCATCATCCAGCCCACCGGGGCCGCGTTGGGCTGGTTTGTGCTGGTGCCGCTGCTCATGGTGCTGCTGTACGCCGCGTTCCAGATTTTGACCAGCCGCATGGCGCGCAGCGAAGACGCCATGACCATGCACTGCTACACCGGCTGGACCGGGGCCGCGCTGATGACGCTGGCCCTGCCTTGGGTCTGGCAGACCATCCCCGACTTGCGCACGCTGGCGCTGCTGTGCCTGGCGGGGCTGTGCGGCACCGTGGGGCATTTTTTGTTCATCCAGGCTTTTGCGCGCGCGCCGGCCTCTACCCTAGCCCCCTACATGTATCTGCAAGTGGGCTTTGCGCTGCTGCTGGGTTGGCTGCTGTTTGGCCACCTGCCGGGGCTGTGGGCCTGGGTGGGCATGGGCCTGATCGTGCTCTGCGGCGCGACCCTGGTCTGGCTCACGGCGCGCCAACCCAAAATCGACTGATTTTTACCCTGTACGCATGTCGCAGTATTTTCAACTCCACCCCGACAACCCGCAACCGCGCCTGCTCAAGCAAGCGGTGCAAGCGCTGCACCACGGCGGCGTGCTGGCGCTGCCCACCGACTCCAGCTACGCGCTGGTCTGCCACCTCGACGACAAAGACGCGGTCGAGCGCCTGCGCCGCATCCGCGGCGTCGATGCCAAGCACCCGCTCACGCTGCTGTGCCGCGACCTGAGCGAACTGTCCAGCTACGCGCGCGTGAGCAACGCCCAGTTTCGCCTGCTCAAACTCGGCACCCCCGGCCCCTACACCTTCGTGCTCGAGGCCAGCAAAGAGGTGCCGCGGCGCCTGAGCCACCCGGCGCGCAAAACCATCGGGCTGCGCGTGCCGGCGCACAAGGTGCTGCAAGCGCTGCTGGAACTGCACGGCGCGCCGCTGCTGGGCACCACCCTGATCGAGCCCGGCGCCAGCGAGCCCCTGAACGACGCGCACGAAATCCGCCAGCGCCTCGAGCACAGCCTGGCCGCCGTGATCGACGCCGGCGCCTGTGCGCTGGAGCCCACCACCGTGCTCGACCTCACGCCCATGGCCCAGGGCGAGGCGCCGCAGCTGCTGCGCCAGGGCCAAGGCAGCTTGGCCGCGCTCGGGTTGTAAGCCCCACCGAGCCCATACGCCGCACCGCTGCACTGCTGAGACAATGCACCCCATGGACATCGCCGCCCTGCTGCAAACCATCGCCGTCTTTGCGCTGCCGGTGTTGTTTGCCATCACCATCCACGAGGCCGCGCACGGCTACGCGGCGCGCTACTTTGGCGACCCCACGGCCTGGATGCTGGGGCGCATCACGCTCAACCCGGCCAAGCACATCGACCCGCTGGGCACCATCGCGCTGCCGCTGCTGCTGCTGTTTGCCACCAGCGGCGCTTTTTTGTTTGGCTACGCCAAGCCGGTGCCGGTGAATGCCGCGCGCCTGCGCCGCCCCAAAACCGATATGGTCTGGGTGGCGCTGGCCGGCCCGGCCTCCAACGTGGTGCAGGCGCTGCTGTGGGTGATCTTTGGCTACCTGCTGCTGGCGCTGGGCATCCACGAGCCGTTTTTGCTCGAAATGTCGCAAGCCGGGCTGCTGGTCAATCTGGTGCTGTTCGTGCTCAACATGCTGCCGCTGCCGCCGCTGGATGGCGGGCGCATCTTGGTCGGGCTGCTGCCCGCGCAACCGGCGCAAGCCGTCGCGCGCATCGAACCCTTTGGCTTCATCATCGTGCTGGTGCTGCTGTTCACCGGTTTGCTGGGCACCTACTGGCTGCGCCCGCTGATGGCGCTTTCGGCCGACCTGATCCAAACCGTGCTCACGCCGCTGCGCTGGCTGCTGCTGTAGATTTATCCCCTTTTTGGTCGAACCCTTCATGCAAACCTTGCGCGTTCTCACCGGCATCAAGCCTTCGGGCACCCCGCACTTGGGCAATTATGTGGGCGCCATCCGGCCGGCGCTGCGCTCGAGCGCGCTGGGCAGCGTCGATGCCTTTTATTTTCTGGCCGACTACCACGCCCTCATCTCCACCCACGAACCCGAGCGCGTGCAGCGCTCGACGCTCGAAATCGCCGCCACCTGGCTGGCCTGCGGCCTCGACCCGCAGCGCGTCACGTTTTACCGCCAGTCCGACATCCCCGAAACCACCGAACTCACCTGGCTGCTCACCTGCGTCTGCGGCAAAGGGCTGCTCAACCGCGCCCACGCCTACAAGGCGGCGCTGGACAAAAATGCCGCCAGCGGCGTTGAGCCCGACGACGGCGTGAGCGCCGGCCTGTTTATGTACCCGGTGCTGATGGCCGCCGACATCCTGCTCTTCAACGCGCATCAGGTTCCGGTGGGGCGCGACCAGGTGCAGCACATCGAAATGGCGCGCGACCTCGCTTCCAGCTTCAACCACCTCTACGGCACGCACTTCACCCTGCCCGAGGCCGTGGTCGAGGCCCAAGTGGCCACCCTGCCCGGGCTCGATGGGCGCAAGATGAGCAAGAGCTACGACAACACCATCCCGTTGTTTGCACCGCCCCAGCAGCTCAAAAAACTGATCTTTGGCATCGTCACCGACTCGCTGGCACCGGGCCAACCCAAGCAGACCGAGGGCTCGGCGCTGTTCCAAATTTACCAGGCCTTTGCCAGCGCCGACGAAAGCGCCGCGCTGGCGCGCGCCTATGCACAGGGCATAGGCTGGGCCGAGGCCAAGCAGCTGCTGTACGATCGCATCGAGGCCGAAATCGCGCCGCTGCGCGCGCGCTACCTCGAGCTCATGGCGCGCCCGCACGAGGTCGAAGCGCTGCTGCAAGCCGGTGCCGCCAAGGCGCGGCGCAGCGCCACCCCCTTTGTCCAGCGCCTGCGCCATGCGGTGGGGCTGCGACCGCTGGTGGGGGGTGCTGCGTTGGGCGCGGTTGCCAGAGCCGGGTCGGGCACTGCCGCGGCGGGGGATGATGGTGCGGCGGCAGCCTTGGCTGGTGGCGGCCTGGCGGCCCCCGCAGCAGCCAACGCCCCTGCCGCCAAAGCCGCCCTGCCCACCTTCAAGCAGTACCGCGAACCCGACGGCCGCTTTGCCTTCAAGCTCACCGACGCACGCGGCCAGCTGCTGCTGCAAAGCCTGGGCTTTGCCACCCCGCAAGAAGCGGCGCAAGCCATCGCCCGCCTCAAAGCCACCGGCTACAGCGCCTGCCCCGAACTGCACCCGCTGTTGCAACTGGGTGCGCAGCATGCCGATGCGGATGCGGGTGCGTCCCAAGCCGACGCCGCCTTGGCAGCGCTGCGGACAGCCGGTTAGCGCGCAGCACCCCAGACCCTCTAGGCTTTTGTGAGAGTCTCTAGCGGCCCCGGTAGTAGTCCGCCGGCTCGCCATGGCCCTGCGAGGGTCGGTTTTGAGCCTGCTACAATTGCAGGCTCGACACGCGGAGAGATGGCAGAGTGGTCGAATGCGCCGGACTCGAAATCCGGTATACGGTTGTACCGTATCGAGGGTTCGAATCCCTCTCTCTCCGCCACAACCAACCCTTCAAACCTGCTCAGCGGGCCTTGAAGGCGCGCAGAGCCCCGCCGCACGCGGGGCTTTTTTCTATGGGCTCCTGACTGACCCCATGGCCACCCACCCGCGAAACTCGTCTCAAACCCCGTTTCGTCTCAGAACCTCCTGACTTTTCTCAGGGTGGTACGGCGCTAGGGGTCTAGAGACCGGTGAAGCCTTCCGTGTGGAATCGCACCAGTCGCCGATGGAGAACCCGCTGACGTCCCCGCTCAGATCCCATCCGCGGCACGGGTCAGCGCGAGGTCATAGAGAGTGAGCAGCTTTTCGTCCTCTTGTAGCGTATCCTCTGGCAGCTTGTTGGCGATGCCGATGATGGTCTTGTAGTCCTTGGCGGCCCAGGCAGCGCGGAAACCAGCACGCAGGACCTCCAAACGCGACTCCTTAATCTTGCGACCTGTGAAGGTCTTGTATGTTTCAAACTCTTTAAGTAGCGATTTTTCCCGCTTTTTTTCCAGATCCTGCGCCTTGTTGAAGTCTGGTACATACCAACGGTTCTTCGCCTTATGCAGCAACGATGGATTTGACTTATCAAGCCCGCGCATATCTTTGGAAATACTTGAAAGATAGATATGGATTGGCGATGGACATTCGCCGAAACCATCAAACTCAATAAAGTTATCCTCAAGAAGACGCTGAAGCTCTGGTTTTGATTCGTGCTTTTTCCAGCCTGCGCCGAGTTGCGCCGTAAATTCTGGATATATCTCTTGATAGGTTGAAGGGTTTGATTTAAGGAAGTTAGTCAGCCATTCAATCGCGCTTCTTTCATCAGAGACAAAAAGCTCCATTTGCGGAGCCGTAGAAACAGACGCACGCCTCTTGTCATACTCCTTTGCTTGATCTGGCAAAAAAATCATGCCATCTCTCTCTAGAAATTTCTCAACAAGTCCCGCACGGAACTCCTGATGCGACAAAGGAACATATACGTTTTGCCTAATAAACCACCCGACCATCCGATCAAATAAAACCCGTGGATCTCTTTCTGAGATGTAATTAATAAGGCCGTCGTGCTCCTTAATTATCGGTATGTGCTTGAGGTGCTCTTTTACAAAATCCCAAACAGACTGGCTGTTTTGTGAATTGAGGACACAGCTTCTGATCAGCGATTCTATTGGCCTATATGCAGTAATGGCCAAGTCTTTGTTCACAGCTGCAGCCTTATGATCCTGATGGAGTGTTGTCTGTATCTTGTCAAGCAATGCAACATTGGCCACAATTAGGCCAGACTTTTCAAGGGCGTGCTGTATGGCATGCCAAACGGTGTTGGATGAATTATGGAACTCGACGACGATATAACGACCCGGCTTCAAAACACGTGTATATTCAGAGAAGACAAGAGTCATCAAATGGGTGTATTCTTGAATTTTCTTTTTTTGCACCGAGTTGGTTATGGCCTCAGCCTGGTTGTTGGTTTTAATTCCAAGCCACCATTCGTAGAGAATGTTCTGCTCAGAATAGTTAATATTCCCCCCGAATGGGGGGTCTGTAAAGATAAAATCTATACTTGCATCTGGTATTTGCGCAAGGTTTGTTGCGCTTTGGTTTGATACGATCGCCCTGGTCTTTGGCCATGATGAGTGCACTTTTTTCAAACTCTCAAGCACCTGAAGCATTTTTCTCCCAATGTTTGTTTCGGTTTGCAATGTTGGAACGTATAACGTGTTGGACAACGGACCAATAGGGGAGCCATTAGGGCGCCGCTTGTCAATATAGAACCGATTGCGGCGAGTGGCATTATTTTCCATAATCGTCAACGCGCAAAATAAAGCAGCCCGCCTTAACTGCGCATCCTTGATGCCTGCTATTCTGGCCAAGGAATAATAGTTTCGTCTTGTATAGAAGTGATGAATGTGGGTGATCCCCCAGTATTCGGGTAAGTTGTTCCTTTCATGGGTCATGTGCGTATATTCCAGTTTGGCCGGAACCAGAGAAACCACCCGGCTGCCAACTTCCTCATAGTGCCTGACGTCTAGCTCAGTAGGTTTTGTGCGAATCGCACGATTTCCCACCTTTTTCGAAATCAACACCATGGATGTCTTGGCAAGACGGGTTGTGTCGTTGATCCATGGATCAAATACGGCCTCAAAGCTCTTTTTAGCCGACTCCGATTTGATGATTGCACCGCAATGAGGACAAGGATACTCACTTAAAATGCACGGATTTTTGGTATCAATAATGGCGTCATACAACAAAAAACTGCCACCGCAGTTTGCGCATTCGCCCCAGTCCGAAAATACTGCGTAATCAAAGTGATCTGTCGCATTTCCGTTCTTGAATGTATATAGCGGAAGAATCTCTTTTTTGATGAATTCGCCTAGAACACCGCTGACCCCACTGGACAAATGCTCATCAAGGGGGGAGTTCATTATTGATGCTATGAATGCAGCAGCTGGCGACAGATCCACCAGAATCGCTCGGCGCGCGCCTTTTTCGTAAACGGAAAATCTGTCAGTTATGTCTCTGCCAGGGTTTGCGCAGTTTGCCGCTGCCACACCTGTCATGCCTGTGCCGCAAAATGCATCCAGAACCAGATCGCCGGGTTTTGTGTAATGGAGCAAGTAGTTCTGAATGGCCTTTGGCGGGACTTTGGTATGGTAAGACGGAACTGCATACAGCGGATCATTCTTGCCTTCAATGACATCCAAAGAGAATGGCGTGACATCGTATTTCGATGCTTCAATTATTGGCTTGCCATAAAACTCAATAAAATCTTTTATGAATGGGTTCGGGCAGGCAGTGTAATACGGGGGGTCTGATAGAGCCAGTATGGCCTCATCTGATCCTATCGGGAATCCTTCAATTCCCCTAAATGCCGGGTCTTTAAGTTTCTCAGCCAGAATCCCGAGATAAAAGTCCCTTCTTGCTTCTTCGCTGGGGAATTTTTTTCCTAGGCATTCAATCGATCCAATGGTTTTTTCATTAAAAATTTCAGTCACTCCTTCGCTCCCAACCGCTGAAGCCAGGAAATATCATCAAATGAAGCATAACTTACGATTGGAATAACGTGAGCTGGCTTGTTGAAAATATTGGCTGTGGGTGACGCCATTATTTCACCTCTGGTTATGCAGCCGAGGATTGCCACTGCTCCTGTTGAGGAATCCACGCCGATTTGAATTAACAACTCCGGATATGAAAGCACACGCAATGACTCGCCGTCAAGCATTTTTGCTGGATAGTAAGAGGTTCCACGCCGAATAATCTCAAGGTACGAACGTTTGGCTGCAGTCTTGATTCCTACACTTTTTCCGTTTATGGTGAGGTCTTGCCTAAATTCGCTTTTGGAGGCCACCACGACAGGCGCACCAGAAAACTCGACCTGCTTGGATTGCAGATATTTTGATAGAGCCATCTCGCCGGCTTGGCCTATTGAATGCGCAAGTTGGCTTGGTAGCCCGGAGTGCCGATATTTCCATCCCATCACTTTTTCATTGAACCACGTTCTAACGGTTCCGACGGCGAAGGCATATTTGAGCTCAGCCAACGTGAGCTCAATCGTCAGTCCGTGTGGAGAAATCAAATCATGCTTGTACGAAATGTCTTATTTCTGCTGCCTAGAAAGCCATGCTTCAGCCTCTGCAGTTAACTTTTGGAGGTTGATGGGCACTCGGTTTTGTCTGCATTTTTCCTCGATCACAGGAAATTCGCTGAGCAGTTTGTTGATTGCTGTTTCCATTTCAGTCCTGACCTTTACTCGATGATGATGCGAAGCTTGATGGAGTCTTTTCCTTTGCAGAGATTGTTCATTAAAACATCGAAGCGCATGCGCAAATCGTCCGGCGTGGCCGGCAAACCGCCCTGCAGCAGCGCCTGCTTGATTTCGTCGCCCTTGACCTCAATCTTCTCCAACCCCGACAGCGCCTTCTGTACGGCGTTGGCGAACTCGCTGGTCATCGGGGCCGGCAGCTGGCGCGAAGCCAGGAAGGCGTCGATCAGCTTCCTGGATGCGGGCGGCATCAGGCCCAGGCTCTCCTGCGTGTACGGATCTTCTAGGCACTCCAGCAGGATCTGCTGCCAGTTGGTTAGCAACTGATCCAGGTCGTTGTCGAGCTTGTGCAGGCGGTTGGCGGCCGGGATCAGCTCCAACGGCTCGGCTGACGGGCGGAACTGGCAGTGCGGGCATACCGCCGCGGCCATCAGCGTGGGCTCATCCAGCGAGAAACAACTCTTCAGGCCGTTCAGCGACTCCTCGAAGGCGGTGAGCTGGCTGGTGGGCAGTAGCGACACGCTGGCCAGCAGGCGCAGCGC
Organism: Serpentinimonas sp. SSL01; assembly: GCF_056323735.1. Taxonomy (NCBI): domain Bacteria; kingdom Pseudomonadati; phylum Pseudomonadota; class Betaproteobacteria; order Burkholderiales; family Comamonadaceae; genus Serpentinimonas; species Serpentinimonas sp. SSL01. The sequence goes on from NZ_CM150487.1 coordinate 1,748,266, forward strand.
CAGCAGGCGGTCGTCGCGGCGCAGCGCGTTGCGGGTCTTGTCTTCGTCCACGCCCAGCCGCGCCTTGCTGTGGCTGGCGATGTAGGCGCTGATGTAGCCCTTCTTGAGCTGGTTGAGCATCTGCCGGCCATTACCCAAAATCAGGGCCGCGTGCTCGGTGGTGCGGTCTTGGCTGATCTGCTCGCAAATGGCCTTGCGGGCGGTCTCGGCCTGTTTCACCCAAGGGTGCTCGGCGGGCAACACCATCTCGCCCTGCAAGAGGTAGGACGCCGTGCTGCCCAGTTCCACCACCAGTTCGAGCAGACGCTCGACGGCGGCCAGGATCTCCAAATTCTTCTTCTGGCCGCACAGATCTTCCTGGGTGACGCGCAGATTCTTGAGCTTACCGACGGTGTTGTAGGGCGTGAGCGACTCGGCAAACTTCTTCAGCGCATCGAGCCGGGCGTGCCAGTCTTTGGCTTGTTCTTCGCGCAGCAGATTCTGGCCCCAGAAGCCGAGCCTGCCTTGCTGCAGGTCGGATCCGGCCTTGAGCGCGCGCGGCACCAGCGCACTGACTTTCTCCTGCAGTTTGATGACAGGCTCGGTATCGCCCTGGCTGGCTTTCTGGGCCAGGCCGGACGGCAGGTCGAACAACTCGAACAAGGCGCGCAGCACCGCGAGATTGATCTCCTTGGGCGCCTCGACGTGCTTGAACTGCTTGAGTTCCTCCAGCGAGCGTTCTGCCAGCTGGGTCAGTTTGCCGGAGTCGATCTTGTCGCCGGTGATCGACAGCACGATGTCGCCGGAATAGACCAGCCCGCCCAGCACGGTGACCAGCAGATCGGGTTCCAGCCGGCACTTGCTTGGCGCGAAATATTCAAGGTCAGACGTGCCCGACAGCAGCTCGCTGCGGTTGAGCACTTGGCCATGGCCCTTGGCCTTGAGGCGGTTGAGCACTTCCTGCGCGTAGCGGGACTTGGCCGGATCGACGCGGTCGCCATCGAGCAATTCCAGCGCATCGAGCACGGCGAGCGCATCTTTGGTGCGCGTGCCGCCAGCCAGCAGCCTGAGCGCGCTGCCCACCAGTTGCTTGCGGTTGGCTTCGGTGACCGGCACCGTGAAGGTGGGGTATTCGGGCGCGATACAGGCAAAGTGCTGGCTCAGCACCAAGCCCGAGACGGTGTTGACCACGTCGCGAAAGTGGCGGGGTTCGTCCGCACCCAGCCGCGCCCGGTCGCGCGGCGACACGCCTTTGACCCACTCTTGTAGGTTCTTTTTCTTGCCTTGGTAGGTGACCTCAAAGGCGGTCAGCTGCTTTTCTTGCAGCCACTTGCTCATGGCGCGCAGGAAGTCCTGTGCCTTGGAGAGGTAGATGGCCTTGGCGCCGCCGCTGGCGGTGGATGCCAGATCGAGTGCCGCCGCGTAGGATGACAGGTGCCGCTTGAGCTCGTCGTCCAGCCCGGTGAGGCGCAAGAACACCTCGTTTGGCAGGTTGTTGTCATCGAACCTGCGTTTGGTGAACGGCTGGATAAAGTAAATGTAGAAGTCGCGCTCGGGCTGGGACGTGGGGCGATCGTTCGGCGCGCCGAAGAACAGGTAGCCGATGCGCTCGACACGCCGCTCCTGCCACTCGAGCGGGTACTGCCAGATCTGAAAGCCGGGGTAACGCAGGTCGTCGCTGCACTCCATCAGCGCCTTGACGGCGCTGTAGTAAGCGCGGCCCAACGCATCGGGCGCAAGGGCTTGGGCGCGTTGTTCAATCTGCGCGTCGTAGTCGATGTCCTTCTTGAGGTCGAGGTAGTACTGCTCGGTGTCTGGCACCTTGGAGATGAACTGGCCGTTGACGGTCTTGAGCACCTCGCGCATCACGGTCTGGACCATCGACAACAGGTTCTCGGCCGGATCGCCCGGCATGTCTTCCACGCTTGGTTGGAACAGGCACAGGGCGTCGCGCAGCTCGGCAGCCGTGGGGCCAATGGGCACGTGGATGTCGCCGCCCGTGGTCAGGCGGTGTACGGCCAGCGCGTTGATGACGCGCAGCGCCATGGCCTTGTAGGCCGGGCGCGTGAAGGCTTGCTGCACGCGGGACTCCAGCACTTCCGAGACGCGCATCACTTCTTTGATGCTGGGGTCGGCGCGCAAGACCGAGTTGGCCTTGATGGTGTTCCAGAAGCTCTCGTAGCTGATGAACAGCGGCTGGTCGGCGGGCACGTCCTGGTCGAGGATGGCCAGCATGGCGGCCTCGATGGTCTTGAGCGCGCCACGCTTCTCGGTGAAGTGGATCTGCTCGAAGGTCTTGAGGTAATCCGGGTGCACCGGGAACAAGCGCACGTATTCGTCCATGCGCTCGTTCATGGAGCCATAGAACTTGGCGAACGGTGTGAGGTATGCGCGGATCTTGTGCTGCTGGTCGGCCGTCTTCTTGAGCAGACGCGCAGAGACGACAAAGCTGAGGTCCTGGCGGTCGATGAAAATCTGCGTGTAGCGCTCGTTGACGCGGTGCATGCTGTCGGCCACATGCTGGAAGCGCGCGCCGTCGAAGATGGCCTCCTGTACACCGGCCACGAAGCGGAACTTCAGGTGCTTGGTGACTTCGCCGATCTGCCGCAGGATGGCCAGATCCTGCACCAGCTCTTGGTCGCGACGGGACTGCAGGTACTCCAGGAACTCGTCGACCACCAGCAACACACCCTGGTCCGTGAATTTTTCGCCAAACGCGGCCATCATCTCCTCGAAGGAGTGCTTGTTGTTGAGCTCCTTGTCGGCGGTCGGGAAGGTGTAGTCAACGCCGATTTTTTCCAGGAAACGCTCAAGCTGCAGGGTGATGATCTGCCGCAGCGGCATCTGCAGCCCGCCCACCTCGATGCGCAGCACCTTGAAGCGCCCAGTGATAGGAGCCACCGCCTCGGCCACCTTGGGGTGGCGGATCATCGGCGCGTAGGCCGCATCTTCGGCCACCAGCGACAGCACCGACATCAAGTGCGACTTACCGGTGCCGTAGTTGCCGACGATCAGCACGCCCTTGTGATCGACGGAATCGTCGAAACTGAGTTGGGGCACCATGAGCTTGGAGATCCGCTCTGCCATGTCGTCGGAGATGACGTAGGTCGCGACGAGCTTCTTGGCCTCGTCAGGGCGTCCGGCATCGAGCAGCTGAATGACTGACTCGATCTGCTCGAACTGGATCAGATCTCTGTATTTCATGTTCTGGGCCATAGGGCTCCCTCTTCCCCATTCTCTTTTTATCAGGTAGTCGGCGACTTGGCCCGATCGTTGTGATTCCGCTGGTGCCTAGACTTGATGCCATCGACATTGCCGTGGGGGTGTAACAGGCGAAAGGATAGTGCAAATCTTTCAAGCCTTGAATGAAGGATTGAAAGATTGTCGGCGGCCGCAAGGTGCGCTAGCGCACAGACGCGCGGGCAGCCCGGCTTTACATTGAGCGCAATGGCACCGGATGCGAACCCGGCCCGCCATGCGGAGCAGCCCCAGGGTAACTGAACCGCCGCGTTGCCCTAGCCCTCCATTGCTCCCTCCAAAAGGTATTTCATGAACACGAACCCGCTCCTCGTTCCCCGTGGCTTGGCCACGGCCATCGCACTGACCTTGGTCATAGGCCTGAGCGCCTGCGCCGGCATGTCGCGCCAAGACCAAAACACCGCCATCGGCGCGGGCGTGGGGGCCGTCGGTGGCGCCGTGCTCACCGACGGCGGCACGCTCGGCACCTTGGGGGGCGCCGCCATCGGCGGTGTGATCGGCAGCCAAGTCGAACCCAGAAAATAAACGGCCGCGCGCCAGCATCACCCCGCACAACCAAAAACCCCCAACCAAGGCCTCACCATGCTCTACACCATTGCGCTCGTGCTGCTCATCCTCTGGCTGCTGGGCATGGTCACATCGACCGTGCTGGGCGGTCTCATCCACGTCTTGCTGGTGATCGCCTTGGTGGTGGTGCTGCTGCGCGTGATCAGCGGACGCCGCCCGCTCTGACGCCATCCGTCCACGGGGCGGCCAACACCAGCACACCACGATGCCACAGACCCCGGGGTGGACCCCCAAGCGCCGCCAACGCAACGCGCTGCTCAAGGCCGGCGCGCTGCAGAACGCCATTCTCACCAGCGCCAATTTTTCGATCATCGCGACCGACGAAAAGGGCATCATCCAGCTCTTCAACGTGGGGGCCGAGCGCATGCTGGGCTACCGCGCCGTCGAGGTGGTCAACCGGGTGCGCCCGAGCGACATGCACGACCCGCAAGAAGTGCGGGTGCGCGCCATGGCGCTCAGCTTGGAGCTCGACACACCGATCGCGCCGGGCTTCGAGGCGCTGGCCTTCAAGGCCTCGCGCGGCATCGAAGACGTCTACGAGCTCACCTACATCTGCAAAGACGGCAGCCGCTTCCCGGCGATCGTCTCCATCACCGCGCTGCGCGACGACTACGGCGATCTGATTGGCTACCTGCTGATCGGCTCCGACAACTCGGTGCGCAAGCGCGGCGAGCTGCAGCTCAACGAGGCCATGGCCGCGGCCGAGCAGGCCAACCGCGCCAAGACCGATTTCATCTCCAGCATGAGCCACGAGCTGCGCACACCGCTCAACGCCATCCTCGGTTTTGCGCAGCTGCTCGAATCGGGCACGCCCCTGCCCACGCCGACTCAAAAGCGCAGCATCGAGCAGATCCTCAAAGCCGGCTGGTACCTGCTGGAGCTGATCAACGAAATCCTGGACCTCGCGCTCATCGAGAGCGGCAAGCTCACGCTGTCGGGCGAGCCGGTGTCGCTGACCGAGGTGCTGGCCGAATGCCGGGCCATGGTGGAGCCGCAGGCGCAGCAGCGCGGCATCGGCATGGTCTTTGCCCGGCTGGAGCAGCCGCGCTGCGTGAAGGCCGACCGCACGCGGCTCAAGCAGGTGCTCATCAACCTGTTGTTCAACGCCATCAAATACAACCAGCCGGGCGGCCACGTGACGGTGGAGTGCACGCTCGCCACACCCGAGACGATCCGCATCAGCGTGCGCGACACCGGCCCGGGGCTCTCGGCCGCGCAGCAGGCGCAGCTGTTCCAGCCGTTCAACCGGCTCGGGCAGGAGAACGGTGGCGTAGAGGGCACCGGCATCGGCCTGGTGGTGACGCAGCGCCTGGTGCACCTGATGGGTGGCGAGATCGGTGTGGACAGCACACCCGGCGTGGGCAGCGTGTTCTGGGTTCAGATGGCGCTCACCGCCGCACCGCAACGCAACCCCACAGACGGCGACACCCCCCGCGCCGACCCGCCGCGCCCCGATGCACCGCAAGGCACCCCCCTGCACACCCTGTTGTACGTCGAGGACAACCCAGCCAACTTGGAGCTGGTGGAGCTGATCATTGGCCGCCGCGCCGACCTGCGCTTGCTGAGCGCGGCCGACGCCAGCTTGGGCATCGAGTTTGCCCGCGTCTACCAGCCCGAGGTGATCCTGATGGACATCAACCTGCCCGGTATCAGCGGGATCGAGGCCATGAAAATCTTGCGCGCCGACCCGAGCACGGCGCACATCCCGATCATCGCGCTGAGCGCCAATGCCGTGCCGCGCGACATCCAGCGCGCTCTGGATGCGGGCTTTTTCAACTACCTCACCAAGCCGATCAAGGTCAACCAGCTCATGGACGCGCTGGAGGCGGCCTTGGCCTGCTCGCCATCCAGCAGCAGCGACCCGGCCACCCTACAGGAACCCGCATGACCCTCAGCCCACAAGACATGCTCAACGCACGCATCCTGATTGTGGACGACCAGCCCGCCAACGTGGCGCTGCTCCATGAGCTGCTGCACGGCGTGGGCTACAGCCAGGTGTTCAGCACCATGGACCCCACGGCCGTGGCCGCGCTGCACCGCGAGGCGCCGTTTGACCTGATCCTGCTGGACCTGCAGATGCCCGGCATGGACGGCTTCCAAGTGATGGAGGCGCTGAAGGCGGGCACCGCCGAGGGCGACTACCTCTCGGTGCTGGTGATCACCGCACAGCCGGGCCACAAGCTGCGCGCCCTGCAAGCTGGGGCCAAAGACTTCGTGAGCAAGCCCTTCGACTTGGTCGAGGTGCAGACGCGCATCCGCAACCTGATCGAGGTGCGCCTGCTGCACCGCCAACTGGCGCAACACAACCTGGTCTTGGAGCAACGGGTGCAGCAGCGCACCGCCGAACTGCGCGAGAGCGAAGCGCGCTACCGTGCCCTGACCGAACTCGCCACCGACTGGCACTGGGAGCAAGACGGCGAGGGCCGTTTCACCCAAGTATCCGGCCCGGTGCTGGAGATGCTGGGACTGCAAGACTCGGTGTTGGCCGACGGTGCGTCACCGACGGCCAGCGCCGGCTGGAACGAGGCCGAGCGCCAAAAGCTGCTGGACCGCATCGCCGCCCGCAGCCCCTTCCTAGACATGGTGCTCAACCAGTCGCTGCCCGACGGCACCACCCGCCAGTACCGCGTGAGCGGCACGCCGGTGTTCGACACCCGCTGCGCCCTCACCGGCTACCGGGGTTTCGGCGTCGAGGTGCTCACGCTGCCGAAGGTCTGAAGTGAAACCAGACTCCACGACTCATTCAAGCCGGCGTTATCTGCACGTTGTAGCCTATGCTCTGCAGCCGTTTGAGCAGGCGGTTGGCTACTTTCTGGGTGTTGGCTTGGTCAAAGTGCGCCGCGCCCAGATCGTGCCACTCGGTGCCATCGCGCAGCATGTGCCAAACGGCCGTGAGCATGGAGGCGGCCACGGCGATGATCGCTTTCTTGACGCCCCGGCGGGCGCGGATGCGATGGAACTGCGCTTGCAAGTAGCCGCCATTGACCCTGACCGCGGACCAAGCCGACTGCACCAGTGTGCTCTTGAGCCAGACGCCGCCTCGTCGCAATCGGGTGCTGCGCCGCTTGCCGGCGCTCTCGTCACTGCGCGGGCACAGACAAGCCCAAGACAGCAAATGCGCCGGCGAAGCAAAGCGCGACATGTCGATGCCGATTTCGGCAATCAGCACATTGGCGCTGACCTCGCTCACGCCGGGTATGGTGCTCAGCAAGCGGGCAGCTTGCCGAAACGGCTCGAGCCCTTGGCTCACCTCCTGTTCGATCTCGGCGATGGCCTGATCCAAGGCCTCGATGTGACCCAAATGCAGCTTGAGCATGAAGCGGTGGTGTGGGCTGATGCGCCCGCGCAGCGCTTCGCGCAACTCAGCTTGACTGGCCTTGACACGGGTGGTGATCTGCGCGGCCAAGAAGTCGGGGCTGCTGTGACCGGCGATGATGGCCCGCAACACCGCACGTCCCCCATGGCCCAAGATGTCGCTGATGACGCTGGTGATCTTGAGGTTGGCGTCTTCGAGCACGTTCTCAATGCGCTGCACATGCGCAGCGCGCTCGCGCACGAACTGCTTGCGCGTGCGCGTGAGGGTGCGCAACTCCTGCACTGGGGTGGGCGGCACGAAGCTGGCGCGAATCAAACCATGCGCCAGCAGGTCAGCCAGCCACACCGCGTCGTTGACGTCGGTCTTGCGCCCAGGCACGTTCTTGACGTGCGCCGCGTTGGCCAGCACCAGCTCAAAGTGCCCCTCCAAGATGTGCCAGACGGGCTTCCAGTACACCCCCGTGGCCTCCATGCCCACGTGCTCGATGTGCAAGGACTCCAGCCAGTCCACCAACTCCAGCAACCCCGAGGTGGTGGTGGCAAAGGTGCGCACCTCTTGCAACAGCGGGCCTTGGCCCGCCACGCGTGCACAAGCCACCACGGTCTGCTTGTGCACGTCCAGTCCCGCGCAACGGCGGTAGATTACGTCCATGATCGCCTCCAAGTCGCGGCGACATCAGCGTGCGGCCCACGTCATCGAAGTCTGAAGTGCGTGCTCAGGGGCGCTGGTCCCCAGGCGACAGTGCGGGGTGCTCGTGAGGCCGCGGGTCCAACTGAGAAACGAGCTCGAAGCACCAAGTACGAACCGACCTCTGTGCCGGACGCCGCCCCTCAATTACACACCGGTTTCATGCGTCGCGGGTGCCGCGTTCGCGGAATGGATAACTGAGAAACGAGCTCGAAGCACCAAGTACGAACCGACCTCTGTGCCGGACGCCGCCCCTCAATTACACACCGGTTTCATGCGTCGCGGGTGCCGCGTTCGCGGAATGGATAACTGAGGGGCTGATGGCTTGATCGCGGTGCATACTGCGCCTGCAGACCAAAAAGCCGCACCTTGGCGCCCCGGGCTTGAACCCCCCTATCGAGAGCACAGACACATGGGCATCCCTCCCGACCAAGCGGCCAACCAGTTGCTCGCCTCCATGCCCATGCCCGAATGGCAGCGCATTGGCCCGCTGCTGGAGGTGGTCGATCTGCCGCTGGGCCGGGTGCTGTACGAATCGGGCAGCAAGATGGGGCACGTGTACTTCCCCATCGATGCCATCGTTTCGCTGCTGTACGTGATGGAAAACGGCGCCTCGGCCGAGATCGCGGTGGTGGGCAACGAAGGCCTGGTCGGCATCGCGCTGTTCATGGGCGGTGAAACCACACCCAGCCGCGCCGTGGTTCAAAGCGCTGGCAAGGGCTACCGTCTGCGCGCGGCCGACATCAAGGATGAATTCAACCGCGCCGGCCCGGTGCTGCACCTGCTGCTGCGCTACACCCAGGCGCTCATCACCCAGATGACGCAGACGGCGGCGTGCAACCGCCACCATGCGCTCGACCAGCAGCTCTGCCGCTGGCTGCTGCTGAGCTTGGACCGTCTGAGCGGCAACGAACTGGTGATGACGCACGAGCTCATTGCCAACATGCTGGGCGTGCGCCGCGAAGGCGTGACCGAAGCGGCGCTGAAGCTGCAGCGGCTTGGCATGATCCGCTACGCCCGCGGGCACATCACGGTGCTGGACCGAAAAGCGCTCGAAGGCCGCGTCTGCGAATGCTACGCCGTGGTCAAAAAAGAATACGAGCGCCTGCTGCCACCACGCCCAGCGGCTTGAGCGCGTGATCAGACTACGCGCTGACGCGCCTTGGGGGGCTGGCGCGATGACTCCCTATTGACGTTTACGTAAACGTCAATTAAAGTGTGCGGATCGACAATTGCCTGTTGCAACCCAACACAAGCCCGTCGCCGTGCCGCCCTGCCCGCACGGCCATGCGGCCACACCGGAGACCGCCGCCCATGACCGATCTGCACGCCGATTTCAAAGCCTTGGCCGAGTACCGCCCGCGCCACAAGGTGCGTTTTGTCACCGCCGCCAGCCTGTTCGACGGCCACGACGCGGCCATCAACATCATGCGCCGCCTGCTGCAGAGCATGGGCGCCGAGGTCATCCACCTGGGGCACAACCGCTCGGTCGAGGAGGTGGTGACGGCCGCCCTGCAAGAGGACGTGCAGGGCATCGCCATCAGCTCGTATCAGGGCGGGCATGTGGAGTATTTTCAGTACATGGTCGATCTGCTGCGCCAGCGCGGCGGCGCGCACGTGCAGGTGTTCGGCGGCGGCGGCGGCGTGATCGTGCCCGACGAAATCCGCACCCTGATGGACTACGGCGTGGCGCGCATCTTCAGCCCCGAAGACGGCCAGCGCATGGGCCTGGCCGGGATGATCGGCGAGATGCTGATGCGCTGCGACCTCGACCTCACGCCCTACGCGCCGCAGACGCCGGCAGCGATCGAGGGCCACACCGACGCCGCCTGGCGCGCGCTGGCGCAGCTGATCACGGCGCTGGAAAACGGCGCCGCCCCGGCCGCACTGGTGCAGCAACTGCACGCGGGCGCCCAAGGCCGCCGGGTGCCGGTGCTGGGCATCACCGGCACCGGTGGCGCGGGCAAATCGTCGCTCACCGACGAGCTCATCCGCCGCCTGCGCCTAGACCAAGACGACGCGCTGCGCGTGGCCGTGATCAGCATCGACCCCTCGCGGCGCAAGAGCGGCGGCGCGCTGCTGGGCGACCGCATTCGCATGAATGCCATTGGCGAATGGGGCACCACCCGAGACAAGGCCACCGAGCCAGCGCCGGGCCGCCCCAAGCTGGCGAGCGCCCCCTCGGGGGGCAGCGACGGCGCGCCAGCGCCAAGCGTGGGGGCTCGAATCTTCATGCGTTCCCTCGCCACGCGCGACTTTGGCAGCGAAATCAGCGCCGCCCTGCCCGATGTGCTGGCGGCGTGCAAGGTGGCGGGCTTTGACCTGATCGTCGTCGAGACTTCGGGCATCGGCCAGGGCGACGCCGCCATCGTGCCGCTGGTGGATGTGCCGCTGTACGTGATGACGCCCGAGTTTGGCGCCGCCAGCCAGCTCGAAAAAATCGACATGCTCGACTTTGCCGAGTTCGTCGCCATCAACAAGTTTGACCGCAAAGGCGCGCTCGACGCGCTGCGCGACGTCTGCAAACAGGTGCAGCGCAACCGCCAAGCCTGGAACCAGAGCCCGGAGCAGATGCCGGTCTTTGGCACCACCGCCAGCCGCTTCAACGACGACGGCGTGAGCGCCCTCTACCAGGCGCTCAAACCGCGGCTGGCGGCGCTGGGCCTGGCGCTGGATGCGCAAGGCAGCCGCCTGCCCCCGGTGGCGGTGCGCCACAGCTCCAACCAGACGCCGGTGTTGCCGCCGGCGCGCAACCGCTACCTGGCCGAAATCGCCACCACGGTGCGCGGCTACAAGCAGCTGGCGCGGGCACAAGCGCGGCTGGCGCGCGAGATCCAGCAACTGCGCGCCGCCAGCGCCATGCTGCGCGCCGAAGCCGCCCGCTGCCCGAACGAAGCCGCTGCGGCAGACGATGCCGCGCAAGCCGCCGCCGCTGCTGCGCTTAGCCTCGCCGAGCAACGCGAGCAGCGGCTGGACCCGGGGGCGCGCAAGCTGCTGGCGCAGTGGCCGGCGATGCAGCAGGCCTACGCTGGCGACGAGTACGTGGTGAAAATCCGCGACCGCGAAATCCGCACCGCGCTGGTGCACACCACGCTCTCGGGCAGCAAAATCCGCAAAGTGGTGCTGCCGCGCTACGAAGACGAGGGCGAAATCCTGCAATGGCTGCTGCTCGACAACGTGCCCGGCAGCTTCCCCTACACCGCCGGCGTGTTCGCCTTCAAGCGCGAAAACGAAGACCCGACGCGCATGTTCGCCGGCGAGGGCGACGCCTTTCGCACCAACCGGCGCTTCAAGCTGCTCTCGTCCGGCATGGATGCCAAGCGGCTCTCTACCGCTTTTGATTCGGTCACGCTCTACGGCGCCAACCCCGACCCACGGCCCGACATCTACGGCAAAGTGGGCAACAGCGGCGTGAGCATCGCCACGCTCGACGACCTCAAAGTGCTCTACAGCGGCTTTGAGCTGTGCAGCCCCAGCACCAGCGTGTCGATGACCATCAACGGCCCGGCGCCCACCATATTGGCGATGTTCATGAACACCGCCATCGACCAGCAGCTCGACAAGTTCAAAGCCGACAATGGCCGCGAGCCCACCGATACCGAAGCCGCCAAAATCCGCGCTTGGGTGCTAGCCAACGTGCGCGGCACGGTGCAGGCCGACATCCTCAAAGAGGACCAAGGCCAGAACACCTGCATCTTCAGCACCGAGTTCAGCCTGAAAGTGATGGGCGACATCGCCGCATGGTTTGTGCACCACGACGTGCGCAACTTTTATTCGGTCAGCATCAGCGGCTACCACATCGCCGAGGCCGGCGCCAACCCCATCAGCCAGCTCGCCTTTACACTCTCCAACGGCTTTACCTTCGTCGAAGCCTACCTCGCGCGCGGCATGCACATCGACGACTTTGCGCCCAACCTGTCGTTCTTTTTCAGCAACGGCATGGATCCGGAATACACCGTGCTCGGTCGGGTGGCGCGGCGCATCTGGGCCGTGGCCATGCGCGACAAATACGGCGCCAACGAGCGCAGCCAAAAGCTCAAATACCACGTACAGACCAGCGGCCGCAGCCTGCACGCGCAAGAGATCGCCTTCAACGACATCCGCACCACGCTGCAGGCGCTGATCGCCATCTACGACAACTGCAACAGCCTGCACACCAACGCCTACGACGAGGCCATCACCACGCCCACCGAAGAATCGGTGCGCCGCGCCATGGCGATCCAACTGGTGATCAACCGCGAGTGGGGCCTGGCGAAAAACGAAAACCCGAACCAAGGCGCTTTCATCATCGACGAACTCACCGAACTGGTGGAAGAAGCGGTGCTGGCCGAGTTTGAGCGCATCAGCGAGCGCGGCGGCGTGCTGGGCGCGATGGAAACCGGCTACCAGCGCGGGCGCATCCAAGACGAGTCGATGCACTACGAGCAGCTCAAGCACAGCGGCGAACACCCGATCATCGGCGTCAACACCTTTCGCAACCCACACGGCGACCCGGTGCCGGCGCAGATCGAGCTGGCGCGCTCGTCGGAGGCCGAAAAACAGTCGCAACTGCAGCGCCTGCAGGCCTTCCACGAGCGCCACGCCGCTGCGGCCCCGGCCATGCTCAAGTGCCTGCAACAAGCGGTGATCGAGGAGCGCAACGTCTTCGAGGTGCTGATGGAGGCCGTGCGCTGCTGCTCGCTGGGGCAGATCACGCAGGCGCTGTTCGAAGTCGGGGGGCAGTACCGGCGCAGTATGTGAGCTTTGGGGCGCCGCGCTTCAGTCGAGCGGCCAGACCACGCCGTTGTCGTTCAAGATCGCGTCCAGCGGCCAGTCGTGCGGCTCGGGTTCGAGTTCGGGCAAAAACCCGTGCGTGTACGCCAGCCCCACGGTGTAGGGGCGGGGCTGCAGTTGCGCCAGCGTGCGGTCGTAAAAGCCGCCGCCATAGCCCAGCCGGTAGCCGCCGGGTCCGTAGCCCACGCAGGGCACGAACAGCAGCGTGGGCGCGATGCGCTGGGTGCCGCTGGGCTTGGGGATGTCGTAGGCGTCGGGCTCCATCGGGCAGCCCGGATACCAGCGGTGAAAGCTCAGCGTTTTGCTGGCCTTGTCGATGACCGGCAGGCCGATTTTGCGTTCGCGGCTGGCGCCCAGCGCGTCGGCCTCGCGCCCGGCCTCCTGCCAGCGAAACAGCGCCGGCAGCGGGTCGAACTCGCCCTTGATCGGCCAGTAGGCGCCGATGGCGCTGTCGGGCCGATCCACCAGCCAGACCCGCAGCACGCGCTGCAGCGCGTCGTTGCGCGCCAGCCGGTCGCCCAGGCGCAGGCGCTGCTCGATCAGGCGCTGGCGCCACTGGGCTTTGCGCGCCATCTGGTCAGGCGGGCGGTTGTTGTTCATAATCGGCCTATGTTCAGATTGTTCGTTGCTCAACCCAAGGCGTCGCTGCGCCCGTTCGCACCCACCCAGCCCAGGCGGCGGCTGCGCTGGTTTGCCACCCTGCTGGCGTGCATCTTACTGCCTGCCGCGGTGGCGGCCAACCCCAGCGCAGCGACCTTGAGCGCGCCAGCCGCAGCCGCGGCACCTGCGCCCCTGAGCCGGGCCGAGCAAGCGCTGCTCGAGATGGAGCAGGCCTTCGAGCGCCGCAACCACGCGCGCCTGGCCGCCCTGCTGCCGCAAGTGGCCGGGCACCCGCTCGAACCGCTGGCCCAGTACTGGGTGCTGGCGGCGCGCCTCGAGAGCGCCAACCCCGACGAAATCCGCGCCTTTCTGCGCCGCTGGAGCGGCACCTTTTACGAAAACCGCCTGCGCGCTGACTGGCTGCTGCTGCTCGGGCGCGCGCGCGACTGGAACACCTTCAACCAGGAGTTTGCCGATTTCCGCCTCACCGCCGACCGCGAAATCCGCTGCTACGCCTTGGTGGCCCAGCGCGAGCGCCCGGCGGCCGAGCGCGCCGCCGCCTTGCCCGCGCTCTGGTTGGCGCAAACCCGGGCCGACGACGGCTGCGCCCACGCCGCCGAGCGCCTGCTTGCCAGCGGCGACCTGCCCGCAGCCGTGGTCTGGCAGCGCGCGCGCCTAGCCACCGAGGGCAATCTGCCCGGCACGGCGGCGCAAGCCGTGGGCCTGATTAACCCGCAGTGGGCGCAGCAGGTGGCGGGCCTCGTCAGCCAGCCACAGCGCTTCATCGACGCCGCCGGCAGCGCCGAGCGCCTGCCCGCCCCCGAACTGGCCACACTGGCACTCATCCGGCTGGCCATGGAAGACCCCCAAGCCGCCACCGACGCCATGCACCAAGCGCGCTGGCGCTTGCACCTGAGCGCCGAAGCGCAGAGCTGGGTCTGGGCCGTGATCGGGCGCCGCCAAGCCCAGCGCCTGAACTCCGAGGCCCACGCCGCCTTTGGCCACACCCAGCTTGATCTGCTGCACGACTCGCACCTGATCTGGGCCACGCGTGCCGCCTTGCGCGCCGGCGACTGGAACCGGGTACACGACGCCATCATGGCCATGGGCAGCGCGCAGCGCGACGAAGCGGTCTGGAGCTACTGGTTGGCGCGCGCCCTGAACGAACGCGCCGCCAGCCTGCCGGCCCGTCAAGCGGCACAGGCGCAGCAATGGCGCGAACAGGCGCAGCAAATCCAGCGCCGCATCGCCGGCGTGGGCGGTTTTTACGAGCAGTTGGCGCTCGAAGCCCTGGGCCAGCGCATCAGCACCCCACCCGCCCCCGCCCCCCTGACGGCGGCCGAAATCGCCGCCGCGCGCCAGCACCCGGGTCTGCAGCGCGCCCTGCACGCCATTGCCATCGGGCTGCGCAACGATGGCGTACGCGAGTGGAACTACCACATCATCGTGCACCGCAGCGGCGGCCTGAGCGAGCGCGAACTGCTAGCCGCCGCCGACTTCGCCTGCAGCCGCCAAGTCTGGGACCGTTGCATCAACACCAGCGAGCGCACCCGCACCGAGATCGACCACCTGCAGCGCTTCCCGATGCCGTTTCGCGACCAGGTGTTGGCCCAGTCGCGGGCCATCGGGCTGGATCCGGCCTACGTCTTTGGCCTGATTCGCCAAGAAAGCCGCTTCATCATGGATGCGCGCTCGCACGTCGGTGCTTCGGGGCTGATGCAGCTCATGCCCGCCACCGCGCGTCTGGTGGCGCGGCGCATCGGGCTGCAAAACTTCACCCAAGATCAGGTCAACCAGCTCGACGTCAACATCGCCTTGGGTACCGCCTACCTGCAATGGCGCCTAGAGCAGCTCGACGGCTCGCGCGTGCTCGCCGCCGCCGCCTACAACGCCGGCATTGGGCGCCCGCAGCAGTGGCGCAACGGCCCGGTGCTCGAAGCCGCGATCTGGATCGAAAACATCCCCTTTGCCGAAACCCGCGACTACGTGCAGCGCGTGCTGGCCAACGGCACCAACTACGCCGCCCTGATCAGCGGCCAACCACAGAGCCTGCGCGCGCACCTGCAGCCGATCGGGCCGCGCGCCACCCCCGCCGCCAGCGCCCCGGTGCCTTTAGCCCAGCGGCCCTGAAAACCAAACCCCCTCTTTTCACACCCCCACCTACACTGCATTTGTACCTCATGAAAAACGTTTTGGTTCTGGGCGGCACCGGCTTTGTCGGCCGCCACCTGTGCGAACACCTCAACCGCGCCGGCATCCGCGCCACCGTGCCCACGCGCCGCCTGAACAACGCCCAAGCGGTGCAGATGCTGCCCTTGGTGCAACCGCTAGAGGCCGATGTGCACGATGCGGCCGCGCTGGCGCGGCTGCTGCCTGGCCACGACGCCGTGGTCAACCTGATCGCGGTGCTGCACGGCAGCCGGGCGCGCTTCGAGCAGGTGCACGTGGAATTGCCGCGCCGGCTCGCCGCCGCCATGCAAGCCAGCGGTGTGCGCCGCTTGGTGCACGTGAGCGCGCTGGGCGCCAGCGCCAGCGGACCGTCGGAGTACCAGCGCAGCAAAGCCGCCGGCCAGGCCGTGCTGCAAGCCGCCGGGCTCGAGCTCACCATCCTGCGCCCGAGTGTGATCTTCGGCGCCGAAGACCGCTTCCTCAACCTGTTTGCCTCGCTGCAAAAGCTGTTTCCGCTCATGCCGCTGGCCGGATCACAGGCGCGGCTGCAGCCGGTCTGGGTGGGTGACGTGGCGCGGGCGCTGCTGCACTGCCTGCTGCACCCCGCCACCAGCGGCCAGATCATCGAGTGTGCCGGCCCCGAGACCTTTAGCCTAGCCGACTTGGTGCGGCTGGCGGGCCGGCTGTCGGGCCACCCACGGCCCGTGCTGCCCTTGCCGCGCGCGCTGGGCTACGTGCAGGCACTGCTGATGCAGCTGCTGCCCGGTGAGCCGCTGCTCAGCGCCGACAACCTGCGCTCGCTCGAAGTGGACAACGTGGCCAGCGGCCAACTGCCGGACCTGCGCGCACTGGGCATCGAACCCCAAGCGCTGGAGCCGCTGGCGGCGCGCTACCTCGATCAAGCCGGCCGCGCCGACCCGCTGCTGGCCCTGCGCAAACACGCTGTCCATCGCAAGTAACCGGCCACAAGCCACCACCCCCCTACCCACCATGAGCAAGAGCACACCCAAGCCGGCAGCCAAAGCTGCCACACCAGCGTCCGCCGCACCCTTGAAAAACGCCGCACAAGCACCGGCTGACGCGGCCGCGCCCGAGCCGATCTCGGCGCACCGTGCCCAGCACCAGCGCGACGTGAGCAACCGGCTGCGCCGCATCGAAGGCCAGGTGCGCGCCTTGGTGCAGATGATCGAAGACGGCCGCCCCTGCGAAGACATCGCCCAGCAGATGGCCGCCGCCCGCAAGGCGCTCGACAAGGCCTTTTACCGCATGATGGCCTGCTCGATGATGGAAGCCGCCGCCAGCGCCGACGCCGGCAACGATCTCGAGCGCTCCACCCGCATCCTCGAAAAATACGCTTGAGCGGCTGAGCACGCAGCTGAGCTGCCCCCTCACCTGCCACCGCCAGCACCCGCTGC
This sequence comes from Serpentinimonas sp. SSL01, assembly GCF_056323735.1. Taxonomy (NCBI): domain Bacteria; kingdom Pseudomonadati; phylum Pseudomonadota; class Betaproteobacteria; order Burkholderiales; family Comamonadaceae; genus Serpentinimonas; species Serpentinimonas sp. SSL01. The sequence continues at coordinate 1,765,030 of NZ_CM150487.1, forward strand.
CACCAGCCACCTCCCGATGCACATCTACCTCGTCGGCGGCGCCGTGCGCGACGGCCTGCTCGGCCACTACCACTTAGCCCACCGCCGCCCCGACGGCAGCGTGCACGCCGACCGCGACTGGGTCGTGGTCGGCGCCACGCCCGAACAGATGCGGGCCCAGGGCTTTCTGCCCGTGGGGCGCGACTTTCCGGTGTTTTTGCACCCGCGCACACACGAGGAATACGCGTTGGCGCGCACCGAGCGCAAAACCGCGCGCGGCTACCACGGCTTCGATTTTTACGCCGACCCCACGGTGACCATCGAGCAAGACTTGGGGCGGCGCGACCTGAGCATCAACGCCATGGCGCTGCCCGCTGCGGCGCTCGACCCCGACGGGCGCTTCGACCCGCACAGCCCGGCGCTGATCGACCCCTACGGCGGCCGCGCCGACTTGCAAGCCAAGGTGCTGCGCCACGTCACCCACGCCTTTGCCGAAGACCCGGTGCGCCTGTTGCGCATGGCGCGCTTTGCGGCGCGCTGGAGCGACTTTCAAATTGCCCCCGAAACCCTGAGCCTGATGCAGCAGATGGTGGCGCACGGCGAGGCCGACCACCTGGTGCCCGAGCGCGTCTGGCAAGAGCTGGCGCGCGGCCTGCAAGAGCCCCGGCCCTCGCGCATGCTGGCGGTGCTGCGCCAGTGCGGCGCGCTGCGCGTGCTGCTGCCCGAAGTCGATGCGCTCTGGGGCGTGCCGCAGCGCGCCGAATACCACCCCGAAATCGACACCGGCACGCACCTCGAAATGGTGCTCGACATGGCGGCGCAGCTGGGCGCCGGGCTCGAGGTGCGCTACGCCTGCCTGTGCCACGATTTGGGCAAGGGCACGACCCCGGCCGAGCTGCTGCCGCGCCACCACGGGCACGAGCAGCGCAGCGCCCGGCTGGCGCAGGCCATCGGGCAGCGCTGGCGCGTGCCGCGCGACTGCCGCGAACTGGCCGACGTGGTGGCGCGCGAGCACGGCCACATCCACGCCAGCCTGAACTTAAGCGCCGGGGCCACGCTGCGCTTGCTGCAGCGCTGCGATGCGCTGCGCCGGCCTGAGCGTTTCGAGCAGGTGCTGCTGGCCTGCGAAGCCGACGCCCGCGGCCGGCTGGGCCACCACGACGCGCCCTACCCGCAAGCACAGCGGCTGCGCCTGGCCCTGCAAGCGGCGCTGGCCGCCGACACCGCCGGCGTGGCCGCGGCCGTGCAGGCGCAGCCCGGAGCCAACCCGCGCAGCAGCGGCCTGCAGATCGGGCGCGCCATCGAGGCGCTGCGCGAGGCCGCCATCGCGGCGGCCTTGCCGGCAGCCCCGCAAGCCGATGCTTAGGCCGCTTGGGCCAGCGCTCAAAGCCGGTGCGTGCGGTCCCCGGTCAACAGCCCCGTGGGCAGCCAGTCCGCCGGCAACGTTGCCGGCGCCAGCGCCAGCACCTTGAACAGCTCACCCATCTCGTGCTCGTTCACCAGCCGGGCGGCGGCGGCGCGCTCGGCCAGCGGCCAGCCGTCGGCGCCGTCGAGCAGCCCGGCGTTGAGCAAAAACCGGCCTTGGCTGTTGTAACCCAGCACCTGCAGGCCAGCCTGCTGCGCCGCCACGGCGATGCCGGTGAAGTTCACATGCGCCGTGATGTCTTTGCGGCCCACATCGACCAGCGGATCGGCGTCGGCGCGGTGCGCGCGGTGGCACATCAGGGTGCCGCTGCTGCGCTGCGGGTGGTAGTACTCGGCCTCGGGGAAGCCGTAATCGATGAAAAACGCCACCCCGCGCTGCCAGCGCTCGGCCAGTGTAGCGATGAAGGCCTCGGCCTGCGGGTGGATTTCGCACAGGTAGTCGTGTGTGCCGGCGATTGCCAGCGGCGGGCGCAAGTCGGTGGCGCGATCGGCCCAGGCAAACGCGGGGGCCGCATCCGCCAGCGGCGCCGCCTCCGCGCCTTGCACTGGCCGCAGCCGGGCCGACTCGGGCGCCCCAGCTCCCGCATCAGCTTCTGCCGCCACCCCCGCCAGCGCCACCCCACGCTCGTACCACACGCCGCCACAGCGCAGCAGCAGCTGCACCGGCATGGCGTCGAGCACCTCGTTGCCCAAAATCACCCCCTGCATCTGCGGCGGCAAGGCCTCGGCCCAGACCACGCGCGGGGCAAAGTCTGCCAGCCGCTGCTGCTGGCGCCAGCGCAACTCGGCCGACAGCTCGACGAGGGTGTAGCGCGCCAGCGCCACCCCATCGGCCTGCAGCTGCTGCAGCACCTGCTGCGCCAGCGCCCCGCTGCCGCCGCCAAACTCCCACACCTCCTGCGTGCCGCTGGCCGCCAGCGCCTGCGCCACTTGGCGCGCCAAGGTGCGGCCAAAGGCGGGACACAGCTCGGGCGCGGTGACAAAATCGCTGCCGCTGGCGGGCATGGCGCCAAACTTTGGGCTGGCGCTGGCGTAGTAACCCCAGCCCGGGCTGTACAGCGCCAATGCCATGAAACGGTCAAAGGGCAACCAGCCGCCGGCGTCGGCCAGTGCGGCCACGATGCGCTCGTGCAATGGCCAAGCCGCTCCGGTAGGGACCGGAGGCAACCCGGAGAGGGTCGATAAAATGGGCGTTTGTCTGTCCACAGATCGGATTGTCCCCCATGTCGTCCTCCACCCCCGCCGCTGGTGAAGCGCGCTGCGTGCTCGTCACCGGTGCAGCCAAACGGCTTGGGCGCCGCATCGCGCTCGACTTGGCCGCCGCCGGCTGGAACTTGGCCCTGCACTACCGCCACTCGGCGCTCGAGGCCGAACAATGCGCCGCCGACTGCCGCCTGCTGGGCGTGCAGGCCGCTGTATTTGGCGCCGATCTGGCCGACGAAGCGGCCTGCCGTGCCTTGGTGCCGCTGGTGCTGCAGCGCTTTGGCCGCCTCGATGCCGTGGTCAACAACGCCTCGACCTTCGAGCACGACAGCGCCGCCAGCTTCAGCTACGCCAGCCTAGAGCAGCACCTGCGCAGCAACACGGCGCCGGCGGTGCTGCTGGCGCAGGCCTTGCACCAGCACTTAGGCCAGCGCACGCCTACAGCCAGCGCCGCAGGCGTGGTGGTCAACCTGCTCGACCAAAAGCTGTGGAACCTGAACCCGGATTTTTTCAGCTACACCCTGTCCAAAGCCGCGCTGCACTGCGCCACCACCATGTTGGCGCTGGCGCTGGCGCCCCTGGTACGCGTGGTCGGCGTGGCCCCGGGCCTCACGCTCACCAGCCACCTGCTCGACGAGGCCAAGTTTGCGCAACTGCACCGCCAGTCGCCACTGGGTCGTTCCTCCAGTCCCGAAGACGTGGCCGCCGCAGTGCGCTTTGCGCTCGACAACCGCTCGGTCACCGGCAGCACGCTGCTGGTCGATGGCGGCCAGCATCTGCAACGCTTCGAGCGCGACTTTTCGCTCATGTAAACCACGCCCCGCGCAGAGCGGGCCAGCAAGCCACCCTTGTCAACTGCCCCTTGTCAACCGCCCCTTGTTTCCAGCCTCTTTAGCGGCGCCCTTCGAATCGCATTTTTAATCCACCCATGACCCCACTCCCGCCCGGCAACGCCCCCGACAGCGGCACCCAAGTCCTGACGCTGACTGGCCTGCGCTTTGCCGCCAACCTTGGGATCCTCGATCATGAGCGCTGCGCGCCGCAACCCATCCAAGTCGATGCCGAGCTCAACCAAGGGCCGCAGCCGCTGCAGCCGCACGACGATGACATCAGCCATGTGCTCGACTACCGCAAGGTGCGCCAGATCATCATCGACGAGTGCACCGCCGAGCACGTGAACCTGCTCGAGAGCCTGATCGGCAAGCTGGCCCAGCGCCTGCTGCGGCTGCCGGGCGTGGTCGGGGTGCGGGTGCGCATCGCCAAGCTCGAAATTTTTGACGACTGCGAAGTCGCCATCCGCATCGAGAGCGGGCAGTGGTGAGCCCGCGCAGCAGCGCGCTGGCGCTTGCAGGCGGACCAATCAAGCAAATTTAGGCAAGTTATCCTCAGCGCATCACATTGCCCAGCCTACACCGTGGCCACGTTCGATGCCTTCATGCCACGCATGCATGCCCGACCCAGATTGGAAATCCCTGACATGAACCCCGACAAAATCGAACGCGAAAACCACAAACTCGAAAAACGCCTGTGCCGGCTGGTGGGCCAGGCGATTGCCGACTACGCCATGATCGAGGCCGGCGACCGCATCATGGTCTGCCTATCGGGCGGCAAAGACAGCTACACGCTGCTCGACATTTTGCTCAAGCTGCGTCAGCGCGCGCCGATCGACTTCGAACTCATCGCCGTCAACCTGGACCAAAAACAGCCCGGCTTCCCAGCCGAGGTGCTGCCGGCTTACCTGACGCAGCTCGGGGTGCCGTTTCACATCGAAACCCAAGACACCTACAGCGTGGTGAAAAAAATCATCCCCGAGGGCAAGACCACCTGCAGCCTGTGCAGCCGCTTGCGCCGGGGCATTTTGTACCGCGTGGCGCGCGAACTGGGCTGCAACAAGATCGCGCTCGGGCACCACCGCGACGACATCTTGCAAACGCTGCTGCTCAACATGTTTTTTGGCGCCAAGCTCAAAGGCATGCCGGCCAAGCTGGTGAGCGACAACGGCGAATTCATGGTGCTGCGGCCGCTGGCCTACGTGGCCGAGCCCGACCTGGTGCGCTGGGCCCAAGTGCGCCAGTTCCCGATCATCCCCTGCAACCTGTGCGGCAGCCAAGACAACCTACAACGGGTGCAGGTCGGGCAGATGCTGCGCGAATGGGAAAGCAAGCACCCCGGGCGGCTCGACAACATGCTCAAGGCGCTGCAAAGCGTGGTGCCCAGCCACCTGATGGACCGCGCGCTGTTCCCCTTCGAGACGCTGCAGACCACGGGCCAGCCCACAGAAGAAGGCGACACCGTTTTTGACGCCCCCGAACCATCTGTGGAACCGGCAACCCCCATGCTGCAATCGGTGGCGCTGCCCCTGCCTATGCGGGCGCAGACGGGCCGGTCGGCCAGCGCCGCCGGAAGCTGCCAGCCAGCCGCCCAGCCAGCCTTATAGGCCTATTAGGCCACCACGGCTTCGTAGCGCGCCAGCGCGTCGCGCAGCGCCACGTCGAGCTCGCGCGCGGCAAACTTGGCCACGTAGGCGTCGGCCCCGGCGCTGCGCACATGCTGCTCGTTGGTGTCGCCGGTGAGCGACGAATGGATCACCACCGGCACGCTGCGCATGGCCGGGTCCTTCTTGATGTTGCGCGTCAGGGTGAAGCCGTCCATCTCGGGCATTTCGAGGTCGGTGAGCACCAGCGCCACGCGCTCGCGCAATTCCAGCCCTTGGGCTTGGCATTCGGCGGCGATGGCTTGCAGCCGGTTCCAGGCTTCTTGGCCGGTTTTGGTCATCTCGTAGGGCAGCTGGAGCGCCTTGAGCTCTTGCTCGATCATGGCGCGCGCCACAAAGGAATCGTCTGCGGCCAGAATGATCGCACCGGGGCGCAGCTTGAGCGCTGGGCCGCTGGAGTTGGCTTTGAGGTCGGCTTGGTCGGCGGGCAAAATGCGCTGCAGGATCGATTCCACATCGAGGATTTGCGCCAGTCGGGTGCTGTTTTGGTCGCCGTCCAGGCGTGCGATGCTGGTGACAAAGCCGCGCGCCATGGCTTCGTCGGCCGACAGGATCTGCTTCCAATCCAAGCGCACGATGTCTTCGACCGCCTCGGCCGCAAAGGCCTGCGTGGTGCGCGCATACTCGGTCACCAGCATGATGTTCAGGCCGCTCTTGGGCACGCAGCCCACCACCGCCGGCAGGTCGATCACGGGAATCACTTGGCCGCGCAGGTTCACCACCCCGAGCACGTGTTGCGGCGCGCCGGCCATGGCGGTGACCGCCGGCATGGCAACAATCTCGCGGATTTTGAAGACGTTGATGCCAAACAGCTCGGAGCGCTCGGTGCCGGCGGCGTTGCCGAGGCGAAACAGCAACATCTCGAATTTATTGGAGCCGGTCAGGTTGGTGCGCTCGTCGATCTCTTTTTGGGCTGCTGTGGGCATAAATTTTCCTCGAAGCGACGGCGCCGCGCCATCCCCGTTACCATTCTAGGGCTTTCCGATGAACCGTCGGCTGTTTTTTAGGGGACACGAGCGTGCATTGCACCCGCATTTTGGCGATCCGGCACGGCGAGACCGCCTGGAACCGCGACAACCGCATCCAAGGCCAGCTCGACATTGAGCTCAACATGACCGGTCGCTGGCAGGCCGAGCGCACCGCCGAGGCGCTGCGCGGCGAGCCCCTGGGCGCGGTATACAGCAGCGACCTGTCGCGCGCTGCCGACACCGCCGCCGCCATCGCCCGCGCCCAGGGCTTGAGCACGCAACTGCACCTGGGCTTGCGCGAGCGCCACTTTGGCGTCTGCCAAGGCAGCCGCTGGAGCGAGCTCGAAACCACGCAGCCCGAACTCACCGAGCTCTGGCGCCGCCGCGTGCCCGACTTTGCCCCGCCGGGCGGCGAGTCGCTGCTCATGCTGCGCCAGCGCGTGTTGCAGGCGCTGGAAGAAGTGGCGGTCGCGCACCTAGGGCAGCAGATCGTGGTTGTCACCCATGGCGGCGTGCTCGACACCCTGTACCGCTTGGCCACCGGGGTCGATCTGCAGGCACCGCGCACCTGGCAGTTGGGCAACGCCGCCATCAACCGCCTGCTCTGGAGCCCGCAGGGGCTGCGGCTGGTGGGCTGGTCCGACACCCTGCACCTCGACACCGCACCCAGCGACGAACCGCTGAGTTAAAGGGCAAGCGGGCCGCAAGTCCTGCTGGGGGATGCGCAGAGGGCCTTTTTACTCGGCGGCAAACAGGTCGTGGGCGGCGCTGGGCGCGGCCAGCCCCAGGTGCCGATAGGCCGCTTGGGTGGCGATGCGACCGCGCGGCGTGCGCTGCAGGTAGCCTTGCTGGATCAGGTAGGGCTCGATCACGTCCTCGATCGTGCCGGGCTCCTCGCCGATGCTGGCGGCGATGTTGTCCAGCCCCACGGGACCGCCGTCGAACTTGTGGATCAGCGCCTCGAGCAGCTTGCGGTCCATCAGGTCAAAGCCGAGTGCATCGACGTCGAGCATGGCCAGCGCGCGCTGCGCCGCCTCCTCGGTGATGCGGCCATTGCCCTTGACTTCGGCGTAGTCGCGCACCCGGCGCAGCAGCCGGTTGGCGATGCGCGGCGTGCCGCGCGAACGGCGCGCGATCTCAAAGCCGCCGGCGGCATCCAGCGGCACCTGCAGCAAGCTGGCGCTGCGACGCACGATCAGCTCCAGCTCTTGCGGGGTGTAAAACTCCAGCCGCGCCACGATGCCAAAGCGATCGCGCAGCGGGTTGGTGAGCATGCCGGCGCGCGTGGTCGCGCCAACCAGCGTAAAGGGCTGCAGATCGAGCTTGATCGAGCGCGCCGCCGGTCCTTCGCCGATCATGATGTCGATCTGGTAGTCCTCGAGCGCCGGGTAGAGGATTTCTTCCACCACCGGCGACAGACGGTGGATTTCGTCGATGAACAGCACATCGTTGGGCTCGAGGTTGGTCAGCAAGGCCGCCAGGTCTTTGGGCTTTTCCAGCACCGGGCCGCTGGTTTGGCGCAAGTTGACCCCGAGCTCGTGCGCGATGATGTGCGATAGCGTGGTTTTGCCCAGGCCCGGCGGGCCAAACAGCAGCACGTGATCGAGCGCCTCGCGCCGTTTTTTGGCCGCGCCGATGAAGATCTCGAGCTGCTCGCGCGCCTTGGCCTGCCCCACGTACTCGGCCAGACCCTTGGGGCGCAGCGCGCGCTCGAGCGCCTCTTCGCGCGGGCTCTCGGGCTGCGCCGACACGGTGCGCCGCGGCGCGGCGGGGGCAAAATCGTCGGTTTGGATGGTCATGTGGGAATTTTCTTAGCGCGCCAGCGCCTTGAGCGCCAGCCGGATGCCTTCGCTCACCCCCACCGCCGGTGGCAGCGCCTTGAGGGCGGCGGCGGCTTCGCGCTCGCTGTAGCCCAGCGCCAGCAGGGCTTGCTCGATGTCGGCCTGCTCGGCGTTGGCCGGCGCTGCCGCGGCCCCGGCTTGTGTGGCGGGCAGGCCCAGCTCGGACCCGAGCTTGCCGCGCAGCTCGAGCAGCAAGCGCTCGGCGGTTTTGCTGCCGATGCCCGGCACCTTGAGCAGCCGGCGCGCTTCCTGCGCCGTCACGGCCTGCGCCAGCTCGGCCACGCTCAGGCCCGACAACAGCGCCAGGGCGGTGCGCGGCCCCACGCCGCTGATTTTGATCAGATGCCTAAAGGCGCTGCGCTCGGCCGCCGTGGCAAAGCCGTACAGCAGTTGCGCGTCTTCGCGCACCACGTGCTGCGTCAGCAAGGCCACGGGCGCGCCCAAGGCCGGCAGGCCGTAGTAGGTGCTCATGGGCACCTCGACCTCGTAGCCGACGCCGTGGCAGTCGATCACGATCTGCGGTGGCGTTTTTTCTAGCAGGGTGCCGCTCAATTTGCCTATCATTGGGGTTTTCCTTTTTTGCGGATTATCGGTTTGATTCTGCGCCACACCTTCACCCCGCCCGACAACCTGCGCATGGCGCACCTGTGCGGCCCGCTCGATGCCCATTTGCGCCAGATCGAGGCCGCGCTCCAAGTCAAGCTGGTGCACCGCTTCGAGCAGTTTCGCATCGAAGGCCCCAAGGCGCGCGCGCAGCAGGCGCTCGAGGTCTTGCAGGCGCTGTACGAGCAGGCGCGCGCGCCCATCCCCGCAGAAAAAGTGCAGCTCATGCTCAGCGGCGACACCGCCTTGCCCGCTGCGCCGGGGGCCGACGAGGCCCCGGCGCTGCAAACGCGGCGCGGCGAACTGCGCGGCCGCAGCGCCAACCAGCGCCGCTACCTCACGCACATGGCCACGCACGACATCACCTTCGGCATCGGGCCAGCCGGCACCGGCAAGACCTACCTCGCGGTCGCCTGCGCCGTCGATGCGCTCGAGCGCAGCGCCGTGCAGCGCATCGTGCTCACGCGGCCGGCGGTCGAGGCTGGTGAGCGCCTCGGGTTTTTGCCCGGCGATCTGGCGCAAAAGGTGGACCCCTATCTGCGCCCGCTCTACGACGCGCTCTACGACCTGATGGGGCTCGAGCAGGTGCACCGGGCCTTTGAGCGCCAGCAAATCGAGATCGCGCCGCTGGCCTTCATGCGCGGGCGCACCCTAAACCACGCCTTTGTCATCCTCGACGAAGCGCAAAACACCACGCCCGAGCAGATGAAGATGTTTCTGACGCGCATCGGCTTTGGCTCCAAAGCCGTGATCACCGGCGACGTAAGCCAGATCGACCTGCCGCGCACCCAGTTGAGCGGCCTGATCGACGCCGAGCGCGTCCTCAAGCGCACCCAAGGCATCGCCTTTAGCCGCTTTTCCAGCGCCGACGTGGTGCGCCACCCGCTGGTGGCGCGCATCGTCGATGCCTACGACAGCGCTGGCCTTGCTCACGCCAGCGACCACAGCGCCGCACCCGCCAGCCGGCGCAGCCGCCGCCCACCCCCGCTCGCTGCCGAGCCCGCCCCATGAAGCTGCCCACCCTTATGCTGTCGCTGCAATATGCGCGCCCCGAGGCGGCCGACACCCAAGCGGGCCTGAACTTGGCCGCGCACCGCGCCGCCCTGCCCCGGCACTTGGTGCGGCGCTGGCTGCGCCACGCGCTGGAGTGCCCGGCCGAGCTCACGGTGCGCATCGTCGGCACCGACGAAGCCCGGGTCCTGAACCGCGACTACCGCGGCAAAGACTACGCCACCAACGTGCTGACCTTCGACTACGCGGCAGAACCGGTGGTGCTGGCCGATCTGGTGCTGTGCGCCCCGGTGCTGGAGCGCGAGGCCGCCGAGCAGGGCAAGACCCTGCAGCAGCACTACGCGCACCTGCTGGTGCACGGCTGCTTACACGCCCAAGGCTGGGAGCACGAAACCAGCGCCGCCGACGCCGAAGCCATGGAAGCGCGCGAAACGCAGATTTTGGCCGGCTTGGGCTTTTCCGACCCCTACCGGGGCACCGCAGCTGGTTGAGTCGCTGGCGCTGGCTGCGAGACCAGCGCTGGCTGCACGGCCGGCGCTGGTTGCGGGGCTGGCGGCGCTGGGCGCCCCGGCCAGGCGACTTCGCGCGCCAGCCGCTGCAGCCCCGTGGGCGCTCGGGTCTGGCCCAGGGCGGTGGCGGCGATGTCGGCCTCGCTCGGGTACAGGCCCAGCAGCAGGTAGTCGAACACCCGGCGCGCGATCGGGGCCGCGGCCACCGAGCCAAAGCCGGCGTTCTCCACGATCACCGCCAGCGCCACCGTGGGCGCCTCCAGCGGCGCAAAGCCGATGTAGAGCGAGTGGCTGCGCTGGTGCTCCTCGAGCTGCGCGGCGTCGTAGCGTGCGCCTTGGGCAATGCGCACCGCTTGGGCGGTTCCGGTCTTGCCACCGCTGCGGTAGGGCGCACCGGCAAACACCCCCGCCGCCGTGCCGCCGGGCAGGTTCACCGCCTCCATGGCCTCGAGCACCGCTTGCAGGTTCTGGCTCTGCCAGCCCATGGGCGTGCCTTGGTGCGTCGCCAGTTCGCGCCCCCGGGGCTCACCCAAGGCGTAGGCGCGCAGCCCCAAGTGCGGCTGATGGCGCACGCCCCCGTTGGCCAAGGTGGCGGTGGCATGGGCCAGTTGCAGCATGGTAAACGCGCTGTAGCCCTGCCCGATGCCCACGGCCACCGTGTCACCAGGGAACCAGCGCTGCTGCGCCGGGTGGCTGTAGGCGCTGCGCTTCCAAGCTTGGTTGGGCAACAGGCCGCGCCCCTCGCCCACCAAGTCGATGCCGGTGCGCTGGCCAAAGCCTTGGGGGTGCATAAAGCCGTGCAGGACGTCGATGCCCATCTCGTGCGCCAGCGTGTAGAAGTACACGTTGCTCGACACCGCCATGCCGCTGCGCAAGTCCACGTGCCCCAAATGGCGCTCGCCCACGCTGCGAAAACGTTGGTTGCCCAGCACCCAAAAGCCCGGGTCATAGACCGTGGTTTCGGGGCGGCGCAGCCCCAGCTCCAGCCCGGCCAAGGCCATGAAGGGCTTGAAGGTTGAGCCCGGCGGATAGGTGCCGCGCAAAGCCCGGTTGAACAGCGGGCGCTCGATCGACTCGTTCAGGGCGCGCCATTCTTCCACGCCGATGCCATCGACAAAAGAATTGGGGTCAAAACTGGGCATGCTCACGAAAGCCAGCACCTCGCCGTTGCGCACGTCGATGGCCACCAAGGCACCGCGGCGCGCGCCAAACAGTTGTTCCACCAAGTGCTGCAAGCGCGCATCCAGCGTCAGGCGCAGCGTTTGGCCGGCGCGGGCGGGCACGGTCTCGAGCGTGCGCAGCACCTGGCCGTGCGAGTTGATCTCGACCCGGCGAAACCCGGTGCTGCCGTGCAGCAACGCTTCGTGGCTTTGCTCCACCCCCAGTCTGCCGATGTGGTCGGAGCCCCGGTAGTTGGCTTGCTTTTCGGGCGGCCATTCGGCCATGCGCTCGCGGTCGCGCTGGTTGATGCGCCCCACATGTCCGACCACATGAGCCGCTGACGCACCCAGCGGGTAGTAGCGCATCTGGCGCGCTTGGATCGAGACCCCGGGCAGGCGAAACAGTTGCGCCGCCAGCACCGACATTTCTTCGGGCGTCAGCCGACTGCGCAGCGGCAGCGAGGCAAAGCGGTGCGATTCGGCGCGCAGGCGTTGAAAGCGGCGCAACTCGCCCGGGGTGATCGGCACCAGCTCGGCCAGCGTCTGCAGGGTGTGGTCCATGTCGGCCACCAAAGCCGGCGTGATTTCGAGCGTAAACACCGCCAGGCTGTCGGCCAGCAGAACACCGTGGCGGTCCACGATCTGGCCACGCAACGGCGGCAGCGGGATGACGGCGGTGCGGTTGCTCTCGGCGCGGGTCTGTAAATCGGCATGGCGCTGGATTTGCAGCACGTACATGCGCACGGCCAGCAGCCCCAAGGCCAGCAACACCACCACGAGCGCGATCTGCGCCCGGCGTCGAAAACGCAACAGCTGAAGTTCAACGTCGTGCATGGCAGGCGGGCGCTGGCTGTGGCGCTGGCTCAAAGGGGCCGGTCGGCATCGGGGTCGTGGGCGCGCCGCTGCGGCGCCAGCAGCAGCACGGTGGCCAGCGGCCACAAGGCGGCCTGCCACAATGGCGCCAGCAGCATCCCGAGATCGGGTCCGCCGTCGCCCGCCAGCGCCCGCACCAGCCACTGCAGCGCGTGCGCCAACACAAACAGCAACATTACGTGCAAGGCTTGGCGCTTCCAGTCGAACCACAGCAGCCGCCGGTGAATCACGACCGCCAAGTAACACATCACACTGTAGGCCAAGGCATGCTGCCCCAAGAGTGCGCCTTGGTGCACATCGATCAACAAGCCCAGCACAAACCCGACCCCGACACCGACGCGCCGCGGCTGGTGCACGACCCAAAACACCAGCGTCAGGGCCAACAAGTCGGGCGCCCACGCTGCGCGCCCCAGCAGCGCCACCTGCAGCGCCATTTCGAGCAGCAACGCACCCAGCAGGGTACCCCAGACAAACCAAGGGTTGGCGGGCAGCAGCAGGGTCTGCCCAGGGCTCATGATCATGGCGCAGCCCTCCTATCGGGGGGGGTGGGCGGCGCACTGGCCGCCGCAGCGGCGGGCGTTTCGTTGGCCACCGGGCGCCCCACCGGGTCGATCACCAGCACATGCAGAGCGTGCTGGATGCGGGCCAGCGGCCGGGCGTGCACTTGGGCAAATCCGTCGGCACCCGAGGCCATCACCTGAACGATCTGCGCCACCGGCAAACCAGCCGGATAAACCCCGTCGATGCCGCTGGTGGTGAGCACATCGCCCACCATGGCCTGGGTGGCGATGGGCTCGAAGCGCAGCTCGATCTGTGCGTCTGCACCCCAGTCCGCCGGCAGGCCAAAAGCCAGACTGCGTTGCCCGGTGCGGGTGTTGATGACCGCCATCGCCTGCCGGGGATCAACCAACAGGCGCACTTCCGCCGTGGCCCAATGCACCCGCGTCACCTGCCCCAGCACGCCAAAGCCATCCATCACGGCCGAGCCGGGCTGCACGCCATCTTGTTGCCCGCGGTCGATCACCACCGCCAGCGTGTACGGGTCGGCCAGCTGATACAAAATCTGCGCGCCCCGGGTCGTGGCGGGCAGTCGGGCGCGCATGCCCAACAAATCGCGCAACTCGCGGTTCTCTTGGGCCAGGTGCTCGACGATGGCGGCGCGCTCGGCTTGGCGCATCAGCTCGGCGCGCGCCAGCGCCGCCTCGTCTTGGGCGGCTCGCAAGCTGCCCAGGTATTGTCCCGACCAGCGCGCCGCGTGCAGCGGCTGCAAGGCCAACCATTGCAACGGGCTGAGCGCCACCGCCACGGTCTGGCGCACCGGCGCTGCCCACTGCAAGCGGGCGTCGAGCACCATCAGCAACACCGCCAGCGCCCCCAGCACCAGCAGCTTGGACAAAGCCGGCGTGCCCTGCCTGAAAAACGGCGGCGGGGATTGGTCGATGGTCCCCAGCGACATGGCCGGATGCAGCGAAAAATTACTCGGCGGTAAAAATGCTGCCGCCCAAACGGTCCATCTGGTCCAGCGCCATACCGCAGCCCAGCACCACGCACAGCAACGGCTGCTCGGCCACCAACACCGGCAGCCCGGTTTCTTCGGCCAGCAGGCGGTCGAGGTCGCGCAGCAGGGCGCCGCCGCCGGTGAGCATCATGCCGCGCTCGGCAATGTCGGCCCCGAGTTCGGGCGGGGTTTGCTCCAGCGCCGTCTTGACCGCTTGCACGATCTGGTTGATCGGGTCGGTCAGGGCTTCGAGGACCTCGTTGCTCGAAATGGTGAAACTGCGCGGCACGCCTTCGGCCAGGTTGCGGCCCTTGACCTCCATCTCTTTGACCTCGGAGCCCGGGAAGGCCGAGCCGATGGTTTTCTTGATGGTCTCGGCGGTCGGTTCGCCGATCAGCATGCCGTAGTTGCGCCGGATGTAGCTGATGATGGCCTCGTCGAACTTGTCGCCACCCACGCGCACGCTGCCCTTGTAGACCATGCCGCCCAAGCTGATGACGCCGACTTCGGTGGTGCCGCCACCGATGTCCACCACCATCGAGCCGCGCGCGTCGGACACCGGCAGCCCGGCGCCGATGGCCGCCGCCATGGGCTCTTCGATCAGATAGACCTGCGAGGCCCCGGCCCCGAGCGCCGACTCGCGGATGGCGCGGCGTTCGACTTGGGTCGAGCCGCAGGGCACGCAGATGATGATGCGCGGGCTGGGCCTGAACATCGAACGCGGGTGCACCATCTTGATGAACTGCTTGAGCATCTGCTCGGTGACGGTGAAATCGGCGATGACGCCGTCTTTCATGGGCCGGATGGCTTCGATGTTGCCAGGCACCTTGCCCAGCATCGCCTTGGCTTCTTTGCCCACCGCCTGGATGGATTTTTTGCCTTGCGGGCCGCCTTCGTGGCGGATCGAAACCACCGACGGCTCGTCGAGCACGATGCCCTTGCCGCGCACGTAGATCAGGGTGTTGGCGGTACCGAGGTCGATGGCCAAATCGGTGGAGAAATGCTGGCGTATGGATTCAAACATGATGAGGGTTGCCCTGCACCGCCGGACACGGATGCCGACTGGTTTAAGCGCGGGCACAAACCGGGGATAATACCCGATCGACGCCGCTTTGGGAGGCGCTTAAGCTTTCTTACATATTGCCCCATGTCATTGACTTTGCAAGAAATCGAACGCCTCGCGCAGTTGGCGCGGCTGCAACTCACGCCCGAGCAGGCGCTGGATGCTCAGCAGCGCCTGAATGGTTTTTTGGGCTTGGTCGAGCAGATGCAGGCCGTGGACACCAGCGGCGTCGAGCCCTTGGCGCACCCAACCGCCGTCATGCAAGCGGTGCAACTGCGCTTGCGCCCCGATGTGGTCAGCGAGCCCAACCAGCGCGAAGCCAACCAAGCCAGCGCCCCGGCCGTGGAAGACGGCCTCTACCTCGTGCCCCGGGTGATCGAATGAGCGCCGCCACCCTTGACCTGCACCAGATGGGCGTGGCCGAACTCGGCGCCGCCCTGCACGCCCGCCAGACCTCGGCCACCGAGGTGGCGCAGCATTTGCTTGCGCGCGCCCACGCCCACAGCGGCCTAGGGGCTTATCTGGCCCTAAATGAAGCGGCCACACTGGCGCAGGCCGCCGCCGCCGATGCGCGCCTGAGCGCTGGCGAACGCGGCCCCTTGCTGGGGGTGCCGCTGGCGCACAAAGACGTGCTCGTGACGCGCGATTTCCCCACCACCGCCGGCTCGAAAATGCTGCAAGGCTACCGCAGCCCCTTCGATGCCACCGTGGTGCAGCGCTTGGCGGTTGCCGGCGCCGTCAGCCTAGGCAAACTCAACTGCGACGAGTTCGCCATGGGCTCGGGCAACGACCAATCCGCCTATGGCCCGGCGCACAACCCCTGGGACCGCACGCGCGTACCCGGCGGTTCATCGGGCGGCTCGGCGGTGGCGGTGGCGGCGCGCCTAGCCCCGGCGGCCACCGGCACCGACACCGGCGGCTCGATCCGCCAGCCCGCCAGCTTCTGCGGCGTCACCGGCATCAAGCCCACCTACGGCCGCTGCTCGCGCTACGGGCTGGTGGCCTACGCCTCCAGCCTCGATCAAGCCGGCCCGATGGCGCGCAGCGCTCACGACTGCGCGCTGCTGCTCAGCGCCATGGCCGGACCCGATGTCGAGCGCGACTCGACCAGCCTCGAGCAGCCGCCCGAAGACTACAGCCGCTATCTGGCCCAGCCGTGGCCGGGGGCCAGCGCCAGCCGGCCGCTGCAGGGGCTGCGCATCGGCCTGCCGCGCGAGTTCTTTGGCCCCGGCTGCGCCAGTGACGTGCTGCAAGCCGTGCGCGCCGCCCTGAGCGAGCTCGAGCGCCTTGGCGCCACCTTGCTCGACATCGCCCTGCCGCGCACCGAACTGGCGATCCCGGCCTACTACATCATCGCCCCCGCCGAGGCCAGCTCCAACCTCAGCCGCTACGACGGCGTGCGCTACGGCCACCGCGCCGCGCAGCCCAGCGACTTGCTCGACCTGTACCAGCGCTCGCGCAGCGAGGCCTTCGGGCCCGAGGTGCAGCGCCGCATTTTGCTGGGCACCTATGTGCTAAGCCACGGCTACTACGACGCCTACTACATCAAGGCGCAGCAGATCCGGCGCCTGATCGCGCAAGATTTCCAGACCGCCTTCGGCCAGTGCGACCTCATCGCCGGCCCGGTGGCTCCCAGCGTGGCCTGGGCCATCGGCGCCAAAACCGCCGACCCGCTCGCCGCCTACTTGGCCGACATCTACACCCTGCCGGCCTCGCTCGCCGGCCTGCCCGGCATGAGCGTGCCCGCCGGCTTTGGCGCCGACCCACTGCCCGTGGGCCTGCAACTGATCGGCAACTACCTCAGCGAAGCCCGGCTGCTGCAGGTGGCGCACCAGTTGCAGCTGGTGAGCGACTGGCACACCCGCACGCCGCCCCCTTTCACGCCCTGCCCCGGATCCCATTCATGAGCGCCCCTTTGGTCCAAGGTTACGAAGTCGTGATCGGCTTCGAGACCCACGCGCAACTGGCCACGCGCAGCAAAATCTTCAGCCGCGCGCCCACCGCCTTCGGCGCCGAACCCAACACCCAGGCTTGCGCCGTCGATCTGGCGCTGCCCGGCACGCTGCCGGTGATGAACCGCGAAGCGGTGGCCTGCGCCATCCGCTTCGGGCTGGCGGTGGGGGCGCACATTGCCCCGCGCAGCGTGTTTGCGCGCAAAAATTATTTCTACCCCGATTTGCCCAAGGGCTACCAGATCAGCCAGTACGAAATCCCGGCGGTGCAAGGCGGCAGCGTGGCTTTTGAGCTCGCGGGCGCCGCGCGCACGGTGCGGCTGGTGCGTGCCCACCTCGAAGAAGACGCGGGCAAGAGCCTGCACCAAGACTTCCACGGCATGAGCGGCATCGACCTCAACCGCGCCGGCACGCCGCTGCTCGAGATCGTCACCGAACCCGATCTGCGCTCCAGCGCCGAAGCGGTGGCCTACGCCAAGGCCCTGCACCAGCTCGTCACCTGGATCGGCATCTGCGACGGCAACATGCAAGAGGGCTCGTTTCGCTGCGACGCCAACGTCAGCGTGCGCCGGCCCGGGGCGCCGTTGGGCACCCGGCGCGAGATCAAAAACCTAAACAGCTTCAAGTTCATGCAGCAGGCCATCGACTACGAGGTGCGCTGGCAGATCGAGCGGCTGCAAGACGGTTACGCGATCGAACAGGCCACGGTGCTGTTCGACCCCGACAGCGGCCAGACCCGCGCCATGCGCAGCAAAGAGGACGCGGCCGACTACCGCTACTTCCCCTGCCCCGACCTGCCGCCGCTGTGCATCGCGCCGCAGTGGGTCGAGCAGCTGCGCGTCGAGCTGCCCGAGCTACCGCGCGCCATGGCCGCGCGTTTCGTGGCCGACTACGGCCTGCCCGAATACGACGCCGCCACGCTCACGCAATCGCCACAGATGGCGGCCTACTTCGAGGCCGTGGTGACCGCAGCCGGCAAGGCTTTGGCCAAATCGGCCAGCAACTGGATCATGGGCGAGGTCTCGCGCCGCCTCAACGCCGAAGAACGCGACATCGCCCAAGCGCCGGTGAGTGCGGCCCAACTGGCGGCCTTGCTCACACGCATCGGCGACCAAACGGTGAGCAACAACGCCGCCAAGCAGGTGTTTGATGAGCTCTGGAGCAATCCTGTGGTTACCGGATCTGGGAGTGCCACTGAGTCGGGACATGACACTGCCGTTGGAACGGGTGATCTGGCCCGAGTCGATCAAGTGATCGCCGCCAAAGGCCTCAAGCAGATGAACGACAGCGGCGCTCTGCAAGCCATCGCCGAGCAGGTGCTGGCAACCAACGTCAAGAACGTGGCCGAATACCGCGCCGGCAAAGAAAAAGCCTTCAACGCCCTGGTGGGCCAAGTGATGAAAGCCAGCCAAGGCAAGGCCGACCCAGCGGGCGTCAACGCGCTGCTCAAGCAGCTGTTGGGCACTTGATTCAGCGCATCGCTGCGGCGTCGCGCTCGGCCCAGAGGCGCTGCAGCAGCCGCAATTCGGCGTCAAAACGCTGCTCGATGTGCTCGAGTTCGCGCTGATGCCCTTGCACCAGCGCATCTTGCGATACCAACTGTTGCTCAAGATCGGCCTTGCGCTGGGCCAGCCTAGCGGGTGGGGCTTTGGTGGGGTCGGCGCGCTGCAGTTCCGCCCATTCGTCGGCAGCGGCGCGGCGCTGCTGCTCCAGCTCCTGCTGCCGCTGCAGCGCCGCCTGGCGCATGGCTTGGATCGGCTGCAGGGCCAAAGCGCGCTCGCGCTGGTGCGCGGCTTGGTCGCGGTAGCGCATCAGCAGCGCCTGTTGCAAGCGCCGCTCGTCGTTGGAGCGGGCCCGCACCTGCGCCTCGGCGCGGGCGCGTTCTTCTGCGCGCAGCCGATCCGAGCTCAAGTGCCGGCCCTGGGCATCGGTGCAGGTGAAGATGCTGCCAGTTTGCGCAAACGCAGGAGCGATCTGGAGCGCCGACGCCCACATCAACCCCAGCTGCACCCCTCTAGGGTATCGCATCTGCACCCCTTAAAAATCTATTTTTGCCAGTTTACACCGTAACGCTGGCGGTAGGCCTGCACGCGCTCGCGGTGCCCGGCCATTTCGGGGCTGTGTTGCCCTTGCAGGTAATCGAGCAAATCGCTCAGGCGCGCAATCGCGCACACCTGCAGCCCGAGCTGCTCGCGCACGTATTGCACCGCGCTGTGCGGCAGGTCGTGCAGGGTGCCGTCGGGGCCGGTTTCGGTGGCGCGCTCTTGCCGATCGAGCGCGATCGCCACCGCATGCGGCGTCGCGCCCGCGGCCCGAATCAGGCCGATCGACTCGCGCACCGCCGTGCCCGCGCTCATCACGTCATCGACGATCAGCACACGGCCGCGCAGCGGCGCGCCCACCAGTGTGCCGCCTTCGCCGTGCGCCTTGGCCTCTTTGCGGTTGTAGGCAAAGGGGTGGTTGTGGCCCAGCCGCGCCAGCTCCACCGCCAGCGCCGCCACCAGCGGAATGCCCTTGTAGGCCGGGCCAAACAGCATGTCAAACCCGATACCCGAGGCCACGATGCGCCGCGCGTAACATTGCGCCAGTCGCTCGAGCTTGGCGCCGTCGTCAAAACCGCCGGCGTTAAAAAAATACGGGCTGATGCGCCCGGCCTTGGTCTGAAACTCGCCCCAGCGCAGCACGCCCGATTCAACCGAAAATCGCACGAATTCTTGCGCCAGCTCGTCTTGCGCCGCAGCAGTCTGATCCGGCACCTGAACCCCACAGCCCACTTTAGCCCCTGTCGTCACATCTGCCATGGAGAACCATCCTTGTTTCGTTTGACCAGCCTGAACCTGAACGGCATCCGCTCCGCCACCCGCAAGGGCCTGGCCGATTGGGTGCGCGCCGCCGCGCCCGATTGTATTTGCGTGCAAGAGCTGCGCGCCCAAAGCAGCGAACTCGGCCCCGGCTTGGCCGAGCTGGCGGGCTTGCGCGGGCATTTTTATTGCGCCGAGAAAAAAGGCTACTCCGGCGTGGGCATCTACAGCCGGCACGAGCCCAGCGCGGTGCGCTGCGGCATCGGCGTGCCCGAGTTTGATGCCGAAGGGCGTTGGATCGAGCTGCGCTTTGACACCCCGGCGCGGCGCTTTTCGGTCATCAGCGGCTACTTTCCCAGCGGCTCCAGCGGCCCCGAACGCCAGCTGGCCAAATACCAGTTGTCCGACGGCCCCTTGTCGTAGGTGGTTCGCCGCGAGCAGACGATGGTGAATGGCTTTGTACTCCTTTACACTGTGTTGCAGTTTCTATTCACCCGCGCTGCATGCAAGCCGACATCACCACCGTAATGACCGTGCAAGAGGTCGCCGACTACCTGCGAGTCAACCAACGGACGGTTTACCGACTTGCGGCCACCCGGAGGCTGCCTAGCTTCAAGGTAGGCGCAAATTGGCGGTTCAAGCGAGCCGACATTGAAAGGTGGATTGATGGACAGATGGCAGAAAACGCCGCCGAAGAATCGTTGAATGGTGAGCAGAAAGGGAAGGGAAGGAAGCCTTGAGACTTGTCCAAAACAGCGGGGTAGACCGTGTCGTCGACTTGATGCGCCCGCACCTCAAGCCGGGTAGCCAGTTGGGGTGCGTTACCCCGTCGTTCTCATTGTTCGCGTTTGCTGAATTGCGCGATGCGCTGACCAAACTCGAACGGGTCCAGCTCATTTTGCCGCCCCAAAACGACTCGTTGCAATACCTGGGTGGCGATGGCGACCGCGCCAACCGCAACCGACTCCAAGCACGATGGCTGGCCAACCAGTGCGCCAACTGGCTGACAGGAAAAGTGGAGCTACGGCGTGCACATGGCCTCGTGCCCCAAGGCACTGCCGTAATGCGTGATGCACAGGGCAACGCTGAGCAGGTGGTGCTAGGTTCGTTCGCTTTGAGCACGGACGGCCTGGGGCTGACGCCAGGCAACCCTATGAGCCTGATCCAGGCGTCTGAGTCGCCCGCTGAGGCGGCCCAGCTCGCCCAGTGGTTCGACCAGCAGTGGAATGCCCTTCACACCCAGCCCGAGAGCCGCGACGCCCTGGTCCAAGCTCTGCGCGGCATGGGGGCTCACCACGCCCCCTTCACCGTCTACGCCGCAATCCTGAACCACCTCTTCGGGAACCGCGATGATGAAATGGACGAGGAACGCATCGTCAAGTCGGCCACGGGCATCCGAAACACCGTCGTCTGGAAGAAGTTGTTCAAGTTTCAGCGTGACGGTGTCGTCGGCGCCATAGACAAGCTCGCCCGCTTTGGCGGCTGCATCATCGCGGACAGCGTCGGCCTGGGCAAGACCTTCGAGGCGCTGGCCGTCATCAAGTACGCCGAGCTGCGCAACGACCGTGTGCTGGTGCTGGCCCCCAAGCGCCTGCGCGACAACTGGACGCTCTACAAGGCCAACGACAAGCGCAACGTGCTGGCTGCCGACCGGTTCAATTACGACGTGCTGAACCACACCGACTTGTCGCGCGACGGGGGCATGTCGGGTGACATCGACCTTTCCCACGTGAACTGGGGCAACTACGACCTCGTGGTCATCGACGAGAGCCATAACTTCCGCAACAAGAAGTCCCCACGCCAGGGGACCGAGACGCGATACGACCGCCTGATGCGCAAGATCATCAAGGAAGGCGTCAAGACCCGCGTGCTGATGTTGTCGGCCACCCCCGTCAACAACCGCCTGGCCGACCTCAAAAACCAAATCGCTTTCGTCACCGAGGGCGACGATACCGCGCTGATCGAGCACGGCATCGACAGCATCGAGCAAACCACCCGCAAAGCCCAAATCCAGTTCAACCGCTGGTTGACCATGGACGAAGCAGAGCGCACGCCCGGTCATTTGGTCGAAATGCTGGGTTTTGACTATTTCACCCTGCTGGACCACCTGACCATCGCGCGTTCGCGCCGCCACGTCGAGCGTTATTACGGCACCGATGAAACCGGCAAGTTTCCTGGGCGGTTGCCGCCTATCAATATCAAGGCCGACGTAGACCTGGCTGGTCAGTTCCGTGCCATCAAGGACATCAACCTCGAAATCAGGCGCCTGAACCTGGCCAGCTATGCACCGCTGCGCTACGTGCTGCCTCACAAGCAGGCCGCCTACGACGCCAAGTACAGCACCGAGATTCGGGGCGGCGAGAGCTTCTTCCGCCAAGTTGACCGTGAAGAGAGCCTGATTCACCTGTTGCGCGTGAACGTGCTCAAGCGCATGGAAAGCGCCGTATCGTCCTTTTCGCTGACGGTTCAGCGGCAGCTCAAGGACGTCGAAGCCGTGCTGGCCCACATCGAGAACCGCGACGCCGACATCGAGGAAATCGACATCGCCGACGTGGACATCGACGACCCAGCGTTTGAATCTCTGCTTGTTGGGCGCAAGGTCAAGGTGCTGCTCAGCGATGTGGACCTGATTCGGTGGAAGCAAGACCTCATCGAAGACCGCAACCGCCTCGCTACGTTACTGGCTGCTGCCCAGCAGGTGGATGCAGCACGCGATGCCAAGCTGGCCAAGCTGCGCGACATGATTGAGCAGAAGTGCCGCCAGCCCATCAACGCCGGTAACCGGAAGATCATTGTCTTCACGGCGTTCTCAGACACTGCCCAGTATCTGTACGCAAATCTAGCGCCCTGGGTCAAAGCCAGCCTCGGGGTTGACGCCGCACTCGTCACGGGCAGTGCTGGCATTCAGACCACCTTGCCCGGGCTGCGAAAGAGCATGAGCAGCGTGCTGTCGGCCTTCGCGCCGCGCGCCAAGGAACGCCCGGCCGACCTAGCAGCTGAGGGGGAAATCGACCTGCTCATCGCCACCGACTGCATCTCTGAAGGCCAAAACCTGCAGGACTGCGACTGGCTGGTCAACTACGACATCCACTGGAACCCCGTGCGGATCATCCAGCGCTTCGGTCGGATTGACCGTATCGGCTCGCCAAACCAAAACATTCAGTTAGTCAACTTCTGGCCCAACATGGAGCTGGAGGAATACATCGGCCTGGAGCAGCGTGTCAGCGGGCGGATGGTTCTGCTGGACGTGTCGGCCACGGGCGAGGAAAACCTCATCGAGCAACAGTCGGGCAACCCGATGAATGACCTTGAGTACCGACGCAAGCAGTTGCTCAAGCTGCAAGACACGGTCATCGACATGGAAGACCTTAGCAACGGCGTGTCCATCACCGACCTGACGCTCACCGACTTCCGTATCGACCTGGCGCAGTACCTCAAAGAACACCCTGGCCAGCTTGAAGGCCTGCCATTGGGCACTTACGCCGTTACCACCAGCATCGACGCGGATATTGCGCCTGGTGTCATCTTCTGTTTGAGGGCCGAGGGTGCGGCGGCGGCCAAGGGCAAGCCATCCGACTACCCACTGGCACCCATCTACCTGGCCCATGTGGGCGAAGACGGCGCCGTGCTACTACCCTACCCCCAAGCCAAGCGCATCCTGGACCGGCTCAAACGCCTGGCCCTTGGGCGCGAGCTGCCCGACGAGGGCGCATGCACCAAGTTTGACAAGCAAACCCGGCAGGGCGAGGACATGCGACACGCCCAAAAGCTGCTGGCCGCAGCCGTGGCGTCAGTGGTGGGCAAGAATGAAGAACGCGCCGTGGCCAGCCTGTTTTCACTAGGCGGCACCCATGCATTAAAGGGTGAGTTCGCAGGTAGCAATGATTTTGAGGTAACTGCCTTCATGGTTGTCTTGCCTGTGGAAACAAGCTTCGGGTCAAAATACAAAACTTTTAGTAAGGACAGGTAAATCATGTCCAATGCAAAGTTGCTTAGGCAGTTGATCAAGACCGGTATGGACGGAGACACGGATGGCTTCAAGGCGGCCTCTGAGGCCGTCATCCGCGAAGAGCGCGAAAAGAAGCATCACCTCCTGGCCAACGATCTGGAGAGGCTACTGTATGGAGAAAGGTCAGCCACTGGCCGGGGCTACCTGCGCCTGCTGCCTGCCAAGGAACTGCCCATCAACAAGGACAGCGGCCTGGCCCTGGTGGAAGAGCGGCCAGCGGTCCGCGATGAGACCGACATCGTGCTGGGCGACGGCGCGCAGTCGGCGCTGGACGAGGTGCTGATGGAGCACCGGCGCGGCGACGTGCTGCTGGCGCACGGCCTGCAACCGGCGCAGCGCCTGCTGTTCTGCGGTCCACCGGGCTGCGGCAAGACGCTGGCCGCCGAGGTCATCGCCAGCGCGCTGGAACTGCCGCTGGTGGTCGTTCGCCTGGACTCCGTCATCTCCTCGCTGCTGGGCGAGACCTCAGCCAACTTGCGCAAGGTCTTCGACTACGTGTCGGCGCGTCCCGTGGTTGCGCTCTTCGACGAGTTCGACGCCCTGAGCAAGGATCGCGGCGCCAGCGATGACCACGGTGAGCTGAAGCGGTCCGTCAACGCCGTGCTGCAGATGATGGACGGGTACCGAGGCCCGAGCATCCTGATTGCGACGACGAACTACGAGACCCTGCTGGACAAGGCCGTGTGGCGTCGCTTCGACGAGGTCATCCGCTTCGAGCCCCCGAACCTGGAGCAGGCCAAGCGCCTGCTGGCCCTGAAGCTGTCCGGCGTGCGCCGGAACTTTGAGACCGACGACTCGAAGATCGCCGCCCTCTTCAAGGGCCTGTCCCACGCCGACATCGAGCGCGTGCTTCGCCGCGCCGTCAAGGACATGGTCCTGTCCAACCGTGAGTTCCTCGCCAAGGCCCACCTAGAGGCTGCGCTGGCGAAGGAATACCAACAACCCCACTGAGTGGCCTAGGGAGGCAACTGGATGGCATATGAGCACCTGCGACTAGAAAAAGAGTCTCCTGTCACCGACCGGCATCGGCCGCGCGGCTTCGGCGCACCAGCGCCTGCGGACCCACGAGGCCACGGCAATGCCTTGCTTCGGAGCTTTCGCGCAGTGCGCGAAGTCGCAGCAAATGAGGACCTCGGTGGATTTGACGACCGCAAGCTGCTGAAGATCCGCCTGCGCGAGGGCGAGCGGCAGCTTCCACCCTTCAACCTGATCGATGGCCTGGAAGTTGTCAGCCAGGAGGGTCATGAAGTCGTCCTCGCGTTTGCCACGGCGGCGGCGCTGAACCTGGTCGAGGAGCGGCTTGCGACGCTGGCACGTGACGGGCGAGTGACGCGCAAAGAGCTGCTGTTCGTCATCGACGCGTTCGAGCACTGGACACCCGAAGATAGGACTGGCGCGGCACTGGCCGAACAGGGCTTGCCGCAAGACGGTCTCTGCACCTTGGACGTCGAGCTCTGGCCGCAGGAACAGCCGGCTCGTCGGCAGTCCACGATGGAGTCCTTCACGGCCTTCGCCGGGGAGCTGGGGGCGGAAATCGTCGACAGGGTTGTCTCCCCGTCGTTGCTCATGGTGCGCCTGCGCTGTAGCCGTCAAGCAGCGGAACAACTGCTTCGTTACCGAGATGCGCGGACAGTAGATCTGCCGCCGCGCTGGGGCGTGGCCGTAGGTACCGTCGCTGCGGACGTGAACCGCTTCCCTCAGCCTGCCCAGCCCGGGGCTGACGCCCCCCGAGTCGCCGTGCTGGACTCGGGACTGGTCACCGGACACCCGCTCCTGGCCCCTGCGGTCGGACACGCCCAGGGCTACGTGCTGCCGCATCGCAGCCCGGACGACGCCAACCCGTGGCACGGCACCTCGGTGGCCGGCCTCGCGCTCTACGGCGACATCGAGGCCGCGATCGCGGCCGGCGGATTCATCCCCAGCCTCTTCCTCGTGTCTGGCCGGGTGTTCAACCATGACGGCAACGACCAGACGGAGTTCGTGGAGAACGCAGTCGAGCGCGCTGTGCGAGATCTACACGCCGGGTTCGGCTGCAAGGTCTTCAACCTGAGCTACGGCGACCACAACAAGGTCTATGACCGTGGGCACGTGCGCGGTCTTGCCTACACGTTGGATCGACTGACACGTGAACTGGGCGTCCTGTTCGTCGTGTCGACTGGCAACCTCAAGCTGGAGGGCCTGCCTGAGGACCCTCTTGCGGCCTATCCAGACTACCTACTGCAGGACCAAGCGCGCTTGCTTGACCCTGCCACGGCGTTGAACGCGGTCACCGTCGGTGGCGTGGCACGGCACGAAGCGACCCACAATGCCCAGCGGTATCAAGACGCTGTCGAGGATCGGCCCATTGCGAGGGCGGGCCACCCGTACCCACTGACCCGCTCTGGCCCCTCCATCAATGGCGCTATCAAGCCGGACTTCGTGGAGCACGCTGGCAATCTGGCCGTGCGCCGCGCGGGTGGTGGGACCATTGACCGAGGACTGGGCGTTATCACCGTCAATGGCGGCTTCGCGAACAGCGGCGCATTCAGGGAGGTGGTGGGAACCAGCTTCGCCGCTCCGGCCGTTGCCCACCGGGCGGCCAAGCTGCTGCGACGTGTGCCCGGCGCCAGCCACAACTTGCTGCGCGCATTGCTGGGCGCCCACGCCAAGTGGCCTGACCCTTCGGTCCCCCTGCTCAACCCCAACGACAACGCCGAAGGCCGCGAGAAACTCACGCGCCTGGTCGGCTACGGTTGCATAAACGACCACGCGTTGGAGCAGTCGCTCGACAACGTCGTGTCGCTGATCTGCGAAGAGCAAATCGGCAACGACCGCTGCCAGTTCTACGCGGTCCCCATCCCGGACGAGTTCTGGGATGGCGGGCGACGCACTCGGGAAGTGACCGTTGCCTTGGCCTACAGCCCAGTGGTGCGGACCACTCGGCTGGACTACCGCATGACCAAGCTGAAGTTCAGCCTGGTCGTGGCCAACAACCTGGACGAAGTGGCGGCAGCCTTCCAGCCCAACCGCGACGAGGGCATGTCCGAGCGCGGCAACAACCGCTGGCTGTCTGGCGAGGCGCGCCAGGCCGGCACGCTGCAGGTGTCTCGTTGGACCTTCAGGCAGCGCCCTCGCGGGCAACTGTTCATCGTGGTGACCCGCCAAGACGCGCCCTGGTCCACGGTAAACGACGTCCTGGAGCACTACGCCCTGTGCGTCAGCATCGCCGACAGGGCCAACGTCCAATCGCGCCTGTACGCGCAGATCCAAGCCCTTCTCAGGGCCCGGGTCGAGCAGCGTGCACGCGCACGAGTCTGACGCAACCGTATGGATCGCATGTTCCTATGAGCTTCCGCACCGCAGAACCCGCACTGAAGGACGTTCTCGACGCCATCGCTGCCGGTCAGATTCAGCTGCCCGACTTCCAGCGCGGCTGGGTCTGGGATGACAACCACATCCGGTCGCTGATCGCGAGCCTGTCCCTGTCGTACCCCATCGGCGCCGTGATGTTCCTGGAGGCCGGCGGTGTGCCGTTCAAGCCCCGGCTGTTCGCCGGCGTGCAACTGCAGCCTGCGCCCAAGCCCAAAACCCTGGTGTTGGACGGCCAGCAACGCCTGACCTCGATGTACCTGTCGCTGCGCAGCGGCCAGCCCGTGCCCACGCGCACAGAGAAGGGTGCCAACATCCGCCGGCTCTACTTCCTGGACATGGCCAAGTGCCTGGATCCGGACGCCGACCGCGAGGAAGCCGTCATCTCGGTCCCCGAGTCGCTGCAGGTCACCTCGGACTTCGGCCGCAAAGTCGACCTTGATGTGAGCACGCCTGAGCTGCAGTACGCCCAGCGCTTGTTCCCGGTGGCGCTGCTGTTCGACATCCAGGGCTTCATGACCTGGGAGAGCGGCTTCAGTGCCTACCACCAGTTCGGCGCGGAAGCCATGCAGTTCATGCAGAAGTTCCGCAACGAGATCTGGCTGCGATTCCAGCAGTTCAAGGTACCGGCCATCGAGCTGACCCAGGACACGCCACGTGAGGCCGTTTGCCAGGTCTTCGAAAAGGTCAACACCGGCGGCGTCACGCTGACCGTGTTCGAGCTGATGACCGCCACCTTTGCAGCGGACGAGTTCAACCTGCGCGACGACTGGGACGCCCGGCGCGAACGGTTGACCGCCAAGCACGACGTGCTGGAGGCCGTGGACGGCACGAGCTTCCTGACTGCCGTCACGCTGCTGGCCAGCTACCGGCGGCACCTGGCCCAGAAGACAGCGGTGAGCTGCAAGCGTGCCGACGTGCTGAAGCTGGATCTGGCCGACTTCAAGGCCCTGGAGGCGGCCCTGGAGCTGGGCTTCAAGCGCGCAGCCGAGCTGCTGGCCGAGGAGAAGATCTTCGACGAGCGCAGCCTGCCCTATGCCACGCAGCTGATCCCACTGGCCGCGATCTGCGCCCACCTGGGCGAACGCACAACCCTGCACGGCATCAAGCAAAGCCTGTTGCGTTGGTACTGGAGCGGTGTGCTGGGCGAGCTGTACGGCGGCGCCAACGAGACGCGCTTCGCGATGGACATGCAGGACGTGGTGGCTTGGGTAGACGGCGGCACCGAACCGCGCACGGTGCGCGATGCCAACTTCGCGCCCACCCGCCTGCTGTCGCTGCAAAGCCGCCTGGCAGCGGCCTACAAGGGGCTGGCAGCCCTGCTGATGAAGCATGGAGGGCGCGACTTCGTCAGCGGCACGCCCATCGACCTGAACACCTACTTCAACAACGCCATCGACATCCACCACATCTTCCCGCGTGCGTGGTGCGAGAAGCAGAAGCTGCCCAAGGACAAGTGGAACAGCGTGATCAACAAGGCCCCGCTGGCCGCCGGCACCAACCGCTTCATCAGCGGTGACGCCCCGAGCGTCTACCTGGGCCGGATCCAGAAAGCCAAGCAGGTGCCGCCGACCAGCCTGGACGAGTTCCTGGCCTCGCACGTCATCCCCGTGGCTGCATTGCGCGCAGACGACTTTGACGCCTTCATCCGCCTGCGCGCTGGCGCATTGCTGGCGCTCATTGAAGCCGCCACCAGCAAGACCGTGTCGGGCCGCGACAGCGAGGACACCGTCAAGGCCTTCGGAGCTGCGCTGACCCCATGACGGCGACGCACCACCTCACCGCCGACGACGTGGTTAAGGCGCTTGCCTTGCCCGAGCGCGCACGGGTGGACCAGCGCGTGCCCAAGAAGATGCTGGCCGAGCACGGCGCGCCGACGGCGGCCGACCGGCGCCTGCTGACCGACGGCATCGAGGAACTGCAGTGGATCGCCGCGCTGAAGCCCGGCACCGTGGCCATCCCCGAGCACCGTGCCGACGGGCGCGAATACCTGGAAGTGGCCGTGCTCGGCGTGCAGGTGCGTGCCACGCATGGCAAGGCATCGCAGTGGCTGCGGTTGGCCGAGCTGGTGCACCGGGCAGTGCCCTACCCCGTGCTGCTGATCCAGGCGCTGGCGCCGGGCGCCGCAGCAGCGTCCGAGGCCTCGACACCGACGCCGCCGACCCAGCTCGCCCTCAGCCTCGCGCACAAGCGCGCTGCGCAGAACGAGGCGGGCAAGGTGGTGCTCGACGGTGAACTGGTCCGCTCCGAGCTGATGGGCGCCAACAGCGCTGCCGCCTCCGTGGTGGGCCCGCTGCTGGAGGCGATGGCCCTGGACCGCCAGCCGCATCAAGACCTGATGGCCCTGTACCAGGGCTGGATGGACTGCCTCACCGCAGCGGAGGCTGCCCGCCTGACCGGGAACTTCCGCCTGCCCAGCGGCCCCCCCGCAGCTGCCGCCCAGCGTGACGCGCTGCGAGCCTGCCAGCGACTGGAACAAGAAGCGGCGCGCCTGCGTAGCCAGGCCGCCAAGGAACGACAGATTGCTAAGCAGGTGGACCTGAACCTGGCGCTGCAGCGACTGCAGGCCGACCTGAACGAGGCCCGTGCGCGGCTGTGACGCGCGCAACCCGACAAACAAGAACGACCGAATGAAAGACCCGAAGATGCAGAAGATCGAAGCGACCAGCCCGGAGGCCCAATCCACCAACCTGGTGGCCGACAACGTGGCCCAGCTGAAGGCGTTGTTCCCGGAACTGGTGACCGAGGGGCCGCACGGCCCGGCCGTCAACCTGGACGTGCTGAAGGCGCTGGTGGGCGACGCGAAGGTGACCGACGCCGAAGAGAAGTACGGCCTGAATTGGCACGGCAAGCGTGCCGCGCGACAACTGGCCTTGACGCCCAGCACCGGCACGCTGCGCCCCTGCCCGGACGAAGGCGTGGACTGGGACACCACGAAGAACCTGATGATCGAGGGCGACAATCTCGAAGTGCTGAAGCTGCTGCAGAAGAGCTACGCGGGCAAGGTCAAGCTGGCGTACCTCGACCCGCCGTACAACACTGGGAAGGACTTCGTGTACCCGGACAGCTTTCGGGACAGCATCCAGAACTACCTGGAGCTGACCGGTCAGGTCGAGGGTGGACGCAAGATCAGCAGCAACACCGAGGCCAGCGGGCGGTTTCACACCGACTGGCTCAACATGATGCTGCCGCGCTTGAAGCTGACCTGGGCGCTGCTGCGGCGGGACGGCGTGGTGTTCATCTCCATCGACGACCGCGAGCTGACCAATCTCCGGATGGTTGCTAACGAGGTCTTCGGCGAGGAGAACTTCGTCGCGACCGTCAGCGTCGTCAACAACATGAAGGGCCGCAACGACAAGAAGCACGTCGCAGCCTGCCACGAGTATGTGGTGATCTATGCGGGGCCGGCCTTCCGCTCCAACGGCTTGCCGTTGACCGATGAACAGAAGGCTGCGTTCAAGTACGCGGATGACAAGGGCAACAAGTACGCGCTGCGGGACCTGCGAAAGCGCGGCGGACCGGACAAGCGCGAAGACCGACCGAACATGTACTTCCCGATCTTCTGGGACGAGAAGACCGGTCGGGTGTCTCTGGAGCGATTGGCACCGAGTGACTGCGAGATCCTGCCGATACGCGGCGACGGCGTAGAAGGTCGCTGGCGGTGGGGCATTGACAAGGTTCGCAAGCACCTTGACTGGATGCACCCGAAGCGCTCAGACCGGACCGGTCGGCTGGACGTGGAGCATCGGGTCTATCTCGATACCTCTATCGCCATTGAAGACGAGCCCGATGACGATGAAGAGGACGAGGGCGTCGTTGAGCGTACGTCAAAGCCGAAGTCGTTCTGGTTGGGGGGAGAGTTCTCCACCGATAGCGGCAAGCGAGCCCTTAAAGAGCTGTTGCCTGGAGAAGTGTTCGACTTCCCGAAGTCCATCGACTTCCTGCGCACATGCATCCTCCTTGGCACGAGTGGCGACGACATCGTGATGGATCTGTTTGCGGGATCGGGAGCAACGGCCCAGGCGGTGATGCAGCAGAACGCAATCGACTCGCAGTCTCGCCGCTTCATCTGCGTTCAGCTTCCGGAACCCTTGGACCCGTCCGACAAAGCGCAGAAGGCCGGCGCCTCGCTCTGCGACAAGCTGAAGAAGCCGCGCAACATTGCCGAGCTGACCAAGGAACGCATCCGTCGCGCTGCCGCAAAGGTGAAGGCCGAGAACCCGCTCTTTGGTGGCGACTTCGGCTTCCGCGTCTTCAAGCTGGACTCGTCCAACATCCGCGCTTGGAACCCAGCAGCAGACGGCATGGCTCAGACCCTGCTGGCTCACGCTGAACATCTTCTGCCGGGCCGCACGGACGACGACGTTCTGGCCGAACTTCTGCTGAAGCTCGGTCTTGACCTTTGCGTGCCAACGCAGGCCCGAGCTGTCGCTGGCAAGCAGCTCCGGAGCGTTGCTGGGGGCGTGCTCATCGCTTGCCTGGATCCACAGATTCAGGCAAGCGATGTCGAGCCCCTCGCTCAGGGCATCATTGCCTGGCACAAGGAGCTGACCCCGGCCGGCGACACCACCTGCGTGTTCCGCGACAGTGCCTTTGCCGACGACGTAGCCAAGACCAACATGGCCGCGATCCTGGAGCAGAACGGCATCGCCAACGTGCGCAGTCTGTGAGGCCGATGCGATGAAGCTTCACTTCGAGCCCAATCTGGACTATCAACTCCAGGCCATCGAGTCGGTCTGCGACCTGTTCCGTGGCCAGGAGATCTGCCGCACCGAGTTCACCGTCACCATGAAGCTGCCCGACCAGCAGCTAACGCTGGGCGTGGCCGACACCGACAAGGGCCTGGGCAACCGCCTCACCCTCGTGGACGACCAGTTGCTGGACAACCTGCGCAGCGTGCAGCTGCGCAACGGCCTGGCGCCGTCGAGCACCTTGGCGTCGGGCGACTTCACGGTGGAGATGGAGACCGGCACCGGCAAGACCTACGTCTACCTGCGCACGATCTTCGAGCTGAACAAGCGCTACGGCTTCACCAAGTTCGTCATCGTGGTGCCGTCGGTGGCCATCAAGGAAGGCGTCTACAAGTCGCTGCAGATCACCGAGGAGCACTTCAAGAGCATGTATGCCGGCGTGCCGGTGGACTTCTTCCTGTACGACTCCAGCAAGCTGGGCCAGGTGCGTAACTTCGCCACCAGCGCCACCATCCAAATCATGGTGGTGACGGTGGGCGCCATCAACAAGAAGGAGGTGAACAACCTCTACAAGGACAGCGAGAAGACCGGCGGCGAGAAGCCCATCGACCTGATTCGCGCCACGCGGCCCATCGTCATCGTGGACGAGCCGCAGAGCGTGGACGGCGGCCTCAGCGGCGCCGGCAAGGCCGCGCTGGACGCGATGAACCCGCTATGCACCCTGCGCTACTCGGCCACCCACGCCAACAAGCACCACATGGTGTACCGGCTGGACGCCGTGGACGCCTACGAGCGTAAGCTGGTCAAGCAGATCGAGGTGGCAGCGGCCACCATCGAGGACGCGTTCAACAAGCCCTACGTGCGCCTGCTGGAGGTGAGCAACAAGAAGGGCATCTCGGCCAAGGTGGAGCTGCACGTGCAGACGGCCACCGGTGCCAAGCCGCAGGTGCTGACCGTCAACGACAGAGACGACCTGCAGCAGCTGGCCAAGCGTGCGGTGTACGCCGACTTCCGTGTCGGCGAGATCAACACCGCCAAAGGCGAAGAGTTCATGGAGCTGCGCTACCCCGGCGGCGAGGTTTACCTGGCCCTGGGGCAAGCCCACGGCGAGGTGGATGCCCTGGCCGTGCAGCGCGAGATGATCCGGCGGACCATCAAGGAACACCTGGAGAAGGAGAAGCTGCTGCGGCCCAAGGGCATCAAGGTGCTGTCGCTGTTCTTCATCGAGTCGGTGGCGCGCTACCGTCAATACGACAAGGACGGCAACCCGGTGAAGGGTGACTACGCCCGCATCTTCGAGGAAGAGTATCGGCGCGCGGCCAAGCTGCCGGCCTTCCAGAGCCTCTTCGGCGAGGTGGATCTGGCCCAAGAAGCCGCCGCCGTGCACGACGGCTACTTCTCCATCGACAAGAAGGGCCGCTGGGCCGACCCCGAGTTAGACAAGGAAGGCGGCCTGAAGAACGAGACCAGCCGCGCCGACGCCGAGCGCGGCTACAACCTCATCATGAAGGAAAAGGAGAAGCTGCTCACCTTCAGCACGCCGCTGAAGTTCATCTTCTCCCACTCGGCCCTGAAGGAAGGCTGGGACAACCCCAACGTCTTCCAGATCTGCGCCTTGCGCGAGATGGGCAGCGAGCGCGAGCGCCGCCAGACCCTGGGCCGGGGCCTGCGCCTGTGCGTCAACCAGGACGGGCAGCGCGTCTACGGGCACGACGTGAACCGGCTGACGGTGATTGCCACCGAGTCCTACCAGGAGTTCGCCGACCAGCTGCAGAAGGAGATCGAGGCCGACACGGGTATCCGCTTCGGCATCGTCGAGCAGCACCAGTTCGCCACCATCGCCATCACCACGCCCGACGGCAAGGTGGCCCCGCTGGGCGCGGACCAGTCCAAGGCCCTGTGGGACCACCTGCGCGCTGCCGGACACATCGACGCCAAGGGCAAGGTGCAGGACTCGCTGAAGATCGCGCTGAAGGACGGCAAGTTGGCCTTGCCCGAGGCCTTCGAGCCCTACCGGGGCCAGGTGGCCGAGCTGCTGCGCAAGGTGACCGGCCGCGTGGAGGTGAAGAACCGCGATGACCGCGAGACCGTGCCGCTGCGCAAGGGTGCCGACGGTAAGGCGGTGACGCTGAGCGAGGACTTCAAGGCGCTGTGGGACCGCATCAAGCACAAGACCACGTACCGGGTGCAGTTCGACAACGACAAGCTCATCCGCGACTGCACGGCCGCGTTGACCCGTGACCTGCACATCGCGCGAGCCCGGCTGCAGTGGCGCAAGGCGGAGATCGGCATCGGCAAGGCCGGCGTGGAGGCGCGCGAAAAGGAAGGCGCCTACACCGTGACGCTGGACGAGGCCGACATCGAACTACCCGACCTGCTGACCGACCTGCAGGACCGCACACAGCTGACGCGGCGCACCCTGGTCAAGATTCTGACCGAGTGTGAGCGGCTGGACGACTTCAAGCGCAACCCACAGCAGTTCATCGAGCAGGCGGCCGAAATCATCAACCGCTGCAAGCGCATGGCCCTGGTGGACGGCATCCGCTACCAGCGCCTGGGCGACGACGCCGTCTGGGCCCAGGAGCTGTTCGAGACCGAGGAGCTGACTGGCTACCTGACCAACATGCTGCGCGACACCAAGCGCTCGATCTACGAGCACGTGGTCTACGACTCGGCCACCGAGCGCGACTTCGCCGACGCCCTGGAGAAGGACGACGACGTGGTGCTGTACGCCAAGCTGCCCGGCTGGTTCAAGGTGCCCACCCCGCTGGGCAACTACAACCCTGACTGGGCCGTGCTGGTGAACAAGGACGGAACCCGGCGCCTGTACTTCGTGGTCGAGACCAAGAGCAGCCTGTTCACCGACGACCTGCGCAACAAGGAGAGCGCCAAGATCGAGTGCGGCAAGGCGCACTTCAAGGCCCTGGCCGTCGGCGAGAACCCTGCGCGCTACCTGGTGGCGCGGTCGCTCAGTGACGTGCTGACAGCTGTGGAGTGACGATGACTCCTTGTGCACCGCCCCCAAGATCCACGACCTTTGATAGCCAACTATGAAAATCATCACCGCGAACCTGAACGGCATCCGTTCGGCGGCCACCAAAGGCTTCTTCGAATGGCTCCAACAGCAAGATGCGGACGCCCTCGGCGTGCAGGAAGTCAAGGCGCAGTCTGACGTAGTTGAAGGCACCTTCTGCCAATTCGCGGGACTGTCTGGCCACTTCCATTACGCCGAGAAGAAGGGCTACTCTGGCGTTGGCCTGTACACCCGCGTCGAGCCGAGCGACATCGTGGTGGGCTTCGGGGTCCCTGAGTTCGATGCAGAGGGGCGCTGGATCGAAAAGCGCTTCGACAAGCCCGGTCGGAAACTCAGCATCATCAGCTGCTACTTCCCCAGCGGCTCTAGCGGCGAAGACCGCCAGCAGGCCAAGTTCCGGTTTCTCGACGCGATGGCACCTCATCTGGCCAAGCTGAAGCAGCAGCGCGAATTCATCCTCGTCGGCGATGTGAACATCGCTCACAAGGAAGCTGACCTGAAGAACTGGAAGAGCAATCAGAAGAACAGCGGGTTCCTGCCCGAGGAGCGAGCCTGGGTGACCCAGCTGGTGGGCATCGACAAGGGCCAGGGCGGCCTCGTGGACGTGTACCGCCGTCTGCATCCGGACACCACGGACACCTGTTACACGTGGTGGAGCAACCGGGGTCAGGCCTATGCCAAGAACGTCGGTTGGAGACTGGACTACCAGTTCGCAACTCCTGGCATTGCCGCCCTTGCGCGATCTGCCGCCATCTACAAGGAGCAGAAGTTTAGTGACCACGCACCTCTCACCATCGAGTACGACCTGTCGCTGTGAGGGGCCTCGGTGACGACTGCGCACGCCAGGCGACCGGCGCACGCTGTGGCGCTGGCCAACCCTAAGGGGTACGTAAGTTGCGTCGCGCCTTGGAAATCGGCATAAAAATGCAGGTTTTTTGTCGCACTGACTACCACCTCGCCACCCCGGCGTTGGCGGCGGCGGCGCGCAGCGCACAGGTGCACAAGGCGCAGCGCTTTTCGGACCATGCGCCGCTGACGCTGGACTACGACTGGGCGCTGTGAGGCGCCAGTAAGGGCGGCCTCAATCCGCCCCGCTGTACGCGTTGGCCACCCCGCTGGCCACATGGCCCGAGGGCACGTGGCGCGCGGCGTGCTCGATGTGGCCGGTTTGGTCGTCGAAAAAGAAGTCGGGCTCGAACTCGCGCAAAAACTCGCCCTTGGGCAGGCCGCCCAAAAACAGCGCCTCATCGACCTCGATGTTCCAGTTCATCAGGGTGCGGATGGCGCGTTCGTGCGCTGGGGCGCTGCGCGCCGTCACCAGCGCGGTGCGGATACGCATCTGCGCCGTGCCCGCGCTTTGCAGCCGGTGCAGCGCCTCGAGCAGCGGCTTGAACGGCCCGCCCGGCAGCGGCAGACTGGCCTTGCTCACTTCGTGCTGCTGAAAGGCGTTCAGCCCTTGGGCCTGATAGACGCGCTCGGCCTCGTCGGAAAACAGCACCGCGTCGCCGTCGAAGGCGATGCGCACTTCGTTCGGGTGCGCGTCGCTGGCGTGCACCGACTGCGGATAGACCTGCGCCGCCGGCACCCCGACCTCGAGCGCGGCGCGCACGTCGCTTAAGTGCGTCGACAAAAACAGGTTCGCGCGCAGCGGCCGCAGGTAGCGCCAAGGCGGCTGGCCGCGCGTGAACACGCCGCGCTCGATCGACAGACCATAGTGCTGCGCCGAGCGAAACACGCGCATGCCCGAAACCGGGTCGTTGCGCGACAAAATCACCACCTCGACCCGCGGCTGCGCGGCGCTGTTGAAGCGCATCAGCTTTTGCACCAGCGAAAACGCCACCCCGGCAGCGGCGGGCTGCTGCAGCCGCTCGAGCTGCAGTTGCATGTAGGCGCGGTCGTCGCTTTGCTCGAAAACCCGGTTTTCGGCCTCGAAATCGAACAACGCACGCGACGAGATAGCGACCACGAGCTGGCCGTCGAGGGTGGTGGGCATGGTGGCTTCATTCTCGCATGGGGCAGGTGCCTGCTCCAGCCTATCTGCTCAAGCCGCCCCAATGCGCTTGTGGAGTGGCCAAGCGACACAAACCCGCTAGCGGAGCCTGGATTGGGTTTCAGACTCCGCTAGCCAATCCCGGATAATCCCACCCCATGCCCGATCTCGCCCTCGAGGTGCGCCGCCGCCGCACCTTTGCCATCATCTCCCACCCCGACGCCGGCAAGACCACCCTGACCGAAAAGCTGCTGCTGTTCTCGGGCGCGATCAACATCGCCGGCTCGGTCAAGGCGCGCAAGGCCGCGCGCCACGCCACCTCCGACTGGATGGAGATCGAAAAGCAGCGCGGCATCTCGGTGGCCAGCTCGGTGATGCAGATGGAGTACCGCGACTGCGTCATCAACCTGCTCGACACCCCCGGGCACCAAGACTTTTCCGAAGACACCTACCGCGTGCTCACCGCCGTGGATGCGGCGCTGATGGTGATCGACGCCGCCAATGGCGTCGAGCCGCAGACGCGACGCCTGCTGCAGGTCTGCCGCGCACGCAATACGCCCATCCTGACCTTCGTCAACAAAATGGACCGCGAAGTGCAAGCGCCGCTGGACCTGATGGACGAGATCGAGCGCGAGCTCGGCATGACGGTGGTGCCCTTTACGTGGCCGGTGGGAATGGGCAAGCTGTTTCATGGCGTTTACGACCGACGCTCGGACCAGATGCGGGTGTTTGATGCCGGCGCCGACCGCGTGGGCGGCGACGAAGAGGTGCACGCTGGCCTCGACAACCCGGAAAGCGCCCGGCGCTTTGGCTTGGAATGGCAGCAGGCCAAAGAGGAGATGGAGCTGCTGGCTGGCGCCGCCCCGGCTTTTGAGGCCAGCGCCTTTTTGGCCGGGCAGCAAACGCCGATGCTGTTTGGCTCGGCGATCAACAACTTTGGCGTGCGCGAGGTGCTCGACGCGCTGGTCGATCTGGCCCCGCCGCCGGGCCCCAAACCGGCCTTGCAGCGCACAGTGCAGCCGACCGAACCCAAGTTCAGCGGCGTGGTGTTCAAAATCCAGGCCAATATGGACCCGGCGCACCGCGACCGCATCGCCTTTGTGCGCTGCGCCAGCGGGCATTTCGAGCGCGGCATGAAGCTCAAGGTGGTGCGCTCGGGCAAAGAGCTGCGCCCCAACACCGTGGTCAGCTTTCTGAGCCAACGGCGCGAACTGCTCGACGAGGCCTTTGCCGGCGACATCATCGGCATCCCCAACCACGGCGTGCTGCAACTGGGCGACACGCTCACCGAAGGCGAGGCGCTGCAGTTCACCGGGCTGCCGTTTTTTGCGCCCGAGATCATCCGCAGCGTCGAAGTGGCCGACCCGCTGCGCGGCAAGCAGCTCAAGGCCGGTCTGACGCAGCTGGGCGAAGAAGGCGCGATCCAAGTCTTTAGGCCGATGGCGGGCACGGTGCTGATGCTGGGTGCCGTGGGGCAGTTGCAGTTTGAGGTGGTGCAGCACCGGCTCGAGAGCGAATACGGCGTCAAGGCACGCATCAGCCCCAGCCCCTACCAGGTGGCGCGCTGGGTCACCTGCGCACCCGAAGACGGCGGCGAGGCCGAGCTCAAGCGATTCATGCAAGCCAACCTGCACCGCATGGCCTGGGACGCGGTCGATGCGCCGACGCTGCTGGTGGACCACCAAGCGACGCTGCGCGCCGTCGAGGCCAATTGGCCCAAAATCCAGTTCCACGCCATGCGCGAGCACGCGGGGCTGGTGTTTCACAAGGCGCTCTAGGCGGCTGCCGCCAACCAGCGCTCGACCGCGCGCGGGTAGATCAGGTGCTCTTGCGTCAGCAGCCGGGCGGCCAGGGTGGATGCGGTGTCGTCGGGCAGCACCGGCAGCACCGCCTGCTCCAGAATCTGGCCGCTGTCCACCTCGGCGGTGACGTGGTGCACCGTGGCCCCGACAAAGCGGCAACCCAGATCGAGCGCGCGCTGGTGCGTGTGCAGCCCCGGAAACGCCGGCAGCAGCGAGGGGTGGATGTTGAGCAGGCGCCCGGCGTAGTGCTGCACAAAGTCTGGCCCCAAGATGCGCATGAAACCCGCCAGCAGCACCAGCGCCGGCCTGCCGTGGGGGTCGAAGCGGTCGATGGCCTGCATCAGCGCGGCGTCGAAGGCGGCGCGGCTGGGGTAGTGTGCGTGCTCGAGCAGCGCCGTGGGCAAGCCCTGCGCTTGCGCCCAAGCCAGCCCGCCCGCCTGCGCCCGGTTGCTGAGCACACCAGCGATGCGCGCCCCGAAGCGCTGCTCCCAGTGCTGCTGCTGCGCCGCGCGCACCAAGGCCTGCATATTCGAGCCGGTGCCCGAAATCAGTACGACAATGTTCTTTGTTGCAACCATACAGATGCCTAGTGTAATGACTCCCATGAACCTGCCCGACCCTGCTGCGGACCCCAGCGTTGCCCCCAACGAGCACGACACCCCATCGCCCACCGCCTTCGAGCCGCTGACGGCGGTGCAGGCGCGCGTGCTCGCCACCCTGATGGAGAAAGCGCGCACCGTGCCCGACAGCTACCCGCTGACCCTCAACAGCCTGCTCTTGGGCTGCAACCAAAAATCGGCGCGCGACCCGGTGCTCAACCTGAGCGAGAGCGAAATCGCGCTGGCGCTCGACGGCCTGCGCCAGCGCACCCTGGTGTTCGAGAGCAGCGGCGGGCGCGTGCCGCGCTTTGAGCACAACTTCCAGCGCGCCGTGGGCGTGCCCGAGCAAGCCGCCGTGCTGCTGGGGCTGCTGATGCTGCGCGGGCCGCAGACCGCGGGCGAGCTGCGCCTGAACGCCGAGCGCTGGTACCGCTTCCTCGACATCGCTTCGGTCGAGGCCTTTTTGGAGGAACTGCAGCAGCGCCCGGCGCAAAAGGGCGGGCCGCTGGTGGCGCTGCTGCCGCGCCAGCCCGGTGCGCGCGAGCCGCGCTGGGCCCATCTGCTGTGTGGCGCACCGGCACCCGAGTTGCTGGCCGAGGCGGGGGGCGCTGGGCTGGGAATTGGAAAGGGGACGGAGCTGGCAACCCAACTGGCCGCGCTGGCCGAGCGCGTGCAGGCCCTAGAGCAGCAGGTGCAGGATTTGCAGCAGCGGCTGGAGCAGGCCGGGGTCTGAGCAGGCGTTGGCCCACAAGGGCCTTTGGCTGCTGCAGCCTAGGCCAGTTTTTGTGGTACGGCCCTACCCTGCCCGGCCCCACTCGGCCCTGCCTGAACCCGCTGTCACCGCCCGGACAGCGCTGTGAAAGGGTGCGTGCTACAAAGCGGTGATCGCACCACGACGCCACACAGGAGACCCGCCCCATGGACTTGGCTTTTACGCCCGAAGAACAGGCTTTCAGAGCCGAAATCCGCGCCTGGGTGCGCGCCCACCTGCCGCCCGAACTGGCGCACAAGGTGCACCACGCCCTGCGCCTGAGCCGCGACGACCTGCAAGGCTGGGCCCGCATCCTCGGGCGCAAGGGCTGGCTGGCCAGCGGCTGGCCCAAGGCCTTCGGCGGCCCGGGCTGGACGGCGGTGCAAAAACACCTGTTCGAAGAAGAATGCGCCCTCGCCGGGGCCCCGCGCGTCATCCCCTTCGGCCCGGTGATGGTGGCCCCGGTGATCATGGCCTACGGCAACGCCGAGCAGCAGCAGCGCTTCCTGCCCGGCATCGCCAGCGGCGAGGTCTGGTGGTGCCAAGGCTACAGCGAACCCGGCGCCGGCTCCGATCTGGCCAGCCTCAAAACCCGAGCCGAGCACCGGGGCGACCACTACCTGGTCAACGGCCAGAAAGCCTGGACCACGCTGGGCCAGCACGCCGACTGGATTTTTTGTCTGGTGCGCACCAGCCACGAAGGCAAGCCCCAGAGCGGCATCAGTTTTTTGCTGATCGACATGAAATCGCCCGGCATCACGCTGCGCCCGGTGCGTCTGCTCGACGGCGAGTACGAAGTCAACGAGGTCTTTTTCGACGATGTGCAGGTGCCCCTCGGCAACCTGATTGGGGCCGAAAACAAGGGCTGGAACTACGCCAAGCACCTGCTCAGCCACGAGCGCACCAACATCGCTGAAGTCAACCGCGCCAAGCGCGAACTCGAGCGCCTCAAGCGCATCGCCCAAGCCGAAGGGGTGTGGAACGACAGCCGCTTTCGGGATCAGGTCGCGCTGCTTGAAGTCGATGTGGTGGCGCTCGAAATGCTGGTGCTGCGCGTGCTGTCGGCGGAAAAATCGGGCAAAAACCCGCTCGACATCGCCGGCTTGCTCAAAATCCGTGGCAGCGAAATCCAGCAGCGCCTGGCCGAGCTGATGATGCTCGCCGCCGGCCCCTTTGCCCTGCCCTGCATCTTTGAAGCGCTGGAAGCCGGCTGGCAGGGCGACTTCCCCGGCGGCCTGAGCGCCAACGCGCCCCTGGCAGGCACCTACTTCAACTTGCGCAAAACCACGATTTACGGCGGCAGCAACGAGGTGCAACGCAACATCGTGGCCCAAACCCTGCTCGGCTAAGCCCCCTTTTTGGAGACCGTGATGGATTTCAATTTTTCCGACGAGCAACTGCAGCTGCGCGAGGCCGTGCAGCGCTGGGTGCACAAAGCCTACCCCTTCGAGCGCCGCCGCGCCGCTGCCGCCGCCGGCGGCTTTGATCGTGCCGCTTGGAACGAACTGGCCGAACTCGGCCTGTGCGGCCTGACCGTGACCGATGCCCACGAGGGACTGGGGCTGGGCGCGGTGGAAGCCATGCTGGTGCAAGAGGAGCTGGGGCGCGGCTTGGTGCTCGAGCCCCTAGAGCAGACCTTCGTCGCCGCCTCGGTGCTGCAGGCCTTTGCGCCCACCAGCGTGCAAGCGCAGTGGTTGCCGCGCCTGGCCAGTGGTGCGGCGCTGCTGGTGCTGGCGCACGTGGAGCGGGGCTTGCGCCACCGGCTGGGGGCCGTGGCAACCCAAGCGGTCGCGCAGCCGGCTACTTCGCAAGCGGGGCGGCCTAGTGCCCAAAGCGCGGGGCAAGCCGAACCACAGGGCGAAATTTGGCTGCTCAACGGCGCCAAGAGCCTGGTACCCGCCGGCGACTGCGCCGACGCTTTTCTGGTGCCGGCCCAGACCGCGCAGGGGCTGGCGCTGTTTTTGGTGCAACGCAGCGCCGCCGGGGTGCAAACCCGAGCCTACCAAACCCAGGACGGCAGCCGCGCCGCTGAAGTCGGCTTTGCGCACAGCCCGGCGCAGCTGCTCAGCGCCGATGGCTTGGCGGCGCTGGAGCGGGCCGCCGACGTCGGCATCGCCGCCGCTTGCGCCCAAGGCGTGGGCGTGATGGAGCAAACGCTGGCACTCACGCTCGAATACCTGAACACACGCCAGCAGTTCGGGGTGCCCATCGCCAGCTTTCAGGCCCTGCGCCACCGCGTGGCCGACATGAAAATGCAGCTCGAGCTGGCGCGCAGCATGAGCTACTACGCCACCCTCAAGCTCGGTGCGCCCGCCCCCGAACGGCGCCAGGCGCTGGCGCGCGCCAAGGTGCAGCTGGGGCAATCGATGCGCTTCGTTGGCCAGCAAGCGGTGCAGCTGCACGGCGGCATCGGCGTCACCGACGAGTACATCGTGAGCCACTGCTTCAAAAAGCTGACGCAGCTCGAGCTCACCTTGGGCGACACCCTGCACCACCTCGACGAGGTGTCGGCGCGCATGGGCGCCAGCGCCGGGGTGTTTGTCTAATTCAGCGCAGCAGCAGCCAAGTCAGGGCCAGCACCAGCATCAGCATCAGCAAGGCCGTCAAAGCATACCAGGACCAAGGCCGTTTGGGTTCGGCATAGGGGTCTTGTAGGCTGCGCTCGGCCCCAGCAGGCAGCTGCGCCACACCGGTGAGCGCCGCCCCGAAGGGGATGTTGAGCCGCGCCCGGATGTTGACCGCCCAGCCGTTGGCGTCGAGCAAAGGGCCTAGGTTGCGCTGGCGCAGCTTGAACCAAGCCAACAACATCGCCGGGCCGGAAATCAGCAGCAGCAGACCCACCAGCACCAGCGGCATCTGCCACAGCGGCAGGCGCAAAAAACCGCCCATGATCGCGGCCAGCGCCGTGCCCAGCGCCCCCAGCGCCAAGCCGATGGCGGCAAAAATACCCGCAAAGCGCGCGATGTCGAAGGCCTGCGCGGACACCGGCGCGGCCGCACCCGGCACTGCTGCCGCCGCCCCGGCTGCCGATTGGGCCTCGACGTTTTGCTCGCGCGCCGCCGCCAGACGCTGCGCCTGGGCGCTGATGAATCGGGCCAAACGCCGGTATGGCATCCAAAACGCTTGCCGCACGCTGATGGGTGCCTCGACCACGCGCAGCACCTGCGCCTTCCAGTCGCGCCCTTGGCGGTCGTAAAAGAGCGCATTGCGCCCGGCCACCAGCATCTCGTCGGCGTCGCCGCCGGTGAGGGCAGCGACGATGGTGATTGGCTCCTCGTCGGGGCGCACGCATTCGCAGTAGAGCAGGTAGGCGCCCGAGAGCGGGGCCAATTCGCTGTGGCGCTCCAGATCGGACACGCGCAGGCACAGCGTGCAGCTGCGCTGGTCAATGTAGAGCGTGCCGGCTTGGAAGATGGCCGGCTCTTTCTGGCCGTAAAAATCGCTCAGGTTGACGAAGTTGCGCAGCAGCGGCACGAGGTCGCGGCGCAGCCGCAGCAGCAGCTCGAGCGCTTCGATGCCGGCGGCACTGGCATCGGCGCTGCGGTCTTGTTCGATCAGGGCCGCCAGCCGAGCCGGCGCGGGGCTGTCGAGCAACTGGCGCAGCGCGGCCGGGCTCCAGTCGGCCAAGGTGCCGGCAGGGCGCGCCGCCAGCCAGGCGCGGCAGTCGGCCAAGCGCGCTCCCAGATCGCCCCACTGGGCGGACGTCAGCGCTTCGCAATCGCCCAGCAGCGGTTGCACCGCCACCTCGCGCAGCGCGGCCAAGCGGCTCTGCCACGCCGGGTTGACCCCTGCGCACAGAGGCAGAGCGGCCCCCGGCTGCACCCGAGCCAGCGGCAAGGCTGCCAGTTCGGCGCTGGCTGCGTGCAGGGTGAGGGGGGCCATCTCGGTGTAGCGCGCCTCGTCTGGGTTGAGCGCCGCCTCGGCGCGGGGGTCGAAGTCGAGCAGCCGGCAGCGGGTAAAAAAATCGTCCACCTTGGCCTGCACGGCGTCGTAGGCTTGCAGGGCGGCCGCTTCCTGTAAACCCGAGAGCGGCGGCGCATTGGTTGCCGCTTCTGGCGGCACTGTACCCGGCCCGTGCGGGGCGCTCAGGTGCCAGTCCAGCGCCTGCTGCGCCTGCTCCAAAAAGGCCGTCAGGCCCGCTTGCGTGGCCCCGGGCTGGCCGCTGCGGTCGGTCTGAGCGCCTTGGGTGGCGATGAGGTGCGCGATCAGCTCGGCGCAGGCGGCGTCTGGGGCCAGCTCGGCCGGCACCACGCCGTCACCGTTGGGCAGTGTGGGCGGAAACAGGCGCGCCGGATCGCTCAGGTCGTCTAGGCACAGCTGCTCGGCTGTGGCTTTGCCCAGGCGCTGCAGCACCTGCTGCGCGGCGGCAAACAGGGAAGCCCCGGCTGCCGTGTCGGAGCGCAACGCATCCAGCGGCAAGTCGGCACCGGGTTGAAACAGCAGCTGTGGGTTGTGCAGCTGCTCACAGACCCAGCGCACCGCGTGCAGCAGCTCAGGCACCCGGATGCTGCCGTCGCCGTCGGTGTCGATGCGCTGCAACGTGCGGCTGTCGAACTCGAGGCCACTGGTCGGGCAGGCGAGCACGGCCCACAGCTTTTGGTCAAGCTGATCGAGGCTGCGCAAATCCTGCGACGTTTCGATGCGCACTTGGTCAAAGCCGCCACTGCGAAAAAAACGCCAGCGATGCAGGCCGCTCATCTCCAAAGCTTCGCCCATTGTTGCCTCCAAAGAAAAAACCGCTGCCAGCGACCCAAGTGGCTGACAACGGTTGCAGATCCTAGCACTTTGCGCGGACCCGGTGCCACCACCGCACCGAGCCCGTGCGCTGTATCAACGCAAGTCGAAGCGGTCCAGCTCCATCACCTTGACCCAAGCGGCGACAAAGTCCTGCACGAACTTGCGCTCGTTGCCGCGCTCGGCATAGACCTCGGCCAGGGCCCGCAGTTGCGAGTTGGAGCCAAACACCAGATCGGCCACGGTCGCGGTCCACTTCAGGGCGCCGCTCTTGCGGCAGCGGCCCTCGAGCACGTGCGGATTGGCGGCCGAACGCGCCCACACCGTGCCCATGTCGAGCAACTGGGTGTAGAAGTCGGTCGAGAGCACGCCGGGGCGCTGCGTGAACACGCCGTGGCGGCTGCCGCCGCTGTTGGCCCCGAGCACGCGCAGGCCACCCACCAGCACCGTGAGTTCGGGCGCGGTAAGGGTCAGCAGCTGCGCGCGGTCAATCAGCAGCTCGGCGGCGTGGGCTTCGCAGCCGGGAGCAGCGTAGTTGCGCAAGCCGTCGGCGCGCGGCTCGAGCACGGCAAACGAGGCCACATCGGTTTGCTCGGGCAGCGCGTCGGTGCGCCCGGGGTGAAACGGCACCTCAATGGCATGGCCCGCAGCC
Source organism: Serpentinimonas sp. SSL01 (assembly GCF_056323735.1). Taxonomy (NCBI): domain Bacteria; kingdom Pseudomonadati; phylum Pseudomonadota; class Betaproteobacteria; order Burkholderiales; family Comamonadaceae; genus Serpentinimonas; species Serpentinimonas sp. SSL01. The sequence goes on from NZ_CM150487.1 coordinate 1,810,020, forward strand.
TTGGCCGCTGCCTCCACCGCTGCGCCGCCAGCGAGCACGATCAAATCGGCCAGCGAGACTTTTTTGCCCGAACTGGCGTTGAAGCGCTGCTGGATGGCTTCGAGTTGGGCCAGCACGCTGGCGAGCTGCACCGGGTCGTTGGCGGCCCAGTCTTTTTGCGGCGCCAGCCGGATGCGCGCGCCGTTGGCGCCTCCGCGTTTGTCGGAACCGCGGAAGGTGCTCGCCGCGCCCCAGGCCGTGGCCACCAGTTGCGCCACGCTCAGGTTTGATGCCAGTACCTGGGCTTTGAGCGCCGCCACGTCGGCGGCGTCGATCAGCGGCTGCGTGGCGGCCGGCAGCGGGTCTTGCCAGATCAGCACCTCGGGCGGCACCAGCTTGCCCTGGTAGCGCGCGCGCGGCCCCATGTCGCGGTGCGTGAGCTTGAACCAGGCGCGGGCAAAGGCGTCGGCGAACTCGGCCGGGTTTTGCTGAAAGCGGCGCGCGATTTTGTTGTAGGCCGGGTCGAAGCGCAGCGCCAAGTCGGCGGTGGTCATCATGGTCTTGACGCGCTTGGATGGATCGTGCGCGGCCGGGGCCAGGTCTTTGTCGGCCACGTTGACCGGCTCCCACTGCCAGGCGCCGGCCGGGCTCTTGACCAGATTCCAGTCGTAGCCAAACAGCATCTCGAAGTAGCTGTGGTCCCACTGCGTCGGGGTCGGGGTCCAAGCGCCTTCGATGCCGCTGGTGATGGTGTCGCCGCCCTTGCCCGTGCCCAGGCTGTTGGCCCAGCCCAAACCCTGTTGCTCGATCGGCGCGCCTTCGGGCTCGCGCCCCACGTGCGACTCCAGCCCGGCCCCGTGCGCCTTGCCAAAGGTGTGGCCACCGGCCACCAAGGCCACGGTTTCCTCGTCGTTCATGGCCATGCGCGCGAAGGTCTCGCGGATGTCGCGCGCCGAGGCCAGCGCATCGGGCACGCCGTTGGGGCCCTGCGGGTTGACGTAAATCAGGCCCATCTGCACCGCGCCCAGCGGTTTGGCCAGATCGCGCTCGCCGCTGTAGCGCTTGTCGCCCAGCCACTCGGTTTCGGGGCCCCACCAGATGTCGTCCTGCGGCTCCCAGATGTCGGGGCGGCCACCGGCAAAGCCAAAGGTCTTGAAGCCCATCGACTCCAGCGCCACGTTGCCGGTGAGGATGAGCAAATCGGCCCACGACAGGTGCTTGCCGTACTTTTGCTTGATCGGCCACAGCAGGCGCCGCGCCTTGTCGAGGTTGCCGTTGTCGGGCCAGCTGTTCTCGGGGGCAAAACGCTGCGCGCCGTGGCCGGCACCGCCGCGGCCGTCGTGGATGCGGTAGGTGCCGGCGGCGTGCCAGGCCATGCGGATAAAGAAGGGGCCGTAGTGGCCGTAGTCGGCCGGCCACCAGTCTTGCGAGTCGGTCATCAGCGCCTTGAGGTCTTGCACCACAGCGTCGAGGTCGAGTTCGGCGAAGGCTTTTTTGTAATCAAAGTCTTTGCCCATCGGGTTCGATTTGCAGCCGTGCTGGTGCAGGATGCGCAGATTGAGCTGCTCGGGCCACCAGTCGCGGTTCGAGCGCACGCCCGCCACCGCCGGGGCGGTGGGCGCACCGTGGAAAGGGCATTTGGATTCGGTCGTCATGGTCTCATCTCCTGGTTGAAAAAGTGGACGGGGGGGGTGGACAGGTGCGTACAGTGTAGGCCGAGGCTATCGGGTGCGGGGATTGGTTTTGTCTAATCGATCAATAGGATCGGTGCGCGGTTGCGGGCCGGCCAATTCGCGCTGCACCGTGCTCAGGCGTGCAGCCGCGAGTGGCGTGGCAGGCGCGCGGCCAGAAACTCCATCTGGTCGGCCAAGATGCGGCGGTTGCGCAAAATAAAGTCCTCCCACAAGCTGGGCACGTAGGGGGTGTAGAGCAGCGGCATGCGCGCTTGTTCGGGCGTGCGGTTGCCCTTGCGGTGGTTGCAGCTGCGGCAGGCCGTGACCACGTTCATCCATTGGTCGCCGCCTTTTTGGGCCAGCGGCCGGATGTGCTCGCGCGTGAGAAACGATTCGGGGAACGAGTCGCCACAGTAGGCGCACAGGCTGCGGTCGCGGGCGAACAGTTTTTCGTTGTTCAGGCTGGGCTTGAGCTCGAAGGGGTTGATGTTGGGCACGCCGACCGTGCCGATGATGGAGTTGACCTCGATCACCGACTGCAGCCCGCTGGCGGCGTTGATACCGCCCCGAAACCGCGCCACGCGCAGGCCCGCCTCCCAGCGCACCTCGCCGGCTGCGTAGTGCAGCACGGCCTGCTCTAGGCTGATCCACGACTGCGGCACGCCCTGTGCCGACAATTTCAAGACCTTCACCAAACCTTGCCTCCGCGTGCTTTGGCCTTGGCCGCCACGCGCCGCGCAGCCACCCGAACCACCACAGAAACCCGGCCCACCGGCAACCTAGCCAAGGCAGCGGCGGGCAGAGGCGAAACCCATGTGGGTTTGTGTCAATATAGCGCGCTTTGGTTGCGGTTCGGCGACACCCGGCCCAAATCTTTACCCTTTACGCATGAAAATCATCCAAGGCATGGCCAACCTGCTGCGCCAGACCCGCTCCCAAGGGGGCTGCGCGCTCACCATTGGCAACTTCGACGGCGTGCACCGTGGCCACCAAGCCATGCTGGCGCTGCTGGGCAATGAGGCGCGCCACCGCGGCCTGCCCAGTTGCGCCCTCACTTTCGAGCCGCACCCGCGCGACTATTTCGCGCAAAAATACCGCCAGCCCGATCTGGCCCCGGCGCGCATCGCCACCTTGCGCGACAAGCTGCACGAGCTGCGCCGCTGCGGCGTGGAGCGGTGCGTGATCCTGCCCTTTGACGAGCGCTTGGCGACGCTGCCGGCGCAGGCCTTCATCGACCAGGTGCTGATCGGGGCGCTGGGCGCGCGCTACGTGCTGGTGGGCGACGATTTCCGCTTTGGCGCCCAGCGCCGCGGCGACTACGCGCTGCTCGATGCCGCAGGCAGCGCCCAGGGCTTCGACGTGGCGCGCATGATGAGCTACGAGGTGCACGGTCTGCGCGTCTCCAGCTCCGAGGTGCGCGAGGCGCTGGCCGCTGGCCGCATGACCGATGTGGCCGCCCTGCTGGGCCGGCCCTACGCCATCAGCGGCCACGTGGTGCATGGGCGCAAGCTTGGGCGCGCGCTGGGCGCGTCGGCCAGCGGGGCCGACGACGGCTTTCGCACCCTGAACCTGCGCTTTGACCACTGGAAGCCCGCCGCCAGCGGCATTTTCGTGGTGCAAGTGCACGGGCTGGACCCAGACCCGGCGGCACCGCCGCTGCCCGGCGTGGCCAACCTCGGGGTGCGGCCCTCGCTCGACCCCGACGACGCCAACGGCGGCCGGGTGCTGCTCGAGACCCACTGCCTGGCCTGGCCCGAGCGCGTGCAGCAGGCCCTGCGCGGCGCCACCACGCCGGGTGAGGCCTACGGTAAAATCATTCGCGTCGAACTGCTGCACAAACTGCACGACGAGCTGCGCTACGATGGCCTCGAGGCCCTCACACGCGGCATCGCACAAGACTGCGCCGACGCCCGCGCCTGGTTTGCCGCCCGGTCTGCAGCCCCCACCTGAGCGCGCCCCTTGGGGCGGGCGCGGCACCCTCTCTGTCAGCCGGCCCGCTCACCGCACCCCCTACCGCCATTGCCATGCCAGACGCCACCCCGACCGACTACAGCGCCACGCTGAACCTGCCCGACACGCCCTTTCCCATGCGCGGCAACCTGCCGCAGCGCGAACCGGGCTGGGTGCAAGAGTGGAACGAGCACGGCCTGTACCAGCGCCTGCGCGCCGCGCGCGTGGGTGCGCCCAAGTTCATCTTGCACGACGGCCCGCCCTACGCCAACGGCCAGATCCACATCGGGCACGCGGTCAACAAGGTGCTCAAAGACATGATCGTCAAGGCGCGCCAGTTGGCCGGCTTTGACGCGCAGTACATCCCCGGCTGGGACTGCCACGGCCTGCCGATCGAAAACGCGATCGAAAAGCTGCACGGCCGCAAGCTGTCGCGCGATCAGATGCAGACCAAGGCACGCGCCTTCGCCACCGAGCAGATCGCGCAGCAGATGGCCGACTTCCAGCGCTTGGGCGTGCTGGGCCAGTGGAACCAGCCCTACAAAACCATGGACTTCGCCACCGAAGCCCACGAGATCCGTGCCTTCAAGCGCGTGATGGAGCGCGGCTTCGTCTACCGTGGCCTCAAGCCCGTCTATTGGTGCTTTGACTGCGGTTCGTCGCTGGCCGAGTTCGAGATCGAGTACCAAGACAAGCAAAGCCAGAGCCTGGACGTGGGCTTTTTGTGCGCCGAACCGGCCAAACTGCTGCACGCCTTCTTTGGCCACAGCGGCCTGCCGCACGTGGATACCGCCGAGCTTGCGCGCCAGCCCATGTACGCCGTGATCTGGACCACCACCGCTTGGACCATTCCGGCCAACCAGGCCCTGAACCTCAACCCCGAGCTGATCTACGCGCTGGTGCACACGCCGCGCGGCTTGCTGGTGCTGGCCGAATCGCTGGTGGAAAAATGCCTGGTGCGCTTTCAGTTGCAAGGCAGCGTGCTCGCCACCGCCCCCGGCCGGGCGCTGGAGCTGATCAATTTCCAGCACCCGCTGGCGCACGTGCACCCCGGTTACGAGCGCTCAAGCCCCATTTATCTGGCTGACTACGCCACCGCCCAAGACGGCACCGGCATCGTGCACTCGGCCCCGGCCTATGGCGTGGAAGACTTCAACTCCTGCGTCGCCCACGGCCTGAAGCTGGACGAAATCCTCAACCCGGTGCAGGGCAACGGCCAGTACGACGAGGCGCTGCCCCTGTTTGGCGGCCTCAACATCTGGAAGGCCTGCTCGGTGATCATCGACACCCTGCGCGCGCACGGCCGGCTGTTTGGCACCGAGACCATCAGCCACAGCTACCCGCACTGCTGGCGCCACAAAACGCCGGTGATCTACCGCGCCGCCGCGCAGTGGTTCGTGCGCATGGACGCGGGCAACGGCGTGTTCACGCAAGACGCCGCCGAGCAGACGCTGCGCCAGTCGGCGCTGCAAGCCATCGAGCAAACGCGCTTTTACCCCGAAAACGGCCGCACCCGGCTGCGCGACATGATCGCCAACCGGCCCGACTGGTGCATCAGCCGCCAGCGCTCCTGGGGCGTGCCGCTGCCCTTTTTGCTGCACCTCGACAGCGGCGAGCCGCACCCGCGCACGCTCGAGATCATCGACCTAGCCGCCGAGGTGGTGGAAGCGGGCGGCATCGAGGCCTGGAGCCAGCTCAGCGTGGCCGAGATTTTGGCGCGCATCGACGACGCCGCCGACCCGGCGCACTACAGCAAGAGCAGCGACATTCTGGAAGTCTGGTTCGACTCGGGCACCACCCACACCACCGTGCTCAAGGGCAGCCACGCCGGCGCCGGGCACGAGCACGGCCCCGAGGCCGACCTCTACCTCGAAGGCCACGACCAGCATCGCGGCTGGTTCCACAGCTCGCTGCTCACCGCCTGCGCCCTGTACGGCCGCGCGCCGTACAAGGGCTTGCTCACGCACGGCTTCACCGTCGATGGCCAAGGCCGCAAGATGAGCAAGAGCGTGGGCAACGTGGTGGCGCCGCAGCAGATCAGCTCCAAGCTCGGGGCCGAGATCATCCGCCTGTGGGTGGCGGCCACCGATTATTCGGGCGATCTGGCGATCGACGACAAAATTCTGGCGCGCGTGGTCGATGCCTACCGGCGCATGCGCAACACGCTGCGCTTTTTGCTCGCCAACATCAGCGACTTCGACCCCGCCACCGACGGCGTGCCCGAGTCCGAACTGCTGGAGATCGACCGCTACGCCCTGAGCCGCGCGGCCGCCTTGCAGGCCGAGGTGCTGGCGCACTACCAAGAGTACGAATTCCACCCCGTGGTCGCCAAGCTGCAAGTCTATTGCTCCGAAGACCTGGGCGCCTTCTACCTCGACGTGCTCAAAGACCGCCTCTACACCAGCGCCCCCAAGAGCCTGGCACGGCGCAGCGCCCAGACCGCGCTGCACCAGATCACGCACGCGCTGCTGCGCTGGATGGCGCCGTTTTTGAGCTTCACCGCTGAGGAGGCGTGGAAATTGGTCGGCCACACCGAGTCGATCTACACCGAGACCTACCTGCCGCTGCCCAGCCCCAACCAGGCCTTGCTGGCCAAGTGGGGCCGCCTGCGCGAGCTGCGCACGGTGGTCAACAAGGCGATCGAGGATGTGCGCAGCAGCGGCAGCCTAGGCTCCTCGCTGCAAGCCAACCTGAGGCTCACGCTCGACGCCGAAGACTTGGCGCTGCTGCGCAGCCTAGGCGACGAGCTCAAATTTGTGTTCATCGTCTCGGCCGTCGAGCTGCAGCCGGGCGCGCAGCTGGCGGTGCAGGTGCGCCCAGCCAGCGCCCCCAAGTGCGCGCGCTGCTGGCATTACCGCGACGACGTGGGCCACGACCCGGCGCACCCCGAGCTCTGTGGCCGCTGCACCAGCAACCTGTACGGCAGCGGCGAAGTGCGCCACGTAGCCTAAGAGGCTGCACCTTTTTATACAAAGCGCCCCATGGCCAAATCATCCCCCACCAGCCTCTGGCTCTGGCTCGCGCTGGCCGCCGCCATCGTGCTGGCCGACCAGTTCACGAAAACGCTCATCGTCGCCACCTTCGACCACGGCGAAGCGCTGCGCATCAGCTCGTTTTTCAACCTCACGCGGCACCACAACCCGGGCGCGGCCTTTTCGCTGTTGGCCGACGCCGGTGGCTGGCAGCGCTGGTTTCTGAGCGCGGTGGCGGTGGCGGCCAGCGCCTTCATCGTATGGCTGCTGCACAAGCACCACAGCCAGCGCCTGTTTGCTTTTTCGATCGCTTGCATCATGGGCGGGGCCATCGGCAACCTGATCGACCGGCTGCTGCACGGCCACGTGATCGACATGCTCGACTTTCACTTCCGCTGGCTGCAGCCGGTGTTTCACGGCGGCCACTTTCCCACCTTCAACTTGGCCGACATGGCGATCACGCTGGGCGCGTGCGGTATCATCATCGACGAAATCCGGCGCGTGCGGCGCTCGCGCGCCTGAGTTGGTGCGCCGGCCCCGACGCCCTCACTCGATCGTCAGCCGCTGGCCGCTGCGGCCGCGCTTCTTGGGCAGCGTGAGCGTCAACACGCCGTGCTCGTACTTGGCTTTGGCCTCGGCCTCGTCGATCTCGAGCGGCAACTGAAAGCTGCGCGCCACCGAGCCGTAGTAGCGCTCGCTGCGCAGCAGTTTATCGTCTGAGGTCTGGCGGTCCTGCTGCCGGACCTCGGCGCGCAGGCTCACGATGCTGCCATCGATGTTGACGTGAATGTCTTCACGCGCCACACCCGGGATTTCGGCCTGCACCTGGTAGGCCTCCGGCGTTTCGCTCACATCGACCTTGATCGACTGCGGCAGCGCGTCGCCGTGCAGCGGTTTGATGAAAAAACCGGGCGAGGCCATGTCTTTGAAAAAGTCGTCGAACAGGCTGCCCCGTGGAATCAGGTGGTTCATGATGCGTGCACTCCTTTGCTAGACACTGCGGTTGATGAGACCCTTGTTGGGCCGCAAACCCTTGCGGCCACAGGCACAATCTAGCGGCGACGGATGGCGATTTCAAGACCCCAAAAACGCCCACAACGGCGCCCACAATGGCGCCCACAACGACGCCCGCAACGGCGCCCTGCCGCCGCCTTTAGGGCAACAGCACCGTGGCGCCCACGGTCTGGCGCGCCTCCAGCGCTTGGTGCGCCTGCTGCACCTGCGCCAGCGGGTAGCGCTGCTCGACGTGGATCTGCACCGCCCCGCTGCCCACCACGGCAAACAGTTCGTCGGCCATGGCTTGGGTGCGCGCGCGGCTGGTGATGTGGTGAAACAGAGTCTGGCGCGTGACATAGACCGAGCCCTTGGCCGCCAGCAGCGCCGGGGCAAAGGCCGGCACCGGGCCCGAGGCGTTGCCAAAGCTCACCAGCAGGCCAAAAGGCGCTAGGCTGTCGAGCGAGCCCTCCCAGGTGTCTTTGCCCACGCCGTCATAGACCACCTTCACGCCGCTGCCCGCAGTCAGGGCGCGCACGCGTTCGGCCACGTTTTCGTGCCGGTAGTTGATCGCGTGCACGGCCCCATTGGCCAGCGCCAGCGCGCATTTTTCGTCCGTGCCCGCAGTGGCGATCAGGCGCAGGCCGAGCGCGCGCGCCCACTGGCAAACGATCAGCCCAACGCCGCCCGCCGCCGCGTGGAACAGCACCCAGTCGCCCGCTTGCAAGCCCTCGACCGGCTTGCAGTGGCGCAGCAGGTATTGGGCCGTCAGGCCCTTGAGCATCATGGCCGCGCCCTGCTCAAAGCCGATGTCCTCGGGCAGGCGGCAAACGTTCATGGCCGGCAGCACGCGCGCGTCGCAGTAGCTGCCTGGCGGCTGGCTGGCGTAGGCGGCGCGGTCACCGACCTGCAGGTGCTCCACGCCCGCGCCCACGGCCTCGATCACGCCCGCGCCCTCCATGCCTAAGCGCAATGGCAGCGGCAGCGGCAGCGGGTACAGGCCGCTGCGCTGATAAACGTCGATGTAGTTGAGCCCGATGGCGTGGTGGCGGATGCGCACCTCGCCCGGGCCGGGGTCGCCCACCGGGGCCTCGATCAGGTGCATCTGCTCGGGGCCGCCGGTTTGCTCGATCACGACGGCGCGGCTGTGGGTGGTGCTCATGGGGGGGGTTCCTGAAAATGAGTGGGTTGGGGCAATACCGGCACACCAGCGAGCGGCGCAATGTGTGCACCGCAAAGGCTGGAGCCAAAGGCTTGCATTGCTGGCGGCCAAAACGCCAATGGTGCCACGAAATCAGCAGCGCCCAAAACCGGCACTGCAAACCCCTTGCCAAGGCCGCGAGCGCGCAGGCGTTACAGTCGCAGCGATGTCTGCCACACCCTTTGCGCCCCTGACCTTGGGCACCGCCGCCATGCTCACCATCGCCCCGTTGCTGTGGGCTGGCAACGCCGTCGTGGGCCGTCTGGCGGCGGACTGGATTCCGCCCATGACCTTCAACTTCCTGCGCTGGTTGGTGGCTTTGGCCATTTTGCTGCCGCTGGCGGCTTGGGTGTTGCGCCGCCACAGCGGTTTGTGGCAGCACTGGCGCCGCTTTGCCCTGCTCGGGCTGCTGGCGATTGCCGGCTACAACTCGCTGCAATACCTGGCGCTGCACACCTCGACGCCGATCAATGTCACGCTGGTGGCAGCCAGCATGCCGGTCTGGATGCTGATCATTGGGCGCCTGTTCTTTGGCGCCGCCATCACGCGCCAGGCGCTGCTGGGCTCGGCGCTGTCGCTGCTCGGGGTGCTGGTGGTGCTCACGCAAGGCCAAGTGCAGCGCATACTCGAGCTGCAACTGGTGCCGGGCGACGCCTGGATGCTGCTGGCCACCTGCACCTGGGCGCTCTACAGCTGGCTGCTCACGCGGCGCGACGAACCGGCCCCGATCCGCGCCGATTGGTCGGCCTTTTTGATGGCGCAGATCATTTTTGGCCTATTCTGGTCGGCCGCGCTCAGCGCCGGCGAGTGGGTCTTGTGGCCAGCGGCCACCGGCACCCCCTTGCCGCAGATCGACTGGAGCTGGGCGCTGCTGGCGGTGCTGGTGTTCGTGGGCCTGGGGCCGGGCGTGATCGCCTACCGCTTCTGGGGCGAAGGGGTGCAGCGCGCCGGCCCCACCGTGGCCGCGTTCTTCAGCAACCTGACGCCGCTGCTGGCCGCGCTCATGTCCGCCGCCCTGCTGCGCGAACCCCCGCAAGCCTTCCACGTCGCCGCCTTCGCGCTCATCGTGGCCGGCATCGCGGTCTCGTCGCTGCGGCGTTGAGGGGCCGGCCCGCCCCAAATCGGAATAGGACCACGATTTTTTGGCGAGCCCTCGCGCCACCAAGGCAGGGCTGGGCTGGGCCGGGGTGAGGAATCGGAACGTGTGACTGACGAACCCAGGCCCAGCTCAGCCCCCGCCAACCAGCCCGAAGTTTTTTAGTACACCCCCGGATAGGCCCCGCCGTCGAGCAAAATGTTTTGGCCGTTGAGGTAGCCGGCGTGGGTGCTGCACAGGAAGGCGCAGACGGCGCCGAACTCTTGCGGGCTGCCAAAGCGGCGCGCCGGTATCTGCGCCAGTTGCGCCGCGCGCACGGCCTCGAGCGGCTGCCCGCTCTTTTGGGCCCCGGCGGCCAGGGTGGCGGCCAGGCGCTCGGTGTCGAACTTGCCGGGCAGCAGGTTGTTGATGGTCACGCCGCGCGCCGCCAAGCCGCTGCGCGCCAGCCCGGCGACGAAGCCGGTCAGGCCACTGCGGGCGCCATTGCTCAAGCCCAAGATGTCGATCGGGGCCTTGACGGCGCTGGAGGTGATGTTGACGATGCGGCCAAAACCGCGCTCGGCCATGCCGTCCACCGTGGCCTTGATGAGCTCGATCGGGCTCAGCATATTGGCCTCCAGCGCCTGCAGCCACTGCTCGCGCTCCCAGTGACGAAAGTCGCCCGTGGGTGGGCCAGCGGCGTTGTTGACCACGATGTCAAAGGCCCGCCCCGGCCCGCCGGGCACCGCAAACAGCGTCTCGCGCCCGGCTGCCGTGGTCACGTCGGCCGCCACCGGCAGCACCGTCACCCCGCTTTGCTGGCGCAGCTCGGCAGCCACCTGCTGCAAGCGCTCGGCCCCGCGCGCCGCGATCACCAAATTCACTCCCGCACTCGCCAGCGCCTGCGCGCAACCCCAACCCAGCCCTTTGCTGGCCCCACACACCAAGGCCCAGCGGCCCGCGATTCCCAAATCCATTGTCTTGCACTCCAAAAATGGCCCGAGCGGGCCGGATTGAGCGATTTGCTTGATCCGATTATCCTCACCGGCTGGGCCGGCTCACCCACAGCACGCCCGCCAGCACCAGCGCGGTGCCGGCCAAAATCCAAGCGTTGAAGGGCTCGCCCAGTATCAGCGCGCCCATGAGCAGCGTGGCCATGGGGCCGACCATCCCGACTTGGGCCGTGAGCCCGGCGCCGATGCGCTCGATCGCCAGCATCACCAGCACCACCGGCGCCGCGGTGCAGAGCACGGCGTTGAGCAGCGAGAGCCAGATCACCTCGGGCGCCACCAGCGCCGCTTCGAGTGGGCGCAGCAGCACAAACTGGCCGATGCACAGGATGCAGGCGACAGTGGTGGCCCAGCCCACCAGCCGCAACGCACCGATGCGCTGCACCAGCGCGCCGCTATAGACCAGATATACGGCGTAGCTGAGCGCGCTGCCAAACACCAGCGCCGCCCCCAGTGCCGTGCTCCAGCCGTCGAAGCGCAACTCGTGCCCAAACACCAGCAGCACGCCGGCATAGCTCAGGCCCATGGCCCCGAGCTGGCGCGGCGTGACGCGTTGGGCAAACAAGAGCCAGCCCAGCAGCAGCACAAGCGTGGGGTTGAGGTACAGAATCAGCCGCCCGAGGCTGGCGCTGATGTACTGCAAGCCCAGAAAATCGAGAAAACTGGCGAGGTAGTAGCCGCAAAAACCCAGCCCAAAAATGGCCAACCAGTCGCGCCGCTGCAGCGGCTGCACCGGCTTGGCGCTGCGGTAGGTGGCCCACCAGATCATGGCCAGAAACAGCGGCAGCGCAAACAGCATGCGGTACATCAGCAGCGTGACCGGATCGACGCCGTAGCGATACGCCAGCTTGACGATGATGGCCTTGCCACTGAAGGCCACGGCCCCAGCCAGCGCCAGCAGCAAGCCGCTTTGCAGGCGGCTAAGTTTGGACAAACCGGTGGGGCGCAGTGGCATAGGCTTGCTTGGAGCGCGGCGGTGGCACTCAGGGTGCGACGCCGGGCGCCGCGCTGGTGGATGACTGGGGCAACTGGCCCATTGCGGGCGTGGGCGTGGGCGTGGGTGCGGATGCAAGCGCTGCTGGGCCCGAATTTGGCCGCAGCACTGCCAGCCGCGGCAGCACGCGCCGCACGTTGGCGCTGGTCTGGGCGGCTAGTGCGGCGCAGTCCAAGCCGCGCAACGCCGCCAGCGTGGCACCGATGCGCGCCAGCTCGGTCGGGGTGTTGGGCGCTTGGCTGGCGCCGCTGGCGCGCGCCGCGGCCGGGGTATAGAGCCACTGGGGCGGCATGTCGGGGGCGTCGGTCTCCAGCACCAGCGCCTCGGCGGGCAGATCGCTGGCCAGCCGGCGCAGGCGCCGCGCCGCCTCGAAGGTGCAGGCACCGCCAAAGCCCAGGGCAAATCCGAGTTCGATGAAGGCCTGCGCCTGCTGTAAGCTGCCGCTGAAGGCGTGGGCGATGCCACCGCGCGCGCTGGCCGGGCTGGTTGCTAGGCGTGTGGCCGAGCGCGTTGCCGGGCCTGCCGTGGCCGCACCCGGCCCGCCCCGATCGCGCTGGCGCAAGCCGCGCAGCAACTCGTCCGCCGAACGCCGCACGTGCAAGATCACGGGCAGCCCAAAGCGCTGCGCCAGCTCCAGTTGGGCGGTGTAGAAGTGCCACTGGCGCTGGCGCGCAGCCGGCGCGCACAGGGCGGGAACAAAAAAATCGAGCCCAATCTCACCCACCGCCACCAGCTGCGGGTCGTCGTGGCAGCGTTGCAACTCGAGCGCCAGCGCCTCGAGGTCGGCGTCGTCGGCCTGCATCACATAAAGCGGGTGGATGCCCAGCGCGTAGGCGTCGCCGGTGGTGTGCGCCAGTTCGCGCACACGCGCCCAGTTGGCGCGCTCCACCGCCGGATAGACGCAGACCTCCACCCCGGCGGCACGCGCCTGCCGGCGCAGCGCCAAGCGCTGCTCATCCGTCCAATCGGGGGCGTCGAGGTGGCAATGGCTGTCGATCCACATGCGCAGCGATTATGCGCTGCGCCACTCCAGCCTGCAGCCAGCGCACGCGCCTAGGCCGCACAGCGCCCCGCCCCTGCAGGGCCTAGAGGATCAGCACACCAGTCCACCAGCCCATCAACAACCATTGGGCCGATCGGCCGTTGAACCGCTTAAAACCCCAAGTTGATTTGCAGTATGCGCGTGGTGCCGCTGATTTCATTGGCCACCACCAGCAGGGGCCGGCCGTTGGGCGATTGCACCGCCGGGATGAAGGTCAGGCCCTCGGGGCCGCGGTCGCCGGTGACGCCGTTGCGCGTGCCGTTGAAGTAGGTCACGAAGCGCGCCTCGGCCGGGTTGGTGACTTCATAGACCATCACGCCGCCGACGCGCTCGAGCCCGATGAAGGCGAAGTGCCGGTTGCCAAACTGGGCCACCACCACCGCCTCGGGTTCTGGGCCTTTGCTCGGGCTGCGGGCGTCGAGCGTGTTGTTGTTGTGGCTGGCGTTGAAGGCGACCTTGGGCAGGGCACGGGTGCGTTGCTCCAGTTCGTCGCCCGAGTCATAGACCTGCTGCAGGTTGCTGGCGTCCCAGATCGAGAACGAGCGCGCGCCAAAGCTGAACAGCTCGGTGCACTGGCCGGCGGCGTTGCGCCCAGTTTGACCGGCGTTGGGGGTGTTGGTGACGAGCAGTCGGCCCAAGCCCGAATCCATGATCAGCGCGGCCGCATTGGGAAAGACGGCCGGATCCAGACCTTGGGGGCAGTGGGCGCGCACGCGCACCTCTTCGTTGAAGCCGGGCCAGTCGCGCGCGTCGCCCTCGTTGGCCGTGACCAGCAGGGTGCGCCCGCCCACGCTGTAGGCGGCCATGGCGTCGGGCATTCTGGCAGCCGGCCAGCGCCACAATGGCTAGGGCAGCCGCCGCAGTCAAGCGGGCTAGGGCGAAGGGGGTGGGGGTTTTGGGCATTGGGTAGGGCGGTTTGGGTTTGAATCGCCGCACTCTACGCAAGCCATATGACAAATCTGTGAACTCGCGCCCCCGCCCGGCCCGCCCTAGGCCGCCCCAGGGCGGTCAAAGGCGCTCAAAAATCGCCGCAATCCCCTGCCCGCCGCCGATGCACATCGTCACCAGCGCGTAGCGGCCGCCGGTGCGCTGCAGCTCGTACAGCGCCTTGACGGTGATGATGGCGCCGGTGGCCCCGATCGGGTGCCCAAGCGAGATGCCCGAGCCGTTGGGGTTGACCTTGGCCGGGTCCAGGCCCAGCTCTTGCGTCACGGCGCAGGCTTGGGCGGCGAAGGCTTCGTTGGCTTCGATCACGTCGAGGTCGGCAATCGTCAGACCGGTGCGCTCGAGCACTTTGCGTGTGGCCGAAATCGGGCCCACGCCCATGATCTTGGGCTCGAGCCCGGTGTGCGCGTAGCCCACCAACCGCGCCATGGGGGCTAGGCCACGCGCGCGCGCCGCGCCAGCTTCCATCAGCAGCACGGCGGCGGCGGCGTCGTTGATGCCCGAGGCATTGCCCGCCGTGACGCTGCCGTTTTCTTTGACGAACACCGGCTTGAGCTTGGCCATGTCGGCCAGCGTGCAGCCGGGGCGAAAGTGCTCGTCGGTGTCGAACGCGACCTCGCCCTTGCGGCCCTTGAGCAGCACCGGCACGATCTGCGATTTGAAGCGGCCCTCGGCACTGGCGCGCTCGGCGCGGTTGTGGCTCTCGACCGCCAGTGCGTCTTGCATGGCGCGGCTGATGCCAAACTGCGCCGCCACGTTTTCGGCCGTCACGCCCATGTGGATTTTGTGGAAGGGGTCGTGCAGCGCGCCCACCATCATGTCCACCAGTGTGGCGTCGCCCATGCGCGCGCCAAAGCGCGACACCAGGCTGAGGTAGGGCGCGCGGCTCATGTTCTCGGCCCCGGCGCCGATGGCGACGTCGCAATCACCCAGCAAGATCGCTTGGCTGGCGCTGACGATGGCCTGCAGCCCCGAGCCGCACAGGCGGTTCACGTTCATGGCCACGGTGGTGTCTGGGCAGCCGCCGTCGAGCGCAGCCACGCGCGATAGGTACAGATCGCGCGGCTCGGTGTTGACGACGTGGCCAAAGACCACGTGGCCCACGTCGGCACCGGGCACGGCAGCGCGCGCCAGCACCTCGCGCACCACCAGGGCGCCGAGTTCGGTGGTGGGGGTGTCTTTGAGGCTGCCGCCAAAGGTGCCGATGGCGGTGCGCGCAGCGCTGACGACGACGACTTCTCGGTTGCTCATGGGTTTGGGCTCCTGGGGGGTATGGTTGTAAATGGCTTGGGCCACTGCTGCGCCCAAGACCAGATCTTAAGGCCAGCGCGGCGGCTCAATCGCCGCTCAATCGCCCTGAAAGCCGCCCGAGCGGCACGTCAGCACCAGCGTGTCGCGCCAGCCCAGCTCACCCAGCACCAGCGGCTGGATCGGGGTCGATTCGTGGATCACGCGCTCGTCGTCGAGCAGCAGCAGCGACCAAGGCTCGGTCAGGGTGAAGCGCTGGCCGTGCGGGCCATCGGCCTCGAACACCCGGCTCTCGCCGCCCTTGATGCCTTGGCGAGCGAGCAGATAGACGGCCACCAGCTCCATGCCGTCGCGGTGCGCGCCCTCGGGCGTGGGGCGGCCGATGCCGTCGGTGGTGTCGATGCGAAACTGGTGCGCTTCCACGTACCACGGCTGCGCGCCCTTGAGCGCCGAAGCCGCCGCCGCGGTCTGCTGTAGCAGGCGCTGCCAAGCGGGTTGGGCCACGACCTCGGGCTCGATCGGCTCGAACCAGCGCTGCATGCCGCCGTGCAGCGCGTTGTACTGCAGCGGCTGCCAGTGCACCCGGTGCGGCACCTGGCGCACCTGCGCGCCCTCGACCACGAAGCAGCTGTGGCGCCGTTTGCGGTAGCGCCCGCCATCGCGCAGATAGTGGTCGGGGCAGAGCCGCTCCCAGCTCGGTTGCAGGGCCGCCAGCGCCTGCGCCTCGAGCCCAAGCCAGCGCTGCACCGCAGCCGCATCGAGCAGGGCAAAGCCCTGGCGCGCCAAGGTGGCATCGAGCTGCTCCAACGGCACGGTGGGGGGTGGGAAAACGGCGTTCATGGGAGGGTTGACAAAGGCAAGCGGCTTTGTGCGGGTGGCACTAGTGTAAACCCGGGCACGCGCCAGCCAGCACCCTCCCTAGGTGCTGCGCCACAGCAGCCACAGCAGCAGCATGCCCGCAGCCGCATTGGCCAGCGCCAGCAGGGTAAAGACCAGCAGCAACCAACCAGCGGGCGGTGACAGGTGCAGAAACCAAGCCATGCCGGTCGAGAGGCCGTTGAACAGCAGCATCAGCCAGAACAGCCCGTTGTGCGGCTGCCAGAGGCGGCGCAGGCGCTGCGGCAAGGGGGTGGGTGGGGCGGAATCGGGCATGGGGGCCATTGTGCCGCGCGGCGCAGCGATTGCACGCTGTGCCCAAATGCGCTAACATCGAAAGATGCGTCGCTGGCTGATCATCTTGTTCGTGCTGCTGCTGCCTTGGCGGTTGTGGGCGGGCGACGCCATGGCGCTGGCGGTTTTGCATTCAGTCCCTGCCGCTGCGTATGGCCCAGCCCAGATGGCGTCAATCAACCCGGCAGCACTCTGTGGCCACGCCGACTTGGCGCTGCACGAGGCTGCGCACGCCAGCACTCCCGCCGCCACTCACGACCTCGCTCACGTCCCCAACCACGGCGTACCGCATGGGGCGGCGCTTGGGGCAGCTCAGGCCGCCGACCCCGCCTGCCCCGGGCACTCTGAAGCGGGCGCGCATGGCCTGTGTCTTTTGTGCGGGATTTGCCACCAGGCACTGGCGGTGCCGCTGCGGTTAGGGGCCTTGCCGCCCGCCTTGCCCCTAGGCACACCGGTGCCCGCGCGCACCGTGATCGTGCAGGCCACGCCGCAACCCGAGCTCAAACCGCCCATTCTCTGATCTCGACACCCGCAGTGCGCCCGCTTGGTTCTTGCTTCGGCAGCGGCGCGGCGTTTCTTGGTTCTTGATCGGAGAGTTTTCCATGTTTTTTACTTTTTGGGCCCCAGTGCAGCGCGTGCGGCGTGTGCAGCGCGGCGGGCCGAAAGCCTTTTGGCATCCCCTGTTGGGTGCGGCGCTGCTGGCGGCCGCTTGGTCTGGCCCTGCCTGGGCCAATCCCGAGCCGGAGCAGCAGTGGCGCGCGGCCAACGAGCTGGTCGGCGCTTTCCCCCGCGGCCACGCCGACATCGTGCAGTGGGAGGCCCAGCAGCAGCCGCACGCCAGCGCCGCGCCGCAACCCGCCGCCGCCCAGCACTTGCGCCTGTCTGATGCTCTGATGGCGGCACAGCGCGCGCGCCCCGATCTGCTGGCGCGGCCGGGCCAAAATGCGCTCGAACGCGCCGCGCTGCGGCTGGAGCAGGCCGATCTGGCCTTGCAGGTGGAGCGGGCCTGGCTGCGCGCCGTAGCGGCTGGCAGCAGCGCCCGCTACCAGGCGCAGGTGCTGCAAGCCGCGCAGGCCGGGGCCGAATTGGCGACACGCATGGTGCGGGTAGGCAATTGGCCGCAGATGAACCTGTTGCAACAGCAACTGCTGCTCAACCAAGCGCAGGCGCAGCAGCGCGTGGCGCAGCACCAGCAGCACCTGGCCTTGCTGAACTTGTGGCGCATGGCAGGCGGTGGGCTCACGCCGGCGCAACTGGAGCAGCGGCTGCCCAACGAATGGCCAGTGGCGAGCGCCACACCCGCCTTCGCCCCCTTGGCTGTGCTGGAAGCGCAGGCACTGCAGTCGCACCCACGCTGGCCGCTGCTGCAGCGCCAGGCCGAAATGCTGGAGCGCGGCCTGTCAGCGGCCGAGCTCGAACGCATCGCTGCCACGCTGGCGGTCGCCGTCGCGCCGCAGCCCGGCACTGGTGCCCCGCCCGCACTGCCCGAGCTGGCTGCGCGCCAGCTCTGGCCGCACACCTGGGACAAAGCCGCCAAGGTGCGCGCCGAGGCCGATGCGCTCGAGCGCCAGATACGCGCCGACGTCCACAGCGCCTACAGCGCCTGGCAAACCGCCACCGCGCTGGCCGAGGGCTCGGCGCAAGACGCGCTGCGCCTGCACAGCGCCTTGCAAGACGAAACCCAGCAGCGCTACAACGGCATGCTCAAGAGCACCTGGGAGCTGCTGGCCAGTGCCAGCGCCCGGGTGCAGGCGAGCGAGGCCGCCCTGCTGGCGCGGCGCGACGCCGCTGTGGCCGCAGCCGAACTGCGTGCCGTGCTCGCCGGCCTATCTTACGAAACCGCGAAAGGAAATTGATCATGCAACGCCGCCAATTTTTCCAGGGTGCCTTGGCTGCCGGGGCCTTCACAGCCGCCGCCAGCGCCACCGTCGGCCGCCACGCGCTGGCCGCTTTGCCCGAGCCGGTGCTGCAGCACAGCGCCGCCACCGCCGCGCCCTGGGTGCCGCCCGGCGTCACCGGGGCCGGTTTGCCCTACCGGCCGGTGGTGACGCTAAACGGCTGGACCCTGCCCTTTAGGATGCGCGACGGCGTCAAAGAATTCCACCTCGTGGCCGAGCCGGTGGTGCGCGAAGTGGCGCCCGGTTTCGTGGTCAATATGTGGGGCTACAACGGCCAGAGCCCCGGCCCCACGATCGAAGTGGTGGAGGGGGATCGGGTGCGCATCTTTGTCAGCAACCGCTTGCCCGAGCCGACCAGCATCCACTGGCACGGCCAGCGCCTGCCTTCGGGCATGGACGGGGTGGCGGGCATCAACCAGCCCTCGATCGGGGCTGGCAAAACCTTCGTCTATGAGTTCCAAGCGCGCCGCCCGGGCACCTTCATGTACCACCCACACGCCGACGAGATGGTGCAACTGGCCATGGGCATGATGGGCATGTGGGTCACGCACCCCAAGCTCGATGCGCGCGGCCGGCACCCGCTGATCGAAGCGGTGCAGCGCGACTACTGCTTCTTGCTCAACGCCTTCGACGTCGAACCCGGGGCCCAGACGCCCACCGTCGCGACCATGTTCGACTTCAACACCTGGGCTTGGAACAGCCGCGTCTTTCCTGGCATCGACCCGCTGGTGGCGCGCCTAGGCGACCGCGTGCGCATCCGCATGGGCAACCTGACCATGGTCAACCACCCGATCCACGTGCACGGGGTCGAGTTTGAAGTCACCGGCACCGACGGCGGCCCGGTACCGAGGAGCGCGCGCTGGCCCGAGGTGACGGTGGACTTGGCCGTCGGCCAAATGCGCCAGATCGAGTTCATCGCCGACGAACCCGGCGACTGGGCCGTGCACTGCCACAAGAGCCACCACACCATGGGGCCGATGGGGCACGAGGTGCCGACCATGATCGGAGTCGATCACCGCGGGCTGGTCGGCAAAATCCAGGGCCTGGCGCCCGACTTCATGGTCATGGGCGAGCGCGGCATGTACGACATGAAGCAGATGCCGATGGAACTGCCCCCCAACACCCTGCCCATGATGGCCGGCCAAGGCCAGTTCGGCCCGATCGGCATGGGCGGGATGCTGACCGTGCTCAAGGTGCGCGCCAACCAGCCGCCCAACGACTACCGCGACCCCGGCCCCTACGCCTTCCCGAGCGGCAGCGTGGCCTTTGAATACCGGGGGCCGGTACCCGAGGCGGTGCGCCCACCCAGCCCGCCCCAAGCTGCCCACGGAGAAGTCCGTAGAGGGGCGCAGGGAGGCCACGGAGGAGGAGCCCACGGAGCCCACGGCGCAGCGCCACCGCCCAGTCCGGCAACACCGGCAACACCCGCACCGGCCGCCCCGGTGCATCGGCACTGAACTTGCGGCCTGTGCCGGGCATCAAACCCGGCGCTCCCTTGACTCAAACCACACCCACCATGCAACGACGCACCTTGCTCCACAGCGCCAGCGCCGCCCTCACCGGGCTGGCTGGCAGCACCCTGCTCGCCCTGACAGCCCCAGTCGCGCTGGCGCAGGCGCGCCGCAACCCGCCCGTGATGGAGGTCTGGAAAGACCCCCAATGCGGCTGCTGCGACGACTGGATCACTTACCTCGAAAAAAACGGCTTCAGCGTGCGCGCCTTCGACACCGGCAACATCGCGGCGCGCCAGCGCTTGGGCATGCCCGAGAAATACGGCTCTTGCCACACCGCGCTCATCGGCGGCTACGTGGTCGAGGGACACGTGCCCGCCGCCGACATCCAGCGCCTGCTGCGCGAGCGCCCGGCGGCGCTGGGCCTGAGCGTGCCGGGCATGCCCATCGGCAGCCCCGGCATGGACGGCCCGCTCTACGGCGGCCGCCGCGACCCCTTCCACGTGCTGCTGGTCGGGCGCGACGGCAGCTCGCGCATCTGGGCCTCGCATAACCAACCAGCGGCCGGGGCAGCAGCGACGCAGCCAGCAGCCGACGGCGCCGACGCGGCGGGCGCGGGCGCGGCCACCGACCGCGACGGCCGCCCCTGGGTCGAGGCCGAGGTGCGCCGGGTGGACCGCAGCAACCGCCGCGTCAGCCTGCGCCACGGCCCCATCCCCAACCTCGACATGGGCGGCATGACCATGGTGTTCCAGCTCAGCGACCCGGCCCTGCTGGAGCAACTGCAGCAGGGGCAGCGCATCCGCTTCAGCGCCGCGCTCATCCAGGGCGAATACACCGTGATGCAAATCGCGTCCCTGCCTTGATTTTGTCCAATCCCGTCGCGCACCCACACCCCTTCCCTTGCACACCGGAGTCTGACCATGAACCGTTTGAAAACCTTGCTCAAGATCGCCCCCGCTGCGCTGGCGCTGCACCTGCTGCTGGCCACGCCCCATCTGCACGCCCACGCCCAGCCCGAGGGCTCGCTGCCCGCGCACGGCAGCACCGTCAGCGGCAGCCCGAACCGGATCGCGGTCTGGTTCGATCACCCGATGCGGCTGACGCTGTTCGAAGTCAGCGGCCCCCGGGGTGTGGTGCCCTTGAGCCAAGGCCCGGGCCGCGACGCGCTCACCCGCTTCGAAGCCAGCCCGGCCACCCCGCTGGGGCCCGGCAAATACACGGTGCGCTGGCGCGGCCTGGCGGCAGACGGGCACGTGATGGCCGATGAAATTTATTTCACCGTGCGCTGATCCCTGCAGGATACCGCTCCCGCAATGAGCACCGCCCTGTCGTTGTTGCAACCCCTGCTAGAACTGCTCGCGCAGACCGATGGCTGGACCTGGCTGCGCGTGCTGGTGGCGGCGGCCTTCTACGCCTGCGCCTTGGTGGCCGTAGGCGGTGTGCTGTTTGGGCAGGTGTTTGCTCACCCTACGGGGCTGCATCGGGCCGCTGGGTTGCGGCCGCTGGTGCCCGTAGCCGCCGGGCTGGCGCTGGCCCTGCTGCTGTTGCAGTGGCCGCTGCAGGCCGGCTTTCTGGGTGGCGGCACCTGGGCGGCGGCCTTCGACCCTGGCTTGCTCGCGCTGGTGTTTGACGGTGCCACCGGCCAGCGCCTGCTGCTGGCCGGCAGCGGCTTGCTGCTGTTGCAGGCGTTTTGGATAGTGTCGGGGCGCTGGCGCGGGCCCGCGGCGGCAGCGAGTCTGCTGGGCGCGGCGTTGGTGCTGCTGGCCTTCACGCTAGTCGGGCACAGCACCGGTGCACCGCGTGCGCTGCTGGCGGTGCTGCTGCTGCTGCACCTAGGCGCGGTGGCGTTCTGGGTCGGCGCCCTGATCCCCCTGTACCGCATCAGCGGGCCGTCGCAACTGGGCGAACCAGCGGCCCACGTGCTGCAGCGCTTTGGCCTGGTGGCGGCCCCGGTGGTGGCGGGCCTGATCGTCGCCGGGCTGTGGCTGGCCTGGCGCCTGCTGGAGGGCTGGTCGCCCCTGCTGCACAGCGCCTACGGCCTGGTGCTGCTGCTCAAGCTCGCCGTGCTGGGCCTGCTGCTGGCCTTGGCGGGGCTGAACCGCTGGCTGCTGGTGCCGGCCTTGGTGGCCCATGCGCCGCGCGCACGGCAAAGGCTGCGCGCCAGCATAGGCTGCGAGATGCTGCTGGTGGCCCTGATCCTGCTCCTGACGGCATTTTTGACCACCACCACCTCACCCTGAGTGCGCCAGCCTGCCCCAGCGGCTGAGTCTTGAGCACGCTCGACCTCACAGCAAGGGGACATTTCTACTTTGGGTTGACAGGTTTGCAATCCGGCCCGGCGCAGCCGATAATTCCACCAGACCTTTAGCCCTCGGAACCGACCATGAGCACTGCCTTCATCGACGCCCACCTGATCGCTGCCGACGGCGCGCTGCGCGCCCTGTTTGCGCCGCACCGTGCCGCCCGCCCGTGCCCGCGCCCGCCCGCCGATGTGGCTGTGACGGCGTTGAGCGAAGCTGAAAAGCGCCACGCCGGTGCGCTCATGCGCGTCAACCACGTGGGCGAGATCTGCGCCCAAGCGCTCTACACCTCGCAGGCGCTGGCGGCGCGGCTAGGGCCGGGCTCTGAGGCCGAAAAGGAAAAGCTGGCGCACCATCTCGAGGCCGCCGGGCAGGACGAAACCGACCACTTGGCTTGGTGCAAGCAGCGCTTGGATGAGCTGGGTGACCGGCCTTCGCTGCTCAACCCGCTCTGGTTCGCCGGCGCCTTTGGGCTGGGCCTGCTGGCCGGGCGCTTCGGTAAAGGCGTGAGCTTGGGCTTTGTGGTCGAGACCGAACGCCAAGTCGAGGCCCACCTCGACAGCCACCTCGGGCGACTGCCGGCGCACGACCACGCCTCGCGCGCCATCGTCGAGCAGATGAAGGCCGACGAAGTGCGCCACGCCAACGAGGCCAAACGCGACGGCGGCGTCGATCTGCCACCCCCCGTTAAGGGCCTGATGCGGCTGGCGGCCAAGGTCATGACCACGGTGGCGCACCGGGTCTAGAGCGCGCCTGCCAGCCTGCCAGCCTCCCAGCCCCTCAGTCTTCGATCAGCTCGAAACTGGTCGTGATGGCGGCGGTTTTGCCCAGCATCACGCTGGCCGAGCAGTATTTTTCGTGGCTCAGTTCGATCGCGCGCTGCACCGCCGCCTCGGGGATGCCGCGCCCGCGCACGGTGAAGTGCATGTGGATCTGGGTAAAAACCTTCGGGTCGGTCTGGGCACGCTCGCTGCTGAGCTTGACGCTGCAGCCGCGCACGTCGTGGCGACCGCGCTTGAGGATCAACACCACATCGTAGGCGCTGCAACCGCCGGTGCCGGCCAGCAGCGCCTCCATGGGGCGCGGGGCCAGGTTGGCGCCGCCGTGTTCGGGCCGCGCCGGGTCGGGCGCGCCGTCCATGTATAGCACGTGGCCGCTGCCTGTTTCGGCCACAAAGCCCATGGATGAACGGGTGCCGGCGGCGCCGGTCCAGGTGACGGTGCATTCCATTTCAATCATTACCTCAAAAACAACAGGGGCTTACAAAAAAAGATGTTGCATTGCAGCAAATCCGGGTTTACACTAGCGCCATTGTATGCAGGAGTGGCTCGATCAGCGCCTGTAGCGTCCGCAGCCCCCTTGCTGCGTTACCAGTTGTCTCCTCTGCCCTTCAACGGGTGGTTAAGCCCGGTCATCGCGACCGGGCTTTTTTTTGACCGCGCTGGGCTGACTGCCCCCCATGGATTTCGGGCCGCCACAGCGCTTTCCCCTATGATGCCGGGCTGCCCTGCCACATTAGCAACTGGCCTGCCGCCCTGCCCTAGATTTACGCTTTTGCCCCCATGCCCGCACCCCAACCTGCCCCGCCCGCCGCTGTGTCTGCTGCCCCTTTGGCGGAGTCCCCTGCCGGCGCAGCGCCGGCCGCTACCGCCGCCACCGACCTCAGCCCCGCCGACTACCTCAAGCTCATCCTCACGGCGCGCGTCTATGACGTGGCGGTCGAGTCGGCGCTGGAGCCGGCGCGCCAGCTCAGCCGCCGCTTGCACAACAAGGTGCTGCTCAAACGCGAAGACCAGCAGCCGGTGTTCAGCTTCAAGCTGCGCGGCGCCTACAACAAGCTCGCGCACTTGGCGCCCGAGCAGTTGCAGCGCGGCGTCATCTGCGCTTCGGCCGGCAACCACGCCCAAGGGGTGGCGCTGGGGGCGCATCGGCTCGGGGCGCGGGCGGTGATCGTCATGCCCGTGACCACGCCGCAGCTCAAGATCGAGGCCGTGCGCGCCCTCGGTGGCGAGGTGTTGCTGCACGGCGACAGCTATACCGACGCGCACGCGCACGCGCTGGCACTGCAAGCCGAGCACGGCTACACCTTTGTGCACCCCTTTGACGACCCCTACGTGATCGCCGGCCAGGGCACGGTGGCCATGGAGCTGCTGCGCCAGTTGCAAAGCCTGGGCAACCAGCGCCTCGATGCGGTGTTCGTGGCCGTGGGCGGCGGCGGCCTGATCAGCGGCGTGGCCAACTACCTCAAGGCGCTGCGGCCCGAGATCAAGGTCATCGGCGTGCAGATGAACGACTCCAACGCCATGCTGCGCTCGGTCGCGGCGGGCCAGCAGGTGACGCTGGCCGAAGTCGGGTTGTTTTCGGACGGCACCGCCGTCAAGCGCGTGGGCGACGAGACGCTGCGCATCAGCCGCGCTCTGGTCGATGGCTTTATCGAAGTCGATACCGACGCCGTCTGCGCCGCCATCAAAGACGTGTTTGTGGATACGCGCAGCATCGTCGAGCCCGCCGGCGCGCTGGCGGTGGCGGCGATCAAGCAGTACGTGGCCACGCACAAAACCCGGGGCGAGACCTACGCCGCGATTTTGTGCGGTGCCAACATGAACTTCGACCGGCTGCGCTTCGTGGCCGAACGCGCCGAGGTGGGCGAGCAGCGCGAGGGCCTGTTTGCCGTCACCCTTCCCGAAGAGCGCGGCAGCTTCAAACGCTTCCTCGGGGCCATCGGCAACCTGCCGGGCGGGCCGCGCAACGTGACCGAGTTCAGCTACCGCATCAGCGACGCGAGCGAAGCACACGTGTTTCTGGGCCTGAGCACGCACGGCCGCGGCGAGAGCAGCAAAATTGCCGCCAACTTTGCCCGCCACGGCTTTGCCGCCCTAGACCTGACGCACGATGACCTGGCGCAAGAGCACATCCGGCACATGGTCGGCGGCCACTCGCCGCTGGCGCACGACGAGCGCCTGCTGCGCTTTGTGTTTCCCGAGCGCCCCGGCGCGCTGCTGAAGTTTTTGAACCTGATGCGCCCGGGCTGGAACATCAGCCTGTTTCACTACCGCAACCAGGGCGCCGACTACGGCCGCATCTTGGTCGGGCTGCAGGTGCCCGAGGCCGAAGAGGCCGAGTTCCAGACCTTTCTGACCACGCTGGGCTACCCGTGCGTGGACGAAACCGCCAACCCGGTATATCGGTTGTTTTTGCGCCGTTGAGGGCCGTGCACCGGCGGCCCCAAAAAGCAAAAACCGCCCAAAGTGGCGGTTTTTGCTGGCGACCCAAGCTGCGTATTACTTCAGCTTGACCTCTTTGTACTGCACGTGTTTGCGTGCTTTGGGGTCGAACTTGGCGAAGGCCAGTTTTTCTGGTGTGGTCTTCTTGTTCTTGGTCGTGGTGTAGAAGTGGCCGGTTCCTGCAGTGGATTCCAGCTTGATTTTTTCGCGTCCGCCTTTGCTTGCCATGGTGCTGCTCCTTTAAGCGATCAGGCTTGACCGCGGGCGCGCAGATCGGCGAGCACCGCTTCGATACCGTTTTTGTCGATCAGGCGCAGCGCGGCGCCCGAAATGCGCAGGCGCACCCAGCGCTTTTCGCTCTCGACCCAGAAGCGGCGCGACTGCAGGTTGGGCAGAAAGCGGCGCTTGGTTTTGTTGTTGGCGTGGGACACATTGTTCCCCACCATGGGCTTTTTGCCCGTGACTTCACATACCCGTGCCATGTGGGCACTCCTATCAAATAAAAACAGCCCGAAGGCTGCACCTCGCTCGCGTCCTGTGTTGCGCCGCCTGCCTTGGGGTGCCCTGCAAGCCATGCCTGCAGGCTTTTTCAAGGACGGCTCCGGCTCGCGAGCGGTCGAGGGAGGTTGACCAAGGGCCTTGCATTGAATGCAAGCATGGCGCGGCTTGAACACGCCACCCAACTTGGACAGCCTGCTATTCTAAACCATCAGCGCGGCTGAGTGGCAAATTTTGAGTGCCAAATTTTTTGCCGCCTGCAATCCCCCATTCACACCGCTGCAGCGGGACAAACGGGAACCTGTTGCGCTGCATGGATGCGCTGCATGGCGCGTTCGAGCGCGCTGCGGCTGGTGCTCTCAACGTACAGACAGGGCTTGCCGGTGCGTTTGCAGTGCTCTTTGACGCGCCAGTAGGCGTTGTGGCTGATACAGCCCACTTGGCAGATGACCCAGTCGGCGGCCGCCAGGGTGGCTTGCAGCTGGCTCAGGTGGTGTTCGTCACCGCCGTCGTGGTGCAGCAGTTGCGCACCGTGCGCTTCCACCACCTCGCGGAAAGCGGGCAATTGTGCCGTGCGGCCGCCCACGCACGCGACCTTGGTGCCCGGGACTGCGCGGCCGGTCAAGGCCGCGCAGTCGCTGGTGCAGCCCGATTCCGGCACCGGTTGCGCCGCGTGCCCTTGCGACTCCGGGTTTGCCTGCTGCGCATGGGCTTGCACCTTGCTACCAACCGTTGCCACCACCGGGGCCAAGCAGGGCTGAATCGACCCCTGGGGGCTGGTCGCGCATGGACGCACCGCTGCACGCAAGGCCCGGTTGGCCTGCTGGCACTGCTGGCGCAAATCGGCGTTTTCCAGCCACAGCGCCTCCAGGGTCTCGGCGTCGGGGCGCTCGACCTGCAACTGCTGGCAGCGTGTGGCCAGCCGCTCCTGTTCGGCCACGGCCTGCAGCAGGCTGTGACGCAGCCGCTGCAGCTCGGCTTGCAGCTCGTTCTGGCGCTGCTGCGCCTCATGCTGCTGACGCTGCGCACGCCCTTTGTGCTCGACCAATTCGGCGCGCAGTTGCGCCATTTGGCTGCGCTGCTGCTGCCACTGCTGCTGCTCGACGCGCGTCACCATGCCCACTTGGTGCTGCATCATGTGCACATCGCCCAGCAGCTCGTGCTCCAGCGTGAGCAGGCAGGCCGGGTGAGTGAGCACGGCCCACATCACACCGCCCCATGCCGGCTCTGCCCTTGCCTGCTGCCAGTGCTGGCGCAGCTCGTCGGCGCTGCGCAAATCGGCCACTTGGCGCAACTCGAGGGCGAAGTGCGCGTCGAGCCACTTTTGCAAGCGCTCGGCCAAGGGCGTGCGGCGCCGGCACTCCGAAACCCCGATCTGGTGCAGCTCGTAGTCGCCGCGTCCGTGTACGTCGATGCCACACTTGTGCATCAGCGCACGCTGCTCGCACATCGGCAGACAGACCCCCAGCACCGGGCAGGCGGCGCTGGCGCTCAGCTCCCACAAGGAGCGTCGGCGCTTGGCGGCTTTGCGGGCGCCGTCCATCGACGGCACCTCGAACACCAGTGGCCGCAGACCGTCGGCGCCCGATTCAGACGACCACACCGCCGTGGCTTTACGTGCCAGACACATAAACGTCTCCTACGGTTTGCACCCGCTCGCAGTCCCCGCCCTTGCGCTGGCACTGGCCATCTGCGCCCAGCCAATGGTGGGCATGGCCGACGCAAGCGGTTTGGCACAGCACCTCATCAGATGCGCGCCATGCATCGGGAGCCACATTGGAAGCCGCAGCCTGGTCCAGGGGTTGACTGTGAAAAACCAGGCGCACGAGCGCTTTTTGGGCCACGCTGGCCTGCCCTCTGGGCCACGCACGCCACGAGCGGCGGCTGCGCAGCGGAATCGCCCACCATTTGGCGGTGCGCTCCAAAACGGCCTTGGCCCGGTGGCGCAACAGATCGGCCTCCAGCGCCTCGATGCGGGCGGCCATCTGGCGCACGGTTTCGCTCACCCTTTGCTGCACGCGGGCGTGGTGGCGCAGCCAAACCATCTGCTCATCCATTGGCATGGCGTCCGATGCCGCGCCAGGCACGCAGTCGAAGGCGGCGCTCATTGCAAACCCGCCGTCAGCGGTTGGCCGCTCCAACCCGGGGCGCACGGGGGGCACACCAGCGCTTGCCGGGCTGGCGCCTTGGGCAACGCCTGCCAATGGGCATGCAAGCGCCAGACCATGGCGCGCATCGATGCGCTCAGGCTGGTCTGCTCGGTGAGTGCAAGCAACAAGGCGCCGATTTTGTCCGCCAAAGCGGCTCGCTGGCGCTCGCAAGCGCTCTGGGCGTGGCCGGTCATGAGCGCCAAGGCAGCCGCGAGCATGGCCTCTGAGGCGGGCAACAGGTAGGTATCGGCTTCGGTCCAGTCGAGGTCTCGTTCCATGGCGGCTCCTAGGATGGGGGCGATGGACGTATAGTAAATGCGAATCGTTCTTGTTAATTGCCAAATTGATTTATTTTTTCTTAACCGGATGTGCTGCCGATTGTTGATTTACACAAGCGCCCGATCCTGTTCTGCGCTTCCTGCAGATCTGCACCCCATGTGGCAGGACTGAACGCGGCCGCAGTGGACGCCCTCAAACGCCCTCTCCAACCTGAAAAGAGCGGTTCAACGCCGCCAATAATGGCGCGTAAACAACACCAGCACCGTGAGCAGCTCCAGCCGCCCGAGCAACATGGCAAAGCTCAACACCCCAAGCTGAAAGCCGCTGAGCCAGCCAAAGTTGTGCGCTGGCCCGACCAGGCCCAGCCCGGGGCCGATGTTGTTGAGCGTGGCCACCACGGCGCTAAAGGCGGTCTCGATGTCAAGCCCGGTGAGCAGCAACACAAAGCTCAGCCCCAGCGTGGCAGCGCCGTAGATCAGCATGTAGCCAAGCACCGTGATCAGCGTGGCCGAGGCGATGCACTGCCCGCCCAGGGTGATCGGGTTGACCACGCGCGGGTGCACGATGCGCACCAGCTCGCGCCGCGCCTGCTTGATCAGCAGCACCATGCGCACCATCTTGATGCCACCACCGGTGGAGCCGGCGCACGAGACGAAGCAGCCCAGAAACATCAGATAGACGCCGATGAACACCGGCCACTGCCCGTAGTCGGTGGCGGCGTAGCCGGTGGTGGTGGCCAGGGACACCACGTGAAAGGCGCTGCTGCGCAGGGCGGTCCAAAAATCGGCTTCAACCTGGTGCGCCGTGAGCAAGGCCACGACCAGCAGCACCGAGCCGGCCAGCACCAAAAAGTAGCTGCGGATCTCATGGTCGTTGACGATCGGGCCCAGCGTGAGCGTGCGCAGCACCAGAAAATAGCGCAAAAAACTGATGCCGGCCAGCGTCATGAAAACGATCGCCACCAGCTCCACCGCTGCCGAATCCCAGTGCCCGATGCTCGCGTCCTGCGACGAAAAGCCGCCCAGGCTCATGGTGCTGCACATGTGGATGAAGGCGTCGGACCAGCTCATGCCGGCCCAGCGGTAGGCCAACAGGCAGGCCAGCGAAAAACCAAAATACACCAGCCACAGGCCGCGCGCGGTCTCGGCGATGCGGGGCGTGAACTTGGTGTCCTTCATCGGGCCGGGGGTTTCGGCTTTGTAGAGCTGCATGCCGCCCAAACCCAGCAGCGGCAACACCGCCACCACCAGCAGCATGATCCCGAGGCCGCCGATGTACTGCAAAAAGGCGCGCCAGACGTTGACCGAAACCGGCAAATCGCCCAGACCGCTCAAGGCGGTGGCGCCGGTGGCGGTGAGCGCGCTCATGGCCTCGAAATAGGCGTGGCTCCAACTGATGTCGGGCACCAGCCAGTACAAGGGAATGGCGGCGTAGGCGGTGAGCACCAGCCAGACCAGCACCACCAGCAAAAACCCGTCGCGCGGCAGCAGCTCGCGGTACTGGTGGCGCGTGAGCCACAGCAGCAGCAAGCCGGAGCCGAAGGTCAGTCCAAAAGCCACGCCCCAGATGGCGCGCAGGTAGTTCAGATCCAGCGCCCAGCCCCAAGTCAGGGGCACCAGAAAGGCGAAGGAAAAGGCCATCATGATGCGCGCCAGCAGCGCCAACACGGGCCCAAAAAACGACCACAGGGCAGACAAGCCGTTCATTTGCGCCAAAAAGCCCTTGTAAACAAAACCAGTGCCGCGAGCATAAACCAGCCCAGCACCGAGGCGACGCGCAGCAGCGGCATGGGAAACAAGGGTTTAGCCGAAAAAAGTGGCCGTGACCTGGAACAGTTTTTCCACCTCGCGCACCAAGCGCTTGTGCGGGATGAAGATCACCACGTGGTCTTCGGCCTCGATCAGGGTGTCGTGGTGCGGCATCAGCACCTGGGCTTCGCGCCCCTGGCCGCGCACGATGGCGCCAAAGCGTGCCCCCTGCGGCAGCGCGATCTCTTCGATGCGGCGCCCCACCAGCTTGGAGGTTTTGACGTCGCCGCGCGCCACCCCTTCGAGCGCTTCGGCGGCGCCGCGGCGCAGGCTGTGCACCGCCACCACGTCGCCGCGGCGCACGTGGGTGAGCAGCTCGCCGATCACGGTTTGCGCCGGCGAAATGGCGATGTCGATGGCGCTGCCCTGCATCATGTCGGCGTAGGCGCGGCGGTTGATGAGCGCCATCACGCGCCGCGCGCCCAGCCGCTTGGCCAGCATGGCGGCCATGATGTTGTCTTCGTCGTCGTTGGTCAGCGACAGGAACAAGTCCATGTCGGCCACATTTTCTTCCTCGAGCAGCGACTCGTCGGTGCAGTCGCCGCGCAGCACCAGCGTGCTCGAGGGCAGTTGGCTGGCCAGGTATTCGCAGCGCAGCGCGTTGTGCTCGATCACTTTGACCTGGTACTGGCCGCTCAGGCTGCGCGCCAGCCGCAACCCGACCCGGCCGCCGCCGGCGATCATCACGCGAAGCACCGGTTTGTCGATGGTGTGGATGGCCGCCAGCACGAGCCGGATCTGGTCGGCCGCCGCCAGCACGAACAGCTCGTCGCCGGGCAGGATGCGGGTTTCGCGCGTGGCCTCCATCTCGGTGTCGAGCCGGTACAGCGCCACCACGCGCATGTCGGCGTGCGGCAGCAGCTCTTTGAACTGGGCGATGGTGCGCCCAACCAAGGTGCCGCCGTGCTCGGCGCGCACCGCGATCAGGCAGACCCGGCCATCGGCAAACTCGAGCACTTGCAGGGCTTCGGGGTACTCGATGAGCTGGTGGATGAAGCGCATCACCAACTCTTCGGGGCAGATCACGTGATCGACCGCAAAGCCGGCCTTGCTCATCAGCTCGTCGCCCTCGGCGAACTCGGGCGAGCGCAGGCGCGCGATGGTGGTGGGCACGCTAAAGACGTCGTGCGCGATCTTGCACACCACCAGGTTCGATTCGTCGGCTGCGGCGCAGGCAATCACCATGTCGGCGTCTTGGGCCCCGGCCTCGCGCAGCACCGAGGGCTGGATGCCGTTGCCCACCAGGCCGCGCAAATCGAGCCGGTCTTCGAGGGCGCGGATGCGCAGCGGGTCTTGGTCGATGACGGTGATGTCGTTGTGCTCCGACACCAGGCTCTCGGCCACGCTCTCGCCCACCCGGCCGGCGCCAAAAATGATGATGTTCATGGGGCCGCCAAGGCGCGTTGAATGAGGATTTTTTGCACTTCGCTGGTGCCTTCGTAAATTTGGCACACGCGCACGTCGCGGTAGATGCGCTCCACCGGGAAATCGCGCACCACGCCGTAGCCACCCAAGGTCTGGATGGCAGCCGAGCAGACCTGCTCGGCCACTTCGCTGGCAAAGAGCTTGGCCATGGCGGCTTCTTTGAGGCAGGGCAGCCCGGCGTCGCGCAAGCTGGCGGCGTGCCAGACCAGTTGCCGCGCCGCCTCCAGCCGGGTGGCGCAGTCGGCGAGCTTGAAGCCCACGCCTTGGTGCTCGATGATGGCGCGGCCAAAACTGCGCCGCTCGCGGGCGTAGCCGATGGCAAAGTCGAGCGCGCTGCGCGCCATGCCCACGCTCTGCGCCGCGATGCCGATGCGCCCGCCTTCGAGCGCACCGAGGGCGATTTTGTAGCCCTCGCCCTCGGCCCCGATGCGCTGCTCGAGCGCGATGCGGCAGCCCTCGAAGCGGATTTGGGCCGTGTCGCTGCTGTGCTGGCCGATTTTGTCCTCGAGCCGCTCCACCAAGTAGCCGGGGGTGGTGGTGGGCACCAGAAAGGCGCTCAGGCCCTTTTTGCCCGCCGCCGGGTCGGTGACGGCGATGACGATCAACAAATCCCCGTATTGGCCGCTGGTGATGAATTGCTTGACGCCGTCGAGCACATAGCCGTCGCCGTCGCGCCGCGCGCGCGTGCGCAGCTCAGACGCGTCGGAGCCGGCCTGCGGCTCGGTCAGGGCAAAGCCGCCCAGCAGCTCGCCGCGCGCCAGCGGCACCAGCCAGCGCTGCTGCTGCGCGCTGCTGCCGTAGCGCAGCAAAATGGCGTTGACCGGGCAGTTGGTGACGCTGATGGTGGTGCTCACGCCGCCGTCGCCGGCCGCGATTTCTTCCAGCACCAGCGCCAGCGTCAGGGTGTCGAGCCCCACACCACCCAGCGCCTCGGGCACGCAGATGCCGTAGCAACCCAAGGCCGCCAGCCCCTGGTGCGCCTCTTTGGGGAAGATGTGCCCTTGGTCCCAAGCGGCGGCGTGCGGCCACAGTTGCTCGAGGGCGAAGGCGCGCACGGCGTCGCGGATTTGCAGTTGGTCGGGGGTGAGCAGCACGGCTAGGCCTCGCGTTTGCTTAAAAATCTGGCTTAGAGCAATTCCAGCGCCATGGCCGTGGCCTCGCCGCCGCCGATGCACAGCGTGGCCACGCCGCGCCGGGCGTTGCGGGCGCGCATGGCGTGGATGAGCGTGACCAGTATGCGCGCGCCGCTGGCCCCGATCGGGTGCCCCAGCGCGCAGGCGCCGCCGTTGACGTTGACGCGCTCGTGCGGCACTTTTAGGTCGTGCATCAGCGCCATCGCCACCACGGCAAAGGCCTCGTTGACTTCCCACAGATCGACTTCGTCTGCCGTCCAGCCCAGCTTGGCCAGCAGCTTTAGGCTCGCGCCCACCGGCGCGGTAGCAAACCACTGCGGCGCTTGGGCGTGGGTGGCGTGGGCGCAGACGCGCACCAGCGGTGTGCAACCGAGCCGCTGCGCCGTGCTGGCGCGCATGAGCAGCAGCGCGGCGGCGCCGTCGTTGATGCTGGAGCTGCTGGCTGCGGTCACGGTGCCGTCTTTTTTGAAGGCCGGTTTGAGCGTTGGGATTTTGTCGAGCTTGATGCGGCCCGGCCCTTCATCGATGCGCACCTCGCGCGCGCCGCTGCGCTCTTGCAGCGTGACCGGGGCGATTTCATCTGCAAAGCTGCCATCCTGAATGGCGCGCTGGGCGCGCTGCACGCTGGCGGTGGCGTAGGCGTCTTGCTGGGCGCGGGTGAACCCGTAGTGAGCGGCGCAGTCTTCGCCAAAGGTGCCCATGCTGCGCCCCGGTTCGTAGGCGTCCTCGAGGCCGTCGAGCATCATGTGGTCGTAGATGCGGTCGTGGCCGATGCGGTAGCCGCCGCGCGCCTTGGCCAGCAGGTAGGGGGCGTTGCTCATGCTCTCCATGCCACCGGCGATCAGCACCTCGTGGCTGCCGGCCAGCAGCATGTCGTGCGCAAACATGGCCGCGCGCATGCCGGAGCCGCACATTTTGGACAGCGTCACGGCGCCGGCGCTGTCGGGCAAGCCGCCCTTGAAAGCCGCTTGGCGCGCCGGCGCTTGGCCTTGTCCTGCCAGCAAGCAGTTGCCCATCAGCACCTCGGTGACGAGTTCGGGCGCAATGCCGGCGCGCGCCACCGCGGCGGCGATCGCCACCCCGCCCAAGTCGTGCGCCGCCAGCGCGGCAAAGTCGCCCTGCAAACTGCCCATCGGGGTGCGGGCGGCGGAAACGATGACGATCGGGTCGGCGACTGGGTTCATGGCGGGGCTCCTGATAAAAAATTTGGCAGGGTGCAGAAAAATTTAGGCGGTTGCGGCCTCGCGCTGCACCGCCTCGCGCTCTTGGCGCGCCACGCGCTCGATGTAGGCCACAAAGTCCGGGTCTTCGCCGCGCAGCAACTGATCGAGCGCGGCGGCAAAGTCTTCGCGCCGGCACCACTCGCGCATGTAGTCGTCCCAGCTGTTCCAGCGCCGCTGCTCGGTCGGGCTCATCTGCTCTTTGTAGGCCACCAGGTAGGCGCGCTCGAACAGGCTGATGAGCATGTCGAAGATCACCAGCATGCGCTCGCGCTGCTCAGGCGTGGGGTTGGGCAGGGCACGGGTGCTGCGCAGCTGCAAATCGGCGTGTGAGAGCACCACCTGCAAAAACTGGTTGTAGGCGTCGCTCAGGTGCTGGTAGGCTTCTTCTTCTTCGTTTTCGCGCTCTTTGCGCGCTTGCTGCACATAAGTCCAGAGGGCAAAGGGCAAGCCGATCACCGTCACGGCGTTGGCCGCCAGCATGAAGGCGTCGTCGATCGTCATGGGGGCCGCAGCGCTGGGCTCTAAGGGGTTTGGGCGCTCGAGCTCAAGGCCGCTGTTTGCGCCGCTTGCGCTTCTAGCACCGCCGCCTGCGCCGCCAGTTCGGCCGCCAACTCGGCCGCCAGCGCCGCTTGGGCGCGCTGCACCCCAAAGCGGCGCTCGCGCTCGTAGGGAAACACATCGTGCACGTGGCCGGCCAAGATGCGGTCTTTGTGCCCCTGCCAGAAATCGGCTTGCAGCAGATCGGCGTGGTGGCGCATGAAGACCTCGCGCACCAGCGGGTTGCTGAGCAAAAAGGGGCCAAAGGTTTCGGGAAAGACGTCGTTCTTGGCCACGTTGTACCAGACGTCGCCGCTCATCTCGTCGTCGTCGTTGCGCGCTTGTGGCACACGGCGGAAATTGCAATCGGTGATGTATTCGATTTCGTCGTAATCGTAAAACACCACCTTGCCGTGGCGTGTGATGCCAAAGTTCTTCCACAGCATGTCGCCGGGGAAGATGTTGGCCGCCACCAAGTCTTTGATGGCATTGCCGTATTCGAACACCGCGCGCTCGAGCTGCCGGCGCGCGCCGGCATGGTTGCGGTCGTGGCGCAGCACGTCAAAAGCCTCTTGCAGGTAGATGTTGAGCGGGATCATGCGCCGCTCGATGTAGAGGTGCTTGATCACGACTTCGATCGTACCGTCGCCATCGCGGTCGCTGATTTCGATCTGGCTGGGGGCAAACTTTTTGATCTCCTCGATCAACTCGTCCTCGAAGCGGTCGCGCGGAAACCCGACTTCGCTGAACTCGAGCGAATCGGCCATGCGCCCGACCCGGTCGTGCTGCTTGACGAGCTGGTATTTACCCCGGATCTGCTCGCGCGTGGTGTCTTTTTGCGGCGGATAAAAATCCTTGATGACCTTGAACACAAACGGGAAACTCGGCAGGTCAAACACCAGCATGACCATGCCCTTGATGCCGGGCGAAATCCGGAAGCGGTCGGTGCTGTGCCGCATGTGGTACAAAAAATCGCGGTAAAACAGCGTTTTGCCCTGCTTGGCCAGCCCCAGCGCGTTGTAAAACTCGGCCCGCGGTTTGCGCGGCATCATGCTGCGCAAAAACTGCACGTAGGCGCTGGGCACTTCCATGTCAACCATGAAGTAGGCGCGCGCAAAGCTGAACACCATCAGCAGATCGTCTTCGCCGTGCAACAGGGTGTCGATCACCAACTGGCCCTGTTCGTTGTGCAGAATCGGCAATGCAAAGGGCAGCTCTTGAAAACCGTTGATCAGCTTGCCGACCGCATAGGCGCCCTTGTTGCGATAAAACAGGCTGTGCAGCACCTGAATCTGGAAATTGGCGCGCAGTTTGTCGTGCTCAAACAAAGGCAGCAGCGCCTCATACACCGACAACGTGTCGCGCTCGAAATCTTCAAACGGCGCGCGCAGGCCAAAATCGCGCACCATGCGGCGCAATTCATCGAGCAAATTGGCGCGCTGCGGATAATAACTGCGGTAGCTGGTGTGGGTCTGCGGGTCTTGCGGCTCTAGGTATTCGGTGCTCACCGCCGGGCGCACGAAGATGAAGTCGTTCTGGAAATAGCAGCGATCCAGAATCTTGGTGCTGACCGAATTAAAAAAGGTCTCGGCCAGCTCGGGTTGGCGGTGGTCCACCAGCATGCCGACATAAAACAGCTTGATCTGCTGCCAGACCTCCATCGGCAGCTGCGCGGCGTGGTATTCGCGCTCCAGCCGCGTCACGCATTCCTTGACGCGCAGGTCGTAAAACTCGATGCGCTCGCGCTGGGCGCGCTGCTGACCGTGCCAATCTTGGGTTTCAAAGCGGTGCTTGGCGCGCGCCGACTCGGCCCGGAACAGGCGGTAATGGCGGTCGAAACCGTCGATCATGGCGCGCGCGATGTCGTGCGCCAGCGTGGAGTCGAGCCGTTGCGGCAGGGTGGTGACCATAGGCAGTTGAAGGGGGACAAGGGCCGAGCAGGCCATCTGCCCGCATGCAGACCCTGACACTAGCACAAAAACAGGCCGCCCTGCCTACTGTTCAGCGTGCTGGTTCCGGCCCATCTGCAAGCCACTGGCGTGTGGTCAGCCGGGCGCGGCGCCGCTTTGTAGGGGGTGCGGCGCTTTCAGCGGGTCTCGTTGTACAGCTCGCGCCCAATCAGCATGCGCCGGATTTCGCTGGTGCCGGCACCGATCTCGTACAGCTTGGCGTCGCGCCACAGGCGGCCCAGCGGGTAGTCGTTGATGTAGCCGTTGCCGCCAAAGAGCTGGATGCCGTCGCCGGCCATTTTGGTGGCCTGTTCGGCGCACCACAAAATCACCGAGGCGCAGTCTTTGCGCACCTGGCGCACGTGCGCGGCGCC
This sequence comes from Serpentinimonas sp. SSL01, assembly GCF_056323735.1. Taxonomy (NCBI): domain Bacteria; kingdom Pseudomonadati; phylum Pseudomonadota; class Betaproteobacteria; order Burkholderiales; family Comamonadaceae; genus Serpentinimonas; species Serpentinimonas sp. SSL01. The sequence goes on from NZ_CM150487.1 coordinate 1,846,524, forward strand.
CAGTTGATCCAGGTTTTTGCCGATCTGGTAGCAAAAGGCGCGGCCGGCCTGCAGCACGGTGTACATGTCGGCCACCTTGCCCTGCACCAGCTGAAACTCGCCGATGCTCTGGCCAAACTGCTTGCGCTCGTGGATGTAGGGCACCACGTTGTCGAGCACCGCCTGCATGATGCCAATGGGGCCGGCGGCCAGCACGGCGCGCTCGTAGTCCAGGCCGCTCATCAGCACCTTGGCGCCTTGATTCAGGCCGCCGAGGATGTTGTCGGCCGGCACCTCGACGTTGTTGAACACCAGCTCGCCGGTGTGGCTGCCGCGCATGCCCAGTTTGTCGAGCTTTTGCGCTACGCCAAAGCCCGGCATGCCTTTTTCGATCAGGAACGCGGTCACGCCGCGCGCGCCCAGCTCGGGCTCGGTCTTGGCATAGACCACCAGCGTGTCGGCGTCGGGGCCGTTGGTGATCCACATTTTGCTGCCGTTGAGCAGGTAGCAGCCGCCGCGCTCTTGGGCGCGCAGCTTCATGCCGATCACGTCGGAGCCGGCGCCGGTCTCGCTCATGGCCAGCGCGCCCACGTGCTCGCCGCTGATGAGCTTGGGCAGGTACTTGGCGCGCTGCGCCTCGCTGCCGTTGCGCTTGATCTGGTTCACGCACAGGTTGGAGTGCGCGCCGTAGCTCAGGCCCACGCTGGCGCTGGCGCGCGAGATTTCCTCCATGGCGATCATGTGCGCCAGGTAGCCCATATTGGCGCCGCCGTATTCCTCGCCCACGGTGATACCGAGCACGCCCAACTCGCCCATTTTGCGCCACAAGTCCATGGGAAACTGGTCGCTGCGGTCGATCTCGGCCGCGCGCGGGGCGATTTCGGCCTGGGCGAAGTCGCGCACCGCGTCGCGCAGGGCGTTGATGTCGTCGCCCAGCATGAAATCGAGGCCGGGCAGGTTGGGCAGTGCGCTCATGGTCGGTGTCTCCGGTTTTTTGAGGTTAGAGGTGGTGGGGGTGGCAGGGGTGGATCAATAGGTTTTGGGCACGGGCACGATGGTCTGCTGCATCAGCGCGCACACGCTGCGCCGGCCGTCGGGCGCCACGTGCACCACCTCGGCCGTGGTCACGATGATGCGCTTGCCGGCGCGCACCACTTTGCCCGTGGCCTGCAGCTCGCCGCCCTGAAAGGCGGCCAGAAAGTTGATTTTGTACTCCACCGTGGTCACCTCCATGCCCTCGGGGGCCACGGTGAGGGCGGCGTAGCCACCGGCGATGTCGGCCAGCGCGCCCATGGCGCCGCCATGAAAGCCGCCTTGCTGCTGCGCCACGCGCTCCGAGTAGGGCATGGCCAGCGTCACCGTACCCGGCGCCACGGCCAGCAAGCGCACACCCAGCGGCTGCATCATGCCTTGGCGCTCGAGGCTGCTTTGCACGCGCTCGGTGAGCGCAGCAAGCTCGGCGGCGGTGGGTGCGTGCGGCATAGGGTCTCCTGTGTGGCCGGCCAGATCAGGGGCCAACTTTAATTTACGTTTACGTAAACGTCAATTATGGCCTCAAAAAACTCACGCCGGCAACACGCCCACGGCACCGGTTCAGCGCAGTACTCCCCCAAGCTCAGCCCCCCAGCTTGGCCAGCAGGGCCTTGGCTTCTTTTTCATGCACTTTCACCTCGTCTAGGTTGGCTTGCAGGTCGGCCAGTTGCTCTTCGAGCTGGCGCCGGTGCAACGCCAGCACCGCCAAAAACTTGCGCAGCTGCGGCCCGCTGTCGCGCGGGGTGTCGTACATGTCGATGATTTCTTTGGCTTGCGACAGGCTCAGGCCCAAGCGCTTGGCGCGCAGCACGAGCTTGAGCCGGGTGCGGTCGCGCGCGCTGTAGACGCGGTTGCGCCCGAGCGCGCCGCTGCGCTGCGGCTGCAGCAGCCCCATGTCTTCGTAGAAACGAATGGCGCGCGTGGTCAGGTCGAACTCGCGCGCCAAATCGCTGATGCTGTAGCTGGTTTTAACCATGTTGTGCGCCGTCAACACCCTTGTTTCTCAATGGGCTCATAATGCCGCAAGCGAAAATCTGATCACTGCCATTTGCCATGGAAGCGCCGCATCCCTTTGCCCCCTACGCCCCGGGTCCGCGTCATTCCGGCCCGGGATTTTTGGCCACCGCCATCAATGCCTCGCCTGTGGTGGCAATCACCTGGGTGGGAGCCGAAGGCTGTCCGGTCGCGTACGTGAGTGAAAACGTGAGCCAGTGGGGCTACCGCGCCACCGACTGGATGCGCCAGCACCTGCTCTACCTCGATCTGGTGCACCCACACGACTTGGACGCGCTCAACGCCGAGGTCGAAGCCAAGCGCCTGCAAGGCATCGAGAACTATGTGCAGCATTATCGCCTGCGCACCGCCGACGGGCGCTGGGTCTGGATCGAAGACCGCACCTGGATAGAGTACGACGCAGCCGGCACCATCACCTGGGCGCACGGGGTGCTGCTTGACATCAGCGCACGCAAACACCACGAGCAAATGGCCGAGCTGGAGCGCCAGACGCTGGAGCGGCTGCTGGGCCACACCGAGTTGCAGCCTTTGCTCGAGTTCATGGTGCATGGCTACCAAAGCCTGCTGCCCGAGCGCCTTTTTAGCGTGCTGCTGCTCGAACCCAAAAGCAACACCTTGCTCGACTGCGCCGGCCCCGATCTGCCGCCCCCCTACCGAGCCGCCATCAACGGCAGCCCCATAGGCCCGGCCGCGGGCTCGTGTGGTACGGCGGCGCACAGCGGCCAAACCGTGGTCGTGTCCGACATCGCCACCGACCCGCTGTGGGCCGATTACAAACACTTGGCCCTGGCGCACGGCTTGGCAGCCTGCTGGTCGGTGCCCATCAAGGGGGCACAGGGCAGGGTACTGGGCACTTTTGCCGTTTATGCGCGCCAAGTCGCCCCGCCCAACCCAGGCGAATTGGCGTTGCTCGAGCGCGGTGCCTACTTGGCCGGACTGGCGATCGAGCGCTACCAGTCGCTCGACACCTTGATCAAATTGCAGCAGGCGGTCGAGCAAAGCCCGTCTTCGATCGTGATCGCCAACTTAAATGCCGAAATCGAGTACGCCAACGCCGCATTTTTCCGCGCCACCGGCTACAGCCCAGAGGAAGTGCTGGGCAAAAACCCACGTTTCTTGCAGTCTGGCCAAACCCCGCCCTCGGTTTACCGGGAAATGTGGGAAGCGCTCACTGCTGGTCGCCCTTGGAACGGGGAGCTGATCAACCGGCGCAAAGACGGCAGCAGCTACACCGAAATGGCGCGCTTGGCCCCGATCGTGCAGCCCAACGGCCGCATCACGCACTACCTGGGCATCAAAGAAGACATCACCCAAAGCAAACTGGTCGAGCAGCAAATCGAGCGCATGGCGTACTTTGATGCGCTCACCGGCCTAGCCAACCGGCTGCTGCTGCAGGATCGCTACCACCAGGCGGCGGTGGTGGCGCGGCGCCAAGACCAGCCCTTGGCGCTGATGTACATCGACATCGACAACTTCAAGCACATCAACGACATCTTGGGGCACCACGTGGGCGACCAGCTGCTGGTGCAGATGGCGCAGCGCCTGAGCACCCTGTTGCGCGCTGGCGACACGCTCTCGCGCCAGGGTGGCGACGAATTCGTGCTGATGCTGCCCGGCTGCGATGCGGCGTCGGCCCGCCTCGTGGCTGAGAAACTGACCGAACAAACGCGCCACAGCTTCACCCTCGGCGAGCACGAGGTGACGGCGACGCTCTCGATCGGGATTGCGCTCTTCATGCGCGACGGTGAAACGCTGGACGAACTGGCCCGTAGCGCCGACCTGGCGATGTACCAGGCCAAACAAGAGGGGCGCAGCACCTTTCGCTTTTACGCGCCCGAATTGCGTACCCAAAGCAGCCGCACGCTGCGCCTGCAAACCGATTTGCGGCTGGCGCTGGAGCGTGGGCAACTGGCGCTGGTCTATCAGCCCCAGGTGCGGCTCGGCGATGGCGCCTTGCTGGGCGTGGAAGCCCTGCTGCGCTGGCAGCACAGCGAGCTGGGCCCGATCTCGCCGGCCGAGTTCATTCCGCTGGCCGAAACCTCAGGCCTCATCTTGTCGATCGGTGAGTGGGTACTTCACCAAGCGCTGCTGCAGTTGCAGCGCTGGGACGCCGCTGGGTTGGATGGGTTGACGATGGCCGTCAACTTGTCGGCGGTTCAGTTTCGCGACTCCAGGCTGGCCGATGGGATTGGAGCTCTGTTGCGCGCCAGCGGCCTGCCAGCACACCGGCTGGAAATCGAGCTCACCGAAAGCTGCGCCATGATCAACCCGCAAGGCACCATCGCCACCATGGAGAGCTTGCGGCGGCTGCAAGTGCCGATTGCCATCGACGACTTTGGCACCGGCTACTCGTCGCTGAGCTACCTCAAGCGCTTCAAGGTGGCCAAACTCAAGATCGACCAAAGTTTTGTGCGCGACCTGCACGCCGACCCGGACGACCGCGCCATCGTGCGCGCCGTGATCGGACTGGCCGACCACCTGGGCATGCGCACCGTGGCCGAAGGGGTGGAAACGGCCGAGCAACTGGCTTGGCTGCACGAGCACGGCTGCGACCAGGCACAAGGTTATTTCCTCAGCCGTCCACTGCCCGCCGACGCCTTGCAGGCCTGGGCGCAGCAGCGCAACTTGCTTGGGCCAGGCCCAGCGGGTGCAGTAGGCTAGCGGCAGCTCGAACAACCCTGTGTCGGGTCTCAATCGGGCTCGATGCGCACCCGCGCCAGCGCGCGCCGGCGCTCGAGCTGATCGGGCAGCACGCCCTGCACCAGACGCCAAAAGGCCGGGCTGTGGTTCATCTCGCGCAGGTGCGCCAGTTCGTGCACCACCACGTAGTCGATCAACTGCGCCTCGAGCTGGATCAGGCGCCAGTGCAAACGCAGGCTGCCATCGGCCTTGGCGCTGCCCCAGCGCGTGCCGGCGTTGCTGAGCTTCAAGCCGCGCCAGCGCACCCCCAGCTGCGGGGCAAAGTGCTGCAAGCGCTGCACGTATAGATCGTAGGCGCTGTGCTGCAACCACGCGTGCACGGCGCTGCGCACCCGTTCGGGCGCGCTGCCGGGGGCCAGCGCCAGCTGCAGGCCGGCGCTGCTCAGGCGCGCACTCCCCGGGGCCAAGCCCGCTGCCGGCTCCAGCAACAAGGGCCAGGGCTGGCCCAGGTAGGCCACGCTCGCCCCGGCGCGCCAGCGCGCCGCCAGTTGCGCCGCCTGCTGCTCGGGTGTGGGCGCAGCCGCTGCGGCCGAGTGCGCCTGCACCTGCTGCAGCTTGTCGAGTATCCAGCGCGCCTTGCTGAGCAAAAAACGCTCCACCTCGGCCTGCGCCAAGCGGCTGGGGGCGCGCACGGTCAGCCCTTGGGGCCCGATGCGCAAGCCCAGCGTCTTGCGTGCCGCGCGCTCGAAGTGGTAGCCCACGCGCTGCCCGTTGAGCAGGCATTCGCGGTTGGCTTGTGGGTGGCGCAACGGTGGCGCGTCCAACAAATCCAGTTGCGTGCTCACAGCGACAACGGGGGGCAAAAAAGGCGGGGGCTGTTTCAGGGCTGGCCGGCGTAGGCTTCGGGGTCGAGGCGGCGCATCTCGGCCTCGATCCAGTCTTGCACCTCGCGCATCAGCTCCTCGGGGTCACGCCCCACGCTGGGGATGGGTGGGCCGATGGACAGCTCGACCACACCGGGGCGCTTGATGAAGGCCTTGGCCGGCCAGCAGCGGCCGGAATTGACGGCGATTGGGATCACCGGCACCCCTGCCTGCACCGCCAGCCGCGCGCCACCGCTCTTGTACTGGCCCACCTCGCCGCGCGGGATGCGCGTGCCTTCGGGGAACATGATGACCCACGTGCCCTTGCCGAGCAGGCGCCGGCCTTGCTGCACCACCTTGGCAAAAGCCCGGCTGCGTTGTGCGCGGTCGATGTGGATCATGTCCATGCGCCCCATCGCCCAGCCGAAAAAGGGGATGCGCAGCAGCTCTTTTTTGAACACAAAGGCCAGCGGACGCGGCATCAGCGCCGGCAGGCTGAAGGTCTCCCAGACCGACTGGTGCTTGACCAGCAGCACCGCGGCGTCCTGCTCCCCAGTGGGCAGGTGCTCCCAGCCGCTGACGCGGTTTTTGATGCCCAAAATCCAGCCTCCGGCCCAGACCGAAGTCGCCAGCCAGGCCACGCACAGGCGGTAGGTTCGGGCGCCGCTGACCCAAGGTGCGGCCAGCACCACCACCAGCGCCCACGGCACCACCGTAACGGCCATGAACAACAAATGCAGCAGCGAACGCAGGGCGTAAATGGCGGTCATGAATGGCCTGTTTTATCGGGGACTATGGCCTTTGCCCGCGCCACGATGGCGTCGGCAAAAGCGCTCAAATCGGGGTGCACGTTCACGCCGGCGGGCAAACCGGGCGGCAGCGTGCCGTCGCGGTGCGCCACAGACTGGCCGCTGAGCACCAGGTGCGCCTCGCAGCCGGCGGCCAGCGCCGCTTGGGCGTCGCGCACCGAATCGCCGACTGCCACCATCTGCGCCGCCGGCACGCCAAAGCGCTGGCTGATTTGCAGAAAGAGCCCCGGCGCCGGTTTGCGGCAGTCGCATTCGTCTTCGGGCGCGTGCGGGCAGAAAAACACCGCCTCCACGCGACCCCCGGCCTGCGCCAGCGCCTTGTGCATGCGGGTGTGGATGTCGTTGAGGGTGGCGATGTCGAACAACCCACGGCCTAGGCCCGATTGGTTGGTCGCCACCACCACGCGCCAGCCGGCCTGGTTGAGCCGCGCCACCGCCTCGAGCGCCCCCGGCAAGGGTTGCCAGTCGTCGGGGCTGCGCAGGTAGTCTTCGGGGTCGGGATTCAGGGTGCCGTCGCGGTCGATGACGATCAGCTTGGAGTCGCGGGTGTGGGGCATGTGGTGCGGTGCGCTAGAGGCTTAGGCCAGCCGCGCCAGCTCGGCCACGCGGTTCATGGCTTGGTGCAGGGTGTGCAGCAGCGCCAGCCGGTTGGCACGCACGGCCGGGTCGTCGGCGTTGACCAGCACCGACTCGAAAAACGCATCCACCGGCCCATGCAGCGCCGCCAGCCCCAGCAAATGGGCGCGGTAGTCGCCGGCCTCGAACTGGGCCTGGGTTTGCGGCAGCGTGGTTTGCAGCGCGGCGTACAGGGCTTGCTCGGCTGGCTCGGCCAGCAGCTGCGGCTGCACCTGGGCCGCGCCAGCGTCCGATGCAGAGGGCGCTGCGGGCGCGCCAGCGGCCGATTTCTTCAAGATGTTGCCGATGCGCTTGTTGGCCGCTGCCAGCGCCGCCACTTGCGGCAAGGCGGCAAAGGCGCGCACCGCCTCGAGCCGGCGCGGCACCTCGGCCAAGCACGTGGGGCGCAGCGCCAGCACCGCGTCCACCTCGTGCGCGCCGTAGCCCTGCTCGCGCAAGCTGCCGGCCAGGCGCTCAAACACGAACTCGGTCAGGGCGGCGCTGGGGTCGGTGATCAGGTCGCCAAACACCGGCCGCGCCAGCGCCAGCAGCTCGGCCCAGTCCAGCGGCAAATCGCGCTCGATCCACATGCGCAGCACGCCCAGCGCGTGGCGGCGCAAGGCGTAGGGGTCTTTGTCGCCGCTGGGCAGGCTGCCGATGCCAAACAGGCCCACCAGGGTTTCGAGCTTGTCGGCCAGCGCCACGCACAAGCCTACCGGGTTGCGCGGCAGCGCATCGCCGGCAAAGCGCGGCTTGTAGTGGTCTTCGATGGCCTCGGCCACCACCGGTTCGAGCCCGTCGTGCAAGGCGTAGGTGCGCCCCATGATGCCTTGCAGCTCGGGGAACTCGCCCACCATGTCGGTGAGTAAATCGGCCTTGGCCAGCAACGCCGCCTGCTCGACCTGGCGCAGCAGCCCCGCATCGCCCAGCCGCTGCGCGATGGCACCAGCGATGGCGCGCACGCGCTCCACGCGCTCGCCTTGGCTGCCGAGCCGGTTGTGATAGACCACCTTGGCCAGCCCCAGCAGGCGCGATTCGAGCGAGCGCTTGCGGTCCTGGTCGTAGAAAAAACGGGCGTCGGCCAAACGCGGGCGCACCACGCGCTCGTTGCCAGCGATCACCGCGCTCGGGTCGGCCGGGTTGATGTTGCTGACCACCAAAAACTGGTGGCTCAAGCGCCCCTGCGCATCGAGCAGCGGGAAGTACTTCTGGTTGGCCTTCATGGTCAGGATCAGGCACTCTTGCGGCACCTCGAGGAACTGGCGCTCAAAGGCGCACACCAGCACCGTGGGCCGCTCGACCAGCGCCGTGACTTCTTGCACCAGCGCGTCGTCCAGCAGGCGCTGCTCGATTTCCTCGGTGCTCAGGCCAGCGCAGCCCTGCTCGACCTCGAGCCGCGCGCCCACCGATGCCGCCGCCTGGCGCAGCTGGCGCACCATCTCGAGGCTGCGCTCGGCGTAGCTGGCGATCACCGCACCTTGGGTGCGCAGCGTGGCGGCGTAGCTGTCGGCATCGGGCAGCGGCAGCGGGTCCACCGCGGCCTCGAAGCGGTGGCCGCGCGTGCTGCGGCCGGCGCGCAGGCCCAGCGCGTGCACCGCCACCACCTCGGCGCCGTGCAGCGCCACCAAGCCATGCGCCGGGCGCACGAAGTGCACGCTGCTCCAGCCGGGCACAAAGGCCGCGCTGGCACTGTCGCTGTTGCCGTGGCTTTCGGGCTGGTAGCTCATCACCTTGGGGATGGGCAGCCGGGCCAGGGCCTCGTCGAGCGCCTTTTGCAGCCCCACCGCCAAGCTCACGCCGGGCTGCACGCTATCCAAATACAAAGCCTCGGCCTTGCCATCGGCGGCGCGGCGCAGGCCGGGCACGGCTGTGGCGTCGGCCCCCAGCGCCGCCAGGCGCTTGAGCAGCGCTTGCGTGGGTGCGCCGCTGGCATCGAGCCCCACGCTCACCGGCATGAGCTTGTGCGCCACCGGCCGATCCGGCGCGCGCGCCGCCACGCCGCAGATGTGCGCGGCCAAGCGCCGCGGCGAGGCAAAGGAGGTGAGCCGCACATCGGCCTCGGCCAAGCCTTGGGCTTGCAGCTGCTCGGCCAGCACGCCGGCAAAGGCTTCGCCCAGTTTTTTCAGCGCCTTGGGAGGCAGTTCTTCGACCAACAGTTCGACCAGGAGGTTGTGCTTGTGCATGAATCTTGTGCCTGTTGTTGTGCCCATCAGGCCGCTTGGGGTTCCATCTGCGCCACCCAAGGGCGCGGCGCCATGGGAAAGCCCAGCCGCTGCCGGCTCTCGAAGTAGCTTTGCGCCACGCTGCGCGCCAGGTTGCGGATGCGCCCGATGTAGGCCGCGCGCTCGGTCACGCTGATGGCGCCGCGCGCGTCGAGCAGGTTAAAGCTGTGCGCGCACTTGAGCACCTGCTCGTAGGCCGGCAGCGCGAGCTGGCTGCGGATCAGGTGCTGCGCCTGGCGCTCGTGGGCGGCAAAGGCGGCAAACAAAAACTCGGCGTCGGCGTGCTCAAAGTTGTAGGCGCTTTGCTCCTGCTCGTTTTGCAGATAGACGTCGCCGTAGCTCAGGCCCGGCGTCCAGACCAGGTCGTAGACGTTTTCCACGCCTTGCAGGTACATCGCCAAGCGCTCGAGGCCGTAGGTGATCTCGCCGGTGATCGGCCGGCAGTCGATGCCGCCCACTTGCTGGAAGTAGGTGAACTGCGTCACCTCCATGCCGTTGAGCCAGACCTCCCAGCCCAAGCCCCAGGCGCCCAGCGTCGGGTTTTCCCAGTCGTCCTCGACAAAGCGCACGTCGTTTTGCTTCAGGTCAAAGCCCAGCGCCTGCAACGAGCCCAGATACAGCTCGAGGATGTTGGCCGGCGCCGGCTTGAGCACCACCTGATACTGGTAGTAGTGTTGCAGGCGGTTGGGGTTCTGGCCGTAGCGCCCGTCTTTGGGGCGCCGGCTCGGCTGCACATAGGCCGCTTTCCAGGGCTCGGGCCCCAGGGCGCGCAAAAAAGTGGCGGTGTGACTGGTGCCCGCGCCCACTTCCATGTCGTAGGGTTGCAGCAGCGCACAGCCTTGGGCCGCCCAGTAGCTTTGCAGTTGGAGGATGATTTGTTGGAACGTCATGGTGGCGGCCTAGGGTGCCCAAGCGGTGCCTAGCAAAAGCGCGCGGAAGGGCCGATTTTAGTGCCCTGGGGGCGCCTAAGCCCAGGTGCGGCGCCAGCACAGCGCCAGCAGCGCCAGCGCCGCCAGCACCACCGGCCACAAGCCCCAGTGCGCGGCCCAGCGCGCAAACGGGGTCAGGCCGCTGCGGCCCTCGACCGTGACACCCAGCACACCGCGCGTCAGGCGCGGCAACTCGGCCAACACACGGCCCATGTGGTCGATGCCCACGGTGGAGCCGGTGTTGGTGGCGCGCACCATCGGGCGTTGCAACTCCAGGGCGCGCAGGCGCGCGATGTGGCGGTGCTGATCGATCGCCACGGTGTTGCCAAACCAGCCGATGTTGCTCAAGTTGACCAGAACCGTGGGGGCCTGCCAGGGGCCGCGAAAGGCCGCTGCCAGTTCTTCGCCGAACAGGTCTTCGTAGCAGATGTTGGGCCCAAGGTGCTGGCCCGCCCACGCAAATGGCGCCTGCCCCAATGGGCCAGGGCGGTAGTTGCCCAGTGGGATCTGCATCATGTCGACGAACCACTGGAAAAACGGCGGCACGAACTCACCAAAGGGCACCAGGTGGTATTTGTCGTAGCGGAAGGTCTGCAGCGACGGCGTCCAGCCCAGCACCGAATTGGTGTAACCCTCGCGCCAGTTGCCCACCGGGATGCCAATCATCACCGCCGACTGGCTGCGCTCGATGCGGCCCAAGAAGGCCTCCCACCAGAGCGGATCGATCTCTTGTGGCAGCAGCGGAATAGCGGTTTCAGGCAACACCACCAAGCCGGGCTTGCCGGCGGCGTCGAACCGGTCGAGCGCCAGCGCGGTCTGCTCTTTGTACCATTGCAGCGCAAAGGGGATACCGACCTTGGGCTCAAACTTTTTGTCCTGCGCCACATTGCCTTGCAGCAGTTGCACCGGCAGGGTGCCGGTGCTTGCGGTCAGGGTGGGCACACGCTGCGCCAGCCAGCTGCCCAAGTGGGGCCACAGCAGCAGCGGCAGCCACAGGGCCAGCAGCGGCAACAGCGGCGACGCCATGTGACCGTGGCTCAGGCCACGCCCCGAGGGCACCGTGACCGTCCGCTCCCAAGGCACAGCCGGGGCGCTGCGTTGCACCAAGGCAGCCACCGTGCCCGCCGCCAGCGCCGCCGCCAGCGCGCCCATGCCATAGACCCCCACCCAAGGGGCCAAGACGGCCAGCGAATCGACGTGGGCGTAACCGATCGCCCCCCAAGGAAACCCAGTCAGCAAGGTGCCGCGCGCCACCTCGGCCAGCGTCCACAAGGCCGCAAAAACCACGGCCTGCACCAGCGGCGCAGCCGCGCGCCAGCGCCAAAACAGAGCCCCAGCGGCAGCGTAGTACAAGGCCAGAAAGGCCGCCAGCAAAAACACCGCGCCCGCCGCCAGCGGCACCGCCATGCCACCGTAGGTGTTCATGGACACGAACAGCCACCAAAAGCTGCCGCACAGCCACGCCAGCGCAAACAGGCCGGTGCGCCACGCCGCCCGGCGCCGGCTGGGCGCGCGCACGATGGCCAGCACCAGCACGCACAGCGCCAGCCACTGCAGCAGCGGCGTCGGCTCGCCGGCGTGCAGGCCCCAGCCGGCCAGCGCCAGCGTCTGGAACGGCCACGCCAAGGCCAGCGCCTGCACCCAACCCGCCAGCAGCAGCGCCGCCGACCAGGCGCCGCGCATCAAGGCGCTCCCTCGAGGCGCGTGACCTTGAACCAGACCACCGTGCCGCCGCGGGTGTGCTGGGAGCGAAACAGCAAGCCGCCCAAGGCGTGGCTTTCGCCGCGCTTGGGCACGTGGCCGAGCTCGTGCGCCACCAGACCGCCGATGGTTTCAAAGCCATTGCGCGGCAGCTCGACGCCAAAGCGCTCGTTGAGGCGCTCGATCGGGGTGTCGCCATTGATGCGCCAGGAGCCGTCGGCCAGCGTGAAGATGTCGCCTTCGTCTTCTTCTACGTCGAACTCGTCTTCGATCTCGCCCACGATCTCTTCGAGCACGTCTTCGATGGTGATCAGTCCGGCGACGCGGCCAAATTCGTCGATCACGATCGCCAGGTGGTTGCGGTTGCCGCGAAACTCGCGCAGCAAATCGTTGAGGCCCTTGCTTTCGGGCACGAAGGTGGCCGGGCGCAGCAGGGCGCGCAGGTTGAGCTCCGGGGCGCGCTGCAGTTTGAGCAAATCCTTGGCCATGAGGATGCCGATGATCTGGTCGCGCTCGCCCTCAAAGACGGGAAAGCGCGAGTGGGCGGTGGAAATCACGGTGTTGAGCACCTCGTTGAAAGGCGCGTGGATGTCGAGCACGTCCATGCGCGGGGCTGCCACCATCACGTCGCCCGCCGTCATGTCGGCGATGCGGATCACGCCTTCGAGCATGGCGCGCGACTCGGCGTTGATGATGGCGTTGTCCTCGGCCTCGGCCAAGGTCTCGATCAGTTCGTCCTTGGAGTCGGGGCCGGGGTTGAGAAATTCCACCAGCCGCTTAAAAAAACCGCGCTGGTCCACGTGCCGCAGCCGACGCTGCGGCGAACTACTGGGAGAGGGTTCGGACACAAGGGTGCCTGGTAGTTGATCAGCCCCTAGGATACAACAGCACGCTGACGCCCGAGACCACGACGCACCCAGCGGCGCAGTAGGTAGTGGGCGTTTTTGAGGGCATAGTCACCGCCCGCTAGGCGATCTTGCCACCACTCACTGGCGCTGGAGTGGAAATCGGCCGGGGGCAACAACAAGCGCGCCTCGCTCTCACTGCCCTCGCGCAGCACGCTCGCGCCAGCATTGCGGGCAATCGCCAGCATGGGGGCGTTTTCGCTCAGGGCGTGTATCACCAGCTGCGCCACGCCTTCGTTGCGGGCATGACGCACGGCGTGTGCAAACAGAACCGCCCCGTAACCGCGCCCTCGCACATGGGGAGCCACACTGACACCAAACTCGGCCGATTGTTCGCTGCGGCTGCGGACCGTGTAAGCCAGATGGGCCATAGCGATCAGCCGCATGCGCCAGTTAAAAATACCAAACACTTCGTCGCAGCCGAAGCGCAAACCCTCAACGTAGTGGCGGATGTGCACATCGCTGGCCGCATAACCAAAGCGCAGATAACGGTCGTGCTCGTCCAAGGCCAGCAGGTGGCGCAGAATCGCCGGCCGCTGCGCCGCCTCAAGGGTCGCAATCGGCGCCGCTGGGCGCGAAGCAGCACACACGCGTGGCCTTGCGCGGGGTGGGCTGAAGATTGGATCGGTGACTGACATGGCTCAACTATAAGGGTTTTCCCTGATTTTGTGCACTGAGCCCACGGATTGAGCCCCGCCACTGTTGCGGGCGCGACACCATCCAAGGGCTTGCCCTGATTCGGCTGTTGGCTCCAGCGCACACAATGCAACACCAATTTGCGCCCAGCTCGCCTCCTCACCTGCCGCTTGACCCATGGAAAAAATCTGGCTTCAGAGCTACCCTCCCGGCGTGCCGCACGCGATCGATGCGTCGCAGTACCGCTGCCTCAACGAGCTGTTCGAGGATTCGTTTCGCCAGCACGCCCAGCGCCCGGTCACGGTCTGCATGGAGCGCTGGATGAGCTACGCTCAGCTCGACCAGATGAGCCAGGCGCTGGGGGCTTACCTGCAATCGCTTGGCCTGACTGAAAACGCGCGCGTGGCCATCATGCTGCCCAACCTGCCGCAGTTTCCCATCACCATGGCCGGGGTGTTGCGCGCCGGCTACACCTGCGTCAACGTCAATCCGCTCTACACCGCGCGCGAGCTCGAGCACCAGCTGCGGGATTCTGGCGCCGAAGCGATCGTGATCCTGGAAAACTTCGCCCACGTGCTCGAGGAGGTGATCGGCCGCACCCCGGTCAAGCACGTGGTCGTGGCCAGCATGGGCGAACTGTTGGGCTGGTGGTACGGGCGCTGGCTCACCTTTGCCGTGCGCCATCTGGCCAAAATGGTGCCCCGCTACCGCCTGCCGCTGGAAGGGCGCACCATCGTGCCCTTCAAACAGGCGCTGAAAAGCGGCCGCAGCCTGCGCCTGCAGCGGCCCACGCTCACGCACGACTCGATCGCGTTTTTGCAATACACCGGCGGCACCACCGGGCTGTCCAAGGGCGCCATCCTGACGCACGGCAACGTGATCGCCGCCACCTTGCAGGCCGAGGCCTGGTTCACCCCGGCCCTGACCAAGCTCGGCGACGTCGGCCGCGCCAACCACATCATGGCGCTGCCGCTTTACCACATCTTTGCCCTCACCCTGATGCTGCTGGTGCTGCGCCACGGTTCGCACGCCACCCTGATCCCCAACCCGCGTGACATCGGCAAGTTCATCGAGGTGCTCAAGAGCCGTCCGTTCCACTTCCTGCCCGCCGTCAACACGCTGTTCAACGGCCTGCTCAACCACCCGCGCTTCAAGCAGGTCGATTGCTCGCACCTGGTGCTGTCGCAGGCTGGCGGCATGGCGGCCTTGGAAGCCACGGCGCGCCAGTGGAAAGCGGTCACCAAAAGCCCCATGATCGAGGGCTGGGGCATGAGCGAAACCTGCGCCATCGGCACCAACAATCCGGTCACCAGCACCGAGTTCACCGGCAGCATCGGGCTGCCACTGCCCAGCATCGACATCGCCATCAAGGACGACGAGGGCCGCGATCTGGCGCCAGGCAGCCCGGGCGAGATCTGCATCCGCGGCCCCAACGTGACGCCGGGCTACTACCAAAAGCCAGAAGAGAACGCCAAGGTGTTTACTGCTGACGGTTTCATGCGCACCGGCGACGTGGGCATCATGGATGCGCGCGGCTTCATCCGCATCGTCGATCGCAAGAAGGACATGGTGATCGTTTCGGGCTTCAACGTCTATCCGGCCGAGCTCGACCAGGTGATCGCCCTGTGCCCGGGGGTGCTCGAATGCGCCTGCGTGGGCGTGCCCGACGAGCGCACCGGCGAGGCCATCAAGGCCTATGTGGTGCGCAGCGACCCGACCCTGACCGAAGAAGCGCTGCTGCGCTTTTGCCACGAGCAGCTCACCGGCTACAAGCGCCCCAAATACATCGAGTTCCGCGACGAACTGCCCAAGAGCAACGTGGGCAAGATCTTGCGCCGCGAACTGCGCCAGAAATGAGCCCCAGCGCCACCGTGTCCACTGCCCCGACTCCCACCGCCCCGATTCCTACTGCCCTGCCCGCCAACGCCCTGCCCCCGGGCGTGCGCGTGTTCGAGCGCGGCTGGCTCTCGTCCAACAACGTGCTGATCGACGGCCCCGAGGGCGCCACGCTGGTCGATAGCGGCTACGCCAGCCACGCCGCCCAGACCGTGGCGCTGGTCGAGCAGGCGCTGCAGGGCCGCCCGCTGTGCCAACTGCTCAACACCCACTTGCACAGCGACCACTGCGGCGGCAACGCCGCCTTGCAGGCGCGCTTTGCCGGGGTGCAGACGTGGATCCCGCCCGGCCAAGCCGAAGCCGCCCGCGCTTGGGACGAAGCGGCCCTGAGCTTTCGCGCCACCGGTCAGCGCTGCCCGCGCTTTGCCTTTGATGCCCTGCTGCAACCCGGCCAAGCGCTGGCGCTGGGCGGGCACGCATGGCAGATCCACGCCGCGCCGGGGCACGACCCGCACGCGGTGCTGCTGTTCGAGCCGCAGCGGCGGCTGCTGATCAGCGGCGACGCGCTGTGGCCCAACGGCTTTGGCGTGGTGTTCCCGGAGCTCGACGGCGAGCCCGCTTTTGCCGAAGTGGCGGCCACGCTCGAGGCCATCGAGGCCTTGCAACCGCTGCTGGTGATTCCCGGCCACGGGGCCTTGATTGCCGGCGCGCCCGCCGTGGCGCAGGCGCTGGAGCGCGCGCGCAGCCGGCTGGCGCAATTTGCCACCCAACCCGAGCGGCACCGCGAGTATGCGATCAAGGTGCTGCTCAAGTTCAGGCTGATCGAGTGGCAGAGCGCCGCGCTGGCCGATTTTTTGGCTTGGGCCGAAGGCACGCCCTATCTGCAGCACTTGCACCGGCGCCACGGCGCGGGGCAGCATTTGCGCCCGTGGGTGCAGCAGCGCATCGACGAACTGGTGCGCAGCCAGGCGGCTAGGCTGGAACTCGGCCCCGACGGCCCTGTGCTGCTCGACGCCTGAACACGCAATGAAACGCAATGAAACGCGTCTTAACGCCTCAAACGCCCAGCATCAGGCGCAGGTTTTGCACCGCCGCGCCGCTGGCGCCTTTGCCCAGGTTGTCCAGCCGCGCCACCAGCAGCGCTTGGCGCTGGGCCTCGTTGGCAAACACGAACAGCTCAAGCGCATCGCTGCCGGCCAGCGCCACGGCGTCGAGCTTGGCGCTGGGGCTGGGCGTGCCCACGCGCACCCAGTCGCAGCCCGCATAGTGCGCGCGCAGCGCCTGCTCGAGGTCGGCGGCGCGCACTTGGCCAGGCAAGGCGTCGAGGTGCAGCGGCAGCTGCACCAGCATGCCTTGGGCAAAGTTGCCCACCGCCGGCACGAACAACGGCGCGCGCCGCAAGCCGCTGTGGGCCATGATCTCGGGCAGGTGCTTGTGCTGCAAGCCCAGCGCATAGAGCTCAAAAGCGGGCGCTTGGCCGGACTCGTAGGCTTCGATCAGGGTGCGCCCACCGCCGCTGTAGCCGCTCACGCTGGGCAGGCACAGCGCCGCATCGGGCGCAATCAAGCCGGCGTCGAGCAGCGGCCGCAGCAGCGCGATGGCGCCGGTGGCGTAACAGCCCGGGTTGCTCACGCGCTCGGCGCGCCGGATCGCCTCGGCTTGGCCCGGGCAGAGCTCGGCAAAGCCATAGACCCAGCCCGGCGCCACCCGGTGCGCGCTCGAGGCGTCGATCACCCGTGGGGCAGCGCCGCCCTCGGCCTTGAGCGCGTCGAGCAGGGCCAGCGAGGCACGCGCGTCGTCGTCGTGCAGGCACAAAATCACCAGATCGGCCTGCGCCATCAGCTCGCGCTTGACGGCCGGGTCTTTGCGCCGCTCGGGCGCAATGCTCAGCAGCTGCACAGCCGGCAGATTGGCCAAGCGCTGGCGGATTTGCAAACCGGTGGTGCCGGCCTCGCCGTCTATAAAAATGTGGGGCATGAGCGGATTAAAAAAAGAGGGCCGAACGAGGGACAAAGGAGGAACTTTAGGGGCACCAACCCGCCACGGCGTCAGTTTCGCATCAGGCTGGCGGCACAGGTGCATGATACAGTGTGGCTTTCGTGTGTCCTATGGCCTGTTGCACCGTAACCGTGGCCGATTTACATGCCCACGCTACCTTGCCCTCAGGGCGGACGTGTTGTGTTTGACTCTTACAGAGAGCGCTTTTCATGAAAATTCACGAGTATCAAGCCAAGGATATCTTGCGCCAATTCGGCATTCCGGTGCCGCGCGGCATCCCCGCTTTCACGGTGCAAGAAGCCGTGGAAGCGGCGCAAAAACTGGGCGGCCCGGTGTGGGTGGTCAAGGCCCAGATTCATGCCGGGGGCCGCGGCAAAGGCGGCGGCGTCAAGGTCGCCAAAAGCCTTGACGACCTCAAAGCCCGCGCCTCCGACATCTTGGGCATGCAACTGGTCACGCACCAAACCGGCCCAGGTGGCCAAAAAGTGCGCCGGCTCTACATCGAAGACGGCGCCGATATCCAAAAGGAATACTACCTCTCGCTCGTGACCGACCGCGGCACGCAAAAGGTGGCGTTCATCGCTTCCAGCGAAGGCGGCATGGACATCGAAGAAGTCGCGCACGCCACGCCCGAGAAAATCGTCAAGGTCTTTGTCGATCCGCTCGTTGGCCTCACGCCCGAGCAAGGCGCGCAACTGGCACAAGGCATCGGTATGCCGGCGGGTTCGCAGGCGCAGTTCGTCGAGATCTGCCAGAACCTGTACCGCTGCTACATGGAGACCGACGCCTCGCTGGTCGAGATCAACCCGCTCAACCGCAGCAGCAACGGCCAACTGATCGCGCTCGACGCCAAGTTCAACTTCGACGCCAACGCGCTCTTTAGGCACCCCGAGATCGTCGCCCTGCGCGACCTCGACGAAGAAGACCCGGCAGAAATCGAAGCCTCGAAGTTTGACTTGGCCTACATCAGCCTCGACGGCAACATCGGCTGCTTGGTCAACGGCGCCGGGCTGGCCATGTCCACCATGGACACGATCAAGCTGTTTGGTGCCGAGCCGGCCAACTTCCTCGACGTCGGCGGCGGCGCCACGCCCGAGAAGGTCACCGAGGCCTTCAAGATCATGCTCAAGAACGACCGCGTCAAGGCGATCTTGGTCAACATCTTTGGCGGCATCATGAAGTGCGACACCATCGCCACCGGCGTCATCACCGCCTGCCGCGCCGTGAACCTGAGCGTGCCGCTGGTGGTGCGCATGAAGGGCACCAACGAAGAACTGGGCAAGAAGATGCTGGCCGAATCGGGCCTGCCCATCATCAGCGCCGACACCATGGCCGAAGCCGCCCAAAAGGTGGTTGCTGCCGTCCAGGCCTGAGCGCCTCAACCATTGCAGCGCGCACAAGGAAACGCACCATGTCTATCCTGATCAACCAAGACACCAAGGTCATCACCCAAGGCATTACCGGCAAGACCGGTCAATTCCACACCGAAAAGTGCCAAGAATACGCCAACGGCAAGCAGTGCTTCGTCGCCGGCGTGAACCCCAAAAAGGCCGGCGAGCGCATTTTTGACATCCCGATCTACGCCAGCGTCAAAGAGGCCGCCGCCCAAACCGGCGCCACCGTGTCTGTGATCTACGTGCCGCCCGCCGGCGCGGCCGACGCCATCTGGGAAGCGGTCGAGGCCGACCTCGATCTGGCGATCTGCATCACCGAAGGCATTCCGGTGCGCGACATGCTCATGGTGCGCAACAAAATGAAGGCCAAAGTGGCCGCCGGCGGCAAAGAAACGCTGCTGCTGGGCCCCAACTGCCCAGGCCTGATCACGCCCGACGAAATCAAGATCGGCATCATGCCCGGTCACATCCACCGCAAGGGGCGCATCGGCGTCGTCAGCCGTTCGGGCACCCTGACCTACGAAGCGGTGGCGCAGCTGACCGAAATCGGCCTGGGCCAGAGCAGCGCCGTGGGCATCGGCGGCGACCCGATCAACGGCCTCAAGCACATCGACGTCATGCGCCTCTTTAACGACGACCCCGACACCGACGCCGTGATCATGATCGGCGAGATCGGCGGCCCCGATGAGGCCGAGGCGGCGCTGTGGTGCAAGCAGCACATGAAAAAGCCGGTGGTGGGCTTCATCGCCGGCGTCACCGCGCCCGCAGGCAAGCGCATGGGCCACGCCGGCGCGCTGATCGCGGGTGGCGCCGACACCGCCGACGCCAAGCTGGCGATCATGGAAGAATGCGGCTTCACCATCACGCGCAACCCCTCCGAAATGGCGCGCCTGCTCAAGCGCCTGCTCTGAGAGGCTGAGTTGGCGTAGCATGGGGGGTTGAAATGCCAGACGCAACCCCACCATGCCCACCCTGAGCATCCGCCTCGATGGCGCTGCGCCCTTGCTGGTGCGGCTCGAGCAGCCCCGCACCACGCTGGGCCGCCGCCCCTACAACGACATCGTCGTCGATAGCCTCGCCGTGAGCGGCGAGCACGCGGTGTTCGTTCTGCACCCCGACGGCGTCGAACTGATCGACCTGCACAGCACCAACGGCACCTACGTCAATGGCCACGCCATCGACAGCGTGCGCTTGGGGCCCGAAGACCTGATCGAAATCGGCCGCTGCCAAATGCGCTTGGTGTCTGAGGACTTGGCTGGGGTGCCACCTAAGCTTGGTTCTATGGCGGCTGCGACTGCGACCTATGAGGCGGTTTTGGTGGCGGCGCCCGCACCAGCCCAGCGGGCGCGCTTGCGCGTGCTAAGCGGCCCTGCAGCGGGCAAAGAAATGGCGCTCGAAAAACCCACCACCACCTTGGGCAAACCGGGGCTGGCGGTGGCTGCCATCACCCGTCTGGCCGATTCGAGCTTTGCCCTCACCTGGGTGGATGGCGCGCCCGCCGTGCTCAACGGCCAGACGCTGGGTCAGCGGCAGGCCAAGGCGCTGACGCACCACGACCGCCTGTGCATCGCCGGCATCGAGATGGAGTTCTTGCTCGATTGAGTGGTGTTGGACTAACCCAGCCCCAACGGCCGGGCCGCCTGCAGCAGCGCGCGCGTGCGCTCGGCCTCGCGTCGCGCGGCCACGGCAAAATCGTCGCCGGCGCTGGCGTACAGAATGGCGCGCGATGAGTTGACGGCGATCAGCGCTTGGCTGCGGCTGGCGTCGCCGCGCCAGCCAGCACGCACCGTGGCGGCGGCGTCGCCGCCCTGCGCGCCCACACCGGGAATGAGCAGCGGCAGCGTCGGCGCCAAGGCACGCACGCGCTCGATCTCTTGCGGGTAGGTGGCGCCCACCACCAGCCCGAGCTGGCCGCTGAGGTTCCACGGCCCCTGCGCCAAGCTAGCGATGTGCTCATACAGCAGCGGCTGTCCGGGCAGATCGGCCAAGCGCTGGTTTTGCAGCTCGTCGCCGCCGGGGTTGCTGGTGCGGCAGAGCAAAAACACGCCCTTGCCGGGGTAGTGCAGGTAGGGCTGAATGGAGTCGAAGCCCATGAAGGGCGACAGCGTCACGGCGTCGGCGCCGTAGCGCTCGAAGGCTTCGCGTGCGTACTGCTCGGCGGTGCTGCCGATGTCGCCGCGTTTGGCGTCGAGGATGATGGGCACGTGCGGCGCCGCCACGCGGATGTGCGCCAGCAGGTGTTCGAGCTGGTCTTCGGCGCGGTGCGCGGCAAAGTAGGCGATCTGCGGCTTGAAGGCCAGCGCTAGGTCGGCGGTGGCATCAACGATGGCGGCGCAAAAGTCGTAAATGCGCGCCGGGTCGCCGCGCCAAGCGTGCGGAAAGCGCGCCGGGTCGGGGTCTAGGCCCACGCACAGCAGCGACTGGTGGCGGCGCTCGGCCGCATGCAGCATCTCGACGAAGTTCATGCCTGCGATTGTAGGCGCGCCGCTTGGCGTGCAGGCGCGATTGCCGTCGTGCACCCTAGCGCGCCGTGCTACGCTACACGCCTATGTGCCAACTGCTCGGACTCAACTGCGCCACCCCGACCGACGCCCAATTCAGCTTCAGCGGCCTGCAGCGCCGCGGCGGCGCCACCGACCACCACGGCGACGGTTGGGGCATCGCCTTTTTCGAGGGCAAGGGGCTGCGCCTGTTTGTGGATTGCGAAAGCGCCGCGCACTCGCCCATGGCCAATTTTTTGCGCCAGTACCCGCTCAAGAGCACGCACATCATCGCCCACGTGCGCAAAGCCACCGAAGGCGCGGTGCGGCTGGAAAACACGCACCCTTTTTGCCGCGTGCTCTGGGGCCGGCACTGGGTGTTTGCGCACAACGGCGACCTGAAGGACTACCGCCCGCACCTGCACAGCCACTTTCACCCCGTGGGCGACACCGACAGCGAGCGCGCTTTTTGCTGGCTGCTGCAAGAGCTGGCCAAATCCCACGCCAGCCTGCCCAGCGTGCCCGAGCTCACGCTCACGCTGCGCGAGCTGCTGCCCCAGGTGCGGCGCCACGGCAGCTTCAACTTTTTGCTCTCCAACGGCCAGGCGCTGTGGGCGCACTGCAGCACGCAGCTGCACTACCTGGTGCGCCAGCACCCCTTCGCCCACGCCACCCTGATGGACGAGGACTGGACCGTGAACTTTGCCGAAGTCAACCAGCCCGGCGACCGCGCCGCCGTGGTCGTGACCACGCCGCTGACGCGCGACGAACGCTGGACCGCGTTTGCCGCCGGCGAGCTCAAGGTGTTTGTCGATGGCTTGCCGCTGGACGGGGTCTGAACCGCAGTACCGTGCGGGCCCAGCACCACAGCGCCCGCCCTACCCCAGCGCCTACCCCGGCGCCTACCCCAGCGCCTGCTCGAGCGCATCGACAAAGCGCGCCGCCACGTCGAAGCCGGTTTGATCGGTGATTTCCTGAAAGCAGGTCGGGCTGGTGACGTTGATTTCGGTCACGCAGTCACCGATCACATCCAGGCCCACCAGCAACAAGCCGCGCGCCGCCAGCTGCGGGCCGATGGCGCGGGCCAGCGCCCAGTCGCGCTCGCTCAGGGGCTGCGCCACGCCTTTGCCGCCGGCGGCCAGGTTGCCGCGCACCTCGCCGCCTTGTGGGATGCGCGCCAAACAAAAGGGCACCGCCTCGCCGCCGATCAGCAGCACGCGCTTGTCGCCCTGGGCGATTTCGGGCAAAAAGCGCTGCACCATCACCGTGCACTGGCCGTGGCGGTTCAGGGTTTCGATGATGACACCGAGGTTGAGCCCGTCGGGGCCGACGCGGAAAATCCCCATGCCGCCCATGCCGTCGAGCGGCTTCAAGATGATGTCGCGCTGCTCGGCGTGAAAGGCGCGGATGGCCGCGGCAGAGCGCGTCACCAGCGTGGGCGGGGCGTACTGGGCAAACTCCAGCAGCGCCAGCTTTTCTGGGTGTTCGCGCAGCGCCTGCGGCCGGTTGAACACGCGCGCGCCCTCGCGCTCGGCTTGCTGCAGCAGGTGCGTGGCGTAGAAGTACTCGCTGTCAAAGGGCGGGTCGGCGCGCATCAGCACGGCGTCGAAGTCGCGCAGCGCCAGCGCGCTGCGGGCACCCACCCGGTACCAGTCGCTCGGGTGGCCGGTGAGCTCGAGGGCTTGCGCCCACGCCTGCACCGGGCCGCCGCTTTGCCAGTGCAGATCGGCCGCTGTGCACACCGCCAACTCGTGCCCGCGGCGCTGGCATTCGCGCAGCATGGCAAAGGTGCTGTCCTTGGCGATCTTGAAGCCGGCCAGCGCGTCGGCCACGCACAGCAGCCGCCGGGGCTGCGCACGCATCAGTCGAGCTCCTCGGCCATGGGGTCGGTGGCTTCGAGCTCGTAACTCGCCGCCAGCATCGCCAGCCGGGCGATCACGCCATAGAGGTAGAAGCGATTGGGCACGCTGGCCCCCGGCTTTTGCCCCGGCTGGGGCTGCTGCGCGCTTTTCTCGAAGGCCAGCGGTGCAAAGCTGGAACCGGGAGCGTTGAGGTTTTCGTCGGTGCCGCGCTCGGCGTGCACGCGGTAAAAACCGCCCACCACGTAGCGGTCCATCATATAGACCACCGGCTCGGCCACGGCGTCGTTGACGCGCTCGTGCGTCAGCACGCCTTCTTGAATGATCACGTCCGAGACCGGCTGGCCGTCTTTGATCACCGCCATCTTGTTCTTGGTCTTGCGGTTGAGGTCGGACAGATCAGAGGCGTCGCGCACCGTCATCACGCCCATGCCGTAGGTGCCGTTGTCGGCCTTGACGATGACGAAGGGCTTCTCGCGGATGCCGTATTCTTTGAACTTCTTTTTGATTTTGCCCAGCAGCGCATCGACGTTGCTCTGCAGGCACTCCATCCCGGTGCCTTCGGCAAAATTGACCTGCCCGCAGTGGTTGAAGAGCGGGTTGATGAGCCACGGGTCCATGCCCAGCAGCTTGCCAAAGCGCTTGGCCACCGCTTCGTAGGCGGCAAAGTGCTGGCTTTTTTTGCGCACATGCCAGCCGGCGTGCAGCGGCGGCAACAGGTACTGCTCGTGCAAGTCTTCCAAAATGCCGGGCACGCCGGCGCTCAGGTCGTTGTTGAGCAGCACCGTGCAGGGGTCGAAGTGCTTGAGCCCGACACGCTTGCCCTGGCGCAGCAGCGGCTCGATGCGCACCTGCTCGCCGTTGGGCAGGTCGATGGTCACGGGCGCTTTGAGCTCGGGGCTGAGCGAACCCAGACGCACATTGAGGCCGGCCTGATAAAAGATTTTCTGCAGCTGCGCCACGTTCATCAGGTAGAACATGTTGCGCGTGTGGTTTTCGGGCACCAGCAGCAGGTTTTTGGCCTCGGGGCAGATTTTTTCGATCGCCGCCATCGCCGCCTGCACCGCCAGCGGCAGCATCTCGGGCGTGAGGTTGTTCCAGCCGCCCGGGAACAGGTTGGTGTCCACCGGTGCCAGTTTGAAGCCGGCGTTGCGGATATCGACCGAACTGTAAAACGGCGGCGTGTGCTCCATCCACTCGAGCCGGAACCAGCGCTCGATCACGGGGGTGGACTCGAGCACGCGCTGCTCGAGCTCGTTGATGGGGCCGGTCAGGGCAGTGACTAGATGAGGAACCATGGCCCGACTTTAACCCATCAAGGCTTCAAAAACTCTCCCACTCGCCCTCGGTGTTGTTGGCCGCTTTGGGGCTGGCTTTGGCGCTGTTGCGGTTGGGCAAGGCCTTGGGGGCCAACGGGGCAGGTTGGGCTGGGCTGCGGGCCGGCGCTGAGGCCTGGGCTTTGGCAGCGGCCGGCGCAGCTGCGGGCAGCGCCTTGGCCGAGGCGCTCGGGTGCGCTTGCGGCTTGGGCAGTGGGGCGGCGGCGGGCCCGGACGCAAAAGCGCTGCGTCCTGCGGACTGCCTAGCGGGGGGCTGCGCTCGGCCGGATGTTGCAGCCAAAGCACTCCCTTCGACCGCTGTCGCCGTGGCGGCTGGGCGCGCGCGCAGCGCTAACGCGCCGGCCTGCGCCGCAGAGCCGCCCTCGGCGCCGGTGCGGAAGGAGCCGATCGCCTCAGCCAAGCGCCCGGCCTGGTCGCGCAGGCTCTCGGCGGCGGCTGCGCTTTGCTCGACCAGCGCGGCGTTTTGCTGCGTCATCTGGTCGAGCTGGTTCACCGCCACGTTCACTTGACCGATGCCCTCGCTCTGCTCGGCCGCTGCGGCCGTGATTTCGCCGATGATGTCGCTCACGCGCTGCACGCTGGTGACGATTTCGTTCATGGTAGCACCCGCCTCCTGCACCAGGCGGCTGCCGCTGTCCACCTTTTCGACGCTGGCACCAATCAGGGCCTTGATCTCTTTGGCGGCTTCGGCGCTGCGTCCAGCCAGGCTGCGCACTTCAGAGGCCACCACGGCAAAGCCGCGCCCTTGCTCGCCCGCCCGCGCCGCTTCCACTGCGGCATTGAGCGCCAAAATGTTGGTCTGGAACGCGATGCCATCGATGACGCCGATGATGTCAGAGATTTTCTGGCTACTGGAGCTGATGTCGTTCATGGTGTGCACCACCTGCCCCACCACCGCGCCGCCTTTTTGTGCCACTTGCGCCGCGCTGGCTGCCAACTGGTTGGCTTGGCGCGCCGAATCCGCTGTCTGCTTGACCGTGGCCGTGAGCTGCTCCATGCTGGAGGCGGTTTCTTCGAGGTTGCTGGCGGTTTGCTCGGTGCGCCGGCTCAAGTCTTGGTTGCCGTTGGCGATTTCTTCGGATGCGGTTCCAATGCTGTCGTTGGCCTGGCGCACTTTGCCAACGATGTCGAGCAAAGACACCTTCATGGCTGCCAATGCCCGCAACAAATCGCCCAGCTCATCGGTGCGGTTGCTGGTTACGCTGCGCGTCAAATCCCCTTGGGCCACCGCTTGCGCCAACTCCACCGCTTGTTGAATCGGGGCGCCGATCGAGCGCCCGATGCGCCACGCCAACAGCACAGAAATGAGCAGAGCCGCCACAAAAAGCACCCCAACCAACAGGTACAGGGCTCGGAATTCGGCCTGAATCTGCGCCTGCAACGCCGCCATCGACGCCAACTCACCATCGACCAGCGCCTGCGTGACCTCCACGTAGCGGTTGGTGAGGGGCAAAAACTGGCTGTCGATCAGCGCCCGTGCGGCGGCATCGTCGCCGGCGGCCTTGAGCTGGTTGACGGCATCTTGGGCAGCCAGCCACTGCGTGCGCACTTCGACCACCACGCCGGCGCGCTGCAGCGAGTCGGCGTCTCCCTCAGCCAGTGCCAAGAATTCCGTTTGGGTGGCGGTGGTGTCGCGCATGGTTTGGGCCATGGCAGCGCGAAAAAACTCGAGCACCTCGGTGCCCGGCGACACTGCCACCGCCAGCGAGCGTGCTGAATTTTGGCGTATGTTGGCCAGCCATTCACTGGCCAGCTCCAGCTTGCTGGCTTTGACCCGCATTTGCTGGCTCAAGTCACGCACCAGCTCTGCCTTCCAGACCGTAGCAGCCAAAACCACTGCAAACAGCAGCAAAATACCAGCAAAAGCACCATTCAGGCGCCGCTGCACCGTGCCCAACAGGCCGCGGGATTGCAGCTCGGCTGCGTAAGCGTTTTGAGACATCTAAAAATCCTCGACGTTATAAATAGATAGCAACTCCGCCCTAGCTCACCGCCCAGGCATGGTCAAGCGCCGCTCTGCGCCCTGGTAGCCCGAGGCTTTTCCATGCCCGCGGGTCGCGGTGCGCTGCAGCGGCGGGTGGCCGGGGTGCGCGGCGTCTTGCAAACGAAATACCGCCACCAGCTCGCTCAAGCGCTGCGCCTGGTCGCTCAAGGCTTGGGCGGCTGCGGCGCTTTGCTCGACCAAAGCGGCGTTTTGCTGTGTCATCTGGTCGAGCTGGGCCACTGCGCCGTTGACCGACGACAGGCCGCTGGCCTGCTCGCCGCTGGCGCTGCTGATCTCGGTGATGAAAGCCGAGACCTTGTGCGCGTTGGCCACGATTTCGCGGATGTTGGTGCCGGCTTGGTGCACCAGCTTGGAGCCGGCTGCAACGGTTTCGACGCTGGCTCCTATGAGCTGCTTGATCTCGCGCGCTGCTGCCGCGCTGCGCCCGGCCAGCGAGCGCACCTCGGTTGCCACCACGGCAAAACCACGGCCAGCCTCGCCAGCGCGTGCCGCCTCTACTGCCGCATTCAGGGCCAAGATGTTGGTCTGGAAGGCAATGCCGTCGATCACGCCGATGATGTCGTGTATCTTCTGGCTGCTTTGGTTGATTGCATCCATGGTGCGCACCACCTGGCCCACCACCTCTCCGCCCCGTTCGGCCACGCTGGCATTGTCCTGCGCCAAACCCAGGGCCGACTGCGCCGCCTGGCTCGATTGCTGCCCAGCTACTGTGATCTGATCCATGCTGCTGGCGGTTTGCTGCAGGTTGCTGGCCGTCTGCTCGGTGCGCTGGCTCAGGTCCTGGTTGCCGCTGGCGATCTCGCTGCTGGCTTGGTGGATGCTCTCGGCCGCCTGGCGCACCTCGCCCACCGTGCGCGCCAGCGAGGCCTGCATGTCGGCGAGGTTGCGCATGAGCTCGGCGATTTCGTCGCGCCCGTTCAGGTCGGGTGTGGTGCTCAGGTCGCCGCGGGCAATCGCCACCGCCAGCCCCTGCGCCTGCTCCAGCGGCCGCGTGATGCTCACCATATTGAGCAGGGTCGAGGGCATGACCACCAGCACGGCCAAGCACAAAACACCCAAAAACAACCACAGCGCCCAGCTGGCGCTGCTGGCCGCCTCGGCCGCAAGCAGCTCGAGCGCCGCGCGTGCCTGCTCGGTCTGCGCGCCTTGCTGAGCCAGTTGCAGCAGCTCGTTTTGCACGCCGATCAGGCTCTGAATACCCCACCAACCAGCCGCCCCCAGCAGCATGAGCAAAGCAAAAACGACCCCGATCGCGCCGATCATGCGCAAGCGGATGGAAAACAGGCGCATCAGGGCGGTGCCGTCCATGGTCAGGCCCGGCTGTCGATCAGCCCCATGTCGGCGCTGGCCATCAGGGCTTCGATGTCCATCAAAATCAGCATGCGCTCGCCCACGCTGGCAATGCCGGTGATGAAGGTGGTGTCCACCGCAGCGTTGGCCATCTCGGGCGCCGGGCGGATCTGGTCGTGCGCCAGTTCCAGCACATCGGAAACCGAATCGACCACCGCGCCCACCACCCGGCCCTTGACGTTGAGCACGATCACCACCGTAAAGCTGTTGTATTCGATCTTCTCGCAGCCGAGCTTGATGCGCAGATCGACCACCGGCACAATCACGCCGCGCAGATTGACCACGCCCTTGAGGTGCGGCGGCGAGTTGGCAATGCGCGTGGGCTCTTCGAACGAGCGGATTTCTTGCACCCGCAGGATGTCGATGCCGTATTCCTCGGCACCGAGCCTAAAACTCAGGTATTCGGCGCTGCCGCCAGCGGCACCTGCAGCGCCGCGCTTGGCCTGGGACGGGGATTGCTCAAAGGTATTCATGCAAACTCCATAAAATGGTGCTAATATAGCAAAAATTTCTGTCAGTTACTGAGCGCCAATCGGGCTTGCGAAAATCGGCTCAGGCGTCGTCGAACTCGACCAAAGTGTGCAGGGCCAAGCCGCTGTCGCGCAAGCGCTGCACGCCCCCCAACCCGGGCAGCGCCACGATCGCCGCGCCCTCGAGCACCTGCGCGCCGAACTTTTCCAGCAGGCGCTTGCCTGCCAGCATGGTGCCACCGGTGGCGATCAGATCGTCGATCAGCAGCACGCGCTCGCCCTTTTGCACCGCGTCGGTGTGCAGTTCCACGGTGGCGCTGCCGTATTCCAGCTCGTAGCTTTCCTGCACGGTGGTGTAGGGCAGTTTGCCCTTTTTGCGGATGGGCACGAAGCCAACGCCCAGCTCGTAGGCCAGCACCGCGCCGATGATGAAACCGCGTGCGTCCAGCCCCGCCACCACGTCGGGGCGCTGGCCGCGCGCCATGTAGCGGTGCACAAAAACGTCGATCAAGACCCGAAACACCTTGGGGTCTTGCAGCAACGGCGTGATGTCGCGAAACTGCACCCCGGGGGCCGGCCAGTCGGGCACGGTGCGAATGTGGGCCTTGAGGTAAGCGGAAGTGTCCATCCGACGATTATGAAGCGAAAACCGCAGCCCAACCGATGCGCCAGCGCCTCTTGATTTGCTCTGGTTGATAATCCAAACATGGCCCAGACGCAACCCCACGCCGCCCCCGCTTTGCTGCCCCACCCCGATCAAGCCGAGTACCCCGCGCACACCAGCGCCCCGGCGTCCGCGCAGCGCCTGCTGCAACTGGCGCGCGACACGCTGGCCATCGAGGCGCAGGCGCTGCACGACATGGCCCAGCGGCTCGACACCCGCTTCGTGCAGGCGGTGGAGCGCATGCTGGCCTGCCGTGGCCGCGTGGTGGTGAGCGGCATGGGCAAAAGCGGCCACGTGGGGCGAAAGATCGCCGCCACCCTGGCCTCCACCGGCACCCCGGCGCTGTTCATGCACCCAGGCGAAGCCAGCCACGGCGACTTGGGCATGATCACCAGCGCCGACGTGTTGCTGGCCATCAGCAACAGCGGCGAGAGCGAGGAGCTCAGCGCCATCTTGCCGCTGATCAAGCGCATGGGGGTGCCGCTGCTGGCCATGACCGGCCGCGCCGACTCGAACCTAGGCCGCCACGCCGACGTGCTGCTCGACACCAGCGTGGCCAAAGAAGCCTGCCCGCACAACCTCGCCCCCACCGCCAGCACCACCGCCCAACTGGCGATGGGCGACGCGCTCGCCGTGGCCTTGCTGGACGCGCGCGGCTTCAAGGCCGAAGACTTTGCCCGCTCGCACCCCGGCGGCGCGCTCGGGCGCAAGCTGCTCACCCTAGTGGCCGACGTGATGCGCCCGGCCGAGCAAGCCCCGCGCGTGGGCCTGCAGGCGCGCCTGCCCGAGATCATGCGCGAGATCAGCGCCAAAGGGTTAGGGGCCACCGCCGTGGTGGACGCCGACGGCGTGCCCGTGGGCATCTTCACCGACGGCGACTTGCGCCGCCTGATCGAGCGCGGCGCCGACCTGCAATCTTTGCGCGCCGAACAGATCATGCACCCGGACCCGCACACCGTGCGCCCGCAGGCGCTGGCGGTCGAGGCCGCCGAGCGCATGGAAACGCACCGCATCACCAGCGTGCTGGTGGTCGATGACGCTGGCCGCCTGTGCGGCGCCCTCAACAGCCACGACCTGATGCGCGCCAAGGTGATTTGATTCCTACGCCCACCGCCAAGCCCACTTCATGTCCTCTACACCCTATCCAGTCGCGGCGCAGCCGGCCCCCTCGATCGACCCCGCCCTGCCGGCGTTGCGCCCCAGCCTGCAGTTCGACCCCGCTGTGTTGCTGCGCGCCCAAGGCATACGGGTGGTGTTTTTCGACATCGACGGCGTCCTCACCGACGGCGGCCTGTACTTCAGCGACGCGGGCGAGACCCTCAAGCGCTTCCACAGCCTCGACGGCCACGGCATCAAGCTGCTGCAGCGCGCCGGCATCGAGGTGGCGGTGGTGAGCGGCCGCGACTCGGCCCCCTTGCGCACCCGCTTGCAGGCGCTGGGCGTGAAGCACAGCCGGTTGGGCTGTGAAATCAAAAAGCCCGCCGCCGAAAGCCTGTTGAGCACGCTGGGCCTGGGCTGGCACGAGGCCGCCGCCATGGGCGACGACTGGCCCGACCTGCCCCTGTTGCGCCGCTGCGCGCTGGCGGTGGCGCCGCCGCAGGCCCACCCCGAGGTGCGGCAGGTGGCGCACCACACCACGCAAGCGGCAGGCGGCCACGGCGCTGCGCGCGAGCTCTGCGACCTGCTGCTGGTGGCCAGCGGCCACTACGCCCGCTTGCTGCAGGAGGCCGGTGCTTGAACCCCCGCCCTAGCTTGGGGCCCGCGCCTGTGCTTGCAACCGTGCCAGCCCGCGCGCTGGGGCGCGACCCGGCGCGGCTGCTCAAGCGCGCTTGGGACCACGCCTCGCTGTACCTGCCCGTGATCCTCATGGGCCTGCTGGCGCTGGGCAGTTACTGGATCATTGGCCAGAGCCCCGCGCCGGCCGAACCGCCCGCGGCGCGCGCGCCGGTAACGGGCCCCGGCGCCGTGATGCAGGATTTTTTGCTGCGCGACTTCGGCCCCGACGGGCAGCTGCTGCTCAAAATCGAAGGCGTACAGCTTCACCATTATCCGGGCGCCGCGCGCTTGGTGGTCGAGCAAGTGCGCCTGCAGCAGCGCGACGCCCAAGGCCACTTGAGCTTTGCCCAAGCCGATCGCCTTGAGAGCACCACCGACCGCACCGTGCACCGCCTCAGCGGCAACGTGGTGCTGCTGCGTCCGGCGCGCGCCGCCACCGCCACGCAAGCCGCCGTGCCCGAGCAAGAATTTCGCAGCCAAGCGCTGACGCTCTACACCCAAGCCAACCGGATCGAGTCGGATCAGCCCGTCGAAATCCGGCGTGGAACGCACCTGCTCCGGGCCCAGCGCATGCAGTACAACCAAGGCACGGGCCAGCTCGAGTTGCAGGGCCAAGTGCGCGCCACCCTGGCGCCCCCCGCTCAATAGGGCAGCCCCAAAAAGACAACCCAATAAGCCTTACAACGAGCCAGAAATACGAAACCCCGCAAACCAAGCAGGCTTGCGGGGTTGATAAAACGCTCAGGCTGGTCGCGAGCGACCAGTTGCTGCGGTTTTAGCGATCAGGGGTGGGTGATCAGTAGCCGCGGCCACCGCCGCCGCCGCCTTCGCGACGACCACCGCCGCCGTAGGGGCTGCGGAACTGGCCTTCGCCACCGCCGCCTTCGCGACGACCACCGCCACCACCACCGCCGTAACCACCACCACCACCGCCGCCGCCAAAGCCGCCGCCACCGCTGCGGGGCGGACGCGACTCCATCGGACGCGCTTCGTTGACCACCAAGCTGCGGCCACCAAGCGACTGGCCGTTCATGCCTTCGATCGCCGATTGGGCGTCAGAATCGCTGCCCATTTCTACGAAACCAAAGCCTTTGGAGCGACCGGTGTCGCGCTCCATCATGACTTTAGCGCTGCTTACTTGGCCGAACTCGCCAAAAGCCTTTTGCAAATCTTCGTCGCGCACCGTGTAGGGAAGATTGCCGACGTACAGTTTGTTGCCCATTGAACCGGGACTCCTGAAAACACAAAAAAAACAATAGCGATTGGCACCCCGTTGGCACGAAGATAGCACTTGGCTGGCTGCAGTGGCACGCGAAAAAACCGATCACCTGGAAAGCGCAGCCCACCCGTGGGTGCTCTGCGAGGCCAGATTATGCGCCTCCCGCTCTAAAAGACCAAGAAGTTTTGGCCCAAACGCCGCAAAATCGGGAAAGCCCTAATCTTCGAGCACAGATTGGGTGGCTGGCGCCCCGCTTTCGTTGCGAAGCCACAACAGCCGCCACCCATCCCCTATACTGCGCGCCAAGCTTTTTCCCTTTGGGGACTCCTTTGCCAGCGCATTTCTACAGACCGTGATCGCCACCCCGCAAACGCTGCACTTCAGTCAGGCGCTGCCTTTGAGCAGCGGCGCCGTGCTGCCCGCCTTCGATCTGGTCTATGAATGCTATGGCCAGCTCAACGCCGCGCGCTCCAACGCCGTGCTGGTGTGTCACGCCCTCAACGCCAGCCACCACGTGGCCGGCCGCCACGCCGACGCCAACGGCGCCCCCATTCCCAAAAGCGAAGGCTGGTGGGACAACCTCATCGGCCCCGGCAAGCCCATCGACACCGAGCGCTGGTTCGTCATCGGCGTCAACAACCTAGGCTCCTGCTTTGGCAGCACCGGGCCCACGCACCTGAATCCGGCCACCGGTCAGCCTTGGGGCGCCGACTTCCCGGTGGTCACGGTCGAGGATTGGGTCAATGCCCAAGCGCGCTTGCTCGACGCGCTGGGCATCGAGCAACTCGCGGCCGTGATCGGCGGCAGCTTGGGCGGCATGCAGGCGCTGTCGTGGACGCTGCAATACCCACGGCGCGTGCGCCATGCGGTGGTGGTGGCCAGCGCGCCCAACCTCACGGCCGAAAACATCGCGTTCAACGAAGTGGCGCGGCGCGCCATCGTCACCGACCCCGACTTCCACAGCGGCCACTACCTGCGCCACGGCACCAAGCCGCGCCGGGGCTTGCGCATCGCGCGCATGATCGGCCACATCACCTACCTGAGCGACGATGTGATGAACGAGAAGTTTGGCCGCCGCCTGCAGGCCTTGGCCGATCTCACCCATGCCGCCGGCGCCTCCAAACCCTCAGACTCCACCGACGCCCCCGACCCCGCCACGCTCGATGCGCTCGAGCGCCTGGCCTACCGCTACAGCACGCAAGAGGTCGAGTTCCAGATCGAGAGCTACCTGCGCCACCAAGGCAACAAGTTCAGCGACTACTTCGACGCCAACACCTACCTGCTCATCACCCGGGCGCTCGACTATTTCGACCCGGCGCGCGACTACGACGGGCACTTGAGCGCGGCACTGGCGCGCACCGAGGCGCGCTTTTTGCTCATCAGCTTCAGCACCGACTGGCGCTTTGCCCCGGCGCGCTCGCGCGAGATCGTCAAGGCGCTGCTGGACAACAAGCGCGACGTGAGCTACGCCGAGATCGACGCGCCGCACGGCCACGACGCCTTTTTGCTCGACGACCCGCGCTACCACGCCGCCGTGCGCAGCTACTTCGAGCAGCAAATCGCCCCCACCCTGGGGCTGGCGGGGGCCGGGCTGGGGCAACACAGCGGGCGGGCCACCCCATGAGCGACCGCCTGCTGCTGGAATCCATCGCCCGCCTCGTGCCCACGGGCGCGCGCGTGCTCGATCTGGGCTGTGGCGACGGCGCCTTGCTCGCGCACCTGCGCCAGCACCGGGGTTGCAGCGGCTACGGCGTCGAGATCGACGACGCCAAGGTGCAGCTGTGCCTGCGCCGCGGCATCAACGTGCTGCAGCTCAACCTCGAAGACGGGCTGGCGATGTTCGAAGACGACAGCTTCGACCTGGTGCTGCAGATCGACACCCTGCAACACCTGCGCAACACCGAAGTCATGCTGCGCGAGACCGCGCGCGTGGGCCGCGCCGCCATCGTCGCCTTTCCCAACTTTGCCCACTGGCCCAACCGCTTGCGCGTGCTGCAAGGCCGTATGCCGGTAACCAAACGCCTGCCCTACCAGTGGTACGACACGCCCAACATCCGTGTCGGCACCTACACCGACTTCGAGGTGCTGGCGCAGCGCTTGGGGTTGCATGTGAGCGACTGCTTTGGCCTGCACGAGGGGCGCGAACTGCGCTGGGCCCCCAACTGGCGCGCCAGCACCGCCGTGTTTAAGCTGCTCAAGGGTTGAGCAAGTCGTCGAGCCCCAAGCCGCGGAAAAACACGCGCAGCGTCTGCTCTCCCAGCTGCTGCAAATCGAAGCGGCTGCGGTCGATCAGCCAGTTGGATATCAGCCCGTCGAACACCACAAACAGGGCTTCGGCGGCCTGATCGGCGGGCATGGGCAGGGCGCGTCCGGTGGCGGCGCACACCGCCTCCAGCACCTGCTGCGTCTGCGCAACGGCCTGCTGCAGGCACTCGCGGCGGCGCTCAAACACCGCAGCGAGCTCGGAAACGAACTCGATCTTCAGGGTGGCAATGGCAAACACGCGCTGTGTGCGCGCATCGTGCACCGTCGCGCTCAGGGCGCCCAACAGGGCCGCATACAGGTCGCGCAAGCGCAGCAGCGCGTCCACCCCTTGCCGGTCGAGGTCGGCAAAGGCCTGCTCCAGCGGCAGCGTGGCGCGCTCCATCATGGCGTTGAAGAGCTCGGCCTTGTCTTTGAAGTGCCAGTAAATCGCCCCCCGGGTGGCACCGGCCGCCGCCGCGATCTCGTGCAGCGGGGTGCGCGACACGCCGCGCTCGAGAAACAGCAGCTCGGCCGCGTCGAGCAAGCGCTGGCGGGTGAGTTCGGCTTCGGCTTTGGTTTTGCGGGGCATGTCTGGCGGCGGTGTGGCGGCTATTTTAGCCGAGGTCGGGCGATTTTCACATACATACGTACATGTTTGGATGTATATTACGGCGCTGTCGCATTGGCTTTCCCTTGTTTACACCCGTTCACCCCATCCCCATGCCCGCCTCCACCCACCGCTTGCGTGCACCGGCGCGCCCTTTTTTCCCCACCCCCACCTCGACACCCACTGCGCGCTGGCTGGCGCTGGGGCTGCTGGGGCTGCTCGGCTTGGCCCTGTCGGGCTGCAGCGAAACCGCCTCTGCGCCCGGGGCCGCCGCCGCACCGCCCGCACCCGAAGTGGCGGTGATCGAGGTGCAAAGTGCCGCCACGGCGCTGACAGTCGAATTGCCCGGGCGCCTCGAAGCGCAGCGCACGGCCCAGGTGCGGGCCCGCACCAGCGGCATCGTGCAGCAGCGGCTGTTCACCGAAGGCAGCCAAGTGCGCGCCGGCCAGGTGCTGTTTCGCATCGACCCCGCCAGCGCCGACGCCGCCCTAGCCAGCGCCCGCGCCCAGCAGAGCCGGGCCGAAGCCCAGCTCAGCCAAGCGCGGTCGGTGCTGGAGCGCAACCGCCCGCTGGCGGCCGAGCAAGCCATCAGCCAGCAAGAGTTGGTCAACGCCGAAATCGGGCTCAAGCTGGCCCAAGCCGAGCTCGAGCAAGCCCAGGCGGCGGTGCAAACGGCGCGCATCCAGCGCAGCCATGCCGACGTAACGGCCCCGATCGCGGGCCGCGTGGGCCGCGCCCTGGTGAGCGAAGGGGCGCTGGTCGGCCAAGGCGACGCCACCCCCATGGCGCTGATTCAGCAGACCGACTCGCTCTACGTCAACTTCACCCGCAGCGCCACCGAGGTGCTGGCGCTTCAGCGCGCCTTGCAAGGCGGCCAGCAGCAGCGCGCCAGCGCCGCAGCCGCCCAGGTAACGCTGGTGCTCGAAGACGGCAGCCTGCACCCGCACCCCGGGCGCCTGCTGTTTACCGACCTCAATGCAGACCCCAGCAGCGGCCAAGTGACGCTGCGCGCCGTGGTGCCCAACCCAGACGGCCTGCTCATGCCGGGCCTGTTTGTGCGCGTGCGGCTGGCACAAACCCAAGCGGCGGCGGTGGCGCTGCCGCTGCAAGCGCTGCAGCACGGCCCCGCTGGGGCACACGTTTTGATCGTCGATGCGTCCGACCAAGTGGCTATGCGCCCGGTGCAAGTAGGGCCTACGGAGCGCGGGCAGGTGCTGGTGCTCTCTGGCCTGACCAGCGGCGAGCGCGTGCTCGTCGAAGGCTTTCAGCGCGCAGCCCCTGGTGCCACGGTGCGCCCAGTGCCCTGGCAGGCTCCGGCAGCGCCAGCCACCTCACGCTAAAGCACAGGGCCGCATATGTCGCGTTTTTTTATAGACCGCCCCATTTTTGCGTGGGTGATCGCGCTCTTCATCGCCGCCACGGGCGCGTTGTCGCTGACCCAACTGCCGATCCAGCAGTACCCGGCGGTGGCCCCGCCGGCGATCCAGATCGCCACCGCCTTTCCGGGCGCTTCGGCGCAGACGCTCGAAGACAGCGTGCTGGCCATCATTGAGCGCGAAATGCACGGCTCGCCCGGCCTGATGTACATGGAGTCGGTGGCCCAAGCCGACGGCAGCGGCAGCCTGACCTTAAGCTTTGAGCAAGGCAGCGACGTGCGCATGGCGCAGGTGGATGTGCAAAACCGCCTCAACCGCGCCTTGCCGCGCCTGCCCGCCAGCGTGGTGCAGCAAGGCGTGCGCGTCGAGGAGGTGAACAACAACTTTTTGCTCTTCATGATGCTCAGCAGCAGCGACGCGCAGCCCGACCTGTACGCGCTGGGCGACCAAGCGGCGCGCACCCTGGTGCCCGCGCTGCAGCGCGTGCCCGGCGTGGGCCGGGTGCTGCTGTTTGGCTCCGAGCAGGCGCTGCGGGTCTGGTTCGACCCGGTGCGGCTGCAAAGCCTGGGCCTGAGCAGCGCCGACGTGCTCAGCGCCATCCGCAGCCAAAACCTGCAGGTGGCGGCGGGCGAAATCGGGGCGCTGCCGAGCGTGGCCGGGCAGAGCATGGTGGCCACCGTGCGCGTGGATGGCCAACTGAGCAGCGTGGCCGCATTTGAAAACCTGCTGCTGCGCGCCAACCCCGACGGCTCCACCGTGCGCCTGCGCGATGTGGCCCGGGTCGAACTCGGGGGCCAGCTCTACGCCACCAGCGCTCGCCTCAACGGCCAGCCGGCCTTGGGCATCGGCATCCAGCTCGCCGCCGATGGCAACGCGCTGGCCACCGCCCAAGCGGTGCGCGCCGAGCTCGCCCGGCTCGAACCGCACTTGGGCGCGGGCATCCAGTGGACCATCCCCTACGACACCTCGCGCTTCGTCGCGCTGTCGGTGCAGCAAGTGGTGCTCACCTTGGCGCTGGCGCTGGTGCTGGTGGTGGCGGTGATCTTTCTGTTTTTGCAGAGCTGGCGCTACACCCTGATTCCGGCCATCGTGGTGCCGATCACGCTGCTGGGGGCCATGACCGGGCTGCTGGCGCTGGGCTACTCGATCAACGTGCTGACCTTGTTTGCCATGGTGCTGGTGATCGGCATCGTGGTGGACGACTCGATCGTGGTGGTCGAAAACGTGGAGCGCCTGATGCGCGAAGAAGGGCTGGCCGCGCGCCAGGCCGCGATCAAGGCCATGAAGCAGATCTCGGGTGCCATCATCGGCACCACGGCGGTGCTGTTGTCGGTGTTCGTGCCGCTGGCGTTTTTCGATGGCGCCATGGGCAACATCTTGCGCCAGTTTGCCGTGGTGCTGGCGCTGTCGGTGAGCTTGTCCACCTTTCTGGCCCTCACCCTGGCCCCGGCGCTGTGCACCCTGGTGCTCAAGCAGGCGCTGCCGCAACACGGCGCGCAGCGCGGGTTTTTTGGCGCTTTCAATCGGCGCTTTGACGCCGGCACGCAGCGCTATCTGGTCGCACTCGGCTGGATTTTGCGCCGGCCCGGGCGCACCATGCTCGTCTACGCGCTGCTGATCGCGCTGGCGCTGCTGGCCTACCAGCGCCTGCCGGCGTCGTTTCTGCCCAACGAAGACCAGGGCTCGCTGCTGGTCAATGTGCAACTGCCACCCGGGGCCTCCAAAGAGCGCACCCAAGCGGTGATGCAGCAAGTGGAGCAGTTCATGCTTGCGCAGCCCGAGGTCGAGAGCATGGTGGGCGTGCTGGGTTTCAGCTTCTCGGGCCAAGGCCAAAACGCCGCGCTGGCCTTCGTGACCCTGACCGACTGGAGCGAGCGCAGCGCACCCGAAAGCAGTGCGCAGGCACTGGCCGGGCGCGCCTTCATGGCCCTGTCGGGCGTGCGCGACGCGGTGATTTTTCCGCTCAGCCCGCCGCCCATCCCGGAGCTGGGCAGCGCCTCGGGCTTTAGCTTTCGCTTGCAAGACCGCAGCGGCATGGGCCACGAGGCCTTGCTGGCGGCACGCAACCAGCTGCTCGGGCTGGCCGCGCAAAGCCCGGTGTTGGCGCAGGTGTTCCCCGACGGGCTCGAGCCCGCGCCGCAGCTGCAGGTGGACATCGACCGCGAACGCGCTGCCGCGCTGGGGGTGGGCTTTGAGCAAATCGGGCAAACTCTGGGCCTAGCGCTGGGCTCGGCCTACGTGAACGATTTTCCCAACCAAGGGCGGCTGCAGCGCGTCATCGTCATGGCCGACGCGCCGGCGCGCATGACGCCTGACGACGTGCTGCGCCTGACGGTGCCCAATCGCCACGGGCAGGCTGTGCCGCTGTCGAGCTTTGCCAGCACGCGCTGGGTGCAAGGGCCCACACAAACGGTGCGCTACAACGGATTTCCGGCCATGCGCATCAACGGCCAAGCCGCAGAGGGCATGAGCAGCGGCGCAGCCATGGCCGAAATGGCGCGCTTGGCGCAGCAGTTGCCGCCCGGTTTTGGTTTTGAGTGGACCGGCCAGTCACTCGAAGAAGAGCGCGCCGGGGCGCAATTCTTGGTGGTGCTGGGTTTTGTGCTGCTGGCCGTGTACTTGTGCTTAGCGGCTTTGTACGGCAGCTGGAAACTGCCGCTGGCGGTGCTGCTGGTGGTTCCGCTGGGGGCAGTCGGCTTGCTGCTGGCGCTGCTGTGGCGCGGGTTCGAGGCCGACATTTATTTTCAGATCGCCATGGTGACGATCGTCGGCTTGTCGGCCAAGAACGCGATTTTGATCGTCGAATTTGCCAAAACCCTGCAAACCCAAGGCCGCAGCGCCATGGAGGCGGCGCTGGTGGCGGCGCGCTTGCGCCTGCGCGCCATCGTCATGGTCTCGACGGCGTTCATCGCCGGCGTCACGCCCCTGATGCTGGCCAGCGGCGCCGGCGCCTTGAGCCAGCAGGTCATCGGCACCGCCTTGGTCGGCGGCATGGTCAGCGCCGTGGTGCTGGGCGTGTTGCTGGTGCCGCTGTTTTATGTGCTGGTGCGCACCCTGGGTGAACCCCGCGCTGGCGCTTCAAACCGCGCCACCAGCCTAGGAGCAGGCCATGAATAAAACCTCCAATATTTACACCCCCCGCTTGCACAGCACCCGCTTGGCGCTGGCCTTGGCGCTGCCGCTGGCCCTAGGCGCGTGCGCGCCATTGCAACCGCACCAGCGCCCCGACCTGCCCTTGCCACCCGACTGGGCCACGGCCGAACCAAGCGCAAGCGCCGCCACGCTCCCCAGCGCCCCCCTGCCCTGGGTCGATTGGGTGCAGCACCCCGAACTGCGCGCCCTCATCCAGCAAGCGTTGGAGCACAACCTCGATGCCCGCATCGCCCAGCGCCAAATGGCGCAACTGCAAGCCCAATGGCAGCAGCGCCGCGCCGCCCAAGGCCCTACGCTGGCCGCCGCCGCCGACGCCCAACGCGCGGGCGGTGATGGCGCCATGGGCAACCTGTACCGCGCCGGGCTGCTGGTTTCCAGCTGGGAAATCGACTTTTTTGGCCGGCTGCAAAGCCTGTCGGAGGCCGCGCGGGCGCAGTACCTGGCATCGGCCGAAGCCGAGCGCTGGGTGCGCGTGAGCTTGGTGTCTGGGGTGGTGGCAGCGTGGCTCGAGGTGCAAAGCGCACACGCCTTGCTCGAGGTGTCGCAGCGCACCCTGGCCAACCACGAGGCCAGCTTGCGGCTGGTGCAGCTGCGCTTGCAACACGGCACCGCCTCGGCCCTGCAGCGCCAGCACAGCGAGGCGCTGGTGCAAGCCGCGCGGGTGGCGCAGGCGCGCCAGCAGCGCCAGCTGCAGCTGGCCTTGCACCAGTTGCAGCAGCTGGTGGGGCCGCTGCACGACCCCAGCACCAGCACACCGGCTCCCCTACCCAACGACACCAGCAGCGCCAACGGCAAGCAAACGCTGGCGCTGCTGCAGCCGGTGGCCGTCGGCCTGCCCTCCGAGGTGCTGCTGCAGCGCCCCGATGTGCGCGCCGCCGAAAACCGGCTCGCTGCCGCCCAAGCGCAGATCGGGGCGGCGCGCGCGGCGTTCTTTCCGCGCATCGCGCTCACCGCCCAGCTCGGCAGCGCCAGCACCGAACTGGCTGGCCTGTTTGCCAGCGGCAGTTGGGGCTGGACGCTGGCCCCACAAGCCCTGCTGCCGCTGTTCGACTACGGCGCCAACCGGGCGCGCTTGGCGGCATCGCAAGCCGAGCGCGACATCGCCCTGCTGCAGTACGAGCAGGCCATACAAAGCGCATTCAAGGAGGTGCGCGACGCGCTCGCCAGCCAAACTTTTATGCAGGCCGAATACACCGCGCAACAGGCTTTGTGGCAGGCCGAAAGCCAGCGCGCTCACCTGAGCGCGCGGCTGCTGGCGCTGGGCAGCGCCAGCCAACTGGAACTGCTCGACGCCCAGCGCAGCGCCTTTGCCGCTGAACAGCAACTGGTGCAGCTGCGCTTTGCCCTGCTGCAAAACCGGGTCGCCCTGTACCGCGCCACCGGCGGGCATTGAGGCCGCAGCGGGCGCTCAAACAGTGCCCAAGTTGCGCTCTGTGGCAGCTTGGCGCTCCGCCCTTTCAGAGCGTGTCGCAGTCACCCACCAGCCCACACTCGCGGCGCAAATCGAGCGTGGCGCGCTGCCCCATGTCGGCGCGGTGGGCTTGCAGCCAGGCGTCGGCGACGCTGTGGCCGCGTGCAAACAGGTCGAGCAAGAAGGGCGGGTCGGTGCGCACTTTAGACGCCGCCCCCAGTTCGACCAGCGCCGCGCCGCCGTCGATGCGGTGCGTGCGCAGCGCGGCGATGCGCGCCATGAGCGGGTCGCGCCCGGGGTGCGAGGCCGCCGGGCCGTCTTGCTCGATCAGGTTTTTCAGCAGCTGGATCGTGCGCAGCTCTTTGAGCAGGCTGGCGTTGAAGGTGATCTCGTTGACCCGATCCATGATGTCGGCCACCTTCTGCGGCACCTGGCTGCGCAGCATCGGGTTGATCTGCACCAGCAGCAAGTCGTCGGCCGGGCTCTCGTCGATCAGCGGCATGAGCGAGGGGTTACCGGCGTAGCCGCCGTCCCAATAGGGTTCGCCGTCGATCTCCACGGCCTGAAACAGCGTGGGCAAGCAAGCCGAGGCCAGCGCCACCTGGGCGCTGAGCTCGTGCTGGCGAAACACGCGCAAGGCGCCGGTGTGCACGTGCGTGGCGGCAATAAACAAGCGCGTTTTGGTGCAAGCGCGCACGCGCTCGAAATCGACCGTGCGCTCCAAAATGCTGCGCAGCGGATTGAGGTCGAGCGGGTTGAACTGATAAGGCGAAAACGGCTGGCCGATGGCCTTGCTCCACCAGCGCATCGACTCTTGGCTGGCCTGCAGCCAAGCTTGCACGCCGGGCAGGCGCGCCGTCCACGCACTGAAGCCACCCATGGCCGGCTGCAGCAGCGCAAAGGGCGATTGCGCCCCCACCTGGGTCCAGAAGGCGCGCAGGGTTTTGCGCGCGCCCTCGCGCCCGCCCTCCATCAGACCGGCGGCCAGCGCCACCGCGTTCATGGCCCCGGCGCTGGTGCCGCTGATGGCCGCGATTTCTAGCGTTTCGTCTTGCAGCAGCCGATCCAGCACGCCCCAAGTGAAGGCGCCGTGGGAGCCGCCGCCTTGCAAGGCGAGGTCGATGGGCAGGGGTTTGGTGGGGCTTGGGGCTTGGGTCATGAGGCCATTATGCTGCATTGCAACATCTTATGCACTTCAGCCTGCTGGCCGGGGCGGCTTTGCTGCAGTGAGCCGGCCGCACGAGGGTCGTGGTCTGGCTGGACTGGCGGCGCGGGCGGGACGCATGGACGCGCAGTGGCTGCGTTTTGAGCGCCCACGCAGACGCAAAAAACCCCCAAGGCACGAAGATGCTGGGGGGGTCGTCGAGATGGGCGACACGCCCATGCAAAAAACAAGGATGCGCCGCGCTACCTGCGGGTCGATTCTGCAAAGCTCGCGCTCGGCGGCGGGGTCGAGTTCAACCTTCCATGCCATAGCGCTTCATCACTTCTTCGAGAGGCACGGTCTGGGTTTTGCCTGAGCGAATATCGATCAGGCGTTGCTCGGCCAAGTACAAATCTTCGAGGTCGTCTAGGTGCTCAAGGATGGCCTCGCGGGCGTAGAAGGTCTTGGTGCGGCCGGTGGCTCGCGCCAGCGCTTCAAGGCGGCTTTCCACCTCAGCGGGTAGTCGGATGGCAAGCATGCTTCATGCTCCTTTGGATGAATTTATACAAGTATAGCGCGCGTCGCCAAATCGCACAAATCGCTGATCACGATGGTATGTGCTCAACTCTGCCGAGGGGGCTGGCCAGCTAGGGCTGGGGCCGGAAAATCTTGGTCTGTCCGCAGCTTCCCACTTGACGACATATTCCATCCGAGGCATACTCGGCGCATGACTTGGGATATCGAATACACCGATGAGTTCGGCCGCTGGTGGAACACCTTAACCGAGGCCGAGCAGGTCTCCCTGGCAGCTTCGGTGCAGTTTTTGCTGATCGGTGGCGACAAAACCGCTGACGAACGCTGGTACGAGGTCAATATCCCCGTGGCTGACCGACTGTACGATGAACGCTTGGATGAACTGCGAAAGGAAGGGTTGATCAATGGCTAACAAATTTGCTGATTTGCGCGCACAGATGACGTCCGAAGCGCGCGCTCGCGTCCAAGCCAAGGCGCAGGCCATGCTGGCAGAAATGCCGCTCAACGAACTGCGGCAGGCGCGCGGGTTGTCGCAAAAGATGCTGGCCGAGGTACTGCACGTCCAGCAACCCGCAGTGGCCAAGATCGAAAAGCGCACCGATATGTACATCTCTACGCTGCGCAGCCACATCGAGGCCATGGGCGGCGAGCTGGAGGTGGTGGCGCGCTTTCCCGACGGCGCAGTCAAGATTTCCAACTTTGCCGACTTGGGCAAGGTCACGGCTGTTTGATCAGCAATCTTGGCTTGACACCGACATTTCCTTCGGGTGGGATGGCTTGTGCGCTTTGTGGTGGCTGGCTGGCCGGAGCTGGGCTGGGCCGGAGCGAATATTGGCTTAACCGAGTGCCATGATGGCCTGACCCCGATTTTTTACCGAACCCCATGCACGCTGTTTGCACCGTGCACGCTGTTAGATTTTCTGGTAAATTATCTGACACTGAGGCCGATATGAGCACACCACAAGCCATCCGCGAGCGCATCGCTGCCCAGCCTGCTGGAGCACCTTTTACCCCAGCCTTGTTTGCAGGGTTGGGTTCGCGCGCATCCATTGATCAGGCCCTGATGCGCCTGACCAAGGCTGGGTTCGTTGAGCGCCTGGGCCGAGGGCTCTACACCGCGCCCAAGACCAGCCGTTTTGGCTTGAAAACCATG
The DNA here is from genome assembly GCF_056323735.1 of Serpentinimonas sp. SSL01. Classification (NCBI taxonomy): domain Bacteria; kingdom Pseudomonadati; phylum Pseudomonadota; class Betaproteobacteria; order Burkholderiales; family Comamonadaceae; genus Serpentinimonas; species Serpentinimonas sp. SSL01. The sequence continues at coordinate 1,889,879 of NZ_CM150487.1, forward strand.
CCTACGCCAGAGGCGGTGGCGCAGACTATCGCAGCCACTGAGGGCGCAACCATCGAGGTGCACGGGGCCGAGGCTGCTCGTCGTTTGGGATTCAGCACGCAGGTGCCTGCGCAGCCCGTGTTTTGCACCACCGGCGCGTCGCACACCGTGCACTTGGGCAAGCTGCAGGTGCGGCTGCAGCACGTCGCGCCGCGCAAGCTCGCACTGGCCGGGCGACCGGCGGGCCAAGCGTTGGCCGCGCTTTGGTACCTCGGCCGTGGGCAAGTCACGCCGGCCACTTTTGAGCGCATCGCCGCCAAGCTGCCGAAGCTTGAGTTCGAGGCATTGCGCAGCGCCAAGGCCTCGATGCCAGCCTGGATGATCGATGCCCTGCGCCGCTACGAACAAGGCACGGCAGCGTATGACTGACGATCTACGCGAGCGCTAAACGGCTGGAGGCTTTGGAGTTGGAAATCAACAGAACAACCAAGGAAAAAGCTCGCAGCCCAATAAAGCATTCCTGAGGGCCAGCGCAACAAGACCCAAACAGCCTGCTACCACCAAAGTTCATGACTTTGAAGTCAGGAGCAGCCGGGTTCTATAGCGGCGACAAGCATGATGACATGGGGGTTCCGTAGGGGGGAGGGGCTGTGGCGCTGGGGGCAGTCGGCCTCATGCCGTCCGCTTCGCGGCCAAAAATCGGCCAACCGCCCCCAGCGCCACAGCCCCACGTGAATCGGTACTTGACTCCGATTCGCATGTTTTTGGCTTAACCGAGTGCCATGATGGGGTGACCCCGATTTCGGGTTCTACACAAAGCTCGCAGGCGAAACTTGGAACCGCGCGCTGAGGGCGCGCACTTGGCGCATGTTGAGATCGCGCTTGCCCCTCAGGATTTCCGAGACCACACCTTGGCTGCCAATTTCGGGCAGGTCGCTCTGCTTGAGGCCGTGCTGCTCCATCAGAAACTTGAGGGCCTGCACGCCGGTGGTCTGTGGCAGAGGGTGCTGTGCGGCCTCGTAGTCGGCGATCAGCTCACCCACGATATCCACCAAGCCCATGGCGGGATGGGCTTCATCGCCTTGGGTTTCATCCAGCAGGGCTTCGAGCATGTCGGTCATGCGCGCGCAGTGTGCTTCGTCGCGGATGGGGGCGATGTCCGTGGCCGCGCGGAACTGCTCCCAGACAGGGAGCAGTTGTTTCACGTCGATGGGGGCATTCATGATTTCCAGGCTCCTTGGTCGTAATCCCGGTGGGTCAGCACCGCCTTGATGTACACAATCTGCTTTTCGAAGCGGATGTAAGCGATCAGGCGGTACTTGTTGCCGCCGATGTCAAATACCGCCAGCGCGCCCACCTTGTCCACCGCATTGAAGGCCGCTTTGAGTTCGGCCCAGTTGGCAAAGCGGTTTTTTTCAATCACCCGCCGCCATCCCTGCAAGGGGGCTTGGGCCTGTGGATGCTCGGCAGCGAAGGCCCGCAGGGCGCTGTTGCTGATGATTTTCATGGGTGAGTATATCGCGGTTTGAGATATACACGTGTGTGCTATCGGATTCAGACCGAGAATTTCTACGCCTGCGAAGACGAACCCCGGCCCAGCCCAGCCCCGGCCTTGGTGGCGCGAGGGCTTGGAGCAAGCGTGGACGCATGGGCGCGGGGTGGCTGCGCTTTATGCACCCACACCCACGCAAAAAACCCCCAAGGCCCGAAGGCGCTGGGGGTTTGGAACGCTTTTGATCTGGCTTTAGGCGCTGGCTTTGCCGATTGGCAGAGCCGGCGCTTGGGGCCGTGGGCTGGTGCTGACTAGGTGCTGCGCGGTCGCAGCCACTGAGCGCGCCGCAGCCCAGCGGGATCAGAAGGTGTGGACGAGGCCGATGGCGTAGCCGTCTTGTTTGCGGTTGTTGGTGCCGTCGGCACGGTCACGTTGGAACTCGCCGAAGGCCGCATAGACCCAAGTGCGAGCGCTCAGGTTGTAGGTGGTGCCGATCTGCCAGGCGCTGGTGTCGTTGGAGCCGGCATTGCCGCCGTCACCAGAAGCACGCAGAATTGCTGGTAACGAACCAATACCAGTATTAGCAAGCGCAGCCGAAGTGTTGATCTCACCTTGACCATAGATTACGAATGGAGCAAACGCGCCCATCGGGAAGCGGGCACCGATTTCCCAAGCGTTGAAGTCGCGCAGTGTTGCACCCGGCGCGCTCAATTCACTGTCTTCATAGACGAACGACAACACAACTTGTGGCAAAGTGTAGCGTACGCCCAAAGCCCAGTTTTGCACCTCAGCATTGAGAGCTGCACCCGCCTGCGAACTACCGAGTCCCAACGGAGCATGGTAGCCCACATCGAGATTACCGAAGGCAAACTGAGCAGCCAAGGGACCTTGCGTGAAGTTCAAACCAAGAATAAAGCCATCGTATTTGCGGCTTGAGTCGCCTGCAGCACCAGAGGGTTGAGCAGTAAACTCTTCGTTGACCATGCCAGCGGAGAACGTGAAGCCGCTAAAATTTGGCGACACGTAGGCAACAGCGTTTTGGGTGCGGCTGTCGAAACGGTGGACCAGCGCTGTACCGTGCTGCTGGGTGAACTGACCACCCGGAATGGAGTTGTGAGCTGGGCTCATGCCGCGCACGGTATCGAAGGCATTCAGGAAGGTACCGACAACCACGGTACCGAAGCCGCCGCTCAGGCTCAGGTTGGCCAAGCGGGTTTGGGCGTTGCCAAGATCAAGGTTGCCACGCGCATTGTCCACACCCGTTTCGGTCTGCCGATCAGCGTTAATGCCGATTTCGTACACAAAACCAGCGCGCAGACCGCCACCGAGGTCTTCGGTGCCGCGGAAGCCCAAGCGGCTACCGGTCGTTGTGTCTTGAGCGCCAGCCAAGGTGAACGCTTCGGTTGCTGCAGCGGTACCGCTGGTGGTATCAACCGACGACATACCCAAATCCAAACGACCGTACACGGTCACGCTGGATTGGGCCAAGGTGGCGCCGGCGGCGGCCAGAGCGGCCAAGGCAATCAGGGTCTTTTTCATTGAAAAGTGCTCCAAAGTTAAACGGATGGGGCCCGTGGCGGCGAAGCTGCCTGGCCGACCCCCGGTGATGCACTGGGGGCTGGGCTCTATTGCACCAGAAAGCGGGGCCGCGCGGCGCGTTTGGGAGCGGTTTTTCGCTCAAGTGTGGCGCGGCTGCAACAGACGAAGGGCCCCGATCCGCGCCCGCCTTGGGTTTTTGCAGCAGCAATCGGTCGCCACTGACCCGCAGCGCTGCGGGTTCGAGTGCCAGCAGTGCCCATAGGTGCTGATCCCCGGGGTCGGGCGCGGCCTCTGAGGCTGCAAACGCAGCCGGATCGCGCCAGATGGCGTTGGCAACGATCTCGGTCAGCAAGTCGTCGATCTGCTCGGGGCCTAGGCCGTGGGCGCTGCGCAGACGCGGGCGCAGCAACACCGTGCGGTATTCGTGCAACATGTACCAATACCGTGGTCTGACCACGATTTTCTGTTCTGGATTTTCTGTGCAACGAATCCATCAGCGCTTTCGTTGAAGAAGCGGTGCGCAGTGCGGTTAATTACCGCCGCATACAGGCCGAGTTTCTGGCCCGTGGCGAGGGGGCTTGGCAGGAGTACCAGCGCACGGGCCAATCGCGCCCTGCCGCTGAGGTTTTTGATCGGATTCAAGGCCGCATCGATGCCCGACGCCAGGCGCTTGTGCACCAGTCGTGACCCATCTGCCTTACCAAGTGCGGTTCACGCCAGTGGCCGGCTCCACGGGCTATTTGGCGCTCTACGAAATCGAATCCCGAACCTGCGTACAAGTGCTGGCCGTGCGTCATCAGCTGGAACAGGACTACCACTAGGTTTTCTGGCGCAGGGCGCGGCTCGGGAATCGTGCTCAGAGCACGATTTCCACGCCATAGGGTGTTGAAGTCGGCCTGTGTTGCCTTGCGCCAGCCGTTTGCGATACAATGTATCTCAGACCGTCAAAATAGGAGGCCATCATGGCTGCTACCACCACTATGATTCACGTTCGCGTGGATGAGAACATTAAGGCGCAGGCTGCAGAGACGCTGGCCTCGATGGGCCTGACCGTCTCCGATGCGATCCGGGTGTTCCTGACCCGTGTAGTCGCCGACAAGGAGCTGCCGTTCGCGCTCAAGGCGCCCAACGCCACCAGCCGCATCGCCATCGCCGAGGCCAACGAGATCATCAAGAGCCGCCGCGCTCGCTTCGCAACCGCTGACGCCCGAGTGGCTCGACCACGCGCTCACGGGTGATTGGGCAGGCCATCGTGAGTGCCACATCGGCGGCGACTTCCTGCTGATCTACACGCTCGACGACTCGGGCAAGAATGGCTTGGTGGTTTTCGTTCGCAGCGGGACTCACTCCGAGCTGTTCTTCTAGCCCGCGTCAGTGGCCCGCGCCAAAATCGTGGTCAGAGCACGATTGCCCCGGCCCAAAATCGTGCTCAGAGCACTATTCCCACGATTTCCACTAGCGAAAATCATAGAATGGGTGTACAACCCACCCTGCCCTGCTCTTGCCACGATAGCCCCCCTATGCGCCTAAGCCCTGAACAACGCCGGGTTCTGCTGGACAGCGCGCGCGCCTGTTTTGGTGCCAGCGTGCAGGTGCGGCTGTTTGGCTCGCGCCTCGACGACCGCCAGCGCGGCGGCGACATCGACTTGCTGCTCGAAACCGAGCTGCGCGACCCGGCGCAGATCGTGGCGGCGCACAGCCGGTTTCTGGCGGATGCCTACGCGCAGTTGGGCGAACAAAAAATCGACCTGCTGATCGACTACCCCGGTCGCACGAACCGTGCTCCAATATTTGAGCGCGCACGCTCTCAAGGCCAACTGCTGTGAGCGACGCTGCGCGCTTGCGCCTGAACGATGCTTGGCAACAGTGCCAGCGCCACCGGCACCACCTCGAACACGCCCTAACCGCTCTGCGGCCGCTGCTGCCTGTGAGCGCAGCCCAGTTGGCCTTATACGATGACGAAGCGGTGCAAGACTGGGATCAGTTTTTGCTGCGCTTCACCAAATTGCAAGACACCATGGGCGCACGCCTGCTCCCGGCGGTGCTCGATGTGCTGCAAGAAGCGCTCGAAGACCGGCCCATGATCGACAAATTGAACCGGCTCGAAAAACTGGGCCTGATCGAGCACGCTCACGATTGGGCACAGCTGCGCGCCATCCGCAACCAGCTGGCACACGATTACCCCCAAGACGACGCCATCAAGGCCGCTTGGCTCAACCGGGCGGTGGCCGCCGTGGCCGTGCTCGATGCCACTTTGGCCCGCGTGCGCCCGATTTGTGAAGCCCAGTAGGGCGCACGGTCAGGAGTGGCAGGTTTTTTGCCGGCGCTGACAGCGGCGGTGGCTTGGGAAGACTGCGAGCTTTACACCGGGTGGTGTTTTATGATTTTTCGTGGGTGAATCAGGCCCCTTGCCATAGAGCAACCATTGCCCTACACTGCGGCCATGTGCACCTATTTTTACCCCAAGCTGCAGGCGGTGGCCGCCCTTGAGCCCTACCGGCTGCGCACCACCTGGAGCACCGGCGAGGTGCTGGGTGTCGATGTGGGCGCTGCTCATGCATAGAGGGAGCAGCGCGGTATATGAACTCAACGGCTTAACCGAGTGCCATCAGGGGCAGACCACGCTTGATATCAGAGACCACGATTTTCTTTCGCAGCGCTAACGTGAAAGACGTTAATTTTTGCGGAGGCCAAGCGCATGTCAACCGAAACCGAACACACCAGTTGGGACGATCTGCGCGCCATGTTGCGCGCGCTGGCGCAGCAGTCGGCCGAGACCGACATGCGCATGAGGGAAACCGACATGCGCATGAAAGACACCGACGCGCGCATGAAAGACACCGACGAGCGCATGAAGCAAACCGGGCGCCGGCTCGATCAGCTCGGGCAGCAGATCGCCGGCTTGGGCGACAAGTTTGGCTACTTCACCGAAGGCATGGCGCTGCCCTCGATGGAGCGGCTGCTCACCGAGCGCTTTGGCATGGAAAACATCTCGCCCCGGCACCGCGTGCGCCGCTTGGGGCGCGAGCAAGAATACGATGTGCTGGCTTGGGCCAACGGCGACGTCAACAGCGTGGTGCTGGTCGAAGTAAAAAGCCGCGTGAGCTTTGAGGCCATCGAGCAGCTACTTGGGCAGATCGAAACCCTGCCGCTGCTGCTGCCCGAGCTGGCCGGGAAGGCGCGCCTGGGCATTTTGGCCGGTGTCGATTGGCAGCCCGAAGTGGAGCAAGCGGCCCAAGCCGCCGGCTTGTACACCGCGCGCATCCACGACGAGATGTTCGAGCTCACCACACCGAGCGGCTTTGCGCCCCGGCGCTGGGGGTACAGTGCCAGCGCCACCGGCACCGGCACCGGAACCACCTAAAAATCGAGTGCAGGCCACGCTTGATGGCACACAAACCCCCCGCTTTGGCGCACAATGCACCCATGATTGCACTGGAAAAAACCCCCTTCACCGGCGCCGACTACCTGCTGTGGGAGCGCGAGCAGCCGCTCAAGCACGAGTTCGTGCGCGGCGAGGTGTTTGCCATGGCCGGCGCCAGCGATGCGCATGTGACCATCAGCCTGAACGTGGCTGCGGCGCTCAAGCAGCACCTGCGCGCCAGCCCGTGCCGCACCTACATATCGGACATGAAGCTGCAGATCGCTGCCGCCGACGCCTACGTGTACCCCGATGTGTTCGTGACCTGCTCGGGTGCCGACGCCGCGCGCAGCGACGCCAAAGCCGAGCCGCTGCTGGTGATAGAGGTGCTATCGCCCAGCACCGCTGCCTACGACCGTGGGCTCAAGTTTGCTTTTTACCGCAGCTTAAACAGCCTGCGCGAATATGTGTTGATCGACCCCGAGCACCCCAGCGTCGATGTGTTCAGGCGCAACGAAGCCGGCCTGTGGGTGCTGCACCCCTGTGGCCCGGGCCAAACGGTGCAGCTGCAGAGCGTGGACCTAGAGCTGACGCTGGAGCAGGTGTATGAGGACGCTGCGCCCAGCCCGGTTACAGCCGCACCGCTATGCCCTGAGCGGCCATAAACTGTTTGGCTTGGGCCACGGTGTAGTGGCCGTAGTGGAAGATGCTGGCGGCGAGCACGGCGTCGGCGCCGCCTTGTTGCACCCCGTCGGCCAGGTGTTGCAGCGTGCCCACGCCGCCCGATGCGATCAGGGGCACGGGCACGGCGGCGCTCACGGCGCGGGTGAGCTCGAGGTCGAAGCCGGCTTGGGTGCCGTCGCGGTCCATGCTGGTGAGCAAAATCTCGCCTGCGCCCAGATCGGCCATGCGCTGCGCCCAAGCGAGCGCGTCGAGCCCGGTGTTGCGCCGCCCGCCATGGCTGTACACGTCCCAGCCGGGGCCTAGGGGGGCGCCGTCGGGGCCGGGGCGCTGCTGTTCGGCGGCGCTGCGGCGCTTGGCGTCGATGGCCACCACGATGCACTGCGCGCCGTAGCGGCCGCTGGCTTGGGCGATGAGCTCGGGCTCGGCGATGGCGGCCGAGTTGAAGCTGACCTTATCGGCCCCGGCGTTGAGCAGGCGGCGCACGTCGGCCACGCTGCGCACGCCACCGCCCACGGTGAGCGGGATGAACACCTGCGCCGCCACGGCTTCGATGATCGGCAGGATCAGGTCGCGGCCGTCGCTGCTGGCGGTGATGTCGAGGAAGGTGAGTTCGTCGGCACCCTGCTCGTTGTAGCGCGCGGCGATTTGGACCGGGTCGCCGGCGTCGCGCAGTTCGACGAAGTTGACGCCCTTGACCACGCGCCCGCCGGTGACGTCGAGGCAGGGGATGATGCGTTTGGCGAGCATGGGGCGGGGCCGCTTTTAGCGTGGGTAGGCGTCGGCCAGCCGCTGCGCCGCAGCAAAGTCGAGGTCGCCGCTGTAGATCGAGCGCCCGCAGATCACGCCTTGCACGCCTTCGTCTTGCACCGCGCACAGGCGCTCGATGTCGTCTAGGCCCGCCAAGCCGCCCGAGGCGATCACGGGAATGGTGAGCGCTTGCGCCAGGCGCACGGTGGCTTCGATGTTGATGCCGCTGAGCATGCCGTCGCGCCCGATGTCGGTGTAGATGATGGATTCGACGCCGTAGTCTTGGAATTTTTTGCCCAGATCGACGACGTCGTGCCCGGTGAGTTTGCTCCAGCCGTCGGTGGCCACTTTGCCGTCGCGCGCGTCGAGCCCGACGATGATGTGGCCGCCAAAGGCGCTGCAGGCGTCGTGCAAAAAGCCGGGATTTTTGACCGCTGCGGTGCCGATGATGACGTAGCGCAGCCCGGCGTCGAGGTAGCGCTCGATGGTGTCGAGATCGCGGATGCCGCCGCCCAGCTGCACATCGACTTCGTCGCCGAGCTCGGCCAAGATGCTGCGGATGGCGGCTTCGTTTTTGGGCTTGCCGGCAAAGGCGCCGTTGAGGTCCACCAAGTGCACCCGGCGCGCGCCCAAGCCCACCCAGTGGCGCGCCATGGCGGCGGGGTCGTCACCAAACACGGTGGACTGCTCCATGTCGCCTTGTTTGAGGCGCACGCATTGTCCGTCTTTGAGGTCGATGGCGGGGATGAGCAACATGGCGGGGGGCTGGTGGCTGAGGGGTTTGAGTAGAAGATGAGGGCTTGATGCGGGCGGGCGGCTGGTGGCTGGCGCTTGCTGGGCTGGTCTTGAAATTGGGGGCAGCGCGGCGCGTTCAGGGCACCCAGCGCAAAAAGTTGCGGTACAGGGCCAGCCCTTGGTCGGCGCTCTTTTCGGGGTGGAACTGGGTGCCAAAGAGGTTGTCGCGCGCCAAGGCGCTGACGAAGGGGCCGCCGTAGTCGGTGCGGCCCACGCCGTGCGCCGGGTCGGCGGGCTGGGCGTAGAAGCTGTGCACGAAGTAGTAGTGGCTGCCGTCGGGGATGCCGTGCCACAGCGGGTGGGGATGCGGCTGGGCTGCGCCCACGGGGCCTTGCCAGACCTGGTTCCAGCCCATCTGCGGCACCTTGATGCGGCTGCCGTCGGGGTGCTTCTGGCCATCCAGCCTGAAGCGGCGCACCTGGCCAGGGATCAGGCCCAGGCAGGGGGTGTCGCCCTCTTCGGAGTGATCGAGCAGCATTTGCATCCCCACGCAGACGCCAAACAGCGGTTTGTGCGCGGCGGCGTGCTGCAGTGCCGGCAGCAAGCCGCTGCGCTCGAGCTCGGCCATGCAGTCGGGCATGGCCCCTTGGCCGGGCAGCACCACGCGGTCGGCCTCGCGCAGCACCTGCGCGCTGCCGGTGACCACGACCTCGAACGGCGCCTCGAGCGTGCGCGCCGCGGCGCGCAGCGCTTGCGCCACCGAGCGCAGATTGCCCATGCCGTAATCGACCACGGCCACGGTTTGCGGCTTCATGGCTGGGGATTGCTTGGGTGTTTGTGCGGCTGGCCCACAGACGGCGCCAGCGCAACGGCGGCGGCCGGGCTCATAGGCAGCCTTTGGTCGAGGGCATGGCGGCCGGCGCGCGCGGGTCGGGCTCGAGCGCGGCGCGCAGGGCGCGGGCAAAGGCCTTGAAAATGGTCTCGCACTGGTGGTGCGCGTTCACGCCTTTGAGGTTGTCGATGTGCAGCGTGATGCCGGCGTGGTTCACCAGCCCCTGAAAAAATTCGTACACCAGCTGGGTGTCGAGCTCGCCCAAGCGCGAGGCGGTGAAGCGCACGTCCATGTGCAGGCCCGGGCGGCCCGAAAAATCGACCACCACGCGGCTCAAGGCTTCGTCCAGCGGCACGTAGGCGTGGCCGTAGCGGCGGATGCCGCGCTTGTCGCCCACGGCGCGCGCCAGCGCCTGGCCGATGGTGATGCCGATGTCTTCGACGGTGTGGTGGCCGTCGATGTGCAAATCGCCTTCGCACTCCACGGTCAGGTCGATCAGGCCGTGGCGCGCGATCTGCTCGAGCATGTGGTCCAGAAAGCCGATGCCGCTGCGCAAGCTGGCCACGCCGCTGCCGTCGAGGTTGAGGGCGACGCGGATCTGCGTCTCGAGGGTCTGGCGGGTGACGTCGGCTTGCCGCATGGGGCTGCTGGTTTCGGAGGGTTGCACGGCGGTGGTAAAACGGGAGCAAAGGGGGAAATCCCGACTGCCATGATACCATTCCAGCCCCACTACACCTCTGCCCCACCCCCCCGATGAGCCGCTACTGGAGCGCCGTGGTGCACGGCCTGACCCCCTACGTGCCGGGCGAACAGCCCCAGATCGCCAATCTGGTCAAGCTCAACACCAACGAACACCCCTACGGGCCTTCGCCGCTGGCGCTGGCGGCCATGCGCGCCGCCGCCGACGAGGGCCTGCGCCTGTACCCCGACCCCAACGCCGCCGCGCTCAAGGCCGCGCTGGCGCAGCGCCACGGCCTGCTGCCCGAGCAGGTGTTTGTGGGCAACGGCTCGGACGAGGTGCTGGCGCACGCCTTCATGGCGCTGCTCAAGCACGAGCGGCCGCTGTGGCTGCCCGACATCAGCTACAGCTTTTACCCGGTCTATTGCCGCCTCTATGGCCTGAGCGCGTGCACCATCGCGCTGCGCCCCGACTTCAGCCTAGCCCCCGACGACTACCTGCCGCACCCTGGCGGTGAGCGCGCCGGCGCCATCATCTTTGCCAACCCCAACGCCCCCACGGGCCGGCTGCTGGCGCTCGATGGGGTGGAGCGCATCGTGGCCGGCAACCCGGACGCGGTGGTGCTGGTGGACGAAGCCTACATCGACTTCGGCGGCCAGAGCGCCGCCGAGCTGGTGCCCAAATACCCGAACCTGCTGGTGGTGCAGACCTTCTCCAAGAGCCGCGCCTTGGCCGGCCTGCGCGTGGGCTACGCGCTGGGCCAAGCGCCGCTGATCGAGGCGCTGGAGCGGGTGAAAAACAGCTTCAACTCCTACCCGCTGGGGCGGCTGGCGCTGGCCGGCGCGCTGGCATCGGTGGCCGACGAGGCCCACTTTGGAGCCAACTGCCAGCGCGTGATCGACACCCGCGCCTGGCTGAATGATCAGCTCGAGGCGCTGGGCTTTGAGGTGCTGCCGTCGGCGGCCAATTTTGTGTTTGCGCGCCACCCAGCGCACCGCGGCGCCGATTTGGCCGCCGCACTGCGCCAGCGCGCGGTGCTGGTGCGCCACTTTGCCGCGCCGCGCATCGACGCCTTTTTGCGCATCACCGTGGGCACGCCCGAGCAGTGCGCGGCGCTGGTGGCGGCGCTGACCGAGGTGGTGGAGCGGGTGGCGGTGCAACCCACCTGAGCTTGAAAGCACCGCACCATGCGCCTGTCTGCCGAGCACGCCCACCTCATCCGCGCCCAGGCCCTTGAGCTGGCGGGTGCACAGGCCCGGGTGCGCCTTTACGGCTCACGCCTGCACGATCACTTGCGCGGCGGCGACGTGGATTTGTTGCTCGAGCTGCCCAGCCTGCCAGCCAACCCGGCCTTGCTGGCGGCGCAACTGGCCGGGCGCGTATCGCGCGCGCTGCACGGGCGCAAGGTCGATGTGCTGATCGACGCCCCCGGCCTCAAGCAGCTGCCGATCCACCAGATCGCGCGCAGCCAAGGGGTGCTGCTGTGAGGCCCGATGCGGCGCAGCGCGAGCGCTTGCGTTTTTTGTGCCGGGTCGTGGGCAAGGAAGCGCACCATCTGCTCGATACCCGACAGCGCTTGTTTGTGGCCGGTTTTGATGCCCAAGCCGTCAGCCGACTTGAGGACCACCCCGCGCTGGCCGACTGCGTCGAGGCTTTTGTGGGCCGTTTTGGGCGCTTGCAAGACACCTTGGGCGACAAACTGCTGCCTGCACTGCTGGCCGCATTGGGCGAACGGGTGGCCTCGGTGGCCGACAACCTAGACCGCGCCGAGCGCTTGGGCCTAATCGATTCGGCCGACGCCTGGTTCACCATGCGCGCCCTGCGCAACCAGATGGTGCACGATTATGTCGAAGACCCCCTCTTGCTCTGGGCCGCGCTCGACGCCGGGCGCACCTACACCGACACGCTGAACCTAGCCGCTGAGCGCATGGTGGCCGAAGTACACCAGCGCGGCTGGCTCTAGCACACGGCTGCGCCCTGATCACAGCGCCAAGGTTTGGGCTTCGAGCCGGTGCGCTTTCCCTCCCAACCCATGCAACACCCTTCCATGCAATCTTTGCCCGAACCCTACCGCGCCGTGGTGTGCGGGGCCAGCGGGGCCATTGGGCAGGCTTTTGTGGCCGCTTTGCAGCGCGATGCGCGCTGTGCGGCGATGGCCGCAGCCCGGAAAAGCGCTGGGTAACCGGGCCAGCACAACCGCTCAAGCCCCGGCGCGGCGCTTGAGCCAGCGCATCAGCGCGCCCAGCAGCGGCAGCTTTTCGTACAGCTCTTCGGCGGCGTCCCAGTAGTCGCGGTGCAGGCGCACGCGGCTGTCGGGGCCCAGCAGCAGGTGGCTGCAACCACGGATGGTCTGCAGCGCGCCGGCGCTGGCGGCTTGGCCGCGCGCAGCAAAGCGAAACTCAAAATCCCAGAGCAAAAAAGCCTGCTCGCCCTGCACCACGCAGGTGCCCACGACAAAGCGCGGCTGCTGCAAGCGCGCAAACATCTGGGTAAAGATGGCCTCGATGGCGGGCACGCCCTGCACCTCGTGGAAGGGGTCTTTGAAGCGCGCATCGGGGGCGTAGTGGCGGCCCAGTTGCCCTAGGCTGGCGGGGCTGAGCTGCTCGTAAAAAAGCACCAGTTCGGCGACGGCGTGATCGTGGGGGTTCATGGTGGGGCTGGGTGCGGGGGTAAAACAATCTACAGACCCGTGCCCCGGCGCACCGCGGCAAAGTACCAGCGGTAGGGCAGCAGGCGCAGCAGCAGCATCAGGCGCGTGAAGCGTTTGGGGAAGTGGATGTGAAATTCGCCCGCTGCCCAGCCTTGCAAGATCGCGGCTGCGGCCTGCTCGGGCTCGATCAGCGCGGGCATTTTGAAATCGTTTTGCGCCGTCAGGCGGGTGGCGACAAAGCCGGGGTTGATCAGGCTCACACCCAGCCCTTGGGGCTGCAAGTCGAGGTACAGGGTTTCGGCAAGGTTGATCAGGGCTGCTTTGGTGGGGCCGTAGGCCAGGCTCTTGGGCAAGCCCCTAAAGCCGGCCACGCTGCTGACCAAGCTGATGTGCCCGGCGCGGCGCGCCAGCAGGGCCGGCAGCAGCGCATCGAGCAGGACCCACACGCCGCTCAGGTTCACCTCTTGATGGCGCAACACCTGGGCCAGATCGAGCTCGTGGGCGCGCATGGGCAGGTAGTGGCCGGCCAGGTAGCACACCAGATCGATGGGGCCGGATTGCAGCAGGCTTTGGGCGGCCGCCTGCACCTGCTTGGGCTGGCACACATCCAGCGGCAAAGCCACGCTGCCGGGGTGTTGCGCGACAAATTCTTGCAGCGCCGCTGCCTGGCGCGCCGACAGCACCACGCGCGCGCCACGCTCGTGCAAGGCGCTGGCCAGCGCGCGCCCGATGCCGCTCGAGGCCCCCACGAGCCACACGGTGCGGCCGTTCCAGTCGGTGATTTTTGGGTTCATGGGCTGCATTCGTGGGGTTCGTGGGGTTCGTGGGGTTCGTGGGTTGCGTCGGTTTAGGCCTGCATCAGCAGCGGGTCGCGGCGCCAAAAAAACCACAGCAGGGCCGCCGCCATGAGCTTGAGGGCGCAGGGCAGCAGCGCGTAGGCCCACGACAGGGCCTGCAAGCCCTGGGCGCTTCTGTCGCCCGGCTCGTAGCCCCACCAGCCCAGCAGCGGCAGCGCCAAGCCAGCGGCCAGCGCCAGGTTGAGCTTGGCGGCAAAGCTCCACCAGCCAAAGTAGGCCCCTTCGCGGGCGCCGTGGTCGCCTTGGCGCTGGATCAGGCCGGCCAGCAAGGCGTGCGGCAGCGTCAGGTCGGCGCCCAGCGCCACCCCAGACAAGATGCAGATGAGCAAAAAGGCCTGCCAATCGCCCGCCCCCAAGGTGGCCGCCCAGCCAAACACCGCCACCGCCATGACCATCGCGCCCAGCCACGTGCGCACCAGCCCCCAGCGCCGCACCAGCCGCACCCACAGCGGCAGCCCCAGCGCCGCGGCCACGAAGTAGCTTCCCAAAAACAGGGGCTGCATGGCGTCGCTGAGCTGCAAGCGGTCTTGGATAAAAAACAGCAGCAGCGTGGCCGGAATGGCGCTGGCGATGCCGTTGAAGATGAACACCGCCATCAGGCGCCTAAAGCCCGGCTGGCGCCACGGCAGCCAGAGCTCGGACGCACCCACGCCATGGCGCAACCAGCCCAAGGCCGGGCGCGGCGCCAGCGCCCAAGCGCACCACGCCAGCGCCAGCGCCACGGCAAACACCGCCACCATCACCGGCAGGCCGAGCAAGGTGGGCAATACCGACGCCGTGACCACGCCGCACAACCCAGCCCCTTCGCGCCAAGCGACGATGCGCGCGCGCGTGGGCGCATCGCCCCCGAGCCGCGCCCCCCAAGACTGGTGGCAGATGCTCAACCAGCTGAACGCCAGATACGACAGCACCAGCGCCACCCACGCCCACAGCAGCAGGGCCTGCTGCGCGCGCACCGGCGGGAAAAACAGCGCCGTCAGGCCCAGCACCAGCACCAGCGCCGCCACCAGCCCCGTGCCCAGCACCACCCGCGGCGAGCGGGCGTAGAGGCGGTCGCTGGCGCGGCCCAGCCACGGGTCCACCAAGGCGTCGAACAGGCGCGCACCCAGCAGCAGCGCCCCCAGCGTGGCCAGCGCCACGCCAAACTCGGTGGCGTAGTGGTGCGGCAGCAGCACGTACAGCGGCAGCGCCACAAAAGCCAGCGGAAAGCCCAGCGCGCCGTAGGCCAGCGTGCCCGGCCAGCGCAAATCGGGGGCTGCGGGGGCAGCAGCGGGTGTGGCGTCCGCCTGCGCGTCGGCCGCAAGGGAGGCTTGGCTAAGCGCGGGCGTGGCGGCAGGTGGCACGGCGGTGGCCTGTGTTTAGCCGCGCGCCGGCAAGCCGAGCAAGGCGGCGCGCAAGCCGGGCTCGGATGTGGTCGGAGCCAGCCAGATGCCAAAAAATAGCCGCGCAAACAGCGGGTCGGCCACTTCGCCCAGCGCCCGGTTGGGCTGGCGAAACTGGGCCGCTTGCCCCGGCCGGTACACACCCAGCAGGCGGTCGCCGGCGCGCACATCGGGCAGCACGGTTTGCAAGGCGCGCTGCCAGCACTCGCCTTGGTCGGGGGCGATGGGCTGCTGGCGCCGCATCTCCTCGATCGAACGGCTGGCGATCGAGGCGGCGCTGAAGGCGCGCAGATACTCCAACTCGAGCGCCAGCGCGTCGGAGGCATGGTCGGCGGGGTTGAAGCGCGGCCCCACCCACAGCCGCGCCCGGTAAACCTCAAAGCCCCAGACCCGCAACAGACCCTGCCCCGACCAGCGCAAGCCCGGCACGGGCGAGGGCTCACCGGCGGCCGGCTCAATCGGTGAGGCGCCTTGGGCCCATGCCGCGCGGCTCCAGCTGCCAGCACACACAGCCGCCGCTGCGGGCAGCAGCAGCTGGCGCAAGAGCGCGCGCCGCTGGTTTTGCTCGGGCGCCAGCGGTTGGGGCTGGGCCAGCAGGCGGTTTGAAGAGTGCGCGCT
Organism: Serpentinimonas sp. SSL01; assembly: GCF_056323735.1. Lineage (NCBI taxonomy): Bacteria > Pseudomonadati > Pseudomonadota > Betaproteobacteria > Burkholderiales > Comamonadaceae > Serpentinimonas > Serpentinimonas sp. SSL01. The sequence continues at coordinate 1,905,434 of NZ_CM150487.1, forward strand.
CATGGTGCGTGCTCCAGCGTGAACTGGATCACGTCGATGTCGCCTTCGTCGAAGCCGGCTTCGCAGTAGGCGAGGTAAAAGGTCCACAGGCGCTCGAAGCGGCCATCGAAGCCCTGCGCGCGCACGGTATCGCGTTGCGCCAAAAAGGCGCGGTGCCAGCGGCGGCAAGTCTCGGCGTAGTCGGGGCCAAAAGCCAGCTCATCGACCACCCGCAGCCCCGCCGCTGCCGCTTGGCGCCTGAACTCCGCGGCGCTGGGCAAGCAGCCACCGGGGAACACGTGCTGCTGGATGAAGTCGGTCGAGGACACGTAGGCGCCGTAGAGCTCGTCGCGGATGACGATGCTTTGAATGCAGGCGCGCCCGCCGCGCTTGAGCAACCGAGCCACGGTGTCGAAGTAGGTGGGCCAGTATGCGCGCCCCACGGCCTCGACCATTTCGATCGAGCAGATGGCATCGAACGGCGCCTCGTCGGTCCCTAGGCGCAGGTCGCGGTAGTCTTGCAGCCGCAGATCGGCCCGCTGCGCCAGCCCTTGGGCCTGCAAGCGCTGTTGCGCGTAGGCCAGTTGCTCGTCCGATAAGGTGATGCCGGTGACGTGGGCGCCAAACTCGTGCGCCGCCTGCTCGGCCAGCGCGCCCCAACCGCAACCGATTTCGAGCACGCGCTGGCCCGGCCGATCCGGCTGCAAACCGGCCATGTGCAGGGCGCGGCGCAGCTTGGCGCGCTGGGCGGCCTCGAGGTTGCCGCTGGGCTGGCCCTGGAACCAGGCGCTGGAGTAGTTCATGCCGGCGTCGAGCCAGAGGCGGTAAAAATCGTTGCCCAAGTCGTAGTGGGCTTGGATGTTTTTGCGGCTGTTGGCGCGCGTGTTGCGGTTGAGCCAGTGCCGCACCCGGTGCAGCAGCCGCCCGGCCCAGTGGCCGTGGATCAGGCGTTCGATCACGACGCGGTTGCGCAGCAGCAGGCGCAGCAAGGCGGCCAAATCGGGCGTGTCCCACTGGCCCGCCAAGTAGGCCTCGCCAAAACCGATGTCTCCCGACTTGAGCACTGCGGCGCACACGCCCCAGTCGTGCACCCGAACCTCAACCGTGGGTTCGCGCTCCGAACCCGGACCATGGTGTGCGCATTGCCCGTCGGGCCAATGCACCGCCAGCCGGCCGTGCCCGAGCTGCTGCAACAGCCGCTGCAAGGTGCGTGCCGCCCAAGGCGGGCGCTTGGCTGTGGATTGGCTCGCCGCCAAAGGCGAACTCGAACTCGAACTCGCAGCACCGGGCCAACCGGCGTTGCTCGCACAAGCGCCCCATGCCGCCGACAAGGTGCTGGCCGACGGGTCTTGAAAGGGAGTCGATTGGGTGTTCATGGCAGACGCTCTTGGGGCTGGGTGGGCTAGATCGGATGACGGGGTTTTATTGGCTGACGAAGGCTTTGGGCGGCTCGGGCTTGCGCTGGAAACCGGTGCGCTTGAGCCAGAGCTTGAGCGCCTGCCAATGGATGCGCAGCAGCAGCAGCAGCGTCAGCGCCGGGTGCGCCCACAGCGCTTGGCGCAGGCTGGCGGCATCGAGCGCTTGCAGGGTGCCGCTGACGCTGGTCTGCAACAAGGGGCCGGCGTCGTCGTCGTGGTCGATGCGAACCACCGTGCGCGGCTGCGCGCCATCCAGGCGACGCATGAACCTAAAGCGGTACCAGCCCTGCACCTGGCAAAAGGGCGAGACGTGAAATACCTTGCTGGCGCGGCACTCCTGCCCCTCGCGCGGCTGGTCCAGGAGGTAGCAGTGGCGCTCGCCAAAGGTGTTGTTGACCTCGGCCAGCACGGCGCGCAGGCTGCCGTCGGCGCGCTCGCAGTACCAAAAGCTCACCGGCTTGAAGGTGTGACCCCACACCCTGGGGTAGCAGTGCAGCCAGATTTGGCCGTCGGCGTCGTCGATGCCGTGTGCGCGCAGCAGCTCATCCACCCACGCCAGCGCCCCGCCCTGCTGTGGGGTGCGGCCGTCGCCGTGGTCGCCGTCGTAAAAGCTGATCGGGGCCCAGCGGTTGCGCGCCAGCGCGGGCGCGGCTAGCGCCAAGTCGCGCATGGGCAGCAGCAAAAAGAAGGTGGGATAGACAAAGGCGTTGCGCCGCGGGCGCAAGCGCGTGTGGCGCACCTGGCCGAAGCCGACGTAGGCTTGCGGCGCCGCGTTCACGCCGGTACCTCGTGCAGCGCGGGGCTGGGTTGCGCGGGAGCGCGCGGCTGCGCTGAACGCGGCGCACCCTGCACAAACGCGGCGGCGCGCAGCAGGGCTTGGGCCGCCGCTTGGCCGGATTTGAGCCCGTCTTCGTGAAAACCGTATCCGGCCCAAGCGCCACAAAACCAGGTGTGCTGCTGCCCTTGCAGCTCGGCCAAGCGGCGCTGGGCGGCGATGGCGGCTTGGTCAAACACCGGGTGCGCGTAGTCGATGTGCCGGATGACTTTGGCCGGATCGATGGCGCGCACCGGGTTGAGCGACACCAGCACCGGCTGCGCAAAGGGCAGCGGCTGCAAGCGGCTGATGAGGTAGTGCAAGCAGACGCGGGCCGCTTCGCTGCCGGCGTCGGCGGCGCGCTCGTAGTTCCACGCCGCCCAGGCGCTGCGCTGCTGCGGCAGCACCGCCGTGTCGGTGTGCAGCACGGCGCGGTTGTGCTGGTAGCGGATGGCGCCCAGCACGGCTTGCTCGGCGGCGCTGGGCTGATCGAGCAGCGCCAGCGCTTGGTCGGTGTGGGTGGCCACCACCACCCGGTCAAAGCGCTCGACCCCGGCCGGGCTGTGCAGCCAGGCGCCGTGCTCGTCGCGCTCGATGCGCTGCACCGGGGCGTTGAGGCGCGCATCGGGCAGGCTGGCGACGATTTTTTGCACATACTGGCGCGCGCCGCCGCGCACGGTAAACCACTGCGGCCGGTTGCGGATTTGAATCAGCCCGTGGTTGTGGCAAAAGCGCACCATGGTGGCCACGGGAAATTGCAGCATCTGGTCGGTGGGGCAGCTCCAGATACAGCCCAGCATGGGCAGCAGGTACCAGTCGCGAAAGGCGGCGCCAAAGCGGTGCTGCTGCAAAAAATCCTGCAAGGACTGCTGCATGGCCTCGGCTTGGTCGCCGCTTTGCGCCAACCGCGTGCACAGGGCGTTGAAGCGCAGCAGGTCGCGCAACATGCCCCAAAAGCTAAGGTCGAGCAGGTTGCGCCGCTGCGCAAACACAGTGCCCAAATCGGTGCCGCTCCACTCCAGCCAGCGCGCGCCCTGCGGCACCTGCACCGAAAACGACATATCCGAAGCCGCCGACGGCACCCCGAGCTCGGCCAGCAGGGCAATCAGGCGCGGGTAGGTGCGCTCGTTGTAGACCAGAAAACCGGTATCGACGCCATGCGTGCAGGCGGCGCCATCGGGGCCGGGCAGGGTCACGTCCACGGTGTGGGTGTGGCCGCCAAAATAGGGCCCGGCCTCGAACAGGGTCACGTGGGCGTGCGTGCGCAGCGCATAGGCAGCCGCCAGCCCGGCGATGCCCGAACCCACCACGGCCACGCGCAGCGCATTGACTTGAGGTGCGGGCTGATGGCTGGCGTGGTCGGTAGAGGGCATTGCAGATCCTGTTTTGTCTTAGACAAACGTAGTATGCGCGAAAAAAGATTGCTCTGCAACCGAGGGCCACAAAATGCCGGTACAAGCCCGCGTCACACCCCCGTTGCAGCCCTCGATCGAGCACCGTACACGAGCATAACCTGCATAAAATAAAGAGAAAATTGTCATAGATTGGTCCACAAAGCACAATCCATCGAGCTTTTGTGGCATGATCTCAATCGATGCTCAAACGCCTTGCACCCCCACCTGCCCCGCTCATTTTGTCTATTGCAGACATGGAGCGTCAAACCGGTTTGGGCAAAGACACGCTGCGCGTCTGGGAGCGCCGCTATGGCTTTCCCACCCCCAGCCGCGACGCCCATGGCGAGCGCCGCTACGACGAAGCCCAGCTGCAGCGCCTGCGCCTGATCAAGCGCCTGCTGGATGCTGGGCAGCGACCGCACCAGGTGGTGCCCCTACCCGAGGCCGAGCTGCAAACCCGGCTGCAGGAGCGGTTGCAGGCGCAGCACGCCGGCCAACCCCCTTCACCCCACCCTGCGCTGGATCCCGTGCTGTGCCAGCAGTGGCTCAGCGCGCTGCAAGCCAACCAAACCGAGACCCTGCGCCTGCGGCTGCACGAGCAGCTGCTGCGCCACGGGCTGGGGCAGACGATCGAGGATTTCATCGTGCCCTTGAGTGTGGCCGTGGGGCAGGCGTGGCTGGACGAACGCATTTCGGTGTTCCAAGAGCACCTACACAGCGAGATCGTGCAATCGGTGCTGCGCCAGGCGCTGGTGCAGCTCGATCAGCAAGGCCACAGCGGCACCCCACCCCGGGTGTTGCTCACCACGCTACCCAACGAACACCACGCCTTGGGGCTGCTGATGGCCGAGTGTTTTCTGGCGCTGCAGCGCTGCCAGCGCTTGCCGCTGGGCCCCAATACCCCGGTGCTCGAGGTGCTGGCGGCGGCGCAGCAGCTGGAGATCGACGCCGTGGCCTTGAGCTTCAGCTCGCCCCACCCGCCCAATGAGGTGCTGGCCGCCTTGCGCCAGTTGCGCGCACAATTGCCCAGCACGGTGGCGCTGTGGGTGGGCGGCAACGCCCCGGTGCTGCGCTCGCCGCGCCTACCTGCGGGCGTGACCGCCTTGCGCCGCGCCTGTGAGCTCGAGGCGGTGGTGGCGCAGTGGCGCGCCGAGCACAGCGCGCCTTGATGCCCAAAGCCCCCGAGCCGACCAAGCCACCGAAGCGCTGACCGGCTTGACTGGTGCCCCCAGGGCGCCTTAGCCGCTGGTGGACAGGTGCAGCCGCATCTCGGCCGCACGGGCGTGCGCCTGCAGGCCTTCGCCGTGCGCCAACACGCTGGCGATGCGGCCCAGCGTTTGCGCGCCGGCGGCGCTGACCTCGATCAGGCTGCTGCGTTTTTGAAAATCATAGACCCCGAGCGGGCTGGAAAAGCGCGCCGTGCCGGCCGTGGGCAGCACGTGGTTGGGGCCGGCGCAGTAGTCGCCCAGACTTTCGCTGGTGTAGGCGCCCATGAAAATGGCACCGGCGTGCAACAGCAGCGGCTCCCAGCGCTGCGGCTCGCGGCAGGCCAGCTCGAGGTGCTCGGGCGCGATGCGGTTGCTGATGGCGCAGGCCTCTTCGAGGCTGCGGGTCTGGATCAGGGCGCCGCGGCCGTTGAGGCTGGCAGCGATGATGGCGGCGCGCGGCATCTCGGGCAGCAGGCGATCGATCGCCGCCTGCACCGCATCGAGGTAGGCCGCGTCAGGGCAGAGCAGGATCGACTGCGCCAGCTCATCGTGCTCGGCCTGGCTGAACAGGTCCATGGCCACCCAGTCGGGCGGCGTGCTGCCGTCGGCCAGCACCAGAATCTCGCTCGGGCCGGCGATCATGTCGATGCCCACCTGGCCGAACACATGCTTTTTGGCGCTGGCCACGTAGGCGTTGCCGGGGCCGGTGATCTTGTCCACCTTAGGGATGCTCTGGGTGCCATAGGCCAGCGCCGCCACCGCCTGCGCGCCACCGATGGTGAAGGCGCGCGTGACCCCGGCCACGTGGGCGGCGGCCAACACCAGCGGGTTTTTGGTGCCGTCGGGCGTGGGCACCACCATCACGATCTCGACCACCCCCGCCACCTGGGCCGGTATGGCGTTCATCAGCACCGAGGACGGGTACGCGGCGCGTCCGCCGGGCACGTAGATGCCCACGCGCTCCAGCGGCGTGACCTTTTGCCCGAGCAGGCTGCCGTCGGCGTCGCGGTAGCTCCAGCTCTGGCCGCAGGCCCGCAGCTGGGCCTCGTGGTAGCGGCGCACGCGCGCGGCCGCTTGTAGCAGCGCCTCGCGCTGGGCGGCGGGGATCTGCTCAAAGGCGGCTTGCAGTTCCGACGGCTGCAGCTCCAGCGCCGCCATGCTCGGGGCGTGTAGGCGGTCGAAGCGGCGCGTGCAGTCGAGCACGGCGGCGTCACCGCGGGCGCGCACGTCGGCCACGATACCCTGCACGCGCTGCTCGATGGCGGCGTCGGCCTCGGCCGACCAGTGCTGGCGCTGGGCGAACTGGGCCTCGAAGTCGGGCTGCTGCGTGCTTAGGCGCAGCGGGCGCGCTTGCAAAGGCGTGGTGTTTGCAGCAGGTGCGGCGGGCGTGGTCATCATGCAAGCACCCCCGTCGCGGAGCTTTGCGCGGTGGCGTGCGCGGTGTCTTGGGCTGTCGCCTTCGCAAAGGCATCGAGCAGCGGCCGCAGCAGCGCGCGCTTGACCTTGATCGCTCCCTGGTTGACCACCAGGCGCGAGGAAATGTCCATGATGCGCTCGACCTCCACCAGCTGGTTGGCCTTGAGCGTGTTGCCGGTCGAGACCAGATCGACGATGGCGTCGGCGAGCCCGGTCAGGGGCGCCAGTTCCATGCTGCCGTAGAGCTTGATCAGATCGACGTGCACGCCTTTGCTGGCAAAAAACTCGCGCGCGATCGCCACGTATTTGGTGGCCACGCGGATGCGCGCGCCTTGGCGCACGGCGCGCACGTAGTCGAAATCGGCGCGCACCGCCACGCTCATGCGGCAGCGCGCGATCTGCAGATCGAGCGGCTGATACAGCCCGACGTTGGCCGCCCCGCCCCACTCGGCCTCGTGTTCGAGCAGCGTGTCTTTGCCGCACACGCCCAAGTCGGCGCCGCCGTACTGCACGTAGGTGGGCACGTCGGAGGCGCGCACCAGCACCACATTCAGCGCCGGGTGGTTGGTTGGCAGGATCAGCTTGCGCGAGCGCTCGGGGTGCTCCAGCACCTCGATGCCGGCGGCTTGCAGCAGCGGCAGGGTTTCGTCGTAGATGCGGCCTTTGGACAGGGCCAGCGTGATGCGGTCGGCACTCATGCGATCCTCTCGATTTGGGCGCCCAGGGCGCGCAGTTTGAGCTCCATCTGATCGTAGCCGCGGTCTAGGTGGTAGATGCGATCGACCACGGTTTCGCCCTCGGCCACCAGCCCGGCGATGACCAAGCTGGCGGAGGCTCGCAAGTCGGTGGCCATGACGGTGGCGCCCGACAGGTGCGCGCCGCTGCCGCCCAGCCCTTCGATCAGCGCCAGCCGGCCGTCGATGCGGATTTTGGCCCCGAGCCGCTGCAACTCGTGCACATGCATGAAGCGGTTCTCGAAAATGGTTTCGGTGACGCTGCTGCTGCCCTGCGCCACGGCGTTGAGGGCCATGAACTGGGCCTGCATATCGGTCGGGAAGCCCGGGTATTCGGTGGTGCGAAAGCTCTGCGCGCGCAGCAGCGCCGCGCCGGGCGACTGCACCTGCAAGCCGTCGGCGCTGGCTTGCACCGACACCCCGGCCTCGCGCAGCTTTTCGATCAGCGCCTCGAGGTGCTCGCCGCGGGCGTGGCGCAGGTGCACGGCACCGCCGCAAGCGGCCACGGCGCACAAAAAGGTGCCGGCCTCGATGCGGTCGGCCACCACCGCGTGCTCGGCCCCGTGCAGGCGCTCGACGCCCTGGATGCGGATGCGGCTGCTGCCGTGGCCCTCGATCTGCGCCCCCATGGCGATCAGCAGCTCGGCCAGATCGGTGACTTCGGGCTCTTGGGCGGCGTTTTCCAGCACGGTTTCGCCCTCGGCCAAGGTGGCGGCCATGAGGAAGTTTTCGGTGCCGGTGACGGTGATCATGTCGGTGGCGATGCGCGCGCCGCGCAGCCGGCTCTGGCCCGGTGCCAGCTGCGCCACCATGTAGCCGTGCTCGATGGCGATCTGCGCCCCCATGGCCTGCAAGCCCTTGATGTGCTGATCGACCGGGCGCGAACCGATGGCGCAGCCGCCCGGCAGCGACACCCGCGCCCGCCCCAGCCGCGCCAGCAGCGGCCCAAGCACCAGCACCGAGGCGCGCATGGTCTTGACCAGCTCGTAGGGGGCCAGCGGCTCGAGTGCCGCGCCGGCTTGCAGCGTCAGGCCACCGCGCTCGCCGTGGGTCTGCACCTGCACGCCCATGTGTTCCAGCAGGCGGCGCATGGTGGCCACGTCGCGCAGCCGCGGCACGTTGCGCAGCATCACCGGCTCGTGGGTGAGCAAGGTGGCGCAGAGCTCGGGCAGGGCGGCGTTTTTGGCGCCCGAGATCGGTACCTCGCCGTGCAGGCGCTGGCCGCCTTGAATGCGCAGTTTGTCCATGGGTGGGGGTGGGCGGTGGAGGGTTGGGAAGCGCCTGGGTGGGGCTGGCCGCGCGCAGTCGATTAAGCCGGGCTGGCTTGTTGCGCCGACCATTCGGCCGGGGTGTGCGTCTGCATCGAGAGCGCGTGCACCTCGTCGCGCCGGATGCGCTCGCCCATCGCGGCATAGACCATCTGGTGGCGCGCGATCAGACGTTTGCCCTCGAAGGCGGGCGAAACCACCACGGCGTACCAGTGGCGGCCGTCGCCGTTGACCTCGAGGTGCAGGCAGTCGAGGTGGGCGGCGATGAGGGCTTGCAGTTCTTGCGCGGTCATGGTTTCGGGTGCCTGGTGTGGAATGCTGGGGGCTGAATGCTTTGGGGCGGAATTCTTGGGGAATGGACCAAAAAATGCGGCCGACGATAGGATAACGAAGTACGGGCGCCGGCGCGTCAGTGCCGCAGCTTATAGCCCGATTTGAGCAGATGCAGCGCCAGCCCGCCGACCAGCACCCAAGCAACGCCGAGCACCGCCAGCGACAGCCATGGCGAAACATCGCCCTGGCCGAGGAAGCCGTAGCGAAAGCCGTCGATCATGTAGAAAAACGGGTTCAGGTGGCTGACGAACTGCCAAAACGGCGGCAGCGAGTGGATGGAGTAAAACACACCGCTCAAAAACGTGGCCGGAAGGATGAGGAAGTTCTGAAACGCCGCCATCTGGTCAAACTTGTCGGCCCACAGCCCGGCGATCACGCCCAAGGCCCCGAGCAGCCCGGCCCCGAGCACGGCAAACACCAGAATCCAGAGCGGATAAGCGATGTACACGCCCACAAACCACACCGTGACCAGCCACACGCACACACCCACCGCCAGCCCGCGCACGATCGACGAGCCCACGTAGGCCACGAACCAGGCCCAGTGCGACAGCGGCGTGAGCAGCACGAACACCAGGTTGCCCATGACCTTGCTCTGGATAAGGCTCGATGAACTGTTGGCAAAGGCGTTTTGCAGCACGCTCATCATGATCAGGCCGGGCAACAAAAAGCTGGTGTAGAGCACGCCCTCGAACATCTGCACGCGGTCTTGCAGCACGTGGCCAAAGATCAGCAGATACAGCAGCGCCGTGACCACCGGCGCCGCCACGGTCTGAAAGCCCACTTTCCAGAAACGCAGCACCTCTTTGTAAAACAGGGTCTGCCAGCCGCTCATGACGCCACCCCCGCACGCATCAGGTCGAGGAACACGTCTTCCAGATCGGCTTGGCTGATTTCGAGGTCGTCGGGCTGCAGGCCGGCCAGGCGCAACTCGGCCAAGGTGCGCTCGAGCGCGGCCGCGTCGGGCACCGGCAACTGCACCACGCGCCCGGTCACCCGCGCCTGCGCCGCCAGCACCGGCGGCAAGGCTTGGTCGGTTTTGAAGCGCAGCACCTTGGCGCTGCTGGCGCGCTTGAGCAGCACCGAGGTGCGCTCCAGCGCCAGCACCCGCCCGTCTTTGAGCATGGCGATGCGCCCGCACAGCGCCTCGGCTTCTTCGAGGTAGTGGGTGGTGAGCAACACCGTGCTGCCTTGGCGGTTGAGCCCAGAGATGAACTGCCACAGCGTTTGGCGCAGCTCGACATCGACGCCGGCGGTGGGCTCGTCGAGCACGATCACCGGCGGGCGGTGCACCAGCGCCTGCGCCACCAGCACGCGCCGCTTCATGCCGCCCGAGAGCTGGCGCATGTTGGCGTTGGCCTTGTCGGCCAACCCCAAGCCGGCCAGCAGCTCGTCGATCCAGCCTTCGTTGCCGCGGATGCCGAAGTAGCCCGACTGAAAGCGCAGCGCCTCGCGCACCGTAAAAAAGGGGTCAAACACCAGCTCTTGCGGCACCACGCCCAGGCGCCGGCGCGCGGTGGCGTAGTCGCTGGCCACGTCGGCACCGAGCACGGTCACGCGGCCGCTACTGGCGTGCGCCAAACCGGCCAAGATGCTGATGAGGGTGGTTTTGCCGGCGCCGTTGGGGCCGAGCAGGCCAAAAAACTCGCCCGGCTCGATGTCAAAGCTCACGCCGTCGAGCGCCTGCAGCTCGGCGCCGGCGCTGCGGTAGCGCTTCGAGACCTGCTGAAACGATACGGCGGCAGTGGCAGAGCTAAGGGGCATGAGGTGGCGCGGCTAAACCGGCCATTTTATAGCCTTAAGCGGCCAGCAGTTCGCTCACGCCGTAAAGGGCCGCCAGTTCGCGCAGGCGCAGCGGCATGTGCAGCACCTGCAGGCGGCCGCCCCGCGCCTGCAGCAAGCGCGCCACCGCCAGCAGCGCCGCCAGCGCCGACGAATCGAAGTGCTGCAAGGCAGCGGCATCGAGCGACCAGAGGGCGGCGGCAGTCTGGGCTGGCGCGGGCGAAACGGCGGTGGCTGGGGACACAGGGACAGCGCCGCCGGACTCCATCACCGCCAGACAGCGCTGCACGTAGGCATCGGCCTGCTCGTGCGTCAGGCGCTGCGGCAAGTCGGGCAGGCTGCGGGGCGCGGCCAAGACTGCACTGGGGGCCGTGCTCATGGGCATGGTCGCGTGGGGGGCTCAGGTGCGCGCCGCCGCCGCACCGGCGCGGTTGCGCTCGGTCAGCGCCGCGATCAGGCCGTCGATGCCGCGGGCGTTGATCTCGGTGGTGAACTGGTTGCGGTAGGTGTCCACCAGCCAGATGCCCATGACGTTGAAGTCAAATACCTTCCAGCCCTGCGGGGTGCGCTCGAGCCGGTAGTCGATCTGGATCGGTTCGCTGCGCCCGCGCAGCTCGGTGCGCACCACCACCTCGGTGTCTTGCGGGGTGAAGCGGCTGGGGCGCAGCACCAGCGTTTGGTCGGTCACGTGGCTGAGGGCACCCGAGTAGGTGCGCACCAGCAACAGTTTGAACTCGTCTTGCAACCGGGTGCGCTGCTCGGGTGTGGCCTGGCGCCAGAAGCGCCCCACGGCCGAGGCGGTCATGCGGCGAAAGTTGACGTGCGGCATCAGCTGGCCATCCACCAGCGCCATGATGCGGTCGATGTCGCCGCTGCGCAACACCGGGTCGGCTTGGATCTGGCGCAGCACCTCGAGGCCCACGCGCATGATGAGCGCATCGGGAGCCTCGAGGGTTTGCGCCGCCACCCGGGCAGGCGCCAGCAGGGCAGCGCCCACCACCCCGAGGGTTCCAAGGGCACCAAGGGCGTAGAGCGCAGCGCGGCGCGAGGCCGCGGGCAGAGTGAGTGGTGGCAAGTCGTGTTTCATGACGGGTATTGTGCAGCGCCCAAGCCGGTCCGGCCGGTTTCAGGGCGCAGATGTTGCAGTTGCTTGCATCGCTTACTGTGCCGGCACCGAAGTGGGGGCGGGAGCGGGAGCTGATTCGGGCGCGGGCTCCTCCTCATCGGGGAACTCATCGGTGCGGATTTGCGCCGCACGGCGTTGCAAAAACGCATCGCGGATGAAGCTGTAGCGGTCCAGCGCGATGCGGTCCACCATGTCGGTGGCGGGCAACAGGTCGGCGCGGTTGTCGGTCAGGCGCAACACCGTGAGTGCGCCGCGGTCGGCGCTGGGCTCCACGGTACCGATCGGGTCGGCGTTTTGGTCCACCACCTGGCCCACGGCATCGCGCAAGGTGGAGGGCCCCAGCAGCGGCAGCACCAGATAGGGGCCAGGCGGCACGCCCCAGCGCCCCAAGGTGTGGCCAAAATCAAGCGGGGTGCGCTCGACCCCAGCCTCGGTGGCGATGTCGAGCACGCCGCCAAAGCCAAAGAAAGTGTTGATCTTGACCCGCGTGAAGTTTTCCACCGCCTCTTGCGGCCGCGCCTGCAGACTGGCGTTGACGAACGACCAAACGTCGCGCAGGTTGTTGAAAAAGTTGTTGACCCCGGTGCGCAGCGGCGAGGGCACGGTGTCGCGGTAGGCGACGGCGATGGGGCGCGCGATGGTGCGGTCCACGGCGTCGTTGAACTGCTGCACCTGGCGGTTGAGCGGCTCCAGCGGGTCTTGGGGGTTGGCGTCGGGGCCGGTGGCGCAGCCGCTCAAGACCATCAGCGCCAAGGTTGCGCAGCCTAGGCCCAGCCACCCGGCGCGCGGCGGGGGGTGTGCGGCACCATGCGCAATCTGCACGCCCTGCACATTTTTCACGCCCTGTAAACGGTTCATTTTTTCGATCCCTCCATTGATGCTTTATCCATCCCACCCCATCGCTGCGCGCTCACTGGCTGGCAGCGGCACCGTCGGCACCGGAATCGGCCGCGCGGTTGAACAAAAACTGTCCGATCAGGTTTTCGAGCACGATCGCCGACTGCGTCAACGTGACCGTGGCCCCATCGGCCAGGTTTTCGTCGGCGCCGCCGGGCACGATGCCCACGTACTGCTCGCCCAGCAGGCCGCTGGTCAGGATTTGAAACGAGCTGTCGCTGGGAAAAGCATAGCGCTTTTGAAGCACCAGCGTGACATCGGCCTGAAAAGTCTGGTCGTTGAAGGTGATGGCCTGCACCCGCCCGACAGGCACCCCGGCGCTGCGCACCGTGGCCCCGGCGCGCAGGCCGCCGATGTTGTCAAAGCGCGCCGTCACCTGGTAGGTGGGCTGCCAATTGATCTGCAACAAGTTGGCCGCCTGCAGCGACAAAAACAGCAACGCCAGCGCCCCCAGCAGCACGAACAGGCCCACCCACACATCTTTGACCGAGCTTTGCATATGCGTTTTCCCCTCACACTCCAAACATCAGCGCCGTCAGGACAAAGTCCAGCCCCAGCACCGCCAGCGAGGCCATGACCACGGTGCGCGTGGTGGCGCGCGCCACCCCTTCGGGCGTGGGCGTGGCCAGATAGCCCTGCAGCAGCGCGATGAACGTCACCGCGATGCCAAACACCAGCCCCTTGACGAGGCTGTTGCCCACGTCGCTCCAGACATCGACCCCGGCCTGCATCTGGCCCCAATAAGCCGAAGCATCGACACCCAGCAGATGCACGCCCACCAACCAGCCGCCCAAGATGCCGACGGCGCTAAACACGGTGACGAGCACCGGCAGCACGATCACACCGGCCCAGAAACGCGGCGCCAGAATGCGCGCGATCGGGTCCACCGCCATCATCTCCATGGCGCTCAGTTGTTCGCCGGCTTTCATGAGGCCGATTTCGGCCGTGAGCGAGGTGCCCGCACGGCCCGCAAACAACAACGCCCCGATCACCGGCCCGAGTTCGCGGATCAGGCTCAAGGCCACCAGCAAGCCCAGCACCTCGGTGGAGCCAAACTGGTTCAGGATGTAGTAGCCCTGCAGCGCCAGCACAAAGCCCACGAACAGGCCCGAGACACCGATGATGGCCAGCGAGTAGTTGCCCAAAAAGTGGATTTGGTCGCGCAGCAAGGGGTAGCGGCGCAGCACCGCCGGCAGCAGCACGAAGAGGCGCAGCAGCAAGCGCGCGCCAAAGCCTAGGCTGGCGAGCCACTGGCGCACCGCAAAACCGATGTGCGAGAGCGTTTTTTGAGTCACCGGCGGCCTCCGTCGGCAGGGCGGGAGGAGCGGGAAGAGCGGCTTGGGGGCGTGCCCAGGCCGTAATCGTCGGCCACCGTGGCGGCCGGGTAGTGAAAATGCACCGGCCCCTCGGGCTCGGCGTGGATGAACTGGTGCACCAGCGGGTCGGTGCTTTCGCGCACCTGCTGTGGGCTGCCCTGCTCGGCCACACGGCCATGGGCCAGCACCACCACGTGGTCGGCAATGGCCAGGGTTTCGTGCACATCGTGCGACACCAGGATGCTGGTCAGGCCCATGGCGTCGTTGAGCTGGCGAATCAGGCGCGCGATGGTGCCCAGCGAGATCGGGTCCAGCCCGGCAAAGGGCTCGTCGTAGAGCACCAGCTCGGGGTCGAGCGCGATCGCGCGCGCCAGCGCCACGCGGCGTGCCATGCCGCCCGAGATTTCAGACAGCAGCAGGTCGCGCGCGCCGCGCAGGCCCACGGCGTCGAGCTTCATGAGCACGATGTCGCGGATCAGCCCCTCGGACAGCCGCGTCTGCTCGCGCAGCGGGAACGCCACGTTGTCATAGACGTTCAGGTCGGTGAACAAGGCCCCGAACTGGAACAGCATGCCCATGCGCCGGCGCACCGCATACAGGCCGGCTAGGTCGAGCGCGCCGACATCCAAGCCGTCAAAGCGCACCTGCCCGGCTTGCGCCCGCTGCTGGCCGCCGATCAGGCGCAACACCGTGGTTTTGCCGCCACCCGAGGCGCCCAGCACCGCCGTGACGCGGCCACGCGGCACCGTCAGCGACAGGCCGTCGAGGATGGGGCGCGGGCCGTAGCCAAAGCGCACGTGCTGCAGTTCGACCAGAGGGGGTGGAGCGGTGGGATTCATATAGAGGGAGTGGAGCGATCATAAGGGAAAGCTCGCGCTCCCAACCCGCCTGGGGCTGATAGGCTCAGCGTGGCAAGTCCGAGTGCCCCATCAGGAATTCGTCCACCGCCCGCGCCGCTTGCCGGCCTTCGCGGATCGCCCACACCACCAGCGACTGGCCGCGGCGCATGTCGCCGGCGGCAAACACCTTGGGCACGTTGGTGGCGTAGCCGCCGCTGGCCTCGGTGTGGGCGCGGGCGTTGCCGCGCGCGTCTTTGTCCACCCCAAAGGCCTCGAGCACGCTGGCCAGTGGGTGCGTAAAGCCCATGGCCAGCAGCACCAGATCGGCCTTGTGCTGCTGCTCGGTGCCCGGGATTTCGACCAGCTTGCCGCCTTGCAGCTCCACTTGCACCGTGGTCAGGCCGGTGAGCTTGCCTTTGCTGCCGGTAAAGGCCTTGGTCGAGACGGCAAAGGCGCGCTCGCAGCCCTCTAGGTGGCTGGAGCTGGTGCGCAGCTTGATCGGCCAGTAGGGCCAAGTCAGGTTGCGGTCTTCTTGCTCGGGCGGCATGGGCAGCAGCTCGAACTGGGTCACGCTGGCGGCGCCGTGGCGCCGGCTGGTGCCGACGCAGTCGGAGCCGGTGTCGCCGCCGCCGATGACGATCACGTGCTTGCCGTCGGCGCGGATCTGCTTTTTCAGCTTGTCGCCGGCGTTGACCTTGTTTTGCTGCGGCAAAAACTCCATCGCAAAATGCACGCCGTCGAGCTCGCGCCCCGGCACCGGCAGGTCGCGGCTTTGCTCGCTGCCGCCGCACAGCAGCACGGCGTCGTAGTCGGCCTGCAACTGCGCCGCGGCGAGGCTGCGCTTGGCCTCGTTGAGCACCTTGGCCCCGGCGCCTTCGGTGGGCATAGCCCCCACCAGCACGCCGGTCTGGAACTCCACCCCTTCGGCCTGCAGCTGCGCCACGCGGCGCTCGATGTGCGATTTTTCGAGCTTGAAGTCGGGGATGCCGTAGCGCAGCAGGCCGCCCACGCGCTCGTTTTTCTCATACACCGTGACCGCGTGCCCGGCGCGCGCCAGCTGCTGCGCCGCCGCCAAGCCAGCCGGGCCCGAGCCGACCACGGCCACCTTTTTGCCCGTGGCCTGTGCCGCTGGCTGCGGCTGCACCCAGCCCTGCTCCCAGGCGCGGTCGATGATCGCGTGCTCGATCGACTTGATGCCCACCGCGTCGTCGTTGATGTAGAGCGTGCAGGCCGACTCGCACGGCGCCGGGCAGATGCGGCCAGTGAACTCGGGGAAGTTGTTGGTGCTGTGCAGCACCGCGCTGGCGTTTTGCCAGTCGGCGCGATAGACCAGATCGTTGAAATCGGGGATGACGTTGTTGACCGGGCAGCCGTGGTTGCAAAACGGCGTGCCGCAGTCCATACAGCGCGCGGCTTGGCGCTGGGCCTGCGCGTCGTCGAGCGCGATGACGAACTCGCGGTGGGTTTTCAGGCGCTCGGCTACCGGCTGGTAGCCTTCCTCGAGGCGCTCGAACTCCATGAAGCCGGTGATTTTTCCCATGATGCGGTGCTCGCTAAACTAGGTTGGAGTGGGGCAGCAGGCTCAGGCCGTGGCTGCTGGGGCCAAGGCGGCTGGGGCGGCGCTGGCAGCGGCCTGAGCGCGCGCGTGCAGCTCGCCCAAAGCGCGCTGATACTCGGTCGGCATGACCTTGACGAAGCGGCTGCGGCTGTCGGCCCAGTGGTCCAGAATCTGGCGCGCCTTGGCCGAACCGGTCCAGCGCAGGTGCGCTTCGATCAGGGCGCGCAGTTGCGCCTCGTCGGTCTGGCCGCGGTGCCAGATGCCGCGCTGGCCCGCGGCCTCTTGCTCGGCCGCTGGCAGCACTTTGTCGAGCCGCACCATGGCGGTGTTGCAGCGCTGGGCAAACTGGCCGTCTTCGTCGAGCACATAGGCCACGCCGCCGCTCATGCCGGCGGCAAAGTTGCGCCCGGTTGCGCCCAGCACCACCACGGTGCCGCCGGTCATGTATTCGCAGCCGTGGTCGCCGGTGCCCTCGACCACCGCCGTGGCGCCCGAGAGCCGCACCGCAAAGCGCTCGCCGGCCACGCCGCGCAAAAACGCCTCGCCGCTGGTGGCGCCGTAAAGCACGGTGTTGCCGACGATGATGTTGCGCCCGGCGTCGCCACGAAACTCGATGCTCGGGCGCACCACGATGCGCCCGCCCGAGAGGCCCTTGCCGGTGTAGTCGTTGGCGTCACCGATCAGATACAGCGTGATGCCACGGCACAAAAAGGCGCCAAACGACTGCCCGCCCGTGCCCTCGAGCTGGATGCGGATGCTGTCGTCGGGCAGGCCCTCGGGGTGCACGCGCGTGACCGCGCCCGAGAGCATGGCGCCCACGGTGCGGTTGACGTTGCGCGCCGATTCGATGAACTGCACGCGCTCGCCGCGCTCGATCGCTGGGCGCGATTTTTCGATCAGGCGCACATCCAGCGCCTGCCCCAAGCCGTGGTCTTGGGTGCTGGTGTGCCGGCGCGGCACCGCAGCGGGCAGCGGCGGCTGGTAAAACAGGCGCGAAAAATCCAGCCCCTGCACCTTCCAGTGCTCGAGCCCGCGCCGGGTGTCGAGCAGATCGGCGCGGCCCACCAGATCGTCGAAGCGGCGCACGCCCAGCTGGGCCATGATCTGGCGCACCTCCTCGGCCACGAAGAAGAAGTAGTTCACCACGTGCTCGGGCTGGCCGGCAAACTTGGCGCGCAGCAGCGGGTCTTGGGTGGCCACGCCCACCGGGCAGGTGTTGAGGTGGCATTTGCGCATCATGATGCAGCCCTCGACCACCAGCGGCGCGGTGGCAAAGCCAAACTCATCCGCCCCCAGCAAGGCGCCCACCACCACGTCGCGGCCGGTCTTGATCTGGCCATCGACCTGCACCCGGATGCGCCCGCGCAAGCGGTTGAGCACCAAGGTCTGCTGGGTTTCTGCCAGCCCGATCTCCCACGGGCTGCCGGCGTGCTTGATCGACGACCAAGGCGAGGCACCGGTGCCGCCGTCGTGGCCAGCGATCACCACGTGGTCGGCCTTGGCCTTGGCCACCCCGGCGGCGATGGTGCCCACGCCCACTTCCGACACCAGCTTGACCGAGACGTCGGCGCGCGGGTTGACGTTTTTCAGGTCGTGGATGAGCTGCGCCAGGTCTTCGATGGAGTAGATGTCGTGGTGCGGCGGCGGGCTGATCAGCCCCACGCCCGGCACCGAGTGGCGCAAAAAGCCGATGTAGTCCGAGACCTTGGTGCCCGGCAACTGCCCGCCCTCGCCCGGCTTGGCGCCTTGGGCCATCTTGATCTGGATTTGGTCCGCGCTCACCAGGTATTCGGCCGTGACGCCAAAGCGCCCCGAGGCCACCTGCTTGATGCGCGAGCGCAGGCTGTCGCCCGGTTGCAGCGGCAGGTGCGCCTCCACCTTGTCGGCACCGATCACCGAAGCCAACGTCTGGCCGCTGCCGATCGCGCTGCCCTTGAGTTCGGCGCGGTAACGCGCTGGGTCTTCGCCGCCCTCGCCGGTGTTGCTCTTGCCGCCGATGCGGTTCATGGCCACCGCCAGCGTGGCGTGGGCCTCGGTGCTGATCGAGCCCAGCGACATGGCGCCGGTGGCAAAGCGCTTGACAATCTCGCGCGCCGGCTCCACTTCGTCGATGGCGATGGCGCGCGCCGGATCGACGCGGAACTCGAACAGCCCGCGCAGCGTCAGGTGGCGCCGGGTCTGGTCGTTGATGATCTGGGCGTAGTCTTTGTAGCTGGAAAAGTTGTTGGCGCGGGTGGCGTGTTGCAGCTTGGCGATGGCGTCGGGCGTCCACATGTGCTCTTCGCCGCGCGCGCGCCAAGCGTATTCGCCGCCGGCATCGAGCATCTGCGCCAGCAGCGGGTCGGTGCCAAAGGCGGCGCGGTGGGTGCGGATGGCCTCTTCGGCGATCTCGAACACCCCGATGCCCTCGACGCGGCTGGGTGTGCCGCTGAAGTACTTGTCCACCGTGGCGCTGCTCAGGCCGATGGCCTCGAACAGCTGCGCGCCGCAGTAGCTCATGTAGGTGCTCACGCCCATTTTGGACATGATCTTCGACAGGCCCTTGCCGATCGCTTTCACGTAGTTGGTAATGGCTTTGTCGGCCGACAGATCGCCGCTGAGCTCGTGGTGGATCGCCTCGAGCGTTTGCATCGCCAGCCACGGGTGCACAGCCTCGGCGCCGTAGCCGGCCAGCAGCGCAAAGTGGTGCACCTCGCGCGCCGAGCCGGTTTCCACCACCAGCCCGGCGCTGGTGCGCAGCCCCGTGCGCACCAGGTGCTGGTGCACCGCCGACAACGCCAGCAGCGCCGGAATGGGCAGCTGCTGCGCGCTCACGGCGCGGTCGCTCAAGATCAGGATGTTGCTGCCGCCCCTGATCGCGTCCACCGCCTCGGCGCACAGCGAAGCCAGTTTGGCCTCCACCCCCTCCTTGCCCCAAGCCACGGGGTAGCAGATGTCGATCGTGCTGCTCTTGAACTTGCCACCGGTGCGGCGCTCGATGCCGCGCAGCTTGGCCATGTCGGCCGGGTTCAAAATCGGCTGGCTGACTTCGAGCCGCAGCGGCGGGTTCACCTGGTTGATGTCGAGCAGGTTGGGCTTGGGGCCGATGAAGCTCACCAGCGACATCACGATCGCTTCGCGGATCGGGTCGATCGGCGGGTTCGTGACTTGCGCAAACAGCTGCTTGAAGTAGTGGTAGAGCGGCTTGTTCTTGCTCGAGAGCACCGCCAGCGGGCTGTCGTTGCCCATGGAGCCGATGCCCTCTTCGGCGTTGAGCGCCATCGGCGCCATCAGGAACTTGATGTCCTCTTGCGTCATGCCAAAGGCCTGCTGCCAGTCGAGCAGGGTGGCGTCGCTGTGCTCGAGCGCGGCCCGGGCCGACTCGGCAAGGCGCACCTCGCCACCCTCGGCGGCACCGGCCACCGGTTGCGTCACGTCGTCGAGGCGCACGCGCAGGTTTTCGATCCACTGCTGGTAAGGCTTGCTGTAGGCCAGGTTGGCTTTGAGCTCTTCATCATCGATCAGGCGGCCCTGCTCGAGGTCGATCAGGAACATCTTGCCCGGCTGCAAACGCCATTTGCGCACGATGCGGCTCTCGGGGATGGGCAGCACGCCCGACTCCGAGCCCATGATCACAAAGTCGTCGTCGGTAACGCAGTAGCGCGAGGGCCGCAGCCCGTTGCGGTCCAGCGTGGCGCCGATCTGACGCCCGTCGGTAAAGACGATCGAGGCCGGGCCGTCCCAGGGCTCGAGCATGGCGGCGTGGTACTCGTAAAAGGCGCGCCGGCGCGCGTCCATCTGGCCGTGCTGCTCCCAAGGCTCGGGGATCATCATCATCACCGCCTGCGCCAGCGGGTAGCCGGCCATGGTCAGCAGCTCGAGGCAGTTGTCGAAGGTGGCGGTGTCGGACTGGCCGGCAAAGCTGATCGGATAGAGCTTGTTCAGGTCGGCCCCCAGCACCGGCGAGCTCATCACGCCCTCGCGCGCGCGCATCCAGTTGTAGTTGCCCTTGACGGTGTTGATCTCGCCGTTGTGCGCCACGTAGCGGTAGGGGTGCGCCAGCGGCCACTCGGGGAAGGTGTTGGTCGAAAAGCGCTGATGCACCAGCGCCAGCGCCGAGGTGCAGCGCGGGTCTTGCAGGTCGAGGTAGTAGTCGCCCACCTGGTTGGCCAGCAGCAGGCCCTTATAGACCACGGTGCGGCTGCTCATGCTGGGCACGTAATACTCTTTGCCGTGCTTGAGGCCCAGCGCCTGGATGTGCGCGCTGGCGGTTTTGCGGATCACGTAGAGCTTGCGCTCGAGCGCGTCTTGCACGATCACGTCGGTGCCGCGGCCGATGAACACCTGGCGGATCACGGGCTCGGTCTGGCGCACCGTGGGCGACATCGGCATGGCGCGGTTCACCGGCACGTCGCGCCAGCCCAGCAGCACCTGGCCTTCGGCGCGGATGGCGCGCTCCAGCTCTTGCTCGCAGGCCAAGCGGCTGGCGTGCTCTTTGGGCAAAAAAACCATGCCCACGCCGTACTCACCCGGCGGCGGCAGACTACAGCCCTGCGCCGCCAGTTCGGCGCGGTACAGGGCGTCGGGCAGTTGCAGCAAAATGCCGGCGCCGTCGCCCATGAGCTCGTCGGCACCCACGGCACCGCGGTGGTCGAGGTTGGCCAGTATCTGCAAGCCCTGCTGCACCACGGTGTGGCTTTTTTGCCCCTTGATGTGGGCCACGAAACCCACGCCACAGGCGTCGTGCTCGTGCGCAGGGTCGTACAGGCCATACTGGCGCAACTGGTCGATTTCAAGGCTAAACGACACGGCAAACTCCTAATCGGTTAATGACTGGGAGCGAGCATAGGGCAAAGCGCGGGCTTTGGCAAGCACAACAAATGGGGTCTGACCCTAATTTCTCATTAGCTTAGCTTGTTTGATTTAATTTGGGGACAGATTAAAATGAAGCCCGGCTTCGCCTCCTAAGATTGCCCACCATCCTGCACGCGCCCGGCTTTTGCGCCACCCCTTCATCCCGATTGTTTCGATTTTTTGACCCTGAAATTCAAGCCCTGCCACCCTTCGGCGGCAACTGCCTGCGGGCATGGATCACGTTCACAACCTCTACCCGTTCGAGCGACTCGCGGTAGAACACGATGTAATTGCTGCGCACGACCAGCTCGCGCAGACCCTTGACGCGAACCGAGGGCCTGTAGAGCTTGGGGTGGTCGGGCAGCTTGCCGACCTTGGCCTCGATCTCGTCTTTCAGCGCTTGGGCGGCATCGGGGTTGTCGTTGGCAATGGTGGCCACGATCTGCAGCAGATCGGCGCTGGCCTGCGGGCGCCATTCAAGCCGTGGCTTTGCTGGCATGCTGCTTGCGCTTGGATTCGATCAGGGCCTGCACCTCATCCATGACTTGGCGATGCCCGATGTTGGGTCGGGGGTCGGATAGCGTTTCGGCCACCTTCTCGCGCACCCAATCGGTGTGCGCCTTGGCCTCGAAGGCGCTGCGCATCCGTTCAGAGGCATCGGGCCGCGCGCGGCTGGCCTTGATCGCTTGGGGGTCAAAGTCGGCGGCGTTGACGTGGTATTGGGAAATTCCGATCTGCTTGAGGTAGCAGACCAGCGTTTCAAACTTGCGAAAGGTCCGCACGGCCCCGCGCCGCGCGGCGAGCGCGCGCTCGGTGTTGCCGCACTTGACGATGACGCCCCAGCCGCCACCGTGGCCGATGACCGCGGCAGCGCGCACGGCTCCGGCCTGCGCGAGGAGGGCTAGGCTTGCGTGGTCGATGGTGTCTGCTGTGATGTCCATAGCGGCGCCTTTTGTTGCTGGAATACTCGCTGTAATAGTAGCCGATTAATTATAAATTGGCAACCTTTTGCCAACGCGGGTTAGGCTCTCTCAAGAGGCAATCGCGCCCTACCCCACCCGCCGCGGCCGCCCGCGCTGCGCCGGCTGCAGCCGCCGTGGCGTGAGCTGCTGCAACTGCGCCACGAAAGCCGGGCTGCCCAGCACCCAGCCTTTGAGCGCGGCTTGCTCGAGCCGCTGCTGCGCCGCCTCGCTCAGCCCCTGCTGCACCAGGGCCACGTAGGCGGCCTCGCGTTCAAAGGGGGTGTTGCCCAGTTGCCAATAGGCCGGTGGCGCGCTCAAGGCTGGGTCGTGGCGCAGCCCGGCGTAGTGGGCGTGGCTGCTCCAAGGGGTTTCGGCCGCCGTGCGCGCCTGCCCCTGCCGCTGCGCTTGCGTGTCTAGGCTCAAGAGCGCGGGCAGCAGCTCGGCTTCGGGTTGCAGCACCGTGCCGCGAAAGCGCCCCTCCCACAGCGTGCCGGTGTGGTCGTGGCGCAGGTTGTAATGGCGCACATAGCTGCGCCCCAGCGCCTGCATGGTGCGCGACACGGCGCCGTCGGCCAGCGGCGTGAGCAGCAGCCGCACCTGCTGCGCCAGCAACACATAGCCATGCCACTGCAGCGGTTGCGCGCGCACGGCCTCGGTCAGCAGCTGCAAAAACACCTGCCGATCGGCAGCGTCGTGGAACAGCTCCAGCCCCGGGTGCGCGCGCCAGATCAACAGGTGCGGCCAGCCGCTCAGGCTCAGGCGGGGTTGGCGTGCCATTGGGGTGCGGCCCTTGCCTACTTAATCGAACAGACTCTGCCCGGTCAGGCGCAGGTGCTCGCGCATGGCGTAGCGGTCGGTCATGCCGGCGATGTGGTCGGCCACGCGCCGGCGCAGGCTGATGGGCAGGGCGCCGGGCGCCTGGGCCGGCAGCTGCCGCGGGTCTTGGTGGTAGATCAGGTAGAGCTCGGTCACCACTAGGCGCGCGCGCTCGGTCTGCGCCAGCACCTGCGGGTGGCGGTAGAGCTGCGCCATCAAAAAGCGCTTGAGCGCGCCGGTCTGGGCGCGCATGGGGGCCGAGAAGCGCAGCAAGGGCGGGCACAGCCGCACCTCGTCCACCGACTGCACGCCGGCTTCGGCAATGGCGGCGCGGCTGGCGTCGATCACGTCATAAACCTGCTCGGTCAGCATGCGCCGGATCGTTTCATAAAGCAAGCGCTTGGCGTTGAGCGCCGGGTACTGTTGCCGCACGGCACGCAGATGGCGCTCAAACAGCTCAACCTCACCCAACTGCTCGAGCGTGAGCAAGCCCGAGCGCACGCCGTCGTCGATGTCGTGCGCGTTGTAGGCGATCTCGTCGGCCAGATTGGCCAGTTGCGCCTCGAGCGAGGGCGCGTGCCCGAGCAAAAAGCGCGCCCCCACGCCGCCGGGCTCGAGCTGCTGCAAGCGCTCGGCGTTGGCGCGCGAGCAGTGTTTGAGTATGCCTTCGCGGGTCTCGAAGCACAGGTTCAGGCCGTCGAAATCCGGGTAGCGCTGCTCGAGGGTATCGACCACGCGCAGGCTTTGCAGGTTGTGCTCGAAGCCGCCCACCGGTTCGTGCGGCGTGGCTTGGTCCTCGGGCGCGTCGGGCTCGGGCGGCAGCTGGTGCAGGCAGGCGTTGAGCGCGTCTTGGCCGGCGTGGCCAAAGGGGGTGTGGCCCAGGTCGTGGGCCAGCGCCAGCGCCTCCACCAAGTCTTCGTGCAGCCCCAGCGCGCGGGCGATGCTGCGCCCCAACTGCGCCACCTCGAGCGAGTGCGTCAGCCGGGTGCGAAACAGATCGCCCTCGTGGTTCAGAAACACCTGAGTTTTATAGACCAAGCGCCTGAAGGCGCTGCTATGGATGACACGGTCGCGGTCACGTTGGAAGTCGTTGCGCGTGGGCGCCGGCGCCTGCGGGTAGCGCCGGCCACGGCTGCGCTCGGGGTGGCAGGCGTAGGGCTGGAGCTCAGGCACAGCCGGCCTCGAGCACCTCGACCACCAGAGCGTCGTCCACCGGCCGCAGATGGGCCGCGCCAGCGTCGTCGACCAGCACGAAGCGGATCTGGCCGGCGTCGGCCTTTTTGTCCACCCGCATCAGCTCGAGGTAGCGCGCGGCGTTGGCGGCGGGGTCGGGCTCCAACCGGGGCGCCCGCACCGGCAGGCCGGCGCGCGCGATCAAATCGGCCAGATGCTGCACCCGATCAGCCGACAGCAGCCCCAAGCGCTGTGAGAGCCGCGCCGCCAGCACCATGCCGCAACCCACCGCCTCGCCGTGCAGCCACTGGCCGTAGCCCAGCCCGGCCTCGATGGCATGGCCAAAGGTGTGGCCAAAGTTGAGGATGGCGCGCAAGCCCGATTCGCGCTCGTCTTGCCCTACCACAGCGGCCTTGATCTCGCAGCTGCGCCGCACCGCGTAGGCCAGGGCAGCGGGGTCGAGCTGGCGCAGGGCGTCGAGGTGGTGGTCGATCCAGGTCAGAAAATCGAGGTCGTAGATCGGGCCGTACTTGATCACCTCGGCCAGCCCGGCGCTGATCTCGCGCGCCGGCAGGGTGCGCAAGGTGTGCAGATCGCAGACCACGCGCAGCGGCTGGTAAAAAGCGCCGATCATGTTTTTGCCCAGCGGGTGGTTGATGGCCGTTTTGCCGCCCACCGACGAATCCACCTGCGCCAGCAGCGTGGTGGGCACCTGCACAAAGGGCACGCCGCGCATGTAGCAAGCGGCCGCAAAACCGGTCAGGTCGCCCACCACCCCGCCGCCCAGGGCAAAGAGCAGCGTCTTGCGGTCACAAGCCTGCTGCAGCAAGGTGTCAAAAACTTGGTTGAGCGCATCCCAGTTTTTGTATTGCTCGCCGTCGGGCAGCTGCACCAGGTGCACGCGGCCAAAGCGCGCCTGCAAGCCCTGCTGCAGCCTGGCGGCATAAAGCGGCCCCACGGTGGTGTTGGTGACGATCAGCGCCTGCGCGGCGGCGGGCAGGCCGTCCCACGAAGCGGCGGCGTCCAGCAGGCCGCTGCCGATGAGGATCGGGTAGCTGCGCTCGCCGAGTTCAATTTGTAGGGACATGGTCAATGTGAAGCGTCTGATGCATGTGCAGGGTTGAGGGGTGCGGGTTGCAACTCCAGCCTGGCCGCAATCCAGTTGACCAGCGACGACACCGAAGGCCGACCGGTTTCGACCACGCAATGCGCGGTCTCGCGGTACAGCGGGTCGCGCTGGGTGTGCAGCTCGCGCAGCTTTTGCAGCGGGTCGGCCACCTGAAGCAGCGGCCGGCTGCGGTCGTGCTGCACGCGCCTAAACACATCTTCGGGCGCCGAGCGCAAATAAAACACCTGCCCGCGCTCGCGCAGACAGTGGCGGTTGGTCGGGCGCAGCACGGCCCCGCCGCCGGTCGAGAGCACACACGGCGGCCCCTGGGTGAGCTCGTCGAGCACCGCCTGCTCCACGTCGCGAAAGCGCGCCTCACCCTCGCGCTCAAAAAACTCGCGGATGCTGCAACCCAAGCGCTGCTCGATGGCGTGGTCCGAATCCACGAAGGGCAGTTGCAAGCGCCGCGCCAGCAAACGCCCAACCGTGGATTTGCCCGAACCGGGCAGGCCGATGAGAATGATCAATGCCAATGCGCTACGGGTTGTTGGTTACGGTGACCACTGAACGCTGCCCATTGGCATCGGTCACCGTGACCACTGCGGTTCCGGGTGTGGTTCCGCGGTTTAGGGTGAGCACGCGATTGGCATCAGGTACACCAGCAGTCACGACAGCCGTGTTGGAGCTAGCAACCGTGAAAGGTGCTGTACCGCCGACGAATTGTACCGCTGCTGTCGTTGCAGATGAACTCAGCGTCACCGAGCTTGGCTGCAATGAGAACTGCAATGGCGGACACGGCCCCACATCCTGTATTGTAATTTCGGAAGTGGCAACTGAACGTGAACTGTCCACAACGGTGATGGTGACGACTGTTGACGCAGTCACACAGCGCCCCTGCATGCCGTCTTCCACCACGATCATGCCGCCCACAATGCGCGGCGCAAGCAGGTTGAGGTGCGAGCTAAAGGCTTGCAACTGCCCGACCGCCCCAAAAACGGTCAGGTTGATAGGCTGATCGTCCACCTCAGACACCCGCAGCGCCGACGACGACAACCTCAGACCCGTGGTTGCATCAGTAATGTTGACCGTGGTGTGCACCGTTTGGTTCGCGGCGTCGGCGAACACCACAGCCACATCGGAAGTGACCAAACTGCCTACGATTTGGAACTCGTTGGCATTTGCGCCAGCAGGTCCAGTGACCGTGATTGCCGCTGGAATGCCGCCCTGCACCCGATAAGGTGGCTGGCCACCGGTCAACACCACTGTGGCGGGTATCGAAATCGGCAGGGTCAAGCTGTCTGATGACACCGCCAGCGGCAACGTCGCCACCGTGACCGCGCGCGACAGCTGCGCACCGGTCGCATCGCGCAGCGTCACGGTCAACGTGCCCGGCGCAACGCCTTCGATGCTCCAGTTGCCATCGGCTTGCGCCGTCACCAGCGCCACATTGTTGTTGTTGCCTGCGATGCTGTAAGGCGCGACCCCACCCTCGACCCTGAAGGTGCGCGCAGCCGCTGCACCCAAACCAACGGTGATCGAATCGGGCGCATTGGTAGCAAAAACCAGCGCAGGAGCCACCGTGACCGCCAAACTCACAACGGCGCCAGCTTGGTCGCGCACGGTAACGGTGGCGGTGCCAGCTGCACGGCCCATAAGGCTCAGTCTGTTGGCTGACAATAGCGGCAACACCACGCCTTCGTTCGCACTGAGGGCGGTGTAAGGGCCCGTGCCGCCGCTGACCGGGATCGGGTTGGCGGTGCTAGCTCCCACGGCCAACTGGACCTGAGTCAAGCCGCCCAGCGATAACGCAACTGGGGCCGGTGGGGCCGGTGCGTTCATTACAGCCCCCCGGCGAGCCGCCCCCGGCGGCCGCCACCGCCACCGCACGCGCTTAGCATGAGCGTAAGCCCGCCCAAAGTCAACAGCTGCACGAACCCGCCCCGTGTGCGCGAAATCAATTTAAACATTTTCATGTCCCTATCAAAATCAGCGTAAGGCGGCGCCAGTGGTCAAAACCCGAGGTGTCAGGAACACCAGCAACTCGCGGCGCTCGGTTTGGCGGGCTGTCGAGCGGAACAAATGACCGACCAAAGGCAGTTCGCCCAAGCCGGGCACCTGGTTCAGGGTGTTGCGCTCGCTGGTCTCGAAAATGCCCCCGATAACGACAGTGCCGCCATTTTCCACCAACACCTCTGTGCTGACGTTTCTGGTGTTGATGGCTTGGCCGTCTCGTGTGACTATGCCCAGACTGTCCCTGTTGACTGTTACGCGCATGATCACGCTGCCATCGGGTGTGACTTGCGGCGTGACTTCTAGCTTCAAAGAGGCGTTAATGAATTCAGTGGTGGGTTCACCCTCGTCGTTGTTTCTTGTGAAGGGAACACGCACCCCCTGCTCGATGGTGGCGAGGTTTTGGTTGGTGGTAATGACGCGTGGGCTGGCCACCACTTGGCCGCGGCCATCGGCTTGCAGAGCCGATATTTCTAAGTTTAAAAAACGGTTGGCGCTGGGGCTAAACAAAGTCGCCGCCACAGCCGCCGGCGCAACACCGGCAAGGGCCAGAGCCGGCAAGTTTACAAAAGTGGTGTTGGCAGCAGTGAGCGCACCAAATTGTCCGGTGGTGGCGGTCACGCCATCAAGGCTGGCGCCGAAAGCAATGCGGTTGCTGCCCAAGCCATAGCCCGGGGTACCGCCGCGCACGCCGCGAAAATCTGCGCCCCCCAACCGCACCCCGAGCGAGCGGCCAAAGGTGTCATCGGCTTCGACAATGCGGGCTTCGATCAGCACCTGGCTCACCGGCACGTCGATGCGCCGGATGAAGTCGGTCACGCGCTCGAGGCCCGAGGGCACGTCGGTGACAAACACCTGGTTGGTGCGGCTGTCGATGTTGACGCTGCCGCGGTTGGACAAAATGCGTGAACTGGCAGCTGTTGCTGCACCTGTACCACCGGCCGCCGCGGCCGCAGCAGCGGCCACGCCGGCCGCAGCGGCACCGGCTCCAGCAGCCGCACCCGTGCCCGTGCCCACCAACTGCGCCTTCACATCTGGTGCGCGCGCAAAGCTGAGGGAAAAAAACTGCGTGCGCAGCGGCTCCAGGGCTTGCACGTGCACCTGCGCCTCGAGCTCTTGGCGCTCGCGCTGAATGATGTGTTCGTTGGGCGCGACCCAAATCACGTTGCCGGTGCGGCGCTGGCCCAGGTTTTTGGCTTGCAGCACGGTGTCTAGGGCCTGATCCCAAGGCACGTCTTGCAAGCGCATGGTCAGGCTGCCGGTCACCGCTTCAGAGGCGATGATGTTGAAGTCGGTGAAGTCAGCGATCACTTGCAGCAAGGAGCGCACTTCGATGTTCTGAAAGTTGAGCGAGATTTTGTCGCCGGTGAAGGTGCGCTCTTGGCCTGGACGGGTGGCCTCTTGCCGCACCTCACGCACTTCGAGCACGAACTGGTTGTCGGTCTGGATGGCGCTGTGCTCCCAGTTGCCGGTGGGTTCGATCAGCAGGCGCACCCGGTCGCCCATCTGGGTGGCGGTGATGGTTTGCACCGGGGTGCCAAAGTCGGTCACGTCGAGGCGCCGGCGCAGGCCTTCGGGCAGCGAGCTCTGCTGGAACTCCACCACCAGGTTGCGCCCTTGCTGGCGCACATCGACGCCGGTCTGGCTGCTGGCCAGCTCGACCAGCACCCGCCCGGCGTTTTGTGCGCCGCGCCTAAAGTCGATATCGACCAGCGGCTGCGTGCGCGCAGCAGGGCCGGCTGGGGCAAAGGCCGCACCCAGCGCGCCCCCTGCCACCGGAGCGGCCGCCTGCGCGCCCGGCTGCAACTGCACCAGCAAGGTGTTGCCCTCGATGCGCAGCTCGTAGCCCACCGGCTGGCTGAGATTCAACACGATGCGCGTGCGGTCGCCCGCCTGCACCACGTTGGCCGAACGCAGGTTGCCTTGGTTGAGCTCAAACAAATTTTGACCGGTGGCGTTGCTGGCCCCGGGTATGTCGAGCGCGATGCGCGCCGGCGCTTGCATGCTGAAGCCCGCCGGCAGTTGGCGCAGCGGTTCGTTGGTCTGGATGCGCACGAGCTCGCCGCCGCCACCTTGTGCCGTCACGGTGAGCGACTGAATGGCCAACTGCGCCTGCGCCCAGCCCGCCATCAGCAAGGTGCAGGCAAACAAGGCATAGCGGACGGGCCGCGACAGGCTGGGGGAAAATCGGGTGTGAGGGGTCGGGTTCATTGGCCGGTGCCTTCTTGCAACTGCAATGTGGTGGTGCGCTCTACCCATTCGCCGACCGGGTCTTGAGCGATTTCGCGCAGGGCGATCTGGGTTTCGCTGATGGCGGTGATGCGTCCGAAGTTTTGCCCCATGTGGTTGCCGCGGCGCACCTGGTGGATCAAGCCCTCTGAGCGCACCAGTGCCACGGTTTCGTTGCCGCGGCGCAACAAACCCACCATGGTGATGGTGTCGAGCGGCACCGCCTCCAGCGGGTCTTTGCGGCGGCGCATCTCGGACGCCAACAAACCGGATACGGCGGGCGATGCGGCCTCGGCGCGCAGCAGCACCGTGAGTTTGTCGGAGCTAAAGGGCGAGACAGTGCCCAGCCCCTGATAGGTTTGCGGTACGTGGGGCTGGGGTGCCAGAACCGGCGCCACACTGGGCTGCGCGGCGGCCCGCTGCTGCTCCATCCAAGCCGAGAGGTCGTCGCCGCTGGGGGTGCAGGCAGTGAGCGCCAAGGCCGCTGCCAGCAGCAAGCCTAAGGGGTAAAACCGGGCCGTACTCATCGCTGGCCCCCGGCGGCGCGCTGTTGCTGTTGCCGTTCGCGCTGGCGCTGCGCAACCTCTTCGGGGTCGAGGTAGCGAAAGGTTTTGGCGGTGGCATCCATGGTCAGCACCTCGGGCCGGTTGGGGGCCGGCGCCAGACTCAGGTTGTGGAGGATCACGATGCGCGACAGGTGCGCCACATCCGAGACGAACATACCGATGTCGTGGTAGCTGCCGATGACGCGCACCGCGATCGGCAGTTCGGCGTAGTGGTCGCGCAGCTCAACTTGCCCGGGCCTAAACAGCTCGAACTGCAAACCGCGCCCGATGCCGGCCTGGTTGATGTCGGAGAGCAAGGCATCCATCTCGGCTCGGCTGGGCAGTTGGCGCTCGAGCTGGCTCACATAAAGGCGCACCTGTTCGAGCTGGGCCCGCAATGCATCCAGATTGGCCGCCTGGGCCACTTTGCTCGTGAATTCGGTGCGCAACTGCGCCTCGCGCTGGCGCTCGGTTTCAAGCTGCGCGCGCATGCCGCTTAGCACCACAAACCACAGGCCCACCAGCACCGCCAACGCCACCACCAGCAGCAGCAAGCGGCGCGGCATGGCGGGCCAGCGCGAGGGGTCGTTGGGATCGAGACCACTGAATTGGGACCGCACATCTTGTTGCCAACGGGCAAAGTCGAACGAGGCGGATTTGGTTTTTTTGCTCATGATCGGTTCAGGCCCTCTCAATGCGGCTGCGCTTAGACTCGACCGCCAGTGGCCGCCGGTGCAGGCGATTGACCTGCTGGCTGCGTCTGGCCGGGTTGCGCCGGTGTTGAACCTTGCGGGCTGGTTTGCGTATTGGGGCTAAGGGTCAAACGCACCGAAAAATTGAACACGCGGCGCTGATCGCGCGGCCCAAGGGCCAACGTTGCAGCAGTGATTTCGACCAGATGCGGTTGAGTGAGCCATGGGCTGCGACCGCCAAAATTGCGCAGCAACTCGGACACCCGCTCCTGCGATTGAGCCACCCCGGTCAAGGTGATGGCTGCAGCCTCTTGGCGCAGCGCCGTCAGGTGCACGCCTTCGGGCAGCAGCCGCACCATCTCGTCGAGCAAATGCACAGGCAAATTGCGCCCGGCTTGCAAGCTCTCTACGGCAGCCTGGCGCGACTTGAGGCCATCGAGCTCCTGCTGCAAGGTGGCCACTTCGCGAATCTGGACATCCAGCTTTTGGATCTCGGCCTGGATGAACTGGTTGCGCTCCTGCTGCCCACTGATCTGCAGCTGGAAAAAACCATAGACCAGAGCCGCCAGAACCAGGCCTGCACCTATCGCCAAACCCAGGTTGACGAAAAACTGCTCGCGCTTTTTCTTGCGCGCAATTTCGCGGTGGGGTAATAAATTGATAGCGATCATGAAGAATACCTGCGCATAGCCAAGCCCGTGGCCACCAAAAACGCCGTGCTGCTATCCGCCCCTTTGGCCGAGACTGAGGCAGCCGATAGCGACATGCCTTCAAAAGGGTTGACAATCTTGGAAGGGAAGGATGTTTGATTCATGACTGCCACCTCGATCCCAGGCACCGCGGCCGCCCCACCCGACAGCAACACGTAATCCACCTTGTTGTGCGGGGTGCTGGTAAAGAAAAACTGAAGGGCGCGGCCTATATCTTGCCCTAGCTGACTCTGGTAGGGCGAGAGCACGGCTTCGTGGTAATCGGGTGCAAAGGCGGCGGATTTCTTCTTGCTTTCGGCTTCTTCAGGAGAGATCGAGTAGTGTCGAGCGATCCACGCCGTCAACTGATTGCCACCAAAATTCTGCTCGCGCTCGTAGACCATGTCTTCGTTGCGAATGACCTGCAAGCTCGAGTTTTGCGAGCCCAGCTCGAACAGGGCAACCAGCATGTTTTCCCCTCGATTCGGCAATGCCTCGATCACCCGAGCGGCCGCCAACCTTGAAGCGAACGACTCCACATCAAGCAGCACCGGCACCAAGCCGGCCGCCTCGGCCAGGCCTTGACGGTCTGAGACCTTCTCTTTGCGCGAAGCCACCAGCAGCACCTCGACAAAATCGGGCATCTTGGGCGCCGGACCCACAACACAAAAATCGAGGCTGACCTCAGCCAGCGGGAACGGAATGTACTGCGCCGCCTCAGACTCAACCTGAAGCTCCAACTCTGCCTCACTCAACCCAGCAGGCAGGTTGATTTTTTTGGTGATCACGGCCGAACCCGGCAAGGCCAACGCGGCGCTGCGGGTTTTGCTGCCCGACTTTTTGACCAACCGCTTGAGTGCAGATGCCACTTGGTCAAATTGCTCAATGTTGCCTTCCTTGACCCATCCGCGCTCCAAGGGCTCTACGGCGCAGTGCAGAACCTCCCAGCGACCAGAGGGATCACGCTGCAGCTCAACCAGCCGGAGTGAGTTTGTGCTGACGTCGATCCCCAGCAAGGG
Organism: Serpentinimonas sp. SSL01; assembly: GCF_056323735.1. NCBI lineage: Bacteria > Pseudomonadati > Pseudomonadota > Betaproteobacteria > Burkholderiales > Comamonadaceae > Serpentinimonas > Serpentinimonas sp. SSL01. The sequence goes on from NZ_CM150487.1 coordinate 1,937,589, forward strand.
AGCGGGTTCCCGACGAAATAGCGTTCTGATTGAGACCAAATTCACCCCCAAGAGCGGTTACGGTTCGACACAAAAAGGGACATGTATCAAACCTAGCATCAAGCAGACGGTTTAAGTACCACTGGCCTGGGCTGCCGTTGAAAAAAACGATGCGCCAAGTTGGCACAGTGTAGCCACAAGGCAAGTAAGTTTACAAACTTTGACAGACTCTAAGCCATCCGAGCGCACGATCAGGCTGCTTTTTTTATAATCCGATACCTTAGATGCAAAATATTCATGTCCGCCACCTCGCCTCGCTCGCCTGAGCCCGACCCGCATCGGGCCGCTTCTACCCGCACAAAGCCTGTAGGCTGGTCGCGCCGCGTGAGGTCGATGGCGTTTACCGCCATCGTCGCATCGGTAGTGGCTGCGTTTGCGGGCGCGGTGTTGCTGGGCCTCGCCGTGACCTTGGCCTACCCCAAGCTGCCCGATGTCACCAGCCTGAGCGACTACCGCCCCAAATTGCCCCTGCGCGTCTATGCACGCGACGGCGAGCTGATCGGCGAGTTTGGCGAGGAGCGGCGCAACATGACGCCCTTTGCCGAAATCCCGCCGGTGATGATCCAAGCCGTGCTGGCGATCGAGGACGAGCGCTTTTTCGAGCACGGCGGGGTTGACTTTCGCGGTGTGGCGCGTGCGGCGCTGGCCAATGTGTTCGACCCCCTGAGCCAAGGCGCCTCGACCATCACCATGCAGGTGGCGCGCAACATGTTCCTGACCAAGGACCGCACCTTTTTGCGCAAGTTCTACGAGGTGCTGCTCACGTTCAAGCTCGAACGCCTGCTAACCAAGGAAGAAATTCTGGAAATCTACATGAACCAGATCTTCCTTGGGCACCGCTCTTATGGTTTTGCGGCGGCGGCGCAGACCTACTTTGGCAAGCCGCTGGCCCAGCTTTCAGTTGCCGAAGCAGCCATGCTGGCCGGCCTGCCCAAAGCCCCATCGGCCTTCAACCCGATCAGCAACCCGCGCCGCGCTCGCATCCGCCAACTGCACATCATCGACCAGATGCTGGCCAATGGCTTTATCACGGCCGAGCAGGCGCAAGCCGCCCGGGATGAGCCGCTGCAGCTGCGTCGCCTCGACCCCGAGCAGTTCATCCACGCCAACCACGTGGCCGAAATGGTGCGCCAGCAGGTGTTTGCCCAGTACGGTGAGGCCGCTTACGCGCGTGGCTTGCGGGTTTACACCACCATCGACGCCGACCAGCAGCGGGCCGCTGTGCGGGCGGTGCGCCAAGGCGTGATCAACTTTGAACGTCGCCAGCACTACCGCGGCCCCGAGCGCTTCATCGAGCTGCCTGCGGAGGCCGCTGCGCGCGAAGCCGCCATCGACGCGGCGTTGACAGCGATCCCCGACTTCAACGGCTTTGTCACCGCCGTGGTGCTCGAAGCCAGCGCGCGCCGGGTGCTGCTCAGCCGCGGCGAGGTGGCCCCGATCGAGGTTACAGGCACCGGCCTCGATTCGGTGCGCTCCGGGCTGGCCACCAACGCGCCGCCGCACCTGCAGCTGCGCCCCGGCGCGGTGGTGCGGCTGGTGCGCGACGCGCAGCAACGCTGGGCCATCACCCAGAAACCAGTGGTGGAGGCCGCTTTTGTGGCCATCGATCCGCGCAACGGCGAAATCCGCGCCTTGGTCGGCGGCTTTGACTTCGATCGCAACCAGTTCAACCGCGTCATCCAGTCGCAGCGCCAGCCGGGCTCGGCGCTCAAGCCTTTCATCTATTCGGCCGCGCTCGAACACGGCGTCATGGCCTCGACCTTGGTCAACGACGCGCCGCTGTTTTTTAGCGCCGCCGCCACCGGCGGCCGGGCCTGGGAGCCGCGCAACTACGACGGCCAGTTCGAGGGCCCGATGACCGTGCGCACGGCCTTGGCGCGCTCGCGCAACATCCCCTCGATCAGCGTGCTCAAGGCAGTGGGGCCGAGCAACGCCCAGCAGTGGCTGACGCGCTTTGGCTTTGAGGCCGAGCGCCACCCCCCGTATCTGGCCATGGCGCTGGGTGCGGGCGCCGTCACGCCGCTGCAACTGGCCAGCGCCTACGGTGTGTTCGCCAACGGGGGTTTTTACACCCCACCGGTGCTCATCACCCGCATCACCGACCACGAGGGCAAGGTGCTGATGCAAGCGCCGGCGCGCGGGCTCGAGCACGCGCAGCGTGTGATCCCGGAGCGCAATGCCTTCGTCATGACTCAGCTCATGGGTGAAATCACGCGCAGCGGCACGGCGGCACGGGTGCAATCGACCTTGCGCCGCCCCGACTTGTACGGCAAAACCGGCACCACCAACGACGCGGTCGATGTCTGGTTTGCCGGCTTTCACCCAACCCTGTCGGCGGTGGCCTGGATGGGCCACGACACACCGCGCAACCTGGGGCGCAACGCCACCGGCGGCTCGCTGGCGTTGCCGATCTGGATCGACTTCATGCGCGAGGCCTTGGCCGGGGTGCCGGTGCAACAGCCCAACGCACCCGCCGGGCTGATGGTGGCCGGAGGGGAGTGGTACTACGAGGAATCTGGCCCAGGACAAGGCGTGGCCTCGCTGGGCATGGCCGACGCCGACACCGCGCCAGAGGGCGCGGCCGAAATCGCCCCGCCCATGACGGCAGAGGACCGGCGCAACATCTTGGACTTGTTTACCCGCCCGAACTGAAGCGCAGCGCCGCCCCGGCTTGGGCGCTGGCTTCTTGCGAGAGGCGCTCGTAAAACTCCCCCGCCCCTTTGGTGTCGAGCCACTGCTGGCCATCGAAGCGGTAGTGGGTGCCGCCGCTGCGCGCCGCCATCCACACCTCGTGCAGGGGTTTTTGCAGGTTGATGACGATCTGGCTGCCGTTGCGAAACACCAGCGTGACCATGCCGCCCACGCGCTGGTTGTCGATGTCCACCTCGGATTCGTCGTTGATGCGGTCGCAGCAGCGCTCGACCGCCCGCAGCAGGGCTTCGGCGTGGTTTAAATAGTCGGTGTCGTTCATTACAATCGCGCCATGCATGATTCAAACGGCATTGTAGGCTTGAAGCCTGGTGAGCACACAGCGGCTTTACCCTCTCACCTGCGGCTGCTGTGCTTAAGCGCCTGCCTGGGGCTGCTTTTGCTCGCCTTGCCGGGGTGCGGCCAAAAGGGGCCGCTGTATTTGCCCAGCGCTGCGGCAGCCGCCAGCCAAAGTTAAGCGCGCCAGCGCGCCTGCCCGCCTACAACGGCATTGCCCCTCTTTACACTGAATACACCCATGTCAGCCCCCTACCCTGCGGCACCGACGGTGCCGGGCGCACCCTTTTTCTATTATGCCGACGGCCAACTGCAGGTGGAAGGCTTGGAGTTGGCCGAGCTGGCGCGCGAGCATGGCACACCGCTGTTCGTCTATTCCCAAGCCGCGCTGCTGGCCGCGCTGGGCGCCTACCATCGCGCCTTGCAGGGGCGCGCGGCGCTCATTTGCTACGCCGTCAAGGCCAACCCCAATCTGGCCCTGCTGCAGACCTTGGTGCAAGCGGGCTGCGGGCTCGATATCGTCTCGGGCGGCGAGCTGCAGCGGGCGCTGCACAGCGGCGTGGCACCTGAGCGCATCGTGTTTTCGGGCGTGGGTAAGACCCGCGCCGAGATGCGCCAGGCGCTGCAGGCCGGCATCGGTTGCTTCAACGTCGAGAGCTTGCCCGAGATCGAAGTTTTGAACCTTGAGGCGCTGTCGCTGGGGCGGCAAGCGCCGGTGAGCCTGCGCGTGAACCCCGACGTGGACGCCCGCACCCACCCCTACATTTCGACCGGGCTCAAAAGCAACAAGTTTGGCATCGCGCACACCGAAGCCCTAAGCGCCTACCGGCGCGCGGCGTCGTTACCGGGCTTGCGCATCGTCGGCATTGACTGCCACATCGGCTCGCAGATCACCGACAGCGCGCCCTACCTCGACGCGCTCGAGCGTGTGCTCGACCTGGTGGCAGCCCTGCAGGCCGCAGGCATCGCGCTCGAACACCTCGATTTGGGTGGCGGCTTAGGCATCACCTACCTCGACGAGTGCCCACCGGCGGCCGACGCCTTGTTCGCCGCCGTGCTGCAGCGCATGGAGGCGCGCGGCTTTGGCAACTTGAAGCTGCTGCTCGAGCCGGGGCGCTCGCTGGTGGGCAATGCGGGCGTGTGCCTGACCGAGGCGCTCTACCTCAAGCCCGGACTGGCCAAAAACTTCCTCATCGTCGATGCCGGCATGAACGACCTGCCGCGGCCGGCGCTGTATCAGGCCTATCACGCCATCGTACCGCTGCAGTTGCGTCCGGCCCAAGCGGTGCAGTGCTACGAAGTGGTCGGACCGGTGTGCGAGAGCGGTGACTGGATCGGCCATGACCGCCTGTTGGCCGTGCAGCCCGGCGACTGGCTGGCGGTGTGCTCGGCCGGTGCCTATTGCACCAGCATGGCCAGCAACTACAACAGCCGAGGCCGCGCCGCCGAGGTGCTGGTCAGTGGCAGCAACGCACGCCTCATACGCCGGCGCGAAACGCTGGCCGATCAGCTTGGGCCCGAGCTCGGGCTCTAGTACCAAACCCCACACCAAGCGCCGGCCATGGCGGCTGGAGGCAAAAGCGAAAGCCAGCGCCGCCGCAACAAAAATGCGGCCTCGCTGGCTTTTGCGCCTCAGGGCGCGATCATTGCACGATTCAGAGCGCGCCGTAGCTGTGCAGGCCGCTCAGGAAGATGTTCACGCCCCAGAAGGTGAAGTTGGTGATAAAGAAGCCGGCGATCGCCCAGTAGGCCGCCACCGTGCCGCGCAAGCCATTGACCAAGCGCATGTGCAACCAGGCGGCGTAAGTGAACCAGCTGATCAGCGACCAGGTTTCTTTGGGGTCCCAACTCCAGTACGCGCCCCACGCTTCAGCCGCCCACAGCGCGCCCAAAATGGTGGCGATGGTGAAAAACAGCAGCCCAATGGCGATGCACTTGTACATGATGTCGTCGAGCACCTCGAGCGCTGGCAGCTTGGCCGCAAAGCGGTCGCGCGCCATGACGATGAACCCGATGATCAGGACCGCCACACCCACGTAGACCGCCCAGAAGTTGCTCATGCCCACGGCGGCAGCGTAGTTGGTCTCACCCGGCGCCACGGTGTAAACCCCGAACAAAAACGGCTCGAGCAAAAACACGGCGGCCAGCAGCCAAACCGGCGTCAGCTTGAGCCAGCTCAACTTGAAGGTGCTTTGCTTGAGCAGATAGGCAAAGGCCAGCATGGCCGCGATGGTCCAAGTGCCGTAGCTCACGAAGTTGGTGGGCACGTGCAGCTTCATCCACCAGCTTTGCAGGGCCGGGATGAGCGGCTGGATCTCGTGCGCTTCTCGCGTCACCATGTACCAGAGCAAAAAAGCCACCGAGGCGCTGACCACCAGCATCGAGAAAGCACCGATCTTGCGCGTTTGGTACCGGTCTTCGTAGTAGAGGATGTAGAGCGTGGTCATCCAGCCGAACATGATGAACACTTCGTACAAATTGCTGATCGGGATGTAGCCCAAGCCGGTGTTGTGCAGGTAGGTCTCGTACCAGCGCACGCAAAACGCCACCAAGCCCATGGTGACCGCCACCCAGGCGATCTTGGCACCGACTTCCTCGAACCCGGCACCGTTTTTCTTTGCCAGCAAGCCCACCCAGTAAAACACGGTGCTGGCCAGCAGCAGCAGGCTCATGTGCAACACGGCGGTCTGGCTGGCCAAGAAGAACTTGAGCAGAAACACCTCTTCGGCGCGGGCATAAACGCCTACGCCATCGACCTGATAGAGCTCTATGGCGGTGAGCGACAGCACCGCCACCACCACGCTCAGGTAGCTGATCGGGCGCCAGAACCAAGCCAGCGCGATCCAGCTCGGGGCGGTGAGCAGCAGCACGAAAATCTCGTAGCGGTCGAGGTACGGCTGAAACAGGAAGTAGCAGTAGGTGAGGCCGCCCACCACCATGGCGGCAAAAATCCAGTCCCAAGCCTTGAGCCGGGAAAAATAACCCGGCCGCATGGGCTGCGATGGCCCGCTCTTCTTGAGTTCAATGGTCTGTGTGGCAGCAGTCATGAGGTGGCCTCGGGTGCTTGATTAAACAGGTGACGGCGCAATTGCTCAAACTCGCGGTCGTTGTCGGAGATTTTACGGTTGGACGACATCGCCATGGTGGCATCCAGAGTGTCGGAGTCGGGTTTAGGCGCCAGCCAGACCCAGACCCGGCGCTCGCGCACGTAGAGCATGGCGATCATGCCGAGCGTCAGCAACAAGCAACCAAAGTAGACGATGTTGCGCCCTGGTGCGCGCGATACCTGAAACACGCTGGCTTCGACCTGCTCGAAGCTGGTCATCATGAAGGTCAGGGGCGCGGGGTAAAAGAACGAATCGCTCAAGCCCAACATCGATTGGGTGAGAAAGCTCGCGGTCTGCTCGTTGAACGGGGCTGGAGTCAGGCCGGCGCGTTCGCGCGTGATCTGGTATAGCTCGAGCAGGCTGCCGTTGAGGATGCGCAACATCAGCTCGCCGGCGCGTTCGCGCTCGGGTTCAGGCACGTTGACCTCGAGGAAAGCCGACACCGCTTGCAGCCCAGCCAACACCGGCATGTCGCGCCGTGGCAGGTGCTCGATTTCGGGGTCTTGGCCGGCAAACAAATCCAGCGCGCGCTGCGCCGACTGCATCAGGGCCTGCTGCAGCTCGGCACGCTGACCGGCTGCCGCCGCCGCCACGTAGCGGCGCACCGCTTCGCGCCGCAGCTGCGGGTCGGCCAGCGCCGCGCGCAAGCGTATGAAACCGTCGATGCTGTCGCGGTCGTCTACCGGGATGCGCAGGTAGCGGAAGTCATCGGCCTCGGTCTCGCGCACGCCCAGCACGAACACGCGCCGGCCGTCGAGGTCGATGGGCAACATGAAGTTGTGGAACTCGCGCGCTTGGCCGGCCGCGTCGCGCAAGCGGTAGGTGAAGCTGGGGCCGACGTTTTGGAAATCGGCCGCAACCACGGTGCGGTGCGCCGATCCCAAGCGCTGCGTCACGGCATTGCGCAAGCTAAAGCCACCGCCCACAGCAGCGTCTGCGGCGGCTTGGGTGTTGGCCAAGTTTTCGACGTTGTAGAGGCTGAAGTCGGTGAACTCGAGCGTGAAGGTCTCGCCACCGCGGTGCAAGGTGGTCGATTGCCCGATGCGGCCCTCGACCGTGAACGGCTCGGCACCGTCGCCCATGGGCAGGCCGCGCAGCTGCACCAGCGAGCCACCGTCGTCGTAGCTGGCTTGGAAGATGGTGATGCCGCGGTGGTGCGCGGGGTGGTTGACCTCGACCCGCTTGGGGATGATCTCGCCGGTGTACTTGTCGTGGATCAGGATTTCGCTGGCAAACAGGCGCGGCATGCCGGTGTCGTAGTACTCGACGATGAAGTCTATGAGCTCGATGGAAAACGGCAGCTCTTGCAGCAGCACCCCGCCCGGCTGCGGGATGATGGCGGTGCCGGTGTTGGCGCCTTCGGTGACCAAAATGCTGCCCCGGAAGGTGGGATTCCAGTCGCTCAGGCGGTGCTGATCGGGCACCTCCGAGATCAGGCCGCCGCCCTCGAAGGTGGTTTTGCCCAAAAACAGGGTGTGCAACTGCACCATCAGGCGCCCATCGAGCAAGGCCCCGGCGCAGATGATCACGATCGCTGAGTGCGTGAGGATGTAACCGAGCTTGTTCCACGCCCCGGCCTTGGCCGCCACCATCCAGCCCACGCCGGCGGCGCTCTCGCGCCGTTGCAGCTTCACTTTCCAGCCCGAAGCCAGCAGGGTTTGGCCGATGCGCTGCGCCGCCGCTTCACCCGCTTCGGCGAGTTCAGCCCGCGCCTTGAAGGGGAAGGCCTTGAGGCTTTGTTCGCGCATGTCCTCTTTGAACTGACGAATGTCGTGCAGCATCTTGGGCGAGGTGCGCACCACGCACAACAAGGTGCTGGTGACCAAGAACAGCAGCATCAGGGCATACCACCACGTACTAAAGATGGTGTAAATGCCCATGATCTCGAACACCCGATACCAGAACGGGCCGAACTGGTTGATGTAGTTGTTGAGGGGCTCGTTTTGCAGCACCACGGTGCCGCTGACCGAGGCGATGCTGATCACCGTCAGCAACGCGATGGCAAAGCGCATCGACGACAACAGCTCGATCAGATCGCGCACCAGCGGCGAGCCACGCTCGATGACGATGCCAGCAGTAGAAACACTCATCAGTTGCAAACCAGTGTGGGGGTGGGGCTCGGTCGAGCTGGGCGTGACTTAGTGGCGCGCTGGGCGCAGCAAGTTCCCGTCTATCGCAGCGATTGTCGGCTCTAGAGCGATCGGTGCAGGAGACTAAGCAAAAAGCCCCTCGATTTGGGAGGGGCCCAGAAAGTGTGATGCGCTATAGGCCCGGGCCTTAACGTAAGCCAGCAATGAAGTCGGACACGGCCTCGATCTCGCGGTCGGTCATGTGGCGGGCGATGCGCGCCATTTCGGGGCTGTTGCCGCGCGCACCGGAGCGGAATTGTTTCATTTGGTCGGCGGTGTAGCGCGCGTGCTGGCCTGCCAGACGCGGGTACAGCGCCGGCATGCCGCGCCCGGCCGGGCCGTGGCAGGCCATGCACGAGGCGATGTTGCGGTCGGCCAAGCCGGCGCGCCAGATGCGCTCGCCTTCGCGCACCAGTTCGGGGTCGCGGGCGTAGTTGGGGGCCGGGGTTTGGCGCGCCAGCCAGTGCGAAACGTCGCGCTTGTCGTCGTCGGTGAGTGCCGCTGCAAAGCCCGACATGATGGCGTTTTGGCGCTTGCCCGATTTGTAGTCGCGCAGTTGCTTGATCAGGTACTCGGGCAACTGACCGGCCAGCGAGGGGTTTTCGGCCATGGTCGAGTTGCCGGCCACGCCGTGGCAGGCCATGCACATCTGCATGTAAATTTGTTCACCGCGGGCAAAGTTGGGCACCGAATCAGAGCGCGCTGCTTGGGCATGCGCAAACGAGGCAGTGAACGAGAAAGCAGCCAACGCGGCGGCCCCGATGAGCGTGACGAAAGATTTCATGTCGGATTCGGAGGTCAACGGCAAAAAAGGGGGAAAGTGCCCACGCAGCCACGAGCACAGGAGATTTTGTGCGTGATTCTACAATGCCGTATGCTGCCCGCTTCAAACAACCACACCCTTTACTCCAGTGACCCCTCTCTCTGAAGCCGGCAAGACCGCCATGGCATGGCTGCACACGGCGCGCTTCTTGACCGAAGCGCCGCAACTGCAGCACCTGCCCGACTCCACTTTGCCCGAGATCGCCTTCGTGGGCCGCTCCAACGCCGGCAAGTCCACCTGCATCAACACCCTGACGCAGCAAAAGCGCCTCGCTTTTGCCTCCAAAACCCCCGGGCGGACGCAGAGCATCAACCTCTTTGCCCTCGGCAAACAAGGCCTGACCGACGCCGTGCTGGCCGACCTGCCTGGCTACGGCTACGCGGCGGTGCCGCAAGCGGCCAAGCGGCGCTGGCAAGAGGTGATGGCCAACTACCTGGTGAGCCGGCCCAACCTGCGCGCCGTGGTGCTGCTGTGCGATGCGCGCCTGGGGTTGACCGAACTGGATGAAGCGCTGCTGCAAGTCATCCGTCCGCGGGTCGAGGATGGGCTGGCCTTCAGGGTGCTGCTGACCAAGGCCGACAAGCTCAACCGGCAGGAGGCCGCCAAAGCCTTGTCGGTGGCGCGCCTGCAAACCGCCGGCGGCAGCGCGCAGCTGTTTTCGGCTAGCAGCAAGCTCGGGCTCGAGGAAACCGCGATCCAGATTTGGGATTGGGCGCACCCGGAGGCCCCCGCTGCGGCCCCACCCCCGGACTAGCCCTTGTAGCGCGCATAGCCCCACAGGTACTGCGCCGGACAGTGCCCGATCACCGCCTGCATGGCTTGGTTGATCTGCGCCGCCGCGGCCTGCGGCTCGTGTGCCAGCGGAGCACCCACCACATCCAGCCACGGGCGCACGCGCAACACGTAGCCGCGGCCCCAGCGCCGCCGTTCGCCCCAGATCAGCAGCACCTGCGTGCCCGGCACCTGCGCCAGCCGCGCCGCCAGCGTCATGGTGTAGGCGTTGCGGCCAAAAAACGGCGCCCAGACCCCCATGCCGGCGGGCGGCACCTGGTCGGGCAACAGGCCCACGGTCTGCCCCTGCTTGAGCGCCTTGAGCAACTGGCGCACCCCGCTCAGGTCGGTGGGCACGCTGTGCAGGCCGGGGCGCTCGCGCGCCGCTTGTAGCACCGGGTGCAGCGCCGCCACACGCGGCGGCCGGTAGAGCACGGTGATTGGGCGCACAGCGGCCGCGCCGGTGTTCGCCTGCCCCCCGCTTTGCCCTTCAGGCTGCGCCCCAAAGCGCTGCGCATAGGCCTGCGCCGTGAGCTCAAAGCAGCCCAGGTGCGGCGTCAGGAACAGCAGCCCCCGGCCCTCGCGCAGAGCCGCTTCGATGTGCTGCGCCCCGTCCCAATGCAGCGGCACCGGGGCTCCAAACCAGATGCGCGGCAGCTCCGCCATCTGCTGCCCGGCCGCGCCCACCGAGGCCCAGCGCACCCGCCCGGCCAGCCCGGCCTGGGCCGTGTGGTCGCGCCAGCGCTGGCGGTAGGTGGGGCCCAGCAGCCAGATCAGCCAGCCCAGCAGCCAGCCCAGCGCGTGCAGCAGCGGCAGCGGCAGCCGCCCCATGAGCCTGAAAAAAAACAGCATCGGGTGTCGATAGAACCAGTGTCGTTACAATTCGTGCATCGCCGAGTTATAGAACAACTTGCGGGCGATTCATAAATCCTGCTAAAGCGTTCGCCGCAGCACTTCCAGCGCCGGGCGAATCGCCCAAGCGCAATCCTTGGAGTGTATGCAACAAATGGCGAACGACTTTCTTTTCACCTCCGAATCGGTTTCCGAAGGCCACCCGGACAAGGTCGCGGATCAGATCTCGGACGCAATCCTGGACGCGATCTTTGAGCAAGACCCGCGCTCGCGCGTGGCCGCCGAAACGCTGACCAACACCGGGCTGGTGGTGCTGGCCGGCGAGATCACCACCAACGCGCATGTCGATTACATCCAGACCGCGCGCGACACCATCCGGCGCATCGGCTACGACAACACCGAATACGGCATCGACTACAAGGGCTGCGCCGTCATGGTCTGCTACGACAAGCAGAGCAACGACATTGCCCAAGGCGTGGACCACGCCAGCGACGACTACCTCAACACCGGCGCCGGCGACCAGGGCCTGATGTTTGGCTACGCCTGCGACGAGACGCCGGTGCTGATGCCCGCGCCGATCTACTACGCGCACCGCATCGTGGAGCGCCAGGCGCAGCTGCGCAAAGACGGCCGCCTGCCCTTCTTGCGTCCCGACGCCAAGAGCCAGGTCACCATGCGCTACGTCGATGGCCGCCCGCACAGCATCGACACCGTGGTGCTCTCGAGCCAGCACAGCCCGGAGATGAGCGACGGCAAGCACATGCTGCCGGCCTTCATCGAGGCCTGCGTCGAAGAAATCATCAAGCCGGTGCTGCCGCGCGAGTGGCTGCAAAACACGCGCTACCTCATCAACCCCACCGGGCGCTTCGTCATCGGCGGCCCGCAAGGCGACTGCGGCCTGACCGGGCGCAAGATCATCGTCGATACCTACGGCGGCGCCTGCCCGCACGGCGGCGGCGCTTTCAGCGGCAAAGACCCGACCAAGGTTGACCGCTCGGCCGCCTACGCCGCGCGCTACGTGGCCAAAAACATCATCGCCGCCGGGCTGGCCAAGCAGTGCCAGATTCAGGTCGCCTACGCCATCGGCGTGGCCAAGCCCATGAACGTGACCGTCTATACCGAAGGCACGGGCGTGATCCCCGACGACAAAATTGCCCACATCGTGGGTGAGGTGTTCGACCTGCGCCCGCGCGGCATCATCCAGATGCTGGACTTGCTGCGCCCGATCTACAGCAAAACCGCCGCCTACGGCCACTTCGGCCGCGACGAACCCGAGTTCACCTGGGAGCGCACCGACAAGGTGCAGGTGCTGCGCGAGTTGGCTGGGTTGAAGTAATCACCACCGCAGCCCTTTTGGGGGCAGCATACACGGGCGGGCTGCACGGGGGGGCTGGACCAGCCAACACCCCGCCGCCCGTTCAGTCGAAGCAATCTGCCTGCGCCAAGGTGCCCGCTGCCGCGTCTTTGGCCGCCAGCAGCGGCTGTTCGACCCCGGCCTGCGTCAGCGGCCACTCTATGCCCAGGGCCGCGTCATACCAAAGCAAGCTGCGTTCGTGCGCCGGGCTGTAGTAGGCGGTGGTTTTGTACAGAAACTCGGCCGATTCGCTAAGGGTGAGAAAGCCGTGCGCGAAACCCGGCGGCACCCAGAGCTGGCGGTGGTTGTCGGCCGACAGCTCAACCCCATCCCAACGGCCAAAGGTGGGGGAGCTGCGGCGCAAATCCACCACCACGTCATAGACCGCGCCGTGGGTGACGCGCACCAGCTTGCCCTGCGCTTGGGGTGCCAGCTGGTAGTGCAGGCCGCGCAGCACGCCGCGCGCCGAGCGGCTGTGGTTGTCTTGCACAAACTGCACGCCGGCCAAGCCGGTGGCGGCGTCGAAGTCGCGCTGGTTGAAGCTCTCGTAGAAGAAACCGCGCGCGTCGCCAAAGACCTTGGGCGTGAGCACGAGCACGCCGGGCAAGGCGGTGGGGGTGACGGTGTAGGGCATGAGGGCTTGGGGCGGGCTGGGGCTGGGTTTTTGGAGCTGAGGGTTTGGGCTAGAACCGACGGCCTGCACCGAGCAACGCCAGCAGGTACTGGCCGTAGCCGTTTTTGCGCAAGGGGGCGGCGAGGCACTCGAGCTGGGCGGCGTCGATCCAGCCGTTGCGCCAAGCGATTTCTTCCGGGCAAGCGACTTTGAGGCCCTGGCGGCGCTCGAGCGTGGCGATGAATTGACTGGCTTCGAGCAGGCTGTCGTGGGTACCGGTGTCGAGCCAGGCGTAGCCGCGGCCCATGGTCTGCACGTTGAGCTGGCCTTGTTCGAGGTAGGCCTGGTTGACGGCGGTGATTTCGAGCTCGCCGCGCGCGCTCGGGCGCACGGCTTTGGCGATCTCCACCACTTGCGGGTCGTAAAAATACAGGCCGGTGACGGCGTAGTTGCTCTTGGGTTGCACCGGTTTTTCTTCGATGCTGAGGGCGCGGCCTTGGGCGTCGAATTCGACCACGCCGTAGCGCTCGGGGTCGTGCACGTGGTAGGCGAACACGGTGGCGCCCTGGGTTTGGGCGCTGGCGGCGCGCACCAGCGGCTGGAAGTCGTGCCCGTGGTAGATGTTGTCGCCCAGCACCAGCGCGCTGTGGGCGCCGTCGATGAAGCGCTCGCCGATGAGGAAGGCCTGCGCCAGCCCGTCGGGGCTGGGCTGCACGGCGTAGTGCAGGCTCATGCCCCACTGCGCGCCGTCGCCCAGCAGCTGGGCAAAGCGCGGGGTGTCTTGCGGCGTGCTGATGACGAGCACCTCGCGCAAGCCCGCGAGCATGAGGGTGCTCAAGGGGTAGTAGATCATCGGCTTGTCATAGACCGGCAGCAGCTGTTTGCTGATGGCCAGCGTGGCCGGGTGCAGCCGGGTGCCGGAGCCACCGGCGAGGATGAGGCCTTTGCGAGAGGTCATGGTGTCTGTATCGGGGTTTGATTTTTTCACGCCAGCACCTCGGCCAACATGCGCTGCACGCCCTGCTGCCACGGCGGCAGGTGCAGGCCGAAGCGGCTTTGCAGCAAGGCGCAGTCGAGGCGCGAGTTGTGCGGGCGCTGCGCCGGGGTGGGGAAAGCGCTGCTGGGCACGGCGTCGATGGCCTGCACGCGCCAGTCGAGCTCGGGGCGCAAGCGCCGGGCCTGCTCGATCACGGCGCTGGCGTAGCCGTGCCAAGTGGTTTCGCCAGCGGCTGCGAGGTGGTAGGTGCCGGGTTCGGCAGCGCCTCTGAGCACCAGGGCCACGGCGTGGGCGCTGACGTCGGCGATCAGCTCGGCGCCGGTGGGGGCGCCGCATTGGTCATCGACCACGCTCAGGCGCTCGCGCTGCTGCGCCAGGCGCAGCATGGTTTTGGCGAAGTTGGCGCCGCGGGCGGCATAGACCCAGCTGGTGCGAAAGATCAGGTGCCGACGCCCGGCGGCGAGGATCGCCCCCTCCCCCGCCAGCTTGCTGTGGCCATAGACGTTGAGCGGGCCGGTCGGGCTGCCCTCGGCCCAAGGCAGGTGGCCGCTGCCGTTGAACACGTAGTCGGTGCTGTAGTGCACCAGCCAAGCCCCGCTCTGGTGCGCCAGTTGCGCCAGCAGGCCCGGCGCGTCGGCGTTGATGCGCTGCGCCAGCGCCGGCTCGCTCTCGGCTTTGTCGACTGCGGTGTAGGCGGCGGCGTTGACGATCACCTGCGGACGCAGCTGCTGCACCGTGCGCGCCAGCGCTTCGAGGTCGGCCAGATCGCCGCACAGCCGCGGCGCGTGCGGGTCGAGCGGATTCGGGCACGGGTGGCGGTCGAGGGCGATGAGTTCGCCCAGCGGCGCCAGGCTGCGCTGCAGCTCCCAGCCCACTTGGCCGTTTTTGCCCAGCAGCAGGATGCGCGGTGGGTGGCTCATGGGGCCTCCTGCGCTTGGCCGTAGTGCTGGCGCAGCCAGTCGCGGTAGCTGCCGCTTTGCACGTGCGCCACCCAGTCGGGGTGGTCCAGATACCAGCGCACGGTTTGGCGGATCCCGGTCTCGAAGGTGTGCGCCGGCTGCCAGCCGAGCTCGCGCCCGATTTTGCTGGCGTCGATGGCGTAGCGCCGGTCGTGGCCGGGGCGGTCGGCAACGAAGGCGATGAGCTCGGCGTAGCGCTGCAGCGGCACGCCGCTGTGGTGGTGGCGCACGCCACGCGCCTGCGCCGGGGCCAGCTCGTCGAGCAAGGCGCAGACGCTGTGCACGATCTCGAGGTTGGTTTTTTCGTTGCCACCGCCCACGTTATAAACCTCGCCCACGCGCCCGGCGGCGAGCACGCGGCGGATGGCGCTGCAGTGGTCTTGCACGTAGAGCCAGTCGCGCACCTGCAGGCCGTCGCCGTAGATGGGCAGCGGCGCGCCGGCCAGCGCCTTGACGATGAGCAGCGGAATCAGTTTTTCGGGGAAGTGGTAGGGACCGTAGTTGTTGGAGCAGTTGGTGGTGAGCACCGGCAGGCCGTAGCTGTGGTGCCAGGCGCGCACCAGGTGATCGCTGGCGGCCTTGCTGGCGCTGTAGGGGCTGTTGGGCTGGTAGGGGTGCTGCTCGGTGAAGGCTGGCTGACCGGGCTCGAGGCTGCCATAGACCTCGTCGGTGCTTACGTGCAGGAAGCGAAAGGCGGCTTGCTCGGTCGCGGGCAGCGCCGCCCAGTGGCCGCGCACGGCCTCGAGCAGCTCGTAGGTGCCCTGCACATTGGTTTGGATGAAGGCGCCCGGGCCGTGCAGCGAGCGATCGACGTGGCTTTCGGCGGCGAAGTTGAGCACGGCGCGCGGCCGGCGCTCGGCCAGCAGGCGCTGCACCAAGGGTCGGTCGCCGATGCTGCCGTGCACAAACTGGTGCCGCGCATCGGCTTGCAGGCTGGCGAGGTTTTCGAGGTTGCCGGCGTAGGTGAGCAGGTCGAGGTTGACGACCGGCTCGTCGCTCTGGGCCAGCCAGTCGAGCACGAAGTTGCTGCCGATGAATCCGGCACCGCCGGTGACAAGGATGGCCATGTGGGTGGGCTGCGCGGAGCTATAAAAACAGATGAATGATCATAACCGGCGCTGACTGGTGTCAATTGCTTGTCAATTGCTGTCTTGGCAGCAGCAGATGCGGTCGTGAGGGGGGCTCGCTGGCGCACTTACGGTTGACAAAAAGCACGAACGATCGTACTATTACCGTCATGAACACCGATCTCAAATCCGCATTCGAAGCCGCCGTGGCGGCCAGCAAAGAGCTCACGCAACGGCCCGACAACGCCACTTTGCTCAAGCTCTACGCCCTGTACAAACAAGCCACCGAAGGCGACGTGAGCGGCGCCAAGCCGGGTTTTGGCGATCTGGTCGGGCGCGCCAAATGGGATGCTTGGGCGGCGCTCAAGGGCACCAGCACCGACGCAGCGATGCAACGCTACATCGATCTGGTGGACGGCCTAGAGTAAGCATCACGCGCACTGGTTGGCTGGGGCCTAGGCTTGCAGCCAGGCGTCGGGGTTTAAGCGGGCACGCTTGGGCGCGACCACGGGCTTTGGGCTAACATCGCCTTCGAGCCTATTGCAAGGAGGCAAGCATGAAACTCAACCCCGCCATCGTGGCTCAGGCCGAGCAGCTCACCGCGCTGCGGCGCGATTTGCACGCGCACCCCGAGCTGTGCTTTGAGGAGCACCGCACCGCCCAAGTGGTGGCCGAGCGCCTGAGCGCTTGGGGCCTAGAAGTGGTGCGCGGTTTGGGCAGCACCGGGGTGGTGGGGCTGCTGCACGGGCGCGATGGCGGTGCCTGTGGCCGCGCCGTGGGCTTGCGCGCCGACCTCGACGCGCTGCCCATGACCGAGCTCAACACCTTTGCCCACGCCAGCCGGCACCCGGGCCGCATGCACGCCTGCGGCCACGACGGCCACACCGCCATGCTGCTGGCCGCCGCCCAGTGCCTGAGCCAGACGCGTGACTTCGAGGGCACGGTGGTGTTCATCTTCCAGCCGGCCGAAGAAGGCGGCGGCGGGGCGCGGCACATGATCGCTGACGGCCTGTTTGAGCGCTTCCCGGTGCAGGCGGTGTTTGGCTTGCACAACTGGCCTGGCATGCCGGTGGGCAGTTTTGCCGTGAGCCCGGGGCCGGTGATGGCCTCGAGCAACGAGTTCAAAATCACCGTGCACGGCAAGGGCTGCCACGCGGCGCTGCCGCACAACGGCATCGACCCGCTGCTGGTGGCGTGCCAGATGGTGCAGGCGTTCCAGACCATCATCAGCCGCAACAAAAAACCGATCGAGGCCGGGGTGCTGAGCGTGACCATGATCGCCGCCGGCGAAGCCACCAACGTGGTGCCAGACCACTGCGTGCTGCAGGGCACGGTGCGCACCTTCAGCCTAGAGCTGCTGGATTTAATCGAGCAGCGCATGCGCACGGTGTGCGAGCACACGGCGGCGGCTTTTGGGGCCACGGCCACGTTTGAGTTCCACCGCAACTACCCGCCCACCATCAACAGCGCCGCCGAGGCCGAGTTTGCGCGCAGCGTGATGCTCGACCTGGTGGGGCCGCAGCAGGTGCTGGCCCAAGAGCCCACGCTGGGGGCAGAAGATTTTGCCTACATGCTGCAAGCCAAACCGGGTGCCTACGCCTTTATAGGCAACGGCGACGGCGCGCACCGCGATGGCTACGGCGCCGGCCACGACGCCGGGCCCTGCACCCTGCACAACCCGCGCTACGACTTCAACGACGAGCTGATCGCGCTCGGCGGCAGCTACTGGGTGGAGCTGGCTAGGCGCTGGTTGGCGCGGTCGGACGCGCGCTGATGCGCGATCGCCAGCAGGCCGTCGAAGATCAAGGTGTCGACCAGCTCAAACGATACGCTCATGCTGGGGGCCATTTTCCAAGCGGCGCCGCCGGTCATGTAACACACCGGGGTTTGGCCGCAGTGCTGGGCCAGCTGGTCAACCATGCGCTGCACCGCGCCGGCGATGGCGAAGGTGCCGCCGCTGGTGAGAGCGTCGCTGGTGTTGGTGGGAAAGGGCTTGACCACGCCGGTGGGCACGTGCAGGCCGGCGGTGCCCGATTCGAGCGCGCGCAGCATGATGCCGTGCCCGGGCAGGATGCAACCGCCCAGAAAACGCCCTTCGGCGTCGAGCGCCTCGATCGTGACTGCGGTGCCGACCATCACCACCACACAGGGCCGCAGCTGCTGGCGCGCCAGCAGGCGCTGGCGCGCGCCGATCATGGCCACCCAGCGGTCGGCCCCTAAGCGGGCCGGATGGTCGTAGCCGTTGATCACGCCGGCCTCGGCGGCGCTGGGCACCACCCATTCGGGCGCGGCGTCCCAGATTTCGAGCTGTGCTTCGACCCGGCGCTTGATGGCATCGGAGGCCACCACGCTGCCCAGCACCATGCGCGGCGGGCGCAGGTTGATCCAGTCGCCCTCGGTCAGTTTGTCGATGTTTTCAAGGAACTGCACCCCGTGCGCCAGCATGCGCGCACCCATGACGGGCTGCTCATACAGCGCCCATTTCAGGCGGGTGTTGCCCACGTCGAGTGCCAGCAAGCTCATGCGCGCCGATGATACGCCAATGCTTGCGCTGAACCCCGGCCGAGCCCCGGCTAATCCAGATTCTGGCTGCGCGCCCAGTGCATTTCGTCGGTGATCAGGCCATCGACACCGAGTGCGCGCAAGCGCTGCACGTCGGCGGCGCGGTTGGCGGTGTAGCACAGCACGCGCCAGCCCATGGCGCGCGCCTGCTGCATCAGCGCCGCGTCTGGCAGCCGATGCTGGCAGACGATGGCCACACAGCCGAGCTGCGCCGCCACCTCGGGCCAGCCGCTCCAGAGGGTATCGAGCAGCAGCGCGCGCGGCAGCTCGGGCGCGGCCTGCTGCGCCGCTTGCAAGGCAGCGGGCTGGAAGGAGCTGAGCAGCGGCGGCACGCGCTGGCCCTGCCAGAGCGCGCGCGCGGCCAGCGCCACGGCGCTGCCAGTGGCGGCCTCCTGCCCCGGCATGGGCTTGATTTCGATGTTCAGCGCCGCGCCTTGCTGCAGGCAGTGGGCGGCGATGGTGGCCAGCGTGGGCAAGGGCTCGCCGGCGCTGTTGCTCGAATGCCAGCCGCCGGCGTCGAGCTGCGCCAGTTCGGCCCAAGGCAGCGCGTCGGCTGGGCCGCGGCCGTTGGTGGTGCGCTCCAGCGTGTCGTCGTGCAGCAAAAAGGGCACGCCGTCGGCGCTGAGCTTGACATCGCACTCGAACATAGAAAATCCGCAGGCGCTGCCGTGCTCAAAGGCGCACAAGGTGTTTTCGGGACACTCTTTGCCCGCGCCGCGGTGCGCGATCCAGTAGGGATAGGGCCAGTCGGGCAGGCCGGTGGGGTTGGCTGGGTTCATGGGCGCATCAAGAACGGCACAGCCCCGTGGCGGCGTCGAAGGTGTGGATGAACTCGGGCTGCGGCTGCACGCGCAGGGCTTGACCGAGGTCGGGGATGGCGCGCTGGGCCGAGACCCGGATGGTGAGCAACTCATCCCCAAGGCGGGCGTGGATCAGGCGCTCGGCCCCGAGCAGCTCGACCGAATCGACCACCGTGTCCCAGCCGCTGTCGCCAATCACCAGGTGCTCGGGCCGGATGCCCAGCACCGTGCCGGGGCGCACGCCGCTGGCGTGGCGCAGCAGGTTCATGGGCGGCGCGCCCATGAAGCCGGCCACGAACAGACTGGCCGGGCGCTCATAGACCTCTTCGGGGGTGCCAAATTGCTCCACCCGGCCGGCGTTCATGACCAGCATGCGCTGCGCCAGCGTCATGGCCTCGACCTGGTCGTGCGTGACAAAGAGCGAGGTGATGCCCAGTTCGCGGTGCAGCTTCTGGATTTCGAGCCGGGTCTGGGCGCGCAGCTTGGCGTCGAGGTTGGAGAGCGGTTCATCGAACAAAAAAGCCTGCGGCTGGCGCACGATGGCGCGCCCCATGGCCACGCGTTGGCGCTGCCCGCCCGAGAGCTGGCTGGGTTTGCGCTCGAGCAGCGGCGCGAGCTCGAGGATGCGGGCGGCGGCAGCCACACGCTCGCGGATTTGGGGCGCCGACAGTCCGCGAATGCGCAGCCCATACGCCATGTTGTCGAACACGCTCATGTGCGGGTAGAGCGCGTAGTTCTGGAACACCATGGCGATGTCGCGCTCGGCCGGTTGCACATTATTCACGACACGTTCGCCGATCTGGATCGTGCCGGCACTGATCGACTCGAGCCCGGCGACCATGCGCAGCAGGGTGCTTTTGCCGCAGCCCGAGGGGCCGACGATGACCACGAACTCGCCGTCGGCGATCTGCGCATCGACGCCGTGGATGACTTGGAGCGCGCCCGGACCGATGCCGTAGCTTTTTTTGACTTGATTGAGTGCCAGCGTAGCCATAATTTTTCGTATTTTCGGAGGTTATTTCTCGCTGTCCACCAGCCCTTTGACGAACCACTTTTGCATCAACAACACCACCAGTGCCGGAGGCAGTAAGGCCAGCAGCGTGGTCGCCATGACCAGGTTCCAGTCGGTGGTGGCGTCGCCGGTGCCGATGAGCTTGGCGATGCCGACGACGATGGTGTCGAGGTTCTGGTCGGTGACGATGATGAGCGGCCACAGGTACTGGTTCCAGCCATAGACGAACATGATCACGAACAGCGCCGCCAGCTGGGTGCGGGTGAGCGGCAGCACCACGTCCCAGAAAAAGCGCAGCGGGCCGGCGCCGTCCATCTTGGCGGCCTCGACCAGCTCGTCGGGCAGGGTGAGAAAGAACTGGCGCAGCAGCAGCGTGGCGGTGGCCGAAGCGATGAGCGGCAGCGTCAGGCCGGCAAAGGTGTTGAGCAGCCCGAGATCGGTGACCACTTCGTAAGTGGGCAAGATGCGCACCTCGACCGGAAGCATGAGGGTGATGAAGATCAGCCAAAAGCAGAACATGCGCCCGGGGAAGCGGAAAAACACCACCGCGTAGGCCGAGATGATGGAGACCGAAATCTTGCCCACGGCGATCACCAGCGCCATGATCAAGCTGTTAAACAGCATGAGCCAGACCGGCGGCGACAAATGCCCGCCCTGCATGCCCTCGATGATCACCGTGCGGTAGTTCTCCCACCCTTGGTCGCCCGGCCACAGGGGCATGGGGGCTTGGGCGATGTCGGGGTTGCTGAGGGTGGAGGCGACAAAAGCGATGTACAGCGGCAGCGCCGTGATGGCGATGCCGATCCAGATCACGGCGTGCGCCAGCGCCTGACCCGGCAGCGAGTGCGATGGGCTGTTGTTCATGAGTAGTGCACCCGGCGCTCGAGGAAGCGAAACTGCAGCGTGGTCAGGCCGATGACCATGAGCATGAGCAGCACCGACTGCGCCGCCGAGCCGCCGAGGTCGAGCGCGATCATGCCGTCGGTATAGACCTTATAGACCAGCGTGGTGGTGTCGGTGGCCGGGCCGCCGGCGGTGACGGCGTGGATGACGCCAAAGGTGTCGAAAAAGGCATAGACCAAGCCGACCACGAGCAAAAAGAAGGTGGTGGGCGAGAGCAGCGGAAAAACAATGGTGCGAAAGCGCCGCCATGGGCCGGCGCCGTCGATGGCTGCGGCCTCGAGCAGCGAGCGTGGAATCGACTGCAAGCCCGCCAGAAAGAACAAAAAGTTGTAGGCCACCTGCTTCCAAGCCGAGGCCATGATGACCAGCAGCATGGCGTCGTTGCCGTCGAGCGTGGGGTTCCAGTCCAGCCCCAGCACCTGCAAGGTGTGCGCCACCACACCGATGGCGGGGTTGAACATGAACAACCACAGCACCCCGGCAATGGCCGGCGCGATGGCGTAGGGGATCATGAGCGCGGTGGTGTAGGCGCTGCGCGCGCGCAGCAAGGCGTCGGCGGCCAGCGCCAGCAGCAGCGCCGGCACCATGGCCAACAGCGTGACCGCCGTTGCAAACACCAGCGTGCGCACCAAGGTGTTGTAGTACTCGGGGTCGGTCAAGACCATAACGAAATTGTCGAACCAGACAAAGCGCACGGACAGACCGAAGGGGTCTTGCTCCTGAAACGCCATCATGAGCGCCTGCAGGCTGGGCCAGATAAAGAAGATTAGGGTCACCACCAGCTGCGGCGCCAGCAGGGCGTAGGGCAGCCAGCGGTTGGGGAATATGACTTTTCTTTGCATAAGCAAACCCGCCCCGGGTGGGGGGCGGGCTGTAAGGGCGGGCGCGGTTCGATTACCCGAGCCCGCCTAAGTGGCGGGGTTAAAGCTCAGAGGCTGGGAGGCAATAGTGCGTGTTTGGATCTTAGTTGACCGAGCGCTCAAAGGCGCGCAGTTGCGCGTTGCCGCGGCGCTCGAAGTTGCGCAGGGCCTGGGCGGCGGTCTGGCGGCCTTGCAGGGCGCGCTCAACTTCTTCGTGGTAGATGTCGCGGATTTCGGTCCAGCGGCCAAAGCGGTAGCCTTGGGTGAACTGGCCTTGGCGCGCTTCGATCAGCGACAGGATGGGCACGTCGCGGCCGGGGTTTTGGGTGAAGAAGCCGGCTTGCTGCATGGCGCGGAACGAACTGTTGGTCGCCGGCAGGAAGCCGGTGGTGCGCGCCCACTCGGTCATCACGCGGTCGGAGCGCAAAAAGTCGAGGAACATGGCGATGCCGCGCATCTCTTGCGGCGTGCGGTTGGGGGCGTTAAAAACCCACAGCGAGGCGCCGCCGATGGTGGTGGCAAAGGGCGCGCCTTGCACGTCAGGCCAATGCGGCAGTTGGGCGGTGCCCAGGGCAAAGCGGCCGTCGCGCTGGATGGCGGCCAAACCGCCCGAAGACTGCAGCAGCATGGCGCACTGGCCGCTGATGAACTTGGCCGCAGCGTCGTTGGAGCGCCCGCCGTAGGAGAAGGCGCGCGTGGGCTGCAGGTCGATCAGGGTTTGCACCATGCGCTGGTTGAGCGCGTTGTTCACCGTGAGCTCGGAGGCAGCGCCGCCACGGCCGTTGTCCAGCGTGCCGATCTGCTGGTTGTGGCGGGCGTTGAACTGCTCGAGCATGATCCAAGCCAGCCAAGTGGTGGTGAAACCACACTCGGCGGCGTTGCGCTCACGAATTTGCTTGGCGGCGGCGATCATCTCGGGCCAAGTGCGCGGCGGGCGGTTGGGGTCGAGGCCGGCGCGGGTGAAGGCGTCGCGGTTGTAAAACAGCACGGCGGTCGAGACGTTGAACGGCATCGACAGCAGCTCGCCGTTGGGCAGGCCGTAGTAGCCGCGCGCCGGGGCGATGAAGTCGGCTGGGTTGAAGGCGATGCCAGCACGCTGGAACACCTGCGACACCGGGATGATGGCGCCGCGCGACTGGATCATGTCGCCCGAACCGGCGTCGAACATCTGCATGATGTGGGGCGGGTTGCCGGCGCGAAAAGCGGCCATGGCGGCGGCGCGCTGCTCGGGGTACTGGCCACGGAACGAGACCACGACGCGGTACTCGTTCTGGCTGCGGTTGAAGTCTTCGCCAAAGCGGCTGAGCAACTCGCCGTTGACGCCGGTCAGGCCCATCCACATCTGGATTTCGGTGCGCGGCTGGGCGGCAGCCGGCGCTTGTGCGTGTGCGACCACGGCGCTGGTGGCGGCCGCAAAAGCCAGCGTGTATGCCAGCAAGGTTTTCTTCAAGGCCATGAGAGTAGGCTCCTGGTTAAGCGTAAAAAACATGCAGCCAATCCCAACGACTGGCCTGAGGCTGCGCATTGTGCTCGCTGTTTATGTCGTTTTGATGAAGATTAGATGACGCATGGTGCCGCAAAAGCGCGCGCACCGCAAGCGCAGACAAACCCTGATTTGTCACGATTACTTCATCAATGCGTCACGCGCCTGTTACGCATTGCGCCCAGCATGTGGCGCATGAACGCCCCCGACCCCTGCCCGCTCCTGATCGAAGATTTTCCGCACACGCCGCGCTCGCTGCGTGTGGCGCTGGTGAGCGAGACCTACAGCCCCGAAGTCAACGGCGTCGCGCTCACGCTCGAGCGCATGGTGCACGGTCTGCGCGCGCGCGGTCACGACCTGCAGGTGGTGCGCTCGCGCCAAGCCGGCACCGATCAGCCCAGCGCACAAGCCGGCCTGGAGCAGGTGCTGATGCGCAGCCTGCCGATCCCGAAATACCCGCAGGTGCGCTTTGGTCTGCCGGCCAAGAGCGCGCTGCTGCGGCTGTGGTCGCTGCGCCGGCCCGATCTGGTGCACATCGCCACCGAGGGGCCACTGGGCTGGTCGGCGCTGCAAGCGGCGCGCAAGCTCAAGCTGCCGGTGAGCACCGACTTTCACACCAATTTTCATGCCTACAGCCGCCACTACGGCGTCGGTTGGCTGCAAAAGCCAATCATGGCCTATCTGCGCAAGTTTCACAACGGCGCCGACTGCACCTTGGTGCCCACCGCCAGCCTCAAGGCCGAGTTGCAGGCGTTGGGCTTTGAGCGGCTGCGGGTGGTCGGGCGCGGGGTCGATACGCAGCGTTTCAACCCGGCGCAGCGCAACCCGGCTTTGCGCGCCGCCTGGGGCGCGGCCGACGACGACTGCGTGGTGCTCTTTGTGAGCCGCCTAGCGGCCGAGAAAAACCTGAACCTGCTGGCGCAGGCCTTTGCCGCCATGCAGCAGGTGCAGCCGCGCTGCAAGCTGGTGTTGGTGGGCGACGGCCCCGAGCGCGCCCACGTGCAGGCGCTGTGCCCGCAGGCGCTGGTGTGCGGCATGCGCACCGGCACCGACCTGGCCCAGCACTACGCCAGCGCCGACGTGTTTTTGTTCCCCAGCCAGACCGAGACCTACGGCAACGTGATCCCCGAGGCCATGGCCAGCGGCCTGGCGGTGCTGGCCTACGACTACGCCGCCCCGGCCGAGCTGATCCGGCACCAAGAAAGCGGTCTGCTGGCACCCTTTGGCGACAGCGCACGCTTCATCGAGCACGCGCAGCTGCTGGCGGCACAGCCCGAGCTTGTGCAGGCGCTGCGGCGGGCCGCCCGCGCGCGCACCGAGGCGCTGGACTGGGGCCAGATCGTGCAGCAGACCGAAAATTTGTGGTTGCAAATGCTCACAAAAAGCGCAGGCACACGCCCGGCTTGAACGCGGGGCGCTGTTGAGCAAACCCCTCACAACAACGCGGCCACGCCCTGCTGCTGCCGTTGCTTGCCGCGCGCTCGCCCTCGGCCCCGGCGGGCAGCCCGATGACGATCCGGTCGGGCCGCGTGAAGTCCTCCATCGCCGCCCCCTCCTTGAGAAACTCGGGGTTTGAGACCACCGCAAAAGGGCTGCCGCTGCGCCCGCGGCGACGCAACGCGCTGGCAATCGCCTCCGACACCGCCGCCGCCGTGCCCACGGGAACGGTGGATTTGTTGACCACCACCAGAAAGCCGTCGAGGTGGCGCCCGATCTGCTGCGCCACCGCCAGCACGTGTTGCAAGTCGGCCGAACCGTCGCTGCCGCCTGAGCGTGTCACTGTTGCTGCAAGCCCATGAAATATTGATGAATGCCCGATTTTTGGCAGCTGTCACGATTAATTCATGCCAGTGCCATTTGCAGGACACACGGCAGCCAAAGAATCGCCAGGCAAAGGAGCTTTCATCCATGACCGATCTGTCTGTGCTGGAAAAACTGCGTCAACCCCAAGGGTTGGGCCTGCCGCCGGTGGCGCCGCGCCCAGCGGCTTGCCAGAGCGCCCCCCTCCATGTCAGCTGGGCCCGCCATCTAGACGAAGTGCGCGCCGCGCAGCGCCTGCGCTACCAGGTGTTTGCGCTCGAGATGGGCGCGCGCCTGCCGCAGACCCTGCCCGGGCACGACATCGATCTGTTCGACGACTTCTGCGAGCACCTGCTGGTGCGCGACGCCGCCAGCGAGCAGGTGATCGGCACCTACCGCGTGCTCACGCCCACCCAAGCCAAGCGCGTGGGCGGCTTTTACAGCGAAACCGAATTCGACCTGACGCGGCTGCGGCTGCTGCGCGAGCAGATGGTGGAACTCGGGCGCAGCTGCGTGCACCCCGAGCACCGCCACGGCGGCGTGATTCTGGCGCTTTGGAGCGCGCTGGGCGAGTTCATGACGCGCAACCGGCTGCACACCATGATCGGCTGCGCCAGCATCCCCATGACCCCCGAATCGGGCGGCGGCCACGCGGCGGCCAGCATCTGGCGGCAGCTGAGCCTCAAGCACTTGGCTTCGGTCGAGTTTCATGTGCGCCCGCGCCTGCCGCTGCCGATCGAGCGCCTCGATTCCACCTTGGTCGTCGAACCGCCGGCGCTCATCAAAGGCTATCTGCGCTTGGGCACCAAGGTGCTGGGCCCGCCGGCCTGGGACCCGGACTTCAACACCGCCGACCTGCCGATGATGATGCGCTTGGCCGACCTGCCGCCGCGCTACCGCAAACACCTGCTGGGGGCCTGATGCGCAGCGGCTTTGCCCCCGACACCCACCTGCAAGGACTGTGGTCTGCCGGGGCGGCTGCCGATTCGGCGGCGGCGTCTGCGTTGGCCCATCCGCACCCGGCCGACGACGACGGCGACGGCGACGACGCACTGCACGCCTCGGGGCGGCGCCTGCGCACGGTGTTCATCTCCGACCTTCACCTCGGCACCGCCGGCTGCCAAGCCAAGGCGCTGCTGGCCTTCCTGAAGGCGCACCCGAGCGAAAAGCTGTATCTGGTGGGTGACATCATCGATGGCTGGCAGCTGCGCCGCAAGTGGTACTGGCCGCAGAGCCACAACGACGTGGTACAAAAGATTTTGCGCCGTGCGCGCAAGGGCTGCAAGGTCATCTACGTGCCGGGCAACCACGACGAGTTGGCGCGCCACTTCATCGGCCACCAGTTTGGCGGCGTCGAGGTGGTGGAAGACGCGATCCACCAGACCGCTGACGGCAAAAAGCTGTGGGTGATCCACGGCGACCACTTCGACGGCGTGATCCAGTACGCCAAGTGGCTGGCCTACTTGGCCGACAACCTCTACGATCTGGCGCTGCGCCTGAACACGCGCTTCAACTCGCTGCGCGCCCGGATCGGGCTGCCGTACTGGTCGCTGTCGCAGTACCTGAAATACAGCGTCAAGGGCGCGGTCAACTACATCCAGCAGTTCGAGCGCGCGGTGGCGGCCGAGGCGCGCAAGCGCGGCTTCGATGGCGTGGTCTGCGGCCACATCCACCACGCCGAAATCCGCGACATCGACGGCACGCTGTACTGCAACGACGGCGACTGGGTCGAGAGCCTCACCGCCTTGGTCGAGCACCACGACGGCCGACTCGAGATCGTGCACTGGCCCCAGCGCAGCGGGCAGCGCACGGCGCCAGAAGCGCAAACCCAAGCCGTGCCGGAAAAGCTCAGCGCATAACTCAGCGCATAACTCAGCGCATAACTCAGCGCACAGCTCAGCGTATAAACCAGCGCAACAACTGGCGCAGCAGCCAGCCGCCACCAGCGGGCGCGTAGGGCGGATAGACCAGCTCGCCGCTGTTGAAGCGCCCCTTGGCGTGCACGCCCTTGGCCTTGGAGAAGGTGAGAAAGCCCTCGTGGCCATGGTACTGCCCCATGCCGGATGCGCCCACGCCACCAAAGGGCAGCTCGTCTTGGGCCACGTGCATGAGGGTGTCGTTGATGGTGACGCCGCCGCTGTGCGTGCGCTCGAGCACCTGCTGCTGCACCTGCCGGTCGTGGCTGAACAGGTACAGCGCCAGCGGGCGCGCGCCGCTGCGGATGTGCGCCAGCGCTTGGTCCAAGCTGGCGTAGCCGATGACCGGCAGCAGCGGGCCAAAAATCTCCTCTTGCAGCACGGTGGCGCTTTCGGGCACCCCGAGCAGCAGCTGCAGCGGCATTTTGCGCGTGCCCTCGAAGGTTTCGGCGGCCGGGTTGCATTCGATCACCTGCGCCCCGCCGGCGCGCGCCTGCTCCAGCCAAGCCTGCAGGCGCTGGTGCTGGCGCTGGTTGACGATGGCGCTGTAGTCGGGGTTGGCGCGCAAAGTGGGGTAGAGCTGCGCCACCGCCGCTTGCATGGCCTGCGCAAAAGCCTGTTCTTGGCCAGCGGGCAGCAGCACGTAGTCGGGGGCGATGCAGGTCTGGCCGGCGTTGAGCAGCTTGCCAAAAGCGATGCGCCGCGCCGCCACCGCCAGATCGGCGTCGGGCGCGATGAGGGCTGGCGACTTGCCGCCGAGCTCGAGCGTCACCGGAGTCAGGTTGCGCGCCGCCGCCGCCATCACGATCTTGCCCACCGCCGTGGAGCCGGTGAACAGCAGATGGTCCCAAGGCTGCTGTGCAAAGGCGCTCGAGACCTCGAGCGCGCCTTCGACCACGGCCACCGTGTCTTCTTCGAAAGCCTCGGCCAGCAGGGTGCGCAGGGCTTGGTTGGTGGCCGGTGTGAACTCCGAGAGCTTGAGCATGACGCGGTTGCCCGCCGCCAGCGCCCCCACCAGCGGCAGCAGGGCCAGCTGGATGGGGTAGTTCCACGGCACCATCACCCCCACCACCCCGAGCGGCTGGAAATAGACCCGGTTGCTGGCCGGCGCAAACAGCACGCTGACGCTGCGCCGCTGCGGTTTCATCCAGCCGCGCAAGTGTCGCGCCGTGTGCGCGATGCCCTGCAGCGTGGTGAGGATTTCGGCCAGCAGGGTTTCGTGGCGCGAGCGGGCCGAAAAATCGCTGTGCACGGCCGCGATCAGCGCCTCTTGGTGGCGCACGAGGGCGCTGCGCAGCGCGTGCAGGCCCGCTAGGCGCTGGTGCAAGGTGGGCATGGGCGCGCGCGCAAAGGCGGCGCGCTGCTGCTCGAACAGGGCCTGCAAATGCTCAACGGGAGACGGATCGGTGTTCATGGCGGGTGGGGCGTGCTGGTGCAAGGGCGCAAACCCCGATTGTGTAGGCAAGCGCAGCCGGGCCGCCGGGCATCAAGGCGGCAGCAGGCGGATCAGCTGGCCGTCGCGCTCGTCGGTGAGCACATAGAGCAGGCCGTCTGGGCCTTCGCGCACGTCGCGGATGCGCTGCCCCAGGTCTTCGAGCAGGCGCTGCTGGGCCAGCACGCGCGTGCCCTCGAGCTGCAGGCGCAGCAGGTGCTGGCCGCGCAACGCGCCCACGAACAAATTGCCCTGCCACTGCGGCCCGTAGCGGTTGCTGCGCAAAAACGCCATGCCCGAGGGCGCGATCGAGGGCGTCCAGTGCACCAGCGGCTGCTCCATGCCGGGGTGCTCGGTGATGCCGGCCCCTATGCGCGTGCCGATGTAGTTGACGCCGTGCGTGATCACCGGCCAGCCGTAGTTGCGCCCCGGCAACACGCGGTTGAGCTCGTCGCCGCCGCGCGGGCCGTGGTCGTGAATCCACAGTTGGCCATCCGGCCCCCAAGCCGCCCCCTGCGGGTTGCGGTGCCCCCAGCTCCAGATTTCTGGCAGGGCGCCGGCGCGGCCCAGCAGCGGGTTGTCGCGCGGCACCGAACCGTCTTTGGCCACGCGCACCACCTTGCCGTGGTGGTTGTCCAGCGTTTGCGCATCGTCCATGCGGCTGAAGCGGTCGCCCAGCGTGAGGAACAGATGGCCGTCGGGCGCCTCGACGATGCGGCAGCCAAAGTGGTGCCGACTGCCGACCTTGGGGCTTTGGCGAAACAGCACGCGCACTTGCTCGAGGCGGCGCAAGTCGGCCGACAGGCGCGCGCTGGCCATAGCCGTGGAGTTGCCGCCGCCGGCCGGGGCTGGTTCGGAATAGCAAAAGTAGATGGTGCGGTTGCTGGCAAAGGCGCTGTCGGTGATGACGTCGAGCAGGCCGCCCTGCCCGCCTTCGTCGATGTCGGGCAGGCCCTGCAGCGGCGCGCTGATGCGGCCGTCGAAGCCGACCACGCGCAAGCGCCCGGCGCGCTCGCTCACCAGCACCTGTTCGGGGCCGATGAAGGCCAGCGCCCACGGGTGCTCCAGCCCCTGCGCCAACACCTGGGTGCGCACCGGGCTGGCTTGCGCCTGGGCAGCGCTGAGCCACAGTGCCAGCACCAGAATCAGCCCTGTAAGGGCCAAGCGCCCCCACGCGTGGTGTGCTGCCCCCAAAGGCCAAACGGCCCGCGCATGCCCAGGAGAAGGTTCAAAGTCAGATGCAAACATTTTTCTCCACTCGCCTAAACCGCGCTTGTTTGCGCTTGATCAAACCAAGCTGCGCGCAACGCGCAGGATAATGCAAAAGAATTCAATCGGAGGAAGCGCCCTATGATAAGCCCCCGCTCCCAAATCGCCCTGTTTGACTTTTTGGATCAATCCCACCGCGAGTTGCAGCGCCATCTGGTTTTGTTGCGCGCCACGGTCGAGGCCTGCCAGACACAGACGCTCGACGCCGCCGGGCGCCGGCAGGCGCGCACAGTGCTGGATTTTTTCAACGGCGAAGCGCGCCAACACCATCTGGACGAAGAGGCCCACATCTTTCCGGTGCTGCTGGCCAGCCGCGACGAAGAACTGGCTGCCGCCGCGCGCCGCTTGGTACAAGACCACGGCTGGCTGGAAGAAAACTGGCTGCACATCGCACCCGCCATCTCTGCATTGAGCACGGGCAGCCAATGGTTTGACCACGCCGAGCTGCAACACGCGCTGGAGGTGTTCGAGGCGCTGTACCTCGATCACCTGCTGCTCGAAGAATCGCTGGCCTACCCGGAAGCGCAAAAGCGCCTGCAAGCCTACGACCAAGCGGGCATGGGTCGCGAGATGGCACAGCGGCGCGCCCAAACGCGCAGCGCCACTGCGCCAGCCTGAGTCTGGCCGCCTACGGAGCCTACCGACTGGCTTGCTGGCGCGCCCTGCTTCGGGGCTGCACTGTTCCTGCTTCGGCAGTGTCTTTTTGGGTTCTTGCCACCGCCGCTCTTGGCACTCAACGCCATAGAGTGCTAATATTCAATTGTTGCCCTATCGGCCAGAGCCGCACGGCTTGACTATCAAAGGAGATGCCCCCATGAGCAGCACCGCCCTTGCACCGTTTACGCCTTACCAACTCGCGCCCTCCGCCCCCGTGGGCTGGACGGGCACCTCGGCGCTGGTCTTGCCCCCGCTGGGCAACCTAGACGCCTACATCAGCGCCGTCAACCGCCTGCCGCTGCTCACCGCCGAGGAAGAGCACGACTACGCGCAACGCCTGCAGCAGCACAACGACCTCGAGGCCGCCGGGCGGCTGGTGATGTCGCACCTGCGGCTGGTGGTGTCGGTGTCGCGCCAGTACCTGGGCTACGGCCTGCCGCACGCCGACCTGATCCAAGAGGGCAACGTGGGGCTGATGAAGGCCGTCAAGCGCTTCGACCCGCAGCAGGGGGTGCGGCTGGTGAGCTACGCGCTGCACTGGATCAAGGCCGAAATCCACGAATACATCATCAAAAACTGGCGCATGGTGCGCGTGGCCACGACCAAGGCGCAGCGCAAGCTGTTTTTCAACCTGCGCAGCATGAAGCAGGCTTTCAAGGCGCAGGCGAGCGATGCCGACACGCACCGCGAGCAACTGAGCGAGTTCGAGGTGGACGCGATGGCGCGCGAGCTCAAGGTGCGCCGCGCCGACGTGCTCGAGATGCAGACCCGGCTCGCCGGCGGCGACGTGGTGCTCGACCCCAGCCCGGGCGACGACGGCGAGGAGGCCTACGGCCCGATCGCCTACTTGGCCGACAACGGCCACGAACCGAGTGCGGTGCTGGAGGCGCGCGAGCGCGACCACTTGGCCAGCGAGGGCGTGCAGCAGGCGCTGGGGCAGCTCGATGAACGCGCGCGCCGCATTGTGAGCGAGCGCTGGCTCAAGGTGGCCGACGACGGCAGCGGCGGCATGACGCTGCACCAACTGGCGGCCGAATACGGCGTGAGCGCCGAGCGCATACGGCAGATCGAGGCTGCGGCGCTGAAAAAAATGCGCTTGGCGCTGGAGGCGGCTTAAGCCGTTGAGGCGCGCTGAGAGGCTGGCAAGGCTAGGCCACCCTGCCCCTCTGCCCCTCCTGATTCAGCCCTCCCGGCGCAGCGCCGGGAACAGAATCACGTCGCGGATGCTGGGGCTGTCGGTGAGCAGCATCAGCAAGCGGTCGATGCCGATGCCGCAACCGCCGGCCGGCGGCATGCCGTACTCGAGCGCGCGCACGAAGTCGGCGTCGTAGTACATGGCCTCGTCGTCGCCGCCGTCTTTGTGGCCCGCTTGGGCGGCAAAGCGCGCGGCTTGGTCTTCGGCGTCGTTGAGCTCGCTAAAGCCGTTGGCCACTTCGCGCCCGCTGATGTAGAGCTCGAAGCGCTCGGTGATGCTCGGGTCGGTGTCGGAAGCGCGCGCCAGCGGCGAGATTTCGGTCGGGTGGTTGCAGATGAAGGTGGGCTGCCACAGCTGCGGCTCGACGGTTTCTTCAAAGTACATGACTTGCAAACCGGCCAGGCTGCGCTCGGCCAGCCGCTGCTTGACTGGGTCGAGGCCGAGCTGCTGCAACTGGGTTTGCAGCCAGGCGCGGTCGTCGGCGTGGGCGCCGGCGTGGCTGTACTTGGCGATGGCCTCGCGGATGGTGAGGCGCTCGAACGGCGCGCCCAAATCCACATCGCGCCCTTGGTACTGCAACCGCGTGCCGCCACAGACACGCTGCGCCACGTGGCGGATCATCTGCTCGGTAAACACCATCAGGTCGAGGTGGTTCCAGTAGCCCGCGTAGAACTCCATCATGGTGAACTCGGGGTTGTGGCGCACGCTGATGCCTTCGTTGCGGAAGTTGCGGTTGATCTCGAACACGCGCTCGAAACCGCCCACCAGCAGCCGCTTGAGGTAGAGCTCGGGGGCGATGCGCAGGTACATGTCCTGCTCGAGCGCGTTGTGGTGCGTGACGAAAGGCCGCGCATTGGCGCCGCCCGGTATGGGCTGCAGCATGGGCGTTTCGACCTCGAGAAAGTCGTGCGCCAGCATGAACTCGCGCAGGCTGCTCACGGCCAGGCTGCGCGCCAGAAAGCGGCGACGCGCTTGCGGGTCGGTGATCAGATCGACGTAGCGCTGGCGGTACTTGAGCTCTTGGTCGTGTACGCCGTGAAATTTGTCGGGCAGCGGCCGCAGGCTCTTGGTGACCAAGCGCAGCCGCTCGACTTGCAGCGTGAGCTCGCCGGTGCGGGTTTTGAACAGGGTGCCCTCGGCGGCCACGATGTCGCCCAGATCCCAGTGCTTGAAGGCGGCGTGCTGCTCGGCCCCGACGCTGGCGTCGTTGAGGTAGATCTGGATGCGCCCCTCGGTGGGCCCAAAGGAGCCGTCTTGCAGCGTGGCAAAGCTGGCTTTGCCCATCACGCGCTTGAGCATCATGCGCCCGGCCACGCTGGCGCGCACCTGCAGCGGCTCGAGCATCTCTTTGCTCAAGGCCCCGTACTCGGCGTGCAAGGCCTCGGCGCGCTGCTGCGGCTTGATGTCATTGGGGAACGCCACCGGCCCCCCAGCCGCCTGCGCTTGGCGCAGCGCCTGCAGCTTGGCGCGCCGCTCGGAGATCAGGTGGTTTTCGTCGGCGGGCAGGTGCGTGTCGTCGGCCATGGTGCGCTGTGGGGGTGTGGGTGCAAACCTTTGATTTTAGCGGGGGTGGGTGGCCTAGAATGGACGGGGACGGATGGAAACGGATGAGCGGCATCCGGTTTACGCAGCGGAGGGACACAGATGGACTGGGAACTTGAAGATGCAGCACAACCCGGCGCAGCCCAGTGGTCGGCGCTGCGCTGCTGGGCCCTGAGCGCTGGAGTGCTGGCATGAGCGAGCGCCCGATTGCCATCACCGCGCCGCCAGCGGGCTATGCCGACTGGCTGGCCGAGCTCAAAATCCGCATCCACAGCGCTCAGCAGCGCGCCGCGCTGGCGGTGAACCGCGAGCTGGTGCTGCTGTACTGGCAGATAGGCCGCGACATCTTGCAGCGCCAAAGCCGCGAGGGCTGGGGCGCCAAGGTGATCGAGCGGCTGGCGCACGATTTGCGCACCGCCTTCCCGGACATGAAGGGGTTTTCGCCGCGCAACCTCAAGTACATGCGCAGTTTTGCCCAAGCTTGGCCCGAGGCTGAATTTGTGCAAGCGGTGCTTGCACAATTGCCTTGGTACCACCAGCTTGCCCTACTGGACAAGTTGACCGAGAGCGCGGCACGGCGCTGGTATGCCACCAAGGCGATTGAGCACAACTGGTCGCGCAACGTCTTGGTGATGCAGATCGAAACCCGCGCCCACACCCGCGCAGGCCAAGCCATCACCAACTTTGCCGAGCGCCTGCCAGCGCCGCTCTCCGACTTGGCGCGCGAGTCGCTGAAGGACCCTTATCGCTTTGATTTTTTGGGTTTGCACGATGATGCACAGGAGCGCGCCATCGAGCAAGCGCTGGTGCAGCATGTGACGCAGTTTTTGCTCGAGCTGGGCGCAGGCTTTGCCTTTGTGGGGCGGCAGGTGCTGCTGGAGGTAGGGGGCGACGAGTTCTTCATCGACCTGCTGTTCTACCACCTGAAGCTGCGCTGCTACGTGGTGATCGAGCTCAAAGGCGGCCAGTTCAAGCCCGAGCATCTGGGGCAACTGGGTTTTTACCTCACTGCGGTGGACCGCCAGATCAAGGGTGAGCACGACCAACCCACCATCGGCCTGCTGCTGTGCAAGAGCAAGAACAAAGTGGTAGCCGAGTATGCCTTGGGCGACAAGACCCAACCCATGGGCGTGGCCGAGTTCAAGCTGCTGGAATCGTTGCCGGCTGAACTGCAAACCGGCCTGCCCAGCATTGAACAGATTGAGCGCGAGTTGCAGGCCCTACCCGGTGTGCCGACGGAAGGCGATTGATGGGCTGCCCCCGCCCACACACACCGCCTACTTACCCCGGCTGCGCCAGCGCTTCCACCACGGCGTGCTCACCAGCAAGCTAAAGCCCAAGGCCAGCAGCAGGATGACGGAGATCGGCGAGGTGAAAAACTCGGTGAAGAACAGCACCGGGTCTTCGCCCGTCATCAGGATCGACTGGCGGTAACTGCGCTCCAACAAGGGCCCCAGCACGATCCCCAAGATCACCGGCGCCACCGGGAAGCCGTAAATCTTCATCAGGTAACCCAGCACGCCAAAGCCCAGCATCCAGTACACATCGACCGGGTTGTTGTTGATCGCGTAGGCGCCGACGGCGGACAGAATCAAGATCACCGGCAACAAAAAGGCCTTGGGTGTTTCGACCACCTTGGCAAAAATGCGGATGCCGGTCAGGCCAAAGATGAGCAAGAAAATGTTGGCCAGCACGAGCGAGCCGACGATGAACCAGAACAAATCGGGCGTCTCGGTCATCAGCAGCGGCCCAGGGCGCAGACCGTGGATGAACATGGCGCCGATGATCACCGCCGTCACGGCATCGCCCGGAATGCCCAGCGTCATCATGGGAATGTAGGCCCCGCCGACCGAGGCGTTGTTGGCGCTCTCGGGTGCCACCACCCCTTCGTAGGCGCCCTGACCAAAGGGGCGCGAGGGGTTTTTGGTCGAGCGCCGTGCGTGGTCGTAAGCCATCAAGGACGCAATGTCGCCACCGGCACCCGGCAACGCCCCGATGCCCACCCCGATGGCCGAGCTGCGCATGGAAAGCGGAAAGTGCTGCTTGACCAGCGCCCAAGACGGGATGATCTTGCTCACGTTTTGCTTGACCGCCTTGACGTGCAGGTAATGCATCTGCGCCAGCACCTCGGCCACGCCAAACAGCCCGATCATGGCGGCAATGAAGTTGATGCCCGCCGACAGCTGCAACGAATCGAAAGTCAGGCGCGCCTCGGCGGTGAGCGGGTCCAGCCCCACGGTCGAGATCAGCACCCCGAGGGCGGCGGCAAAAACGCCTTTGGCCATCGAGTCGCCCGTGAGCCCGCCCACCAGCAACAAACCCATCACGGCCAGCAGCAGGTAATCGCGCGGGCTGAACATCAGGGCCAGATCGGAAATCAATGGCGCCCCGATCGCCAGCACCGCAATGCCGACAAAACCGCCGATCACCGACATGACGGTGGACAGGCCGATCGCCTTGCCCGCTTCGCCCATTTTGGCCAAGGGGTAGCCGTCCAGCGTGGTGGCCACGGCCGCCGGCGCGCCCGGTATGTTGAGCAAAATGGCGCTGCGCGAGCCGCCATACACCCCACCCAGAAAGATGCCGGAAATCAGCACCAGCGCGTCATGTATCGGCCACTTGAAGGTGAACGAAACCAGAATCGACACCGCCATGGTGACCGACAGGCCCGGTATGGCGCCGATGTAAATCCCGGCAAAGGTGCCGATCGCGGCCAGCAGCAACAGCCACGGGTCGATCCAAGAGGCAAAGAAGGCGTGCACCAGTTCCATTATTGAAACACCCCTTGCCACAGGCGACCACTCGGCAAAACGACCGAAAACAGCTCTTCAAACACAATGTAGATCACCACCAGCGTGCCCACGCTCACCACCAGGTTCAGAAACCAGCGGAAACTGCCGAGCACAAACATCGAGGCGTACAAAAACAAAAAAGAGACCAACAAAAAACCCAGTTGCTCGAGCAGCACCACGTACAAGACGATGAGCACCAGCATGAACAGCAGAGCCGGGGGGGTGACTTGCACCATCAGGCGGCGCACCAAGCCGGCCTCTGGCTCGCCGGGTGGGCGGCGCAGCGTCTGCACCAAGATCACCAAGGCGCAGACCGCCATCAGTCCCGCAGCGGCCATGGGCACCGCCCCTGCCGAGGCAAAAGACTCAAAGCCCGAGATCGTGTAGGCCGACCAGAGCAAAAACAGGCTCACCGCCAGCAGCAGCAGCACAAAAAAGACTTCGCCCACGACCCTAGGCTTGGTATCTGACATCACAGCACCCGCTACAAAAAATGAAATGGGCGCGCAGCAAGCCGCGCGCCCGCTTGCCAACGCGATCAGCGTGGCCGGGGAATGCCCAGCGTTTCCGGGTTCACCCGCGCTTGGCCAGCGTCTTGGTAGAGCCAGGCGGTGGTCGAGGTCCAGCGGTTGATGAAGCGCTGCGCCTCGTCGCCTCCGAGGTTGAGCATGGTGTTGCCGCGCCCCTCCATCATGCGCCGGTAGTCGGGGTTGTTGCCCGCTTCGCGGAAAGCCGCCACCAGCCGCGCCTTGGCGGCATCGGGCACCTCGCGCCGCACGAACACCCCAAACCAAGCACCCCAAGGCAAGAAGCGCGGCAAACCAGCCAGCGATGGCGCGTTGGTCATGGGAGCGATCCCTTGGAACGGCTGGTCGCTCAACACCCCCAAGGCTTTGAGGCGACCAGCGCGCACGTGCTCAATCGCGGCCGCCGAGGTGAGGAAACCAATGTCCAAGTGGCCGCCTTGCAGGGCAGCGATGGCTGGCCCGTCGCCGTCGAAGGGCACCATTAGGGTCTCGAAACGCGTCAGTCTGGAGATCATCAGGTTGACGGTAAAGGGCACCGTGCCAATGCCGGACAGGTATTGGCGCACCCGGCGCGGGTTGGCCTGCACGAAGCTCAAAATATCCTGCATGGTGTTCCACGGCGCATCGGGGCGCGTGACCAACAAGATGGTGTTGGCCATGGCGGCAATGTTGACCGGGAAAAACTCGTTGTAATCGAAGTCGGCCACCCCCATGACGCGAAACAGCGCTTGCGGCTCGGCCCCCATGAGCAGGGTGTAGCCATCGGCCGGTTGCTGGCGCACGAAGTTGGCGGCGATCGCGCCGGCCGCGCCCGGGCGGTTCGAGAGCACGATGTTGCGCCCCAGCACGCGCTCGGCGTGCGGCGCATAACCGCGCATGCTGATGTCGGTGCCACCGCCGGCACCAAACTGGATGATGCCGTTGAGGTCGCGGGTGGGAAAGGGCGCTTGGGCCAAGGCGAGCTTGCTCATCGAGGCGCTGGCCAGCGCAGCGAGCGTAGCACCCATGAATTGACGTTTGTCGAGCGACATGATGTGTGTCTCCTGAAAAATTGAACCGAATAAACCGACAAGGGACGCGGTGACTCAGACCTGCCGGCACCCACTCGATGGCTTGCCCCAAGTCTTGTAGGGTACTCTATGCGATGCCGCATAGCCTAGGAAGGTGCCGCCAGAAAGCGCCGATCGGTGAGCATACTTTGGCGAACGACTATCGATCGAAATCATGGAATACCCTAGATTTTTCGCCCATTTTTTGAGGGGTTCCGACTTTGATCCACTCTCGAAAATAAGGGTTAACACCCATTTCGAGCGATCTTCATCCGATTCAGCGCGATCTTCGTACGTTTGCCGCCCGTTGCTCCCCGTGGGCGCCAGCGTCGTGCATAGAATGAAAAGCCCGAGGAGACCCATTTCATGATCAACGGCCACACTGAAATCATCGCCCACATTGGCTTTCCCACGCACAGCTTCAAGTCGCCGCAGATCTACAACCCCTACTTTCGCTCGATCGGTGAAAACTCGGTGGTGGTGCCGCTGGCCTGCGAAGCGCGGGACTATCCGCAGTTTTTGCGCGCCATTTTTGCGCTGCGCAACATCCGCGGCGCCTTGGTGACGATGCCGCACAAGATGACCACGCTCAATCTGGTCGATGTCGCCAGCCCGGCTGCCATGGTGGCCGGGGCTTGCAACGCGGTCAAAAAGGGGGCCGATGGACGCCTGCTGGGCGATATGTTTGACGGCGAGGGCTTCAGCCGCGCCCTGTTGCGCAAAGGACACCCGATCAAGGGCAGCAAGGTGCTGATCGTGGGCTGCGGCGGCGTGGGCAGCGCCATTGCGGCCGCGCTGGCGGCACACCAGCCGGCCATGCTGCGCCTGCACGACCGCCAGGCCGAGAGCGCGCACGCGCTGGCGCAGCGCCTGCAAACCTATTTCCCGGCCACGCGGGTTGCAGTCACCGACAACGACCCGGCCGGGATGGACACCGTCATCAACGCCAGCCCGCTGGGCATGAACCCAGACGACCCGCTGCCGCTGGATGTGCAGCGTCTGGCCCCGCAGACGCTGGTGGGCGATGTGGTGATGGCGCAAACCCTGACGCCGCTGCTGGCGGCTGCACAGCAACGGGGCTGCCCGATCCAGATCGGCACCGACATGCTGTTTGAGCAAATTCCGGTCTATCTGGAGTATTTTGGCTACCCCAGCACCGACGCCCAGACCCTGCGCTCGTTGGCGCAACTCGAAGCCTGAATACAGCCCCGCTTCAAAATCCGTAAAAAAGGCCGATCAGGCGCGCAAGCGCAGGCTGTTGGGAAAAGGCACCGAGCTGCGCAGCACATCGTCGGCCAGCCAGAGCGACGACCGCTTGGCTTGCTGCACCACGTTGGGCAAGGGCATTTGCAGGTAGTCTTCGTTGAAGACCTCGAAGCTGTAATCGCCCGTGTAGCGCAGGGCATTCAGGCGCAGCACCAGATCGACCAATTGCTGGCTGTGCACCCCCTCGCCCGGGAACACCCTGAAGGTGCGCGCCGTGGCTATGCGCTCGGCAAAGGTTTTGGTCTCTTGCCACATGAAATCGGACAGTTGCACCAGCAGGATTTTTTCCGGGTCGATGTAGTCGATTTCTTCGATCGGCGTGCCGGCGGCAAAAATGTGGAACGAATCGATGCCCAGCCCCAGATTGGGCGCATCGGCGCGGCACACCACGTCCCACGCGGTGGTGAACTGGTTCACCACCCGCCCCCACGACAGCGCCTCGTAGGCGATTTTGATGCCCAAGGGCAGCGCCAGCATCGAGAGCTTGCGCAAATCGGCGGCCAAATGGTCGAGGT
Organism: Serpentinimonas sp. SSL01; assembly: GCF_056323735.1. NCBI lineage: Bacteria > Pseudomonadati > Pseudomonadota > Betaproteobacteria > Burkholderiales > Comamonadaceae > Serpentinimonas > Serpentinimonas sp. SSL01. The sequence continues at coordinate 1,976,865 of NZ_CM150487.1, forward strand.
CGTGGCTGGCGTGCACCGAAGTGGATGAGCACACCAGCAGCAAGCGGCTCTCGAGCGTGGCACACAGTTCGAGCATGCTTTTGGCTACCTCGACCTTGTAATCGTGCAAATGGCCCGACAAGCCTTCGAAATCGCGCAGCACCTGAAAACCGGTCACGCGCAAGCCACTGGCCTTGACCGCCCGCACCGCCGCCTCGACCCCGCCCGGGTGCCCCACCAAGTCGTTGGCTTTGAGCATCACCTGCTCAAAACCGGCGCGCTGCATGGCTTCGAGCTTGGCCTCTAGGGTGCCCGGCAGCGTGATGGTGTCCATGCCAAAGGCGGTGGGCACCTGCCGCGCAGCTTGGGCAGCGCTCATGGCTGCACCCCCGGCGTGCTTTTGACGAGCTCGAACACCACCGCGCCGAGATAGGTTTTGCTGATGGCCCCGCGCGCCTCGCTGTGCGCGGCCTCGGTCTCCACAAACTCGACCCCATTGCGGCGCAACTGCTGCACCGCCTGCAACACATCGGGTACGCCCAAGCCTATGCGTTGCAGGCGCTCATCGACATCGATCACATTGGGCTCGGGCTCGATCAGCTGCAACAAAAATTCCGCCCCGGGGTGGATGGCGGGCAGGCGCATGAGCTTGCCTTTGGGCAAAATACCAAAGCGCTCCTCGTCGGGAATCAGGCGTGCCCCGAGCAGTTCGGTATAAAACTCGATCCAGTCGTTGCTGCGCTCGGGCCCAATGTACTGAACGACGCCAAAAAAATGAATCCCGGCGGTGGCCGGCGGGTGTTGCTCGACCCCGGGCACCGGGATGAAATCGACGTCGTAAATCGAAAACTCGCGGTAGCGATCGACAAAATAAATCCGGCTCCCGCCCACCCCGTGAATGGCCGGGATGTTGAGCTCCATCACTTCGGCGTGGGTGGGCACCGGCCAAGCGCCTTTGTCTTGCACGTAGCGGTAGGCGGCGCGCGCATCGCGCACGCGCAAGGCAATGGCTGACAGGCTGGCAACGCCCGAGGTGTCGGGCAAGCGGCCGTCGCGGCCCTGCGTCGTGTGCGCATTGACCACCACATTGAGCCCGCCTTGGCGGTACAGCAACACCTCGCGCGAGCGGTGGCGCGAGACGGGCTTGAAACCCATCATCTCCAGCACCTGCCCCAAGGCCTGCGGTTTGCTGGTGGCGTATTCGATGAACTCGATGCCATCGAGCCCGATCGGGTTGGCTTCGTCGCTGCTAAAGGCCAGCAAGGGTTCGCGCATCCCGGTGGCCAGGCTGCTGATTTCGTTCATGGGCGGTGCTCCTCTGTATATTTGGCACTGTAAGCGAGTTTGCTGGGCAAGTGACCACCCCGAGCGCTCGCCATTTGCGCTGATCGCTCATAATCGAACGATCATCGATCAAAACTCGTGCCACCATACCCCACGAGCGAAACACCACCCGCCATGCAACCCCACACCGCAGCCGCAACCCTCGAGCGCCGGGACTGGATCGCCGGACTGGAAAAAGGCCTGTCGATCATGCAGGTGTTCGACTCCGAGCACCCGCGCCTGACGGCCAGCCAAGCGGGTCAGCGCTGCGGCCTGACACGCACCGCTGCCCGCCGCCACTTGCTCACGCTGGTGCATCTGGGCTATGTGGCCACCGACGGCAAGCTGTTTTGGCTCACGCCGCGCGTGCTGCGCCTGTCGCACGCCTACCTGGATTCGGCCCGGCTGCCGCGCGCCGTGCAGCCCTATTTGCAGCGCGTCACGGCGGGCACTGGGGAATCCTCGTATGTGGCGGTGCTGGATGAAAACGACGTGGTCTATCTGGCACGCAGCGGCACCCTGCGCCACACCCATTCGGGCTATATGCTGGGCTCGCGGGTGCAGGCGCACGTGACAGCGGCCGGGATCGTGATTCTGGGCATGCTCGGGCCCGCGCACTGGAACCCGTGGCTGGAGCGGCAAACCCTGCGCCCCTACACGGTTCACACCTTAAGCGACAAGGATCGGCTGCGCGCCTGTTTCGAGCAGGCGCGACTGCAAGGCTGGTTCATTTCGGATCAGCAGCTCGAGGTGAATTTTCGTGGCGTTTCGGTGGCGCTGTACGACCACAAAGACCAGCTGCTGGGCGCTTTGAGCGTGACCATGCCCATCAACAACGAAAGCCAAGAGACGGCCCTCAAGCGCGTGCTGCCGGTGTTGCAGGAAACGGCGCGCAGCATGCGGCTGCTGCTGTAAAACGGCGCGGGCTTGCTGGCTCAGGGCTTGGAAGCGGCCGCATTGCGCGCACGCAGCTCGCGCAGCTTGTCGCCGATACGGATCTCGAGGCCGCGTGGCACCGGTTCGTACAGGGGGGGCGGGTGCAGGCCGTCGGGGAAGTAGTTTTCGCCGGCAGCGAAGGCGTCGGGTTCGTCGTGCGCGTAGCGGTAGCCTTGGCCGTGCTCGAGCGTGCGCATGAGCGCCGTGGGGGCGTTGCGCAGGCGCAGCGGCACCGGCCGGCTGCCGTCGCGCTGCACCAAGGCGCGCGCGCTTTTGTAGGCGCTGTAGGCGGCGTTGCTCTTGGGGGCCACGGCGAGGTAGAGCGTGGCTTGGGCCAGCGTCAGCTCGCCTTCGGGGCTGCCCAAGCGCTCATAGACTTCGGCGGCGTCGAGCGCGATGCGCAGCGCGCGCGGGTCGGCCAGGCCGATGTCTTCGCTGGCCATGCGGATCAGCCGCCGCGCGAGGTAGCGCGGGTCGGCGCCGCCGTCGAGCATGCGCACCAGCCAGTATAGGGCGGCGTCGGGGTCGGAGCCGCGCACGCTTTTGTGCAGGGCGCTGATGCTGTCGTAGAAGGCGTCGCCGCCCTTGTCGAAGCGGCGCAGCTGCTGGCCCAGCAGGCCCAGCAGCCAGTCGGCGTTTATGGCCGGCAGCCGTTGCGCGCCGGCGGCCACGGCCACGGTCTCGAGGGTGTTGAGCAAGCGCCGGGCGTCGCCGTCGGCGTGGCCGATGAGGAGCTGGCGCGCGGCCGGATCGATCGCCGGCAGGCCAGTGTGGGCTTGGGCGCGCTCGAGCAGTTGCTCGAGCTCGGCCTCGCTCAAGGGCTGCAACACATAGACGGTAGCGCGCGAGAGCAGGGCCGAATTGACTTCGAAGCTCGGGTTTTCGGTGCTGGCACCGATGAAGGTAAAGAGCCCGCTTTCGACGTGCGGCAAAAAGGCGTCTTGCTGGCTTTTGTTGAAGCGGTGCACCTCATCGACGAACACCAGCGTGGCGCGCGGCGGCTGGCCGACACGCGCCTGCTGGGCGCGCTCGACGGCGTCGCGGATGTCGCGCACGCCCCCCAGCACGGCGCTGATGGCGATGAATTCGGCCTCGAAGGCCTGCGCCATGAGCCGCGCCAGCGTGGTTTTACCGACCCCCGGCGGCCCCCACAGGATGCAGCTGTGCGGCTGCCCGGTCTCGAAAGCCACGCGCAGCGGCTTGCCGGGCCCGAGCAGGTGCGCTTGGCCGATCACGTCGGCCAAGGTCTGCGGGCGCAGCCGCTCTGCTAGTGGGCGGGTGCCGGCCTGCATAGAACTCAGCGTGGCCGGGGCTTCATTCGGGCCGGATCAGCGCCGCACCGGGCGGCACGCTGAAGCTGAAGTGGCCGGGCCGGAACGCGCTTCGGGTGTCGAGCCGCTCGAAGGCGATGTGCGAGCGCTGGCCGAAGCGGTCCAGAATCTCGAGCACCGCCAACTGGCCGCCGCGAAAGCCGATGCGCACCGCTTGCAGCGGCGCGTCGGCGCCCTTGGGCAACGCCTGCACCCAGCGCAGGCCGTCGGCGTCGGGGGCGTTGCTCAGGCTGAAGGCCTGCTGCAGGGTGCGCAGGTCGGCCCCGGAGGCCAGCAGGGCGGCCGGGGTTTGGCCCAGCACCTCGCGCTGCGCCCGCGCCGTGACTTGGGCCAGATCGGGGTCGTAGAGCCACAGGGTTTGGCCATCGGCGACGATGAGCTGCTCAAACGGCCGCTGGTAATGAAAGCGAAAGCGGTTCGGGCGCTGAAACTCGAACACCCCGTGGCTGATTTGCACCCGCGCGGCCGGGGCGGCGGCGGCCGCCAAGGCGTCGGGAGCGGGCGCCGGGCGCGGGCCGGTCACGGTCTGGGTGAAGGCGCTGCGGCCTTGCTGGGTCTGCTGCAAAAAGGCTTGCAAGTCGCCCAAGGCGGTGCCGGGGGTGGCGGCGGTGGTGGCTGCCGGGGTGGCCGGGCTGCTGGCCGCTGGGGTTGCCACCGCCGCAACGGGCAGGGTGGCCAAGGCCGCCAGCGTGGCCCATGTGGCCATGGCGCGAGCCAGGCCGGGGAGCGTAAAGGGGTGTCGGTGCATGGTACCCATTTTGATGCAAAGCCGGCGCAGCGGTTGCAGACAGCGGCGGCGCAGGTGTAAGGAGTTGTGGCCGCAGCCTCTGTAGCCGCTCAATCGGCGCTGCGCCCGCCCACCAGAATGTCGCGCTGGCCGCTGCTGGTCAGGGCGCTCACCAGCCCGGCGCGCTCCATGTCTTCGAGCAGGCGCGCGGCGCGGTTGTAGCCGATCTTGAGCTTGCGCTGCACGTAGCTGATGCTGGCCTTGCGGTCTTGCAGCACGATCGCCACCGCTTGGTCGTACAGCGGGTCGGTTTCGCCGCCCGCGCTGGCGTCGCCCTCGCCCTCGCTGCCGCTGCCGCCTTCGGCGTCGGTCTGAGCTTCCAGCACGCCGTCGATGTAATCGGGCTCGCCGCACTGCGCCTTGAGCCAAGCCACCACGCGGTGCACCTCGTCGTCGCTGACAAAGGCGCCATGAACGCGGCTGGGGTAGCCGCTGCCGCTGGGCATGTAGAGCATGTCGCCCATGCCCAGCAGGGCCTCGGCACCCATCTGGTCCAAAATGGTGCGGCTGTCGATCTTGCTGCTGACCTGAAAGCTGATGCGCGTCGGGATGTTGGCCTTGATCAGGCCGGTGATCACATCGACACTGGGGCGCTGGGTGGCCAAAATCAGGTGGATGCCGGCGGCGCGCGCTTTTTGCGCCAAGCGGGCGATGAGCTCCTCGATTTTTTTGCCCACCACCATCATCAGATCGGCCAGTTCGTCGATCACCACCACGATGTGTGGCAGGCGCTGCAAGGGCTCGGGCTGCTCGGGCGTGAGGCTAAAGGGGTTGCCGATGGGCTCGCCGCGCGCTGCGGCCTCGGCGATTTTGGCGTTGTAGCCGGCCAGGTTGCGCACCCCGAGCTTGCTCAACAGGCGGTAGCGCTTGTCCATCTCGGCCACGCACCAATTGAGCGCGTTGGCGGCTTGCTTCATGTCGGTGACCACCGGCGCCAGCAGGTGCGCGATGCCCTCATAGACGCTGAGCTCGAGCATCTTGGGGTCGATCAGCAGCAGGCGCACGTCGCGCGGGTCGGCCTTGTAGAGCAGGCTCAGGATCATGGCGTTGATGCCCACCGACTTGCCCGAACCGGTGGTGCCGGCCACCAAGCAATGCGGCATTTTGGCCAGATCGACCACCACCGGGTGCCCGCCGATGTCTTTGCCCAGCCCCATGGTGAGCAGGCTTTTGGCGTCGTGATAGACCTGCGAGCCCAGAATCTCGCTCAGGCGGATGGTCTGGCGCCGGGCGTTGGGCAGCTCGAGCGCCATCAGGTTTTTGCCGGGGATGGTTTCGATCACGCGGATGCTCACCAGCGACAGCGAGCGCGCCAGATCGCGCGCCAGATTCACCACCTGCGAGCCCTTGACGCCGGTGGCCGGCTCGATCTCGTAGCGCGTGATCACCGGCCCGGGCAGCGCCGCCACCACCTGCACCTGCACGCCAAAGTCGCCCAGCTTTTTCTCGATCAGGCGGCTGGTCATCTCCAGCGTTTCGGGGGCCACGCTGGCCGACTGGCGCGTGGCGGCGTCGAGCAGGTCGATCTGCGGCAGCTTGGTGTCGCTCAAATCGTGGAACAGCGGCTGCTGGCGCTCTTTGACCACGCGGCTGCTGGGTGGCACTTCGGTGAGCACGGGTTCGATCTGCAACGCCTTGGCCGCGGGTTTGGCGGCGGGTTTGGCCCCCGCAGCGGCGGCTGGCTTGTGTAGAGGCGGCTCCAACAACGGCTCGGCGTCGGTATCGTCGTCTTGCGCGCCGGGGCTGAGGCCACTGCCAAAGCTTGGGTCAACGGCGGCTCGCTCATCCCCTTGCACGCTCAACGGGTGCGCCGGGTGCAACTGCTCGTATTCCGATTCCTCGAGGCTGCGCTGGCGCAGGGCTTGGCGGCCGATGCGCAGGTCTTCTTTGGCCTCGCGGCGCAGGCGCCAGCGCTGCACCGCGTCGTCAACCCAGCGTCCCAAACCCTCGGCCGCCTCGGCCCAAGAAAACCGAAACACCCCCGCCATAGCCACCAGCAACAGGCAGATGGCGAGCAAGGCCGACCCAGTCTGCCCCAGCCACAGCTGCGCTGGCGGCCCCAGCAGGCTGCCCAACAGGCCACCGGACTCACCCGGCAGCCACGCATCCCAGCGGTGCAGCCGACTCCACTCCAGCACCGTGCTGGTCGCCAGCAGCAACAACAGCCCGGCGCCAAACGCTACCCCAGGCCACGGCGGCTGCTGCAAGCGAGCACGCAAAGCGGCCAGCGGTGTATCGGGCCGCGCCACAGATCTGCTGGGCCCGGCAGCAGCAGGCACGCGCAACCAGCGCGCCAACCCCATCAGCCAGATATGCGAGGCTGCCAGCACCAACCACCACACCGACGCCCCCAGCAAAAGGTAGCTGAAATCGGCCAGCCAGGCGCCGGCGCGCCCGCCCCAGTTGACGCTGGCCGAGGCCACGCCCGAGGTGGACCAAGCGGCATCGCCGGGGCTGTAGCTCAGCAGCGCGAGCCACCAAAACAGCAGCCCGGCCGCTCCCAGCAGCAGGGCAAACTCCTGCGTGAAGCGCCGAATGCCGCGGGCCGCGCTGCGCGCTGCGTCTTTGTTGAGGGTGTTGACAGGGGTACTCATGTGCAGGCGCTAGCTTAACCGAGGCCGCCCGCTGGTCAAAAATACATACCCCCACCTGCATTTGAGTTTGCTGCTACGATACACTCACCTTTAGCCCACTGCACCCGGAGAGCCCACACCATGAACCCCCGCCACGCCCAAGTCCTGATCCTCGGTTCCGGCCCGGCCGGCTACACCGCCGCCGTCTATGCCGCGCGCGCCAACCTCAAACCGCTCTTGATCACCGGCATGGCCCAAGGCGGCCAGCTCATGACCACCACCGACGTGGACAACTGGCCCGCCGACGCCCAAGGGGTGCAGGGCCCGGAACTGATGCAGCGCTTTCAGGCCCACGCCGAGCGCTTCCAGACCGAGATCGTGTTCGACCACATCCAGAGCGTGGACCTGAGCCAGCGCCCGTTTCGCCTCCAAGGCGACAGCGGCCAGTACAGCTGCGACAGCCTGATCATCGCCACCGGGGCCTCGGCCAAATACCTCGGCCTGCCCTCGGAGCAAGCCTTCATGGGCCGCGGCGTGAGCGGCTGCGCCACCTGCGACGGCTTTTTTTACCGCGACCAAGAGGTGTGCGTGGTGGGTGGCGGCAGCGCGGCGGTGGAAGAGGCGCTGTACCTGTCCAACATCGCCAGCAAGGTAACGCTGGTGCACCGGCGCGACGCTTTTCGCGCCGAACCGATCTTGGTGGACAAGCTCATGGCCAAAGTGGCCGAGGGCCGCATCGAGCTCAAGCTTTTTTATGTCCTTGACGAGGTGCTGGGTGACGAGCGCGGCGTGAATGGGGTGCGCATCAAGCAGGTGCAGACCGGGCAGACCCAGGACATCGCGCTGCACGGCTGCTTCATCGCCATCGGCCACAGTCCCAACACCGAACTGTTCAAAGGCCAGCTCGAGCTCAAAGACGGCTACATCGTGACCCAAAGCGGGCAAAACGGCTTTGCCACCCAGACCAGCGTGCCCGGCGTGTTCGCCGCGGGCGACGTGCAAGACCACATCTACCGCCAAGCCATCACCAGCGCCGGCACTGGCTGCATGGCGGCACTGGACGCGCAGCGGTTTTTGGGGCGATAAGCCGCGAGTTGCGGCGCACATGTGCAACGCCGCGCAACGCCGCAGGGGGTGTTTGGCTGTGCAAGACGGGCAGGAACAATCGCCTCCCAGCCTCCCAGCCTCTCGGTGCACAATGGGGGCTTAAAAAGTTAGGAGACGCCCCGATGACCGTTTTGGAGACTAGGCTCAAAAACCGCAGCGCCGAGTTTTTGGCCAATCAAGAATCCATGCTCGCCCTGGTGGCCGATTTGCGCCAGCGGCTGGAGCAGATCGCGCAGGGCGGCGGCGCGGCGGCGCGCGCCAAGCACACCGCCCGCGGCAAGCTGCTGCCACGCGAGCGCGTGCAAACCCTGCTCGACCCCGGCACCCCGTTTCTGGAGCTGGCGCCGCTGGCCGCGCTCGATGTCTATGACAACGACGCCCCCTGCGCCGGCCTGATCACCGGCATCGGCCGCGTGGCCGGCATCGAGTGCATGGTGGTGTGCAACGACGCCACCGTCAAGGGCGGCACCTACTACCCGCTGACGGTCAAAAAACACCTGCGCGCGCAAGAAATCGCACAGCAAAACCGCCTGCCCTGCATCTATCTGGTGGATTCGGGCGGCGCCAACCTGCCCAACCAAGACGAGGTGTTCCCAGACCGGGACCACTTTGGCCGCATTTTCTACAACCAGGCGCAGATGAGCGCGCAGGGCATCGCGCAGATCGCGGTGGTGATGGGCTCGTGCACCGCCGGCGGCGCCTACGTGCCGGCGATGAGCGACGAATCCATCATCGTGCAAAACCAGGGCACCATCTTTTTGGGCGGGCCGCCGCTGGTGAAGGCCGCCACCGGCGAGGTGGTGAGCGCCGAAGACTTGGGCGGCGGCGACGTGCACGCACGCCTGTCGGGCGTGGCCGACCACCTGGCGCAAAACGATCTGCACGCGCTGGCGCTGGCGCGGCAAGCGGTGGCGCACCTGGGGCGGCGCAAGCAACCCGAGGCGGTGCTGCGCACGCCGCAGCCGCCGCGCTACCCGGCCACCGATCTGCACGGCATCGTGCCCACCGACACGCGCAAGCCCTTTGATGTGCGCGAGATCATCGCCCGCCTTGTGGACGGCTCCGAATTCCACGAATTCAAGGCCCTGTACGGCAGCACGCTGGTCTGCGGCTTTGCCCACATCGAGGGCATGCCGGTGGGCATCGTGGCCAACAACGGCATCTTGTTCAGCGAATCGGCGCAAAAGGGCGCGCACTTCATCGAACTGTGCTGCCAGCGCAAGGTGCCGCTGGTGTTTTTGCAAAACATCACCGGCTTCATGGTGGGGCGCAAGGTGGAAAACGAAGGCATCGCGCGCCACGGCGCCAAGATGGTGACGGCGGTGGCCACGGCGGCGGTGCCCAAGTTCACGGTGATCATCGGCGGCAGCTTTGGCGCCGGCAACTACGGCATGTGCGGGCGCGCTTTTGGCCCGCGCTTTTTGTGGATGTGGCCCAATGCGCGCATCAGCGTCATGGGCGGCGAGCAGGCCGCCAGCGTGCTGGCCACGCTCAAGCGCGACGCCATCGAGGCCAAGGGCGGCCAATGGACGCTCGAGGACGAAGAGGCCTTCAAAGCCCCGCTGCGCCAGCAGTACGAAACCCAAGGCCACCCCTACTACGCCAGCGCGCGCCTGTGGGACGACGGCGTGATCGACCCCGCCGACACGCGCCGGGTGCTGGCGCTGGGGCTGTCGGCAGCGCTCAACGCACCCATAGCCGACACGCGCTTTGGCGTGTTTCGCATGTAAGGGGGCGCAGAGCATGGCCCACTTGCAGGTGACGGTGCGCGGTGCGCGCGCCACCGTGGTGCTGACGCGGCCCGAGCTGCGCAACGCCTTCAACGAGGAGCTGATCGCCGAGCTCAGCGCCGCTTTTCAAACCCTGGGCGCGCGCGACGACGTGCGCGCCATCGTGCTGGCGGCCGAGGGGCCGGCCTTTTGCGCCGGGGCCGATCTGCACTGGATGCGCCGCATGGCCGACTACACGCACGAGGAAAACCTGGCCGACGCCGGGCGGCTGGCGGCCATGCTGCGCGCCATACACGACTGCCCCAAGCCCACCGTGGCGCGGGTGCAGGGCGACGTGTACGCCGGCGGGATGGGGCTGGTGGCGGCCTGCGACATGGCGGTGGCGGCACAGGGCGCCCATTTTTGCCTGAGCGAAGTCAAGCTGGGCCTGATTCCGGCCACCATCGGCCCCTACGTGCAGCGCGCCATGGGCGCGCGCGCGGCGCAGCGCTACTTTTTGAGCGCCGAACGCTTCGATGCCGCCGAGGCGCTGCGCATCGGCTTTGTGCACGCCGTGGTGGCGCCCGAGGCGCTGGATGCGCGCGTCGATGAGCTCGTGGGCGCCCTGTGCGCCAACGGCCCGGCCGCCGTGCGTGCCTGCAAGCGGCTGCTGCACGACATTGCCCAAGCGCCGCTGGACGAGGCGCTGGTGGCGCGCACGGTCGAGGCCATCGCCGACATCCGCGCCAGCGCCGAAGGGCGCGAGGGCGTGCAGTCGTTCCTACAAAAACGCAAGCCCAATTGGTTGGACTGAGGACACGCAGCATGTTCAAGAAAATCCTGATCGCCAACCGCGGCGAAATCGCCTGCCGCGTGGCCGCCACTGCGCGCCGCCTCGGTGTGCAGACGGTGGCCGTATATTCCGACGCCGACGCGCAAGCCAAGCACGTAGCCGCCTGCGACGAGGCGATCCACATCGGCGGCTCGGCGCCCAAAGACAGCTACCTGCAATGGGCGCGCATCATCGCCGCCGCCCAAGCCACGGGCGCCCAAGCCATCCACCCCGGCTACGGTTTTTTGAGCGAAAACGCCGACTTTGCCCGCGCCTGCGCCGCGGCGGGCGTGGTGTTCATCGGGCCGCCGGCGGCCGCGATCGAGGCCATGGGGCTCAAGGCCGAGTCCAAGCGCCTGATGGAGCAAGCCGGCGTGCCGCTGGTGCCGGGCTACCACGGCGCCGCGCAAGACCCGGCGCTGCTGCAGCGCGAAGCCGACCGCATCGGCTACCCGGTGCTGATCAAGGCCAGCGCCGGCGGGGGCGGCAAGGGCATGCGCGCGGTCGAGTCCAGCGCCGACTTTGCCGCCGCGCTCGCCAGTTGCCAACGCGAGGCGCGCAGCAGCTTTGGCGACGACGCGGTGCTGATCGAAAAATACGTGCAGCGCCCGCGCCACATCGAAATCCAGGTGTTTGCCGACCCACACGGCCACTGCGTCTATCTGCACGAGCGCGACTGTTCGGTGCAGCGCCGGCACCAGAAGGTGCTCGAAGAAGCCCCGGCGCCGGGCCTCACCCCCACCTTGCGCCAGCAAATGGGGCAGGCTGCGGTGGCAGCGGCGCAGGCGGTGGGCTACGTGGGCGCGGGCACGGTGGAGTTCATCGTCGAGCAGGCCGACTACGCGCAGCCCGAGGCGATGCGTTTTTACTTCATGGAGATGAACACGCGCCTGCAAGTGGAGCACCCGGTGACCGAGGCCATCACCGGCGTCGATCTGGTGGAGTGGCAGCTGCGCGTGGCCGCCGGCGAGGCGCTGCTGCTGCAGCAGCACGAGCTGCGTCTGCAGGGCCACGCCATCGAGGCGCGCATCTGCGCCGAAAACCCCGACCAGCAGTTCCTGCCAGCGACCGGCACGCTGGCGGTGTACCGCAAACCGGCACACTGCGCCTTTGAGCGCGGCCCGCTGCGCTTCGACGACGGCGTGCGCGAGGGCGACGCCATCAGCCCGTTTTACGATTCGATGATCGCCAAGCTGATCGTGCACGCCGACACCCGCGAGCAGGCGCTGGCGCGGCTGGACGCGGCGCTGGCGCAGACGCACATCGTCGGGCTGGCGACCAACGTGCAATTTTTGCGCCACGTGGTGCGCAGCCCATCGTTTGCCCAAGCCCGGCTCGACACCGCCTTGATCCCGCGCGAGGCCGCGCGGCTTTTTGACCAAGACCCGGTCGGCCTGCCGCTGGCCGTGGCCGCGGCCACGGCGCAAACCCTGCTCGACGAGCGCGCCCTAGAAACCCCCGACCCCTTCAGCCGCCGCGACGGCTGGTGCAGCCACCCCAGCGCCGACGCCGCCCGGCGCCGCCTGGCCTTCGAGTACCGGGGCCAGCCGGTGGCGGCCAGCTTGGTCTATGCGCGCGACGCCAGCGTGCAGCTGTGCCTGGAGCCGCCGGCGGTGCAGGCGGCGCAGGCTGATGCCGAGGCCGCTGCGGCGGTTGCGCCCGCAGCCGCTGCAGCGGACTGCGCAGGCCCACTGCGCTTTCATGCACTGCCCGCTGGCAGCCCGTGGGCGCTGGAGCTGGGCTTTGGCGGGCACAGCAGCCGCGCCAGCGTCTATATGCTGGGCGAGCAGGTGCACATTTTTATGCCTCAGGGCGCGGCCCAGATCGTGGAGATCGACCGGCTCGCCCACGCCGGCGACCACGCCCCCGAGGGCGGCCGCCTGAGCGCCCCGATGCCGGGCAAGGTGCTGTCGTTTTGCGTGAGCGCAGGCGAAGCGGTCAAAAAAGGGCAGCCGCTGGCGCTGATGGAGGCCATGAAAATGGAGCACACCCTATCCGCCCCCGCCGACGGCACCGTGGCCGAACTGCTCTACGCCCCCGGCGACCAGGTGAGCGAAGGGGCCGAGCTGCTGCGCTTCGTGCCCGCCTGAGCTGCATCCACCCTTATCGGAGCCGCGCATGAACCTCCCCCCCAAAGTGCATCTGGTCGAAGTCGGGCCGCGCGACGGGCTGCAAAACGAGGCCCAAGCGCTGCCCGCTGCGGTCAAGATCGAGCTGGTGCAGCGGCTGCAGGCGGCCGGTTTGCGCCACATCGAAGTCACCAGCTACGTCAGCCCCAAGTGGGTGCCGCAGATGGCCGACAACCACGCCGTGATGGCCGGCCTGGTGCGCCAGAGCGGCGTGCGCTACGCCGTGCTGGTGCCCAACCTCAAGGGCCTAGAGGCGGCGCTGCCCGACCGGCCCGACGAGATCGTGGTTTTTGGCTCGGCCAGCGAAGCCTTTAGCCAGAAAAACATCAACTGCAGCGTGGCCGAGAGCATCGAGCGCTTTGCGCCGGTGGTGCAAGCCGCGCGCGCCGCCGGCATTTTTGTGCGCGGCGCCATGAGCTGCACCGTGGGCTGCCCCTACGAGGGCGAGGTGGCGCCGCAGCAGGTGGGACAGCTGGCGCGCTTGATGAAAAGCATCGGGGTGCAGCACGTGGGCGTGGCCGACACCACCGGCGTGGGCACGCCGCTCAAGGTGCAGCGCGCCTTCGAGGCCACCTTGCAGCATTACGCGCTGCACGAGGTGAGCGGCCACTTCCACGACACCTACGGTCAGGCGCTGGCCAACACGCTGGCGGCGCTGCAGCTGGGGGTGGCGCAGTTCGATGCCTCGGTGGCCGGCTTGGGCGGCTGCCCCTACGCCCGCGGGGCCAGCGGCAACGTGGCCACCGAAGACCTGGTCTATCTGCTGCACGGCATGGGGGTGCACACCGGCGTCGATCTCGAGGCGCTGGTCGATGCCGGCGCGTACATCAGCGCCGCACTCGGGCGCCCCAGCGGCTCGCGGGTGGCACGGGCGCTGCTGGCGCGGCGCGCAGCGGGCAGTGCCTAGGGCCAAATACCCCCTCTGCGCCTAGGCGGGTGCTTGGCGCTACCATGCGCCCATGAGCGCCCCCGCCACCGCCCCCGCCTGCGACCCCGCCACCGACCCAGCCACCGACCCAGCCACCGATCCTGCCTCCCCATCGGCCACCGCCACCGCGCCGCGCCGCCCCGATCTGGCTGCGGCGCTGCGCGCGGCCCGCGCCGGCCACGGCCTGCCCTCGCCTTGCGTCGGCGTCTGCCGCATGGACGCCGCCAGCGGCCTGTGCCTGGGCTGCTGGCGCACGCTGGACGAAATCGCGCGCTGGGGCACGGCCAGCGCCGCCGAGCAGCTGGTGTGCTGGCAACGCATCGGGCAGCGCCTGGCGCAATCAGCCAGCGACCCGGCAACCAGCCCAGCACCGCCCCAGCTTGGTTAAGATGATGGCCCCGCCGTGCAAACGGCTCAACGCATGGAGTCGCGATGTTCAAAAAAATCCTGGTGCCCTCTGATGGCTCCAAACTGGCGCATGGTGCGGCCGAATTTGCCGCCGCTCTGGCCAAGGTGCACGGGGCCTCGGTGGTCGGGCTGTACGTGATCGACCCCTTCCCCTACATCGGCATCGGCGACGCCTCGGCCGCCGGCCTGCAAGCCTACATGGGCGAAGCGCAAGCCGCCGCCGACCGCGCGCTGGGCGATATTCAGAGCTGCTGCGAAGCGCAGGGCGTGGCGTTTGCCGCCGACACCATCGAGCGCAACAGCACCTACGAAGGCATCTTGGAAACCGCGCAAGACGAAGGCTGCGACCTGATCGTCATGGGCTCGCACGGCCGCACCGGCGTCAAGGCGCTGATACTGGGCAGCGTGGCGCAAAAAGTGCTCACCTACGCCAAGGTGCCGGTGCTGATCGTCAAGCCCTAAGCGCTTGCAAGGCCCTTGCTGCCGCCCGAACCCGTGCCGCCCGCGCCCGAAGGGCTGATCCGCATTCGCGGGGCGCGCCAGCACAACCTCAAAAACCTCGACCTCGATCTGCGCACCGGCGAGCTGACGGTGGTCACCGGGCCGAGCGGGTCGGGCAAATCCAGCCTGGTGTTCGACACCCTGTACGCCGAGGGGCAGCGCCGCTACGTCGAGACCTTCAGCGCCTACGCGCGCCAGTTCCTCGACCGCATGGACCGCCCGGCGGTCGATCGGGTCGAGGGCGTGCCGCCGGCCATCGCCATCGACCAGAGCAACCCGGTGCGCAACTCGCGCTCCACCGTGGGCACGATGAGCGAGCTCAACGACCACCTCAAGCTGCTCTATGCGCGCGCAGCGCAGCTTTACGACCGCCAGACGGCGCTGCCGGTGCGCGCCGACCACCCCGACACCCTCTACGCCGAGCTGCTGCGCCGCAGCGCGCAAGAGCACGCCCGCACGGGGCAAGAGCCGCGCCTGCTGCTCACTTTCCCGGTGCAGCTGCCGGCCAGCAGCAGCGCGCAAGAGGTGGAGCAGTGGCTCAGCGCCAGCGGCTACACCCGGGTGCTGGGGCAGCGCCAGCAGGCCGGCAGCGACCCCGACAGCGCGCCGGTGCAGGTGCTCGACGTGGTGGCCGACCGGCTGCTGCTCAGCCGCGCCGAGCGCGCGCGCGTGCTCGAGGCCATCGAGCGCTGCCTGCAGCACGGCGCCGGGCGCTTGAACGTCTATCTGCAAGATGCCCCGAGTGCAGACAGCGCGCCTTTGGCACCTAGAGCCTCTGCCTCGGACTCGGCCGCGGACTCGCCCACCCTTTCGGACGCATCCGCTGCGCCCACGGTGTGGCGTTTTTCCACGGGGCTGCACTGCCCCGAGAGCGATTTGCGCTACGCCGAGCCGCTGCCGGCGCATTTTTCTTTCAACTCGGCGCTGGGCGCCTGCCCCAGCTGCCGCGGTTTTGGCCGCGTCATTGGCATCGACTGGGGGCTGGTGATCCCGGACGAAAAACGCACCCTGCGCGCCGGCGCCATCAAACCGATCCAGACCCCGGCCTACCAAGAATGCCAAGACGAGCTGCTGCTCCACGCCGAGGCGGCCGGCATCCCGCGCGACACGCCTTGGATGCACCTGAGCCCGGCGCAGCGCCACTGGGTGCTCGAAGGCGACCCCGGCTGGCGCGGCGACTGGAAGCGCCAGTGGTACGGCATCCGGCGCTTTTTCGACTACCTCGAGAGCAAGGCCTACAAGATGCACATTCGGGTGCTGCTGTCGAAATACCGCAGCTACACCGAATGCCCGGCCTGCCAAGGGGCGCGCCTCAAGCCCGAGGGCCTGCTGTGGCGCCTGGGCAGCCAAGCCGACGCCGACGCGGTATTGCCACCCGAACAGCGTTTCATGCCGCCCGGCGTGGCCTGGAGCCGCGCCCAACTCGAAGCCCTGCCGGGGCTGTGTCTGCACGACCTGATGCGCCTGCCGCTGCAGCGTTTGCGGGTGTTTTTTGCGCGGCTGGCGGGGTCGCGGACTGGCTTTGTTGCGGGTGGGGGCGCTGCCGCGACTGGGGGGGTGGCGGGTTCGTCAGTCGCAGGCTCCGATTCCTCACCCGCCACCCCCCCAGCCACGGAAGCGCCCATCCTCGGGGCGGCGGGCTCGTTTACTTCTGGTTCCGATTCCTCTGCCGCTTCCTCCCCGGCTGCGGCAGCGCCTCATGGCGCGCCCGCGCTCAAGCTGCTGCTCGACGAAATTTGCACCCGGCTGCAATACCTGTGCGAGGTCGGGCTGGGCTACCTGACGCTGGATCGGCAAAGCCGCACCCTGAGCGGCGGCGAGGTGCAGCGCATCAACCTGACCACGGCGCTGGGCTCCTCGCTGGTCAACACCCTGTTCGTTCTCGACGAGCCCAGCATCGGGCTGCACCCACGCGACATGGGGCGCATTCTGCAAGCCATGCAGCGCCTGCGCGACGCCGGCAACACCCTGGTGGTGGTGGAGCACGACCCGGCGCTCATGCTCGCCGCCGACCGCGTCATCGACATGGGCCCCGGCCCCGGCGCGCGCGGCGGCCAGATTGTGTTTGACGGCCCGCCCAGCGCCCTGGGCCACGCCGACACCCTCACCGGCGCCTACTTGGGCGGGCGCAAGCAGGTGGGTTTTGGCTTCAAGCGCATGGTCACGGCCAGCACGCCGCGGTTGCAGCTGCGCGGCGTGCGCGCCCACAATTTGCAGGCGATCGACGTCGATTTTCCGCTGCAGCGCCTGGTCTGCGTCACGGGCGTGAGCGGCAGCGGCAAATCGACCCTGATTCAGGACGTGCTGGCGCCTGCGCTGCAGCGCCATTTTGGCCAGCCCACCGATGCGCCGCTGGCGCACGATGCCCTGCTGGGGGCCGAGCGCTTGAGCGCGGTGGTGTTCATCGACCAGTCGCCGATCGGCAAGACGGCGCGCTCCAACCCCGCCAGCTACCTTGGCGCTTGGGGCGCCCTGCGCGCGCTGCTGGCGGCGCAACCGCTGGCGCGCCAGCGCGGCTACACCGCCGCCAAGTTCAGCTTCAACGGCGGCGACGGGCGCTGCCCGGGCTGCGGCGGCAGCGGTTTCGAGCGCGTCGAGATGCAGTTTTTGAGCGACGTCTATCTGCGCTGCCCCGATTGCTTGGGCAAGCGCTACCGGCCCGAGGTGCTGGAAGTCTGCCTGCAGCGCGGCGGCCGCAGCCTGAACGCCGCCGACCTGCTCGAGCTCACGGTGAGCGAGGCGCTGCAACTGTTTGGTGCGGGTGCTGGCTCTGGCTCTGGCTCTGGCTCTGGCTCTGGCTCTGGCTCTGGCTCTGGCTTAGGTGTGGGTGTGGGTACAGACCACAGCACCGAGCCGCAGGCCGACCAAGCCACTGACCAAGCCACTGACCAAGCAGCCGACCAAATCGCCGCCCAGCCCGCAAACCAATCCAGCGACCCGAGCCGCCACAGCCCCCCTGCCGTTGATCCGGCCCAAGCCAAGCTGGAGCGCGCCTTTTGCGCCGCCCTGCAGCCCTTGGTGGATGTGGGACTGGAGTACCTCAAACTCGGTCAACCCGTGCCCACCCTCAGCGGTGGCGAGGCGCAGCGCCTCAAGCTAGCGGCGCACCTAGCGATCGCGGCGCAGACCGACGCAGCTACCGCCGCTGCCGCCCGGCGCCGCCCTGCCCGGCCGGGCGCGGCCACCCAGCAGCCCGCCAGCCCGGCCGCGCACACCGCGGCCGCAAGCTCCGCGACCGCAAGCTCCGCAGCCGCAAGCACCGCGACAGCGCGCACCAAAATCCCACCGCCGCTGGGGCAGTTGCTGCTGTTCGACGAGCCCACCACCGGGCTGCATTTCGACGACATCGCCAAGCTCATGCGCGCCCTGCGTAAGCTGGTGGACGCGGGCCATTCGCTGATCGTGATCGAGCACAACCTCGACGTGATCCGCGCCAGCGACTGGCTGATCGACCTCGGGCCCGACGCCGGTGCCGACGGCGGCCTGGTGGTGGCCCAAGGCCCCCCCGAAGAGGTGCGCCTGCACCCCAGCAGCCACACCGCCGCCGCCCTGCGCGCCTACGCCGAGGCTGAGGGCTTGCGCGCACAAGAGCCCCCGCCACCGTGGCTACCAAACCTCACACCAGCCGCCGCAACTCGCGACCACGCCCCGTCGATCCAGATCGTCAACGCCAAAGAGCACAACCTGAAGAACCTCTCGCTGGCCATTCCGCGCGGGCGCTTCAGCGTCATCACCGGCGTGAGCGGCTCTGGCAAATCGACGCTGGCCTTCGACATCTTGTTCAACGAGGGCCAGCGCCGCTACCTCGAAAGCCTCAACGCCTACGCGCGCAGCATCGTGCAACCGGCCGGGCGGCCCGAAGTCGATGCCGTGCACGGCATCCCGCCCACGGTGGCGATCGAGCAGCGGCTGTCGCGCGGCGGGCGCAAGTCCAGCGTCGGCACGGTGACCGAAGTCTGGCACTACCTGCGCCTGCTCTACGTCAAGCTGGGCACCCAGCACTGCGTCCACGACGACAGCCCGGTGCAGCCGCAGAGCCCGGCGGCGATCCTAGGGCAGCTGATGGGCCGCTTTCGTGGCCAGCACATCGGCTTGCTGGCGCCGCTGGTGCGCGGGCGCAAGGGCCTCTACACCGAGCTGGCCGACTGGGCGCGCCAGCGCGGCTACAGCCACCTGCGCGTCGATGGCGAGTTCGTGCCCACGCAGGGCTTCCCCAAGCTGGAGCGCTTTCGCGAGCACCAGATCGAGCTGCCGGTGGGCAGCCTCGAGGTGCAGCCCGAGCACGAGGCCGCGCTGCGCGAGCTGATCGAGTGCGCGCTCGAACACGGCAAGGGCGTGCTGCAAGTGCTCAGCGGCATCGGCGGCCCAGACGATGCCGCCCGCCCGGGCAGCTTGGCGCACGCGCTGGCGGCCGGGGGAAGCGGCGCCGGCGTGGGGCAGATCGAGGGCTACTCGACCCTGCGCGCCTGCCCGCTGTGCAGCAGCAGCTACGCCGAGCTGGATCCGCGCCTGTTTTCCTACAACAGCAAGCACGGCTGGTGCCCGGATTGCGTCGGCACCGGGGTGCAGCTGAACCGCCAGCAGCGCGCGGCGTTCGACGACAGCCGCCCGCCCGACGACGGCCAGGGCCGCGAGCAAAGCCTGAGCGAACCCGACTTCGACGACCTGAGCGACCAGCCCTGCGGCACTTGCGGCGGCAGCCGTCTGAACCCGGTGGCGCGCGCCGTGAAGTTCCAAGGCCGAACCATCACCGAGCTGGCGCGGTTGAGCGTGCACGCGCTGCACGCCTGGGTGCAGGCACTGCCCGAGGGCGGAACCCTGTCGGCGCGGGAGGCGCAGATCGCGCGCGATCTGCTGCCCGAAATTTTGGGCCGCCTGCGGTTTTTGCAGCAAGTCGGGCTGGGCTACCTGGCGCTGGAGCGCGGCGCACCAACGCTGAGCGGTGGCGAGGCGCAGCGCATCCGGCTGGCGGCACAGCTCGGCTCCAGTCTGCAAGGGGTGTGTTATGTGCTGGATGAGCCGACCATCGGCCTACACCCGCGCGACAACCGAATTTTGCTCGATGCCCTGCAACAGCTCGGCCGCCAAGGCAACACGCTGGTGGTGGTGGAGCACGACGAGGACACCATACGCCGCGCCGAGCACCTGATCGACATCGGCCCGGGCGCCGGGGTGCGCGGCGGCCAGGTGGTGGCCCAAGGCACCGTGGCCGACCTGATGGCCGCCCCCGATTCGCAAACCGGGCGCTACCTGCTACACGCCATGCGCCATCCGCTGCAGGCGCGGCGGTGGGTGGCCTCAGTCACACGTTCCGATTCCTTGCCGGCCCCCACCCCCAGCCCACCCGGCGCAACAGGCGGCCTCACCGCGCACGCTGATTCCTTGCCGGCCACCGACTGGCTGCTGGTCAAGGGGGCGCAGCGCCACAACCTGCAGCAGCTCACGCTGCAGCTGCCGCTGCGGCGGCTGGTGGCGGTCACGGGGGTGAGTGGGTCTGGCAAGTCCACGCTGGCGCGCGAGGTCTTGCTGGCCAACGCCGCCAGCGCGGTGCAGCTGCGCAGCACGCAGGCCGGGCGGCGCGCTTGGGACGCGGGCGAGCGCCCGGCTTGGCAGGGCTGCCAGGCGCTGATCGGCTGCGAAAGCATCGAGCGCGTGCTCGAAGTCGATCAAACCCCGATCGGCAAAACGCCGCGCTCCTGCCCCGCGACCTACATCGGCTTTTGGGACACCATCCGCAAGCTCTACGCCGACACGCTGGAAGCGCGGGCGCGCGGCTACGGGCCGGCGCGCTTTTCCTTCAACACCGGCGCCGGCCGCTGCCCGCACTGCGAGGGGCAAGGCTTGCGCACCATCGCCATGAGCTTTTTGCCCGACGTGAAGCTGCCGTGCGAGGTCTGCCACGGCGCGCGCTTCAACCCCGACACGCTGGCCGTGAGCTGGCGCGGCCGCAGCATCGCCGAGGTGCTGCGCATGGAGGTCGATCAGGCGCTGGATTTCTTTGCCGCCATGCCGGCCATCGCCCAGCCGCTGCAACTGCTGCACGACGTGGGGCTGGGCTACCTGACGCTGGGCCAGCCCTCGCCCACGCTCTCGGGTGGCGAGGCGCAGCGGCTCAAGCTGGTGACCGAGCTGAGCAAGGTGCGCCACGATCTGACGCGCCGCGGCCTCAAAATCCCGCACACCCTGTACGTGCTCGACGAACCCACGGTGGGGCTGCACATGGCCGATGTGGAGCGCCTGATCCGCGTGCTGCACCGGCTGGTGGATGGCGGCCATAGCGTGCTGGTGATCGAGCACGACCTGGACCTGATCGCCGAAGCCGACTGGGTGCTGGACCTCGGCCCCGAAGGCGGGCAAGATGGCGGCCGCTTGGTGGCGCAAGGCACCCCAGAAGACCTGGTGTGCCAAGGCAGCCACACCGGCATCGCCTTGGCGCCGGTGCTGGCGCGCGGCGCGGCGCCACCTCCGCGGGCCACGGCCTGAGCTCCAAGCTCCAAGCCCTGAGCCCGCAGCGCACCAAAGGCCACCGCCCATGCCCAAGCACTGGCAGCTGCTGCAGGTCGAACCGCAGGCACCGGCCAAGCCTGCCCTAGGCCAGCCCTGCAACGGCTGCGGCCTGTGTTGCCTGGCTGAGCCGTGTCCGCTGGGCATGGTGCTCAGCTTGCGCGTGCGCGGCGCCTGCCGCTTGTTGCGCTGGGAAGCGGGGCAGCAGCGCTACCGCTGCGGCGCCATCTTGGCCAGCAGCGCCGGGCACGACCACACCCAGTCAGACCAAGCCAGCGCAGCCCCCCTGAGCCTGTGGGCGCGCCTGTGGAACCGCTTGGCGCGGCGCTGGATCGCTGCCGGCAGCGGCTGCGATGCCACGTTTGAACCCCTCAACCCGCCTCAGTAAGCCTGCCAAGCCAGCATCACCAGCCCCAGCGTGAGCAAGCCGCCGCCGGCCACCAGCCAGCGGCTGCGCTTGCGCAAGCGCTCGACTTGATCGATCAGGCGCGCGTTTTGTTCGGCCAAATCGGCGTTGGTCTGTGCCAGTTGGGCCTGATCGGCTTGCATTTGGTGAAACAGCTCCTCGAGCACCTGCAGGCGCTCGTGCGGCGTGCCGTTGCCCGTGGGCACGGGGTTGACGCTGGCCGCGCTGGAGCCCGAGCGGCTTTTGTCCAGAAAACGGCGCGCGCCGGCGAGCACCTTGGGCGCGTGCTCGATCACGTCGCCCCAAGGCACCAGTTTCAAGGCCAGCAGCCACGGAAAACCCATTGCATCGACTCCTTCAGTGCGGTGTGCGGCGTGCAGCCTCAAGCGGCCAGCGCGGGCGCGGGATGCAGGGCGCGCAAGCGCTCGGAGAACTCGCGCAGCGCCGCTATGCCGCTGGCCTCGGCGCGCTGGCACCAAGCGTGCAAATCCTGCGCCAGCTGCTCGCGCGAGCGCGCGGTGTTGTTCCAGAGCAAGCGCAGTTCTTCGCGCATGGCGTGCATCTGCGCCAGCGTCGGGTGCTGGGCGCGCACCTGCTGCACCTGGGCTTGGTGCTGCGGCGGCACCTGCGCGTCGTCGCGGTGCAGCCAGCGCCGCACCGCGCGCAGCGCCGAGGCGTCGGAGCGCCGGGCTTGCAGGCCGGCGAGCTCGGCCGCCACAGCGGCGCGCATCTGCTGCGCGTAGGCGGCCATGACCTCGTAGCGGTGCGCGATCAGGGCTTCGAGCGTGTCGGCGTCGGCCACGGGCCGCACGGCACCAAAGGCCGGCTTGGGCGGCGTCTTGCGCGCCCGGGCCAAGCCCAGCGCCGACAGCGCGCGGATGTAGGCCCAGCCGAGGTCGAACTCGTAGGGCTTGACCGAGAACTTGGCCGACGTTGGATAGGTGTGGTGGTTGTTGTGCAGCTCCTCGCCGCCGATCACAATGCCCCACGGCGAGACGTTGGCGCTGGCGTCGGGCGACTCAAAATTGCGGTAGCCCCAGTAGTGGCCGATGCCGTTGACCACGCCAGCGGCCCAGAACGGAATCCAGACCATCTGCATGGCCCACAGCGCCAGCCCCAGCGCCCCGAACAGCGACACGTAGAGCAGCAGCATGAGCACGATGCCGACCTGCGGCCAGCGGCTGTAGAGCCGGCGCTCGATCCAGTCGTCTGGGGTGCCGTGGCCGTAGCGCGCCAGCGTGTCGGGGTTTTGCGCTTCGGCGCGGTACAGCTCAGCCCCTTGCCAGAACACCTTTTTGATGCCGAACACCACCGGGCTGTGCGGGTCGCCCACCTGCTCGCATTTGGCGTGGTGCTTGCGGTGGATGGCGGTCCAGTCTTTGGTTTTCATGCCGGTGCTGAGCCAGAGCCAGAAGCGAAAACCATGCGCCAGCGCCGGATGCAGGTCGAGGGCGCGGTGCGCCGAGTGGCGGTGCAGGTACAAGGTGACGCTGACGATGGTCAGGTGCGTGCACACCAAGCCCAGCAGCAGCGCCTGCCACCACGCCGCCCCGGTGAGGCCATGGACCAGAAAATGCAAGGACGCGCCCCAAAACGATTCAATCGACACCGCAAACCTTTCAAACAACGGCCACCAACACACCGCCCGTACACCAGACAGAAACAGCCCACTCTGCGCCAGCACAGCTGGCCAGCGCACGCGATGGCCCAGCCGGACCAAGTGTAGGATTCTAGAACCCGCGCCGGCGTTCCCCGGATATTTTGTTTAATCCCGGCGCTGCCAGACGGCGGCAAAAAAACCGTCGCAGCCGTGCCGGTGCGGCCACAGGCGCAAGTAGGGGCCGCGGCAGAGCTGCTGCGCACCTTCCACGCCGCAGCGCGCCAAGATGGGCGCCGCCGGCAGGGCCTCGAAGCCGGGTTCGGCTTGGCTGAAAGCCGCCGCAACGGCTTCGTTTTCGGCGCGCAGCAGGCTGCAGGTGGCATAGACCAGCCGCCCGCCGGGCTTGAGCAGACGCGCCGCCGCCGCCAAGATGCGGCCTTGCAACTCGGCCAGCCGCGCCACGTCGGACGGGCTCTGGCGCCACATCAGATCGGGCTGGCGCCGCAGCGTGCCCAAGCCGGTGCAGGGCGCATCCACCAGCACCCGGTCGGCCTTGCCCGCCAGCCGCTGCAAGCGCTGGTCGTGCTCGTGGGCCAGCGCCAGCGTGTGCACGGCGTCGATGCCGCTGCGCGCCAACCGCGGCTTGAGGGCATCGAGCCGGTGCGCCGAGGTGTCGAAGGCGTACAGGCGGCCGGTGTTGCGCAGCAAGGCGCCTAGGGCCAGCGTCTTGCCGCCGGCGCCGGCGCAAAAGTCGATCACCGTCTCGAGGCGCTTGGGCTCGAGCAGCAGCGCCAGCAGCTGCGCGCCCTCGTCTTGCACCTCGATTTGGCCCTCGCTCCAAGCCGCCAGCCGCTGCAGCGCGGGCTTGCCCTCCAGCCGGATGCCCCAGGGCGAGTGCGGCGTGGCGGTGGCCTGCAAGCCGGCCTCTTGCAGCAGCGCCAGCACGGCGGGGCGCTTGGCTTTGAGCAGGTTGACGCGCACGTCCAGCGTCGCCGGCTGGCGCAAGGCCTGTGCGGCGGCTTGGAATTCTGCTTCTGCTTCTGCTTCTGCTTCTGCTTCTGCTTCTGCTGCCTCTGCCTCTGCCTCTGGCTCCACTGCCGCCTCGGATTCGGGCTGGCCCAGCACCGCACCCGCGCGCTGCAGCCGCAGTTCCGCGCGCAGCGCCTCGGCCAGCCAATCGGGCAGGCCGTGGCGGCAGGCGGGCGGTGCGCTGGCATCGAGCTGGCGCGCCAGCGCCTGCGTGCGCCAATCCCACTCTTCGAGCGTGCAGGCGGCTTGCAGGCGCTCGGGCGGGCCGGTCCAAGCCAGCAGCAGCAGCGCGCGCGTTTGCGCCGTGCCTTGCGGCTGCGCGGCGTGGTTGGGGCGCTGCGGGCGCGCCGGGCGCTCCTGCTGCGGCGTGCGCCCCGGGTGGCTCGCCGCCAGCCACTGCAGGCGCGGGCGGTCGCGCAGCACGGCAAACACCGCGTCGGCCAGCAGGGCGCGCTCGCGGCTGCCCAGCGCGCCTTGCTGGCGAAAAAACTCGGCCACGGTGGCGTCGGCCGGGTGTTCAAAACGCAGCACGCGGCTCAGCAGTGCGCTGCCCAATTCCAACAAAGTGTGAGGATGCATATTGCCGGCTATTGTCGGCTATTGGACAATGTTGCACTTTAGCGAGCTACGCCCATGACCCAGCCCCCCTACACCGAAACGCCGCTGCCCCTGACGATCGAACAGCTCTGGGTCTATCCCATCAAATCCTGTGCCGGGGTGCGGCTGGCGCAAGCCGAGCTGCTGCCCACCGGGCTGCTCTGGGACCGCACCTGGATGGTGGTCGATCAGCGCGGCGAATTCCTGTCGCAACGCGAGCTGCCGCGGCTGGCGCTGGTGCGGCCGCGCTTCAGGCTCGGGCAGCTCGAGCTGCAGGCGCCGGGCATGTTGTCGCTCCATCTGGCGCTGGATGCGGCCGAAGCGCCGTGCAGGGTGCGGGTCTGGGACGACGAACTCGACGCCTACGACATGGGCGACGTGGCGGCGCAGTGGTTCAGCGATTTTTTGCTCGCCGATCGGCCCCAGCTCGGGCTTCGGTTGCGGCTGGTGCGCTTCGACCCGGATTGCGTGCGGCCTTCGGATGTGCGCTGGACCGGCGGCATTCAGGCCCCCAACACCTTCAGCGACGGCCACCCGCTGCTGCTGCTGAGCGCGGCGGCGCTGGACGAACTCAACCAGCGCCGGCGCCTGCTCGGGCAAGAAGCGCTGGGGGTGGAGCGCTTTCGCCCCAACCTGCTGCTGGGCGGCTTGCAGGCGCACGACGAAGACCGGCTGGCCGAACTGCGTTTTCCTGTGGCGACCCGCGCCGGCGTGGGCACCGCCAGCGCAACAAGCAGCGAAACAGCCGAAGTCTGGCTGCAACCGGTAAAGCCCTGCGCGCGCTGCTCCATCCCCGACGTCGATCCGGCCACCGGCATCGAGCAAGGCGACGCGGTGAGCAGCCTGTTGCACAGCTACCGCCAAGACCGGCGGCTGCTGGGCGCGGTCACCTTTGGCATGAACGCGATCGTGCGCCAGGGCGCGGGCTTGACGTTGCACGAGGGCATGCCCGGCTACGGGCGCTGGGGCGCGTGGCAGTAAGCGGCCGGCCCTGCGGCCACCCCAGCCACACCCCAGCCACACCCCAGCCACACCCCAACCACACCCCAACCACCCCAGCGTTCAAATGCGCTTGAGCAGGCGCGCCAGATCGAGCCGGATGCGCAGATCCTCGGGCGCCACCGGGGCCGTGATGGCGTACAGGGGCAGTTGGGTGTCGCGCTTGACCGGGATGCTCAGCAGCATGCCGTCGGGCCCGGTGATGGCCAACGCGAGCGGGGCGTTGACCTTGGCCCCGCGCCGCACCACCAGCGCCGTCTCACCGGTTTTGAGCCGCACCAAGGTACCGGGCGGGTACATGCCGAACTGCTTCACAAAGCAAGCACCCAGCGGGCTGGCGCTGGCTTCAGCCTCGAGGTACAGGTTGCCCACCACCACCTTGGGCCACATGCCGCGCCGGGTGCTGCGCGGGCTGATGCGCGCCACGAACAGATCGCTCAGGCGCAGCAACTGCTGCCCCAGATCGAGCTCGGTTTTCTGGCTCGGGTAACCGCTGCCGTCGGGCGCTTCGTGGTGGTCTTGCACCCAGCGCAACCAGTCGGCGTCGGTCACGCCCAAGGCGCGCAGCAGGGCCGCCGAGTCGCTCGGGTGGGCGCTGATTTTTTCGCGCTGGTAGGCCGTGGTCTGCTGTGCCTGGGTGGCCAGCAGGTCTTGCAGCTCGGCCATGGCGATGTTCATGGTCAGGGCCGCGCGCAGCAGCGCGCCGCGCTGCGGCTCCTCGATCGGCAGCAGCGGCGCCACCAGCAGACAGGCGCTGGCTGCGAGCAAGGCGTGGGTGGCGCAGTAGCCGTATTGCCGATCCGAGAGCATTTGCACCAGCACCAGCAGGCTGTCGTCGGGCCGGTTTTGCAGCGTCAGGCGCAGCCCGGTTTCGATGAAGGTCAAGCGGCGCGCGAAATCATGCGCCTGCGCGCCCTCGAGCAGCAGCGCCGCCAGCCGCCGGCGCAGCGCCGGCATGGCCTCGACCGGGTCTGGGTCGATCTGCAGGCGCACATCGGGCAGCATCGGCTCCAGGGCAGCGGGCAGCTCCCAGAGGCTGGGGTCGTGCGGGTCGAGCGGCATGGCGCAAAAAAATCCCGGTAAAGGAAAAAGCGGGGCAGCGGGGACAGAGGGAGTCTGGCAGGCTGGCGGCACCGGTAAAATCGGCGGCTTCTGTTTTTTGTCATTTTAGGGCTTCCATGAGTCTCAAGTGCGGCATCGTCGGTTTGCCCAACGTCGGCAAATCCACCCTCTTCAACGCCCTGACGCAGGCCGGCATCGCGGCCGAGAACTACCCTTTTTGCACCATCGAGCCCAACGTCGGCGTGGTCGAGGTGCCCGACGCGCGCCTGCAGCAGCTGGCGGCCATCGTCAAGCCCGAGCGCATCGTGCCGGCGATCGTCGAATTCGTGGACATCGCCGGTCTGGTGGCCGGCGCCAGCCAAGGCGAGGGCTTGGGCAACCAGTTTCTGGCCCACATCCGCGAGACCGATGCCTTGGTCAACGTGGTGCGCTGCTTCGAAGACCCGAACGTGATCCACGTCGCCGGCCGCGTCGATCCGGTGGCCGACATCGAAGTCATCCAGACCGAGCTCTGCCTGGCCGACCTGGGCACGGTGGACAAAGCGCTGCAGCGCGCCAGCAAAGCCGCCCGCAGCGGCAACGACAAAGACGCCGCCCGGCTGCTGGCGCTGCTGGGCCCGGTGCAGGCCGCACTCAACCAAGGCCAGCCGGTGCGCGCGCTGGCGCTGAGCGCCGACGACCAGGCGCTGCTCAAGCCGCTGTGCCTGATCACCGCCAAACCGGCCATGTTCGTGGGCAACGTATCCGACGACGGCTTCGAAAACAACCCCTTGCTGGCCAAGCTGCAAGCCTACGCCGCGACGCAAAACGCGCCGGTGGTGGCCATTTGCGCCAAGATCGAGGCCGAACTGGCCGAGATGGAGCCCGCCGACCGCCTCGTCTTTCTGCAAGAAATGGGGCAAGACGAACCGGGCCTGAACCGGCTCATCCGCGCCGGCTTCAAACTGCTGGGCCTGCAGACCTACTTCACCGCCGGCCCCAAAGAGGTGCGCGCCTGGACCGTGCGCATCGGCGCCACGGCACCGCAGGCAGCGGGCGTGATCCACGGCGACTTCGAGCGCGGCTTCATCCGCGCCCAGACCATCGCCTTCGACGACTACCTGGCCTGCAACGGCGAGCAAGGCGCCAAAGACGCCGGCAAAATGCGCGCCGAAGGCAAAGACTACCTCGTGCGCGACGGCGACGTGATGAATTTTTTGTTTAACGTCTAAGCCTTCGCAACCGGCGCCGCAGACGGCGGCGGCGCGTGGCCGATGCGCAGCCATAGCGCGTACAGCGCGGGCACGTAGAGCAAGGTGATGGCGGTGCCCACCGCCACGCCGCCGATCAGCACGTAGGCCAGCGGGCCCCAGAAGCTGTCGAAGGTCAGGGGCACGAAGGCCAGCGCGGCAGCGAGCGCGGTCAGGATCACCGGGCGCGCGCGCTGCACCGCGGCTTCCACCACCGCCGCCTCGGCCTCGAGTCCGTCGTGGAAGTTGTCCTGCACCTGCTGCGTCAGGATCATGGTGTTGCGCATCAAAATGCCCGCCAGCCCGATCAGCCCCAGCAGCGCCACGAAGCCAAAGGGCTGCGCAAACAGCAGCAGCGCCAGCACCGCCCCCACCAGCCCCAGCGGGGCCGTGGCCACGACCACGAAGGTGCCGGAAAAAGAGCGCATCTGCAGCATGATGAAGATCAGCATCAGCGCCACCATGAGCGGGAACAGTTGCTGGATCGACTGGTTGGCCAGCCCGGCGCGCTCCACCGAACCGCCGATGTCGATGCGGTAGCCCGGCGGCAATTCGGCGCGCAGCGCGGCCATTTGCTGCCACAACTCTTCGGTGACGGTCGGCGGTTGCGCCCCGCGCACGTCGGCCTGCACCGCCAGGAAGGGCTCGCGGTTGAGCCGGCGCAGCAGCGGTTCCTCGTGGCGCAGCTCGAAGCGGCCGATCTGCGCCAGCGGCACCAAGCGGCCGTCGAGGCTGCGGATTTCGATCTGCTCGGGCAACAAGGGGCTGCCGTCGCGGGCGCCGCGGGCCTGCACCTGCACCGTGCGCGTGCCCAGCCGCAGTTCGCTCACCACCACGCCATCGAGCTGGAACTGGAGCTGTTGCTTGAGCTCGCGCGGCGTCAGGCCGAGCAGGCGCAGGCGCTGCGCGTCGAGTTCGAGCTGCAGCACCAAGGCGCGCTCATCCCAGTCGAGCTGGGTGTTGAGGGTGTGCGGGTGCGCCTGCATGATGCCCTGCACCTGCTGTGCGATGGCGCGCAGTTGCTGTGGCTCTGGCCCGACGATGCGAAAGCTCACCGGCCACGGCACCGGGGGGCCAAACAGCAGCCGCGACACGCGCAGCCGCGCCTCGGGAAACTCGCCGGCCTCGATGCGCGCCTGCAGATCGGCCATGATGCGCTCGCGCGCCGCCGCATCGGCCCCGATGGCCAGCAGCTTGGCAAAGGCCGGGTTGGGCTGCTCGGGGTTGGCGGAGATGAAAAACCGCGGCGCACCGGCCCCCACGTAGGCCGAGAGCGAACGCACGTCGGGGTGGTTGACCAGCAGCGCTTCGAGGCGGCGCACGGTGGCGTCGGTCTGGGCGATCGGGCTGCCTTGGGGCAGTTGCACGCTGATCAGCACCTCGGGCCGGTCGGAGCCGGGAAAAAACTGCTTTTGCACCAGGTTCGCCATGGCCCAGGCGCTGAGCAACAGCAGCAAAAGCGTAACCGCGACCACGCTCTTGCGCCAGCTCACACAGGCCGTGATGAGCGCACGCAGGCGCTGGTAACCGCGGCTCTGGTAGTGCGCGCTGCCGCCGTGGCCGCCGCCCGGGCCACCCGGGCCGCCATGGGGCTGGGCTTGCGCCAACAGCTTGATGCCTAGGTAGGGTGTGAACACCACCGCCACCAGCCACGAAGCCAGCAGCGCGTAGGCCAGCACCCAAAAGATGTTGCCGGCGTACTCGCCCACCCCCGACTGGGCAAAGCCGATCGGCACGAAACCGGCCACCGTCACCAGGGTGCCAAACAGCATCGGGGCGGCGGTGGCGTTCCAGGCGTGGGTGGCGGCGCGCACGCGATCCCAGCCCTGCTCCATTTTGACGATCATCATCTCGATGGCGATGATGGCGTCATCGACCAACAGCCCCAGCGCAATGATCAGGGCCCCAAGCGTGATGCGGTCTAGGTTGATGCCGGTGAACTTCATCAGCATAAAGGTCAGGCCCAGCGTCAGCGGGATCGCAATCCCCACCACCAGCCCGGCGCGCCAGCCGATCGCCAGCATGCTCACCACCATCACCACCGCCATGGCGGCCAGAAATTTTTTCTGGAACAGATCGACCGCCTGCGTGATGGCGTCGGTCTGGTTGGTGAGCACGCGCAGCTCCATGCCCAGCGGCAGCTCGGCCTGCTGCAGGCGCACAAAGTCGGCCAGGCGGGCGCCGAAAGCCAGCCCGTTTTCGCCTTTTTGCATCACCACGCCCAGCAGCACGGCATCCTGCCCGTGGGCGCGCACCAGGTAGCTGGGCGGCTCCTCGTGGCCTAGGCGCACCTGCGCCACGTCCTGCAATTGCAGCAGCCGCCCGCCCACGCGCAGCGGCACGCGTTCGAGCTGCTGCGCATCGGTCAGCTCGGCGGGCAGGCGCAGCAGCACGCGCGCGCCCTGCAGCTCCAGCGCGCCCGCCGGCAGCAACTGCAGCTGGGCGTCGATGGCCTCGAATACCGCCTGCGGCGCCAGGCCGAGTTGGTGCAGGCGCGCGAGGTCGAAATCGATGAACACGCGCTGCGGCCGCTCGCCCAGCAGCAGCGCCTTTTGCAGGCCCGGCAAGGCCTGCAGGCGGTCGCGCAAGGTGTCGGCGCTGCGTGCGAGTTCAGGCAGGGGCAGCCCGGGGGCGCTGAGCGCGATCAGGGCGAAATACACGTCGCCGAAATCGTCGTTGATCAACGGGCCGACGACCCCGCGCGGCAGCCGGGGCGCTTCGTCGCTCATGCGCTGGCGCACCTCGTCGAACAGCTCGGGCACCAGCGCACTCGGGGTGTAGTCTTGGAACTCGACCTGCAGATCGACCCGCCCGGGCCGGATGGTGCTCTCGATGCGGTACAGGTTCTGCACTTCCTGGATGCGTTTTTCGAGCCGGTCGGCCACTTGGGATCGCATCTCTTCGGCCGTGGCACCGGGCCAGAGCGCCGAAACCATCATGGTGCGCACCGTGAACGAGGGGTCCTCGGCGCGCCCGAGCGAGAGGAAGGCGTAGAGGCCGCCCAGCACCGCGATCAGGATGAAAAACAGCGTGACGGCGCGTTCGCGCACCGCCAGCGCCGACAGGTTGGGAAAGCTCACCGTGGCAACTCCCGCACCGCCAGCCCCGGGCTGAGGCGGTGCGTGCCCAGCGCCACCACCGCCTCACCGGCCGCCAGCGGGCTGCTGACGTGGGCGTGGGTGGCGTCGATGCGGTGCACGCGCACCGGCACCGGCTGCGCCCGGCCCTCGGCCACGCGCCACAGCTGCGCACCGCCGCCGCGTTCGTCCAGCGCCCCCAGCGGCACGCGCTGCAGCGCCGCCTCGGCGGTGGCCGCGTGGCCTTCGGGCTGCAGCGCCACGCGCACCACCGCCCCCAAGGGCCAAACCGCCGGGTCGAGCGCGCCCACGATGCGGTAGCGCGCGCGCCAGGTGCGGCTGAGCGGGTCGGCCGCGCCGGCCACTTCACGCAACTGCAGCGGCTGGCGCGCGCCGTCGGGCAACACGGCATAACCCGTGCGCGGCGCGTTCAGGCCTTGGGGCAAAAACAGCTCGATCTCGCGCTCACCCGCGTGCGCCAGCGTGCCCACGCTCTGGCCAGCAGCCAGCACTTGGCCGGGTTCGGCGCTGAGGTCGAGCAGCACCCCGGCCGCCGGGGCGCGCAACTGCGTGTGCTGGCGCAGGTTGCGCGCCACCGCCGTCTGGCTGCGCGCCGCCTGCACGCGGGCAACGGCCTCGCGCAGCGCCAGCTCGAAGCGCTCTAGGGTTTGCGCGCTCACAAAGCCTTGCGCCACGAGCTGGCGCTGGCGCTCCAGCTCGCGCTCGGCATGGCGCTGCGCCGCTTCGGCGCTGGCCAGTTGCGCCGCCGCGCTGGCTTCGTTGGCCAGCAGGTCGTGCGCGTCCAGCGTCAGCAGGGTCTGGCCGGCGCTCACGTGTTGGCCGGCCTGCACCGGCCGCGTCAGCACCCGGCCGCCCACCTGCAAAGCCAGCGGCGTTTCGTGGCGCGCCCGCAGCGTGCCCGAAAACTGGCGCTCGCCCGGTGCCGAGGCCTCGATCGGCACCGTTTTCACCCACGGCGGTGGGGCTTCGGCAGCGGGCGCAGCGGGGCCTTGGCAGGCCGTCAAAAAAACGAGGGTCGTCAAGCTGAGCAACGCGGCCCGTAGCGTGTAGGCAGTCATGGCATCCCGATTGTTGGTGTGACCCCGCTGCGCCGACGGGGTCGAGAGCGGCCCATTATAGTGGCCTTCGTACCCCTGGGTGCATCTAAAGCGCTGCCCTAGGCGCGCCCTCATACAACCCAATCGGCCATCTGCTGCCCCAGCCGCACCGGCTGGTCGGCCGCCCAGCTTGGGTTCCAGCGCAACAAGCCGGGCGGGAACAGCAGCACCACGGTCGAGCCCAGCAAAAAGCGCCCCATCTCGGCGCCACGCTCGAGCTCGATCGCGCGCTCCTCGTAGCGCCAGTCTTGCAGCAGGCCCGGGCGCGGCGGGTTGACCACGCCGTGCCAAGCGGTGGCCATGCTGCCGACGATGGTGGCCCCCACCAGCACCAGCGCAAAGTCGAAGCGCCGCCCGGCGTGCGCGCCCTCGAACACGCAGACCACGCGCTCGTTGCGCGCAAACAGGCCCGGCACGGTGCGCGCCGTGGCCGGGTTGACTGAAAACAGCGCTCCCGGCACATGGATCATGCGTTTCA
This sequence comes from Serpentinimonas sp. SSL01, assembly GCF_056323735.1. Taxonomy (NCBI): domain Bacteria; kingdom Pseudomonadati; phylum Pseudomonadota; class Betaproteobacteria; order Burkholderiales; family Comamonadaceae; genus Serpentinimonas; species Serpentinimonas sp. SSL01. The sequence goes on from NZ_CM150487.1 coordinate 2,009,507, forward strand.
GGCGCCCGGCGCAGGGCATGTGGATGCGGTGGTAGTCGCGCGGGCTCAGGTACAGGGTGGCGAACTCGCCGTGCTCGAAGCCGGCCGCCAGCTGCGCGTCGCCGCCCAGCAGCGCGATGCTGCGGTAGTGCTGACCCTTGGCCTGGAAGATGCGGTCGCCCTCGATACGGCCCAGCTGGCTCACGGCGCCATCGACCGGGCACAACAGCCCCGATTCGGCCAGCGGCCGCACCCCGGGCTTGAGGGCGCGGGTGAAAAAGTCGTTGAAGGTGGCGTAGGCGCCAAAGTCGGGCTGCAGCGCCTCGCTCATGTCCACGCGGTAGCGCGCGGCAAAGCGGCGCATCGCCCACTGCGTGGCGGCACCGAGTGGGCGCCGCGCCAAGGCGCCGGCCAGTTCGGTCAGGGCCTGCTTGGGCAAGGCGTACTGCAGCCATGCGTGGTGCGGGGCCAGTGCCGCTTGCAGTTGGCCGGGCTGGGCATGGGGATTGGGCATGGGGCGCTCAGGGTCAAAGGACGGAATTCTAAGCCCGGCCAAGAAGGCAGGGGGACACCTACCGCCCAAGCGGTGGCTCCATCCGTACAATCGCGGGCTTTACATCTAATTATCCATGGCGGATAATTATCCGGCAATCAACCTTGGAGATAACATGTCCGACACCACCGGCCTTTTCCATCGAGAGACCTACGCCGCCCAAATGGCCGAGCAGTTGCTCAACCCCGGCCCGCTGGACGAAAGCACCCGCTCGGGCGTTTTTCTCTCGGGCATCCGCCGGGTGGGCAAGACCACCTTTTTGAGGCAAGACCTCATCCCCGCGCTCGAAACCCGGGGCGCGCTGGTCATCTACGTGGACCTCTGGGTCGACCGCACCAAAAACCCGTCGGCCCTGGTTCACGAAGCCGTGCGCAACACGCTGCGCCAACTGCAGACGCCGGGCTCCGGTCTGCTGCAACGCTTCAAGGGACTCAACCTGGGTGCGGCGGGTTTCAGTTTTGGTTTCCAGCTCGACGACGTCGGCCAGCCCGGTGGCGCCACGCTAGCCCAAGCCTTTGAAGAGCTGGTCAACACCGCCCATATTAACGTCGTGCTGATCGTGGACGAAGTGCAGCAGACCCTTGGGACAGAAGAAGGCTTTGCCCTACTGCACGCGCTCAAGGCCGCGCGCGACGCCGTCAACGCCAGGCCCGGCATGCCGGGTCGTTTACTCTTCATCGGCACCGGTTCGCACAAATCGCTGCTCGCCGACATGACCTCGCGCCGCGCCCAGCCCTTTGCCGGCGCTCACTTGGTGTCTTACCTGGTGCTGGACCGCGAATTTGTGCAGTGGCAGTTGCAGCGCATCGCAGCCACCCCCGGCGTGGTGCTGCCCAGCCTAGACACCGCCTGGCAAGGCTTCCAGACCATGGGCCACCGGCCCGAAGAGCTGCTCAAGGCACTGCGGCAGCTACAGCAAGCCCACGGCACCGACCCGGACACCGCCTTGCGCATCATCTGCGCCACCCTAGCCGACGCAGCGGCCGACGTGGAACTCAAGGCGGTGGAGGAATTCGGCGAACTCGGCAAAGCCGTGTTCGAGCGCATTGCCACCGGCCCGGAAGACGGCGCCACCGGCCTCTTCGGCGTCGACGCCCTGGCCGCCTACGCCGACCGCACCAGCAGCGTCGTGGAAACCTCGCAGGTGCAAAACATCGTGGACAAGATGGTCAGCGCCAACCTGATCCTGCGCCCAACGCACGGCAAATACACCGTGGCCGACCCCTTTGTGCGCAAAGTCTGGCGCGACAAGCTGGCGCAGTTGGCGCAGTTGGCGCAGCCCCCAAAGGCCGACCTGACCTGACGCGGCCCTACAGACCAGCGCGAAGGCCTAGACAAGCAAGGAGTCGAAGGTGGTTTGGGCTTGTGCCTGTACCAGGTGCGGGCATGAGGTGGCGCAATCACAGAAAAGTGGTTGCGGGTGTTCCTGCTGGCAAGGCGAAGCAAAAGCGGCACAATGCTCGCACTATGACTGCCCTGTTCACTGTCGATGGTCTCTGCAAGCGCTACGGCGGCGCGGCGGTGGTCGATGAGCTCTCGTTTGCGATTGAGCCCGGCGAGTGCTTGGGGCTGATCGGCCCCAACGGCGCCGGCAAAACCACCACCTTGCGCATCAGCCTCGGCCTGACCCACGCCGACAGCGGCCGCGTCGAGGCCTTTGGCTTGACCATGCCCGAGCACGCCCAAGCCATCAAGGCGCAGATGGGCGTGGTGAGCCAGTTCGACACGCTGGACCCGGACTTCACCTGCGCCGAAAACCTGCGCGTCTTTGGGCGCTACTTCGGCCTCGACCGGGCCACGCTGGCGGCGCGCATCCCGGCGCTGCTCGATTTTGCCGCGCTATCGCACAAGGCCGATGCCAAGCCGGGCGAGCTCTCGGGCGGCATGAAGCGACGCCTGTCGCTGGCGCGCGCGCTCATCAACGACCCGCGCCTGCTGCTGCTCGACGAGCCCACCACCGGGCTCGACCCGCAGGCGCGGCACCTGATGTGGGAGCGGCTGCAGCAGCTGCTCAAGCAGGGCAAGAGCATCCTGCTCACCACCCACTTCATGGACGAGGCCGAGCGCCTGTGCCAGCGCCTGGTGGTCATCGACCAAGGGCGCAAAATCGCCGAAGGGCGCCCGCGCGAGCTGATCGCGCAGCACCTCGAACCCGATGTGGTCGAGGTCTACGCCCAGCAAAACCACGAGGTGCAGGCGCTGGCGCAGTCGGCGCTGGCGCGGCTGGCGCAGCGGGTGGAGGTGAGCGGCGAGACGGTGTTTTTCTACACCCTCGACGCGCGCCCGCTGCTGGCCGCCCTCAACGACTGGCCGCAGCTGCACACCCTGCACCGCCCCGCCAACCTCGAAGACCTGTTCCTCAAGCTCACCGGGCGCCAGATCCGGCAAGAAGGATGAGCGACTGGCGCATCATCGCCCACATCGAGGACGGAGCACTGCGCATCCTTGTGCTGCGCATCGGCGACCGCAAAGCGGTTTACCGCCACTGATGCAGCGGCGTTGCTGGCGCCCTGCCGGAGCACCTACGCACCAACCAACTTTCGCAGCCCGGCAACCGGCTACCCAAGATGGCACCCAACCTTGATCGGCTGCGGGCAAATCGGGTGCATACCCTCATGACACTCGGTTAAGCTCAAAATGCATGGCCCAAGTCTGTGTATAAAGCGGGGTTATGTCTGAGCCACACCCGACCAGCCCCATTCAGATGCCCAAGCTCTACCGCGAACTGGCGCCTTGGTATCCGCTCTTGACGCCGGTGGCCGACTACCTCGAAGAGGCCGCCTTTTACCGGCGTTTGTTCGAGGCCCACTGCCAGCGGCGCCCTCAAACCCTGCTCGATTTGGGCAGCGGCGGTGGCCACAATGCCGCCCACTTGAAGGCGGCGCTGGCCTGCACGCTCGTCGATCTGGAGCCGACCATGCTCGCTTTGAGCCGCCGCCTGAACCCGGAGTGCACGCACATTCAGGGCGATATGCGCACGCTGCGGCTCGGGCGCGTCTTTGATTGCGTGCTGGTGCACGACGCCATCAGCTACATGAGCACGCGCGCCGATCTGGCCAGTGTCATCGCCACGGCTTATGCCCACACCGCCCCCGGTGGGGTGGCGCTGTTGCAGCCGGATTTTGTGCTCGAGACCTTCACCCCCGGCACCGAAAGCGGCGGCAGCGACGGCAACGGACGCGGCTTGCGCTACCTCGAATGGCGCTGGATGCCCGACGCGCACGCCGAGCGCTACGTCGCCGACATGGCCTACCTGCTGCGAGACGAAAACGGCGCCACCCAAGCCGTGCACGACCGGCACTGGATGGGGCTGTTCCCCAGAGCCGTGTGGTTGCAGCTGATCGCCGCCGCCGGTTTCGAGCCGCTGGCGCTGCCCTTTGAGCACAGCGCATACAGCGACACCGGCGCCGAGGTCTTTCTCGGGCTGCGTCCTGTGGCCTGACACCGATTTTCTTTATGCGCAGCTGCTTGCCCAAGGGTTGAGAACGCCGAGGCCTTCAATGCCAGCAAAGTCGGTCAGGTTGCGGGTCACAAGGGTGGCCTCGTGAATCAGCGCCAAGGCGGCTATTTGCGCATCGGCGTGGCCGATGGGACGGCCCGCCCGGTGGCGCTGCGCTTTGACCTGCGCGTAGCCCTGCGCGGCAGCGGCATCGAAGGCCCACAAGCGGCCGGCAAAGTCCTGCTCAAACATGGTGGCGGCCGCCGCCTGCAACGCACGTTGGCGTTGCCCTGAGGGCATGAGTGCCAGCCCAGCCTCAATTTCGGCCATGGTGATGGCGCTGGTGTACAGACCGGCTGGCGTCTGGCGCTCCATCCAAGCAAGCACGGCGGCATCGGGTTGAGGGCGCATCAGCTCCGACAGCACGTTGGTGTCCAGCAGGTAGCGCGCCGTCATGGGTCAAAGTGGGGGAGTTCGCGCTCGGTGCCTTCGCGCCGATCGCTCGGCTGCCAATCGTCTCCAGCCACACCTTGGAAGCGCTGGCGCACACGCTGCAACCAAGCCGCGCCGTCGTTCTGTGCGGGCGTTTCCAAGACTTGAGCCAAGATCACACGCGCTTCTTGCTCCATAGACCACCCGTGCTGCGCCGCGCGCAGGCGCAAGCGCTGCTTGAGGCGGTCGTCGAGATTGCGGATGGTGAGCGTAGGCATGGCGGGTTCTGAAGCAGCGCTACGAGCAGTGTAGTCGATGCATGCATTGCAAGCAATGCTCACAACGCGATTTTCACGCCCATGCTCTGATGGGGCTGGGGCGCTGGGGGCGGTCGGCCGATTTTTGGCCGCGCAGCGGACGGCATGAGGCCGGCCGCCCCCAGCGCCCCAGCCCCAGCCCTTACCCCACCCCCTTGCCGACGAGCGAAACCCATAAAATAAAACCCACCCCTCAGTCCGGCCAAGTGCAAAGTTGTGACCCAATAAGTTGTGACCCACCCCCCGATTTCGTGAACCCAACTTCCGATGCCGCTACAACCCACCTCAAACACCCTGTCACGGCGCACACCCCAAACCCGGCAGCAAGGATGAGCGCCCTGCCCGCTCGCAACCGCAGCCACTGGCGCGCCCCGCAGCTGTCATGGCGCTTTTGGCCCGTGTTCCAGCGCAACCTGCTGGTCTGGCGCAAGCTGGCGCTGCCCAGCCTGGTGGGCAACATCGCCGAACCGCTGATCTGGCTGCTGGCCTTTGGCTACGGCATGGGGATGCTGGTGGGGCAGGTCACCGTCAGCGGCCCCGACGGGCTGCCGCTGGCCGTGCCTTACCTGCTGTTTCTGGCCAGCGGCGCGATTTGCATGAGCGCCATGAACGCCGCCAGCTTCGAGGCCCTGTACTCGGCCTACTCGCGCATGCAGGTGCAAAAAACCTGGGACGGCATTTTGAACGCGCCGGTCACGCTCGACGACATCGTGCTGGCCGAAATGCTCTGGGCGGCGTTCAAGGCGCTGTTCACCGTCTGCGCCATTTTGGGCGTGATTCTGCTGCTGGGCATCAGCCAGGCCCCCAAGCTCTGGCTGGCGCTGCCGGTGCTGCTGCTGCTGGGCATCGCCTTCAGCTGCTTGGCGCTGATCTTCAATGCGCTGGCGCAGGGCTACGATTTTTTCACCTACTACTTCACGCTCTTTCTGACGCCGATGATGTTTTTGAGCGGCGTGTTTTTTCCGCGCGAGCAACTGCCCGCCGTGGTGTATGCCATCTCCGAGCTGCTGCCGCTGACCCACGGCGTGGCGCTGGTGCGGCCCTTGTTCCTGAACCAATGGCCCAGCGACGCCGCGCTGCACTTGGCCGTGCTGGCCCTCTACGCCGTGGCCGCGTTCTGGATTGCGCTGGCGCTCACGCGCAAACGCTTCGCGCGCTGATAGACTGGCAGGGCGGATAAAAGCATCGCCGCCAAAGCCCCATGCTGATCGCCCAGCTCTCCGACCTGCACCTGCGCGCCGCGCCGCCCGTAGGCGCGCGCGTGGACACCGCCGCGCTGCTGCGCGCTTGCGTGCACGACCTGTGCGCGCGCCAGCCCACCCCCGATCTGCTGCTGCTCAGCGGCGACCTGAGCGACAGCGGCAGCGCCGCCGACTACGCCTTGCTGCGCCAGCTGGTGCAGCCGCTGCGCACGCTGGGCGTGCCCGTTTTGCCGCTGCTGGGCAACCACGACCAGCGCGCGGCGCTGCGCCTAGCCTGCGCCGACTGGCTGCAGGCCTGCCAGCGCCTGCACCCCACCTTTGTGCAGTACGTGTGGGAGCACCCGGCGCTGCGCCTGGTGGCGCTCGACACCGTGGCCGAAGGCTGCGCGCACGGCGAACTGTGCGCGCAGCGGCTGCACTGGCTGGAGCAGGCGCTGGCGGCCAGCCCCCAGCCCACCTTGCTGCTGCTGCATCACCCACCCTACGCCACCGGGCTGGCCGAGATGGACGACATGGCGTTGCGCCAAGGCGCGGATGCGCTCGAAGCGCTGCTGTGGCAACACCCGCAGGTGCAGGCGCTGCTGTGCGGCCACCTGCACCGCGTCACGGTCACGCGGGTGGCGCACACGCTGGCCATCAGCGCACCCTCGACGGCGCACCAGATCGCACTCGACCTGCGCGCCGACCAACCCGCGCGCTACCGGCTGGAGCCGCCCGGCTACCTGCTGCACCGCTGGCACGGCCAGCGCCTGCTTACCCACACCGTGGTGGTGGGCGACTTTGGCGCGCCGCAGGATTTCGACACGCTCTAGCAGGCCGTGGTGGCAGCAGCGCTATTGCAGCGGCGGCTCCGCCTCCCGGTCAGCGCCCTCGGGCCCCGGGTCTTCGAGCAGGCGCGAGCGCTGGCTCCAGCGCAAGGTCAGGGTGGCCAAGCACAGCGCCGACAGCGCCGCCAGCGACACCGACAGCGGCACCCCCACCCAGTGCGCCAGCTTGCCCCACGCCGCCGCGCCCAAGGCGGCGCCGCCCATGAGGGCCATTTGATAGACCGAAATGGCGCGCGCGCGCACCCAGTCGGGCATCGCAAACTGGGCCGCCACGTTGAGCGTGTTGGCCACCGCGATCCACGCCATGCCGGCCACGAACATGGCCAGCAGCGCCGCCCACAGCCCCGGTGCCCAGGTCACCACCAGCATCGCCAGCGCCTGCAGCGCCATGCCGGCCCAGACCATGAACGCGCGGCTGTGCCCCCGGCGCAGGCGCGGCAGGTACAGCGCCGACAAAATAGCGCCACTGCCCATGGCCGCCAGCAGCCAGGTAAAGGTGCTGGCGCTGGCGCCCTCAAAGCGCAGCGCCAGCAGCGGCAGCAGCCCGATCAGCGCCGCCGAATGGAAAAAAAACAGCCCCACTTGCAGATAAGCCAGCCGTAAACGCGGCGATTCGGCGACGAAGCGCACCCCAACGCGCAGCGCGCTCCAGAAAGGCTCGCGCGGCGCCGGCTTGGGGCACACGGGGCTGCGCCAGCGCCAGATCAGGGCGGCGCAGCCCACCGCCAGCAGCGCATTGAGCGCAAACACCCACTCGCTGCCCAGCGCCGCAATGATCAACCCGGCCAGCAGCGGGCCGACGATGCGCGAGACGTTCATCGACACCCCATTGAGCGCCAGCGCAGCGGGCAGTTGGGCGCGCGGCACCAGGTGCGGCATCAGGGCGGCATATACCGGCCAGCGCAGCGCCAGCCCGATGCCATTGGCAAACACCAGCGCCAGCAGCAGCGCCGGCGTGAGCGCCTCGAGCTTGACGGTCAGCACCAGCAGCAGCGCCACCAGCGCCGCCCAAACCTGCGTCAGCAGCAGCAAGCGGCGGCGCTCAAGGGCATCGGCTAGCACGCCGCTGGGCAACCCGAGCAGCAGCACCGGCAGCGTGGCGGCGGTCTGCACCAGCGCCACCCACGCAGGCGAGGTGGTGAGCGTGGTCATGAGCCAAGCGGCGGCCACGTCGTTCATCCACAGGCTGATGTTGGCCGTCAGCCAAGTGATCCACAGCAGAGCGAAGGGGCGCTGCTGCAACGGGGCCAAGGCGGCCAAACCCAAAGGCGGGCGGGCGCTGGGTGCAGAGGAGTCGGGCATCGGCTGCATTGTCGCTGCACCGCGCACAACGCGCCGCCACACGCTGCAATTTGCGCGACGCAGCACAACCGCCAGAAGGCGGCCAGCGATGCGCTACAGTTGAGGCCAAACAATCATATGGAGTGCATGGCATGAAATGGCTGATCCCGGTGGATGGTTCCGAGTTGTCGTTCGAGGCGGTGGCCTACGCCGTGCGCATGGCGCAGGCCGGGCTGGCCTGCGAGCTGGTGCTGGTCAACGTGCAAGAGCCGGCCACTTTTTATGAACTGGTGACCTTGCACGACGCCGAGGCCATCGAGCGCCTGGCCGAGGCCGCCGGGCAAGATCTGCTGGCTGCAGCCGAAGCCCAAGTGCGCGCCGCGCAACTGCCCTACAGCACCCACGTGCGCATGGGCGAGCCGGTGGCGCTGCTGCTCGAGGTGCTGGAAGAGGAAGGCTGCGATGGCGTGATCATGGGCAGCCACGGCCGCGGGCTGCTCGGGCGCACCTTGCTGGGCTCGGTGTCGCAGCAGATGCTGCAGCACGCCCCGGTGCCGGTGACTTTCGTCAAGCACGCCGCCCAACCCGAGTCCGATTCCGAGCCCGATTCCGACTCCTAATCCGCCTCCGCCTCGGGGGGCGAATGAGCTTTGCGCTCCCCACCCATGATGCAACCTCAACCCCAGCCCAGGAGACCCGCATGAGCGCATTCGTCGATCTGAAAGCCGCCGACGGTTTTGTCTGCCCCGCCTACATGGCGCAGCCCGCGGGCGCCCCGCGCGGTGCGGTGGTGGTGCTGCAAGAGATCTTCGGCGTCAATTCACACATCCGCGCGGTGGCCGACAGCTACGCAGCCGCCGGCTACGTGGCCTTGGCGCCATCGACCTTTCACCGGGTGCAAGCGGGGGTGGAACTGGGCTACACCGACGCCGACATGCAGGCCGGCTTTGCCCTCAAGCTGCAGGTCGATGCCCTGCCCGCACCGGGCGTGATGGCCGACATCCAAGCCGCCATCGACACCTTGGTGCTGGCCACGGGCTTGAAAGTGGGCATCGTGGGCTACTGCTGGGGTGGGCTGCTCACCTGGCGCAGCGCCTGCCAGCTCAACGGCCTGGCGGCTGCCGTGCCCTACTACGGCGGCGGCATGACGGTAGGCGCCGACGCCGAGCTGCAACCCCGCTGCCCGATGCTGGCGCACTTTGCCAAGCAAGACAGCTGGATTCCGCTCGACACCGTGCAGGCCTTCAAGGCGCGCCATCCCCAGGTGGAGGTGCACACCTACGACGCCCACCACGGCTTCAATTGCGACCAACGCGGCGCCCACCACGCCCCTTCGGCCGAACTGGCACGCGAGCGCACGCTGGCTTTTTTGGCGCAGCATCTGGGCTAATCCCCATGGGTCAAGGGTAAACGCCTAAGCCCGAGCCGCCCGTAGGGCGGTTTTTTTGGCGACAATCTGAGCCAACCGGCAGCCACCAGCGATCCTGGGGGTTTCCGCAGCGCACCCACCACGGCGGCGGGTGAACGGTAACTGGCGGCCTACCCGGCCGGCCTTGGCGACAGGAGACAAACCCATGAACGCACCCTTGCCCGAAGCGGTTCGGCGCGCCCTTGCCAGCGTCAGCCTAGACGACAAATACACGCTGGACCACGGGCGTGCCTTCATGAGCGGGGTGCAAGCGCTGGTGCGGCTGCCCATGCTGCAGCGCCAGCGCGATTGGCAACTGGGCCGCAACACCGCCGGCTTCATCAGCGGCTACCGCGGCTCGCCGCTGGGCGGCTACGACCAGGCGCTGTGGAAAGCCAAGGCGCACCTAGCCGCGCAGCAGATCGTGTTTCAGCCCGGCGTCAACGAAGAACTGGCCGCCACCGCGGTCTGGGGCACGCAGCAGCTCGGGTTTGCACCGCCCGGCAGCCAGCGCCACGACGGCGTGTTTGGCCTGTGGTACGGAAAAGGCCCAGGGGTGGACCGCAGCGCCGACGTCTTCAAGCACGCCAACCTGGCCGGCACCACGCCTTGGGGCGGCGTGATCGCGGTGGCCGGTGACGACCACGTCGCCAAAAGCTCGACCGCCGCGCACCAGAGCGACCACATCTTCAAGGCCTGTGGGCTGCCGGTGTTCTTCCCCGCCAGCGTGCAAGAAATCCTCGACTTCGGGCTGCACGCCTGGGCCATGAGCCGCTTTGCCGGCGTCTGGGCCGGCATGAAAACCATCCAAGAGATCGTTGAGTCGAGCGCCGTGGCCGAGATCGACCCGGATCGGGTGCGCATCGTGGCGCCCGAGTTCGAGCTGCCCCCCGGCGGCGTGCACATCCGCTGGCCCGACGCGGCGCTGGAGCAGGAAGCGCGCCTGATGGACACCAAGTGGTACGCCGCGCTGGCCTATGTGCGCGCCAACCGGCTCAACCACAACGCGATCGAGGGCCCGCACGACCGCTACGGCCTCATCGCCAGCGGCAAGGCCTACAACGACACCCGGCAGGCGCTGCGCGACCTCGGGCTCGACGACGCCACCTGCCGCCGCATCGGGCTGCGGCTGCACAAGGTGGGCGTGGTCTGGCCGCTGGAGGCGCAGACCACGCGCGAGTTTGCCACCGGGCTGCGCGAGATTCTGGTGGTGGAAGAAAAGCGCCAAGTGATCGAATACCAGCTCAAAGAAGAGCTCTACAACTGGCGCCCCGACGTACGCCCCGACGTGCTGGGCAAGTTCGACGAAGTCGGGGCCGACCACAGCGGCGGCGAGTGGTCGATGCCCAACCCGAGCGCCAACCAGCTGCTGCGCGCCAACGCCGACCTGACGCCGGCGCTGATCGCCCAAGCGCTGGCGCGGCGCTTGGCGCGCCACGGCCTGCTGCCCGAGGGCAGCGAAGTGGCGGCGCGGGTGCAGGCGCAGCTCGAGCGCCTGCAGGGCCAGGCGCGCGCCTTGCAGGTGCTCCATGCCGACACGCCGCTGGCCGAGCGCCAGCCCTGGTTTTGCTCCGGCTGCCCGCACAACACCAGCACCCGGGTGCCCGAGGGTTCGCGCGCCATGGCCGGCATCGGCTGCCACTTCATGACCATCTGGATGGACCGCTCCACCATCGGCTTTACGCAGATGGGGGGCGAGGGCGTGCCGTGGGTCGGGCAGCAGCCCTTCAGCCACGAGTCGCACGTCTTTGCCAACTTGGGCGACGGCACCTACTGTCACAGCGGCCTGCTGGCGATCCGCCAGTGCATCGCCGCCAATGTCAACATCACCTTCAAGCTGCTCTACAACGACGCCGTGGCCATGACCGGCGGCCAGCCGCTGGGTGAGCGCGCCGAAGGCCACCACGTGCTGCAGATCGCGCACAGCCTGCAAGCCGAAGGGGTGGCGCGCCTGACCGTGGTCACCGACGAGCCCGAGAAATACCGCGGCGCCCTGCACACCACCGTGGGCGGCAGCACGCTGCGGCTGCCGGCCGGGGTGGCGGTGGAGCACCGCGACCAGCTCGACCGCATCCAGCGCGAATTCCGCCAGCTGCCCGGCACCACCGTGATCTTGTACGACCAGACCTGCGCCACCGAAAAGCGGCGCCGGCGCAAGCGCGGCACCTTGGCCGACCCGGCGCGGCGCGTGCTCATCAACCCGGCCGTGTGCGAGGGCTGCGGCGATTGCGGCGTGCAGAGCAACTGCCTGAGCATAGAGCCGCTGCAGACCGAATTCGGGCGCAAGCGCCAGATCAACCAGAGCAGCTGCAACAAGGATTTTTCCTGCCTCAAGGGCTTTTGCCCGAGCTTCGTCACGGTCGAGGGCGGGCAACTGCGCAAAAGCGCCCCGGCGGGTGCGCTGCCGGCGCCCGAAGCGCTGGGGGATGTGCCTGAGCCGCCGCTGCCAGCCTTTGATGCCGCCGGGCCGGGCAGCGTCTATGGCATCGTGGTGGCCGGGGTCGGCGGCACCGGGGTCATCACCATCGGCCAGTTGCTGGGGGTGGCGGCGCACCTCGAGGGCAAAGGCGTGGTCACGCAAGACGCCGCCGGCCTGGCGCAAAAGGGCGGCGCCACCTGGAGCCATGTGCTGCTGGCTGTGCAGCAGAGCGACATCTGCACCACCCGCGTCGGCAGCGGCGCGGCCGATTTGATTCTGGGCTGCGACGCCATCGTCGCCGTCAGCAAAGAAAGCCTGGCCCGCGTGGGGCCGGGGCGCACGCGGGTGGCCCTGAACGGCCACGTGAGCCCGACGGCGGCCTTTGTGCGCCAACCCGACTGGCACAACCCGGCCAGCCAGTGCCAAGCCACGCTTGAGCGCCTGCTCGGCCCCGAGGCCGTGGCGCCGCTCGACGCCGAGGCCTTGGCCACGCGGCTGCTGGGCGACGCGCTCTACCTCAACCCGCTGTTGCTGGGTTTTGCTTGGCAAAAAGGCTGGCTGCCTCTGCGGCGCGAGTCGCTGCGGCGGGCGATCGAGCTCAACGACGTGGCAGTGGCCAAAAACCTGGCCGCGTTCGAATGGGGCCGCTGGGCGGCGCACGACGGCGCGCGGCTGCAGGCGCTGCTGGCGCCGGCGCAAGCCATCGCGCTGCACCCGCGCCCCGGCCTCGAGGCGCTGCTGCAGCGGCGCAGCGAATTTTTGCGCGCCTACCAGAACCCGGCCTACGCGCAGCGCTACAGCGACTTCGTGCGCCGGGTGCAGCAGGCCGAGGCCGCGGCGCTGGGTGCGGGCACAAGCGCCCTGAGCGAGGCGGTGGCGCACAACCTGTTCAAGCTCATGGCCTACAAAGACGAATACGAGGTGGCGCGCCTGCACAGCGACCCCGCGTTTTTGCGCCAGATCGGGGCCCAGTTCGAGGGCGATTTTGCGCTGCGCTTTCACCTCGCGCCGCCGCTGTGGGCGCGCCGCGATGAGCGCGGCCTGCCGATCAAGCGTGCCTTCGGGCCGTGGATGCTCACCGCCTTCAAGGGCTTGGCGCGCCTCAAGGGCCTACGCGGCACGGCCTTCGACCCCTTTGGCCGCAGCGCCGAGCGGCGCGAGGAACGCGCCCTGATCGGCCAGTACCAAGAGCTGATCGAAGAACTGCTGCCGAATCTGAACCCCGCGCGCAAGGCGCTGGCGCTGCAACTGGCGGCGCTGCCCGAAGGCATCAAGGGTTTTGGCCACGTCAAGGCGCGACACTTGGCCGCCGTGCGCCTGCGCTGGAGCGAGTTGCTGGCGCAGTGGCGCGCTGCCGGGCAGCTGCCACCCGATGCGCCCGCACCCGGCGCCTCCACCCGGCGCTGAACGCGCCACGCCCGCTGTTTGGCGTCCAGCGCCCCTTACACTTGCTGCTTTGGTTTAACGGGAGGCCTTATGGGGCTCGGGGTGGCCTTCGCCTTGCTGGCGGGGATGTTGTGGGGCTTGGTGTTTCTGGTGCCGCTTTTGCTGCCCGAGTACCCGGCCGCCTTGCTGGCCATGGCGCGCTACTTGGCGTTTGGGCTGCTGTGCCTGCCGCTGGCTTGGCTCGACTGGGGCGCGCTGCGCCGCCTGACGCGCGCCGATTGGTTGGCAGCGGCCAAGCTGGCCGCCGTGGGCAATCTAGCCTACTACACCTTGCTTGCCAGCTCGATCCAGGGCACCGGTGGGCCGCTGACCACGCTCATCATCGGCACGCTGCCGGTGGTGATCGCCATTGCCGCCAACCAGCGCAACGCCGCGCGCGACGGCTTGCTGCCTTGGCGGCGCCTGCTGCTGCCGCTGGGCATCATGCTGCTGGGCATTGCGCTGGTCAATCAGGCCGAGATGACGCGCCTGCTGCAACAGCCCGACGCCTCGCTCAGCGCCTACACGCTGGGGGCGCTGCTGGCGCTGGGCGCGCTGGCGTGCTGGACCTGGTACCCGCTGCGCAACGCCGATTGGCTGCGCCAGCACCCGGAGCGCAACCCGCGCGTCTGGGCCACGGCGCAGGGCCTGGCCACGTTGCCCATGGCCCTGGTCGGTTTTGCGCTGGTCTGGGGCTGGATGTCGCTCAGCGGCAGCACCTTCCCCATGCCCCTAGGGCCGGATCCGCTGTTTTTCCTCTGGCTCATGCTGGCGCTGGGGCTGTTTGCCTCGTGGTGCGGCATTCTGTGCTGGAACCAGGCCAGCAAGCGCCTGCCCACCGCCCTAGCCGGGCAGCTGATCGTGTTCGAGACCGTGGCGGCGCTGATCTACATTTTCTGGTGGCGCGGCGAGTGGCCGCAGGGCCTGACGGTGGCCGGCATGGTGTTGTTGTTGCTGGGGGTGTGGCTGGCGCTGCGCATCCGGCCGGTGCCGGCGGTGCGCCCGGCAGCGGTCTAGAGCAGGCCAGGCAGCGGCCGGATACGCTTCGTTGCGCCCGCAACGCCACGGCGTCAGCAAAAGCTGAGCGCTCATTTGCGCTGGGGGTTTAGAATGCGCGGTTGACACGGGCCCCACGTGGCCCGCCCGCAACCCCCACCCCTTTCACACAGGAAAGCCACCGTGTTTATTTCTCCCGCCTACGCCCAGGCCGCCGCCGGCGACACCACCAGCACTTTGGTCAGCCTGCTGCCGCTGGTGCTGATGTTCGTGGTGCTGTACTTCATCATGATCCGGCCGCAAATGAAACGCACCAAAGAGCACAAGGCCATGGTCGCCGCGCTGGCCAAGGGCGACGAAGTCGTGACTGCGGGCGGCATGCTGGGCCGCATCACCAAACTGGGCGACGATTTCGTCACCTTGGAACTGACCACCGGCGTCGAAGTCCAAATCCAGCGCAGCGCTGTGATGCAGTTGATGCCCAAGGGCACGGTTCAGTAAACGGCCTTGCCGTGTTTTTTCATCCAAAGGCTGGGCCCGTGCGCCCGGCTTTTGGGCTTTAACGGGGCCGCCCGCTCATGAACCGATACCCGCTGTGGAAGTACGTCACCATCGTGGTGGCGCTGCTGATCGCCCTTTTGTACGCGCTGCCCAACCTGTACGGCGAAGCCCCGGGGGTGCAGGTTTCCTCTGGCCAGCACGGCGTGCGCATCGACGCCGCCACCCTGACGCGCATCGAGCAGGCGCTGACCGAGCGCCAGATCAGCGCCCGCTCGCTGGTGCTCCAAGACCAGACCATCCAGGCCTTGTTCGACAGCGCCGAAACCCAGTTGCAGGCGCGCGACGCCATCGACCGCGCCCTCAACCCCGACCCGGCCCAGCCCACGCACGTGGCGGCGCTGAATCTGGTGCCGCAAACCCCACGCTGGCTGCAGCTGTTCAACGCGCAACCCATGTACCTAGGCTTGGATTTGCGCGGCGGCGTGCATTTTCTGATGCAGGTTGACATGCCCGGGGCCCTCGAGCAGCGCGCCGAGTCGCTGGCGCGCGACCTGCGCACCACGCTGCGTGAGCAAAACATCCGCCACACCGGCATCAGCCGCGAAGGCCTGGCGGTGACCTTGCGCTTTCGCGACGAGGCGGCGCTGGAAGCGGCGCTGCCAACCCTGCGCGAAAACTTCGCCGACCTGAGCTTCGAGCGTCAGCTGGTCGATGGCCAGATCAAGCTGATCGGCACCCTGAGCGCCGATGCCAGCAGCGCCATCCAGGCCAAGGCGATCCAGCAAAACATCCTGACGCTGCGCAACCGCATCAACGAGCTTGGGGTGGCCGAGCCGGTGATTCAGCAGCAAGGGGCAGACCGGATCGTGGTGCAGCTGCCCGGTGTGCTCGACACCGCGCGCGCCAAAGACATCTTGGGCCGCACCGCCACGCTGCAGCTGCGCATGGTCGATGAAAGCCCGGCCGGGCGCGCCGCCGAACGCGGCGAGGGGCCGGTGCCGCTGGGCTCCGAGCGCCACCTCGACCGCGAGGGGCGCGCCGTGATCACGCTGCGCGAAGTCGTGCTCACCGGTGAAAACCTGACCGACGCCCAAGCCGGCTTCGATGGCCAGACCCAAGAGCCGGCGGTGCACCTGTCGCTCGACGCCGCCGGGTCGCGCATCTTCCGCGACGTCACGCGCGCCAACGTCGGCAACCGCATGGCGATTTTGCTGTTCGAGCGCGGCCGCGGCGAAGTCGTCACGGCGCCCGTGATCCGCACCGAGATCGGCGGCGGCCGGGTGCAGATCTCGGGTCAGATGACCTCGCTCGAGGCGCAGAGCGTGGCCTTGCTGCTGCGCGCGGGCGCGCTGGCGGCGCCGATGGAGATCATCGAGGAGCGCACCGTCGGCCCGAGCCTAGGGGCCGAGAACATCCGCATGGGCTTCGAGAGCGTGCTCTACGGCTTCCTAGTGGTGCTCATTTTCATGGTGCTCTATTACCGCCTGTTCGGCGCTTTCTCGAGCATTGCCCTGACCTTCAACCTGGTGCTGCTGGTCTCGGTGCTGTCGATGCTGCAAGCCACCCTGACGCTGCCGGGCATGGCGGCGATGGCGCTGGCCTTGGGCATGGCGATCGACTCCAACGTGCTCATCAACGAGCGCATCCGCGAAGAGCTGCGCCGCGGCGCCTCGCCACAGATGGCGATCAACAACGGCTACGACAGCGCCTGGGGCACCATTTTGGACTCCAACGTCACCTCGCTGCTGGCCGGGTTGGCACTGTTGGCCTTTGGCTCTGGACCGGTGCGCGGCTTTGCGGTGGTGCACTGCATCGGCATCCTGACGAGCATGTTCTCGTCGGTGTTTTTCTCGCGCGGGCTGGTCAACGCTTGGTACGGGAGCAAGAAAAAGCTCAAAACCATCTCGATCGGCACGGTCTGGCAGCCGCCGGCACCGGGCGCGCCCAAACCCGGCTCTGCAGCCGCCGACTAAACCGCCAGAGGTTGCAAGAAATGGAATTTTTCCGCGTCAAAAAAGACATCCCGTTCATGCGCCATGCGCTGCTGCTGAACGCGATCTCACTCACCCTGTTTGCGCTGGCGGTGTTTTTCTTGGTCACGCGCGGGCTCAACCTGTCGGTCGAGTTCACCGGCGGCACGGTGGTCGAAGTGGCCTACCAGCAGCCCGCCGACCTCGAGGTGGTGCGCGGTGCGCTCGCCGGCTTGGGCTACGAAGAGGTCTTGGTGCAGCACTACGGCAGCGCGCGCGAGGTGCTGATGCGCCTGCCGCCGTTGCCCGGCGTGGGCGCGGGTGAGCAAAGCCAGTCGGTGCTGCAGGCGCTGCGCGCACACGACCCCACCGTGGAGCTGCGCCGCACCGAATTCGTCGGGCCCCAGGTGGGGCAGGAACTGGTCACCGACGGCATGCTGGCGCTGCTGTTCGTGATCATCGGCATCACGGTCTATCTGGCTTTTCGCTTCGAGTGGAAGTTCTCGATCGCCGCCATCGTCGCCAACTTGCACGATGTGGTCATCATCTTGGGCTTTTTTGCTTTCTTCCAGTGGGAGTTTTCGCTCGCCGTGCTGGCCGCCGTGCTGGCCGTGCTGGGTTACTCGGTCAACGAGTCGGTGGTGATTTTCGACCGCATCCGCGAAACCTTCAAGCGCCAGCGCAAGATGAGCACGCGCGAGGTGATCGACCACGCCATCACCAGCACCATGAGCCGCACCATCATCACGCACGGCACCACCGAGGCGATGGTGATCTCGATGCTGCTGTTTGGTGGCCCGGTGCTGCACTACTTTGCGCTCGCGCTGACCATCGGCATTTTGTTCGGCATCTACTCGTCGATCTTTGTGGCCACCGGCGTGGCCATGGCGCTGGGCATCAAGCGCGAGGATTTGATCAAGCCCGTGGCGCAGACGGTGGAAAACCCGGACGACCCGAACGCCGGGGCGCAAATTTAAGTTGGCACCTCAAGCCAGCGCTTGGCGCTGAAACAGGCCGCCGGGCAGGCGCCTGACCACCCCGCACAGCTCGAGTTCGAGCAACTGCGCTTGCAGCTCGGCCGTGGGCAAGCCGCAGCGCGCCTGCAGGGCGTCGAGCCCGACTGGGTCGTAGCCCAGCGCTTGCAAGAGCGCGTTTTCGGCCTCGACCGGCTGCCCCGCAGTTCCCGGCGCCGCTTTGCCCGCCCTAGCTGCGCCGGCTGGCGCTGTGGGCTTTGCTGGCTCGCGCGCGCCCAAGGCCAATACGCCCTGCGTGGGTTGGGTCGGGATGCGCTGCGGCCGCAGTTCGTCGAGCACGTCTTGCACCGTCTCGACCAGTTTGGCCCCTTGGCGGAGCAGGGCGTGGCAGCCACGCGATTGCGGCGCGTGGATTGAGCCCGGAATGGCAAACACCTCGCGGCCGTACTGCGCCGCCAGTTCGGCGGTGATGAGCGAGCCCGACTCCAACGCCGCCTCCACCACCAGCGTGCCCAGGCTCAGGCCGGCAATCAGGCGGTTGCGCTGCGGAAAATTGGGTGCCAGCGGCGGCGTGCCCAGCGGGTACTCGCTCAACAGCGCGCCGTGGTCGGCGATGCGCTGCGCCAGTTCGCGGTGCTGCCGCGGATAGACCCGGTCCAGCCCGGTGCCCACCACCGCCACCGTGGGCGCACCGGCTTCGAGCGCGCCCAAGTGCGCCGCGCCGTCCACGCCCAGCGCCAGCCCGGAGGCGATGCAAAACCCCTGCGCCCCCAACTGCTTGGCAAAGGCATGGGCGTTGCTGGCCCCCTGCGGCGTGGGGTTGCGGCTGCCGACCACGGCCAGGGTGCAGGGCTGCGCCAGCGCGCTCAATTGGCCTTGTACGTACAGCAGCACCGGGGGGTCGGGGGTCTGCAGCAGCGCCGCCGGGTAGTGCGGGTGCCCCAAGCCGAGGCAGTAGCGGTTGGGCGCGCCGGCCAGCCAGGCCAAGGTTTGCTCGAGCATGCGGCTGCCGTGCACCGGTGGGCTGCGCAAGGCAGCGGCCAGCCGTTCGCCCACCAGCACCTGCAGCGCCTGCGCCTCGGCCGCAAACACCGCTTGGGGTGAGCCCAAGGCCGCCAGCAGCTTGCGCGCGGTGGCCGCGCCCACCCCGGCGGTGGTGGTCAGGCGCAGCCAGGCGGCCAGTTCGGCAGCCGTGTCTGCGGTGGCTGGATCGGCTGCGGGCTGGGCAGTCATGGGTTTTTAGGGTGTAGCGAAGTGGTCGCCGTTGCGCACCGCATCGCTCACCTGCAACACCAGCGCGTAGGAGACGCGGTCGAAGGTGCGAAACACCATCATCAGGCCGTTGCGCTCGACCGGCAGCTGCAGCGTGGCGCGTGCGCTGTCGGTGCGGTCGACCACGGGCGCGGCGTTGCGCTGCAGGGCCAGCACGTGGCCCACCTCAAGCCCATCGCGGCTACCGCGGTTGAGCACCACCACTTGGTGTTGGCCGGCCAAGCGCTGCGCGTGGGCGTGGGTGCGCACAATGCGCCCAGCCAGCTGCATCTGTGGTGCACGGGGCACGTAGCTGGTGGGGGTGGTCTGCGCTGGTGTGGGTACCAGCCGGTCGCCGATGCGGATTTCGGTCAGGGCGGCGGTGATGTCGAGCGCGGCCGGCTCCACCCGTTGTTCGGTCTGGCCATCGGCACGCGTGTGCATGCGCACGGTTTCGCTGCCCAGCAGCTGCGCCGTACCGATGAGTTGCGCTTCGTAACCCAGTTTTTCACCGTTATCGGGATCGATCAGGGGCTCGGCGTTGCGGTAGATGCGTTGCACCGGGTTGGGCTCGGTGAGCAACAACGGCGCGCCCTCGAGCGCGTCGAGCGCACCAAACTGTCCCCGGGCGTAGGCCCGATCGCCCTGGCTGAGCAGGGTACGGCCCTCTAGGGCGGCTACGATGCGCGGAGCGCGGGCGTGGGTGTCCGCACTCAAGAGCAGCGAGTCGTTGAGGAACGGAGCGATCACCTGCGCGGGAATGGCGGGCAGGGCGGCCTCGCCCAAAGCCTCGGCACGAATCCGAGGCGACAAACGCACCGTAGGCGGCGCTGCGCCGGCGTCGATGGCCAAGAAGGCGCGGTCGCCCACGCGCGTGAGCACCAGCACCTGACCGGGAAAAATCAGGTGTGGGTTGCGAATTTGCTCGAGGTTCATGCCCCACAGTTCGGGCCAGCGCCAGGGCTGGCGCAAAAACAGGGCCGAGATGTCCCACAACGTGTCGCCGCGGCGCACGGTGTGGCGCTCGGGCGCATTGGGCGCCAACGCCGACAGCGGCACCCCGGCTTGGGCCACTTGCTGCGCGGTGTCGCGCTGGGCCGGGCTGATGGGCAGGTTGGGAAAAGTTTGCGCGCCTGCCCACGCACTGGCCAGCAGCAAGGCAAGCGCGGGCACGGTCCGGCTGCAGTTGACGGTGCGATGTAAAGCGGCAGGTGCAGGTGTGGCTTGCATGTCTGGAGCCCCGTTGGCTACCCATGGTCCGCCAGCGCCGAATGCTGCGACCGTTGGGTGGTGATAATGGCAGGAAACGACTAGGACCGATTGTGCTTTAAGCACGCTGGTTCAGCCTTAGCCCATGAAGCAATCATAATAGCCGCATGTCGCGTGCAGCGACCGCCAAAAGTGGCGAAAATAACGATATTTTGTGGCCCCTGTTAGCGGCCCCGCGCCCCATTCCACGATGAACCCAGCCGAACTTTTACCCATCCTCAAGTACCCCGACCCACGGCTGCTGCGCGTGGCGCAGCCGGTGGCGGCGGTGGACGAGCGCGTGCGCACCCTGCTCGAGCGCATGTTTGCCACCATGTACGAGGCCAACGGCATCGGGCTGGCCGCCACCCAAGTGGATGTGCACGAGCGCGTCATTGTCATCGACGTGAGCGAGGCGCGCGACCAGCCGCTGGTGCTGATCAACCCCGAGCTGCTATGGGCCAGCCCCGAAACCCGCAAGGGCGACGAAGGCTGCCTGTCGGTGCCGGGCGTGTACGACGGCGTCGAGCGCGCGCTGGCGGTGCGCGTACGCGCGCTCGACGCCCACGGGCACAGCCGCGAGCTCGAGGCTGAGGGGCTGCTGGCGGTGTGCATCCAGCACGAGATGGACCATTTGCAGGGCAAGGTGTTTGTCGAATACCTGTCGCTGCTCAAGCGCACCCGCATCAAGGCCAAGCTGCTCAAAGCCGGGCGCGACGGCGAAGGCGAAGCCGAGCGCCCCAGCGCACGCACGGGCCGCCGTGCGGTGCCGCTCTGAATCCTAGGAGCCGCATGCGTGTGTTGTTTGCCGGTACGCCGGAATTTGCCGCGCTGGCCTTGCGCGCCGTGCTGGCCGCCGGGTATGAGGTGCCGCTGGTGCTCACGCAACCCGACCGCCCGGCCGGGCGTGGCCTCAAACCCCAGGCCTCGGCCGTCAAGCAGGTGGCGCTGGCACACGGCTTGGCGCTGGCGCAGCCGCGCAGCTTGCGGCTGGACGGCAAATACCCCGATGACGCCGCGCAGGCGCGCAGCGCCATGCAACAAGCCGCGGCCGACGTGGCGGTGGTGGCCGCCTATGGGCTGCTGCTGCCGCCCTGGGTGCTGGCGCTGCCGCGTCTGGGCTGCCTGAACATCCACGCTTCGCTGCTGCCGCGCTGGCGCGGCGCCGCCCCGATCCAGCGCGCGCTCGAAGCCGGCGACCTTGAGAGCGGCATCACCATCATGCAGATGGACGCCGGGCTCGACACCGGCCCCATGCTGCTGCGCCAGGCGCTGCCGATCACCGCCCACGACACCGCGGCCAGCCTGCACGACCGGCTGGCGCAGCTGGGCGCGCAGCTGGTGCTGCAAGCCTTGCAGCAGGCCGAGGCCGGCCGCTTGCAGCCGCAGCCGCAGCCCGAAGTGGGCGTGAGCTACGCGCACAAAATCGACAAGGCCGAAGCCCTGATCGACTGGCGGCACGAGGCAGCGCAGATCGCGCGCCGGGTGCGCGCCTTCGATCCGGCGCCCGGGGCCAGCACCCTGCTCGGGGGCGCCACGCTCAAGGTCTGGGGCGCGCACGCGCTGCCAACGGCCCCGACCGGCCCCCAAGCGGCCGCACCCGGCACCGTGCTGGCCGCCGACGCCAGCGGCGTGCAGGTGCAGACCGGCGCCGGCGTGCTGGTGCTGACCGAACTGCAACGCGCCGGCGGCAAGCGCTTGGCGGCGGCCCCTTTTCTGGCCGGGCACGCGCTGGCGGTGGGCACCGTGCTGGGCGGCGCTGGCGGCGCTGGCTGAAATGTTCTGGCGCACCGACATCCGCCGCTGGCCCGAGTTCGCTGAGGGCGTGCGCGAGCAGACCACCGTCACCGCCGGGGTCGCGGCCTGGGGGCTGATGACCGGGGTGGCAATGGTGGCGGCGGGCCTGAGCCAGCTCGAGGCGGTGCTGATGACGCTGCTGGTGTTTGCCGGCAGCGCCCAGTTGGCGGTGCTGCCGCTGCTGACGGCGGGCGCGCCGCTGTGGGTGGTGCTGGCGGCGGCGTTTTGCGTCAATTTGCGCTTCGTGGTGTTTTCGGCCCATTTGCGGCCCTACATGATGCACCAGCCGCTGCGCCAGCGCCTGGTCACCGGCTACCTGACGGGCGACATGAGCTATGTGTTTTTTGTGCGCCGCTACCACGCCGTCGGCGCCACGCTCGAAGCCAAACAGCGCCAGATGGCCTACTTGGCCGGCCACTGCTGCGTCAATTACTTCAGCTGGATGGGCGCCAGTTTGCTCGGGGTGGCGCTGGCGCACACCATACCGGTGGCTTGGGGGCTGGGCTTTGCCGGCATTCTTGCTTTGATCGGGGTCGGCTGCTCGCTCGCCACATCGACGCTGCGAGTGGTGGCGGCCGGGGTCGCGGGGGCGGCGGCGGTGGCCGCTTTTGCCTTGCCGCTCAAGCTGCACATCGTGGTGGCCATCGCCGCCGCAGTGGCTTTTTGCTTGTTGATCGAGGCCCACGGCCCGCGCGCGCTGCGCCCGCAGCCGCCTATCCCACCCAACCCACCGAGCGCACCATGAGCGATTTCGACTGGCCCACCCTGCTGGCCATCGCCGCCTTGACGGTGGTGACGGTGATCACGCGCAGCTTTTTCTTTATCAGCGAGCGCGACTGGAAGCTGCCGCACTGGGCCGAACGCGGCCTGCTCTACGCCCCGATCGCCGCCTTGGCGGCCGTGGTGGCGCCCGAAGTGCTGCTGCTGGAAGGCCAGTTGATCGACACCTGGCAGGATGCGCGCCTGTTTGCCACCGCCGCCGGGGTGGCTTGGTTTTTTTGGCGTGGCGGCGTGCTGGGCACCATCGTCTGCGGCATGGCGGTGTTCTTGCCGCTGCGCTTGGGGCTGGGCTGGTGAAGGCGGCCGCGGTTTAGGCCGCGCTCGTCTGCATCCGGCTGGCGCTCAGGCGGTTCAGGGCCTGCTCCAGCGCCAAGCGCTGCAGCGGTTTGCTCAAAAAAGCGTCCATGCCCGCCGCCCGCGCCTGCTCGCCGGCCTCGTTCATGACGTCGGCGGTAACAGCGATGATCGGCACGCGGCCGCGCGCGCCGGGCAACTGGCGAATGGCGCGGGCGCAAGCCAGACCGTCCATCTCGGGCATGTGGATGTCCATCAGCACCCAATCAAAATCGTGGCGCGCCGCCAGATCGAGCGCCTGCAGACCGTTTTCGGCAAAGGTCGGCTGCAAGCCCATGCGCTCGAGCAACAGGGCCAGAAACTTGCGATTCACCGGGTGGTCTTCGGCCACCAGCACGCGCCGGCCCCTGCCCTCTGGGGGTGGCGTCTCGGACACAAAGGCAGTCGGTTGCTGCATCCGTGCGGGCAGGGCCGTCGTTTGGGGCTCAGGCGCCTGTGGGAGCGCAGCGTCGGCACACAGGGGTGCCACCCAAGTGAAGCTGAACACCGAGCCCTGCCCCGGCGCGCTGCGCAGCGCGATGTCGCCCCCGAGCAACTGCGCCAGCGTGCGCGAAATCTCCAGCCCCAGCCCATTGCCGCCTTGGGTCCGGGTGCTGCTGCGGTCGGCCTGGGCGAAGCGCTGAAAAATCTGTTCATGCAGCGCTGGGTCGATGCCGATCCCGGTATCGCGCACCGTCAGCGTCCAATGCGCCAAGCCCCTGTGCTGCCGGCAGTCCAGCGCCACGGCCACGCTGCCGCTGGGTGTGAACTTGATGGCGTTGCCCAGCAGGTTGAGCACCACTTGGCGCACGCGCTTGGGGTCGGTCAGCACGCAGGGCGGCAGATCGGGGCCTATGCTCAGCGGCAGGTGCAGATTTTTGCCTTCGCCAAGCGCGCGCAGCGAGCCGTGGCACTGCCGCACCAGAGCGGCCACATCGACCGGTTCCGGCTGCAGCCTGATCTGCCCGGTATCGAGCGCCGACAGGTCCAGCAGATCGTTCAAAATCGACAACAGATGCGCCGACGACTGCTGCGCCGTGCGCAACTGCTCGCGCTGCGCCGGCGGCAGCGGGCTGTCGAGCAACAAATCGAGCATGCCCAGCACCCCATTGAGCGGCGTGCGCAATTCGTGGCTCATGTTGGCCACAAACTGACTTTTGGCGCGGTTGGCCTGCTCGGCGGCGGTCTTGGCCTGCTGCAGCGCGTCATTGAGCGCTTCGAGCTGCGCGCGCTCGCGCTGCTGGCGCCGGTGCCACCCCCACAAGGCGGCGGCGGCCAGCAGCAGCAGCAGCACCTGAAAGGCCATGAGCAGGTTGATCCAGCGCTGCTGCGTGCGCACCTGCTCGAGCTTGTCGTGCATCAGGTGCGTCATCAGGCTGTTGGCCGCCAGGCTCAGCGCCTGCACCTCGGGCCCCAGCACCTCCATTTCTTGCAGCACCTGCTGCAAGGCTGGCTGGTGGCGCTCGGGGTCGGCCAGCAAGGGGTCGGCGCGCTCGAGCAAGGCTTTGATTTTGGGTGCGATGGCGTCGAACTCGGGGCGCTGGCGCAACACCGCGATCGTGGCGCCATCGCGCAGCAGGCCTACGCGGCTGGCAAAAATCTCGTGGCGCACCTGCAGCTGCGCCCAGTCGGTCTGGTCGGGTTGCACGAGGCTCAGATGGAGCTGGTGGCGCAGCCGCAAAAACTCGCGCTCGAGCTGAAACGTGAGGGCGGTGATGGAGTCGGCCTGCAGGCGCGCCGTGTCTGCCACCGCTTGCGTCTGGCGCACAAAAGCCACCATCATGACGCTCAAGCCCAGCGCCATGACGAAGGTGGTGAGCGCCAGCCAAAAACCGAAACGGCGGCCGCCGGTGGATGGGACTGTGCCGACTGCAAGGCTCATTCGATCACTTCGATCGATCGCAATTGCCAGATCGAGCGCTCATAAAAACGCGCATTTTGCAAGCGGGGGTCGGAGTCGAAGGGGTAGATCACGAACAAGGGGCCGCGCGTGCGCACCGGCATCGGCTGCTCGTTCATGCGCGTGGCGATGATGACATCGAAGTCGCGCGCGTCTTGTATGGGGATGGTGATGCGGTAGTCGTTGAGCGCGGTGGCGTGCAGCCGCTGGCCGCGCGCCTGCACCAGCGCCAGCACGTCGCGCAGCAGCGGGCCGCTGAAGCGCACCACGCCCTGCTCCCACGGCGTGCGGGTGGCAAAACGGTGCTGTGGCAAGGCTTCGAGCATGGCCATATCGAACACCGCCGCCGAGCCCTGATTGGTCGCGCCGATCTGGCCGGTGACGGTGAGCACCACGCGCTCGCGCGGCCGCTCGAGGGCCTGCGCCGGCAGGGCAGCGGCAGCCAGCAAGCCCAAGCCAAAGCCCGCTAGACCGAGGCCCGCACAAACTCGAAAGCAATAGGTGATAAAAACTTTCATGGCGTGTGCGCGAAATGGGGTTCGTTTATTCTAGTGAATCTTATTTGCGCTGGCCATCGGTTGTTTCCACTAGGGCGAAACCGGCGGGGCTGTACCGGCTCCGGGTGGCGTTTGGACGCGCTGGGCAAATTCGGCGCGCAGCGCGCGCAGCTTGGCGCGCGGGTCTTCGCGCACCGGGGCGCTGTCGAGCTGCATGTCGGCAATGAAACGGCTGGGCTGCGCCGGCACCGTCTCGCGCCCTTTTTTGCGCCGCTTGAGCCAGCTCACCACCAGCGTGTGCTGGGCCCGTGTGATGCCCACGTACATCAGCCGCCGCTCCTCTTGCAGGCGCTGCGCCAGCGCGGCGGCGTCTTCGTCGTCGGGGCGCATGGGCAGCAGGCCCTCGTTGACGCCCACCAGCTGCACATGCGGCCACTCCAGCCCCTTGGCGGCGTGCAGGGTTGAGAGCGTGACCACGTCCTGCTCTTGCTGGCGGTCTTGCAAGGTGGTGATCAGGGCCACCGTCTGCGCCACATCGAGCATGGTCTGCGGTGCGCGCCCCGGCGCCGCCGCGTCGCCCGCGGCTGGGTCGGCGCAGCGCTGCGCCATCCAGTCGCAAAAATCGAGCACGTTGCTCCAGCGGGCGCTGCCTTGCTGGGCGCTGTCGGCGTGGTCGAGCAGGTGCTGCTGGTAGCCGATGCCTTGCAGCCAGTCGGCCAAAAAGGCCGCCGCCGCTTCCTGGCCGCGGCAGTGGCGGGCGCGGTACTGCAAGTCATTCAGGCTGCGCCCAAACTCGTGCAGGGTGGCGAGGGCGCGCGCTGGCACGGCTGCGCTCAGGGAATGCGCAAACAGGGCCTCGTAGAGGCTGAGTTTGTACTGGCTGGCAAAGGCACCCAGCTGCTGCAGCGTCTGGTGCCCGATGCCGCGCTTAGGGGCGGTGGCGGCGCGCAGGAAGGCCGGGTCGTCGTCCGGGTTGGCCAGCAGGCGCAGCCAAGCGCACAGGTCTTTGATCTCGGCGCGCTCAAAAAACCCGGTGCCGCCCGAGACCTGGTACGGAATCTGCGCCTTGCGCAGCGCGGTTTCGAGCGGGCGCGACTGGTGGTTGGCGCGGTAGAGCACGGCAAAATCTTTGTAGGCCTTGTGCGCGCTGCCCGAGGCCGGGCCGCGCAGGCTCTGGATGCGCGCCACCACGCGCTCGGCCTCGTGCTCCTCGTGGTCGCAGGCTTGCAGGCGCACCGGCTCGCCCTCGCCCAGATCGCTCCACAGCTGCTTGGGGTAGAGTTTGGGGTTGGGGGCGATGACGTGGTTGGCGGCGCGCAAAATGGCGCCGGTGGAGCGGTAGTTCTGCTCCAGCTTGATCACCTGCAGAGCGGGAAAATCCTGCGGCAGGCGCTTGAGGTTGTCCAGCGTGGCGCCGCGCCAGCCGTAGATCGACTGGTCATCGTCGCCCACGGCGGTGAACTGGGCGCGCGCGCCCACCAGCAGCTTGAGCAGCTCGTACTGGGTGGCGTTGGTGTCTTGGTATTCGTCGATCAGCACGTGACCGAGCTGCGCCTGCCAGCGCGCGCGCACCTCGGGGTGGCGCTGCAGCAGCGCCAGCGGCAGGCCGATCAGGTCGTCGAAATCCACGCTCTGGTAGGCCGCCAGCCGCTCTTGGTACTTGGCCATGACAAGGGCGATCTGGCGCTGCGCCTCGTCGCCGGCCTGCGCCAGCGCCTGCGCGGCGTCGAGGCCGGCGTTTTTCCAGCCGCTGATGGTCCACTGCCAATGGCGCGCCGTGACCGAATCGGTGCTGGCGCCGCAGTCTTTGAGCAGCGAGGCCACGTCGTCGCTGTCGAGGATCGAGAACTGCGGTTTGAGGCCCAGCGCCGCGCCGTCCAGTCGCAACAGGCGCACGCCGAGGGCGTGAAAGGTGCAGATCAGCACCTGCTGCGCGGCGCGGCCCGCCAGCGCGCGGGCGCGCTCGCGCATTTCGGCCGCCGCCTTGTTGGTGAAGGTGATGGCGGCGATGCGCTCGGGCGCCATGCCCTGCTGCAGCAGGCGCGCGATCTTGTGCGTGATCACGCGCGTCTTGCCCGAGCCGGCTCCGGCCAGCACCAAGCACGGCCCGCCTTGGTGCGCGACGGCCTGGAGCTGGGCGGGGTTGAGGCCGGAGGACATGGGGGCTGGGGGCTGGGGGGCTGGGGGGCTGGGGGGCTGGGTTGTGCTGCGCGGTTTTGGCCAAGGGGCGATCATATGCGCCCGGCGCTGCCTGCCGCCTGCCTTTGCCTTAAGCCTAAGCCCCTCATGGCACTCGGTTGATCCCAATGCGCGTGGAATCAGGGTGCGTGGCGCACAAGTTCGGGCCGTTCTCTGTGTCCGCACATGGTGAGCTTTCGTGGGGGGAGGGGCTGTGGCACTGGGGGCAGTCGGCCTCATACCGTCCGCTGCGCGGCCAAAAATCGGCCAACCGCCCCCAGCGCCACAGCCCGCGCAGCTTGCCCACCGCTGCCCCCAGGGCCGCTTGCAGCGACAATAGCGCGCCGTGTTTGACATCCTGCTCGTCACCTTTCCCTTTTTCGCGCTCGTGCTGGCCGGTTACGCGGCCACGCGCCGGGGCTGGCTGGCCCTGAGCGCGATTCCAGGGCTCAACGCCTTCGTGCTCTACTTTGCCCTGCCGGCGATGCTGTTTCGCTTCGGCTCCACGACGCCGATCGGGCAGCTGCTGGACGCGGCGGTGTTGGTTGTCTATCTGCTGGTGGCGCTGCTGCTGGTGGGGCTGGTGGTGGCGCTCTCTAGGCGGCGCGGCTTGGGCTGGAACGATGCCGCCTTTGGCGCGCTGGTGGTGGCCTTCCCCAACACCGGCTTTATGGGCGTGCCCTTGCTGGCGGCGCTGCTGGGACCGCACAGCGTGGGCACGGTGATGGGGCTGATCGTGGTCGATATGGTGATCACCAGCTCGCTGTGCATTGCGCTCTCGCGCCTGGGCGGTCAGGCCGGCGGGGCGCTGGCGGCGGCCGGGCAGGCGCTGCGCGGCGTGCTGGCCAACCCGATGCCGTGGGCGATCGTGCTCGGCGCGCTGGCCTCGGCCTACAGCCTGCAGCTGCCGGGGCCGCTGCAGCAGACGGTGTGGCTGCTGGCCGACGCGGCGGCACCGGTGGCACTGTTCACCCTGGGCGCCGTGCTGGCGCGCGCGCAACTGCAAGCCTCTGCGCCGGCGCAGGGTGAGCAAGCTCAGCCCCTGCAAACACCAAAGCCTCAGCCCGCGCTGCTCGAACCGCTGCAGTTGGCGCTGTTCAAGCTGCTGCTGCACCCGCTGCTGGTGTGGCTGGCGGGCACCGGGGCGATGGCGCTCGGGCTGGGGCTCGATCCCTTTGCCCTGACGGTGATGGTGCTGGTGGCCGCGCTGCCCAGCGCCAGCAACGTGGTGCTGCTGGCCGAGCGCTTCGGCGCCGACAGCGGGCGCATCGCGCGCATCATTTTGTACTCGACCGCGCTGTCGTTTCTGAGCTTTGCGGCGGCGGTGGCGTGGCTGGGGCCGGTTGCGGCTACAGGCTGACCGGGTCCACATCGATGGCCCAGCGCAGCAGACCGCGCCCGGGCGGCTGGCGGCGCAACGCGTGCAGCAGCGGCTGCCAAGCTGCCAAAAAGGCCTGCAGCGCCGGGCGCGAGGGGCTCTCGACCAGCATCTGCGCGCGCTCAACGCCCGCCACGCGCTGCACCGTGAGCGGCAGCGGCGGGTACAGCGTGCTCTGCGCCAAACCGGGCAGGCTGGCGCTGCGGGCAGCGTCAGCAGCGGCTTGCAGCCACCCCTGTGCCGTGGCCTGGCTGCGGGCTTCGGCGCGCAGCAGCGCCTGAAAGCTGAACGGTGGCATCTGCGCGCTGGCGCGCTCGCGCAGCTGCTGCGCCGCAAAGGCCGGGTAGTCGTGGCGCGCCAGCGCGGCAAACAGCGGGTGCTGCGGGTACCAGGTCTGCACCCAGAGCTCGACCTCGGCCTGCTGCGCGGCCACAAAGGCGGCGTCGCGCCCGGCGCGGCCCGCGGCTTGCAGCAGCAGCGCAAACAGGCGCTCGGGGGCGCGGTAGTCACTTGAAAACAAGCCGCTGTCCACGTTCAGGCCCGCCACCAGCGTGATGCGGCGAAAGTCGTGCCCTTTGGCCACCATCTGGGTGCCCACCAGCACATCGACCTCGCCCTCGTGCATCGCCGCCAAGCGGCTGTGCAGGCTGCCTTTGGCGCGCGTGCTGTCGGCGTCCAGCCGCGCCACCCGCACCGGGCTGCCGTCGGGGCGGCGCGCCTCGGCCAGCAGCGCGCCCAAGTGTTCCTCGACCTGCTCGGTGCCGCGCCCGACCGGCGCGATGTCGAGGTTGCCGCATGCCGGGCAGGCGCGCGGCACTGGGGTGGCGTGGCCGCAGTGGTGGCAGCGCAGGCTGCGGTCGAGCTTGTGAAACACGGCGTGCGCGCTGCAGTGCGGGCAGTCGCTTTTCCAGCCGCAGGCGTGGCAGGCCAGCACCGGGGCGTAGCCGCGCCGATTCAGCAGCACCAGGCTTTGCTCGCCGCGGGCGGCGCGCGCGGCCAGTTGCGCCAGCAGCGGCGGGGCGATCAGGCACTGCTTGGGCTGCTGGTTCAGGTCCAGCAGGCGCAAGCGCGGCAGCGCCGCCCCGGCGATGCGCCCGGGCATCTGCAGCCGCTGGTAGCGCCCCTGCTCGGCCGCGTGCCAGCTCTCGAGCGCGGGCGTGGCCGAACCCAAAATGACTTGGCAGCGCGCCGTGCCCGATTCCAGCCGGGCGCGGTACACCGCCAGATCGCGCGCCGAATAGCGTGCGCCGTCTTGGCTTTTGTAGCTCGGGTCGTGTTCTTCATCGACCACGATCAGGCGCAGGCGCGGCAGGCTGGCAAAGATCGCCATGCGCGTGCCCAGCACGATGCGCGCCTGGCCACGGTGCGCCGCCAACCAGTGGCGCAAGCGCTGCGCCGGGCTCAGGCCGCTGTGCAGCGCCACCACCCCGTGCGCGCCAAAGCGCTCGCAAAAGCGCGCCTCCAGTTGCGGCGTCAGGTTGATCTCGGGCACCAACACCAGCGCCTGCGCCTGCGGGTCTTGCTGCAGCAGCGCCTGCGCTGCACGCAAATAGACCTCGGTCTTGCCGCTGCCGGTAGCCCCAAACAGCAGCACCGGCTGCGTGCTCTGCGCCAGCGCATCGAGCACGGCGGCTTGCTCGGGGCTGGGGGCTGGCACCGCCGCTGCCGGGTCTAGCCCCGGCTCTTGGGTGCCGGCACGCTCTTGCGCATCGGCACCGGCACCGGCACCGGCAACCACGCCTGCGCCCAAGGCTGCGGCATCGAGTTTCTTTAGGCGGCGCAGCAAGGCCGCGCCGTCGAGCTCGCGCAGTTGCGGCGGCAGCGCCGCCAGCGCCACCTCGCCCAAGCCGCGCTGGTAGTAGCGCGCCGCAAACGCGATCAAGGCGCGCCAGTTGGCCTGCAACGGTGGCAGAGCGGCAAAAGATTCGCGCACCGGCTTCAAGCTGTCGGCGCTCAGGCCATCCGGCGGCTGCTCGTGCACCTGCCAGACGATGCCCAAGACCTCGCGCACCCCCAGCGGCACCCGCACCAGCGCCCCCGGCTGCAACGGCTCGCTGCTCCAGTAGCTCAGGCTGTCGCCCAACCCGCTGTGGGCCGGGGTGGCCAACACCACCTCGACCCAGCAGGCTGCAGTTGGCGCTAACTGTTCAGTCATGGTGTTGAAAATGGGCCCAAGTGGCTGATTCGTCTGGGGTTGCGGCAGTTGCTCAACGCATCTGTGGATAACTTTGTGGATAGCCCTTGGATCGGGCCGCCAAGACCTTGCAAATCAAAGCCTTGTCTGCGCTGCCCAGAAAACGGGCAGCCGCTCAAGAACCAATCATATCAACAACTTGCATCGCGCCCCCAGAGACACAGGGAGGGTATTGGGGTTTGTGCTCAGGTCTGGGTGCCGATGCGGTATTTGTGCATAAGGCACGCAATCGGGCGGACTCATGGCCCTTTTTGTGCTAGCCGAACCGCCTCCTGCGTCACCGTTTTTGCCTCCACCGCTTGGGCCGCAGCCCAAGATGAAGGGCGCCCAATGTCCGCCCTTGCGCGGCTTGCACCCAAACAGCGCCACCGTTGTGCGAAATGAACCAACCGGCCTCAAGCGCGCTGGCGCATCTGGCGCGAATGCCCGTGCACCGCCTCGACCAGCGCCTGCACGCTCTCGGGCGGGGTGTGCTGGCTGATGCCGTGCCCAAGGTTGAAGATGTGCGTGGGCCCGGGCTGGTTGGGGTCGGTGTGCGGGGCACCAAACTGCTCCAGCACCCGCACCGCCTCGGCCGCCACCTGCTCGGGCGCGGCAAACAGCACGTTCGGGTCCAGGTTGCCTTGCAGCGCCTTGCCCGGCGCCCCGGCTTGCCCGCCCACTGCCGCGCGCGCCGCCCCCAGGTTCACGGTCCAGTCCAGCCCCAGCACCTCGCAGTCCAGCGCCGCCATCTGCTCGAGCCACAGGCCGCCGCCTTTGGTAAAGACGATGCGCGGGATGCGCTGCCCGGCGTGCTCGCGCGGCAGTTGCGCCAGCACGCGCGCGGTGTAGGCCAGGCTGAAGCGCTGAAAGGCGCCATCGGCCAGCACCCCGCCCCAGCTGTCGAAAATCATCACCGCCTGGGCCCCGGCCTCGATCTGCGCGCGCAAATAGGCTGCGACCGCGTCGGCGTTGAGGTCCAGCACGCGCTCGAGCAAATCGGGGCGGCGGTAGAGCATGGTCTTGACGAGGCGGTAGTCGTCGCTGCCGCCGCCTTCGACCATGTAGCAGGCCAGCGTCCAAGGGCTGCCGCTAAAGCCGATCAGCGGCACCCGGCCCGCCAGCGCACGCCGGATCGAGGTCACGGCGTCAAACACATAGCGCAGCCGCTCGAGGTCGGGCAGCGCCAGCGCCGCCACGTCGGCCTCGGTGCGCAGCGGGCGCTCAAACTTGGGCCCCTCGCCCTGGGTGAAGCTCAGGCCCAGCCCCATGGCGTCGGGCACGGTGAGGATGTCGCTGAACAAGATCGCCGCATCCAGCGCATAGCGCTCGAGCGGCTGCAGCGTGACCTCGGTGGCGTAGTCTGGGTTGGTGGCCAAGCCCATGAAGCTGCCGGCGCGCGCGCGCGAGGCGCGGTACTCTGGCAGGTAGCGCCCGGCTTGGCGCATGAGCCAGATCGGGGTGTGCTCTGTGGCTTGGCGCAGGCAAGCGCGCAAAAAGGTATCGTTTTGCAAAGGGGCGTAGGGCGTGTTCATGGCGACGATTGTCGCGCAATGACAAGGGTCGGCATCGATTAAAGATACTCATCTTTCCAGCGCGCAGCGTCGGCCACAAGCTGCGTCAGCCGCTGCGCCTGCAGGCTCACGAGGGTGGCGATGCCTTGGACAAAGGCGCGCTCGTCCTCGCCCTCGTAGTCGGCGGCCTGGGCTTGGGCCACCGCTGCCGCCACGGCCAGTTTGGTCAAGCGCTGGCCTTCGCGACGCAACTGAAACCATGCTGCCCAAGCCAGCTCGCGATCAAGGTATATCTGATTTTCCGAAATTTTGCCGGCGCGCTGGCTAGTCGGCTGGCCGCAGCGGTGCCCGCCTAGCCCGGCGCGAGCAAGCGCTGATGCTCGATTTTCAGGCAGCGATCGCTCACCACCTGCATCCCAGCGGCGGCGGCGCGGGCCTCCGATTCGGCGTGCGTCACGCCGATCTGCAGCCACAGCGCTGCCGCCCCGAGCGCGATCGCCGCCTCGACCAGTGGCGGCACCTCGGCGCTTTGGCGAAACACGTCGACGATGTCTAGGCGCAGCCCCTCGGCCGCCAAGGCGGCGGCGGCTTGCTCGAGGCTGGCGTGGCAGGGCTGGCCCAAAATCAGCTGCCCGGCGGCCATCGGGTTCACCGGCAGCACGCGGTAGCCCTGCAGTAGCAGGTATTGCGCCACCCGGTGGCTGGGCCGCTCGGCTTGTGGCGACAGGCCCACCACGGCAATGGTGTGGCTGCGGCGCAGCAGGGCGATCAGTTCGGTGTCGTTCATGCCCGCTCCCTTAATCGCTCAGCCGCCGCTGCCCGGGCGCACCATCGGCCAGCCGCGCCGCGCCCAGCCGCTCATGCCGCCATCGACGAAGCGCACGTGCGTCAGGCCGGCGGCGTGCAGCTGCTCGGCCACGCGCGCCGAGCGGTTTTGCGTGTTGCAGATCAAGAGCAGCGGCTTGGCGGGGTCGCGCGGCAGTTCGTTGAGGCGCGCGGGCAGCTGCGACATCGGCAGCAGCACCATGCCCGGGGCCACGCCGTGGGCGTGCTCGGAGGGTTCGCGGATGTCGACCAGCACCGCACCGCCCGATTCGAGCAGCGCCCGGCCTTCGTCGAGGCTCACTTGCAGGGAGGGGTTGGCGGGGGAGCAGGCGCTAAAGAGCATGATGGTCAGGGCAGCCAATGCCGCTTTGAGTAGGGGGATAAGGGGCGCATGGGGTGCATCCGGTCACAGTTGCGCCAAGGCGTCTCGCAATTCTTGCACAGTCAAAATCTCCGACAGCAGCAAGGGCTGGCGCCCCGGGGCGTGCAGCACATAGACCGGGATGCTGTTGCGCCCGAGCCGGGCCAGCGATTGCGTCACGGCGGGGTCGAGCCGCGTCCAGTCGGCGCGCAACAGCACCACATTGCGCGCCGCCACGTCACGCAAAAACGACTCGTCGGCGAGCGCATTGTGCTTGTTGTAGAGGCAGCTCACGCACCAAGCGGCGGTGTAATCGACGAACACTGTGCGCCCTTGGGCCAGCAACTCGGCCTCGCGCTGCGGGCTCCAGGCCTGCCAGTACACGCCTTCGACGGCAGTCGGGGTGCTGCGCACAGCTTGGGCGGCGCTGGCCACGCCAGCGGTGGCGCCGGGCTGTGACTGCAACTGCGGGCCCAGCAGCCACAGGCCGCCCAGCAGGCCCAGCAACGCCAGTGGGGCCATCCAGCGCCGCATCAGCCCACCGCGGCCCAGCGCCCACAGCATCCAAGCCAGCAGCAGCAGCAGCATGAGCAGGCCGGCGGCGGCGTTGATGCCGCCCTGATGGCCCAGCACCCACAGCAGCCAGACCACGGTCGCCAGCATCGGGAAGGCCAGCCACTGGCGCAGGGTCTCCATCCACGGCCCGGGGCGCGGCAGGGCGCGCACCAGCGCCGGCACCCAAGTGGCAGCCAAGTAGGGCAGCGCCATCCCTAAACCCAACGCCGCAAACACCGCCAGCGCCTGCGCCGGGGCCAGCGTCACGGCCAGCCCGAGCGCGGCCCCCATGAAGGGTGCTGTGCAGGGCGAGGCCACCGCCGTAGCCAGCACGCCGGTGAGGAAGGAGTCGGCGTTGGGGTTGCGCACCCGCAAGCTGGCGAGCGCGCTGGGCAGCATGGGGCCAAACTGGAACAGGCCGGCGAGGTTGAGCCCGATCAGGGTGAAGAGCGCCGCCAGCGCCGCCACCACGGCTGGGTTTTGCAGCTGAAAGCCCCAGCCCAGCTGCTCGCCGGCGGCGCGCAGCCCCAGCAACAGCGCCCCCAGCGCCAAGAACGACAACACCACGCCGGCGGTGTAGGCCAGCCCGCCCAGGCGCAGGCGGCGCCGGTCATCGGCGTGCTGCGAAAACGACAACACCTTGAGCGCCAGCACCGGGAACACGCAGGGCATGAGGTTGAGGATCATGCCGCCGATCAAGGCCCCGAGCAACGCCGCCCACAGCGTCAGGCCGGGGGCTGCTGGGGCTGTGGCGCGCGCAGCTTCGGCGGCCAGCGCGGCAGCCAACGCGTCCGAGACGCCGGCCGGCGCCGCCACGGCCGGCCAGCCGCCGGGCACCGCCAGCTCCAGCCGCACCCCAGCCGCACCCGGCGGCGCGTCGGCCAGCGCCAGCACCACCGGCAGGGCTGCGGGCGAAGCGGAGCGAAAGGGGTTGAGCGGGATGCTGGCGTGCCAGACCGCGCCCTCCCAACGCTGCTGCCAAGCGGCACCAGGCTGGATCAGGGCCCCGATTTCGGGGAAAAACTCGAGCGCGCGCCCCTGCCACGCGGCGGGCAGCCCGTGCACCGTGGCTTGCAGCGCTTGTTCGGTTACGGCCAACTGGCTGGACCCGGCGGGCAGCGCCACCGGCCCCGCGGCCCAAGCGGCCTCGAAGGCGGCCGCATGCGCCACCGTGGCCATTTGCGCCGGAATGCGGACCTGAAAGCGCGCCTCTTGCGGGATGCATTCTTCGCGGCAGATCAGCCACGTGGCCAGCACCTCGAGCGCCAACGAGTCGGCCGCAAAGCCGGGGCGCACCTCGAGCGGGATCGGCAGCAACACCGTGTCTTTGTAGCCGTAGTTGGCCAGCTCACCGATGGGGAACTTGCGCGGCGTAGGCCAAGCGATGGCGCCGGGCACCACGTGGGCGGGCAGCGTCCACTCAAATTCGGTGGGCAGGCCGGAGTCGCCCGGGTTTTTCCAGTAGCTGTGCCAGCCCGGCGCGTGCTCGATCTGCAAACCCAGCCACAGCGGCTGCCCCGCCGCCACCCCCTGCGGCGCGTGCACCAGCAGCGCGGTGCGCGACTCGGGCGTGACCACCGGCGCCGAAACCAGCGCGCCGGACAAGTTCGCGCCGGCGGTCGCGCCAGCCCACAGCGGCGCCGCAGGCGCTTGCGCCCATGCACCCCACCCAAGGCAGAGCCCGAGCAGCAAAACAGTTAAAGACTTGAACATGCAGACTAATGTAAACGCTGGCCGCATGGGAGCGCAGCCTTGGGGGCATAGTTCCCGTACCCCCAGGAGCTTGAGCCATAGACTGCTCGGTTCGCCCCGTTGCACCGCGCAGCTCGGCAGCGCTTACGCCCACGGTGCAGCGGGCGCTACTCGCCCACGCGCTTGGATTTGTTCAAATCCACCCCGAGCTGCTTGAGCTTGCGGTACAGGTGGGTGCGCTCGAGCCCGGTTTTTTCGGCCACCCGGGTCATGGAGCCGTTTTCTTGGCTCAGGTGAAATTCGAAGTAGGCTTTCTCGAAGGCGTCGCGGGCCTCGCGCAAGGGCGCATCGAAATCAAAGCGCTGCGTGCCCGATTCGTCATCGGCCGTGCGCGCTCCCACGAGGCGCGGTGCGGCCTCGAGCAAGGGCTCGCTGGCGGTGGGCAACGCGGGGTCTGGCCGAGTGGTCGTCGCGGCCGGGCGCGCCACCACCCGGGTCAGGCCCTTTTGCACCGTCTGCAGCAGTTTTTGCAGGGTGATGGGCTTTTCCAAAAAGGCCATGGCCCCGATGCGGGTGGCCTCGACCGCGGTTTCGATGGTCGCGTGCCCGCTCATCATGATCACCGGCATGGTCAGCAGCCCGCCAGCGGCCCATTCCTTGAGCAGGCTGACGCCGTCGGTGTCGGGCATCCAGATGTCGAGCAACACCAGATCGGGGCGGGCAGCCAACCGCAACTCGCGCGCCCGCGCGGCGTTTTCGGCCAGCTCGACCGCGTGCCCCTCGTCGTTCAAAATTTCGAACAACAGCTCGCGTATGCCGAGTTCGTCATCAACCACCAAGATGTTTGCCATGCTGCCCGCTTGCCTTCCCGTGCAATGCTCAATTTTGTTGCAGAGTTGCAACCCGCAATGATAGCGAGACTTGCGCCCCGCCCTGCCCCTCATCGTCTTGCCAGTGCCCGATGTCGATGCGGCCACCGTGTTCGTCGATGATTTTTTTTACCACCGCCAGCCCCAGCCCGGTACCTTTGGCCTTGCTGGTGACGTAGGGCTCGAAGGCGCGCTTGAGGATGGCCTCGGCAAAGCCCGGCCCGTGATCCAGCACCTGCAGCCGCACCCAGCGCCCACCGTCGGAGGCACGGGTGCGCAACAGCACGGCGGGGGCGCCGGGCGGGGTGGCGTCCTGCGCGTTTTGCACCAGATTGTGTACCACCTGGCGCACTTGCTGGGCGTCGGCCAACACCGGCGGCAGGCCGGCTTGCAAATCGAGCCGCACCGGCACGTCGGCGGCTTCGTAGAGGGCCACGATGTCGCGCAACTGGGCATTCAGGTCCAGCGGCTCCAGCTGCGCGGCGGGCAGACGGGCGTAGTCGCGGAATTCGTTCACCAGCCGCTTCATGGCGTCGACCTGATCGACGATGGTCTTGACCGATTTGTCCAGCAGCACCAACTCGGCGCCCTCGAGCTTGGGCTGCAGCTTCATGGCCAGCCGCTCGGCGGCGAGCTGGATCGGCGTCAAGGGGTTTTTGATCTCGTGCGCCAGCCGCCGCGCCACCTCGGCCCAAGCCTGGGCACGCTGGGCCGAGATGATTTCGGACACGTCATCGAACACCAGCAGTTGCTCGCCGCTGGGCAGCAAGGCGCCGCGGGCGATCAGCGTAAGCGCCTGGCGCTGGCCCTCTTGCGCGGCGTTGGCCTCGTTTCCGGGTTGCAGATCGACCGGTTGCTGCCAGTGCTGGCCTTCGTGCTGCACCGAGTCGGCCAGAAAACGGTCGAACTGCTGCTGCACAAAATCGGCAAAACCGCGCAAGCCGGGCACGGCGTGCAGGCCCTGCCCCAAGTGCGCGTTCAGCGGCACGCGCAAGATGCGCATGGCACCCGGGTTGGCGCTCAGCAGGCGCTGCTGCGCGTCGAGCACCACCACGCCCGCGCTCAGGTTGTCGAGCAGGGTTTGCAGGTTGGCGCGCGCGGCATCCACTTGCCCGATGCTGCGCTGCACCGCTTGGCGCGCCTCCAGCAGCTCTTGCGTCATGTGGGCAAAGCTGCGCGTCAGGCCCGCCAGTTCGTCTTTGGTGGGCAGGGCTTGTTTGGGCGTGAGGTCGCCGCGCGCCACATCGCGCATGCCTTCGGCCAGCACCAGCAGCGGTCGCATGAGCTGCTGGCCCAGCAGCAAGGCCAGCAGCACGGCCCCAAAGGTGGCCAAAAAGAGCGCCAGCGTGAGGGTGCCGATGTACATGCTGCGCAAGCCCTCGCGCGCCAGCGCCCGCTCCTGGTATTCGCGGTTGGCCAGTTGCACCGACAAGGCGTCGGCCACCAAGGCCGCGGGCAAGATGGACACCACTTGCAAAAAACGCGGCTCTAGGCCGATGCCAAAGCCGTGCGGCTCGACCAGCACCAGCACGCGGATGCGCGGCAGCTGCGCGGCCGGCAACTGCAGCACCTGCTGCGGCTCTTCCAGCGTTTCGAGCTCTTCCAGACCTTCGATGCGGGTGATCGAGCGCTGGGCGCGCACCAGCCGCAACAGCTCGGGCGCGGGCGCTGCAGGCAACAATTCGAAGCGCGATTCACCCGCCGAGCCGATGGCGCGCCCGGTGGCGCTCCACAGCACCATGTCGTGGGCCTGCATCTGGACGCGCAGGCCCTCGAGGCTGAGTGCGGCCGCCACGTCGCTTTGCTCGCCCAGCCTCAGGGCGGCACCACGCGCTTTGGAGGCCAGATCGGCGGCCAAGGTCTCGATCGTGGTGCGCCCCAAGTTGAGGCCGGCGCTGAGCGCGGCTTCAACGCGCACGTCGAACCAGGTCTCGATCGAGCGCGACACGAACTGGTACGAGACCACGTAGATCAGCAAACCGGGCAGGAAACCGACCAAGGCAAAAATGGCCGCCAGCTTGACCTGCAAGCGACTGCCAAAGCGCTTGCGCCGCCAGCGGCTGGCCAGTTTGTAGGCCAGCCACAGCAGCAGCACGCCCAGCAGGCCCGCCACCCCCACGTTGAGCCAGACCAGATAGACGTAGCCGTCGGCCTCGAAGGCGCGGTGGTCGGTGGCCACGGTGAGCATGAAAAACAACACCATCACCACGCCGCCAACCAAAATGAGCAGCAACGCCGCCAACCAGCGCCGGGCGGCGGCGCCCAGAGGTCGGATGGAGGTGGCGTTCATGCGCTGGATGGGTGTGGCATCGGCCGAGGGCGGGGTTCAGTTTCCGCCTGCATCCAAGCGCAGGGTATGGCGGTAGAGCACCGACCAACCTTCATTCTGTGGCGCCACGAGCTGGAACGGGCGCGGCAGCAGCCGGTCGTCGAGCCGGAACTCGAAATCGACCCGCAGCGCGCCGCTGGCGGGCAGCTCGGCGGCACCCAGCAAACGCCAGCGCGAGACTGCGGTGGCTGCAGCCATCGCGTCGGCAAAGCTGTCGAGGTTCTGGTGCAACGCGGTACCCAAGGCGGCCTCGCCCACCGGACCGGAGTTGACGCTCACGCGCCAGCGCCCCGTCAGGGGCTGGTAGGCCACGCGCACCACGCGCTGCACCGAGCCCAAGTAGCGCGCAGTCCAGTACCAGCGCGGCTGGCGCACCTCGGCCTGCCAGACAAAGTGCACCGGCACCCCGCGCAGCAACACCGCCTCGAGGTCGGTCGGCAGCTCGGGCGCCAGGCGCGCGCTCAAGCTCAGGCCCTCGGCATCGCGCAGCAGCTGCACCGGCAGCGGCGCACTGGCCCAGCTGGTGCCAGCCAAACTCAGGCAGCACAGGGCCAGCAGCCAGTGCAGCACGGCGCGCCGTGTGCGGACAGGCCAAGCCGGCACCGGGCGTACGCAAGGCAACGCCCCCCGCGCCGCCGCAGGACGGGCGGCCTCAGGCGCGTTTGCGCAACAGGGCGTAGAAAAATCCATCGGTTTCACGCGCCAGATTGTCACCGATCGACCCGCTGGCGTGCGCTGCTGCGTTGGCGCCGGCTGTGGCGCTGGCACCACAGCCGGGCAGCAGCTGCCCCGGCGCCGGCAGGCGCTGGGCATCGCTGTGCTGTTGTACAAAGGCTTGCACCACGCCCTCGCTCTCGGGCACAAACACCGAACAGGTGGCGTAGAGCAAGTGCCCGCCGGGGCGCAGCAGCGGCCACAGGGCCTCGAGCAGGCGACGCTGTTGTGCCGCCAGCTGCGCGATGTCGCTGGGGCGGCGCAGCCAGAGCACATCGGGGTGACGGCGCACGATGCCGCTGGCGCTGCACGGGGCGTCGAGCAAAATGGCGTCAAAGGGCTGGCCGTCCCACCATGGGCCGGGGTCGGCGGCGTCGCCACAGCGCACCTGCGCCTGCAGCCCCAAGCGCTGCAGGTTGTGCGCGATGCGCTCGCAGCGCTGTGGGTCGAGGTCGAGCGCCCACAGCTCGGCGTCGGCGGCTTCGAGCAGGTGCGCGGTCTTGCCGCCCGGCGCGGCGCAGGCATCCAAAATGCGCAGCCGGGGTGTGGTCGCCCCCAGCCCTGCAGATGCCACTGCTTGCGCGCTCGGCTCTGGCTGGCTGGGCGCTCCCAGTGCCGCTGCGTCCACCGCCCCCAGCAGCAAGGGCGCCGCCAGTTGCGCGGCGCCGTCTTGCACCGACACCCAACCCTGCGCCCAGCCCGGCAGCTGCTCCACGGGCAGCGGTTGCGCCAGTTGCACGCCGTCGGCGCCCCATGGCGTGGCCTCTTGGCCTGCCTGCTGCAGGTGCTGCAGATAGTCGGCGCGGCTGCAGCGGCGCCGGTTGACGCGCAGCACCATCGGCGCAGCGCGCTGGTTGGCGGCCACGATCTGTTCCCAGTGCTGGGGGTGGTCGCGCTGCAGCCGCTCGAGCCACCACAACGGGTGGTTCCAGCGCGCCACCGGGTCGTGCAGGGCTTGCGCGCGCAGCGCGGCGCGTTCGCGCACGAAGCGGCGCAGGCAAGCGTTGATGAGCCCCTTGAGCGCCGGCGGCAGGCGCAGCGGGTGCAAGGCGGCCACGGCCTGATCGACCAGCGTGTGGGCAGGGTACAGCGGCCGCGCCGGCGCCCCTAGGGGCTGGCGCTGGGGTGCTGCGGCTGCATGGCGCGGGAGGGCTTGATTGACAGCGATTGCTGCGGCTGTAGCAGTGTCAGGAATGGCGGCATCTGCACCCGCCACCGCGCTGGCCTCTGCCGCCTCAGCCGCCGCATCCAGCAAGCCCAGCGTGAGCTCGAGCAAGGCCGCGGCCAAAGGCGGCGGCGCCTGGCGGCACAGCAGCCGCCGCAGCGCCATCGACAGGCCCCAATGGCGCAGCGCATCAAACACCAGCGCCTGCACCCCCGGCCGCAGGCTGGGGGGCAGCGCCGGCAAGGCGGTGCTGAGCGACTGGCCAGCGGCCACCGCCGCCAGCAGGCGGGCGGCAGCAGCCAGCTGGTCGGCCAGCGCCGGCTTCACTCCGCGCGGCTGTCGCCGTCGGCCTCGGCCAAGCTGGTGGCCAACGCCACCGCATCGGCCTCGGCGATGGCGCGGCGCTCTTCGTCGTCCATGCGCTCTTTGGCGTGGCGCGCTTGGTGGAAGGCCATGCCGGTGCCGGCCGGAATCAGGCGCCCGACGATCACGTTCTCTTTCAGGCCGCGCAGCTCGTCGGTCTTGCCCATGATCGCGGCTTCGGTGAGCACGCGCGTGGTCTCTTGGAACGAGGCCGCCGAGATAAACGAGTCGGTCGACAGCGAGGCCTTGGTGATGCCCAGCAACACGTTGGTGTAGCTCGCCGGGGTCTTGCCTTCTTTCATCAACGCGTCGTTGGTGTTGAGGATCTCGGAGCGCTCGACCTGCTCGCCGCCGATGTAGTTCGAGTCGCCCGGGTTGCTCACCACCACGCGGCGCAGCATCTGGCGCACGATCACCTCGATGTGCTTGTCGTTGATCTTCACGCCCTGCAAGCGATAGACGTCTTGCACCTCATCGACGATGTAGCGCGACAGCTCCTCGATGCCCAGCAGGCGCAGAATGTCTTGCGGGTCGGCCGGGCCATCGACGATCGATTCGCCCTTGTTCACCACCTGGCCTTCGTGCACCAGGATGTTTTTCTCTTTGGGCACCAGCTCTTCGGCCACCTTGCCGTCGGGGTCGGTGATCTGCAGCCGCACCTTGCCTTTGGTCTCTTTGCCAAAGCTCACGGTGCCGGTGATTTCAGCCAAGATGCCCTTGTCTTTGGGCGAGCGCGCCTCGAACAGCTCGGCCACGCGCGGCAGACCGCCGGTGATGTCGCGCGTTTTCTGGCCCTCAACGGGAATGCGCGCCAGCACCTCGCCGGGGCCCACGTCTTGGCCGTCGCGCACCTGGATCAGGGCGCCGACTTGGAAGCCGATGGTCACCGAGTGGTCGGTGCCCGGAATCTTGACCTCGTTGCCGCTGGCGTCGATCAGCTTGACCTGCGGCCGCACCACCTTGGTGGCGCCGCGCCGTTTGGGGTCGATCACCACCAGCGTGCTCAGGCCGGTCACGTCATCGACCTGCTTGGCCACCGTCATGCCCTCTTGCACGTTCTCGAACTTCACCGTGCCG
Organism: Serpentinimonas sp. SSL01; assembly: GCF_056323735.1. Lineage (NCBI taxonomy): Bacteria > Pseudomonadati > Pseudomonadota > Betaproteobacteria > Burkholderiales > Comamonadaceae > Serpentinimonas > Serpentinimonas sp. SSL01. Next base: position 2,052,229 of record NZ_CM150487.1, read on the forward strand.
GCGAACTCGGTGATGATCGGGCGCGTGAGCGGGTCCCAGTTGGCCAAGATGGTGCCGGCCTTGATGGCTTGGTCGGCGCGCACCGCCAAAATTGCACCGTAGGGCACTTTGTGGCGCTCGCGCACCAGCCCGTTTTCGTCGTGGATCACGATTTCGCCCGAGCGCGCGATCACCGCCAGCTCGCCCTTGGAGTTGGTGACGTAGCGCATGGTGGCGTTGAAGCCGACGCTGCCGCTGGACTTGGCTTCGACGCTGGACGCCACCGCCGCGCGCGAGGCCGCGCCGCCGATGTGGAAGGTGCGCATGGTGAGCTGCGTACCCGGCTCGCCGATCGACTGCGCGGCGATCACGCCCACCGCTTCGCCGATGTTCACCGGGCCGCCGCGGCCGAGGTCGCGGCCGTAGCACTTGGCGCACAGGCCAAAGCGGGTTTCGCAGGTCAGGGCCGTGCGCACGCGCACCTCGTCGATGCCCAGCGAGTCGATCAGGTCGCAGCCGTCTTCATCGACGATCTGGCCGGCCGCGATCACCACCTGCTGGGTTTCGGGGTTGAGCACGTCGTCGGCCGCCGTGCGGCCCAAAATGCGGTCGCGCAGCGACTCGATCACCTCGCCGCCCTCGACGATGGCGCGCATCAGGGTGCCGTTGCCGGTGCCGCAGTCGTCTTCGGTCACCACCAGGTCTTGCGTCACGTCAACCAAACGCCGCGTCAGGTAGCCCGAGTTGGCGGTTTTCAGCGCCGTGTCGGCCAGCCCCTTGCGCGCGCCGTGGGTGCTGATGAAGTACTGCAGCACGTTCAGGCCTTCGCGGAAGTTGGCCGTGATCGGGGTTTCGATGATCGAGCCGTCGGGCTTGGCCATCAGGCCGCGCATGCCGGCGAGCTGGCGGATCTGCGCCGCCGAACCGCGCGCGCCCGAGTCGGCCATCATATAGATCGAGTTGAACGACTCCTGATCGACCTCGTTGCCGTGGCGGTCGATGGTTTTTTCCTTTTTCAGGCGCTCCATCATCACCTTGGAGATGTCGTCACCGGCCTTGCCCCAGATGTCCACCACCTTGTTGTAGCGCTCGCCCGCAGTCACCAGACCCGACGAATACTGCTGCGCGATCTCTTTGACCTCGGACTCGGCGCGGGCGATGATGGTGTGCTTTTCGGTCGGCACCAGCATGTCGTCGATGGCGATCGAGATGCCGGCGCGGGTGGCCAACCTGAAGCCGTTTTGCAGCAGCTTGTCGGCAAACACCACCGTCTCTTTGAGGCCGCATTTGCGAAACGAGGCGTTGATGAGCTTGGAGATTTCCTTCTTCTTGAGCGCCTTGTTGATGAGCTCGAAGGGCAGGCCACGCGGCAAAATCTCGCTCAGCAGGGCACGGCCCACGGTGGTCTGCACCAGCTTGGTGACCGGCACCAGCTGGCCGTCTTCTTTGTTTTTCAGGTGCTCGGTCAGGCGCACCCTGACGCGCGCCGTCAGCTCGACCACGCCGGCGTCGAGCGCGCGCTGCACCTCGGCGATGTCGGCAAAGACCATGCCTTCGCCGCGGCCGTTGATGCGCTCGCGGGTGGTGTAGTACAGGCCCAGCACCACGTCTTGCGAGGGCACGATCGAGGGCTCGCCGTTGGCCGGGAACAGCACGTTGTTGGACGACAACATGAGCGTGCGCGCTTCCATCTGCGCCTCGACCGACAGCGGAATGTGCACCGCCATTTGGTCGCCGTCGAAGTCGGCGTTGAAGGCCGAACACACCAGCGGGTGCAACTGGATCGCCTTGCCCTCGATCAGCAGCGGCTCAAAGGCTTGGATGCCGAGGCGGTGCAGCGTCGGGGCGCGGTTGAGCAGCACCGGGTGCTCGCGGATCACCTCTTCGAGGATGTCCCAGACCACCGGCGTGCCGGCTTCGACTTCTTTTTTGGCCGCCTTGATGGTGGTGGCGATGCCCATCTGCTCGAGGCGCGCAAAGATGAAGGGCTTGAACAGTTCCAGCGCCATCAGCTTGGGCAGACCGCACTGGTGCAGCTTGAGCGTGGGGCCCACGGTGATGACCGAGCGGCCCGAGTAATCGACCCGCTTGCCGAGCAAGTTTTGGCGGAAGCGCCCGCCCTTGCCCTTGATCATGTCGGCCAGCGACTTGAGGGCGCGCTTGTTGGCGCCGGTCATGGCCTTGCCGCGGCGGCCGTTGTCGAGCAGGCTATCGACTGCCTCTTGCAACATGCGCTTTTCGTTGCGCGCGATGATCTCGGGCGCTTTGAGCTCGAGCAGGCGCTTGAGGCGGCTGTTGCGGTTGATCACGCGCCGGTACAGGTCGTTGAGGTCGGAGGTGGCAAAGCGGCCGCCGTCGAGCGGCACCAGCGGGCGCAGGTCGGGCGGCAGCACCGGCAGCACGTCGAGCACCATCCACTCGGGTTTGATGTCCGATTTTTTGAAGGCCTCCAGCACCTTGAGGCGCTTGGCGTTTTTCTTGACCTTGAGCTCGGAGCCGGTGAGGTCGTTGCGCAGGCGCTCGATCTCGCCGTCGATGTCGATGCTGGCCAGCAGCTCTTGGATGCCCTCGGCGCCCATTTTGGCCACGAACTCGTCGCCGTACTCGCGCTCTTTGGCGTCGAAGTCGTCTTCGCTCATGATGGCGAATTTTTTCAGGGGCGTCATGCCCGGATCGACCACCACGTAGGCTTCAAAGTAGAGCACGCGCTCGATGTCGCGCAGCGTCATGTCGAGCACCATGCCGAGGCGGCTGGGCAGGCTCTTGAGGAACCAGATGTGGGCGCAGGGCGCGGCCAAATCGATGTGGCCCATGCGCTCGCGGCGCACCTTGGTCTGCGTGACTTCGACGCCGCACTTCTCGCAGATCACGCCGCGGTGCTTGAGGCGCTTGTACTTGCCGCACAGGCACTCGTAGTCTTTGATCGGGCCAAAGATCTTGGCGCAGAACAGGCCGTCGCGCTCGGGCTTGAAGGTGCGGTAGTTGATGGTCTCGGGCTTTTTGACTTCGCCAAAAGACCAGGAGCGGATTTTCTCGGGCGAGGCCAGCCCGATCTTGATGGCATCGAAATGCTCGTCGGGGGTGATCTGCTTGAACAGGTCGAGGAAGTGTTTCATATCCGGGTTTCCTTTACGGGTTCAGGGTTCAGCCGCGCTCGAGCTCGATGTCGATGCCGAGGGATCGGATTTCCTTGACCAGCACGTTGAACGACTCCGGCATGCCGGCGTCGATGGCGTGCTCGCCCTTGACGATGCTCTCATAGACCTTGGTGCGGCCCTGCACGTCGTCGGACTTGACGGTGAGCATCTCTTGCAGCACGTAGCTGGCGCCGTAGGCTTCGAGCGCCCAGACCTCCATCTCACCGAAACGCTGGCCGCCGAACTGCGCCTTGCCGCCCAGCGGCTGCTGGGTGACGAGCGAGTACGGGCCGGTGGAGCGCGCGTGCATCTTGTCATCGACCAAGTGGTGCAGCTTGAGGTAGTGCATGTAGCCCACGGTGGTCACGCGCTCGAAGGCGTCGCCGGTGCGGCCATCGTACAGCTGCGCCTGGGTGCGGGTGGGGGTGAGGCCCTTGGCCTTGGCCACGTCGTCGGGGTAGGCGAGCTTGAGCATGTCGAAGATCTCGGCCTCGGAGGCGCCGTCGAACACCGGCGAGGCAAAGGGCACGCCCTTGCTCAGCTCGGCCGCCATGGCGCGCACTTCGTCGTCGCTCAGGTCGGCCAGGTTTTCCTTGCGCCCAGTGCGGTTGTAGATCTGCTCAAGATACTGGCGCACCTCGGCGGCGGCGGCCTGGCGCTGCAACATATCGCCCAAGCGCTGGCCCAGCCCCTTGGCGGCCCAGCCCAAGTGCACCTCGAGCACCTGGCCGATGTTCATGCGCGAGGGCACGCCCAGCGGGTTGAGCACGATATCGACCGGCGTGCCGTCGGCCATGTAGGGCATGTCTTCGACCGGGGTGATCTTGGAGACCACACCCTTGTTGCCGTGGCGGCCGGCCATTTTGTCGCCGGGCTGCAAGCGGCGTTTGACAGCCAAATAGACCTTGACCATCTTGAGCACGCCCGCCGGCAGCTCGTCGCCTTGGGTGAGCTTCTTGCGCTTTTCTTCAAAGGCCAAATCGAAGCTGTGGCGCGTGGAGTCGAGCGCGTTTTTGATCGACTCGAGCTGTGCCGCCACCTGGTCGTCGGCGGGGCGGATGTCGAACCAATGGAACTTGTCCACCTCGGCCAAGTAGGCGCGCTCGATCTTGGCGCCTTTGGCCAAGCGCTTGGGGCCGCCGTTGGCGGTTTTGCCCAGCAGCAGCTTTTCGATCCGGTCATAGGCGTCGGCCTCAACGATGCGCAAGCGGTCGTTGAGGTCGAGGCGGAAGCGCTTGAGCTCGTCGTCGATGATCTGCTGCGCACGCTTGTCGCGCTGGATGCCTTCGCGCGTGAACACCTGCACGTCGATCACCGTGCCCTGCGAGCCTTGATCGACGCGCAGCGAGGTGTCTTTGACGTCCGAGGCTTTTTCGCCAAAAATGGCGCGCAGCAGTTTTTCTTCGGGCGTGAGCGTGGTTTCGCCCTTGGGCGTGACCTTGCCCACCAGCACGTCGCCGGGCAGCACCTCGGCGCCGACGTAGATGATGCCGGATTCGTCGAGCCGGTTGATCTGCTGCTCGGCCAGGTTGGGGATGTCGCGCGTGATGTCTTCGGCCCCGAGCTTGGTGTCGCGCGCCATCACCACCAGTTCTTCGATGTGGATGCTGGTGTAGCGGTCTTCGGCCACCACGCGCTCGCTGATCAGGATCGAGTCCTCGAAGTTGTAGCCGTTCCAGGGCATGAAGGCGATCAGCATGTTCTGGCCGATCGAGATCTCACCCAGGTCGGTCGAGGCGCCGTCGGCGATCACCGCGCCGGCGTGGATCAGGTCGCCCTTTTTCACGATCGGGCGCTGGTGGATGTTGGTGTTCTGGTTGCTGCGCTGGTACTTGATCAGGTTGTAGATATCGACCCCGACCTCACCGGCCACGGCCTCGGCGTCGGCCACGCGCACCACGATGCGCGAGGCATCGACGTAATCGACACGCCCGCCGCGCTTGGCCACCACCACGGTGCCCGAGTCGATCGCCGCCACGCGCTCGATGCCGGTGCCCACCAGCGGTTTTTCGGGCCGCAGCGTCGGCACCGCTTGGCGCGACATGTTGGCGCCCATGAGCGCGCGGTTGGCGTCGTCGTGCTCGAGGAACGGCACCAGCGAGGCCGCCACCGACACGATCTGCGCCGGCGACACGTCCATGTACTGCACGGTTTCGGGCGGCGTCAGGATCGACTCGCCCTTTTCACGTGCGCTCACCAGCTCGTCGCTCAGGCGGCCTTCGGCGTCCAGCGCGGCGTTGGCCTGCGCGATCACGTACTTGCCTTCTTCGATCGCCGACAGGTAGTCGATCTGCTTGGTCACCTTGGCATCCACTACGCGGCGGTAGGGGGTTTCGATGAAGCCGTACTCGTTCAGGCGCGCATACAGCGCCAGCGAGTTGATCAGGCCAATGTTCGGGCCTTCTGGGGTTTCGATCGGGCACACGCGGCCGTAGTGCGTCACGTGCACGTCGCGCACCTCGAAGCCGGCGCGCTCGCGCGTCAGGCCGCCCGGGCCCAACGCCGACACGCGGCGCTTGTGCGTGATCTCGGCCAGCGGGTTGGTCTGATCCATGAACTGGCTCAGCTGCGAGGCGCCAAAGAACTCTTTGAGCGCGGCCGAAATCGGCTTGGAGTTGATCAGGTCGTGCGGCATCAGCGGCTCTTGCTCGGCTTGGCCGAGGCGCTCTTTCACCGCTTTTTCGATCCGCGCCAAGCCGGTGCGGTACTGGTTTTCGGCCAGCTCGCCCACGCAGCGCACGCGCCGGTTGCCCAAGTGGTCGATGTCATCGACTTCGCCCTTGCCGTTGCGCAGATCGACCAGAATTTTGACCACGTCGAGGATGTCCTCGTTCGACAGCACCATGGCACCGGTGCTGCTCGGGCGCCCGACGCGGGCGTTGAACTTCATGCGCCCGACGCGCGACAGGTCGTAGGTGTCGGGGTTGTAGAACAGGCGGTGAAACAGCGCCTGCACCGCGTCTTCGGTCGGCGGCTCGCCGGGGCGCATCATGCGGTAGATCGCCACCCGGGCGGCGAACTCGTCGGCGGTTTCGTCGCTGCGCAGGGTCTGGCTGATGTAGGCGCCTTGGTCGAGCTCGTTGGTGAAAATGCACGCCAGATCGGTGATGCCGGCGCTGCGCAGTTTTTTCAGCAAGGTCTCGGTGAGTTCGTCGTTGGCCCGCGCCAGCAGTTCGCCGCTTTCGGGGTCGATGATGTTGCGCGCCACCACGCGCCCGAGCAAAAAGTCTTCGGGCACGCTGATGTGCGTGACCTTGGCCTGCTCGAGTTCGCGCGTGTGCCGCGCCGTGATGCGCTTGTCTTTGGCCACCACCACCTTGCCGCTGGGGTCGGTGAGGTCAAAGCGCGCCACCTCGCCGCGCAGGCGCTCGGTCACCAGCGCCATCTGGGCGCCGCTTTCCATCAGGCGGAAGTGGTCGTTGACGAAGAAGTTGGCCAAAATCTGCTCGGGGTTCAGGCCAATGGCCTTGAGCAAAATGGTGACCGGCATCTTGCGCCGGCGGTCAACGCGGAAAAACAGCAGGTCTTTGGGGTCGAACTCAAAGTCGAGCCACGAGCCGCGGTAGGGGATGATGCGGGCCGAAAACAGCAGTTTGCCCGAGCTGTGGGTCTTGCCCTTGTCGTGCTCAAAAAACACGCCCGGCGAGCGGTGCAGCTGCGAGACGATCACGCGCTCGGTGCCGTTGACGATGAACGAGCCCTTGTCGGTCATGAGCGGCACTTCGCCCATGTAAACCTCTTGCTCCTTGACCTCTTTGACCACCTTGGACTGGCTGGTGGACGATTCGCGGTCGTAGATGATGAGCTGCACGCGCGCGCGCACCGCCGACGCATAGGTCAGGCCGCGCGTTTGGCACTCGCGCACGTCGAACACCGGCCGGGCCAGGTTGTACTCGACGAACTTCATCTCGACGTAGCCGTTGTGCGAGACGATCGGGAACGCCGACTCGAATGCCGCTTGCAAGCCCTCGGGGGCGCGCTTGCGTGGGTGCTGGTCCACCTGCAAAAAGGCGGTGTAGGCGTCCTTCTGCATCTGCAACAGGTAGGGGATTTCCAGCACGTTTTCGCGGCTGCCGAAGCTTTTGCGGATGCGTTTGCGTTCGGTGAATGAGTACGTTTGAGCCATGAGATCTCCGGGCTTGAGAAGACACAGCCAAAACCGCTGGGGCGGCGGCCTTGGCTGTGCGCTCTGACGCTCGAGGGCGGTGCCGACCACCGCAACCACCTCGAGCGCAAAAAGGCTGGAAAGCCCACTGAGGGGCTCTCCAGCCTTTGAAGGCAACGGCTTACTTGAGCTCGGCCTTGGCGCCCGCGTCTTCGAGCTTTTTCTTGGCGGCTTCGGCGTCGGCCTTGGGCATGGCTTCCTTGACCGTCTTGGGCGCGCCATCGACCAGGTCTTTGGCTTCTTTCAGGCCCAAGCCGGTGATTTCGCGCACCGCCTTGATGACCGACACCTTGTTGGCGCCAGCTTCTTTGAGCACCACGTCGAAATCGGTTTTCTCTTCGGCCACGGCGGCCGTGGCAGCGCCACCGCCCGCAGCGGGAGCGGCCATGGCGGCAGCGCTCACACCAAACTTCTCTTCGATGGCTTTCACCAGCTCGTTGAGTTCCATGACCGTCATGCTGTCGAGAGCGGTCAGAAATGCGTCTTTATCGAATGCCATTTTCAAATTTCCTAACAAACGGTTGGGGTCGGGCTAAGGGGGCGCTTAGGCCGCCACGGCCTCGCCTTTTTTCTCGGCCACGGCGGCCAGTACGCGCGCAGTGCGCGAGATCGGGGATTGCATCAAGCCCAGCAACTGCGCCAACAGCACTTCCTTGGGGGGAATGCTGGCCAGTTGCTTCACGCCATTGACGTCCAGGGCTTTGCCGGCAAACACGCCACCGCGAATGACCAACTTGTCGTTGGTCTTGGCGAAGTCGGCCACCACTTTGGCGGCGGCCACGGCGTCTTGGGAAAAGCCATAGATCAGCGGCCCGGACATCTGGTCGGCGCCTGCCTCAAAGCCGGTGCCAGCCACTGCGCGGCGTGCCAGGGTGTTCTTGAGAACCCCCAGAAACACACCTTCGCTGCGGGCTTTGACACGCAACTGGGTCAGGTCGGCGACCTTGATGCCACGGTATTCCGCCATCACGAGCGTTTGAGCTTTTGCTGCGAGCGCCGCCACCTCGTCGATGACGGCCTGCTTCTCACTGCGGTTCAAACTCAAGGTCAACTCCTCAAAAAAGCATGGTTGCGGGCTTTGCGCCCTTGGCCATGCACCTGATTGCAGCGACCAACCGTTGCGGGAAAAAATTTTCCGTTCGCGGCGGGATCGCCATCTGCGCTGGCTTCGGTGCAGAAATTAAGCGCAACCCGGGCAAGCCCGGCCGCGCACCAGCGGTCCTGGATGACTCTGGCGGTGCGTTGCGCGCCCCCAGACCCACCACCCACGGCCACCGCCGCACCCCCGAGGGGGCGCCGCAGCAACCGGGAATTTTGTGTCGGCACAGCCGCCCGGATTTAGGCCGCTTGCACCGCCGCGATCGAGGGCACCTCGACCCGCACCCCCAGGCCCATGGTGGACGAAATCGCCACCTTGCGCAGGTACTGACCCTTGGACGAAGCCGGCTTGGCCTTGTTCAGGGCCTCGAGCAGGGCTTGCAGGTTGCCCAGCAACTTGGCGTCGTCGAAAGAGCGCCGGCCGATGGTGCCGTGCACGATGCCGGCTTTGTCAACCCGGAACTGTACCTGCCCGGCCTTGGCGTTGCGCACCGCCGTGGCCACGTCGGGCGTCACGGTGCCGACCTTGGGGTTGGGCATCAGGCCGCGCGGACCCAGAATCTGGCCCAGCGCACCCACCACGCGCATGGCGTCGGGCGAGGCGATCACCACGTCGAAGTCCAGCTTGCCGGCCTTGACGTCGGCGGCGAGGTCGTCAAAACCCACCACGTCGGCGCCCGCGGCGCGCGCTTCGTCGGCCTTGGCGCCTTGGGCGAACACCGCCACGCGCTTGGTCTTGCCGGTGCCGTTGGGCAGCACCACGGCGCCGCGCACCACTTGGTCGGATTTTTTGGCGTCCACGCCCAGCTGCACCGCCACGTCGATGGACTCATCGAACTTGGCCGTGGCGTGCTGCTTGACCATGCCCAGCGCGGTGGCTACCGGGTACAGCTTGGTGGAGTCAACCACGCCTTGCAGCGCTTTTTGTTTTTTGCTCAGCTTTGCCATCTCACACGCCCTCCACGATCACGCCCATCGAGCGGGCCGAGCCGGCGATGGTGCGCACAGCGGCATCGATGCTGGCCGCGTTCATGTCTTTCATCTTGGTCTTGGCGATCTCTTCGAGCTGGGCCCGGGTGATCTTGCCGACCTTTTGCTTGCTCGGCACCGGCGAGCCTTTGTCGAGCTTGATCGATTTTTTGATCAGCGTCGTGGCCGGCGGGGTTTTGATGATGAAGGTGAAGCTCTTGTCGGCAAACGCGGTGATGACCACCGGCAGCGGCAAGCCCGGCTCCATGCCCTGGGTTTGGGCATTGAAGGCCTTGCAGAACTCCATGATGTTGAGCCCGCGCTGACCCAGCGCCGGACCGATCGGGGGGGAGGGGTTGGCCTTACAAGCTGGCACCTGCAGCTTGATGAAGCCGACGATTTTCTTCGCCATGTAGAATTACTCCATCGAGTTCAAACGGCCAAGCACCCGGCACGGGCGCCCAGCCTCCTCGCAAACCCGGTCCATGATTCGTCTTTTGAGCCGACTGCAGCCCAAAGCTGCATCCACCCCGCTGGCTACGGACCTAAAGCGCCAGCAGCCAAAGCAACACCACCCGCAGGCAGCTGTTTTTGGCAAAGACCGCCATGATAGCACAGATCGGCTTTAGCCGCACCGTTCAATCAGGCCTGAGGGCCTCTTTATAATCCTGACTATATTTTCATCGCTACGCAAAGCACCCGATTCATTGAGCGCCGTGCCCCCTTCCGCCACCCACACCCCTGCCACCGCCTCCCCTGCTCCTGCCCTGGCGCTGGTCGCGGATGACATGCAAGTGGTCGATGGCGTGATCCGCCAACAGCTGGGCAGCGAGGTGTTGCTGGTGGGCCAGGTGGCCGAATACATCATCGGCGCCGGCGGCAAACGGGTGCGCCCGGCGCTGCTGCTGCTGATGTGCCAAGCGCTGGGCTGCACCGACGCCCGCCGCCACAGCCTAGCGGCGGTGGTCGAGTTCATCCACACCGCCACCTTGCTGCACGACGACGTGGTCGATGAGTCGGCCCTGCGCCGCGGCCGCGACACCGCCAACCACCTGTTTGGCAACGCCGCCAGCGTGCTGGTGGGCGATTTTTTGTACTCGCGCGCCTTCCAGATGATGGTGCAAGCCGGGCTGATGCGCGTCATGGACGTGCTCGCCGACGCCACCAACGTGATCGCCGAGGGCGAGGTGTTGCAGCTGATGCAGATGCACGACGCCGCGCTCGACGAAGCCGCCTACCTGCGCGTGATCCGCGCCAAGACCGCCAAACTGTTTGAAGCCAGCGCCCGCCTAGCCGCCATCCTGGCCCAGAGCGACGCCGCCACCGAAGCCCACTGCGCCGACTACGGGCAGTCGCTCGGCGCCGCCTTCCAAGTCATCGACGACGTGCTCGACTACGAAGGCGAAGTCGATGAAATGGGTAAAAGCCTGGGCGACGACCTGCGCGAAGGCAAGGTCACGCTGCCCCTGATCTGCACCCTGCAACGCTGCAGCCCCAGCGAAGCGGCCCTGATCCGCGCCGCCATCGAGCAAGGCAACAGCGCCCAGCTGCCCGAGATCATCCAAATCGTGCGCCGCAGCGGCGGCTTGGCCGACGCGCGCTTGGCTGCCCAAGCCCAAGCCCAGCGCGCCATCGCCGCCGCCCAAACCCTACCGACCAGCCCCGGCCGCGAGGCTTTGATACAATGGGCGGCTGCACTGCTGGAGCGCCGCTCTTAGCACAAACCGCCGCCTAGGCACGGGGTGCGTTGCAAGGTGCACAGTCCACACACGGGGTGTAGCTTAGCCTGGTAGAGCGCTACGTTCGGGACGTAGAGGCCGGAGGTTCGAATCCTCTCACCCCGACCAGAAATTTCCCTGCAAATCAATTGATTAAGAGATCATCAAGCGGGTGCTCTTTCATTTCCAGTGCAGCCTGGTGGCAATTTCGTGGCAATTTCTGCCCGTTCGCCCCACTTCTGCGCAGGAAGGCTAAAACGCTTCCCATAAACCTTGCTCCAAAAGTCGCAATCATGGGTGATGACGATGACGCGGCGCCCTTGGTCGTTCGCGCTGACCAGTTCCAATGCAGCAGCGGCCTCGCAGCTTAGAAGATCGCCCTGTCGCCAGTCGGTATCGCGCGGCAGCATCCATCGCCCCCCAATCCTATCGCTCGAGGGACCCGGGAATGGACATCTCGGTACGCCAATCATCCGAGGGCTGCGCTTTCGACTTCGCCAAGCCTGATCGGTCGTAGGCCGCATCCATAGCCTGGGCTTCGGCGATCAGCGACTGGATGTGCGATGGTAAGAGCTGCCCGGCAGCAGCGAGATCCATCAGGGACCGGCCCTCAAAGGCCTTCATCTTCAGCATGGAAGGCGCACGGGCGACTCGGGCGTCTCGGAAAGCGTCGGCGGCATGACTGAGGGCGCGAATCCGCTCGAACTTGTCAGGCTCGGGTGTTGCCTCGCCGCCGATCCACTTGTAGACCGCTTGCCTGGATACGCCGAACACCGTGGCCAGATCGGCGATGGCCGAGTTCAACACCTGGCGGATGTTGCCGAGGTGCTCAGAGGCAGACCGCAGGTCAGGGCGTTGCTCTTGGCTGTCGTCAGTCATCCCCACATCGATGTGGATGGGAACGCGCGCCTCCAACATCCTGCGCCATTCCCTAGCGTGAGAGATATCGAAAACGCTGCCACTGCCACCCGCTGCAAAGCCGATCAGCGCAAAGGCTGTGGCAGCGGCCCCGATAGGCGAGGCGAGCGGCACCGTTCGATTGGAAGACGGGGTCGAGGTGTACATGGCGTCTGTTTAGTCTGGTTCAGGCCCACGCGGCGCGTGCATGATCCGTCGTCGTCGCTCCGAAGGCAGACTTGATGGTCGCATGCAGCGAGAGCAACTGCTCACCCAGCTTGTCCAGATCGATCGGCATGCGGCCTTCGACAAAATGGTCTGTATCGATGACCGCGTGCGCCCAAGGCTCTTTCAGATCGAATTTCGGATCGATCATCAAGCCGTTGGGCTGCATGTCCGGCGGGAACCCCAAGGGAGCAGCCATCCTGTGCACCCGGGTCACGAGCGTCCCGGTCTGCACCAGTGGGCCAGAGTCCGTGCCAAAGACGGCTTCCGTCAGTCCGTAGCGCAGCTCGGCATTGAACTCGAACCCATGCAATCCGCTGACGAGATACTGCTCCAGGCTCTCACCGGCGCGAGGCCACACGGCATCTAGGTAGCGAAGGCCCAACCGACTGACGTGCTCGAGGGTTGCCACCTCATGCACGGCCGCCAAGCCGCGCAGCAACTCCGGGATGAACACATTGTGCGTATCGTAGTGGGTGGTGTGGTAGGTGATGGCCGACGGTGCGAGAATGAACCCAGCCGTTCGATCACCGCGGGTGAGGAGCCACTGAGGCGCCTGCGCAACCTGCGGCTCTGCTTGCAGCGCTAGGCCGGGCCCCGGCACAACCAAGTGCGTGACCTGTTGCGACTCGAACAACGGATAGCCCTCGCGCCGCAGACGATCCTGGATCTGATCCACGTACTTGGACATCGCGGCAACAGGGTTGAAGCGCGCCTGCGCGAGCGCGTAGTACACCGGCGCGTTCGACATCCTCTGGCTCACTGCTAGACTCCGATCATTGCTTGGTTGACGACTTGGTTGACAGTTTACACCATGGTTGACATGTGCCGACTCCCCCCCCAGCGGCCACTGTAATATTTTTGAGCGACTTCCTGCTTGTAAACATGTTTTTGAGCGCCCAAGCACCTTTTTGCGCATAATCGGCCATGGAAACGCAAAACCTGCTCGGGGGCGCTTGGTTGGTGGCTCGATATGGCCTCGAGCTCGTCATGCCCTTGGCGCTGCACAGCCGCATCGGAGGCCGGCGCACCACGGTGCAGTTGGCCGATGGCACCCAGACCGAGACCTTTGTCGAAACCATGCGGCCCAGCGCGGATTTGCGTGGGCATCTGACCTTCCACCTCAAGCACGAGGTCTTGCACCTGGAACTGCTCTGGCGCTTGTGCGCGCAGGTCGATGCAGGCGAACTGGTGCGCTGGATTGAGGCCGAACCCAGTGGCCTATACGCTAGGAAGGCGGGTTTTTTGTACGAATGGCTCACCGGGCGTCAACTGGATGTGCGCCTGCCCATCGCCGGCCCCTATGTGGACGTGCTCGATGCGCGCAAACTGGTGGCCGCAACCCCCGAGTGCTCTGCACCCAACCGCCGCTGGCGCGTGCGCGACAACCTGCCCGGAACGCCCGCCTTTTGCCCCATCGTGCGCAAGACCGGGGCTTTTGCGGCAGCGCTGGCGATCGATATTGCGCACTTGCTGCACGAGCTCGAACTCGAGTTTGGGGAAGATCTGCTCGTGCGCTCGGCGGTCTGGATGACGCTGCGCGAAAGCAAATCGAGCTTTGCCATCGAGGGTGAGGCCAATCAAGCCGATCGCATCCAGCGCTTTGCCGATGTGCTGGCGCGGCGCACCGGACAGGGGGCCTTGCCACTCGACGAGGCCGCGTTGGCGCAGCTGCAGTCCGAGATTCTGGGCCAGCGCACCACGCTGCAGCGCTGCGGCATCCGCCAGTCGCCGGTGTTTGTGGGTGAGGTGCACCGTTACCAAGAGCTGGTGCACTACGTGGCCCCGCCGGCAGACGAGGTACGGGCCATGCTCGACGGGCTCAGCGCCTTTTGGCAGCGCACCCAGGGCCAGTCGGCGCTGCTGCGCAGTGCCGTGCTGGCTTTTGGTTTTGTCTATATCCACCCGCTGGCCGATGGCAACGGGCGCGTGCATCGGTTTTTGGTCAACGACGCCTTGCGCCGCGACGGGGTCGTCAAAGAGCCGATGATCCTGCCGCTCTCGTCGCTGATCACCAGCGACGCTGCAGAGCGGCGCGCATACGACCGCATCCTCGATACGGTCTCGAGCCCGCTGATGGGCGCTCTGTCTGGGGCATACGCGTTTGGCCCGCAACAGACGCTTTACCCCGACGGCATTCGATCGAATTTCGTGTTCACGGGTGAGGCGGTGGCGCGGCCGGTCTGGCGCTACCTGGATTTGACGCCCCACGTGGTCTATCTGGCCGATGTGCTGGCGCGCACCATCCGGGTGGACATGCGCAATCAGTCGCGCTACCTGCGCAGCCACACCCGGGCCCGGGCGGCGATCAAGGACATCGTCGAGATGCCTGACGCGCAGATCGATCGCGTCATTCGCTCGATCGAGGCCAATCAAGGCCAGTTGTCGAATGTGCTGGCCAAGGAGCTGCCCTTGCTGGCCGAACCCGGCATCTGGCCGTCCATCGTGCAAGCCGTGGCGCGCGCTTTTGCTGGCTTGCAGGCTGGCGCAGCCACCAAGCCCAACCCCGCTGGTGCCATCGACGAGTAAAGATGGCCTGAACTGGATCGTTTGGCATCATCGATGCCGTCACAAGACCCCAAAGGAGTGCAGATGTCATTGCTGTCGGTGTTCAAAGGCTGGCTGGGAGAAGCGCAGGGGGCGCTGGCGCACCGGCTGTTCCTAGACGACAAGATCTATCACCCGATCAACAACGTGACGATTCCGACGGCCAACGGCAGCACGCAAATCGACCACGTCATCGTCTCGCGCTTCGGTCTTTTTGTCGTCGAGGCCAAAAACATGAACGGCTGGATCTTTGGCGACGAGCACGGCAAGCAGTGGACCCAGAGCCTCTACGACAAAAAGCACCAGTTTCAAAACCCGTTGCACCAGAACTATCGGCACACCAAAGTCTTGGCCGAGTTTCTGGGCGTCGACCACGACAAGCTGCATTCGGTCGTGATGTTCTGGGGCGAGGCGCAGCTCAAAACCCAGATGCCACCCAATGTGATGACCGAGGGCTACGCGACCTACATCCAGAGCAAGCAGACCGTGCTGTTCTCGGATGAGGAAGTGGCCCAGTTGATCGAGGCGCTTCGTACCGGGATGCTGCCCAAGACTTGGGCTACCCGAAACGCCCACATCGCGTCGTTGCAACAGCGCCACAGCAGCACCACCACCTGTCCGAAATGCGGCGGGGCACTGATTCAGCGCACAGCCAAATCAGGCCCCAACGCAGGACGCCCCTTCCTCGGCTGCGCCAACTTTCCCAGGTGTCGCCACACCGCTGCCGTCAATGAGGGCAAGTCAGTTTGACTCTGACCTGCTCGCATCAGAACCCATGCGGGTGACCAACACCGGTTGTTCTGACCCGCGTGGCGTCGCGAAATCCGGCAACAAAAAAGCCCAACTGAGAACAGTTGGGCGTTGAATTTTGGTGGTGGAGTTTAGCACTCCATCGAACTTTCCTCAATAACGCCTGCGGGTTGGTGCGGAAGCGCGCGGAGTCATGCGGCCTCATCACGCTGCGCCAGCATCTCATGCAACCAGGCGCCAAAACGCCGCTCGCACTCCTGCAGTAAAACATCAGACAGTCGCTGTAGCGCTTCGGCACCCGCCTTTGTCAGGGAGTCCGTTCCTGTCGGCGTGAAGCTTCCGTGGGCCACCATGACACGTAAAGCTGTAGCAGGAATGCGGATATCAATATCACCGTCCATGAACAGCTGGAGCTTTTTTCGCAATCCTTCTTGTGCGAACAGTCCTTTGGAATCCGCAGAAGGTCGAAACAGAACTTTTCGTAACGCTGCCGCCAAGGCGGAATCGGGGATCTTCCAAGATGTAACGTTGCTCCCAATGGCTTCGCCAAGCAGTTCGGCGGCACTGTAAGCCGCAAGCAAACGCAGTCCAGCGGTGTAGCCGCGCAGTGCCTTTTCGCTGTACCCATGTGCATGCACGGCTTCAAAGTGTGTAGCCAAGCGATACCTTGCGTAGAAGCGGTTCAGTTGCCGTCTAGTGGCCACCGGGCAAAACCTGTCCTCCCCCTCGCGACACTTCGCGCAAAACAACTTCCAACCAACCAAGTGATGAACATTGGTCTTCATGCAATCGCCTTTGCTTCAGCCTCTTGCTCCAAGTACACCCAGTCGACAATGTCGTCGCTGGGGATGTATCCGGCCACCAGTTGCTGCATCATCAGGCGGATCACGCCCACGTCGTTCACGTTCAGAGCCATTTCCAGGGCGGTGAGCTTGGCCTCGAATTCGGCCCAGGGGATGAACTCTTCGTGGGCCTTCATGATGCGGGGGTGCACGGTGGGCTTGGGGTTGTCGCCGATCAGTAGTTCTTCGTAGAGCTTCTCGCCGGGGCGCAGGCCGGTCACGGCGATCTCGATGTCGCCCTCGGGGTTCTGTTCGTCTTTCACCGTCAGGCCCGAGAGTTCCACCATCCGCCGGGCCAGGTCCATGATCTTCACGGGCTGGCCCATGTCCAGCACAAACACATCACCCCCCTTGGCCATGGCGCCGGCCTGGATGACGAGCTGAGCCGCTTCCGGGATGGTCATGAAGTAGCGCGTGACTTCTGGGTGCGTGAGGGTGATGGGCCCGCCGTCGCGTATCTGCTGGCGGAACTTTGGCACCACCGAACCCGACGAGCCCAGCACGTTGCCAAAGCGGACCATGCTGAACTTGGTACCACTTGGTTTGCCCGCCTGGTGGGCCGCCAGCGCCTGCAGCGCCATTTCGGCCAAGCGCTTGCTGGCCCCCATCACGTTGGTGGGGCGCACGGCCTTGTCGGTGCTGATCAGCACGAAGTCGGCCACGCCGTTTTCCGCCGCGGCCTGGGCGGTACGCAGTGTGCCCAACACGTTGTTCTTGATGCCTGCGGCCGGGTTGTGCTCCACCAACGGTACGTGCTTGTAGGCGGCGGCGTGGTAGACCGTGTCCGGGTGCCAGGTGGACATGATCTCGCGCATGCGGTCATCGTCCTGCACCGAGGCCAGCAGAGGCACCAGAACGGGTGGCGTAACGCCGTCCAGCCCAGCTAGCTTCTCTTCCAGTTCCTGGTGAATGGCGTACAGGGCGAATTCGCTCTGCTCGATCAGCAGCAGCTTGGCGGGGTTCACCGCCAGGATCTGGCGGCACAGTTCGCTGCCAATGGAGCCGCCCGCGCCCGTCACCAACACCACCTTGCCCACGATGTTCTTGACCAGCAGGATGTGATTGGGCGTTACAGGTTCGCGGCCGAGCAAGTCGTCAATGTCCAGTTCCCGCAAATCCGAGATGCTGACCTTTCCCTGGGCCAGGTCGGTCACGCTGGGCAGGGTACGCACGGCCACGTGAGCACTTCGGATCTGGCTCAGGATCTCGTTGCGGCGCTTGCGGCTCAAGCTGGGCATGGCCAGCAGCACGTCGCTGATATTGAGCGTGGTGGCCAGGTTGTCCAGGTCGGCCGGGTTGTAAATGGGCTGGCCGTTGAGTACGTGGCCATGCAGGCGGTCGTCGTCATCCAAGAACCCCGCCACCTGCATTTCGTGGCTGTTGGCCATGGCAGCAGCCAACTGGCGGCCGGTGGTGCCTGCGCCGTAGATCAGCACCTTGGGGCGGGAAGCACGCTTGAGGATGCTCAGATACTGATCACCCAGCCAGACCCGGGCCAGCGCACGCGATGCACCCACGAACAACAGCAACAGAATCGGCTGGATGATGCCCACCGTGCGGGGCACCCCGGCCACGCCAATGGCCATAAAGATGGAGGCATAGAGCAAGCCGTAAATGCCCACTGCGCGGGCAACAGCCAGCAAGGCTGGCCAGCCGCTGTAGCGGAAGATGGCGCGGTACAGGCCAGACACCACAAAGATGGGTAGGGCTATGCCTACTGAGGCAGCCACCGCCCACAACGCGGTGCCAGACAAGGCAACGAACTCCCCCAGCCGCAGATAGAAAGCCAACCAAACGGTCAGGACGCAGAGGCCCAGATCGACCGACAAAGCGACGAATCGCTTCGCTGCTCGTGGCAAGGCCAGGATGGGGACGGCCAGCTTAAACAGAGGCTGTTTCATGGCGTCCATCCCCCTGGGTCCTGAGTCCTGAGTCCTGAGTCCTGAGTCCTGAGTCCTGAGTCCTCAAGATGATCTGTGTTTTTCTTCAATGTGACACTCCATCCCTTGCCAGAACCTTCAACGCTGTCAACCAAAGTATCTTCATATCGAAAAGCAACGATCCGCGCTCCAGATACTCCACATCCAGCTGCACCTTCTGAGGAATCGGCAGTTCATCCCTTCCATTGACTTGCGCCCACCCGGTCAGGCCGGGCACCAGTTCGTGCACGCCCTTTTCTGTGCGCAGCGCAATTAGGTCATCTTGGTTGAACAGCGCCGGGCGGGGGCCTACGAAGCTCATGTCGCCTTTCAGGATGCTCCACAACTGGGGCAATTCGTCCAGACTGGATTTGCGCAAAAAAGAGCCGATGGGTGTGAGCCACTGTTCAGGGTTCTGCAGCAAGTGCGTGGCCACCGCTGGTGTGTCGATGCGCATGCTGCGGAACTTGGGCATTATGAAAATTCGGTTGTGGCGGCCCACACGGTCGCTCCAGTAAAGAGCGGGTCCTGGCGAAGTCAGACGAACGGCCAGTGCCGTCATCATGATCGGCAGTGCAAGAAACACTGCCGCCGCCAACGCCACAATCAAGTCAAATAAACGCTTCATGGGGGAAAGCCTTCAGCGGCACGCCGCAGCCCTTCATCCACCGACACCGGTGGAGTCCAGTCCAACAGCTGGCGGGTTTTGGTAATGTCTAGCTGCAATGAGCCGCAAAGGCGCTGGTATATACCCGGCTTATTCAATACGGTCGCCCCCAGCTGCAACAGTGCAGGTGGCAGGTAAAACAGACGTGCCGGGTGCCCCATCGCGGAACCCATACGCTTGAGCAGCTGTGCCGTTGAAAGGTCTTCACCGTCACTCACCAGGAATGTCTGGTTGGCTGCTGCAGGGTGGTGCAAGCACGTCACGATCAAGTTCACCAGGTTGTCCAGCGCCACCAGGCTGCGGCGGTTGCGTGTCACAGCAGCCAGTGGCAGCGGCACACCGAGCGCCAACCAACGCATCATGGACTCGAAGTTGGCTTTCACGCCCGGTCCATACACCAGAGGCGGCCGAATGATCACTACCTCCATGCCCGTTTCAGCGGCAATCTGTCGGAGCAGCTGCTCGGCCTCGTGCTTGGAGACGCCGTAGGGGTCTTCTGGTGCAGGCGCATCATCTGCAGTGAACGGATGCCCCGCTTCCGTGAATTCACCGTTCACCTTGACTGAGCTTAGATAAACAAAGCGCCTCACCCCCGCGACCGCTGCCTGGCGTGCAAGAGCAGCTGTGCCTTCGACATTCACGCGACGAAACTCTGCCAATGGGTCCGAGCTCTTGTCGCTCATGACGTGCACGCGAGCGGCCAAGTGCACGACCTGTTCCACGTTTTTCAGGGCTTCCGACCAGTCGGTGTCCGAAGCGAGGCCGTCAATCGTGACGCCCTCAGTTCCACCGGGCCGCGCATTCGACGATCTCACGGCTCCTCGCACAGGCGTACCGTCTTTACGTAATCTTGCGCAAAGCGCAGAACCAACAAACCCGTTCGCGCCCGTCACCAACGTTGTCATGGGTTCACAAGGCCTTGTGCCACACCGTTCGGTTCACGTAATCGGTGTAGCTTTCCACGATGCGAAGCACTTGCTTGGAAACCGAAGGGTTTTCGTAGTCCTGCACGGGGCGTGCAGCGGCTTTCTCACGAGTGTGTTGCGCCACTGTGATTCGAACCGCATCCAGGACACGGTCTTTTGTCAGGCCCGCCATGATCAGGGTACCGGCATCCATCCCTTCAGGGCGCTCGTGTGCATTGCGAATCGTGATGGCAGGCAGATTCAACAAAGACGCTTCTTCTGTGATCGTTCCGCTGTCGGAAATCACGCATAACGACTCCATCTGCAGCCGAATGTAGTCACAGAAGCCAAATGGCTTCATGAATTGAATTCTGGCATCAGGTTCCACTCCCGACAGGGCGTCGAGCCTCTTGCGGGTTCTGGGATGGGTCGAGACGATCACAGGCACATCGTAGGTTTCTGCCAGTGCGTTCAGGGTAACCAGCAAGTCCCGAAGGTTCTCCTCCGAGTCCACATTTTCTTCCCTGTGCGCACTGACGATGAAGTAACGCCCTTGCTCAAGTTGCATACGCTGGAGTACGTCAGAGGCCTGGATCTTGGGCATGTAGTGATCCAAGACTTCACGCATGTGCGATCCGGTCTTGATGATCGTTTCAGGTCGGATGCCCTCCGCTATCAAATAGCGCCGCGCATGCTCGGTCAGCACCAAGTTGATGTCGCTCAGGTGGTCTAGCACCTTGCGATTGAGTTCCTCGGGTACGCGCTGGTCGAAACACCGGTTACCTGCCTCCATATGGAACACCGGTACCTTCCGCCGTTTTGCCGCAATTACCGCCAAGCAGGAGTTGGTATCGCCATACAGCATCACAGCGTCCGGCTGCTCAGTGGCCAACACCTCGTCGGCTTTCTCGATCACCCTTGCAATGGTTTGCGCCGCGTTGTCTCCCACAGCTTCCAGAAAGTGGTCAGGTTTACGGATTTCCAGATCGTCAAAGAAAACCTGATTCAGTTCGTAGTCGTAGTTTTGGCCGGTGTGTACCAGCACATGCTGGGTGTGGCGGTCGAATTCGGCGATCACCCGACTCATCTTGATGAGTTCTGGCCGGGTGCCGACGATGGTCATGACTTTAAGCATGCAACTCGTCCTTGATGTAGTCCAGAGTCAGCAGCAAGGACTTGACCTCTTCAACGTTCAGACGCTTGGTGTTGTGCGAGGTGTAATCGTCCAGCGTGGAAATATCGGTCTCACCCTCGCTGAAGTACTTGGCATAGTTCAGGTCGCGGTTGTCGGCAGGAATGCGGTAGTAACCACCCATGTCGATGGCGTGCGCCATCTCCTCACGCGATATCAGCGATTCGTAAAGCTTCTCACCGTGCCGCGTTCCAATCACCTGCGTCTGCTTTTCGGGATGGCCAAACAGTTCTTTCAGTGCTTGTGCAAGGTCTCCCACGGTTGAGGCAGGCGCCTTCTGCACAAAAATGTCACCTTGCTGACCATGGGTGAAGGCATACAGCACCAGGTCCACAGAGTCTTCCAATGACATCAGGAAACGGGTCATGTTCGGGTCGGTGACTGTCAGCGGCCGCCCCTCCTTGAGTTGCGATACAAAAAGCGGAATGACAGATCCACGCGAAGCCATCACGTTGCCGTAGCGCGTGGCGCAAAAGACGGTCTCTCCAAGTTGCTGCAGCCGGGCTTTGGCGACCATCACCTTCTCGGCCATCGCCTTGGAAATACCCATGGCGTTGATTGGATAGACCGCCTTGTCGGTGGACAAGACCACCACACGCTCAACACCCGCATCAGTCGCTGCATTCAGCACGTTTTCAGTGCCCATTACGTTGGTGCGCAAGGCCTCCATCGGGTAGAACTCGCAGGACGGAACTTGCTTCAATGCCGCCGCATGGAAAACGTAGTTCACACCCTTCATGGCCTGCCGCAAGCTTGTCTCGTCGCGCACATCGCCGATGTAAAACCGCAGCTTGGGGTGATTTAGAACAATGCGCATGTCCTCCTGTTTTTTTTCATCCCGGCTGAAAATGCGGATCTCTTTGACATCCGTATCCAGAAAACGCTTTAGCACCGTCTGTCCAAAGGAACCGGTGCCACCAGTGATCATAAGGGTTTTGTTGTTGAACAATGTCTTTCCTTTCACCGGAACTCGCGCATTTTCGCGATCAAATCTGGCCATGCAGGCGCCACATAACCCGTGGCTTCCCTGAAACGTGAGGCATCCAGAGATCGATTGATTTTGACTTGGTTATCAGGCTCGATCTGTAGATTTTTGCCATACTCACGATTAATGATATTAAGCAAATCGTGTTTTGATATAGGCTCGGCGGCTACGTGGTAGACGCCGTGTAGGCTGGGATGCGGGATGACGAATTCGCGAATCACCCGGGCCAGCTCAAAGGTCGGCAAGCCGGAAAAGACCGCTTCGGTGTAGCCCTTGACTCTCGCCTGTTGCGACAGAAACCATTCGACCAAGCCATGAGCGTTATGCAGCTCGTGGCCGATGATGGAGGTGCGCAGCGTAATCGCATGTGGGTAATCCACTTCCCCCAGATACTTGGTGCGTCCATACAAATCACTAGCATCGGGGAAATCTTCCTCCCGGTACATTCCTTTTGAACCAGAAAATACACAGTCAGTGCTGATCTGGATTAGCCGCACATTCCCGGTCTGGCATAACCGCGCCAGCCGGTGCGGCAGCATGGCATTGATAGGCAGGGCGCTCAATGGATCATCCGCATCAGCCAGTTGTTTGACCAGCCCGATGCTGTTGATGACGACATCCGGCATCACCCGTTCAAACAGCCGCGCCAATACCTCCTCACGCTCAACATCCACGCCAGATTCCAGATGCTCTTGCAGTTCCGGCTTGAACAGCTCGACGCTGGCAACGGAGCGCACAGTCCCAGTGACCGAAATGTTTTCGCTCCCAGCCAGAAAACGAAAAACCGCATTGCCTAGCATGCCGCTGGCACCCAGTACCAAGACTTTCATGCGTCACTCCCTTGTGTGCTGGGTGAATTCAGTATCGCCAGCAGTTCATCCATCAGCTTATTGTGTTCAAAGTGCGTCATGAAATATTTTTGCCCGTTTTCGCCCAGCGTGTCGAGTTCTCGTGGTGTCATCTGGTAAAGCTGCAATATGGCTTTTGCCAACCCGGCCGCGTCTTGCGCCGGCACGGTCAGCCCGGCACCCGCGTCCTGAATCAGCTTCGCACCCTCACCGTCCAGACAGGCCAGCACCGGCCTGCCCGCTGACAAATAGGCCTGCACCTTGCTCGGTATGGTGGCAGCAAAGATTTCATCTTTCTTCAGCGTAACGAGCAACACCGAGGCTCGCCGCATCAGCGCTGGCATGGCTTCCACTTGAAATCTTCCGGGCAGCAACAGGTTCTGAAGTCCTCGAGCTTCCTGCTGCTCCAGCATCCAAGGTCGCAAACTGCCGTCACCCACCACCAGAATCTGGATTTCAGGCCGGTCACGCAGCAGAGCTGCAGCCTCCACAATCACATCAACTGCCTGCGCTGACCCAATATTGCCCGCGAACACCACGCAGAAGCCTTCTTTCAGGTTTGTAATGTCTGGCATACCGGTTGCGGAAGCAGGGCTGAAGTCTGCGGAGTTCGGGAAATATTTCACTGGCGTTGCACCAGACAAGGCTCGAACCGGCCCGATAAATCCACGGGACTGCACCAAAAGCAGGTCGCAACGCCGGTAAATAAAGCGAACAACTTTTTCAACCAGCCAGAGGATCAGCCGGTTTTTGACATGGCCGGTCGCCGACAGACTCTGAGGCCAAAGATCCTGAATCCAGAGCACAACCGGACAGCCTTTGAGCCAGCCGATTAGGAGCGCAGGCAGGGCTTGCAGAATCGGCGAAGGCGCATAGACAAAAATCACATCGAACTTTTTTCGTCGCACCAACCAGGAACCGACAACCGAAGCACTCAGTACAAACGAAAGATAGTTGAGCGCCAGCCCCAGCTTCGGTATCACACTGCGCGGTATCAGTGGAACCCGGACAACGGTACCACTGCCATCAGTGGCCGAGACGGATGCGCGCCAAGCGGTGTATCCTGGAAAGATTTTCCCGCCCGGGTAATTTGGTTGCCCTGTCAGCACGGTCACGTCGCAACCCCGCATAGCCAGCGTGTCCACCACCTGATTGATCCGGAATGTCTCGGGGCGAAAATACTGGCTGAGTACTAGAAGCCTCAATTTATTTGCCCATTTCCAGAATTTTTTGCAGAAACTCCTGCGCATTCATCAGCGGCAATTCTTGCGCTGGTTTCCCGAGAAACCTGCCGACGGCACGCGCTATTGATGTCGGGGACAGCGGATCAAAACTCTCCTCCGGGTCCAGCACATCACGCACATAGTCAAGCTCCGAAGCCAACACCGCCAGCCCAGCCTGCCGGGCCTCGATGAGCGGCAGCCCGAAAGATTCCAGCAGGGAAGGAAATATCAATGCGCCAGAGTCTCGGTAGAGACTAAGTACTGCATCGGGCGAAATTGTCCCGAGAATCCGGATTTGCAGGCCCCGCTCTTCGGTACGTGCTCTGATCCAGTCACACAGCACCGGGTCGGCCTGCGGATCCAGCGTCAGAGCCAGTGAAGGGAAATGACCCTGCTCAGCCAGTAGAGTCCACGCCTCTACCAGTCTCCGGTGGTTCTTATGCGGCTCGCCGGAGGCTACATAAACAAAGTCCCACTGGGTCGAAGCCGTTTTCCCCGAACCTGTGGCTGTTGGGCTAATCGTGCGCCGATAGCCTGTGCTGTCGGCAACAAAGGGCCAAACCTGCACACTGACCATGCCAAGCAGGAGGCGCTTTGTCAGCAAGCGCTCCATGCTGGTGCTCTGCACTATGTAGCCGCTGACATGCTGAGCCCCCGCCGACAACAAAAACCGTTCTAGCAGAAGGCGAAGACGCACCCGCCAGCCAAAATTTCGAAGACTGGACTGTTCTATCAGATAGCGGTTCTGGACAAAGACAAACACCCGACTCCGCAGCTTGAATAGCGGTGGCAGATTGCCAAAGCAAAGTACCGTGTCATCGGCTTGCGCATTGCGGTTAAGCCACCGTTCTGATACCAGTCGCCGCCACACTGTCGGCACCACACGCCGGACACTCAGACCGGAGGGCAAGCCCTCGGCCAGCTTCATCCGCTCATCCAACAGGGCGATCACCGGCAAACCAGCTGGTAAAGACTGCAGCAACGCATTCAGCAACACCCGCCCTCCACCGGCATGAACGTTTGTTGCGTGGATGTAGAGCATCTTCAGGCGGGCCGTGCAAGCACCATCAGCGTATCCCCGCCGAGCAGCCGCACACCCCAGTCCCGGTTCAGTGCGAAAGCAATCCGCCTCGGCAAGCGGGCCACTCTGGTTTTCCAGTTGCTCTGCGGGGCGTTGAAAGCCGCACCGGTGTAACTCCAGTCCATGACCTGATAGCCACACTCGCTCAACAAGGAAAGCACCAGGCCCTTGGTGAAGTAATGGATATGCCCCACCTTGTCGCGCACATGAAGCAGCGGCTTTTCACGCAACACACTCAAGGCGCTGAGATCGAGGGGAAAATGAAATACGAAATAATCGGCACGGTTCTTGAGCGCTGTCAAAAATTCAAATGGATTGGGCAGGTGCTCAACCACATCAAGCAACAGCAGCGCGTCGAAGTGGCGGGTGGTTGCGGTCAGAAAATCCTCAACCTTGAAGACAATCGGCTTGCTTTTGTAGGCTTCCCAGAAGCCGGCAGCCGAAGGCGCGATTTCATAACCAAAGTACTGTGCTTGAGGCATAGATGCTTGCATAGCAGCCAGAATCCCACCCGCGCCACAACCCACCTCCACCACACTGCCCGGCTTGAGGTGGTTTGACCTGAGAATCTTTTCTACCGCACTCGCTTTCCAAGCGCTGTCCTCAATATCCCAGCTTGGATTTTTTGACAGATATTCGCCCGATTCATAGGTTGCGAATGGCAGATTCATTACAGACCGATCCCTTCATAGCGCGGAACCGATTTTTTGCTCAACATGCGCCGTCCGTCTATCAGCAGTGGCGGTTTCCTCAGGCAGTTAATCATATCAGGCAAAGCCTTAAAATCAGACCAACGCGTCATCAGGATGACCACATCCACGTCTTCAATGGTCTCTGCCAACGTATTGCAGTAGTGGATCGGTGCGTTCCTGAACTGCTTCTGCGCCTCATGGGTCGCAATTGGGTCGAACGCCTTGACGCTGGCAGCCGCCTTGAGCAGGTAGTTGATAACTGGAATCGAGGGTGATTCGCGGATGTCGTCCGTCCCCGGCTTGAAGGCCAGACCCAGCACGGCCACCCGCGTACCCTTGAGCTCGGGGAAATTCTTTTTCAGTATGTTGTTGATCTGCTGATACTGGACATTGTTGATGTCAATGACGGCTTTGAGCAACTGCATCGGGCTGCCACGCTGGGCGCCATAGGACACCAGCGCTTTCACATCTTTCGGGAAACAGCTTCCGCCAAAACCACAGCCCGCCTCGATATAGGTGGTAAAGACCGGAGTTATTCGCTTGCCTTCCACAATGGGTGAGAGACGGCGGTCTAGATGCACGCCCTTTGTCACTTCAGTCACATCGATGTCGCCAACCTTGGTACACAGGTTCGCAATCTCGTTGGAAAACGAGATCATGGTTGCTAGCAGCGAGTTGGCGGTGTACTTGATCATCTCCGCCGTCTTGCAGTTGGTTTCCAGTTTGTCCACACTCTCGAACACGGCGTACAGCTCGCGCTGCAGGGCGATACTTTTCTCGTCTATACCACCCAGAATAATGCGGTCAGGATTCATGAAATCGGAGATGGCCTCACCCTCACGGAGGAATTCCGGATTCATGCCAACGCCAAAATCCTTACCGGCTTTCTTGCTGGAAGCCTGCTCCAGGATTTTCAGTACCACGTTATCGGTCGTACCCGGCACCACTGTGCTCTTGACCAGCACCAGGTGATAGCTGTTCTTGTCTTTCAGCACTTCGCCGATCTGGCGCGCCACCGTTTCAATATAAATCAAGTCGATTTCATCGCCATTGAACGGTGTACCGACTGCAATGATGGAAATCTGTGAATCCAGAACTGCTTGCCGCAAATTGGACGTGGCGCCGAAACGCTGCCCCACGTTGCGCTTCATGAGCTCTTCAAGCCCTGCCTCATAGATCGGGGCAACTCCCGTATTGATCTTATCGACTTTTGCTTGGTCAACATCGACGCAAGTCACCTGATGGCCTTTGTCGGCCAGACAAATACCAGAAATCAGGCCCACATAACCCGTACCCACTACTGAAAGTTTCATCATGCATCCTCTGCTTCACGATTGCCACCGTACCAGACCATGGTGCGCCTCAGGCCGTTGTCGATATCGATTTTTGGGTCGTATCCAATTTCCCGGCGCGCCTTGCCAATCATTGGGCAGCGACGACTGGGGTTGTCAACCAAATAGTTCTGATCAGTGCTGGATTGGCGGACCACTTTGCCCTTGTACCCGAAGAGCTCACTGGCCATTTCGACCACACGGTCCGCGAGGTCCAGCATGGATATCTCTGGTGCCTCCACACCAATGTTGTAGGCCTCACCGGCTCTGCCGTTGATAAGAATCTTGTAGTAGCCAACGATGGCGTCCGCGACGTAGCAGAAGGTTCGGGTAGGTGAACCGTCGGACAGCATGACGATGTCGCGGCTGTTGAGTACGTCGCGCGCAAAGTCCGGCAATACGCGCCGGTCAGTGATTTTCAACCCTGGCCCGTAGTTATTGAACGGTCTGGCGATCTTGATTGGCAATTGGTGCTGCTGGGCAAAATTCACACAAAGGGTTTCTCCATAGCGCTTGGATTCGTCGTAGCAGGCGCGTGGACCGGTGCAGGACACGTTGCCACGATAAGTTTCCGGTGTCGGGATATTTTCCGACGTCGGGTCGCCGTATATTTCGCTGGTCGAATAGAACAGAAAACCCTCCACGGGTTTGCCTCTGGCCTTCTGCTTCATGCAGTAATCCAGCAGGGAACGCAGGCCACCCACATTCGCGTCCATCGTCTCGATCGGGTATTTGCGATAAAAAATTGGTGACGCAATCGAAGCCGAATGAATGATGAACTCAAAGTCACCCATGTCCGTGGGCAAGGGGTGCGTAATATCGTGACGGACGACCGCTAGCTGCGGATTCCCAGATAACGCAGTCAGCCAAGCTGGTACGCCGCGAATAAAGTTTTCATAAATCGTGAGATGGACCGGCGCTCTTGCGGGATTCAATCTGTTCCAGTGCAGCGCTGCCTGCAGGAGGTAATACCCCAGAAAGCCAGCCCCCCCGGTAATTAGCACCCGCTTTCCGGACATGACGCCAAATTCCGCCGCGAGGCCAGTGCAAATGTAATCAAGGTCTGCATGTACCACGTCCTGTGCGGTGTGCAGATGTTTTACTTGTATTGAAGTCATGAATGGAAACCTCGGGCTATTTCAATTTGAAAGTCAGCGTCACAGTTTTTTTCTGAGACTGCGACTCATTACAACCAGTTTGTTCGTCAGTTTGCCGCCAAGAATTTCCCACAGCAGCATGCGGCAGAAAATCTTGAACATGGCCAAGAGCCATTTGGGTCCCGGCCAGCGGATGCCATGCATTTTCTGAGCACGCCGGCCTTCCAGCATTGCATAAAACCCGTTTCTGGGTTTGCTGCTGATGCCACCCTGCTTCATACCCACCATGATCAGGTTCGGCGCAAAGTGCGCGTCATTTTGAATCAGTTCGCGCAGAAGCAATTCGTAGTCACCGGCAATCCGGAAGGAAAGATCAAACTCGCCATGTTCGACAAAAAGCTCCTTCCGATGCATCAGCCCAACGTAAGGCAGCGGCATGATTTGGCGCAAATCCCTTTTTGCCTGAGTCCAAGGTTCTCCAATCGCAAACAACTCATGCCCGGACTCGTCCAGCAGCATGATCTGGCCATAGGCAACCCGGATTTTTGGTGGCAACTTTCGCAGCTGCGCGGCCATTTTTTCCAGCACGTCGGGTGCATAAAAGAAGTCATCCGCACCCAGAATGCAAATCCAGTCGCCTAGAGCCTGACGGACGCCTTTGTTGAGCGCGTCGTATATGCCCTTGTCTTTCTCGGAAATCCAGTATGAGAAGTTGGCTTCATTTTCACGCAACAACTCCACCGTGCCGTCATTCGATCCGCCATCAATCACCACGGTTTGAACATGCGAATAGGTTTGTCCGCGAATGCTGTCGAAACATTTCTGGAGAGTTGGGATACCGTTAAATACTGCCACGATCACGGTGATCGTCGGTACGGATGCTTCAGACGTGCTTGCAACGGATCTGGTGGCGTTCATTTGACAGCTTTCCCGTGGCTCGCTGGAGACCCCACCTGTGCTTCCCAAAGGGCTTGAACCTCCTGGCTGAGCCGTGGATATGTCTTACTACCGTTTTCGCGATAAGAGTCCCAAACATAGACAAACTTCATCAGGAAATAGCTGATGTACGCCAATGACAGCGCGATGCCATCCCACCCCAGCATAAATGTTCTGCGCCTGAACAAGCCGTTGAAAACCGACTTGATGAGTTCATAGAACGCGCGCCGCAGTGCCTGGCCACGTCCTTCCGTTTTGTTGCTTTGTGCCTCGTATTTTGTGTAACGAAGATGCCGCAGGAAAAGATCGTCCGGGTCTTTGTTGGTACAGTGATAAAAAATTTGATCAGGCGCCATCAGGGGCATGTCATAAATGCGGTCGCTGCGATAGCCGACTTCTCGGTGCATTTCGTTGCTCAATGTAAGCACGGAGCGCCGTATCAGCGTGTATTTGTGCAAATCAAACCAGGGGGAACGCTCACTGCGAATACCCATACAGTAAATCCCGTAGGGCAGGCCGATTACGTCGTAAGGAAACTGCTTGTCACAGGTCAGTTTGACGATTTCTTCGACCAGTTCAGGATGGATAAGGCTGGAGGCCGTCGGGAACAGCAACCAGTCACAGGTTCCGCGATTTGAAAAATTCTTGGCGTAGTCTTCACTAGTGGAACTGAATGGCAATCTGATCACTTCGGTTGCATGTTTCTGCGCTATCTCCAGAGTCCGGTCAGTTGACTCTTTCACCAGCACAATGAGCTCTTCGGCCCATGTAAAGTTCTTAAGACAGGCCTCCAGCCGTTCTGCTTCGTTATAGACCTGCAGTACAACGGTGACATTAGATTTCCTCATGGCTTCGCAGCTTTCCGGTAACTTGTGTACATGTAGAAGACGGCAATCCACTGTGACATCAGCAGGGGCAAGCCGATGGAATACATGCTCAGGTGTCCGCTGCTGAGCAAAAGTCCGAAACCGAGCACGGTTGCGCCCAGCCCCAATACCGATGGCCGAAGTATGCTCGTCGTGCGTTCGGTCAGCGTAATGCACACCACTAGCGCGCTGGTGAAGAGATTGCTGCCTTCGGTGAAAATGCCAAACAGCATCAGCGGCCAGTGGCCTGCAATCTGGGCGGTAGTCAGATTTTCTGCGGCGAACGCACCCAGCAATAAAACAACCAGCGCTACTGCACCGAGCACAACACCCGCCCCCAAGAGATATCGGTTGAGGAAAGTGCCCGACGTCTGATACAGGCGCGGCGTGAATTGCTGACTGTATATCTGATTGAGTGCACCCACGGCTGCACCGCCGATGCTGGAAAGGGTGGCGAATATTCCGACCTCCTCCACGAATCCGAGCGGCACCAGCACCAGACGGTAGCCCTGCAGCTGCAGCCAGTTGCAGACGGCAAGGACTGATATTGGCGCAGAAACCCGCAGAATGTCGGCAAGATGAAATAGCTCGCCCTGATCTCCTCTGGTCAGTCCGAGACCGCCGGCTTTCGCGGCAAGGTGCAGCGCTGCGATGATCAGCGATGCGATCCATGCTAGGCTCAGTGCCAACGCATCGGCCTGCAAGAACTGTGTCAGCGCGAGAAAGAATACGACCCGAAGCAGCGCCTCTAGCACAACATTGGCTAACACACTTTGGATGTGCCCCAGATTGTTCAGTGTGTTGCGCAAACCCTGAACGGCATACAGCGTCCACGCTATACAGACAGCGATGATGGTGTAGAAAAAGTACTCGACCCTGAATAGATAACAGAAGATGCAAATTGCCAGCGCAAGCAGCCCGTAGGCTTTTGTTACTTGCAGGTTCAGCCGCAGCAGCGCACGAACACCGCCTGTTTCCTCCATCACTTTTTTCAGACGCGCCTGCTGAAAGTAATCCAGCGGAACAAAAAGCACAGCATTGGCCGCATACGACACCGTCAGCAGAAAAAAGTAGATCCCGAGCTGTTCCGCCGTCAGATAGCTTGCGTAGAGCTTGATGTTGACAAGTTGCAGGATGATCACCAGTGAACGCACACCGGAAATCGTGCCCAGCTGAACCAGCATCGTACGCCAGGTGCTAGAGGCTTGTTCGCTTGTCATAGCCTTCATACCTGCGCGGCAATCTCGGCGTCATGCCAGAGCCGGTTGACGCTTTCGGCGAAATTTCGGTAGATACCATCCGGAGTCTGGAAAGAGTCCAGCAGTCGTACCAGTACTCCAACGCGTGAGTCGGCTCCCGCATTGTCTACTTGCGTCTCAAGTTGAAACGGATCGACCAGATCGACCAGTGTTTTTTTTTGCTCCAAGGTAGTTTTGACAACGCTGAAACGACTTGTAGGGGATCGGCTGTCGACCGTGATATGGCATCGCGCCAGCCCGGGCCCTGAAACCAGCGCCTCCCATCTTTCGGGTTGTGTCGGACTCTCGCCTGAAAGCTCCGAATGCTGTATGCTGTCATAGCCATAGCTTGCAAGCAATGCAAGAAGATGGATCCCATAGAAACGCAATACTCCGCCCCCTTCACTGTGTGAACGCTTCCAGTTTTCTAGGCCATTGCGAAAATGGTGTGCCATGAATTCCCAGTTGATCGTGATCTCGGCCAATGGGTCTGATTTTTTCTCGAACTCCAGATCTTCTGCCCACCGCACATGCAAAAATGTGTATCCGATCCGATAGCGCCGGCCTTCGCGGGACAGTGTCTGCAGTATCTGACCTGCGAGCAGTGGACTGATGGCGACCGGCTTTTCCAGCACCAGCGTACGAAGATTCGGCAATTTGCCGATATCCAGCAGCAGTTTCCCCTGATGCGCTGGAACGGTTGCAAGCACAGCGCCAGTGGCCTGCTTGAGGGCTTCCTCACTGTCTGCGATCCAGCGAATGTCACTCAAACAGGAGTTCAGCTCTGGCCGACTGCGGACTTTTTCCTCATAGCGCTTGGGCAGCAAGACCGGACCGCCGAGGGTCCGAATCACTGCGGGCAGATAGCCATAAAGACCAAAGCCAGAGCCTGCGATCGTCAACATCGTTGCGTGGTCTAGGGAAAATCTTTGGGGTCAAGAATATTGAAGACTTCACCCTGAAATCCGGTCTTCCGAAGATAGCTAGTAATCTCCGTTCCGATGTGCCATGCAAGGTTCACGATAACCGGCGGGAAAGCACCGGTTCCAAATAGGTCTTCGTCGGATTTGATCGGTATGCGTGTTCCCGGAACATAGTGACCGATTTTCATTGAGCCCGGTTTTTCATAGACTGTAGCTATCGCCTCTTTGTCGATGCCCAGCAGCTTCACCATAATCGCCGACCTCCCTGGAAATGCCTTGGCCGTCAACGGGCCGTGCTGCGCCACCAGTTTCTGGATTCGAGTCCGGGTCAGGGATTTCCACTCCTCTATGTTGGCTGCCAGCTGGGCAAACCGGACTCCATACTGCGCTTCCTTTTGAATAACTGCATCAATAGCACTCTTGTCCTGATTCTGCGCCGGCCCGTTCATGAAGATGCGAATGTTGCCACCGTAGCGCGCTGGAAACTCGAAACCACTGAGCACTGCACCAAGATTCTTCGCTATTTGCATGAAAGAGCGAAGGCTGTAGGTACGGGGATGCTCGTGATAAAAAGTATCGAACTGATGCCGGTCAAGCACTGCACCCAGATAATGATTTTCAATGACCAGCAGGGTCTTGTCCGTCATCAGCACCTTCAGTGCAACAATCAAGCTGCGTAAATCCTCAATATGGGCGAATACATTGGTAAAGGTAATCACGTCGATCTTCGGATACTTGGCGTGAATCTTTTGCGCGGACTCCACCGTCAGAAAATCGTTGTAGAGTTCGTGCCCTTTGTTCAGCCCGTCAGAGTAGGCATCGGTTGGTTCCAAGCCAATGGTTGTAGCGCCTTTGGCCTGGAAGAAATCAAGCAGACTGCCATCGTTGCAGCCAACGTCGAACACGACTTTGCCATCCAGTCCACCCAAGCGTTGCTCTATAGTGTCCACTAGCGCGGACATGCCGTTGAGCACATCAGCAGTGAAGCGGGAGCGGTAGTGATAGGTCTTGGGGAACAGTTCCTGCTTTGGAACCTGGAAACGCTGATGCGCCGTACCGCACTGCTCGCAATACAAGATCTCGATCGAATACTCTTTGCAGACACGGCTATCACCGATGGCTACCAAATCGTCACAGAGCGGATGCATCCCGAGATTCAGCACGGAGCGAATCGCGGTGTTCCCGCATACTTCGCATGACTTCATTTCTTTGACTTGATTCATATTGAGTTCCTGACTTGTTGGCTACGAGACCTATTTCCAGACTTTCCAGGGCGCCTTGCCACTATTCCACAACTCTTCCAGAAGGTTCTTGTCGCGCAGCGTGTCCATGGGCTGCCAGAAACCTTCGTGCTTGTACGCGGCCAGTTGCCCCTGTTCAGCTAGATTTTCTAGCGGATAACGTTCCCAGCTGGTGCTGTCTCCTTCGATGTAAGAAATTACTTCCGGGGACAGTACAAAGAAGCCACAGTTGATCATCGCTCCGTCGCCCTTTGGTTTTTCTTTGAAGCTGCGGACTTTGTCGCCGTCAAAGTCAAGAGCCCCAAAGCGGCCTGGCGGCAAGGTGGCAGTTAGCGTTGCCTTAACTTTTTGTTTTTTGTGAAAGGCGATCGATTCGGCGATATCTACATCGCCTACGCCATCGCCATACGTAAAGCAAAAGGCATCTTCGTCCTGCAAATAAGGAGCTACGCGTTTGAGCCGTCCACCGGTCATGGTTTCCTCGCCGGTGTCGACAAGGGTGACACGCCAGGGCTCGGCGCTACGCTGGTGCACTTCCATGCTGTTCTTGCTCATGTCAAAGGTGACGTCCGACATGTGCAGAAAATAATTGGCGAAGTACTCCTTGATCATATAGCCCTTGTATCCACAGCATATGATGAAATCATTCACGCCGTGGGCTGAGTAGATCTTCATGATATGCCACAGAATCGGCTTGCCGCCGATTTCAATCATGGGCTTGGGGCGGACATTCGTTTCCTCGGAAATCCGGGTTCCCAAACCACCGGCCAGAATGACTGCTTTCATATTTATAGACTCTTGAGTTGGGCAATAGCTTCTGCAATGGAGTAGTAGTGATTGCCTACAAAAAGTCCATTTTTGTCAATGTGCTCTGCATTGACGAGGGGCCCTGCTACTGTTGAATTGAAATACTTGACTACTTCGTTTTTCGCGAAGTTACCAGCGACGATGGGGCGAACTTCAAATCCCAGCTGGTTCAAGCGATTTACCAGTTGCTGTCGTGTCATATCCGCACCCGGGCGAATGACCAAGCTGAAACCAAACCAACTGCTTTCACCAATCTCTTTTTGAATCATCACCCGCGGATGATTACCAATGGCGTCTTGCAGCAATGCCGCATTCTTGCGACGCCCTCTAACCAGCATCGGCAGTTTTTTGACCTGCTCGATACCCAGCGCGCCAGACATTTCCAGTGGCCTGACGTTGTAGCCGGGCAATACAAAACGGAAGGACTCCTTGAACGGGTCGTCGCTCTTCTCGCCGCAGACATGGTTGAACTTGGGCAGGTTGCGGGTCCAGCCATGGGCGCGCAAAGACAGCAGGATGTGATGGAGCTCATCATCATCGGTGCTGATGAGCCCACCTTCCATTGTTGAAATGTGGTGGGAAAAGAAGGAACTATAACTACCCATCACACCAAAGGTGCCGGCCTGCTTGCCCTCGAAGTACGCTCCGAGGGATTCGCAGTTGTCTTCGATAAGCGTGATCTTGCGCGACCCAATGATGGACTTGATGCGCGCGAAATCATTGGGATTGCCCAGCAGGTTGACCGCCATGATTAGCCGCGTCTTGTCGGTCACGGCATTTTGCAGTGCGTCGAGGTCGAAGTTCAGTGTTTCGAGGTCAATGTCCACGAACTTGATCTTCAGTCCATACTGGTACAGTGGGTAGTAGGTGGTGCTCCACGACACGGCGGGCACAATCACCTCATCTCCTGCCTTAATCGCAAGGTCGGGGTTCTTCGAGTAGAAGAGTGCTGCCACCATCAGCAGGTTGGCCGACGAGCCCGAGTTGACCATCACACAGTGCTTGACGCCCAGGTAGTTGGCGAATTGCTTTTCGAATTCGAACACGTTCGGCCCCATAGTGAACATGCCCGAGGTGATGATCCGCTGCAGAGCGTCGTATTCAGCCTGGTCCCAAGTGGCAGTGGCGAGTGGGTACTTAAAGCTCATGGATGCTTTCCTGGAGATAATATTGATATGCTTTACGGATGCCTTCATGCAGACTGGTGGTCGGCATCCAGCCCCAGTTGCGCTGCCTGTCGATGCGAACCAGTTTTTGTTTCATGCCGACGGGCTTGGACAGATCGTGAACGAAGCCTCCCTGCCAGCCAATGACTTCGGCAATGGCGGCGTAGTACTCGTTGATGCTGAAGTCATGACCTAAGCCAATGTTCATCAGATCCGGCATCTTTTCAAAGCTGGCGAGGCCATGCAGCACAGCATCCGCCAAATCGC
Source organism: Serpentinimonas sp. SSL01 (assembly GCF_056323735.1). Lineage (NCBI taxonomy): Bacteria > Pseudomonadati > Pseudomonadota > Betaproteobacteria > Burkholderiales > Comamonadaceae > Serpentinimonas > Serpentinimonas sp. SSL01. The sequence goes on from NZ_CM150487.1 coordinate 2,087,940, forward strand.
CAGCGTACATAAATTCACGGCGCGCCGTGCCATCGCCCCAGATTTCAACCGCAGTTAGGCCCTTCAGTTTCGCCTGATGAACCTTGTGAATGATGGCAGGAATCAGGTGTGAATTCGTAGGTGAGAACTTGTCGTGTCGGCCATAAAGATTGCAGGGAATCAGCGTCTTGTACTGAAAATTTGGGTTTTCACGGCTGATGTACTGGCAGAGACGTGTGGCGAATATCTTGGCAATCGCATAGCCTTCGTTGGTGGGTTCGAGTTCGCCCTTGAGAATGAGGTCTTCGCCCAGCGGGTTGGTTGCATTTCGTGGATACATGCACGAACTGGCAAGGTTAAGCAGCTTGCTAACGCCAGCTTCGCGGGCAGCAATGATTACGTTACGACCCAGGTCCACATTGGTCACTAGAAAGTCGACCGGATACGCCATATTCGCCTGGATCCCTCCAACCCGACCGGCTGAATGAATCACGGCATCGGGTTTGACGTCCGCCATGAAGCGACACGTGGCGGCAAAGTCGGTGAGGTCCAGCTCGTGGCTGCCGGGTGCAATGAAGTCCCACTGAGCAGCTAGCGGGTGCTCCAAGATATTGCAGCCGACCATGCCACGGCCGCCGGTGAGCAGAATGCGCGCTTTGGCCACCGCGATCAGCCCTGGTTGCGTAGCGCTTTGTGGCCGTGTGCCTTGACCTTCAGGTCAAACTCAGCCTGCAGCATGTCGGAACGGGCCATTTCGCTGACCAGTTCAGCAAAAGTAATCTTGGGCACCCAGCCGAGCTTCTGGCGCGCCTTTGTGGCATCGCCAAGCAGAGTTTCGACCTCTGTCGGCCGGAAGTAGCGTGGATCGACAGCCACTGTGCACTGACCCGTTACAGAGTCATAGCCTCTTTCGTTTTCACCGGTTCCTTCCCATCGAATTTGCATGCCAAACTCTTGGGCAGCGGCATCGACAAACTCGCGCACTGTGTACTGCACGCCGGTTGCGATCACAAAGTCTTCGGGTTTGTCCTGCTGCAGCATCAGCCACTGCATCTCAACATAGTCTTTAGCGTGGCCCCAGTCACGCTTGGAATCGAGGTTGCCGAGGTAGAGGCAATCTTGAATGCCCAGCTTGATACGAGCCAAGGCACGGGTGATCTTGCGGGTTACAAAGGTTTCGCCACGAATCGGGCTTTCGTGGTTAAACAGGATTCCATTACAGGCGTAGATACCATAGGCTTCACGATAGTTGACGGTGATCCAATAAGCATAGAGTTTGGCTACGGCATATGGACTGCGAGGATAGAAGGGGGTCGTTTCCTTCTGCGGAATTTCCTGAACTAGACCGTACAACTCCGAGGTGGAGGCCTGGTAAAAACGGGTGGTTTTTTCCAAGCCCAGAATGCGCATGGCTTCAAGAATACGCAAAGCGCCTAGGGCGTCGCTGTTGGCAGTATATTCGGGTTCCTCGAAGCTGACAGCCACATGGCTCTGGGCCGCCAAGTTATATATCTCGTCGGGCTGGGTCTGTTGAATGATGCGAGTGAGGCTTGAAGAGTCAGTCATGTCCCCGTGGTGCAGCATAAAACGCTGATTGGCTTCATGAGGATCCTGGAAGAGGTGGTCGATCCGGTCGGTATTGAAGAGCGATGTGCGGCGCTTGATGCCGTGCACGATGTAGCCCTTGCCCAGCAAGAATTCGGCAAGGTAGGCACCATCCTGCCCAGTGACCCCTGTGATGAGAGCAGTCTTTATAGAGTTTGTCATGGTCTTTGTCATATTAGTAGTGACAGGGGTTAATGCTCAAGCCCTGCCATAGTCGTCTGTAAATCGGATAATATCGTCTTCTCCCAAGTAACTGCCCGACTGCACCTCGATAATTTCCAACGGAATGGTGCCGGGGTTAACTAGGCGATGCAATTCGCCCAACGGGATGTAGGTCGACTGATTTTCGGTGAGCAGCAGTTTTCTGTCGCCGCAGGTGATTTCGGCCGTGCCGCTGACGACCACCCAGTGCTCGGCGCGGTGATGGTGTTTCTGCAGGCTGAGGCTTGCACCGGGCTTGACCTGGATGCGCTTGACCTTGAAGCGGCCGCCCTCGTCAATGCTGTCGTACCAGCCCCAGGGGCGGTGCACCTTGCGGTGCAGTGTGTGCTCTTCGCGCTGTTGCTGCTGAAGGGCGTTGACGATGTGCTTCACATCCTGGCTGCGCGACCGGTCAGCCACCAGCACGGCATCGGGCGTTTCCACCACCACCAGATTTTTCACACCCACCAAAGCCACCAGGCGGTTGGTGGCATGCACCAGGGTGTTGCTGCTATCTGTGGCCAGCACGTCGCCCACATGGGCATTGCCCTTTTCGTCTTTGGGCAATACGCTCCACACCGCGTCCCAAGCGCCAAGGTCACTCCAGCCGGCGTTGAGCGGGGCCATGAGGATGGGGAAGCGGCTTCCCGGGCAGCGCTCCATGACGGCGTAGTCAACGGAGTCACTGGGAATGTCGGCAAACTCGGCCTTGCCAGGCCTTACGAATGCGGCATCGCTGCTGCGCAGAGCCCAGGCGGCACGGGTGGTGGCCGCGATGTCGGGCCGGAAGCTTTCGATGGCCTGGAGCCAGACGGACGCCTTGAGCACGAACATGCCGGCGTTCCAGTAATAGCCACCCTCTGCCAGGTACTGCCTGGCGGTGGCTTCATCAGGTTTTTCGACAAAGCGTTCGACCACCAAGGTGGACGTGGACGGAACAACGGCCTGGATGTAGCCGTAACCGGTTTCGGGGCGGTCGGGGGTGACGCCCAGGATCACGATGGCGCCCTCTGCCGCCTGACGTATTGCGTCGTGCATGGCGCAATTGAACGCTTCAGCGTCTGCCACAGTCTGGTCTGCGGGGGTGACGACCAGCACGGGGTCATCACCGTTCTCCACAGCGGCCAGTGCGGCCAGAGTCAACGCTGGGGCGGTGTTTTTGGCTATCGGTTCCAATAAAGCCGCACCAAGCTCAACGCCGATCTCAAGCAACTGCTCCAATGCCAGAAATCGGTGTTCTTCGTTGGTGACAATCAAAGGCGCGCAAATGTCAACATCCTCGCAGGAAAGGGCCATCAAGCGTTTTGTCGCGTCTTGGAACAAACTTTCATTCCCGGTCAAGCAAAGAAACTGTTTCGGAAAACCAGCTCGAGAAAGCGGCCAAAGCCGGGTGCCGGAGCCGCCGCAAAGAATTACTGGCTTTGCTTGAATCATGGTCGAACTCGAAAAATTCGCATGGATTTAATGGGGAACTGACTATCCAGATAGTCTGCGCCAATACATCGCATCAGACTAAAAATGCGCCCGCCCAGACGGCAGCAGCCAGTCCCAGCTGCAAGACCGGCAAAATTCAGGCTATGGGAGATGTGGCTCAATGCGCTTTAGGCACGCTACCGCCATGCCGTTTCACGATCAGCAAGCGCGGTCTGCGAGATCCAACAGGGGGAATCCGAGGCTTTTTATAAGCAGCGGAGTGCTGCAAAAATCCTAACGGATGGCTGCATTATGCCACACCGTCATGACTTTGAGAAATGTTTCGGCAGCGCTTCAGCCGACCTTGCGCAGATGGGCCGGCGCAACCCGCACCCGGACTTGCTTGGAGAGCAGTTCGATCAACACCATGACGCGTCGCTCGCCATCGGCCATTTGGTAGATGCCTTCGATACCTGCAAACGGTGCTTCCGTCAGGCGCACGCGCTCGCCCGGCTTGAAGAGGCGCTCGGGCTCGGCCTGGACGGAAGCTTCTTGCGCACGAAGGGCTTCGACCATCGAGTCGGCCACCTTGGCCGGCTCTACCCCGAAGCTGACGAGCCGACTGACGCCTTTGGTCGAACGGATAGGCGCCCAGCTTGGCGCTGAGTCGCCCTGGCCCAGGCGGATGAACAGGTAGCGCGGAAACAGGGGTTCGTCAGCAACCGTCAGCACACCCTGGCGGAGCTTTTCGGACGGAAGGGTGGGCAGATAGCACTGAAACCCTTGGCGCTGGAGGTTTTCCAGGGCGCACTTTTCCTGCCTGGGCTTGGTATGGACGAGATACCAGTGCATGACCACCTCCGAAGGTTATTTTTAATGTCAGCATTTTACCCTTCGGTATTGCGGTGCGGCAATGACCGTAGTTTTCTTCGGCGTCCTTGTACTGGGTCTGGACCTGGCTCATTTCCTTTTCCAGTTTGACGATCTGCTCGATGGGCGCCCGTTGCTTGTCGCGCTCGGTGGGCTTGAAGTCGGTGCGCTGCTCGGGTGGCGTGGCTTTGAGCAAGGCATCGGCATGCGCCACGGTGATGGTGTTGCTGGCGACCATCAGTTCCACCGCCTCCACCTGCCGTGCGGCTTTCATATTGCGCAGTACCCGGGTCACGTCGGGCGTGAACTGCTTGTCCTGCAGGCGGGCAATCGCTTCAGGGCAGATGCCTTCGAGCAGGTTGATGCGCCGATTGATGGAGCTCAGGTTCACGCCAAAGGCACGGGCCAGGCGTTCCTTGCTGACGCCACGATCGATGGCGCGGCGGATCATGTAGTGCTCCTGGATGGTGGAGAGCCGGTTGATGCGGTGGTTGTAGGTGTAGGTCTCGTCGTCCTTGGCGATCAGGCAGGGGGCCTCGTGGACACCGAGATCCTTCAGTGCCAGCACCCGCAAGTGGCCATCAAGCAGGATGAATTCCGGTTTGGCCGGGTCATGCTGGATGACCGACAAGGGTTCGATCAGCCCGATTTCATGGATGGAGGAAACGACCTGTTTGTACTTACGGGTGCTCATCACCCCATCTTGAATCCGCTTGCTGGGCATGAGGGTGTCCAACGGGATCTGGTAAGTCTCCAGATCGAAGCCGAGCAAGGTGTTGAGCGGGGCCTTCGGCAAGTTCGGCCCCTCTTCGGTTTCGTCGGCCTGGTGGATGCCGGGGTACATCGGCGTGATGTTGGGTTGTGCATTCATAGCGGGGCTCATGCGGTGGCTCCATTCAGGTTGTCGATGCGCTCGGCCAGATACTTGGGCAAAGTGTCCAGTCCCTCGGCGCGCAGCAGGTTGACGAAATGCTCGTCAGCGAAGAGCTTTTTGAGGCCCTGGACGACCAGCAGAAGGCGCTGGTGCGCGTGCTCGGCCTTGAGCACCATCTTGCGTTGCCGTTCCACCTCGCGCTGGTAAGTGCGCACCAGGCTGTAGCTGGAGGCGGGCGGTTTGATCTGGGCAGGATCGGGGGAGCCGGGGCCGTAGGCCTGGCGTTTTTCGACGAGGCGCTTGGTCTCGATGATCTGGCGCCGGTTGAGCTGGCCATTCTCATAGGCTTCCTGAAGCATTTCGCCCAGGTTTTCGTCATCATCCTTGGCGCGGGCGATTTCAAGGGCGGTGGTGAGCGGAATGGCGCCGCGCTGCACGCCTTCGATCAGGCGCTCTTCGCCCTGGTCGAGCAGGAAGACGATGTCTTTGACGTACTTGGGCGAGAGGCCGGTTTTGTGGATGATGGTGTCGGCGTCGTAGCCCCTCTTGCGCAGGATTTCGATGTCGGCCAGGATTTCCAGGGGCCGGTGGCCACGCCGGGCGATGTTCTCCGCCAGGCTCATGATGAAGGCGTCTTCATCGCTGACGTCGACCACCAGGGCCGGGATGTGGGTTTCGCCCAGGATGATCTCCAGATGCTCAGTACCACCCGGTGGGCGGTAGCCAATCAATTCGTAGGCGCGAATGAGGCTGCCAAAGCGGGAGGTGTACAAACTGGCCGAGGGGCCGTTGGCCACCTGGTCGATGATGAAGCCCGACAGGCGACCGCACTCGGCGTAGAGCGCCTTCAAGTGGTTGAGCAATTCCTCGTCCGTCAGCCGTTTGCTGCGTTCAGTCAGCACCTCCTGTGCGGCCAGAAAGGTATCCAGGGGCACGATGCCTTCAAATGCGCCCTCCTTGCGGATCCACATTTCGGGCGGGTTGTCGACGTGCTTTTTCTTGAGCTTGAAGGAGTGGCGGTTGTAGACGTTGTTGCCGATGTACTTCTCGTTGGTCAGCACCTGACGCACCGTACTGTAGGTCCAGGGGCAATCACGATCGGTGTAGATGGGGATGTCGTTGAGGCGCTGGGCGATTTCAGACAGGGGCAGGTCATCCTCGACCAGCCAGCGGTAGATCTGGTGGACCGTGGCCACTTCCTGCGCCGGGCCCGGCACCAGGATCACCCGGTCGGTTTGCAGGCTTTTGTGCTCGCCCGGTTTCAAGGTGGCCTTGATGGTGCCGCTCTGGTCGATTAGCACCCGGCGCAAGCCAAACCCGGCCGGGCCACCCTGGCGAAAGCCCAGCTCGATCAGGCGGCACTGACCAGCAAATACCTTGGCCGAGAGTTCGCGGCTGTATTCGCCGGCCATGGCGCGCTTGACACCCTTGACGATCGTGGAGACGGGGGAGCCATCGTTCTCAAACTGCTCGGCGACGTAGGCGACGCTGATGCCCTGGCGTTTGCAGATGTACTCGTAATAGGCGGATTCGTCCGCGTCCTGAAACCGGCCCCAGCGGCTGACGTCGTAGACCAGGATCAGGTTGAAATCGGTGTTGCCCGATTCGACATCGGCGATCAGCTTTTGCAGGGAGGCACGGCCACCGATGGAGAGACCGCTTTTGCCGTCGTCGGCATAGGTGCGCACGATCTCAATGCCGCGCTTGTCGGCGTACTCGCGGATCTTGTCGGCCTGATTGAGCGTGGAGTACTGCTGGTGTTCGGTGGACATGCGCACGTACTGGGCGGCGCGGAAGGTTTGGTTTTCAGTCAAGGTCATGATCTCTCGGAGCTTTTTTGTTTCAGTCATGTTTGCTTCGAAGGCCAAGCCGTATCAAGGTCATGCGGCGCAGATCGTCCAGATAAAGTCGCGCAGGCAGGCAATGGGCGGTCATGCCTCACCCCACCTTGCGCAGACCGACTGCGTCGATGGTCATGGCAACGGGTTTGCTCAATAGATCCAGCAGGACCATGGCGCGGCCTTCAGCGTCGTTCATCTGGTAGATCGCTTCCAGTCCGGCAAAGGCGCCTTCGGTGATGCGCACGCTGTCGCCATGGGCGAACAAGGTGGTCGGGCTGGCTTGCTGTGCGATCTCGCGCTCGCGCAGGGTGGCGATCAGGGCGTCATCGACCCGCGCGGGTCGGCTGCCGAAGCACACCAATTCGCTCACGCCCACGGTGGAGCGGATCGGGCTCCAGCTCTGGCCCCGTCCCCTTTCGTGACCTGATGTGTCGAGCCGCACAAACAAGTAGCGCGCAAACATCGGCTCTTGCACAACAGTGGATTTGCGGCGGACGAGTTTTTCGGTGGCGAACAGCGGGAGGTAGGACTCATAGCCCTGGCGTGCCAGGTGAGTGAGTGCCACCGATTCCTGCCGGGGTTTGCTGCGCACCAGGAACCAGGCCGATGTGGCTGGTGTAACTGGTGTAGCAAGTGTGGGTTTTTGAGGGGTTGGCGGCGAAACGGCGGGCGTATTTGGGGGCGCCGTGGTAGGCGCGGCGGACGTGAGGGGCTTATGGGATGGCCGCGGATTGGGCGCAGGGGCCGGCAGCCCCTCTTCTGGCGGCGGCGATCGCAGCAACTGCGCCATGGCACGGATGAGCGGCAGCGGCCTTGCCGTGGCCAGCACCTGCTCGACCAGGGCCTGCATTTCGCGGCGCTCGTAAGCCGCAATGTCTTCGAGTTGGTAGCCGACCTGCAGGCCGGTCTGGGTGATGGCCAGACCCTCGTCGGCATCGCGCAACTTGTAGAGCGCCTGCACGGGCAGGCCGAGACGCTCGGCGGCTTGTGGCGAGGTCAGCAGGCGCGAGGCCATGGAGCGTGGGGCAAGGTGAACATGCCTCCATGAAGGCGCTGTTCGCGAACAAAGCCAAGGCCATCTGGCGGGTGTTGTGCAGATTTCTGGCGCACAAACGACAAAAGACCCCGCCTTCACCAGCCACCCAAGAGGGCAGCCAATGAAGACGGGGTCAATGATTTACGTTTGCAGGCGCTGGCGATCAATCGCCTATCGGTATGCCTACCTGGGCACACCACGCCACTTGTCGAAACTGCGCGCGCTGGTGTAGCCAAGGTAGCCGGCACCGAAGAGCCACCACAAGCTTTCCGGCACGGCGTTGAGCAGCTTGGACAGGTTTTCAGCGGCCTGAAACACCTCGGCGGGCCACCAGATGCCGATGATGCTGCAGATCACCGACAGCAGGATCACGCCGTAGATCACGTACAGAAAGGTCGGGCGTGCCCGACTGGTCCACGGGTCGGCTGAGTTGGCTTCGTCCAGGATGGCCGAGAGGCTGACCTGCATTTCCTGCAAGGCCTGCTGACCTTCGGCCTGGAACAAGGCGAGCTTGGCCTGCTCGCGCTGGGCCGGATCGGGGATCAGGCGATCGATCAGTTTGGCACCGGCTTCAAAGACGCCGGGGGCCAAGGTGGTGAAGATTGGGCTCATTGCGGGCCTCCGAAGAGTTTGATTTTGACGATGGTGCCGGCCAGGAGCGCCAGCACCAGACCGGTGACCAGCATCTTGACCAGCGTGAGACCGGCGGTTTTCTTGGCCTCGTTGAAGGCGTCGAGCAGATTCCTGAGCTCACGGATGTCGTTTGCGGCATCGGGGCCATCCAAGCCGACATCGGACAAGGCGTGACGCGCCCCACGCTCGGCGGCACGTTCCAGCAGGGTTTCAAATTCGTCATGGGGCATGACCACCATGCCATCCATCAGGTGGGGTTCGTTCATCTTCATTCCTTTCAGATTGGATCGGTGCTGCTGTCGACACCGCCATCGGCGCTATGCACTGCCGGGTGCTCGGCCACACAGGTGATTTCCACCTGCTCGCCACGCGGGCGCACCGCGATCACCCGGGCCAGCAGGCTCCATTGCTCGGCCACCCCGAAGGCAAAATGGGTGCGCTCGGCCGACAGGCCGGTTTCGATGGGGATGTCGGGCAGGTCTGTAAAGAGCACCTGATGTGCATCACTGCCCGGCATCACCGCATGGGGGCCGCTGACCCCGCCATCGCGACGGCGCAATGCCATCACGTGTGGTGTGTGCGGCTGACCATCCGTGAAATGGACAGGCTCGGACAGCGTGGCGGTGTGGGTGTCGGCATCCCAGGCGACGATTTCGCCGCCCGCGCCCCAACTGGGCATGTCATGGGCAATGGCGATCAAATCACCATAGGTGGGGATCAGCCCTTCGAGCTCGGTGCGCAAGGTGATGATGCGCCGGCGGTAGCGGTTGGCCGCCGCCAGATACAGCCCCTCGCGAACGGCATGGGCCTCGGTGGTGCAACCAAAGAGCCGCAGCTTGGCCGGATTGGTGCTGCTGGAGCCAGCCAGGCTCACCGTCACTTCATCGGGCTTCCAGGTGCGGCTGCTGAAAAACTCCACCGTCACCGCGTCGGCGGTTTCCTCACCCGGCATTACGTACTGGATCTTGAGGCTGTTCTTGACGATGTTGCGGGGACTGAAGAGCGCCACCGGCAAGAGCCGGGCTTCGTCACGCACCAGACGCACGATGCCACCTTGCAGGAAAGGCACCGCCCGGCCACAGCGGGCGACCCGGGTCAGTGCCTCCCAGACGGTGACCTGCTGGTCGAACACGCCATCGAACTGGCAATACCTTGAAGCCCAGGCCCATCAACGACAAACCGACACCCATCCAAATGGCGCTGGCGCGTGGTCACCGCTGGTTGGCGATGCTGGAGTCTGGGGAAGCAGAAAACCTGACGGAGGTTGCCGAGCGCGAGGGTATGGATCGGGCTTACGTGAGCCGGATGGTTAACCTCACCACGCTGGCGCCGGACATCGTGGCCGCCATCCTGGATGAAACGCTGCCGTCAGAGGTGACGCTGTTTGATCTCGCGTCGGGGACGCCGCTGTTATGGGATGAGCAGCGGGCGCAGACTCAGTCCGTGTGCCGCGTTGTCAGTCTCGCCGAGCCAGACGATTAATCTCATCTTGAATCGATGCGCAGCTCGCCATGACTGTTTCAAAGGTGGGCTGTTCAAAAGCCAGCAGTCCATCTTCCAGCATGGCTGCGTAGTCCTTCGCCAGCGCGTCCAGTGACGGCCCCTGCGGGATCAACCGGAGATCCCCCGAGGTCGCCTGGAAATAATCGACCTTTCCGCCGTCGACATCTTTCTCAGCGAAGAACATGGACTTGTGTTCGGCCACCTGCCGCGCCAGCTCGTGATCGCTGGCCGCTGAAGCGAAGTGCGTCGTTTTGGCCAAAGCGGCGAGGTCATACCAGTGGCGTGAATAGCGATCTCCTCGCAGCCGCCCTTGCAGGCAGTACACATGAGCCGCCGTCGCCTTCTCCCAAAAGGTACGCTCTGCCGCCATCACCAGAGGCTGCGCTGTCGGAAATCTCACCCCGTCAATGAGCGGGGTGATGTCGCAGGCCACGTGATGTCGCTGATGGGGTTCACCGGTGGCTCGCGCACCAAACTCCAACTGGATCGTGGCTGCGGCGTAACCTGTTCCCTTCTTGGTTGCCGGATAAGTGATGATGAGCTTGTCACTGTCCTTGCCGGCCAGGCTCAGCTCGGCTTGCAGCCCGCTGGCCACCAACGCCTGCTCAATAACGGGTTGAACAGTTTGTTCGATCCATTGCGGCAAGCGGCTGCGCACCGCACTGGTGATCTTTTTCTCCTGGCTCGCTGACGCCGGAATGGGATTGCCATCGCGCAACAGATCCGGCACCAGCTCGCGGATGTCGTAAGTCAGATCGATGTCTTCAGAGAAACGGTCGATGACCTTGTACACCTTGGACAGCGATGTGCCGCCCTTGAAGGTCAGTGTGTTGCCCAGCGGCGAGTTGTAAATTGCAGACAAAGCCCAGACGACCCAGATGTCTTTTTCAAGCAGGTGTGCTGGCCTGCCACTCCGACCTGCGGCCACCTCAAGGGCTTCGGACTGGTCAGCGGAACTGAGTTCAAACCAGGATTCAGGCATGTTCGCTGATCTCGCTCACCGCACGCGCCATCCAACTGGGCAGGACGGCTCGGGCAGAGCGCATCGCTGCCCATTCCGCTGGTGGTAGCTTGGTGTGCAGCATCTTCAGTGCCGAGGATGCTTGCTCCGGGCCCAGCCAGGAAAGAGCACGGATCGCCATGCCGGCCGGACGCGCACCCAGAACCAGCTGCCACCGATTGCCATGCTTGAGTTCAACGGTTCGGTTGCCGAGCTGCAATTTGCGTGAGCGCCCCGATGTCAGGAATACCTCACGGGTCGGCACCTGGGTGGTCAAACCCAGTGCGTTGGCTTCGGTGGCTCCGTTGGCAACGATCACCTCGCCGCTGGCGGACTCAATGGCCTTGACCACGGCTTCGGTCGAAGGGGGGCGCGCACCAAAGCGGCTGATCACCGGTGCGGCGTAGGCGCCTCGCCCAACGCGCATCAGCTTGCCTTCGCGTGTCAAACGGGTGAGGGTCTGATCCACCGCAGCTCTGGAGGCCAGATGCAGGAACTCTTTGGCCGACAGCAAGCCGCCTTCGGGCAAGGCTTGTGCAGCAGACAAGATGGTTTCAGCAAGATGGCTCATGGTCAGACTCCGTTTGTCAGAATTGTATATCGACTTCTGACAAACTGCAAACGATAGTTGAGCGCATGAACGTGCCAGCCAAGGGCGAAATCACCGATTGCTTACCAATGCCAAAAAACAACCGCTTGATCAATCAACGCGCAACCCGTTGATTTACAAAGGTCGAAGGCGTGACGCCTGCGGACTTCGGGCAGTTTTTAGCTGGCTAGAAAGGAGAGAGGACTGGCCCGGAGAGAGCGCCATGTGGCCAGAGGTAGGCAGGCAGCAGGACTGTCGAAGTCCGCAAACTTACTCAGCGTTCCGCGCGTGTTCGCGGGGTCTGGCGGGAGTACATAAGAAAAAACCCCAACCGAGAGAGGTTGGGGTTTCATTATTGGTGGCCTGGGGCAGAATCGAACTGCCGACACGCGGATTTTCAGTCCGCTGCTCTACCAACTGAGCTACCGGGCCACAACCGTAATTCTAGCACAGCCCATCGGGCCTTTTATGCGCGCGGGGCTGCGTTTTGACCACCCAGCTTGCCTTGGATCTAGGTGGGGCTTTGGGCGTGTGTCTTTGGGGGTGTCTTTGGGGGTGCGCTAGGCTGCTAGAATGGAAGGCTCTGCGCGGCTGTAGCTCAGTGGATAGAGTATCGGCCTCCGAAGCCGAGGGTCGTGGGTTCGATCCCCGCCAGCCGCGCCACACTCAAAGCCCGCCAAAACCCAATCACACCCGCCGCGCCAGCGCCTCGGCCATGCCGGTGTAGCCGGCCGGGGTGAGGGCTAGCAGGCGCGCTTTGTCGTCGGGCGGCAGCTCGAGCGATTCGATCAGCTCGTGCAAGGCGGCGCGCGTGACCGCTTGGCCGCGGGTGGCGCTCTTGAGTTTTTCGTAGGCGCCACTTATGCCGTGGCGGCGCATCACGGTCTGGATGGGCTCGGCCAGCACCTCCCAAGCCTCGTCTAGGTCGGCGGCTACGGCAGCGGGGTTGAGCTCGAGCTTGGCCAGCCCAACGCGCAGCGACTGCTGCGCCAGCACCGCATGGCCCAGCGCCACGCCCATGTTGCGCAGCACGGTGGAGTCGCTCAAATCGCGCTGCCAGCGGCTGATGGGCAGTTTTTCACTCAAGTGGCGCAGCAGCGCATTGGCCAGCCCGAGGTTGCCCTCGGCGTTTTCAAAGTCGATCGGGTTGACCTTGTGCGGCATGGTGGAGGAGCCGATCTCGCCCGCCTTGAGCCTTTGCTTGAAGTAGCCCAAGCTGATGTAGCCCCAGAGGTCGCGCGCAAGGTCGATGAGGATGGTGTTGCTGCGCGCCACGGCGTCGAACAGCTCGGCCATGTAGTCGTGCGGCTCGATCTGGGTGCTGTAGGGCTGAAAGCTCAGGCCCAAGCCGATGGCGGCATTTGGGGCATTTGGCGCGCTTGCGGTGTCGGCGCTGGCGGCGGGGGTTTCGACCACCCGGCGGGCAAAGGCTTCCCAGTCGAAATCGGGCCAAGCGGCGAGGTGGGCGTTGTAGTTGCCCACGGCGCCGTTGAGCTTGGCCAGCAGGGGCACGGCGGCGATGCGCTGGCGCGCGCTTTGCAGGCGCTGCAGCACGTTGGCCAGCTCTTTGCCCACCGTCGTGGGGCTGGCGCTCTGGCCGTGGGTGCGGCTGAGCATGGGCACTGCGGCCCAGCGCTGCGCCAGGTCGCGCAACTGCGCCACGATGGCATCGAGCCCGGGCAGCAGCACCTGCTCGCGCGCCGCTTGCAGCTGCAGGGCGTGGCTGGTGTTGTTGATGTCTTCGCTGGTGCAGGCAAAGTGCACGAACTCGCCCAGCGCCTGCAGCTGCGGCCAGCCGGCAAAGGCGCCGGCCACGCCGAGATCGGGGTTGCCGCGGATCCAGTATTCGACCGCCTTCACGTCGTGGTTGGTGGTTTTTTCGATCGCCTTGATGGCGGCGGCGTCGGCCGGGCCAAAGCGCGCGACGATGGCGCGCAGGTGCGCGCGCGCCTCGGGGCTGAGCGGCGCCGTGCCGGCCAATCCGGCGTCGCACAGTTGCTCGAGCCAGACCAGTTCGACCTGCACGCGGCAGCGCATGAAGCCGTATTCGCTCAAAATCGGGCGCAGCGCGTCGAGCTTGGGCTGGTAGCGCCCGTCGAGCGGCGACAGGGCGGTGAGGGGCGAAAATTCGAGGGGGGGTGTGGCTTGCATGGTGCTGGCGATTGTAAAAGCGCGGCTTGGGGCTGACATGGGCTGCTGTGGCTCAGTGGCCAGTGTGCCGGCCTTCGAAGCTGAGGGTTGTGGTTTCGATCCCCGCCAGCCGCGTCAAGGCCGCAAGCCTGCCACACAACCACAAGACGCTTCAATGCGTCAGTGCAAACTGCACCACTCGGTCGCTAAGCCAGATGCCTTGGGTGCGCATGCGCTGCAGGGCGGCGGCCATGTCCACCTCGTAGCCTTGCTGCTTGGCCTTGAGCAAGATGCCTATCGACCCGGTAAGGGTCAAGTTGCACAGCCGCGCCACCCGGCGCCCCACGGCTTCATCAATGCACACCAGCGGCAGCTCCAAGTTCAGCGCGGTCTGTATGACTGCAGCCTCACCGCAGTCCAGTGAGTTTTGCAACAGGGGCAGCAATTTGACCGGCGCAGCCTGTATGTCGAGCCAACTCGCGTTGATGAATGCACCGGCCCCAAAAGCGTGCCGACCACCAGCGCGCACCTCCTCGGCCACTTCCAAAGGCACGACGATCCGGTGGTACAGACAGCGCAGCACGTCTAAGCTGCCGGTGGCGGCGGCCAAGGCGATCAAGGGCGTGGTGTTGGTGACCACCGTGCCTTGGCGCTCAGGCATGATCCACGTCCGAGGCCAGTTCGTCAACGCTCAGGTCTATCAGGGGCACGCCGCAGCGGTGCAGTTGCGCCAGAAAGCTCACACGGTCCATACCGATCAACTGCGCCGCCATGCCGGAAGACAGCCGCTTCATCTCGAACAATTTCGCCGCCATGGCCAATTTGGCCTCTAGGGCAAAGTCGTCGGGGGCGCGGTGCATGGCGTCCAGGTAGTGAGTGGGCACATCGACAACAATTTGCATGACAGGCTCCTTGGGGGGCGGCGTGGGCCACGGATGGGTATTTTGCAACAGGTGGGTTCGCAGGCGCTTCCTGCGCTCATTGCGGCGCGCGCCTTCAGCCTCTCGCGGCGCGCGCTTCCAGCGTCTTGCGCAGCAGTTTTTCGGCACCGATCACGGCATAGATCGTCAGGCCCACGGCCAGCACCGGCAGCCATTCCGCGGCCGCGATCGGCGCGGTGTGGAACAGCGTGTTCATCAGCGGCACGTAGGTGAGCAGCAGCTGCGAGCCCATCATCGCCGCGATGCCGACCCAAATCCAAGGGTTGCTCATGAGCCCGAGTTGCCACATCGACAGCCGCAGCGAACGCATGTTGAGCAGGTAGAACGACTGCCCGACCGCGAACACCGCCAGCGCGATCGTGCGCGCCTCGGACTCGGACAGCCCGCGCGCGATGGCGTGGTGGAACAGCACGGTCGCGCCGATCATCAGCATCACACCGACGAGCACGATGCGCAGCACCAGCTCGAGGTTGAGGATCGGCGCCTCGGGCCGCCGCGGCGGGCGCCGCATGATGCCGGCCTCGCGCGGCTCGAAGCACAGCGTCAGGCCCAGCAGCACGGCGGTGGTCATGTTGATCCACAGCGCCTGCACCGGCAGGATGGGCAGCGGCTGCGCGGCCAAAATGGCGGCGATGATCACCAGCCCCTGCCCGGCGTTGGTGGGCAAAATCCAGCTGATGAACTTGACGATGTTGTCGAACACGCCGCGACCCTCTTCGACCGCGGCCTCGATGCTGGCAAAGTTGTCGTCGGTCAGCACCATCGCTGCGGCCTCTTTCGAGACTTCGGTGCCGGTGATGCCCATGGCCACGCCGATGTCGGCGCGCTTGAGCGCCGGGGCGTCGTTGACGCCGTCGCCGGTCATGGCCACGACCTCGCCGCGCGCCTGCAGCGCCTGCACCAGGCGCAGCTTCTGCTCCGGGGTGACGCGCGCAAACACGGCGGTGTCGGCGGCTGCGGCCTCGAACGCGGCGGCGTCCAGCGCCTCGAGCTGGCGGCCGCTGAGTGCGCGCGGCGGGTGCTCGCGGCTGGCGTGCGGATCGAGCCCGATCTCGGCGGCGATGGCCGCGGCCGTGACCGCGTGGTCGCCGGTGATCATCTTCACGCGGATGCCGGCGGTGTGGCAGGCCTGCACCGCGCGCACCGCCTCCGCGCGCGGCGGGTCGATCATGCCTTGCAGGCCGATGAACTCGAGGCCGCCGGCCACATCATCGTGGCCGATGTGCGCCAAGCCTTGGCCGCTGCGGCGCGCAAAAGCCAGCACGCGCAGGCCCAGCCGGGCCATGGCCTCGACTTGGGCGTGCACGGCGTCGGGGTCGAGCGGCTGCAGGCTGCCGTCGGCGGCCAGCGCGTGGCTGCAGCGCGCCAGCACCGCCTCGACCGCGCCCTTGAGGTAGAGCTGCGGCGGCGCGCCGCCGTGCAGCGTGGCCATGTACTGGTGCTGCGACTCGAAGGGCAGCGCGTCGAGCCGCGGGTGCGCCGCCGCCTCGGCGGCCTCGAGCAGGCCGGCCTTGCGCGCGGCCACGATCAGCGCGCCCTCGGTCGGGTCGCCGTCGATGCGCCAGCCGCCGTCATCCTCGCGCAGCACGGCGTCGTTGCACAGCAGGCCGGCGCGCAGCAGCTCATGCAGCGCCGGCGGCAGCACCGGCAGCGGCTGGCCGTCGCGGCTGAGCGCGCCCTGCGGCGCGTAGCCCACGCCGCTGACCTCGGCACCGGCGCCGCCGGCCCACAGACGCTGCACGGTCATCTCGTTGCGCGTGAGGGTGCCGGTTTTGTCGGAGCAGATCACGGTCGTGCTGCCCAGCGTCTCGACCGCTGGCAGGTGGCGGATGATCGCGTGGCGGCGGGCCATGCGGCTGACACCGATGGCCAGCGTGACCGTGAGCACCACCACCAGCCCCTCGGGGATCATGGCCACCGCCAGCGCCACCGCCGCCATGAACATATCGACCAGCGGCTTGCCGTGCACGAAGGTGCCGACGGCAAAGGTGAGCGCCGCCAGCGACAGGATGGCCCACATCAGCCAGTGGCTGAAGCGCGCGATGCGCTGCGTCAGCGGCGTGGCCAGCACGTCGGTCTGCGCCAGCAGCTGCGAGATGCGACCGATCTCGGTGCCGGTGCCGGTGGCCACCACCACGCCGGTGGCCGTGCCGTAGTGCACCAGGGTCGAGGAATAGGCCATGTTGCGGCGGTCGGCCAGCACCGTGTCGGCGGCCAGCGGCTCGGCGCTTTTTTCGACCGGCAGCGACTCGCCGGTGAGCGCGGCCTCGGCCACGCGCAGCTCGCGCACCCCGAGCAAGCGCAGGTCGGCGGGCACCTTGTCGCCCGAGGCCAGCAGCACGATGTCGCCGGGCACCAGCGCGCGCGCGTCGATGCGCTGGCGCTGCCCGCCGCGCAGCACCGTGGCCTCGGTGGTCAGCGCCCGCGCCAGCGCCTCGAGCGCGCCCAGCGCCTTGCCCTCCTGCACGAAGCCGATCACGGCGTTGAGGAAGATCACGCCAAAGATCACCGCCGCGTCGGTATAAGCGCCCACGGCGAGCTTGATGACCGTGGCCACCAGTAGGATGTGCACCAGCACCTGGTGAAATTGCAGCAAAAAGCGCAGCAGCGGGCCACGCCCCTTGGGTGGCGGCAGCGCATTGGGGCCGTGGCTGCGCTGGCGCGCCTGCACCTCGGGTGCCTCGAGGCCCTGCTGCGGGTTTGCATCCAGCCGCCCGAGCACCTCGTCGGGCGGCAGGCGGTGCCAGGGTGTTTCAGGCACGCTTTTCATGTTGCAGGCAAACTCCAGTGGGGCAAGGGCAAAAAGCCAGGCTGTAAGGGGCAAAACCCGGCAGCAGGCCGATAATCATTCTAACCACGGGCGCTGGCGCCACCGCCTCAGCCCCGTGCCCCGTGCCCATCTCGAACCTTCAAGGAGTACCCATGCAACTCATCGGATCGCTGACCAGCCCCTACGTGCGCAAGGTGCGCGTGGTGCTGGCCGAAAAAAAGCTCGACTGCGCTTGGGCCGACGAAAACGTCTGGGCCGCCGACACCCGCATCCACCAGCACAACCCGCTGGGCAAGGTGCCGTGTCTGCTGCTTGACGACGGCACGGCGGTGTACGACTCGCGCGTGATCGTCGAATACCTCGACACGCTCTCGCCGGTGGGCAAGCTGATTCCGGCCAACGGGCGCGAGCGACTGGAAGTAAAAGTATGGGAGGTGCTGGCCGACGGCGTGAGCGACGCCGCCTTTGCCGCGCGCATGGAGGGGCACTGGGAAGGCCGCACGGCCGCGCAGCGCAGCCCCGCTTGGATCGAGCGCCAGCTGGGCAAGATCGCGCACGGCCTGCGCGCCATGAGCGCGCGCTTGGGCGAGCAGCCTTTTTGCCACGGCCAGCACTTTACGCTGGCCGATGTGGCCACGGGTTGCGCGCTGGCCTACTTGGATTTTCGCTTTGCGCACATCGACTGGCGCGCCGCCCACCCCAACCTGGCCCGGTTGCAGGCCAAACTGATGCAGCGCCCGAGCTTTGCCGACAGCGTGCCGCCGGGCTAAAACGCAGCCGCCGTCAGCGCCCCGAGTGCGCCGCTGCCCAGCACCACCAACCACGCCGGCCACTTGCCCCACAGCAGCGCCAGCGCGGCCAGCGCCAGCAGGGCTGCATCTTGAGCGCTGGCCACCACCCCGGCCAGCAGCGGCTGCAGCAGCGCCGCCAGCAGCAGCCCGACCACGGCAGCGCTGACGCCAGCGATGGCGTTTTGCGCCTGCGCGCTCTGGCGCAGACGCTGCCAGTGCGGCAGCGCCGCCAGCAGCACCAGCATGCCCGGCGCAAACACCGCCAGCAGCGCCAGCACGGCGCCCAGCCAGCCGCCCGCCGCTGCACCTAGGAAAGCGGCAAAGGTAAACAACGGCCCGGGCACCGCCTGCGCCGCCGCGTAACCGGCCAAAAAGGTCTGCAGATCGACCCAGCCTTTGGGCACCACCTCGGCTTGCAGCATCGGCATCACCACGTGGCCGCCGCCAAACACCAGCGCACCGCTGCGGTAAAACACCTCGGCCAGCGCCACCCAAAAGCTGCCGCTGGCCCAAGCCCCCAGCGGCAAGGCCAGCAGAATCAGCGCAAACAAGGCGAGGCAAACCCAAGTCGTGCGGCGGCCGAGCGCGATCTGCAGGCCTTGTGTGCCTTCTGCTGCCGTCGCGCTGGGGTCTGGCGCCAGCACCCAACGGCCGGCCGCTGCGCCCAGCACGATCACGCCCATCAGCGTCCAGGCGCTGGGCCACAGCAACACCGCCAGCGCCGCCAGCAGGGCCAGCGCGCGCCGGGGCGCATCGGGGCACAGGCTGCGCCCCATGCCCCAGACGGCTTGCGCCACCACCGCCAGCGCCGCCACCACCAAGCCCGGCAACAGGCCCTCGGGCAGCCCCTGCCCGTGGTGCAGCAGCAGAAACGCAAAAGCCACCAGCAGCAGCGCCGAAGGCAAGGTGAAGCCACACCACGCCGCCAAGGCGCCGCGATACCCGGCGCGCGACCAGCCCAGCGCAAAACCCACCTGGCTGCTGGCCGGCCCGGGCAAAAACTGGCACAGCGCCACCAGGCTGGCGTACTCGTGCTCGTCGAGCCAGCGCCGCCGTTGCACAAATTCGGTGCGGAAATAGGCCAGATGCGCGATCGGGCCGCCAAAGGACGTAAGCCCGAGGCGCAAAAAAACCAAAAACACCGCCCATGGGTGGCGGTCGGGGGCGGGGGCGGCGGTGTCTGGGGTCATGGGGAGTGGCGGCGTGGCGTGCATCAAACGGCTGTCAGCCTACACCGTGTGGATGACAGTTCAGGCCCGCACCTGCCACAGCTCGTCCCAGCGCGTGGTGTAGCGCGGCGAACGGCGCTGCTGGCGCATCTGCCAGGGGCGCGCGGCAGGCTCGGCGCAGCCCGGCGCCGGCGGGCCGCCACCCCCACCCGAGGAACCCAGCCGCAGGGCCTGCGCACCAAAGCGGGCGTTGACGGTATCGAGCGCCTGCATCAGGCGCTGGCTGCGCCCACTGCCCTCGCCGTCCCCGCCGTCCTCATCTGGCGCACCCCAGTCGAGCGTGGCCTGCGGCGGCGCCGCTTGCAGATCGAGCAGCATCACCCCGGCCTTGGCGTAGCGGTAACCGGGCCGGTACAGCGCCTGCAGCGCCTGCAAAGCGGCACCGACCAAGCGCACGGTGTCGTCGCTGGGCGGGCTGAGCGGCAGCACCAGCGAGCGCGCGTAGGGTGCGTCTTGGGGCCTGAAAGGGCTGGTGCGGATGAACACCAGCAGCGCGCCGGCGCGGCTGCCTTGCTGGCGCAGCTTGAGGGCGGCGCGGCTGCAGAAGTGGCTCAGGGCCTGGCGCAGGTCGTCGAGCTCGGTCACCGGCTGCCCAAAGCTGCGGGTGCAGGCGATCTGCTGCTTGGGCGCCGGCGCTTGCTCGAGCCCGATGCAAGCCAGCCCGCCCAGCTCGCGCACGGTGCGCTCGAGCACCACCGACCAGCGCTGGCGCACCAGCGCCGGGTCGAGCCGCTGCAGTTGCAGCGCCGTCTGCACCCCGTGGGCCTGCAGCTGCGCCGCCCAGCGCGGCCCCACGCCCCAGACCTCGGCCACCGGCGTGCGCTGCAGCAGCCAGTCGCGCTGGCGCGCGCTGAGCTCGAGCAGGTTGCAGACCTGGGCCAGCCGCGCCGGGTAGCTGCCGGGTTTGCGCTCGGCGCTCTTGGCGATGTGGTTGGCGAGTTTGGCCAGCGTTTTGGTGGCGCCGATGCCGATGCAGGTCGGCAAGCCGAGCCAGCGCTGGATGCGCTCGCGCGTCTGGCGCGCGCGGGCGCTGGCGTCGGGCACGCCGGCGAGGTCGATGAAGCACTCGTCGATCGAATAGATCTCCTGCCCGCAGCCCAGTGCGGCGGCCACCTCCATCAGGCGCTGGCTCATGTCGCCGTAGAGAGAAAAATTGGCCGACAGCGCCACCAGACCGGCCTGCTGCTCGAGGTGGCGGATGCGAAACCACGGCGCGCCCATGGCGATGCCCAGCGCCTTGGCCTCTTCGGAGCGGGCGATGGCGCAGCCGTCGTTGTTGGACAGCACCACCAGCGGGCGGCCGATCAGGCGCGGCTCGAACACCCGCTCGCACGAGGCATAGAAGTTGTTGCCATCGACCAGCGCAAAGGCGCCGGGGTGCTGGCGTGCCGGGGGGGCGGCAACTGGGGCAGCGGCTTGGGTGGACATAGGCAAGGTCGGCACTCAGAGCGCTGCGCTCAGTAATCCATTTTTTTGATGGTGGCCGTGACCACACCCCACACCTCCAGCGTCTGGCCCTCGCTGAGCACGATGTCGGGGTAGTCCGGGTGCGCCGCCACCAGCCGGGTGCTGCCAGACTGGCGCTGCAGCGTCTTGACGGTGAGCTCGTTGTCCACCAAGGCGACCACGATGTGGCCATGGCTCGGCGTGAGCTGGCGGTTGACGACGATCAGGTCGCCGTCGTCGATGCCCCGGCCGCTCATCGAAACGCCGCGCACGCGCGCCATGAAGGTGTAGGGCCGGTCGAGCGCCAAGTGTTCGAGCAGATCGACGCGCTCGTGCTGAAAATCGGCCGCCGGCGAGGGGAAGCCGGCCGGCGTGCGGCTGTCCAGCAGCGGCATGCGCAGCGCCGCCCCCGGCCCAAACAGGGCGCGCAGCTGCTGCACGCTGGCCGGCTCGAGCCACTGCAAGGCCGCACCCGCCGCCATGGCGGGCACAGCCGGACGGGCCAGCGATGGCGTGGCGGCAGCGGCAGAGCGGGCGCTGGCAGGTCGGGCGGGCGCGGCGGGGCGGTTCATGGGGGCTATGCTAAACGCTTTGCGCCGCGGCCCTCCTGTCACGCGCCTGCGGCCTGAATATGCTTAAATGGCAACTTCAACGCTATTTTTTTGCGCATGACCGCCACCCGCCCTGACGACACCGCCCGCCCCAGCGCCATCGGGCACCCGGCTGCGGGGCGCTGGGCGGCGCAGGCCAAGACATTGCAACGCGGCCTGCTGTGCGCCTTGCTGTGGATGCTGGTGGCCGAGCTGTCGCTCCACTTCGCCATTGAAGGGCTCGGGATGAGCCTGATCTGGCCCGCCAACGGCGTGGCGCTGGGTGCGGTGCTCGCCTACGGACCGGCCATGATCCCGGCCCTTGCGCTGGGGGTGGCGGCTTGGCACGGCTGGCACGGCATCGGCACGCTCGAGTCGCTGATCGGCGTCGGTGCCTTGGTGCTGGCGCTGCTGCTGGCTTGGGTTGCGCTGCGCCTGCTCTACCCGCGCATCCAAAGCCACAACCCGTTGCTGCGCACCGCCAGCTTTCACCTGCTGGCGGTGCTGCCTGCCAGCGCCGTGCTCACCTTGCTGGGCAGTTGGCAGTTTCTGCTGCTCGACACCCCCGCCTGGGCCGATTACGAGGTCATGATCCTGATGGCGCTGTCGCAGGTGTTTGGCCTGCTGATGTTTGGGCGCGCCACCCAACTGTCGCTCAACGCCCTCAAGCACCGCGCCTACCCATGGCGCCGCCTGCTAGACCGCCAGACCGTGCTGTGGTGCAGCCTGTTCGTGTCGTTTGGGCTACTGGCCCATGTGGCCGACCGCGCCAACCTGGGCTCGGCCGAAGCGATGCGCTACCTATTTTTGGGGCTGGTGGCGTGGGCCGCCTTTGGTGCCCGCCCGCTGCTGGTGCACTGGGCCACGGCTGCGGCTTCGGTGACCATGGTGGCGCTGGCCCCAAACTACCCGGCAGCGGAGGCGTACGCCCTCACTTGGATCATCGACCAGACCGTGCTGCTGATATTTTTGGCCGCCGTGGGTTTTCTGGTCTCGGCCGTGATGGCGCAGCGCCGTCTGCTCGAACGCGCCCTGCGGCGCTCGGCGCACACCGACCCGGTGACCGGGCGGCTGAACGAAACCGGGCTGCTCGAGCACCTGCGCCGAAGCGCCCCGCACCCCGACCTGCTGGGCGTGGAGGCCTGCAACCTGAGCCAGATCGAAGACCGCTTTGATCTGGCGCTGGCGCGCTCGGTCGAGCGCGACATCTCGATCGCCTTGGGGCAACTGGCGCCCAGCGGCAGCCAGATCAGCCGCATGAAAGAGGGCTTCTTTGTGCTGTGCCTACGGCCCGGTTGGGCCAGCAAGGGCTTGGTGGAGGGCATACAGCAGGCTCTGGACGGCAAACGCTACGGGGTGGCGGGGGAATCGACCCGGCTGCAACTGGCGATCGGCCGGCTCGACGACGATGGGCAGCCCTTGCAGCCCGAGCAGCGGCTGGCCTTGCTGGCCCAAGCCACGCATGTGGGCTGGAACGGCAGCACCGCCGCCACCCGCAACCCGGCCCGGCCCGAAAACCTGCTGCGCCTGCGCCGCCAGCAGCTCGAGTGCCTCGACCACCTGCGCGAGCTGCTGCGCCAGCCGCAAGAGGGCGCCACCACGGGCCTGTGGCTGGCCTGCCAGCCGATCCGGCGCGCCCTGGGCGAGCAAGAAGAAGCGGGGGCCGAGGTGCTGCTGCGCTGGACCCTGCCCGACGGCAGCCCGATGTCGCCGGCCGCGTTTTTCCCGATGGCCGAGCGCCACGGGCTGGCGGCGGCACTCGATCGTTGGGTGCTCATCGAGGCTGCCGCGCAGGTGCGCCCGCTGGCCCAGCAGCGCAACAAAAACTGGAAGCTGTCGGTCAACCTGTCGGGCGCATCGGTCTCGGACCCCGGCTTGTTCGACGACATCGTCGCCGCCATTGAAGCCAGCGGCCTGAGCCCGCGCCAATGGTGTTTTGAAATCACCGAAACCGCTGGCATCGCGCAGCGCCCGCAGGCGGTGGAGCTGTTCCAGCGCCTGCGCCAGCATGGCGCCAGCACCTCGCTGGACGATTTTGGCACCGGCTTGGCCACCTTTGACTACCTCAAGGCGCTGGAGGCCGACTACCTCAAGATCGACGGCTCTTTTGTGCGCGACATCGAAACCAGCCGGGTCGATCAGCAGATCGTGCGCTCGATCTGTGAGGTCTGCAAAACCATGCGCCTGCTGACCATCGCCGAGTGCGTAGAGCGCGAATCGCAAAAACACCTGCTCGCCGCGTACGGCGTCGATTTTGTGCAAGGCTTTGGCATCGCCCGGCCACGCCCCTTGCGCGCGCATGTGCAGCAGTTGCTGGAGACATAAGGTTCGCTGGGCTCGGGATTGGGCTTCGCTCGGGCCTCGCCCAGCCTAAGGCGCGTTAAGATGCCGCCATGAGCACCGCCCCCCATCTGCCGCGCTGGGCCGATTTGTGCAGCCCCGACTTCGCCGCGCTGGATCCGGCGCGCACGGTCGCGCTGCTGCCCGTGGCGGCGATCGAGCAGCATGGCCCGCACCTGCCGCTGTCGGTCGATGCCGACTTGGTCGAAGGCGTGCTGGCGGCGGCGGCGGCGCATTGGGAGCCGCTCTGGCCGGTCTATGTGCTGCCCACGCAGGCGGTGGGCTACAGCAGCGAGCACCAGCGCTTTGCCGGCACCCTGACTTTGCAGCCCGACACCGTGCTGCGTCTGTGGCTGGAGCTGGGGCAATCGGTGGCCCGCGCCGGGGTGCGCAAGCTGCTGCTGTTCAACGGCCACGGCGGCCACAACGGCTTGCTGGAGGTGGCGGCACGCGAGCTGCGCGGCCAGTGCGGGCTGCTGGTCTATGGCGCCAGCTGGTTCAACCTGCCCTTGCTCGACGCGCAGGGGCAAGACCTGCTGCTGCACTTTAGCGCCGATGAGCGCCGCTTTGGCATCCACGCCGGCCAGCTCGAGACCTCGATGATGCTGGCGCTGCGCCCGCAGCTGGTGCGCATGCAGCAGGCGCGCCACTTCCCCTCCAGCTCGCAAGAACGGGCACAGCGCTGGCCCATTCTGGGCAACGGCCGCAGCGCCAAGCTGGGCTGGCAGATGCAAGACTACCACCCCGAAGGCGCGGTGGGCAACGCCGCCGCCGCCGACGCCGCCTTGGGGCACGAGCTGCTGCACGCCGCTGGCCGCTCGTTGGCGGCGCTGCTGCGCGAGCTGTGTCAGCTGCCGCTGCCTGCGTTCGCACAAGGAGCGCCGGCACCGTGAAGCTGTGGCGTTTTTTGGGCTCGATCAGCACCTTGCATTTGGCGCTGGCGGTCTCGCTGCTGGCGCACGCGGCCGTGCTGACGGTGCAGATCGTGCACCCGCAGGGCCTGCAACGGGTCTGGCACGACACGCCGCTCGATGTGGTGCTGGTCAATGCGCGCGCGCCGCAAGCCCCCGAGCGGGCGCAGGCCATTGCCCAAGCCAACCTGGCCGGTGGTGGCGAGGCCGACGCCGGGCGTGCCACCTCCCCGCTGCCACCGGCCGTGATCGAGCGCAGCGGCGACGCGCTGCAAGAGCAACAACGCCGCCTGCAAGACATGCAAGTGCAACAGACCCGGATGCTGGCCCAATTGCGCCAGCAAGTGGCCACCCTCGCCCCCTTGAACGCCGCGCAGGCGCAAGCCGACCCACAGGCGCTGGCCCAAGAAGAGCGCCGGCTGGCTTTGCTCAAGGCCTTGGCCGAAATCGAGCAGCGCGTCAACGAACAAAACGAGCGCCCGCGCAAGCGCTACCTCGGCCCCGCCACGCGCGAGGCGGTCTATGCCATTTATTACGACCAGTTGCGCCGCCGCATCGAAGACCACGGCACCGCCAACTTTCCGCAGCTCCAAGGGCACAAGCTATTTGGCGAGCTGACCATGGCGATCACCGTGAACCACGACGGGCGCGTGCTGGACACCGAAGTGGTGCAAGGTTCGGGCCAGCCGGCCTTGGACAGCCGCGCCGAAGCCATCGTGCACAGTCTCTCGTTTGGCTCCTTCACCAGCGCCATGCGCCGCCAGGCGGACCAGATCGTGGTGGTGTCGCGCTTTCGTTTCAGCCGCGATGAAACCGTGCAAACCCGGGTCGGTAGCCAATGACTACCCGCCCCACTTGGAAGCGCTTTGCGCTGCGCTGGCTGCTGTGGCTGCTGCTGGCGGCGCTGGCGCTGCAGGTGTTTTTTTTGCTGCGCATCGCCACCATGGTGCTGATCGACCCGGTGAGCACCACCTTTCAGCGCTCGGAAGCTTGGCGCCTGGCGCAGCAGGACGGCGAGCTGCGCTGGGCGCAGCAGTGGGTGCCTTACGCGGCCATCTCGCCGCACCTCAAGCGCGCCGTGATCGCCTCTGAGGACGCCGAATTTGCAACCCATTTCGGCGTCGATTGGCAGGCGCTGCAAGCGGCCTGGGAGCTCAACCTGCGCCGTCAGGCCGCGGCCGAGGCGCGCGGACGCAACGCGCGCCTGGTGGGTGGCTCGACCATCACGCAGCAGCTGGCCAAAAACCTGCTGCTCTCGGGCGAGCGCACGCTGCTGCGCAAAGGCCAGGAGCTGGTGCTGACCAAAATGCTCGAGCTGCTGCTGAGCAAGGAGCGCATTCTAGAAATCTACCTCAACAGCGTGGAGTGGGGCGAGGGCATCTTTGGGGCCGAAGCGGCGGCGCGGCATTACTTTCGCAAGCCGGCGGCGCGGCTGAGCGCCCACGAAGCGGCGCGGCTGGCGGTGTTGTTGCCCGCCCCCAAGCGCTTCCAGCGCCAGTTTCGCGCCGGCTTCATCGACCAGCGCAGCGCCACCGTGCTGGCGCGCATGGGCGATGTGCAGCTGCCCTGAGCGGCTGCGTGGCACCAAGCCCCCCATGCGCATCCTCGGCATCGACCCCGGCTTGCAGGCCACCGGCTTTGGCGTGCTCGACGCCCACGGCAGCGACTTGCTCTACGTGGCCAGCGGCACCATCCGCACCCAAGGCGGCGCGGGCGCCCTGCTGCCGCAGCGGCTGGGGGTGTTGTTTGCCGGCATCCAAGAGGTGGTGCAGCGCTACCAGCCCACGGCGGCGGTGTGCGAGATCGTGTTTGTCAACGTCAACCCGCAGGCCACGCTGCTGCTGGGGCAGGCGCGCGGCTGCTGTCTGACGGCGCTGGTGGCCGCCGGCCTGCCGGTGAGCGAATACACCGCCTTGCAGCTCAAAAAAGCCGTGGTCGGCCACGGCAAGGCGGCCAAGCCGCAGGTGCAAGAGATGGTGCGCCGCCTGCTGCAGCTGCCCAGCCTGCCCGGCCCCGACGCCGCCGACGCGCTCGGGCTGTGCATCACGCACGCCCAAGTGGCGCGCACGCAGGCGGCGATCGCGCGCGTGAGCCCGCTGCAGGCGCGGGCGCACGCCAGCTACAAGGGCGGCCGCAGCTACTAAAAAAGCGGTGCGAGCGGCCTGGCCGCCCACCTAGCCGCTCAAGGACCAGTCGAACTGCGACACGAACAGCACGCCAAAGAAGACCACGATCGCCAGCATGGTCCACTTGAACAGGGCAAAGCCCCAGCGCCGGTACTTGATCTGGCCGGTGATGAGGTAGAGCACGAAGCTCAGTGCGCTGGCACCGAGCAGCATAAAAATCAGAATGCGCACGACCATCATGGCGGGTCGGTCCTCACCAGGCCGGTGCCAGCTGCGCAAAGCCGCGCGGCGCGCTGCGCTCGCTCTCAAAGCTCAGCAGCTCGTAGCTATCGGGTTGCGCCAACAACTCGCGCAGCAGGCGGTTGTTGAGCTCGTGCCCGCTGCGGTAGGCGCTGTAGGCGGCCAGCATGGGCTGCCCCACCAGGTACAGGTCGCCCATGGCGTCGAGAATCTTGTGTTTGGCAAACTCGTCGGCGCAGCGCAGCCCGTCGGCGTTGAGCACCTTCACGTCGTCCATGACGATGGCGTTGTCGAGCCCGCCACCGAGCGCCAGCCCCTGCCCGCGCAGCGCCTCGACATCGCGCGCAAAACCAAAGGTGCGGGCGCGGGCGATTTCGCGCGCGTAGGGGTCGCGCCCGAGCTCGAACTCGACCTGCTGCGCGCTGGCGTTTACGGCCGGGTGCTCGAACTCGATCTCGAAACTCAGCTTGTAGCCGTGGTAGGGCTCGAGCCGCGCCCATTTGAGGTGCCGCCCTTCGCCCTGACGCACCTCGACCGGGCGGCGCACGCGCAAAAAGCGCCGCGGTGCTGCCTGGGCCACGATGCCCGCGCTTTGCAGCAGATAGACGAACGAAGCCGCCGAGCCGTCGAGGATCGGCACCTCTTCGGCGGTGATGTCCACCATCAGGTTATCGACCCCTAGGCCGCAGCAGGCGCTCATCAGGTGCTCGACCGTGCTCACCCGCACGCCGCCGCTGGCCAGCGTGGAGGCGCGCCGGGTGTCGCAAACCGAGGTCGCGCGCGCCGGGACGGTGACCGGTTCGTTGAGGTCGGTGCGCCGAAACACGATGCCGGTGTCGGGCGCGGCCGGGCGCAGCGTGAGTTCGACACGCTCGCCGCTGTGCAGTCCGACGCCCACGGCGCGTGTCAGGGTTTTGAGGGTGCGCTGAAAGATCATTGGGCGCATTGTAAATTTTTTGCGCGCCCAAGCCGCCCGCAGCGGCGCAAGCCCTTTGTTACAGCGGTAAGCAAACGCAAGCTGCGCTTTTAATCGGCTTGACGGCGCAGAAAAGCCGGGATGTCGTGGTCTTCCATGCCGCCGAGCGAGAGCGCCTCGACGCGCGCAGCGGCCGAGCTGCGGTCGTGCGGGCGCTGCCAGACCTTGGGCACTTCGGCGTTGCCGGCGCGCGTGTGCACCGTGCCGCGCGCCGCGTTGCCAAAGCCGCTGCCGCCCACCGGCGTCGTCAGGGTGGGGATGAAGGGCACGTCGTCGGTGCCGGTGCGCAGGCCGCGGGTGGGCGTCTGCACCACGGTCAGCGGCTGGCGCGCACCGGCGCGGTTCAGGCCCGTGGCCACCACCGTGACGCGGATGGCGTCGCCCAACGACTCGTCGTAGGCGGTGCCGTAGATCACGTTGGCATCGCTGGCGGCAAAGGCGCGGATGGTGTTCATGGCCAACTTGGATTCGTTGAGCTTGAGCGAGCCCTTGGCGGCGCTGATCAGCACCAGCACCCCTTTGGCGCCCTTCATGTCCACCCCTTCGAGCAACGGGCAGGCCACGGCCTGCTCGGCGGCGATGCGCGCCCGGTCCGGGCCGCTGACCACGGCCGTGCCCATCATCGCTTTGCCGGGCTCGCCCATGACGGTGCGCACGTCCTCGAAGTCCACGTTCACCAGCGCTTCGACGTTGATGATCTCGGCGATGCCACCGACGGCGTTTTTGAGCACGTCGTTGGCTTCGGCGAAGGCTTCGTCTTGGGTGATGTCATCGCCCAGCACCTCTTGCAGCTTGTCGTTGAGCACCACGATCAGCGAATCGACGTGCGCTTCGAGCTCGATCAGCCCGGCATCGGCGTTTTTCGTGCGCCGATCGCCCTCCCAGTCAAAGGGCTTGGTGACCACGCCCACGGTAAGCACGCCCATCTCTTTGGCGACCTTGGCGATGATCGGCGCCGCGCCGGTGCCGGTGCCGCCGCCCAGACCGGCGGTGATGAACAGCATGTGCGCGCCCTCGATGGCCTCGCGGATCGTGGCCTCGGCCTGCTCGGCGGCGGTGCGGCCTTTGTCGGGTTTGCTGCCCGCGCCCAGACCGGTTTGGCCGAGCTGGATCACGCGGTGCGCGGCGGTTTTGCTCAGCGCCTGCGCGTCGGTGTTGGCGCAGATGAACTCCACCCCCTGCACGCGGCAGCGGATCATGTGCTCGACCGCGTTGCCGCCGCCGCCGCCGACGCCGATCACCTTGATCTGGGTGCCGCGGTTGAACTCTTCGACTTCGATCATTTCAATGCTCATTGCTTTACTCCTTGCTTGTCCAGGAAAAACGCCCAAAAAATCAGAAATTGCCTACAAACCAGTCTTTGATGCGGCCCATGGCATTGCCCATGGAGCCGCTTTTTTGCGCCACCTTGTGCCCGCGCAGCCGCGCCAGCCGCGCCTCTTCGAGCAAACCCATGACGGTGGCGGCGCGCGGCTGCGCCACCATGTCGCTCAAGGCCCCGCGGTAGCTGGGGCTGCCCCGGCGCACCGGCTTGAGGAACACGTCTTCACCGAGCTCGACCATGCCCGGCATGGCGGCGCTGCCGCCGACGAGCACGATGCCGCTCGAGAGCAGCTCCTCGTGCCCCGATTCGCGGATGACTTGCAGCGCCAGCGCGAAAATCTCTTCCACCCGGGGCTCGATCACGCCG
The DNA here is from genome assembly GCF_056323735.1 of Serpentinimonas sp. SSL01. NCBI lineage: Bacteria > Pseudomonadati > Pseudomonadota > Betaproteobacteria > Burkholderiales > Comamonadaceae > Serpentinimonas > Serpentinimonas sp. SSL01. The sequence continues at coordinate 2,117,664 of NZ_CM150487.1, forward strand.
GCCAGCGCCTGGCGGCTGAGCAGGCGCGGGCCGCGGTCGCCCAAGCCCGGCACCTCGACTTGCTGCTCGGGGTCGGCCAGCAGCTGCTTGGCGCAACCGCTCTCGACCTTGATGTCCTCGGCGTCCTTGGTCGGGGTGCGCAGGGCCATGGCGATGTCGTTGGTGATCAGGTCACCGGCGATCGGGATCACGGCGGTGTGGCGGATGGCGCCGCCGGCAAAGATCGCCACGTCGGTGGTGCCGGCGCCGATGTCGAGCAACGCCACGCCGAGTTCTTTTTCGTCGTTGGTGAGCGCCGACAGGCTGGAGGCGAGCGGATTGAGCAGCAGCTGCTCGACCTCGAGCCCGCAGCGGCGCACGCATTTGAGGATGTTTTCGGCCGCGCTCTGGGCGCCGGTGACGATGTGCACGCGCGACTCGAGCCGGATGCCGCTCATGCCGATCGGCTCTTTGACCTCTTGGCCGTCGATCACGAACTCTTGCGGCTCGACCAGCAGCAGGCGCTGGTCGGTGGAGATGTGGATGGCCTTGGCGGTGTCGAGCACGCGCGCCACGTCGGCGGGCGTGACTTCGCGCTCGCGGATCGCCACCATGCCGCTGGAATTCAGACCGCGGATGTGGCTGCCGGTGATGCCGGTATAGACGCGGGCGATGCGGCAGTCGGCCATCAGTTCGGCCTCTTTGAGCGCCTGCTGGATGCTCTGCACGGTGGCGTCGATGTTCACCACCACGCCGCGCTTGAGGCCGTTGCTGGGGGCCACGCCAAAGCCGGCCAGTTTGAGCGCCCCATCGGGCAACACCTCGGCCACCGCGACCATGATCTTGGCGGTGCCGATGTCGAGTCCGACGACGATGTCTTTGTATTCTTTGGGCATAGCGGTCTATTTTTTAAGGGGTGGGGGCTGCGGGGCGCACCGCGGGTTCCGCTCTGACAGCGGCTTGGATCGGCGGCAGCTGCAGTTCGGCCAGCGTGCTCACGCCCCGGATGCGCAGGGCGTAGCCGTCGGGGTGGCGCAGATCGGCGCTTTCCAGCGGCCGCCCGCCGTAGTGCTGCAGCAGCGCCGGCACGGTCTGGGCGTATTGCTCGAAGCGCTGCAGCAGCTGTGCGGCGCTGCCGCGTCCGATCTCGATGCGCACGCCGTCGTCGAGCACGGCGCGCCAACTGCCGCGCTCGTCGAGCGCCAGCTGCGCGATGCCCCAGCCCTGGCGTGCGAGCACGGGCTGCACGGCGCGGTAGAACTCGAGCACCTGCGGGGCGCGCTCGGCCGGGCCAGACAAGACGCTCCAATTTAGGCCCTGCGCCTCATCGGGTTCGGCCTCGAATACCTCGCCGTGCTCGTTGAGCAAGCGCGTGCCCCCAGCCTGCCCCCACCAAGCCACGGGCTGGTGCTCTTCGATGGTCACGCGCAGGCGGTTGGGCAACTGCCGCTGCACCACGGCGTGGCGCACCCACGGCGCGCCCTGCAACAGCTGCTGCACCTGCTGCAAATCGATCGTGAGCAAATTGCCCTGCACCCGCCCGGCCAGGTGCGCCTGCAAGGCGGCGGCGCGCTGGTGCTGCACCTGGCCTTGCACCACCACGGTGTTCAGGCTCCAGAGCGGCTGGCGCAGCAGCCAGCCGCCCAGCGCCACCAGCGCCAGCACGGCGGCGAGCAGCAACAGGGCGGTCGCGGCGCCGTCCATCAGGCGCACGTCGAGCGGCGGGGCGGGGGTCGGGTTCATGGCTTTACTGCGCGGCAGACTGGGCTGCGGTCAGGGCTGCGGCGGCGGGCAAGGGGTTGTCGAGGCTGGCGCTGGCCAGCAGCTGCAGGCACAGCGCTTCGTAGCTGATGCCCACCGCCTGCGCCGCCATGGGCACCAGCGAGTGCCCGGTCATGCCGGGCGAGGAGTTGAGCTCCAGCAGGTAGGGGCGGCGGCTGGCGGCGTCGATCATCACATCGACGCGCGACCAGCCGCGGCAGTCTAGGCTCTGGTAGGCCTGCACGGCCAGCTGCTGGATCGCCGCTTCTTCGGCTGCGGGCAGCCCGCTGGGCACCAGGTACTGGGTTTCGTCGCTGAAGTATTTGTGCTCGTAGTCGTAGTTGCCGCCGGGCACGACGATGCGGATCAAAGGCAGCGCCTGCACCGCCTCGCCTTGGCCCAGCAGCGCCACCGTGACCTCGTCGCCGGCGATGTACTGCTCGCACAGCACCTCGGGGTCGCACTGCGCGGCCAGCGCGTAGGCGGCGGCGCACTCGCTCGGGTGGCTGATCTTGCTCAGGCCGATGGTGGAGCCCTCGCGCGCCGGTTTGACGATCATGGGCGCGCCCAGCGCCGCCAGCGCGGCCTCGGTTTGGGCGGCGCTGCGCACCTGGCGCCAGTTGGGCGTGGGCAAGCCTTCGGCACGCCACAGGCGCTTGCTCATGAGCTTGTCCATGCTCAGACTCGAGGCCAGCACGCCCGGCCCGGTGTAGGGAATGCCCATGAGTTCGAGCGCGCCTTGCACCGTGCCGTCTTCGCCAAAGCGCCCGTGCAGGGCGATGAAGGCGCGCGCAAAGCCGGCGCGCTTGAGCTCGGACAGCTCGTGCCCGGCCAAGTCAAAGGCGTGGGCGTCAACGCCGCTGTGCCGCAAGGCGGCGAGCACGCCTTGGCCCGACATCAGCGAGACTTCGCGCTCGGCCGAAAAGCCGCCCAGCAGCACCGCCACTTTGCCCAGCGCGCGTGGGTCGATTGGGGTGGGGTTCGGGGTCGTCATGCGGGCTCCTGCTGTGTGTTGGGTTGGACCGTGCCGGGGGGCGTGGTTGGGGCTGCATCGGCCAGCGCGCGCACCTGCGCCGCCACCGCGCCGATGGAGCCTGCGCCCATGCACAGCACCACGTCGCCGTCGCGGGCGTTGTCCAAAATGGCTTGCGCCAGCGCCCCGACTTCGGGCACGAACAGCGGCTCGAACTTGCCCGCCACCCGCAGCGCCCGCGCCAGCGCACGGCCGTCGGCGGCGACGATCGGCGCTTCGCCGGCGGCATAGACCTCGGTCAGCAGCACCGCGTCGGCCGCGCCCATGACGCGAACAAAGTCTTCGAAGCAGTCGCGCGTGCGGCTGTAGCGGTGCGGCTGAAACGCCAGCAGCAGGCGCCGGCCCGGAAAGGCGCCGCGCGCCGCCGCCAGCGTGGCCGCCATTTCCACCGGGTGGTGGCCGTAGTCGTCGATCAGCGTCGCCGTGCCGCCGCTGGGCAGCAGCGCTTCGCCGTAGCGCTGGAAGCGCCGGCCCACGCCTTTGAACTGCGCCAGCGCCTGCAGCAGGGCGGCGTCGGGCAGGTCGAGCTCGGCCGCCAGCGCGATCGCCGCCAGCGCGTTGAGCACGTTGTGCTGCCCCGGCAGGTTCAGCACCACCTCCAGATCGGGCAGCTCGACGCCGTTGCGCCGCTGCACCCTGAAGTGCATCTGGGCGCCGACGGCGCGCACATCCACGGCGCGCACCTGGGCGTCGGGGCTCAGGCCGTAGCTGGTGATCGGGCGCTGAATCTGGCTCAGCAGAGCGCGCAGGTGCGGGTCGTCGATGCAGACGATGGCCGCGCCGTAGAACGGCATGCGGTGTAGAAAATCGACGAAAGCCTGCTTGAGGCGACCGAAGTCGTGGCCGTAGGTTTCCATGTGGTCGGCGTCGATGTTGGTGACCACGGCCAGCACCGGCAACAGGTTGAGAAACGAGGCGTCGGACTCGTCGGCCTCGACCACGATGTATTCGCCAGCCCCGAGGCGGGCGTTGGCGCCGGCGCTGTTGAGGCGCCCGCCAATGACGAAGGTCGGGTCCAGCTCGGCGGCGGCCAGCACGCTCGTGACCAAGCTGGTGGTGGTGGTTTTGCCGTGGGTGCCGGCGATGGCGATGCCTTTTTGCATGCGCATGAGTTCGGCCAGCATGAGCGCGCGCGGCACCACCGGCAGCAGGCGCTCGTGTGCTGCCTGCACCTCGGGGTTGTCGGGCTTGACGGCGGTGGAGGTGACGATGCAGTCGGCGCCGGCAATCTGCTCGGCGGCGTGGCCGATGTGCACACGCGCGCCCAGACGCTGCAGGCGCTCGGTGCTGGCGCTGGCGGCCAGGTCGGAGCCCGAGACGGCGTAGCCCTGGTTGAGCAGCACCTCGGCGATGCCGCTCATGCCCGAGCCGCCGATGCCGACGAAGTGGATGTGACGGATGGCGTGTTTCATGGTGTGTGGGGGGCGTATTGCTGGCAGGCCTGCAACAACGCCGCCACGGCGCCGGTGCGCGCTTGGGCGTGGGCGCGCTCGGCGCGCTGCTGCAGCTCGGTGCGGTTCAGGTGTTGCAGGCGCTGCGCCAGGTCTTCGGCTTGCAGTTGCGCTTGCGGCAGCAGCCAAGCGGCGCCGGCATCGACCAAAAAGCGCGCGTTGTGGGTCTGGTGGTCATCGACGGCGTGGGGAAAGGGCACCAAGATCGAGGCCGCGCCCACCGCCGCCAGTTCGGTCACCGTGCTGGCGCCGGCGCGCGCCAGCACCAGGTCGGCGGCGGCAAAGGCGCTGGCGGTGTCGTCGATGAAGGGCGTGAGCGTGGCCTGCACACCGGCGCTGGCGTAGGCGGCGCGCAGGGCCTCGATCTGTGTGGCGCCGCTCTGGTGCGTGACCTGCGGGCGCAGCTCGGGCACGATGCGCGCCAGCGCCTGCGGCACGACCTCGTTGAGCGCCTTGGCCCCGAGGCTGCCCCCCACCACCAGCAGCTGCAGCGGCCCGCTGCGGCCGGCAAAGCGCTGCGCTGGGGCCGGCTGCTGAGTGAAAGCGGCGCGCAACGGGTTGCCGATCCACTCGCCCTTGGCCAAGGCCTTGGGGTAGGCGGTAAAGACGCGGTCGGCCACCTGCGCCAGCACGCGGTTGGCCATGCCGGCGACGGAATTTTGCTCGTGCAGCAGCAAGGGGGCGCCGGCCAGCACGCTCATCATGCCGCCGGGAAAGCTGATGTAGCCGCCCAGCCCCAGCACCACGTCGGGGCGCAGCCGGCGCATCACGCGCCAACTCTGCCAAAAGGCGCGCTGCAGGCGCAGCGGCAGCAAAGCCAGCGTGAGCGCCCCTTTGCCGCGCACGCCGCCAAACTGCACCGGCTCGAAGGCAAAGCCGCGTTCGGGCACCAGCCGCGACTCCATGCTGTCGGGCGCGCCCAGCCAGTGCACGCGCCAGCCTTGGGCGCGCAGCGCTTCGGCCACGGCCAAGCCGGGGAAGATGTGGCCACCGGTGCCGCCGGCCATGATCAGGGCGCAGGGGGCGCGGTTCACAGCCGGCCTCCGTGCATGAGTTTGCGGTTTTCGTGGTCGGCGCGCAGCACGATGGCGATGGCGATCAGGTTCAGCAAAATGGCTGAACCGCCAAAGCTCATGAAGGGCAGCGTCAGGCCCTTGGTAGGCAGCGCGCCGAGGTTGACGCCGATGTGGATGAAGGCCTGAAAGCCGATCCACAGCGCGATGCCCTGCACCATCAAGCCGGCAAACACCTGCTCGAGCGCGATCGACTGGCGACCGATCTGCATCAGGCGCCGCACCAGCCACCAAAACACCGCGATCAGCAGCAGCACCCCGACCAAGCCCAGCTCTTCGCCGATCACGGCCAGCAAAAAATCGGTGTGCGCTTCGGGCAGCCAGTGCAGCTTTTCGATGCTGGCCCCGAGACCGACGCCAAACCACTCGCCGCGGCCAAAGGCGATGAGCGAGTGCGTGAGCTGGTAGCCCTTGCCCAGCGCGTGTTCGACGCTGAAGGGGTCGAGGTAGGCAAAGACGCGCTCGCGCCGCCACGGCGAGCTCACGATCAGCAGCGCAAACACGCCCACCAGCAGGCCCGAGACGAGGAAGAACATGCGCGCGCTGACGCCGCCGAGAAACAAAATGCCCATGGCGATCACGGCGATCACCATGAAGGCGCCCATATCGGGCTGCATCAGCAGCAGCACCCCGAGCAGGCCCAGCGCCACGCACATGGGCAGGACGGCGCGGAAAAAGCGCTCCTTGACCTCCATGCGCCGCACCATGTAGCCGGCGGCGTACATCGCGATGGTGAGCTTGGCGAGCTCGGAGGGCTGGAAGTTCATGAGTCCGAGCGGAATCCAGCGCCGCGCGCCGTTGACCTCGCGCCCGATGAAGGGAATGAGCACCGCGATCAGCAGCACCACCGTGCCCGCCAGCAACCAAGGCGACCATTCCTGCCAGCGCTTCATGGGCACCTGAAAGGCCAACAGCGCCGCCACCGTGGCCACCCCGAGGGCGATCAGGTGGCGGATCAAAAAATGCTCGTGCTCGAGGTTGCGAAAGCGCGGGTTGTCGGGCATGGCGATGGTGGACGAATAGACCATCACCAAACCCCAGCACAGCAGCGCCACCACGACCCACAGCAGCACCTGGTCGAAGCCGAGCTCGCGCACGGCGGTGTGGTGACGACTGCGGGCGTGATCGACGCTGGCCAGCCGCACCGGCAGCTCGCCGGCGGTGGTGTCGGCGCGCCACCAGCCCAGCCAGCCTTGCCAGCCGGCATGGGGGGCGTTGCGCGCTGCGCTGGCCGCAGCCGAGGGTTGTCGGCTCATGCGGGTGTGCCCTCCTCTTGCTGCAGCTCGCGCACCGTGGCCACGAACACCTGGGCACGGTGGGCGTAGTCGCGAAACATATCCAAGCTGGCGCAGGCGGGCGAGAGCAGCACCGCGTCGCCGGGCCGGGCCTGCGCGGCGCACCAGCGCACCGCTTCGGGCAAGCTGGCGCAGCGCTGCAGTGGCACGCCGCAATCGGCCAGTTCCGCTTCGATGGTGGCGGCATCGCGCCCGATCAGCGCCACGGCGCGGGCGTAGCGCGCCACGGCTGCAGCCAGCGGGGCGAAGTGCTGGCCTTTGCCGTCGCCGCCCAAAATGAGCACCAGTTTGCGCTCGACCCCGAGGCCGTTGAGGGCTGCCAAGGTGGCGCCGACGTTGGTGCCTTTGCTGTCGTCGATGTATTCGACTTCGGCCACGATCCCGACCGGCTCGACCCGGTGCGGCTCGCCCCGGTAGTCGCGCAGGCCGTGCAGCAGCGGCGCGAGTTCGGCGCCGGCGGCGCTGGCCAAGGCCAAGGCGGCCAAGGCGTTGCTGGCGTTGTGGCGGCCGCGGATGCGCAGGGCGTCGGCGGGCATGAGCAGTTGCAGGCGCGGGGTGGCGGCGGGGTGTGCGTTCGCATCCGCGTTCGCATCGGCTTTTGCGTTGGCTTTTGCGTTGGCTTTTGCGTTGGCTTTTGCGTTGGCGCTGGTGCGGCGGCGGGGTGCGATGGCGTTCTCGTCGTCGGCCAGCGCGCGCACCAGCCAGGTGAGGCCGTTGACGCTCTGCAGCCCCCAGTCGCCGGGGCGTTGTGGCGCGTCGGTGCCGAAGCTTTGGTAGGGGCGTAGCGGCGGCGCTGGGGTGCGGCGGCGGCTGGCTGGGGCTGGGCTGGCGCTGGCGGCGTGGGCTGGTACCGGGCACCAGCTCATGACGGTGGCGTCGTCGCGGTTGAGCAGCATCAGGGCGCGCTGGCCGTAGATGCGCGCTTTGGCGGCGCCGTAGGCGGCCATGGTGCCGTGCCAGTCGAGGTGGTCTTCGCTCAGGTTGAGCACGGTGGCGACGCTGGCTTCGAAGCCCTCTACGGCGTCGAGCTGGAAGCTGGAGAGTTCGAGCACCCAGGCCTGAGGCAGCTCGTGCAGGTGTTGCGCTTGCAGGCGCTGGCGCAGCACGTCGAGCAGGTTGGGGCCGATGTTGCCGGCCACGGCCACGTCCCAGCCGGCGGCTTGCAGCAGGTGCGCGGTGAGCGCGGTGGTGGTGGTTTTGCCGTTGGTGCCGGTGATGGCCAGCAGGTAGGGGCGGTAGTTGTGGTTTGCGCTTGTTGGGGTTGTGGCGCGGGCTGGGCAGGGGCGGGGTTCGTCAGTCGCAGGCTCTGATTCCTCACCCCGCCCCTGCCCAACCCGCGCCACATGGGCGGTTGCAGCCATTTCAGTGCCGCCTTGGTCTGCTGCACGTTCCGATTCCTCACCCCGGCCTTGTCCAACCCGCACCACATGGGCGGTTGCAGCCGCTTCGGCCACCTCTGCAGCGCCGCCCAGCGCTGCTAGCGCTTGGCCAAACAGGCACAGCTCGCCGACGATGGCGGTGCCGGCGCTTTGGGCGGCGGCGCTCAGTTCGGCCATGTCGCTGGGCAAAATGCCGGGGCTGCGGCAGACCATTGCCCAAGGGGCAGAGGCAAACAGGGTGGCATCGAAGCGCGTGCCCAGCCGCAGTTGCGCATCCGGCAGCTCGGCCGCCAGCGTGGCGGCTTGGGGGGCGCTGGGGCGGCTGTCGGCCACCGTCACTTGGGCCCCGGCCAGCGCGCACCAGCGCGCCAGCGCCAGACCGGATGCGCCCAAGCCCAGCACCAGCACCGGGCGGCCGGCCAGCGCTTGCGTGGCCGGTGCCAAGGCGCGCTGCAACCACGGCGTGGCCGCGCCCACTGGCGGGCGCAGCGGCTCCAGCCCCGCATGCGCTGGGGCGCTGGCGGACGTGGCCGGGGTGGCAGGGGTGGGCACAGGGGGGTTCATCGCAGCTTCAGGGTTGAGAGGCCAATCAGGCACAGCAGCATGGTGATGATCCAAAAGCGCGTCACCACCTGGGTTTCGCGCCAGCCGGATTTTTCGAAGTGGTGGTGCAGCGGCGCCATCTTGAACAGGCGTCGGCCTTGGCCGTAGCGCCATTTGGTGTACTTGAACCAGCTCACCTGCAGCATCACCGACAGCGCCGAGGCCACGAACACGCCGCCGATGATGGCCAGCACGATCTCTTGGCGCACGATCACGGCGATGGTGCCCAGCGCCGCCCCAAGCGCCAACGCGCCGACGTCGCCCATGAACACCTGCGCCGGGTAGGTGTTGAACCACAGAAAGGCCAGCCCGGCCCCGCCCATGGCGGCGCAAAAGATCAGCACCTCGCCGGTGCCCGGTATGTGCGGCAGCAGCAGGTAGTTGGCAAACACCGCGTGCCCGGTGACGTAGGCAAAGATGCCGAGCACGCCACCGACCATCACCACCGGCATGATGGCCAGCCCGTCGAGCCCGTCGGTGAGGTTGACGGCGTTGCTGGCGCCGACGATCACCAAATAGGTGAGCAGCACGAAACCGGCCACGCCCAGCGGATAGCTGATTTGCTTGAAAAAGGGCACCATCAGCCCGGCTTGGTGCGGCAGGTCGATGGTGAAGCCCGAGGCCACCCAGCCGATGAAGAGCTCAAAGACGCGCTGGTTGCTGCCCTCGGAGATGGCAAACACGAGGTAGAACGCCGCCACCAGCCCGATCACCGACTGCCAGAAGTACTTGGTGCGCGCGCGCATGCCTTCGGGGTCTTTGTGCACCACTTTGCGCCAGTCGTCGATCCAGCCTATGGCGCCAAAGCCGAGCGTGACGCCGAGCACGATCCAGACGAAGCGGTTGCTGGGGTCGAACCAGAGCAGGGTCGAGACCGTGATGGCAAACAGGATCAGCACGCCGCCCATGGTCGGGGTGCCGCTTTTGCTCAGGTGGCTCTGCATGGCGTAGCCGCGGATGGGCTGGCCGATTTTGAGCTCGGTCAGGCGCCGGATGAACATCGGCCCGGCCGCCAACCCGACCAACATGGCGGTGATGGCGGCCATGACGGCGCGAAAGGTCTGAAACTGGAACACGCGCAAGAAATCGAGGTCGGGGCTCAGGCCCTGCAACCAGAGGGCCAGACTAGGCAACATGGGGTGCGCCCTCCGTGGTGGTTTTTGGTGTCTGCGGTGACGTTTGCGTCTGCGCGCTGGGCTGCACGCTGTCCTGCGCCTGGCTGGCGGCTTGCAGCGCCTGCACCAGCCGCTCCATGCGCATGAAACGCGAGCCTTTGACGAGCACGCTGGCGGCTTGCGCTGCCGCGCTCAGCGCGGCGGCCTGCAGCGCCTCGTAGTGGCCAAAGGCCTGCAGGCGCTTGTGGGGCAAGGGCATGGTGCTGGCCGCAGCGCTTGAGGGCGATGTGACTTCAAGGCCCGCAGCGGCCGCGGTGTTTGTGTGCTGCGGATCCAAGGCGGCAGCGGCGCGCTGCATCCAGTCGCCAGTCACCAACACCTGCTCGATGCCGCGCGCCAGCGCGTGGCGCAGCACCTCGTCGTGAAAGGCCAGCGCCTGCGCCCCCACCTCGCCCATATCGCCCAGCAGCAGCAGGCGCGGCCCGGGCAGCTCGGCCAGCAGGTCGATGGCGGCGCGCACCGAGTCGGGGTTGGCGTTGTAGCTGTCGTCGATCAGCGTCTGGGCCTGTGCGCCCCAGCGCAGCGTGAGCGCGCGCGAGCGCCCGGCCACGGGCTCAAAGCCCTCGAGCCCGGCTTGGATCGCCGCCAGCGGCACCCCGGCAGCGAGGGCGCAGGCCGTGGCCGCGAGCGCGTTGTGCACGTTGTGCCGCCCAGCCAGCCGCAAGCGCGCCTGCAAAGGTCCGGCGGGGGTGTGAATGTCAAGCGCCCAAGCTCCGTCGGCCCACTGCGCCTGGACCTGCACCTCGGGTGGGCGCAAGCTGTGGCTCGTGCTGGCTGGGGTTGGGCTGGGCTGGGGTGAGGAATCAGAGCCTGCGACTGACGAACCCCGGCCCAGCCCAGCCCCAGCCAGCCCCCCCAGCCCATCGGCAAAGCACACCACCCGGCGCGCACCCGCGATCTGCTGCCACAGCGGCGTGTAGGCGTCGTGGGCCGGGAACACCGCCACCCCGTCGGGCGGCAGGGCGGCCAGCGCGCTGGCGTTCTCGCGCGCCACCGCCTCGACGCCGTGCATGAACTCCTGGTGCTCGCGCTGGGCATTGTTGACCAGCGCCACCGTGGGCTGGGCCAGCGTCGCCAGCGCGGCGATCTCGCCGTGGTGGTTCATGCCCAGCTCCAGCACCGCCAGCCGGTGCGTGGGGCGCAGGCGCAGCAGCGTCAGCGGCACGCCGATGTCGTTGTTGAAATTGCCCTCGGTGGCCAGCGCCGCCTCGCCCACGGCAGCGCGCAGCATGGCGGCGATGAGCTGCGTCACCGTGGTCTTGCCATTGCTGCCGGTGACGGCGATCAGCGGCAGATCGAAGCGCGCGCGCCAGCGCTGCGCCAGCTCGCCCAAGGCGGCGCGAGCGTCGGGCACTTCGACGCCGGCCAGGCCGGCTTGCGCCAGCCCGCGCTCGGCCACAGCAGCCACGGCCCCGGCGGCGCGCGCCTGCGCCAGCCAGTCGTGGCCGTCGAAGCGCTCGCCGCGCAAAGCCACGAATAGATCGCCGGGGCGCAGGGTGCGGCTGTCGGTGTGCACGCGCAGCACCGGCTGCGTCACGGCGCCCACCGCGCGCGCACCGCGCAGTTGCAGCAGCAATTCAGCCAAACCGTTCACGCCGGGCTCCCTTCGGGCGCGCCCTGCTCGCCCTGTTCGCCTTGCTCGTTTTGCCAGCGCCGCTGCAGCGCCAGCCGGCCCTGCACCACGTCTGAAAACGGGTGGCGCACGCCGGCGATCTCTTGGTAATCCTCGTGGCCCTTGCCGGCCAGCAAGATGATGTCGCGCGCGTCGGCCATGTCCACCGCCTCCTGGATGGCTTCGGCGCGGTCTGGCTCGACGATGGCGCGAACCGGCTCGGTCAGGCCGGCTTGCATCTCGAGCAAAATCTGCAGCGGGTCTTCGCCGCGCGGGTTGTCGCTGGTGAGCACCAGCCGCGCCGCTTCGCGCTCGGCGGCTGCGGCCATGAGTGGGCGCTTGCTGCGGTCGCGCTCGCCGCCGCAGCCCAGCACGCACCACAGGCGCCCGCCGCGGTGCTCGGCCAGCGGCTGCAGCGCCTGCAAGGCTTTTTCTACCGCGTCCGGGGTATGGGCGTAATCGACCAGCAGCAGCGGCAAGCTGGCCGGGCCGTCGGTCCAAGCGGCCTGCATCCGGCCGGGCACCGGCTGCAGCGCGGCGCTGGCTTGGGCCGCAGCGGCCAGCGTGTGGCCGCTGGCGCGCAGCACCGCCAGCGCGCACAGCAGGTTGCTCAGGTTGTAGTCGCCCACCACATCGAGCGACAGACTGATGCGCTCAGCGCCCGGCTCCGGTGCCTCGACCGGCCGACCCTCCTGCCCCACCTTCACCTCTTGCACCACGAAGTCGATGCCGGTCGTGCTCCAGCGCCGTTCCAGCAGGCGCAGGCGCGCCGGGCGCTGCGCTGCGGGCTCGGTGGATACGGTCCACAGATCGAGCCCGGGGCGCTGCGCCAGATCGGCCGCCAGTTCGCGCCCGTGCGCGTCGTCGATATTCACCACCGCCACCTGCAAGCCGGGCCAGTCGAACAGCGCGCGCTTGGCGGCCCAGTAGGCCTCCATGGTGCCGTGGTAGTCGAGATGGTCTTGGCTCAAATTGGTGAACACTGCGGTGTGCAGCCTAGCGCCGTTGAGCCGGCCTTCGTCCAGGCCGATCGACGAGGCCTCCATCACCACCGTGTGCAGCCCTTGGTCGGCGTAGCGGCGCAGCAGGGTTTGCAGCGTCATTGGGTCCGGCGTGGTGAAGCCGGTGCTGGTGAGTTCAGTGCCCGCCATGCCGGTGCCCAGGGTGCCGATCAGCGCTGCCGATTCGCCCACCGCCTGCAACCATTGGCTGCACCACCAGGCGCTCGAGGTCTTGCCGTTGGTGCCGGTGATGGCCACCACGCGCAGGCGCTCGCTGGGGGCACCGTAGAAGTGGTGCGCCACCGGACCGGCGGCGGCCTTGAGCCCGGGCAGCGCGGCGATGCGCGCATCGCTCCAGTCCCACGCCTCCAGCCCTTGGGCTTCGACCAAGCAGGCCACGGCCCCGGCCTGCAGCGCCGCGGCCACGAACTGGCGGCCATCGTGGCCACTGCCGGGCCATGCCACAAAGGCGTCGCCGGGCTGGACCTGGCGGCTGTCGCTCACCAAGCGCTGCGCCCCTAGGGCCTGCAACCAAGCCACGGCCTCGCTCGCCTGCTTAAATTGTTGAATCATCCCGGCTCCTGCACCAAATCGGCCACGATGTGCGGCCGCACGTCCACATCTGGTGCCACCCCCAGCACGCGCAGGGTCTGCTGCACGGTGGCCGAAAACACCGGCGCCGCCACCACGCCGCCAAAGAAACCGCCCTCGGTCGGCTCGTCGATCATCACCGCCACCACCACCCGCGGCTGTTGCGCCGGGGCCAGCCCGACAAAGAAGCTGCGGTGCCGGTTGGCGGCGTAGCCCGCGCCCTCTTGCACGCGCGAGGTGCCGGTCTTGCCGCCGACCGAAAAGCCCACCGTCTGGGCGCGCTGCGCGGTGCCGCCGGGTCCGGCGCTGAGCGCCAGCATGTGGCGCACCGCCTGCGCGCTCGCCGCGCTCATCACCGGCACGCCCTGCGCCGGCTGCTGGCTTTTGAGCAAGGTCACGGGCAGCAGCTTGCCGTCGGTGGCAAACACGGTGTAGGCCTGCGCGAGCTGGAACAAGGAGGTGGACAGGCCGTAGCCGTAGCTCATGGTGGCCTGCTCGATCGGGCGCCAGCTCTCGTAGGCGCGCAGGCGACCGCTCACGGCACCCGGAAACGGCAACTGCGGCCGCTGCCCAAAACCGATGCGCGTGTAGGCCTCCCACATCTGGCGCGGCTGCATCTGCTGCGCCAGCTTGACCATGGCCACGTTGCTCGAGGCCTTCATGGCCTCGTTGAGCGTGACCACGCCCAAGCCCCGGATGTCGCGGATGGTGAAGCGACCCATGGTCAGGCGGCCTTCACCGGTGTCGATCAGGGTGTCGGGGCGCGCCAGCCCGCTCTCCAGCGCCAGCGCAGCCATGAAAGGCTTGACGGTCGAACCCGGCTCGAAGGTGTCGGTCAGGGCGCGGTTGCGCACCTGCTCGCCGCTCAGGTTGCGGCGCTGGTTCGGGTTGAAGCTCGGGTAGTTGGCCAGCGCCAGCACCTCGCCGCTTTGGGCATCGAGCACCACGATGCTGCCGCCGCGCGCCTGGTGCTGTTGCACCGCCTCGCGCAGGCGCTGGAAGGCAAAAAACTGAATCCGGCTGTCGATCGACAGCTGCAGGTCACGGCCATCGACCGGGGGGATGACTTCGCGCACGTCTTCGACCACGCGCCCAAAGCGGTCGCGCAGCACGCGGCGCGAGCCCGGCTGCCCCGACAGGTGGGCGTTGAAGGCCAGCTCGACCCCCTCTTGGCCCACGTCTTCGACGTTGGTAAAGCCCACCACGTGCGCCAGCGCCTCGCCCTCTGGGTACTGGCGCCGGTACTCTTTGCGAAAGTGGATGCCCTCGATCCCCAGCGCGCGCACCTGCGCCGCCCGCGCTTCGTCGAGCTGGCGCCGCAGCCAGACGAAGGTCGGGTGCCGGTCGAGTCGGCGCTGCAGTTCGGCCGGCGGCAGCTCCAGCAGCCGCGCCAGCTCAGGCAGCTTGGGGTGCTGGCGGTCGATGTTTTCTGGAATGGCCCAGACGCTTTGCGCCACCACGCTGGTGGCCAGAATCAGGCCGTTGCGGTCCAGCACCCGGCCGCGGTTGGGCGGCAGCTCCAGCGTGCGCTCGAAGCGGATCTCGCCCTGGCGCTGGAAAAATTCGTTGCCAAACACCTGCACGTAAGCGGCGCGTGCGCCCAAGCCCAAAAAGACGAGCGCAAAGCCGGCCACGATCAGGCGGCTGCGCCAGACCGGGGTGGCGCTGGTGAGCAAGGGGCTGGAGCCGTAGGCGATGGCGCGCTTCATGGCCGCGGCTCCGGCTGGGCCAAGGGAGTGGCGGGCGCCGTCACCGGCCCGAGCAGGCGCTGAACCGGCCCGGCGGCGCCGCCTGCCGCACCCGCCACGGGCAGGGCCAGCACCTCGGTGATGCCGGGGTGGATCGGACGCATCTGCAGGCGCTCACTGGCCAACTGCTGCACCCGCGCCGGGGCCGCCAGGGTGCGCTTTTGCACCTGCAGCTGCTCGTGCTCCGAGGCCAAGCGGTCGGCGGCGGCGTTGGCGCGCTCCAGCGCCACGAACAGGCGGCGCGCTTCGTACTGCTGATGCACCAAACTGAGGGCACTGGCCAGCAGCACCAGCAGCAGCACGAGGTTGAGGCGCGTCACGGCAACGCCTCCCACGCCAGCGCGCTTCGCTGGGCCAGGCGCAACACGGCGCTGCGCGCGCGCGGATTCGCCGCCACCTCGGCGGCGCTGGGCAGCACGCGCTGCACCTGCGCCAGCGCCAAGGCCTTGGGCGCGGCCAGCGGCTGGCGCCGGTCGTAGGCGTCTTTGGCGTGCTGGGCCATGAACTGCTTCACCAGCCGGTCTTCGAGCGAATGAAAGCTGATCACCACCAGCCA
Source organism: Serpentinimonas sp. SSL01 (assembly GCF_056323735.1). Taxonomy (NCBI): domain Bacteria; kingdom Pseudomonadati; phylum Pseudomonadota; class Betaproteobacteria; order Burkholderiales; family Comamonadaceae; genus Serpentinimonas; species Serpentinimonas sp. SSL01. The sequence goes on from NZ_CM150487.1 coordinate 2,132,921, forward strand.
ACCGCCGGGCTTGAGCACGCGCAGCGCCGCCTTCAGCGCGTGTTGCAGCTCCTCAAGCTCGGCGTTGATGAAAATCCGAATAGCCTGAAATGTGCGCGTTGCAGGGTCCTTGCCCGGCTGGCGGGTTTTGACCGCGCCAGCCACGATTTGGGCCAGCTCGGCGGTGGTTCCAATAGGGCCCCGTTCCTGTCGGCGACGATCAAGCGCCTTTGCAATCGATTGAGCAAACCGTTCTTCGCCGTATTCACGTATCACCTCTGCTATTTCTGTGACTTCTGCCGTGGCCAGCCACTCGGCCGCGCTCTGGCCCCGGGTGGGGTCCATGCGCATGTCCAAGGGGCCGTCGTGGCGGAAAGAAAAACCCCGGGTGGGGTCGTCGAGCTGGGGTGAACTCACCCCCAGATCCATCAAGATGCCGTCGGCGCTGGCCTCGGGCTGCTCGGCCAGCGCGGCAAAACCTTGGTGGTGCACCGCGTGCAGCCGGGCGTCGCTGGCCGCCAGCTGCTGCGCCGCGGCGATCGCCTGCGGGTCTTTGTCGTACACCGCCAACCGCCCAGCCGCCGACAGACGCGCCAAAATCGCCCGCGCATGGCCGCCGCGGCCAAAGGTGGCGTCGATGTAGCAACCGTCTGCTTGCACGTGCAGCCCTTGGACTGCTTCGTTCAACAAGACGGTGCAATGGGCTAGGGGCGGTTGCACCAGCGGCCCCTTAGAAAGAAAAGTCCTTCAGGGCCTCGGGCAACTCGCCCTGCATCGCCTGCGCCTCCTGGGCCGCGTAGGCTTGGGCGTCCCAGAGCTCGAAGTGGTTGCCCATGCCCAGCAGCACCGCCTCTTTGTGCAGGCCGGCAGCGGCGCGCAGCTCGGGCGCAATCAGCACGCGCCCGGCGCTGTCGAGCTCGCAGTCCATGGCGTTGCCCAAAAAAATGCGCTTCCACCACTGCGCCGACATCGGCAGCGCGGCGATGCGCTCGCGAAACTGCTCCCACTGCGGGCGCGGAAACAGCATCAGGCAGCCGTGCGGGTGTTTGGTGATGGTGAGCTGCCCAGCGGCGCACGCGCCCAGCACCTCGCGGTGCCGCGTGGGCACCGCCAAGCGACCCTTGGCGTCGAGACTGAGAGAGGAAGCACCTTGGAACACAGCGGAATGGCCTTATGACCCACTTATCACCACAAAAACACACTTTTCACCACTGTAGCACCAAATTCCGCCCACGCCTAGCCGGCGTTACAATTTTTTCAAATGAAATCAATCGCCTAGCACCAGACCGAGATACCAATAGGCAGCAAAAATCGAGCCTAATTAAAGGCTTACACGAAACATCAAAAGTTTTTTATGAAGCTTTTGGCCGGCCACGGGGCCCATGCCGCGCTTGCGGCTGAGGCGGTGGCCGCGCGGCGCCTGCCAAGCCGCGCCCTCGGGCTCAAACGCGCAGCGCGTGCATCGCGTACAGGGGCGCGCCGGTCCAGGGCAGGCACAGCGCCTCGAAGGCCGCACCGGCGGCGCCGTAGCATTCCGAGACGCTGCGCATCCCGGCCTGGCGCAGGCGCGGATGCGCTTGCAGCAGCTCGCCCCCATGCTGCAGGCCCCAGCGGAACTCGGCCCCCGTGGGCCCTACGCTGGCGCTCCAGTGCGACTGCCCGATCCCCCGGTGCGACATGGCGTCGAGCACCAGCACCGAGTCGGGCGGGGCACGCTGGGCAAACTCGCGCAGCAGCGCGCGCACCCGCTCGGGCGGCAGGTACATCAGCACCCCCTCGCACAGCAGCCACAGCGGGGCGCCGGCGGCCCAGCGGTCCAATTCCAGCGCGTCCCACCAGCCATCGCCGGAGAGGTCGATGCCGGCGTTGTGGTGGTGCTCGCCCTGCCCAGGCAGCAGCTGCTCGCGCAGCGCCAGCACCTCGGGCAAATCGGCATCGAGCCAGCGGTTGTGGCCGTTGTCGAACCACTGAAAATGGTTCGACAGACCGCAACCCAAGTTCACGCCGGCCGCATGCGGATGGCGGGCAAAAAATTCGCGCCCCCAAGCCTTGAGCACGTGCGTGCGCCACAGCACATTGAGTACCACCAGCCGATCTTGCAGCAGCGTTTCGGCGTCGCTTTGCAGGCAGCTTAAAAGATGCTCCGCGTCGGCGTCGTGGCAGTCGAGCCAAGGGTAGCAGCGGGCGCCGTGGGCGCGCGCCACCAGCGGGATCAGCAGGGTCGCGCGCACGGCCTGCAGCCGCGTCTGGCGCAGCAAGCACTCCGGCGGCACGGCACCGGGTGGGCAATGGCTGCGGCCGCAGCGCCTGAGGCTGGTCTCCATGCCCCCATGTTACGCCCAAGCGGCGCCGCACGCTACAAAATATAACGCGACAAGTCCTCGTTGCGGCTCAAGGCCGCCAGCCGCGCATCGACCATGGCGGCATCGACCACGACCTCGGTGCCGCTCAGGCGCGTGGCGTCGAAGCTCACCTCGTCGAGCAGGTGCTCCATCACCGTCGCCAAGCGGCGCGCGCCGATGTTTTCGGTGCGCTCGTTGACATCAAAGGCGATCTGCGCCAGCCGCGTGATCGCGTCCGGGCCAAAGACCAGCGTCACGCCCTCGGTCGCCAGCAGCGCCTGGTACTGGCGCACCAGGCTGGCGTGGGTCTGGGTGAGGATGGCCTCGAAGTCGGCCACGGTGAGCGACTGCAGCTCGACCCGGATGGGCAGGCGCCCTTGCAGCTCGGGGATCAGGTCGCTGGGCTTGCTCAGATGGAAGGCGCCGCTGGCGATGAACAGGATGTGGTCGGTCTTGATCGGGCCGTATTTGGTCGACACCGTGCAGCCCTCAACCAGCGGCAACAGGTCGCGCTGCACGCCTTGGCGCGAGACTTCGGCGCTCGACTGGCCGTCGCTGCGGCTGGTGACCTTGTCGATCTCGTCGATGAACACGATGCCGTTTTGCTCGGCGCTCTGGATCGCTTGCAGCTTGATCTCTTCTTCGTTGAGCAGCCGCCCGGCCTCTTCGTCGATCAGCAGGCGGCGCGCTTCGGCGATTTTGAGCTTGCGCGTCTTGCGCTTGTGGGCGCCCAGTTGCGAGAACACGCCGCGCAACTGCTCGGCCATTTCCTCCATGCCCGGCGGCGTCATGACCTCGAGCTGCGGCTGCGTGGCGGCGAGCTCGATCTCGATCTCGCGCTCATCGAGCGAGCCCTCGCGCAGCTTTTTGCGCAACACCTGGCGCGTGGCGTTGTCGCGCTCGGGTTCGCTCGACAACGGGCCCTCGTGCCGCGGCGCAGGCAGCAGCGCATCGAGCAGGCGCTCTTCGGCGTTGTCTTCGGCGCGGGCGCGCACCTTGAGCGCGGCCTGCTCGCGCGCTTGCTTGACGGCGATGTCCACCAGATCGCGCACGATGCTGTCCACGTCTTTGCCGACGTAGCCGACTTCGGTGAACTTGGTGGCCTCGACCTTGATGAATGGCGCCCCGGCCAGCCGCGCCAGCCGGCGCGCGATCTCGGTCTTGCCCACGCCGGTGGGGCCGATCATCAGGATGTTTTTGGGCGTGATCTCGGGCCGCAGCTTGGGCTCGACTTGCTGGCGGCGCCAGCGGTTGCGCAGCGCGATGGCCACGGCGCGCTTGGCGGCGGTTTGGCCAATGATGTGCGCGTCGAGCTCGGAGACGATCTCCTGCGGGGTCATGGCAAAGGACATGGCTTAGAGCACCTCGACGGTGTGGTTCAGGTTGGTGTAGATGCACAGCTCGCCCGCCACCTGCAGCGACTCGCGCACGATCGCTTCGGCGCCCAGCTCGGTGTGCGCCAGCAGCGCGCGCGCTGCCGCTTGGGCATAGGCGCCGCCCGAGCCGATGGCCACGATGCCGTGTTCGGGCTCGAGCACGTCGCCGTTGCCGGTGATGATCAGGCTGGCGCTGCGGTCGGCCACGGCCAGCATGGCTTCGAGGCGGCGCAGCACGCGGTCGGTGCGCCAGTCGCGCGTGAGCTCGATGGCGGCGCGCTGCAAGTGGCCTTGGTGCTTTTCCAGCTTGGCCTCGAAGCGCTCGAACAGCGTGAAGGCGTCGGCGGTGGCGCCGGCAAAACCGGCCAGCACCTGGTCGCGGTAGAGCTTGCGCACCTTGCGCGCCGTGCCCTTGACCACGATGTGGCCGAGCGTGACCTGGCCATCGCCGCCGATCGCCACCTGCACCCCAGCCGGGGTGAGGCGGCGCACGCAGACGATGGTGGTGCCGTAGAGCAGGGCGGGGTCGTGGGATGGAGTGTTCATGTACAAGGCTTTAATATTGTCTCAAGCGCAAAGTGGCGACTTCATTGATGCCCACCGTGTGCAAATAAGCGGCCAACAGCCTTGAGAGCCCATGCAGCTCCACCGCCACGCCGCGCTGGCGCGCCGTGAGCAGGCACTGCATCAGGGCGCTGGCGGCCACCAGATCGACGCGCAGGAGGCCTCGGCAGTCGAGTATGAAGGGCGTACCGGGCGGGTGTTGCACCAGCGCAGCGTCGAGCGCGCCCAGCAGATCGGCGTTGCCCGCACCCAGCTGGCCCGACAGGGTGGGCGCGGCTTGCGACAACAGGGTCAAGGCGGCGGGCCAATCGGCATGGTGCGTGAGGCCAAATTCGGCTTGTGCGTTGGCCCGCTCTGCTGGCAGATCGGGCCATGCCAGGGGCTCGGCGGCACCCGTTGCAGCCGCCGACGGCGACAGCGGGGGCACTGCTCCCGCGCGGGCCGGGGCGGCGGCTGCAGCCGGCAAGCTGTCGGCAGGCACGCAGCGGCACTGGGGCTGCCCCCACTCCGGCGGCAACACGCCGTAGGTGACGCAGTAGTCGAGTGCGGCCAAATCGAATTCGTCGCGCCGGCGCATCAGGCACAGCAGCGCCAGCCGCAACTGCCACCACACGGCATCGTTTTCGCTGCGGCCAGAGGGCGTGCTGGCTTTGAGGCGACGGCGCAACACCGCCGCCCCGACCATGCGCAGATCGAGCGGGCGCTGCAGCCACCCCTGCACCAGCACCAGCAGAGCCCGGGCCGCTGGCAGGTCGGCCGAGAGCAAACCGGTCCAGTCCAACCACTTGGGCGAACCCGGAGCGGCCATGGTTTGCTCCAGTGCCGCCACGGCCTGAAGATCGAGAAACAACGGGCACACCCAGCTGCCGTCCTGCGTGCCTGATGGCTCCGTTTGCGTGGACGGTTGCAGCACACGCCCGGCCTCGGTGGGCCAGCGTGGCACCGGGGTACCAAAGCGATCGGCAAACTCTGCAGCCAGTTCATCAAAGGGCTCAACCTCGCCGCGCGCATGGAAAAAATCCAGTAAAGCCATCGCGGCCACCCGCGCCGCAAGTGATAGCGGTTTTTGCACCATCAGGGCGCGCAGGGCGCGCTCCACCGCAGCATCCTTGCCTAGTGCAAAGGCCTGCGCCGCCTGCGTCAGCTCGGGCTCGCTCAGGGCGGCTGACAATTCCTGCACCGTGAACGGCTGATCCTCGGTTACGACATCGATCGGCAATGCCGCAGCTGGCTTGGCGCGTGCGCGCAAATGCTTTGACTGCGACAAATCGCGCTCAAGGGTTTGCGCTAGGCGGGTGGAGACTATGCGTGCGCCGCCAGCCTCCGGCCCCAGACCGCGCTGCAACCAGTGCTGCGACATTTGCGACTCGATGCGCGCGATCTCGTTGATGGTACGGTTTCTGAACGCACCCGGCCCGACATCGAGCTGCAGCGAGGACGACAAAGGGGACAGAGTTGACAGGTCGCTCAAGCCCGAGCTCGGGGCTGGCAAACCGTCCCGCTCGTGCGCCGCCCAGCGCGCACGCATGAGCTCGCGCAAGTGGTTGAGTTCGTCGTTGCGCACCGCATCGTTGCGGCGCTTGCGCGCCACGGCGGCCTTGAGCAATTGGCGTTCGGAATCACCCCCTGCGGCAGCAGATGGCTCGGGCAACGCGCTGGGCGGCGTCGAAGGCCGAACGATCGCGCCGACGCGATCCAACCAGCTTCGCGGAGGTGGGGCATTCTGACTCATGGCGGCCCGGTCACTGCGCCCGCTTTGCCAGCGCCGTCTTTAATCGCCAAACAGCTTTTGCTTGAGCTCGCGGCGCTGCTGCGCCTCGATCGACAAGCTGGCTGTGGGGCGCGCCAACAGCCGGCCGACGCCGATCGGCTCACCGGTTTCGTCGCAGTAGCCGTAGTCACCCGAGTCGATGCGAGCGATCGACTGCTCGATTTTCTTCAATAGCTTGCGCTCGCGGTCACGGGTGCGCAGCTCGAGCGCATGCTCTTCCTCAATGGTGGCGCGGTCGGCCGGGTCGGGTACCACCGAGGTGTCTTCGCGCAGGTGCTCGGTGGTTTCACCGGCGTTGACCAGGATGTCGTGCTTGAGCTGCTGCAGCTTGCGCTTAAAGTAGGCCAGCTGCACCTCGTTCATGTACTCGGCATCGGGCATGGCCAGCACGTCGGCGTCGGTGAGCTGCTCGAGCGGCACGGTTTTCCAGTTGTTGCTCAGCTTGGGGTTTTTTTTCGGCGTCGTGGGGGTGATGGCCACCAGCACGCGCTCGGGGCTGGGGCTGAACACCGCTTTGGCGGCCCCCGGGTCGTGCGAGGGCTCCACCGTTTGGCTCATCTGGGCCTGCATGGCGGCCTGGGTGGCGCGCTTGTTGACCGACGGTTGCCGCACTTCGCTGCCGGCCTTGAGCACCTCATCGGGGGCGGCCGGTTGGTCGGTTTTGACACCGGCCTTGAGGCCAGTCTTGGTGGGGCGCTTGGCAGGCGCGGCGGCAGCTGTCTCCACTGCCTCTGCAATCGGGGCGGGGTCTTTCACTACAGGTTTCCTCTCTGGGGCCGCGATGGCGGCCGATGCGCGTTTTGGGCCCCCAGCAGCGCCAGCAGGCACCGCAGCCGGCGCTGGACCGGGGGCAGGGGCGACAAAAGCCCCGGATTGTACGGCCAGACCAGGGGCGGCTTTGGGTCTTGGCTCTGGGGCGGTTTTGGCGCCGGATGCGGCTGCAGCTACAGGTGTGGCCTGGGCCGTCGGCACCGGAGCCGCTGCAGCGGCGTAGGGCCAATTGGCGTAGCGGTTGCTCGGATTCATGGCGGCGGTCTCCTGCGGTGCCCGGTGGTGTTCAAACCAATGCTTGCTCCAGCCCTTGCACCAAAATGTCGCGCGGCAAGTCGATGCCGATGAACACCATCTTGCTCTGGCGCACTTCGTCGGGCTTCCACTCGGGCCCCAGGTCGGAGCCCATGAGCTGGTGCACGCCCTGAAAAATCACCTTGCGCTGGGTGCCTTGCATGTGCAGCACGCCTTTGTAGCGCAACATATTGGGCCCATAGACCTGCACGATGGCGCCGAGGAAATCCTCGAGCCGCGCCGGGTCAAAGGGCCGCTGCGCCCGATAGACGAAACTCTGCACGTCGTCATCGTGGTGGTGGTGATGGCCGTGCGAGGCTTCGTGTCGGTGCGAGGGATGATCGCAGTCGGGGCCGTGTTCGTGACCGTGTTCGTGGTCGCAGTCGGGGCCGTGCACGTGATCGTGCGGCTCGGGCTGATGCTCGCTTGGCTCGGTGCTGCGCAGAAAATCGGGGTCGATCTCGAGCTTGGCGTTAAGGTTGAAGCCGCGCAGGTCGAGCACTTTGCTCAGCGCCACCTGGCCGAAATGCACCGCCTCCATCGGGGCCCGCGGGTTCATGTGTTTGAGCCGGTGCTGCAGGGCCGCCAGCGCCCCCGGGCTCACCAGCTCGGCCTTGCTGATGAAGATCTGGTCGGCAAAACCCACCTGGCGCCGCGCCTGCTGGTGGGCGTCGAGCTGCGCCCCGGCGTGCACCGCATCCACCAGCGTGATCACGGCGTCGAGCAGGTAGCTCTCGGCCACCTCGTCGTCCATAAAGAAGGTTTGCGCCACCGGCCCCGGGTCGGCCAAGCCGGTGGTCTCGATCACCACGCGCTCGAAATCGAGCTCACCCCGGCGCTTTTTCTCGGCTAGGTCGCTCAGGGTGCTGCGCAGGTCTTCGCGGATGGTGCAGCAGATGCAGCCGTTGCTCATCTGGATGATCTGCTCGGTCGTGTCGGAGACCAGAATCTCGGCGTCGATGTTTTCGGCGCCAAATTCGTTTTCGATCACGGCGATTTTTTGCCCATGCGCCTCGGTGAGCAGGCGCTGCAGCAGGGTGGTCTTGCCCGAGCCCAGAAAGCCGGTCAGGATGGTGGCGGGAATCAAGGACATGGATGGCTCACAGCAGCAAAACAGGGGCCGACAAGGCCCAGCCTATATCGGACGGGATGGATCGGGGCTGGCACCAAGCGCCAGGCACCAGACCGATCAACCGGTCAGTGTAGTGCAGTTTCAGCTTTTTGGCGCAGTTTTGCGCGCGCGCGGATGGGCCGCCTCGTAGGCGCGGCTCAGGTGCTGAAAATCGAGCCGGGTGTAGATCTGGGTGCTGGCGATGCTGGCGTGCCCGAGCAGCTCTTGCACGGCGCGCAGGTCGGCGCTCGATTGCAGCACGTGGCTGGCGAAGCTGTGGCGCAGCATGTGCGGGTGCACCCGGCCCGCCAAGCCCGCGCTGGCGGCGAGCGCTTGCAGCTTGCGCCGCGCCACCTGGGGCGTGAGCCGCGCGCCGCGCGCACCCACGAACAAGGCCGCCGCACCTGCGTCCAGCCCCGCCTGCGCACGCGCCGCCAGCCACTGCGCCAGCGCCTGCAAGGCAGCGGCGCCCACCGGCACCGTGCGCCACTTGCCGCCCTTGCCCAGCACCTGCACCTCGCCCGCTTGGGCATCGACCCAGCCCAGTGCGGCGCTGCTCGGGCGCACGTCGAGCCCCAGCGCTTCGGCGATGCGCAAGCCGCTGCCGTAGAGCAACTCCACCAGGCAGTGGATTTGCAGCACCTGCCAGTCAGGTGCCGTGGCGGCCACCGTTGGGCCAGCGGCTGCTTCGCTTTCTGTGCCTTCAGCGCGGCCCTCTTTGCGGGCAGGGCCGGCAGACTGCGGCAGGTGCGCGGCCAAGCGCAGCGCGTCGTGTACGTCCAATGCCTTGGGCAAGGGCTGCGCCGCCTTGGGCGCGCGCACCGCCTGCAGCGGGTGCGCCGCGATCACCTCTTGGCGGCCCAGCCAGGTAAAAAAGCCGCGCCAGCACGATAGCACCAGCGCGATGCCGCGCGGCTGCCGACCGCTGGCGCGCAACTGCGCCGCCCAGCGCCGCGCATGGGCTGGGCTGACGCTGGCCCAACCCAAACCCTCGGCTGCACAGCGCTGCGCCAACCCTTGCAAGTGGGTGGCGTAGAGCGCTTGGGTGCGGGGCGCGAGCCGTTTTTCGACCCGGATGTGCAGCAGGTAGCGCGCCAGCCAGTCGGCATCGGTCGAGTTCAAGTTGGGGGCCGATTCGGGACCAATCGATCCGCACGGAAGCGCCGCGCCTGCTGGCGCCTGTTTCGGGTTGCGCATGGGGGGCTGGCGCGCCACGATGCCCTCTCGTGCCGCAGTGTCTCTCAGGCGGTGCCGATCGGCGCACGCAGGCGGCTCAGGGCCGCTGCCGCCAGCTCGGCGATGCGCTGCAGGAAATCGGTGCCCATATCGTTTTGGAAGCGCAAGGGGTCGTCGGAGGCCAGCAGCAGCAGGCCAAAGCAAGGCTGGCTGGCAGCGGTGCGCAAAGGCAACAGGGCCAACGAAGCCGCCGCTTGCGTGGGGAGCAGCCACTGCGTCACCTCAAAATCCCGGTTCGGGCCGCAGTAGGGTTGCTGCAGCGAATCGGCCAAGGCCCGCGCCGCGGGTGTCACCCCGAGGCAGTACGGTGCCCCGGCATGGGTCTGGCTCAAATCCCACAGGCGCAGTGCCACCTGGGGCAAGGCAAAATCGGCCAGCAAGCCGTTTTGCAACGCCTCGGGCAGATCGGGGGCATTGGGCACCGCCAGCAGGCGGCGCGTCCAGTGGTGCAACAAGCCCTCGATGCGCGCGTTCTCGGAGCCATGGCGAATCATGTCGGCCGCCTTGAGTTCGAGGTGGCGGATCTTTTCGCGCAGCAGCTCGGCCTGACGCTCTTGCAAGCTGACAGCGCGCTGGCTGTGCGGACTGGTGAGCTGCACGTGCGCCAGCACCTCGGCATGGCGCTCAAAAAAATCGGGCGTGTTGAGCAGAAACTGAGCGATGTCGTCTTCGGTGATGGGGGGTACGGGCTGCACAGGCAATTTCCTTTGATGATAAAACCGGGCGCGCCTTGGCAACGCCCTGGGCGGTGGAGGATGGCGCGTCAAGGCATAAAGACGCGATTTTCCGCCAAGCGCCCAGCCGCTGCAGGCCTGTCAAGACCTGCAAGACCGTTCAAGGCCGCTCGGGCAGGTCCGGCAGATCGATCACCCCCTCGTACACCGTCTCAGCCGGGCCGATCAACTGCACGGAAGCAGCCAGGCCGTGGCGCGACAGCGGCCATTCGATGCGCAGAGTGCCGCCGGGCAACTGCACCTCGACGGCTTCGTCGAACCAGCCATGCCGGATGCCGGCAACCACCGCCGCACAGGCTCCGGTGCCGCAAGCCAACGTTTCGCCCACCCCGCGTTCATAAACCCGCAAGCGCGCCTGCTGGCGCCCCAGCACTTGCAAAAAGCCGACGTTGACGCGGCGCGGGAAGCGGGGATGGTTTTCGAGCCAAGGCCCCCACTGCGCCACCGGCGCCTCGGCCACCGAGGCCACGCGCAGCAACGCATGCGGGTTGCCCATCGACAGCACCGACAGCTCGACCTGCTCCTGTTGAGGGGTCGGGGACAGATCGGCCGGCAGCGCCAGCGGCCACACCTGCCAGCCACCCTGCGCACGCGGCTGCAAACCCGCAGCGTCGAAAGGGATGCGCTCGAGCTCGAACACCGGCGCCCCCATATCGACCCCGACCCGGCCGTCGCTGCCCAAGCGCAACTCCAGCACCCCGGCGGCGGCTTGCACCCGCAGCGTGGGGCGCGGGCTCAGGCCGCGCTCGTGCACGTAGCGCGCAAAGCAGCGCGCGCCGTTGCCGCAGTTTTCCACTTCGCCGCCGTCGGCGTTGTGGATCGCGTAGGCGAAATCGACGCCCGCGTGCGGCGCGGCGCGCACGCTCAAAATCTGGTCGGCCCCGACGCCAAAGTGCCGGTCGGCCAGCAGGCGGTACTGCGCCGGCGTGAGGCCCAAGCGGCCACGGGTCTCGTCGAGCACGACAAAGTCGTTGCCCGCACCCTGCATTTTGGTGAACGGAATGCGCATGGGCGCATTATCGGCCAGCCGCCGCCCAACTTGGGACCCCCACTCGGGCCTTTGCCGGCCGCTGCGGGCTGCGACTGCGCCTTAGCGCGCGGCCTCTGCCATGAACATCTCGACGCGGCGGTTTTGCGCCCGGCCGGCCGCGGTGTCGTTGCTGGCCACCGGCTCGCGCGCGCCACGGCCGTCGATGCTGATCGCGCCCATCGGCACACCGCGCGCCACCAAGTAGTCGCGCACGCTGGCGGCGCGGTTGATCGACAGCGGGTTGTTGATGGCGTCGGTGCCGGTGCTGTCGGTGTGGCCGATGATGCGCACGCGCGCTTGCGGGTTGCGCAGCATGCCCTGGGCAAAGGTGTCGAGGATCGGGCGGAAGTTGGGCTGGATGTCGGCGCGGCCGACGGCAAACGAGACATCGCTCGGGATGTGGAGCTTGAGCTGGTTGTCGGCCGTCTGCGTGACCTCGACCCCGGTGCCGCGCGTGCTTTCCTCCATGGCGCGGCGCTGCTCTTCCATGCGCGTGGACCAAATGTGGCCACCGATGGCGCCCACGCCGGCGCCGATCACGGCCCCGCGCAGCGCACCGTCGCGGCCGTCGGCGGCGGCGCCGATCACGGTACCGGCCACGGCACCGATGGCGGCGCCGCGAGCGGCGCCTTGCTGGGTTTCGGTCATGGTGGCGCAGCCGGCCGTGAGCACCACAGCGGCGGCCAAAGCGGTGTAGGCGGCATAAGGGACGAAGCGCATGGTTTTTCCTTGGCAGTTGACAATGGTGTCATTATCAGCCTTATGGTGCCGCGCTGCCTAGCCGCCAGACCCAAATTTACAGCCCTTACGATTGCACACCTTTGCCACCCATTGCCGCCCTTCACTTGTTGCCGCGCCACCCGCACAAACCGCGCACCATTCCCTGATCCGACCATGACCCACCCCCTGCCCTTGCACGACCCGCCCGACTGGCAACACGAACAGCCGGTGGCGCTGCGGCCGCATGTGCTGCGCCTGACGGCCCCCAACGCCGGGTTGATGACCGGCCCCGGCACCAACAGCTACCTGATCGGCGCGCCCACCAGCGGCTACTGGGTGATCGACCCCGGCCCGCTGGATGCCAGCCACGTGCAGCGCCTGTGGCATGCCACCGCCGGCCAGATTTGCGCCATCGTCTGCACGCACTCGCACCCCGACCACTCGCCCGCCGCCGTGCCGCTGCAGGCGCTGTGCCGCCAAGGCCCCTCGACGCAGCGCCCAGCGCACCCTTCTGCGCCAGTCGCGCCGATCTTGGGCCTGCCCAGCGCCCCCACGGCGCGTGAGCACAGTTTTTTCCGCCCCGACCGCACCCTGCACGATGGCGAGGTGCTGGAGTTGCCCCACCCCGACGGGCGCTCGGCGCCGCTGCGGCTGCGCGTCCTGCACACGCCCGGCCACGCCGCCAACCACCTGTGCCTGCTGCTCGAAGGCGACGGCCTGTTGTTCAGCGGCGACCACATCCTCGAGGGCAGCACCACGGTGATCGAACCGCCCGACGGCGACATGAGCGCGTACCTCGATGCGCTCGATAGCCTGGCGGCGCTGTGCCTGGACGCGGGCGTGACCCACATCCTGCCCGCACACGGCCATGCGCTGACGCAACCCTTGCAAGCCATCGAGCGGCTGCGCCGGCACCGCCTGCAGCGAGAGGCGCGGGTGCTGTCGGCCATGCGGGCGCTGCCCAAGGGCCAAGTCGACGACTGGCTGCCCGTGGTCTATGCCGATGTGCCTGCGCACCTGTGGCCGGTGGCGCGGCGCTCGCTGCTGGCGCACCTGCAGCGCATCGATGCGCTGGGGCTGTTCAAGCCTTGAGATCGAACACCCGGTAGCGGTCGCGCCCCTCTTGCTTGGCTTGGTACATGGCTTGATCGGCGTGGCGCAGCAGGGTATCGGGGTCGGCCGGGTCGTCGGGCGCGGCCGGAAACAGCACCACCCCCACGCTGGCGCTCGAGGCCACCGCGTGGCCATCGATCTGCACCGGCTGCCGCAGCGCCTCCAGCATGCGCTGCAACACCGGCTGCCACTCGTCTTCGTGGCTCAAATCGGCCAACAGCAGCACGAATTCGTCGCCGCCCAGCCGGGCCAGGGTATCGGCGGCGCGCAAACCTTGCTGCAAGCGGCGCGTGATCTCGATCAGGAACCGATCCCCGGCGGCGTGGCCGAGCAGGTCGTTGATCGGTTTGAAATTGTCCAGATCGAGGTAGCACACCGCCAAGCGGCTGTCCTGACGGCGCGCGCGCGCCAGCGCCACCTGCATCCGGTCTTCGAGCAGGCGCCGGTTCGGCACCCCGGTCAGGGGGTCGTAGTGCGCCAGCCGGTCCAGCGCCTCGCGCTGCTGCTGCAGCAAGGCCCGATCCGCCTGCAGTTCGCGCCTGATGCGCACCAGGCGCCGGGTATTGAACCCCAGCCCCAGCGCCAGCAGCAGCACCAAGCTGCCACTCAGACCCAAAGCCACGATCCAGAGCTGATAGCGCAGCCAGACGTCGGCCCAGGTCACCGTCGGCAGTTGATCAAAAGGCGGCATGCGCAGCTCGCGCATCACCCGCTCCACCGCAGCGTAGTCGGCCGGGATGCTAAAGCCGTACAGCCCAGCCTGCAGTGCAGCCGGGTCGTGGGGGCGCAAGTCCATCAACGCCAGCGCCACCTGGTGCGAGAGTTCGGGCGGCACATGCACAGCGGCCAAGAAGGGCCATTCCGGGTACAGATTGGTCGAAAGACGCAACGCAAAACCCGGTACCTGCTGCGGGTTCATGTGCACCAATTGCCCTGGCTGCAGCTTGCCCTCGCGCTCCAAGTCTTCCAGCACGCTGGTGCGCACAAAGCCGGCATCGACCTCGCGCTGCAGCACCGCTTCGACCACCCGATCCACCGGCTGTCCGGTTTCGACGATGTGTAACTCATGCAGCGGCACCCCGGCTTGCAGCAACTCGGCCGCCGGGGCCATGTACGACCCCAGGCTCTCGCGCCCCGAGACCGCGATGCGGCGCCCGCGCAGATCGGTCAGCGTGGCCAAATCGGTGCGATCGGGCAGGCGCACGATCACCCCGCCGATGCCGTGCACGGGGGTGTCGCCGTGGCGCAGCACCATCGAGGCCAGCGAACCCGACAAGCGACCGCCTTCGCGCAACAGGTGAAAATGCACCGGGTTGGTGAGCACGAAATCGACCCGCCCGGCCTCGATCTCTTGCTCCAGTTCGTCTCCGTTCAAGGCCTGCACCTCGAAACGGTAGCCCGGCACCTTGGCGCTCAAAAAATCGCCCAAGGCGGTGAAACGCTGGAGCATGATGGGCTTGGGCCGGTAGGCAAACACCCCCAGCGTGAGCAGCGGCCGCGCATCGGCCACCGCAGCGCTGGCCCCATTCAGACCGGGCTGCGCCCAAGCGGTGCCCGATCCCCAAACCAAGCACCCAAGCAACAGCCACAGCACGCAACGCCTGCCTGCCCACACCGAGCAGACGGCCCACAACGCGTTCGATCGTCCCAACTCACCACCTCTTGTTGTTTTTCGGCTTCATCATACTCCGAAGTGTAGGCAGTATCGTGGGCTGCCTGCCTAGGGCGGCCATGCCAGCTTAGGTGGCAAAATTCGCTTCCCTGCAGCCTTTGAAAGCGGTACATTGCGCGGTTAAGCATGAGCGCCATCCTACAACCCAAACACAGCGGGCCGCGCCCAGCGCGCCGCTGCGTGGGTGTGCGCCCGCTGGGCTGGCTGTTTGCGCTGGGCGCGGGGCTGCTGGCGCGCAGCAATGCGCTGCTGGCCCATACCGCTGCTCTGCTGGCGCTGGCCGCTGGTCTGCTGGCGCTGGCAGCTGGCCTGCTGATCGGCACGCCGGTCTTGGCACAAACGCCTGGAGCATCAGGGCCGCCCGCTACCGCCGTGGTGCTCGAGCGCCTGCCAAACGGCCTGCACCTGCAAGGGCGCGTGGCCTTGTTGGCCGACCCCACCGGTGCCTTGAGCCTTGAGCAGGTGCGCCAGCCGGCGCTAGCTGCGTCCTGGCACTACCCAGAGCAGTTGTTGCGTGCCCACGGCCCGACCGTGTGGTGGTTGCGCATCGACGTGGTGCAACCCAGCCCCGACGGCCACTGGCTGCTCGAACTGCCCACCACCGCCTTGCGCGACGTCACTTTTTACGGGCCGCTCACGGCCACCGGCGAGCGCTTGGCGGCGCCGCTCACCACCGGCTTGATCCACCCGTTTTCCAGCCGGGTTCTGGGCAGCGAGCGCGCCGTTTTTCCAGTGGCCCTGCCGCAGCCCGGCACCTACACGCTGTACCTGCGGGTGCAATCGAGCATCCCCCAGTACATGACCCCCACGCTGTGGGACGCGGACGATTACCACCTGAGCCGCCAGCACCAGCGCCTGTTCGACGGCGTCATCTACGGCATGCTGCTCACCCTGCTGGCGGCGATGCTGGCGCTCTACTTGGCTTTGCGCGACCCGGTTTTGCTGGCTTTCGGTTTCATGACCGCGTTCGCCGGCCTATCTCTGTTGAGCTTCAACGGCCACGCCGCCCAGTATCTGTGGCCTGCCAACCCGTGGTGGATCGAGCACAGCTACGTGATTTTTCCGGCCCTCTGGCTGGCCGCCTGCGCCGCCTTTGCCCGCGGTTTTTTGAACAGCCACGGCAAGGAGCGGCGCATCGACGGCTTCTTGCTGGGCTTCGTTTGCCTTTGCGGCTTGGCCTTGCTGCTGGGTGTGCTGGGGCATACCGTGTGGGCGCAGCACCTCAACGAGGCCGTGGCGGTGGTGGGCAGCGTGTGCCTGACGCTGATCGCGGCGCGCCAGTGGCAACGTGGCTACCGCCCCGCGCGCTGGTACCTCGCCGGCAGCCTGTTGCCCTTCATGGCCGTGGGCACGGTGGTGGCGGTCAACTGGGGTTGGTCGGAGCAGCTGTTTTGGTTGTACAACAGCCTCGAGATCGGCATCGTGGCGCAGTCGCTGGTGTTTGCGGCGGCCCTGAGCGCCCGCATCCGCTTCGTGCAGCAGCAAAACACCCAGCTTGAACAGCGCAGCCTGCACCTGGCAAAGGCCGCCCTGACCGACACGCTCACCGGCCTCTACAACCGGAGCGGGCTGGATGAGATCGGCAACGCCCTGTTGCGCCGCCCCGGTCGCCACGCGCTGGTGTTGTTCGACCTCGACCGCTTCAAGCCCATCAACGACACCCTAGGCCACGAGGCGGGTGACCAGGTGCTGCGTGAAATCGGTCTGCGCCTGCGCCTGCACACGCGCGAGCGCGATTTGGCCGTGCGTTTGGGTGGCGACGAATTCGTGGTGCTGCTCGCCCAGTGCCCGGCGCGGCCCGAGCTCGACGCCATGGTCGAGCGGTTGCGCCATGGGCTCGAAGCACCGATCGATTACGGGGCCCAGCGTTTGCAGGTGTCGGCTTCTGCCGGCGTGGCGCTCACGCCCGATGACGGCAGCGAACTGTACGGCTTGCTGCGCGCTGCCGATCTGGCCATGTACAACGCCAAGGCCAGCCGCAAGGGGCAGGTGTTTGCGGCCGATGCACCGGTCCCGCCGGAGCGCTCGACGCTGCCGCAACCCGCCTGAAAAAAGTGTGAAGCCTGCCGATACGCCGGATTCTGTGCGCGGCGGTTGCCCGCCGCGTGACCGCCATTTCTCTGGGCCGTGGGTCGCCCACACGGCTCGGTGCCACCTACCCGCCAGCTCCGCGGAACCACGTCAACGCTGGCCTACTTGGTGTTGCTGCGCGCAGAGATTGCCCGTTTCACCCCCCAGGCTCCGGCCGCCGCAGCGGATGGTTCTTGGGGACTCGTCTCTGTTGCTCTGATCCTCACCTCGCGGTGGGCAGCCGTTAGCTGCTGCGCCGTCCTGTGCAGTCCGGACGTTCCTCCAGCGCGCCCTTTCGGGCCTTGCGCCAGCGGCGGTCTGGCAGGCTTCACGGGCTTGATTATCCCGGATTGTGCCCACCACTTGTACCCTCCACATAGACCAGCCGCCTCGAGCCGGCGTATGATCCCGATCCCGTTGCTTGATCAAAACGAGCCCGCCATGCTGCGCCTGTCTGAACTCAAACTGGATTTGTCCGCCCTGCCTGTGCCCACAGAGTCCAACCCGGACGCGGTGCACCCACTGGCGGCGCTGCGCGCGCTGGCGGCGCAGACCTTGGGTGTGCCCGAGCCACAGATCGCGCACTTGCAGGTGCACAAGCGCAGCTTCGATGCCCGCTCGGTGCAGCTGCGCGTGGTCTATGTGGTCGATCTGGCCTTGGCCGACCCCTCGCAGGAGGCCGAACTGCTGCAGCGCCTCGCCGGCCGCCCCCACATCCAGCCCAGCCCGGACATGCGCTGGCACGCCCCGGCCTGCGCCCCGGCTGGCTGGCCCACACGCCCCGAGCGGCGCCCGGTGGTGCTGGGCTTTGGCCCCTGCGGCCTGTTTGCGGCGCTGGCGCTGGCGCAGATGGGGCTCAAACCGCTGGTGCTCGAGCGCGGCCGCCCGGTGCGCCAACGCACCGCCGACACTTGGGGGCTGTGGCGCAAACAGCAGCTGCAGCCCGAATCGAACGTGCAGTTTGGCGAAGGCGGCGCGGGCCTGTTTTCAGACGGCAAGCTCTACAGCCAGATCAAAGACCCGCGCTGGCTCGGGCGCAAGGTGCTGCAGGAGTTCGTGGCCGCCGGCGCACCGCCCGAGATCCTGTACCAAGCGCACCCGCACATCGGCACCTTCAGGCTGGTCAAGGTGGTGCAGGCGCTGCGCGAGCAGATCATCGCCTTGGGCGGCGAGATCCGTTTCGAGCAGCGCGTGAGCGCCTTGCTGCTGGAGCCCGATTCGCCCGATTTTCCCGATGAACCCGACCGTGCCACGCCGGGGAGCCTGCCACCAGTTGCCGACGCACTCGCACTCCAAGCCCTGCGGCTGCGCGGCGTGCGCGTGCACGATCAGGCCACGGGCGCCGAAACCGAGCTGCCCTGTGAGCGCCTGGTGCTGGCGCTGGGGCACAGCGCGCGCGACACCTTTGCCATGCTGCACGACGCAGGCGTGGTGCTGCAGGCCAAGGCGTTTTCGATCGGGGTGCGCATCGAGCACCCGCAAAACCTGATCGACCGCGCGCGCTGGGGCCGGCACGCCGGCCACCCGCTGCTCGGTGCGGCTGACTACAAGTTGGTGCACCACGCGCGCAACGGGCGCGCGGTGTACAGCTTTTGCATGTGCCCGGGCGGCACCGTGGTCGCCGCCACCAGCGAGACCGGGCGCGTGGTCACCAACGGCATGAGCCAATATTCGCGCCAGGAGCGCAACGCCAACGCCGGTTTGGTGGTGGCGATCGAGCCGCGCGATTTTCCGCAAGCATTTCCTGCCGACAGCGCGGCTTGGGCTGCCGCTTTTGGCCCCGAGCGCGGTGCACTGTACGCGCAGCAGGCAAAAGCGCTGGCCGAGCGCAGCCAAGTGCACCCCTTGGCCGGCGTGGTGCTGCAGCGCGACCTAGAGGCGCGGGCCTTTGTGGCCGGCGGCAGCAACTACTGCGCTCCGGGGCAGCGCGTGGACGACCTGCTGGCCCAGCGCCCCAGCAGCGCCTTTGGCAGCGTGCAGCCCTCGTACCAGCCGGGCGTGCACCCCACCGACCTCGCCCATGTGCTGCCCGACTGCGTGCTGCAGGCGCTGCGCGAAGCCCTGCCGGCCTTTGGCAAGCAGATCCGTGGCTTTGACCTGCCCGACGCCGTGCTCACGGGTGTGGAAACCCGCACCTCGTCGCCGCTGCGCATCCCGCGCGGCGACGACTACCAAAGCCTGAACGTGCGCGGCCTGTACCCGGCCGGCGAAGGGGCGGGCTACGCGGGCGGGATATTGTCGGCGGCGGTGGACGGTATCCGCGTGGCCGAAGCGTTGGCCTGCCACGCGCTGGGACAGCCGGCGCCAGCACCCGACCGGGGTGCGCGGCGCGAGGCGGTAACCTATGGATGAACACCAGCAGAGGGCTGGTCTAGCGCCTGCGGTTTCAGAATCTGAGAGCTTGCAGCCGAAGGCCAAGCGCCTGCGGCTTGGCGCTTTTGCGCAAAGGCAAAGCCGCCTCGGTTTTAACCTTGTTGTTGTTGCAGCGCCGCGATGCGCTCGGCAATCGGCGGGTGGCTCGAGAACCACTTGCGCATGCCGCCGCCGCTGATGCCCATGGCCTGCATCTCTTTGGGAAGCTGGCCTGGCTGCAGCCCGCCCAAGCGCGCCAAGGCGTTGATCATGGGCTGTTTGCGCCCCATCAGTTGCGCGGCGCCGGCGTCGGCGCGGAACTCGCGCTGGCGGCTGAACCACGAAACGATGATCGCCGCCAAGATACCCAGCACGATGTCCATCACGATCGTCGTCACCCAGTAGCCAATGCCGGGGGCCTCGCTCTGGTTGCGCAGCACCACGCGATCGACGATGTAGCCGATCACGCGGCTCAGGAACACCACGAAGGTATTCATCACGCCTTGAATGAGCGTGAGCGTGACCATGTCACCATTGGCGATGTGCGCCACCTCGTGTCCGAGCACGGCTTCGACTTCGTCGCGCGTCATGCTTTGCAGCAAGCCGGTGGAAACCGCGACCAGCGCCGAATTCTTGAAGGCCCCGGTGGCAAAGGCGTTGGGCGCACCCTGGTAGATGGCCACTTCGGGCATACCGATGCCGGCCTTGTCGGCAAATTTTTGCACCGTGTGCACCAGCCAGGCCTCGTCGGCGTTGCGCGGCTGTTTGATCACTTGGCACTTGGTGCTGAATTTGGCCATCGGCTTGCTGATCAGCAGCGAGATGAAGGCGCCACCAAAACCGATCACCAGCGAAAACCCAGCCAGCGCAAACAGGTCCAGGCCCTGCGCGGTCAGGAATTGATCCAAGCCCAGCAGTCGCGTCATGACCAGCAGCACGACCATCACGGCCACGTTGGTCAGAATCAGCAGCATTACACGTTTCATCGGGGTTAAACTCCTTGGGATCGGCTAGGGGCAAGCAGGCACAGTGTAAGGCACCGCTGCCTGCGACTGGGCTTCGACCCCAGCAAAGCCCTCGAGTTCCAACGCTGCCTTAAACCTCCACGGGGCAACTGACCCCGAGTCGACTCAGGCTTTTTCGATCTGGTTGAACTCGAGTTCGACCGGGGTCGCGCGGCCAAAGATGGTGACCGAGACCCGCACCTTGTTTTTGTCGTAGTTGACGTCTTCGACCGTGCCGTTGAAGTCGGTGAAGGGGCCGTCTTTGACACGCACGTATTCGCCGGTGACAAACTCGACCTTGTGGCGTGGCTTGTCGGAGCCCTCTTGCATCTGGCCGATGATCTTTTGCACCTCGGCTTCTGAGATCGGGGTTGGGCGGGTGCGGGCGCCGCCCACGAAACCGGTGACCTTGGCGGTGTTCTTGACCAAGTGCCAGGTGTCGTCGTCGAGCACCATTTCGACTAGCACGTAGCCAGGGAAAAACTTGCGCTCGGTGGTGCGCTTGACGCCGTTTTTGATCTCCACCACCTCTTCGGTGGGCACCAAAATGCGGCCAAACTTGCTCTGCATCCCGGCGCGCTGCACGCGCTCGAGGATGTTGCGCTCGGCCGCCTTTTCCATGCCGGAATAGGCGTGCACCACGTACCAGCGCATGCCTTCGGCAGGCGCGGCGCTGTAGGATGGATCGGGGAGAATGGGAGTTTCGGCAGCGTTCATGGCTTATCTCCAGCCCAGGATCAGGTCGTACAGCACCCAGCTGATCAGGCTGTCGGCCAGCCAGAGAAAGAGCGCGATGACGACAACGAAAGCGAACACGTAGGCGGTCATCTGGATCGCTTCGCGCCGCGCCGGCCAGACCACTTTTTGCGTTTCACGCCACGAGTCTTGGCCGTAGCCGATCAACTGCCGTCCGGGCTCGGAAATGAAGAACACCACCGCGCCGGCGGCCAGCCCGAACAGCAGCGCCGCCCACTGCACCCAGGCGCCTTGGGTTTCGAGCCAGAAAAAGGCCGCAAAGCCGGCCACGGCCAGCGCGGCGGCAGCACCCAGCTTGGCCTTGTCGGCGCCACTGCTGACGGTCTCTACTTCGGGGGATGCCATGAAATCCAGTCCTAAAAATGCGTTCTTTGCAGAAACGCAAGCCCACCAGAGGTCTTGCGACTTCGGCGGGCTTTGTAAAACCAACTCCGACCGCACGCCGGTCAGGTGGCAGGGGCAGTAGGAATCGAACCTACAACCTTCGGTTTTGGAGACCGACGCTCTGCCAATTGAGCTATACCCCTATGCGCAATCAATCCAGATCAATCCAAAATCTTCGCCACCACGCCGGCGCCCACGGTGCGGCCGCCTTCGCGGATGGCAAAGCGCAGGCCTTCTTCCATGGCGATCGGGGCGATGAGTTTGACGGTGATGCTGACGTTGTCGCCCGGCATGACCATCTCTTTGCCTTCGGGCAGCTCGATCGAGCCGGTCACGTCGGTGGTGCGGAAGTAGAACTGCGGCCGGTAGTTGTTGAAGAACGGGGTGTGGCGCCCGCCTTCGTCTTTGGAGAGCACATAGACCTCACCGGTGAAGTGGGTGTGGGGCTTGATGCTGCCGGGTTTGCACAGCACTTGGCCGCGCTGCACGTCTTCGCGCTTGGTGCCGCGCAGCAGGATGCCGACGTTGTCGCCCGCTTGGCCTTGGTCGAGCAGCTTGCGGAACATCTCGACGCCGGTGCAGGTGGTTTTCTGGGTGGTGGCGATGCCGACGATTTCGATCTCTTCGCCGACTTTGATGATGCCGCGCTCGATGCGCCCGGTGACCACGGTGCCGCGGCCGGAGATGGAGAACACGTCTTCAACCGGCATCAGGAAGGCGCCATCGACGGCGCGCTCGGGCTGCGGGATGTAGCTGTCGAGCGCATCGGCCAGTTTCATGATGGCTTGTTCGCCCAGCGGGCCTTTGTCGCCTTCGAGGGCGAGTTTGGCCGAGCCGTGCACGATCGGGGTCTGGTCGCCGGGGAAGTCGTATTTGTCGAGCAGCTCGCGCACTTCCATCTCGACGAGTTCGAGCAGCTCGGCGTCGTCCACCATGTCGCACTTGTTGAGGAAGACGATGATGTAGGGCACGCCGACTTGGCGCGCGAGCAGGATGTGCTCGCGGGTTTGCGGCATCGGGCCGTCGGCGGCGGAGCAGACCAGAATGGCGCCGTCCATCTGCGCGGCACCGGTGATCATGTTCTTAACGTAGTCGGCGTGACCGGGGCAATCCACGTGGGCGTAGTGGCGGCTGGCGGTTTCGTATTCGACGTGCGCGGTGTTGATGGTGATGCCGCGCGCTTTTTCTTCAGGGGCGGCGTCGATCTGGTCGTAGGCCTTGGCCTGTCCGCCAAACTTGGCTGCCAGCACGGTGGTGATGGCCGCCGTGAGCGTGGTTTTGCCGTGGTCCACGTGACCGATGGTGCCCACGTTGACGTGCGGCTTGGTCCGCTGGAATTTTTCCTTTGCCATGCTACAGCTCCGAATTGAAGAATGCCGAAATGATTAAAAACACACCAAAGACTTGGTGCCCATGGGCAGAATCGAACTGCCGACCTCTCCCTTACCAAGGGAGTGCTCTGCCACTGAGCCACATGGGCGTAGCGGCCTTGCGGCCACCCACAAAAAACATCAGCCTATACAGCACCGGCGCTGGAGCGGGAGACGGGAATCGAACCCGCGTCATCAGCTTGGAAGGCTGGGGTTCTACCATTGAACTACTCCCGCATCGAGCCCCGCTTGGGCCGGACGCAGCAGCCACAGTCTGCTCGAGCTCCGGTTTGCCGCATCGGCTTTGCTGGTGGAGGAGGCTGGATTCGAACCAGCGTAGGCGTAAGCCAACAGATTTACAGTCTGCCCCCTTTAGCCACTCGGGCACCCCTCCAGCAAGCCCCGCATTATGCCACGGTGCCAAAGCGTTTTCAGCACCAGTCTATGCTTTTTTCGCCGCGTTGCAACAACCAGCGGTTCACGGCGCCAAAATGGCCGCAGCCGATGAAGGGCTGCGGCGGCCGCCGCGCCGCCAGCGGCGAGGGGTGGTTGGCGCGCAGGCACAGGTGCGGCTGGCGGTCGAGGGCCGCGCTTTCTGCGGCGGCTTGGGCGTGGCGGCCCCAGAGCAGGAACGCCTTGGGCCGGCCGTGGGCGGCGCAAGCCTGCAGCACGGCGTGCGTGAAGCGCTCCCAGCCCCAGCCGGCGTGGCTGCCGGCCAGCCCGGCCTGCACCGTGAGGGTGGTGTTGAGCAGCAGCACGCCTTGGCGCGCCCACGGCTCGAGGCTGCTGCCCAGCTGCGGGCTGCCTTGGTGCACCGGCTGGTCAGCGGGTTGGCAGCACGCCGCTTCGCGCTTCAATTCGACCCAAATGTTGCGCAGCGAAGGCGGCGGCCGCTGACCCGCTGGCACCGAGAAGGCCAGCCCTTCGGCCTGACCCGGCCCGTGGTAGGGGTCTTGGCCCAAGATCACGACCCGCACCTGTTCCAGCGGCGTGAGTGCCAGCGCGCGCAAGGGATGCGCCGGATAAAGCTGCAACCCGGCATCGATCTGCTCTTGCAGGCGCTGGCCCAGCTGCTGCCCATGCGGGCTGGCGAGGAATGCCTGCCACAGCGGCTGCCAGTCGGGAGCGAGGGACCAATCTTGCGGCGCCCAAGCGCTCAGCGATCCCTGCGGCTGTGCCGAGTTTGCGCTGCCAAGCGCGCTCACGGCCCGGGGTCGAACAGCTCGGCCAGCGCCTGCCCCGGATCGGGGGCGCGCATGAAGGCTTCACCGACCAAAAAGGCCGAAACGCCGCCGTCGCGCAGCCGCAGCACGTCGGCGCGGGTGCCGATGCCGCTCTCGCTCACCAGCAGCCGCTGCGGCGGCACGTGGGGGCGCAGCTCGAGCGTGGTCTCGAGCCGAACCTCGAAGCTGCGCAGGTCGCGGTTGTTGATGCCGATCAGCGGCGTGCGCAGGCGCAGCGCGCGCTCGAGCTCGGGCGCGTCGTGCACCTCCACCAGCACCGCCATGTGCAGGCTGTGCGCCAGCGCCTCGAGTTCGGCCATCTGCTCGTCGGACAGGCAGGCGGCGATGAGCAGCACGGCGTCGGCGCCGAGCACGCGCGATTCGTACACTTGGTAGGGGTCGATCAGAAAGTCTTTGCGCAGCACCGGCAAATGGCAGGAGGCACGCGCTTGCTTGAGGTAGTCTGGGCTGCCCTGAAAGTAGTCGCGGTCGGTGAGCACCGACAGACAGGCGGCGCCGTTGGCGGCGTAGCTCTGCGCGATGTCGGCCGGCTCAAAGGGCTCGCGCAGCACGCCCTTGGAGGGGCTGGCTTTTTTGATTTCGGCGATCACCGCCGGCTGGCCGGCGCGCAGCTTGGCGCGCAAGGCGCCGGTGAAGTCGCGCGTGAGCAGGCGGCTTTCGGCGTCGGCACGCACCACGGCCAAGGGGTGACGCGCCTGCGCCTGTGCGATTTCTTCGCGCTTGGTAGCGACGATGCGCTGCAAAATGTCGTTCATGAGTAGGGGCTCCAGCTTTCAGGTGCCGGCGGCCAGCGCGCCGGTGGTGGCGAGGAACTGCTCGAGCTTGGCGCGGGCGGCGCCACTGGCCAGCGCGGCGCGGGCGCGCTGCAAACCGTCGGCAATCGATTCGGCCACGTCGGCAGCGTAGAGCGCGGCCCCGGCGTTGAGGGCCACGATGTCGCGCGCTGCGCCGGGTTGGTCGTCGAGCACCGCGCGCAGCAGGGCCAGCGACTGCGCCGGACCTTGCACGCGCAAGCTTCGGTGGCTGGCCATGGCCAAGCCAAAATCATCTGGGTGCAGCTCGTATTCGCGGAGGGCGCCGTGGCGCAGCTCGCCGACGCGGGTCGCGGCCCCGAGGCTGATTTCGTCCAGCCCATCTTGCCCATAGACCACCAGCGCGTGCTGCGCGCCCAGGTCTTGCAGCACCCGCAACAGCACGCCCACCAGCTCGGGGGCAAACACGCCCAGCAGGATGTTGGGCGCGCCGGCCGGGTTGGTGAGCGGCCCCAAGATGTTGAACAGCGTGCGCACGCCGAGCTCGCGCCGCACCGGGGCCACGTGCTTCATGGCCGGGTGGTGGTTGGGCGCAAACATGAAGCCGACGCCGGTCTGCTCGACGCAGCGTGCGATCTGCGGCGGGTTCAGGTTGATCTGCGCGCCCAGCGCCTCCAGCACGTCGGCGCTGCCCGATTGGCTGCTGACGCTGCGCCCGCCATGCTTGCTCACGCGCGCGCCGGCGGCGGCGGCCACAAACATGGCGCAGGTGGAGATGTTGAAGGTCTGTGCGCCGTCGCCGCCGGTACCGACGATGTCCACCAGATGGCGCCGATCGGCCAGCTCGACCGGGGTGACGAATTCGCGCATCACCCGTGCGGCGGCAGCAATTTCGCCGCTGCTCTCGCCCTTCATGCGCAGCCCGGTCAGCAGCGCCGCCAGCGGCACCGGCGCCACGGCGCCCTGCATGATCTGCTGCATGAGCTGGCGCATTTCTGCGGGCAAAAGCTCGCGCCGTTCAAGGACGCGCTGCAGCGCCTGCTGCGGCGTGAGGGCGGGGAGCACGGTGTCCATGGTGGATGCAATCTGGAAGGGAAAGGGTTGCGCAGGGCTTCAGGTCTTCAGCGCTGCGCCAGAAAGTTTTGCAGCAAGGCGTGGCCGTGCTCGCTCAAAATGCTCTCGGGGTGAAACTGCACGCCTTCGATGGCCAGACTGCGATGGCGCACGCCCATGATCTCGCCGTCGTCGCTCCAGGCGCTGATGGCCAGGCACTCGGGCAGGGTGGCGCGCTCGATCGCCAACGAGTGGTAGCGGTTGACGGTGAACTGCGCCGGCAAGCCAGCGAACACGCCCTCTTGGGTGGTGTGGATCAGGCTGGTTTTGCCGTGCATGAGCTGCTGCGCGCGCACGATGCGCCCGCCAAAAGCCGCCCCGATGGCCTGGTGCCCCAGGCAGACGCCCAAAATGGGCACGCGCCCGGCCAGCGCTTGGATGGCCGCCACCGACACCCCCGCCTCGGCCGGCGAGCAGGGGCCGGGCGAGACCACCAAGCGCTCGATCTCGCCCGCTGCCACGCGCTGCTCGAGCTCCTCGAGCCCGATCTCGTCGTTGCGCCGCACCAGCACCTGGGCCCCGAGCTCGCCCAAATACTGCACCAGGTTGTAGGTGAAGCTGTCGTAGTTGTCGATCATCAGCAGCATGAAGCAGCCATCCTAGGGTTGTGCCGGTTGGGCGCGCAAACGCGCAAATTCGGCGCGCTCGAACTCGATGCTGGCCGCGATCAAGGCCCGGTAGGCCGCCTCCAGCACCTGCGCCGGGGCCCCGAGCGCGCTGGCCTGCGCCTGCACGCGCTCAAGGATGGCGTCGATGCGCTCTTGGTCGTAAATCAGGTTCGGGTCTTGCTTGATGCGCCCAGCTTGCGCCACGTAGCCACAGCGCAGCGCCAGCAGGGGCACGATCTGCGCGTCAAGGGCGTCGATGTGCGCGCGCACCTCGGCCATGTGGGAGCAATAAACCGGCGCGCTGGCGTGGGTCTGGCTCATTCAAATCCCTCCTGCACCATTTCGGCCGCACGCAGCAGCGCGCGCGCCTTGTGTTCGGTCTCGCTCCACTCGAGCTCGGGCACCGAATCGGCCACCACCCCAGCCGCCGCCTGCACGTGCAGCTGCCCGTCTTTGACGATGCCGGTGCGGATGGCGATGGCCAAATCCATGTCGCCGGCATAGCTCAGGTAGCCGCAGGCGCCGCCGTAGAGGCCGCGCTTGACGGGCTCGAGCTGGTCAATCAGCTCCATCGCGTGCACCTTGGGCGCGCCGGTGAGGGTGCCGGCGGGGAAGGTGGCTTTGAGCACGTCCATGTTGCTCAACCCCGGCTGCAGCAGGCCCTCGACGTTGCTCACGATGTGCATCACGTGGCTGTAGCGCTCGATCACAAAGGCGTCGCTCACCCGCACGCTGCCGGTCTGGGCGATGCGCCCGATGTCGTTGCGCGCAAGGTCGATCAGCATCACGTGTTCGGCGCGCTCTTTGGGGTCGGCCAACAGTTCCTGTTCGGCGGCGCGGTCCAGCTCCGGCGTGGCCCCGCGCGGGCGCGTGCCGGCCAGCGGCCGGATGGTGACCTTGCAACCCTCGGGCACGCGCTCTTGGCGCACCAGAATTTCGGGCGAAGCGCCCGCCACCTGGAAGTCGCCAAAATCGTAGTAATACATGTAGGGGCTGGGGTTGAGCGAGCGCAGGGCGCGGTACAGGCTCAGCGGGCTTTGTTCGTAGCGCTGGCTGATGCGCTGCCCGACCTGCACCTGCATGAAGTCGCCGGCGGCGATCAGCTCTTTGGCCCGCGCCACGGCGGCTAGGTAGTCGGCGCGGGCAAAGGCGCGCTCGGGCGGCTGCACCGGGCTGGGCTGCAGCGCCGGCGCGGCTACTGGGCGTTGCAGCGCCGCCAGCAGCGCTTGCAGGCGCTGGCGCGCCAAGGCGTAGGCCTCGGGCTGGGCCGGGTCGGCATAGACGATCAGGTGCAAGCGGCCCGAGAGGTTGTCGATCACTGCCAGCTGTTCGCACTGCAGCAGCAAGATGTCGGGGCAGCCCAAGGGGTCTGGCGGGCAGCTGTGCAAGAGCTTGTGCTCGATGTGGCGCACCGTGTCGTAACCAAAGTAACCGGCCAGCCCGCCGCAAAAGCGCGGCCAGCCCGGCGGCAGGGCGACCTTGAAGCGCTGCTGGTAGGCGGCGATGAAATCGAGCGGGTTGCCGCTGGCCTGTTCGACCAACACCCCGTCGTGCAGCACCTCGGTGCGCGCTGCGGCCCCGAAACCGCTGGCGCGCAACACCGTGCGCGCCGGCAGGCCGATGAAGCTGTAGCGCCCGAAGCGCTCGCCACCCACCACCGATTCGAGCAAAAAGCTGTAGCGCCCAGCCTCGGGGCCACCGTGCGCCAGTTTGAGGTAGAGCGAGAGCGGGGTTTCGAGGTCGGCCAGCGTCTCGGCGCTCAGGGCGATGCGGTTGTAGCCCTGGGCCGCCAGGTGCTGGAATTCGGGTTCGGTGATCACGTCGAGGGGCTTCCTTAGCGCGCTGCTCTGGCGCGGGCGCGGCGGGGTAGGGTTTGCGGCCGATCAAGTGTAGCAAAGGCGGCGCGCACCCCAGCGCGCCCAGTGGTAGGATGCGCGTTTTGCGGCCCCTCACTTGCGCAGGCGTCGGGCTTGGCACCTGTGCACTCAGTTTCCCCCTTTTACCGGAGACACACATGAGCACCAGCGTCACCTACGTCGACCCGATCCAGCCCGAGAACAAGATGCGCCTGTACCGCACCAAGGTGATCAACATCATCGGCGGGCCGAGCTGCGACAAATCGCTGTTTTCATCCAGCATCGTGCTCAAGCTGCACCTGATGGGTAAAACGGTGGAAATGGTGCCCGAGATCGCCAAAATCCGCGTCTGGCAGCGCGATTTCGCCGCGCTGCGCAACCAGTACGCCTTGGCGCTGGAGCAGTTTCAAATGCTCGAGGTGCTCAACGGCCAAGTGCAGTACCTGGTCACCGAGGGCTCGCTGCCGCAACTGTTGTACTACAACCAGACCTACGCCGACAACATCTGCGACGTAAAAAAAACCCACGCCCAGATCATGGCTTGGTACCGGCAGTTTGACAACATCAACATCTTTGTGCAGCGCGACCTGGACAAAAAATACATCCGCAGCGGCCGCCTGCAGGACGAAACCCAAGCGCGCGAGATCGACAGCCAGATGCGCACCCTGCTCGCCAACGACGGCATCCGCTACAAGCTGCTGGCCCCAGATCACCGCGCCATCATCGAGTACGCGGCGACCTTGGAGTAAGAGGCTGAGCGGGCGGCCCCCAGCCTCCCCTAGACCAGCAAGGCGTTGACGCGGCGCACGTAGCCGGCCGGGTCTTGCGGCAGCCCGCCTTCGGCCAGCAGCGCCTGGTCAAACAAAATGTGCGCCAAGTCGTCGAACTGCGCCGACTGCTCGAGCTTTTGCACCAGCGCGTGCGCCGGGTTGAGCTCCAGTATCGGCTTGGCATCGGGGGCTTTTTGCCCGGCCGCCTTGAGCATGCGCGTGAGCTGGTTCGACAGCTCGCCCTCGCCCACCACCAGGCAAGCGGGTGAATCGACCAAGCGCGCGGTCATGCGCACGTCGGACGCCTTGTCGGCCAGCACCGTTTTCAGGCGCTCGAGCAAGGGCTTGTACTGCTCGGCGGCGGCCTCGGTGGCCTGCTTTTCGGCTTCGTCTTGCAGCTGACCCAAATCCACCGCGCCCTTGGCCACGCTCTGCAGCGCGGTGCCGTCGAAATCGTGCAAAAACGACAGCGCCCACTCATCGACCCGATCGGTCATCAGCAGCACCTCGATGCCCTTTTTGCGAAACAGCTCGAGCTGCGGGCTGCTCTTGGCCGCGTCTAGGTTGTCGGCCGTGAGGTAGTAGATCGCTTTCTGGCCCGCTTTCATGCGCGCTTTGTAGTCGGCCAGGCTCACGGCCACGGCGTCGCTTTGGGTGGAGGCAAAGCGCAGCAGGCGCGCGATGCGCTCGCGGTTGCCGAAGTCCTCGCCCAGCCCTTCTTTGAGCACGGCGCCAAACTCGGCGTAAAAGCGACGGTATTTGTCGTTGGATGGCGCGGCCTCGGCATCAGCCGTGGCGTCGGTTGCATCGGCGGCGGCGGGCTCCACCCCCTGCTGCGCCAAGTCTTCGAGCAGCGCCAGCACGCGCCGGGTGTTGCCCTCGCGTATGGCTTTGACGTCGCGGCTCTCTTGCAGCAGCTCGCGGCTGACGTTGAGCGGCAAGTCGGCCGAATCGATCACCCCTTTGACCCAGCGCAGGTAGCTGGGCAGCAGCGCCTCGGCCTCGTCCATGATGAACACGCGCCGCACGTAGAGCTTGACGCCGGGTTTTTTGTCGCGGTTCCAGAGGTCGTGCGGGGCCTTGGCCGGGATGTAGAGCAGCTGCGTGTACTCGGTTGTGCCCTCGACGCGGTTGTGGCTCCAGGCCAGCGGCGCTTCGTAGTCGTGGCTGATGGCTTGGTAAAAATCGCTGTACTGCTGTTCGCTCAGGTCTTTTTTGGGCCGCGTCCAGAGCGCGCTGGCGGCGTTGACCTGCTCCCACTCGTCGCGCAGCACCGATTCACCTTTGTCGGCGTCCCACTCCTCTTTGCGCATCAGGATCGGCAGGCTGATATGGTCCGAGTATTTGGCGATGATGCCCTTGAGCTTCCAGCGCGTGAGGTATTCGCTGGCGTCGTCGCGCAGGTGCAAGGTGATGCAGGTGCCGCGCTCAGCGCGGGTGATGGCTTCGGTCTCAAACTCGCCCGTGCCCGCGCTGACCCAGCGCACCCCTTGCTCGGGTGGCAAGCCGGCGCGGCGGCTCTCGACCGTGATGCGGTCGGCGACGATGAAGCCGGAATAAAAACCGACGCCAAACTGGCCGATCAGTTGCGCGTCTTTTTGCTGGTCGCCGCTCAGGCGGCTCATGAAGGCCTTGGTGCCGCTCTTGGCGATGGTGCCCAGGTGCTCGATCGCCTCGGCCTCGCTCATGCCGATGCCGTTGTCGCTGATGGTGAGGGTTTTGGCCTCGGCGTCAAAGCCCACGCGCACTTCCAGCGTCGGTGCGTCCTCAAACAGCGCCGCGTGGTCGAGCGCCTCAAAGCGCAGCCGGTCGCAGGCGTCGGAGGCGTTGGAGATGAGCTCGCGCAAGAAGATGTCTTTGTTGGAATACAGCGAATGCGTGACCAGATGCAGCAACTGGGCCACTTCGGTCTGGAATGCGTGATGGGTGCTCATGGGGTGCGGATGGGGTTTTGGTAGCAGTGAAAGGATTCGAGGGACTGGGTGTGCGCTGGGCGCAACGGTTTGCTAGTTTGGGGCTGGTGGGGGGATTTCAAGTTGCTGGGGGGCGTTGGCTTGGGTATGGCTCGGGACGCTGGTTGGCTTGGGGTGCGTTGGGGCGGGTGGGGTTGGTTGGCTAGGGCCCGGGCTGGCAGGGGCTGCCGGCCTCATACCGTCCGCTGCGCGGCCAAAAATCGGCCAACAGCCCCTGCCAGCCCCAGCCCTCTTTGCGACCCTTTACAGCGCGTGTCCTCGAGACCATGCTGCGCGTACACTTCATGCAGCAGTGGTTCAGCCTGTCCGATCCGGCCATGGAAGAAGCCTTCTTCGACACCCCGCTGTACCGCGAGTTTGCCCAGTTGAGCCCCTTTGGCCGACTGCCCGATGAGAGCACCATTCTTCGCTTTGGCAAAACCCCAAGTCAGCGTCACCGGCTGGAGCAGCACCAGCTGGCCGAGCGCATCTTGGCCACCGTCAACGAACTGCTCGAACAACGCGGCCTGCTGCTCAAAGCCGGCACCGCCGTCGATGCCACCCTCATCGCCACGCCGAGCTCGACCAAGAACAAAGACCGAGCGCGTGATCCTCAGATGCATTCGAGCAAGAAGGGCAACGAGTGGCACCTTGGCATGAAGGCCCACATCGGCGTCGATGCCGACTCGGGTCTGGTGCACACCGTCTGTGGCACCTCGGGCAACGTCTCCGATGTCACCCAAGGCAACAGCCTGTTGCACGGCCAAGAGACGGACGCATACGGGGATGCAGGCTACCAAGGCGCAGACCAGCGCCCTGAAGCCAAGGCCGGCTGCAAGTGGCACATCGCCATGCGCCCCGGCAAGCGCAAGCAGTTGGACACAGAGAATAAGCTGGTGGATGCGCTGATCGACAAAGTCGAGCAGATCAAGGCCAAGATACGCGCCAAGGTGGAGCACCCGTTTCGGGTCATCAAGTGCCAGTTTGGCTTCAAGCAGGTGCGCTATCGGGGCTTGATGAAGAACACCTTGCAGATCAAGACGCTGTTTGCGCTCTCCAATCTGTGGATGGCGCGACACAAGCTGATGGGTGCGCAGGCATGAGTGCGTCCAAAAACTGGAGAAATGGCACAGAAAAGATAAAAACAGCGTTTTTTGAAGGCGAGGCTGGAATCAAGCTGGCTTAAATCGCTCGAAATCTCAGCTGGTGGAATGCATCAGCCTGCTGGCTGACCTGATTTTGAGTTTTTCAGAGTGTCCTTAAGAACGGAAAGATGATCCAAAAACCCGACGTATCCCTTCGGTACGAAGCCATTGCCTATGATCTGGTCTTCGATGGAGAGCAAGTCAGAGAGACCAATCACCGAGAAAGGTCGCGTCCTTGGATTGTTAGCTGCCACATCCCTGACGATCATAATGGAGGTCGAAATTGGGGCAGGCAACGATGCGCGCGGGGCTGGGGCGCTGGGGGCGGTTGGCCGATTTTTGGCTGCGCAGCGGACGGTATGAGGCCGACTGCCCCCAGCGCCCCAGCCCTTACCCCCACGGAGGTTCACCGTGGTCGGAGAACGATTTTCTGGCACATGGCACGGCTCGGCCTAGTACGCAACGCACCCTGATTCCATGTGGCGTGCGCAGCTCGGTCTTGACACTACTCACGCTCCGCGTTAATATCGGCACCCGTGCCTATCAAAAACTTCAAGTGCAAAGACACGCAAGCCCTCTTTGAGGGCGAGCGCGTCAAGCGCTGGGTGAACATTGAGCGGCCTGCCCTGCGCAAGCTTGCGCAGCTGGACTGGTCTGCGGTGCTGGACGATCTGAAGGTGCAGCCCGGCAACCGGTTGGAAGCGCTGAAAGACGATCGTCAAGGACAGCACAGCATACGAATCAATCAGCAGTGGCGCCTGTGCTTCGTTTGGACCGCGGATGGGGCCGCAGATGTTGAGATCATCGATTACCACTGAAGGAAACACCATGCGCACCGTGCCGCCCGTTACGCCCGGCGAGATGCTTGAAGAAGAGTTTCTCAAGCCCCTCGGCCTTACGAAGTACCGCCTAGCCAAAGACATCGGCGTGCCTGCACAGCGGATCGGCGAAATCGTGGCGGGAAAACGCGCCGTCACGGCCGACACAGACCTTCGGCTTTGCCGCTACTTTGGCTTGAGCGACGGCTGGTGGTTGCGCGGCCAAGCCGCCTACGACACCGCCATTGCCAAACAGTCCCTGCAAAAGGAGCTGGCCGCCATACAAAGGTGTCCCCTGTTGGCGGCGTAACTTGGCACGCGCCCAGCGCAGCGTGGCGATGTTGCGGCGCTAGGTTTTGCCGGGCCCTATGCACAACGGCGACGTTACATGCAACCAAGTGTCCTGCACGTTGCGCCCATTTTGCAGCAGGAAAATCGGGGGCAGACTATGTGCCTGATGTCAGGCTTAGCTGGGCGTGGGGCGCCCAAGGCGGCCGGTCGATATCATGAGTTGGGGCCGCTGGGGGCTTTGGCCGATTTTTGGCCGCGCAGCTAAACGGCATGAGGCCGGCTGCCCCCAGCGCCCCAACCCCCACCCCGCTTTCGAAGTCATGGTCGCCCCACGGTTGTGGATAGCCCAAACAGCTTGACCGTGTTTCGCTTTTAAGCGACAATCAGCCATGTTCGAGATCAGGCACTACATCACCGACGACGGCCGCGACGTGTACGCAGACTGGCGCGACGAGGTGAAGGACATCAAGGCAATGATCGCCATTGACCGACGCGTGTACCGCCTCGAGCTGGGCAATTTCGGCGACCACAAGCCATGCAGAGATGGTGTGTGGGAGCTTCGTATCGACGTAGGGCCAGGCTACCGCGTCTATTACGCGCAAGCCGGGAAAACTGTGGTCTTGCTGCTTTGCGGCGGCAGCAAGCGTTCGCAGGACGCCGACATAGCACAGGCGTGCGCATACTGGAAGGACTGGCAGCGAAGCAACTTGAAGCAGGAGAAAAGGCGATGAAAGATCGAGCACATGACGACGCGATGGCTGAAGCCTTTCGCCAAGACCCGGCCTATGCGGTCGAACTGCTGAACAGCATCCTCGAGGACGGCGACCAAGGCGAGCTGTTGATCGCGCTGCGCCAGATGACGAAAGCGTTTGGCGGCGCCTCGAAAGTGGCCGAGCAAGCGCAGCTCAACACTACGCACATTTACCGCACGCTGTCGGCCAAGGGCAATCCGGAGCTTCGCAGCCTGTCGGCGATACTCAAGACCATGGGCTTGCGCCTCGCGGTGCAGCCTATCCACAGCCCAACCGCGCACGCTTGAGCAAGGCTAGCTTTGGCGGCGGCATTCCTGCGCAAAGTCGGGGCGGCGTGTTTCGGGCACCCAGATTTGCACCGGGCGCAAGCCCGCCATGGGCATCGCGTCGCGGTGCTTTTGGACGCGTGCATTGACATGCGCGGTTCCCATGTGAAAGCCCTCATTCAAGTGGTCTTGCCACTATACACAACGGCGACGTTACATGCAACCAAAAGCCATGCACGTCTTGCCACCGCCGCCCCCACATCACCCACGCATTAACCTTAAACTTGTCCGAACGCCTTAAGCACAGTAGCATCCAGCGCATACGCCCAAAGGAAGCTGCCATGGCCCCGACACTCTCTCTGCGACGCCTCAAGCGCGCACACCTGCAAAACCCCGCCGCCGCCTTCAATCACCTGATGTTTGCCATCTTGGCTTTCTTCATGATCCAGCAGCAACTGGTGGACCTGCGCCCCGCGATGACCAGCGGCCCTTGGGTGGCGCAGGCCCTGCACTACCAGCCTCGCACCCCGCCGCCCGTCCTCGAGCCCGACCAGATTTACACGGAAGAAGCGATCTTGGAGCAGTAAACCAGCCACTCCCATGGCGCTGGGGCGCTGGGGCGCTGGGGGAAGTTGGCCGATTTCTGGCCGCGCAGCGGACGGTATGAGGCCGGCTGCCCCCAGCGCCCCAGCGCCTACCCAGAGCACCCGCCCCGCTCCCACGCCGCCCAACCCGACGATCAAAACCGCTCGTTCGGCCCCAGATAGCGCCACTGCCCCAGCGGCAACTGCCCCAGTTGCACGCGCCCAATGCGCACGCGCTTGAGGCCCACCACGTGCAGCCCGACTTGCTCGCACATGCGCCGGATTTGGCGCTTCATGCCCTCGCGCAGCACGAAGCGCAGCTGCTCCGGGTTTTGCCACTGCACCTGCGCGGCTTTTAGCACCCGGCCATCGATCTGCAGCCCGTGGCGCAGGCGCTGCAGCAGCTCCGGGGCAAACACCGCTTGCACGTTTTGCGCCACCACCCCCGGCCCCTGCGGGCCGTTGGGGGCCCATTGCACGCGCACCAGGTATTCTTTTTCCACCCCGGAATCGGCCCCGATCAGCGCCTTGGCCACGCGCCCGTCTTGCGTCAGCACCAGCAGGCCGGTGGAATCGATATCCAGCCGGCCCGCTGGCGCCAGTCCGCGCGTGTGGCTGGGCGCAAAGCGGCGCGGGCTGCGGTCCTCGCGCCAGCGCGTGCCGGGCTGCACCAGCACGGCGGCGCTCTGGTGCCCGTCTTCGGGCAGGCCGCTCACGTAGCCCACCGGCTTGTGCAGCACGATCGTCACGCGCTCGTCTTGCTGCTGGCGCGCCGCCGGGGCCACCTCAATCTGGTCGGCCGCCGTCACCGCCTGCCCGGTCTGGGCCGGTTGGCCGTTGACCGTCACCCAGCCGCGCGCCACCCATTCGTCGGCCTCGCGCCGCGAACACAGGCCCATTTCGGCCAGCCGTTTGTTGATGCGCACACTCTCTTGCATGGCAGCGAGTGTAGTGCGCCGGCGCACCGGTTCACACCGCACCGGCCCGAACCGTGCCGATCAACCCTCGCTGGGCAGGGCGTAGGCGCGCAGCGCCGCAAGGTCGAGCACCCGCAAACCGCCATACGTGACCTCGATCAGGCCCTGCTCGTGCAGTGTCGCCAGCGCCAGGTTCACGCGCTGACGCGACAGCCCGACCAAATAAGCCAGCTCCTGCTGCGTGATGCGCAACAGCTGCCCCACACCCGGAAACAGCCCAGGGTGAAACAGATTGGCCAAGCTGCGCGCCACCCGCACCTCAGGCTCGCTCAGGCGGTCGATCTCGCGCGCGGCGATGAACTGCCCCAAGCGCTCGTTGAGCTGGCACATGACAAAGCGGTTGAAGCCGATCGAATGATCCAGCAGCCAGTGAAAGGTCTCGACCGGCAGCCCCGCCACCAAGCTCTTGCGCAGCGCCTGCACGTTGTAGCGGTAGGGCTCGCGCTTGAGCGCCGTGCCCTCGCCAAACCAGCCCCCGGGGGCCAAGCCGGCAAAGGTCATGATCGGGCCCAGGCTGTCGTCGTTGCTCATCTTGAGCAAGCCCTCGACCAGCCCGAACCAGAACGTCACCGGTCGCCCGACGCGGCAAATCGAGTCGCCCGGCTGCGCCAGCGTCACCATCAGTTCGCTGCGCACGCGCTCGCGTTCATCCGCGCTCAGGCGCGGCACCCAGACGATCGCCGCGAACTCCGCATCGCTCAAAGTCCGCGCCCGTTGCCGCAAAGCATCCCGATAAACCATCGCTGCCTCCAGTCGCGCCACACACCCTAGGGTAAGTCCTAGCAGGGCCGCACCCTAGATTGTCGTCGCAAGGACAACATGGCGTCAAACCCTGGCGTACAGTGCGCAACAGATTCAAGCCGATATGAAGCCCGCTCATGGGCCGGGCCGCCAGATTAGAGGAGACGACATGCAGACCACCTTCCCGCGTTTGTTGCTGGAGCACGCCGCCAAGCGCCCTACCGCGCCGGCGATGCGCGAAAAAGAATACGGCATCTGGCAGAGCATCGACTGGCGCGGCATGGCCGACTTGACCAGCCACATCGCCGCCGGCCTGCACCAGTTGGGCTTGCGCCGCGGCGAACACCTGATCGTCATCGGGGCCAACCGGCCGCGCCTGTACGCCTCCATGCTGGCGGCGCAGGCCCTGGGTGCGGTGCCGGTGCCGCTGTACCAAGACGCGGTGGCGGGCGAATGCGTGTTCCCAATCACCAACACCGAGGTGCGCTTCGTGGTCGTCGAAGACCAGGAGCAGGTGGACAAAATGCTCGAAATCCGCTCGCAGTGCCCGCTGCTCGAGCACATTTTGTACGACGACCCACGGGGTTTGCGCAACTACGACGAACCCGGCTTGGCCGGCTTGCAAGAAGTGATCGCCGCCGGGGCCGTGTTTGTGCAGCAGCACCCCGAGTTTTTCAAAAACGAAGCCGAGCAGGCCCGCGCTGAAGATGTGGCGGCGATGTTCTACACCTCGGGCACCACCGGCAACCCCAAGGGCGTAGTGCACACCCACGCCTCGCTGCTCGATCGCGCCGTCGCCGGGGCGCGCTTTGACAAACTCACCGAAACCGAAGAGGTGCTGGCCTACCTGCCGCCGGCCTGGATCGGGCAAAACATTTTCAGCTACGCCCAGTGGCTGGCGTGCGGCTACGTGGTCAACTGCCCCGAATCGACCGCCACCGTGACCATCGACCTCAAAGAAATCGGCCCCACCTATTACTTTGCGCCGCCGCGGGTGTTTGAGGGCCTGCTCACCAACGTCACCATTCGAATGGAAGACGCCGGCGCGCTCAAGCGCAAGCTCTACAACGGCTTCATGGAGCACGCCAAAAAGGTCGGCCCGGCGCTGATGGACGGCAAAAGCATCGGCGCCGCCGACCGGCTGCTGTACGCGCTGGGCAACCTGATGGTCTATGGGCCGCTGCGCAACACGCTCGGGTTTTCACGCGTGCGCGTGGCCTACACCGCCGGCGAGGCCATCGGCCCCGATCTGTTCACCTTTTACCGCTCGATCGGCATCAACCTCAAGCAGCTCTACGGCTCCACCGAAACGGCGGTGTTCGTCTGCTTGCAGCCCGACCACGAGGTGCGCGCCGACACCGTGGGCGTGCCGATCGACGGCGTCGAGATCAAGCTGGCCGACAACGGCGAAATCTTGGTCAAATCGCCGGGGTTGCTCAAGGAATACTACAAAAACGAAAAAGCCACGCGCGAGGTGCTCACCCCCGACGGCTGGTACCACACCAGCGACGCCGGCTTCATCGACGCCAGCGGGCACCTGAAAATCATCGACCGCGTCAAAGACGTGGGCCGCATCAAGGGCGGGGCCAACGACGGCGCCCTGTTCGCACCCAAATACGTCGAGAACAAGCTCAAGTTCTTCCCCTACATCAAAGAGGCGGTTGCCTACGGCGACGGGCGCGAGCGCGTGTGCGTGTTCATCAACATCGACCTCGAGGCCGTGGGCAACTGGGCCGAGCGCCGCAACCTGCCCTACGCCGGCTACACCGACCTGGCCGGCAAGCCCGAAGTGCTGCAGCTCATCAAGGGCTGCGTCGAGCAAGTCAACGCCGACCTGAGCCGCGACGCGCTGCTGGCGGGCAGCCAGATCCACCGCTTTTTGGTGCTGCACAAAGAGCTCGACCCCGACGACGGCGAGCTCACCCGCACCAACAAGGTGCGACGCGGCTTCATCGGCGAGAAATACGGCGTACTGGTCGATGCGCTCTACGGCGGCAAGGCCGAGCAGTTCATCGAAACCCAGGTCAAGTTCGAGGACGGGCGCACCGGCAAAGTGAGCGCCACGCTCAAACTGCTCGACGTGCAGACCTACGCAAACGTCAAGGCGGCCGCATGAAGCACACCATCCTGCACTGGGCACGGGGACTACGGAGTTTGGCATGAGCAAGAAAAAAATCGGCGACGTCATCCTCGACGTCCACAACATCAGCCTGCGCTTCGGTGGCGTGAAGGCGCTGAGCGACATCTCGTTCGACGTGCGCGAGCACGAAATCCGCGCCATCATCGGCCCCAACGGTGCCGGCAAGAGCTCGATGCTCAACTGCATCAACGGCGTCTACAAGCCGCAAGAGGGCTCGATCACCTTCCGCGGCCAGACCTTCAAGCACATGAACAGCCGCCAAGTGGCCGAACTGGGGGTGGCGCGCACCTTCCAGAACCTGGCGCTGTTCAAGGGCATGAGCGTGATCGACAACCTCATGACCGGGCGCAACCTGCGCATCAAAAGCAACCTGCTTCTGCAAGCGCTGCGCTGGGGCCCGGCCGAGCGCGAGGAAAGCGAGCACCGTGAGAAGGTCGAGCGCATCATCGACTTCCTCGAAATCCAGGCCCACCGCAAAACCCCGGTCGGGCAGCTGCCCTACGGGCTGCAAAAGCGCGTGGACCTCGGGCGCGCGCTGGCCATGGAGCCGCAGGTGCTGCTGCTCGACGAGCCCATGGCGGGCATGAACGTCGAAGAAAAACAAGACATGTGCCGCTTTGTGCTCGACGTCAACGACGAGTTTGGCACCACCATCGTGCTCATCGAGCACGACATGAGCGTGGTGATGGACATCTCCGACCGCGTGGTGGTGCTCGACTACGGCAAAAAGATCGGCGACGGTGTGCCCGACGAGGTGCGCGCCAACCCCGACGTGATCAGCGCTTACCTCGGCACCAGCCATTAAAACAGGAGACCAGACATGGGATTTTTCCTCGAAACCATCATCGCCGGGCTGATGAACGGCGTGCTCTACTCGCTGGTGGCGCTGGGCTTTGTGTTGATCTTCAAGGCCTCGGGCGTGTTCAACTTTGCCCAAGGCGCGATGGTGCTGTTTGCCGCGCTGGCCATGGCGCGCTTTGCCGAATGGCTGCCCGAGTGGCTGGGCTTTGAGAGCCTGCTGTTGGCCAACGTCTTGGCTTTTGCCATCGCCGCGTTCCTGATGCTGATTTTTGCTTGGGCGGTCGAGCGCTTCGTGCTGCGCCACCTGGTGAACCAAGAAGGGGTGGTGTTGCTCATGGCGACGCTGGGCATCACCTTCTTCATCGACGGTTTTGGCCAGACCATCTTTGGCA
Organism: Serpentinimonas sp. SSL01; assembly: GCF_056323735.1. Taxonomy (NCBI): domain Bacteria; kingdom Pseudomonadati; phylum Pseudomonadota; class Betaproteobacteria; order Burkholderiales; family Comamonadaceae; genus Serpentinimonas; species Serpentinimonas sp. SSL01. The sequence goes on from NZ_CM150487.1 coordinate 2,172,772, forward strand.
GCGACATCTACGCCATCGACCTTGGTCTGCCGGCCGAGCCGATCTTCATCCTCGAAGGCCTGTTCCCCGGCGGCTTGCTGATCAACCAAGACGACCTCGTCACGGCCCTGATGGCGATGGCCATGGTCGCGCTGCTGACGCTGTTTTTCCAGAAAACCGGCACCGGACGCGCCCTGCGCGCCGTGGCCGATGACCACCAAGCGGCGCAGTCGGTCGGCATTCCGCTGGGCCGGATGTGGGTCATCGTCTGGTTCATGGCTGGCTTGACGGCGCTGGTGGCCGGCATGATCTGGGGCGAGAAGATGGGGGTGCAGTTCGCCCTCACCTTCGTGGCGCTCAAGGCGCTGCCGGTGATCATCTTGGGCGGCCTGACTTCAGTCCCGGGCGCGATCGTGGCCGGCCTGATCATCGGCGTGAGCGAGCAGTTGGCCGAGGTCTATATCGGGCCGATGGTCGGCGGTGGCATCCAGATCTGGTTTGCCTACGTGCTGGCGATGGTGGTGCTGCTGTTTAGACCGCAGGGCCTGTTTGGCGAAAAAATCATCGACCGCGTATAAAACTCGCTCAGGAAGAACGGAACCATCATGTTTTACCGCGAAAACGGTCAGTTCAAGACCACCTACAAATCCGACCAGCAGATTTTTGCCGTCAAGCAAGACCGCATCGCCATCATCGCCATCATCGCCTTCGCCTTCATCGGCGTGCCGATGCTGGCCGACGAGTACCTGTTTCGCGCCATCTTGGTGCCGTTTCTGATTCTGGCGCTGGCCGCCATCGGGGTCAATATTCTGGTGGGTTATTGCGGCCAGATCTCGCTCGGCTCCGGCGCCTTCATGGCCGTGGGCGCCTACATGGCCTACAACGTCTTCATGCGTGTCGAGGACATGCCGCTGATCGTGGCCTTGCTCTCGGGCGGCTTTTTCGCCATGCTGGCGGGCATCATCTTTGGCATCCCCAGCCTGCGCGTCAAGGGCTTGTACTTGGCCGTGGCCACGCTGGCGGCGCAGTTCTTCTTTGACTGGCTGTTTGTGCGTGTGCGCTGGTTCACCCTCGACAGCCCGGCCGGCACCGCCGAAGTCAGCAACCTGAGCGTGTTCGGCTGGCAGATTGCCACGCCGATGGACAAGTACCTGTTCGTGCTCGGCTTCGTGGTGGTGTTTGCCTTGCTGGCCAAAAACCTGGTGCGCGGCCCGATCGGGCGCGAGTGGATGGCGATCCGCGACATGGATGTGGCCGCTTCGGTGATCGGCATCCGCCCGATGTACGCCAAGCTCACCGCCTTTGCCGTCAGCTCCTTCATCATCGGCGTCGCTGGGGCGCTGTGGGCCTTCGTCCACCTGGGTTCTTGGGAGCCGCTGTCGTTTGACATCAACCGCTCGTTCCAACTGCTGTTCATCGTCATCATCGGCGGCCTGGGATCGATCATGGGCTGCTTCTTTGGCGCCGCCTTCATCGTCATCACGCCGATCGTGCTCAACCAGCTGCTGCCCTGGATCGGCCGCCTGTTCGGGGTCGAAATCTCGACCGCCATGGTGGGCCACGCCGAGTTCATGATCCTTGGCGCCCTGATCGTCTGGTTTCTGATCAAAGAACCGCACGGCTTGGCCAAGTACTGGAGCATGGCGCGCCACAAACTGCGTCTGTGGCCGTTCCCACATTGAGTTGCTTCCTTTGGTGGCTGGCGCCCGACACCTCGCCCGCCGCCCTCGTCCTTGTGTGAGTTAGGTGTTGGTTTAAGGAGACATTCCATGAGATTGCGACAACTCGCACTATCGGCCGTGGTGGCAGTGGCCGCGCTGACCAGTGCCCTCACCACCAGCTTGGCCATGGCCCAAGCGCCGGTGCAGTTCTTCCCCAGCCTGACCGGCCGCACCGGCGCCGTGGCCCCGAACGCGGCGCCGTTTGCCAACGGCTTCGCCGACTACATGAAGCTGGTCAACGCGCGCGGCGGCATCAATGGCGTGCAAACGCTGGTCGAAGAATGCGAAACCGCCTACGCCACCGACCGCGGCGTGGAGTGCTACGAGCGCCTCAAGGCCCGCCACGGCGGTGCCACGGTGTTCCAGCCGCTCTCGACCGGCATCACCTTCGCGCTCATGCCGCGCTTGGCGGTTGACAGGATCCCCATGATCACCTCGGGTTACGGTCGCAGCGACACCGCTGACGGCGCCATTTTCCCGTGGGTGTTCCCGTTGCTGGGCCACTACTGGATCGCTGGCGACGTGGTGTTGCAACACATCGCCAACCGGTCTGGTGGTTGGGACCGCCTGCGCGGCAAGACCATCGCCGTGGTCTATCACGACAGCCCGTTTGGGCGCGAGGTGCTGCCGATCATCAACCGCCGCGCCGAAATGCACGGCTTCACGGTGCTGGCGCTGCCGGTGCCGCCTCCCGGCGTGGAGCAGCGCGCGATCTGGCTGCAAATCCGCCAGCAGCGGCCCGACTTCGTGATCCTGCAGACTTGGGGCGTGATGACCACGACCGCGATCCGCCAATCGGTGGCCACCGGTTTTCCGCGCGACCGCATGTTTGGCCTCTGGTGGAGCGGGGCTGAGCCCGATCTGCGCGACATCGGCGCCGACGCCCGCGGCTTCAGCGCCGTCATGATGCAGCACGGCCAAGCGCGTGACTCCGAAGTGGTGCGCCAGATTCTGGCCCAGGTGCACGACCGTGGCCAAGGCACCGGCCCGCGCGCCGAAGTCGGCGACGTGCTCTACATGCGCGGCGTGGTCGGCGCCATGCTGGCGGTCGAAGGCGTGTTCCGCGCCCAAGAGCGTTTTGGCCGTGGCCGCCACGTCACCGGCGAGCAAGCGCGCTGGGGCTACGAGAACCTCAACATCACCCAAGCGCGGCTGGACCAGCTCGGCTTTGCCGGGGTGCTGCGCGGCCCGATCGTGACCTCGTGCCGCAACCACGTGGGCACGGCTCTGATGCGCATCCACACCTGGAACGGCACCGGCTTTGACTGGTCTTCGGACTGGCTGCAAGCCGACATGACCGTCATCAACCCCATGATCACGGCTTCGGCCGAGGCCTTTGCGCGCGACAACAACATCACGCGCCGCACCGAGCCGGGCTGCTAAGCCGGCTGCCCCTCGCTGCCGCTGTCGCCTTTGGGTTGGCAGCGCAGCGCGGGGGCTGCCGGGTTGCCATGGCGGGTGCTCTGGCCGTGCACCTAGGCAGCCCGCAGTCGCTTGGCCGACCCGCTCTGATTGGAGCGCTGCGGCCAGCCGACTGCCCTACCGCCAACCGTTTCCCCCCTGTCGAGGTTTACCCATGAGCACGCCTTCCATCGTCATCAACGTCAACGGCATCGAGGTCATCTACAACCACGTGATCTTGGTGCTCAAGGGCGTCTCGCTGCAAGTGGCCGACGGCCAGATCGCCGCCATTCTGGGCGGCAACGGCGCCGGCAAGACCACCACCCTGCGCTCGATCTCCAACCTGCTCAAAGCCGAGCGCGGCGAAGTCACCAAGGGCAGCGTGGAGCTGCGCGGCGAGCGCATCGACATCCTGAGCACCTCCGACCTGGTCAAACGCGGCGTGGTGCAAGTGATGGAAGGGCGCCACTGCTTTGCCCACCTGACGATCGAAGAAAACCTGCTCACCGGCGCCTACACCCGCAGCGGCAAGGCCGAGATCGCGGCCAGCCTCGAGAAGGTCTATAACTACTTTCCGCGCCTCAAGACCCGGCGCACCAGCCAAGCCGCCTACACCTCGGGTGGCGAGCAGCAGATGTGCGCCATCGGCCGCGCCCTGATGGCCAACCCCAGCGTGCTGCTGCTCGACGAACCCTCCATGGGGCTGGCGCCGCAGATCGTCGAAGAGGTGTTCGAGATCGTCAAAGACCTGAACCAGAAAGAGCGCGTCACCTTTTTGATCGCCGAGCAAAACACCAACATGGCGCTGCGCTACGCCGACTACGGCTACATCATGGAGAGCGGGCGCATCGTCATGGACGGCAAGGCCGACGACCTGCGCAACAACGAAGACGTGAAAGAGTTCTACCTCGGCATGGGCGGCACCGAGCGCAAGAGCTTCAAAGATGTGAAAAGCTACAAACGGCGCAAGCGCTGGCTGGCTTGAGCCCCGGCCCGAGCGATCAAAACGACACAGAAAGCCCTGCCGCCATGCCTGCACACTACGACGCCTTGGAAACCCGCGCCCCAGCCGAGCGCGAGGCCGCTTTGCTGGCGGCTTTGCCGGCGCACGTGCGCCATGCGCAGACCCACAGCGCGGCTTATGCTGATTTGCTGGCCGGCGTCAGCCCCGAGGCGATTTGCAGCCGCAGCGCCTTGGCGCAACTGCCGCTGCTGCGCAAGAGCGAGCTGCTGGCGCGCCAGCAAGCCAGCCGGGCCGCCGGTGGCGACCCCTTCGGCGGTTTTTCCACCATCGGCTGGCTGGGCCTGCGCCAAGCGGCCACCGCGCGGCGCGTCTATCAGTCGCCCGGCCCGATCTACGAACCCGAAGGCTTGGCGCCCGACTACTGGCGCGTGGCGCGGGCGCTGGTGGCGGCGGGCTTCGAGCCCGGTGAGCTGGTGCACAACTGCTTTAGCTACCACCTCACACCCGGCGCTTGGATGATGGAAAGCGGCGCCCAGGCGCTGGGCTGCGCCGTGATCCCGGGTGGCGTGGGCAACACCGAGCAGCAACTGGTAGCGCTTGCCGACCTGCGCCCCAGCGCCTACACCGGCACCCCGAGTTTTTTGCGCATCTTGGTTGAAAAAGCCGAGCAAGCCGGGCAAAAGCTGTCGATCAGCAAAGCCTTGGTCTCGGGCGAGGCCTTTCCGCCGTCGCTGCGAGACTGGTTGCAAGAACGCGGCATTGCCGCCTACCAGTGCTACGCCACCGCCGACGCTGGCGTGATCGCCTACGAAACGGCTGCGCGCCAAGGCCTGGTGCTCGACGAGCAGGTGCTGCTCGAGATCGTGCGCCCGGGCACCGCCGAACCCGTGCCCGATGGCGAGGTAGGCGAGGTGGTGGTCACGGTGTTCAACCCCGACTACCCGCTGCTGCGCTTTGGCACCGGCGACCTGTCGGCTATTCTTCCCGGTCCGTGCCCCAGCGGACGCAGCAACGTGCGCATCAAAGGCTGGCTGGGCCGCGCCGACCAGACCACCAAGATCAAGGGCATGTTCGTGCACCCGGGGCAAGTGGCCGAGGTGCTACGCCGCCACCCCGAGCTGCACAAAGGGCGCTTGGTGGTCAGCGGCCAGATGGCCGACGACCTGATGCTGCTGCGCGCCGAGCTGCGGCCGGACTTTGCTGCCGCATCTGCAGACTTGGCCGAGGCGTTGGCGCACAGCCTGCGTGAAGTCACCAAGCTGCGCGGCCAAGTCGAGCTGCTGGCCCCCGGCACCCTGCCCAACGACGGCAAGGTGATCGAGGACGCCCGCCGTTACGACTGAGACTGATACAGATTGAGCGTCAGGCGCTCGCGCTCGATCACCCGCGCCACCGCCGGCAGGGCAGCAAAGTCTTGCACCAGCGCCCAAGTGGCGGGCAGGCTTTGCGGGTCGATCCCCGCCAGCCCGCCCCAGCGCAGCAGCGTGAGCGCATAGGCGTCGAGCGCGCCGGGCTGCTCACCGCCGAGCCACGGCGTGGCTTTGTGCGCCACCCACTGCTCGATGTCGGCCAATTCCCGGCGGTACTGCGCCGGCGCGTGCGCCTTGATCAAAGCCTGGCAGGCGGCGTCGTCGCTGAACTTTTGGGGGGCAAAAAAGCGCCCAAAGGTCGGGTGCACGGTGTTGTTCATCCACAGCAGCTTTTCCAACGCCCGGGTGCGCGCCAAGCCCGCAGGCGGCAACAGTTGCGCCTGGGGAAAGCGCTGGTCCAGGTGCAACACGATGGCCACGATCTGGCTGATGGCGTCGGAGCCATCGACCAACACCGGCACCTGACCGTGCGGGTTGAGGGCCAGAAACTCGGGGCTGCGCTGCTCGCCGCGGTGCAGCTTGAGCAACACCGGCTCGAAGGTGGCGCCAGCCAACTCGAGCGCGGCGTGTGCCACGAAAGAACAGGCTCCGGGCGAAAAATACAGCTTGAGGCTCATGCGCATCTCCAAAAAACAGGTTGTAGGTCGCGACGCATCATAAACCGGGCGCACAATGGCTTACAGTAGCCGGCAGCCCAATGCCGCCCCAAGATGAGCAGCCCACACACCCCACCCGCCCCTGCAGCCCCGCTGGGATTGTCCGCCTGGCGCAAACGCCTAGCGGCGGTGCAGCTGCCCTTGGTCAGCCCGCCCGAGGTGCTCAAGGCGCTGCAGGACCCAGACTTGCCCAGTCCGCGCTTGCTCGAGGCCCTGAACCGCGACCTGCCGCTGGGCTTGGCGGTGATGCGCCATGCGCAGAGTGCAATGCCCAAGGGCCAGCGCGTCAGCGACCTGGCTCACGCTGTGGGCATACTGGGCCTCACGCGCCTCTACAAGCTGATCGACACCCTGGGCCAGCAGCGCTTGCAGCTGGACAAACCGGGCCATCTGCGCTTGGCCGAAGCGTTGCAAACCAGCCGCCTAGCTGGGCATTTGGCACTGCAGTTTGCCCAGATCGAGCCGGGCAACACCGGCTTGGCGCGCATGGGCGCGGTGCAGGCACAAAACGTGGCCGAGTGGCTGCTGGCAGTGGCGGCGCCCGCCTTGGCCGACACCTTGGCGCAGCGGGTGCAGGACAACGAACGCCCGGCACGGGTCGAGCAGGAGCTGCTGGGCTGCACGCTGACGCAGCTCAGCGCCGCCGTAGCCGTGGATCTGGGTCTGTTTCAGGCCGACAGCGCGACCTTGCTGCATGCGGTAGAGCCAGCGCTGCTCGGCCGCGCTGCCCGGCTGGCTTGGATGGGCACCAACCCGCCTGAAATCCTGCCCGAAATCGGGCGCTGGCTGCACCGGCCCAGCACCCTGCCTTCGCTGCTGCAAATGCTGGCGCACGAGCTCATGCACGACTGGTACAGCCGACGCAGCACCCTCCTGTTTAAGGCGCTCTCGGCGCACCGCCACCTTAAGCTCGACCAGGTGCTGTACGCGACCCGGCGCGCCGCCGTGCAAGCCAGCCAGGAACCGCATTTGTGGGCCTTTTGCGCCGCCCCGGCCGCGCGTCTGCTGTGGCCACCCAAACCCCGCCAGCGCCGCGTGCGCGCCGCCGCTCCAGCGGCCGAGTCCGTGCGCAAGCCCGCGCCACTTGAGCCAACGGCTCGCGTGCCACAGCCGGCTCACCTCAAAGCCCCCAGCCCAGCCCCAGCGCCCGAGCCACACCCAAAGCCCCCGCTCCAGCACCCCAGCTCCATCGAGCCCGGCAGCCGCGCCCGCAACCTGATCGACCTGTTCGTAGAAGACTGCCGCAGCGGCCGCCACGCCGACCTGAGCACTTTCTTTCGCGCCTTCAAGCTCAGCCTGGCCGACGGCTTGGGTTTGGAGCGCTACGCGCTGTTTTTGAAGATGGCGCAGGGCGACAAACTGGTGTGTTTTCTGGCGCGCGGTTTTGGCTCCGAGATCGAGCCGCGCCGCTACAGCCTGGCGCTGGATGGGCACAACCTGATCGCCAAGGTATTTTCACAGCCCAACGGCTTTTACATGGCCGAACGCGGCCGCGTGGCCGGGCTGCGCGCCCTGCTGCCCGAAAAGCTGCGCCCCGAGCTGCTCGACAGCGGCGCGCTGTGGGGGGCGGTGCACGTGAACCAGCGCTCGGTCGGCGTGTTGTGGGCCGACGGTGGTGCCGCCGGCGACGACCTCGACCCGGTGCAATATGCCGGGTTCAAGCTGCTGGTGCGCCACTTTGGCGACGAGCTCACGCGCCTGATGCGGGTGCAAAAGAGCCAAACCGTGTTTGCCGACTCGCAAGGGCGCTAAACCGGCCGCAACCAGCGGCCCAAGCGCTGCCGGCCCCGCTCTCTGCCAGCCTACTGCCAGCCGACCTGGAACGCCTCCTCGGCGCGCCCCTGCTCGAGCAAACTCAGCACCTTGGCTTGGTACTGGGCAATGGGCTGCTCCAGATCGACCACGATCTCGACGCGCCGGTTCTGTGCCCGGTTTTCGGGCGTGAGGTTGTCCTGCACCGGCCGCGTTTCGGCCAACCCACTGATGCGCAGGCGATCCATCGCCACCGCGCCCTTGGCCAGCAAGGCGTTGGCCACCGAGGCCGCGCGCGCCGCCGACAGATCCCAGTTCGAGGCATAGCGCGCCGAGCGCATCGGGATGTTGTCGGTGTGGCCCTCGATCGAAATCCGGCCCGGCACTTGCGCCAGCGAATCGCCAATATCGCCCAAAATGCCCTGAAACTCACCTGACAACTGCGACGAGCCGGAACCAAAGGAGCCGCGCTCCTCGATGCGGATGATGAGCCGGTTTTCTTCCTGCAACAGCTGCAGCTTTCCGGCCTGTATTTCTTGCTCCAGCGCTTGCGCCAGCTGCTGTGCCGTGCGTGCAACTTGCTGCTGCGTGGCTTGCTCGAGCTGCGCCAACACCTGGGCGGTGTGGGTTTTGAGGCGCGGGTCATCTTGCTGGGTTTGCTGGCGCACCTCGTCGAGCAGCGTGGGCTCGGGGCGGCCCGGCGAGAAATGGTCGAACACCGGGCTCGTGCCCATGGGGATCTCCATTGCCGGCACCTCGCGCTGCACGCCAAAGGCTTGCTCCAGCGATTCGGCGATCTGCTTGAATTTGGTGGCGTCGATCTCGGCAAAGGAGAGCAGCAGCACAAAAAAGCACATCAGCAGCGACATCAGGTCGGCAAAGGTCATGACCCAAGCCGGCATGGAGCGCTTTTCCTCTTCGGGTTCCTCCATGGCCACGGCTCAGTCCTCGGCCTTGCGCTGCTTGGGCGGCAGGTAGCTGTTCACGAGCTGCTCGACCACGCGCGGGTTGCTGCCGCTTTGTATGGCGGTGACGGCGTCGATCAGCATCGCGTTCATGCGCGCCTCTTCGGTCATGCGCAGGTTGAGCTTGTCGGCCAGTGGCAGAAAAATCATGGTCGCCAAAATGGCGCCGTAGAGCGTGGTCAGCAAAGCCACCGCCATCGCCGGGCCGATCGAGGCCGGGTCTTCCATGTTGGCCAGCATCTGCACGAGGCCGATCAGGGTGCCTGATCATGCCCATGGCCGGGGCCACGTCGCCCATGGCCGAGAACACCTTGGCACCCCAGCGGTGCCGGTCCAGCGTCAGCAGGCGCTCTTTTTCCAGCTTGGAGCGCACGACCTCGGGCGCGTGGCCATCGACCATCATCTGGATGCCCATTTTGAAAAACGTGACCTCGGTGTCGTGGCCGTCGAGCGCCAAAAAACCGTCTTTGCGCGCGATGCGCGAGACTTCGAGAATCTCTTCGATCAGGGCGTCGGTGGCGGGCAGCTTGAACTTGAAAGCCTTGACGGCAACCTTGAAGGCCCCAAAAACTGCTGCAGGCTAAACTTGGACAGCACCACGAACACGCTGCCACCGATCACAATCAGCACCGAAGCCGGATCGAGAAAGCCGCCGGGGTCGGCGCCCAAAATGATGGCGGCCATAACGATGGCCATCGCGCCGATGAGTCCGATGAGGGTAGCGAGATCCAAAGCGTAAACTCCAGTTTGTGGCCGCTGCGTGGCCTCCAGCGGCCCATGCTGTTTCAGGCGTTGCACGCTGCGGTGCAACAACTGCACCGAGTATATTGAGCTTCGATGAAAGGCGGCCTAAAACCCGACCGCTTTTTTCAGTTTGCTGAGCCTGTGCTGTTGCGCACCGCCGACTTGCGCACCGTTGTTTTGCGCGCAGCGGCGGGCTTGACCGCACGGGTGCCTTTGGCCGCCGCAGCCGCCTTGGCAGGCACGGCCGCCGTCCCCGGTTCGGCCTTGGCTGCTGGGGTGGGCTTGGCCGCCGCTGGCTTGCGCGCCGCTGTTTTGCCGGCAGGGCGGGGCTCGAACTCGAAGCCCACCTTGCCCGCGGCCGCGTCCCACACCAGATAGGCTTTGAAGGCGCGCCGGGTTTTGTTCGAGACGAAGCGCTGCAACAAATCGGTCTTGCCGCTGTGCAGCAGCTTGCTCATCTGCGCCGGCTCGATCACCTGCTGCAAGATCACGGCCCCGCTCTTGAAGTCGCAGTTCGGCTCGGCCTGCAGCGTGCTGGGCACGGCGTGGCTGCACACGTACTGGCTGCCGTGGGCATAGACCGGGCTGGCGCACTTGGGGCAGGGCCCGAGCGGCTCGGCGGCGCTGAAGTCGGCCAGCTCGCCGCTACCTTCGGCCTTTTTGTCGTCGCCAAAGTCGAATTCCAACTTCCAGTTTTGCCCCTCGGCGTCGAAGGCCAGCGCCAACTCGGCGACGAAGGGCCAACCGGCCTTGGAGCGAAAGCCCTGCAGCGGCCCGATGCGCCGGTCGCGCAACAGGGCTTCGGCCTCGGCCAGCTCAAAGGTGCGCCCGGCGGGCGACTTGCCAAAAGAAAAACCGCAGCCCTGGCCGGACTCGGCAGCGGCTTCGGTCGCGCCCTCGGCCGCGCCGGGCCCGGTGCAGGCGTAGCGGCGGTAGTTTTCGCGCACCACGCCGCCGCAGTTGGGGCAGAGGGTGCGCAGGGTGGCGTAGTCGCCGGGCACGCTGTCGCGGTCGTACTCTTTGGCCTGGCGCACCATGCGCTCGGTCAGTTCGGCGATCTGGCGCATAAAGTCGGCGCGGCTCAGCTGCCCGCGCTCCATCAGCGCCAGCTTGTGCTCCCATTGGCCGGTGAGCTCGGGCTTGCACAGCTCTTGCACCTGCAGGCCGCGCAGCAGCGTCATGAGCTGGAACGCCTTGGCGGTGGGAATGATCTCGCGGCCCTCGCGCAGCAGGTAGTTTTCGCTCAGCAGGCCCTCGATGATGGCGGCGCGCGTGGCCGGGGTGCCCAGCCCCTTGTCGGCCATGGCACTGCGCAGCTCCTCGTCGTCGAGCAGCTTGCCTGCGCCTTCCATGGCCCCGAGCAGGGTGGCTTCGTTGTAGCGCGCCGGGGGCCGGGTTTGCAGCGCCTTGACCGCGGCCTCGGCGGTCTGCACCGTTTCGCCGGGCTGCACCGGCACCAGGCGCTGGCCCTTGTCGCCGGCTTGGGCGCCATCGGCCTCGTCCGCGGCCTCTTTGCCATAGACCGCCATCCAGCCCGGCTTGAGCAGCACCTTGCCCTCGGTCTTGAAGGCGTGGCTGGCCGCCGCCAGATGCACGGTGCTGATGCGGGTCGTGAGCTGGAACTCGGCTGGCGGGAAGAACACCGCCAGAAAGCGCCGCGCCACCAGGTCGTAGAGTTTTTGCTCGGCTTCGCTCAGGCCGCTGGGCGCCTGCAGGGTGGGGATGATGGCAAAGTGGTCGCTCACCTTGCTGTTGTCGAACACGCGCTTGCTGGGCCGGATGTAGCCCTGGTCGAGTGCGGTGCGCGCGTGCGGCGCCAGGTGCGACAGGTGGCTGGCGGCGAGCATGGCCACGGTTTGCTGCACCGTGCTCAGGTAGTCTTCGGGCAGGGCGCGGCTGTCGGTGCGCGGGTAGGTCAGGGCCTTGTGCCGTTCGTACAGGCTCTGCGCCAGCGCCAGCGTGGTTTTGGCGCTGAAGCCAAAGCGCCCGTTGGCCTCGCGCTGCAAGCTGGTGAGGTCGTAGAGCAGCCCGCAGGCCTGGGTGCTGGGCTTGGATTCTTCGCTCACTTGCGCCGGCTGGCCGCGCACGGCGGCGGCGATGGCCTCGGCGGCGGCGGCGTTCCAGAGGCGGTCGGCCTTGAGCTCGGGGTCGGCGGCGTCGCCAGCGGGTTTTTTGAAGCCCGGGTCAAACCACTTGCCGGGGTAGCTGCCGGCTTGGGCATCAAAGCTGGCGTGCAGCTCCCAGTAGTCGCGGCTCTTGAAGGCGCGGATTTTTTCTTCGCGCTCGACCACCACCGCCAGCGTCGGCGTCTGCACCCGGCCCACGGTGGTGAGGAAAAAACCGCCGTCGCGGCTGTTGAAGGCGGTCAGGGCGCGGGTGCCGTTGATGCCCACCAGCCAGTCGGCCTCGGAGCGGCTGCGCGCGGCGTCGGCCAGCGGGCGCATCTGCGCGTCGCTGCGCAAGGCGCCAAAGCCGTCGCGGATGGCCTGCGGCGTCATCGACTGCAACCACAGCCGCTGCACCGGCTTGCCCAGCCCCTTGGCGCCGCCAGCGTACTGCTCGATCAGCCTGAAGATCAGCTCGCCCTCGCGCCCGGCGTCGCAGGCGTTGATCAGCGCCGTCACGTCTTTGCGCTTGGCCAGCTTGACCACGGCGTTGAGGCGCGACTTGGTTTTTTCGATCGGCCGCAAGTCGAACTGCGGCGGGATCACCGGCAGGTGGGCAAAGCTCCACTTGCCGCGCTTGACCTCGTGGGTCTCGGGGGCGGCGATCTCCACCAAGTGCCCCACCGCCGAGGTGACAAGGTAGCGCTCGTTCTCGTAGTGCTCGTCGTGCTTGTCGAACTTGCCCGCCAGCGGCGTCAGGGCGCGCACCAAGTCTTGTGCGACCGAGGGTTTTTCGGCGATTACCAGGGTTTTGTGGCTGTTGCTCGTGGTCATCATCTCTACAATCCGTTCTCATGCGCGCACGCGCGCCCATGCATGAGTTAACCTTAGCAAAATTTTGGCCCTTTTCCATGAAGCGCCCAAATCTTGCGCCGCCGACCGATCTCCTGCCCGCTCACCTGCCCGTTCATCTCGCTCAGCCCGCCCTTCACGACCCGCCCGCGCCCTTGCTCCCATGACCGACGCCCGCCTTCTGGCCGATCTGCACGCCGCCGCCGAATCGGTGTGGCAAGACGTGGTGCCGCTGTGTCCGGGCTTTGCGGTCGAGGTGCTGCCGCGCATCGACTCCACCAACTCCGAGCTCATGCGCCGCGCCCGCGACGGCGCGCTGCACCCGCTGCTGCTGGTGGCGGCCGAGCAAAGCGCGGGCCGGGGCCGCCAGGGGCGCCAATGGCTCGGTCAGCCCGGCGCGGCGCTCACCTTCTCGCTCGGCTTGCCGCTGCAGCCCGCCGAATGGTCGGGCCTGTCGCTGGCGGTGGGGGTGGCGCTGGCCGAGGCGCTGCACCCGCAGGTGCAGATCAAGTGGCCCAACGACCTGTGCTGGCAAGGCCGCAAGCTCGGCGGTGTGCTGGTCGAGACCGTGTCCTTGGGCGTGCAGCGCTACGCGGTGATCGGCGTGGGCCTGAACCTGGTGGCGCCGGCGCTTCCGCCCGATGCGGTGCTTGGCCCCGGCATGCCGGCCCTGCCCGCTGCGGGCTTGCTCGATTTGATGCCCGACGCCCCCAAGGGCGTGGGCCACTGGCTGCGCCGCGTGGCGCCGCCGCTGCTGCGCCACGCGCTGGATTTTGAGGCCCAGGGTTTTGCCCACCTGGTGCCGCGTTACGCCGCCCGCGATGCCTTGATGGGGCGCCCGGTGCGCCTCTCCGACGGCCGCGAAGGCGTGGCCGACGGCGTACGCGCCGACGGAGCGCTGTGGCTGGCCACGGCCAGCGAGCGCAGCGCGGTCTGGCAACACGAAGTGAGCGTGCGCCCGTGCTGAGAGCCCTGGCCCTGTGGCTGCTGCTGGGCAACCTGTTGCTCTGGGCCTATGGCCAAGGCCATCTGGCGCCGCTCGGGCTGACCCCGCACCAAGCGCGCGAACCCGAGCGGCTGGCGCAGCAGGTGGAGCCGCAGGCGCTGCGCGTGCTCAATGCCTCTGTGCCCGCGGCCGCGCTGACCGCGGCCGCACCCGCACCCGCGCCAGAGCCCTTGCCCGAGCCCTTGCTTGCTCCAGCTGCTGTTGCACAAGCCACCGCCGAGCCCACCGAGACCTTGATACTGCCCGGCGTAGAAACCGCACTCGCGCCCGCGCCCGAACCAGCGCCAGCACCCGTTCTTGCCCCTCCTACCCCTACCCCGGCCCCTGCTCCGCCGCCTCCTCCGGCTCCCGCCACCACGGTGCCGACCGCGGGCAACGCTTGCTGGCAAGTCAGGCGCTTGAGCAGCGGGCAGGCGGCGCTGATTCGCGCCGCCCTGAGCGAACGCGCCGACCTGCAAGGCCGCTGGAGCTTGAACGAGGTGCGCATCGCGCCGCGCTGGCTGGTTTATGTCGGACCGCTGGCAAACGAGCGCGCCTTGCAGCAGCGCCGGGCCGAATTGACACTGGCCCAGATCGAGCACCGCAGCCTGGCCGCGCCACTGGCGCCCGGACTGGCGCTGGGCACCTTCAGCGCACGCGAGGGCGCCGAACGCGCCTTGGCGCAACTGCGCGCGCGCGGCGTCACCGACGCCCGCGTGCTGCAAGAACGGCCCGAATCGATCGTGCACACGCTGGTGCTCAACCCCATCAGCGCCGCCGAGCGCCGCCAGCTCGAAGCCAAGGCCATCTGGCCGCCCAACGCGCTGCAGCCGTGCCCCTAAAAGCCGCCTGCGCGCACCCCCACGCCCGTGGCCGCCGCCACAACCCAAGCCACCCAAAAGCCCCCGAATCGCACTAAAACATTATAAAAAAACCAACTTTGAGCAGTAAAATGCTAATAAAAGCAGCAAAAAACTCAAAAAATCTGGTCCATTTCTGTAGTATTTTGAAATCATGCCGACCATTCACCCCTCTCACCGCTCCGAAACGCGCGCCGCCTTGCGTGCGCTGGTGCTGTTGGGTGCTGCATGCCTTGCCTTGTTTTGGCTGCCTCTGCCGCAGTTTGCCGATTGGCCGCAGTTCGATCTCAAGTTCAGACTGACCCTCGACATGGTCGCGGTGTGTTTGGCTGCCTTGATCTTTGCCATTGTCTGGTCGGCACCGGCGGGCAGCGCACCACGCGGCGCCCAGCTGTTGGCCAGCGCCTTTTTGGGCGTGGCGCTGCTCGACGGGTTGCACTTGTTGCTCACCGCCACGGTGCCCGGTTACGACTCCGCCAACCTATACGCCTTGGATTTTTCGCTGGCCTCGCGCCTAGTGGCTGCGCTGGCCATAATTTATGCAGTTTGGCAGCCTTGGTCCGCGCGCCCGCCCTCGCGCAAAGCGCGCTGGCATGCCGCGATGCTGGCTTTGGCGAGCTCGGTGGCGATGTTGGGCTTGGTGCTGCTCTTTGGCACCGGGTTGCGCTGGCCTGCGTTTTTAGAGCAAGGCGCCGATGCCATCGGCCCAGCGATGCACCAGCGCTGGGTGCTTGGGCTGCTGCTCGTCCTGCTGGTGCTGGGTGCCTTGCGCCTGCTCAGCTTGCTGCGCCAACCCCGCCGGTTCAATGCCAGCGGCTTTCTGGGCGCGACGCTGGCGCTGCTGGCCAACAGTGCCCTGCTGTTGCACGGCACCGGCTCGACCGACCCTTACTTGATCAGCGGCTACGCCTTCATGCTGCTGGCCTACGGCTTTCTCTATCAGGCCCTGTTTGCAGAAACCGTCCGGGCGCCGCACCGCGCACTGCTCGCGCGCACCACCGAGCTCGAACAGGCCCGCGCCCAACTGGCGCACGATCACCAGCAACTGCAGGCCGCCAGCGCGCAAATGCAGCAAGAAATCGCCGAACGCGAACGCGCCCAAGCCGAGCGCGCAACCCTGGTGCGCCAACTGAGCGACCTGGCGGCGAACGTTCCCGGGGTGCTGTTCACCTACCGCCACGACGCCGACGGCCGTCCCCACTGCCACTACCTGAGCCAGCGTGTCGAGGCCGTGTGCGGCCTGGCGCGCGATCAGCTGCAAACCGACATCGCCCATTTGATGGCACGCTTGCGCACCCGCGACCGGGTGCAGCTGCTGCGTGACATGGCCGAATCCGAACGCCAGCTCGAGACCCTGCACACCACCTTCAGGCTGCCGCACCCCGAGCGCGGCTTGCGCTGGATCGAAGTCACCGCGCAGCCGCACCGCCAACCCGACAGCAGCCTGCTGTGGCACGGCTACGCCCACGATGTCACGCGCACCCACAGCGATCAAGAATGGCTGCGCCTTGCTGATAGGGTGTTTGATGCCAGCGAAAGCGGTATTTTTGTCACCGATGCGCGCCGCCGCCTGGTCAAGGTCAACCCCGCTTTTTCCGCCATCACCGGCTATCCACCTGAAGAGGTGCTAGGCCGTTCGCCCAAATTGCTCGGCTCTGGCCAGCACGAACCGCAATTTTTTGCCCGCATGCTCGACACGCTGGCGCAGGTCGGGCGCTGGCAAGGCGAGGTCTGGAACCGGCGCCGCTCGAGCGAGTTGTATGCGCAATGGTTGGCGGCGTCGTGCATCCGCAACGCGGCGGGCGAAATCACGCACTATCTGGCCGTTTTTTCTGACATTTCTGGCCTGAAGGCGCACGAGCAGCAGCTCGACCACCTGGCCAACCACGACATGCTCACCGGCCTGCCCAACCGGCGCTTGCTGCGCGACCGGCTGCAGCAGGCCATCGCTTACAGCCAGCGCAACGGCAGCGGTCTGGCGCTGGCCATGCTCGACCTCGATGGCTTCAAGCCGGTCAACGACGTGCACGGCCATGCGGTGGGCGACAAGCTGCTGGCCGAGGTGGCGCTGCGGCTGCGCCAGGTGGTGCGCGCCGACGAAACCGTGGCTCGTTTGGGCGGCGACGAATTCGTGCTGCTGTTTCGCGAAAACCACGGGCCGCTGCCGCTCGAGCGCGTGCTGCAAACGCTGCAAGAGCCGATGCAGATCAACGGCCTGCGGCTGCAGGTGGGGGCCAGCATGGGCGTCACGCGGCTGCGCGCCGACAACGGCAGTGTCGAGCAGATGCTGCAAGAGGCCGACCAAGCCATGTACCGCGCCAAAAATGCAGGCCGCAACCGCTTTGAGTTCTTTCAACCAGAGCCCCAATGACGATACCGCAGCCCGCCCCCATTGCGCCCGCGCCAGCCACCGCGCTGCTGCTGGCCGCTGGCCGCGGCGAGCGCATGCGCCCACTCACCGACCGCACCCCCAAGCCGCTGCTGGCCCTGCACGGCCAGCCGCTGATCGCCTGGCACCTGGACGCGCTGGCGCGCGCTGGCGTGCGCCACGCCGTCATCAACACCGCCTGGTTGGGCGAGCAGCTGCCGCAGCGCTTGGGCCAGGTCTGGCGTTGCCCCGCACCCGCTTTGGCCACAGCAGATCTGCCTGCTGCGGCCCAAAGCGCCGGCCACCCCCAAGCGCCCGATCCGGGCGCTGGACTAGCCCTGAGCTATTCGCACGAAGGGCGCGACTTTGGCGGCGCGCTCGAAACCGCCGGCGGCATCGCGCGCGCGCTGCCCGCGCTGGCCGACTGCTTCTGGGCCGTGGCCGCCGACGCCTACGCGCCCCGCTTTGCCTTCGACCCCGCGGCCTTGCAGCGCTTTGCCGCCAGCGGCCGGCTGGCGCACCTGTGGCTGGTGCCCAACCCGCCGCAGCACCCGGGCGGCGACTTCGGCCTCGGGCCCAACCCCGACCCTTGCAGCCACCCGCTGGCGCTCAACCTGCCACCCACGCACCCCGGGGCGCGCCACACCTTCAGCGGGCTGGCGCTGTACCGGCGCGCGCTCTTTGCCCCGCCTTGGCTCGCCATCGAATCCGGCAACCCGCAGGGCATTCGTGCCGCCCTGGCACCGCTGTTGCGCCGGGCCATGGACAATGGCCTGGTGAGCGCCGAGCTGTACCTCGACCCCTGGGCCGACGTCGGCACCCCGGAGCGCCTGGCCGCCCTCGAAGCACAACCCCGCACATGAACGCCACCCACCCCCAAGCCATCGATCCCGTTGACAACCCCGCTACCAGCCCCGATGCTGACCCGGCTGCCCCCGCAGCATCCACCCCGGCCTACGCCCCAGTCGCCCACGTTGGCGCCTATGCCGCGCGCCGCGCTCGCTTGGCGGCCCAGCTGGGCCCCGGCGGCATCGCCCTCATCCCCACCGCGCCCGAGCGCAAGCGCAACCGCGACAACGAGCACCCCTACCGCTTCGACAGCTATTTTTACTACCTCACCGGCTTCACCGAGCCCAACGCCTGGCTGCTGCTCGACGAGCACGGCCACAGCACCCTGTTTTGCCAGCCCAAAGACCTGCAGCGCGAGATCTGGGACGGCTACCGCCTAGGGCCCGAAGCGGCCCCGGCCGCGCTCGGCGTCAGCGCCGCCCACTCGATCGACGAGCTCGACGCCCGCCTGCCCGCGCTGCTCGAAAACCGCAGCAGCCTGTGCTACCCCTTCGCCACCCACCCCGGCCTCGAAGGCCGCATCGACGGCTGGCTGCACAAAGTGCGTGCGCGCGCGCGCTACGGCGCCCTGTGCCCCGACACCCAGCGCGACCTGTGCGCCTTGCTCGACGAGATGCGCCTGTTCAAAGACGCGCACGAACTCGAACTCATGCGCCGCGCCGCGCAGATCAGCGCCGGCGCCCACGTGCGCGCCATGCAGCAATGCGCCCGCTGGCTGCGTGGCGGCCGGGCGCTGCGCGAATACCACCTCGAGGCCGAACTGCTGCACGAATTTCGCCGCCACGGCGCCCAAGGCCCGGCCTACGGCAGCATCGTCGCCGCCGGCGCCAACGCCTGCGTGCTGCACTACCGCGCCGACGCCGCGCCGGTGCGCCCCGGCGAGCTGGTGCTGATCGACGCCGGCTGCGAGCTCGACGGCTACGCCAGCGACATCACCCGCACCTTCCCCGCCAACGGCCGCTTCAGCGGGCCGCAGCGCGACGCCTACCAACTGGTGCTGGCGGCGCAAGAAGCCGCCGTCGCCGCCACCCGGCCCGGGCAGCGCTTCACCGACCCGCACCAGGCCAGCGTGCGCGTGCTGGCGCAAGGCATGCTGGATCTGGGCCTGCTCGATGGCACCAAAGTGGGCACGCTCGACGACGTGATCGAGCAGCGCCACTACTTTCGTTTTTACATGCACCGCACCGGCCACTGGCTCGGGCTCGACGTGCACGACGTGGGCCGCTACGTCGAACCGGGCGAGATCGGCCAGGTCAGCGAGCGCACCGACCCGCTCAGCGGCGAAACCATCAAAGACCGCCCCAGCCGCATCCTGCGCCCCGGCATGGTGCTCACGCTCGAACCGGGCCTGTACGTGCGCCCCGCCGACGACGTGCCGCCAGCGTTTTGGAATATCGGCATACGCATCGAGGACGATGCCGTGGTCACCGAACACGGCTGCGAGCTGATCACGCGCGCCGTGCCCGTAGCGCCAGACGCCATCGAGGCGCTGATGCGCGACTGAAGCCAGAGGCTCGATTGGGCGCACCCTCGGTTCGGTTTGGGTGCATGCGGCGCAAAGGCGGGAATGTTGGGGCGCAAAGGGGCGAGGCAGAATGGGCCGATAAACGAGCCCAGCGGCTACACTGGTTGCCTACAAGCCCAAGCCACCCGGCCCCCCATGAACACCCTCCGCCCCACCGAAGCCCCCCTTGCGCCAGCCGCAAACGCGCCGGATGCCGCAGCCGCCGACGGCCAGCCAGCCACAGATTGGGCCCCAGCCCACGCCAGCGATACCAACAGCGACACCCAAACCGATCTCAGCCCACAAGATCTCGACGAACTCGACGAGATTTTGATGCACCTCAGCCAGTGCAACGACGGCGGGCCCTCGTGGGAATTCCTAGAGGGCTACATGGCCGGGCTGCTGTGCTGCCGTCGCCGCATCGAAGCCGACGAGTACTTGCCCGCCGTGCTGGCCGACCCCGACAGCGGCTACTTCGGGCCAAAGCTGTTCCAGAGCCCGGCGCAGCACCAGCGTTTCCTGCAGCTGTGGCAGCGCCGCTGGGAGCAGGTGCAGGCTGCGCTGGATGCGCCCGTCGATGCCCTCGACGACCCACTCGCCTACGCGCCCGAGCTGATCGACCTGCGCGCCGTCGTGCAATCACTCAGCCCCGAAGAACGCGCCGAATTCTGCGCCGACCTCGGCGAAGAGCAACACATCCCCGCCTTCGCGCAGCTGTGGGCCATGGGCTTCATGGCCGTGGTGCAGACCTGGCCCGAAGAATGGCAGCCACCGCGCGACCGCGAACTGGCCGAGTGGATGGAGGAAGCGCTGGACTGCATCGAAGCCCTCAGCGGCGACGACCTCGACCCACCCACCCTGAGCCCCCTCGACGACAACGCCCCGCCCAGCGTCAGCCAGCAGCGCATGGACGCCTACGGCGCCGCCCTGTGGGCCGCCTACGACCTGCGCGAAATCGCGCTCACCCTAGGCCCGCGCGTGTCGCCACAGCGCAAAACCGAACAACCCGGCCGCAACGACCCCTGCCACTGCGGCAGCGGCAAAAAATTCAAGAAGTGCCACGGCGCCTGAGCAAATAATGCCCCCGCCGGCCGCAGCGCCCCGCCGCAGCCAGCCAAGCCCTACCACCCCAATCCACCGCCTCCGCCGCAGAAATCAACCACCGGCAACCTGCTCCAACAACCCCTGCAGCGCACAGCGCACCGCCGCCGCACGCACCGCCGCGCGATCGCCCTCGAAGTGCAGCGTCTGGCTGCGCACCCCAGCCGGGGTGGCCCAGCCCAAACACACCGTGCCTACCGGCTTGCCAGCGCTGCCGCCCAACGGCCCAGCGATGCCGCTCACCGCCACGCTCACCTGCGCCAGCGAGTGCCACAACGCCCCTTCGGCCAGGGCGCGCACCACCGGCTCGCTCACAGCGCCGTGCTGCTCGATCAGCGCTGGGCTCACGCCCAAGTGCGCGCTCTTGGCGGCATTGGAATAGCAGACAAAACCGCATTCAAACCAATCGCTGGCGCCACTCAGGCCCGTGCAGGTGGCCGCGATCAGGCCGCCGGTGCAGCTCTCGGCACTGGCCATGCGCCAGCCGCGCGCGCGCAGCGCCGCCCCCAATTGTTGGCACACGTCAATCAGTTGCGGCTCCAGCGTGTTCATGCGTCCCCCTCAAACTCAACCGGCATCAAAAAAACAAAAACCGCCACAAAGCCAACACCAGCAGCGTGCAAAAAGCCGCCACCAGATCGTCGAACATCACCCCCCAAGCCCCGCCCCAGCCGCGGCCCTTAAAGGCGCGGTCGGCCCAAGCCACCGGTTCGGGCTTGACGGCGTCAAAAAATCGAAACAGCGCAAACGCCAGCAACTGCCCCAGCCAGCCAGCCGGCGCGATCAGCCACAGCACCAGCCAAAAGGCCACGATCTCGTCGATCACGATGTAGCCCGGATCGTTGGCACCGCTTTGGCGCAGCGTGATGGCCGTGGCCCACCAGCCCAGCAGCAGCGCGGCCGCAATCATCAGCCCCCAGGCCCAAGCGGGCGGCTGCCACAGCAGACTGACCCACACGAACAGCGCCCACGCCAGCAAGGTGCCGACGGTGCCGGGCGCACGCGGGCTCAGACCGGCACCAAAGCCCAGCGCCAGCGCGTGCGCCGGATGCGCCAACATGAAACGCAGCCCCGGCGGGCGCAGAGGCTCGATGGCAGCCTCGGACACCGTGGTGGGCTGTGCGGGGTGCGGGGGTGGGCTGGGCGGGGCGGGTTGCGCCACAGGCTCCGGAGAATGGGGCTCGGGATTCATGCAAACCAGCCCTCAAAGCCATCCACCGGCTCAAAGCGCCGGCCCAGCACGCGCAGCCTGGTGGGGCCCGGCAGCAGGCGCTCGGGCTGCGGGTGGCAGGGGTCGCCGGGGTAGCACAGGCCGCGCAGCGCGCCTTCGGCAAAGGGGGCGGGCTCGATGCACGGGGCGCGCCGCGCCAGTGCCTGCTGCCACGCCGCCGCCGCGCTGTCGAAGCGCGCCAGCTCGGCCAGCGCCATCAGCTGCGGCGCGATCAGCTCCAGCTCGTGTGCCCAGTGGCGCTGCAGGGCCTCGCGCGGGGCCAGCCAGAGGGCCTCCACCGCCTCGCGCTGATCGGGCTGCGCCTGCTGCCCCGGTGGCAGCAGGGCGAGGAAAAACCGGGTGTCAAAGCGCGCCGTGCCCACCACCGGGCTGCGCGGCGTGATCCAACGCGACCACGGGCGCAAGGCCGCCGTGTGGGCCTGCAAGCCGTGCGCGTGCAGCGCCTCGGGCCAAGGCAGGCCTGGTTCAAGGCGCTTCTGCAAATCCAGGGGTGGCCAGCACCCCAGGGAGCGTGCCCTTTCCGCAGGCGCCGCCAGCAGCACCCCGGCCTCCTCGTGCAGCTCGCGCAGCGCCGCCAGATGCAGCCCGCGTGCCTGTGCGCTGGGCGTGTGCGGCTCGTTGAGCTGGTGGGCAAAATCGGCCTCGGGCTGGTCGAGCACCGGCAGCCAGTCGGGCGTGCAATCGGCCGCATCGAGCTTGCCGCCCGGAAACACGTAGTAGCCGCCCAAGACCTCGGTGCCGGAGTGGCGGCGCAGCAGCAGCACCTGCAGCCCATCGCAACCCTCGCGCAGCAACAGCACCGAAGCCGAAGCGCGCGGCGGCCGGGTTTCCTCCTCA
Organism: Serpentinimonas sp. SSL01; assembly: GCF_056323735.1. Taxonomy (NCBI): domain Bacteria; kingdom Pseudomonadati; phylum Pseudomonadota; class Betaproteobacteria; order Burkholderiales; family Comamonadaceae; genus Serpentinimonas; species Serpentinimonas sp. SSL01. The sequence goes on from NZ_CM150487.1 coordinate 2,195,016, forward strand.
TCCGGGGCAGGGGCGGCTTGGGGGCGGGCTGTGCTCGGGCTCATGGCGCCATTGTGGCACCGTCAGCGGCACCAGTCTGCGTCGCTGGGCACAACACGCCGCAGTCTCCGAATATGGCAGCCCCCTTGCGGCTTGGCCGCCTGGCCGCCTGGCCGCCTGGCCGCTTGAGCGCGCTGGGCGAGGGCCAAGCACAGGCACAGCCAAGTCCCGCCGCTCAAGCAAAGTGATCGAAACCCTGGAGCTCGACCCCGGGCGGCAGCGCGTAGGGCTGCAGGCGCGCATCCACCAAGCTGCACTGCGGCCCCGCGTCGCTGGCCGCCACGATGCGGCCGATGCGGCTCAACTCCAGCCCGAGCTCGCGCCCGAGGCGCTCCAGCGCCGGGCGCGCCGCCACCGGCGCGGTGCACAGCAGCTCGTAGTCGTCGCCCCCAGCCAGCAAGCAGGTGAGCGCCAGCGCGGGCTGCACCAAAGCGAGCGCGCGCACGTCGGGGCCCACGGCGGGGCTGGCCAGCAGGGCGGGCACATCGAGCTGCGCCGCCACTCCCGAGGCACGCAGCACATGCCCGAGGTCGGCCAGCAGGCCATCGCTCAAGTCGATCGCGGCGTGCGCCAACCCGCGCAAGCCCTGCCCGAGCGCCAGCCGGGGCTCGGGCCACTCCAGCCGCTGGCGGCAACGCGCCAGCGCCGCCTCGGGCAGGCGCCAACGCCCGCGCAAAGCCTCCAGCGCCAGCCGCGCTTGGCCCAAACTGCCGCTCACGTACAGGTCGTCGCCCGCCAAAGCGGCGTTGCGGCGCAGCGCCAGCCCCGGTGGCAGTTCGCCAAACACCGTGATGCACACGTTGAGCGGCCCAGCGCAGGTGTCGCCTCCCACCAGCGCGCAGCCGTGCGCGTCGGCCAAAGCCAGCAGGCCGGCGGCAAACTCCTGCACCCACGGTTCGTCGATTTTGGGCAGCGCCAGCGCCAGCGCAAAAGCCAGCGGCCGCGCGCCCATGGCCGCCAGGTCGCTCAGGTTCACCGCCAGCGCCTTGTGGCCAAGCGCGCGCGGCGCCACATCGGGGAAGAAATGCCGCCCCGCCACCAGCATGTCGGTCGAGACCGCCAACACCTGGCCCGGGCTAGGCTGCAGCAGCGCGCAGTCGTCGCCATTGCCCAGCCGCACCCCAGCGTGCGCGCCGGGCTGCGCCAAGGGGTGCTGAAAATAGCGCCGGATCAGCTCGAATTCGCCCAGCGCCATGCGTCCCCCTCAGCCTTGCAAACTTCAGTGGAGCGACGACGAGCCGGCCACGCCCTCGGCGCGCAGCACAAAGGCCGCCACCGGAACCTCGAAGCGCTGGCCATCGACCGCGACACAAAAGAAGTGCCCGCTCATCAGCCCCATGGGCGTGCGCAGCGGCACGCTGCTGCTGTAGCGAAAGGCCGCGCCGGGTTGCAGCAGCGGCTGCTGCCCGACCACGCCCAAGCCATCGACGGTCTGGGTCTGGCCGCGCGCGTCCTCGATCTCCCAGTGGCGCGCCACCAGCTGCGCCGCCACCTCGCCGCTGTTGCGGATGGTCACGGTGTAGGCAAACAGGTACAGCGGCGCGGCCGGGTCGGATTGCTCCGGCACGTACTCGGGCTCGACTTCGCAAGTGAATTGATAGCGTGACATGCCCTGATTGTGCCTTCATGCACCGATCTGTGGCCAAGTGGTGGCACAAATCCATGCACGCCAGCAGGCCGAGCAGGCTCGTGCGACAATAAAACGTTTACGCCATTTCAGTTTGACATTGCGCTGCTTTCGTCCTGCCCAGCTCGCCCTACCCACCTCGCCCTCCCACCAGCCGCCGCCCCAGCCATGAGCACCTACCGCATCGCCCCTTCCATTTTGTCGGCCGACTTTGCCCGCTTGGGCGAGGAGGTGCGCAGCGTCATCGCCGCTGGCGCCGACTGGATCCACTTCGACGTCATGGACAACCACTACGTGCCAAACCTGACCTTTGGCCCCATGGTCTGCCAGGCGCTCAAGCCCCACGCGCAAAAGCCCGACGGCACCCCGGTGCCGATCGATGTGCACCTGATGGTGCAACCGGTGGATGCGCTGGCCGGCGCCTTCATCGACGCCGGGGCCGATCTGGTCAGCTTCCACCCCGACGCCAGCACCCACGTGCACCGCAGCGTGCAAGCCATCAAGGCGCGCGGCTGCAAGGCCGGGCTGGTGTTCAACCCGGCCACGCCGCTGGACGTGCTCGACTGGGTGATCGACGACCTGGATCTGATTTTGATCATGAGCGTCAACCCCGGCTTTGGCGGCCAAGGCTTCATTGATTCGGCGCTGCGCAAGGTCGAGCTGGCGCGCCGGCGCATCGAGGCCAGCGGGCGCGACATCCGGCTCGAGGTCGATGGCGGCATCAAGGCCAGCAACATCCGCCGCGTGGCCGACGCCGGCGCCGACACCTTTGTCGCCGGCAGCGCCATTTTTGGCCAGCGCGACTATGCCGCCGTGATCGCGCAGATGCGCGCTGCGCTGGCCTAAAGACGGGCTTCGGATCGGGCTCGGGCACCCCAAAAACCAGCGCGCACTGCGGACAAACCCGAAGTCATTTGATACCAGCGCCCGAATCTAGGGTTTTGTGATCAAATAGCGATCAGTCTATTTTGATCAGGCCTCGCTTTATGTCTGCTCTCCTGCGTTTTCCGTCTGTGCTGCGTCCCGGTGTGTGGGTGATGCAGCGCCTGCCCATGGGCTTTAAGCTGCTGGTGATGGCCGCGGTGCTGCTGGTGCCGCTCGCGCTAGCGGGGGCATTCATCATTTACAACCTCTGGGGCGAGCGCAGCTACACGCAACGCCAACTGCAAGGGCTGGAACTGCAACAAAGCCTGATGGGGTTGGCGCGGCCCTTGCTCGAACAGCAAGGTCAGGGGTATCTGCTGCTGGCCGGCCATGCGCCTGCCACGGCCGCGCTCGATGCCGCGCGCACGCAACTGCGCCCCGCATTGCAGGCATTGGAGCAGCAGGTGCAACGCCATGGCGCTGCCGATCTAATACAAAAGTGGCAGCCGCTGCGCGACGATATCCAAACTCTGATCAACCTCACGCCCACCGCGCGCAGTGCCAGCGACTGGTACAGCGCACACCAAAGCGCAATGGAGCGCTTGCACGATTTTGCCTTGCTCAACGGCGAAATCTCGGCCCTGCTGCTCGACGGCGAGCGCGCCGTGTTCTTCCTCGTCGATGCCTTGGTGCAGCGCCAGTTGCCGCTGCTGCAAGCCAGCGCGCATGTGCGCCACGAAGGCGCTGCGCTGCTGCTGCAGCATGAGGCCCAGGGGGTAAACGCCGAGCTGATCGCGCGCGCCATGCGACTGGGGGTACAGACTGAAAACATCAACCTTGTTTTGGGCCAGATCGAACAGCGCCTGGCTACCTTGCGCTCCCTCGGGCAGCCCGTACCGGCCGCTTGGCCAACCCTGCAAGCCGCCGCTACCGACTACAGCGCACGCGTGCGCGCGGGCATAGGCACCGGGACACTTGATGGCCCAGCGCAGCCACTCCTGGAGCAAGGCGGCCTGTTGCTGGTGGCACAAATGGACTTGAACCGCCAGCTGACTGCACAACTGCAAGAGCAGCTCGAGCTGCGCCAAAGCCGGCTGCTGTGGCAGCTGGCAGGCTTGGTGCTGGCCAGTGTGCTGGTGCTGCTGGCGCTGGTTTACGGCATGGCGTCGCTGTATATGGCCACGCTCGACGGCTTGCGCCAGCTCACCGGCGTGTCTGAGCGCGCCGCCCGCGGCGACCTGACCGGCAGCATGCAAATCGGCGGCCAAGACGAAATAGCACACATGGCGCAGCAGTTCAAGCGCATGCTCGACACCTTGTCGGCGATCGTAGCCGACGTGCGCAGCGTGGCGGCCGTGCTCAACCACATGGGCGAGCGCTTGGTCAAAGATGCCAGCAGCTTGTCGGACCGCACCCAGTCGCAAGCGGCCAGCCTGGAGCAAGCCAGCGCCAACATCCGCGAGGCCACCGAAACCGTCGCCCGCAATAGCGAAGGCGTGCTTGAAGTCAGCCGCGTCAGCTCCAGTTTGCACCAACAAACCGAACACGCCAGCGGCCTCATGCACCAGACCGTGAAAGGCATGGGCACGCTGCAACACACCTCCAAGCGCATGAACGAGATCATCGGCGTGATCGACAGCATCGCTTTTCAGACCAACATCCTGGCGCTCAATGCGGCGGTCGAGGCCGCGCGCGCCGGCGAGGCCGGGCGCGGTTTTGCCGTGGTAGCCTCCGAAGTGCGCTCGCTGGCCCAGCGCAGCCAGACCGCAGCCGGCGAGGTGCGCCAACTGATCGCCGAATCCACCAGCCGCGTGCAAACTTCGGTGACCGAAATCAACGGCGTCAACGCCGAAATGGAGCAGCTGGTGCGCGGCATCCGCGACATCACCCAACGCATCGACGCCATGGCCGTGGCCAGCAACCAGCAGGCGGCGGCCCTCAAAGAGGTGGCGCAAGCCATGACGCAGCTCGACAGCGTGACCAACGACAACGCCGCCATGGTCGAGCGCAGCGCGCACCACGCCGCCGATTTGCAGTCGCACACCACCGACCTCGAGCAAGCGGTTCAGCACCTGCACCTGACCCAAGGCACCGCCGACTTGGCGCGCCAGCTGGTGGAGCGCGCGTATGCCCACGTGCAGCAGGTGGGTTATGCCCGCGCCAGCGAAGACTTTTACCGTCCAGACGGCACTTTCATCGACCGCGACCTCTACATCTTTGTGCTCGACCGCGCCGGGGTGTACCGCGTCATGGGCGCCAACCGCGCCAAGACCGGCACCCGGGTGCACGATGCGCCGGGCATAGACGCCGAACGCTTCATGCGCGACATCTGGACCCAAGCCGAAGAGGGTGGCGGCTGGGTTGAATACAATATCGTCAACCCCTTGACCGGCGACGTGCGCGGCAAATCGTCTTTTGTGCTGCCGCTCAGCGACGACTTGCTGATTGGCTGCGGCGCCTACCGCAGCGCGCTCCAATCCGGCTGACACCCATACCCTAGCCCTTTGCCAACCGCCTCAGCTCCCGCCGACACCGCCGACCCTGCAGATTCGCCCGAGCTGTCGAGCCGCATGACGGCACCTGAGCGCCGCGCCAGCGCGGCGCTGGCGGCGATTTTTGCGCTGCGCATGCTGGGGCTGTTTCTGCTGCTGCCAGTGTTTGCGCTCGAGGCCGTGCACTACCCCGGTGGCGACAACCCGCTGCGCGTCGGGCTGGCGCTGGGCATCTATGGCCTGACGCAGGCGCTGCTGCAGATCCCCCTGGGCATGGCCAGCGACCGCTGGGGCCGCAAGCGCATCATCCAAGCCGGCTTGGCGCTGTTTGCCATCGGCAGCCTGGTGGCGGCTTGGGCGCCGACGCTGGAGTGGCTGACGCTGGGGCGGGCGCTGCAAGGTGCCGGCGCGATCTCGGCCGCCGTCACCGCCCTGCTCGCCGACCTGACGCGCGACGCCGTTCGCACCAAGGCCATGGCGCTGGTGGGCATCAGCATCGCGCTCACTTTTGCCCTGTCGCTGGTGGTGGCACCGCCGCTGGTGGCCGCCGTGGGCTTGGGCGGCTTGTTTGCACTCACGGCTGTGCTGGCGGTGCTGGGCATGTGGGTGGTGGCGCGGGTGGTGCCGCCCGAGCCACCGCGGCTGCCGACAGCGGCGCGCGCCAGCCTGCGCACGGTGCTGCTCGACCACCGGCTGGCGCGCCTGAACCTGGGCGTGTTCATGCTGCACGCGGTGCAACTGGCGCTGTGGGTGGCGCTGCCGGCGCTGCTGCTGCAAGCCGGGCTCGAGGCGGCCAAGCACGGCTGGGTCTATCTGCTGGCGGTGCTGGCGGCGTTTGGCGTCATGGGCGCGCTGCTGTTTAGGCTCGAGCGCCGCGGCTATCTGCGCGCGGTGTTTCTGGGCGCCATCGGACTGATCGCGCTGGCGCAGTTGGGTCTGTGGTGGAGCGCCAGCCTGGGCGCGCCGCCGCTGGCGCTGCTGGCGCTGCTGCTGTTCTTGTTTTTCATAGGCTTCAACACGCTCGAAGCCAGCCAGCCCAGCTTGGTGTCGCGCCTGGCCAGCGCAAGCCAGCGCGGGGCCGCGCTCGGGGTCTATAACACCTTGCAATCGCTTGGGTTTTTTGTCGGCGGGGTGGCCGGTGGGGCGCTGCTGGCGCTGTGGGGCATCGACGGCCTGTTTTTGGCCTGCACCGCCCTGACGCTGCTGTGGCTGCTGCTGGCCTGGGGCATGCCGGCGCTGCCAGCGAGTGCGCCGCAGCGGCGCGGTGCTGCGCTGGCCGCTACCGATACCAAAACATAGGCGGTACGGCAGCCGCCACAATGCCCAAGCCCAGTCCCGGTGAGGCAATGAGGCGTGCCCTTAAGCCCTTCAGCAGATGCGTGGCAACTGCTCGCCGCTGAGCCAATCGACGACGCGGCGCCCGCCAAACCGGGTGCGCATCTGCACAAACTGCTGCGCGTCGGCCTGCACGCTGCCGATCTGCGCGGCCTCGCGCGCCAGCGGGTGCGCGCGCATGGCGGCCAGCACCACCGGTGCGGCGGCCGGGTCGCAGATGGCCACCAGCTTGCCTTCGTTGGCGACGTAGAGCGGGTCGAGCCCGAGCAGCTCGCACGCGGCATCGACTTCGGGCAGCACCGCAATCGCGGCTTCGTCGAGCACCATGCCCACGCCCGATTGGCGCGCGATCTCGTTGAGCGTGGTGGCCAGGCCGCCGCGGGTGGGGTCGCGCAGCACGCGCACGGCGCCCGGCGCAGCGGCGAGCACTGCGGCCACTAGGGTGTGCAAGGCGGCGCTGTCGCTCTGCACGCTGGTGGCAAAAGCCAGCGATTCGCGCTGCGACAGCACCGCCACGCCATGCGCGCCGATGGGGCCCGAGAGCAGCACCGCGTCGCCTGGGCGCGCCTGGCGGCCGCTGATCGACACGCCAGCTGGCACCACACCCACGCCGGTGGTGCTGATAAAGACGCCGTCGCCCTTGCCGCGCTCCACCACCTTGGTGTCGCCGCAGACCACCGGCACGCCGGCAGCGCGCGCGGCCGCACCCATGGAGCGCACGATGCGCTGCAAATCGGCCAGCGGGTAGCCTTCTTCGATAATGAAGCAAGCGCTCAGGTACAGCGGCTGCGCGCCCAGCATGGCCACGTCGTTGATGGTGCCGTGCACCGCCAAGCTGCCCAGATCGCCCCCCGGAAAAAAGATCGGCGACACCACATGGCCATCGCAAGCCATGACCAAGCGCCCAGCGGCAGGGTCAAAGCCGGGCAGGGGCAGGCTGGCGCCGTCGTCGCCCTGGCGCAAGTACGGGTTGTCGAGCTCGGCCAAAAACAGCTCTTCGATCAACTGCGCCGCCGCCTTGCCGCCGGCGCCGTGCCCCATGTCGATGCGGCCGCGCTTGATGTCCAGTGGCCGCTGGTAGGGTTTGCGCGCGGCGTTGTCGGGGGTATCTGGGGTATCGGGGGGGGCGCTCAAGCTGGCACCTCGTCGGCTTGGGTGGGCACGGCGGCCACAATGGGGATGTCGCGAAAACGTCCGTAGGTGTAGTGCGCCGCGCACGCGCCTTCGCTCGAGACCATGCACGAGCCGATGGGGTTTTCGGGGGTGCAGACGGTGCCGAAAATCTTGCACTCGCGCGGCTCTTTGACGCCGCGCAAAATGGCGCCGCATTCGCAGGCCTTGTTGTCGGCCACGCTGCGGTATTGCAGGCCATAGCGTTGCTCGGCGTCGTAGGCGCTGTAGCGCGGCCGAATTTGCAAAGCCGAGTGCGCCAAGCTGCCCAGCCCGCGCCACTCGAAGCTCGGGCGCAGCTCAAACACCTGTTCCATCAGCGCTTGGGCGCGCAGGTTGCCGGTGGGAGTGACGGCGCGCGTGAACTCGTTTTCGACTTCGGCCCGGCCCTGGTTGACCTGGCGCACCAGCATCAAAATGGCTTGCAGCACGTCAAGTGGCTCAAAGCCGGCGATCACCACCGGCTTGCGGTAGTCGCGCGCAAAGCGGGCATAGGGCTCGGAGCCGATGACGATGCTGACGTGCGCCGGACCGACAAAGCCTTCGATCTCGGCCGTGGCGCCCTCGTCGGCGTGGGCACCGTCGAGGATGGCGCGGATGGCCGGCGGCGTGAGCACGTGGTTGCACATGACGCTGAAGTTGCGCAAGCCGGTGCGCTCGGCCTGATCGAGCACCAGCGCCGTGGGCGGGGTGGTGGTCTCAAAGCCGATGGCAAAAAACACCACCTCGCGCTCGGGCTGCTGGCGCGCCAGTTCGAGCGCGTCGGCGGCCGAATAGACCATGCGGATGTCGGCGCCGCGCGCCTTGGCCTTGAGCAGCGAGGCGCCCTCAGAGGCCGGCACGCGCAGGGTGTCGCCGTAGGTGCACAGGGTGATGGGCTGGCGCAGCGCCAAGTCGATGGCCATGTCGAGGCGCCCGATGGGCAGCACGCACACCGGGCAGCCGGGGCCGTGGATCATGCGCAGATTGGGCGGCAGCAGATCGAGCACACCGTAGCGCGAAATGGCGTGCGTGTGGCCACCGCAAAACTCCATGAAGCGGTAGCTGTGGAGCGGGTCGGCTTCGGCGCTGATGCGCGCCGCGATCTGACGCGCCAGCGCGCCGTCGCGAAACTCGTCGATGTATTTCATGGCGCGGGCACCAGCCGGCCGCGGGCGACGGCGGCGTCGGTGTTGTCGGCGCTGCGCTCGAGTTCGGCAAAAATGGCCAGCGTTTGCTGCGCTTCTTCGGGGTCGAGCAAGCCGATGGCGTGGCCGACGTGGACGATGACGTAGTCGCCCACCACGGCTTCGGGCACCAGCGCGAGCGAGACGCTCTTGCGGATGCCGCCGAGGTCGATCAGGCCTTGGTCGTCGCTCAGGCGCTCGACCAGCAAGGCGGGGATGGCTAGACACATAGGGGGTTCTCCTGGTAAAAGGATGCAGGGCAAGGGGCAGCGGCCAGCTCTTGCGCGGCCACCCAGGCTTGGCCCAGCGCCAGCCCGGCGTCGCCGCAGCCTTGTGCGGTTTGCAGATACACGTGCTGGCCGGCCTCGATTAGGCGCGCTTGCAGGCGCTGGCGCAAGATGCGGTTGTAAAAACAGCCACCAGCCAGCGCCACGCTGCGGGTCTGGCGTGCGCGGGCGGCGGCCAGCACCCAGTCGGCCAGGCCGTCGGCCAGGCGCAGGTGGAAGGCGGCGGCGAGGGCGGCTTGGGCGGCGATGGAGGGGGCGGGGGCGGTATGGGCGCTGGGCGGGGCAGCGGCCCTATCAGGAGCAGTGGGCAGGGTGGCATTGGCGGTGCGCCCGAGCCGCAAGGGTGCGGCCGCTTCGTGCAGCGCCAGCCAGAGCGGGCGCAGATCGAGGATCTGCGAGGATGTCAGGGGTGTGGCGGTGGCGTCGAAGCCGGTTCCGACGCCGGTTGCCGATTGCGTTGCGGCTCCGGGCAGCAGACCGGGCAAAGGCAGATCGGGCAGGGGCGTGCCGCGCTCCAGCGCCCGTGCCGCTGCCTGCTCCAAGGCCACGGCGGCTTGGGCTTCGTCGTCTTGCTCTAGGCACAGGCCGAGCGCGGCCGCAGCGGCGTCGAACCAACGCCCGGCGCTGCTGCTGAGCGGACAGTTCAGGCCGCGCGCCAGCATCTGTTGCACCGTGGCGGCGCGACTGGCGCCCACACGAGCGCCCCAGTGCGCGCCGATCTGTGCGCCTAGGCCGCAGGCGTGCAAGGCGCTGGCCGCCATGCGCCAAGGCTGGCGCGCCGCCTGGTCGCCCCCGGGCAGCGCCAGTGGGTGCAGGTGGCCCAGGCGCTTCCACTGGGCGCCCTCAAGCCAGAGCAGCTCGCCACCCCAGGCGCCGCCGTCGCTGCCCAGCCCAAAGCCGTCCAGCGCCAGCCCGAGCACCGGTTCGTCCAAGCCGTGCGCGGCCATGACGGCGCCGATGTGGGCCCGGTGGTGCTGCACGGCCACCGCCGGCAGACCGAGTTCGGCCGCCAGCTCCTGCGCCAGTTGGCTGCTGTAAAAGTCGGGGTGCAAGTCGTGCGCCAGCGCCGCCAAGGGGGGGCCGCCGCTGGCGCGTGCCTGCCGTATCAGCGCCAGCGCGGAGGCGCGCAGCGCCATACAGGATTGGGGGTCGCTCAGGTCACCGTGCACCGCCGTCCACTGCACCCGGCCACCTTGGCACAGACAGGCGCTGTTTTTCAGCCACGCCCCCAGTGCCAGCACGGTGGCAGCTGAGGGGGCAGGGGTGGCGGTGCGGCTCATCGGGGTGGGCATGAAAGGTCAGATGCTCAAGCGCTGGGCGCCTAGGCGATTCACCCGGGTGCCGCCGCCGTGTGACGCAACTGCGCCAATTCGGCTTCGAGCTGCGCCACGCGCTCGCGTAGGGCCTGCTCAGAGGCGTGACTGTGGCCCGCGCCGCGTTCATGCCCGTGCCCGTGCCCGTGCTCGTGGTCGTGGTCGTGGCCCAGCTCGTGCTCAAGCCAGTGCAACCAGTCGTCAAGGCCGGCGCCGGTGGTGGCCGACACCTGCAGCACCTCGATGCTGGGGTTGACGCGCCGCGCCAGCTCGATGCAGCGCGCCACGTCGAACTGCACATGCGGCAACAGGTCGATCTTGTTCAGGATCATGAGCCGGGCGGCGGCGAACATGTCGGGGTACTTGAGCGGCTTGTCCTCGCCCTCGGTGACGGACAGGATCGCCACCTTGGCGCGCTCACCCAGATCCCACAGCGCCGGGCAGACCAGGTTGCCGACATTTTCGATGAACAGCAGGCTGGGAGCGGTGTGTTCGTGGCCGTGGGCGTGTGCATGGCTGTGCCTGACGCCGTGCGCGTGCTGGTGGCCATGATCGTGGCCGTGTTCATGAACATGGGCATGGCGTTGCTCATGGCTGTGCTTGTGCAGTTGCGCAAAAGCCGCCGCCACCATGGGCGCGTCGAGGTGGCAGCCCTTGCCGGTGTTGATCTGGATCGCGGGCGCGCCGGTGGCGCGGATGCGCTCGGCGTCGAAGGCGGTCTGCTGGTCGCCTTCGATCACCGCCACCGGCAGCGCCGGGTGGCGCTGGCGCAGCGCCTCGATGGTGGCGCAGAGCAAGGTGGTTTTGCCCGATCCGGGGCTGGACACCAGGTTCAACGCCAGCACCCCGTGGGCCGCAAAGTGCTCCCGGTTGTGCGCGGCGATGCGGTCGTTGGCGCCCAGAATGTCGTGCTCGAGCTTGATCGCCCGCGCTTGGCTCAGACCAGGCACCGAGACCCTGGCCGCACCGGCGCCGTAGTCGAGGTCGCCACTGCGCGGGTCGATGCGCGGACCCGTTTCGGGCACAGGGGCATCGACGGCGGCGGACGTGGTTTGGGTGCCCGCTTGTGTCAGCGGCTTGTTCAGTTGCGCGGACGCTTCGTTGCGCCGGGTCTGGCTGCATCCACATACGACACACATGGTTCAAATCTCCTGGGTTGGGGGCGATTGGCGGGCACAATATCTCATCAAAGGGGTGGACCGCGCAGACCCGCAAGGTCAATCATCGCTCACTTGCAAGTCGAGCACGCGCAATTCCATGCCCCCGGTGGGCTCGAGCAAGTAACTCGAGCAGGCCGGGCAGGGGTCGCCGCGCTGGGCGATCGGCACACGCGAGTTGCAACCCAAACACCAAGCCTGCCCCGGGGTCTCGATCAGTTCGATGCGTGCGCCGTCGAGCCGCGTACCCGGCGCGATGCAGTCGAGGGCAAAGCGCAGCGCCGCCACATCGACCCCAGCCAGTTGCCCAACCTCGAGGCGCAATTCAAGCACACGGGCAAAGCCCTCGCGCTGCGCGCAGTCATCGACCAGTTGCAACACGCCCCCGGCGAGGCTGGCTTCATGCATGGCGCATGCCTTGGCACACAGTTGATTTAGGCCGCCAAATGGCCCGCCAACAGCAAGCCGCCACCAGCCAGCATGGCCCCGCCCAAACCCGTGACCGCTATTTGGCGGCTGCGCTCGGACAACCAGCGCTGCACGCCCAGGCCCAACAACATACCCGCGCCGTGCAACGCTGCGGTGGCCGCCACGATACCCAAGGCATAAGCAGCCAGGCCGGCGCCAGGCGCTGCAAAACCGTGCGACAAACCGTGCAACAGCCCAGCCAAAAGCACCAAGGTCAGCCCCACACCCAGCGGCAGGCGCTGGCGCGTGGCGGCCAGCAGCAGCAACACCCCGAACAACAACACCGAAAGCGCCAGCGCCCACTGCATGAAGGGCAGCATGAAACCCGTCAGTCCGAGCAGCGCCGCCAGCGGCAGCGCCAGCAAAAACAGCGTCGGGCCTTGCCAGGCTCTGCCGACCGGCAGCGCCAGCACGGCCCACAGCCCCACGGCCAGCACCGCCAACAGGTGATCGAGCGCAAAAGCGTGCGCCAGACCGTCTGTCAGCGTGTGGCCGCCGTGGCCAGGATGGGCTGCGGCAGCCCCGGCAGCCAGCAGGCCGCCGAGCAACACTGCAGTTCGAATGATTTTTGCTTGCATGGTAGTTGTCTCCTAAAAATTTGTGGGCACAGGCTAGGGATGCAAGGATCCAAGCAAACGCCAGGCCATTTTTTGCAAAACGGGTGTAAACCCTAGGAACAACGCACCGTGCCGTTGATTTCCCGCCATTCTGCAACAGCACAGCGCGCCGGTGTGCGCACACAGTGGGCACAAGCGGCAAGAATGCTTTGCACCCGAGCAGCCCAAGTGCAAGTCTGTTGTCCGCTTTAAATTCAGGCCCAAAATGCCTCACTCGGTTCTTTCCCCCTATGCCCGCCACTGCCAACCCCGATCAATAGGCCAACTCGTTTCAATCGATGCCCTGCCGAGTGCTAACGCGTGCATCCGCAGACGCTACACTGCCTTCAGCCACAAGGCCTCTAGGCCTTGGCACCCAGCTGCAGCGCCCCCATGAGCACCCATCAATCCACCGCAGCCACTTCATCCGCAAGGCCAGCGGAGCCGTGCCCCGCTTGGTTGCAAACGCTTTGCACCGATTCGTCCTTGGTGCTGTGCGCCACCACGCGCTTGGCCACCGAACTGCGCCAGCGCCATGGCCAATGGCAGGCCGCCAAAGGGCAGCGCAGTTGGCAGGCGCTGGATTGCCGCACCCTGGGCCAGTGGCTGGCGGCGCTGCGTCAACAGTGGTTGCTGCGCAGCACGCCGCCCATCCCCGAGTTGGCACGCACCCCCTTGAGCGCTTGGCAGGAGCGCGAGCTCTGGCAGCGCCTGATCGCGCAGCGCCTAGGCCCCGAAGCGCCGTATCTGTTTGACTTGCCCGCGCTGGCGCAGTCGGCGCAGCAGGCGCTGGCTTTGCAGCTCGTCTGGGACGTTGAGGTGGGCGCGCCGCCGCTGGCGGCCGAAGCGCAGCAGTACCTGCTGTGGCGCAGCGATTTTTGGGCCGAGTGCGCGGCGCAGGGCTGTGCCACCACCGAGCAGCTCGACCGCGCCACCGTGGACGCGCTGGCCAGCCTAGATCAAGCGCCTGCCGGGCCGGGCTGGCCTCAGCGCCTGCTGCTGGCGGGCTTTCCGCGCCTGAGCCCTTTGTTGCAAGCGCTGCTGCAGCAACTGCAGCGGCTGGGGCTGCAGGTGCAACAGCTGGCCGATGAGCCCGCTGCCGAGCGCATCGAGCTGCGCAGCTACCCCGACGCCGCCGCCGAGTGCCTGGCCGCCGCGCAGTGGGCGCAGGCGCAGCTGGCGCTCGATGCGCAGCGGCGCATCGCCATCGTCGCGCCCGATCTGCGCGCGCTGCGCTTGCAGCTGCACGACACGCTGCAAGACGTATTGGCCCCCGAGCTGCTGCACCCGCAGCGCGCCCAAGCCGCGCCGCCCTTCAACCTGTCGCTGGGCGCGCCGCTGGCCGAGCAGGCGCTGGTGGGGGGGGCGCTGGCGCTGCTGCAGTGCCTGGCGCGGCCCGACGAGCTCAGCCTGAACGACGTCGGCGCGCTGCTGCGCCACCCCTACTGGTCGGCGCCCGACGAGGCGCTGGTGCGCGCGCAGCTCGATGCGCGGCTGCGCAGCGCGCTGCCGGCACGGGTGGCGCTGGGGCAGGTGCTGGCTTGGGCCACGGCCCAGCGGGGGCGCTGGCAGGGTCCCGACCCAGCGCCATCGGAGCCCACCCAGCCCAATCAACTCGATCAGCCCAACGCGCCTGCCCCATGGCCCAGCGCCCAGCCCGCACCAGCGCTGTGCCTGCAGCACCTGCAGCACCTGCAGCAGCTCGCCGCCCGTGCCGCTGGCCAAAGCCACCCGCCCTCGCACTGGGCGGAGCTGCTGCCCGGCTGGCTGGAGCAGGCCGGCTGGCTGCACCGGCGCAGCCTCTCGAGCCCCGAGTTCCAGGCGCTGCAGGCGTGGCAAGAGGCGCTGGCCGAACTGGGCCGCCTCGACGCCTGCTGCGGCCCCTTGCGCCTGGGGGGCTGCGTGCAGCGCCTGCAAGCCTTGTGCCGCGAGCGCATTTTTCAGCCACAAAGCGTGGGCCAGCCGCGCTTGCAGGTGCTGGGCGCGCTCGAAGCCAGCGGCTTGCGCTTCGACGCGGTCTGGGTGCTGGGCTTGCACGCCGCCGCGTGGCCGCCGCCGCCGCAGCCCAACCCTTTGCTGCCCTATGCCGCCCAGCGCCGCGCCGCCAGCCCCAACGCCAGTGCCGCCGTGCAATACGCCTTTGCGCAGCAGGTGCAGCAGCGGCTGCTGTGTACCGCGCCGGCGCTGTGGCTGTCGTGGCCGCGCAGCGCCGAGGCGGCCCCGTGCCAGCCCAGCCCCTTGTTGGCGGATCTGCCCAGCGCCAGCACCTGCGAGGCAGCGCCAAACCCGCACTGGAGCGCGCAGGCGCTGCGCAGCGGCCAAGCGCTGGCGGCGCACACCACCCTAGACGATGCCTGGGCACCGCCCATGAGCGCCGAGGAAGCGGCGCGTGGCGGCAGCGCCTTGCTGCGGGCCCAAGCCCTGTGCCCGGCTTGGGCCTATTACCAATACCGGCTCGCGGCGCTGGGCCTGCCCGATGCCGCCGAAGACCTCGACGCACGCCAGCGCGGCAGCCTGATGCACGCCGCGCTGGCGCGGTTGTGGCAGGCGCTGCGCGACTCCACCACCCTGCACGACCTGAGCGCGGCCGCGTGCCAAGCCGCCATCGAGCAAGCCTGCTGCGGTGCCCTCGAGGACTACCTAGCCAAACCCGACCAGCCGCCGTTGTCGGCGCGGCGGCGCGCCCTGGAGCAGCGCCGCTTGGAGCGGCTGCTGCAGCGCTGGCTCGAGATCGAGCGCACCCGGGGCAGCGGCTTTGCGGTGGTGGGCATCGAAAAAAACGAGACCGTGGAGCTGTGCAGCTTGCAGCTCAAGCTGCAAATCGACCGCATCGACCAGCTCGACGACGGCCGGCTGCTGGTGATCGACTACAAAAGCAGCCCAAGCATCGACACCCGCAACTGGTCCAGCCAGCGCCTGAGCGAACCGCAACTGCCGCTCTACGCCACCTGCGCCACGCTGCCCCCAGGGCAGGTGGCTGGCGCCCTGTTTGCCAAGGTGCGGCCCGCCGACCCCGGCTGGGCCGGTCTGGTGGCCGACGACGCCGCCCACCCCCAGCCCAGCGCCCAAAGCACCCTGCGCTGGGACAGCAGCCGCAACCGCGCGCGCTACCCACCCACGCGCTTCCCCGGCTGGGAAGCGGTGCTGCAGCACTGGCGCGAGCGGCTGCAGGCGCTGGCCGCCGAAGTGCGCGCCGGCGACGCCGCTGTGCGCTTGGCCGACCCGGCGCAGCTGCGCCACTGCGAGGTCTTGCCGCTGCTGCGCCTGAGCGAGCGCCGCAGCCAGTGGCTGGCGCTGCAGGCCCAAGCTACCGCAGGCGCGCCCATGGCGTAGCTGCAACCACGCCCGCAGCCGCAGCCCAACCCAGACCGCCGAACCACCCGCCCTAGGCCCACGCCCCAGCCATGAACCCCGCCGCACCCGCGCCGCTGCCCACTTCCACATCCGAGGCCCGGCCAGACACCGGCACACCCGCTGATCCCGCTGTGCCAGACGACGCCGCTCTGCTGGAGCTGGACAAGGCCAACCGCCAACGGGCCATCGACCCCAGCTGCAGCTTCATCGTCGAAGCCCCGGCCGGGGCCGGCAAAACCGAGCTGCTGACGCAGCGCTTCTTGGCGCTGCTGCAGCACGTCGAGGAACCCGAGCAGATCGTCGCCCTGACCTTCACCCACAAGGCGGCGGCGGAGATGCGCGAACGCATCGTGGGCAGCCTCGAGCTGGCCGCCTTGGGCCATCCGCCCACCGAGGCGCACCGCCAACGCACCTACGAGCTCGGGCTTCAGGTGCTGCAGCACGAGCGCCAGCGCCAGTGGGGCCTGCTGCAGCAGCCGGCGCGGCTGCGCATCACCACCCTGGATGCGCTGTGCGGCCAGCTGGCGCGCCAGATGCCGCTGCTGTCGCGCCTGGGCAGCCAGCCCGGCATCGCCGCCGACGCCCAGCCGCACTACCGCCGTGCCGCGCAAGAAACGCTGCGCCTGCTCGATGCCGATGGGCCGCTGGCTGATTGCCTAGAGCGCGTGCTCGAGCGCTTCGACCACCAACCCGCGCGCTTGGGCGAGTTGTTGCAAGCCATGCTGGCGCGGCGCGAAGCCTGGCTGGCGCTGTGCCACCAAGGCGCCGACCTGCAGCAGGCCGAGGCCGCGCTGCGCGACCTGATCGACGACGAACTGCGCCGCCTCGTGGCGCTGCTGCCCGCCGGCTGGCAAGCGGCGCTGCAAACGGCTGCGCGTTGGGCCGCCGCGCACGCGCTGCAACAGCGCAGCACCCCAGACGCAGACGCGGCCCCAACCGAGGCGCCCAATCCAGCTGCCCAGCAACCGCTGCAAGCCGTGGCCGACTGGCAGCAGCCGCTGCGCGGTGACAGCGCCGAGCTGCCGCTGTGGCGTGGCCTAGCCGAGCTGCTGCTGACGCAAAAAGGCGGCCCGCGCCAGAAAATCCCGGCCGCCTACGGCTTGAGCGGCGCCGGCAACAAGGCGCTGGCGGCGGCCTTCAAGTGCGGCCTCGAGGCGCTGCCCGAAGCGGCGGCGGCGGCGCTTGCGCGGGTGCGGCGCTTGCCCGAGCCGCACTACGGCGGCAACGACCGCGCCTTCATCGCCGACCTGCTGGCCGTGCTCAAGGTGGCGGCAGCACAGCTCTGGCTGGTGTTTCAGCAGGCGCGCGAAGTGGATTTCGCCGAAATCGCCCTGCAGGCGCTGCACGCCCTGGGCCGCGCCGAGGAACCCAGTGAGCTGCAACTGCAGCTCGACCACCGCATCAGCCACCTGCTGATCGACGAGTTCCAAGACACCAGCCCGCTGCAAGTCGAGCTGCTCGAGCGCCTGACGGCCGGCTGGCAAGCCGGCGACGGCCGCACCCTATTTCTGGTGGGCGACCCGATGCAGTCGATCTACCGCTTTCGCAAAGCCGAAGTCGGGCTGTTTTTGCAGGTGCGCGCGCACGGCTTGGGCGCCATCCAGCCGCAGCCGCTGCACCTGTACCGCAACAACCGCTCGCAGCCGCCGCTGGTGCGCTGGGTCAACCAGACCTTTGCCCACGTCTTTGGCCCTCACGACGACCACCGCCGTGGCGCCGTGCGCTTCGCCCCGGCCAGTCCCACCCGCACCGGGCACCCGCTGGCGCGCGTGCAGTGGCACCCGCTGATCGAAAACCGCGCCACCAGCGCGCAGGCCAACGAGGGGGAAGGCGAACCGCAACCCGACGACGAACCCGGCAGCAGCGCCGAGCGCGAAGCGCAGCAGGTGCTGGCGCTGATCGCGCAAGCGCGCGCCGACGACCCCGACGGCAGCATCGCGGTGCTGGTGCGCGCGCGCCGCCACCTCGAGGCGCTGGTGCCGGCGCTGCGCGCGCTGCCGCAGCGGCTGGCCTTTCAGGCGGTCGAGATCGAAGCGCTGGCCGAGCGCCAACCGATTCAAGACCTGCTCATCCTCACGCGCGCGCTGCACCACCTGGCCGACCGCGTGCACTGGCTGGCGCTGCTGCGCGCGCCTTGGTGCGGCCTGACCCTGGCCGATTTGCACCTGCTGGCCGCCGACGCGCCACGCCACAGCGTCTGGCACCTGCTGCAAGACGGAGTGCGCTGCGCGCGCTTGAGCGCCGACGGGCAGCAGCGGCTGGCGCACCTGCGCGAGGTGCTCGGGCTGGCCTTGGCGCACCAAGGCCAGCAGCGGCCGCGGCGCTGGGTCGAGGGCGTGTGGCAGGCGCTGGGGGGGCCGCTCACCTTGGCGCAGGAAGCCGATCTGAACGACACCCAAGCCTACTTCGAGGTGCTCGATCGCTGCACCCGCCACGGCGTGCTGGAGCTCGAGCGCATCGAGGCCGAACTGGAGCGGCTCTACGCCGCGCCCGACCCCGACGGCGCCGCGCTGCAGCTCATGACGCTGCACAAAGCCAAGGGGCTGGAGTTCGACACCGTGATCCTGCCCGGGCTGCAGCGCAAAGCCCAGGGCGCCGACCGCGCGCTGCTCCTGTGGGACCAGGTGCTCGACGACCAAGGCCACGAGCGCCTGCTCTTGGCCACCCAGCCCGAGGCCGGGCACGACGGCCCCTCGATCTACGACTACCTGCTGGCGCTGGAAAACGAGCGCCAGCGCAACGAGGCCAAGCGCCTGCTCTACGTCGGCGCCACACGCGCCCGGCGCCAGCTGCACCTGCTCGGCAGCGCCACCCCCAACCCCAAAGGCGATGCCTTGGGCAAGCCCGCACCCGATAGCCTGCTGGCGCTGCTGTGGCCAGTGGCCGAAAGCGAGTTCGTGCGCGCCTGGCGCTCGGGACTGCAGCCGTGCGGTTCTGATGCCAGCGTCGGGAATGGCACCGATACGAATGCGGATGCTGGGGCGAGCCCAAAGGCGGATGCCGATGCGGATGCGGCAGCAGCCAGCGGCCCGGCGCGACCCACCTTGGCCGAGTACGCGCACCGACTGCAGCGGTTGAAGCAGCCCGGCTGGCCTGCAGCCTTGGCGCACCCCTCCACGTCAAACACCACTGCAGGGCCAGCCCTTGCCGCGGCGCCCCAAACCCCGGCAACCGAAGCCCCCACAGCCCCCACAGCCCCCACAGCCGCCACCCTACCCCGGCGTCCGGCGTCAGCCAGCCCAGACACAGCCTCCGCCATCGGCACGTTGGTGCACCGCTACCTAGAGCTGATCGCCCACGATGGGCCCGAGGCATGGCCCAGCACGCGCTTGCCACCGCTGCACGGCGCGATGCAGCAGAGCTTGCGTGCCCAAGGCCTGAGCGCGCCCGAGGCCACGGCGGCAGCGGATCGGGTGCAGCGGCACCTGCACACCACCCTGAGCAGCGCCGACGGCCGTTGGCTGCTCTCGGCCCACACCGACGCGGCCAGCGAATGCGCCATCGGCAGCGTTGTCCACCTCACCCCAGTACCGCCCCCAGCACCCGCCTTCGAACCCGGCCCTGAACCGGGCAATGAACAGCCCCCGAGCAGCGGCCACAGCCCCCACCCCCTGCACGTGATCGATCGCACGTTCGTGCACCAAGGCAGGCGCTGGATCGTCGACTACAAAACCACCGAGCACGAGCCCAGCGCACAGCGCAACGGCGATCTGGATACTTGGCGCGCCCAGTTGCAGCGTTACCGCGCCCTCTACGACGACGCCCTGCCGGTGCAGTTGGCGGTGTTCCTCACCCACAGCGGGCGCCTGCTGCGCTTGAGTGAAAACCAAGAGTCAAACCCGGTCATGCCCGATTGCCTTTCAGCCTCTGAGCCACCCAACGCCCGATGAACCGCGCCATTGCCTACGCGCTCGGTTCGGCGCTGCTGTTTGGCGCCAGCACACCGCTGGCCAAGCAGCTGCTCGACACCCTGCCGCCGCTGCTGCTCGGCGGCTTGCTCTACCTCGGGGCTGGGCTGGGTCTGCTGCTGTACCGGCTGCTGCGCGACCGCGGCTGGCGGCACCCAGGCCTGCATGGGCGCGACTGGGGCTGGCTGGGCGGCGCCATCGCCATCGGCGGCGTCATCGGCACCGCCACGCTCATGTTTGGCCTGCAGCACACCAGCGCCGCCAGCGCCTCGCTGCTGCTCAACCTTGAGGCGGTGTACACCGCGCTGCTGGCCTGGCTGGTGTTTCGCGAGCACGCCAGCGCGCGCGTGGTCACCGGCATGTTGGCCATCGTCGCCGGCGGGCTGCTGCTGGCTTGGCCGGCCGAACCCAGCGCCGCCGCAGCAGCCCTGAGCAACGGCCCAAGCGCTGGGGCCGCTAGCGCCTGGCTGGGGCCGCTGCTGGTGTCTGTGGCCTGCCTGTGCTGGGCCATCGACAACAACCTGACGCGCAAGGTCGCGGCCGCCGACGCCGTGTTCATCGCCGGCAGCCGCGGGCTGGTGGCCGGTTTGGTAAGCACGGCCGGGGCGCTGGCGCTGGGGGCGCCGTGGCCGCCTGTGGGCGCTGCGCTGGCCGCCATGCTGGTGGGGCTGCTGGGCTACGGCGTGAGCCTGGTGCTGTTCGTGCTTGCGCTGCGCGACCTGGGCACGGCGCGCGCCAGCGCCTACTTTGCCACCGCCCCCTTCATCGGCGTGGCGGTGGCGCTGCTGCTGCTGGGCGAGGCGACCACGTGGCTGTTCTGGGGCGCCGGACTGCTCATGGCCGTCGGCGTCTGGCTGCACCTGGGCGAACGCCACGCGCACCGGCACCAGCATGAGGCGCAGGAACACGAACACTGGCACCTGCACGACGCTCACCACGACCACACGCACGATAGCGCCAGCACCAGCGCAAACCCCGGCCTGCTCGGGCACCGGCACTGGCACCGCCACGAGCCCCTCACGCACCGCCACCCGCACTACCCCGACACCCACCACCAGCACCGCCACTGAGCGGCGGCAAACTGTTACCCTCAAGCCCCCCTGACCACGCCTCCCTCAAGCCCACCGCCCCATGACCTGGATCACCCTCAACGGCCTCAGCCTCGCCTACGGCCACCTGCCCTTGCTCAACCGGGTCGATTTTTCGCTCCAAGCCGGCGAGCGCGTCGGACTGGTGGGGCGCAACGGTAGCGGCAAATCGTCGCTGCTCAAAATCATCGCCGGCCTCGAGCGCGCCGACGACGGCCAGATACAGCGCCAAAACGGGCTGCGCGTGGCCTACGTGCCGCAAGAGCCCGAGCTCGACCCCGAGGCCAGCGTGTTCGAGGCCGTGAGCGTGGGCCTGCAGCGCGTGCAAGAGCTGCTGCAGCGCTATCTGGCGCACGAGAGCGGCTGCGACCTCGACGCGCTGCAAACCGAAATCGAAACCCTAGACGGCTGGAACTGGGAGCAGCGCGTAGCCCAAACCCTGAGCCGGCTCGGCTTGCAGGCCGATGAGCGCGTCGGCAGCCTCTCGGGTGGCGTGCGCAAGCGCGTGGCGCTGGCGCAGGCGCTGGTGGCGCTGCCCGATTTGCTGCTGCTCGACGAACCCACCAACCACCTCGACCTCGACGCCATCGGCTGGCTGGCCGAGCTGCTGCGCGATTTTCGTGGCGCCTTGCTGCTCATCAGCCACGACCGCGACTTTCTGGACCGCGTCTGCACGCGCACGGTGGAGCTCGACCGCGGCCTGCTGCACAGCTACGACGGCGCCTACAGCGCCTTTGAGCGCCTCAAAGCGCAGCGCTTGGCACAAGAGGCGCTGCTCAACGCCCGCGCCGACAAGCTGCTGGCGCAAGAGGAGCAGTGGATCCGCAAAGGCGTCGAGGCGCGGCGCACCCGCGCCCAGGCGCGCATCGAACGCTTGCAGGTGCTGCGCGCCCAGCACGCCCAGCGCCGCGCTGCCGTCGGGCAGGTGCGGCTGGATGTGAACAGCGGGCCGGGCAGTGGCCGCTTGGTGGCCGAGCTCGAGGGCGTGAGCAAATACTTTGGCGATGGCCCCGAGCGCCGCTGCATCATCGACAACTTTTCCACCACCGTGCTGCGCGGTGACAAAGTGGGGCTGATCGGCCCCAACGGCGCCGGCAAAACCACCCTGCTCAAGCTGATTTTGGGCCAGCTCGCCCCCGACAGCGGCCAAGTGCGCAGCGGCAGCCGGATCGAAGTGGCCTACTTCGACCAGATGCGCGACGCGCTGGATCTCAACGCCACGCTCGAAGACTTCATCAGCCCGGGCAGCGAGTGGATCGAGATCGGCACGCGCCGCATCCACGTGCGCAGCTACTTGGGCGACTTTTTGTTTGCCCCGGCGCGCGCCCGTGCGCCCATCAGCGCCCTGTCGGGTGGCGAGCGCAACCGGCTGCTGCTGGCGCGGCTGTTTGCGCGCCCGGCCAACGTGCTGGTGCTCGACGAACCGACCAACGACCTCGACATCGAAACCCTGGAGCTGCTCGAACAGCTCCTGACCGAGTTCGACGGCACCGTGTTTTTGGTCAGCCACGACCGGCGCTTTCTCGACAACGTGGTCACCAGCACCATCGTCTATGAGGGCGCGGGCCAGTGGCGCGAGTACGAGGGCGGGGTCGAGGACTGGATCGCGCAATCGATGCGCGTGCACGGCGCCGCGCCGGTCTGGGGCCGCAGCGGTGCGGCCGGCATGGGCACGTCGAGCCTGGCGGGCAGCAGCGGCCTTGGCAGCGCCAGTGCGGCCCGCGCTGCAGGGCCGGCACAAGGCTCCCCCCAAGCCCCCCCTGCATCCAGCCCCACGGCCGCCCCCTCGCCGGCCCGCAGCGCGCCCCAGCCAGCAGCCAACCCCGCCCCTGCCCGGCGCAAGCTCAGTTACAAAGAGCAGCGCGAGCTCGAAGCCCTGCCGGCGCGCATCGAGGCGCTGGAGGCCGAGCAAAAAGCCATAGCCGCCGAGCTGGGCGATGGCCTGCTCTACGCGCGCCACCCAGACCGCGCCGCCGCCCTGGCCCAGCGCCACGCCGCCATCGACGAGGAGTTGCTGCAGGCGCTGGAGCGCTGGGAGGCGCTGGGCCAGCCGGGCTGACGGGGCCCGGTCGCCTCGGCGACGCGCTGGAGGCATCAGGCGTCAACTGGCGGCGCCATAAAGCACCACAATCGCCCCCATGGGAACCCTCTACCTGGTGCGCCACGGCCAAGCCTCGTTTGGCAGCGACGACTACGACCGCCTCAGTCCGCTCGGGCAGCACCAAAGCCAGCGCCTAGGCGAGCACTGGCGCGCGCACGGCCTGCATTTCGACGCCGTTTACACCGGCACCCTGCTGCGCCATCGCCAAACCTGGGCGGGCATCGCGCAGGGGCTGGGCAGCAGCCTCGAGCCGCATGAGTGGCCCGAGCTGAACGAGTACGACAGCGCCGCCCTGATCGAGGCCCTGCACGCCCACCCCAGCGCCCCGGCGCACACCCCGCAGGGCTACCGCGAGCATTTTCGGCTGCTGCGCGACGCGCTGCGCCAGTGGTCGGCCGGCGTGCTGACGCCGCGCGGCATGGGCAGCCACGCGGATTTCGTCGCTGGCGTCAACGCCGTGCTGGAGCGGGTGCGCACCCTGCACACGGGTCGGGTGCTGATCGTCAGCAGCGGCGGCCCGATCGCCACCGCCGTCGGTCAGGTGCTGGGCACCACGCCCGAGACCGCGATCGAGCTCAACCTGCGGCTGCGCAACACCGCGCTCACCGAGTTCGATTTCAACCCCAAGCGCCATACGCTGGTGAGCTTTAACACCCTGCCCCACCTGACGCAGCCCGAGCAGGCCGCCTGGGTCAGCTACGCCTGAGGGGCGCAGAGGCAGCGGGCTCGGGCAGTACCTCGGGTTCGGCCTCGGGCTGCGCCTCGGCCTCGGGCTCGGCACCCTCGTCGAGGTCGAGCGCCAGCGCCAGCGCCGGTGCCAGCTCGGGCGCGCCGTCCTCGCCGTCCTCTTCCAGCGCATCGGCCTCGGGGCTGCCCGGCGCGGTGCGCGCCAGCTGCTCGATCACGCTGGCCGAGAGCTCGAGCCCGATCAGGTCGATGCTGCCCAGCCGCACCCGCACCGGGGTGCCGCGCTCCAGGCCGGCGCTGCCGGCAGCAGGCAGCACCAGCGGCAGGGTGTCGGCGCGCACCAAGCCGTCTTTGATGACGCTGGCGCTCAGTTCGCCGATCTGCTGCTGCTGCACGTAGCGCAGCGTCCAGTAGCGCTCCATGGCGTTTTGAAACTGCGCGTAGCTGGTGTAGGTGGCATCGAAGGCGCTGATGATGGCCAGCAAAGCGGTGTCGCGCGGCTTGAACGGCGCCGCCAGCGCGGCCGCCTTGCCGTGGCGCGCGCAGGCCAGCAGCTGCCACTGGTTGACCAGATCGGTGTAGCGGCGCAGCGGCGAGCTGCTCCAGGCGTAGCAAGCCACCCCCAAGCCGGCGTGCGGCAGCGCCTTGGCCCCCATGCGCACCTTGATGCCCGGCGCCAAGCTGGCTTGGCTGCGGTAAATGGCGGGCACGCCGCAGTCGGCAAGCCACTGGCCCCAAGTGCTGTTGGCCAAGATCATGGCCTCGGCCACCATCAAGTCCAGCGGTGCGCCGCGGCTGCGGGTGCCGATCTGCACGCGCTCCTCACCCGTCGGGCCCTCGGGCGGCACATCTTGCAGCTCAAAGGTGTAGTCGGGCCGGGTGAAGGTCTCGGGTTTGCCGCGCACCAGCTCGCGCCGGGCTTTGCAGTGCAGCGCCAGCCGGTACAAAAAAGCCAATTCGGCTCGCAACGCCAGCACCTCCTGCGGCAGCGGCGCGCCGGCCTCGGCCTCGGGGTCTTGCAGCCAAGCGGCGGTCACGCCTTGGTCGATCTGGTCGTGGCGCAGGTTGTGCGCAATCGGCACTTGCTCGATGCGCGTCTCGAAACCCTGCAGCTCGAGCGTGGCGGCATCGAGGCGCAGATACAACGACAGCGCCGGGCGCGCGCCCCCGGCATCCAGCGTGTAGGCCTGCACCACGGCATCGGGCAGCATGGTGATTTTGTGCCCCGGCATATAGACCGTGGACAGCCGCTGGCGCGCCACCTCGTCGAGCGCGCTGCCGGGCTCGATCGCCAGCCCCGGCGCCGCAATGTGGATGCCCAGCGTGACCACGGCGCTGCCCAGGCCCTGCAGGCTCAGGGCGTCGTCGATCTCGGTGGTGCCCGAGTCGTCGATCGAAAACGCCTGCACCGCCGCCAGCGGCAAGCCCTCGGGCAGCGGCGGCAAGGGCGGCAGCGGCCCAAACCCCACGCCCTTGGGGAACTGGTCGAACAAAAAGCGCTGCCAATGGAATTCGTAGGCGTTGCGGATGGCGCCGGCGCGCTGCAGCAGCAGCAGCGGGGCGGTGTGGGTGCTGCGCGCGGCGTGCACCACGGCCTTGTACTCGGGCGCGTTTTTATCGGGCCGGAACAGGATCTTGTAGAGCTGCTGGGCCACCGCCGGCGGGCACTGGCCCGCAGCCAGATCGGCTGCCCAGGCCTCGGTCTGGGCCTGAATCTGCTTTTTCTTCTCGATCGCCGCCAGCGCCTGCTGCACCACCTCGGCCGGGGCTTTTTTGTAGCGGCCTTTGCCGGCGCGCCTAAAGTAATGCGGGGCCTCGCTCAGGCGCAGCAAGGCCGCGAGCTGCTGCGCCAGCGTGGGCGGGTCTTGAAAATACTCGGCCGCCAGTTCGGCAAAGCCGAACTCGGCCTCGGGGGCAAACTCCCACGCCAGCTCGAGCTCGATCTGGGGCCGCAGGGCCTCGGCCGCCTGCAGCAACGCCGCCGGCTCGGGTTGCGCAAAGCGCAGCAGCACCAAGGCGGCCTTGACCTTGACGCGCTTGCCCGATTCAAGCTCGACTTGCAGCGCGGCATCGGATTCAGACAGGATGCGGCCGGTGAGCAACTTGCCGGCTTCGTCAAACAGGGCGTACAAAATGGGGCTTTCTGGGCGGGAAGGGGGGTGGGCGGCAACGGCCCCGGCTGCCATCGTGCGCCGCGCGGGGTGGGCTCAGAGTTTAACGGCCAGCGCCAGCACGGCCACACCCAAGTGCGGCCGGCGGCGGGCGGCAGGCCACACCCAAGGGCGGTAGGCGGCGGACGGCTCTGGCCACACCCAAGGGCGGCGGGTGGGCTGGGTGCGCTCGCAGCGCCATTGCGGCCGAAGGACGCCTAAGCAAGAGCGCACCCAGCCCGCCCGCCGCCCGCCCCCGCAGAACTGCCCCCCGCCCTAAAGTAGCCCCAGCCTCAGAGGCTCTCAGGGGATACCCAGCCACTTGTGCGTTTGCAGCGACAGGCGCCACTGCGGCTGCGCCATGCAGTAATCGATCGCTTGCTGGGTGTGCTGGGCGCGCTGCGGGCCGTCGAGCGGCTGCAAAAAGAAATGGGCAAAATCCAGCGCCGCAAAGCGCTCGGGCTCGGCCCCGGGCTGCGGATAGACCAGCTTGAGCTCGTCGCCGCGCCGCACGCGCAGCTCGGTGCCGGCTTTGGGGCTGACGCAGACCCAGTCCAGGCCCGCGGGCAGGTCCAGCGTGCCATTGGTCTCGAGCGCAATCTCAAAGCCCTCGTTGTGCAGCGCCTCGATCAGCGCGGCGTCGAGCTGCAGCAAAGGCTCGCCCCCGGTGCACACCACCAGCGGCCGCCCCGCTCCTGCGCCGCTGCCGCCGCGCCAGTGGCTGCGCACCGCCTGCGCCAACGCCTGCGCGCTGGCAAACCGGCCACCGCCGGCGCCGTCGGTGCCCACAAAATCGGTGTCGCAAAAGCGGCACTGGGCGCTGGCGCGGTCGGCCTCGCGCCCGCTCCACAGGTTGCAGCCGGCAAAGCGGCAAAACACCGCGGCGCGGCCGCTCTGCGCCCCTTCGCCTTGCAGGGTGTAAAAAATCTCTTTGACGCTGTAGCTCATGGCAGCCGCACCTGTGCGCCGCAGCCAGGCGTCTGGTACAGATCGACCCGCTCCAACGCCGCCAGCTCGCGCCGCCCCTGCTGCAAAATCCAGCCGGCAAGGCTCGCGCAATCGCAGTCGGGCAACGCGGCGCGCTCGGCCAACTCGTGCAAAGGCTGGTGGTCGAGGGCCTTGAAGATCGGGTCGAACAGGCGCTTGACGTCGCCAAAATCCAGCGTCCAGCCCTGCACCGCATCGAGCTCACCGCCCAGATGCAGGCGCAGCGTGTAGGTGTGCCCGTACAGGGCAGCCAAAGGGTGCTCGGCCGGGGCCTGGCGCAGCCGCCGCGCGCTGTCGAGCGTCAGGTCTTTCCAGATGCGGTAGCGCTGCCCGTCGTAGCGGGCGCCGCACGAGGCAGTCTCGTATACCGTGACCCGGCTCAAGGCCGGCAGCGCCGGCACGAGCTGCTGCCACAACCACGCCGACAGCACCTCGCTGGTGGGGTTTTCCAGCCCGGCGATGTCGTTCAGGCACTGCCGGTGCAGGCGCTGCTGCAGCGGCGCCCAGGCGCGCTCGATGGCATCGGCCGCCACCGCCTCGCCCCCATCTGCCCGCACATGGAGCAGCGCCTCGAAGCCGTGCCCGTGCATGCGGCCGCACTTGTGGCCAGCGGGTACGCGGGGCAACTGGTGCGCGGCCTCGAAGCGGTAGCGCCGCCAGATGTGCACGTGGCCGGTGGCGTCGAGCGTGCAGCCGCTGCGCGGCGTGCTCTGCAGCCCGATCTGGGCCCCTTGCAAGCCATCATGGTGCAAGCGCTGCTGCAGCCAGCGCGCCAGCGCGGCGTCGTCGGGCTCGGGCAGGCAGTCGTTGAGCAGGCGGTGGTCCAGCACCGCCGTCACCGCCTCCAGGTGCTGCTGCAGCTGTTCGACTTCGGTGCCCGGGCACAGCGCCCAGCCGGGCGCGGCGTGGGCGCGCAGCCGCGCCACGAAGCTGTGGCCATGCAGGCGCGCCTGCGGGTGCTGCGCTGGGCGGCCATGCAACTGCCGGGCGGCCTCGAAGCCGGCTTGAGCGCAGTGTTGGAGATTCAGCATAAGGCCAACCGCTTCACGGGTGCGCGCCAAAGCGCTGCAGCAAAGGGTCGGGGCAGCCCGCCTCGGCAAAACCCTTGGCGCGCAGCAGACAGGCGTCGCAGGCGCCGCAGGGCAGGCCCTGTGGCCCCGGGTCGTAGCAGCTACAAGTCTGCGCCATGTCAACGCCTAGGCGTAACGCCTCGCGCACGATCTCGGCTTTGCCCAGGTGCTGCAAGGGGGCGTGGATGCGCACCCTTTGCGCACCCTCTACCCCGGCCCGGGTGGCCAAATTGGCCATGGCCTCGAAGGCCTGGATGAAGGCCGGGCGACAGTCTGGGTAGCCGGAGTAATCGAGCGCGTTGACGCCGATGAAGATGTCTGTACTGCCCAGGGTTTCGGCCCAGGCCAGCGCCAGGCTCAGAAACACCGTGTTGCGCGCCGGCACATAGGTGCTGGGGATGCCCTGCGCCAGCGCCGCCAGCGAGCGGTGCTTGGGCACCTCGAGGGCGGCTTCGGTCAGGGCCGAGCCACCAAAGGCGCGCAGATCGACCGGCAGCGTGACGTGCTGGTGCGCCCCTTGGGCCCGCGCTTGCGCCCGCGCCAAGTCCAGCTCGTGGGCGTGGCGCTGGCCGTAGTCGAAGCTCAGGGCGCAGGTGGCAAAGCCGCGTTCGCGCGCCAGGGCCAGCACGGTGGCCGAATCGAGCCCACCGCTGAGCAGCACCACCGCCTTGGGTAGCGCCGCCGTCATGGCTGCAGCGCCGCAACCGAAGCGGATGGAGCGGATGGAACGGACAAGGCGGGCACAGGGAAGGGCCGCCCGTTGGGCGCACCCGATAGGAGCAAAGTCATGACAGTCCTTTTTTTTCGAGATGGGGGCGAGGGAACCCATCGAGCCGATGCACCGGCGCACAAGCCGAGCACAATTCCCGCATTTTACTTGGGCGATGCAGGGTCTTGGTTGCGGGGTCTTTCGTTGCGGCGTCAGGCTTGCCCAGCTAAAATCTGGCGCATAAAACGGCTTTCGGAGGGTTGGCATTGCACTGGTATCTTGTACACACCAAGCCACGCAGGGAACTGTGTGCGCTGGAGCATCTTGAGCGCCAGGGTTTTTGCTGCTACCTGCCGCTGCTGCGCACCGAAAAGCTGCGCCGCGCCAAGCTCGACACCTGCGACGAGCCCTTGTTTCCCCGCTACCTGTTCATCGAGCTCGATACCGATTTGCAATCCCGCAGCTGGGGCCCCATCCGCTCCACCGTGGGCGTGAGCCGCTTGGTGACCTTTGGCGGCGAGCCGGCCAAGGTGCCCGGCGCGCTGGTCGAGCAGCTGCGGCTGCACGAAAGCCATCTGCGCGGCCAAGTGGTGCCTTTGTTCCAAACCGGCGAACGGGTGCGCGTCACCCAAGGGCCTTTTGTCGGCCTCGAGGGGGTGTACCAAATCGCCGAGGGCGAACGCCGGGTGCTGGTGCTGATCGAAATGCTCTGCAAACCGGTGCTGCTGCCGCTCGAGCCCACCGCGCTGCGCAAAGCCAGCTAACGGGCCGCTGCGCGCGCCTGCGCCACGCCCAAGTTGGCCAAGGCATCGGCGCGCTCGTTGCCGGGGTCGCCGGCATGGCCTTTAACCCAGCGCCAGTCGATTGCATGCCCACCTTGCTGCACCAAGGCGTCGAGCTGCTGCCACAGATCGACGTTTTTGACCGGTTGGCGCGCCGCCGTCTTCCAGCCCTTGGCCTTCCAGCCCGGCAGCCATTCGGTGATGCCTTTGCGCACGTACTCGCTGTCCAGCCACAGGGTGACGCGGCAGGGGCGCTTGAGGGCTTGCAAGGCTTGGATCACGGCGGTGAGCTCCATGCGGTTGTTGGTGGTCTGCGCTTCACCGCCGTACAGCTCTTTGACCGCGGCCTCGCTGCGCAGCAGCACGCCCCAGCCACCCGGGCCGGGGTTGCCCTTGCAGGCCCCATCGGTGTAGATGACCACGCTGTTCATGCGGGCGATTGGCCTTCGCCATCCAGCTGGGCGGCGCTGGCCTGACGGGCCACCGCCACCTGCTCGGCCGCGACCCGCTTGGGCCTCCAGGCCGGCCCCAGCAAACGCAGCCCACGCACCCGCTTGACGGCCACCATGCAGTAGGCGTTGCCCAAAATGGGCCAGTAGCGCGCCCCGGCCCGCTCCATCCAACTGCAACGCTGCAACCAGAGCTCAGACTGCAGCGCCGGCCGGTAACAGCCCATGCGGCACGACTCGACTTCCAGCCCCAGCAGTTGCAGCCAGTCGCGCAACCGGCGGTGGCCGATGAACTCGCCGGCTTCGGGCAGGAACGGCCGCGCCCAGCGCGAGCGCTTGAGCCCGACGCGCGCCAACAGGCGCGCCCGCAGCTGGCCCCAGCCCCACAGGCTCCACGGGTTCAGGCCACAGACCACCAAGCGGCCCTCGGGCAGCAAGACCCGCTGCACCTCGCGCAGCACGGCGTGCGGGTCGGCGCTGAACTCGAGCGTGTGCGGCAAAACGACCAAATCGAGCGTGTTTTCTGCAAAGGGCAGCGCCGCCGCGTGTGTCACCAGCGCCACGCGTGCGCTGCAGGGTGGCAGCGGGGCGCCCTCATGGTCCCGATCAGACCGGCGCTGCCACGCCGTGGCCATCGACGGCTCGAGCACCGCCAGCCAGCGCTTGGGCATGCGGTTGGCGCGCAAGGCATCGAGCTGCGGCAAGCCCAACTGCAGGGCGTGGTAGCCGAAGCAGTCGGTCACCGCTTCATCAAAGCGCTCCTGCTCCCACGCCAGCAAGTAGCGCCCGGCCACGCTCGCCAGCCACGCGGCCAGCTGCTGGCCGTCGGCATCCGATGCGACCGATGGCGGCGTTGGGTCAGAGGTCAACGGCTTCATCGGCCACGGGCGACTGCGCCAGCACGGCCGCACGGATCATTTCGCGCATCGCTTTTTTCTCGGGAAAGCTCAGCGTGCGACCCAGCCCGCGGCGCACGCGCAGCAGCAGATGGCGGTCGGTCTCGGGCGGCACGCCGTGGCTGTTTTGCATTTCTTCGTACAGGTCGAGCCGCGCATGCGGGGTCTCTTCGCGCCACCATTCGTCGATCACCTGCTGCACCTGCTCGAGCCACGCGCCATCGGGCTGCTGGTCGGCATGGGCCGGCTCGGCCAAGGCGAAGCCGTGCTCGGGCTCGTGTTCGTGTTCAGATTCGCGCTCGAACTCGCGCCGGTCGGCTGGCGGCGCGCGGTTGGGCACATAGCCCAAGCCCTCAGACTGCCCGTGGCTCAGGGCCGCCCAAGCGGCCTCGTTGAGGCTGACGCGGCGATCGGCTTGCATCAGCAGCCGTGCCCAGCTCGGGTCCTGGCCCATCAGCAGGCCGAAGTCCTGCGCCGAGGCGTCGGTCACCATCACCACCTTGAGGCCGCGCCACTGCGCTTCGTCGATGTAGGGGATGAGGCGTTCGTCGTCGCTGGCCAGCAGCGCCATGGCGCAGCCGCCGCGGCTGGCCAGTTGCGTCAGCTCCAAACCCAACGCGCGCACCAGCGCGGCGCCGCCGTCGCTGGCGTGGGCCGGCACCATGCGCACCACCAGGTCGTCGCACAGCTCGCTGGGTTGCTGGTCGGTGTAGAGGTAGCTGCGCAACACGGCCGCTTCGGCGCCACAGTGCCGCGCCAGTTGCGAAAACACCGCTTGGTACAAGCCCCGATGGAGCGCCTCGCTGGGTGGGTTGGGCTGCTGCTTGGCCAACCAGAGCAGGTAGCGTTCGTCGATGAGCGCCACCGCCACGCCGAGCTCGGCTCTGGCGCCGGCACCGTATGCAGGGCGCATCGACGGCCTTTTGTTTAAGTGAAATTTGGTTTTCATAGCGGCCCAGTTAATGCAATAAAGTAAATAGGCCCGGATCGGGCCATCCGCTTGGGCATCAGCCCTGTGATTTTGGCACGAAAGCGGGCTAAAGGTTCCGCAACCGCGCGCGGATGGCGTTCAGGGGCCGCTGCGCGCTGGGGTGGCTGGTGCGAGGGTGGCTGGTGCGGCGGGGGCAGCCAACAGCCACTCGATGCGCTGCTGCGCTGCTGCGGCCAGCTCGGCCTCGCCACGGCGCTGCGCCATGTCCACCTGCACGCGCAGCCACGCCAGCAGGGGCCGGCGCCAGCCTTGCTCGGAGGCCGTCTGCACCGCCAGCGCCAGCGCCTCGGGGTCGAGCCGCTGCGCGCGCAGCCACACGCTGGCCGCCACCAAGCGCGCCAGCGGGTCGTCGATGGCGCGCAACAGCGCCACGGCTTCGCCGGCGGCGGCAGGCTCGAGCAAGCGCCGCGCCGTCGGCCGGTGGGCGCTCGGTAGCCACTCAAGGTCGGCGGCCTGCGCCTGCCCGAGCAGGTAGCGGGCGTAGGCTTGCTCGGCCGCGCCGGCGCGGGGCAGCACGGGCTGCGCCGCCTCGCAGCGCTCGGCCAGATCGAGGGCTGCCTGGGCCACGGCACAGCGGCTCAGGGCCAAGCGCGCCATCTGGTCGGCGCGCGCGGTGCGCTGGGCGGCCTCGCGGGCGCGCTGCCACTCCAGTTCGGCCACCCGCTGGCGGCCCTCAAGCTCGGCCCGAATGGCGCGCTGCTGCGCCCCGTGGGCTTCAATCTGCCAATCGGGCACGCGCGGCCCGGCGGCACAGCCCGCCAGCAGCCCCACCAGCAACCCCAGCACGGCCCACAGACCGAACCTTCGGCCCACGGCGCGGGCTTGGTCTGCAATGGTTAAAACGTGTGTAAACATCAGGGGCTCAGGCGGTGTTTGGGTGCGTCAAGGCGGGCATGAACGATTGCCTCTGAGCCTCTCAGGGCACCCTCAACTCGGTGTCGCGGGCCAGCGGCCAGCGGCGGTTGAGGTCGCTGAGCAAGGCGTCGATGCGGCGCAAATTGGCCTCCACCTCGACGCGCAACTGGTCCAGATCGACGGTGGCGGCGCGCGTGTTTTGCGCGATGCCTTGGGCCTCGACCAGCACCGCATCGACCTTTTGCAGCGACTGGCGGGCATCGGCCAACAGCCCCTCGATCTGGCGCACCGCCGCTTGGGTGTCGGTCATCAGACCGTCGGCGCCGAACACGCGCTGGTCGGCGTTGCCCACCAGCGACTCGGCGCGTGCGGCCACCGCCTCGAGGCGGCGCAGCAAGGCGTTGCTCTCGTCGATCACCTGCATGAAGCGCGCGCGGTC
Source organism: Serpentinimonas sp. SSL01 (assembly GCF_056323735.1). Classification (NCBI taxonomy): domain Bacteria; kingdom Pseudomonadati; phylum Pseudomonadota; class Betaproteobacteria; order Burkholderiales; family Comamonadaceae; genus Serpentinimonas; species Serpentinimonas sp. SSL01. The sequence goes on from NZ_CM150487.1 coordinate 2,227,996, forward strand.
CTCGGGGTTGCCCACCAGCAGCCCCAGCGCGCCTTGCGGCCCGGTGAGCGTTTCGCTGGCCCGCTGCACGTTGCGCAAGCTGGCGTTGAGCGGCGCCTGCTCGGCGGTCATGCCCTGAAGGTTGTGCATCAGATCGCGAACTTGGATCACGATGCGGGGCAAATCGGCCATGGCGTCGCCCTTGAGCACCGTGCGCTCGGCGCCGTCGGGCAGCGGCGGGTCTTCCATCATGCCGGTGAAGGCGCGCAAACGGGTCGCGCCCACGAGGCTGCGCTCGAGGGTGAAGACGCTGCTTTCGCGCAACCAGCGCGCCTCGCTGCTGCGCACATCGACCCAGATGCGCACGCTGCCGTCGTCGCCCAGCCCGACGCGGCGCACGCGCCCGATCGGAAAGCCCGAGAAGGTCAGGTCCATGCCGATCGTCACCCCCTCGGAGTCGTCGGCGATCAGCACCAGCTCTTGGGTGGGCTCGAAGGCACCGCGTGCGTACAGCAAAAACGCGGCCGATCCCAGCAACAGCGCCAGCAGCAGCGCCAGCAGCACCGCAGCCTTGAACTCGACGTGCTGCACGCGCGCCTGGCGGATGGTGCGTTCGACGGTGTCGGTGTCTTCGGTGCTCATGGTTTCCGTCAGCCTCTCAGGCGTAGTTGCCCAGCAGCGAAACCAACTGAATCAGCAGCAAGGCCATGAACAGGCGCATCAGGAGCTGCAGTTCGGTGCTGGCCCGCTGCCCGGGATCGACCGGATCGTACAGGCTCGAAGCCAGCGGCACCAGTGCCACCGTGAGGGCAAAGAAAAAAGTTTTGAAGGCGAAGATCAGCGTCACCTCGGGGCTGAACACGCGCCCGACCAGGTGCAGGTACGCGTCGAGGGCCCAGGGGCTGAGGCCGTAGATGTTCAGATAAGCCAACAGCAGCGACACCAGCGCGCTCAAGGCCACAAGCGTAAACACGGCAAAGATACCAGCCAGCGCCCGCGGCAACACCAGCCAGTGCAGGGCGTCTTTGCCTTCGGCTTGCAATTGCTCGAACACCCCTTGGCGGCGCAAGTTCAGAATTTCCTCGGCCTGCCCGATGCTGCAGCGCAAGGCCACGAACAAGGCCGCCGCCAGCGGGATGAGCTCGAGCACCAGCACCCGCACCACCATCTCGACCGCGTACTGCGACAGCCCCATGCCGGTGGCCGTGACGACCACGATGCGGATCAGCACCACGCCAAACAGCGCCGACAAGGCGATGAACCACAGCAGCACCGGCGCCGTGGCTTGGTAAACGTGCGTGGCAAGCACCGGCCAGCGCTGCCGGCTGTAGCTCGAGGGCGACAGCGCCAACACCAAAATCACCGCCCCCAAGTGGATGATGCGCCACCAGTTCAGGCACCAACGCCCGAGCCCGCGAGCCAAGCCCGCCAGCAGCGCGAAAAATTGCTCCAGCCACACCATGCGTCGATCTTAACGCGGCACGCTGGCACAGACTGCAGCGGAGCCCGATTGCCTCAGAGCGTCTCGTCGCCGTGTTCGTCGAGCAAGCGCAGCCGACGGCTGAGGGTGGCGCGGGTCTGGCGGCGCGACAACAGCTTGGCCTGCGCGGCGGGCGGAAAGTCGGTGAACTGGATCAGGCCGCGCAGAATCAGGATGTCGATCAGGTCTTCGGTGACGCGCGCCAAGCCGCTGTCCGAATCGGCCAGCTCGCGCTGGCCCTGCTGGTCTGCCGGCTGCGGCGGCACCGGGCCCTCATCGGGCTGCAGCGCGGGATGCGGGCTCATGGGCGTACCCCGGGCACGTCGGCCGGCAAGCTGCTTTGCAGCCGAAGCACCAATTGCACGCGGTCGCGCACGCCCAGTTTGTCAAAAATGGCCCCCAAGTGGGCCTTGACGGTGCGCTCCGAGATGAACAACTGCTCGGCCACTTCTTTGTTGCTCTTGCCCAAGGCCACGGCGCGCGCCACTTGCGCCTCGCGCTCAGACAGGGCCGACAAGTCGCAACCCGCGCCGCTGCCCGAACCCGGGTGGCGCTGCACCAGCTCGCGCGTCGCGGCCACCAGGCGCTGCACCAGGCTGGGCCCGACCCACAGCCCGCCGTGCACCACCACCTGCTCGACTTCGCGCAGCAGCTCGGGCACGGCCTGCAAATGGCAGTAGCCGCGGGCACCGGCATCGAGCGCGCGCAAGCCTTCAGCGTCTTCGGGCACGCTGCTGAGCACCACCACCAAGCAGCCGGGGCGCTGCACCAGCAATTCGGCGATGCGCGCCGGCCACTGCGGCTGGCTCACCGGCATCCAGACCGTATCGCCCGGACGCACCAGCGCCAGCAAATGGCTCCAAGTCACCCACCGCCCCTCGGCAAAGGCCTGCACCCAGCGCTCGGATGGGGTCGGCAAGGCCTGATTGGCGGCAGCGGAATGGACCAAAAAATAGGCTTGGCTCATGCGGATCCCTGGCGTATGGTGTCAGCGTTCGGAGAGGGCGTTTTCTTTGGCCCGCAACACGGGCTTGAGCAGATAGCTCAGAATCGTGCGTTTGCCGGTCAGGATATCGACTTGCGCCACCATGCCGGGGATGATCGGCAGGCCCTCGCCCAGCGTCGCTTGGCGGGTGCGCAAGCGCACGACGAAAAAGGCGTTGCCCTGCTCGTCGATCACGGTGTCGGCGCCGATGTGCACAACATCGGCTTGCAGGCCGCCATAAATGGCGAAGTCGTAGGCGGTGAACTTGACCATCGCCTCGAGGCCGGGGCGCAGAAAGCCGATGTCGCGCGGTGCGATGCGCGCTTCCAGAATCAGGGCGTCATCCAGCGGCACGATTTCCACCACCTCGCGCCCGGGTTGCACCACCGCGCCCAAGGTGTTGACGTGCAGGCGGCTGACCGTGCCGCGCAGGGGCGAGCGGATGTCGGCCCGCACCACCCGGTCTTCGAGCGCGCGCCCGCCTTCAGCCAGAGTGGACAGGCGGCTCATGGTGTCGGAGAGTTCGGCGCTCATCTGGTTCCGCGCCGTGAGCTGCACTTCTTCGATGCGCCGCTGGGCCTCGGTGATGGCCGCCTGCACGCGCGAGATCTGCGCCGCCGCTTGGTCGCGCTCGCCCACCAGACGCGAGACCTGCTGCTCCAGGCGCAGCACCTCGACTTCGGACACCGCGCCGCTGCCCACCAGCGGGCGCGTGGCGGTCAGCTCGCGCTGCACAAGGCTCAGGCTGCTGGCGGCCGAGTCGCGCCGCGACTGGGCCTCGGTGAGCTCTTGCCGGCGCTGCAGCAACTGGCTTTGGGTGATCGAAATCTGGGCGCTGATCTCGGCCCGGCGCGACTCGAACAGGCTGCGCTCTTGGGCCACGATGGCCGGTGCCTCGCGCTCCAGCTCCACGGCCGGGTTGAAGCCGCGGCCTTGAATGAGCGCCCGCAAGCGCTCGGCCCGGGCTTCGAGCGCCATTTGCGAAACCCGGGTTTCGCCCAAGTTGGCCGCAAAGCGCGTCGGATCCACGCGCATGAGCACCTGATCGGCCTCCACCACCTGGCCTTCGCGCACCAGGATTTCGTTCACCACCCCGCCATCGACGCTTTGCACGATCTGCACCTGCTGGCTGGGCACCACCCGGCCTTCGCCGCGGGTCACCTGATCGACCTTGGCCACCGAAGCCCACAACACCAGCAGCAGCACCAGCACGGCGCTCCAGCGCAACAGGCGGCGCGCGCGCAGGGGTTCTTGTTGCAACTGGGCCCAATCGGCGTCTGCGGCCCAGTCGAGCGCGTCGCCAGCGGGCGCATCGTCGCGCGCCAGCCGCTGCGCCACCTTGCCAAACAAGGGGTTGCCCACACGCTCACCGGCCTTGGTCGCTTGACCGATGCGCTCAAAGGTTTTTTGCTCGAGGTCGCTCATCACGCCGCCTTTCCGATCCGGCCTTGGCGCAGCGCCTGAATCACCTGCTCTTTGGGGCCATCGGCGACGATGCGGCCTGCGTCCATGACGATGATGCGTTCAACCAGATCGAGCAAAGAAGTTCGGTGGCTCACCAGCACCACGGTCTTGCCGGGTACAAACTGCTGCAGGCGTTTTTTGATGTCCTCCTCGCTCGAGTGGTCCATCGAGGAGGTGGGCTCATCGAGCAGCAAAATGGACGGGTCGTTGATCACCGCGCGGGCGATCGCCACCCCTTGGCGCTGGCCGCCCGAGAGCGATTCGCCACGTTCCCCGACGAGCATGTCGAAACCCTCGGGTTGCTGGTTGACCAGCTCCACGATGCCGCTGAGGGTGGCGGCCTTGAGCACGTCGGCGTCGTCGGCCAGCGGCGCGCCCAGCGTGATGTTGTCGCGCAAGCTGCCGTAAAACAGCATCACGTCTTGCTGCACGTAGCCGATGTGCCGGCGCAGCTCGGCCGGGTCGAGCTGGCGCAAGTCGATGCCGTCGATCAGCACCGCGCCGCTGGTGGGCCGGTACAGGCCGAGGATGAGCTTTTCCAGCGTCGTTTTGCCCGAGCCGATGCGCCCCAGAATGGCCACGCGCTCGCCGGCTTTGATGCGAAAACTGACGTTGCGCAGCGAGGCGTTGCTCTGGCCGGGGTAGTTGAACGAGACGTCTTTGAACTCGATCGCGCCCTCAATTCGGCCGCGGGTGATGAAGTTGGCGCCGTCGGGGCGCTCCACTTCGCGCTGCATCACCTCTTCGAGCGAGCTCAGGGCGGTGGAAGCGGTGTGGTACTGCACCAGCAATCCGGCCACCTGGCCGATGGGCGCCATGGCGCGCGAGGCCAGCATCGAGCAGGCGATGAGCCCGCCCATGGTGAGCTCGCGCGCACCGATCAGATAGACCCCCAGGATGACGATGGCGATCGTGACCGACCCTTGCACAAAGGCCGCCGTGTGGCCGGAACTGGCCGAGAGCAGCCGCAGCTGCGCCCCAACCCGCGCCAGCAGGGCGGCGCTTTGTTCCCATTTGCGCTGGATCGGGGCTTCGGCGGCCAGTGCTTTGAGGGTCTCGAAACCGACCAAGCCCTCGATCAGGGTGGCATTGCGCTGCGCACTGGCGCGGTAGGTGGTTTCGGTGAGGGTGTGCATGCGCCCTTGCACGGCCAGCGCGTAGAGCAGCAACACCGCCGCGCCGATGAACAAGGGGATCAGCATCATGGGCGCGATCCAGCCGATCACGAGGAAGAAGATCAGCGCAAAGGGCAGGTCGATAAAAGCCACCACGGTGGCCGAGCCGATGAAGTCGCGCACCGACTCGAAGGCGCGCAAATTGGCGGCGAAGGAGCCGGCCGAGGCCGGGCGCTGCTCCATGCGCATGCCCAGCACGCGCTCCATGATGAAGGCCGACAGCTTGACGTCGGCGCGGCTGCTGGCCAAGTCCACGAAGCGGCTGCGCATGACCTTGAGCATCAGGTCGCCCAGCACGATGATGGCGATGCCGGCCGAGAGCACCCACAGGGTGTCAAAGGCCTGGTTGGGCACCACGCGGTCATAGACGTTCATCATGAACAGCGGCATCGCCACCGCGAACAGATTGGTCAAGAACGCCGCCAGCAGCACGTCGCGGTACAGGCGCCGGTTTTCGGCGATCACGCCCCAAAACCAGTGTTCGCCGCGCACCGCTTTGACCGCTGGGGTGCGCGCGTCGTAGCGGGTGCGCGGCCGGGCGTAGAGGGCGCGGCCGCTGTAGCGGGCCTCGAGCTGAGCCGTGGGCAGATCGACCGCGGCCTCGCCCAGCTCGGGGAAAATCACGCGCACGCTGGCCCCGTCGGCGCTGCGCTCGAGCAACACGCAGGCCGACTGCTCATCGAGCAGCAGCACCACCGGCAGCAGCTCGGCGCGCAGTTTGGCGATGGGCTGGCGCACCAGCTTGCTGCTCAGGCCAGCGCGGTGCGCGGCGCGCTCAAACAGCGATGGCGTCAGCCGCCCGTCTGGGGTGGGCAAGCCAGCCAAGGCGCCGTCGCGCGTCAGCGCCTGCCCGTGTAGGCGCGCCAGCACGATCAGGCAGTGCAACAAATCGTCGCGTTCAGGCGCTGCCTGCTGATCTGGCAGCGGCAGGGCGGTGTCTGGGGTCATTTCCACTCCGTGAGGGCTTTGGCATATCGGCATCCCTGACGCCGACCGCCGCGAAGCCTGCAGTCCTTGACTTCAATCGAGCTGCAGTGTAGCGCAAAACGGAGTCGATTGATAAAAACGCAATCTGGTCTATTGAGCCAAAACCGTTGCAGGCCACAGCCTAAAGCAACCGACCTCAGTTGGCCATCTGCACGGCCGGGTCTTCGCTCTCGATAACCTGCTGCGCCCAGAGCCGCAACTTGCGCGTGTCGGCACGCAAAACCTGTTGCTTGACGGCCAAAATCTGGCTCGGGTGCATGGAAAAACTGCGCAGCCCCAAGCCCAGCAGCAGCCGTGTCATGGTGGGGTCGCCGGCCATTTCGCCGCACACGCTCACCGGTTTGCCCTGGTCGCGGCATTCCGCGATCGCGCCCGCCACCAGCTGCAGCACCGCCGGGTGCAGCGGGTCGTACAGGTGCGCCACGCTTTCATCGACGCGGTCGATGGCCAGCGTGTACTGGATCAGGTCGTTGGTGCCGATCGAGAAAAAATCGAAGTGCTTCATGAACAGCCGCAGCGCCAAGGCCGCAGCCGGGATTTCGATCATCGCGCCCAAGCGCACCGGCCCATGCACGGCCGCGCTGGCGTCGAGCTGCGCCCGCGCCTTGGCCAGCAGCGCCTTGACCTGCTGCACCTCGCGCAGGTGCGCCAGCATCGGGATCAGCAAATTGACCTTGCCGTGGGCGGCCGCGCGCAGCACCGCGCGCACTTGCGTCAGAAACATGGCCGGCTCCGACAGGCTCCAGCGGATCGCGCGCAGCCCCAGCGCCGGGTTGAGGTGCTCGTCGACGCGGCTGCGGTCGAGCGGTTTGTCGGCCCCCACATCCACGCTGCGAATGGTCACCGGCAGCCCGTGCATGCCCTCGACGGCGGCGCGGTAGGCCTCGTACTGCTCGTCTTCGTCGGGCAGCTTGCCGTGGGCGCGACCCATGAACAAAAATTCGGTGCGAAACAGCCCCACGCCCACGGCGCTCACGGCCAGCGCCGGCAGCGTGTCCGAGGGCTGCTCGATGTTGGCCAGCAATTCCACGCGCTCGCCGTCGAGCGTCACGGCTGGGGTGTTTTTGATGCGCGCCAGCCGCTGGCGCTCGACTTCGCCCTGGCGCTGCTTGAAGCCGTACTCGGCCAGCACGATGTCGGAGGGGTTGACGATCAGCACCCCGGCGTCGCCGTCGATCACCACCCAGTCGTCCTGGCGCACCATCTGGCTGGCGCCGCGCGCGCCTACCACCGCCGGAATATCCATGCTGCGCGCCACGATCGCCGTGTGGCTGGTCTTGCCCCCGACATCGGTGACGAAGCCCACAAACACGCTGTGCTTGAACTGCAGCGTGTCGGCCGGCGAGAGGTCGTGCGCCACCAGCACCAGCGGGTCTTTGGTGTTTTGGCTGACCATCTGCGCCGCCGTGGCAGGCAGCCCCACCGCCATCGGCGAGACCGAACCGCGCATGTGCTGCAGCATGCGCTCGACCAACTGCTCAAAGTCGGCCTTGCGCTCGCGCAGGTAGGGGTCTTGCATCTCGTCAAACTGCTTGACCACCAGTTCCAGCTGCGCCGTCAGCGCCCATTCGGCGTTGTAGCGCCGCTCTTGCACCCAGTGCGCCACGCCTTCTTGCAACTGCACGTCTTGCAGCAGCATCAGGTGCACATCGAGCAAGGCCGTGAGTTCGGGGTGCGCCTCGAGGGTGGCGCTCTCGTGCAGGCTGCGCTGCACGCGCTCGATTTCGGCGATCACCGCATCGCGCGCCTCGCGCAAGCGCTCCAGCTCGGCGCGCATCTGCTCGGGCGCCACAAAATAGTGCGCCACGTCGATGCGGCTGGAGGTCACCAGCACCGCGCGGCCGATCGCCACGCCACGCGAAACCGCTTGTCCATGCACGCTGAAAGTCATTCCCCCTCTCCGAATTTGTCGTCGATCAAGGCCAACAGCGCCTGCATGGCCTCTTGCTCGTCGGGGCCATCGGTTTCGATTTCCACCTGCGACCCCAAGCCCGCGGCCAACATCATCACACCCATGATGCTCTTGGCATTGATGCGCCGCCCACCCCGACTCATCCAGACCTCGCAAGCGTACTGCCCGGCCAGCTTGGTGAGCTTGGCCGAGGCGCGGGCGTGCAGCCCGAGTTTATTGCTGATGGTCGCGCTGGTTTTGAGCATGGGTCGGGCTGGTATGGGATCGTTGCTGCGCTTGCGCGGGGATGCCTGGCAACATCAGCACGCCCAGGGTGCCCCCTTGCTGGGCGCGCTCGCACAGGGTGTCCAGCGCTTCATGGCGGTACGAGACCGCGCGCAGCAACATGGGCAGGTTGACCCCGGCCAGCAGCCGCGTGTGCACGCCGTCGGTGGACTGGCTGGCCACGTTGCACGGCGTGGCCCCCACCAGGTCGGTCAGCAACAGGTGATCGCTGGCGCCGGATTCGCGCAGCAGCGCGCGCAGCTGCTCCAGGCTGGCCTCGGGCGTTTGCTGCGCGGGAATGTCGAGCGCCTGCAGGCATGGCGCGGCATCGGGGAACACGTGCAGCACGCACTCGCGCAAGGCCGATGCCAGCGGCGCGTGGGCGATGACGATGATGCCGTTCATGGGGGCGATTATGCGATGCGCCGCTGCTTGCGTCGTGGGCTTGCACCAGTGCGTGCGTCGAACTTTTGCACCTGCGGCGTCACCCAAGTGGCTATGGCGCTACAGTACGGCTCTAAACATGAGCCCGCTCCGCTGCGGCGCCGGCTCGTTGACCACAGGATACGCACCATGCACACGCTTACACCGCGCCTGAACCGGCGCCAGTTTCAATGGGGTTTGGCAGCCGCTGCAGCGCTCACCTTGAGTGGCTGCGGCGCCAGCAATGCGGCACCGGCTTCGCGCTTTTTGCTGCTCGACGGCAGCACGGTCACCGATGCCGATTTGCGCGGCCAAGTCACTCTGGTCAACTTCTGGGCCACGACCTGCGTAACTTGTGTGCAAAAAATGCCCGATCTGGTGGCCTTGTACCAACGGCACCGCGAGCGCGGCTTTGACACCATCGCGGTGGCCATGAGCCACGACCCGCCGGAATGGGTCGCCAACTTTGCGCGCACACGGCAGCTGCCGTTTAAGGTGGCGCTCGACCACAACGGCGCCTTGGCGCGCGACTGGGGCGAGGTGCGACTGACGCCCACCACCTTTGTGCTCGACCGGCAGGCGCGCATCGTTAAGCGCTATTTGGGGCCCACCGATGCCACTGCGCTCAACGCCTTTGTGGAAGGCTTGTTGGCCCAGCGCTAAAGCCCACCCAGCGTCCTTGATGGGTTTAATCGCGGAAATTGTCGTGGCAAGCCTTGCACGAGGCGGCGGTTTCGCCAAAGGCACGGCGCACGGCGGCCAGGTCGTTGGTCATGGAAGCGGCGTTCAAGGCGGTGAGCGCGCGTGCGGTGTCTTGAGCAGCGGCATCGAAGCGCGCGCGCTCGGTCCACACCACGGGCTTGGCCCTGCTGGGCAGGCCTTGGGTTTCGGGGGTAAAACCGGCCCAAGGCAGGCGCGACAGCGTCATGATAATGGCCATGTTTTGCTGCACCACAGCGGCGTCAAAAGGCACGCGACCGTTGGCCATGGCGCCCACGCGGCCAAAATGGTGGCCCATGACCTCAAACGCCCCTTGCCGATAGTCGATGGCGCCTTGCGGGGTGCGGAATTGGGCTTGTGCAAAACCAGCGGTAGCGAGCAGGGCGGCAGCTAAAAAGGCGGTGGCGTACAGCTTGGGCTTCATGGGACCTTCTGGTGATAGGTGGCGTGAGACGGGTTGCAAGCAACGTCACAAGATGCAATAAGTCTATGCTAGCATCGTCACGCTTTTGTGACAGCGGCATTTTCCGACTGATTTTCTCTGGTTTTTAGTGGGTCAAACCGATGCATCGGGTTCGCGTTTGGGATGGGCCGACAAGGCTGTTTCATTGGTCTTTGACCTTGACGGTGGTGGGATTGATCGTCACCGGTAACGTAGGCGGGCTGTGGATGGAGTGGCACCTGTGGCTGGGCTACTTCGTGCTCTCGCTGCTGCTGTTTCGCCTGCTCTGGGGTTTTGTGGGCGGGCGCTGGTCGCGCTTTGCGAGCTTCATCTATACGCCGGGCTCGCTTTGGGCTTATCTGAGCGGACGCAGCCCACTCGAGCACCGAGTCGGCCACAACCCCCTGGGTGCGCTGTCGGTGTTTGCGCTGCTGCTGGTGCTGCTGTTGCAGGTGTTTAGCGGCCTGCTCACCGACGACGCCATCTTTTACTCTGGCCCGTGGGTGGCCTGGGCCAGCCCCGAGTGGGTCGATGTGGCCAGCAACTACCACGATGAGGTTGGCAAGCTGCTGCTGATCGGCTTGGTCGCCCTGCACCTGCTGGCACTGGTGTACTACAAGCTGGTCAAGCGCGAGGCGCTGGTGGCGGCCATGGTCACGGGCGACAAAGTGCTGCCTCAGGCACAGCCCGCGAGCCCAGACGGCTCGGCGCAGTGGGCGCTCGCTGCGGGCTGCTACGCGGTGGCAGCCGGTTTGAGCTACGCACTGGTCAACTGGCCTCTGGTGTAATCCGGGCAGAAAGTGTGGCCGGAGGGCGAGCGACCGCGCCACGGCCAGTCCCGCCAGCCCGCCCGGTGCAGACCAGCGCTTAGGCAGGCTTCAAAGCGCGCGCAGTTGCGCCAGCAGTGTGTCGGCGTCCGAGACCTCGAGCTTGCCCGCGCCCTCGACGTTGAGCACCTTGACCACGCCGTCTTGCAGCAGCATAGAGTAGCGCTGGCTGCGCAGCCCAAGCCCACGGCCGCTCAAGTCGAGCGTGAGGCCGGTGGCCTTGGCCAGCGCGGCGTCGCCGTCGGCGAGCAAGCGGATTTTGCCTTCGGTGCCCTGATCGCGCGCCCAAGCCCCCATGACAAAGGCGTCGTTGACGCTCACGCACCAGATTTCATCGACGCCTGCGGCCTTGAACTCGGCGCCGCGCTGCAGGTAGCCCGGCAGGTGGCTGACCGAACAGGTCGGGGTGAAGGCCCCGGGCACCGCGAACAGGGCGATGGTCTTGCCCGCCGTGGCGCTGGCGAGCTCGACCTTGTTGGGGCCTATGCTGCAACCCTCGCCCTCGCGCTCGTGGTATTCCATCAAGGTGAGGGCGGGCAGTCGGTCTCCGACTTGGATCATGGTGGCGCTCCGGTGAGTTGAAACAAAAAAACCAACCGAGATTGTCGGTTGGTTTCTGCTCGGGCTGGCCCGAAGCGACCCAATAGGCTTAAAGCAAACCGGGCTTAAACCAGGCTGGGCTTAGACCAAGCCGGCTTTTTGCACCAAGCGGGTCACGACCCAGTTTTTGGTTTTGGACAGCGGCCGGCTCTCGGTGATTTCGATCACGTCGCCCATGTGGTAGGCGCCTTCTTCGTCGTGCGCGTGGTACTTGCTCGACTTGATCACGATTTTGTCGTAGAGCTCGTGCTTGACGCGGCGCTCGACCAGCACGGTCACGGTCTTGGCGCGCTTGTCGCTCACCACTTTACCGATCAGGGTGCGCTTGAGGGCCGGTGCGGCACCCGTTGTGGCTTCACTCATGGTTTCGCTCCTTGTTGGGCGGCAGCGCGTTTCTGTGCCAAGATGGTCTTGGCGCGGGCAATGGCGCGCCGGGTTTCGCCCAGCGTGGCGCTGTTGTTGAGCTGCTGGGTGGCTTTTTGCATGCGCAGGTTGAAGTGCGCTTTTTGCAGCGACTTGACCTCGGCTAGCAGGGCGGTTTCGTCTTTTTGACGCAGTTCGGCGGTGTTCATGCGGTGCTCCGGTTTACTGACCCAACATGCGGGTCACAAAGGTGGTGCGCAGCGGCAGCTTGGCGGCAGCCAGCTCGAAAGCCTCGCGCGCCAGTTGCTCGGGTACACCGACGATTTCGTAGAGCACCTTGCCGGGCTGGATTTCGGCCACGTAGTACTCGACCGCCCCTTTGCCGTTGCCCATCCGGACTTCGGCTGGCTTTTTGGAGATCGGCTTGTCGGGGAAGACGCGGATCCAGATGCGGCCACCGCGTTTGACGTGGCGCGAAATGGCCCGGCGGGCTGACTCGATCTGGCGAGCCGTCAGACGGCCACGGTCTGTGGACTTCAGGCCGAAATCGCCAAAGGCCACGGTGGCGCCACTGGTGGCGACGCCCGTGTTGCGGCCTTTTTGCTCTTTACGGTATTTACGGCGTGCAGGTTGCAACATGTGTTATTTCTCCTTAGGCCTGCGGTTTGGCAGCGCCATCGGCTGCGGTGCCACTGGCACGGCGCGGCGCACCGGCGCCAGCGCCTGGGCGGCCACGGCCGTCGGGGCGGTTGTCACCGCGGCCATCGCGGCGCGGGCCACGCGGGGGGCGGCGCTCGTCGTCGGGGCGCGGGGTGCTGTCGAGCGTGGGCGCATCGCTGCGGCCCAAGTTGTCGCCCTTATAGACCCAGACCTTGACGCCGATGACGCCGTAAGTGGTTTTGGCTTCCGAGGTGCCGTAGTCGATGTCGGCGCGCAGCGTGTGCAGCGGCACCCGGCCTTCGCGGTACCACTCGGTGCGTGCGATCTCGATGCCGTTCAGGCGCCCAGCCGACATGATCTTGATGCCTTGGGCGCCCAGACGCATGGCGTTTTGCATCGCGCGCTTCATGGCGCGGCGGAACATGATGCGCTTTTCGAGCTGCTGCGTGATCGAGTCGGCGATGAGTTTGGCATCGACTTCAGGCTTGCGCACTTCTTCGATGTTCACCGCCACCGGCACGCCCAGCTTGGCGGCCAGGTCTTTTTTCAGCTTCTCGATGTCCTCGCCTTTTTTGCCGATGACCACGCCCGGACGCGCCGAGTAGATGGTGATGCGGGCATTTTTGGCCGGGCGCTCGATCACGACGCGCGACACAGCGGCGTTTTTCAGCTTGGCTTTGAGGTACTCACGCACCTTGATGTCTTCGGCCAGCATGCCGGCGAAGTCGCGTTCGCTGGCGTACCAGCGGCTGGCCCAGTTGCGGCTCACCGAAAGGCGAAAACCGGTCGGATGGATTTTTTGTCCCATGGCGTTTCCTGTCGGTTTAGGTGCCCACCGTCACGTAGATGTGACAGGTCGGTTTGCTGATGCGGTTGCCGCGGCCCTTGGCGCGAGCCGAGAAACGCTTGAGCGTGGTGCCTTGCTCGACGTGGATGATTTTCACCTTCAGTTCGTCGATGTCGGCGCCGTCGTTGTGCTCGGCGTTGGCAATGGCCGACTCCAGCGCCTTCTTGACGATGCCAGCGGCCTTCTTTTGCGTGAAGTTCAGAATGTGCAGCGCCTGATCGACTTTTTTGCCTCGAATCAGGTCGGCCACCAGGCGGCCCTTGTCCACCGAGAGGCGGACGCCGCGAGCGATTGCGCGTGTTTCCATGGTGCGTGTCCTTACTTCTTGGCTTTCTTGTCGCCGGGGTGGCCCTTGAAGGTGCGCGTGAGCGAGAACTCGCCCAGTTTGTGGCCCACCATCTGGTCGGTGATATAGACCGGCACGTGCTGCTTGCCGTTGTGCACGGCGATCGTCAGCCCGATGAAGTCGGGCAGGATCATGGAGCGGCGCGACCAGGTCTTGACCGGCTTTTTGTCTTTGGTAGCGACGGCCTTTTCGACCTTGGCCATCAGGTGATGGTCAACGAAGGGGCCTTTTTTGAGTGAACGCGTCATGTCGTCAGCTCCTTACTTCTTGCGCCGCGAGACGATCATGGTCTGCGTGCGACGGTTGTTGCGGGTGCGGTAACCTTTGGTCAGGTTGCCCCACGGATCAACCGGCGGCATACCGGTGCCGGTGCGGCCTTCGCCCCCGCCGTGCGGGTGGTCGATCGGGTTCATGGCGACGCCGCGCACGGTCGGGCGGATGCCCATGTGGCGCTTGACGCCGGCCTTGCCGAGTTGGCGCAGGCTGTGCTCGGGGTTCGAGACTTCGCCGATGGTGGCGCGGCAGTCCACGTGCACCTTGCGCACTTCGCCCGAGCGCACGCGCACTTGGGCATAGATGCCTTCGCGCGCCAGCAGCACCGCCGAGGCGCCGGCCGAACGCGCGATCTGCGCGCCCTTACCCGGCAGCATCTCGATGCAATGGATGGTCGAACCCACCGGGATGTTGCGGATCGGCAGCGTGTTGCCGACGCGAATCGGCGACTCGGGTCCCGACAGCAGCGTCGCACCCACGGCCACGCCGCGCGCGGCGATCACGTAGCGGCGCTCGCCGTCGGCGTAGCACAGCAGGGCGATGTGGGCGCTGCGGTTGGGGTCGTACTCGAGGCGCTCGACCTTGGCCGGAATGGCGTCTTTGTTGCGCACAAAATCGACCACGCGGTAGTGGTGGCGGTTGCCGCCCCCCCGGTGGCGCACGGTGATGTGGCCGTTGTTGTTGCGCCCGGCTTTTTGGAACTTGGGCTCCAGCAGCGGTGCGTAGCCCTCGCCCTTGTGCAGGGTTTCGCGCGTGACTTTGACCATGCCCCGGCGGCCGGGGGAGGTCGGTTTCATCTTGATGACGGCCATGATCAGACTGCCTCCCCACCAAAGCTGATTTCTTGTCCGGCTTGCAGCGTCACGTAGGCTTTGCGCACGTGGTCGCGGCGACCGATGGTTTTGCCAAAGCGCTTGCTCTTGCCTTTTTGGTTGAGCACGTTGACGGCCTTGACCTTGACGTTGAACATCTGCTCCACCGCCGCCTTGATTTCGGTCTTGGTGGCGTTTTGCAGCACCTTGAACAGCACCGCATTGGTTTTTTCGGCCGTGGCGGTGGCTTTTTCCGACACGATCGGCGCCACCAGCACCTGCATCAGGCGGCCTTCGTCAAACTGGATGTTGCTCATGCGAACATCTCCTTGAGTTGGTCGATGGCACCTTTGGTGACGATCACCTTTTTGTAGTGCACCAACGAGAGCGGATCGGCGTAGCGCGGCTCCATCACCAGCACGTGGGGCAGGTTGCGCGCAGCCAGATAGAGGTTGTCATCGACCTGATCGGCGATCAGCAGCACCGATTGCAGGTTCATGGCCTTGAACTTGGCGGCCAGCAGCTTGGTTTTGGGCGCTTCGAGGGTGATCGAATCGACCACGGCCAGACGGCCTTCGCGCACCAGCTGCGACAGGATCGAGGCCATGCCGGCGCGGTACATCTTCTTGTTGAGCTTTTGGCCGAAGTTTTCGTCCGGGCTGTTCGGGAAGATGCGGCCGCCCCCACGCCACAGCGGCGAGGAGGTCATGCCGGCACGGGCGTTGCCGGTGCCTTTTTGCTTGAACGGCTTGCGCGTGCTGTGCTTGACCATGGCGCGGTCTTTTTGCGCCCGCGTGCCTTGGCGCGCGTTGGCCTGGTAAGCCACCACCAGCTGGTGGATCAGCGCTTCGTTGTAGTCGCGGCCGAACACGGTTTCGGGCACATCGACGTGCGAAGCGGCTTGGCCTTGCTCATTGAGGAGTTCGACTTGCATCAGTTGCCTCCTTTGGGCGCTGCTTTGACGGCCGGACGCACGGTCACGAAGCCGCCTTTGGAACCCGGCACTGCGCCCTTGATGAGCAGCAGCTGGCGCTCGACATCAACGCGCACCACGTCCAAATTCTGCGTGGTCACGGTCTCGTCGCCCATGTGGCCGGTCATTTTTTTGCCGGGGAACACGCGACCGGGGTCTTGCGCCATCGAGATCGAGCCCGGCACGTTGTGCGAACGGCTGTTGCCGTGCGAGGCGCCCTGCGAGGCAAAGTTGTGGCGTTTGATGGTGCCGGCAAAGCCTTTACCGATCGAGGTGCCCTGCACATCGACCTTTTGGCCGGCGGCAAAGAGCTCGGCCACGGGCAGCACGGCACCGGCGGCGTATTTGCCGGCCAGTTCGGCGCTGACGCGGAACTCTTGCAGGATTTCACCGGCTTCGACGCCGGCTTTGGCCAAGTGCCCAGCGGCGGGCCTGCTCACGCGCGAGGCGCGCCGCTTGCCGTAGGCCAGTTGCAAGGCATCGTAGCCATCGTTGGCTTGGGTTTTGACTTGTGCCACGCGGTTGTTCGACACATCCACCACCGTGACAGGAACGGCGTCCCCATCGTCGGTGAATAGGCGCATCATGCCCACCTTGCGGCCCAACAACCCCAGGGAGTTGCTCAGACTCATTTTTTCTCCATTTCCGCGTTGTGCGCGTGTCCGACTGCAATTGGCCGGAGCTTAGAAACCAGCGCAGCGCCCTTGAAGGCGCCTTTGCCGGTGCAAACGATTTAAAAACCCCGCCCTTGTTTCACATGGCCGCACAGCTGCGGCCACCCAAACACGAGCGAAGCCTTGAATTATAACCCGCTGAAAAATTTCACACAAGGCCTGCGGCGTGGGTGGCTGCCCAACCCCGCTGCCACAGACCCTGTGTGCGTTGCCTTATTGCAACTTGATCTCCACATCGACGCCGGCCGGCAGGTCGAGCTTCATCAGCGCATCGACGGTTTTGTCGGTTGGGTCCACGATGTCCATCAGGCGCTGGTGGGTGCGGATCTCGAACTGGTCGCGGCTGGTTTTGTTGACGTGCGGCGAGCGCAGGATGTCGAAGCGCTTCATGCGCGTGGGCAGGGGCACGGGGCCCTTGACGATGGCCCCGGTGCGCTTGGCGGTTTCGACGATCTCGGCCGCCGAGGTGTCGATCAGCTTGTAGTCAAAGGCTTTGAGGCGAATGCGGATTTTTTGCTTGCTCATGGTCGGTGTTTCCTGCTAGGTTCGTCCGGGTTCGCATCAATCCAAAATCTTCGCCACCACGCCGGCGCCCACGGTGCGGCCGCCTTCGCGGATGGCAAAGCGCAGGCCTTCTTCCATGGCGATCGGGGCGATGAGTTTGACGGTGATGCTGACGTTGTCGCCCGGCATGACCATCTCTTTGCCTTCGGGCAGCTCGATCGAGCCGGTCACGTCGGTGGTGCGGAAGTAGAACTGCGGCCGGTAGTTGTTGAAGAACGGGGTGTGGCGCCCGCCTTCGTCTTTGGAGAGCACATAGACCTCACCGGTGAAGTGGGTGTGGGGCTTGATGCTGCCGGGCTTGCACAGCACTTGGCCGCGCTGCACGTCTTCGCGCTTGGTGCCGCGCAGCAGGATGCCGACGTTGTCGCCCGCTTGGCCTTGGTCGAGCAGCTTGCGGAACATCTCGACGCCGGTGCAGGTGGTTTTCTGGGTGGTGGCGATGCCGACGATTTCGATCTCTTCGCCGACTTTGATGATGCCGCGCTCGATGCGCCCGGTGACCACGGTGCCGCGGCCGGAGATGGAGAACACGTCTTCGACCGGCATCAGGAAGGCACCATCGACGGCGCGCTCGGGCTGCGGGATGTAGGTGTCGAGGGCGTCGGCCAGTTTCATGATGGCTTGCTCGCCCAGCACGCCTTTGTCGCCTTCGAGGGCGAGTTTGGCCGAGCCGTGCACGATCGGGGTCTGGTCGCCGGGGAAGTCGTATTTGTCGAGCAGCTCGCGCACTTCCATCTCGACGAGTTCGAGCAGCTCGGCGTCGTCCACCATGTCGCACTTGTTGAGGAAGACGATGATGTAGGGCACGCCGACTTGGCGCGCGAGCAGGATGTGCTCGCGGGTTTGGGGCATGGGGCCGTCGGCGGCGGAGCAGACCAGAATGGCGCCGTCCATCTGGGCGGCACCGGTGATCATGTTTTTGACGTAGTCGGCGTGGCCGGGGCAATCCACGTGGGCATAGTGGCGGCTGGCGGTCTCGTATTCGACGTGCGCGGTGTTGATGGTGATGCCGCGCGCTTTTTCTTCAGGAGCGGCGTCGATTTGGTCGTAGGCCTTGGCCTGTCCGCCAAACTTGGCCGCCAGCACGGTGGTGATGGCCGCCGTGAGCGTGGTTTTGCCGTGGTCCACGTGACCGATGGTGCCCACGTTGACGTGCGGCTTGGTCCGCTGGAATTTTTCCTTTGCCATGATGCAAAAATCCTTCAATCAAAAAAGAACAAAGCCCGTGCGGGTTTAAGGTCTGCGCTGGCGGCGGCGTCACGGGCAACGCCGCCTCACCCAAAGGGGCAACTCAGACCGGGGCCAAGGGCGCCGCCGCCCAAGCAGAGGGGGCAGCGCCGCTTGGCGACAACTTACTTGGCGCGCGCCGAAATGATGGCCTCTTGCACGTTGCGCGGCGCTTCGGAGTAGTGCTTGAACTCCATGGTGTAGGTGGCGCGGCCCTGCGACATCGAGCGCAGCGTGGTCGAGTAACCAAACATCTCGGACAGCGGCACTTCGGCCTTGATCACCTTGCCGCCACCGACCATATCGTCCATGCCCTGCACCATGCCGCGCCGGCTGGACAAGTCGCCCATGACGTTGCCAGCGTAGTCTTCGGGCGTCTCGACCTCGACCGCCATCATGGGCTCGAGGATCACCGGCTGGGCCTTGCGGCAGCCTTCTTTGAAGCCGAAAATCGCCGCCATTTTGAACGCCTGCTCCGACGAGTCCACGTCGTGGTAGGAGCCGAAATGCAGCGTCACCTTGACATCGACCACCGGGTAGCCGGCCAGCACGCCGGTGTTGAGCGCTTCGACCACGCCCTTTTCCACCGCCGGGATGAACTCGCGCGGCACCACGCCGCCCTTGATGGCATCGACGAACTCGAAGCCCTTGCCCGGCTCTTGCGGTTCGATCTTGAGCACCACGTGGCCGTACTGGCCCTTGCCGCCCGACTGGCGCACGAACTTGCCTTCGCTGTCCTCGATCGTGCCGCGGATGGTTTCGCGGTAAGCGACCTGCGGCTTGCCGACGTTGGCCTCGACGCCGAACTCGCGCTTCATGCGATCGACGATGATCTCGAGGTGCAGCTCGCCCATGCCGGCGATGATGGTCTGGCCCGATTCCTCGTCGGTCTTGACGCGAAACGACGGGTCTTCGGACGCCAAGCGGCTCAGGGCGATGCCCATTTTCTCTTGGTCGGCCTTGGTTTTGGGCTCGACTGCTTGGGCGATCACGGGCTCGGGGAACACCATTTTCACCAGCGTGATCACGGCCGCCGGGTCGCACAGGGTCTCGCCGGTGGTCACTTCTTTGAGGCCGACGCAGGCGGCGATGTCGCCGGCGCGGATTTCTTCGACCTCGTTGCGGTTGTTGGCGTGCATCTGCACGATGCGCCCGATGCGCTCTTTTTTGCCCTTGACCGGGTTATAGACCGTGTCGCCTTTTTTGATCACGCCCGAATAGACGCGCACAAAGGTCAGTTGGCCGACGAAGGGGTCGGTCATGAGCTTGAAGGCCAGCGCCGAGAGCTTCTCGCCGTCGTCGGCCTTGCGGCTGATGGGCTGGTCTTTTTCGTCGCTGCCCACCACCGGTGGAATATCGACTGGCGAGGGCAGGAAGTCGATCACGGCGTCGAGCATGCGCTGCACGCCTTTGTTCTTGAACGCGGTGCCGCACAGCATGGGCTGGATTTCGCAGGCGATGGCGCGGGTGCGGATGCCGAGCTTGATTTCGTCCTCGCTCAAGTCGCCTTCTTCGAGGTACTTGTTCATCAGCTCTTCGCTGGCCTCGGCGGCGGCTTCGACCATTTTTTCGCGCCATTCGGTGGCGCTGGCGGCGAGCTCGGCGGGGATATCTTGGTACTCGAACTTCATGCCTTGCGAGGCTTCGTCCCAGATGATGGCCTTCATCTTGAGCAGATCGATCACGCCCTTGAAGTGCTCTTCGGCCCCGATCGGGATCACCACCGGCACCGGGTTGGCCTTCAGGCGCAGGCGCATTTGGTCGTAGACCTTGAAGAAGTTGGCGCCGGTGCGGTCCATTTTGTTCACAAAGGCCAAGCGCGGCACTTTGTACTTGGTGGCCTGGCGCCAAACGGTTTCGGACTGCGGCTGCACGCCGCCCACGGCGCAATAGACCATGCAGGCACCGTCGAGCACGCGCATGCTGCGCTCGACTTCGATCGTGAAGTCCACGTGACCCGGGGTGTCGATGATGTTGAAGCGGTGCTCGGGGTAGGACAGGTCCATGCCCTTCCAGTAGCAGGTGGTGGCTGCCGAGGTGATGGTGATGCCGCGCTCTTGCTCTTGCTCCATCCAGTCCATGGTGGCCGCACCGTCGTGGACCTCGCCGATTTTGTGGTTGACCCCGGTGTAAAACAGGATGCGCTCGGTGGTGGTGGTCTTGCCGGCGTCGATGTGGGCCGAGATACCGATGTTGCGGTAACGCTCGATGGGCGTGGTGCGGGGCATGAAAAAATCTCCGAAAGATACGGGCCAAGCCCGCCCACTCGGGTGGTCGAGTGCGGCGGGCTTTGGGGGTGGGCGATAAGCAGGGGGCCTGAAAGGTGCGCCGCTTGCGAGACGGACGGCAGCAGGCCGGCGTGGCTTAGAAGCGGAAGTGGCTGAAGGCCTTGTTGGCCTCGGCCATGCGGTGCACCTCGTCGCGGCGCTTCATGGCGCCGCCACGGCCTTCGTTGGCCTCGAGCAGCTCGTTGGCCAGACGCAAGGCCATCGATTTTTCGCCGCGCTTGCGTGCGGCCTGCTTGATCCAGCGCATCGACAGCGCCAGCCGGCGCACCGGGCGCACTTCGACCGGCACCTGGTAGTTGGCACCGCCGACGCGGCGCGACTTGACCTCGACCATCGGCTTGACGTTGTTGATGGCGGTGGTGAACAGCTCCAGCGGGTCTTTGCCGGATTTTTTCTCCATGGTCTCGAGCGCGCCGTAAATGATGCGCTCGGCGACCGCTTTTTTGCCGCCTTCCATGATCACGTTCATGAACTTGGACAGCTCGACATTGCCGTACTTGGGGTCCGGCAGGATTTCACGTTTAGGGACTTCGCGACGACGTGGCATTTTTACACCTTAAAAACTTCAGTTGGCCGCACCCTTGGGTGCTGCCGCGAGAGCCATGCGCGGCTCCCACTTACTTGACCCGCGCACACGGCGTGCGTTTGGGGCCTAGACGCTCAAGACACACGCGCTGCGCGCTGGCCTTGGGCAACGAAACACAAGCTACAGCCTCTGGGCTGCGGCTTATTTGGCTTTGGGCCGTTTGGCGCCGTATTTGGAGCGCGACTGCTTGCGGTCTTTCACGCCTTGCAAGTCGAGCGAGCCGCGCACGATGTGGTAGCGCACGCCGGGCAAGTCTTTGACCCGGCCGCCGCGCACCAGCACCACGCTGTGCTCTTGCAGGTTGTGGCCTTCGCCGCCGATGTACGAAATCACCTCAAAGCCATTGGTCAGGCGCACTTTGGCGACTTTGCGCAAGGCCGAGTTCGGCTTTTTGGGCGTCGTGGTGTAGACGCGGGTGCAGACGCCACGGCGCTGCGGGCAGTTTTCCATGGCCGGGCTTTTGGATTTGGTCTGTTCGACCTCCCGGCCCTGGCGCACGAGTTGATTAATGGTTGGCATTGAAAAAAACGTCCCTAAACGTTTGAAAAACGGCTGACCCTCTCGGCCAAATGCCGAAAAGCCCGTGAATGTAGCACGAAAGGCGCGCAGCGGTCAAGCCAAAGGTGGATAGACCGACCCCCAAGCACGCCAAGCCGCCAGCACGGCCACCGCCACGATGCCTGAGGCATAGGCGCTGCCGATGGCGCCCACGAGCAGCGACAGCAGCAGCAGCAGGCCGTCGCGGTGCATCCAGCCCAAGCAGAGCGCGATCAGGCTCAGGCCGGGCAAGATGTTGCCCAAAGGCAACGGTATAAAGATCAGCAGCGCCATCCAGACGATCCACAGCGCCCACAGGCCGCTCAAGCTGTGGTGCGCCAACCACGTCAGGCGCGGGCGTATCCAAGCCGCAGCGCAGTCGTGCAACCAGGCCAGCGCGTGCAGCGTGCGCCGGCTCCAGGCGGGGCTCAGGCGCGCGCGCGCCAGCCGCTGTGGCAACGCCGCTGCCGTGGGCTGCCCCCACTGCCAAGCAATGGCGATGATGGCCACACTCATGGCGGTGCCCAAGCCCATGATGGGAGGCAGGCATAGGCACGCCAGCAGCATGAGCAACAAGGGCCGCGAGCCGCCATGGCCGTGCAGATCGACCAACTCGGCGATGCTGATGCCCGGCGCGCCCCGCGCAGAAGCTTCAGCACCCACTGCAGCTGGTGCGCCCGGCGCCTCTGCCGGGCCCGATGCCGCAGCGCCCAGCCCCCCCGCCCCCAAGCCTTCGGCCCAAGCACGACAACGCTGCGCCCAAGTGCGCGGGCAGTTTTCGGGGCCGTGGTTCATGCGGGCAGCAGCGTGGCTAAAGGCGAAAAGCGGGGTTTGGCGCCAAACGCGGGCAGGTATGCGGGCGGAGCGGGCAACTTCAGGTGGTGCGCAGGTTGGTGCGCAAGCGCTGTGCCTTGCTCAGCGCCCAATGGCCTAGCAAAGCCAGCACCACGATCAGGCCGGTGACGATGAACCAGACGATCCACAAAATCACCGACAAAATCCCCACCAAGCCCGGCAGGAAGGGCAGCAGCGACTCCAGCACCCCCACGGTCCAAGCGAACAGGTCGCGCAGCGGCAGCAAAAACGCTTCGCCGATCCACGGCGCCAACTCGGGCGGCACCGGCCACTGCGCGATGATGTCGGCCAAGTTGGCGGCCTCGCCGGTGGCGACTTGCGCCGCCAGCCAGTCGGCCAAGCCGGTTAAGACCCAGATGGTGCCGGTCCAGAGAGCCAGAACGAGAAGGGTCACGACCCAAAGCAGTAGTTTCACGCAGAGCTTTCAAAATAATGAGCACAACCTAGGAGGCCGCGCAGCCGCCCCAAGTTCCGTGCCGCACTATAACGAAAATCCGCGACCGTTGTTGCAGCGCATCAAAAGCGGCCCGCTCTGCGCAGCCTCTCAGGGTTTGATCGCCACCTTGAGCACGCCGTCGCGCTGGTTGGCAAACAAGTCGTAGGCGGCGACGATGTCGTCGAGCCGGTAGTGGTGCGTCACCAGCAGGCCCAGATCGAGGCGGCCGCTGGCGACCACGTTCATCAGCCGGCGCATGCGCTCCTTGCCGCCCGGGCACAGCGCGGTGACGATGCGGTGGTCCCCCAGCCCAGCGGCAAAGGCCGAGAGCGGAATCTTCAGGTCTTCGGAGTACACCC
The DNA here is from genome assembly GCF_056323735.1 of Serpentinimonas sp. SSL01. Taxonomy (NCBI): domain Bacteria; kingdom Pseudomonadati; phylum Pseudomonadota; class Betaproteobacteria; order Burkholderiales; family Comamonadaceae; genus Serpentinimonas; species Serpentinimonas sp. SSL01. The sequence continues at coordinate 2,251,054 of NZ_CM150487.1, forward strand.
CCAAGCTCGACAGCGTGCCGCCGGGTTTGAGCACGCGCAGCGCGGCCTCGAAGGTCGCTTGCAGGCCCAGCGCCTCGATGGATGAGTCGGCACCCTTGCCGCCAGTGAGGCGCATGACCTCGGCCACCACGTCGCACTGCTTGAAGTTGAGCGTGATGTCGGCCCCCAGCTGGCGCGCGATCGCCAGCCGGTGGTCGTTGCCATCGACGCCGATGATGGTACTCGCCCCTAATAAACGCGCCCCGGCGGTGGCGCACAGGCCGATGGGGCCTTGGGCGAACACGACCACGGTGTCGCCGATTTTGATGTTGGCGTTCTCGGCCCCCTTGAAGCCGGTGGACATGATGTCGGGGCACATCAGCACCTGCTCGTCGCTCAGGCCCTCGGGCACCGGGGCCAGGTTGGCTTGGGCGTCGGGCACCAGCACGTACTCGGCTTGGGTGCCGTCGATCATGTTGCCAAAGCGCCAGCCGGCGGTGGCCTTGTAGCCGTGACAGCCGCAGCGCCCCGACGGCACCAAGTAGCTGCCGTCTTGCGACGGCGCCCCGTCCTGGGCGGCGTAGGAGTTGAAGTTGGGGCAGATGGCGCCGGCGATCACGCGCTGGCCCTCTTGGTAGCCGATCACGGCCGAACCGAGTTTTTCGATCACGCCCACCGGCTCGTGACCCACCGTGAGCCCCTTGGCGACCGGGTACTCGCCTTTGAGGATGTGCACGTCGGTGCCGCAGATGGTGGTGGTGGTGATGCGCACCAAGGCATCGTTGGGCCCCACCGCGGGGATGGGTTTGTCGGCCAGCTCGATGCGGCCGGGTTCGACGAAGATGGCGGCTTTCATCATGGCAGTCATGCTTGCTCCTTGGGGTTGTGGGCACCACACGCGCCCAGCCGCCAAGGCTCGACCCCGCCTTCAGCGCTGCCACGTGTACGGCCCCAGTCTGCCACGAAACGCGGCGCTTGACCAGCGCGTACCCGAGCGCGTTGCTCGGCTACTGACACGCTCGGCTACTGGATCCAGAGCCGCAGCGCGCCCCAGAAGCGCCCCAGCAGGCCGGCTTGCGGCACCGCCTCGAGCACGAACAGCGGCACTTCGGCCACCACGTCGCCACGGGCGTTGCGCACCCGCAGCGTGCCCAGCGGCTGGTCTTTGAGCAGCGGCGCCAGCAGCGGCTCGGGCCGCAGCAGCTCGGTGCGCAAACCCGCCGCTTGCCCGGCCGGCACCGTGACCACCACGCCCTCAGGGCGACCGAGCGGCACCGTGGAAGCGCGGCCCTGCCACACCGGCGGCTGCGACACCACTTGGCCGGGCGCAAACAGGCGCACCGCCTCAAAGGCCGCGTAGCCCCAGTTGAGCAGGGTCTGGCTCTGCGCGGCGCGGGCGTTTTCGCTGTTGGCCCCCAGCACCACGGCGATCAGCCGGCGCTGCCCGGCATCCCCGGGGCCGAGCGCGGCAAAGGGGCGCTGCGCGCTGGCCACGATGCCGTAACCCGCGGCCTCGGTGTGGCCAGTTTTCATGCCATCGACGGTGGGGTCGCGCAGCAGCAGCAGGTTGCGGTTGTTGACGTTGACCGCCGGCGCGCCGGGGTAGTGGTAGCGCTGGATGGCAAAGTAGGGCATGAACTCGGGGAAGTCGCGGCTCAGGCGCGCCGCCAGCTGCGCCAGGTCGCGCGCCGTGCTGCGGTGGCCGGGGGCGCTCATGCCCTCGGGGTTGACAAAGCGCGTGCGCGTCAGGCCCAGCGCCTGCGCCTGCTGGTTCATGCGCTCGACAAAGCGCTCCACCGAACCCGCCACGCCCTCGGCCAAGGCGACGGTGGCGTCGTTGGCCGAGAGCACGATCATGCCCTTGAGCAAGGCTTCGACGGGCACTTGCGCGCCTTGGGGCGCAAACAGGCGCGAGCCCGGCATGCGCCAGGCGCGCTCGCTCACGGTGAGCGTTTGCGTGCGCTCGATGCGGCCGGCGCGCAGCGCCTCGAACACCAGATAGGCGCTCATCAGCTTGGTCAGCGAGGCCGGCTCGACCTCGCGGTCGGCTTCCCGCTCGGCCAATACCTGGCCGCTGGTGGCGTCGAGCAACACAAACGCGCGCGCCGCGATTTCGGGCGGCTGCGGGCTGCTGGCCCAAGCCGGGCTGGCCGCGCCCAGCAGCCAGCCCACGCACAGCAGAACGTAAAGGAACACGCGATTCAGTAAGGGCAGCGTCATGGTGAGGCGGTGGGCAAATAGTCGGTTCGGTTGTGATCGGCCTAGAGGCGCGAGGAGCGCCGTCGTGGCCGCTATCGGCCACATGGCTTATCAGAAAGCTGGCTCGCAGGCGCGCAAATGCCGCAGCGTCAGCGCTTTGAGCAAGCCGAGGCGGCCGTGAAAAAAATGCTCGACCCCGGGCACCACGGTGACCGGCAGGCTTTGCGGCCGCGCCCAGTCGAGCACGGCGGCCAAGGGCACCGTGTCATCGGTCTCGCCGTGTATGAGCGCCGTGCGCTCGTGAAGTTCAGCCGCCAGCACGGGCAGCTCGAAGCGGCTGGCCGCCGCCCCCACCAGCAGCACCGATTGCGGCAAGCGCTGCGCCGGCAAGCGCTCGAGCGCGCGCAGCACCACGTAGGCGCCAAAAGAAAAGCCGGCCAACGCCAGCGGCCCGTGCGCGGCCTCGAGTTGCAGCAGCGCCAGCAGGTCGTCGGTCTCGCCCACGCCGTGGTCGTGGACACCGGCGCTGGCCCCAACACCGCGAAAATTGAAGCGCAACACCCGCCAGCCCTGCTGCACGTGCGCCCGCGCCAGCGTCTGCACCACTTTGTTGTGCAGCGTGCCGCCAAACAGCGGGTGTGGGTGCGCGATCAGCGCGAGTCCGCCACCGGAACGGGGCTGCGCCGGCTCGTCGATCGCCACCTCCAGCGCCCCTTGCGGGCCCGGGAGCAGACGGGTCTGGGTGTGCGCGTTCATGCGGGCTGCAGCGCTGGGCTTCTCAGCGCCCGACCTCGGGATCGAGCAACAGGCGCTGCACCGGCACGCCGTCGCACAGATGCGAGTCGATGATCTCATCCAGATCGGCGCGGTCTAGGTAGGTGTACCACGTGCCTTGCGGATAGACCACCGCCACCGGCCCGCCGGCGCAGCGGTCTAGGCAACCGGCCTTGTTGACCCGCACCCGGCCCGGGCCGTCTAGGCCCAAGGCCTTGACGCGCGCCTTGCAGTGGTCAAAGGCTTGCTGGGCGCCGAGCGCGGCGCAGCAGGCTTGGCCGTTGTCGCGCTGGTTGAGGCAAAAGAAAATATGGCGCTCATAATAGCTTGGCGCGGGTGTGGCGGGGTTCATGCGCGGCGATTGTAGACCTGCCTTGGCGCGGCCCGCAAGGCCAGCCGCAAGCCCACCCACAGCGCCGCAAAGGGCCACAGCGCCCCCAGCCACTGCGTCAGGCCGTGCAACTGGATGAAGCGGCCCCACTCCCACAGCTGCAGCGACTGGGCGAAATACGGCTCAGCGGGCGCGCGGTTGAGCAAGGTCAGCGCCAACACCCAGGCCAGCAGCGACAAAACGGCCGCAGCCCGGTGTCCCAAAGCCAGGCTCAAAAACGCCAGCGCCACAGCAAAACTCAACCCCAAAGACGCCGACGGCGTGAGCCAGGCCCAGGCGTGCGCTGGCCCCCACGTCAGGCTGGCAGACAGCAACAACGCCCCCAGCACCAGCGCCAGCGCCAGCAGCATAAACAGCAAACGCTGCCCAACCCGGCGCAGCACCGCATAGCCCAGCAGCAGCGGCGCCCAGACGCACAAGGCCACCACAATCGCCTCGGTGAGCGGGCTCAGGGGCGGCTCGGGCAAAGGCACAGGCAGCCAAGGTTGCAAAAAACTGCCCTCGGCCCACGCGTAAAGCGTGCCCTCGAGCCGGTACCAGACCTGACCCAGACCAAAGGGCACCGAAGTCGGGTAGACCAAGGCCAGCGGCCACAGCGCCAACAGCGCCGGCGCACCGTGGGTCTGCGGCATCAGTCCGGTCTGGCGAAAGGCGTTCCAGCGCGCCGGCCAGCGCGAACGCAACAGCCACAGCGCCAGCCCCACCCCCAAGGCCGCACCCACCGTGTTCAGGATCCAATCCACTTGCGAAGGCACCCGGTGCTGCACCAGCAGCCCTTGGGCACTCTCGAGTGCCAGCGACAACAGGCACGGCAGCAGCAAGCCCACGCTGGCCGCCAGGCGCGCGCTGCCGCTGCGCGCAACGGCCAGGGTCAGCAAAAGCCCCAGCGGCACGTAGGCCAGCAGGTTGGCAGCCACATCAAAACCCGTCCAGTGGGCCGGCCAAGGGGCAAACAAAAACGCCCACAGCGCCACCCCCTGGTAGCGCCAGCCACTGAATGGGTAGAGGCTGGCGTAAACCACCAGCGCCGCGTACAGCAGCACCAACACCAGCGCCAACGGGTAGGGCCTAGAGGCCGACGACAGGGAGCCGAGGGTGTTCATCGGGCGCGTTGGGTCAGGCCGTTGGGCAAACCAAAGCAGCAGGCGCTTGTGCCACCGGCTTCAAAAAGGCTTGAGCACCACCAGCAACACGCCCGCCACCAGCAACAGCACCGGCGCTTCGTTGAACCAGCGGTACCAGACGTGGCTGCGGCGGTTGCGGCCCGCCTCGAAATCGCGCAGCAGCTGGGCACAATAGCCATGGTAGGCCAACAGCACGACCACCACCAGCAATTTGGCGTGCATCCAACCGTTGCCCGGACCCCAACCTATGCCATACCCGACCCACAACCACAGCCCCAACCCCAAGGCCGGCAGCGCCAGCAGTGTCATGAAGCGCAGCAGCTTGCGCGCCATCAGCAGCAGGCGATCGCGCTCGGCCACGCTGTCGGGCTCAACGAGCGCCAAGTTGACAAAAATGCGCGGCAAATAAAAAAGGCCCGCAAACCAACTGGCTACGAAGATAATATGAAAGGCTTTGACCCACAACATGGGGCTAGTGTAGCCCGTAGCTCAAACAAGGGAAAGGATGCAAAGCATGGCCGACACCAGCGGCACCGACTGGCAAGTGGTGAGCGATGTGCTGTGCGCCGCGGGCGAAGCGCCTTTCTGGAGCGCCCGCGAGGAGCGCCTGTACTGGATCGACCCGCCGCTCAAGCGCGCCTGGCGGCTGCACGTGCCCAGCGGCCGTACAGAGCACTGGGGGTTTGCGAGCCCGATCACTGGGCTGACGCCTTGCCGCAGTGGCGGCTTTCTGCTGCTGCTGGCCGATGGCGTCTACCACGCCCACTCTTGGCTCGACATCCCCACTTTGCTGGCTGTGCTGCCTTCGGTCGGTGCCGAGGCCTTGTGGCGCGCTGGCACCTGCGACCCCTGGGGCCGCCTGTGGCTGGTGGCGCAAACCCGCGACGCCACCCATCGCGCGGCGCACTCCAGCACCCTGTACTGCCTGCGCGCGCGCAGCTCCAATCCGCCGCCGTTGGAGCCGATTCGGCACCAAGTGGGCGACGGCCTCGGCTTGTGCTGGGCCCCAGATGGCCGCAGCGTGACCTGGTGCAACACCCGCCGCGGTGAAGTGGTGCAAGCGGCGTTGTCGCTGCCTGGTCGCTGGCCACCCGAACTGAGCACCCCGATGCCGCTGACTCGCTACGCCATGCCGCCCGACCCATCGAGCGCCCCGCCCAGCCCCGATACCGCGCCCTTCGAGGGCCTGCCCCGCTGCGGCGTCCTCGACCAAACCGGCCACTATTGGGTGACCCTGATCGCTTCTGGCCGGGTGCGGCGCCTGGACGGCAACGGGCGCACCGTGCTCGATCTGCCCGTGCCGGCGCTGTACCCCACCGGCGTGTGCCTGGGTGGACACGATGGGCACACCCTGTTTGTCACCTCCATGCGTTCGGGCCGCAGCGTCGCTGAGATTGAGCGCCATCCCCAATCGGGGGCGGTGTTTGCGCGCCGCGTCGACACCCCAGGCCTGCCCGCAGCGCTGTACTGGGACTGATGCCGGGCATTAAAAAATATCACACGGCGGGCGTTTGCGGCCCGTTACCATTGCGCCCATGCAAGCCCCCCCAGAGACCGCCGCCAGCGCCTTGGCCCCCGCGCTCCAAAGTTGGATTGACATCCTGCAGGCGGCGCGCCTAGAAAGCCGGCCCGTGCGCCTCGTCGGCGGTGGCAGCAAGGCCTTTCTGTGCCTGCCCCCGGCGCCCAATGCACTCGCGCTGCACACCGGCGCTCACCGCGGCATCGTGGCCTACGAACCCTCGGAGCTGGTGCTCACGGCGCGCGCCGGCACGCCACTGGCCGAGATCGAAGCGCTGCTGGCCACGCAGGGTCAGTGCCTGGCTTTTGAGCCGCCGCACTTTGGCCCTGGGGCCACGCTTGGCGGTGCCGTGGCGGCTGGCTTGAGCGGCCCAGCGCGTGCCAGTGCCGGGGCGCTGCGCGATTTCGTGCTTGGGGTGCATGTGCTCAACGGGCGTGGCCAGTACCTCGAGTTTGGTGGCCAGGTGATGAAAAACGTGGCCGGCTACGACCTCAGCCGCCTGCTCGCGGGCAGCTGGGGCAGCCTGGGGGTGCTGGCCCAGGTCTCGCTCAAGGTGCTGCCGCTGGCGCCGGCCGAGGCCACCTTGCGCTTCGAGCTGACCCAGGCGGCGGCGCTCGAGCAGCTGGCGCGCTGGCGCGCCCTGCCGCTGCCGCTCAACGCCAGCTGCTGGGTGCGCGACCTCAGCGCCGCGCACGCCCCCGAACACCTCTACGTGCGCCTGCGCGGCGCCGCAGCCGCCGTGGCCGCGGCCTGCCCGCAGATGCTGGCCGCGGCCCGCGGCGAGCAGCTCGACCCCGCCGCCTGTGCCACCGACTGGCAGGCCTGCCGCGAGCAGACCCTGCCTTTTTTCACCCACCCCCCCGCGCCCGACGCCGCCCTGTGGCGCCTGAGCGTGGCCCCCACCAGCGCCACACTGGATGCCCCTTGGCCGACCCTGATCGAGTGGCACGGCGGGCTGCGCTGGGTCTGGGCCCCGCTGAACCAGGCCGCCCCCTTGCGCGCCTGGGCACAGGCCCAAGGTGGCCACGCCACCCTGTGGCGCAGCCCACAAAGCGCAGCGGTGGCTGACGCCGACCACAATGCCGCTGCCACACAGGCGGCCATGCGCCTCACCCCCCCGGCCCCGGCCTTGCAAGCCATCCACCAGCGCCTCAAGGCCGAATTCGACCCGGACGGCCTGCTCAACCCCGGCCAGTGGGGCTGGGGTTTGTGATCCCCGCGTGCTTAACCCTTTGAGCGCCATCGCGCCTTTTCCACCCCCTTATTAGCCCGCCCCGCCCGCGATGCAAACCCAACTCGCTCCGCCCTACCAAGGCACCCCCGACGGTCTGACAGCGCAGGAGATCTTGCGCAAGTGCGTGCACTGCGGCTTTTGCACCGCCACCTGCCCCACCTACCAGCTGCTGGGCGACGAGCTCGATGGCCCACGCGGCCGCATCTACCTCATCAAGCAGGTGCTCGAAGGCGAAACCCCAACCGAGCGCACGCAGCAGCACCTAGACCGCTGCCTGACCTGCCGCAACTGCGAAAGCACCTGCCCGAGCGGGGTCGAATACGGTAAGCTGCTCGACGTCGGGCGCAAGGTGGTGGCCGCGCAGGTGCCGCGCAGCAGCCCCCAGCGCGCCCTGCGCTGGCTGCTCAAAGAGGGGCTGACGTCGCGCTGGTTTGCGCCGGCCATGCGCCTAGGCCAAGCCATGCGCCCCCTGTTGCCGGCGGCGCTGCGCGCCAAGGTGCCGCAGCGCCTGCCCGCAGGTGCGTGGCCACAGCGGGCGCATCCGCGCCGCGTGCTGCTGCCCGAAGGCTGCGTGCAGCCGGCCATGCTGCCCAGCATCAACCACGCCAGCGCGCGCGTGCTCGACGCCGCCGGGGTGCAGGTGCTGCGCCTGCCCGCAGGCGGCTGCTGCGGCGCGCTGCGGCTGCACCTAGATGACCACAGCGGTGCCTTGGTCCACATGCGCGCCAACATCGACGCCTGGTGGCCCTACGTGCGCCCCGACAGCACGCAACCGGTGGAGGCCATCGTCAGCAACGCCTCGGGCTGCGGCGTGCTGCTTAAAGACTACGGCCACCAACTGCGCCACGACCCGGCCTACGCCGCCAAGGCGCAGCGGGTGAGCGCCTTGGCGCGCGACTTGAGCGAGCTGCTGCCCGATCTGGTGCCGGCGCTGCAACGCAAACTGGCCCACGTGCCCGCCACCGCACGGCCACGCCCCAAGCTGGCCTACCACCCGCCCTGCACCCTGCAGCACGGGCAGCAACTGCGCGGCGGCGTCGAGCAGGGCTTGCGCGCACTCGGCTTTGAGGTGCACACGGCGCGCACCGAGGCGCACCTGTGCTGCGGCTCAGCCGGCACCTATGCGGTGCTGCAAGCCGCTTTGTCGGGCCAGCTGCGCGAGCGCAAGCTCGGGCACTTGGGCGAGCTGGGGGCCGACCAGATCGTGTCGGCCAACATCGGCTGCATCACGCACCTGCAAAGCGGCACCCAGACGCCGGTGCGGCATTGGGTCGAGGCGCTCGACGAGGCCCTCAGCGCCGCCGCCGAGACCGCCGAGGCCTCCGAAGCCTCTATGGCCTGATTGCAGCCCCACCATGCCGCGCCCCATCCTCGCCACCATCCACCTGCCTGCGCTGCAGCACAACCTACAACGCTGCCGCCGCGCCGGTGGCTCGGCCCGGGTGTGGGCGGTGCTCAAGGCCAACGCCTACGGCCACGGCATCGAGCGCGTGTTTGACGCGCTGCGCGCCGCCGACGGCTTGGCGCTGCTGGACCTGGGCGAGGCCGAGCGGCTGCGCGCCTTGGGCTGGCGCGGCCCCATTTTGTTGCTCGAGGGCGCCTTTGAGCCCCGCGACCTCGAAACCTGCTCGCGGCTGCAGCTGTGGCACGTGGTGCACCGCAGCGAGCAGATCGACTGGCTGGCGGCGCACAAGTGCGAAACACCGCAGCGCGTGTTCCTAAAAATGAACTCGGGCATGAACCGGCTCGGCCTGCGCCCCGAGGCCTTTCGCGCCGCCTACACGCGCCTGAGCCACCTGCCCCAGGTCGAAGAAATCAGTCTGATGACGCACTTCAGCGACGCCGACGGCCAGCGCGCCGGCCAGATGGGCGTGCAGCACCAGCTCGAGGCCTTTGTGCGCGCCAGCCACGACCTGCCCGGCGAGCGCAGCCTGTGCAACAGCGCCGCCCTGCTGCGCCACGGGCTGGCACTGCGGCTGGGCAGCGGCCCCGAGGCACAGCCGCTGGCCGCCGACTGGACCCGGCCCGGCATCGCGCTCTATGGCAGCTCGCCCGACTTCCCCACCCACAGCGCCGCGCACTGGGCGCTTGAACCCGCCATGACGCTGGCCAGCCAGCTGATCGCGGTGCAAGAGCTGGCCGCCGGCGAAACCGTCGGCTACGGCTCCACCTACACCGCCCCCGGCGCCATGCGCATCGGCATCGTGGCCTGCGGCTACGCCGACGGCTACCCGCGCCATGCGCCCGGCCACAACGCCCACGGCGGCCCGGTGCTGGTGCGCGGCGTGCGCACGCGCTTGGTCGGGCGCGTGAGCATGGACATGCTGGCGGTCGATCTGGGCCCGGTCGAGGCGCAGCTGGGACCGTGCCACGCGGGCGATGAAGTCACGCTCTGGGGCCGCAGCCGCTGCGGCGCGCTGCTGCCGATCGACGAGGTGGCGCACGCCGCCGGCACCTTGGGCTACGAGCTGATGTGCGCGCTGGCCGCGCGGGTACCGGTTGCGGTCGAGCCGCTGCCTTAAACCGCACTCACCGCCCCAGCACCGCCCCTGCCACAATCCGCATCACCAGCCAGCGGCCCTCGCCTAGGCCGCTTTGGCTGAGAGGCTGAGCTCGCAGGCAGCGCTAGGCACAATCAACCCATGGACACCCTCAGCATCGCCCTGTTGCTCGCCGGCGCCGGTTTTGCCGCTGGCGCACTCAACGCCATCGCCGGCGGCGGCAGTTTTTTGACCCTGCCGGCGCTGCTGGTGGCCGGGCTGCCGCCGATCGTGGCCAACGCCACCAGCGCCCTGGCCGTGAGCCCGGGCTATTTGGGCAGCACGCTGGGCTTCAGGGCCGAACTGGCGCAACTGCCGCGCCGGCGGCTGCTGCGCGAAACCCTGCTCTCGGCCGCCGGCGGCGTGTTGGGGGCGCTGCTGTTGCTGGTCACACCGGCCGAGGTGTTTCGCGGCCTGATCCCGTGGCTGCTGCTCTTTGCCACCGCGCTGTTTCTGCTTGGCCCCTGGTTGGCGCGCCACCTAGTTGCGGCGTCGGCCAGTGCAGAGCCGCGCTGGCGCAACCCCGGGCTGCTGGCGGTGGCCACCTACGGCGGCTATTTCAACGGCGGGCTGGGCATCTTGCTGATGGCGCTCTACAGCGCCAGCGGCGAAAAAAACCTGCACACCGCCAACGCGCTCAAAAACCTCAACTCGCTGGTGCTGTCGCTGCTGTCGGTGCTCACCTTCGTGCTGGCCGGCGTGATCGCTTGGGGCCCGGCGCTGCTGATGATGGCCACCGCCACCTTGGGCGGCTATGTGGGGGCGCGCCACGCCCGGCGCTTGTCTATGCGCACCGTGCGCGCGGTGGTGGTGTGCACCGGGCTGGTGATGAGCGCGCTGTTTTTCTGGCGCGGCTAGACAGCACCAAGCAGCAGCCAAGCAGCAGCCAAGCAGCGGCAAAAAAGCCCCTCAGCCCCTCCTCAGCGCTTGAAGGTGGCCACCAGCTGATCGAGTTCGGCCGCTTGCTCCCGCAAGGAACTGGCCGCCGCCGCCGCCTGCTCGACCAGCGCCGCGTTTTGCTGCGTCACGTCGCTGATCTCGGACACCGAGCGCTTGACGCCCTCGATGCCCTGCGCCTGCTGCGCGCCGGCAGAGGCCATGTCGCTGATCAGCTGCGTCACCGCCTGGATCGAGCGCACCACCTCGGCCATGTCCTGCCCGGCGCGGTGCACCTGCGCGGTGCCGGCCGACGTCTGCTGCACCGAGGCGTCGATCAGCGCCTTGATCTCGCGCGCCGCCTGCGCCGAACGCTGCGCCAGCGCGCGCACCTCGGCGGCCACCACCGCAAAGCCACGCCCCTGTTCGCCCGCACGCGCCGCCTCGACTGCGGCGTTGAGCGCCAGGATGTTGGTTTGAAAGGCAATGGTGTCGATCACGGCGATGATGTCGGCGACCTTGCGCGAAGAGGCCTCGATCGCCTCCATGGTCTGCACCACCTGCCGCACCGACTCGCCGCCGCGCCCGACCACCGCCGAGGCCGACTGCGCCAGCGCATCGGCCGAGCGCGCGTGCGCCGCGTTTTGGCCCACCACCTCGGCCAGCTGCTCCAGCGCGCCCACGATCTGCTCGGTCGAGTCGGCCTGCAAGGCGGTGCGCTGCGACAGGTCGTTGTTGCCGCTGGCGATGTCGCCGGAAGCCGCGAGGATCGAATCGGTGCCCGCTTGCACGCGCCCGACCAGCTTGCGCAGGCTCAGCGTCATGTCGCGCAAACCCGTCTGCAGCAGGCCGATTTCGTTGCGCGAGTCCACCACCACCTCTTGCGACAGATCGCCGCCAGCGATGTCTTGCGCCAAAGCGACCGAACGGCGCAGCGGCTTGGTCACCATGTGGTTGATGAACGGGTAGATCAGCAGCAGCACCGGGATGCTGGTCAGCAGCGCCAGCAGGATCGATTGCCAGCGCTGGGTGTCCATTTGCTGGTTCACTTCGGCCAGCGGCACGCGCATGCTCACCGTGCCCAGCACCGCGTTTTCGGGCACGGCGTGGCAAGTCATGCAGTTTTTGCCCAAGTAGTTGGTGGAGTTGAGCGTGGGCCGGATCACGCGCAGAAATTCGCCGCGTTCGTCTTGCAGCACCTCGGCGTACTCCTGCCCGGTCTCGATCACCCACTGCTCGGCAGCGTCGGGGCGCAGGTCGGCGTCGGTGCCGGGGCCGAAAGTCGCCGCCACCCCGGGCCCGCGCACCACCCGCACGTCCTCGATGCTGCCGAGCGCGTTGAGCTGCTCGAGGAACAGATGGCGCTGGTCGATGGTGCCAGTCATCATCATGCTGGTCAGGCCGGCCATGGTGGCGTCGTGCAGGCTGGCGGTGAACACCCGCGCCTGCTCGATCGCCGCTTGGCGCGCCACATGGCCCTGCCAGACGATCACCGCCGTCCAGACCAGCATCAAGGCCACGGCGATGGTGAGCAACAGTTGGGCCCAGATGCGGCGGCGGGTAGGGGCGGTCATCAAAGTGTCTCCATGGGTCGAATCCGAGCCCCCATGAGCGGGCTCAGGGAGCGTATGCTAGCCAAAAGCGCAGGGGGCCTGTTTGCGCTACATCAAATAAATTTGATTGCGTGCGCGCATTTTGCGCACCTGATCGGTGACACAGCCCCAATGGCCTGCCTTGCGCCGATGCACGCGGCAGCGAACGCACTCAGGCACCGCATTCTGCCCGCAGCCACGCCGCCGCGCGCTCGCCGATCATGATCGAGGGCGCGTTGGTGTTGCCGCCGACGAGCGTGGGCATGATCGAGGCATCGGCCACGCGCAGCCCCGCAAGGCCGTGCACGCGCAGCTGCGCATCCACCACCGCACCCTCGTCGGCCCCCATGCGGCAGGTGCCCACCGGGTGGTAGATGGTGTCGGCGCGGCTGCGCACCAGCTGCTCCCACGCCGCTTGGCCCTGCAACTGCTCGTCGAACAGCGGCGTACCGCGCCACGGCTGCAAGGGGCTGCGCAGCAAAATCTCGCGCATCTGTTGCGCGCCTTGCACCAGCAGTTGCAGATCGCGCGCATCGGACAGGTAGGCCGGGTCGATCAGCGGCGCGGCCAGCGGGTCGGCGCTGTGCAGGCCCACCCGGCCGCGCGAATGGGGCCGCAGCACGCAGACGTGGCAGCTAAAGCCGTAGCCCCAGTGCAGCTTGCGCGCGTGATCGTCCACGATGCCGACGCAAAAGTGCAGCTGCAGATCGGGGCGGTCCAGCTCGGGCTGTGAGCGCCAGAAGGCACCGCCCTCGGCGCTGGGCGAACTCAGCGGCCCGCTGCCGTCGCGGCGCCACTGCCGCCAAGCCGTCAAGTGCTGCCAAGCGGCCCCTAGGCCGATGCCAAACAGATCGGTGCGGTCGCTGCGGTACGAGAGCGTCAGGTCTAGGTGGTCTTGCAGGTTCTGCCCGACCCCGGGCAGGCGGTGCAGCAGCGGGATGCCGTGCCGCAGCAATTCCTCCGCCGGCCCGACGCCCGAGAGCAGCAGCAACTGCGGCGTTTGCAAGGCGCCGGCACACAAAACCACCTCGCGCCGCGCGCGCAAGCTCACACTGCGGCCGCGCTGGCGCGCCTGCACCCCTACGGCGCGCCGGCCCTCGAACAGCACGCGGGTGGCGTGGGTGCGGGTGAGCAGCGTCAGGTTGGGGCGCTGCAGCACCGGGTGCACAAAGGCCGCCGCCGAGCAGCGCTGGCCGCGCCGGACCGCGTCGTGAAACTGCGTGACCTGAAACAAGAAAGCCCCATCCTGCCGCTCGCCGTTGTAGTCCGGGTTGGGCGCAATGCCGTGCTGCGCGCAGGCCTCGACAAATGCGTGCGTGATCGGCCGTGGGCTGACCTGATCGGCCACATGCAGCGGTCCGCCGACGCCGCGCCAGCCGTTGGGGCCGCGCTGGTTGTGCTCGCTGCGCATGAAAAAGGGCAGCACCTCGGCGTGCGACCAGCCCGCTGCCCCGGCGGCGGCCCAGTCGTCGTAGTCGCTGCGGTGGCCGCGTGCATACAGCATGGCGTTGATGGCCGACGAACCGCCGAGCGCCTTGCCGCGCGGCTGGTAGCCACAGCGCCCGAGCAAGCCCGGCTGGGGCACGGTCTCGAACGCCCAGTTGTTGTATTTGCAGGGGCGTGCAGGCAGCAGCGCCACCACCCCGGCGGGCAGGCGGATGGCCAGGTCGCGGCCCTCGCCGCCGGCCTCCAGCAGCGCCACAGTCACTCCCGGGTCTTCGCTCAGGCGCGCGGCCAGCACGCAGCCGGCCGAGCCGCCGCCCACGATCAGGTAGTCGAAGGCATCGCTTGGGGGGGCGGATATCATGGCCTCCATGCTAGCGCACAATCCACTCTAACCCCAGCAGCGCCCCATGCCCGACAACAGCCCCTACGACCCCGAACAAGGCGACTGGCAAACGCTCACCACCTTTGCCGTGGCCACCGAGGCGTGGCTGCTGCAAGGCCGGCTGCAAGCCTGCGGCGTGCCCACCCTAGTGGCCGACGACCAGATGGTGCAGACTTACTCCCTGCTGGCGCAGGCGATTCCGGCGCGCGTCATGGTGCCGCAGCGGCGCTGGGCCGAGGCCGAGGCGATTCGTCAAGCCTGGTTGCGTGGCGAGTTTGCGCTGCGCGACGACGACCCTGATGTGGACGCCCGCCCCGGGTAAGTCCCTATGCACAATCGTGGTGCGCACGCATAAAATCAATTGGTTCGTTGCCCGCAGCAACCAAATCTGCGGGCAACAAAGGGCAGAAGAGACGCGTCGTACCCATCACAATTCGAAGCTTGGACTTCCATTCCGGCGCATCAGCCGGTTCGCACCAAGGCGCCACCAAGAGCACCCTGCAGCGCAAGCACCCAGCCAGCCTCGAGCTGGCTTTTTTTTGCTCGCCAGCGCCGCCGTGGCCATGGCCGCCGCCCGGGTGGCGCGCTACAGCGGGTGCTCGGTGTAAAACCGCCCGCCGTGGTAGAGCAGGGGGCGCACCTCGAGGCGGTGCTGACAGCGCTCGACTTCGCCCACAAAAATCACGTGGTCGCCCTCTTCGTAGCGGCTGCGGCTGCGGCATTCAAAGCTGGCCACCACCCCGGGCAGCAAGGGCACGCCACCCAAGCCTTCCGCAAACTCCACCCCCTGCCAACGATCCACCCCCTGCGCCGCGAAACGCAACGCCAAATCGCGCTGCTGCGCGCTCAGCACATGGATGGCGTAGTGCTGGGCCTGCATAAACACCGGCAGGGCACCAGAGCGCAGCCCCAAGCTCCAGAGCACCAGCGGCGGCTGCAGCGACACCGAGTTGAAGGAGTTCACCGTCAGCCCCAGCGGTTGGCCGGTGCTGGAGCGGGTGGTAACGATCGTCACGCCGGTGGCAAAACGCCCCAGCGCGGCGCGCACGGTGTCAGGAGTGGGTACATGCATTGTTTAACGCAGAGCTTGGCTGCACCGCATCAGGTTTGGAGGATGTCAGCCAGTTGCAAAGTACATACCCGGTCGCGCCCCTGCCTTTTGGCTTGGTACAGCGCCCGGTCGGCCATGAGCAACAAGGTGTCTGCAGCTTGGCCGGGCTCAGGCAATTCGCACGCCACGCCTGCGCTCAAAGTGAGCACACCGCGCTCGCAGCCTGCATGCTCCAAGGCGCGCTCGCGCACCCTGTCTAGGGCCAGTTGCGCCTGCTGCAGCGCTCCGTACAAATCGGTTTCCGGCAGCAGCATGGCGATTTCTTCGCCACCGTAGCGGCACACCACGTCGAGCGGTCGGATGGCCAAGGACTCGATCACGCCCGCCACAGCCTTGAGACAAGCATCGCCCTGCACATGGCCGTAATGGTCGTTGTAGCTTTTGAAGTGATCGACATCGAACAACACCAATGACAGCGGCCTGCGCGCACGCAGCGCTTGGCGCCACTCACGGGCGTACATGAGGTCGAAATGGCGCCGATTGCCGATGTCGGTGAGCGCATCGAGGTGCGCCATGGCGTGCATGCGCTCAGCCTGCTGCTTGAGCAGGCGTTCGCGCGCCACCGCCGGCGTCACGTCGCTGACCTGGATTAAAACCAGGCGCTCGCCCGCCGCCTGCGCCACTTCGGCGGGCATGGGCATGATCTGGATGGATTGCTTGAGCCGCTTTTCGGGCGTCGCTGGGCCTGTGGTGGCATACAGAGGCAGCTCGGCTGGATTCAAGGATTCCGAGAGCAAGACCGGAAAACCTGTGTTAAGGCAGTGCTGCAGGCGCGACGCGAAGTGGCTGCCACGCAAGCCCGGAAAGACTTCGTACAGCTCGCGCCCTACAACCTGGTTCGCTGGCAAGCGTGCCCGTCGCAGGAGCCAAGGATTGGCAAAACGCACCTGGAGCGCAGTGTCCAGCACCAGCACGCCGAGCTGAACGTTGCCCAAAACCCACTCGAAGCCCAATGTGGAAGGCGCGGCAATCTTGCTCATCATTCGCACTGCAAGCGCTTGATCAGCGCAGCCAATTTCCGCTCGAGCAACGCAGCAGAGCAGACGTCGAGCACAAACACCAGGTAACCCTCGATGCGCCTGGAAGCGATCTCGAAGCGTACCTGCAGGCTCAGAAACGGCCGGCTGTGGTCGTGCTCGGTCAGCAAGACGTCAGAAACCACCCCCAGCTCCACCTCGGGCAAGGAGCCCTCGAGCACCAGCTCAAGCTGGTCCGACACACTGGCCAGCACCGAGTTGAGCAAGATGTTGCCGATTTCGGCCAACGCCTCCTGCTCCATTTCGCCCAAGTCTTCGAGCGGCAGGTTTTCGCCGACCATGATCTGCACCAGGCGCAAGCTCTGCGCAGCCGGGAACATGAGCAGGGCCTCGGTGCACAGCTCGCCTTCGAAGGTTTGGCGCACAGCGCTGATGCGTGCACCCGGGTCGGAGCTGAACTGGTCCAGCACGGCCTGCTTGCTTAACAGCTCGACTTTGGGCACCGTCAACAGCACCGGCTCACCGGCCAGTTGGCTCAGGGCACTGGCCGCTTGCCCGACACCGAGGTTGAAGACCTCGACCAAGGCATCGTGTTCAAGTTCGCTCAGCTTCATGCCGCCGCCTGAAAATGCCGCACCACCTGCTCTATAGCGGCTTCGGTCACCGGCTTGGAGACAAAATGCACCCCCAGCAGATTGGCGCGTTCGCGGCTGCTTTCTTGGACATTGGCTGTGAGCAAGACCACGGCCACTTGGGGATAGAGCTCGCGCAGTCGCTGTGCAGCGTCAAAACCACTCAGGCCAGGCATGTTTACATCCATGGTGACGAAATCGGGCTGCCAGTGTAGCGCCTGCTCCAGTGCGGCGTCACCCGAAACGGCCTCCTGCAGCTCCCAGTCCACACCAAGTGAGGCCACTTTGCTTTTGATGATCATGCGCGAGACGCGACTGTCATCCACGATTAAAAACCGTTTGGCCACCCTGTCACTCCTTGAACGTTTATTTTAAGCTATCCGGCAAATCTTTTCATTGTGCGCCACCCCAAGGCGTCAATCAAGCCCTAAAAACGAAAAATTTATGGGGTATACGGATTTAATGGTTGATGGGGCACCTTCACCCCATCAATCTGATACCACCCTCAGATGGTTGATAGATCGACTCCGTAGTTGAGTTCCTCTGCGAAGTCCGGCAGTCCGTAACCGATGGTTTTCTTGTAGAAAGGAGAGACCTTCGCAGTCGGTGCCTTCTTCTTGTGCTTCGTGGTGTAGAGCATTCGTGCCCGCATCACCTCGAAGGAGTAACCGCGCCCTTCACGGTTCTTGTCCTTGGCCAGTCGGTTGATGGACTCCGTGTAAGCGTTGGTGACGGGCATGTCCGTCTCGAAGTAGGTGATGGTCTCTTCGCGCCAGTTTCCCACTGCCCTGACCAGATCGCTCCAGACTTCCTTTTGGCCCTTCGGGATGGTGGCTATCCACTCGTCCAGGGCGGCTTCTGCCTGGAGCCGTGTGGTGGCGTCCCAGATGCCGTAGAAGCGCTCCTTGTGCTCGTAGGCGGCCAGCAGTTGCGGGAACGCGCCTGTCCAGGTCTCCATGATGAGGCGCTCCCGGTCTGAGACTTCGTGAGCGCGTTTCAGCAGGATTTTCCGGTCTCCCTTGAGAGTCCGGCTCTGGGACGGTTTCAGCTCCTTTCTGAGGCCCTTGCGCACTCTCTCTAGGGCATCGTTGGCCATGCGCACCACATGGAACTTATCGACCACGATACGGGCCTGGGGCAGCACAGCCTTGACCGCTGCCCGGTAGGGGTTCCACATGTCCATGCTGACGATCTCGACCTTCTGCCGGTCTTTCAGCTTCATCAGGTAGTTGGTCACCACGTCCTGGCGGCGGGTGGCCAGCAGGTCGAGCAGGGTTCGCTCCTCAATGTTGGTCAGAATGCAGCGGTAGCGCTTGTTCAGGTATAGCTCGTCAATGCCCAGGATGCGGGGCGTCTCGAAGCGGTGCCAGCGCCCCAGGAACTCGGCGCGGGCGTTGAAGATGTCGCGCACCGTCTTCTCGTCCAGGCCGGTCTGTGCCGCCACAAAGGTGTAGGGGTGGCTGAAGGATTCCTTCTCCACGTACTCATGCAGCCGCAGTGTCATACGGAATCCGTCCACCATCTCCGGTAGCTGGGGCCTGAATGTTGTCTTGCAGGCCCGGCAGGTGTATCGGCGGCGGACCACCCAGAGAGTGACCCGCTTGCCGTGGATGGGCAGATCACGATAGGGAACGTCACGCTTGCCGAACCGTACGAACTCACCCTGCACGCCGCATTCCTCGCAGGCGATGGGATCGGGCACGTCCACCTGGAAGTGCATTTCGTCGTCGGTTGATTTGCAGCCCAGTACTTGGTATTGCGGCAGGTGAAGGATGTTGTCGGGAAGTTCGGTCATGGTGTTGTATAGGCGTAGGTGTCAGTCAGATCCATCCGGCTCGGCATTGGTGTTTGCTTTTTTACCCAACAAGCTGCTGGAAACTAAAAGTAAGGCACCGAGGACAATTGCAATATCAGCCAGGTTGAAGGCCGGCCAATGCCAGTCTCGCCAATAGAAATCAAAGGAATCCACAACATAGCCGCGAAAGACCCGGTCAATCAGGTTGCCCATGGCGCCACCGAGGATAAGACTGTAAGCGATGGCTTCTCCTTTATGACGATTTTCAAGGATCAGCTTGATCAGAAAAATCGAGACCACTACCGCGATTCCGATAAAAAAGTAGCGCTGCCAGCCTCCACCATTCGCAAAAAGACTGAATGCGGCACCGGTGTTCCATAGGTGCACCCAGTTAAAGAACGGGGTCACCGAAACATACTCGCCATAGGCCATTGATTGCTGCACCAGCCACTTTACAGCCTGATCAGACGCTGCCAGCAGGCCCGATATGGACAATAGGGCATACGGCGAGAGCTTTTTGCCAATAATGAACATTATTTAACCCTTCAACGCCAGAATGCGTCTGGCACCGTTAAGTACAATGACCCCCGCGATGGTGCCGATAATCAGATCCGGATAATTGGACCCGGTCCACGCGACCAGGGCGCCGGCGGTGATGACCCCCAGGTTGATCACCACGTCGTTGACCGAAAATATCCAGCTAGCCTTCATATGAGCTCCGCCCCCTCGATGTTTGGATACCATCAGCAGACAGGCGGTATTGGCAATCAATGCGACGAATGCGATGGCTATCATCACCAGCCATTCAGGCTCACTACCGAATACAAAGCGCCTCACGACCTCTACGAGTACGCCAACAGCCAAAACCAGTTGGACCACACCAGCAACGTGCGCAACACGGACCTGCCTTTTCACGCTATGCCCAACCGCATAAAGAGCGAGTCCGTACACTGCCGCATCAGCAAAATTGTCCAGGGACTCTGCAATGAGGCCAGTTGACTGAGCCATCAGACCGGCAGTCATTTCCACCACGAACAGAAGTGCATTGATGCCGAGCAACCAGCGCAGGGTCCCGGATTCTTGCTTAGCAGAAGCTGCCGAAAACTCGGCGGCCTTGATGGTCTCCGGATTTGCAGCGACGGTTTCCTGAAGCGAGGCGCCTAGCCCCAAGGTCTTCAGTTTCGAGGTGACGGGCTCGACCTCGCCGTCATGCACGACCTTCAGCCGGCGGTTCGACAAGTCGAAGGACAGCGCCCGAATCTCCTCAAAGCCGTTCAGGGCTAGGCGAATCATTCGTTCTTCTGATGGACAGTCCATCTTCGGCACGGCATAAACACTGACCCATCTCCCTGGCGCCTCGGAGGAGGCCTGTATATCGGTATCCGCCGCAGGCCTTGCATGGTCGCCACAGGGGCCTCCGCAGTTTTTACTCATGATATGACTCCACTTGAATGTGATCGGGTTTTCATTTAAAACTATATAGTAGCTATAATGTCAATAGCGTAGAGAATCCGTTGCGGAGGAACCCGATGCGTATTGGTCAGTTGGCACAGTCAGTAGGGGTAGATACACAGACGATCCGCTTCTACGAACGGCAGGGCTTGTTGCCGCCGCCTGGTCGGCAGGAGAACGGTTACCGTGTCTATACCGAGAAACACGTTGAGCGGCTGGCCTTCATCCGTCGCTGCAGAATCCTGGGCCTGTCACTGGCTGAGATTCACGAACTACAGAGCTATCAGGACGACCCTCATCAGCCTTGTACCGCCGTCAACGCCTTGCTCGATGATCACATCTCTCATGTGCGGTCGCAGATAACCGCTCTGCAAGCGCTTGAGAAACAACTCGTTTCACTGAGAGCGAGTTGCAACGATGACCGGGAAGTTGAGGCGTGTGGGGTTCTTGCTGGAATTAGCGAAGGAAACATGCACCAGCAGTAGGTGAAGCATCAACCAGATAATCCGATGAGATGCCGGTCTGTCTCACTCTCATGCAAAGGTAAGATCAACCATTTAATCCGCTTACCCAATTTATGTTTGGATTTTGGCCGCTCATGCGCAGCGCCAGCGCGCGGCCCGAGCCGGGGCCGAGCGTCCAGCCCAGGGTGCCGTGCCCGACGTTGAGCCACAGCCCCGGGATGCGGCTGGGGCCGATCAGCGGCACATTGCTGGGGGTGGTGGGGCGCAGACCGCACCAAAACTGCGGCTGGCCACCGGCCTCGGGCAAGCGCGTGTCGGCCACCCCAGGAAACACCGTTTCGATGCGCTGCAACAGACGGGCGCAGCGGGCCCGCGCCAACGGCGTATCGAGCGCGCGGTCCATGCCCGCCAGCTCGAGCGTGCCCGCCACCCGCAACTGGTCCCCGAGGCGCGAGACGGCGATTTTGCATTCATCGTCGATCAGGCTAATGTTGGGCGCGCGCTCGGGTTGCAGCAGCGCCAGCGTGGCGCTGTAGCCTTTGCACGGATAGACCGGCAACTTCAAACCCAGCGGCTGCGCCAGCGCCACCGAATCGCTGCCACAAGCCAGCACAAAGGCGTCGGCCTGCAGCACCCGGGTCACGCCGGTGTGCTGGTGCTTGAGCACCGCGCGCTTGAGCACGCCGCCTTCGAGCGCCAGGTGTTCGATGTGCTGCTCGTACAGCAGCTGCGCGCCTGCGCCCTGACAACGCGCCGCCAGCGCCTGGGTGAAAACCCGGGCATCGCCGTGTTCGTCGGTGGGCGTGTAGCAGCCACCCACCAAGCGCTCGGCAAAGGGCTGCAGCGCCGGCTCGAGTTGCAGCAGCTCGTCGCGGTTGAGCGCGCGCCGTGGCACCCCGAGCGCACGCACCATGGCGCTCACCCGCTCGGCGCCCTGCAGGCTGGCGGCATCGGTGCAATAGAGCGCAATGCCGCGCTGGCTGCGCGCGTACTCGATGCCGGTTTGCGCGCAAATGTCTTGCAGCGCTTGCTGGCTGTAGCGCGCCAGCGCCACCAGTTGCCGCAGATTGTGGGCAAAGGCGCCGTGCGTGCACTGGCGCAAAAAACGCAACAGCCACGACCACTGGGCCCGATCCCACTGCGGCCGCAACAACAACGGCGCTTGGTTCTGCAGCATCCAGCCCAGCGCCTTCAAGGGGGTATCGGGGTGGGCCCAGGGCACGCTGTAGCCGACCGAGATTTGGGCCGCGTTGGCAAAGCTAGTTTCCAGCGCGGCATCGCTTTGCCGGTCCACCAGCGTGACCTCGTGCCCGGCTTGCAGCAAATGCCAAGCGCTGCAGGTACCGATGATGCCCGCCCCAAGGACCACGACACGCATTCAGGCTCCTTTCGTGGGCCGTTCCAGACCCGTTGATCGGCCGATTTTGCCCCATTCCCGCTCCCGGCCAAGCGAGGCGCGCAAACTGGGCGCCGGCAGGCGCTAAGCTCTGTCGGCAACGGGGTGCGGCATGGGGCACTCGATCAGATGCTCAGGCAAAAACCCAGCCTGTTCGTTTTTTTCCGCATACCCCAGCGGGTTGGCCACCACCCGGCAGCGCCCCACCCGGTAGTCCTGGGCGCAGTGCAGGTGCCCGTGCAGCCACAGGTCGGCCAGCGGCAGCAGTTCGTCGAGCGTGTTGCAAAAACCAGCGGTGCCTGGGTTGATGCCATAGCGCGGGTCGTGGCTGCGCAGGCTGGGGGCAAAGTGTGTCACCACCACCGTCGGCCCCGCGTGCGGCTGCGCCAAGGCGGCGCGCAGCCAGTCTTGACAGCGCAGCGCCTGCTCGCGCATGGCGGCGGCGTCAAAACCCTGGCCGTGGCGCAGCGTGTGCATTTTGCGCAGGTAGTGGTTGGCGGCGCGGTAGGCGCGTTCGCGCAGTTTGAGGCGCCGCGCCAACGGGTCGGCGGGCAGGCCGCGGCCGCTGGGGGGCAGTTCGGCCAGCGCGTCAAAGTCGCTCCACAAGGTGGTGCCGACAAAGCGCACGCCCTGGTAAAACCACTGCTCGCGCTCCAGCCAGACGATGCCGAGGCGCTCGCAGCAGGCGCGCAGCGCCTCGTGGGTGGCGTCGAAATCGAGCCCATCGTATTCGTGGTTGCCAGGGCAAAACAGCACCGGCGTGGGCCAGCCGGCGTATTGCGGCAAGGGTGAGAAGCGGCGCAACCCCCAATCGGGTTCGCGCATCCGGGGCGGAGCCGCCAGCGCACACGGCAGGGGCGGCGCATGGGCAACGGTTTCCGCGGCTGCGCCCGCAGGCACGGCTGGGGACACTGGAGCGCGCTGGTAAGAACCGATGTCACCGGCCAGCACCAACACATCGGCACCACGGGCCGGGCGGGCTTGCCAGGCGGGCTGGACCTCGAGGTGCAAATCGCTCAACAGCTGGATTTGCATAAGGTAGGCCTCTGCCCCCATCGGGGGCCACCCGGATACGGCCCGCTCCCGTGCCAGAGCCGCCAATCGGAATCAAGCTGTAAGGATTTGCAAAAAGGCTTGGCAGACATCTAGGGTTTACCCTAATATCGGGGCCTGTTTATGCTGCATTGCAGCAAAAGGAGTGTGACGATGTCTTCATCGACCAACGATTCGGCGCGCCTGTCGGCAACGGCGCCCGCCACAGCAACACCAAACCCTGCTGTACAGCACACCGTGTCACAGCGCTTTTGGTTGCGCCCGCTGGCGGTGCTGGGGCTCGCGGCGGGCGTGGCCTTGCTGGCGCTGGCCAGCTCAAGGTGGCTGAACACCGAAGCAGACGGGTTCCTGCTGTGGGCGTGGATGGCTTTGTGGGCGCTGCTGTTTGTCGGCTGCTTGGTGCTGTCCGGCACCACAGGCCGCATGAGCCAGCGCGTTGCCTGGGCCTTGAACCAGTGGGCGCGTCGTCGCGCTCTGGCCCGCGCCGACGCCCGCTTCCTGGCGCTGGCACAACACGACGCCCGCTTGCAGGCTGAATTGCGCATGCAACAGGATCGGCAATCCGCCGCAGCGGGCTGAGCGGGTTTCGTGGGCCCAAGAAATTAAGCCACCGCCTCGGCCTCTAGGCGCTGCTCCAGCCGCTCCTTGACTGCCCACAGCTCGGGCGGCAGGCGCTGCGCCAGTTTGTCGAAGTGCTCGGCGTGGTTGGCCAGCTCTTGCCGCCACTGCTGTGCATCGACGGCGCTCACGGCCTCGTACTGCTGCGCGCTGAAAGCCAGCCCGTCCCAGTTCAAATCGGTGTAGCGCGGGCTGGTGCCAAAGGCGTGTTCCTGCCCTTGCGCCTGGCCTTCGAGGCGCTGCAGCATCCAGTGCAGCACGCGCATGTTGTCGCCAAAGCCGGGCCAGACGAACTTTCCGTCGGCGCCTTTGCGGAACCAGTTGACACAGAAAATCGCCGGCAGCTTGGCGCCGCTGGCGCTCAGCTTGGCCCCGAGGTCGATCCAGTGCTGGAAGTAGTCGCCCATGTGGTAGCCGCAAAAGGGCAGCATGGCAAAGGGGTCGCGCCGCACCACGCCTTGGGCGCCAAAGGCGGCGGCAGTGGTTTCGGAGCCCATGGTGGCGGCCATGTACACGCCCTCGTTCCAGTCGCGCGCCTGCGTCACCAGCGGCACCGTGTCGCTGCGCCGGCCGCCAAAGATAAAGGCGTCGATCGGCACCCCGGCCGGGTCGTCCCAAGCGGCGTCGAGCGCCGGGTTGTTGGTGGCCGACACGGTGAAGCGCGCATTCGGGTGCGCCGCCTTGGTGCCGCTGGCTTGGGCCCCTTGCGGCGTCCAGTCGCGCCCCTGCCAGTCGATGGCATGCGCCGGGGCTGGGCCCATGCCCTCCCACCAGACGTCGCCGTCGTCGGTGCGCGCAACGTTGGTAAAAATCACGTCGCGCTCGAGGCTGCGCATGCAGTTGGGGTTGGTGAGCGTGTTGGTGCCAGGGGCGACGCCAAAGTAGCCGGCCTCGGGGTTGATGGCGTACAGCCGCCCATCGGCGCCGGGCTTAATCCAAGCGATGTCGTCACCCACGGTGCTCACCTGCCAGCCCTCGAAGGCCTTGGGCGGGATCAGCATGGCGAAGTTGGTTTTGCCGCAGGCACTGGGGAAGGCGGCGGCGACGTGGTACTTTTTGCCTTGCGGGTTGGTCACGCCCAAAATCAGCATGTGCTCGGCCAGCCAGCCGGGGTTGCTGCCGCTGCCTTGCGCGGCGGCGCGCCCCATGGTCGAGGCGATGCGCAGCGCTAAGCACTTTTTGCCCAGCAGCGCGTTGCCGCCGTAGCCGGAGCCATAGGACCAGATTTCGCGCGTCTCGGGGTAGTGCACGATGTACTTGGTGGCCGGGTTGCAGGGCCAGACCCCATCGGCCTGCCCCGGCTGCAGCGGCGCGCCGACGGTGTGTACACAGGGCACGAACTCGCCGTCGCGGCCCAGCACCTGGTACACGGCGCGGCCCATGCGCGTCATGTGGCGCATGTTGACGACCACGTAGGGGCTGTCGGAAAGCTCGACGCCGATGTGCGAGATCGGCGAGCCCAGCGGCCCCATGGAAAAAGCGATCACGTACAGCGTGCGCCCGCGCATGCAACCGGCAAAGAGCGGTTGCAAGGTGGCGCGCATCTGCGCCGGGGCCATCCAGTTGTTGGTCGGGCCGGCGTCTTCGGGACGTTCGGAGCAGATGTAGGTGCGGTCTTCGACCCGCGCCACGTCGGAGGGGTCGGTGCGGGCGAGGTAGGAGTTGGGGCGCTTGGCAGGATTCAGACGCTCGAGGGTGCCGGCCGCGACCATCTGCTGACACAAGCGGTCGTATTCGGCCTCGGAGCCGTCGCACCACTCGATGCGCTCGGGCTGGCACAGGGCGGCGATTTCGGCCACCCAAGCCTGCAGGCGGGTGTGCTGGACCCAATCGGGTGCGTTCAGGGCCAAGCCCGGTGGCGCAGGTGCGTTCATGCTATCAACTCCTAAGACTAAAAAACAAATGTGGAAAAACCCCGCTTAGGGGCCTTTCCAAATCTGTTTTTTGGGCTGTGTGGGAGTGGGCCTTACGGGCGGCCTGTAAGCGCAACATGAATTTAATGAAAAGCGTGTGAAATTCTCGGAATTTTATTATGAACCGCAAAAGTCCGCGCACCTTGGGCGGGCTTGGGGTTGCCGCCAGTGGTGCCGCGCGAAGCACCCAGCGTGACCGCCTTCAAAGCCGGCGCTCGAGCACGCGCAGCACTTCCTCGCCGTAGGCTTGCAGTTTTTTCTGCCCTAGGCCGGGGATGCCTTGCAGGTCGGCCAAGGTGCGCGGCAGGCGCTGCGCCAGCGCCTCGAGCGTGGCGTCGTGGAAGATCACGTAGGCGGGCAGGTTGTGCTCGCGCGCCACTTCGGCGCGCCAGGCTTTGAGCGCGGCCAGCGTTTCGCGCGCCGCCAGCGGCAGCGTGTGGGCGGCGCTGCGCGCGCGCGCCGTGCTGGCCGGGGCGGTGCGGGTGTGGGTTTGCAGCTTGAGGCTCACGCTTTGCTCGCCTTTGAGCACGGCGCGCGCGCCCTCGCCCAAGCGCAAGGTGTTGAAGTGCGCGCCATCGACCCACACCGCCGTGCGCGCGATCAACTGGCGCAGCAGGCTGCGCCATTCGCTCTCGCCCAACTCGGCCCCGATGCCAAAGGTGCTCAGGCGCTGGTGCCCGTGCTGCTGCACCTTCTCGGTGAGCTTGCCGCGCAGGATGTCGATCAGGTGCCCGGCCCCGAAGGCACCGCCGCTGGCCTGCTGCACCCTGAAGATGCACGATAGCAGCTTGCGCGCCGCCTCGCTGGCGTCCCAGGTCTGGGGCGGCGCGAGGCAGTTGTCGCAGTTGTGGCAGGGCTGCGCGCCTTGGCCAAAATAGCCCAGCAGGCGCACGCGGCGGCAGTCGCTGGCCTCGGCCAAGGCCAGCAGGGCGTCGAGCTTGCCGCGCATGACCTGCTTGAACTCGTCGGCGGCCGGGCTGGCGTCGATCAGGCTGCGCTGCTGGATCACGTCTTGCAGGCCGTAGGCCATCCAGGCGTTGGCGGCCACACCGTCGCGGCCGGCGCGGCCGGTCTCTTGGTAGTAGCCCTCGATATTTTTGGGCAAATCGAGGTGGGCGACGAAGCGCACGTCGGGCTTGTCGATGCCCATGCCAAAGGCGATGGTGGCGACCATGATCAGCCCGTCTTCGCGCAAAAAGCGGTCTTGGTGCCGCTGGCGCATGGCCGCATCGAGCCCGGCGTGGTAGGGCAGCGCCTGCAGGCCGTGCGCCGCCAGCTGCGCCGCCACGTCTTCGACCTTGCGCCGCGACTGGCAATAGACCACGCCCGCGTCGTGCTGGCGCTGGCCGTTGACCACGCTGCTGTGCTCGCGCTCGATGAAGCGCAGCAGCTGCTGCAGGCTGTCCTTTTTCTCGACGATGCGGTAGCGGATGTTGGGTCGGTCGAAGCTGCTCACGAAGGCGCGCGCCTGTTGCAAGCGCAGCTGCTCGACGATGTCGGCGCGCGTGAGCGCGTCGGCGGTGGCGGTGAGGGCGATGCGCGGCACGCCGGGAAAGCGCTCGTGCAGCGCCACCAGCCCGCGGTAGTCGGGCCGGAAATCGTGCCCCCATTGGCTCACGCAGTGCGCCTCGTCGATGGCGAACAGGCTCAATGCGCCGCGCTCGTACAGCGCTTGCAGCTGCGCCATGCAGCGCGCCGTGGCCAAGCGCTCGGGGGCGGCGTAGAGCAGCGTGAGCTCCCCGCTGAGCATGCGCCGCTCGACTTCGCTGGCTTGCTGCGGGCTCAGGCTGGAGTTGAGGTAAGCCGCTTCCACACCGGCCTCGAGCAGCGCGCCCACTTGGTCGTGCATGAGCGCGATCAGCGGCGAGACCACCACCGTCAGCCCCAGCCCGGCGCGCTGGCGCACGATTGCCGGCACCTGGTAACACAGCGATTTGCCGCCGCCGGTGGGCATGAGCACCAGCGCGTCGCCGCCGTCGCTCAAATGCGCCACGATCTCGGCTTGCGCGCCCCGGAAGGCGGGGTAGCCAAACACTTCTTGCAGCACCTGCAGGCAGCGGTTTGCCGTGGCAGATTGGGCGGCAGGAGCGGCAGGCGCCGCCAGCGCGCCCGGCTCTGGTGCCGCTGGCGCCAAGCCAAGGCCGGGCTCTGGCTGCAGCGCCCCCAAGGGTGCCAGCGCCGCTTCAGCCACGGAGCGCAGTCAACGCGGTCAAAACCGGCTTCACATTTGCTCCCACGGCAGGCCGTCGAAGCGCCAGCCGTTGCGCGTGGAGCGGTGAAAATGGGCGTCGAGGTCGCCCTCAAAGCCGTGCAACACGTGCGCCACCTCGCTAAAGCCGGCCGCTTCCAGCGCCGCCCCGGCTTCGAGCGTGCGTTTGCCGCTGCGGCAGATCAGCAACAGCGGGCGCTCTTTGCTGCCGGCTTCGCGCTCCACCTGCTGCACGAAGCGCTGCGCGTCGGGCTTGAGCTCGGGGTACTCGTACCACGGCACCTGCACCACCCCGGGCGGGCGCCCGACGTAGAGCGACTCGACCTCCATGCGCACATCGACGAACAGCGGCTCCGCATCTGCCGCGCGGCGTGCTTGCAGCCATTCCCAAGCTTGGCGGGGTAAGAGGTGTTGCATGGCCTTATTGTCGCTGCAGCAGCCGCGCCGCCTCGCGCGCAAAGTAGCTCAGAACGCCGTCGGCGCCGGCGCGCTTGAAGGCCAGCAGGCTCTCGAGCATCACGGCGTCGTGCGCCAGCCAGCCGTTTTGCGCCGCCGCCTTGAGCATGGCGTATTCGCCGCTCACCTGGTAGGCAAAGGTTGGGACGCGGAATTCGTCTTTCACCCGGCGCACGATGTCGAGGTAGGGCATGCCGGGTTTGACCATCACCATATCGGCCCCTTCGGCCAAGTCGAGCGCCACTTCGCGCAGCGACTCGTCGCTGTTGCCGGGGTCCATCTGATAGACCTTTTTGTCGGCGCGCCCAAGGTTGGCGGCACTGCCCACGGCGTCGCGAAAGGGGCCATAAAAGGCACTGGCGTATTTGGCACTGTAGGCCATGATGCGCGTGTGTACGTGCCCTTGCGCCTCCAGCGCCTGGCGGATGGCGCCGATGCGCCCGTCCATCATGTCGCTCGGGGCCACGATATCGACCCCGGCCGCCGCTTGGCACAGCGCCTGCTGCACCAGCACCTGCACCGTGGCGTCGTTGACGATGTAGCCGCTGTCGTCGAGCAAGCCGTCTTGGCCGTGGCTGGTGTAGGGGTCCAGCGCCACGTCGGTGAGCAGGCCCAGCGCCGGAAAGCGGCTTTTTAGCGCCGCTACCGCGCGCGGCACCAGCCCGTCGGGGTTGAGGGCTTCGCGCCCGTCGGGGGTTTTGAGCGCCGGGTCGATCACCGGAAACAGCGCCAGCGCCGGAATGCCCAGCGCGACGCATTCTTCGGCCACCGGCAGCAGCCGGTCGAGGCTCAGCCGCTCCACACCAGGCATGGAAGCCACCGGCTCGCAGCGGTTGGCACCGTCGAGCAGGAACACCGGGTAGATCAGGTCGTGCGCCGTCAGGTGGTGTTCGCGCACCAAGTCGCGGCTGAAGGCGTCGCGGCGCAGGCGGCGCGGGCGTGACAGGGGGTAGGGGGCGGGGGACAGGCTCATGGGCGTATTGTGGCAAACTCTGCTGCAAGGGTGCGCTGGGGCCCGTACGCCTCGTCCTAGGTTGCCCCAGCTTGCCCCAGCTTGCCCCAGCCTAACCGCCCCCGAAGTGCGTCCCCATGACCTTATCCGATTCAGACGCAGCGCCCACCACCCGAAGCCCGAGCGCCAGCGAGCCGCCGCCCGCTGCGCCAGGCCCGGTGTGGCGCATGGCCGAGCACTGGCCCGAGCTCAGCGCAGCATTGAGCACCCAAGCCGCCGAAGCGGCGGACCGGGTGCTGCGCGGGCTCGAGCTGCTGCGCCAGCGCGAGCGCCTGAGTGCCGCCGAAATGCGCGTGCTGGCCACCCCGGCCCTGCGGCTGCAGCAATGCGCCAAGCAGGCGCAACAGATTCTGCGCCTGCAAAGCGGGCAGGCGCGGCAAACCCACGAAAAAATCGATCTGGCGCAAGTGATCGAGGCCGCGCTGGACGACCGGCGCGACGAATGGGTGGCCCAAGGGCTGACGCTGCAGCTGCAGCTGCAGCCGGTGGAGCTGTTGATCGACCCGACGCTGGGCTACAGCCTGTGCCACGCGATGGTGGACTGGGCGCAACGCTTTGGCGAGCACCTCGAGCTGTGCCTAGAGCGCGACCCGGTTCAGGCTTGCGCGCTGCTGCGGGTGCGCACGCGCGACAGCGGCCAGGCCGTGGACGCCGAGCGCCTGCTGCACGACGCGATCGAATGGCTGCTGCTGCGCCAACTCGCGGCTACCGACGGCGGCATCGAGCTGCAGCGCCGCGCCACCGACGAGGGCGTTGAGCTGAGCGCGCTGTTCCGCCGCACCGTGCTGGCCCTCTAGTACGTGCAGCCACAGGGCCTGTTTTCAGGCCAGCTCCATGGCTTCTATGGTATCGCGCACCACCGGCAGGGCACACGCCAACACCTCCAAGCTGGCAGCACCTAGGTTCAGCCGAATGGCGTGCGGATAGCTGACCGCCACCGCAAATGCTGACGACGGCGTGACCGCAATGCCCAGCTCAGCCAACCGCATGGTGAGCGGCTCGGCGCGCACCGCTTCGGGCAGGCGCACCCACACGAAAAACGAATCGGGATGCGACTGCAGTTTAAGCCCCGCCAGACAGCGCAACGCCAATTGCTGCTTGGCGCGGGCGGCGCTGCGCTTGTCCTGTTCCAGTCGGCGCACGCAGCCGGTATCGAGCCAGTGCGCCCCAAGGGCCGACATGAGCGTAGGCTGGCTCCAGGCAATGGCGCGCAGCGTGCGTTCACAGCGTGCCACCAACTGCGCCGGCAAGGCCACATAGCCCAGCCGCACGCCACCGCCCACGCTCTTGCTCAGGCTGGACACATACACGGTGCGCTCGGGCGCCAGTGCGGCCAGCGGCGGCGGCGCGGCGCTGGCCAGAAAAGCGTAGGAGGCATCTTCCAGCAACCACACCTTGTGGGCACGCGCCAGTGTCACGAGACGCTCGCGGCTGGCCAAGTCCATGACCCAGCCGGTGGGGTTGTGCAACGTGGGCATGGTGAACACCAGCTTCACTGGGCGCTGCTGCAACACGCGCGCCAAGTGGTCGAGGTCGGGGCCAGCATCGGTCCAGCGCAGCGGCTGCAGTTCCAGCGCCTGGGTCTGCGCCAGGCTGGTGAAGCCGGGGTAGGTGAGCTCGTCCACCACCACCACATCGCCGGGCTGCAGGAGCGCCATGACGGCGCATGCCAAGCCCTGCTGGGCGCCACCCACCAGCAGCACCTGTTCGGCTGGCACGGCCACGCCGACCTCGGCCAGGTGACGCGCCACGGCGACCCGCTCGGGCAGGCCACCGCCGACGGCTTGCGGCTCCATGAGGCGGGGCATCTGGCCCAGTTGGCGCAGGGCCTGCAGCGCGGCATCTAGCAAGGCACCTGCGTTGGGCGTGTCGGGGTAGTTGAAGGCCAGGTCGATAGGAGCTGGGCGCGGCATGGCAGCTTCAAGCCGGCGCTCGGTCAGGGCGTGGCGCTCGGCATCGGCCTGCCATTCGCGCACGAAGGTGCCGCGTCCGGTTTCGCCCACCACCAAGCCGCGGCGTTCCAACTCGCGGTACACCTTGCTGGCGGTGGGGGGCGGCGGGCATGGTGTGCCTTTAAGGTGGGGGGCGGCTTGTATATAGGACAATTTTTTGATTGTACTAATGTGCTGCCGGATACTGGCACTCCTTCCACTGGCTCCTTCCACACAGAAGCCACACCATGTTCGACCTCACCCTGTCCGCCCTCACCGCCACCGCGCTGTTTGCCTTGGCCACCTCCATCACGCCGGGACCCAATAACACCATGCTGCTGGCCTCCGGGGTGAACTTTGGCTTCCGGCGCACGCTGCCGCACCTGCTGGGCGTGTCCGTGGGGCTTTTGGTCATTCTGCTGCTGGCCAGCGCGGGCCTAAAGCAATGGATGGTGGCGCACCCGCAGTGGCACGAAGCCATGAAATGGCTGGGCTCGGCCTACCTGCTTTATCTGGCGTGGCGGGTGGCCACCAGCCACAGCGGGGCGGTGGCGGCTGCAAGCGAATCCGGCAAGGCCCCGCGACCGCTCGGCTTCTGGGGTGCGGCCGCGTTCCAGTGGGTCAACCCCAAGGTCTGGGTGATGGTGCTGGGATTCTTCAGCGCCTACGTGCCGACGGGCGCAGGCGTGGCCGGTGTGGTGCTGCTGTGCCTGCTGTTCAGCGCCGTGAACCTGCCCTGCGTGGGCGCCTGGGCACTGGCGGGAGACCGACTCAGCCGCTGGCTCACCGAAGGGCAGCGGCGGTTGTGGTTCAACCGCAGCATGGGCGCGCTGCTGGCGCTGTCGGTGTGGGGGGCTTGGGTGGACTGAGGCTGGTTCAGCTCGACAGGTCCCAAGCGGTGGCCAACTATTCGCTCAGAAGCGCCCAGATCCACCCGGCGCGAACCGGAGCCTACAAGCTCAACCCGCCTTCACTTTCAAGCGCCAAGCGTGCAGCAGCGGCTCGGTGTAGCCGCTGGGCTGGGCGCAGCCTTTGAACACCAGGTCGAGCGCGGCTTGGTAGGCGGCGCCGTCGGGGTGGGCCAGCAGGCTGCGGTAGGCCGGGTCGGCGGCGTTTTGCGCATCGACCTTGGCCGCCATGCGGGCAAAGCTGGCGCGCACCTCGGCTTCGGTCACGATGCCGTGCAACAGCCAGTTGGCCACGTGCTGGCTGCTGATGCGCAGCGTGGCGCGGTCTTCCATCAGGCCGATGTCGTTGATGTCGGGCACCTTGGAGCAGCCCACGCCTTGGTCCACCCAGCGCACCACGTAGCCCAGTATGCCTTGGATGTTGTTGTCCAGCTCCTGCTGGCGTTCGGCGGCGCTCCAGTTCGGGCTGGTGGCCACGGGCACGGTGAGCAAACCGGTGAGCAGGGTGTCGCGCTCGGCGTCGGCGTCGGTGCGCTCGAGCTGCTGCTGCACCTGGGCCACATCGACCTGGTGGTAGTGCAGCGCGTGCAGGGTGGCTGCAGTCGGGCTGGGCACCCAAGCGGTGTTGGCGCCGGCCTTGGGGTGGGCGATTTTTTGTTCCAGCATCGCCGCCATCAGGTCCGGCATGGCCCACATGCCCTTGCCGATCTGCGCCCGCCCGCGCAGGCCCATGCCCAGCCCCACGAGCACGTTGTTGCGCTCGTAGGCGGTGATCCAGGCGCTGGCTTTCATCTCGCCCTTGCGCACCATGGGGCCGGCCTGCATGGCGCTGTGCATCTCGTCGCCGGTGCGGTCCAGAAAGCCGGTGTTGATGAAGGCCACGCGGCTGGCTGCGGCGGCGATGCAGGCCTTGAGGTTGACCGAGGTGCGCCGCTCTTCGTCCATGATGCCGAGCTTGACGGTGCTGTCGGGCAGGCCCAGCAGGCGCTCGACGCGGCCAAAGATCTCGGCGGCAAAAGCCACTTCGTGCGGGCCGTGCATCTTGGGTTTGACGATATAGACGCTGCCGCTGCGGCTGTTGCGCACCGCCTCGCCGCTGGGCAGGCGGCCGTGGCCTTGCAGGTCGTGCAAGGCGATGGTGGTGGTGAGCACGGCGTCGAGGATGCCCTCGGGGATTTCGCGCTGCACGCCTTGGGCGTCGGTGTAGAGCACGGCCGGATTGGTCATCAGGTGCCCGACGTTGCGCACGAACAGCAGCGAGCGCCCGTGCAGGCGCAGCTCGCCGCTGCCATCGGCGCGGGTGTAGTAGCGGTCGGGGTTGAGGCCGCGCGTGAGCGTGCGCCCGCCTTTGTCAAAGCTTTCGGTGAGCGTGCCTTGCAGGATGCCGAGCCAGTTGCGGTAGCCCAAGATTTTGTCTTCGGCATCGACGGCGGCCACCGAGTCCTCGAGGTCGAGGATGGTGGACAGCGCGGCTTCGAGCACCACGTCGGCGATGCCGGCCGGGTCGGTGGCGCCGATGGCGGTGCTGCGATCGAGCACGATCTCAAAGTGCAGCCCGTGGTGCTGCAACAGCAGGGCGCTGGGGGCCTCGGGCTGGCCGCGGTAGCCCAGCAGCTGGCCGGGGTGGCGCAGGCCGGTGTGCGCGCCGTCGTCGAGCGCCACTTGCAACTGGCCGCCTTGCACGCGGTAGCTGCGCGCGTCTTTGTGCGATTCGATCGCCAGCGGCGCCGCTTGGTCGAGGAAGTCGCGCGCGAACGCGATCACGCGCGCGCCGCGCAGCGGGTTGTAGCTGCGCCCGCGCTCGCAGCCGCCGGCCTCAGAAATGGCGTCGGTGCCGTAGAGCGCGTCGTAGAGCGAGCCCCAGCGCGCGTTGGCGGCGTTGAGCGCGTAGCGCGCGTTCAGGATCGGCACCACCAGCTGCGGCCCGGCTTGCAGGGCCAGTTCGGCGTCCACATTGGCGGTGCTAGCGCGCACGCCCACCGGCGGCGCCACCAGGTAGCCGATGCCCTCGAGGAACTGGCGGTAGGCGGGCAGGTCGGCGATGGGGCCGGGGTGCGCGCGGTGCCAGCGGTCCAGCTCGGCCTGCAGGCGCTCGCGCTCGGCCAGCAGGGCGGCGTTTTTGGGCGCCAGATCGGCGACGATGGCATCGAAACCGGCCCAAAAGGCCACCGGATCGACGCCAGTGCCGGGCAGCACCTGCTGGTTGACAAATTCGTACAAGGCGCTGGCTACGTGCAGGCGGCCGACGGCGGTGCGGGCGGTGGACATGGGGTTAGGGCTCCAATAAGAACGAATGGGCACGCCCCGTCTGGCGGCGGCCGCAACATTTAAGTGTAATCGCTCAAAACAGGCTGTAGAGCAGCAGCGCCGCCATGCCCCACATCATCAGCGCCACCAGCCCATCGAGGGCGCGCCACAGGCGCAGCGACTGCAGGCGCTGCCCCAGCCAAAATGCCGCCCCGCCCAGCACCAAAAACCACAGGACCGAGCCGGTGGCCGCACCCAAGCCAAAGTCGGTGCCGGCAGCCCCCCAAGCTAGCGAGGCGGTGCCGATCAGCACCGCCGTGTCCAGCCAGGCGTGCGGGTTGAGCCATGAAAAAACCAAGGCCGCCAGCACCGCTTGGCGGCGCGTGATCGGGGCCGCTGCGTTGGCCTGACCCGCTACCAAGCCCGTGCCCGCATCGGTCGCAACCGTGGCCCCTGATGCGGCCACAGGCGCCGCCGCGCCGAGCGGTTGCCGGCAGCGCTGGAAGGCCAACCAGCCGTAAATGAGCAAAAACACCACGCCGGCGCCCACCAGCGCCCCGTGCAGCCTGTCCGACAAGCCACCCAACTGCGCCAGCCCCAGCACCCCGAGCGCGATCAGCACCAAGTCGGCCAGCACGCACACCGCCACCGTCAGGCCCACGTGCTGGCGCTGCAGCCCCATGCGCAGCACGTGGGCGTTCTGCGGCCCGATCGCCATGATCAGCGACAGGCTCAGCAGCAGGCCGGCAAAAAAAGCCGGGGTGGACAGGGTCAGGGTCAAGACGGCACTCCTACAAATCGGGGGCGGCTGGCGCGCGCAACGCCGGCTGGGTTGCCTTGCAGTGTGCCGCAAGCCGCAGCGCAATTTAAGGGTTTTAAATTAAATTGATTCGCTTAAATTACACTTAACGCGGTGCACCGGCTCCGCGCTGCGCCACGCGCCTACCTCCTTTGCTACTCCCAGCCCAACCGCCCATGCTCGACCCACGCCAACTGCAAGCCCTGAGCGCCGTGGTGGAGCAGCGCAGCTTTGCCGCTGCGGCGCGCAGCCTGTCGCTCTCGGTGGCAGCGGTGTCGTTGCGCCTCAAGGCGCTCGAAGATGCGCTCGGCCAGCGCCTACTGGTGCGCGGCAAGCAGGTGCGCGCCACCGCCGCCGGCCAGACCCTGCTGGCGCACGCCAAACGGGTGCAGCTGATGGAGGCCGACTTGCTGAACGCGATCGCCGGTGCGGCCCCCGAGCCGCAGCGGCGCACGCACTGGCACAGCCTGTCGGTAGCCGTCAACGCCGACTCGGTGGCGAGCTGGTTCCTGCCCGGGGTCGCGCCCCTGTTGCTGCAGCAGCGCCTGCTGCTCGATGTCTGGATCGACGACCAGGACCACACCCACGACGCGCTGCACAGCGGCGAGGTGATCGGCTGCGTCAGCACGCTGGCGCAGGCCATGCGCGGCTGCATGGCCGAGCCGCTGGGCACCATGCGCTACCGCTGCGTGGCCACGCCCGAGGTAGCGCAGCGCAGCCGCAGCCCCGCAGGGGCGGTGTCGGTGCACCGCCTGCTGGAGTGGCCGGCGGTGATCTTCAACCGCAAAGACGCGCTGCAAGACCGCTTTCTGGCGCAACACTTCGGCCTGCACCAAGCGCACTACCCGCGCCACTTCGCCCCGGCCATCGACGCCTTCGAGGCAGCGATCGACCTCGGGCTGGGCTGGGGCATGGTGCCCGAGCTGCACCTGCTGCGCCGGGCGGCCACGGCGGTGCCGCTGGTGGACCTGCTGCCCGGGGCCAGCGTGGCGGTGGCCTTGTACTGGCACCACTGGGCGCACGAGCCGCTCAGCGCGCAGCGCCTGACCGAGGCCGTCAAGGCCGCAGCGGCGGCGGCGCTGCCAAAGCCCGGTACAGCCACCGAGGCGGCCACCGGCGCGGCCGCACCCGACAAGCCCTAAAATCCCCCCATGCACAGTGTCAAATCCGAACTGCTCGCCGCCTTGGCGCGCGGGCTGAGAGGCTGAGCTCCGGAAGGGGCCGATACGACTTTGGGAGGATAGGGCCTACGCCCCCTGGATGCAGGTTTTTTCCCGACAATAAAGCTTGGTTATTCAAGCAAGGAACATCATGCACACCCCATCGATCGCGCACCCGCTGCTGCAGCAAACCTTGGGCCAGATCGCGCTGGCCATACCCGGGGCCACGGCCTTGTTGCGCCAGCACAAGCTGGATTTCTGTTGCCAAGGCGAACGCACCTTGGCCTTGGCCTGCGCCGAGCGCACCCACGAGTTGCCGGCCCTGCTCGAGCAGCTCGAAGCGCTGCAGCGCCAGAGCGCGCCGCTGGCCCCCTGCAGCGACCCGGCGCAGTTGATCGACCGCATTCTGGAGCGCTACCACGACACCCACCGGCAACAATTGCCCGAACTGGCGCGGATGGCGCGCCGGGTCGAGGCCGTGCACCAGACGCATCCTGCGGTGCCCGTCGGGCTGGCCGATTTTCTGGAGCAGATGCAAGCCGAGCTCGAAAACCACATGGCCAAAGAGGAGCAGATTTTGTTTCCGCTGCTGCGCCGCAGTGGCCAGGCGCCGATTCGGGGCCCGATTGCGGTCATGCGCCACGAGCACCTCGAACACGGTGCCAGGCTCGAGCGCCTCGCCGAGCTGACCTGCAACCACACCCCGCCGCCCGGCGCCTGCACCACCTGGCGCGCGCTGTACGCCGGCACCGAGCGTTTGGTGGACGATCTGATGCACCACATCCATCTGGAAAACAACGTGCTCTTTCCGATGTTCGAGCGCTGAGGGGCTGAGCGGCTGAGGGGGCGGATGCTCAAGGGCTGACATGGCCCAGCAACAACGCCAGCCCGGCCACGAGCAGCAGCGTGTCGATGGCCACGCTCAGGCCGCGCACCCTTGGGCGCATGGGCCAAGGCGCCTGCCGCAACACCCCCCAGCCATCGGGCCGCAAAAAGCGCCAGACTGCAGGCCACGCTGAGCACATGCAGGTGTTTGATGAACGCGTAGTGAACGCCGATTTCAGCCATGAAGCAAAGGGGCTGCGGCCAGCCGCTGGCTTCGGTGCATTTTGAGGCACATTTTTAGGTACAACGGCGCCGAAGGCCTAAAATCAAGGGTTATGCTCAGTGTCAAATCCGAACTGCTCGCCGCCTTGGCGCTCGAGCTGGAACGCCTCGCCCCCGGTGCCGCCAGCTTGGCGCGCTTCGAATCGCCCAAGCTCGCCGCGCACGGCGACTGGGCCTGCACCGCCGCCATGCCGCTGGCCAAGCAGCTCAAAACCCAGCCGCGCCAGCTGGCGCAGCAGTTGGTTGCGGCCTTGCAAGGCACGGCGGCTTTTGCGCGCTGGGTGCAGGCGCTCGAAATCGCCGGCCCGGGCTTCATCAACCTGCGCTTGCAGCCGGCGGCGCAGCAGCAGGTGGTGCGCGAGGTGCTGCAAGCCGGGGCGCGCTTTGGTTACCAGCCCGAGCACGGCCAGCGCGTGCTGGTCGAGTTCGTCTCGGCCAACCCGACCGGGCCGCTGCATGTCGGCCACGCGCGCCAAGCGGCGCTGGGCGACGCCATCTGCAACCTGCTGCAAACCCAAGGCTGGCAGGTGCAGCGCGAGTTTTATTACAACGACGCTGGGGTGCAGATCGAGACGCTGGCGCGCAGCGTGCAGTTGCGCGCCCAGGGGCTGAAGCCGGGCGACCCCGACTGGCCCGAGGCCGCCTACAACGGCGACTACATCGCCGACATCGCCGCCGGTTTTCTGGCGCGCCAGAGCGTGCGCGCCGACGACCGCAGCTACAGCGCCAGCGGCGACCCATCCGACCTCGACGGCATGCGCGAATTTGCCGTGGCTTGGCTGCGCCATGAGCAAGACCTGGACTTGCAGGCGCTGGCGGTGCGCTTCGACCACTACTACCTCGAGTCCAGCCTTTACAGCAGCGGCCGCGTGGCGCAAACCGTGCAGCGCCTGGTCGAATCGGGCCACACCTACGAGCAAGACGGCGCCCTGTGGCTGCGCAGCACCGATTTTGGCGACGACAAAGACCGGGTCATGCGCAAGTCCGCCACCATTGGCGCCGACGGCAGCCGCACCGAGGGCGGCTACACCTACTTCGTGCCCGACGTGGCCTACCACATCAGCAAGTGGGAACGCGGTTTTGCGCGCGCCATCAACATCCAAGGCAGCGACCACCACGGCACCATCGCGCGCGTGCGCGCCGGGCTGCAAGCGGCCGGGGTCGGCATCCCGAGCGGCTACCCCGACTACGTGCTGCACACCATGGTGCGCGTGCTGCGCGGCGGGCAAGAGGTCAAAATATCGAAGCGCGCCGGCAGCTACGTGACGCTGCGCGACCTGATCGAGTGGACCAGCCGCGACGCCGTGCGTTTTTTCCTGCTCTCGCGCAAGCCCGACACCGAATACACCTTCGACGTCGATCTGGCGCTGCAACAAAACAACGACAACCCGGTCTATTACGTGCAGTACGCGCACGCGCGCATCTGCTCGGTGCTGGCGGCTTGGGGCGGTGCGCCCGAGCAGCTGCAAGCGGCCGACCTGAGCCCGCTGCAAAGCCCGCAAGCGCAAGCGCTGCTGCGCCTGCTGGCGCGCTACCCCGAGATGCTGAGCAACGCCGCCGCCGATTTTGCCCCGCACGACCTGAGCTTTTACCTGCGCGAACTGGCCGCCATGTACCACAGCTACTACGACGTCGAGCGGATTTTGGTCGATGACCCGCTGCTCAAACACGCCCGGCTGGCGCTGGTGGCGGCGACCGCGCAAGTGTTGCACAATGGCTTGGCGCTGCTCGGTGTGAGCGCGCCCACGAAGATGTGAAACCCGCCTCCACCCACCCCTCTCGCACCGCAAATCGCCCGATGTACACCGCGCTCCGTTCCCGCCATCGCGGCGGCAGTCTCCTTGCTTTCGCCGCTGGCCTGATGCTGGGGCTGGCGCTGGCGCTGTTGGTGGCGCTCTACGTCACACGCTCGGAAACGCCGCTTGAGGACCGCAACACGCAGCGGCCGGCCGGGTCTGCGGCACTGGAGGCCGAACAAAACCGCAACTGGAACCCCAACGCCGGGCTCTCGACCCGGCCGGCCGCGCCGGCTGCGCTGCAATCCCCGGATGCGGCTGCGGCCCCTCCCGCGGCACCTGCACCCACTCCCGCTGCCGCCGCACCCACTCCCGCTGCCGCCGCACCCGCGCCCGCTGCCGACCCGCTGGCTCAGTTGATCGAGCAACGCACCGCTGCTGCCGCCGCCACTCCCGCAACTGCTGCCGCCGCCGGCATCAGCTACTTCGTCCAAGCCGGCGCCTTTGGCAGCGCCGAAGAGGCGCAGGCCCAACGCGCCCGACTCGCCATGCTGGGCCTTGATGCCAGCGTGAGCGAGCGCCAACAAAATGGCCGCACCATGTTCCGGGTGCGGCTGGGCCCCTTTGCCACCCAAGCCGAAGCCGACGCCATCGGCCAGCGCCTACAAGCGCAAAACGTGGAAACCGCGCTGGTGCGCGTGGCGCGCTAAAGCCTGCCCCCAGGTTTGCAACAGCTGGTAAAACCGCGGAACTTCAAGGGCCCAGTCCAACCCCCAATCAGAGCACGACCGCGCAGCCCTTTTTTTGTGCCCTATCCAAACCGAGGACGCACCATGCACAGACGACTCTTTTCTCAAGCCCTGATGGGCTTGGGCGGCCTTGCCACCGCCGGCAGCGCTTTGCCCCTTGCCGCCCAAACGGTGTCTGCACCCACTGCCGGGGCTTTTCGTGAAGGCACGCACTACCGCCGCTTGCGCCAGCCGGCGCCGGTCGATGCCCCGGCTGGGCGCATCGAGGTGCTGGAGTTTTTCGCCTACACCTGCATCCACTGCTACAACTTCGTGCCGGTCTTCAAGGCTTGGAAGCAGACCGTGCCCGCCGATGTGCTGGTGCGGCATGTGCCGGTGGGCTTTACGCCCGATTTTGAGCCGCTGCAGCGCCTGTATTACACCCTCGAAGCCATGGGCCGCCTCGACAGCCACCACGAGCGCGTGTTCCAAGCCGTCCACGGCCCGCAGCGCCAGCGCCTGCACAACGCCGAAGCCATCGCCCAATGGGCGGCCAGCGCCGGGCTCGATCGGGCCCAGTTCACCCAAACCTACAACTCCTTCGCCGTGGTCGGGCGGGTGCGCCGCGCCACCCAGTTGCAAGACGCCTACCAGGTCGAGGGCACCCCGGCGCTGGGCATAGCCGGGCGCTTTTACATCCCGGGCCAAGCCCAGCGCACGGTGCAGATTGCCGACGCCCTGATCGCTCGGGTGCGGGCGGGCCAAGGGCGGTCTTAAGTTTGGCGGCGGGCACAACGGGTTGGGCTCAAGGAGTCGGGCTTAATAAGTCGGGCTTTGGCTCTGGCTACCGCCTGTGATCTGAGTACCGCCGCCTTCAGCCACGGCCAGCCTTGGCCCTGCGCGCTGCGGCAGTGCAAATCTGCCGACTAAGCCAAGTAGCGCAGGCGTGGCTACAATGCTGGCTATGGCTTATGCAATTTCCGTGCCGCGCCCCTTTTGCGCTTCCAATCGCCTCATGCCACTGCGCCAAGTGCTGGCGCGCTTGACCTTGAGCGCCGCCTTGGCGCTGGGTCTGGCCCCCGGCTTGCACGCGCAGCCGGCACAGGGCGCACAACCGGCGCAACCCATGCTGATCGAGGCCGATGCCCTCAACCACGATCAAGCCGGGATGGTCAGTGTGTTCACCGGCAACGTGGTCATCACCCAAGGCACGCTGCTGCTGCGCGGGCAACGCGCCGAGTTGCGCCAGGATGCCCAAGGCAACCAGTCCGGGGTGCTGCAAGGCGCCGCAGGCCAACGCGCGTTTTTTCGCCAGCAGCGCCCGGGCCTGAACGAACTGCTCGAAGGCGAGGCGCTGCGCATCGAGTACGACAGCGCCACCGGTGTGCTGCGCCTGATCGACCAGGCGGTGCTGCGCCGACTGCGCGCTGGCGCGCTAAGCGACCAAGCCAGCGGCAGCCTGATCGTCATCAACCGCCAAACCGAGCGCTTCTCGGTCGAGGGCGGTACGGCGGCGCGCACCCCCGACAACCCCTTGGGGCGCGTGCGTGCCGTGATCACGCCCCGGCCGGAGGCACCACCCGCCACCACACCCGCCACCACACCCGCCACCACACCCGCCACCACACCTCGCGCACCCGCCCCGCCGCTGCAACCCAGCCCGCAACTGGAGCCGCGCCGGTGAAGGCGGATGCAGCGCGCAGCAGCCTGGACGTGCGCGGGCTGCAAAAAAGCTACGGCCGCCGCCAAGTCGTCAAAGACGTGTCGCTGCGCGTGGCCAGCGGCGAGGTGGTGGGCCTGCTGGGCCCCAACGGCGCCGGCAAGACGACCTCGTTCTACCTCATCGTGGGGCTGATTCGGCCCGACGCCGGCACCATCTTTCTGGACGGACAGGCGATCCACGGCTTGCCCATCCACCGCCGCGCCCAAATGGGCTTGGGCTACCTGCCCCAAGAGGCCTCGATTTTTCGCAAGCTCACGGTGGCCGAGAACGTGCGTGCGGTGCTGGAATTGCAGCGCGACCCCGACGGCCGGCCGCTGTCGCCGCAGCGCATCGAGCAGCGCCTCGAGGCCTTGCTCGACGAGTTGCACGTGGGCCATTTGCGCGATGCCCCCGCGCCGGCGCTGTCGGGTGGCGAGCGGCGCCGGGTCGAGATCGCCCGCGCCCTGGCCACCGACCCGCGCTTCATCCTACTCGACGAGCCCTTTGCCGGCATCGACCCGATCGCCGTGATCGAGATCCAGCGCATCATCGGCTACTTGAAAGAGCGCGGCATCGGCGTGCTGATCACCGACCACAACGTGCGCGAAACGCTGGGCATCTGCGACCACGCCTGCATCATCAGCGACGGCCGCGTGTTGGCCCAAGGCACCCCGGCCGAGATCGTGGCCAACCCCGAGGTGCGCCGGGTCTATCTGGGCGAGCACTTCCGCCTTTGAGCACGCTGCCGCCATGAAGCAAGGACTGTCGCTGCGCTTGAGCCAGAGCCTGGCGCTCACGCCGCAGCTGCAGCAATCGATCCGCCTGCTGCAGCTGAGCACGCTGGAGCTGGAGCAAGAGCTGGGGCAGATGCTCGACGACAACCCCTTTTTGGAGCGCGATACCTCGGACGACACGCCAAGCGACTCCCTCGATGGCAGCCTCGATGGCAGCCCCGACCGTGGCCTAGCTTCCACCTCCGATGACGGCCTAGGCGGCGCGCCCGAAGCCAGCGCGCTCGCTCCGCCCGAGCCGCCTTGGGCCGCAGCCAGCCCCGAAGCGGATGCGCAATCCGGCATGGATTCGGCTGTGGCCTACGAGGTATCGGCCCACGAGGTATCAGCCCACGAAATGCCGGCGCTCGACACCGCCTTCGAAGCCGCCTGGGATGGCGAGGCAGCGGCGCTGGGAATGGGCGCGCAAGCCGAGGCCGGCGAACCGGGCGAGCTGGGAGCGCAGGGCGAGGGCCTCGATTGGGGCGAACCGGGCGCGCTGCGCAACGGCGCCGCGCCCGACGCCGACGACGGTTCGGGCCCCGATTGGGCGCGCGCGCCCGAGTCGCTGGCGCAGCACCTGCACCAACAAGCCGGGGCGCTGCGGCTCGAGCCCAGCGTGGCGCTGGCGCTGCACGCGCTGATCGAATCGCTCGACGACAACGGCTACCTGGCCGATGCGCTCGACGAATTGGCTGCGGCGCTGTGCGCCCAGGAGCGCGCCTTTGAGGCGATCAAGGCCAGCAAATCCCTCATTGCAAGCGCACCCGCCACCAGCAACCGCGCTGGGCCGCCCGACCCACCAGCGCCAGACCCGCGGCTCACACACTGGCTGCACGCGCTGCAGCAGGCCCTCGAGCATCTGCAGCAAATGGAGCCCACCGGTGTGGGCGCGCGCCACTTGGCCGAGTGCTTGCAGCTGCAGATACTGGAGCTGCGCAACAGCCCCGAGAGCCGCACCGCGCTGGCCATCTGCCAGCAGCCGCTCGATTTGCTGGCGCGGCGCGACAGCCGCCGCCTGGCGCAGCTGTGCCGCTGCAGCGAAGCGCTGGTGCGCGCCGCCTTTGGCCTCATCGCCCGCCTCGAACCCAAGCCCGGCCGTCGCTTTGCCGTGCTCGAGCCGCACCAGCTGCGCCCCGACGTGATCGTGACGGTGCAAGGCAGCGGCTTCAAGGTCGCGCTCAACCCCGAGGTGCTGCCGCGGCTGCGCCTGCAAGACGCCTACGCGCTGGCCCTGCGCCAAGGCCGGGGCGGCGAGGCCCACGCCGGCCTGCAGCAGCGGCTGCAAGAGGCGCGCTGGTTCATCAAAAACGTGCAGCAGCGCTTCGACACCATCTTGCGCGTGGCCACGGCCATCGTCGAACGCCAGCACCAGTTTTTCCGCCACGGCGACTTGGCCATGCGGCCGCTGGTGCTGCGCGAAATCGCTGACGAGGTCGGGCTGCACGAATCCACCATCAGCCGCGTGACCAGCGCCAAGTTCATGGCCACGCCGCAAGGCACCTT
Source organism: Serpentinimonas sp. SSL01 (assembly GCF_056323735.1). NCBI lineage: Bacteria > Pseudomonadati > Pseudomonadota > Betaproteobacteria > Burkholderiales > Comamonadaceae > Serpentinimonas > Serpentinimonas sp. SSL01. The sequence continues at coordinate 2,294,792 of NZ_CM150487.1, forward strand.
CGAATTCAAATACTTTTTTGGCTCCGCGCTGGCCACCGAGGCCGGCGCCCACACCTCCAGCACCGCCGTGCGCGCCCTGATTCAGCAGCTCATCGCCGCCGAAAACCCCCAGCAACCCCTGAGCGACAACCAGATCGCCGACCTGCTCAAGGCCCAAGGCATCGCCTGCGCGCGCCGCACCGTGGCCAAATACCGCGAGGCGCTGCGCATCGCCCCCACCCATCTGCGCCGCGCGCTCTGAACGGCCCCAGCCCACCATGCACAACCTGACCCTGTTCCTGCCCTGCCCCGCCGGGGTGGAAGACTTCCTGCTGGCCGAAGTGCAAGCCATCTGCCCAGCGGCGGCCGCCAGCGCGCAGCGCCAGCGCGGCGGCGTCGAGCTCACCGGCACCTGGGACGATGTGCTGCGGCTCAACCTGCACAGCCGGCTGGCCCAGCGCGTGCTGGTGCGGCTGGCGCTGCAACCTTGCCCGCACGAAGACGCGCTCTACCAAGCCGCCCACCAGGTGCTGTGGGAGCTGTGGTTCACGCCCGCGCAGACCTTCAAGGTCGAGCTCACGGCCCACCAGTGCCCGTTCCAGAGCCTGAACTTTGCCGCCCTGCGCATCAAAGACGCGGTCTGCGACCGCATGCGCGAGCGCTTTGGCCAGCGCCCCAGCGTCGATACCGTGCAACCCCAGGTGCGCCTGCACGCCCACCTGGGGCCGGATCAGGTCTGGCTCTACATCGATTCCTCGGGCGAGCCGCTGTTCAAGCGCGGCTGGCGCAGCGACACGGGCGATGCGCCGCTCAAAGAAACGCTGGCCGCCGCGATGATCGCCGCCAGCGGCTGGACTGGCCTGGACGCCCAAGGTCAGCCGCAGCCGCTCTACGACCCCTGCTGCGGCAGCGGCACGGTGGCCATCGAGGCCGCCCAGCGCGCCTTGCAGATCGCGCCGGGCAAACTGCGCCGCTTTGGTTTCGAGCGCCTGCTGCCACACCGGCCCGAACGCTGGCAGGCGCTGCGCCAGCAAGCCGAGGCCGCCGAGCGCCCCCTGCCCGGTGGCCAGCCCTTGGTGTTTGGCTCCGACGTGGCCTTTCGCATGGTCGATTTTGCGCGCCGCAACGCCGAACGCGCTGGCGTGGCGCATGCCATCGAGTGGCGCGGCGGCGACGCCCTCGAGCGCCTGCCGCCATGCCCCACGCCCGGGGTGATGCTGCTCAACCCGCCCTATGGCGAGCGCATCGCTGCCGCCGGGGTGGCCGGCCAGCCGGCACAGGAGCGGGCGCGAGCGCAACCGGGTTCGCCCCCGGGCCCCGCCCAGGGTGCAGGCCGCGAAAGCGCGCGCCACGCCGATGGGCAGGAGAACGCCGATTTTTTCGCGCAACTGGCCAGCCACTGGAAAAAACACTACGCCGGCTGGACCGCCTGGCTGCTGACCCCCGACCCGCAGCTGCCGGGACAGATGCGGCTCAAACCCTCGCGCCGGGTGCCGCTGTGGAACGGCCCGATCGAGTGCCGCCTGTTTCGTTTCGACCTCGTGGCGGGCAGCGCACGCACGCCCCGCGCCGGCGCCGGCACCCGCCCCGAAAGCCAGCCCCCTCAATAGCGCATACATATTTCCGCAATAGGGGATTTTTGGCAGCCCGAGTTGATGCTTGTGCTGAACTTGGTTTACACTTGCGCTGGGCTGGTTAATCCCGGCTCCCCGCTTTTCCTCCCTGAGCGGGTGCCTTTGTGTGTGACAGCAAAAAGGCTTTCAAACCTGGCTCCTTTAGAGCCAGGTTTTTTTTCGTCGGCCCCGTCCCGGCTATGGGCTAGACAGGGCCGGGCTTCAGTCAAAAATATCGCTGAGCCACGATTTTTTCTTTTTCTGCTTGCTTCCAGCCGCAAAGCCACCCGGCAGGCCACCACCGAGGCCACCCAGCCCGGCCAAGCCGCCGAGTTTGGCGCCCAGTCCCCCCGGCGCAGCGCCGCCGCTGCGCTTGCGAAAGTCGGAGTCTTGGAAATCGGGCTGGCGCAGCGGGGCGTCTTGATGGCGCGCGCGCCCGGGCGACGGACTCAGGCTGCGCTCGATCAGCTTGTCGAGCTCGCCACGGTCCAGCCAGACGCCGCGGCATTGCGGGCAGTAGTCGATCTCCACACCCTGGCGATCGCTCAGCAGCAGTTCCACATCCACACAGTTGGGGCATTTCATGCAAGGCTCCTTGGGGCCAGTTGAAGGGAGCTTGCAGTCTAGGGCCTTTGGGGCGCGCAATAAAGCAGAATATCGGGCAATCTCGCATCGAACCAAGCTGAACATGAGCCTCACCTACAGCTACCGCCACCTGTACTACTTCTGGATCGTGGCCCAGGAGGGCGGCATGTCCAAGGCCGCCGCGCGGCTCGATATGGCGGTGCAGACCGTGAGCGCCCAGGTGCGCGAGCTGGAAAAGGCGTTGGGTTGCCAGTTGCTCAAACCGGTCGGGCGCGGCGTGGCCCTGACCGAGGCCGGGGTGCTGGCGGCGCGCCAAGCGCAGCAAATTTTCGAGCTCGGCGAAGCCCTGCCCACGCTGCTGCGCCAATCCGCGCTGGCGCCCAGGGTGCGGCTGGCGGTGGGCATGGCCGACGGCCTGCCCAAGCTCGAGGTGCTGCGCCTGCTGCGCCCAGTGCTCGATGTGCCCGACCTGCACCTGATCTGCCACGACGGCGAGATCGACGATTTGCTGGCCGATCTGGCCACGCACCGGCTCGACGTGGTCTTGACCGACCACCCGGTGAGCAGCCGCGCGCACCTCAAGGTGCACCACCACCGCCTGGCCAGCAGCGCCTACGGCTGGTTTGCCGCGCCGCCGTGGCTGCAGGCGGCCCAGCGCCCGTTCCCGGCTTCCCTGCAGGGGCTGCCGCTGCTGCTGCCCACGCGCCACGCCAGCGTGCGCGCGCAGCTCGACCAGTGGCTGGCGCGCCATGGCCTGACGCCGCGCATCGCCGGCGAGTTCGAAGACAGCGCGCTGCTCGAAACCTTTGGCGGCCAAGGCATGGGGGTGTTCCCGGCTGCGCTGGCGCTGGCCGACACGCTGCAACAGCGCCACGGCGCGCTGCTGCTAGGGGTGTGCGAAGGCGTGGCGGCCCCGTGCTACGCGCTCAGCTTGGAGCGCCGGGTGGCGCACCCGCTGCTGCGCCGCCTGCTCGAACCCGGCGCTTGAGCGCCGCACCTAGCGGCTAGGGGAGCGGCGCCGGCCCGCTCACGCACCGCGCCGGCCCACATCAGGCAGGTCAGAGGCCAGTCAGGCCGGTTGCGGCTGCAAAAACACGCGCGCCTTTTTGGGCGAGAGCAGCACCCGGTCGCCCTCTTTGAGTCCCAGCGCTTGCAGGCGCTCGGCCGGTATTTGCGCCTCGATCAGCGGGTCGTGGCCGTCGGGGGATTCGGCGTCCAGCGGCCAAAGCTCGAGCCGGGCGATGGGCCCGACCACCAGCGCGCGCTGCAACTCGGCCGCGATGCCCACCGCCCCTGGGCGCCAGCGCTCGACTTCGAGGTCGTGTGGGCGCACGTAGGCAAAGGCTTTGGCGTCGCGCGCCTGCGCGTGCTCGGGCGTGTCGATGGCCACGCCTTCGAGGTGCAACTGGCCCTCGTGGGCGCGGCCGTGAAACAGGTTCACGTCGCCCAAAAAGCCATAGACGAAGGGGCTGGCCGGGTGCTCCCACACCTGCTGCGGCGTGCCCACCTGCTCGACGCGGCCCTGGTTCATGAGCACCACGCGGTCGGCCACCTCCAGCGCCTCTTCTTGGTCGTGGGTGACGAAGACGCTGGTCACGTGCAGCTCGTCGTGCAGCCGCCGCAGCCAGCGCCGCAGCTCTTTGCGCACCTTGGCATCGAGCGCGCCAAAGGGCTCGTCGAGCAGCAACACCTTGGGCTGCACCGCCAGCGCGCGCGCCAAGGCGATGCGCTGGCGCTGCCCGCCCGAGAGCTGCGAGGGGTAACGCTCGGCCAGCCAGTCGAGCTGCACCAGACTGAGCAGCTCGTGCACGCGCTCTTTGATCTGGGCCTCGCTCGGGCGCAGCGCACGCGGCTTGACGCGCAGCCCAAAGGCCACGTTCTCGAACACCGTCATGTGGCGAAACAGCGCGTAGTGCTGGAACACGAAGCCCACGTTGCGCTCGCGCGCATGGGTGTCGGTGGCGTCGGCGCCGGCAAACAGCACGCTGCCCTGGTCGGGCGACTCCAGCCCGGCGATGATGCGCAGCAGCGTGGTTTTGCCGCAGCCCGAGGGGCCCAGCAGCGCCAGCAATTCGCCCGAATCAATGTCGAGGTTGACGTCGCGCAGCGCCGTAAAGCTGCCAAACTGCTTGCTGATCTGGCGGATGGCGATGCTCATGATGCGTGGGTCCTTGGGGTGTAGGCAGGGGGGCTGGATGGGCGCTCAGGCGCCAGTTCGGCCAGGGTTTGCATTTCGCGTTCCATGCGCCATTCGGCCACGGTCTTGATCACCAGCGTCACCAGCGCCAGCAGCGCCAGCAGCGAGGCCACGGCAAAGGCGGCCACCGACTGGTATTCGTTGTACAGCACCTCCACGTGCAAGGGCATGGTGTTGGTCAGGCCGCGGATGTGGCCCGAGACCACCGAGACCGCGCCAAACTCGCCCATGGCGCGCGCGTTGCACAGAATCACGCCGTAGATCAGGCCCCACTTGATGTTGGGCAGGGTCACGCGCCAAAAGGTCTGCCAGCCGCTCGCGCCCAGCACCAGCGCCGCCTGTTCTTCCTCGGTGCCCTGGGCCTGCATGAGCGGAATCAGCTCGCGCGCGATGAACGGGAAGGTGATGAACAACGTGGCCAGCACGATGCCGGGCACGGCAAAGATGATCTGGATGCCGCGTTCATCCAGCCACGGCCCAAACCAGCCCTGGGCGCCAAACACCAGCACATAGATCAGCCCCGCCACCACGGGCGAGACCGAGAACGGCAGGTCGATGAGCGTGGTCAGGAACGATTTGCCCCAGAACTCGAACTTGGCCACCGCCCACGCGGCGGCGACGCCAAACACCAGGCTCAAAGGCACGGTGATCGCCGCCACCAGCAGCGTGAGCCGGATCGCGGCCCAGGCGTAGGGGTCTTGCAGCGCCTCGAAGTAGGCGCCCACGCCCATGCGCAGCGCCTCGGTGAACACCGCCAGCAGCGGCAGCACCAGAAACAGCAGCATAAAGCCCAGCGCCAAGCCGATCAGGCACCAGCGCAGCCACGGCGATTCGCCGCGTTGCAAAGCGCGCCGGCCGTTCATGCGCCGTCTCCGGCGCGGCGACGCTGCCACGCTTGCAAGCTGTTGATGGCCAGCAGCATGATGAACGAGAACAGCAGCATCACGCTGGCCACCGCGGTTGCACCCAAGTAATCAAAGGCCTCGAGGCGGCCGATGATCACCAGCGGCGCAATCTCGGACACCATCGGGATGTTGCCGGCGATGAAAATCACCGAGCCAAACTCGCCCACGCCGCGCGCAAAAGCCATGGCAAAGCCGGTGAGCAGCGCCGGCAAGATGGTGGGGAAAATCACGCGCCAAAAAATCTGCCAGCGCGTCGCCCCCAGGCACTGCGCGGCCTCTTCGAGCTCTTTTTCGGCCTCTTGCAGCACCGGCTGCACCGTGCGCACCACAAAGGGCAGGCCGACGAAGATGAGCGCGATCACCACCCCGGTGGGGTTGAAGGCGAGTTGGATGCCAAAGGGCTCAAAGAATTGGCCGATCCAGCCGTTGCCGGCCAAAATCGCCGTGAGCGCAATGCCGGCCACCGCCGTCGGCAGGGCAAAGGGCAGATCGACCAGCGCATCGACCACCTTTTTGCCCGGAAAGCTGTAGCGCACCAGCACCCAGGCCACCAGCAAGCCCATGAAGGCGTTGACCACCGCCGCCAAAAAAGCCGCGCCAAACGAGAGCCGAAACGATGCCAGCACGCGCGGCGTGGTGACTGCGTCCCAGAAATCGGCCCAGCTCATGCTCAAGGTCTTGAGGATCAGGGCCGCCAGCGGGATGAGCACGATCAGGCTCATGTAAAACACGGTGTAGCCCAGCGCCAGATGAAAACCCGGCAACACCCGGCGCTGGGCCCGGCGCGGCGGCGCCGCCTCGGGCGCGGGCAAGTCGATGGCTGCGGTCGTCATTTAGCGCCTTTGAGCAAAAATCTGGTCAAACTGGCCGCCGTCGGCAAAGTGCTGCCGCTGCGCCTCGCCCCACGAGCCAAAGTACTGCCCGACCTCGAACAACCGGATCGGGCGCAGGTGCTGGCTGTGGCGCCGCAGCACCTCGGGGTTGCGCGGCCTGAAGTGGTTGCTGGCGGCAATCTCTTGGCCGGCGTCGCTGTAGAGGAACTCCAGATAGGCTTGCGCCAGCGCCCGGCTGCCGCGCTGGTTCACGGTGCGCTCGACCAACGCCACCGGGTTTTCGGTCAGCAAACTGGTGCTCGGGTGCACCACATCGACCCGGCCGACGCCGAACTCCCTCTCGACCGAGATCACCTCGGATTCGAAAGTCACCAGCACGTCGCCGATGTTGCGCTGCAAAAACACCCCCGTGGCGTCGCGCCCGCCGCGCGCCAGCACCGGCACGTTTTGGTACAGCTGGCGCACAAAGGCGGCGGCGTCGGCATCGCTTCCGCCTTGGCTGCGCACGAAGCCCCAGGCGGCCAGATAAGCCATGCGGCCGTTGCCGCCGGTTTTGGGGTTCACCACCACCACCTGCACCCCAGGGCGGATCAGGTCGCGCCAGTCGCGGATCTGCTTGGGGTTGCCGCGGCGCACCAAAAACAGCATGGTCGAGGTGGTGGGCGAGGCGTTGTGCGGCAGGCGCTGGCGCCAGTCGCGCGCCACCACGCCGCGCTCGGCCAAAAAGTCGATGTCGGTCACGGTGTTCATGGTCACCACGTCGGCATCGAGCCCGTCGGCCACGGCGCGCGCTTGGGCGCTGGAGCCGGCGTGCGACATGTTCACGCGCAGCGTCTGGCCCGTGCGCTGCTGCTGCTGGGCGATGAAGGCGGCGTTGATCTCGCGGAAATACTCGCGCGAGACGTCGAACGAGACGTTGAGCAGGGTGTCCACCGGATTGGCGTGGGCGCTGACGAGCGCAGCGGGCCCGAGGGCGGCGGCACCGAACAGGTGCAACAGGTGGCGGCGGGTGGTCATGGGGAAAATCTCCATCGAGGGTGGGCAGAGGGCGCAGTGTGCCAGCGGCGCTTCAGATTACAAACGACTTTGTTTTTGTTTTGTTATGCAGCTGGTGCATTAGGCGGGCAGGCGGCGGCATTAGCGCAGGGTGAAAATCTGGTCGAACACGCCACCGTCGGCAAAGTGCTCGCGCGTGGCCGCAGCCCAGCCGCCAAAGGCTTCGTCGATGGTGAACAGCGGTATGCGGGGCAAACGGCTGGCGTGGCGCGCCAGCGCCGCCGCCGAGCGCGGGCGGTAGAAATGGCGCCCGATCAGGTCTTGCGCTTCTTCGCTGTAGAGGTGCTCTAGGTAGGCTTGGGCCACGGCGCGGCTGCCTTTGCGGTCCACGTTGCGATCGACCAGCGTCACCGGCGGCTCGGCCAGAATGCTGATGCTGGGATAGACGAAATCCACGCGCTGGCCAAACTCTTTTTCCAACAGGTGCGCCTCGTTCTCCCAGGCCAGCAGCACGTCGCCCTGGTTGCGTTGGGCAAAGCTGGTGGCCGAGCCGCGCGCGCCCACGTCGAGCACCGGCACGTTGCGGTACAGGCGCGCCACAAACTCGCGCGCGCCGGCGGCGCTGCCGCTCTGGCGCCGGGCAAACTCCCAAGCCGCAAGGTAGTTCCAGCGCGCGCCGCCCGAGCTTTTGGGGTTGGGCGTGATCACGCGCACGTCGCTGCGCACCAGGTCGCCCCAGTCGCGGATGTTTTTCGGGTTGCCGCTGCGCACCACAAAAATAATGGTCGAGGTGTAGGGCGTGCTGTTGTGCGGCAGGCGCCGCTGCCAGTCGCGCGGCACCCAGTTGCCGTTGTTGTGCAGGGCGTCGATGTCGGCCGCCAGCGCCAGGGTGGCCACGTCGGCGTCGAGGCCGTCGATGATGGCGCGCGCCTGCCGCCCCGAGCCGCCGTGCGACTGCTGGAAGCGCAACTCCTGCCCGGTGCGCTCGCGCCAGCGCTGCGCAAACAGCGGGTTGTAATCGGCGTAGAGCTCGCGCGTCGGGTCGTACGAGACGTTGAGCAGCGTCAGCGGCGCGGCGGGGGTGGCGCGGGTGTTGGCGCTGGCAATGCCGAACGTGGCAGTTCCGAGAGTGCTGGCGCCCAGCAGGTGCAACAGATGGCGGCGGTTTGGCATAGATTCCTCGCAAAAAAGATCGTTGGGAGACCGATCATGCGAGAAAGTCTTAAAAACTTAAACGAATATAATTCAATTATTTTATGCCAAAAACATCTAATACATGGGCGGCGGCAGGGCAAAAAGGCCCCGCACTCACGCCAAGCGCAACCCGCCAGCCGCGCGGCCCTTGCCGGCGCGCGCTGGCGGTTTGCACAGTCCGCAGACGTAGTAGCGCGCGTTCTCGTAGGGGTCGGTGACGAAGTGTCCGCCGCAGCAGGTGCAGCGGGTGCGCACCAGCATGTTGGCGGCCATGAACTTGCTCAGACGCCAGGCGCGGGTGAAGCTCAGCAGCGGCTCGATGCCGCAGATCTGCATCTGCTCGGCGTAGAGCTGGTAGGCCTTCATCACCACCTCGATCGAATCGAGGGCCACGGTTTTGTCGAGGTAGCCGGCGATGTTGGCGTAGAGCGAGGCGTGGATGTTGGGCTGCCAGCTCAGAAACCAGTCGGTGGAAAAGGGCAGTTGGCCCTTGCTGGGCGATTTACCCGCCACCTCTTTGTACAGGCGCAGCAGCTTTTCGTAGGACAGGTCGGTCTCGCTCTCGAGCACCTGCAAGCGCGCCCCCAAATGGATCAGCGCCACGGCGCGTTCGATGTCTTTGCTTTCGCTGACCAGGCTTTTGGTGGCGGTGCTCATGGTGCTGCTCCTAATGGCTGTGTGCTGCGTTGGGGGAGCGGGTTCAGGCGTTGGCCAGCCGGCCGGCCATGAGGATGCTGGCGTGCAGCTGCTGCGTGGTGTCGTTGCCGCTGCGCTGCGGGCCGTGGCGGCTGGTGAGCAGGCTCCAGACCATGTTCTCGTCGGCGCGCATGCGGCACAGCAAGGTGTTGCTGCTGGCAAGCTTGAGCACCTGCGCCGGCGAGAGCGCCGCGATCAGCTCGGCCGACTCCTCGCTCACGCCCAAGCGGTACACCGCGGCCGCCAGATCGTGGCGGATCAGCTGCTGCGCCAGCATCAGGTAGGTGAAGTTGACTTCGCGGATTTGCTCCAGCAGCGGATCGGGGGCAGAGGTCGGGGCGGTGGCGGGGATGGCGGTGGCGTTCATTTTCACTCTCCAGTTAGGGCCTCAAAACGTCTGCCGGTGGCACGGCGCTAAAACGTTGAAGCGATGAAATGGATTGTGAAAGCAGGCCAGTTCTACTTGAATCAGAAGACGGCTGGTGCGTGCGTCGGGGTTTGCGCCGGGCCTTGTAGGGGGATTGCTGACACGGCGCAGAGGGGGCGTGGCGCCAGGAGCGCCACCCTAGGCCTGATCCGCCTCGGGCGCGGCGCGCTGCAGCCGGGTGCTGCGCCAATACACGTCGTCGCCGCCGTCGGCGCGGTTGAGCACGCGCGCCAGCACGAACAGCAGGTCGCTCAGGCGGTTCAGGTACTGGCGCGGGGCCTCGTGCAGGGCTTCTTCGTTGCCCAGCGCCACCAGCTGGCGCTCGGCGCGGCGCGCCACCGTGCGGCAGACATGCGCCTGCGCGGCGGCGCGGTTGCCGGCCGGCAAAATGAACTCCTGCAGCGGCGGCAGCTGGGCGTTGTAATGCGCCAGCGCCTCGTCGAGCTCCAGCACGGCGGCGCTGCCGAGCAGCTCGTAGCCGGGGATGCTGAGCTCGCCACCGAGGTTGAAGAGCTGGTGCTGGATCGAATCGAGCAGCGCGCGCACCTCGGGCGGCAGCGCCTCGCACAGCAGCAGACCGAGCTGCGAGTTGAGCTCATCGACCTCGCCCATGGCGTGGATGCGCAGGCTGCTCTTGCTCACGCGCTGGTTGTTGCCCAGCCCGGTGGTGCCGGCGTCGCCGGTGCGGGTGGCGATCTGGCTCAGGCGGTTGCCCATGTTGGTGCTCCTGTCATAAATGCCCCTTGCGTGGCAGTAAAATGTATATTATGCTAAAAGATTGCAATCCAAGCAGCGCGTGGGAGTACTTTCAATAGGCACTTACATGACCCATAGCCAAACCCAGCCGTCACCCCCGATGCCGCTTAGCGCCTCACCGGCGTTTTTGGCGGCACTGCGCCAGTGCTTCGGCGACCAGTGCAGCACCGCGCTGGCCGTGCGCGAGCAACACGGGCGCGACGAATCGGCCTACATCGACGTGCCGCCGCCGGTGGCGGTGGTCTATGCCGAATCGAGCGCCGACGTCTGCGCCGCGGTGCAGTTGTGCGCCGCGCACCAGGTGCCGCTCATCCCCTACGGCGCCGGCTCCTCGCTCGAGGGCCAGTTGCTGGCGCTGCACGGCGGCATCAGCCTCGATCTGAGCCGCATGAACCGCGTGCTCGCCATCTACCCCGACGACCTGTGCGCCACCGTGCAGCCGGGCGTGACCCGAATGCAGCTCAACGCTGCGCTGCGCGACCAGGGGCTGTTCTTCCCCATCGACCCCGGTGCCGACGCCAGCCTCGGCGGCATGGCCGCCACCCGCGCCAGCGGCACCAACGCGGTGCGCTACGGCACCATGCGCGACAACGTGTTGGCGCTCGAGGTCGTGCCGGCCAGCGGCGTGCCGGCGCGCACCGGCACGCGGGCGCGCAAATCCAGCGCCGGCTACGACCTCACGCGCCTGTACGTGGGCAGCGAGGGCACGCTGGGCGTGATCACCGAGCTCACGCTGCGGCTGTACCCGCTGCCCGAAGCGGTGGCGGCGGCGGTGTGCCCCTTTGCCACGCTCGAGGCGGCGGTGCGCAGCACCATCGCCATCATCCAGATGGGCATACCGATCGCGCGCTGCGAACTGCTCGACGCCGCCACCGTGCGCGCCGTCAACGCCTACGCCGGGCTGGGCTTGCGCGCCGAAGCGCTGCTGCTGATGGAGTTTCACGGCTCGCCAGCTGGCGTGCGCGAGCAGACCGAGCTGGTGCAAGCCATCTGCGCCGAGCACCAAGGCAGCGCCTTTGACTGGGCCGACACGCCCGAGCAGCGCAGCCGCCTGTGGCACGCGCGCCACCACGCCTACTTTGCCGCCTTGCAGACGCGGCCCGGCTGCCGCGCCATCACCACCGACGCCTGCGTGCCCATCAGCCGCTTGGCCGACTGCCTGCTCGCGTCGGTGGCCGACGCCGAGGCCAGCGGCCTGCCTTATTTTTTGGTGGGCCACGTCGGCGACGGCAACTTCCACTTCGGCTACCTGATCGACCCGCACAGCGCCGCCGAGCGCGCCCAAGCCGAGGCGCTGAACCAGCGCCTGGTGGCGCGCGCGCTGGCGCTGGGCGGCACCTGCAGCGGCGAACACGGCGTGGGGCTGCACAAGATCGAATTTTTGCAACAAGAATGCGGCCCCGAGGGCATTGCGCTCATGCGCGCGCTCAAGCAGGCGCTCGACCCGCAAGGCATCTTCAACCCGGGCAAGGTGTTGTCATGAACCCAGCCCCGGCACAGCCGGAAAAACCGGCGCAACCCGCGCAACCACCGGCAAGCCCACTGCCCAACGGCGTGCCCACCGGCCTGCCGTGGCTGGCGATCGCGCTCATCAGCGCCGCGGTCATCGGCGCCAGCCTGGCTGCCGGCTGGTACGCCTTGCAACTGGCGCAAAAGCGCATCACCGACCAGATGCACGCCAGCGCCTTCATCAAGACCGAGCGCCTGGCCGACTGGCACAAGGAACGGCTGGCGAAGGCGCAGCTCCTGCGGCAGCGCGAAAGCCTCGCGCGGCTCTGGCTGCAACACCAGCGCAAAGTCCCCGGCGAGGGCATGGCCCTGCTGGACCGCTTTTTGGTCGACTACGCCGAAGCGCCTTCGGTGCAGCGCATCGAGCTCTTTGACGCCACGCTGGCGCAGCTCTGGGACTCCAGGGGCCAGGCCGCGGCCCCGCACCCGAGCCTGAACGCCGGCTTGGTCCAGGTGCTGGCGCAGCGCCGCGCCGCCGCCGTGGGGCCGTGGCGCGACGCGCAAGGGCGGGTGCGGCTGGCCTACGTCGGCCTGATCGCCCCCCCGGGCCAGCCGCTCGCGCTGGTGGCGCTGCACGTCGATCCGCCACCCCACTTCCACGCCGCGCTGCAGCAGTGGCCACTGCCCTACACTAGGGGCAGCGCGCGCCTGCTCACGCTGCGCGACGGCGCGGTGCAGTACTGGAGCGACCTGCCTGCAGAGTCATACCCCGTGCCGGGCTTCGACTCCGAGCTCGCTTTTGCCCAGCGCCTGCTGCGCGGCGAGATCGAAGTCGGGCAGGTGGTGCGCGGCCACGACGACCACGGGCGCCCGGCGCTGGCGCTGCTGCAGCCGGTGGCTGGAACCGACTGGCTGGTGCAAGTCGAAATCGACCGCGCGGCCGTGCTGGCCAGCGCGCGCGGTACCCTGATCGGGGTTATGCTGTTTGGGCTGCTGGCGCTGCTGCTGGCGCTCGGCGGCGCGCGCCTGCTGCTGCAGCGCAACCAGCTGGCTGTGGCCCGGCGGGCCATGGCCGCCTTGCAACGGGCGCAGGCCGATCTGAGCCGCAGCGAAGCGCACTACCGGCTGCTGGCCGAAAACGCCACCGACGTGGTCTGGCTCTACGACCTCGAGCCGCAGCGCATGAGCTACATCAGCCCCTCGGTCCAGCGCCTGCTCGGCTACACGTCCGAAGAGCGCGAACAGCTTACCATCGAACAACTGTTCGAGCCGGCCTTGGCCACAAAGGCGCGGCAGTTGATCGCCAGCCACGTGCAGCGCTTTGTCAGCGGCGATACCACGGAGGCGCTGGTGATCGAACTGCAGCACCGGCACCGCAACGGCGCGGTGGTGCCGGTCGAAATCTCGGCCCGGCTGCTGCTCGACGCCCAAGGCCAGCCGGCGCAGATCTTGGGCGTGACGCGCGACATCCGTGCGCGCGTGCTGGCCGAACGGCAACTGCGGCTGCTCTCGCAAGCCACCGAACAAAGCCCGGTGGCGGTGATCGTCACCGACGCCGAAGGCCAGATCGAATACGTGAACCCGGCCCTCGAGCGCATCAGCGGCTACCGCGCGGCCGAGGTGCTGGGGCGCAACCCGCGCCTGCTGGGCTCGCAGCGCACCCCGCGCAACACCTTTGTCCAGATGTGGGACGCCTTGCGCAGCGACCAGACCTGGCAGGGCGAGTTCATCAACACGCGCAAAGACGGCAGCCACTACCACACGGCGGTGTCCGTCGCGCCGCTGCGCGATGCCGCGCAGCGTGTGCTGCAATACGTGTCGGTGCAGATGGACTTGAGCGCGCAGCGCGCCGCCGAACAACAAGTCGAGCTGCTGGCCTGGTTCGACCCGCTCACCGGCCTGCCCAACCGCAAGCGCCTGCTGGCCGAGCTGCCCCAGATCCTGCGCCAGCGCCCCGGCAACGGCGAGCAGGCGGGCTTGCTGATCGTGAACGTGGACCGCTTCAAGGCCATCAACGACGCGCGCGGGCGCAACCTGGGCGACGCGGTGCTGCTGGCGCTGGCCGACCGGCTGCGCCTGCAGCTGGACCCGGACGAGCTGCTGGCGCACCTGAGCGGCGACGAGTTCGCACTGCTGCTGCCGCACCTGGGCCACGAGGCCCCGGCCGCCGCCAGCAGCTTGCTGCGCCGCGCCGCCCGCTGGCACCAAATGCTGGAGCAGCCGCTCGAAGCCGGGGGCGAGCGGCTGCGCATCACGCTGAGCGTCGGCGCGACCTTGCTTGGGGGTATGGCCGCCGAGCACCCGAGCGAAGCCTTGCGCCACGCCGACACCGCCTTGCACCAGGCCCAAGAGGCAGGCGGCAACCAGACCGTGTTCTTCGACCAGCGCATGGGGCAGTGGGCGGCGGAGCGCTTTGCCTTGGAACAAGAATTGCGCCACGGCATCGAGCAGGGCGAGCTGCGGCTCTACCTGCAGCCGCAAGTCGATACCCAAGGCCAGACCGTGAGCGCCGAAGCGCTGGTGCGCTGGCAACACCCGCAGCGCGGCCTGCTCAGCCCGGCGCTGTTTGTTCCCTTGGCCGAGGAGTCGGGGCTGATCGAGCCGCTCGGGCGCTGGGTGCTGGAACAGGTGTGTGGCTGGCTCGGGCGCCTGCAGGCGCAAGGGCGGCGGCTACCGCTTTCGGTCAACATCAGCCCGCGCCAGTTCCAGCAGAGCGATTTTGGCGAGCGGCTGCAGGAGCTGCTGCAGCGCAGCCAAGCGCAGGCCGGCGACCTGATGCTGGAGTTCACCGAAAGCGTGGTGCTGCACGATGTGGAGCGCGTGATCGAACGCATGGCCGCGCTGGCGCGCTTGGGGCTGCGCTTTTCCATCGATGACTTTGGCACCGGCTACTCGAGCCTGTCGTACCTGAAGAACCTGCCGATCCACGAGCTCAAGATCGACCGCAGTTTCGTGCAGGACGCGCCGCACAGCCCGAGCGACGCCGCGCTGGTGGCGGCCATGCTGGCCGTGGCCAGCCTGATGAAGCTGCAGGTGGTGGCCGAAGGCGTGGAGACCGAGGAGCAGTCGCTGCTCTTTAGGCACCACCCCGGGGCGCTGATGCAAGGCTACCTGTTTGGCCGCCCGGAGCCGGCCGAGGAGCTGATCAGGCGCTGGCTGGCCCAGACCGTGGCCCCGGATGCCCCAGACGCCCCAGATGCGGCTTGAGCGTGGCCGCTGTGTCGGCCCCCGCGGCCAGGGGGGCGCTCCACGGGCATGGGGGGGGTTGGCGTTTGGAGCGCTTGGCTGGCTTGGGCGCTGGACTGGGGTTTAGGCCGCGCGCAGGCGCTCGATCAGGCCGTTGAGTTCGTCGAGCGAGGCAAAGGCGATCGCCAACTCGCCTTGCGCGGCACCGCCGCCACTGCGCCGGCTGGGGTTTTTGAGCCGCAACTCCACCCGCGCCGTAAAGCGGTCCGACAGTTCTTCTTCCAGCCGCAGCAGCTCGCGCGGCTTGTCAGCTGCCGGTGGCACGGGGGTGAGGCGGAACTCGGCCGAGAGCTTTTTCACCAGCCGCTCGGCTTCGCGCACCGACAGCGCCTTGGCGCTGATCTGGTGCGCGGCCGTGATCTGCGTCGCCCCCTCCAGCCCCAGCAGGGCGCGGGCGTGGCCCATTTCGATGTCGCCGGCCAGCAGCAGCGCCTGCACCGGCTCGCTCAAGTTGAGCAGGCGCAGCAGGTTGCTGGTGGCGCTGCGCGAGCGCCCCACGGCCTGCGCGGCCTGCTCGTGCGTCAGGCCAAACTCGCGCAGCAGGCGCTGCAAACCCTGCGCTTCTTCGAGCGGGTTGAGGTCTTCGCGCTGGATGTTTTCGATCAGCGCCATGGCGGCGGCGGCCTCGTCGGGCACATCACGCACCAGCACCGGCACGGTGTCTAGGCCGGCCAGCCGTGCCGCCCGAAAGCGGCGCTCGCCGGCGATGATTTCGTACACCGGGCGCGCGCCGCGCACCGCCTCAGCCTGCCCCTGCTGCATCTGCCAAGCGGCCAGCCGGCGCTCGCCCTCGGCCTGCTCGAGCCGGCGCACCAGGATCGGCTGCATGATCCCTTGCGCCTTGATGCTTTCGGCCAGCTCGTACAGCGCGCCTTCGTCCATGCGCGTGCGCGGCTGGTAGGTCCCGGGCACCAGGTCGATCAGCGCCAGCTGGTGCGGCTGGTCGCGCTGCGCCGGGTCTAGGCCCTCGTGGCCTTCGTCGAGTCGCGGCCCCAGCAGCGCCTCGAGCCCACGGCCCAGTCCTTTGGTTTTTTTGCTCAACATGGTTTGTGCACAGGGGTCAAGCCCAGCGGGCGATGGATTGGTAGAAGTTCACAGCTGCCCGATGCGCGCCACCATTTCGTGCGCAAACTCGACGAAGGCTTTGCTGCCGCGGGCGCTGGGGTCGAACACCACGCCTGGCTGGCCGTAGCTCGGGGCTTCGGCCAGGCGCACGTTGCGTGGGATCACGCTGTCGAACACCTTGGCGCCAAAATGCGCCTTGAGCTGCTCGCTCACCTGCTGCTGCAAGGTGATGCGCGGGTCGAACATCACGCGCAGCAGCCCGATCAGCTTGAGCTCGCGGTTCAGGTTGGCGTGCACCTGCTTGATGGTGTCGACCAAATCCGACAAACCCTCGAGCGCAAAGTACTCGCACTGCATCGGCACCACCACCCCATTCGCGGCGCACAGACCGTTGAGCGTGAGCAGGCTCAGCGCCGGCGGGCAGTCGATGAGCACGAAATCGTAATCGGCATCGACCGCCGCCAGCGCCAGCTTGAGCCGCTGCTCGCGCTGCGGCAACTCGACCAGTTCGATCTCGGCCCCGGCCAGCTCGCGGTTGGCGCCCAGCACCTGGTAGCCGCAACCGGGCCCGGCCGGCACCACCGCCTGCGCCAGCGCGGCGCTGCCGAGCAGCACGTCATAGACCGTGCGCTCGAGCGCGCGCTTGTCCACGCCCGAGCCCATGGTGGCGTTGCCTTGCGGGTCCAGGTCGATCAGCAACACCCGCTGCCCGACCTGCGCCAGGCCCGCAGCCAAGTTGACGGCGGTGGTGGTCTTGCCTACACCGCCTTTTTGGTTGGCGACACAGAAGGTTTTGGCCATGGAAAACGTGGACGGCGAGCGATTGAGAGTACGGCTGGGGGCTGGCTGCGGCTGGGCGCGCTGCGTTGCCGTGTAGCAGAGTGTAAGCCTATTGATCCGGCCCCAAAAAGTGTGAACTTCCTGCGGTTATTGTGCTCCAACTCGGCATAGACAAAGAAAGCGCAAGAAACCAAACCCTGGAGCAGTTGCATGAGCGGCGCAAGCAAGTCGCTTGACTCGATGAGCACTACCCGGCCATCGAAGCGCAAGCCAAGGCTGAAGGAGGCGAGATTCACTGGGGCGACGAGACGGCACTGGTCAACACCGACGTGCGCGGCAGGAGCTACGCCCCGGCAGGTGCAACACCGGTGGCGTACACGGTGGGCAGCACACGCCAGAAGCTGTCCCTGATCGCCAGCGTCACCAACCGGGGCAAGGCGCGTTGGATGATCATCGATGAGGCCTTCAATGCCGATAGGCTGATCGAGTTCATGCAGGCGCTGGTTAAGGATACGGGCAGGAAAGTCTTTCTGATTCTGGACAACTTGAGGGTGCATCACTAGCCAAACCGGTCAAGGCCTGGCTGGCAGAGCGGATCGAACAGATCGAGGTGTTCTACCTGCCCAGCTACAGCCCGGAGCTCAACCCCGAAGAGCGGCTCAATGCGGATCTCAAGCAGGCCATGGGCAAGCGGGTGCCGGTGCGCACCAAGGCCAAGCTGCGCCAAGCCGCCAACGAGCACATGGCCATGCTGGAGCAATCACCCGAGCGGGTAATGAGCTTCTTCCAAGACCCCAAGGTCAAATATGCCGCCGGTTAAGACTTCTTGGGGCCGGAGCAATAAGCACCGGCGGCGGGCAGCGGGCCTGCGCGCGGCTCGTTCACCGCGGCCTCGTGGTCCACCCGCAGCCGCAGCGGCGGTGCGAGCCCGCGCTTGTCCTAACCGGCGTAAAGCGTCAGGTGCGGGTAGGGGATCTCGATGCCGGCGCGGTCGAAGGCCAGCTTCAGGCGGCGCAGATACTCGCGCCGCACGGTCCACTGCGCGGCGGGCTGGCATCTGATGCGGCAGCGGATCACGACGGCCGAATCAGCCCAGCGGTCGACGCCAGCCATCTCCAGGTCGTCAGCGATGTGCGAGCCGAACGCCGGGTCGGCGCGCAGCTCGCGCGCCACGTCGTGCATCAGGGTCATCACCTCGTCGACGTTTTCGCGGTACGCGACGCTCACGTCGACCACGGCGTTGGCGTGGCCGCGCGTCAGGTTGATCACCGCCGTGATCTGGCCGTTGGGCACGAAGTGCACGCGTCCATCGTAGTCGCGCAGTTGCACGAAGCGCAGCGAAACATCCTCGACGACGCCGGCGTGGCCACCGCCAAGGTCGACGATGTCGTCCTGGCGAAATCGGCGGCTCTTGGGACAAATGCAGCGACAAGAGCCATCTGCTCCTATCCCTTCCGCGTCGAAAACGCGACTGGTTCTCCGGCCTCTGGGCCAACGCTTCGCGCCCTCCTACCATCAGCTTCGCCCCTCAAAGTGGCTAATGGAAAATCTGGGTTAAAGCGGATCACGACGGACGCGACGCCGACCTTTGCACGCTCATTACGGTCGCCCTGCAAAACGGCGGCCTGATCTCCCAGAACAAGCGCAAGTCATACGCCGACCGTGTGCCTGGGCGGGTGTTCGATGCCATCGATGCGCTGTGCACAGCGCGGCTGGCGGCCAAGGGTTCAGACGCCGCCGCGCCGCCGCATCCAGACCAAGCAGCGCTCGGCGTCTAGGCCGGGCACGCGCACCGGTTCCACGTGAAACACCTCGATTTCGGGCGGCAGCGCCGCGATTTCGTCGTGCGGCACCTTGCCCTTGAGCGCCAGCCACAGCCCCTGCGGTGCCAGCGCCCCCTGCGACAGCCGGGTGAAATCGGCCAACGAGGCGAAGGCGCGCGACAGCACCAGATCGTGCGGCTGCACGATGTGCTCGACGCGCGCGTGCTGCCCCTGCAGATTGGGCAGGCGCAGCGCCGCCGCCACTTGGCTGATGAACAGCGCTTTTTTGGTCACCGCATCGACGCAGCGCAACGCCAGCGCCGGGCAGGCAATGGCCAGCACCGCGCCCGGCAGGCCACCGCCCGAGCCCACATCGAGCAACCGTGGCGCGTGCGGCAGATCGAGCGCGCTCAGCTGGCGCTGCACCGGCACGCACACCGCCAAGCTGTCGAGCAGGTGGTGCGTGAGCAGCTGCTGCGGCTGGCGCAGCGCCGTCAGGTTATAGACCCGGTTCCACTTGGCCAGCCAGTCGGCGTAGTCGAGCAGGGTTTGCTGCTGCGCTGCGCTCAAGCTCAGCTGCAAGGCGTCCAAGCCGTCGCGCAGGCCTGCGGCGAGCGGGTGGCTCATGCGGCGCCGGTGGCAGCAAAGTCGCGGCTGCGGCTGCGCTTGAGGTGGATGAGCAACAGCGAAATCGCCGCCGGCGTGACGCCCGAAATGCGCGCCGCTTGGCCCAGCGTCTCGGGGCGCTGCGCCGTGAGTTTTTGCCGCACCTCGATGCTCAAAGCCGTCACTTGGTGGTAGTCCAAGTCTGCCGGCAGGCGCAGGTTTTCGTAAGCGGCACTGCGCTCGACCTCGTCGCGCTGGCGCTCGATGTAGCCGGCGTACTGGGCGGCGATTTCGAGCTGCTCGACCACGGCCTCGTAGTCGGCGCCCAAGGTTTCACGTGAAACCAAGGGGCGCGGGTCATCGCCCTCGTCGGCGGCCGGGGACGGCCGCCAGCGCCCGCCTTCTAGGCTCAGCAGCGCCTCGTAGCCCACACCGGGGCGGCGCAACAGTTCGAACAGAGGGTACTCGCGCTCGATCGCCTTGCCCAGCACGCGCTCGGCCTCGGGCGCCGACAGGGTGCGCGGATGGACCCAAGTCGATTTTAGGCGCTCGCTCTCGCGCGCCAGCGCGTCGCGTTTGCGGCTGAAGGCGCTCCAGCGGGCGTCGTCCACCAAACCCAACTCGCGCCCGATTGCGGTCAGGCGCAGATCGGCGTTGTCTTCGCGCAGTTGCAGCCGGTATTCGGCGCGGCTGGTGAACATACGGTAGGGCTCGCTCACGCCCTGGGTCACCAGGTCATCGACCAGCACGCCCAGATAGGCCTGATCGCGCCCCGGCAACCACGGCTGCAGAGCGCGCACCTGCAAGCCGGCGTTGAGCCCGGCGTAGAGGCCCTGCGCCGCCGCCTCCTCGTAACCGGTGGTGCCGTTGATCTGCCCGGCAAAAAACAGGCCGCCGATCTGGCGCGTCTCGAAGCTGCTGCGCAGCGCGCGCGGGTCAAAATAGTCGTACTCGATGGCGTAGCCGGGGCGCAAAATGTGCGCGCGCTCCAAGCCCTCGATGCTGCGCACCAGCGCGAGCTGGATGTCGAAGGGCAGGCTGGTGGAGATGCCGTTGGGGTAGAACTCGTGCGTGTTCAGGCCCTCGGGCTCGAGGAAGATCTGGTGGCTGCCCTTGTCGGCAAAGCGCTTGACCTTGTCTTCGACGCTTGGGCAGTAGCGCGGCCCCACCCCTTCGATCTGGCCGCTGTACATGGGGCTGCGATCAAAGCCGGAGCGGATGATGGCGTGCGTGCGCTCGTTGGTGTGCGTGACCCAGCACGGCAACTGGCGCGGGTGCATCTCGGGGCGGCCCATGAAGCTGAACACCGGCAGCGGCCGCCCGGCGCTGTCGGAGCCCGGCATGCCGTCGCCGGGCTGCTCGACGCAGCGCGCAAAGTCGATGCTGCGGCCATCGAGCCGCGGCGGCGTGCCGGTTTTGAGCCGCCCTTGCGGCAGCTGCAGCTCTTTGAGCCGTGCTGACAGGCGCTGCGCCGGCGCCTCGCCAGCGCGGCCGCCGGGGTGGTTGTCGAGGCCGATGTGGATTTTGCCGTCCAAAAAGGTGCCGGCGGTCAGCACCACGGCGCGGGCGCGAAAGCGGATGCCGGTCTGCGTCACCACGCCGGCCACGCGCGCGCCGCTGCCGTCGCCATCCAGCAGCAGGTCATCCACGGCTTGCTGAAAGAGCTGCAAACGGGGCTGGTTTTCCAGCCGCTGGCGGATCGCGGCTTTGTACAGCAGCCGGTCGGCCTGGGCGCGGGTGGCGCGCACCGCCGGCCCCTTGCTGGAGTTGAGGATGCGAAACTGGATTCCGGCGGCGTCGGTGGCCAGCGCCATGGCACCGCCGAGCGCATCGACTTCGCGCACCAGATGCCCCTTGCCGATGCCGCCGATGCTGGGGTTGCAGCTCATCTGGCCCAAGGTCTCGATGTTGTGCGTGAGCAGCAAGGTGGCGCAACCCATGCGCGCCGCCGCCAGCGCGGCCTCGGTGCCGGCGTGCCCGCCACCGACCACGATCACATCAAATTCTTCCGGGTACCACATGGGGCTCACAATCTAGGGCCTGGGGTTGCACATGCGCAGCCAGCCATCCGGGCGTGGGCTGCAGGCTGATGATTGTACGAGTGAGGGCGGTTTCACGTGAACGATGTGGTGCAGTGCCATTGTGTATGGCCGTGTATCGACGTGTATCGCCGACGTGTATCGCCGCTCTTTTTAGGATAGAATCCCAGCGCTGCTTGGCCTCCCAAAGGGGCCTCGCTAAGTCGATGCCCCAAAGGCATCCTACTTAAGAAGGGCGCCCTGGCGCCCTTCTTGCTGTATTGCGCTGGTAGCGGTCAGTTTGCCGTCTTCGTCGATGCGGGCTATTTTTGGGTGCAGTCCACCTACATCGCCCATCGTCAACGCACCGGGCGTGAGAGCGTCACGATCGATTACCCGCAGTTGCGCGCAGAGCTTATCAACGAGGCGCAAGCGCAATTTACCAACGCCGACTTTCTTCGGGTTTATTGCTACGACGGCCCAGGGACCTATGGCAAGACCCTGAGCCACCAAGCGATCGAAGCGGTTGACGACGTCAAGCTCCGACTGGGTACGCGCAACGGCGTCGGGGATCAAAAGGCGGTGGATGGACTGATCATCGCAGACCTCATCAGCCTGGCCCAGAACAAATCGATCACCGACGCGCTGCTGCTTTCTGGGGATGCAGATTTGACGCCCGGTGTGCTGGCTGCGCAAAGCATGGGCATTCGGGTGCACCTGCTGACGATGGGGCCGGCAGAAGCCACCTCCCCGTTTTTGTGCGCCGAGACCGACTGCAAAATCCACTGGGAAGATACCGCCGTGCAGCGTTTCGCCAGCGCTGCAAACGGCAGCGTGCCACAGAGCACAGCTGCGGCATCACTATCCAACCCAGCGCTGGCGCTAGAGCTCGATTGCGCCCACATCGCCCAAAGCACTTTTGCTGCGCTATCCGCCGAGGAAAAGCGCTCCATCCCCGCAAAGGGGCAACTGCCACCCGGCATCGATGGGCGTTTGTTGAGCACTGGCAGAGCGGTGGCCAAGCGCAGCCTAGCAGATGCTGAAAAGCGCCAGCTCAGGGCCGTGCTGAGACAACTCGCCCAAACACCTGCACGGGCTGATTGCACCCGGATAGACACAGCCCACGTTCCACGTGAAACATTGGGCCAAGCACCGGGCCCGGCTCTAGTACAGCCCCGGCTCGCCCTCGGGCCGGCTCTTGAAGCGGCGGTGCAGCCAGTGGTACTGGCCCGGGCTGATGCGCACCGCTTGTTCGAGCGCGGCGTTCATGCGCTGGGCGTCGGCGCTGTCGTCGCCGCTGGGGAAATCGGGCCACGGTGGCGAGACCTCGAGGCAGTAGCCGCTCGCCGTCATGCGGCAAAACAGGCTGACCACCGGCGCTTGCGCGGCGCTGGCGTAGCGCGACAGGGCGGTCACCGTAGCCGCCGGGACGCCAAAGAAGGGCACGAACACGGCGTTTTGTGGCCCCAAGTCCATATCGGGCAGCAGCATCAGGGCCGCGCCCTGGTGCAGGCCGCGCAGCACCGGGCGGATGTTTTCGCGGCGCGAGTGCAGCAGCGGGGCCCCGAAGCGCGCCCGGCCCTGATTCACCCAGCGCTCCATCCAAGGGCGCTTTTGCGGCGAATAGACGGTGATCCAAGGCCGCTCGACTTCGAGCGTGATGCGCGTCCAGCAGGCGTCGAGACCGCTCAGGTGCGGGGCAAAAAACACCACCGGGCCGCGCAGTTGCAGCGCCTGCGCCGGATCGATGAGCTGCACCCGCTGGCGGATGCGCGCCGGGCTGGCGTGCCAGAGCCAGACCCGGTCTAGGGCCGACTGGCCGAAGTGCCTGAAGGTCTGCCATACCCAGCGCCGCCGCTGTGCCGGCGTGGCCTCGGGGAAGCAAAGCTCGAGGTTGCGCTGGGCGATGTGGCGCCGGCGCCGGGCCAGCAGGTACAGCAACGCCCCCAGCAGCGCCCCCAGCCGCCGCCACAGCGGCAGCGGCAGGCGCGCCAGCAGGCGCAGCCACAGCGGGCCGGGCGGGCGCCCCGGTGGGTGGGATGCGCGGTCAGGGTTCATGCGATGAGGTGAGTGCGGTGCGCGGCCTGAAAGGGCCTGCACCCAAGCGCGGGGGTGATTCGGCCAGCCCACGCAAAAAAGCGCCTGCAGCCATTCAAACCGGGCTGTCGATGCGCAGCCAAGTGGTTTTGAGTTCGGTGTATTTGTCCAAGGCGTGCAGCGATTTGTCGCGGCCCACGCCGCTTTGCTTGTAGCCGCCGAAGGGCACGGTGATGTCGTCTTCGTCGTACTGATTGACGTGGATGGTGCCGGCGCGCAAGGCCCGGGCCACGCCGTGGGCGCGGTTCAGGTCGCGGCTCCAGACCGAGGCTTGCAGGCCGTAGATGCTGTCGTTGGCGATCTGCACCGCTTCGGCCTCGCTGCCAAAGCGCAACACCGCCAGCACCGGGCCAAAGATCTCTTCGCGCGCGATCTGCATCTGGTTGTGCACGCCGTCGAAAATGGTGGGTTGCAGGTAGCAGCCGCCCGCCACCGGGTGCACGCGCTGGCCACCGGCGAGCAGCTGCGCGCCCTCGCGCTGGCCGGCCTCGATGTAGCGCAGCACGGTGGCGGTTTGGGCCTCATCGACCAGCGCCCCCTGCACCGTTTGCGGCAGCAGCGGGTGCGCGGGCTGAAACTGCGGCAGCAGCTCGAGCGCGCGCGCCATGAAGGGCGCGTGGATGGCGTGGTGCAGCAGCAGCCGCGTGGGGGCGTTGCAGCTCTGGCCGCAGTTGAAAAACACGCTGCCCAAGGCCGCCTGCACCGCGCGCTCGAGGTCGGGGCAGTCGTCAAAGACGATGAACGGCGATTTGCCGCCCAGTTCGGTCCAGGCGCGCTTGAGGTTGCTCTGCCCGGCCATGACGTGGATCTGCTTGCCGACTCGCGTGCTGCCGGTGAAGGCGATGCAGTCCACATCCGGGTGCAGCGCCAGCGGGCTGCCGGCTTCGGGGCCAAAGCCCGGCAGCACGTTGAGCACCCCCGGCGGCAGGCCGGCTTGCAGCCCCAGATCGGCCAAGCGCAGGGCGCTGAAGGGCGATTTTTCGCTGGGCTTGAGCACCACCGCGTTGCCCGCCGCCAGCGCCGGCGCAATCTTCCAGACCGCCATCAGCAGCGGGTAATTCCAAGGCACGATCACGCCCACCACGCCCACCGGCTCGCGCTGGATCAGCGCCAGCGCATGGTCGGCCGTGGGCGCGATCTGGTCATAGACCTTGTCGGTGGCTTCGCCGAACCAGCGCAGGCAGTTGGCGGCACCGGCCACATCGACGCTCTTGGCGTATTGCAGCGGCTTGCCCATATCCATCGCTTCGGTCAGGGCCAGCTCGTCGGCGTGTTGCAGCAGCAGCTCGGCCCAGCGCAGCAGCACGCGCTTGCGCTTGGCTGGGGCCTGACTGGCCCAGCGCCGGTCGTTGAAAGCCGCGCGCGCCGCCGCCACAGCCAAGTCAACATCGGCGCTGGCACAACGCGCCACCTCGGGCAGGGCGCGGCCGTCGATTGGGGAGGCCTTGGTGAACGTGGCACCATCGCGCGCGCCCACGCGCTGGCCGTCGATGAAGGCGCAGCCGTCGAGGCGCAGGGTGGATTCGTCGATAGCGGTCATGGCGGGTCTCCTAGATCAAGCACCGCGCAGCGCCTCGGCCATTTCGCGCTGGCGTTTGCGGGTCGAGTGCAGCACCCAGAAGGCATAGGTGACGACAAAGGTGGTGACGGTCAGAATCAGCAAGGTGGCGGCGGCGTAGATGGTCGGGTTGATGCCGCGCACAGCGTAGTTGAAGATCACTTGTGGCAGCGTGCTCACCCCCGGGCCCGAGAGGAACAGGGTGATCACCACGTCGTCGAACGAGAGCGTGAAGGCGAGCAGAAAGGCCGCCAAAATGGCCGGCGCGATGTTGGGCAGCGTGACCAGAAAAAAAACCTGGTGCGGGCGTGCGCCCAAGTCCATCGCCGCTTCCTCGATGCTGCGGTCCACCTCTTGCAGGCGCGACTGCACCACCACCATGGCAAAGGCCATGCCGAACAGGGTGTGGCCGATGATGATCGTGATCAGGCCGCGCTCGGGGCCGCCAAACAGGTTGAACGAGCCCACCATCAGCAGCAGCAGCGACAGCCCGATGATGACCTCGGGCATCACCATGGGTGCCACCGCCATGCCCGAAAACACGGTGCGGCCCCAAAAATGCTTGTAGCGCACCAACACAAAGGCAGCAAAGGTGCCCAGCACCGCCGCCAGCAAGCCGGTGACAAAGGCCACTTGCAAGGAGACGATAAAGCCCTCGACGATGCGCGTATCGGCCAGCAGCGCTTCGTACCAGCGCAGCGAAAAGCCGGTGAACGTGGCGTGCTGGCGCGTGCTGTTGAACGAAAACAGGATCATGAACGCCAGCGGGGCGTACAAAAACAGGAACACCAGCGCCAGCCAGACTTTGCCGAGGTGCTTGTTCAGCCAATTCGATTTCATGGTTTGGGCTCCGTCGGTGTCAGCGTCCGTCGGCGCTGTCGCGCATGCCGTAGCGGAAATACAGCATCATGGGAATGATCACCAGCAGGATCATCAACACCGCCAAGGCCGATGCCCGGGGCCAGTTGTTGGCGATGAACATCTCGTCCCAGACCACGCGCCCGATCATGATGTTGTCGGCCCCGCCCAGCAGCGAAGGCACCACGAATTCCCCCATCGAGGGGATGAAAACCAGCATCATGCCGGCGATGATGCCGGGCTTGGACAGCGGCACGGTGATCAGCCAGAAGGCCTTGAAGGGCGAGGCCCCGAGGTCGTAGGCGGCCTCGAGCAGCCGGAAATCCATCTTCACCAAGTTGGCGTAGAGCGGCAGCACCATGAAGGGCAGATAGACATAGACCATGCCGATGAGCATGGAAAAATCGGTGTAGATCAGGCGCAGCGGCTCGTCGGTGAGGCCGATGAAGATCAAAAACTGGTTGACCACGCCAAAATCGCTCAAAATGCCCTTCCAGGCAAAGACGCGCAGCATGAACGAGGTCCAAAACGGCAGCATCAGCAGCATCAGCAAGATCAGGCGCATCTCGGGCGCGCTGCGGGCAATGAAGTAGGCGAAGGGGTAGCCGATGATCAGGCACAGCAGCGCCGTGATGAGCGCGTAGGCGATCGAGCGCACATACGATTCGACGTACAGGGTCTGGAACAGGGCGCCGTCGGGGCCGGTGCGGAAAATGCTCCAGTAGTTCTCGAACTTGAGCAGCAGCACGCCTTGCTGCGGGTCCCAGAGCGGCTGGAAGGGGTGAATCTCGTTGCCCATATCGACAAAGCTGATGTACAGCAATATCAAAAAAGGCAAAAAGAAGAAAATCAGCAGCCAGACGTAGGGCACGCCGATGACGAAGCGCCGGCCTGGCATGGACAGTTTCAGGGGTTTGGCCACGGTGTTTCGCCTGGGTTTCGCGTTGGCAGGGGCACTCAGTCGCGCAGCACCACGCCGGCGCGGTTGCTCCACCAGAAAAAGACCTCGTCTTCCCAGGTGATGTCGGACAGGTCGTGGCGCGCCGTGTTGGGCTCGGTGATTTTGACTTTCTGGCCGTTGCTGGCCTGCACCAAAAAGGTGTTGTAGGAGCCGAAATAGGCGATTTCCTTGACCCGGCCGCTAAACAGGTTGCAGTCCACCCCATGCGGGCGGGTTTTGGAGATTTCAATTTTTTCGGGGCGCACCGCCACCGCCACCGGCATATTCAGCGAGCCGCTGACGCCGTGCCCAATCTGGATCTCACCGATCTCGGTCTGCACCGCGCAGTGGTCGATCTCATCGACGCTCAGGCGGCCGTCGAACAGATTGACGCTGCCGATGAAGTCGGCGACGAAGCGGTTGGCAGGAAATTCGTAGATGTCTTGCGGCGCCCCGACTTGCAGCACCCGGCCCTTGCTCATGACGGCGATGCGCTGGGCCATGATCATGGCTTCTTCTTGGTCGTGGGTGACCATGACGCAGGTCACGCCCACCTTTTCGATGATGTTGACGAGTTCGAACTGGGTCTGCTCGCGCAGCTTTTTGTCCAGCGCCCCCAGCGGTTCGTCGAGCAGCAGCAGCTTGGGCCGCTTGGCCAGGCTGCGGGCCAGCGCCACGCGCTGCTGTTGCCCGCCCGAGAGCTGGTGCGGCTTGCGCCGCGCGTAGTCGCCCAGCTGCACCAGATCCAGCATTTCGCCCACGCGGCGCTTGAGTTCTTCTTTGGGGCAACCCTCGCGCTTGAGGCCAAAAGCCACGTTCTCCCAGATGTTTAGGTGCGGAAACAGCGCATAGCTCTGGAACATCATGTTGATCGGGCGCTCGTAGGGCGGCATCTGGGCCACGTCCTGGCCGCCGAGCAGGATGCGGCCCGAAGTCGGCTTCTCGAACCCGGCCAGCATGCGCAGCAGGGTCGATTTGCCACAGCCCGAACTGCCCAGCAGGGCAAAAATCTCGCCCTGGGCGATCGACAGCGAGACCTCATCGACGGCCAGCGCCTCGTCAAAGCGCTTGACCACTTTTTCGGTCACCAGAAAACCTTCTTTGCCCTGCTCCAGCGACATACGCAAGCCCCCGGTCTCGATCTAGACAGCCAAACATGAGGAAGGCCGTCGCACCCAACAAGCGTGGGTGACAACGGCCCAACGGCGGTAGCAGCGCCGCAGCCGCTGCAGGCGCTGGTGCGCGCGCGGCGGCTGGGGCGCGTAGCCAAGGGGGTTTTAGTTGCCCCGACGGAACGTATTGTAGGCCGTCGCCATGGCTTCACGCGCCTCGTTGGAGAGGCTGCCGGGCTGAATCATGCGCGGCATGTAGTCGGCGGGCACCATGATGGTGCGGTTGCCGGCGATCTCGGGTTTGATCAGCGGCATGGCGGCCAGGTTGCCGGTGGCGAAATTCATCTCGTTGGCCATGCGGGCCGCGTTTTCGGGCCGCAGGAAGAAGTTGATGAAGGTGTGCGCATTGTTGGGGTGGCGCGCGTCGCGGGTGATGGCCATGGTGTCGATGAAGATCAGGCCGCCAGTGCTGGGCAGCAGGGCTTCGAGCACGTCGGTGTTGCCCATTTCACGCGCCCGGTTGGCGGCGATGTTGATGTCGCCAGACCAGCCCAGCACCACGCAAGCCTGACCGCCGGCAAAGGTGTCGATCATGGTCGAGGTGAAGATGCGGATGTGCGGACGCACGGTCATCAGCATCTCGAGCGCGGCTTGGTAGTCAGCCGGGTTGTTGGAATAGGCTTCGCGGCCGATGAAGTGCAGCGCCGGCGGGATGACCTCAGACGGCGCGTCGAGGAAGGCGATGCCGCAGCGCTGCGCCAGCGCGGTGTATTTGGGGTTGAACACCAGCTCCCAGGCGTTTTCGGGCATGGGGGTGTTGCCCAGCGCGCGCTCGAGGCGTGTGCGGTTGATGCCCACGGTGGTAAAGCCCCAGGCCCACGGCACCAAGTGGCGGTTTTCGGGGTCGGCCTTGGTCAGGGTGGCCATCAGGGCCGGGTCCATATTGGCCAGATTCGGGATCTTGCTTTTGTCCAGCGGCTGGAAGAAGCCGGCGGCGATCTGCTGCGCCGCAAACACGCTGCCCGGCACCACGATGTCGTAGCCGGTGTTGCCCGCCACCAAGCGCGCGTGCAAGACCTCATTGGAGGCAAAGGTGTCGTAGGTGACGTCGATCCCGGTTTCCTGCTCGAAGGCTTCGATCAGGCCGGGCGGGACGTAGTCGGGCCAGTTGTAGATGTTGAGCACCTTGGGCTCGGCCGGCGGGGCGGCCGGGGCCACTGCGGCGGGCTGCTCACGCGGTCCGCAAGCCACCAGAAAAGAGGCCGCCAAGGCGGCCGCCAGCAAGGTCTTCAACATGGTTTCACTCCAACAAGTAAAGAGCAAAAAAAGGGATGGGGGCAGCCGCACACAGGTTGCGGCCTGCACAGCCTATGCAAACCGCGTGCCAAGCGCTATTTTAGCCACAAGGCTAGGACCTCAGAACCAAGGACCTCAGAACCATCCTTTGGCGCGAAGTTCCGCCAGCGTGGCGTCGAGCGCGCGCCCGATCAGGTCCAGCATTTCGTCGATCTGCGCGCGCGTGGTGATCAAGGGCGGGGCGATGATCATGCGATCACCCACCGCCCGCATGACCAGCCCGCCCCCAAAACAGTGCGCGCGGCACAACATGCCCACCGCCTGCTCCTCGGGGAAGGGCAGGCCGCGCGCCTTGTCGCGCACCAAAGTGAGCGCGGCGACGAAGCCGCAGCTCTGGACGCGGCCCACCAGCGGGTGCGCCTCCAGCTCGGCCAGGCGCTGCGCCAGGTAGGGGCCGGTGTCGAGCCGCACCCGGTCTGGCAGGTGTTCGCGCTCGAGCAGGTCGAGGTTGGCCAGCGCCACCGCGCACGCCACCGGGTGCCCGCTGTAGGTGTAGCCGTGGTTGAACTCGCCGCCGCGCTCGATCAGCACCTGGGCCACGCGCGGCCCCACCAGGGTGCCGCCCAAGGGCACGTAGCCGCTGGTGATGCCCTTGGCAAAGGTCACCAGATCGGGGCGCAGACCGAATTTTTCGTAGGCAAACCAGTGCCCGAGGCGGCCAAAGGCGCAGATGACCTCGTCGGAAATCAACAGGATGCCGTAGCGATCGACGATGCGCTGCACCTCGGGCCAGTAGCTTTCTGGCGGGATGATGACGCCACCCGCGCCCTGCACCGGCTCGCCGATGAAGGCCGCCACGCGCTCGGGCCCGAGTTCGAGGATTTTGTCTTCCAGCCAGCGCGCCGCGCGCAGGCCAAAATCGTGCTCGCTCTCGCCCGCCAGGCCATGCTGCAAAAAATGCGGCTGATCGATGTGCACGATGCCGGGGATGGGCAAATCGCCCTGGGCGTGCATGGCGCCCATGCCGCTGAGCGAGGCCGCCGCCACCGTGGAGCCGTGGTAGGCGTTGCGGCGGCTGATCACGGTTTTGCGCTGCGGCTGCTCGAGCAAATCCCAGTAGCGCCGCACCAGCCGCAGGTTGGTGTCGTTGGCCTCGGAGCCGGAGCTGGAATAAAACACATGCTCGAAGCGACGCCCGGCCACCGGCGGCGCCAGCTCGGCCAAGCGCGCCGCCAGCCGCACCGCGGGCTCGTGCGTGGTCTGGAAAAAGCTGTTGTAGTAGGGCAGCTTGAGCATCTGCGCGTGCGCCGCGTCGGCCAGCTCGCGCCGCCCGTAGCCGACGTTGACGCACCACAGCCCGCTCATGGCGTCGAGCAGCCGCTGGCCCTCGCTGTCCCAGACGTAGATGCCCTCGCCGTGGGTGATCACGCGCGCGCCCTTGGCCGCCAGCGCCTGGTGGTCGGTGAAAGGGTGCAGGTAGTGCGCGGCATCGAGCGCTTGCAGTTCGGCGGTCAGCGGGGTGGGGGGCATGGGGGCTCCAGATTGAGGGCGCTCAGAGGCTGGGAGGCAATTGGGCGGGTTTGAGTGAGCGGTGCCTCCCAACCACTTAGACGTGCAGCAGCAGGTGCTCGCGCTCCCACGGCGAAATGACTTTCATGAACTCCTCGAACTCGAGCTCTTTGATTTCGGTGTAGATGGTGATGAACTCGCGCCCCAGCACCTCGTGCAGATCGCTCTCGCGGCGCAGCCAGTCCAGCGCCTCGCCCAGCGTGCGCGGCAGCGCGTAGGGCGAGAGGTAGGCGTCAGACTTCTTCTCGGGCTTGGGCGCGATCTTGTTTTTCAGCCCCAAGTAGCCACAAGCCAGCGTCATGGCCAGCGCCACGTAGGGGTTGGCGTCGGCGCCGATGACGCGGTTTTCCAGCCGCCGCGACTGCGGCACCGCAATCGGCGAGCGGATGCCGACGGTGCGGTTGTCGTGCCCCCACTCGATGTTGATCGGGGCGGCGGTGTTGCGCGACAGGCGCCGGTAACTGTTCACATAGGGGGCCACCAGCGCCATCGCCGCCGGTATGTAGCGCTGCAAGCCGCCGATGTAGTGGTAGAAGGCCTCGCTGGGCGTGCCGTCGAGCTGGCTAAAGAGGTTGCGCCCGCTTTCTCGCTCGACGATGCTCTGGTGCACGTGCATGGCGCTGCCGGGCTCGCCGGCGATGGGTTTGGCCATGAAGGTGGCGTACATGTCGTGGCGCAGCGCCGCCTCGCGCACCGTGCGCTTGAAAAAGAACACCTCGTCGGCCAAGTCGAGCGGGGCACCGTGGAAGAAGTTGATCTCCATCTGGCCGGCCCCGACTTCGTGGATCAGGGTATCGACGTTGAGCTCCATCTGGTCGCAGTAGTCGTAGATTTCCTCGAACAAGGGGTCGAACTCGTTCACGGCGTCGATGCTGTAGGCCTGGCGCGAGGTTTCGGCGCGGCCGCTGCGGCCGATGGGCGGCTTGAGCAGGGTGTTGGGGTCGGTGTTGCGCGCCGTGAGGTAAAACTCGAGCTCGGGCGCCACCACCGGCGACAGGCCCATCTCCTCGTACAGGTTGCAGACGTGGCGCAACACGCTGCGCGGGGCAAAGGGCACGCGCTTGCCGGCGTGGTCGAAGCAGTCGTGGATGACTTGCGCCGTGGGGTCGGTGGCCCAGGGAACGATGCGCACCGTGGACGGATCGGGGCGCAGCTGCATGTCGCGGTCGGTGGGGTCGATCACATCGTAGTAGGGCCCGCTCTCGGGGAACACGCCGGTCACGCCCATGGCCACCACCGCCTGCGGCAGCCGCATGCCGCGGTCTTCGGTGAATTTGCCGCGCGGCAAAATCTTGCCCCGCGCCACGCCGGTGAGGTCGGGTACCAGGCACTCGATTTCGGTCACGCGGCGCTGGTTGAGCCACTGTTCGAGTTCGTTGAAGCTCTGCGGTGGGTTGCTTTTCATCTCATGCTCCGGTTGCGCTGGGTGCGCCGGTTGTGGACTGGGCCAGCTGCGCTTGCAGGCGGCGCTGCTGGCGCCGCCGCAGCGCCTGGCCAAAGGCTTCAAAGGTGGTGGCGTAAAAGGGGTTTTGCTCGCAGCGCCACTCGGGGTGCCACTGCACCGCGTAAGCAAACTCGGTCGCGCCCTGCACCTCGATGGCCTCGACCAGCCCATCGTCGGCCCATGCCAGCGCCCGCACACCGGGCGCCAAGCGGCCGATGCCCTGCCCGTGCAGCGAGTTGACCATGGCCTGCGTGCCGCCAGCCCACTGCGCCAGCGCCGAGCCTTCCGCCAGCCGCACCGGGTGGCTGGGGCCGTACTGCTGATCGAGCGGGAGGCCGTCGGGGTCGCGGTGGTCCATCAGCCCTGGCACGGCGTGCACGGTCTGGTGCAGGCTGCCACCTAGGGCGACGTTGATCTCTTGGAAGCCACGGCAGATGCCCAGCAGCGGCACCTGCTGCGCGATGCAGGCGCGCACCAGCGCCAGCGTGAGCGCGTCGCGCTCGGGGTCCAGCGGCAGCGTGGGGTCGTGCACGTCTTCATCGAAGTGCGCCGGGTGCACGTTGGAGGGCGAGCCGGTGAGCATCACGCCATCGACTAGCGCCAGCAATTCGCCCACCTGCGCCGCCTCGGCCAGCGGGAACAGCACCGGCTGCGCCTGCGCGCCGACCTTGACCGCGCGCGCGTACTTGTCGCCCAGCAGCAGATAGGGCATGTCGTTGGGGCCCAGCTGGCGGTGGTCGGCGGGCAGCCAGACCAGGGGCGGGGTGGCGGGCGCAGCGGAGTGGGCGGAGGCAGTAGGGTTCGGGTTCATGGTGCGCGGTAAGCCTTGGACGGTGATTGTGGCAGAGGCTGAGCCTCTCAGCCCAGCGCCTCGCGCAAGCGCTGCCATGCCATGCCCAGCGCCAGCAGCGGCGTGCGCAGCCACGGCCCGCCGGGAAAAGGGTGGTGCTTGAGCCGCGCATAAACATCGAAGCGCTCGGCTTGGCCGCCGATGGCCTCGGCCACCAAGCGCCCGGCCAAGCCAGCCAGCACCACGCCGTGGCCGCTGAAGCCCTGCAAATAATAAACCTGCGGCGACAGCCGGCCAAAATCCGGGGCCCGGTTCATGCTGATATCCACAAAGCCGCCCCACAGGTAGTCGACCGGCACCTGCGCCAGATCGGGGAACACCGCCAGCAGGCGCTGGCGCATGAGGGCCTGCAGCTGCGCCGGGGTGCGGGTGGTGTAGCTGACACGGCCGCCAAACAGCAGCCGCTGCTCGGCGCTGAAGCGAAAGTAGTCGAGCACCAGGTTGTTGTCGCACACCGCGGCGGCGCTGGGGATCAGGCGCCGGCTCAGGGCAGTGGCCACCGGGGCGGTAGCCACCAAGTAAGTGCCCACCGGCATGATGCGCCGCGCCAGCGCCGGCGCCAGCGCCGGGGCGTATTCGGGCAGCAGGCAGTTGCCCGCCAGCAGCGCGTAGCGCGCCGACACCTGGCCGTGGGCCGTGTGCGCCGTGACACCGGCGGCGCCTTGGCTCAGGCGCAGCACGGGGCTGTGCTCGTGCAGCACCACGCCGGCGCGCTGCGCCGCCTGCGCCAACCCCAGCGTGTACTTGAGCGGGTGCAGGTGGCCGCTGATGGGCTCAAAGGCGGCGGCGTGGTAGCGCGGGCTGTCGATGTAGCGGCGCACCTCGGGCCCGGTGGCCACCTCGCACGCCAGGCCGTAGTCGCGCTGCTGCTGCTCGACCTCGGCCAGCAGGCGCCGCGCCTGGCGTGCCGAATCGGCCACCGTCAGGTAGCCGCGCTGCCAGTCGCAGTCGATGCGCTGCTGCGCGATGCGCTGCCCGATGAGCTCGATGCCCTCCAGCGTCCAGTCCCAGAGCCGGCGCGCATCGGCGCGCCCGAGCTGCTGCTCGAGCTGCCCTTGCCCACAGGCATAGCCCACCAAGGCCTGGCCGCCATTGCGCCCGCTGGCCCCCCAGCCGATGCGTTGCGCCTCGAGCAGACAAACCTGCAGCCCACGCTCGGCCAGCTCCAGCGCCGCGCTCAAGCCCGCCAGCCCACCGCCCACCACCAGCACATCGGCGCGCTGCTGGCCCTGCAACGGCGGCAAGGCCGGCGCGCGCTGCACCGACGCCTCGTAGTAGCTGCGCTGGTTCAGTAGGGTGTCGGATTGCAACAGGTGGGACTTGAACATCGCTCCACCCCGTTAACGCCAGGCACGGGTGCGCCCCAGCGCCACCTGCCCGGCCAGCCAGGTCCAGACCAGGGTGGCGGCGGCGTGGCTGGTGAGTTCGGCGTGGTCGTAGGCCGGCGCCACTTCGACGCAGTCCATGCCGACCCAGTTCAAATCGGCCAGTTCTTCGACCACGGTCAGCACCTGGCTGCTGCTCAGGCCGCCGGGCTCGGGGGTGCCGGTGCCGGGCGCGAAGGCGGGGTCGAGGCAGTCGATATCGATCGTCAGGTAGCAGGGCCGCTCGCCGATGCGCTGGCGGATCTCGCGCAGCAGCGGCTGCAAAGCCGCGCCGTCGAGGCCGCGCAAATCGCGGGCGGGGTAGATCAGGCCGCCTTGGTCGCGCACGTACTCGCGCGCCGCGCGCTGGCCGCTGGAGCGCAGCCCGATCTGCACCGTGTGCGCCGGGCTGACGAGGCCCTCTTGCAGCGCCTCATAGGTCCAGGTGCCGTGGCCCGAGGGTTCGCCGCAGTGGTCGGTCCAGGTGTCGCAATGGGCGTCGAAATGCACCAGCGCCAACGGCGCGCCTTGGCCATATACGCGGCGCGCGGCGCGCAGCAGCGGCAGGGTGATGGAGTGGTCGCCGCCCAGAAACACGCAGCGGTGCTGGCCCATGAGGGCCTGCGCCTGCTGCTCGATGCAGGCCTGCAGATGGGGCAGCGCGGCGGTGTTGGGCAAGCGCAGATCGAGCGCGTCGCCCACGTGCCCAACGGGGCTGCAGTTGAAGTGCGGGTGCTCACCATCGCACAGCATCAGGCTGGCGGCGCGGATGGCTTGCGGGCCAAAGCGCGCCCCGGGACGGTTGCTGACGGCGCCATCAAAAGGCACCCCGACCAGCGCAAAGGGCTGGTCGGCCAGTGGCGCGCAACCCAAAAAGCGGTTGCAGTTGTTGGCGTAGGCAAAGTCTCCGATGGCCATGGGGTGCTCCTGCGGTGTGCAAAGTTTAGTGTGTAGGGCGGCCGGCGCTCTGCAGCGGCCGCTGGCGCCACGCCAGCGCCGCGCCCAGCCACAGCGCCAGCGCCGAGTAGAACAAGCCGCGCTCGAGCCCGCCCGGGCCGTCGGCGATCCAGCCCACCGCCGTCGGGCCCACGATCTGCCCGGCCGCAAACACGATCGTGAAGGCGCTGATGCCGCCGGCCCACTGCTCCGGTGGCAAATTGTGGCGCACCAGCGCCGTGGTCGAGGCCACCACCGACAAAAAGACCGCCCCGAACAACAGCCCCGAGGCCAGCAACGCCGGCCAAGCCGCCGTGAGCGCGGGCACCAGCGTGGCCAAGCCGAGCAGGGCGCTGAGGCGCGCCAGCGCCTGCCCGCCGCGAAAACGATCCAGCCAAGCGGCCCACAGCCGCGCCGAAATCACCACCCCCAAGCCCAGCAGGGTGTAAAACAGCGTGATCGCCCCGGTGGCGTGCCCCTGCTCGTGCAGCAGCGCGATGACGAAGGTCATGTAGCCGATGTAGCCCAGACCGAACAGGGTGTACGAGGCCAGCGCCCAGCCAAAACTTTGCACCAGAAGCGCCCAACCCAAGGCCGGGCTGGGCGGCGCGCCGGGGCCGGCACGGTACACGGGCGCGGCATCGACTTCCAGCCCCAGCTGGCGCAGCGCCCGCAGCAGCCCCCACAGCGATGCCGTGGTGAGCAAACAGACCAGCGCCAGCACCCACCAAGCCCAAGCCCAGCCGTGCGGCACGCTGGCGGCCCAGCCCAGCACCGGCGGCACCGCCAGCGCCGACAGCACGATGCCCCAGCCCACGCCGCCGTAATACAAGCCCAGCAACCAACCGCTGTGCGCCGGCCAAACCGTGCCCAGGCGCGCCGCCAACAAGCCCCCGGCCACAAAAACCCAGGCGCTGAACACGCCCGCCGCCAGCCGCTGCGCCAGCAGCGGCGCGCTGGCGCTAAAAAAACCGCTGCTGGCCATGAACACGCTGGCCAGCAAGGCCCCAGCCAGCAGCAGCGGTCCAGCCCCCAAGCGGCGCAGCAGCCACGGGGCCGTGAGCGCCCCCACGAGGTAGCCGACGGCGTTGAAGGTGTTCATGGCCCCGGCCAAGGCGTAGGTCCAGCCGAGGTCGGCGCGCATGGGCGGCAGCAGCAAACCGTAGGCAAAGCGCGTGATGCCCAGCGCCACCGCCGCCGCCAGCGAGAGCCACAGCGCCAGCAGCACCCCGCGCCACCAAGGGGGCAAGGGGGGTCGGATCGCGGACAGGCTGGTGGGAGGGCGCGCGCTGGGTTCGGCCATAGGGATCGATCCTAAACCCGCGCGCACCCGATTCGTTGGTGCACGCGCAAAATTGTCGCGCTGCCTATTGACTTCGCGCCGGCGGCCGCCAGCGCTTGAGCAGCAAGGCGTTGCTCACCACGCTCACCGAGCTCAGCGCCATCGCCGCCCCGGCCAGCACCGGGCTGAGCAGGCCCAGCGCCGCCAGCGGGATGCCGACGGTGTTGTAGATGAAAGCCCAAAACAGGTTTTGTCGGATTTTGGCTACCGTGCGGCGCGATATGTCGAGCGCCGCCGCCACCAGCAGCGGCTCGCCGCGCATCAGGGTGATGCCGGCGGCGTGCAGCGCCACATCGGAGCCGCCTTGGGCGTGGCTCATCGCCAGCCCGACATCGGCCGCCGCCAGCGCCGGGGCATCGTTGACGCCGTCGCCCACCATCGCCACCACCCGGCCCTGGGCTTTGAGTTCGGCCACCAGCCGCGCCTTGTCGCCCGGCAGCACCTGGGCGCGCACCTCGCCCGCCGCTGGGTCTAGCCCCAGGCGGCGCGCCATGGCCTCGGCGGCGCGCTGGTTGTCGCCCGAAATCATCAGCACCCGCAGACCCAGCGCACGCAACTCGGCGATGGCTTGGGCCGAACCGGGTTTGGGTTGGTCGGCAAACGCCAGCAAGGCCAGCGGCTGCCACCCGTGCTGCTGCGCCAGCACCGACACGCTGCAGCCTTGGGCCGCCCAAGCCTCGGCCTGCTCCTGCCAGCCCCGCAAATCGGCCCCGAGCCCCTGCAGCCAGTCCCAACTGCCCAAGTACAGCATGGTGCCCTGCACCTCGCCATGGCAGCCGCGCCCCGGCACCGCCTGCACCGCGCTGGCTTGCAAAGCGGCAGCGCCTTGGGGAGTTTTATCTAGGCCCAGGCCCAAGCCCACATCTTGTGCTTGCTGCGCTTGCGGCACCCCCTGCTCGGGCTGCTGCAGTTGCTGCAGTTGAGCTTGCGCTGCCTGCAACACCGCGCGCGCCAGCGGGTGCTCGCTGTGGCGCTGCAAGGCCGCCGCCGCCTGCAGCGCCACCGCCGCATCCACACCCGCAGCCGGCAACAGGTGCCGCAACACCGGCTGCCCTAGGGTGAGGGTGCCGGTTTTGTCGAAAGCCACCGTGTCCACACGGCGCGCGGCTTCGAGCGCCTCCGGGTCTTTGATCAAGATGCCGTGCTGCGCCGCCACCCCGGTGCCGGCCATGATCGCCGTCGGCGTGGCCAGCCCGAGCGCGCACGGGCAGGCGATCACCAGCACCGCCACCGCCGCCAGCAGGGCCTGCTCAAACGGCGCCTGCTGCCAGCCCCACCAGAGCGCAAAGGTGGCCAGCGCGACCAGCAACACCACCGGCACGAACACCGCCGCCACCCGGTCCACCTGGCGCTGCACCGGCGGCTTGACCGCTTGCGCGTCTTGCACCAGCGCGATGATGCGCTGCAACACCGACTGCGTGCCCACCGCCGTCACGCGCAGCTCGATGGCGCCGTCGCCATTCAGGCTGCCGCCGGTGACCGTGTCGCCCACCAGCCGCAACACCGGCAGCGGCTCGCCGGTGAGCATGGATTCGTCGATCTGCGTCTGCCCCTGCTCGATCACGCCGTCGGCAGGCAGGCGCTCGCCCGGGCGCACCAGCAGCCGGTCGCCCGGCAGCAATTCGGCCACCGGCACGTCCTGCAGCTGCTCGCGCCGCACGCCGTCGGGCAGCAGGTGCGCCACCTCGGGGCGCAAGGCCTGCAGGGCGCGTATGGCGCTGGTGGTCTGGCGCTTGGCGCGCGCCTCCAGCCATTTGCCCAGCAGCACCAGGGTGATGATCACCGCCGCCGCCTCGTAGTACAGCGGCACCATGCTGCCAGGCTCGGCGCGCCACCACAACCAGGTGCTCATGCCCCAAGCAGCCGTGGTGCCGATGGCCACCAACAGCTCCATGTTGCCGCTGCCGGCGCGGATGGCGTGCCAACCGGCGCGGTAAAACCGCGCCCCAAGGATGAACTGCACCGGCGTGGCCAACAGAAACTGCCACAGCGGCCCCAACATCCAGTGCTCGCCCCAGAGCTTACCCACCATGGGCAACGCCAGCGGCAGCGTGAGCGCCATGGCCAGCAGCACCGGCCAAAAATCGCGCCGCACGCCCCACAGGCGGTCTAGGGCCGGGTCGGCTTCTGCGGCCTGCGTCAGGGGCACCGGTTCATAACCGGCGTCGCGCACCGCGCGGTGCAGCCGCGCTTGCCAGAGCGTGGCCTCGTCGGCCTCTACGCCCATGCCCACGTTCAGACCCATACCCATTTCTGCAGCGCCCTGGCCTGGGGCGCCCTGGGCCGGTGCACCGCCGCCATCGGCTGCACCTTGCACGGGCGCCGCCACCCGCACACGCACCGTTTCGGTGGCCAGGTTGACGCTCACCTCCTGCACCCCGGGCAGCTTGGCCAAGGCGCGCTCGACCCGCGACACGCAAGAGGCGCAGGTCATGCCCACGATTTTGAACTGGCTCTCAAACGGCGGCGCGGCAGGGTTCACTCAAGCTTCCAGTAAAACTCACATACTACGGACTTTAACCAGTAAAGGACTCTACCATGGACACCCACCACTTCACGGTTCAGGGCATGAGCTGCGGCCACTGCGATCAGGCGGTGCGCCAAGCCATCCGCCGCCTCGACGCGCAGGCCGAGGTGCAGATCGAGCGCAGCAGCGGCCGCGTGACGGTGCGCAGCAGCATCTCCCGCGGTGCGCTGGCCAGCGCGCTCGACGACGCCGGCTACCCCGAGGTTCCGCCCGAGGCCGGCGATTCCGACCCGGTTTAAAACAGGATCTGCCGCCGCACAAGGGCGCGCACCGACGCGCACCAAAGTTTACCGATCCGTGCCGGGCAGGATCGCTGCACAAGTCTGTGGATAGCTCGCGCACAAGGTGGGGTTTATCCACAGGCTGCGCCGCCCAAGGCCACTTATGCAGCGCTGCAAGAATTTGTCCAGCCCCGCTCTGCACACCTAAAAATGGGTGCAACAGATTGAATCCAAAAGAAATAATGAGTTGTTCAGTGAATCGGGATGGGCCTACTACTACGACTATGCTTTAAATCAAGATATTGGAGATAGAGACACATACCGGCCACCCCCGCGGCTTCGTTGCGGCGCCTCATCTGTCGCGGCCCGTCTGCCGTCCGGCCGCGCTTTGGCCTTCCGGTTTGGCCGGGCTGTTAAGATTTGCCCTTGAACCCCTCCTGCTCTCCCCACCATCCCCCCTTGCGGCCTCTGACCCCTCTATGAGTTTCGAGCTCAAAAGCACCCACTGGCCCTTGTTGGCTTTGGCGCTGCGCAGTGCCGACACCCAGCGTCTGATGCAAGACTGGCAGCAGCGCTACGGCGATGCAGCGGGATTTTTCGACCAAGACGCTCTGTTGCTCGACTTTAGCGCGCTGTCAGACAGCGAACCAGCCCTTGCCGATTTGTCGGCGCTGCTGGCGCTGTTGCGCGCGGCCCACTTGCAACCTGTGGCGTACCGGGGTGGATCGGCGGCCGTGCGCCAGCAGGCCGCGGCGGCCGGGCTGGCCCGCGCCGACGACGCACTGGATGCCGTGCACGCGCTCACAGCCAGTGCAGCCAGCAGCGCACTCGAGCCCACCCCATCCACCCCAACCGCTGCCCCGGAGCGCCCTGCGGTGGGCGCGCTGCTGATCGACCGCCCCTTGCGTTCGGGGCAGCAGGTGTATGCGCGCGGCCGCGACCTGATCGTCACCGCCATGGTCAACCCTGGCGCCGAGGTGGTGGCCGATGGCCACATCCACATCTATGCGCCGCTGCGCGGCAAGGCCATCGCCGGCGCGCGCGGCGACGAAAACGCGTGCATTTTTGCCACCTGCCTCGAGGCCGAGCTGTTGTCCATCGCCGGCACCTACCGCACCAGCGAAGTGCCGCTGCCGCCAGAGGTGCGCTCCAAAGCCGCGCGGGTGCGGCTGCAGCGCCACAACGATGCCGAGCGGCTGCTGATCGAAGCCATCGCTTAAAAAATTTGTATAGAAAGTCATGACCACATGAGCAAAATAGTCGTCGTCACATCCGGTAAAGGCGGGGTGGGCAAGACCACCACCAGCGCCAGCTTCGCCGCCGGCTTGGCCCTCAAGGGCTTCAAAACCGTGGTCATCGACTTTGACGTCGGCTTGCGCAACCTCGACCTGATCATGGGTTGCGAGCGCCGCGTGGTCTACGACTTCATCAACGTCATCCACCAGGAAGCCAATCTGAACCAGGCCTTGATCAAAGACAAGCAGTGCGAAGGCCTGTACGTGCTGGCGGCCAGCCAGACGCGCGACAAAGACGCCTTGTCGCAAGAGGGGGTGGAGCGCGTGCTCAACGATCTGGCTGGCATGGGTTTTGATTACATCGTCTGCGACTCGCCGGCCGGGATCGAGGCCGGCGCCTTGATGGCCATGCACTACGCCGACGAGGCGCTGGTGGTGACCAACCCCGAGGTCTCCAGCGTGCGCGACTCGGACCGCATTCTGGGCATGCTCAGCAGCAAAACGCGGCGCGCCATCGAGGGCCGCGAAGCCATCAAAGAGCACCTGCTGATCACGCGCTACAACCCGAACCGGGTGCAAGAGGGGCAGATGCTGTCGCTGCAAGACATACAGGACATTCTGCGCATTCCGCTCATCGGCGTCATCCCCGAGAGCGAAACGGTGCTGCAGGCCTCGAACCAGGGCCTGCCGGCGGTGCACATGCAGGGCACCGAGGTCTCGGAAGCCTACAAAGACGTGATCGAGCGCTTTTTGGGCCAGGAGCGGCCGCTGCGCTTTGTGGACGCGCAAAAGCCCAGCTTGCTCAAACGCCTGTTCGGGAGGTGAGCGCCATGTCCTGGTTGTCATTTTTCCTGGGCGAGAAAAAGCAGACCGCGTCGATCGCCAAAGACCGTCTGCAGATCATTTTGGCGCACGAGCGCAGCGGGCGCAACGCCAGCGAGCCCGACTACTTGCCGCAGTTGCAGCGCGAGCTGATCGCCGTCATCAGCAAGTACGTGCACGTCAATCCGGGCGACATCCGCGTCAACCTTGAGCGCCAGGAAAACCTGGACGTGCTCGAAGTGAAAATCGAGCTGCCCGAAAAACAGCGCTAAAAAGCGTGCGCCTGAGCGCCGCGATTCGGCGGCGCGTTTTGTCAAATTACCTGCCTATACTGGATCGGGTCGCTTCTTTGCGCCTTTGGGCGCCGCTCGCCATGCCTCTGTTGCTCACGCTCAACGCCGGATCGTCGTCGATCAAGTTTTCGCTCACCGCCTTGCCGGAAGGATCGCTTGGCTCGGCGCTGCAAGGCGGCTTGCCGGCGCCGCTGGCGCATGGGCAGGTGTCGGGCATAGGCGGCGCAGCGGCGCGGCTGAGCATCGAGTCGAGCACGCACGGCAAGCAACAGCACACGCTGCCCGGCGCGGATGCAACGCGCAGCGGACACGAGCAGGCGCTGGCCGCCGTGCTGCACTGGCTGGAGCAAAACCTGCCCGAGCAAAAGGTGGAACTGGTGAGCCACCGCGTGGTGCACGGCGGCGTGCACTATGCCCAACCGGTGCGCATTGACGCGCCGGTGCTGGCCCAACTCGAGGCGCTGGCGCCGCTGGCGCCGCTGCACCAGCCGCACAATCTGGCCGGCATCCGCTCGGCCATGGCGGCCTTTGGGCAGGCGCTGCAAGTGGCGTGTTTCGACACCGCCTTTCACCGCCAGCACCCCTTTGTGGCCGACACCTTTGCGCTGCCGCGCCCGTTTTACGACGCCGGCGTGCGCCGCTACGGTTTTCACGGTTTGTCTTACGAGTTCATAGCGCGCGCGCTGCAGCAGCAGTGGCCGGCGCTGCACCAAGGGCGGGTGATCGTGGCCCACCTGGGCAACGGGGCCTCGATGTGTGCGCTGCGCCAGGGGGTGTCGATCGATTCGAGCATGGGCTTCACCGCCCTCGACGGCTTGCCCATGGGCACGCGCTGCGGCCAGATCGACCCCGGCGTGCTGCTCTATCTGCTGACCGAAAAAGGCTACAGCCCGGCCCAGTTGACCGAGCTGCTGTATCAGCAGTCGGGGCTCAAGGGCATGTCGGGCCTGAGCAACGACGTGCGCGAGCTGCTGCAGTCGGCACAGCCCGAGGCGGCGCAGGCGCTGGACTACTTTGTGGCGCGCTGCAAGCGCGAAATCGGCGCCTTGAGCGCCAGCCTGGGCGGGCTCGATGCGCTGGTGTTTACCGGCGGCATCGGTGAAAACGCGGTGGCCCTGCGCGGGCGGATGTTGGCCGACATGGGCTGGATCGGAATCGACTTCGACGCGCAGGCCAACGCCCACGCGTGCGCTGGCCGCGGTGGCCCGATCAGCCGCGCCGGCTCGCGCGTCACGGTGCTGGTGCTGCCCACCGACGAAGAGCGCATACTGGCCGAACACGCCCTTGCGCTGTGGCAGGCAGACTGAAATTTTAGGCAATCC
Source organism: Serpentinimonas sp. SSL01 (assembly GCF_056323735.1). Lineage (NCBI taxonomy): Bacteria > Pseudomonadati > Pseudomonadota > Betaproteobacteria > Burkholderiales > Comamonadaceae > Serpentinimonas > Serpentinimonas sp. SSL01. The sequence continues at coordinate 2,337,686 of NZ_CM150487.1, forward strand.
CGGAGCAGTCCCATGTTCATCGACCCCCACTCACGCGACCCCCTGCCCAAGGTCTGGGACGAAAACACCCGCATCGGCGACATGCTCAAGGGCAAGCGCGGCCTGGTGGTGGGCGTGGCCAACGCCGACAGCATCGCCTTTGGCTGCGCGGCCAAGCTGCGCGCCTTTGGGGCCGAGATCGCCCTCACCTACTTCAACGACAAAGCCAAAAAATTCGTAGCACCGCTGGCCGACCAGATCGACGCCACGCTGCTGTTGCCGCTGGACGTGAGCCAGCCGGGGCAGATGGAGCAGGTGTTTGCACAGATCAAAGCGCACTGGGGCAGCCTGGATTTCGTCATCCACTCGATCGCCTTTGCCCCGCGCGAGGACCTGCATGGGCGCATCATCGACTGCTCGCAAGCCGGCTTCTTGCAGGCCATGCAGGTGTCGTGCCACTCGTTCATCGAAATGGCGCACCACGCCGAGCCGCTGCTGCGCCCAGGCGGCGCGCTGGTGACCATGAGCTACTACGGCGCCGACAAGGTGGTGAACAACTACAACCTGATGGGCCCGGTGAAGGCAGCGCTGGAGTCGGCGGTGCGCTACCTGGCCAAAGAGCTGGGCGAGCAGGACGTCCGCGTCTATGCGGTCTCGCCCGGGCCGCTCAAAACCCGCGCCTCCTCGGGCATCGCGCACTTCGACGAGCTGATCGAGATGGCGGTGACGCGCGCCCCCGGTCGGCGGCTGGTGGACATCGCCGAAGTCGGGCGCGCGGTGGCGTTTCTGGTCGGCGGCGCGGCCTCGGGCATCACCGGCGACGTGATCTACGTCGATGCCGGCTTGCATCACATGGCCTGATCCCGCGCGCCGGCGCCGGCGGCGGTGCAGTGCCAGCGCTTCACGAGCCTGACACACACCCAAGGCAAACTGCGCGCTACCGCCAAGATTTGCACCATGGACAAACAAAAAGCCGTCGCTACGTTGGGCCAAAATTCCTTGCTCTTGTCGGCCTGGATCACCGCCGCCCTGCTGGCCAACGACCGCCTCAAACTGTATCTGTCGGTGCTGCAGTCGGCGGCGGCGCACGCGGCCGACCCGCAGGCCCCGCTGCCCGACTGGAGCGCCGAGCTGCGCCAGCACGGCCAGGCCGACTTGCTCTGGCTGGGCGAACTCGCCGCCAACGCCTTTGTGCAGGATGCGCTGCTGGTGTTGCCGCAGCTCGATACCCTGGCGCAGGCCATCGGCGACGATTTGCAGACCATGGCCAAGCCGGTCTGCGAGTCCGGCGGCGCGCCCGAGCCCGCGCTGTGTCAGCGCCGCGAGCAGTGGCTGGCGTTTCTGGAACGGCTCAAAGAGCAGGAAGCCCTGCACCCTGGCGACCTGATCGCCCTCACCCACGGCGAGCGCAAGGCGGGCGACAGCCTGCACCTGCTGGTCATGGACCTGCACAAGCGCCTCAACGCCCTGTCGGCGCAGATCGCCACCGAAAACATCGACGGCGCCCACGCCTGGCAGATCGATCCCGAGGACCGACCGCAGATCCAAGCCTTTATGCGCGGCCTGCAGCGCACCGCACCGCTCAAGTTTGGTCACCCCGGGCTGGCCACGGCGGTCACGCGCCACGGCAAAAAGCTGCTGATTCAAAACGACATCGGCACCAACGACGCACACGTGCTGGTGCTCGAAGTCAGCGCCAAAACGGTGCGCCTGACCTACTCCGACCTGCACCAGGTGCGCTTCGATTTTTTTCGCCAGCAGCTGGAGTCGCTCGGCTTCAGCTGGGAGCTGCTGGCGCCGCAGCGCGCCGATGGGCTCAACCAGGGCCAGCCCTACGTGCTCGGCCACGCCACGCTGCAAGTGCGCCAGCCGGCGGCGCTGTTGCAGGGGCTGGAGGCGGCGGCCTCGCGCATCGTCTTTCTGATCGACTGGAACCGGGCCCGCAAGCGCCTGCAGCTGTTCGTCGGCAAGGCGCTGGCCATCGACATTTTGAGCCATTGCGCCAAGACCGAAGTCGGGCACATGGCTTGGCTGCTGGCGGGTGGCGAGCAACTGGTCTATGAAGCCATGCAGGCGGTCGATAGCCACGCCTTTCGCGTCGGCGAACGGCTCGACTTGGTGCTGGGCGAGGCGGCGGCGCGGCAGTTTTTGCAGGCCCTGCTCACCGAGGCCAGCATCAAGCTGCGCCAGCAACTGCCGCTGGCCATGGTGCAAGACGAAGCCCGGCTGCTGCTGGCGCGCGCCATGCGCCAGCGCAGCTTCGAGTTCGACCTGCTGGCCGAACACGCGGCCTTGCAGCACGCCTTGGCCAGCGAGCTGTGTCAGGCGCTGGCGCAAGCCGGCCGCAGCGAGCCGCAAAACTGGGAGCGCACGCTGCAGCGCTGCAAAGCCTGGGAGCACCAGGCCGACCAGCTGCTGACCACGGCGCGCGAGCGCACCCGCCGCCACGAGCGCTGGCGGCCCTTGCTCGAACTGCTCGACGCCATGGACGACGCCGCCGACACGCTCGAGGAGGCGGCCTACCTGCTGATGCTGCTGCACACCGAGCCCTTGCGCGGGCTGCCGGCGCGCATCGTCGAGGCGCTGCTGCGTCTGGCCGAAACCACCTTGGCGGCGATCCAAGACCAGATCAAGGCGATCGAAATCGCACGCCACCTGAGCCTGCAGGCGAACCGGGTCGATGAAGAAGCCTTTTTGCAGGCCCTGTGGCGCACGCTGCGCGCCGAACGCCAGTGCGACGAGCACTACCGCCAGACGCGGGTGCAACTGGTGCAGGAGCTGGCGCAGCAGCCGGTGCTGTTTGGCTTGGGCAACGAGCTGGCCGGGGCGCTGGAAGCTGCCACCGACCACCTGCTCAAAGCCGGCTACGTGTTGCGCCGCATCGTGCTCGGCCCTGCCGGAGTGGTGACATGAAAAAATCCGCTGCCGCTGCGTCCGCTTGGCCGCGCCACCTGCACCTGATCGGCCCCGAGCCCGCCGGCAAAGCCGCGCCACCGACCCCCGAGGCGGTCGGCTCCAAAGCCTACCACCTCTGGCGCATGGCGCAGCTGGGCTTGCCGGTGCCGGCGGCGCTGGTGCTGGGCACCCACTACACGCGCGACCCGGCCGCCAGCCTGCCGCCCTTGCTGGGCAGCGGTTTGCCGGCCCTGGAGGCGGCCTGCGCCTTGAAATTGGGCGACCCGCGCGCGCCGCTGCTGGTCTCGGTGCGCTCCGGCGCCCCGGTGTCGATGCCGGGGATGATGGAGACCTTGCTCAACGTCGGGCTGTGCGAGGCCACCCTGCCCGGCTTGCTGCGCCAAAGCGGCAACCCGCGCATGGTCTGGGACGCCTACCGGCGCCTGATCGCCAGCTACGCGCAACTGGTCGCGGGCCTGCCCGCGCCGCTGTTCGAGGCCGAGTTGCAGCGCGCCACGCAAGGGGGCGACGAGCGCGAACTCGACTACCAGGGCCTGCGCGCGCTGTGCCGCAGCTACCTGGCGCTGTACCAGACCCACGCCGGCCAGGCGTTCCCGCAAGACCCGCACGAGCAGCTCGCCGCTGCGGTGCAGGCGGTCTATGGCTCCTGGTTTGCGCCCAAGGCCAAAAGCTACCGCAAACTGCACGGCATCGACGAACAGCTCGGCACCGCCGTGATCGTGCAGCGCATGGTGTTTGGCAACAGCGGCACCCACTCCGGCGCCGGGGTCGGGTTCACGCGCGACCCGAGCAGCGGCGAGCCGACGCTATGGGTCGATTTTCTGGCCAACGCCCAAGGCGAAGACGTGGTCAGCGGGCAGCGCAACGCGCACGGCCACGCCAGCTTGGCGCAGACCCTGCCGCAGGCCTGGGAGGCGCTGCAAAACGCGGCGCGCACGCTCGAGCAAAGCTTTAGCGACATGCAAGACTTCGAATTCACGGTGCAAGACGGCCACCTGCACCTGCTGCAAACGCGCAGCGGCAAGCGCACCCCGCGCGCGGCCGTGCGCATCGCCCTCGACCTGCACGAGGCCGGCCTGATCGACCGCCAAACGGCGCGCGAACGCACCGCGCACCTCAAGCCCAAAGACCTGGTGCTGCAACAACTCGCCCCGCGCAGCGGCGCCGAGGCGGCAGAGGGCGGGCAACCGCTGGAGCTGGCGCGCGCCAGCAGCGCCTGCAGCGGCATCGCCAGCGGCGAGATCGCGCTCGACCACGAGCGCGCCATCGAGCGCGCCCGCGCCGGTGTGCCGGTGTTGCTGGTGCGCCCAGATGCGCAAACCGACGACATCGAGGCCCTGCAGCGCGTGCAGGGGCTGCTGACCCAGCGCGGCGCGCGCACCGCCCACGCGGCGGTGGTGGCGCGCCAACTGGGCAAGGTCTGTCTGGTCGGCTGCGCCGATCTGCGCCTCGACGCGCAGCGCCAGACGGTGGCCTTTGGACCGCACGAATACGCGGTCGGGCAGGCCCTGACCTTGGATGGCAACCAGGGCATCGTTTATGCTGGCGCATTGGCGGTGGTGGACGTGCCCGACTTGCACCTGCAGCGCCGGCTGCAGGCCTTGCGCGACAACCCCTGACGTGCATACCGCCGACGCTTCATTTTTAGGAACCGACCCATGACCCAGCCCCCGACTTCGAGCGAATGGAGTGAAAACCTCACCTTCGACGAACTGCACATCGGCCAGAGCGCGCGCCTGCTGCGCACCCTGACGCTGCAAGACATCCAGGCCTTTGCCGCCGTGTCGGGCGACACCAACCCGGCGCACCTGAACCCCGAATACGCCAACGACACCCTGTTTCACGGCGTGATCGGGCACGGCATGTGGAGCGGCGCCCTGATCTCGGCGCTGCTGGGCACCCAGTTCCCCGGGCCGGGCACCATCTACCTCGAGCAGGCGCTGCGCTTCGTGCGCCCGGTGCGCATCGGCGACACGCTCACCGTCACCGCCACCGTGCTGAGCAAAGACGACGCGAAAAAAGCGGTGCAGCTCGACTGCCTCGTGACCAACCAAAAAGACGAGAAAGTGCTGCAAGGCGTGGCCAAGGTGCTGGCGCCGACCGAAAAGGTGCGCCTGCCCAAGATCAACGCCCCCACCATCCAGCTCTTTGACCCGCAGGCGCGGTTTCGCGAGCTGCTGTCGCTGGCCGACGGCATGGAGCCGATGCGCTGCGCGGTGGTGCACCCTTGCGACGTCGGCTCGCTCACGGGCGCGCTCGACGCCGCCCGTCACGGCCTGATGATCCCGCTGCTGATCGGCCCCAAGGAGCGCATCTTGGCGCTGGCGCGCGAGGCCGAGCTGGACTTGGGCGACAGCCAAATCCTGCACGTGCCGCACAGCCACGCCGCGGCCGAGCTGGCCGCCGATCTGGCCGCCAAGGGCGAGGTCGATGCCCTGATGAAAGGCAGCCTGCACACCGACGAGCTGATCGCGGCCGTGCTGCAGCGGCGCGAGCTGCGCACCGGGCGGCGCATGTCGCACGTGTTTCGCTTCGACGTGCCGCTCTACAGCAAGCCGCTGCTCATCACCGACGCCGCGCTCAACATCCGCCCGTCTTTGAGCGAAAAAGTGGACATCGTGCAAAACGCCATCGACTTTGCGCGCATCATGGGCGTGGAGCAGCCGCGGGTGGCGATCTTGTCGGCGGTCGAGACCGTCAACCCCAACATCCCCTCGACCATCGAAGCGGCGGCGCTGTGCAAAATGGCCGACCGCGGCCAGATCAAGGGCGGCGTGCTCGACGGCCCGCTGGCTTTTGACAACGCCATCTCGGCGCAGGCGGCGGCGATCAAACACATCGAATCGCCGGTTTCGGGGCAGGCCGACATCTTGATGGTGCCCGACCTCGAGAGCGGCAACATGCTGGCCAAGCAGCTCGAGTACTTGGCCGGGGCCACCGGCTCGGGCATCGTGCTCGGGGCGCGGGTGCCGATCGCGCTCACCAGCCGCGCCGACGGGGCCAACGCGCGCGTGGCCTCGGCGCTGCTGGCGCTGCTGATCGTGCAGCACAACCGCGCGCGGCAGGCAGCTGCCCCAACCAGGGCGATCCCCTTGGCCCAGCCTGCTGCTGCGGCCCCTGCGGCCCCTTCCAACCCCGATGCCAGCTGGCAACGGGCGTGAGCATGCCCGCATGGGGTGAGCTGGTTGGCAGCCTGGCGGCCCTGCTCACCACCCTCAGCTTCGTTCCGCAGGTCTGGCACACCTGGCGCACGCGCGACGTGAGCGGTATTTCGCTCGCCATGTACGGCGCCTTCACGCTCGGGGTGGCGCTGTGGCTGGTCTATGGTTGGCTGCTGGGTGCGTGGCCGATCATCATCGCCAACGCCGTCACGCTCAGCTTGGCGCTCAGCATTCTGGCGATGAAGCTGCGCTATGGGCGTGCGCCGGGCAAGGTGCAGCGCAGGGGCCAGTAGGCAATCAGGTGCCTTGCGGCTGCTTGGCCCACCAAGGTGCCAGCTGCTCCCAGGGCATGGGCTTGGCGATGTGGTAGCCCTGCGCCCAGTCGCACCCCCAGGCTTGCAGCCGCTGCAGCGTGGCGGCGTCCTCCACCCCTTCGGCCACCACCAGCAGCCCGAGTTGGTGCGCCAGTTCGAGCGAGGATTGCACGATGGCGGCGTCGCGGCTGTCGCTGGCCATCTGGGCGATGAAGCTCTGGTCGATTTTGAGCGTCTGCACCGGCAGCTGCTTGAGGTAGGTCAGGGACGAATAACCGGTGCCGTAGTCGTCGATCGCCAATTCGAGCCCCAGCGCGGCCAGTTGCTGCAGCGTCTCCAGGGCCCGCGCCGGGTCTTCCATCAGGGCGCTTTCGGTGATCTCGAGGCTGATCTGGCTGCTATCGACGCCGTGGCGCCGCAGGCAGGCCGCCACGCGCTCGGCAAAGGCGGGGTCGAGCAGGTCGCGGGTCGAGACGTTGACCGCAATCGGGCACGCAAAACCCAGTTGCTGCCATTGCGCGCAGGCCCGTGCGGCGGCGTCAATGACCCAGGTCGTGAGTTCCGAGATAAAGCCGGTCTGCTCGGCAAAAGGAATGAAGCGCGCCGGGGCGATCAAGCCCTCGGTGGGGTGCTGCCAGCGCAACAGCGCTTCGGCCGCCAAAGCCCGTGTGTTTTGCAGCGGCAGCTTGGGCTGCAGGTACAGGCGCAACTCGCCGCGCACCATGCCGTCGCGCATGGCACCGAGCAAAGACAGATCGGCCACCTGGCTGCGGTCGTGCTCAGGCACAAAGCACAGCACGCCAGCGGTGCGGCGCTTGGCCTGGCGCATGGCCATTTCGGCGTGGTTGATCAGGGCGTCGGCGTCGCTGCCGTCGCGCGGGCCTTCGGCCAGACCGGCGCTGGCGCGCACATCGACGCGCTGGCCGCCCAGCACCACCCCAGCCGCCAGCTGCGCCAGAATGAGGCGCGCTTGCGTCAGCGCCTGATCCGCCGACGAGCCCGTGAGCAGCAAACCAAACTCGTCGCCACCCAGCCGTGCCAGCAGGTGCCCTTTGCCCACCGCCTCGCTCAGGCGCTGCGCGACGGCGCGCAACAACTCGTCGCCAAAGGCATAGCCCATGACCTCGTTGACGTGCTTGAAGCGGTCTAAATTGAGCGAGAGCACCGACAAAGGCGGCTGGCCGGCGCGCTGCTGCCCCAGCGCCAATTCCACCGCCTCGACGAAACGCTGGCGGTTCGGCAAGCCGGTGAGCCGATCGCGGTAGGCCAGGCGCCGGATCTCGCCCTGCTGCTCGGCCAGGCTCTGGCGCATGGCGTCGAAGCCGCGGCTGAGTTGCGAGACCTCATCGAACCCGGCACTGGGAGGCAGGGGGGCGTCGAAGCGGCCTTGCTCCAGCGCCAGCGCCGCCTGTTGCAAGGTGGCTAAGGGCGCGGTGATGCGGCGCACGCTGCGCGCACTGGCCCAAGCGAACAAAGCCAAGCCCAACAGGCTGAGCCCGCCCAGCCACAGCTGCAATTGAACAAAGGGCAACTCGGCATCGGCCACCGAGCGCAGCAAAACCGTGTGCAGCTCGCCACCCAAGGCGGGCAGGCGCAGTTTCCGTTGCGCGTAGCGCTTGCCGACATACGTTGCGTAGGCGGCGTCGGCTTCCAGCATCAAACCAGAGGCTGGAGTCGCCAAGGTGCTAAAGACCAGGGTCGGCGGGTTGGGGTTGTGCGCTGCATCGGCAAACAGCAGCACGTGCACGTCCAGGTTGGTGTGCATCTGGTCGGCCAGAGACTGCGATAGCGCAAAGCCCATCAGCACCCAACCCTGGATGCGGTTGTGCTCCTGATCCAGCACCGGCGCGACGACGAACTGATACGGGGCGTCACCGAGCAGCGCCAACACCGAGCGGCTGCGGTCGCGTGTGCCGTGTTCGGCGACGGCGCGCAGCAATTGGGACAGGGCGTCAGGGTCGTCGATCCAAGGCGAGGCCCGGGCCGCATCGGCTGGGGTGCGGTTGTTTTGCGCGCGCGCCATCTGCGGGTAGGCGGTGTGTTTGAGCCAGAGCAGAAACACCGCATCGAGCGGTTTGGTGGCCTGCAACTGCAGATCGGTGTCGAGCACGGCCGTGATCTGGGCCCCGATGCGCTCGCCCTCGAGCGCCAGCGCGGTCTCCATCTGGTCCAGGTCTTTGCGGCCCAGCGCCCGGCGCAGCTCATGGTTCGAGGCCAGCAGGGCGGCGCTGTCGAGCAACCGGCTCGACTCCTGTGCCAACAGGCTGCGCCAGACGCGCTCAGCGGCGTGCAGTTCGTGCGCCCACTGCCGATCGGCCTGCTGGCTGATGAGCCCTTGCACCAGAGCAAAGAGCAGCAGCAGCAGGGCCAAGACCAAGCTCACCGACGAAAAAACCAGTCGGGTGGTGAGGCGCTGGCGCTGCCACCAAGATAAAAGAGCGAGATTCACGTGGAGAGGCTATCAGGTCGGGGTGGCGATCAGATCCAAGCGAATCGCTGATCGGTGGCAAGCGGTCGTTCTAGAGCTTGGGTGGTTGCGCCGGGCAACGATTGTGTCAGAGCCCGGTAGCGCAGCGCGTAGCGCTCTGCCAAGGCCCGGCTGGCGGCTGTAGAAAGCAATGTGGGGGTGGCCGCGCCCACCCAGCCATCGTCACGCAAACGCAGCAGCACCAGGTGCAGCGCGACTTCGGCCGGCACCCCGGCCGCTGCCAAGCGCTCGTTCTGCCAGCGCGGCAGCACGATCAGGCAGTCCGGGTGCAGGGCCGCGAGCTGCCGCAGGCGCGCGAGCGCCGGGCCCTCGCCGCCCTCGGGGGCGAGCAGCAGTTTGGCGCCGCGCGGCTGGCGTGGCAGGGCGAGTCGGTCCGCAGGCTCGGCCACCCAAGCCGCCAGCCCGAGTTCGGCGTTGATGCAGCGCCAGCGCACCGAAAGCTCCGTTTGCGCAACCGTTGCGGCTGCCGGATGAGAGCCGAGCTTGAGCTGTTGCCACAGGCGTTTCAGGAGCGGGTACATGGCGCGGGCATCCAAAGGGTTTGGGGGGCGGTGGTCGCAAGCCGTTGCGCTTGAATGCGCGGTCTCGCGGTTTGCGACCCTTTCATGAGCGACAACGCGCGGCCGCCTGCCTTATTCCGCCAGGTACAAAAAATTACATTTTTGCCACTGGGCACGCTGCGCTGATGATTGAGCGCTGGGGCGCCGGCTGCTGAGCGCGGCGTATGGCTTAGCGGCACAAAGGCGTAATCTGCGGTAGGCCCCAGCCAAAGACCGGGTCGCGGCCGGGGGCGCCCAAGTCTTGCAAGGCCATGCCCTGGCCGCTGAACCACTGCGGGGCACTCAGGCTGCGCTCGTGCAACGACTGCGACACCATGGCCACCAGGAAAGGGACGGCATAAGAGGTGCCGCTGCGCCGCTGCAGGGTGCCGGCGGAGCCGACGGTGGGCAAATCGGTGCCGGGCAGGGCAAAGCGGATGTGCCCGCCTTGGCTGGCGCGCCGGTACACCGCTTGCGCCGGCGTGAGCGCCGTGACGGCCAGCGCGCCCGGATGCGCGGCCGGAAAAGCTGGCGCTGCCGCGCGCCCGCCATTGCCCGCCGCCGCCACCACCACCACCCCGCGCGCCCGGGCGCGCTCGAGGGCGGCGTCGAGCACGGCATTGCGCGGGCCCGCCAGGCTCATGCCGATCACCTGCGCCCCTTGGCCCACCAGCCAGTCCAGGCTCTGTGCCAAGCCCAAGGCGTCGGCGCGGCTGTGGCCCGAAGGCAAGCGGTAAAACGGGGCCGCCGCCAGCAGGCGCGCGCGCGGCAGCAGTCCGGTGTAGCCGGCGGCGGGCTGGCCCACCAGCAAGGCGGCAATGGCGGTGCCGTGGTCGTCTTCGACTGAGGACTGACCCGGGCTGAGTTTGTGCTGGCTGCGTATCTGCGCCCCGCGCAGCGACGGGTGGGCGAGCTGCACGGCCGTGTCCACGATGCCGATGACCTGGCGCAGGCCGCATCTGGCGCTGGCCGCCGGCCAGCCGATCGACTGTTTGAAGGCCGCGATCGGCTCGCTGCTGCGCGCCGCCGCTGCGCCGGCTGCTGGGGCTTGTGCCACCGCGTAGAGGTGTTGCAGCGCGAAGGTTTGATCTTCGAACGCCGCCAAGCGCTGGAGCGTGGCTTGGGCTTGCACACCGTGCAGGCGCAGCCGCACAACTCTCAGGTTGAGAGCGCGCAGGTTGCGGGTTTCGATCACTTCGACACCGGTTTGCAGCCGGGCGTAGGCCAGCGCGGCTGAGCTGGGGTTGAGGGCCAGCAGTTCGTTGGGGAGATGCTCGTCCGAGCCTAACCAAGCAGCCGTTAGGCGAGCGGGAGCAGAATCGACCCCGGCGCTGCCGCTGTCCCCTACTTGGCTGCCTGCGCTCGAAGCGCCGTCGTCGCCTCCATCGTCACCACCGCTGTCGCCCGAATCGCCATCGCCGTCACCATCATCGGCCCACACCAGAGCACCGCCGCCCAACTCGGGGGGCGATCCGGCGGGTGCGATCCAAGCCAGCGGCCCCAGAAAACCCAGCACGGCCAGCAAGCCCGTGCGGGCGCTCTGAAACAGGCGCACGGACACAAGGCGGCGCGCAGCGTCCGGGTGGGGTGGGGGTATGTGAGCCATTGCAAGCTAGACTCTAGCGCAAGGCACCGATTCCGCCTAGCCCATGCGCCAATCCAGGGGCAGTCATCGGGGGTAAAAAATTTGTAACCCGGTTGGGAATAAATCCTGGCTGGCCGCGTTGTCACTTGCAACAGATCTGTATGGCGTCCTCTGATCCACGTGCCGAACTCATCAGCCTGCTGCCGCGGCTGCGCCGCTTCGCCTATGGGCTGACTGGCGACGGGCACCAGGCCGACGATCTGGTGCAGGCCGGTTGCCTGAAAGCGATCGAGCGCTGGAGCCAGTACCAGAGCGGCACCAGTCTGGCCAGTTGGCTGTTTCGCATTTTGCAGACCACCTGGCTCGACGAGTACCGCACGCGCCAGCGCCAGCAGACCGATTCGTGGGACGAGGGTTTTGATGAGCTGATGGGCGACGATGGCACCTCGCTGCTGGAGGCGCGCAGCGAGGCCCGCGCCGTGCGTCGGCTGGTGGCCGAGCTGCCCGAGGATCAGCGCGCGGTGCTGATGCTGGTGGCGGTTGAAGGCTTGTCGTACAAAGAGGCGGCCGAGGTGTTGGAGCTGCCCTTGGGCACGGTGATGAGCCGCTTGGCGCGGGCCAGGGCCCGTCTGGCCGAGGGTTTGGGCGCTAAAGGGCGCTAAAAAGCGCAAAAAGGCGTTAAAAGGACGGCAAAAGATGACGATCGACACCATGGCGCTGCTGGCCTATCTGGACGGTCAGCTCGAGCACGAGGCCGACTACGAGCGCGTCGAGCAGGCGCTGCAGCAGGAGGCGGGCTTGCGCGAGCGCCTGCAAGCGCTGGTGCAGCAGAGCGCCACCATCCGCTCGGCCTACCGCGCCAAGCTCGAAGAGCCGGTGCCGCCGCGTCTGGTGGCGGCGATCCTGAACGCGCCTTGGCCGCAGGAGCAGGTGGCGGGGCAGCGCTCCAAGCCGCACTCGGCCGCGGATGCGGCCGCGCAGCCCGCCGTGGCCGCCGACCCGGCGCAGCCCGGCCCCTGGCAGCGCCTGTGGCAGCACTGGGTGGGCGCGCTGCTGGGCGGGCCAAGCGGCAGCGGCAACCAAGGGGGTGCGCGAGCCGGTGCCAATGGTGGCGTAGGAGGTGCGGCTGGAGGGGGTGGCGCCAGTGCCGGGGCTGGCCGGGGCGCAGGGGCCGCCGCTTGGGCGCCGGGCCGACTCTTGCAGGGCGTGGCGCTGGCCTCGCTGGTCTGGGTGGTTCTGGTGCTGTGGGTCTGGCCGCAAGCGGCCCCCACGGCCCCGCGCCCGCACTGGGCCCAGAGCGGCGCAGCGGTGCACGACGAGCGCGTGCTCACGGCGCTGCAGGCGGTGGCCAGCGCGCAGGTGGTGCGCATCGGCGCCGACACGCTCGAGGTGCTGGGCAGCTTCGAGCGCGCCCCGGGGAAGCATTGCCGCGAAGTGCAGGAGCTGCGCCAAAGCGCTGGCGCACAGACGCAGACGCAGACGCAAACGCTGGCGGTGCTGTGCCAGACCCCGGACAGCGGTTGGGCGGTGGCATTTGCCGCCAGCGAAACCGTGCCTGTGGGTGCCTTCGAGACCGCCAGCGGGGCCCAGCAAGCGGCCTTGCAGGCGTTTTACGAGGGCTTGGGCACGGTGCAGTTTTTGTCAGCCGACGAAGAAAACGCGCGCCTGACGGCGGGCTGGCAGGGGCCGGCGCCGCGCCCCTGAGCCGGTGGCGCGAAACCGCCGCAGCGCTGCGCCAACCCGACTTCGCGCCAACCCGCCTCCGCGTTAACCCGACGCCGCCGCGCGCTGCAGCCGGTCACGCACGCCGTCCCAGGCTGGGTCGTCCGGCGGGGTTTCGACCCAGATCAGCCGCGTGCCAGGGCGGTCGAGCGCGCGCAGCACCGCAAACAGCTCGTGCGCGCAGGCACTGGCCTGCTGCGGCATGCGCTCTTGCAGCACGTGGGCGCTGGCACAGCGCAGCGGGCTGCGGCTGTAAATCGCCAGGTGGCGTGCGTCGGGGCCGAGCAGGTCGAGCGCGGTCTGCAGCTCGGGCGCGGGCAGCAGGCGCAACCGGGCCCGCGGCGCGTAGTGCGCGCTCAAGGTGCCCGAGGCGCGTGGGGCCGCTGCGTCGCGCGCGGCCAGCGGCTGGCCGGCGGCGGCCTCGAGGGTGCTGAGCGGCAGCACGCCGGGGCGCAGCAGCACCGGCTGGCTGCGGCTGCAGTCGATGATGGTCGATTCGATCCCTACTTGGCAGGGGCCGGCATCCAAAATCAGCAGCTCGTCGTCGCTAAGCAGGCCGGCAAACTCGGCCGCCACATGCTCGGCGCGGGTCGGGCTCAAACGCCCAAAGCGGTTCGCGCTCGGGGCCGCCAAGCCCCGGATGCCCACTTGCAGGGCGGCTTGCAACACCGCTTGCGCCACCGGGTGCGCCGGGCAGCGCAGTCCGATGCTGCCTTGGCCACCGGCGGCGGCGCTGGCCACACCAGGGCGGCGCGGTAGGATCAGCGTCAGCGGCCCGGGCCAGCAAGCGGCCATCAGGCGCAGGGCGAAGTCGGGGCAGGCGCCGGTGTAATGCGCCAGCGCCGGCTGCCAGTGCGCGGGCTGGCTGCCGCCCACGTGCACGATCAAGGGATGGTCGGCCGGCCGGCCCTTGGCGGCGTAAATGCGCGCCACCGCCTCGGGCGCATCGGCATCGGCCGCCAGGCCATAGACGGTCTCGGTGGGCAGGGCGAGCAGGCGGCCGGCCTGCAACTGGGCGCAGGCGCGCTGCAGCACGGGCTCACTGAGCCCAGCAGCCGTTGCGCCGGCTAGGGCGCGCGCGTCCAGCGTCAGGGCCACGGCTCGATGCCCAGTAGGGCTGCTGCAGCCAACGCCGTTGCGCGCACCTGCTGCGCGCTGCTGCCGGTGAGCGTGAGGTGCCCCATCTTGCGGCCGGGGCGCGCCTCGAGCTTGCCGTACAGGTGCAGGTGCGCACCGGGCAAAGCCAGCACGGCGGCCCAGTCCGGGCTGCGCGCTTGGCCTTGGGCGTCGAACCACAGCTCGCCCAGCAGGTTGAGCATGAGCGCCGGGCTGTGCTGGCGCGGCGCCACCAGCGGCAGGCCGGCCAAGGTGCGCACCTGCAGTTCGAACTGCGACACGTCGCAGGCGTCGAGCGTGTAGTGGCCGCTGTTGTGCGGGCGCGGGGCCATCTCGTTGAGCACCAGCGCGCCCTCGGCGCTGCCGTCGTCGATCACAAAAAACTCAACGCACAGCACACCCACGTAACCCAACTGCGCGGCGATCAGGGCGCTGGCTGACACGGCGCGCGCGGCCAGCACGGTGGGCAGGTTGCCGGGGCAGGCCTCGGTGAGCGCCAAAATGCCGTTGCGGTGCAGGTTGCGCTGCGGCGGGTAGTGCACCACCTGGCCGTCGCGGCCGCGCGCCACCAGCACCGACAGCTCGGCTTTGAGGGGCAGCAGGCGCTCGAGCACGCACGGCACGCCGCCCAGGCGCTGCCATGCGGCCTGCAGCTCGGCGTGGGTGTGCACGCGCTGCTGGCCTTTGCCATCGTAGCCCAGGCGCGCGGTTTTGAGGATGCCGGGCAGCAGCGCCGCGGGGGCGGCCTGCAGCTGGGCCTCGGTCTCGATGACCGCGTAAGGCGCCGGGCCCACGCCGGCTTGCTGGGCGCAGGCGCTGAAATGGGCTTTTTCGGCGATGCGGTCTTGGGCCAGCGCCACTGCGGCGGCGGATGGCGCCACCAAGCGCCGCTGCGCCAACCAGCGCAGCGCCTCGGCCGGCACGTTCTCGAACTCGGTGGTGATGGCGTCGCAGCGCTGCGCCAGTTGCTCGAGGCCCAGCGGGTCGGCGTAATCGGTTTGGATGTGCTGCGGGCAGGCTTGGGCGGCGGGGCTGTGGTCCTCGGGCTCCAGCACCGCGCAGGCGTAGCCCAGCTTTTGGGCCGCCTGCACGAACATGCGCCCGAGCTGGCCCCCGCCCAGCACGCCCAAGGTGCAGGGCTGGCCAGCGTGGCCTAGGCTGCCGGGCAGCAGCGGCGGTGGCAATGATTGGGGCGGTTGGGGTGGCTGGACCGGCTGGGGTGCGGGCTGGGGCTGGGGCTGGGGCTGGGGCTGGGGCTGGGGCTGGGAGCAGCCACGCACAGCGCTGCCCACGCCAGCTGCGACAGGTGCGCTGACCGGGCTGGCGGGGCTGTCAACGCCGTCCACGCGGCTCGAGCTGTCAGGGCCGCTCATGGGCTGGGCTGCGGCGGCAGCGTCATGGCGCGCGCGGCCTCGGTCTGGGCGGCGCGGAAGGCTTGCAGGCGCTGCAGCAGCGCTGGGTCGTGCAGGGCCAGCATGGCGGTGGCAAACAGCGCCGCGTTGGCGGCCCCGGCGGCGCCGATGGCAAAGGTGGCCACCGGAATGCCTTTGGGCATCTGCACGATGCTGTGCAGCGAATCCACGCCCCCCAGCGCCTTGCCCGCCACCGGCACCCCGAGCACTGGCAGCGTGGTTTTGGCTGCCAACATGCCCGGCAGGTGCGCCGCGCCACCGGCGCCGGCGATGATCGCCTGCAGCCCGCGCCCGGCCGCGCTTTCGGCGTAGGCAAACATGTCGTCGGGCATGCGGTGCGCCGACAGCACGCGCGCCTCGTGCGCCACGCCCAGCTGCTGCAAAATCTCGACGGCGTGGCGCATCGTCTCCCAGTCGGAACTGGAGCCCATGACCACGCCGATCTGCACGGTTGCGTTCATAAAATAGTCGATTGAAGCTGTAGGCTTAAACCGAGATTGTCCATTGGGCGCACCAGCGGTGCGGCGTTGAAAGGGGCCGGCGCAGCCCGCTGAAGGGCGCATCCGGTGCAAGCGCTTGATTTTAAGGCGTGGCCGTGCCGCCACCGCTTTGGGCGACAATGTCAGGTGCCGGGCTTTGCAGTGCCCCCATTCTTTTTCCAACCCCTTTGTCCCGCGGTACACCGCCACCAGCCATGATCGACGTCACCCTTGCCAATTTCGAGTCCGAAGTCATCGCCGCCTCTGCGCAGGTGCCGGTGCTGGTGGATTTTTGGGCCCCTTGGTGCGGGCCTTGCCGCACCCTCGGCCCGTTGCTGGAAAAGCTTGAAGCCGCCTACCAGGGCCGCTTCAAGCTGGTGAAGATCGACTCCGACCAACAGCAGCAACTGGCGGCGGCCTTTGGCATCCGCAGCATCCCCACCTGCGTGCTGCTGATCGACGGCCAGCCGGTCGATGGTTTCACCGGGGCGCTGCCCGAGAGCCAGCTGCGCGCCTTCCTCGACAAGCACCTGCCCGAGCCCGACAGCGCGCCGCAAGACGAAGCGCCCGAGCCCACCGACCTGAGCGCCGAAGAACAGCTGGCGCGGCTGCTGCAGCGCCTGCAACAGGAGCCCGGCAACCACGATCTGCGCTTCGATTGCGTGCGCCACCTGATCGCCCACGGCCAGTTTGAGCAAGCCGAGCTGGCGCTGGCCCCAGCGCTGGCGCAAATTCCGCTGCAACTGCGCTTCGAGGCGTTGTCGCACTGGCTCAACGCGCTGCTGTTTTGCAGCACCGACGAGCGCGGCCAGTGGCCGCTGGAGCGCTTCGATGAGCTGATCGCGCACGACAAGCGCAATTTCGAGGCCCGCATGGCCAAGAGCCGGCTGCTGATCGCCTTGGGCGAATGGCCGGCGGCGCTCGACGAACTGCTCGAGATCATCCAGCGCGACCGCCGCTGGGCCAACGAGCTGGCGCGCAAAACCTACATCGGGCTGCTGGAGCTGATGACGCCGCCCGCGCCCAAAGCCGACCCGGCGCAAGCGGGCAAGAGCGCCGGCGGCATCGAGCTCTCCGGCAAGGCGCTGCAAGCCAGCGACCCGCAGAGCGAACTGGTGGCGCGCTACCGCCGCCGCCTGAGCATGGCGCTCAACTGATCAAGCCGCTTCGTGCACCCGCAGCTCGACTTGCAGCCCGGCCGCTGTGGCCATGTTCACCAGCGCATCGAGTCCAAACAAGCCGATCTTGCTTAGGGCCGCTGCGGGGTGGCAGGGGCGGCCGGAGCGGCCGGAGCATGCCCGTGCCCGCCCGGTGCCGCATGCGCGCCGTGGCCAGGCCCGCCATGCCCATGCGCGCCTGCAGCTGCTGCCCCGAGCGGCAGCACCGGCGCCTCGATGGTCTGGGTGAAGCGCTGGCGGTTGGCGTCTTCGAACACCAGCGTGATGGCCACGCGCTCGCCGGCGTTCAGAGGCTGGCGCAGCTGCATCAGCATCACGTGGTAGCCGCCGGGCCGCAGCTCGACCGCTTGCGCCGCCGGCAGATCGAGGCCGGCGATGGCGCGCATGCGCATGACATCGTTGACCACGGTCATTTCGTGGATTTCGGTCAGGCCGGCCACGGGTGAGCTGGCCGCCACCAGCCGCGCGTTCTGGCTGGCGCTCAGGCGCATGAAGGCCCCGGTGGCCTGCTGCTGCGCCACGGTGGCGCGCACCCACGGTTCGCTCACCGTCACCACCGGGGTTTGCGCCGCAGCCGGGCCGGCCAAGGCGAAACCAGCCAGGGCCAAAGCCAAAAAGAAAGCTCGCATAGCGTACTCCTAGAATTTCAAAATCTGAGCAGTCGTGAGCCGACGCCCCGGCATGGTGGTGCTTCTTTAACTGTGCCGCCCTAGCCCAGCAGCCGCTGCAGCGCTTCGCGGTACTTGGCGGCGGTCTGCGCGATCACTTCGGGCGGCAGCGTGGGCGCTGGGGCGCTTTTGTTCCACGGCTGGCCGGCCACCGTCGCCGTCTCGAGCCAGTCGCGCAGATACTGCTTGTCAAAGCTCGGCGGGTTGGCGCCGGGGCGGTACTGCTCCAGCGGCCAGTAGCGCGAGCTGTCGGGGGTGAGTACCTCGTCCATCAGCACCAGTTGGCCCTGGGCGTCGAGCCCGAACTCAAACTTGGTGTCGGCGATGATGATGCCCTTGCCCAGCGCATGCGCCGCCGCCGCCCGGTACAGCCCGATCGACACGCGCCGAATCTGCTCGGCCAGCTCGGGGCCGATCATCTGCACCGTCTGCTCGAAGGTGATGTTCTCGTCGTGCTCGCCCTGCGCCGCCTTGGCTGCGGGGGTGTAAATGGGCTCGGGCAACTGCGCGGCGTTGACCAAGCCCGGCGGCAGGGCCACGCCGCAGACGCGGCCGCTGCTTTGGTATTCTTTCCAGCCGCTGCCGGCCAGATAGCCGCGCACCACCGCCTCCACGGGGATCGGGCGCAGGCGCTGCACCAGCATCGAGCGACCGCGCACCAAGGGCCGCTCGGCCGCGCTGACCACGCTTTCGGGGTCGTCGCCGGTGAGGTGGTTGGGGCACAGCCCCAGGCGGCTCAGGTGCTCGAACCAAAACAGGCTCAGGCGCGTGAGCAGTTCGCCCTTGCCGGGGATGGGCTGCTCCATCACCACATCAAAGGCGCTGATGCGGTCCGAGGCCAGCATCAGGATGCGGTCGTCGCCCACGGCGTAGTTGTCGCGCACCTTGCCGCGCGCCAGCAGCGGCAGGGATTGGAGGGTGGAGGTGTGCAGGGTTTGCGTCATGGTTTGCGAGTGTAGCGCCAGCGCAGCAGGCGCTGCGGTGCCCAAATCAGGCCCCAAAACCCCAAACTAGGCCGCCTGCCGCGCAGCCGAGCCTTGGACGTTGAAGGCGCCCATGGTTTCGTCGAGGCGCTGCGATTGGTCGCGCAAAGCGGCGGCCGTGGCCTGCGAGCGCTGCACCACGGCGGCGCTGATGCTGGCGGTCTGGTTCAGGGCTTGCACGGCTTGGTCTAGCTGCTGTGCGCTGGCGCGCTGCTGCGCCGTGGCTTGGGCGATCGAGCCCATCAGGCGCGAGAGCTCGGCCACCGAATCCACCACGCGCTGCATGGTCTGGCCGGCGTTTTCGGCCGCGGCCGATCCGGTCTGCACGCGCTGGGTCGAGGTTTCGATCAGCGCCTTGACTTCGCGCGCCGCCTGCGTGCTGCGCTGCGCCAGGCTGCGCACCTCACCGGCCACCACGGCAAAGCCGCGCCCTTGTTCGCCCGCACGGGCCGCCTCCACGGCGGCGTTGAGCGCCAGAATGTTGGTCTGGAACGCAATGCCGTCGATCACGCTCACGATTTCGGCAATGCGCTTCGAGGCCTCGCCGATGCGCTGCATCTCTTGCACCACCGAGCCCACCGCCTGCCCGCCCTCCGAGGCGATGTCGGCCGCCTTGCTGGCCAGCTGGCTCACGTTGTCGGCGCTGCTGGCGCTGGTCTCGATGGCGGCGGCCATGCTGCGGGCGTGAACGG
Source organism: Serpentinimonas sp. SSL01 (assembly GCF_056323735.1). Taxonomy (NCBI): domain Bacteria; kingdom Pseudomonadati; phylum Pseudomonadota; class Betaproteobacteria; order Burkholderiales; family Comamonadaceae; genus Serpentinimonas; species Serpentinimonas sp. SSL01. Next base: position 2,356,918 of record NZ_CM150487.1, read on the forward strand.
CGCTCGATTCGATGGCGCTGATCTGCTGATCGGTGGCCGCGAGCAGATCGGTGCTGGTGTGGTCGAGCTGCGCCGCCGCGCTCGACACACCGGTTGAGGTCTGGCGCACGCGCGCCACCACTTGGCTGAGGCGCTGCTCCATGTCGGCGATCGAGGCAAAGAGCGAAGCGAATTCGTCGCCTTGCACCGGGGGCTCGGCCTGGTGGTTGCGTGCGTTGGCGATGCGGAAGGTGACTTTTTGCGCCCGGGCAAACGAGGCCCGCATGCTGAGCATGAAGGTGTGGGCGTTGTAGGCCGCCACCGCAAACACCAGCGCCGTGACTAGGGCCAGCGCCAGCTTGGTGTTGAAGGCGATGCGGTCGGTGCCGGCCAGTTGCTCATCGACCAGCTGCTGCTGCCACGCGCGCTGCTCGGCCATGTGCTGCAACACCCGGTCGCGCGCCGGCACCAGATCGGTGTTCAACAGGGTAAAAGCCGCCGCTGCGTTGCCGGCCTGAATTTGGCCCGCCACCTGCTGGGCCAATCGCCAAAACTCAGCGTCGGCCATGCGGATTTGGGCAAAGATTTCGCGCCCGCGGTCGTCGTCTAGGTTGGTCTCGAAGGCTTGCAGCAGCTCGAGCTTTTGTTGCCTGAAGGTGCCCAAGCGGTCTAGGCTGGCCCGAACCTCGTCGGCGCTGGTCACCAGCATGGCTTGGCGCGCCTCGAGCGAAATGCGAAACATCAGCACTTGCGCGTCTGAGATGCGCTCGACTTGGGGCATGAAGCGCTGCGCCAAACGCTCGGACTGGTTTTCGAGGTGGCTCAGGATCAACCAACTGGCCGTCGAGGTGGCGGCCAAGGCGCTAAAAAGCAAAACGATGGTGAAAACCAGTTTGCGGCCCAGCGAGCGCGATTGCGGTGTGGTGCGAAGGTTCATGCTTCAAGCTCGGTAAGGTCAAAGGTGTCGGTGCAGCCGTAGGAGCTTGCTGCTGTGGGACCCCACCACCCAAGCCCGAACCAACTCAAAAGCATTATGCCGCCGCCCCGTGTCTTCGATGCACGGGCATGTGTTTAGCCTTGCGCACCAAACCCGCAAAACTGTACCAAAGTCCAATAGGCAAAGCCTGCCTCGAGCCTTAAGCTGCGCCCATCGTCATACCCAACAGGAGCGCTACCATGGCCCAAGCCACCGTCACCGCCGTCACCGGCAACGCCGTCATCGTCAAAGCCGATGGCACCTCCCGCGCCCTGCAAGTGGGCGAAGTCGTGCAGCGCGGCGACGTCATCCGCACCCAGAACGGGGCCCGGGTCGAGCTGCTGCTCGCCGACGGCCAGACCCTGGCCATGGGCCCCAACCAGGCCCTGCGCGTCGATGAAACCGTGGCCCTCACCGACGCCACCCCGCAAGCCGCCGACGCCGCCGTGCAAGCCACCACCGTGGCCGAGATTGTCCAGATTTTGGAGCAAGGCCTAGACCTGCTCGAACAAATCGACCCCGCCGCCGCCGGTGCCGTGGCCGCCGGTGCGGGCGAAGGCAGCGACTTTGTGCGCCTGCTGCGCGTGGCCGAGCCGGTTGAGCCGCTGGCGTTCCAGTTCAACCTCGGCGCCGCCGACACCACCGACGAGATCGAGGGCGAGCCGGCCCCGGTCACGATCGACCTGAGCTTCGAACTCGAAGAAGAATCCGCCCTGGGCCTGGACGGCAACGACGAAACCGACGACGGCCTGAGCGCATCGCGAAGCGGCAACTTCCTCACCGGCGTGGGCGGCGTGCTCACCAGCTTCAGCGTGCCGGGTTTGGGCTTCATCGCCATCGCGCCCGGCGGCAGCACCTTGGCCTTCGACGCCAACGGCCAAGTCATCCCCCCCGGCGCCACCACCCCGCCTTCCGTGCTGCTCACCGTGCAGCCCAACGGCGACTACACCCTCACCGTGGTCGGCCCGCTCAACCACCCCACCCCCGGCACCCTCGAAGAGCTGCTGGCCCTGAGCCCCATCGCCCTCGTCGGCACCGCAGGCAGCGGCGGCTACCTCACCATCAACCTGCAACTCAATGTGCAAGACGACGTGCCGGTGGCCGTGCAGGATGAAGGCGAAGGCGGGCTGGTGCCGCGTGCCGACTTGATCGAGATTGACGAAGACGGCCTCCCTAACGGCAACCCCGACGACGCTCGCACGGGCGAGACGGCTGGCAGCGGCTCAGCCAGCGCCAGCGGCAGCATCGTGGACAACGTCAACTGGGGCGCCGACGGCTTTGGTCGCGTCACCGGCGTGAGCTGGAACGGCGGCAGCGCGGCGGTTCAGCCCAATTCCAGCGCCACCTTGTTCATCAACGCCAACGGTTCGCTGGGCACGCCAGAAAGCGCCGCCATCCGCCTCACGCTGGGCGCTGACGGAACCTACGAATTCGAGCTGCTGCGCGCACAAACGCACGGCATCCAAGGCGAAGACCTGCAAGCGTTGCTGCAAGGCGGCTTCACCATCAGCGCCGTTGATGGCGACGGCGACCCGATCGTGGGCGGCGTGCGCGTCAACGTCGATGTGCTCGACGACATCCCGGTGATCACAGTGGCCGATCAGCCCACCGAAGGCCAAGCCGTGGCTGTGGATGAAAGCGAGTTCGATCAAGACGGCAGCTCTGGCCCCGGCACGGTGCACTTCACCGTCAGCTTCGGCGCCGATGGTGCGGCAGCGAGCAACGGCGGCAAGACCTACGACTTGGTTGCCAGCAACGGCACCCCTACCGGCCTGATCGACACCGCCACGGACCAAGCCGTGCTGATCAGCGTGGATGCCGACGGCAGCGTGCGCGGCGTCGTGACTGAAAACAACATCGAGCAGACCGTCTTCGTCATGAGCGTCAATGCCACCACCGGCGTGGTCAGCTTCGACCAGCAGCGCGCCGTGGTGCATGGCAACCCCAACGACCCCAACGACAGCGTCAGCCTTGCGGCGGGCGTCATCAACCTGCGCCTGACCGCCACCGACGGCGACGGCGACACCGCCACCGCTACGGTCGATGTGGGTGCTCTGGTGAGCATCGCCGACGACGGGCCGATCCTCAAAGAGGGCGTCACCGACAGCGTCACCCTGGACGAAGACGGCTTGGTCGGAGCCAACCCCGACGCCGCCCGCCTGGGCGAGACGGTCGGCAGCGGCTCTGCCAGCGCCAGCGGCACCATTGTGGACAACGTCAACTGGGGTGCCGACGGCTTTGGCCGCGTCACCGGCGTCATGGTGGGCGGCACCGCCGCCACCTTCAACGCCGATGCCGGCACCTTCACCATCAGCAACGCCGACTACACCCTCGTGGTGCAGGAAACCGGCGAGTACACCATCACCCTCAACCGGGCGCAAACGCACGGCGTGCAAGGCGAAGACCTGCAGGCACTGCTGCAAGGCGGCTTCACCGTCAGCGCCGTTGATGGCGACGGCGACGCCGTGCCCGGCGGCGTCACGGTCAACGTCAACGTGCTCGACGACATTCCTGTGATCGACGTCATCGACCTCAGCGGTGCATTCACCCTCACCGTCACCCTCAAGGGCTCCGACGCTGGCTTCGACAACAGCTTTGGCTACTACATCAAAGATGCCAACGGCAAGCCCACCACCGGCGTCGTGATCTGGGACAACGTCAAAGACTTCACCGTAACCCAAATCACCATCACCGGCCACACCCCGGATCAGGTTGGCTTCTTCATCATTCCCAACGGCGATCGCCTAAACCCCGAACTTGGACCCAATACCCCCGTCACCTTCGAGCAAGACGGCAGCGGCAACTGGCAGGCGGTGCCGGTTGGCGGCACGGCCCCCTTGGTCGGAGCCGGGGCCAACGCCTTCTTCGATGCAGCGGCGCTCAACCCCGGCGGCTTGGCCTACGTGCAAGACAACGCCAGCCCGGGCAACCTCAACTGGGAAGACTTACTGGGCGGTGGCGACCGCGATTTCAACGACGTCAACATCAACGTCGCTTGGCGGTCCAACCTGCCGGTGCTCACCACGCAGGACGCCGAGACGATCGACACGGTCACTGGCAACACCAGCGCAGCGGTTTCCGACATCGCCAGTGCCAGCTTTGCCAGTGCCTTTGGCCGCACCTACTCCTACGGTGCTGACGGCGCCGGGACAGTGGTGCCCAACTACGTGCTGTCGATCGGCAGCAGCGGCGCCACCGGCCTGAGCAGCAACGGCCAGCCCATCACCTTGTCGATGGAGGGCGGTGTGGTGTTTGGCCGCATCGGCAGCAATGGCACCACGACCGACATCTTCATCCTTGCGGTTGATGCCAGCAGCGGCCAAGTCACCCTGACCCAGTTCGCCGAACTCGACCACGTAGGCGAAGACACCGACAACAACGCCTTCAACAACAGCGCCGCCCTGCTCAGCCTGCCCGCCAACGTGCTGTTCCTGACCCGCACCGACACCATCACCGACCGCGATGGCGATGTGGCCAGCGACAGCCAGCGCATCGACATCGGCGCCGCCGTGCGCTTCGAGGACGACGTGCCAGTGCTCGATGCCAACAACGGCACTGACACCGTGCGGCTAGACGAAGACGACCTGCTTGCATTGCGCGTCTCGGGCGCGACCGAGAGCCAAGGCAACGACGAGGAGGCACCGCGCGAGCCGCTCAGCGTCAACGGCAGCATCGTGGACAACGTCAACTGGGGCGCCGACGGCTTTGGCCGCGTCACCGGCGTGAGCTGGACCCTTGGCGAAGTTACCCACTCCGTCGATGTGCCGCTTAATGGCGAGACCGCCATTTACTTTGATGCCGACGGCCAAGTGCGCACAGGTGAGGACGCCGCAACCGACGCCGCCGTCAGCCTGTTGGTCAACGCCAACGGCAACTACACCGTCACCTTGCTCGACAACCTGCTCATCGGCGGCGAGGGCGAGAACGTGGTGAGCCTGCTGCAAAACGGCTTTGCCTTCCAGGCCGTCGATGGCGACGGCGACGCCGTGCCCGGCGGTGTGCCGGTGCGCATCCAGATCACCGACGATGTGCCGGTGGCCGTGGCCGGTGCCGCAGTGAGCGCCACCGTGGCCGAGAACGACATCAACACGCGCTTGTCCAGCGGCACCTCGCCCAACGACGGCAACGCCGACGGCTCCTTTACGGGCGACCCGGGCCAGAGCCGAGGTCCCGCCCAAGTCAGCGGCTCGCTGGCCACCTTGGTCAGCTTCGGTGCCGACGGCCGGGGTGCCAACGGCTTTGGCTTGGGCACCGATTTCACGGCCCTTGCAAACCAAGACCTCAGCTCCAAGGGCGTGGACCTAAGCTACGCCGTCAGCGGCAACACGCTCACCGCAACGGCAGGCATCGGGCAGGCGGCGCGCACCGTCTTCACGCTCGAACTCCAGCCCAACGGCAACTACACCTTCCGCCTGTTCGACCAGCTCGACCACGCAACCGGCCAGGGCGCGAACAGCTTGGCGCTCGACCTCTCCTCCGTCATCCGCGCCACCGACGCCGACGGCGACGCTCTCACGCTCAGCCGAGGCTTCACCCTCAACGTGACCGACGACGTGCCCAAGCTCGACGGCTGGAAGCCCGCAGGGGGCGTGGTAGAAGAAGAAGCGCTGCCGCGCGGCAACCGAGAGTGGCCAAACCTTGGCTTGGTGGAAAGTGGCAGCGTCTCCGGCCAAGTCGAGGCAGGTGCCGACGAGGGCCTCAGATTCACCCTCAATCCCCTCACCGGCGGGCTGCCAACTCTGACTTCCGGTGGTGTGGCCGTCACCTACGCCGTCAGCGGCACCACCCTCACCGCCAGCGCAGGCAACACTTCCGTCTTTACGCTGGTGCTGCAAGCCAATGGCCAATACACCTTCACCTTGCGCGCCCCGATCGACCATGCCTCGGGCAACGGCGAGAACTCGCGCACCTTGGACCTGTCCTCGGCCATCGTGGCCACCGACTTCGACGGCGACGCGCTCACGCTGAGCAACGCCTTGAGCATCACCGTCATCGACGACATTCCGCGTGACCCGGATATCGAAGGACCGACATGGGTGCGTGAGGATGCTGCCAGCCCAATCACCGGCACTTGGAGCAACGCCGTAGGTGCCGACCAAGCGGGTTCGTCGATCGTGGTGCGCGTAGGTAGCCAAGACCACGCCCTCGACAGCCCCATCGCCGTGACGGTGGGCAACCAAAACATCGGCACCCTGACCGTCATCAGCGGCGGCACTTGGAGCTTCGACCCGAACCCTAACCTGAACAATTCCAGCGGCGTTGACTTCAACTTCACCATCCGCGTCACCGACGCCGATGGCGATACGCAGTCCGACAGCCACCGCATTACGGTAAAAGACGGCACCGACCCGAGAGCAGGCGGCTCGATCACGCTGGCGCTGGACGAAGAAGCGCTGGGCAATGCCAACGCCAGCGGCAGCAACCCGACCAGCACCCTCGAACAAGTCCAAGCGAGCGTGAGCTTCACCGCCGGCTCGGACGACCTGCTGGGCTTTGCCTTCTCCAACAGCTTGGCGCAACTGGTGCGCAACACCAACGCTGTCACCGGCGACGAACTCGTTTGGACGCGCAGCACAGATGGCCAAACCATCACCGCCACCTTTGTCAACACCACGCAAGTTGCCCTCACCCTCACCCTGACCGCCCCGGCGAGCATCGCGCACGGCACCAGCGACAACGTCACCGTTACCGCCACCCTGTCGGACAACCTGCGCCACGCCCTCGCCAACGGCGAGCAGGTGCTCAACCTCGGCTCCATCCAGGTCGTGGCCACCGACCGCGACGGTGACACGGCCGCGGCCACCTTTAACCTCTCGGTCAAAGACGATGTGCCGAGCATCACCACCTCCCCGACCCAAGCCCTGCGCGAATCCTTCGAGGGCTTCGTCACCGACGAACCCAACCAAGGCGGCTGGTTCGTCGTTGGCGAAGGCGGTCGCACCCTCACCGGCAACGACGGCATCGTCTGGACGCTCAACGCAGCCGGCATTGAAATCCAGCGCGGCGACGTCGGTGGCGCGCTGCCCTCTGACGGCAACAACAAGGCCGAGCTCGAAGCGCACAACCTAGCTGGCGGCAGCGCCAGCCCCAGCACCCTGAGCGTGCTCTCGACCCGGATCGACGTGCCCGGCACCACCTTTGGCATGTCCTTCGACTACCAGCCGCGCCCGGCCGACCGCGCCGACAGCGCCATGTCAGTCAGCCTCAACGGCGTGCAAGTCACCATCAGCGCCGATGCCAGCGGCGTTGTCACCGTCAGTACGCCCTCTGGCGTAACCGCCACCCAGTCCACGGTGAGCAGCACCGGCTGGACCAGCATCGCCTTGGTCTTTAACGTCGTCACCCCCGGCCTGCATACGCTGAGCTTTGCCGGCTTGTCCGACAACCTCAACGGCGACACCTTGGGCGCCTACCTCGACAACATCCGCCTGTCGGCCAACAACCCCTTGCTGGTCGATGAAACCCTCATGGACGCCAACGCCAGCGGCAGCGGCGCGGCGCAGCGCTTCACCGTCAGCTTTGGTGCCGATGGTGCGGCAGTGAGCGGCGGCAAGACCTACGACTTGGTTGCCACGAACGGCGCCCTCACCGGCCTGACCGATACCCTCAGCGAAGCGTTCGTGGTGATCCGGCTCGGCACCGGCACCGACGCAGGAAAAGTGTTCGGCGTGGCTGGAATCGGTGGCCCAACCGTCTTCATCATGAGCGTCAATGCCACCACTGGCGAGGTCACTTTCGATCAGCAGCGCGCCGTGGTGCACGCTGACGCCACCAACCCCAACGACAGCGTCAGCCTCAATCCGAACGTCATCAGCCTGCGCCTGACCGCCACCGACGGCGACGGTGACACCGCCACCGCCACGGTCGATGTGGGCCGTTTGGTCAGCATCCTCGACGACGGCCCGAGCATCGACGTCACCCGGACTGCCGACGCTCCGCCGTTACCCGTCCTCACCACGCAAGACGCCGACACCCTTGGCGCCAACAGTGACAGCACCAGCGGCGACTTCGCCAGCCGGTTCACGGTCACCAGCCAAATGGGCGCCGACGTCGGCGGCAGCCAAGCCACCACCTACGCCCTCGGCATCGGCCAAGCAGTTACCGGCCTCACTGCCGGCGGCCAGGCCATTACGCTGTTCCTCGGCTCGGGTGGCGCATTGCTGGGCTCCACCGCCACCTTGGCCAACGGGGTCGAGCCAGCCAACACCGTGTTCGAAATCAGCGTCACGGCCGCAGGCCAAGTCACCCTGACCCAGCACAGCGAGATCGACCACGCCACCAGTGGCAGCTTGGTGGGCTTGAACCCCGGCAGCGTGTTGCTGACCGCCAACGCCAGCATCACCGACGGCGACGGCGACACGGCCCGCGACAGCGAAACGCTCGACATCAGTGGCGCATTCAAGTTCGAAGACGGCACGCCGCCCGTGGTCTCGATCAGCGCCAGTCCGCCCACAGTGGATGAGGACGGCACTACTAACGTCATCTTCACCGTGAGCCAAGACCGGGTATCGACGACCGACACCGTGGTCACCATCGGCCTCGCCGGCACAGCCACCGAGGGCACCGACTATGTGGCCTCGAACTTGACCAGCTCCCGCACCGTGACCGTCACCATCCCGGCCGGCCAGACCAGCGTCACCTTCACCGCCGACCCGACACCCGACATCCTCGACGAAGACGACGAAACGGTGGTTGCCACCATCACCGCAGCCACCGGTGCCACGGTCAACTCGGCTGCAAACAACGCCACCGCCACCATCGTCGACAACGACACAAGGCCCACCATCGCAGGCGCGGCTGCCAGCGTATCCGAAGAAGGCTTGGCCAACGGCATTGCAGACAACACCGGCACCCCAGCAGACAGCACCAGCAGCGCCAGCGCCAGCGGCACCATCGCCCTCAGCGGCAACGGCACGGCTGCCTTGACCGTGGCCTTGACGCTCACTGGCCTGCCCGCCATGCTCGGCGGCACAGCGCTCACTTGGAGCCATGGCGCCAACGCAGCGGTGCTTATCGGCAGCTCAGGCACGACGACGCCGGTCCCGGTCATCCAGATCACGCTCAACAACGGCAACACCGCCGTGGCGGCGAATGCCACGTCCGTGGGCTACCAGGTCACACTGCTGCAACCCATCCAGCACCCCACCAACAGCGTAGAAGACGTGCTCTCGTTGACCGTAGGCCTGAGCATCACCGACGGGGTCAACCCGGCTTCGTCCGCAACCTTGAACGTGACGATAGAAGACGACATGCCCGTCATCGCCAGCGTGGACAACCTGACGCTGGCCAACCAGGTGACGAGTCAAACCGGCCACATCAACGGCTTGCTCTTCGGTGCCGACGGCCCGGCAACCGCGCAGGCCCTGCGCTTGTCGGACTGGCCCGACCAGCCCGGCATCACCGAGACCCTCTCGGACGACGGCAAGACCCTCACCGCCACCATCGATGGCAGCGGCTCGCCGCCCACGGTGTTCTACACCTTGGTGTTGAACGACAGCGGCGGCTACACCTTCACCCTCGTCACGCCGCAGCCGACGCAGACCATTGCCATCGGCGATCAGTTTGGCGCTGGTGGGCCGGTGGAAACCATCGCCGTCAACGCAGGGACCAAAGTCGTAACCTTCGACGGCCTGCTGTTTAGCAACGCAGGCGGAGTGGGCACACCGCAGAACCCCGGCACAGCCAGCGGCGACGACGACCTGAACCCGAACAACCGCGGCTTTGGCATCCAGAACGGCAACCTCGACCACAACGAGGGCTTCCGGGCCAGCATGTCCAGCCCCGCCGACGGCTTGTCGTTCACTGTCGTGAGAGTGGGCAACGTCGACCAAGTGACCGTCGAATGGCGCGCTTACGCGGCCGATGGCACGACCGTGGTTGATGCAGGCACCTTGGCCCTGTCGGGCTTGAGCACGGCAAACCAGTTGGCGTTGATCCAATCCGACGCCGAGTTCTCGCGTGTGGATGTGCGCTTTGTTCTGGGCAGAAACGACAGCGTGCGCATTCAGGATTTCAACGTCATCGACCGCATTACCCCGCCGGATTTGGCGCTCGGCTTCCAGGTCACCGCCACCGACCGCGATGGGGACTGGGTCTCGGCCAACTTCACAGTCAATGTCAACCCCGGCAACGTACCCACAGTGCAAGTGGGCGCACCCGGCACCGCAACGGGCGACATCACCGTGCCCGAAGGCCAGCCAGCCGTATTCGAGGTGTTGGTCAACAACGCCGCCGCCGGCTCGACGCTGGTGCTCACGCTGGCCGACGGCACGGCCGTCAACCCGGCCATCAGCCCGGCCGACTACAACCGCGAGGTGTTCGAGTTCAGCCTGAACGGCGGCACTACTTGGACAACCTACACCGTAGCCATCGGCCTGCCAGCGGGCAGCAGCAGCGTGCTGGTGCGCACCAGCACCGTGGGCGACGCGCTCGTCGAAGCCAACGAGACCTTCACCCTAGGTGCCACGCTCACCAGCTCGAGCACGGTCGTGAGTGACAGCGCGATGGCCACCATCGTTGACAACGACACAGCGCCCACCATCGGTGGAGCGACTGCCAGCGTATCCGAAGAAGGCCTGCCCAACGGCATTCCAGACACGAGCGGCACACAAGACAGCACCAACAGCGCCAGCGCCAACGGCAGCCTGAACATTGTTCGCAACGGCAGCGCACCGCTGACCGTGGGTTTGCAAACCGACGGCTTGCCGGCCACCTTGGGCGCAACCAACGTCACCTGGAGCCTCAGCACCAATGGCGCCGTGCTTACCGCCAGCGCCGGTGCGGACGCCGTGCTGCGCATCACCCTCAACGGCGGCAACCCATCCGTGGCCAGCGGCGCCGGCACCAGCGTAGGCTACCAAGTCGAGCTGCTGCGCCCAATCCAGCACCCCAACACCAGCGCAGAAGATGCGGTGACATTTAATGTGAGGCTGCGCATTTCAGATGGGGTCAATCCAATCGGATCAGGCGCTTTGGGCGTGACCATTGAAGACGATTCCCCCCGCGCGACACCGCTTACCGTATTTGTATCAGAGCCCGTCCCGGCGCTGGTATCTGGTTTGCAGGCGGGTTTTGTTAACCCAGTTGGCGGATCAACAGCAAACTTTGGATTCACCAATAACGACACAGATGCCTTGAATGATGTCGTTGCATGGGGAACTGGTGGGCGGTCGAGCTATGCTTTCGTTGATAACACCCAATTCGTTGGCGCAGCCGGTGTTCCTGTGAGCGGAACATTCCGCTTGGGTACCTTTACGCACAACAACCAAACGATTGACACCGGCTCCAGTCTCACGCAGGTCAATCTCGTGGTCAATTTCTTGGTGAACGGGCAAACCGTTTCGCAGACCATCACACTCAATCACAACGAAACCCCCAACACTGGTGATGCCTTGGCCTCGCGAGACATCATTTCGATCGCTGGCGGGGTGCTGGTGCGTGACTTCACCGTGGCCGGGCAGACTTTTAGGCTAACGGTTGACGGCTTCCGAGCTGCCAATGGTACGCTGGTAACTGAAGTGCGGACCAACGAAGATGCATCGACATCGTTTGACTTGTTCGCAAGAGTTGAATCGATTGCGGCCGCACCCATCATCGGCAGCGTGAACCCCCAATTTGGTGCCGATGGCGCGGGAGCCGTGATTTGGGACGGTGCGGCTATCAACACCACCACCGGCGAGTCCACGATAACCAACGCCCTGGGAACCTTTGTGGGGCGTTCTGATGGCACTTTCCGCTTCACCCCGGCGCTCAACGCCAACGTAAGCGACGATACCAACATTTCCTTCAACTACACCGTGCGTGACCGGGACGGAGACGTCTCAAGCTCAACCCTGACCGTCACCATGAGAGATGGTTCTAATCCTGTGGCGGTCAATGACAGCGCAACGGCCACAGAGGGACGCTGGACGCTCGGCGCCGAATCAACACGACCAGTTTCTGTTGCGGTTGCGACACCGATCGAACAATCTGTAAGTGGTTCTCGATTTATTGATCCAGAGTTTGACGGTGGTCTCATTACCAGCACACCAATTCAAATTAACGTTGCGGCAGCTACTCCGGCAAACCCAGCGGAAATACGTTTCAATGTCAACCTATCCCGTTTCGAACCTGGGGATCTAGTGCGTGTGGAGCTGGTTGGGGCTGGAAATGAGGTCTTGCAATCTCGAGCTTTCACGAATGACACAGATAACTCATCGTTCTTCGTCTCAACCACAGGAAATTATGGGTTGCGCATTGCAGGCCAAGACCGAACAGCAACACGAGATCTAGAAGCGACGCTAGAATCAGTGCGCTTATTGCGCACCATCACGACGCAAAACGTTGCGACTCCCGGGCTAACATGGGTTTTGGGAATCGCAGCTACTGGCAATGTGCTAACCAATGATACGCAAGGGCTTGAGGGCGCATTGGTTTCACAGGTTGGCACCACACCGGTTGCTGCAACTGGTTTCACCCCTATCGTGGGCCAGTTCGGCACGCTGAGCATCAACGCACAGGGCGCCTACACCTACACCCCGAACCAGCGCGACAACCCAGAGGGCGCGCGCGACGTGTTCAGCTACACCATCAGCCAGCCCGACGGCGACACCGCCACCGCCAACCTGACGGTCAATTTGACCAACTTCACCTACCTCACGACGGCCAACAACGCGGCCCAACTGGTGGGTGGTGACGACGGCAACGACACCTTGAATGGCTTGGGCGGCAACGACGTGGTTTATGGCGGCGGCGGCAACGACACCCTCACCGGGGGCGATGGCAACGACCTGCTGCTGGGCGGCAGTGGCAACGACACCCTCACCGGCGGCGCCGGGGCCGATGTGTTCCAGTGGCGCTTGGGCGACCAAGGCAGCACCACCAGCCCGGCGCGCGATGTGATCACCGACTTCACGCCGTCCCAAGGCGACGCGCTCGACCTGCGCGACCTGCTGCAAGGCGAAGACGCCAGCAACCTGGGCAGCTACCTGCGCTTTGGCACCGAAGGCACGAAGCTGGTGTTGCAGGTTGACCACGATGGCGGCACGAACTTCGAGCCCACGCAAAACATCGTGTTCGACAACTTTGCCAGCCAGGCGGCACTGGCGCAAGCGCTTGGCATGTCGGGCTCGCCTTCGGAGGCCGATATCCTCAACAAGCTGCGCACCGACGGGCACCTGCGCATCGACTGATCGCCTTGGGGCTGCACTGGGGGGCTGCTGTGTACGCAGCAGCCCCCCAAAAAGCGCCAAGGGGTTGTGGCGGCAGCCAGGACAAACTCAAACGCCTAGAGGGGTACTTCCCGCTCCAGCACCTCGCGCGCGTGTTGCTCGCCTTGGCGCACGATGGCATCGAACTGGTTCCACTGCAGCAGCCCGACCTTGAGCAAGGGCGGGTTGAGGTAGATGTCGCACAGGCGGCGCGATTCGGCTTGGCGCGAGGCGCTGTAGAGGATGGAAACGTTGAGCAGGTACGACACCAGCGAGGGCAGGCGGTAGCGGCGGCTGGCGCGTGGGCGCAGGCGGTCGAGCAGCAGCGCCCAGGGGCCAGGGATTTCATCGAAGGTGAGCCGGCGCGCGCTGCGTGGGCTCAGGTCGACGCCGATGACGCGGCGCACGCCGCGCTGCTCGCGCATTACGTTGACCGGGAAGTTGTTGAAGGTGCCGCCGTCGCAGAGCAGCTCACCGTCGCGGATCACGGGCGGCAGCGCACCGGGTATGGCCAAGCTGGCGCGCAGGGCCTGGCTTAGGTCGCCTTGCTGCAGCCGCAGCTCTTGGCCACGCGAGTAGTTGCTGGCGATGCAGAAAAAACCCTTCCACAAATCGACCAGGTCGGCCTGGCCGCCGGTGATCTGCTGGAAAGATTCATCGACCACACGCCGCACCCGGCGCCCGCGGATGAGCGAGACCAGCGGCAGCCAGTTGTAGTCGCCGGTGGGGTTGATGCGAAACGCGCGCCGCGCCAGGTTGATGGTGGCGTCCACGTCGCCGTCGGCGGCGATCAGCGCCGCCATGATGGCGCCGATGCTGGTGCCGCCCACGCAGTCGATCTCGATGCCGCGGCGTTGCAGCTCTTTCCAGATGCCCAGATGCGCCAGCCCGCGCGCGCCGCCGCCGGCCAGCACCAGCCCGGTGGCTTGGTGGCTGAGGATGCGCGCCAGCCGCTGCACATCGCGCTCGAGCGCCGGGCGCAGGTTGATGTGGCCGTTGACCGGGCGCCGATCGAGCCAGCGCCGCATACCGAGCGGGCTTTTGAGCTCGGCCGGGTGCAGCAGCAGCAGGGTTTGGTTGGGTGCGCCCAGCTGCAGCGATTCGATCAGGCAGGCTTGTTCGATCGGGTGGATTTGCGCCGGTTCGCTGGCCTGGGCCAGCAGCAGGATTTCGTCGGCGTGGCGCGTACACAGGCGGCTCCAGCCTTGGTCGGCGCTGTCGGCCAGCATGAGCACGAAATCGTGCTGGGTTTCGAGCTCGTCGAGCACCAGCGCGCAGGCCGCGTCGCTGGCCGCGCCGTGTTTGTGCAGCGCTTGGGCGCGGGCCTCGGCGGCGCCGATGCAAGCCACGCGGCCGTGTTTGGCTAGGGCGCGCTGCAGGTCTGCGGCCAGGGTGGCGGCCTGCACATGGGCGGTGATGGGCAGCAGGCACAGCATCACGGGTGCTGCCTCGGGGCGGCTGGTGCTCTGGGTCTGCAAGCGCTCGATGATCTGGCGCGTGAGCGCAAACGAGGCCTGTGGGTGGCGCTGCACCAGATCGTAAAAGCGCGCTTTGTCGAGGCGCGCCAGCACCGTGTGGCGCACCGCGACCACGGTGGCCGTGCGCGGGGCCTCGCTGTAGAGGCCGATTTCGCCCATGATCTCGCCGCGCCCGAGCTCGCGCACCGCACGCTGGGTGCCGTCGGCACCGTTGACGTAAACACGCAGCCGCCCGCTCAGGCTCAGGTAGGCGGCGTCGGCCACCTGCCCCTGCTGCAGCAGCACCGCGCCGGCTTCGAGCTCGACCCAGCTGAAGTGCGCGCACACTTCCTGCAGCACCTCGGGTGCCATGGCCCCGAAATGGGCCTGCAGATACCGCCCCAAGCGCTCACGGCGCTGTTCGTTTAAGTCCGTTTGCATCCTTGCCTCCAAAAGTGCTAATAGTACCACCTCCGAGGCAAACCTCGCCGTCGTACAGCACGGCGCTTTGCCCGGGTGTGACGGCCCATTGGGGTTGATCGAACTGCAGGGTGAAATGGGCGCCGGGCTCTGCGCCGGGCTCTGCGGCGGGCTCTGCGCCGGACTCGAAGCGGCACCGGGCGTCGGCCTGGCGGTAGCGCGTTTTGGCGCCGTAGGGCCCCGGTGGCGGGGCGCTGCCGCTCACCCAGCTGGCGTCTTGGGCTTGCAGTGCGTCTGACAGCAGCCACGGGTGCTCGTGCCCCTGCACCGCCCACAGGGTGTTGTGGGCCAAGTCTTTGCGCGCCACGAACCAGGGCGCGTGCTCGCCGCCGCCGTGGGCGGACCGGCTGGGCTTGAGACCGCCGATGCCCAGCCCCTGGCGCTGGCCCAGGGTGTAAAAGCTCAGGCCCACGTGTTGGCCGATGGTGCGCCCGTCGGGGGCGCGGATGGGGCCGGGCTGGTGCTGCAGGTAGCGGCCCAAAAATTCGCGAAACGGGCGCTCACCGATGAAGCAGATGCCGGTGCTGTCTTTTTTGCGCGCGTTGGGCAGGCCGATCTCGGCGGCGATGCGGCGCACCTCGGTCTTGCGCAGCGCACCCACCGGAAAGCAGGTGCGTGCCAGCTGCGCCTGCGTGAGCCGGTGCAAAAAATAGCTCTGGTCTTTGAGCCCATCGAGCCCCTTGAGCAGCTGGTAGCGGCCGCTGGCGGCGTCGAGGCGCACGCGGGCGTAGTGGCCGGTGGCGATCTGCTCGGCCCCGAGGCGCAGCGCGTGCTCCAGAAAGGCCTTGAACTTGATCTCGGCGTTGCACAGCACGTCGGGGTTGGGCGTGCGCCCGGCTTGGTACTCGCGCAAAAACTCGGCAAACACGCGCTCGCGGTATTCGGCGGCAAAGTTGACGTGCTCGAGCTCGATGCCGATGCGGTCGGCCACGCTGGCGGCGTCGATCCAGTCTTGGCGGCTGCTGCAATGGGCGCTGTCGCCGGCGCTGCTGTCGTCGCTGTTGTCGTCATCCTCCCAGTTTTTCATGAAGATGCCGATGACCTCATGGCCCTGCTGCTTGAGCAGCCAGGCGCTGACGGCGGAATCGACACCGCCCGACAGTCCGACGACGACACGGGGTTTGCTGCTCATGGTGGGGGCGCTCAGCCTCTAGTAAAAGGGGGGCCGTCAGCCCCAGGGGTCAAAGTCGTCGAGGTCGGCAAAGGCGCGGCGCTGCTGCTGCTCGCGCTCGGCGGCGCGCAACAGGCGGCGCTGCTCGGTGAGCCAAGGCTTGAGGGTGGCCAGCGCCTGCACCTGCTCCAGATCGTGCTGCATGAGTTCGAGCTCGGCTTGCAAATCGTCGAGCTCGTCTTGCAGCGCGCGCCGCAGGCTGGCGAGGTTGCACACCTCATGGGGCAGCAAGTCGAACTCTTCGGCCAAGCGCCATTGGCAGGCTTGGCGGTCGCGCTCGAGCGCGGCGGCCTGCTGTTTGAGCAGCAAGGTGAGGCTGCGCAGACGCTCGTCGCCCACGCGCTCGAGGTGGTCGGGGTCCACCAGTTCGGCGCGCCACTGCAGCTCGAGCAGCGCCACCAGGTCGCGGTTGGCGTAGGCGGCGTTGACGGCGCTCATGAGCGTGTGTTTGTGCGCCTGATCGGCGGCGTCGGCGGCGCGGTCGGGGTGCAGCGCGCTGGCCAGCTGGCGGTAGAGCAGGCGCAGGGTGGCGTCGGCGTCGGCCAGGTGGGCGGCGGCCATTTCGGCGGCGGCGCTGGGTTTGCGGCGCGCTTGTTTGGCGGCGCGCTTGGCGGCCTTTTGCTGCGCCAGCTGTTCTTGCTCGTCTCGCTGCTGCTTGAATTGCTGCTGCAAGTGCTCGAGGGCGGCGTGCAGCGCGGCGCTGGGGTTGTCGGGGTCGAACTCGGGCAGCTCGGTTTCGAGCGCGTCGCCCAGGCCCTGCTGCAAGTCTTGGTGGATGGCTTTGGCTTGCTCGAGCTGGCGCTCGGCCAGGGTCTGGGGGCTGCGCCGGTCGTGCAGAGCCGCCATGTCGGCCTCGCCCTCGAGCGCCAGGCTCTCGGACTGGGCGCAGACGATCTGGCGCAGCGTGTCCAACTGGTTGGCGCTCAGGCCCTTGGGTTTGCCCTCGAGCCACGGGTCGAGCGCCAGCACCATGGCGCGGCGCAGCTGCTTTTGCTGCTGCCGCAAGGGGCCCAGCAGCTGGGCGCAGCGGGTGCGGTGCGCTTGGCCGTCGGCTTCGAGCGTTTGCAGCTGCTGCCGCAGGCGCTCGATGCGCGCGCGCTCGCGCTCAAAGGCCTGCCCGGCGGCCGAGCGTTGGCGCTGGCCTGGGGCTTGCACGAGCAGGGAGGTGGCGGTGTTGGGCTGGGAGGTTTTGGGCTGGGTGGTGGCGTTGGCCGCTGCGGCGCCTAGGGGCGGCTGCTGGGGCGGCTGCTTGGGCTGGGTGTCATCGCCAAACAGGCTGGGCTGCTCGACAAAGCGCGGGTCGGGGGCGGGCGCACGGGGTGCGCTGCGGCTGGAGCGTGGCATGCGCGCTTAGCCCCGCACTTCGCCCTGGCCCAGCACCACGTACTTGAGCGAGGTCAGGCCCTCGACCCCGACCGGGCCGCGGGCGTGGAACTTGTCGGTGCTGATGCCGATTTCGGCCCCGAGTCCGTACTCGAAGCCGTCGGCAAAGCGGGTGCTGGTGTTGACCATCACGCTGCTGGAGTCAACCTCGCGCAAAAAGCGCTGCGCGTGCACGTGACTGGTGGTGAGGATGGCGTCGGTGTGCTGGCTGCCATAGCGGTTGATGTGGGCGATGGCTTCGTCCAGCCCCGCCACCAGCTTGATGCTGATGATGGCTGCGAGGTATTCGGTGCCCCAGTCGGCCTCGGTGGCGGGAACGAGCAGCGGAGTGGGCGCGTTGCCATTTGCGCTTGACGCGGGGGCAGCGTGGTCGTGGCTTGCGGCGGCTGATGGGGCGGTGGTGGCTAGGCCCAGCGCCGGCTGCAAGATGGCCAAGCTCTCGGGGCAGCAGCGCATCTGCACGCCTTTGGCGGCAAACACCGCGCCCATGCGCGGCAAAAACGCGCCCGCCACGGCGCGCGCCACCAGCAGGCTTTCGGTGGCGTTGCAGGGGCTGTATTTTTGGGTTTTGGCGTTGTCGGTCACGCGCAGCGCCAGCTCGAGGTCGCAAGGGTCATCGACGTAGGTGTGGCAGTTGCCATCTAGGTGCTTGATCACCGGCACCTTGGCTTCGGCGCTGATGCGCTCGATCAGCCCCTTGCCGCCGCGCGGAATGATCACGTCCACGTACTGCGGCAGCGCGATCAGCTGGCCCACGGCGGCGCGGTCGGTGCAGGGCACCAGCTGCACCGCTTCGGGCGGCAGGCCGGCGGCGCCCAGCGCCTGCTGCACCAGCGCCGCCAGCGCGCGGTTGCTGGCGATGGCCTCGGAGCCGCCGCGCAAAATGCAGGCGTTGCCGCTCTTGATGGCCAGCGACGCAGCCTCGATGGTGACGTTGGGCCGGCTCTCGTAAATCATGCCAAACACGCCGATGGGCACGCGCATCTGGCCCACGCGGATGCCGCTGGGCTGCTGGCGCAAACCGCTGATCTCGCCGATGAGGTCGGGCAAGGCGGCCAGCTGCTCGCAGCCTTGGGCGCAGGTTTCGAGCGCCGCTGCGCTCAGGCGCAAGCGGTCCAGCAGCGGCTCGGCCAACCCGGCAGCGCGCGCGCGCTCGAGGTCGAGCGCGTTGGCGGCTTGCAGCGGCGCGCCGTGCTGGCGCAGCAAAGCAGCCAAAGCGCGCAGCGCCGCCGCCTTGGTGGCCGCGCTGGCACTGGCCATCTGCGCCGCCGCGGCGCGGGCCTGGCGGCCCAAGGTGGGCACGAGTTCGGGGGTGTAGGCTTGAGCGTGATCGTCCATGGGGGGATTTTCGCATCAGTGCCGTGCTTTGGTTGGGCGGGTGCGTGTTTGGGGGCGCAGCTAGGTTGCGTGTTTGGGCTTCGTGGTCGGCCCTCATGCGCTAGCATCTGAGTTGGGCCCCCTTTTTGCTCCACCCATCAATCCTTGTCCAGCATGAGCACCTACCTCTTTGACCCACCACCCGTCGCCGCGCTGGCTGTACGCGGCTTGGCGCAGCGTTTCCCCGTGAAGCGGCTGTTTTTCGTGGGCCGAAACTACGCCGCGCACGCCGCCGAAATGGGCTTTACGGTGGACAAAAGCCGCGAAACGCCGTTTTATTTCACCAAATCGCTCAGCACGCTGGTGCCCAGCGGCGCCACGCTGCCCTACCCGCCCGGCACGCGCAACTTCCACTACGAAGTCGAGCTGGTGGTGGCGCTGCACCAAGGCGGCTTTGAAGTGACCCCAGAGCAGGCACCGGCGCTGATCTACGGCTACGGCGTGGGGCTGGACATGACGCGGCGCGACTTGCAGCAGGCGGCGCGCGAGCTGGGCCGCCCTTGGGACTTGGGCAAAGACGTGGAGCACGGCGCCGTGTGCTCGGAGCTGCTGCCGCTGCCGGGGCAGGTGCTGGCGCCATCGGCCATCGGCCTGCAAGTGAACGGCCAGACGCGGCAGCAGGCCAGCACCGAGCAGCTGATCTGGAGCATCCCAGAGCTGATCGCTGACCTGTCGCGCTTTTACCACCTGCAGCCCGGCGACCTGATCTACACCGGCACCCCCGAGGGTGTGGGGCCAGTGCAACCCGGTGACCAGCTGCGCGGCTGGGTTGAGGGGGTGGGTGAAGTCGCCGTGGCCATTGGGCCGGTGGACGGGCCGCAGGTTTGAGGGTTTTGGCGCTGGGCTTCAGCGGCTTGCCGGGCGCTCAGCGCTGGCCGCCCACTGCACCAGCGCATCGAGCGCCGGGCGGGCGGCGTGGGCGTTGGGGTGGTTGACGAGGGCCACCAACACCAGCCGCTGGCCGTCGGCGCGGTGCACGTAGCCGGCCAGGGCTTGCACGTCGCGCAGGCTGCCGGTTTTCAGGTGCGCCAAGCCCGCACCCATGCGGCTGCGCCGCAGTGTGCCGTCGAGGCCGCTGGCGGGCAGCGAGGCCACGAGGTCGGGCATGGCGTGTGAGGCATAGGCCTGCTGCAGCAGCCGGCCCAGGGCGAGTGCGCTGGCGCGGCCGTCGCGGCTCAGGCCCGAGCCGTTGCCCACTTCGGGCAGGGGCAGGTCGGGGCCGAAGCGCTGCAACCACCACTGCTGCAGGCGCTGGCGTGAGCGCGCAAAGGTGGCGGGGCCATCGGCTTGGTTGAGCGCGAGCAGCAGGTGCTGGGCCATGACGTTGTTGCTGAACTTGTTGGCGTCGCGCACCACCTCGGCCAGCGTGGGCGATTCGAACACCAGGCGCTCGGTGGCGCCCGCGGGCACGCTGCCTTCGCGCACCTGGCCCCCGAGCGTGCCGCCGTTGGCCAGCCACATGGCGTGCACGGCGCGCTCGGCCATGCGGCGCGGCTCGGGGTGTGCCAGCGGCCAGTGGCGCACGCCGCAGGCAGCGGGGTAGCTGCCGTGAAAGCGCGGCTGCAAGGGGTGGGAAAAATCGGCGCGCAGGGCGGCGCGCCAGTCTCCGCACTGGGCTGGGGCGGCGTTGGCTGCCGGGGGGGGGCTGGCGGTGCTGGCGATGGCTGGGCTGCTGGCGCTGAGCGGCACCGTGGCCGGCACCTGCACCCCGGCCAGCGGCGGTTCGGCGCGGATGCGCGCCACGCCTGCCACCACATCGGGTGTGAAGGCGAACACCTGGGCGCGAAAGTTGACCAGCAGCGCGTCTGGGCCGGCGTTGTAGGCGCGCAGCGGTTCGTCGTTGAAGGTGGCGGGGTCGATCTCGGGCTCGGCAAAGGCGCTGCGGTCGAGCACGATGTCGCCCGCGATGCGCTCGATGCCCAGCGCCTGCACCCGGCGCAGCAGCAGCCAGAGTTTTTCGGTCACCAGCGCCGGGTCGCCACCGCCGCGCAGGTACAGGTTGCCGTGCAGCACGCGCTCGCGCAAGTCGCCGCTGCTATAGACCTCGGTGCGCCAGAGGTGGCCGGGGCCGAGCAGGTCGAGGGCTGCAAAACTGGTCACCAGCTTGAGCGTGGAGGCGGGGTTGAAAGGCGCGGTGTGCTGGTGCGCCAGCCACGGCGCGGCATCGGGCTGCGCCGGGGCGATCCACAGCGCCAGCGCCTCGGGCGGCAGCGCGGCGGCGCGCAGCGCGCTGGTGACGGCGGGCGGCAGGGGGGTGGTGTGGCGGGCTGCTGCGGGCGGGGCCGTGGCAGCGGTTTGGCCCGAGGCCGCCCACGCCATGCTGCTGCACAGCAGCAGACCGGCGAGGGAGGCATGGGCAGCCAAGGCGCTCAGCGTGTGCCGGGCGCTCGAGGTGCGCGGGGCCGGTGGGCGGCGCAGGGTGCCAACGGGGTGCGCTAGGAACATGGGGGACGATCTCGTGGATGAGGCCTTGATTGATGCCTTGAGGGCGCCAAAGCAACCGGAGCCGGCTGGGCCTGCATCGAGATTCCGGCTGCATGGGCGCGCTGGCAGTTTAGCAGCGCCTGGTTGCGGATCTGGCAGGATAATCCAGAGCCATGAACCCGACCAGCCCCGCTTTGCCCCCGCGCCCGCTTTACGCGGCGCAGCGCGTGCTGGCGATCGAGACCAGCACCGAGCGCCTGAGCGTGGCGCTGGGTGCGGCTGGGGCCCAGCCGCTGGCGCAATACCAAGGCGAGGGCGGCGCTCAAGCGTCGGCGCTGCTGATTCCGTGTCTGCTGGGTTTGCTGGACGAGGTCGGTTGGCGGCTGGATGAGCTCGATGCCATCGCCTTTGGCCAAGGGCCAGGGGCCTTCACGGGCCTGCGCACGGCCTGTGCGGTGGTGCAGGGGCTGGCGCTGGCGGCGCGCCCCGGGGGAGTGCCGGTGTTGCCGATCGGCACCTTGCTGGCGCTGGCCGACGAGGGTTGGCACGCCGGCTGCGCGCTGGGGTTGGGGGGCGATCAACCCCGGCCGACCCGCCTAGTGGCGGCGCTGGATGCGCGCATGGGCGAGCTCTACGTGGCCGAGTTGCGTTGGCAGCCGGCCACGCAGCTGAGCGTGCCTGACTTTGCCGGCACGCCCGGTGCGCCCAGCACTTGCGACACATTTGACGCACTTGGTGGGCCCGGCGCACCCAGCGCTTTGGCTGGCTGGCGCATGCAGGGCGCCCCGCGCCTGTGCGCGCCCGAGGCGCTGCCGCTGGAGTGGCTGCAAGGCGCCGAGGCAGAACCCACCTGGTTGCTGAGCAACGCGCTGGCCACCTACGCCGAGCGCTTGCCGCTGGCGTGGCGGGCGGTGCCGCAGGTGCCGGCATGGCCGAGCGCCGCCGCGCTGCTGCGGCTGGCGGGTTGGCATTGGGCGGCAGGGCTGGCGGTGCCCGCCGCCGAGGCGCAGCCGCTGTATGTGCGCGACCAAGTGGCGCTCACCACCGCCGAGCGTGCCGCCCTGCAGGCGCAGCGCGCGACCGAGGCCCTAGCAGAGCAAGCTGCCCAAGCTGCCCAAGCAGGGCAAATGGCCCAAACGGTTCACTCAGAGCCTGAGCGCTTGCCGCTCAAGCTCTCGGGGCAGCGGCAGCCATGAACGGTGTCTTGCCGCCGGGCCTGCAATGGGCACAGATGCAGGCCGAGCACCTCGAGGCGGTGTGCGCGCTCGAGCGCCGCGCCCACGCGCACCCGTGGAGCGAGCAGCTGTTTTACGACTCGCTGCACGCCGGGCACCAGGCGCAGCTGTTGCTGTGCGACGGCGGCACCCCGGCGGTGGAGGCGCAGCCCGTGGAGGCGCTGCAGCCGGCGTTGCGCGTGCCCGATGGCCGCCTCCTGCTGGGCTATTTCGTGGCGCAGACGCTGCTCGACGAGGTGCATTTGTACAACTTGGCCGTGGCCCGCGCGCGCCAAGGTTGGGGCGGGCTGCTGCTGCAGCGGCTGGTGGCTGCGGCTCAAGCCCAGGGCGCACAGACGCTGTGGCTGGAGGTGCGTGCCAGTAACCAGCCCGCGCTGGCGCTCTACCGGCGCGCTGGATTTGAGTCCGTGGCCACGCGCCGGGGCTACTACCCGGCCGCAGGCGGCGCGCGCGAAGACGCGCTGGAGCTGCGCCTCTGCCTGCAGCCGCTGCGCCTGACGTCGGCACAACTGGAGCCCGCTGCATGAGCGCGCACTACGAAGCGTCCGCAGGAGCACCCGATCCGGTGACCGACCCAGCGCCGGCCGCAGCCCCTGCCAGCGCCGAGGCGGCAGCCGCGCTTGCAGCGGCCGCGCGGGAGCCGGCCCGCCCGCGCTTAAGCCCGCGCCACAGCGCCATGCTGGCCGAAATGGGCGTGCGGCCGTGGTGGCTGTTTGGCGCCCAAACCGAGGCCGCGCCCGCACCTGCACCGCAAACCGCGCCAGCACGGCCCGCGCACCGCGCCGAGCCCGCCGCTGTGCCCGTTGCGCACCCTGCCGTCGCCCCTTCGGCGCGAGCCCCCGCACCCGCGCCTGCCCCCGCCGCAGCACCCGCGACCACACCCCCCGCCCCCGCCCCAGACTGGGACGCGCTCGAGCAGCAGATCCGCAGCTGCCAGCGCTGCCCCTTGGGCGCGCAGCGCCAGTGCGCCGTGCCCGGCATGGGCGACCGGCGACCGGACTGGCTGCTGGTGGGCGAGGCGCCGGGCGAAGAAGAAGACCGCCAGGGCCTGCCCTTTGTCGGCCGCGCCGGGCAGTTGCTCGACCGCATGTTGGCGGCGCTGCAGCTGCAGCGCACGCAGCGGGTGCACATCACCAACGTGATCAAATGCCGGCCCCCGCAGAACCGCAACCCGGCCGCCGACGAAATCGCCCATTGCGCGCCCTATCTGCGGCGCCAGATCGAGCTGCTGCAGCCCAAAATCGTGCTCGCACTCGGGCGCTTTGCCGCCCAGACTCTGCTGGCCGAGGGCGGCTGCCTGAGCCCCGACGAGCTCCACACCCTGCCGCTGGGCAAGCTGCGCGGCCGCATCTACCAAGCGCGCATCGGTGCGCAGACGCTGCCGCTGGTCGTCACCTACCACCCGGCCTACTTGTTGCGCAGCCCAGCCGACAAGGCGCGCGCCTGGGCCGATTTGTGCCTGGCGGCCGACGCGCTCGAGGCTGCAGCCTCAACCTAGCCCAGCCCGGCCTAGCCGGCCCTTCAGAGCCGCCCTTCCTCCACCGCGTGGCAGGCCACCCGCACCCCATCCAGGCTTTGCAGCACCGGGCGCTCGCTGCTGCAGCGCCGGTTCGCCGCCGGGCAGCGCGGGTGAAAGGCGCAGCCCGTGGGCGGGTTGAGCGGGTTGGGCACCTCGCCTTGCACCGGCGTGCGCGCGTGCCCGGTGTGGTGCAGCTTGGGGATGGCCTCGAGCAGCATGCGCGTGTAGGGGTGGCGCGGCTGGGCAAACAACAGCGCCTTGGGCGCCAGCTCCACCAGCCGGCCCAGGTACATCACGCCCACGTGGTCGCTCACATGGCGCACCACCGCCAGGTTGTGGCTGATGAACAGGTAAGTCAGGCCCTGCTGGCGCTGCAGGTCTTTCATGATGTTGAGCACCTGCGCCTGCACGCTCACATCAAGCGCCGATGTCGGTTCGTCGCAGACCAGAAACTCGGGCTGCGTGGCCAGCGCGCGCGCAATCGAGATGCGCTGGCGCTGTCCGCCCGAAAACTGGTGCGGAAACTTGACCCGATCCAGCGGGCTCAGGCCCACCGACTGCAGCAGCTCGCCCACCCGGGCCTCGAGCGCCGCCCGCTCGCTGATCAGGCCGTGTTCGCGCAGCGGCTCGGCCACGATGTCGGCCACGCGCCAGCGCGGGTTCAGGCTGGCGTAGGGGTCTTGGAAAATCATCTGGATGTGGCGCCGGATGGCGCGCCCAGAGCGGCTGCGGTAGGCGGCGTGCGCGTCCTGGCCGGCAAACTCGAAGCGGCCGCGGCTGGGCTGGTACAAGCCCACCAGCAAGCGCGCCACGGTGCTTTTGCCACAGCCCGATTCGCCCACCAGCGCCAGCGTTTGGCCGCGTGCGATCTCGAAGCTCACGCCATCGACGGCGTGCAGCAACAGGCGCGGCTTGCGTTCGATCACGCGGTTGAGCCACGGCGCCGACACATCAAAGGTGCGCGCCAGATCGACGGCGCGCACCAGCGGCGCGGCCGGCGCGGCCAGGGTGGCTGCAGCGGTGGCGCCGCCAGCCAGCCCCGGGGCAGCTTCTGGGCGGCCGAATGCGGCCGTGGCGGTGGGGCGGTCGCTCATGGCTGGGCCTCAAACGAAGGGGTGGCGCCGGCGTTGGCGGTGAGCCAGCAGGCGGCCTCGGTGGTGACGGCGGGCATGAGTTCGGGGCGCTCGTGGTGGCAGCGTGCCAACACCTGGGGGCAGCGCGGGTTGAAGGCGCAGCCCGAAGGGATGGCGTTGAGGCGCGGCATGGCGCCGTCGATCTGGTGCAGGTGCTGGCGCTCGACCTCGATGTCGGGGATGCAGCTCATCAGGCCCTGGGTGTAGGGGTGGGCGGCGGCGTGGATGACGTCGCGCACCGGCCCGATTTCGGCGATGCGCCCGGCGTACATCACGGCCACGCGGTCGCAGGTTTCGGCGATCACGCCCATGTCGTGCGTGATCAGCATCACGGCGGCGCCGTGTTTTTTGCACACCGACTTGAGCAGGTTGATGATCTGCGCCTGGATCGAGACGTCGAGCGCGGTGGTGGGTTCGTCGGCGACGATGAGCTTGGGCTCGGCCGCCAGCGCCAAGGCGATGACCACGCGCTGGCGCATGCCGCCCGAAAACTGGTGCGGGTAGTGGTCGATGCGCTCTTGCGCCGCCGGGATGCCGGTTTCTTGCAGCAGCTCGATGGCCCGTTGGCGCGCCTGCGCGTGCGTCAGCGGCAAGTGGGTGGTGATGGTTTCGATCAGCTGGCGCCCGATCGAGTACAGCGGGTTGAGCGAGGTCAGGGGGTCTTGAAAAATGGCCCCGATGCGGCGCCCGCGCACGCGCCGCATTTGCGCCGGCGGTAGGTTGTCGATGCGCTCGCCCTCGAGCCAGATCTGGCCGCTGGCGATGCGCCCGGGGGGCTCGAGCAGGCCGATGATGGCCGCGCCGGTGAGCGATTTGCCGGCCCCCGATTCGCCCACCACACCCAAGATTTCGCCGGGCGCGATCTCGAACGAGAGCTGATCGAGGGCGCGCAGGGTGCCGTGGCGGCTGGGGAACTCGACCACCAGATTTTGGACTTGCAACAGGCTCATGGCAGACCTCGGTTCAGCGCAGGCGCGGGTTGAGCGCGTCGCGCAACCAGTCGCCCAGCAAGTTCACGCTCAAGGCAATCAGCACCAGCACCAGGCCGGGGAAGATGGTGATCCACCACTCGCCCGAGAACAGGTAGTCGTTGCCGATGCGGATCAGGGTGCCCAGCGAGGGCGATGTCGGCGGCGCGCCCACGCCCAGAAACGACAGCGTGGCCTCGGTGATGATGGCGGTGGCCACCTGAATCGTGGCCAGCACCAGCACCGGCCCGAGCACGTTGGGCAGCACGTGGCGGCGCATGATGGCCAGCGACGAAACGCCGATCACCCGCGCCGCTTGCACGTATTCCTTTTGCCGCTCGACCAGGGTGGAGCCGCGCACCGTGCGCGCATACTGCACCCAGCCGGTGAGCGTGATGGCGGCGATCAACACGCCAAAAGCCAGCGCCTCGTGCGCGTTGGGGAACAGGGTGTGGCCGATGCCGGCGATCAGCAGCGCGATCAAAATCGCCGGGAACGAGAGCATCACATCGCACAGGCGCATCAGCAAGGCATCGACCCAGCCGCCCAGGTAGCCCGCCAGCAGGCCCAGCGTCACCCCCAGCAGCACCGACAGCAGCACCGAGACCAGGCCGACAAAGAGCGAGATGCGGGCGCCGTAGATCAGCGCCGACAGGATGTCGCGACCTTGGTCGTCGGTGCCCAGCAGAAAGGTCCACTGCCCCTCGGGGTACCAGGCCGGCGGCAGGCGGGCGTTGTTCAGATCGAGCGTGGCCAGATCAAAGGGGTTGTGCGGCGCCACCCAGGGCGCAAACAGCGCCGCCAGGCCGCAGACGAGGGCAATCGCAGCCGCAAACAGCGCCGCCGGCGAGCTGCGAAAACTGTGCCCGACGTCGCTGTCGAGCCACTTGAAGAGGGTGGTTTTCATAGGGGGAGGGTGCAAGCCGGGGTCAGTGTCCGCTGGCGTGATCGACGCGCAGGCGCGGATCGACGACGAAGTACAGCAGATCGACGATCAGGTTGATGACGACAAAAATCAGCGCAATCAGGCACAGATAGGCCGCCATGACCGGGATGTCGGCAAAGGTCACGGCCTGAATGAACAGCAGCCCCATGCCGGGCCACTGAAACACGGTTTCGGTGATGATGGCAAAGGCGATCAGGCCGCCGAGCTGCAAGCCGGTGATGGTCATGACCGGCACCAGCGTGTTTTTGAGCGCGTGGCCAAAGTGCACCGCGCGGTCGCTCAAGCCCCGGGCGCGGGCAAACTTGATGTAGTCGGTGCGCAGCACCTCGAGCATTTCGGCGCGCACCAGGCGCATGATCAGGGTGAGCTGAAAGATCGCCAGCGTGATCGCCGGCAGCACGAGGTGGTGCCAGCCCTGCAGCGTCAGCAGCCCGGTGGTCCAGCCGCCGAGGTGCACCACTTCGCCGCGGCCAAAGCTGGGAAACCAGCCCAGTTGCACCGAAAAGATCAAGATCAGCACGATGCCGATCAGGAAGGTGGGCAGCGAAACCCCCAGCAGCGACAGCGTCATGAACACCTGCGACAAGGCGCTGCCGCGGCGCAAGGCGGTGTAAACGCCCAGCGGAATGCCCACCAGCAAGGCCAGCGCGGCGGCCACCAGCGCCAGCTCGAGCGTGGCCGGGAAGCGCTCGGCGATCAAGGTGGCCACCGGGGTGCCTTGGCGCAGGCTCATGCCAAACTCGCCCTGCACCGCGTTGTACAGGAAGTGCCCGAACTGCACCCACACCGGCCGGTCGAGCCCGAGTGCGGCGCGCACCTCGGCCACTTGTTCGGCGGTGGCGTCCTGGCCCAGAATCTGGCTCACCGGGTCGCCGACGAACTGAAACAGCATGAAGGCGATGAAGGCCACGGTGACCATGACCAATACCGCCTGCAGCAAGCGGCGCAAAATAAAAGCGAGCATAGGGGGTCCTGACTTTCGGCAGCAGGGCAAAGCGCGCTGGGTGCGCCATGAACAAAGCGCCGCTGCTGCAGCCCGCAGGGGGCCGCAGCAGCGCACTTAATGCGCACCTAGAGCGCACCTAGCACGCGTCTGGGTGCAGCGCGCGCCGCTTAGTTGACGTTGAGAATGCGCCAGTCGATGCGGTTGTCGGGCCGGTGCACGATCTGCACGTTGGCGCGCATGGCCCACGGGATGATCTGGTTGTGCAGCGGGATGTGGGCGATGTGGTCGTTGTGCATCTGCAGCGCCTGCGTGAGCAGGCGCGGGCGGATGTGCGGGTCGGTCTCGGTCTTGATGCGGTCGATGATGGCATCGAGCTGTGGGTTGCTGAAGCGGCCGGCGTTGAAGTTGCCGTCGCCGCCCGGGCCGACGGTGCGCACCAGCGACTGCAGGCTGTAGAGCGCGTCGAAGGTCGGCACGCCCCAGCCCAGCATGTAGATGCTGGCTTCATGGCGCTGGATCATGGGGAAGTAGGTGGTGAGGGGCAGGGTGCGCAGCCGGGCCCGAATGCCGACCCGTGCCCACATGGCGGTGATGGCCTGGCAGATCTGCTCGTCGTTGATGTAGCGGTTGTTGGGGCAGGCGAAATCGACCTCAAAGCCGTTGGGGAAGCCGGCCTCGGCCAGCAGGCGCTGCGCGGCGGCCTGATCGAAAGGCAGGCGCTGGTGCACGCCCTCGGTCCAGCCGGCCACCATCGGCGCCACCAGCGCGCCGGTGTTTTGGCTTAAGCCGCGCATGGTGACGCGGTGGATGGCGTTGATGTCGATGGCCTGGTAGAGCGCGCGGCGCACGCGCAGGTCTTGCAGCGGGTTGCGGCCGCGCACGTCGCTGCCCACCAGTTCGGGCCGGTGCTGGTCCATGCCCAAAAAGATGGTGCGGTTCTCGACCCCGTCGAGCACGCGCAGGGCGGCGTTGGCGCGCACCCGCGGCAGGTCTTGCGGCGTCGGATCGAGCACAAAGTCCACCTCGCCCGAGAGCAGGGCCGCCATGCGCGTGGCGTCGGAGCTGATCGGGGTGTAGATGATCTCGGTCACGTTGGACGTGACGCCGCCCCAGTGGTTGGGGTTGCGCTCGAGCACCATGCGCTGATCGGGCTGCCAGGAGCGCAGCCGAAACGGCCCGGTGCCCATGGCGTTGCGGTGCGCGAAGTTTTCTTCGCGGGTGCGGATGTTCATCGGCTCGAGCGAGCGGTTGCGCTCGGCCCAGGCGCGGCTCATGATGCGCAGCTCGGTGAGCTGGTTGAGCAGCACCGGATTGGGGCCGCGGGTGAAGATGTCGATGGTGCGCGCATCGACACGCACCACGCGCTCGATGCCTTGGGTGAAGATGGAAAAGTTGGAGGTCGGCGCCATGGCGCGCTGCAGCGAAAAGACGGCGTCCTCGGCGGTGAAGGGCGTGCCGTCGTGGAACTGCACGCCTTGGCGCAGCGTCAGGCGCAGCTGGTTCGGGCTGACTTGGGTCCAGGCGGTGGCCAGCTTGGGCTCGATGCGGAAGGTGCGGCTGTTGTAATAGACCAGCGACTCATAGACCGAGGCGTGCACGCCATTGCCCAAGGCGTTGTTTTGTGCGTGGATGTCCCAGGTGGGGATGTCGCTGGCGCTGGACCAGCGGAAGGTTTTGCTGTGCGCGGCACTCGCCACGCCCAGCGCCAAGGCAACAGACAGGGCCAGCAGTTTCAGTTTGAACATGGACGTCTCCGAAAATTTTTAAAAATTCGATTATCCGCCTGCCCCGCCTGATTTTTCATCGGCTTGAAATAATTTGTAAGTTTGGCGACAAATTATCGTGTTCATGGGGGGTCTAGGGGTGGTCCAAGGGCGGTCTGTGGGCGCGGTCTCGATCCGCCTGCCCCAAGCAGACCCCGATCTGCTGCGCCGCTTGCAGCAGCGGGTGCCCGGCTGGCACGGTGCGCTGCTGCTGGGCTACCTCGGCCAGTGCGATGTGGCCCAGTTGCCCGCCGCTGAGCGTGACCATGCAGCCAAACTGGCCCTGCAGCAGCAGCTGCGCCGCTTGGTTGCCGTACAGGGTGGCGAGCACGCGGTCGAAAGGCGTGGGGCTGCCGCCGCGCTGCACGTGGCCGAGCACGGTGGCGCGCACCTCGGCATCCAGCAGCGGCTGCAGCTGCGCGCTCAACTGGTGCGCCACCCCGCCCAAGCGCGGCACGGGGTGGCCGTCTGCGGGCAGCGCCGGGCTGGTTTGCAGCGTGGGCGCGCCGCCCTGCGCCTTGGCCCCTTCGCCGATGCAGATCACGCTGTAGCGCTCGCGCTGCAGCCGCGCTTGGCAGTGGCGCGCCAGAGTGGGCAGGTCGTAATCGAGCTCGGGCAGCAAGATCGCGTCGGCGGCCCCGGCCAAGCCGGATTCGAGCGCGATCCAGCCGGCCCAGCGGCCCATGGTCTCGACGATCATGACCCGGTGGTGGCTGTGCGCGGTGGTCTGGATGCGCTCCAGCGCCTCGGTCACGGTGGCCACGGCGGTGTCAAAACCAAAGCTGCGCTCGCAGCCGTAGAGGTCGTTGTCGATGGTTTTGGGCACCCCGACGATGGCCAGCCCCTGCTGCGCCAGCCCGTGCGCGATCGTCATGCTGCCGTCGCCGCCGATCACCACCAGCGCATCGAGCCCGAGGCGGCGCACATTGGCCAGCGCCAGCGCCGTGGCTTGCGCGCTGGCCAGCGGGTTGGCGCGGTTGCTGGAGCCCAAAATGGTGCCGCCGAGCAGCAAGATGCCGCTCACCGCGTCCCAGTCGAGGCGGCGGGTGCGCGCGGGCTCGCACAGCAGGCCGGCAAAGCCGTCTTCGATGCCGATCACCTCGGCGCCGCACTGGCGCAGCAGCGACTGGGTGACGGCGCGGATGACGGCGTTGAGGCCCGGGCAGTCGCCGCCGCCGGTGAGGATGCCCACGCGCTGCGGGCAGGCGCGGGTGCTCATGGGGCGCTGCGCGGCCACAGCGCCCACAGGTGCACCGGCTGTTTGATGCCGGCGGCCTGAAAGAACGCCTGCTCGCCCCAGCCGGTGAAGAAATCGGCCCGCGCCGCGCCGACGATGGCGGCCCCGGTGTCTTGCGCCAGCACGAGGCGGCGCAGCTCGATGAAGGGGCCGCTGGAGTGCAGCCAGACCGGGGTGCCGTAGGGGATGCTGCGCGGATCGACGGCGATCGAGCGCCCCGGCGTGAGCGCCACGCCCTGGGCGCCGCGCGGGCCAAACTGGGCCTCGAGTTCGTTCAGGCTTTCTTCGCGAAAAAACACCGTGCGCGGGTTGCTCCACAGCATCTCGTTGATCTGCTCGGGGTGGGCGGCGGCCCAGGCGCGGATGGCCTCCCAGGTGCCGGCGCGGATGGCGCCGCGGTCCAGCAGCCAGCGCCCGACGCTGCGGTAGGGGTGCCCGTTGTGGCCGGCAAAGGCCAGCCGCACCAGTTGCTGGCGGCCGTCGGGTTCGCGCACCAGCACCCGGCCCGAACCCTGGATTTGCAGCAGCAGCGCATCGAGCGGATCGGCCAGCCAGACGATTTCGCGCCCCTGCAGCTGCGCCAGCGCCTGCGGGTCGGTGGCCATCTGCTGGCGGCTGAACCAGGGCCGATCCCGGCTCAGGCCGGGGGGCACGGCGTGCAAGGGGGTCTGGTAGGGGCCTTGGCGCACCCGGTTGGCGTGCAGCAGCGGCTCGTAGTAGCCGGTGAGCAGGCCGCGCGGGTTGCCCTCGAGCGACTGCACGCGAAAGGGCTGCAGGTGGCGCATCATCCACTCGTGCTGCGCGCTGGCGCTGGCGATGCTCAGGCGGCGCACCTCCTGGCACAGGGCGCCCAGGGTGGGGGCCGGGCGCTCGCAGCTGCGCAGCCAGGCGTTCCAGGCTTGGGGCAGGGCGTCGCGGCCCCAGCCGGGCAGTTCGCTCCAGCGCACCGGCTGCCACCGGCTGTTGGCGCGCACGAGCGGCGCCGGCAGCGGCTGCGACTCGGCCCATTGCCAGACGGCGGCCTCGGGGCCGAGCACGGGCTCGGGCCAGATTTCGTCAAAGCCGCTGGCCGGGCGGGCGCCGGGTGTGGGGGGCGGCTCGGGCACCGCAACCCGGGGCGCAGGCGGCGCCTCTAGGGGAGCAGGCGCAGCGGCGGGGGCATCCGCAACGGGGGGCGGGGTGGCGCAGCCGGCCAGCAGCAGGCCGGCCAGCAGGCTGGCCAGAAGCAGGTGCGCGCGCTGCGGCCGGCTGGCCCAAGCGAGAGTGGGCGAAGAGGGGGTGGGCCAAACCGGGGCGGGCCGCAGGGCGTTCAAAAGCAGGGGTGGGGGCGACACGGATGGCTCGAAGAGATTGGGGTGGTGGCGGGCGATGAAGGGGGCGCCTCAGAGATCGCGCAGCAGATGCACCAGATCGACGGCAGAGCGCACCCCCAGTTTGTCGAACACGTGGGCGCGGTGCACCTCGACCGTGCGCACGCTGATGTGCAACTGCTCGGCCACCAACTTGTTGGGCAGGCCAGCGGCGATCAGGCGCATGACGGCGCGCTCGCGTTCGGTCAGGCTGCCGACCAGCGACTGGCGCCGTTGCGCCTCGCGGCGCTGCGCCAGCAACTGCCCCGAGTGCCGCAGCGCCTGCTCGACGCGGTCCACCAGGGCGTTGTCGGAAAACGGTTTTTCGCAAAAATCGAAGGCCCCGCGCTTGACCGCCTCGACGGCGGTGGCGACGTCGGCGTGGCCGCTCAGAAAAATCACCGGCATGGCCGCGCAGCCCACGAGGGCGGGCAGGCGCTCGTACAAGGCCAGCCCGCTCTGGCCGGGCAGGCGCAAATCCAGCAGCAGGCAGGCCGCCTCGGTGGGCTCGGCCCAGCTTTGGGCGCAGTCCCAGAACGCCTCGGCGCTCGGGTAGGCGCTGCTGAGCAGGCGGCGCGTGCGCAGCAGCCAGCCCAGCGCTTCGCGCACGGCGGCGTCGTCGTCCACGATGTGGACGCAGCCTTGCGGGGAGGCGCTGTAATTCATGGGGGTGGATGATAGGGCCTTGTGCGCCAAGCGGGCCGGTTTGGCTGCTCAAGCGGGTGCCGTGGGCAGGGTGAAGCGAAACACCGTGCCCCGTGGCTGCTGGGCGCTGTATTGCAGCGCGCCGCTGTGCTGTTCGATCACGGTTCGGCACAGGCTCAGCCCCAAGCCCATGCCCTCGGGCTTGGTGGTGAAAAAGGGCGTGTACAACTGCTCGGCCTGCTCCTGGCTGATGCCCAGTCCGTGGTCGGCGACGGCAAACTCGACGCCCTCGCCGCGGCCATGCAGGCCCCGGCCGGCGCTCAGGCGCAGGCGGCGCAGCCCCGAGCTGGCCGGCGGGTTGCCCGCTGGCATGGCTTGCATGCCGTTGCGCGCCAGGTTGAGCAGCACCTGTTCGATCATGGTGCGCTGGCACCAGACCGCTGGGCAGCCGGGTTCGATGTCGAGCGCGAGCTCGATGTGCTGCTGCCGTGCCTGCAGCTGCAACAGCGGCCAGATGCCTTGAAACAGGTCGGCCGGTGACACCGCCACGCGCTCGCGGTCGCGCTGGCGCACCAAGTCGGCCACGCTTTTGATGACTTTGCCGGCGCGCTCGGCTTGCTCGCTGATGCGCTGCAAGGCGCTGCGCACGAGGCGGGTGGGCTCGGGCTCGGCCTCGGCCTCGGGGTTTGGCTCGGGAACGGTTCCGGGGCCGGTTTCGGGTTTGGCCTCGGGCTTGACCTCAGGCTTGTTCGGCTCGGGCAGCAGGTTCAAAGAGCCGCTGGCGTAGCTGGCGATGGCGGCCAAGGGTTGGTTGAGCTCGTGGCTGATGAGCGAGGCCATCTCGCCGGCCATGGCCAGCCGCGCCGTGGCCTGCAAGCGCTCTTGCGAGGCGCGCAGCAGCTCTTCGTTGCGCCGCTGTTCGCTCAAGTCCAGGATCGCGCTCATCCAGCCGGTCTGGCGGCCTTGGGCGTCCACCAGCGGCGCTTCGATCACGCGCACCGGCAGGCGGCTGCCGTCGGCGCGCATGAACACCGACTCGAAGCCCTCGCGTGGCGAGCTTTTGCCCGCCAGCCGCGCTTGCAGGCGCTGGCGGTATTCCTCGATCTGTTCGGTCGGCCAGTAGGGGGCCGGAATGCTGGTGCCCAAGAGCTGCTCGGCGCTGCGCCCCACCATCTGGCAAAAAGCCGGGTTGACGTAGGTCAGGCGACCGTTCAGGTCGAGCGCGCGCAGACCGGTCAGGAGCGAATCTTCCATGGCCTGCCTAAAGGCCAGCGCCTCGGCCAATTGGCTTTCGGCGCGCTGGCGCCGGCGCAGGTCGCGCAGCAGCAGCGCCAACAGGGTGAGCAACCCCAGCGCCAGCGCCCCCACCGCCAGCGGCAGCGCGGCAACGGCGGGGTGTTCGGTGCCACCGCTTTGTTCGACCAGCAGCACCCACGTGGCGCCCGGCAGCGCCACCAGTTGGCTGGCGCGGTGCAGGGCTGGCCCCGGCTCGGCCAGCTCACCGACCATGACCAAGCGGGTGCCATCGGCTTCGGTCCACGACAGGCGCCGCCCGCGCTGGGCCTCGGTGGGGATGAGCTCGGCCAGCAGCCCCGCCATGGCGTAAGTGGCCACCAGGTAGCCGTCGGGGCGACCGTTGCGCTTTAGGGGCAGGCAGAGCTCCATCAGCTCGACGCCCCGGCCCTGTGGCAGTGGCCAGAAGTAGCTGCTCGAATAAGCCGCTTCATCGAGGCGGCGCGCCAGCGCGCAGGTCTGGCGCACGTCGATGAGGGCGTCGTGGCGCGGGCGCATCGCGTGCAGCGTCGGCCAAAAGGGCGACAGCCGCTCCACCAAAACGCTGTGGGTTGGGTCGCGCCACTCGAGGTGCACCAGTTTGCGCTGCGAGCTCAGCAGATCGGCCGCGGCGCTGGGCCAGAAGGCTGGGCTGGGGGCCACGCTTTGCAGGGCGTGCAGGTCTTGCACGCTGCGTGCCAGCCCGCTGCGCACATCCAAGCTCATGCGTGCGGCCTCGCGCTCCAGCGCCTCTTGAATCTGACCGTGCTGGTATTCGCGCAGCAAAAACACCAGCAGCGCAAACAGGGCCGCCAGCAGCAGGCCGGCCAGCAGCCACAACAGCCGGCGCAGCACCAAGGCAGGGTTTAGGGCCGAGTTAAGGGCCGGGTTCAGGGCTGGCACGGCGGGGTGTGAAAGCGCCGGTGCTGCAGCGCCGGCAGCTGCTGGCGCACCTGTTGCAGCCGGGCCCAATCAAGATCAGCCAGTACCACGCCGGGCCCGCTGGCGCGCTGCGCCAGCACGTTGCCCCAGGGGTCGATGACCATGCTTTGGCCCCAAGTCTGGCGGCCGTTGTCGTGCTGCCCGCCTTGGGCGCTGGCGGCCACGTAAGCCAGGTTTTCGATCGCGCGCGCGCGCAGCAACAGCTCCCAGTGCGCCTGCCCGGTGCCGTGGGTGAAGGCGGCGGGCACCAGCAGCAAATCGGCCTGCAGCTGCCGGTAGAGCTCGGGGAAGCGCAGGTCGTAGCACACGCTCAGGCCCACGCGCCAGCGCTGGCCGCTGCGGTCGGGCAGCTCGAAGGCCACGGGCGTGTTGCCGGCCACCAGCACCGCCGCTTCGTCGTAGCGCTCGCGGCCGTTGTCGTAGCAAAAGAGGTGGATTTTGTCGTAGCGCGCCACCGGCCGGCCGCTGGGGTCGAACACCAGGCAGGCGTTGGCCACGCGATTCGGCACCGGGCTTTGCAGCGGCAGCGTGCCGCCGACGATCCACAACCCAAACTGGCGCGCCGCAGCGGCCAGAAAGTCTTGGATCGGGCCGCTGCCGTGCGCCTCGGCCAGCGCCAGTTTGTCGGTCTCGCGCTGGCCCATGAAGCAAAAATACTCGGGCAGCACGGCCAGTTCGGCGCCGGCCGCGTGCGCTTGCTGCAGCAGGGCCTGGGCTTGATCGAGGTTGGCCTGGAGCTGGCTGCCCGAGACCATTTGCAAGGTGGCGACTTTCATTTTCTGGCTCGCTTAGTTGAGGTCTGGGCGCGCGGCAGCGGGCTGGCGCACGACCGGTGTGACCACGGGGTCGGCCCAGGGGCCGGTGATGTGAAACTCGCGTGTGGCCGCTTGCTGCAGCGGCTGGCGCAGCAGAAACTGGGCCAGAAAGGTGCCCAGCCCGGTGATCGGGTTGATGAGGGTGGCCACCAGCGAGACGGTGTCGGCGTTGAGCTCGGGTACCACCACCACGCGCAGGTCCTGGGTTTCGCGCACGGTGTCGGCGCTGCCCTCCAGCAGCACGGCGGCGTTGATGCCCTTCATCTGCAGGTTGTTGCTGCGCGCCACGCCTTGGGCGATGGAGACGTTGCCGCGGATGAAGTCGAAGGCGAAGCCTTCGCTGAACACGTCGCGAAAATCCAGCATCAGCCGCCGCGGCAGCGCCTGCAGGCTGAGCACCCCGATCAGCTTGGCTACCCCGGGTTCGGCGCGCAGAAACTGGCCGCGCCCGACGTCGAGCTGCAGCTCGCCGCTCAGGCTGGGGGTGTCGAAGTTCAAGGGCGAACCCAGCCAACCCAAATGGCCCTCGATGCGGCCTTGGCCGCCGCGGATGGTCTGCGGCTGGCCCATGCGCGTGAGCAAGGCACCGGCGTCGCGGATGTCGAGTTCAAGGCGCAAGGCGGTGCGCCGGGCGGCGGCATCGAGCCCGTGCGCGACCCAGTTGCCGCTGGCTTTGAGGGTGGCTTCGGGCGTGTTGAGCGTGAGCGCATTCAGGCGCCATTCGGACACGCCCGCCTGCGGCCCTTGGGTGGCCAAGCGGTTCGCGGCCTGCACCTCCAGCCGCCCGAGCTCGCGCCCGTCTAGGCGCAGGCGCTCGATCACCAAGTCGATGGCCGGCATGGCGTTGGGCTGCTGCAGCACCGCTTCGGCTGGCTGCTCGACGCCGGCGCGCGGCCAGTCGAGGCGGCTCAGGCGCGCGTGCACCAAGCCGGCCGCTTGGGGGCCGCCAGCTCGGTAGCTGAGTTGCCCGGCCAGTTCGCGCGCCACCACCGTTGCGCGCCAGGTGTCGCGCTCCAAGCTGCCGCTCAAGCTCAGGTCGTGCCAGCTGCGGCCGGAGTGGGTGATTCGCGCAGCTTGCAGCCGCCACTGCGTGGGCCAGTAGGGGCGGCTGTCTTGCAGGCTGAGCGCGCTGGCGGCTGGTGCCGGAGCGGCGGCTGTGGTGGGCGCAGGCGTCACTTGGGGGGCAGCGTAGAGGCGTGCCCAAGCGTCGGCGTCGAAATCGCCCAGATCGAGCGCGGCCAGCACGCCCGAGGCGGGCAGCGCCGGGCGCGCGCTGCGCACGGCCACGCTGCCGCGCAGCACGCGGGTGGCCGCGCCACGGTGCTCGCGTTGGTAGTGCAGGCTGAGCCAAGGGGTGGGGCTGCTGCCCAGTTCGAGCTGCAATTCGTCGCGTGTGGCCCCTCTAGGGGCACCGGCCAGCGGCTCGATGCGCAGCCGCAGCGGCAGCGCCGCCTCGGCGCTTTTGCTCAGCGGCGCGGGCAGCTGCAGCGCCAGGCCCTGCAGGTTGGAGTCCACCTGCACCGAGGTGCCCTCGGGGCCGATGCGCAGTTCGGCCTGGTAGGTGGCGCTGCCGCTGCCGGCACGCCCCAGCGGGGCCAGCCAAGGCCACGGCTCGGCTTGGGACAGGCCCAGCGCCGTGGCTTGGCCGGTGCCGCGCAAGCGCAGCACCGACTGGCCCTGCTCGGTGGCCATGCGCCCCGAGAAACGCAGCGGCCCGCCCAGCATCTGGGCGCTGGCGGCAGGGATGTCGAAGCCGCTTTCGCTGAAGTTCAGCACCCCGTGCAGCGCCTGCAGGGTCGGGCTTTCGGGGCCGATGCGCAGCTCGTTGCCCGCAAAACGCAACTGCCCGCGCACGCGGGTGGCGTTGGTGTCGTTGAGCGGCATCTCGAGTTGCAGCCCCAGCTCGAGCGCGCCGCTGGCCTGGGCCTGGTCGAGCGCGGCCTCGGTCATTTGGCGCAGCGGCGAGCTGCGCACCAAAGCCAAGGCGTCGGTGGCCGGGCCGCGCAATTGGCCGTTTACGCGCAGTTGCGGCTCGGTGGCCATGAAGTCGGGGATTTCAGCTTGGGCCTGCACGATGCGCAACTGCGGCCAAAGGCGCACTTGGGCGCTGGCTTGTTCCAGGCGCAAGCGCGTGCCCTCGATCAGCAGGCGCGCCTGTGGCACCTGCAGGGTGGGCCAAGGCGGGCTGCCCGCCGGCAGCAGGTGCGCCGGGGCGTAGTCGAGTTGCACGTCATGCAACGGTGCCTCGAGCGTGAACACGCCGCTGCCCGGCTGCTGATAGGGAAAGTTCCTCAGATCGCCGCGCACCCGCACCAGCGCTTGCTCGATGCGCCCGGCGACGATGGCGCTGCGCAGCCAGGCTTTGGTCTCCGGTCCCACGTTGAGCGGCAGGTAGCGCACCACCTGCGCCGCGTCGGCGCGCAGGATGCGGCCATCGAGCTCGATCACCCCCGGAAAACGCGCGCGCGCCGGGCTCAGGGCCGGGTCGGCGCTGCGCCAGTTCAGCTGCAGCTCGGCTTCGAGGTCGGGGTTGCGCAGCAGCAGGCGCGGCACTTCGACGGTGATCTGATCGCCTACCACGCGCCAGCTCAGGCCGGCTTGCAGCCGCTGCAGCGTCACCCTGGGTTGGGCAAAGACGCCGGGCAGATCGAGGTGCCCGTTGTCGAGCCGCAGCTCGGCCTGCCCGCCGCTCGAGGTGAGGTTGAAGTCGAGGTCGGCGCCGCCGATGCCGGGGCGCCCGGGCGTGTGCACGTCCCAGCCCTTCGCATGGCGGTACACCGGCGGAGCAGCCCCAGCGCGCAGCCCGACGTTGCGCAGGCGGCCGCTGGCGCTCCAGCTGGCTGCGGCCCCGGTCTGGTCGGCGCCTGCGGTTTGGCCTGCGCCCGCAGCTTGGGCGGCGCTCCATTGCATCTGTATCTGCTCCACCAAGCCGCTGGGGGCGGTGTCGCGCAACCACTGGTGCGCGAGCGCGGGCAGGGGCAGGTGCAGCGCCAGTTGGCTCAGCACCTGCGCATCGAGCCGCTCGGCCTGGAGCGCAAAACCGGCCGGTGCCGTGTCGCTGCTGCGGGTGTGCAGGTGGCGCACGTTGCCGCCCGGCCACACCAGCCCGTCGGCGGTGCGAAAGCCCAGCCCGTGGGTGCTCAAAGTGGTTTGCAGCCCCTCGTGCTGCAACTCGAGCCGGGTTTGCAGGTTTTGCAACTCGAATGGCTGCGCCACCTCGGGCCACTGCAGCTGCACCCGTTGCAAACCGAGGTCGGCGCTGGCCTGGCGCAGCGCGCCGCGCTGCCAATCGAGCCACAAGCGCGCCGCTCCCTGCCCCTGTTGCACCTGCAAACCCAGCCAGTTGGGTGCATCGATGTAGCGCCCCATGTGCGCCCAATCGACCCACGGCAGATCGGCATAAAGGGTGCCGCGCCAATAGCGCCACTGGCTCGGGCGCAGTTGCCAGAACGCGCGGGTGAAATCGCCGCGCACGCTCAGGCGCTGGCCCCAGTGCGCGGGCGGGGTGGCGTCGAGCCGGAACTGGTGCTGGCGCCCGGGGTTGCGCAGCACCAGGTCGATGCCCGTGAACTCGGCCACGGGCAGCGTGGGGCGGGTCTGGTCGTGCCAGCGCAATGTGCCTTGCAACAGGGCCAGCTCGGTTTGCCCCAGCAACCAGTCGGCCAGCGGGCTTTCGTCGCCGGTGCGTTCGAGGTGGCCCAGATCGATGCCGCCCAGCAGCCAGCGCCCATCGGTGCTGCGGCGCAACTCCAGCACCGCGCCTTCGACCACGATCTGATCAAAGCCCAGCCGCCACAACGAGGGCAGCGACAACGCGGCGCGCACGCTGGGCAGGCGCAGCGCTTCGGCGCCGGCGGCGTCGCGCAGCACCACGTCGCGCAGTTGCAGGCTGGGCACCGGGCCGCTGGAGTTGGCCGTCAGGGCCCCGATCTCGACCTTCACCCCCAGCGCCTCGCTGGCCATGCGCTCCAGCGCCGGACGCCATTGGTCAACTCTTGGCACAATGAGCTGATGCAACGCCACCCAACTGAGCCCCAGCAGCAGCCACGCCGCCACCAGCAGCCACAACAGCGCACGCAGCAGCCGGGCCTGCCAGTGCAGCCAGCGCGGTGGATGGGGGGAGCGGGGTTTATCGAGCACACCAAATTATGATGGTTAGCGCCACTTTGGGCCCTGGCGGCCCGGACCAAGTTGTATCAAAAGCTCTCGAAGCCGCGGCCCACTCGCGCTTCGTGCAACGCATCCGGCGCCGCTACCACGCCGAGCTGGCGCTGTTGCCGCCGGGGCCGCCCACGGCCGCTGCCATGCGCCAGACGCTGGCGGCGCTGCAAGCGGGGGGCTTGGACACGCCTGCGGCCCTGCGCGTGCTGCGCCATTTGGTGCTCGAGCGGCTCGCGGTGTTGGACGTGGAGCACGAGGCCCCGCTGGCACTGGTCACCGGGGCCATGACCGATCTGGCCGAACTCGCGCTCGACACCGCTTTGCAGGTGGCTTTGAGCGAGCTCGACGAGGTCCATGGCGCGCCCACGTGCCCGGATGAAGCGCTTGCCGCAACCTCTGCAACCGCCGCAAATGCAAAGGCTGCGGCCGGGTGGCGCCGGGCCGAGTTGTGGATCGTGGGCATGGGCAAGCTGGGGGCGCGCGAGCTCAACGTGTCGAGTGACATCGACCTGATCTACGTCTACGACCAAGACGGCGAAACGCGCGGCAACGCGCTCGGGCGCGGGCGCATCAGCAACCACGAGTATTTTGCCAAGGCGGTCAAGCGCATTTACAGCCTGATAGGCGACAACACCGAGCACGGCCAGGTGTTTCGGGTCGATCTGGCGTTGCGGCCCAACGGCAACTCGGGCCCGCCCGCGCTCTCGCTCGACGCGCTCGAGGAGTATTTTCTGGTGCAGGGGCGCGAATGGGAGCGCTTTGCCTGGCTCAAAAGCCGCGTCGTGGCGCCGCAGCAAGTGCTGGACACCGACCACCCGCAGGCGCTGCGCGCCTTGGTGCAGCCCTTTGTGTTCAGGCGCTACCTCGACTACAGCGTGTTCGATGCGCTGCGCAGCCTGCACCAGCAGATTCGGGAGCACGCGGCCAAACGGGCGGCGGGCAACCCGGGCCGTTTGAACGACGTCAAGCTCTCGCGCGGCGGCATCCGCGAGATCGAGTTCACGGTGCAGCTGCTGCAAGTGGTGCGCGCTGGCCAGTTCCCCGAGCTGCGCACCCGCGCAACGCTGGAGGCGCTGAAGCGGCTCGTGCGCGCCGGCCTGATGCCCGAGCCCAAGGCGGTTGCGCTGGCGCAGGCCTACGAACTGCTGCGCAAGGTGGAGCACCGCATCCAGTACCTGGACGACCAGCAAACCCATCTGCTGCCGACGCGCGACGACGACTTGGGTTGGATTGCCCAGACCCTAGGCTTTGCCGACACCGCCGCTTTTTTGTGCGTGCTCGACGCCCAGCGCGAACTGGTGGCGCAAGAGTTCGACACCCTGCTCGGGGCCGGTGCGCTGCCCTGCAACGGCAAAGGCTGCAACGGCCACGCGCCGGCGGCGCCGAGCCACGATTGGCTCACCGTGCTGGCGCAACTGCCGCCGGGGCTGGGCTTGCGGGTGGCGCAGTGGGTCGAGTCGCCGCGCGTGCAGGGTTTGCGCGAGAGCGCGCGCCAGCGCCTGCTGCGGCTGCTGCAGCGCACCGGGGCTTGGCTCGAGGAAGGGCGGGTGAGCGAGGGCGCGGCGCTGCGCCTGTGCGACTGGATCGAGCCGCTGCTGCGCCGCGAGAGCTACCTGGCGCTGCTGCAAGAGCGCCCGGCGGTGCACGAGCGGCTGCTGCGCATGCTCGGTGCCGCCCAGTGGCCGGCGCGCTACCTGTTGCGCCATCCCGGTGTGATCGACGACTTGGCCGGGCAGCAGCTGTACCAAGAGCGCTTCGAGGCGCCGCAGTTCGAGGCCGACCTCGAGGCGCGCCGTCAGGCGCTGGCCGCCGGCGGCGACGACGACGAAGAGGCGCTGCTGGACCTGCTGCGCCGCGCGCACCACGCCGAGGTCTTTCGCACGCTGGCGCGCGACGTGGAAGGCGTGCTCACGGTCGAGCAGGTGGCCGACGACCTGAGCGCCTTGGCCGACGCCGTGCTGCGCGTGAGCGGCCGCTGGTGCTGGCAGCGCCTCAAGCAGCGTCACCGCGACGAGCCGCGCTGCGCCATCATCGGCTACGGCAAGCTCGGCGGCAAAGAGCTGGGCTACGGCAGCGACCTCGACATCGTGTTCGTTTACGACGACCCAGACGAGCGCTCCAGCGAGGTCTATGCCACCTTGGTGCGCAAGCTCATCAACTGGCTCACCGTCAAGACCGGCGAGGGCGATCTGTACGAGATCGACACCGCGCTGCGCCCCAACGGCAACTCGGGCCTGCTGGTGACCAGCTTCGACGCCTTTGCGCACTACCAGCAAAACCGCGGCAGCAACACCGCCTGGACTTGGGAGCACCAAGCGATCACGCGCGCGCGCTGCGTGCTCGGGCCGCCCGATCTGGTGCAGCGCTTCGAGGACGTGCGTCTGGCGGTGCTGACGGCGCCGCGCTCGAGCGCCGCACTGGCGGCCGAAATCTGCGCCATGCGCGAGCGCTTGCGCCAAGCGCATCCGGTGCGTGCGGGGTTGTTCGACATCAAGCACAGCCCCGGCAGCATGGTCGATGTCGAGTTTGCGGTGCAGCACCTGGTGCTGGCGCACGCCGCCGCGCACCCGGCGCTGTGCGCCAACAGCGGCAACATCGCCTTGTTGCACGCCGCCGAGCACGCCGGGCTGCTGCCCGCCGGCGTGGGCCAAGCGGCCGCGCGCGCCTACCGCGCCCTGCGCCAGCGCCAGCACCGGGCGCGGCTGGACGAAGCCAGCACCCAGATCGACCCGGCGCTGGTGGCCGAGCACAGCGCGGCGGTGCGCGCGCTGTGGGCGCAGGTGTTTGGGTCCGTCGATTGCACGGCCCCCGTAGGCCCCGCAGCCCTGCCCACCCGGTAGCGCCTAGACACAGGAGCAGAGCAGACCATGAAAAAACTCGAAGGGGCGGCCCTGCAAGCCCAGATCGAACGCCTGCCGCTGTGGCGCTTCAACCCGCAGCGCCACGCGCTGGAGCGGTGTTTGGTGTTCAGCGATTTCAACGCCGCTTTCGGCTTCATGAGCCGGGTCGCGTTGGCGGCCGAGCAGCGCAACCACCACCCCGAGTGGGCCAATGTGTACAACCGGGTTGACATCGCCTTCACCACCCACGAAGTGGGGGGCTTGAGCCTGCGCGACATCGAGTTCGCGCTCTGGGTGGACACGCTGGCGCCCGGCGTGGGCGACTGAGGGGGCGCCCTCTCAAGCGCGCATCATCGCTGCTTGCCAGCCGCTGCGTGCACGCGCCGCTTTAGTCCGCCGTGATGTTGCGCTCGCGCACCACCCGGCCGTAACGCTCGCTGTCGGTGCGCGACAGCGCCAGAAGCTGGGCCGGCGTCAAGGGCGTGGGTTGGGCGCCAAAGCTGCGGATCGGGTCGATCACGCTCTGCACGGCTAGGGCGCTGTTGATCTCGCGGTTGAGGCGCTCGACGATGGGCGCTGGTGTGCCGGGCGGAGCCCAAAAGGCATGCGAGGTGCCCACGTCAAAATCGGCCAAGCCCAGTTCGCGCAGCGTGGCGACGTTGGCAAACTGCTCGACCCGCCGCTCCCCGGTGACGGCCAACATGCGCAGGCGACCGGCGTGCACGTGCTGGAACGCCACGCCGGGATCAAACGCCCAATCGACCGTGCCGGCCAGCAAGGCCTGCATGACGTCGGCCGAGCCGCGGTACGGGATGTGCACCGCTTGGGTCTGGGTGGCTGCCTGCAGCATCTCGGCGGCGATGTGCGGCGAGCTGCCATTGCCGGGTGAGCCAAAATTCAGCCGGCCCGGGTTGGCGCGCATGTGGCGGATCAAGCCGGCGTAGTCGTCGAAGGGCAGGCCGGCGCGCGTGACCAAGAACAGCTCGAAGCGCGCCGCCGCCGCCACCGGCACCATCTCGCGCAGCGGGTCGTAGGTCTTGCGCAGCAGGTGCGGCCCGAT
Organism: Serpentinimonas sp. SSL01; assembly: GCF_056323735.1. NCBI lineage: Bacteria > Pseudomonadati > Pseudomonadota > Betaproteobacteria > Burkholderiales > Comamonadaceae > Serpentinimonas > Serpentinimonas sp. SSL01. The sequence goes on from NZ_CM150487.1 coordinate 2,401,184, forward strand.
GACCATGGTGCTGCCGGCAATCAGCCCCAGCGTATAGCCGTCGGGTGCAGCCGTGTGCACGGCGTTGAGGCCAATCATGCCGCCGCCGCCGGAGCGGTTCTCGACCACCACCGGCTGCCCCAGCGATTGTGAAATTTGCCGCCCCACCGCACGCGCCACGATATCGGGTGTGCTGCCCGGTGCGAAGTTGACGACCAGGCGCAGCGGCCGGGTCGGGAAGGACTGCGCCAGCGCGGGCAGCAGCGGCGCACTCAAGGCGAGGCCGGCGCCCATGGCGAGCACGTGGCGGCGGGAAAGGCGGGGGGGTTGGGTCATGTTTGTCTCCTAGCGGTCAAAGCCGGTGTGATGGGTGAAAGAAAAAGCGAAGGCAGCGCGTGTCGGATGAGGGCCTAGCGGGCGCTGGTCAGAACGGGTAGTGCCGCGGTTGCGTTTGCACCGTGATCCAGCGCAAATCGGTGAACTCGGCGATGCCGGCGCGCCCGCCGAAGCGCCCCATGCCCGAGCCCTTGACGCCGCCAAAGGGCATCTGGGCTTCGTCGTGCACCGTGGGGCCGTTGACGTGGCAGATGCCGGTGTCGATCTGGCGCGCCACATTGAAGGCGCGCGCTAGGTCGGCGCCAAAGACGGCGGCCGACAAGCCGTATTCGTTGTCGTTGGCGCAGGCCACGGCCTGCTGGGTGTCTTTGACGCGCACGATGCACTTGACCGGGCCGAAGGTCTCCTCGTGGTAAATGCGCATGGCCGGTGTCACGTGGTCGAGCAAGGTGGCTGGCATCAGGGTGCTGTCGGCCTTGCCGCCGCAGAGCAGCCGGGCGCCTTTGGCCAGCGCGTCGTCGATCAACTCGTTGCAGTGGTGCACGGTGTGCATGCCGATCACCGAACCCAGCACCACCGGCTCGGGCTTGCGTGGGTCGCCCAGCGGCAGCGCCTTGGCCTTGTCGGCAAAGCGACGCACGAACTCGTCGGCCACCTTCTGATCGACGATCAAGCGCTCGGTGCTCATGCAGATCTGGCCGCTGTTGGCAAAGCAGCCAAAGGCGGCGGCGTTGACGGCGTCCTCTATATCGGCGTCATCGAGCACGATCAGGGGCGCCTTGCCGCCGAGTTCGAGCACCACCGGCTTGAGGTGGCGCGCGCAGGTGATGGCGATGATCTTGCCGACTCGGGTGCTGCCGGTGAAGTTGACGCGGCGCACCGCCGGATGCGCGATCATGGCATCGACCACCGCCGCGGCATCGGCGGGGGCGTTGGTGAGGTAGTTGACGACTCCGGGGGCAAAGCCGGCCTCTTGGAAGGCTTCGGCGATCAGGGCGTGGGTGCGCGGGCAGTTCTCGCTGCCTTTGAGCACCACCGTGTTGCCGCAAGCCAGCGGGGTGGCGATGGCGCGCACCCCGAGGATGACGGGCGCGTTCCAGGGCGCAATGCCCAGCACCACCCCGGCTGGCTGGCGCATGCCCATGGCCAAGCTGCCCGGTACGTCCGAGGGGATGACCTCGCCGGCGACCTGGGTGGTCAGCGCGGCGGCTTCGCGGATCATGCCGGCGGCCAACATGACGTTGAAACCGCCCCACGGGCCGGTGGCCCCGGTCTCGGCCGCCATGGCCTCGATGAAGGCCGGGGTTCTGGCTTGCAGGGCGTCGGCGGCCTTGAGCAGCAGCGAGCGGCGCTCGTTGGGCCCGGTCTGGCTCCAGCTCCTGAAGGCTTCAGCGGCAGCCTCCACGGCCAGCACGGCGTCGGCGGGTGAGGCCGCTGGGGCCCGGGTGGCCACGGTGCCGTCGAGCGGGTTGCGGCGCTCGAAGGTGGCACCGCGCTCGGCGCTCACTTTCAGGCCGTTGATCAGCATGGACAAATCAGACATAGGGGGGCTCCAGATTGAACAGCGATAAAAAAGCGGTGCGGCTAGGTTGATCGTTCGCTGGCCAGCGACGATCGGGCGGCCTTGGCGGCCGTTGCGGGCTGTGGGGTGGCGGAGGCGGCGGCACCGAGGTAGGCCTCGCGGATCACGTTCGATCGCGCCAGCAGCCTGGCGGCGCCGCTGGCGACCAGGGTGCCGCGCTCCATCACGTAGCCGCGGTCGGCCACGGCCAGTGCCTTTTTCACGTTCTGCTCGACCATCAGCACCGTGGTGCCGGCGTCGGCGATGCGCCGCGCGATGAGCAGCAACTCATCGACCATGCGCGGCGCCAGGCCAAGCGAAGGCTCGTCGAGCATCAGCAAGCGCGGCGCACTCATCAGCGCGCGCGCCACCGCCACCATCTGCTGCTCGCCGCCGCTCATGGTGCCGGCCAGTTGGCTGGCGCGCTCCTTGAGCTTGGGAAAGTCGATCAAGACCTGTTCCAAGCGCCGTGCGCGCTCACCCTTGGGCACCAGCCAGCCGCCAAGTTCTAGGTTCTCGCGCACCGTCAACTGCGGAAACAACTGCCGACCTTCTGGCACCAGGGCCACCCCGGCACGGACGATTTCGTGCGTCTGGCTGGGCAGCTCCGCGTCATCGAGCCAGACATGGCCGCTGCGCCCGATCAGGCCGTTGAGGGCTTTGAGCAATGTGGACTTGCCCGCTCCGTTGGGCCCCAAGATCACGGTCAGGCCGGGCTTGACTTCTAAACAGAGCTTGCGCAGCACCAGAAAATTGCCATAACCCGCACTCAGATCATCAACCCACAGCCGGGCGGCCTCTTGCGCGCCCAAGGTGAAGGGGGTGTTGCGGTACCACATCATGCGGTGCTCTCCATCTCGTCACCGAGGTAGGCTTCGATCACGTCCGGGTTGCGCACCACCTCGGCCGGGCTGGCGTCGGCGATCTTGCGCCCTTGGTGCAGCACGATCACGCGCTCGACGTGGCGCAGCAAGGTGGTGACGGCGTGTTCGATCCAGATCACGCTCAGATCGAGCTCGTCGCGGATGCGCCGGATCAGTTGCGCCATGTTCTCGAGCTCGGCCTCGGTCAGCCCGGCGGCAACCTCGTCGAGCAACAGCAGCCGCGGCCGCGTCGCCAGCGCCATGCCGATCTCGAGCAGGCGCTGCTGCGAAGGCGTGATGGCTGCTGCGGGCAGGTTGCCCAGTTGCGCCAAGCCGATCAGCTCCAGGATGCTCTCAGGCGTACGCAAGGCCCACGGCACGCGCGTCTCAGGGCCCCAGAAGACCCATGGCCGGGGTCGGCGACCGGCGAACTTCAAGCCGAACTCGACGTTGTCGCGCACCGCCATGTCGGCAAACACGCGCGGGGTCTGGAAGGTGCGGGCGATGCCGTGCGCGGCGTAGCGGTGCGGGTTGCGGCCGATCAGGTCGTGTCCGTCCACCAGCAGCTTGCCGCTGGTGGGGCGCAGCACGCCCGAGATGGCGTTGAAAAAGGTCGTCTTGCCGGCGCCGTTGGGGCCGATGATGCCGACCAGTTCGCCGGCGCGAAACACCGCATCGACCCCATCGACAGCGGTCAGGCCGCCAAAACGCACCGTGATCTCGCTCGCCTCCAGCAAGGGCGGGAGCTGGTTTTGTGGGTGCAGCTCAGACATGACGACGCTCCCGGGCGCGTTGGCGCGCGCGCGCTTCGTCGCGCGCTTGCTGCCCGCTCCACCTGTAGCGGCGCACGCGCCAGCCTTCGCGCAGGGCGCTCCAGGCCGCATGCAGCATGAACCAGCGCACCGAAGCCAGCCCGCCGGGGAGGTAGAGCACGAACAGGATCAGCAGCAAGCCCAGCGACATCATGTACAGCTCGGGCGCCTGCAGGCGCAGGGTTTCCGCCAAGATGCTGAACAGGATCGCTGCCAGCAGCGGCCCCCACAGCGTCATGGCGCCGCCTATGAGCGCGATCAGCACGGTTTGAAAGCCGATGAAGGGGTTGAACACGGTGGTCGGGTCGATGTAGGTCCAGCGCACCGCCATCGCCGCCCCGACGGCCCCGGCAAAGGCGGCGGTCAGGGCAAAGCCACCGATCTTGACCAGCCGGGTGTCCACGCCCAGGGTCTGGGCCCGTTGCTCGTCGGAGCCGATGCCCTGCATGGCCAGGCCAAAGCGGGTGCGGCGCACCACGATCGAGGTCGCCACCGCCGCCACCGCCAGCAGCAGCACCGTGTAGTAGACCGTCTTGCTGTCGGGTGCCACCAGAATCATGCGCCCGACGGTGCCGGTGACCGTGCTTTCGTAGAAGGTGACGGTATGCCGGATGAGTTCGGTCATGCCAAAGGTCAGGATGGCGAAGTAGGTGCCGCGCAGGTGCAGCACCAGCGCGCCCATGAACACCGCCAGCAGCGCCGCGACCAGCGCTCCCAGCGCCACCACCTGCCACCAGGGCCAAGTCTCGACCAGCAGCGCGCTGGTGTAGGCACCGACGCCGAAGAAGGCCGCCGTGGCCAGCGACAGGTAGCGAGTGGTGCCACAGAACAGCGCCCAACTGGTTGACAGCGCCACGTACATCAGGCAGGTCAGGGCCATCGAGAGCACGAAATCGCTGGCAAAGCCAGGCAGGGCCACGGCCCAGCCGGCGAAAGCGAACAAGATCAGCACATCGCGCAGCAGCGTTTGACGGGAATTCATGCCTTGCGCCCCTTGCGAGTGAACAAACCTTCAGGGCGCAACACCAGCACGCCAATGAAAACCAGATACGACAGCAGCGCCTTGAGCGATGGGCTGGTGAAATGCATGGCGATGGCCTCGATCACCCCGAGCAACAAACCGCCGACCAAGGCCCCGCCCATGCTGCCAAAGCCGCCCAGCGCGATGACGATCAAGGCCGTGATGGTGTAGGCTTGGCCCATGTCCGGGCTGATGGTGTATGCCATCGAGATCAGCACCCCGGCCACGCCCGAGAGCCCCAGGCCGATGCCAAACATCAGCGGGTGCAAGCGCTTGGTGTCGATGCCCACCAGTTGCGCGCCCATCGGCGACTGCATCAGCGCGCGCACGCCTTTGCCCAGCAGCGTCAGGCGCAGCAGCACGATCAGGGCGGCGCAAAACAGCAGCGCCAGCGCGAAGATCAGCAGCTTGTTGGCGGCAAACTGGCCAAACCCTAGGTGCACCGGTTGCGACAGGTAGTCGTAGCCGCGGATGTCGCCACCCCAGACGTAGGTGACGAAGCTCTTGACCAAGAACATCAGCCCGAAGGCGACCATCAGGCCACGCGCCTCGAACACGTCCAGATTGGGCGAAGTCTGCGTCAGCGGCCTAAAGCACAGCCTGTGCAGCACCCAGCCCAGCAGCAGCAGCAGGCCAAAAGTCACGGGCAACATCAGCAGCGGCGACAGGCCAAAACTGGTGTGCACCATCCAGGTCAGGAAGGCGCCGACCAGCAGAAACTCGCCGTGGGCGATGTTGAGGATGCGCATCAGCCCGTACTGGAGGTTGAGCCCCAAGGCGATGAGCGCATAGATGCCGCCGGTGATGAGTCCGGAGACGATCAGCTCGATCCATGTAGAAAGGGACATGAAAGTGCGTGGGTGCGTGGGTGCGTGGGTGCAGGCCTGCGTGCGGCGCGGGCCGTGGGTGGGCGGCCGCGCCGTAAAGGGCTGGCGTGGAATTACCAGGCGGGCTTGTTCGGGTTGAGGGCTGCGGTGGCCACTGCGCGCGGCCAGACGACCTCGAACTCGCCGCGTTGCCACTGCCCCACCGTGCCCGGCGTGCCGACGTTTTCACTGCCGCTGAAGCGGATGTCACCGACGATGGTGCGGTGCGTGTTGCCGGCCACGAAATCGCGGATGGCCCGCCGATCCAGCCCGACCCGGGCCACGGCAGCGCTCAGAATCTCCAGCGCCGCCCAGGTGTGTCCGCTGGCCCAGCGGTCGGGCTCGCGGTTGTGGCGCGCCACATGGGCCTCAAAATAGGCCTGTGCCCCGGGGCTGCTGCGGCGGTTCCACGAGCCCATGCCCATCACGCCTTCGGCGCCGGTCGGGGTCATGACTTCGCGAAACATCGGAAACGCGGTCCCGACCGAGGCATAGAAAAAGCGCGGGTTGAAGGCGATCTCGCGCGACTGGCGGCTGGCCAGCACGGTATCCGGCGGGTAGGTGAAACCGACAAAGGCGTCCGGGTTGCGGCCTTTCATCGTGCGCAGCACCGGCGCCAGATCGCGCACGCCCAGCGGGTAGCTGCGGTGGTCCACCATCTCGATGCCGCTGCCCTGCAAGGCCACGCGCAAGGCGGCAAAGTTCTCCAGCCCGAACAGGTCATCGACGTAGATGCAGGTTAGGCTGCGCACGCCGTTGGCGCGCAACATGTCGACCAGCGCACCCACCATGGCCGCGGGCTGTTGCAGCGTCAGAAAGAAAAAGGGCAGGCGCAGCTCGACCAGGCGTCTGGAGAGTGCGGTCGGGGCCAGGAAGGGGTAGCCGTGGCGGTTGGCCAGCGGGGCGACGGCAAAGTTGGCGCTGCTGCCCCAAGGCGGCAGCACCAGATCGACGCGCTCGCTGCCCATCAGCCGCTCGTAGGTGCGGATCACGGTTTCCATGTCGCTGCGGTCATCGACGCCGATCAGCTCGATCCGGCGGCGCACGCCCTGCACGTTGAGGCCACCGGCGGCATTTTGCTGCTCGGCCCACAGAATGTAGTTGGGCTCCTGGCTGGTCTGGGCGCCCACCGTCCACGGACCGGTGCGCGACATGGAGTAGCCGATGCGCACCGGTGCCCCCTGGGCCAGCAGAGGCGGCGCAAAGGCCAAGGTGCCCAAGGCGGCGGCGCTGCCTTGGACGACGGTGCGGCGGGTGGGGTGATTCATGCTGGTCTCCTGGTGCGGAAGCGGATGCGGGTGCGGAATGGGGGCATCGTAGAAGTTTGCTGCCGCGCGCGCTTGCACCACGGTGCACGGCGTTTTGACGATGCGTGCAGCAAGGAGCGGGATTACCCTAGCCCAAAAAAGCTGGCTGAAGCAAGGGGCCAGCCCGATAATTTGGCGCACACGCAATCTGGAGCCAATGATGACCCCATCCCAGTCGATGAGCACCGATTTGTACCCGGTCAAGGAGCGCCCGTTGGCGTGGGCAGACTGGATTTCGGGCCACTTCGGCGGCCTGGATTCGGATCTGTACGGCGACGCAAGCTTCGACGGTCGGGTGCTGTCAAGCCGGGCCGGCGAGGTGGTGCTGACCAAGTTGGAGGCCAACCGGCACCGGGTGATGCGCAGCAGCAAGCTGGCGCGCACGGCCGAAAACAGTTACCTCAAGATCGTGGCGCCGTGGCAAGGCAGTGCCGCCGTCGAGCAGCATGGTCGCCAGGCTTGGGTGCGCCCGGGTGGTTGGGCCATTTACGACACCACGGGCAGCTACGAAGTCGCCAATCCGGAGCAGGTCGAGCACCTGATCGTGATGCTGCCCAAGGCGAATTTGCTGGAGCGCGGCCTCAAGTTCGAGCCGCTGATGGCGCGCCACGTAGGCGGCTCAAAGGGCATTTCCCGGGTGGCGCTGGAGGCCATGCGCAGCACCTGGCAGGAGCTGCCAGTCATGGGGGCGCAGGCGGCTCGCGGGGCCGGCGAGGCAATCGTCGAGCTGGTGCGGCTGTCCTTGCTGGAGCTGGCGGGCCGCTCCACCGGCACCACGCAGATGGAAGCCTTCAGGGATCGGATTCGGCACTACATCAGCCTGCATCTGCACGACCCAGAGCTGAGCATCGAGCGCATCGCGGTGGCGCTCAATTGCAGCAAGCGGCATTTGCACAATGCCTTCAGCGAGGAGGAGGGCACCTTGGCCTTGTACATTTTGCGCCGACGCTTGCAGGCCTGCATGCGCGACCTGGGCAATCCAGATCTGAATGCGCGCACCATCACCTCGATTGCTTTGACATGGGGCTTCAACCAGAGCGCACACTTTAGCCGGGTGTTCCGCGAACACACCGGTTTGTCGCCCAGCGATTACCGCCAGCTGCAACGCCGCAACGCCAAGCTGGCGCACTGATGCGGTGCGGACACGGGTGTACCCTGCCGTGTGCCGCGCCCCCAATGCTCAGCGCGCCAGCGCGCACCCTTGCGCCACCTGCTGCGCCAGCCGCTCCAGCGCCTGCCAGGGGTGGGCGGGCCAGTCGGGGTGGCGCAGGCCCTTGACGATGCCATCGACGGTGTGCGCATCCAGCAGCCAGCGTTCGAGCTGCGCCAGACCCAGCCGGGGTAGCAGGCGCTCGAAGCGCTTTTCGCGCCCGCCCCAGACGCGCTGTTCGCGCAGCGCCAGCGGCAGCGGCTTGCCTAGTGCGAGCTCGTTTTTCACGCGCCACAGCGCCCGGATGTCTTCGGCCAGCGCCCAATGCACCAGCACGGCGGCGCTGCCGTCGGCTTGCAGGCCGTCGAGCAGGCGCTGCACGCGCAGCGGTTGGGCATCGAGCACCGCCTCGGCGAGCTTGAAGGGGTCGTGGCGCGCCACGTCGAGCACGGCGCGCTCGATCTGCTCAAAACCGAGCTCGCCCGCCGGGTAGAGCAGCGCGAGTTTTTGCAGCTCTTGGTGCGCCGCCAGCAGGTTGCCCTCGACCCGGTCGGCCAGAAAACCCAAGCACAGCTGGCCGGCCTCGCCGCTGGGCACGTGTTGCCCCTGCAGGCGCAGCCGCTGCGCGATCCAAGCCGGCAGCTGGGCGCGCTCGACCGCATCGATGCGCAGCGTCAGGCCGTGTTGCTCGAGCGCGGCAAACCAGGGGCTTTTGAGGGTGGTGGCGTCCAGCCTGGGCAGCAGCACCAGGGTGAGCAGATCGGGGTGATGGGGGGCGGCGGCGGCCAGTTGCTGCAGCACCGCCGCGCCCTCCTTGCCGGGTTTGCCCGAAGGGATGCGCAGCTCCAGCAGCTGGCGTTCGGCAAACAGGCTCTGGCTGCGGCCGGCGGCCAGCACTGCGCTCCAGTCGAAGTGCGCGCCGCTGACCGTGCACACGCTGCGCTCCGCAAAGCCCTGCGCCCGCGCGGCGGCGCGGATGGCGTCGGCCGCCTCTTGCACCAGCAGCGCTTCGTCGCCGTGCACGGTGTAGAGGGCTTTGAGGCCGCGCTGCAAGTGCGCGGCCAGTTGGGTGGGGGAGCTTTGCATGGCAGGGCTGCAGTGTAGCGGCTGCCGTGCACGGCCTTATTTGCTTTCGAGCACCAAGCGATCCCCACTCTCGCCCAGCCTGAGGCGCTGGTGGTGCAGGCGCACCAGCGGGTCGTCTGGGTAGCGCTGCGCCAGCGCGGCAAAAAGCGGCTCCGCCTCGGCGCTCGACTGCGCCAGCGCAGCGTAGGCGGCCTGGTATTCATCCAGCGGGGCGTAGGGGCCGGGCACCTCGGCGCTCAGCGGCTCGAACACCGCCAGATCTTGGCGCTTGCCCTTGAGCACCAGCCGCCCGATCGGCCGTGCCGGCAGGTCGGGGCAGTCGGCCAGCGTCTGGCCCGAGACGCAGATGCGGGTGCCCAGTTGCTTGTTGGCGCTCTCGAGCCGCGAGGCGGTATTGACCGGGTCGCCCAAGGCGCGGTAATCAAAAATGGCTTTGCCGCCAAAATTGCCCACGATCACCTCGCCCGAGTGCACCCCCAGCCGGGTATGGCCAAAGGCGATGCCGCGGGCCTGCAATTCGCTCGCGTAGCGGCTGGCAAAGGCGTGCATCTCGAGCGCGCAGCGCAGCGCGCGGCGCGGGTGATCGGGTTGCTGCACCGGGGCCGAGAACATGATCGCCACCGCGTCGCCCACGATCCGGTCCAGCGTGCCTTGGTGCTTGAAGGCAATCTCGATCATCTGCTCGAGGTAGTGGTTGAGCAAACCGAGCGCCTCGCCGGGGTCGGTTTTTTCCATCAGGCTGGTAAAACCGGCCAGATCGGTAAACACGAAGCTGCAGGTCTGGCGCTGACCACCCAGGTTCAGGTCCTGCGGGTGCTCGACCAGGTATTCGACCCGGTTCGGCGACACATAGCGGGCAAAGGCCTGCTTGATGAAGCGCTGCTGCTGCTCGCTGCGAAAGTGGTGCGCAAGGCTGGCAACCACAAAGGCAGCGCTCCAGACCAGCGCCGGGATCACGCTGTTGAACAGCAAGCCCTGGGAGCTGAAGGCCCACCAGCCGCCCCACAAGGCGGCGCCTATCAGCAGCGCCGCCGCCGCCGCCGCCCACAAGGCGCGGGCGTAGATGGCCAGCAGCACCAGCAGCACGGTGCCCAAGGCCTGCAGCAGCGCCTCCAGCCCCAGCGCCCAGGTCGGGCGCGTCAGAAAATGCCCGCCCAGCGCCTGCTCGAGCGCTTGCGCGTGGGCTTCGACGCCGGGCATGATGCGGCCCAAGGAGTTGAAGCGCAAGTCCATCAGGCCCTGCGCCGAACTGCCCACCAGCACCAGGTGGCCTTGCAGCAGCGCCGGATCGGCGCTGCCGTTGAGCAGCTTCCAAGCCGGGATGTAGCGCTCGGGCACCGGCTCGGTGTAGTGCAGCCAGAGCTCGCCGGTCGCCGTGGTCGGCAGGGTCAGGTCGCCGATGCGCACCTCCTCCAGCGCCGGCCGGCCCTGCTCGGCGCTGCGCAGCATCACATTGCGGGCGTCGAGCCCCACGCGCAGCGTTTCCGTGACCAAAGAAGGCACGAGCTGATCGCCAAGCCGCAGCACCAGCGGCACCCGGCGCACCACGCCGTCGGCATCGGGGACGAAGGTCAGGGCCCCGTTGCCGGCGGCCTGTCGTTCCAGCTTGTCCAGCGCCACCAGGGCCGAATCAAAGCCGTGCAGCGCCTGCGGCTGCGCCCCGCCACCCAGCCAGACGAAGCGCGCGGTCACGGCGGGGGTGCGTTCGTTGGGGCGCGCGGCGCGCTCGCGCTGCAGCGAAAACCCGAGCACCACGTGGCGATCGGCCAAGTTTTGCGCCAGCACGGCGTCGTGGTCGGGCAGTTGCAGCAAGGCTTGGCGGGTTTGCGGCGCCAACGGCCAAAGGGGGGCCAGCGCCTGCGGCGAGGTGCGGTCGGGCTCGATGAACAAGACGTCAAAGCCGATCGCGGCCACCTCGGCCGCGTGCAGCCGCTGCACCATTTCAGCCACTTGGGTGCGCGGCCAAGGCCATTGCCCCAGCCGCTGCAGGCTGGCTTCGTCGATGTCGATGATGCGCACCGGCTGCGGCGCATAGACCCGGGGCGACCAACGCTGGTACTGGTCGAACACCTGATAGCGCAGGGTTTGCAGCAGCAGCGGATCGCTCACCAGCAGCAGCAGGCCCAAGGCCAGCCCCAGCAGCGACAACCAAAAAGCCATGGCGCGCTGGTAGAGGTGTTTCATGATGCGGTGGGGCACTATAGGGTGACAGGGGAAATCCTGCGCAAGCGCCGGCGTTCATGTATCATTCTAAGCAATGAGCTGGTTCTGTGTACGGATTGTTTTTTTGTGTGGGTGCTGGCTTTGGCTCTGAGCGCCGTTTGCAAGCACTGTGAGCCTTTTTTATTTTCTCAGGAGCTACGTGTCATGCCACCCTTCAAACCCCTGGGGCTTGCCCTTTGTTTGGCCGCAGCGGCGGCCAGTGCGCAGCCTTTGCCGGCTCCTTTGGTGCAAGCCACCCAAGCGGCTGTGCTGCACAGCCCAGAGGTGCAGGAGCGCTGGCGCGCCTTGCAGGCCACACGCCAGCAGGCGCCGTTGGCAGCAGCCGGCTGGCGGCCGCAGGTTGATCTGCAGGCCAGCGTCGGGCGCCAAGAGCGGCGCACCCCCACCCAGAGCGGGGCTTGGATGGGGGTGAGTGGGGTGCAGATCAGCCTGAATCAGTTGTTGTTCGATGGTGGGCAGGCCGCCGCTGCGCTGCGCCAGGCCAGCCAGGCCGAGGTGGCGGCCTATTTCGATCTGCGCCACGGCAGCGAAACGGTGGCGCTGCAAGTGGTGTTGGCCTATCTCGAGCTGCTGCGCCTGCAGCAGCGGGTGGAACTGGCCACCGAAAACTACGTCGAGCACCGCAAGCTGTTCGACGCCATAGGCGAGCGCACCCGCGCCGGCGTGGGGCGGCGGGTGGATTCCGAGCAGGCGCAGGCACGGCTGGCGGTGGCCGAATCGACGCTGGTGGCCGAGACCAGGGCTTTGCATGAAGCGCGGTTGAACTACCAGCGCTTCGTCGGGCAACTGCCGCCTACCGAGCTGCCAGCCTGGCCAGCCGGACGCAGCGTGGCGCCCCTGCCCGACTCGGCAGCGGCGGCGCTGCGCCAGGGGCTGGAGGCCAACCCGCAGCTGCGCGCCGCCTACCACCGCTGGCAGCAGGCCCAGCACGCGGTTGAGGGCCGGCAAGCCGCCTTCATGCCGCGCTTCGAGGGGCGCCTGTCGGCCAGCGAGAGCCGCAACCGCGACGGCGTGCGCGGCGAGTTTCGCGATCAGGTGGCCGAGCTGGTGCTGTCGCACAACCTGTATCGCGGCGGGGCCGACACGGCGGCGCTGCAGCGCGCCACAGCGCTGCAGGCGCGCTCGCGGGCCGAAATGGACCTCGTTTGCCGCCAGGTGCAGCAAAACCTCTCGATCGCCTTCAACGACACGCAGACCTTGGGCATACGCCAGCGCCTGGCCGACGCGCAGCGGCTGGCGGTGGAAAAATCCGTCACGGCCTTGCGCCAGCAGTTTGACATCGGCCAGCGCAGCCTGCTGGACGTGCTCGACACCCAGGCCGAGTTTTTTGACGCCACGCGCACCTACGTCGATTCGCGCTACGAGCAGTTGCGTGCCGAGGCCCGCACCCTGGCCTCGATGGGCCAATTGGTGGCGCTGTTTGGCGCCGCGCCCGCCGACCAGGCCGCCGAGCTCGAGGCGCTGGCGGCGCAGCCCAGCGGCTTCGATGCCGCAGCGCTGTGCCCGGCTCAGGTCACGCACATGGAGTCGCTCGAGCGCATCAAGGCCTCGTTGGTGTTGCCGCCGCTGCCGCAGCGCGCCGACCGCGTGGTGCTGCTGCCCAACCCCGATGGCAGCGTGGGCCAGGTGGTGGTGACTGGCCGCGCGGGGCAGCAGGTGCTGGGCGCGGCCTTCACGGGCACGGTTTTGACGGGCGCAGCCCCCGTCGTGGCCATCCCCGAGGAGCAGGTGCGGCGCGAATTCGCTGCCGCGCTCGAGGCCCAACCGCAACGGCCCGAGCGTTTTACGCTGTTTTTTGAAGACGGCAGCGTCAACCTGACCCGGGCCAGCGCCGCCGAGTGGCCGCAAGTGGTGCAGAGGCTGCGGGCGCGCCAAGCGCTCGACCTGACCGTGGCCGGCCACACCGACACCAGCGGCCCGGCACGGCTCAACGAGGCGCTGGCGCTGCGCCGGGCGCAAACCATCGCGCAAAGGCTGCGCGCCAGCGGTTTGCAAGACACCGAGATCGCCATCGAAGGCTTTGGCGAGCGCTTGCTCGAGGTGCCCACGCCCGATGGCACGCGCGAAGCGCGCAACCGGCGCGTGGTGATCAGCGCGCGCTGACTTGGCCGGTGACGGCGTCCACTTCAACCACGAAGTGGGTGCCGCGGATGCCGATGGTCCCGGTGGGGGTGCGCACTTGGACGTTATCCGGCCGCTGGCGCGCAATCGCCCCCGAGACGTAGTTCAGGGTGCCGCGCGCCAACCGGGTGCTCAGGCGGCCGTCGCGCTGCGCCGGCGCATAGACGAACTCATCGACCGTGAGTTCGGTGTTGGGGCCAAACGACATCACGGTTTCATCGCGCAGGGTCACGCCCATGCTGCTGCGCGCCCCGGTGCGCAGCACGCTGCCCAGATGCACCGGTGTGCCGACCGCCGCCGTTTGCGTCTGGGCGCCGGTGACCACCTCGGCTTGGCCCGAGACGGTTTTGACGAAACCGATCGGCACCCCCGTGGCCTGGGCGGCTGCCATGGCCGACAACAGCAGCAGCGTGAGAGCAGATTTGAGCATGGCGAGATCCTCTTGAATGAGGTATCAGTGTAAGCGTTTTTTGCCGGCCGCGTCAATGGCCGTCAGCGCGCATCAGAAGTCGAAGCGCTGCCCCGATTCGAGCCAGATCAAGGGGTAGCGCTGCGCCAAGCCCAGCGCCGCGATGTCGGCCTCGATCTGGGGCCGCTCGGCCGGTTTAGTGTGGGTGAGGCCGATGCGCAGCCCCGGGTGGCGGCCGAGGTCGAGCTGGGCCAGCTCGAGCGCCAGCAGGCTCGGGCTGAGGTGCTGGCTGCGCAGCGCCAGCCAGTGCTCGCGTTCGCTGAAGGCGCATTCGATTACCAGCATGGCCAGGGGCAGCTCGTTGACGCAGCGCCAAAAGGCCGGGTTCGAGCAGGTGTCGCCCGTGAAAACCCAGTTTCCGCTGGGAGTCGCCACGGCGTAGCCCACGGCGGGCACGTTGTGCTGGGCGGGCAGCGCCTGCACGCGGTGGCCGCAGACCTCGTGCACCTCACCCACTTGCAGCGGCTCGAAGCGCAGGAACGGGTGCTCGGGCGAGGGGATGAGCGAAAAATCGGGCCAGATCACGTGGTTGAAGATGTGCTGGCGCAGCGCCGCGATGGTCTCTGGCAGGGCGTGCACCAGCAGGGGGCGGCGCAAGCCGGCGGCCATGGAGTCGATCATCAAGGGCAGTGCGGCGATGTGATCGAGGTGGGCGTGGGTCAGAAAGACGTGCTCGATGCGCAGCATTTCATCGACCGTGAGGTCGCCCACGCCGGTGCCGGCGTCGATCAGGATGCGCTCGTCCAGCAGAAACGAGGTGGTGCGGGCATCGCGGGCGATGGCGCCGGAGCAGCCCAGTACGCGCACTTGCATAGGCTTGGTCAGAGTGAGCGCAACGCTGCCAGCCGCGCCATGAGTTGGCGCGCCAAGGCTTGTTGCATGTCCTGGTACAGCAGCGCTTCTTCGGCTTCTTTGCCCAAGGCCTGGGCTTCGGTGAAGCTGAGCTCGCGCTGCTGCAGCAGCTCGGTGTCGGGGATGAGCTCGCGCCCGGCCAAGGTGCGCAAGCGAAAACGCAGACGCTGGCGCAGCTGCAGCTCGCGCACCTGCCCGGCGGCGGTGGTGCCGGCCACGGCGCGCTCGCTCTGGTCCTGGGCGATGTCGAGCAGCACCTCGGGCGGCGCGCCGCCCGGCGGCAGAGGCTGCGCCACCAAGCTCACGCCGCTGGCCTGCAGTTGCGGGATCAGCAGACGTGCCACCGGGCTGTGCGGCGGGGCGCTGAGCTGCAGCCGGCTAAAGACCAGCGGGGTGGCAGTGCCACGCAGGCGAAAGCCGCAGGCGCTCAGCAGCAGCGGCGCAGCGGCCAGCGCCAAGCCCGCCAGCCAGCGGCGGCGGGTGGGTGCGGGTTGAACGCTGGTGCGGTGGGTCATGGGGCAGGATACAAAAGCGGGCGGTCCGTTGGGCTAGTCAAAATCAGCGACAACCCGATCAGAGTACCACGTTGACCAATCGCCCCGGCACCCACACCACCTTTTTGGGTGCGGCGCCTTGGGACAATTTTTGCACCGCTTCGTGGGCCACCGCGGCGGCTTCGATGGCCGCGCGCTCGGCTTGCGCGCTCACGCGCAGCGCGCCGCGCAGCTTGCCGTTGACTTGCAACACCAGTTCGATTTCGTCCTGCTCCAGCGCCTGCGGCTCCACCTGCGGCCAAGGGGCGTCGAGCAAATCGCCCAGTTGGGCCGCGTAGCCCAGTTGCTGCCAGAGCGCGTGCGCCAAGTGCGGGGTGGCGGGGTAGAGGCAGCGCAGCAATATCCCCATGCCCTCGGCCAGTGCCAGCCCCAAGCTGGGGTCGGGCGCGGTGCCGGCGGCACTGGCGCGGCGCTGCTCGGCCAAGGCGGCTTCGAGCGCGTTGCCCAACTTCATGCAGCCCGAGACCACGGTGTTGTACTGCAGGCGCTGGTAGTCGTAGTCGATCTGCTTGAGCAGGCTGTGGACTTCGCGCCGCAGCGCCTTGGCCGCTGGCCCAAAAGCGATGTCCGACAGCTGCTGCGCAGCGCTGGCGCTGGCTTCGGTGGCGGCCCAGTCGGCCTGCCCGAGCTGCTGCCCGAGCGCCCAGACGCGCTTGAGGAAGCGGTGGCTGCCCTCGACCGCGGCATCGTTCCACTCCAGCGTGGCCTCGGGCGGGGCGGTGAACATGGTGTAGAGGCGCGCGGTGTCGGCACCGTATTTTTCGATCAAATCCTGCGGATCGACGCCGTTGTTTTTGGACTTGGACATCGTGCCCACGCCCTCGTAGTCGATGGCCGTGCCGGGCGGCAGGCGGCCGTCGGCGCTGTCGGCGGCATTGAGCAAGCGCGCGCCGACAATCTTGCCGCTGGCGTCGAGCACGTGTTCCACGTCGTGCGGCCAGAAGTAGTCTTTGCCGCCGCGCTGGTTGCGGCGCGAGTAGATGTGGTTGAGCACCATGCCCTGCGTCAGCAAGCGCTTGAAGGGCTCGTCGATCTGCACCAGCCCCAAATCGCGCATGACCTTGGTCCAAAAGCGCGCGTACAGCAGGTGCAAAATGGCGTGCTCGACGCCGCCGATGTACTGGTCCATCGGCATCCAGTACTGCGTGCCCGCGCCCACCATGGCCTGCTCGTTGCCGGGGTCGCAGTAGCGCATGAAGTACCAGGACGAATCGACGAAGGTGTCCATGGTGTCGGTTTCGCGCCGCGCCGGCTGCCCGCAGACCGGGCAGGTCACACCAGCATGAAAATCCGCGTGCTTGAGCAGCGGGTTGCCCGAGCCGTCGGGCACGCAGTCTTCGGGCAGCAGCACCGGCAAGTCGCGCTCGGGCACCGGCACCGCGCCGTGTTCGGGGCAGTGGATGATGGGGATCGGTGTGCCCCAGTAGCGCTGGCGGCTGATGCCCCAGTCGCGTAGGCGCCAGGTGGTTTTTTTGGCACCCAAGCCGCGCTCGGCCAGCAGCTGCGCCACCTTGTCCACCGCCGCTTGGTAGCCCAACCCGTCGAGCACGTCCGACTGGATGCAGACCAACCCGTGCTTGTCGGCGTACCAGTCCTGCCAGCGAGTGGGGTCGAAAATTTTCGCGCCCGCCAACGAGTCAGGGCTGGGCTGCCCCCCCGGTGAGGAATCGGAACGTGTGACTGACGAACCGGGGGGGCAGCCCGGCCCTGACGGACCCACGCCTGCGCCACCCGGCGCCCCCACCACCTGCCGAATCGGCAACCCGTACTTGAGCGCAAAAGCGAAGTCGCGCTCGTCGTGCGCCGGCACGCCCATCACCGCGCCGTCGCCGTAGCTCATGAGCACATAATTGCCCACCCACAGCGGCAGCTGCTCACCGGTGAGCGGGTGCTGCACGTGCAGGCCGGTGGCCATGCCGCGCTTTTCTTGCGTCGCCAGTTCGGCCTCGGTGTGGCTGCCGGTGAGGCATTCCTCGATGAACGCCGCCAGCGCTGGGTTGCCCTCAGCGGCTTGGCGCGCCAGCGGGTGCTCGGGTGCCACGGCGCAAAAGGTCACGCCCATGAGGGTGTCGGCGCGGGTGGTGAACACGTACAGACGGCCGTCTAGTATCGGGTTGCCGTCGTGGCCGCAGATGGAGTGCGTGAAGGCAAAGCGCAGCCCTTCGCTCTTGCCGATCCAGTTTTCCTGCATCAGCCGCACCTTGTCCGGCCAGCCCTCCAGCGTGGCTTGAGGGTGGCCCAGTTGCACCTGTTGCAACAACTCGTCGGCATAGGCCGTGATGTTCAGGTAGTAGCCCGGGATCTCGCGCCGCTCCACCGGGGCCCCGGTGCGCCAGCCGCGGCCGTCGATCACCTGCTCGTTGGCGAGCACGGTCTGATCAACCGGGTCCCAGTTCACCACCTGGGTTTTGCGGTAGGCGATGCCGCGCTCGAGCATCTGCAAAAACAGCCACTGGTTCCACTTGTAGTAGTCGGGCGAGCAGGTCGCGACTTCGCGGCTCCAGTCGATCGCCAGCCCCAGCGCCTGCATCTGGCGCTTCATGTAGGCGATGTTGTCGTAGGTCCAGCGCGCCGGCGCCACCTGGTTTTTGATCGCTGCGTTCTCGGCCGGCAGGCCAAAGGCGTCCCAGCCCATCGGCATGAGCACGTTGTAGCCCTGCATGCGCAGCTGGCGCGCCAGCATGTCGTTGATGGTGTAGTTGCGCACGTGGCCCATGTGCAGCTTGCCGCTGGGGTAGGGCAGCATCGAGCAGGCGTAGTACTTGGGCTTGGGCGCGCCTTGGGCGTTGAGCGCGTGTGCATGCACGCGGTAGGCGTCGCGGGCCTGCCAATGCGCTTGGGCGGCGCGCTCGACGTCTAGGGGCTGGTATTTTTCTTGCATGGGCCTTATTTTAGGCCGAAGGGTGGTGGCGGCCCGCGTGCCGCACAGCCCACTGCGCGGCCCAGCAGGGCTAGGGTTTAGCGCAAACCCAGCACGTCATACATATCGTAGAGGCCGCTGCTGCGCCCGGCCAAAAAGCGCACGGCTTGCAGGCTGCCTTGGGCGTAGGTGGTGCGGCTGCTCGATTTGTGGCTGATCTCGATGCGCTCGCCCGTGCCGGCAAAGAGCACCGTGTGGTCGCCCACGATGTCGCCACCGCGCACCGTGGCAAAGCCGATGCTACCCGGCGCGCGGGCGCCAGTGTGGCCGTAGCGCTCATAGACCGCGCAGTCGGCCAGCTCGCGCCCCTGAGCCGCCGCGATCACCGCGCCCATCTGCAGCGCGGTGCCGCTGGGTGCATCGACCTTGTGCCGGTGGTGCGCCTCGACGATCTCGATGTCGTAGTCGGGGCCGAGCGCGCGCGCCGCCTGCTCGAGCAGCTTGAGCGTGACGTTGACGCCCACGCTCATGTTGGGCGCCATGACGATGGCGATGTGCTGCGCCGCGGCCTCGATGGCTGCCTTTTGCGCCGCATCAAAGCCGGTGGTGCCGATCACCATCTGCACCCGCTGCTGCACGCAGGCTTGCAGGTGCGCCAGCGTGCCTTCGGGGCGCGTGAAGTCGATCAGCACCTGGCAGCCGGCCAAGGCCGACAGGTCGGCGCCGATCACGGCCCCGCTGGTCTGGCCCAAAAAGGCGGCGGCATCCTGGCCCAGCGCCGCGCTGCCGGGCTGGTCAAAGGCGGCGCCGAGCCGGCAGTCGTCGGCTGCCAGCACGGCCTCGACCAGCATGCGGCCCATGCGGCCGCTGGCACCGGCGATGCCGACGCGGTGGGGGGGAGAGGGGGTCACGGTGCGCGAAAAAAGAAGGGGGTTGGGAAAGGGGCAGGGCGAGCACCAACAACCGTTCGGGAAGCTTTGGCGGCGACGCCTGCGCAGCGCCTAGCGCGCTTCGAGCGGCGGGAACGGGCCGGCGGGCACGGGGGCCGGGGCTGGCTGGACCGCAGGCGCGGGGTGGCGTTCGCGAAAGGCGCGCAACTGCTCCTCGCTGGCTTGCAACACCGGCACACGGCCGGCGGCACGTTCGGCTTGCAGCGCGGCCACGAACTCTTGCTCGGTGGGCAGTTCGTCGGCCTCGACGCGCTGCAAGGCGTTGCCCTCAAAGAACACCGTCACGCGGCGCAGCTGTGGCTCTTGGCCTTGGCGGTTGAAGGTGAAGACGTAATCCCAGCGCGCAGCATGAAAGGCGCTGGCCACCAGCGGCGTGCCCAAGATCGCCTGCACCTGCGCGCGCGGCATGCCCGGCTGCAGCGCTTGCAGCTGCTCGCGCACCACCACGTTGCCCTGCTGGATGTCCATGCGGTGTGGCGTGAGTAGGCCGCCCAAGGTGCTCATTTGGGTGCCGGCGTTTTGGAAACTGGCGCAGCCCGACAGGGCCAAGGCGGCAGCCACGAGTGCGCCCACTCCGACCGGGCGAGCGCACGACAACAAAGGTTTGAACATGTGGGCGGTGCGGATGATGGAAACCACCGGTGCACACCAAGGCGCACCGTACTATGATGCAGGCCATTGTAGCCCTTGCCGACCCAGGCAGCCACCCGCACCAACCGCATGAGCAACATCGACGAACTCAAAAGCACCGGCCTCAAGGCCACCCTGCCGCGGCTGAAAATCTTGGAGATCTTTCAGACCGGCCGCCAGCGCCACATGACGGCCGAAGACGTGTTCCGGGTGCTGCTGGCCGACCACGCCGACATCGGGCTGGCCACCGTGTACCGGGTGCTGACGCAGTTTGAGCAGGCCGGGCTGCTGGTGCGCAGCAATTTCGAGTCGGGCAAAGCGGTGTTTGAACTCAACGAAGGCCAGCACCACGACCATTTGGTGTGCCTGGATTGCGGCCGGGTGGAGGAGTTCTACGACGCCGAGATCGAGCAGCGCCAGCACGCGGTGGCCGAGCAACGCGGGTTTAAGCTGCAAGAGCACGCGCTGTCGCTGTACGCGCACTGCACCAAGCCCGACTGCGCGCACCGCGTGCCGGGCCGGCGCTGAAGGCACCCCCCTCGCTTTCAGCCTGCGGCCTCAGAGGCTGAGTCGCACCTGCTCACCCCCCGCGCAGCATCGCCGCGCGCTGGCGCTGGGCGAACTCCTGGTAGGTATCGATGCCGCGCAGCTGCAAAATGGTGTTGCGCACGGCGGCTTCGACCAGCACCGCCATGTTTCGCCCTGCCACCACCTGAATCACCACCTTGCGCACCGCCACCCCGAGCACGTCGTGGTACAGCGGCTCGTGCGGCAGGCGCTCAAAGTCGCGCTCCAGCGTCTCTTTGCGCACCAGATAGACGATCAGGCGCAGCCGCATTTTGCGCCGCACGGCGGTTTCGCCAAAAATGGCCTTGATGTCGAGCAGCCCGATGCCGCGCACTTCCAGCAGGTTTTGTAATAGCTCGGGGCAGCGGCCTTCGAGCACGGTTTGGTTGATGCGGTCGATGTCCACGGCGTCGTCGGCCACCAAGCCGTGCCCGCGCGAGACCAGCTCGAGCCCGAGTTCGCTCTTGCCCAGGCCCGATTCGCCAGTGATCAGCACACCGAGGCCAAAAATATCCAGGAACACGCCGTGCAAGGTGGCGCTGTCGGCAAACAGGCGCGACAAGTGTGCGCGCAGCACGTCGATGACAAAGGCGGCTGAAGATGCGGTGATAAAGAGTGGAATCTGGGCGCGCTCGCACATGGCCACCAGTTCGGCCGGTGGGGGCACCTCGTCGGCCAGCACCAAGGCCGGGGGCTCGAGTTCCACAATGCGCGCCACGCGGCGGCGGCAATCGTCGGCGCTGGCGTTGAGCAAGTAGTCCACCTCGCGCCGCCCCAGAATCTGCACCCGGTAGGGGTGGATGTAGTTGAGGTAGCCGACCAAGTCGGCCCCAGAGCGCGCTGCGCTCACCGCCTGCTCGAGAAAGCGGCGCTCGGACGCGCTCTGCCCGGCCACCCACTGCCACTTGAGGGTCTCGCGGTGCTCTTCGAACAAGGCGTCGGCGTTGATGGCAACCGGCTTCATCGGCAGTGTGCGGCCATGACTGGTTTGCGCCTGTGCCGCTCAGGCCAGTGCGTGCGCCGAGTGCCAGTTGTGGATCAGGGCGTGCAGATCGGACGCGGCGGTGCTGCGCTTCATCTGCTCGCGCAGCGCCGCATCGCTGAGCAACTCGGCGATGTCGGACAGAATTTCCAGGTGTTTTTGCGTCGCCGCTTCAGGCACCAGCAAAAAAAACATCAGCCGCACCGGTTGCTCGTCGGGGGCGTCAAAGCCGATCGGCTCGGCGAGCTGAAACACCGCCGCCAAGGGCTGCTTGAGGCCTTTGATGCGCCCGTGCGGGATCGCCACCCCGTGCCCGAGCCCGGTCGAGCCCAACCGCTCGCGCGCAAACAGGCTGTCGGTGATGAGGGCGCGGTTGAGCCCGTGCAGGGATTCAAACAGCAGCCCAGCTTCTTCGAAGGCGCGCTTTTTGCTAGTGGCATCGAGCGCGACCAGCACCTGATCGGCAGGCAAAATGGCAGAAAGACGGTTCATAAAGACCTCGCAAGGCGCGAATTATGCGCTTTTGCGACGCGTTGGCAAGTGCAGAAAACAAACAAGCCGCTTGACAAAATGGGCGGCTTGTTGCAGCGCAGCACAAAAGCTGCGCGGGCTCAGGGGGCGGCGTCAGTGCGTTTCGCGCTTGGCCGTTTCGTGGTGGTGGTCTTGCATCTTGGTTTTGTGGCGCAGCACCTGCCGGTCGAGCTTGTCGGCCAGCTCATCGACGGCGGCGTAGAGGTCCGAATGGCTGCTTTCGGCAAAGATGTCTTTGCCTTTGATGCGGATGGTGCACTCGGCTTTCTGGCGCAGGGCCTTCTCGGTCTGGTTGTCCACCGTCAGCAACACGCGCACATCGACGACTTGGTCGAAATGCCGAGTAATCCGGTCGAGTTTGGTCGTGACATACGTGCGCAGCGCCGGGGTGACTTCGAGATGATGGCCGTTGATCGACAGGTTCATGGAGAGCCTCCTAAAGCTCGGGAAGTAAAGGCCGACCCCGCAGGGCCGGCCGGCGAAAATTGGCCGCCGCCTTGTAGGCACTATGCCATGTTCGGTGGCTAGGGACAAGTGTGCCACGAATGTGGGCGCAAAGGCCTTGAGCTGGCTCAAAGCGCAGCTGCGGCATCCACTTGGGCGTCACACTTTGCGGGCATAATGAGAAGTTGAATCAACCACTGAAAGCCCCGATTGGACAGTAGCCCTAGTCGCGCGCTTTCGGTTTCCGCAGCGCTTCGCTGACGTCGAGCCCCTTTGGGGGGTGGCGCAAGGGGTGCCTGGGATGCCGAAAGCGCATCGCTCCCACCTTGCCGCATCGGGCAGCGCCTCCTGCCGCCCGAGCCACCACCTTTATCCTCAAGGAGCTTGCCCCATGCTCAACGTGTTCACCTTGGCCAACGGCCGCCTGTTTCAAGAAGAAATCGAATCGCTCGAAGACCTGGCCCGCTTCACGCCGGTGTGGGTCGATATGGAAGCGCCCACGCCCGAAGAGCGGCGCTGGGTGCGCCAGCATTTTGGCCTGTCCATCCCCGAAGACGCGATGGACGAGGACATCGAAGAGTCGGCCCGCTTTTTCCAAGAAGACAACGGCGAGCTGCACGTGCGCAGCGACTTTCTGATCGCCGATGACGCCGACCCGCGCGCGGTGCGCGTGGCTTTCATCCTGAACGAACACAACGACGCCCTGAAAAGCCGCGGCGTGCTGTTTTCGATCCACGACGAAGACGTGCCAGTGTTTCGGTTGCTGCGCCTGCGCGCGCGCCGCATGCCGGGCCTGATCGAAGACGCCAAAGACGTGCTGCTGAGCCTATTTGACACCGACGCCGAATACTGCGCCGACACGGTCGAAGAAATCTACGACGACCTCGAAAAAGTCAGCCGCCAGGTGCTGGCCGGCGACGTGACCGACCACAAAGCGGGCGAGGTGCTGGCGGCGATCGCGCGCTACGAAGACATGTCGGGCCGCATCCGGCGCAACATGATGGACACCCGGCGCGCGGTCAGCTTCATGATCCGCACCCGGCTGCTGAGCGCGGCGCAGCACGAGGACGCGCGCCAGATCCTGCGCGACCTCGACTCGCTCGACAGCCACACCGCGTTCATGTTCGAGAAAATCAACTTCTTGCTGGACGCCACCATCGGCTTCATCAACATCAACCAGAACAAGATCATCAAAATCTTCTCGGTGGCCGCGGTCTCGCTGCTGCCGCCCACGCTGGTGGCGAGCAGCTACGGCATGAACTTCGAGCACATGCCCGAACTGCAATGGGAGCTGGGCTACCCGATGGCCATCGGCATGATGGTGCTGGCGGCGGTGATCCCGATGCTGTATTTCCGCAAGCGCGGCTGGCTGCGCTAGGGCCCCAAAGCCGCGCAGCCGATTAGAGGCTGGTCCAGCCCCCTTAGAGCAGATTGAGCGCCTTGCGCACGATGCGCGCGCTGTAGTGGCGCGCCACTTCGTGCAAAAAGAGCCGAAAATCGATGTGCGCTTGGCTGTCGGCGCGGTCCGAGATCGTGCGCACCACCGCAAAGGGCAGGCCGCAATCGTGGCACACCTGCGCCACGGCGGCGCTTTCCATGTCCACCGCCAGGGCCTCGGGCAGGGCTGCGCGCAGGGCCGCGCTGTCGGCCTCGCAGGACACGAAGCGGTCGCCGGTGGCGATCTCGCCCTGGTGTACGCTGGGCGAATGCAGGCCCATGGCGCGCAACACCTCGGGGCTGAGCAACTTGGGCAGCCAGGTCACGGCGTCTTTGGCGGCCGTGTGCAGCACCTGGGTTAGGGCCAGATCGGGCTGGAAGCGGCTGCGGCCGTAGCCCGGCACCTCGTGGCGCGCAAACAGCGGCGAGGCGTCGAGGTCGTGCTGCACCAAGGCGCTGCCGACCACGATGTCGCCCACCTCCACGCCCGACATCAGCCCGCCGGCCACACCGGTAAAAATCACCTGCTGCGGCGCAAAGCGCTCGATCAGCAGCGCAGTGGTGGTTGCGGCCGCCACCTTGCCTATGCCGCTGAGCACCGCCACCACCTCGTGACCTTGCAAATGCCCCTGCCAAAACGTGCGCCCGCCCAAGGCCACCTGCTGTTCGTCGGGCATGAGCTGCAGGATTTCGGCCAGTTCATCGTGGACGGCACTGAGGATGGCGATGCGTTGACCCATGAACACTCCGGATTAGTTTGGCTGGCGCAATTGTCGGCGCAAAATTTTGCCGACCGGGGTTTTGGGCAGTTCGCTGCGGAACTCGATCAGCTTGGGCACCTTGTACCCGGTCAGGCGCTCGCGGCAGTAGTCTCGCACAGTCTGCTCGCTCAAGGCCGGGTCTTTTTTGACCACGATCAGCTTGACCGCTTCGCCCGAGTGCTCGTCTGGGATGCCCACCGCCGCACATTCGAGCACCGCGCCCATGCCCATGACCACGTCTTCGACTTCGTTGGGATAGACGTTGAAGCCGCTGACCAGGATCATGTCCTTTTTGCGGTCCACGATGCGAAAGTAGCCGCGCTCGTCCATCACGCCGATGTCGCCGCTGCGAAACCAGCCGTCGGCACTCATCACTTTGGCGGTTTCGTCGGGGCGCTGCCAATAGCCGGCCATGACTTGCGGGCCCTGGATGGCGATCTCGCCCGGCTGACCCAGCGGCACCTCGTGGCCCTCGTCGTCGATGCACTTCATGCGCGTGCCCGGCAGCGGCACGCCGATGCTGCCGCTAAAGGCCGTGACCGTAACCGGATTGCAGCTGACCGAGGGGCTGGTCTCGGACAGGCCGTAGCCCTCGCAGATCGGGCAGCCGGTGCGCTCCAGCCAGAGCTTGGCCACGGCGGCCTGCACCGCCATGCCGCCGCCGATCGAGACCTTGAGGTGGCTCCAGTCCACGCTGCCAAACTCGGGGTGGTGCAGCATGCCGTTGAACAGCGTGTTGACGGCCGGAAAGCTGTGAAAGGTCTGGCCCTTGAGGGCTTTGAACACCGCCGGCAAGTCGCGCGGGTTGGGGATGAGGATGTTTTTGCCGCCGCTGCGCAGGCTCAGCATCATGTTCACCGTAAAGGCAAAGATGTGGTAGAGCGGCAGCGCGCACACGGCGGTGGGCTGCTCACCGGCCGGAATGCGGTGCATCACCGGCGCGTCCCAAGCCTCGGATTGCAGCACATTGGCCAGCACGTTGCGGTGCAGCAGCACGGCGCCCTTGCTCACCCCGGTGGTGCCGCCGGTGTATTGCAGCACCGCCATGTCGTCCGGGCCGATGTCCACCGGTTTAAAGCTCAGCGCGCGGCCTTGGTGCACGGCGTCGGCAAAGCGCACCGCGCTGGGCAGTTCAAAGGGCGGCACCAGTTTTTTGACGTGGCGCACCACGTAATTGACGAGCCAGCGCTTAGGCCAAGGCAGCAGCTCGCCCATCGAGGCCAGCACGATGTGCTTGACCGGCGTTTGGCCCAAGCAGGCGGCTAAGGTGGCGGCAAAGTTTTCGATGATCACGATCGCCTTGGCGCCAGAGTCGTTCAGCTGGTGCTCGAGCTCGCGTGCGGTGTAGAGCGGGTTGACGTTGACCACCACCAGCCCGGCGCGCAGGATCGCCGCCACCGCCACCGGGTACTGCAGCACATTGGGCATCATCACCGCCACCCGGTCGCCTTTGACCAAGCCCTTGCTCTGCCAATAAGCCGCCAGCGCACGCGCTTGCGCGTCCACCTCGGCATAAGCCATGTCGTGGCCCATGTAGTGGTAGGCGCTGCGCGCGGCGTACTTGGCCAGGCTCTCGTCGAGCAATTGCACCAGCGAGCGGTACGGCGAGAGGTCGATGTCGGCGGGCACGCCGTCTGGGTAGGCGCTCAGCCACGGGCGGTCGGCGGCGTTGGGGAGGGTGGACAATGGATGCTCCTGCTTGTAGTGGTGATCGCAGCGTTCAGGCCAAACTGAAGGCCTGCGCTGGGCCCACCATTATGCAGGCATCAAGGCTGAGGGTTTGCTAGCGCAAGTCCCTGACCTGACTCTGACAGAGGGACGGGTGCGGCAGGGTTTGCGTGGGCGCCCTTGCAATCACGGCTACGACCCAGACGAGCCAGCGCATGCAGGTTGCGCGCAGGCTGACGCCTCGAGGCTAAAGCTCTGCTTGAGGTCGTTCATCCATGAGGGTTCGATGTACCCGTCATGCTGCAGGCGGCCCACCACAATGCCAGGGTGGATGCCAATGGCTTGCGCAAACTCTTCCGCCTTCCTCTTGGTGCGAAGCTTCGCAAGGGTTGACGCATGTTGCTCAGGGATGAGACAGTTGCCTGCCCAAGTGTTGGCTTCATGTTCCCGCGGGTCGGTGGTGTGTGCTGCGTTGGTGTCATCCAGAAAGATGGATTTTTTGTCTTCTGGGCTGTTGGCATGCAGCAGTATATGGGCGGCTTCATGGAAAAAGCTGAACCAGAATTTGTCGTTGGTCTTGCCGTAGAGCGACAGCTGGATCAAGGGGCGCGTGGGGCTGAGCCAGCGCGCCACCCCGCTCACATGGGCGCGGGGTATGGCAGGCACCAGCACCAGCAGCACGCCCGCGTCCTGCAACAGGCTGCGCAGCTTGGGTTCAAAAACCTGGGGCTGCTCACGGGTCAGAGCTCGGATGGCCACCAGTGCTTTTTCGAAGCGGGCCCTGTCGTACTTGGGTCCGTCCAGCTTTTCAGCTTGCTGTTCGCCCAGTCTCAGCCAAGCCGATATCGCACCCACGTCGCTTTGGTCCTCGCGGCTGCGCCTAAAGGCCACGTGCATGCCGGCGTAAAGGTTGCGCCATTCATCGGGCGATGCGACGCCAAAAAATCGCAAGCAAGCTTCAACCAGCCTAGGCTTGTTTTTGGCATCTGCACGCATTTTGGGTACTGCACCGCAGGCCATCAGCTCTTTGAGCGGCAATTCGTCCAGCCAACCTGCCCAAGTGGCGTGTCGTTTGGCGGCTTCCAGCCGTGCCTTGTGGCGTTGAAAATTGGCTTCGCGGGCCAACCAAAAATCGGCCGAGCTGCCCAGCACACGCTCTAGGCGCAGGGCCGCATCGACACTCAGCGGCACCTTGCCGTTGATGAGGTGGCTGACATGTTTTTCGCTATACCCCAGTCGGAGGGCCAGTTCGGCTTGGGTCCAGCCGCGTTCCTCGACAATGTCGAGGACGGTTTCGCCAGGCGGGGAGACCCAGTCTGGCGCGAAAGGAGCACTCAGCTCAGTCATGATAATCCCCTACGAAATCAATGCAGACGATGGTTACTTGGGACCAGTCAACCCCGCCATCTGGCCGGGTCGGCGAGGGGTCGTGGGCAGGAGAGAACACGAGCCGCCAGCCACCCGCAAGGTTGAGTGCAAACTGGCCGGACCGGTCTCCCTTGAGTGGGTGGGGGTTGCCTGCCACCAGCTCTGACACCCGACCGGCGGCCTCCAGATCACTCAAGCGGCGGCGCAGTTTCCCAGCGCACGCGGCGCCCAATTTCTGCTCAGCGACAACGCGCTTCTCGCACAGATCGCGAACCTTCTTGTCTTTGTAACGAATCTGCAAGAGCCCTCCATTCTACCAATATTTACCTATCAGGTAAATTTTTTTAGCCAGCCCAAACGTGAAGCCGGTGAAAGCGCAGGTAGGCGTGGTGCTCGGCGCGCAGGTCGGCAATCCGCATCTCGCCCTCGAGGCCAAGCGCAGCGCGCCGCTTGGCGGTCAGCTGGGCAGAAAGCTGTGCCACGCCCGCGGTGTCCGCCGTCATCAGCCCGGCATCGAAAAGTGCGTCAAGGTGCGGCGCCAGCAGCAGCCCGTTGTACACGTCCAGCCGCTGCTCGTCGGTCTCGCACTGTGCCCAAGGGCGGATGTGCGAGGCCCGCAGCAGGGCCGGCACATCCAAGCCGGTGATGCAGCACTGCCCCTGCCAATAGTCCAGCAGCGCAATGCGAAACAGGCCTTGCCCCACGCGCTGTACGACCAGCCGCTCGGCCTCGGTGGCGGTAGGCAGCGCCGCGGTCTTTTGCTTGAACTCGTCTGCGACCCGGTTCGGTTTGGTGCGGGCATGGGCTGCCGTCGTGCGCAGCACCGCGTAGAGCCCGCCATAACCCTCGATCTTCAAAGGGGCGCCGCCGGCCTTCTGGTCCAATAGGGCCGGGTCTGAGGCGGTTAACTCAAAGCCCATTTCACCGGTCACGCGCACGCGCACCCACGCGAAGATGAAGGCTTCGAATGTGGCGTCCTCGTTGTCGCGCTTCTGCCAAGCTCGGTCAAACCACGTGGTGATGAGTCGGCGCCCATCTGGATGCAGATAGCGATGCTTGTCTAAAGGTAGCGGGGCTTGGTTGCCTTCAGTGTCGTATCGACACATCTCATCGGACCGCTGTCGATCGCGGTCTGTTTGTTGCTGTGGTTGCGGCATGGTTGTGCTCCCGCGCGTCAGTTGTTCAGCATCGGCATCAGTCGGCCGTCGCGGTGCTCGACGACGATCGTCATTGCATCGATCATGGCAGCGAGATTCCCCGGATGCGCTGGTACAGGTCGACGGCAAAAGTGTCGGTCATGCCAGACACAAAGTCGGTCGCGAGCAGGGTTCTTTCATAGACACTCAGCCGCTCGAGGCCTGCCTCGCGCTTGGGCATCAGACTGAGCAAGGTGCACGCACGAACCTTGCCGGTCTCAGACTTTGTCGCCTCCGCGTTGATGGCGCCCACAAAGGCTTCCAGTAAGCCGGCAATGACCTCGAAGCCGCATGCCTCAATCTCTACCACGGGTCGGGCGCTGTAGATCTTCTCTCTGGCGAGCGTCTTGAACGCCTTGAACTCTAGACTCCGCTCCACCTTCGCGGTCAGTTCCTCGTCAAACGACCCGCCCATGAGCCCGTCGTAGTTCTCGGCGAACGCTTTCACCGCCGCTTGGATCATGGCGTCGACTGTTACAGCCCGGAAGTACTCCACTCGGCGCCCTCGGTCATCAATTTCGCTCCCTCGCTTCCAGCGCTCATCCGTGAGCAAAGGCTTGTGAAGGTTGGCAATCTCTTCGAACGAGATGCAGCCCGCCTTGTAGCCATCCTCGACGTCCATCACGTGGTAGCAAATGTCGTCGGCTGCCTCGACCAGGAATGCAAGCGGGTGTCGGTGCCAAGCTGTTGCGGTGCCCGGCTTTCGAGTCAGGCCTAGTTCATCGGCGAGCTCCTGGAAGAGTGGTGCCTCGCTTTGCATGAAGCCGAACTTCTTCCCGCTGATGCCGCTCCTTGGCGTCTCATCCACCTCTGACGCCCGTGGGTACTTGGTGAACGTGCCGAGTACAGCAGAGGTGAGCTGCAGGCCGCCGCGCTGGGGGCCTGCTGCAGCGTGCACAGGGTCCGAAAGCCCTGCGCGTTGCCTTCGAACATCAACAAGTCCATGCGCTCGGCGCCGCTGAGCCCGTCGATGGCACCGCTGGATTCGAACCACTCTTGGATGGCCGACTCACCCGCATGCCCGAATGGTGGGTTGCCAATGTCATGCGCTAGGCAGGCCGTGGCCACGATGGTTCCAATGTCGTGAGGCTGTGCGACTGACCTGAACTCGGGCTGCTTCTGGGCAATCACCTCGGCGGCCAGCATGCCAAGCGAGCGGCCCACGCTGGCAACCTCAAGGCTGTGGGTCAGATGCGTCCGGACATAGTCACTCTTCGCGAGCGGAAAGACTTGGGTCTTGTCCTGCAGGCGTCGGAAGGCCGAGCTGAAGATGATGCGGTCGTAGTCCCGAGTGAACTCGGTTCTCGGCGGTGGCGCATCGACAGGTCCGGCGGTTCGTCCCAGCCGCTTCATCGACAGAAGTTTGTTCCAGTCCATGGGCACTCCCTGTGGTCAGTGGTTGTTCTGCTGGTCCCACGCTTGCAGCACCAGCCGCCGCGTACGGTACTCGGCGTGGGCGCGCAGCTCGCCTTCTTTGAGCACACGGAAGGTTTCGCTCGGGTAGTCGGCGCCCAGCACGTCTCTGGGGTCGAGGATATAGCGCAGCTCGTCGCGGCTGAGGCCGTAGAGGCGGGCGAAGTAGGCGTCGAGCTCGGCGCGCAGCACGGCGCGGCGCTCGCGGTTCCAGGTGTAGGGGCGGCCTTGGTCGGCTGCCGGGCGCGGGTCGTAGGCGGCGAGGCTCTGGCCCCAAGCTTGCAGGTCGTGCGCGGTGTAGGTGAGTTCGAGCACGCGGGGGACCATGAAGCGAGGTCGGCGGCGGTGTAGCAGTCGGGAGGCAAACAGCAAAAAACTGCCTAAAATGGAATATCGTCCTCCATGCCGTCAAAGTCGGTCGAAACGACGGGGGGTTTGGCGACAACGCGCGGGGCGGCGCCAGCGTCGTCTGAGGTGGGGGTGCCCCTGCCTTCGCGGCCGCCCAGCAGCTGCAGCTCGGAGGCCACGATGTCGACCGTGTTGCGCTCGACGCCGGACTGGTCGGTGTACTTGCCGTATTTCAGGCGGCCTTCGACGTAGATCGGGCGGCCTTTTTTCACGTACTCGCCAGCGATTTCGGCCAGCCGCTCGTAGAAGGTGATGCGGTGCCACTGGGTGTCTTCGACCATTTCGCCGCTGGTGCGGTCTTTGCGCCGGCTGGTGGTGGCCAGTGTGACGTTGGCCACTGCTTGGCCCGAAGGCAGGTAGCGGATCTCGGCGTCGCGGCCGCAGTTGCCGACCAGTATGACTTTGTTGACGGATGCCATGGCGCGGGTGCTCCTCTCTGAGGGTGGGTGATGATGGGTGGGATGCGAAGGATTGTGCAGCATTTCAAGCCCGGTTCTGAGGCCTGATTCGCAGCCCAAGCTGCAGCTGCAGGCCAAAGCGATCGCCGCCGACGACCCGGCTGCGAGCATTGGTTTGGCGCTTGCCTACAATGGCCAGCGCGCAACCCTTGTTTCCCGATCGGCCCAGTGCTTTGACCACGCCCCCTTTGCCCCTCAACCCCGAGCCCACCGTGCTGGTGGTCGATGACGAACTGCGTTCGCAAGAAGCGATCCGGCGCACCCTGGAGGAAGACTTTCGCGTGCTCACCGCAGGCAGCGCCGAACAGGCCAGCGCCTTGCTCGAGCGCGAGCCGGTGGCGGTGCTGCTGTGCGACCAGCGCATGCCCGGCACCAGCGGCGTGGCTTTTCTCAGGCAGGTGCGCCAGCGCTGGCCCGAGGTGGTGCGCATCATCGTTTCGGGCTACTCCGAGAGCGCCGACATCGTGGCCGGCATCAACGAAGCCGGCATCTACCAGTACATCCTAAAACCCTGGGCGCCCGAGCACCTGCTCGACTCGGTGCGCAACGCGGTGGAGGCGCAAGCCCTGCAGCGCCAGACCGCGCGTCTGGATCTGGAGCTGCGCACCAGCACCCCGGCGCTGCGCCAGCGCGTGAGCCAGCGCCAGCAGCAGGTGCAGCAGGTGTACGGCTTCGAGCGCATCGTGCGTGCAGCGGGCAGCCCGCTCGACGGCGTCTGTGCGCTGGCGGCAAAGGTGGCGCGCTACGATTTGCCGGTGCTGGTGCTGGGCGAATCGGGCACCGGCAAGGAGCTGCTGGCGCGCGCCATCCACTACGCCTCGCCGCGCGCGAGCGGCCCGTTCGTGGTCGAAAACTGCGCCGCCATCACCGACACGCTGCTCGAGTCCGAGCTCTTTGGCCACAAGCGCGGGGCCTTCACCGGCGCTTACGAAGACCACGTCGGGCTGTTTCAGCGTGCCCACGGCGGTACCGTGCTGCTCGACGAGATCGGCGAGACCTCGGCCGCGTTTCAGGTCAAGCTGCTGCGCGTGCTGCAAGAGGGCGAGGTGCGGCCGGTGGGTGCGGCGCGGCCGCTGCCGGTCGATGTGCGCGTGCTGGCCGCCACGCACCGCGATCTTGAGCAGCGCGTGCGCGACGGGCTGTTTCGCGAAGACTTGTACTACCGCCTGGCCGCGGTCACGCTCACCATGCCGCCGCTGCGCGAGCGCGTGGCCGACATCGGGCCGATCGCGCAGCAGCTGCTGCACCAAGTGGCCGCCGAGCTGCGCCGCCCGGCGCCCGAACTGCCCGATGGCACCCTGGCCTGCCTGTTGGCCTACCCGTGGCCGGGCAACATCCGCGAGCTGCGCAACGAGATCGCGCGCGCGCTGGCGCTGCACGACGGCGCGCGGCTGCCCCCCGAGGTGTTCTCGCCGCGCGTGCTGCAAGGGCACGGCACCGGCAGCGCCGCGGCCCAGCTGGCGGCGCTGGTGCCCAGCAGCGGCACCTTGGCGCAGCGGCTCGAAGTGATCGAGGCCATGCTGCTGCGCGAAACGCTGCTGCGCCAGCGCTGGAACAAAACCCGTGCGGCCCAAGAGCTGGGCCTGTCGCGCGTGGGCCTGCGCAGCAAAATCCAGCGCTTTGGGCTGGAGCCCGGCGCATGAACCTGCTCTGGTTGCAAGCCGGGGGCTGTGGCGGCTGCAGCATGTCGCTGCTGTGCGCCGACACCCCCGACTGGCACGGCCAGTTGCGCGCCGCCGACATCGAGCTGCTCTGGCACCCCTCGCTCTCGCTGGCCAGCGGCGCCGAGGTGCTGGAGCTGCTGCAGCGCTGCGCCGATGGCCGCCAGCCGCTCGACGCGCTGTGCATCGAAGGCGCGCTGCTGCGCGGCCCGCACGGCACGGGGCGCTTCCATGTGCTGGCGGGCACCGGGGTGCCGATGATCGATTGGGTGCGCCGTCTGGCCGCCCGGGCGCGGCACGTGCTGGCGGTGGGCAGTTGCGCCGCGTGGGGCGGGGTCACTGCGGCGGGCGAGAACCCGACCGACGCCTGCGGCCTGCAGTACGAGGACGAGCGCCCCGGTGGCCTGCTGGGAGCCGAATTTCGCAGCGCCAGCGGCCTGCCGGTGATCAACATCGCCGGCTGCCCGACGCACCCGAATTGGGTGCTCGACACGCTGGCGGCGCTGGCGGCCGACGGCCTGAGCGCCGCCGACCACGACGCGCTGGCGCGGCCGCGCTTCTACGCCGACCAGCTGGTGCACCATGGCTGCACGCGCAACGAGTACTACGAGTTCAAGGCCAGCGCCGTCAAGCCTTCCGATCTGGGTTGCCTGATGGAGCACATGGGCTGCAAGGGCACCCAGGTGCACGCCGACTGCAACATCCGGCTCTGGAACGGCGAGGGCAGCTGCACCCGCGGCGGCTACGCCTGCATCGCTTGCACCGAGCCGGGTTTCCAGGAGCCGGGCCACGCCTTTGCCCAGACGCCCAAGGTGGCGGGCATCCCGATCGGGCTGCCGACCGACATGCCCAAGGCCTGGTTCATCGCGCTGGCCGCGTTGTCCAAGAGCGCCACGCCCAAGCGCGTGCGCGACAACGCCGAAGCCGACCACCTGCTGCAAAAACCCGCCCTGCGGCGCACGCGGCTCAAATGAACGCACCATGAACGCACGCCCATGAGCCGCCTGATCGTTGGGCCCTTCAACCGCGTCGAGGGCGACCTCGAGGTCACGCTCGACGTGGCCGACGGCGCGGTGCGTGCGGCGCACGTGAACGCGCCCATGTACCGCGGCTTCGAGCAGATTTTGCACGGCAAGCTGGCGCACGATGCGCTGGTGTTCGTGCCCCGCATCTGCGGCATCTGCTCGGTGTCGCAGTCGGTGGCTGGGGCGCGTGCCTTGGCCGATCTGGCCGGGGTGCGGCCGCCGCCCAACGGCCAGCACGCCATCAACCTGATGCTGGCGACCGAAAACCTGGCCGACCACCTGACGCATTTTTACGCCTTCTTTATGCCCGACTTCTGCCGGCCGGTGTACGCCGACCGGCCTTGGCACGGTGAAGCCCGGCGCCGCTACTTGCCCGAACACGGGGTGCAGACCCGCCAGGCGCTGGCGGCGCGCCAGCGCGCCTTCACCCTGCTGGGCACCCTGGGCGGCAAGTGGCCGCACACGCAATCGATCGAGCCCGGCGGCAGCACGCGCGCCATCGACGCCGCCGAGCGGGTGCGGCTGCGGGCCAAATTGCGCGAATGGCGCGCCTTTTTGGAGCAGCAGCTGTTTGCCGATACGCTGGAGCGCGTCAACGACCTCGACAGCCTAGCCGCGCTGTGGCGCTGGCACGCCGCGCAGCCCGAGGCCGGCGATTTGCGTTTTTTCCTCATGCTGGCGCGTGACACCGGGCTGGCCGGCTTGGGGGCGGGCCCGGGGCGCTGCCTGAGCTACGGCACCTACCCGCAGCCCGACGGCACGCTGACGCTGCCGGCCGGGGTCTGGCAGCAGCAGCCCGGTGGCGCGCAGGTGCTGGCGCTGCAGCCCGAGGCCATCAGCGAAGACGCCAGCCGCAGCTGGCTCGAGTCGGGCCCGGCGGGCGCTGAGGGCGCTGCGGTGGCGCTGCACCCCTGGAGCGGCCTGACCCGCCCGGCCCCCGACAAAGCCGATGCCTACACCTGGAACAAGGCGCCGCGCTGGGCCGGCCAGGTGGTGGAGACGGGGGCGCTGGCGCGACAGCTGGTGGCCGGGCAGCCGCTGGTGTGCGAGGCGGTGGCGCTGCATGGGTGCAGCGTGCTGACGCGGGTGCTGGCGCGCGCCCTCGAGCTTGCGCAAGTCTTGCCGCTGATGGAGCGCTGGCTGCAAGCCATACAGCCCGGCGAGGCCTTCTGCGTGCCGGCGCCGCTGCCCGAGGCTGGGCGCGGCATGGGCCTGACCGAGGCCGCGCGCGGCAGCTTGGGGCATTGGGTGGTGGTGCAGCAGGGCCGCATTGCCAACTACCAGATCGTGGCCCCCACGAGCTGGAACTTTGCCCCGCGCGACGCCGCCGGTGTGCCGGGCGCGCTCGAACAGGCGCTGGTGGGGGCGCCGGTGCGCGCCGGCGAAGACACGCCGGTGGCGGTGCAGCACGTGGTGCGCTCCTTTGACCCCTGCATGGTCTGCACGGTACACTGAAAAGCCGCAGCCCACAAGGCGACACCCAGCACCCTTCCCATTCAGCCTCTCCAGCCTTCAGAGCCCCGCATGGCAGCGCGCCCACCCTTGCCCGCCCGGGCTGTGCCCGAGCCCGCCAGCAGCCTCGAGCGCCTCGGTGCGCTCGAGGGCGTGGACGAATCCGCCTGGCTGGATGTGATCCAGAAAATGGAGCAGGTCTATACCCAGTTGATCGACGACGAGGTCAAGCTGGAGCAAAAAAACGCCGAACTGGAGTTGCAGCAGCAGTTCATCGCCAGCGTGATGGCCTCGATGTCTGACGTGCTGGTGGTGTGCGACCGCAGCGGCCGCATCGAACAGGTCAACCGCGCCTTGTGCGAGCTGGTGGGGCGCAGCGAAGCCGAGCTGGTGGGCCAGCCGGTGGCGCGCTTGCTGGCCGATGCAGGCAGCCAAGAGCGGGCGCAGCGGGCGATGCAAGGCAGCACCCAGCAGGGGGTGGAGATCGAGCTCAACCTGCTCGACCGCCATGGGCAGCCGCTATCGGTCGATGCCAGTTGCACCCCGCGCTTCGGCGGTGCGCGGCGCCGTTTGGGCACGGTGTGGGTGGGGCGCCCCACGGGCGAGCTCAAGCGCGCCTACCAAGAGCTGCAAGCGGCGCACGCGGCGCTCAAAAGCGCGCAGCAGCAGCTGCTGCACTCCGAAAAAATGGCCTCGCTCGGGCAGCTGGTGGCCGGGGTGGCGCACGAGCTCAACAACCCCATCAGTTTCGTGCTCGGCAACACCCACGCGCTGCAAAAATACTGCAACCGCTTGCAAAGCTACTTGAGCGCGGTGCACCAGCAGCGGCCCAATGCCGATCTGGCCGATCTGGCCGACCTAGCCGAGCTGAGTGCGCTGCGCCAGCGCCTGCGCATCGACCGCTTGCTCGACGACCTGCCCGAACTGATCGCCGGCACGCTCGAGGGCGCGCAGCGCACCGCCGACATCGTGCAGGGGCTCAAGCGCTTTTCGGCCATGGACCCGCAGGAGCACCAGCCGCTGGAGCTGGCGGCGGTGATCGAGCTGGCGATCGCCTGGGTGCAAAAGGGGCAGGCGGAGCCGGTGCAGCTGCGCTGGCAGCGCCCGGCCACGGCGCTGCCGGTGCGTGGCAGCGCGGGCCAGTTGCAGCAGGTGCTGATGAACCTGCTGCAAAACGCCTGCTACGCCGTGGCCACCCAGCCCCCCGAGCGCCGCTGGGTAGAGATCCGCGCGACCGCCGACGCCAGCTGGGTGCGGGTGTGCGTGCTCGACGCCGGGGCGGGCATTGCGCCCGAGCACCTGCCGCGCATTTTCGACCCTTTTTACACCACCAAACCGGTTGGGCAGGGCACGGGCCTGGGGCTGTCGATCAGTTACGGCATCGTGGAGGAACACGGCGGCCAGCTGCGCGCGCGCAACAGCGCCCACGCCGGGGCCGAGTTCGAGCTCAGCCTGCCACGGGCTTGCGCACCTTGAAGCGCAGCGCGCTCACCGGCTGCCCGCTGGCCTGCAAGGCCTGCAGCAAGGCCGGGGCGAGCTGACGCAGCTTGCTGCCCACGGCGGGGTTGTGGACCAGCAGGCACCAGACGCCGTCGTCGAGCGGGCCGGCGCTCACCTGATCGCGCAGCGGCGGCGGCAGCAGCGGCAGCACCAAGCGCAGCAGCTGCTGCGACTGCGCCACGCGCTGCGTGATGGCCGACAACACGCTGGAGGCGCGCACGGCTTGTTCGAGCGGAATCATGGAGCCTGAGTATCGCTGTTTTATCGCTGTTTTGGAGCCTCAAGGCGGGCACGACCGATTGCCTCGCCAGCCGCTCAGTCCAGCCAGCGCCCTAGGTAGGCCGCCAGCAGCTCTTGCACCGCGCTGGCCTTGATCACCAGCCCGAGGTCGATCATCTCGCTGCCCAGCACCGTGCCGCCGACGCTGGCCGGTACCGGCACCGGCACCAGGCGGCTGGCTTCTTCGCGAAAAAACACCGCCGCCACCACGCCGGCAAACCAAGGCGCGCTCTGGCTGGTGTCGTCGGGCGCGCCGTCGCTGCGGCGGCGGCGCACGAACACCGGCGAGCCGCTGGAGCCCGGATAGACGGCGGCGTCGATCAGAAATTCGGCCCGGCCCTCGAAGTCCAGCGCCAGCGCCGTGGCGGTGCTGCCGCGGCGCAGAATCGGCAGCGCGTTGACCTGATCCCAGACGCCGCTCGGGTAGCCGACAAACAGCACATCCTCGAGCGCATCGAAAGCGGCGCTGTCCGCCGCGTTGGGCATGGTGCGGCTGTCGATAGGCTGCACGTACAGCTCCACGCCTTGGGCCTGCGCGGCCTCGAGCAAGGGCCGCAGCGGCACCAGCGCCAGATCGACCTCGGGCTGCGGGTGGCAAAACCAGGCCTGTGGGAAGTCTTCGATGTCGATCTGAAAGCGCTGCCCGATCAGCGGCTGGCCATTGTGGGCGCGCGTGAACACCAGCGCGCCGCGCTGCACGCCCTCGACCAGGTGCCGATTCGTGACCACGAAGCGGCTGCGGCCGCGCGCGTGCGCGTGCTCGATCACAAAGGCGGTGCCCGAGCCCAAGCTGCCGTCGGCGAGCACGGTATCGACGCGCACGGTGTGGAACAGCAGGCGTTTGGCGGCGGTGTCGACGTGCATGATTTTAGTCCTCGCCTAGGGGGGCGGCGTTCAGGTTGATGGCGGCGATGGCGCGCTCGGCCGCCTCCAGCGCCTGCTGCGCCGCTGCGGCGCTCAGGCCCAGCGTGGCGCGGTACAGCGCCGCGCTGTCGAGGTAGCGTTCGG
This sequence comes from Serpentinimonas sp. SSL01, assembly GCF_056323735.1. Taxonomy (NCBI): domain Bacteria; kingdom Pseudomonadati; phylum Pseudomonadota; class Betaproteobacteria; order Burkholderiales; family Comamonadaceae; genus Serpentinimonas; species Serpentinimonas sp. SSL01. Next base: position 2,438,982 of record NZ_CM150487.1, read on the forward strand.
CGCGCAACTGGCCGCTGGCGTCGGGCAGGTGGATGCGGATCGCGTCGCAATCGGTATCGACCCCCAGCAGAAGCACCTGCGGTGCCGCGCCGTGGCCATAGGTGTTGTCCACCGCCACTTGCAGCGCGTGCAGGCGCTCGATCGCCGCAGCCACAGCGGCGGCGTCGTGGCCGCCGTGGGCGGCGCAACCTTGGTCACAGGGGGCCGAGCTGCTGTAGTGGTAGGCCGCGACTTTGAGGTAGTCGAGCCGGTCGCCGCCTTCGATGGCCCCGGTGAGGCGCTCGAGCTCGCGCTGGGTCCAGTCGGCCACGTCGTGCTCGACGTCAAACAGCGCGCCGGCGTAGGCCTTGACCCAGACGAAAGGCGCGGGCGCGGTGCGCAGCACAAAGGGCAGCAGGCCCTGCAAGCGGCCGTCGGCGCAGGGGCTGATGTCGATGGTGTGAAAACCCAAGGCGTGCCAGTGCACGCTCTGCAGCGTCATGCGCGGCTGCCAGCAGGCTTGGTCGATGCCGGCGTGATCCACCGAAGCGGCAATGGTCGCAAACAGGCAGTGTGCGTACATTGCCGACATATCGACACCCTGCACCCAGGCGCTGGCCAGCCAGTCGGCGGGCAACTCAAAGCCCAGCCGCTCGAGCGCCAGCGCTTGCGCCTGCTGCGCAAAGTCGCGCTCGTGCTGCAGATTGGAGAGTGTGCGCAACACATCGGTGACGGCAGCAAAGCGGCCGCGCAGCGTCAGCTCGTAGTGGCGCAGGCAGTCGTTGAGCGCCGCATCCACCAGCGCATGTTGTGGGCGCTCTGGGACCAGCGGCGCACCAGCCGACCGGGTGCGCGCCGACGTTCCTGCCCGTGCGCTGGGCGCAGGGTGGCTGCTGGCGCGTGCGCTCAGGGCCAGACGGCGTTGCAGGGTGTTCATGGTTGGCGCTTCAAGGTCAAACGAGGTGGACTAGGCGGTAGTAGCGCTCAGCCGCGCGCGCCGCCCGATACCGTGACCGTGGCGCCGCGCCCGGTGCTGCCCGAGGAGCCGGTGACTGGGCTGGGCGGAATTTCGGGGCGCACTTGTTCGCGCACCTGCTCGCGCGCTGCCCGTGCATCCATGCCCACGCCGCGCGGCTGGCCGCGCAGCGTCGGGTTGCGTCCTTGGGACCAAGCGCCTTCGGTGCCCGAGACGCGGCTGTTGCCGCTCCAGGCGTCGCCGGTGACGCGGCTGCCCTGCTGGCGCCCGTCGCCCGAGATCTGGCTGGAGGCCGTTGCAGGCGGTGTGGCCGGGGCGGCGGGTGCGGTCGGCGCGGCTGGCGTGCGATCGCTGGCAAGCAGGCGCCCAGTGGCACGGGGGCTGGAGCCGTGGCGGAACTCGGGCGTGCCGGTGATCATGCCTTGGGCCTTGAAGCCGGGGCCGGTGATGCGCTCGCTGGCGCCGCCGCTGCCGCTGGCCACGCCGGTGACCGAGCGCTCGCGCTCGGGGGCGCGCTGGCGCGCTGGCGGCACGATGCTAAAGCCCTGCGGTGCTGCCGGCACCTGCTCTAGGGCCAGCTCGGGGTGGCGCGTGAGCCAGGCGCCGTCGATGCGGCACGAGGCGTGCTGGTTGTCGGGCCCGATGTAGGCCGTGCCAGTCACCGGCTCGCAGGCGCCGCGTTCGTCGCCCGTGACACCGCCGCCGCCCACGCCGGGCCGGTCGCCGGTGAGCGATTGCGGCCGCCAGCTGGCTGGCTGCACTTGCGTTTTGGCGCTGCTGGAGCGGGCGTACTGGGTGCCGGTGATCGGGCGCTGCGCGCCGGCTTCACCACCGGTGACGCTGCCACCGCTGTGCAGCGTGACGCCGGTCACGGTCTGCTGGCCACGGCTGGACATCACGCTGACCTTGTGCGGGCCGCCCCGCAGCCCCTCGTCTTGGCACAGTTGCAGCGTTTCGGCGGCCAGGTACTGCGTGCCGGTGATGCCGCGGCAGGCGCCGGTCTGGTTGCCGGTGACCAGCGGTTTGGGATCGACTGCGGTGCCGCTCACGGTCTGCTGTTGCACCGCGGTGAGCGACTGCCCGACTTTGGGCGGCCGTGGCTGCGGCCGCGCTTCGCACCAGGCTTCAAACTGCTCTTGGCCGATGTATTCGGTGCCGGTGACGTTGCGGCAGGTGCCGGGTTCTTGGCCGGTGACCTTGCCGCTGCGCTCGACTTGGGTGCCGGTGACTTCTTGCCCGCTCAGGGTGTGGCCGGCTTCGACCTTTTGCAGCGCCGGCCGGGTGCGCCCGCTGGGGCGCACGGCGGCTGCATGGCTGTTGGCTTCGGTGCGTCCGGTGAGCGAGGCCACCAGCCGTTTTTGCATCGCCAACTGGCGACCGGTGGCGCCTTGCTCGAGCGCGGTCTGCCAATCGGCGCGATCCGGCATCGAGGCAGCGATGCGGGTGGCGTTGGCCACGCGCTGGATGCCGGGTTTGCCCACCGCCGCCAACGCTTGGCGCCGGGCCCGGGCCAAGGTGCGACCCGTGGGGGCGGCGTAGGGGTTGCGCTGCGGGGACGGGGCGGCGCTGTGGGCTTCGGTGCTGCAACCGCAACCGCCCGCGGCGCCGGTGCAAGCGCATTCGCTGGCTGCATCGCCGCGTGGCTGTTCAATCTGCGGGCTCGGGCTCACATGGGCAGCGGCCAGCACGACCCCACCCAAACCCATGCGGTTGCCGGATTGAACCTGAGCCAACAGCGACTGCGCGCTGGCGCGGCTCGCGGTCTTGCCCGCCGTGGCCATGGCTTGGCGGCGCAGGCGCGCCAGTTCGCGCCCGGAAAGCGTCACGTCGCCGTATTTGACAGTGCTAGGCCCCATGGCACACCCCTCGATACTTTCTGGCGCGCAGCAAAACCGCGCCGCCCTTGCGATGCTTGTGGATACAAAAAAGTGGGCGCAACAGCGGCTGCCGCGCGCCCGCCGGTGTCAGCGGTAGACCACGAAGGCCAGGCCCTGGCTCTGCGAGTAGTTGTCGTAGGCCACGAAGCGCACCACGTGGTTTGGAAACTCGCGGTGGCAGGCTTCGACCTCGGTCAGCACCGCATCCACGCTTTGTTCGCCAAACAGCGGCAGCTTCCACATGTACCAAAAGCTGCTGGTGGCGGCGGTGCCGCGCTCGGTGTGCTCGACCGCTGGGTTCCAGCCTTGGGCAATGGCGTAGGCGATCTGGCGCCGCACCTGCTCGGGGTTCATCGGCGGCAGGTAGGAAAAGGTCTCGTAGCGCTGGGTTTGTTGGTAGGCTTGTACGGCCATGATGGGCTCCTGTCAATGCTCGATGGGGTTGCTGGAAGGTGTGGATGCGGGCATCACTTGTGGGTCACGTCGAGCTTGTCGACGGTGTCGAACTCGAACTTGATCTCTTTCCAGGTTTCCATCGCGATCTTCAGCTCGGGGCTGTGGGCGGCGGCGGCGGTGAGGATTTCTTTGCCCTCTTTTTCCAGTTGCCGGCCTTCGTTGCGCGCTTGCACGCAGGCCTCGAGCGCCACCCGGTTGGCGTGGGCGCCGGCGGCGTTGCCCCAAGGGTGGCCGAGCGTGCCGCCACCGAACTGCAGCACCGAATCGTCGCCAAAAATGCTCACCAGCGCCGGCATGTGCCAGACGTGGATGCCGCCCGAGGCGACTGCGAACACACCCGGCATCGAGCCCCAGTCTTGGTCAAAGAAGATGCCGCGGGCGCGGTTTTCGGGCACAAACGATTCGCGCAGCAGATCGATCCAGCCCAGCGTGGCCTCGCGGTCGCCCTCGAGCTTGCCGACCACGGTGCCGGTGTGCAGGTGGTCGCCGCCCGAGAGGCGCAAAATCTTGGTCAGCACGCGAAAGTGGATGCCGTGGTGCGGGTTGCGGTCGATCACGGCGTGCATGGCGCGGTGAATGTGCAGCAGCATGCCGTTTTCGCGGCACCAGTTGGCCAAGCCGGTGTTGGCGCAAAAGCCGGCCGTGATGTAGTCGTGCATGATGATCGGCGCACCGATCTCTTTGGCGTACTCGGCGCGCTTGTACATTTCCTCGGGCGTCGGTGCCGTGACGTTGAGGTAGTGGCCCTTGCGCTCGCCGGTCTCGGTCTCGGCTTTGAGCGTGGCTTCTTGCACAAAGTCAAAGCGCTGGCGCCAGCGCATGAACGGTTGGCTGTTGACGTTTTCGTCGTCCTTGGTGAAATCGAGCCCGCCGCACAGGCACTCATAGACGGCGCGGCCGTAGTTCTTGGCGCTCAAGCCGAGTTTGGGCTTGATGGTGCAACCCAGCATCGGGCGCCCGTACTTGTTCAAGATGTCGCGCTCGACCTGAATGCCGTGCGGTGGCCCGCCGCAGGTTTTCACGTAGGCGATCGGGAAGCGCACGTCTTCGAGGCGCAGCGCACGCACGGCCTTGAAGCCGAACACGTTGCCCACCAGCGAGGTGAAGACGTTGACCACCGAGCCCTCTTCAAACAGGTCGATCGGGTAGGCGATGAAGGCGTAGAAGCAGCTGTCGTCGCCGGGCACGTCTTCGATGCGGTAGGCGCGGCCCTTGTAGTAGTCGAGGTCGGTGAGCAAGTCAGTCCAGACCGTGGTCCAGGTGCCGGTGGACGATTCGGCTGCCACCGCCGCTGCGGCCTCTTCGCGATCCACCCCCGCCTGTGCGGTGATTTTGAACACCGCCAGCAGGTCGGTGTCGAGCGGGATGTAATCGGGCATCCAATAGGTTTGACGGTATTCTTTGACACCGGCACTGTAAGACTTGACAGCCATGCTTGCTCCTGTTTGTAGAAGGGTGGAACCAAGTACCTGCACCCTTGCTGTGTTGTTGGGTGCCGATCCAATGTGGTGCATTGTTGGCCCCTTTTTTGTTTGATACAAGTAAATTGTTTAGACTGTCATGTTTTATTGAGGTAAACTCACGGCCATGAATCTGCGTCACCTCACCCTGCACCAGCTGCGCATCTTTCACGCCGTGGCGCGCCACGCCAGCTTCGCCCGCGCCGCCGAGGCGCTGCACCTGTCGCCGCCCACGCTGTCGCTGCAAGTCAAGCAGCTGTCCGAGACCGTCGGGCAGCCCTTGTTCGAGCAGATCGGCAAAAAGATTTTTCTCACCGCCAGCGGGCGCACGCTGGCCGATGCCTGCCACGACATCGAAACGCGCATGGAGCGCCTGAGCGCCGACCTGTCGGCCCTGCAAGGGGTGGAGCGCGGCAGCATCAAGCTGGCGATCCTGACCACCGTCAAATACACCGTGCCCAAGCTGCTGGGGCGTTTTTGCGCCGTTCATCCTGGTATCGAGGTCAGCATGCAGGTGGGCAACCGCGAGCTGCTGCTGCAGCGCTTGGCGCACAACCTGGACGACCTGACCATCATGGGCCAACCGCCCGAGCAGCTGGCGCTGGTGAGCGAGCCCTTGGCCGACAACCCGCTGGTGCTGGTGGCGCCACCCGATCACCCCTTGGCCGGCCAGCGCCAGATCGACTCGCAGCGCCTGCAGGGCCTGCCCTTTGTGCTGCGCGAACCGGGATCGGGCACGCGCCTGACGAGCGAGCGCTTTTTTGCCAGCCAGGGGATTGCAATCAAACCCCGGCTCGAACTCGCCAGCAACGAGGCCATCAAGCAGACCGTGGCCGGTGGCTTGGGGTTGGCGGTGCTGTCGGCGCACACGGTGGTCGCCGAACTGGCGCTGGGCGAGCTGGTGCAGCTCGACGTGCAGGGTTTCCCGCTGATCCGGCGCTGGTACGTGGTTTATCCGCAGGGCAAGCGCCTGTCGGCGGCGGCGCTGGCCTTCAAAGACTGGCTGTACACCCACCGCAGCCCCGAGAGGGCCGGAGACCACAGCGCTGGCGCCGCCTCAGGCGATGCTTAAGCGGGGCCACAGAAGTATTGAAGGCGCTGGCAGGGCACAAGGGCCAAGCAGGGGCGGCGCCGTCACGGGCCGCACTTCACGATCTGGAATAATGTTTCATCCATCACCGCAGCAGCCCGGAGCCCCCATGACCCCACGCGCCACCAAGATCGTCGCCACCCTCGGGCCGGCTTCCAACACGCCCGAGATATTGCAAGCCATCATCGAGGCCGGCGTGAACGTGGTGCGGCTCAATTTCTCGCACGGCACCGCCGACGAGCACCGCCAGCGCGCAGCCATGGTGCGCGCTGCGGCGCAAAGCGCCGGGCGGGTGGTGGGCATCATGGCCGACCTGCAAGGGCCGAAAATCCGCGTCGGCAAATTTGCCCAAGGGCGCGTGCAGCTGCAAACGGGCCAGCCCTTCGTGCTCGACGCCGCGCGCAGCCTGCCGGGCGACGAAACCGCCGTGGGGCTCGACTACAAGAGCCTGCCCGACGAGGTGCAGGTGGGCGACGTGCTGCTGCTCAATGACGGCCTGATCGTGCTGCAGGTGCTGCGCCTTGAGGGCGCGGCGGTGCACACCGAGGTGCTGCAAGGCGGCGAGCTCTCCAACCACAAGGGCATCAACAAGCGCGGCGGCGGCCTCACCGCCCCGGCGCTCACCGCCAAAGACATGGAAGACCTGAAGGTGGCGATGGCGCTGCAGGTCGATTTTGTGGCCGTGAGCTTCCCCAAAGACGCGGCCGATATGGAGCTGGCGCGCCAGCTGTGCCACTTGGCCAACCCAGACGGCCCGCAGCCGGCCCTGATCGCCAAGATCGAGCGCGCCGAAGCCATCCCGGTGCTCGAGAGCATCGTGCTGGCCAGCGACGGCATCATGGTCGCGCGCGGCGATCTGGCGGTCGAGGTCGGCAACGCAGCCGTGCCGGCGCTGCAAAAGCGCATGATCCGGCTGGCGCACGCGCACGACCGCTTCGTCATCACCGCCACGCAGATGATGGAGAGCATGATCCACGCCCCCATGCCCACGCGCGCCGAAGTCAGCGACGTGGCCAACGCCGTGCTCGACGGCACCGACGCCGTGATGCTCAGCGCCGAAACCGCCGCCGGCAAGTTCCCGCTCGAAACGGTGCGCGAAATGGCCCTGATCTGCGAGGCCGCCGAACGCGCCGACCGGCACGACCTCGAGTCCGACTTCAGCGGCAAAACCTTCACCCGCATCGACCAGTCGATCGCCATGGGCGCGCTCTTCACCGCCTCGCACCTAGGCGCCAAGGCGATCGTGGCGCTGACCGAATCGGGCTCGACCGCGCTCTGGATGAGCCGCCACAAGGTGCACATTCCCATCTACGCACTGACGCCGCGCCTGCGGGCGCAGCGGCGCATGGCGGTCTATCGCAACGTGCACCCGATGCTGGTGGACTCCAGCACCGACCGCGACACCGCGCTGGCCCAGGCCGAGCAGCACCTCAAGGCGCGCGGTATCGTCGCCGCCGGCGACGTCTATGCCATCACCTGCGGCGAACCCATGGGCACCCCGGGCGGCACCAACATGCTCAGAATTTCGCGGGTGGGTTAAAGGGCAGCAACTGTCCGAAGCGCGCCGCCAGAAAACCCTCGCCGCGCTCGAGGATGAAGTAGCGAAAGGCCTCGGCCGCCGGCGAGAGCACTTTCGACAAGGTGTGCACCAGATTCCACGCCCGCACCACCGGCGTGGCCTCCACCTCGAGCCGGGCAATCAGGCCGTGCTGCAGTTCCAACCCGATGGTGTGCAGCGACAAAAAGCTCAAGCCCATGCCGGCCATCACCGCCTGCTTGATGGCCTCGTTGCTCGACATCTCCATCACCACGCGCGGCTGCAAGCGGGTGCTTTGCAAAAACTTCTCCATCGCCGCCCGGGTGCCCGAGCCGCGCTCGCGCACGATGAAGCCATAGGGCTCCAGCGCTTGCGCCGTGGGGTGGCCGATTTTGAGCAAGGGGTGATCGGTCGAGGCCACGAACACCAGCGGGTTGGCGGCAAAGGGTTCGGTGCGCGTGGCCAGTTCTTTGGGCGGCTGGCCCATGATGGCGATGTCCACCTCACCGCCTTGCAGCATGCGCAGCAGCTGGTCGTGGTTGCCCAGCACCAGCCGCGTTTCCACGCCCGCGTGTTCGAGCCGGAACTGGCCGATCAGGTGCGGCAAAAAATACTGCGCCGTGCCCACCATGCCGATCGTCAGCTGCCCAACCTCGACCCGTTTCAGGCGCGCGGCGGCGTCTTGGGCGTCTTTGAGCGTGGCCAAAATCCTGCGCGCATAGACCAGCATGTACTCGCCGGCGGTGGTCAGCGACACCTTGCGGCCGCTGCGCTCGAACAGCGGCAGCCCCACGTTGTCTTCCAACTCCTTGATTTGCATGGTCACGGCAGGCGGCGTGAGGTGCAGGGCTTCGGCGGCGCGGGCAAAACTGAGGTGGCGCGCGACCTCAGTGAAAACCCTGAGTTGGCGAAAGGTGGTGTTTTTCACTCAGCTTATCCTGAATCGGTTGTGAATAAAACGTAAATTTACCTTATCTGGCTTTGAAACTACATTGCGGTTTCCCCCTAAATTTGCACGCCGCTTTCTATGCTCAATGCCCTGATCTTCGACGTCGATGGCACCCTGGCCGACACCGAGAGCGTGCACCTCGCAGCGTTCAACCACGCCTTCGCGCAAGAGGGGCTGGGCTGGCATTGGGACGTGCCGCTCTACACCCAACTGCTCGACGTCTCGGGCGGCAAAGAGCGCCTGCTGCACTACTGGCGCATGGTGCAGCCGGGTCTGAAAGAGGTCGATGGCGGCGCCGTGCGCGACACCGTGGCGCGGCTGCACGAAATCAAAACCGCTTGCTACGAGCAAGCCATCAGCGCCGGCGCGGTGGCGCTGCGCCCGGGCGTGCTCACGCTCATGCAGGCCGCGCTCAACCAGGGCCTGCAGCTGGCGATCGCCACCACCACCTCGCCGGTGAACATCGCGGCGCTGCTGCGCACGGCCATCGGGCCAGACTGGCGCAGCCACTTTCTGGCCATCGGCGACGCCAGCAACGCGCCCCTCAAAAAACCGCACCCGCAGGTCTATCTCAAGGTGCTGGCCGACATGCGCCTCGACCCGGCGCAGTGCGTGGCCTTCGAGGACTCGGCCAATGGCCTGCAGTCGGCCACGGCGGCGGGGCTGGCAACCGTCATCACCCCCAGCAGCTACACCGCGCAGCACGATTTTGGCACCGCGCTGCGCGTGCTGCCCGACTTGAGCCAGCTCGATTTGGGGCAGTTGCGCCAGTGGCTGAGCGAGCGCGAGGCGGCACGGGGCAGCCGACGGCCCGTGATTAAGCCGCCGGGTGCAACCAAGCGCTGATGCGCCCACAGCGCCCAGCCACAGCGGATGCCGCACACCCGCACCGCGCCATTTTCATAAAAAACCAGCGAGACAAACCATGCTCCAGACCAACCGCTCCACGCTGACCCAGTTTCTGATCGAGGAGCGGCGCCGCTTCCCGCAGGCCAGTGGCGACTTCAACGCCCTGATCCTCGACGTGACCTTGGCCTGCAAAGCGATAGCGCGCACCGTGGCCTACGGCGAGCTCGGGGGGCCATGGGTAACTACGCCCCCGAGGACGGCGGCAGCGTCAATGTGCAGGGCGAAACGCAAAAGAAGCTCGACGTGCTGAGCAACGAATTGTTCCTGCAGCGCACCGAGTGGTCGGGCCACTTGGCGGGCATGGCGTCCGAGGAGATGGATTTGCCGCACCAGATCCCGGCGCAGTACCCGCGCGGCCCCTACCTGCTGGTGTTCGACCCGCTCGACGGCTCCAGCAACATCGACGTCAACGTCTCGGTGGGCAGCATCTTTTCAGTGCTGCGCGCGCCCAAAGAGGTGATCAACAGCCGCTTCTGGGAGGCGGCGGTCAAGCGCTACGTCGATGAATGCCTAGCTGGCAAGACGGGCGTGCGCGGCAAAGACTTCAACATGCGCTGGATCGCTTCGATGGTGGCCGAGGCGCACCGCATCCTGATGCGCGGCGGCGTGTTCATGTACCCGCGCGACACCAAAGACCCGCTCAAGCCGGGCCGTCTGCGCCTGCTCTACGAAGCCAACCCGGTCGGGATGCTCATGGAGCAAGCCGGTGGCCGCGCCAGCACCGGGCGCGAACCCATGATGGACGTGGTTCCGACCTCGCTGCACCAGCGCATTGGCTTGGTGTTTGGCAGCAAGAACGAAGTTGAGCGCATCGAGCGCTACCACCGCGAACCCGCGCAGGCCAAAGAGGGCGAGCCGCTGTTCGCTTCGCGCTCGTTGTTCAGAGACTGAAGCCCCGCAGCGGCGCAAGCCGCCCTTAGCCAAATACCCATTAGGAGACCCCGCCATGTCCGAACGCCACCCCATCATCGCCATCACCGGTTCGTCGGGTGCCGGTACCTCGACCGTCACGCGCACCTTTCAGAATATCTTTAGGCGCGAGGGCGTCAAGGCCGCCGTGATCGAGGGCGACAGCTTCCACCGCTTTGAGCGCAAGGCCATGAAGCAGCGCATGGCCGAGGAAGAAGCCAGCGGCAACCGGCACTTCAGCCACTTTGGCGCCGAGGGCAATCTGTTTGAGCAGCTCGAGGCGCTGTTTCGCGATTACGCCGCCAGCGGCCAAGGAAAAGCCGCCTGTACCTGCACAACGAGCTCGAGGCCGCGCCCTACGGATTGGAGTCCGGCACCTTCACCCCGTGGACCGACTTGCCCGCTGGCACCGACTTGCTGTTCTACGAGGGCCTGCACGGCGCCGTCAAGACCGAGAGCGTGGATGTGGCACGCTACCCCGATTTGCTCATCGGCGTGGTGCCGACCATCAACCTCGAGTGGATCCAGAAGCTGATCCGCGACAAAACCCAGCGCGGCTACAGCCAAGAGGCGGTGGTGGACACGATTTTGCGCCGCATGCCCGACTACGTGCACTACATCGTGCCGCAGTTTGGCCTCACGCACGTCAACTTCCAGCGCGTGCCGGTGGTGGACACCTCGAACCCGTTCATCACGCGCGACATCCCCACCGCCGACGAAAGCGTGTGCGTGGTGCGTTTTGCCCAGCCCAAGGGCATCGATTTCCAGTATTTGCTGAGTATGATCAACGGGTCGTGGATGAGCCGCGCCAACACCATCGTGGTGCCCGGGGGCAAGATGGAACTGACGATGCAGCTCATCTTCACGCCCTTCATCTGGCGCATGATGGAGCGCAAAAAACGCGCGCTCGGTCTGGCCTGAAACCGATTCCGACCTCAAACCCTACGCATGAACACCCCCACCCCCGAACTGGCCCGACAGATGGCCAACGCGATCCGCATGTTGGCCGTCGATGCCGTGGAAAAAGCCAAGAGCGGCCACCCCGGCGCCCCGATGGGCATGGCCGAGATCGCCGAAGTGCTCTGGAACCGCCACCTCAAGCACAACCCCACGAACCCGCACTGGCCCGACCGCGACCGCTTCGTGCTCTCCAACGGCCACGGTTCGATGCTGATCTACGCGCTGCTGCACCTGAGCGGCTACGACCTGCCGCTGAGCGAGCTGCAAAACTTTCGCCAACTGCACAGCAAGACCGCCGGGCACCCCGAAGTCGGCATCACCCCGGGGGTGGAGACCACCACCGGCCCGCTGGGGCAGGGCTTGGCCAACGCGGTCGGCATGGCGCTGGCCGAAAAGCTGCTGGCGGCCGAATTCAACCGCCCCGGCCACCGCGTGGTCGATCACCACACCTACGTCTTTTTGGGCGACGGCTGCCTGATGGAGGGCATCAGCCACGAAGTCTGTTCGCTCGCCGGCACGCTGCGCCTGCCCAAGCTGATCGCTTTTTACGACGACAACGGCATCAGCATCGACGGCCACGTCGAGGGCTGGTTCACCGACGACACGCCCAAGCGCTTCGAGGCCTATGGCTGGAACGTGATCGCGCGCGTCGATGGCCACGACCCAGCGGCGGTGGACGCGGCGCTGCGGCAAGCCAAACAGCAATCCGCCGCCGCCGACGGCAAGCCGACCCTGATCTGCTGCCAGACCGTGATCGGCAAGGGCGCGCCCAACAAAGCCGGCACCCACGACGTGCACGGCGCCGCCTTGGGCGCGGCCGAAGTCGCGGCCACCCGCGCCGCGCTGGGCTGGGAGCACGCCCCGTTCGTGGTGCCGGCCGACGTCGCCGCCGCGTGGGATGCGCGCGCCGCCGGCGCCCAAGCCGAGGCCGTATGGCAGCAGCGCTGGCAAGCCTATGGCCGCGAATTTCCGCAACAGGCGGCCGAGTTCGAGCGCCGCATGGCGGGCCAGCTGCCGCCCGACTTTGAAGCCCGCCTGCCGGCGCTGCTGGAGGCCATCGCGGCCAAGCCCGAAGCCATCGCCACGCGCAAAGCGAGCCAAAACGCGCTCGACGCGCTGGCGCCGCTGCTGCCCGAGTTCTTTGGCGGCAGCGCCGACCTCACCGGCTCCAACCTGACCAATTTCAAGGGCTGCGTCAAGGCCGGCCGCGACACCTGGGGCAACCACCTGAGCTACGGCGTGCGCGAGTTCGGCATGGCCGCGATCATGAACGGCATCGCCCTGCACGGCGGCTACCTGCCCTACGGCGGCACCTTCCTCACTTTTAGCGACTACTCGCGCAACGCCATCCGCATGGCGGCGCTGATGAAGCAGCGCGTGATCCACGTCTTCACCCACGACAGCATCGGCTTGGGCGAAGACGGCCCCACGCACCAGTCGATCGAGCACGTGCCGAGCCTGCGCCTGATCCCGAACCTCGACGTCTGGCGCCCGGCCGACGGGCTCGAGACCGCCGTGGCTTGGGCTTGCGCGATCGAGCGCCGCGACGGCCCGGCGGCCCTGTGCCTGTCGCGCCAGAACCTGCCGCGCGTGAGCACGCTGGCGCAGGTCGACGCCATCCGCCAGGGCGGCTACGTGCTGGCAGAAGTGGCCGCTGCGCAGGCGCTGATCGTGGCCACCGGTTCCGAAGTCGAAATCGCCCTGCAGGCCCAGGCCCTGCTGGCCGCCGAGGGCGTGCGCGTGCGCGTGGTCTCGATGCCTTGCACCAACGTGTTCGACCGCCAGCCGCCAGCCTACCAAGACCAGGTGCTGCCGCCGGGGCTGCCGGCGCTGGCGCTGGAGGCGGCGCAGCCCGACTTTTGGCACAAATACGTGGGCCGCAGCGGCAAGGTGCTGGGCATCGCCACCTATGGCGAATCGGCACCGGCCAAAGACCTGTACCGCCACTTCGGCCTCACGCCCGAGCGCGCCGCCGACGCGGTGCGCGCCCTGCTGCGCCGCAGCGCCTGAAACTTTGGCTCGAACTCTTAGAGCCCACCCCCTAGCCAACCCTTACAGCCCAGCCCCCAGCACACCCCTTGCCGCACGACGTGAACACCACCCCCCTTGGCGACCGCCCCCACGACCTGATTCTGTTCGACCTCGACGGCACGCTGATCGAAACCGCACCCGAGATCGCCGACGCCGTCAACGACACCCTGCTGCAATTTGGCCACGCCCCGGCCAGCCAGCAGCAGATCACCGACTGGATCGGCCATGGCACGCGCGAACTGCTGATCCAAGCCCTGGCCCAAGCCACCCACACCACGGCCGAGGCGGTGCGCGGCTCGGCGCAGTTTGCGACCATCGAGGCCGCCTTTGGCGAGCACTATTTGCGCCGTTGCGGCAGCCGCAGCCAGCTCTACCCGCAGGTGCGCGCCACGCTCACGGCGCTGCGCGCTGCCGGCGTGCGGCTGGCGCTGGTGACCAACAAAGAGGCGCGCTACACCCAAGCCGTGCTGGACGCGCACCAGCTCGACGCAGCCTTTGACCGCGTCGTCTGCGGCGACACGCTGGCGGTCAAAAAACCCGATCCGGCCGGCATCGAGTCCTGTTTGCAGCAGTTTGGCGTGGCGCCAGAGCGTGCGCTGTTCGTCGGCGACTCGTCGATCGACGTGGCCACGGCGCGCAACGCCGGCATCGCGGTCTGGGTGCTGCCCTACGGTTACAACATGGGTCAGCCGATCGCCGCCAGCGCGCCCGATCGCGTCATCGTCGATGTGAGCGCCTTGCTGCCCACGGCGTTTTAAAAACCAGAGCGCCGCAGGGCAAGCCTTACAATTTTTGTTTTCAACCCCGGAGACATTCCATCATGAGCATCAAAGTCGGCATCAACGGTTTCGGGCGCATCGGGCGCATGGTTTTCCGTGCCGCCATCGCCGAGTTCAAAGACATCCAAATCGTTGCCATCAACGACTTGCTCGAGCCCGAGTACCTGGCCTACATGCTGCAATACGACAGCGTGCACGGCCGTTTCAAGGGTGAGGTGGCGGTCGAGGGCAAGGACCTGATCGTCAACGGCCAGCGCATCCGCCTGACGGCCGAAAAAGACCCGGCCAACCTCAAATGGGGCGAAGTCGGCGCCGAGGTGGTGATCGAAGCCACCGGCCTGTTCCTGACCCAAGAGGGCGCGCAAAAGCACCTCGACGCTGGGGCCAAAAAGGTCATCATGTCGGCCCCGTCCAAAGACGACACGCCGATGTTCGTCTATGGCGTCAACCACAACAGCTACGCCGGTCAGGCCATCATCAGCAACGCCAGCTGCACCACCAACTGCCTGGCCCCGGTGGCCAAGGTGCTCAACGACAAGTGGGGCATCAAGCGCGGCCTCATGACCACCGTGCACGCCGCCACCGCCACCCAGAAAACCGTCGATTCGCCCAGCAACAAAGACTGGCGCGGCGGCCGCGGCATCCTAGAGAACATCATCCCCAGCAGCACCGGCGCGGCCAAGGCGGTGGGCGTGGTGATTCCGGCGATCAAGGGAAAGCTCACCGGCATGGCGTTTCGCGTGCCCACCAGCGACGTGTCGGTGGTCGATCTCACGGTCGAGCTCAGCAACCCGGCCAGCTACGCCGAGATCTGCGCCGAAATGAAGGCCCAGAGCCAAGGCGCGCTCAAGGGCGTGCTCGGCTACACCGAAGACAAGGTGGTGGCGAGCGACTTCCGCGGCGAGCGCTGCACCAGCGTGTTTGACGCCGATGCCGGCATTGCGCTCGACAGCACCTTCGTCAAGGTGGTGACGTGGTACGACAACGAGTGGGGCTACTCCTGCAAGTGCCTCGACATGGCGCGCGTGGTTGCCCAGGCAGCCAAATAACCAAGGGCGCGCGATGAACTTCCTGCGGTTTTCTGATGTATGCGCCAGTGGCCAGGCCACGGGCAAGCGGGTGTTCATCCGCGCCGACCTGAACGTGCCGCTGACCCCGGACGGCCAGATCAGCGAAGACACGCGGGTGCGCGCCAGCATGCCGGCGGTGCGCATGGCGCTCGAGGCCGGCGCGGCGGTGATGGTGACCTCGCACCTCGGGCGCCCGAGCGAAGGCGTGTGGCGCCCCGTGGACTCGCTGGCCCCGGTGGCGGCGCGCATGGCCGAGCTGCTGGGCCGCCCGGTGCCCCTGGTCACCGATTGGGTCGATGGCGGCTTTGAAGTGCAGCCGGGCCAGGTGGTGCTGCTGGAAAACTGCCGCCTCAACCCCGGCGAGAAGAAAAACAGCCCGCAGCTGGCGGCCAAACTCGGGCGCCTGTGCGATATTTTCGTCCACGACGCCTTTGGCACCGCGCACCGCGCCGAAGCCAGCACCTACGGCATCGCCGAGACCGCGCCGCTGGCCTGCGCCGGCCCGCTGCTGGCGGCCGAAATGGACGCCATCGGCTTGGCGCTGGCCAACCCCAAGCGCCCGCTGCTGGCGATCGTGGCCGGCTCCAAGGTCAGCACCAAGCTCAGCATTTTGCAAAGCCTGTCCGACAAGGTCGATGGCCTGATCGTGGGCGGCGGCATCGCCAACACCTTCATGCTCGCCGCCGGGCTGCCGATCGGCCACAGCCTGGCCGAGCCCGACCTGGTGGAGCAAGCGCGCAGCGTGATGCAAGCCATGAAGGCGCGCGGGGCCGAGGTGCCCATCCCCACCGACGTGGTGGTGGCCAAGCGCTTTGCCGCCGACGCCGAGGCCTGCGTCAAAGCGGTGGCCGACGTGGCCGCCGACGACCTGATCTTGGACATCGGCCCCGAGACCGCCGCCCGGCTGGCGGCCATGCTCGAGCGCGCCGGCACCATCGTCTGGAACGGTCCGGTGGGCGTGTTCGAGTTCGACGCCTTCGCCCAAGGCACCGAGGCCATCGCGCGCGCCATCGCCGCCAGCCCGGCCTTCAGCATCGCCGGTGGCGGCGACACGCTGGCGGCCATCGCCAAATACGGCATCGAGTCGCAAGTCGGCTACATCTCCACCGGCGGCGGCGCCTTCCTTGAAGTGCTCGAGGGCAAAACGCTGCCGGCCTTCGAGGTGCTGGCGCGGCGTGCCTGAGAGGCTGCAAGCCTCTGCGAGCTTCCCCTTTTACACCCCCCCAGCCCCGAACCAGAGGATTTTCCATGGCCCTGATTTCATTGCGTCAACTGCTGGACCACGCCGCCGAACACGGCTACGGTCTGCCCGCCTTCAACGTCAACAACCTCGAGCAGGTGCAGGCCATCATGCAGGCCGCTGCCGCAGTCAACAGCCCGGTGATTCTGCAAGGCTCGGCCGGCGCGCGCTCCTACGCCGGCGAGCCCTTTTTGCGCCACCTGATCGCCGCCGCCATCGAGATGTACCCGCACATCCCGATCTGCATGCACCAAGACCACGGCGCCACGCCGGGCGTGTGCTTTCGCTCCATCCAGTCGGGCTTTAGCTCGGTGATGATGGACGGCAGCCTGCGCGAAGACGGCAAAACCCCGGCCAGCTACGAGTACAACGTCGAGGTCACGCGCAAAGTGGTCGAGCTCGCGCACGCCTGCGGCGTCTCGGTTGAGGGCGAGCTGGGCTGCTTGGGCTCGCTCGAAACCGGCAAAGCCGGCGAGGAAGACGGCCACGGCGCCGAGGGCGAGCTCGACCACTCGATGCTGCTCACCGACCCCGACGAAGCCGCCGACTTCGTGCAAAAAACCCAAGTCGATGCGCTGGCCATCGCCATCGGCACCAGCCACGGCGCCTACAAGTTCAGCAGCAAGCCCACCGGCAAGGTGCTGCGCATCGACCGCGTCAAAGCCATCCACCAGCGCATCCCCAACGTGCACTTGGTGATGCACGGCAGCTCGAGCGTGCCCGAAGACTGGCTGGCGGTCATCAACCAGCACGGCGGCGACATGGGTCAGACCTACGGCGTGCCGGTGGAAGAAATCGTCGAAGGCATCAAAAACGGCGTGCGCAAGGTCAATATCGACACCGATTTGCGCATGGCCAGCACCGGCGCCATCCGCCGCCACTTGGCCGCCGATCGCAAAAACTTCGACCCGCGCAAATTCCTCAAAGAAGCCACCAAAGCCATGCAAGCGATCTGCGAAGACCGCTACCGCGCCTTTGGCTCGGCCGGCATGGCGTCCAAAATCGGCGCCATCTACTCGCTGGAAGCGATGCAAAAGCGCTACGACAAAGGCGAGCTCAAGCCGCTGATCGGCTAAACACCGAAGCCCCCCAAGCAACCGACCCCCGCCCTCAAAGCGGGTTTTTTTATGCGCTGGCCGGAGCCTCTGCCACCTTGCGCGGCAGGATCTGGATGTCTTGCACGATCGCTTTGATGCGGTAGCCGCGCTCCATCAGAGCGTCGATGTCTTCGAGCACCCCGACCAAGCGCCGCTCCGACAGAATGATGATGGATCATCACATTGCTGTCGCTGGGCAGGGTGCCGGTGTTGAGCCCCGAGGTACCGGAGCCGGTGACCGTGGAGATGGTGTAGCCGCCGATGCCGCGCGGGGCCAAGGTTTCGATCGCCATGCGCTGCAAGGGCTTGGCGGCGATCAGGATGAGCATCTTTTTTTGTTCGAGTTGGCGTTTCATGGCGGGTCTCCAGAAAAAGGGGGGCAGATTGGGCCGATAGGGCAAAAGGGGCAGATCCAGCGCGCTGATGCGTCGATGCTCAAATAACCCGGTACAGCCAGAGCGCGTAGCTATAGTAGAGCGGCAAACCCAGCAGCAGGTTGAAGGGCAGCGTGATGCCCAACGACGAAGTCAGGTAGATGCCCGGGTTGGCCTCGGGCAGCGAGGCGCGGCAGGCCGCAGGCGCGTCGATGAACGAGGCGCTGGCGCACAGGGCGCCAAAGACGAAGGAGCCGCCCACGTCCAGCCCGATCAATTGCCCCAGCGTCACGCCGACGATGCCGTTGAGCACCGGCATCAGGGTGCCAAAACCGAGCATGAACCAGCCCACTTCGCGAAAGGCGCGGATGTGGCGCGCCGCCGTCATGCCCATCTCGAGCAAGACACGCGCCATGGCCACGCGCGCGATGAGCAGCGAGAAGATCACGGCAAACTCCATCAGCGCCACCATCGCCACCATGTAGCCGCCCGCCGGTGTGCCCATGGCGGTGGCTCAAGGTGAGCGAGGAGAAAAAGGTGGCGGTCGAGACCGAGCCGTAGTGCGCCGCCAGCGCCGCCGCGTTGCTGATGTCAAAGCGCCCCAGCAGCCGCGTCACCGAATAGACCAGCAGCGGGATGGCCACGACCATGAGCAGCGTCAGCCCGATCAGGGGCATGAGGCCGCCCAAGTCGGCCTGCGCCAGCCCGCGCCCGCCCTCGAGGCCGATGGAAAACAGCAGGTAGATCGCCAGCAGGCTGATGACGGCGGCGGGCAGCTCGAGCTCGCTGCGCAAAAAACCCGCAATCGCCCCCAGAATGAAGGCCAGAATGATAGGTTGAATCAGGTTGGCGATGAGTAAGTCGAAGCCAGGCATGGTGTCACTTTCAGTTGTTGCTCAGGGCAGTTGCGCATTAGACCGATGATGATGATTCAGGTAAAGTCATAAATAATTTATAGTCGAGTAAGGTGAAAATTAACCATGACCGCTGGCCCAAACTGAGCCGACGCAAAAGGCTGGGCTTAGAATGAGCGCCAGCCGCTGGGGCGCACGCAGGGCCAGTCTTGCGCGCCCACGCTCGCCTCGCCTTGTCAGACCACCTCGCCACGTTGGAGGCAACACACCTATGGCCCGCACCCCCTCGACCATGCGTGCGCTGGGCAGCGCCGCCCCCGATTTCTCTTTGCCCGAGCCGCTCAGCGCCCGGCTGGTGCAGCGGTCGGACTTCAGCGGCCAGCCGCTGCTGGTGCTGTACACCTGCAACCACTGCCCCTTCGTGCTGCACATCCTCGACGAGCTGGTGCGGCTGCTCAACCACTACCAAACCCAAGGCTTGGCGGTGGTGGCGATCAACGCCAACGACGTGACGCGCTACCCCGACGACGCGCCCGACCAAATGGCGCAACTGGCCCAGCGCAGCGGCTTTGCCTTTCCCTACCTCTACGATGAAACGCAGGCGGTGGCGCAGGCTTACCAAGCCGCCTGCACGCCCGACTTTTTCCTCTACGACGCGGCGCACCGGCTGGTCTATCGCGGTCAGTTCGACGACGCCCGCCCCGGCAATGGCGTGCCGGTGACGGGGCAGGATTTGCGCGCCGCCATCGAGGCCGTGCTGGCTGGGCGCGCCCCTGCGGCCGAGCAGCGTCCCAGTCTGGGCTGCAATATCAAGTGGAAGCCGGGCCACGAGCCACAATGAATTCGGGTCGCGCCTCGGGCAGCCTCAAGCTCAACGCCTTGCAAGGCACGCGCCTGCTCAGTCTGGCGCTGAATCTGCCCGGTCCAGCGGCCTTGCAGCGCCTGCATGCCATGGGGGCGCGCTGCACCCAGGTGCTGCCGCCCAGCGGCGACCCGATGGCGCAGTACAGCCCGCAGGCGCAGCAGCAGCTGTGCCGCGGCATCTGGCAGACCACGCTCGACCTCAAAAGCCCTGCCGGCCAGCGCCGCTTGCACGCCCTGCTGGGGCGCTCGGACGTGCTGCTGACATCTTTTAGGCCCGCAGCCTTGCGCCGCCTCGGCCTCGATGCCGAGTCTATGCAGGCGCGTTACCCCAAGCTGTGCACGGTGGCCATCGTCGGGGCAGCGGGTGCGCGCGCCGACGAGCCCGGCCACGACCTGAGCTACCAGGCCGAGGCCGGGCTGGTGCCGGGGCTCGAGATGCCCGTGAGCCTGCTGGCCGACATGGCCGGGGCCCTGCTGGCCAGCGAGGCGGTGCTGCAGGTGCTGGCACAGCGCCAGCGCAGCGGCAGCGGCAGCGGCGCGCACCGCGAAGTCTCGCTCACCGAGGCCGCGCACTGGCTGGCTTTGCCACGGCAATGGGGCCTTACGCCAGCCGGTGCCCTGCTGGGCGGTGGGCAGGCCACGTACCGCATTTACCCCTGCTTGGACGGCCGGGTGGCGCTGGCGGCGCTGGAGCCGCATTTCGCGGCCACCTTGGCGCGTTTGGTCGGCCTAGCCGATTTGGGCACGCCCGATGCGCCCGACTGGGGCAGCGCACAGGCGCACCGGGCGGTGGCCGCCTTCATGGCGCAGCGCAGCTGCGTGCAGCTGGAGCAGTTGGCCACGGCCCACGATCTGCCCCTGCACATTTTGACTGCCTGACACGCCCAGCCGTCGGCGCCATCTTGAGCTTGATGGCTAAATGGAAGCGGCCCGCTCTGGCAGCATCGACATGGCTTCGCGCCTACAATGCTTTGGCGCCGCCCACCCCAGCGGTCGACCCTTAGACCAGACGAAGGCCAGCACCATGTCCACCCATTCCGATGACCAACGCGCCGAATTGCGGCGCGCCGCGCTCAAGTACCACGAGTTCCCGACCCCGGGCAAGGTCGCGATACGCGCCACCAAGCAGCTCACCAACCAGCACGATCTGGCGCTGGCCTACTCGCCCGGGGTGGCGGCGCCGTGCGAAGAGATCGTCGCCGACCCGGTCAACGCCTACAAATACACCAGCCGCGGCAACCTGGTGGCTGTCATCACCAACGGCACGGCGGTGCTGGGGCTGGGCGACATCGGCCCACTGGCGGCCAAGCCGGTGATGGAAGGCAAGGGCGTGTTGTTCAAAAAGTTCGCCGACATCGACGTCTTCGACCTCGAAATCAACGAAAAAGACCCCGACCGCTTGGTCGAGATCATCGCCGCGCTCGAGCCCACCTTTGGCGGCATCAACCTCGAAGACATCAAGGCCCCGGACTGCTTCTACATTGAGCGCCGCCTGCGCGAGCGCATGCAGATCCCGGTGTTTCACGACGACCAGCACGGCACCGCGATCGTGGTCGGGGCCGCGCTGCTCAACGGCCTCAAAGTGGTGGGCAAGCGCATCGACCAGGTCAAGCTCGTGACCTCGGGCGCCGGGGCGGCGGCGCTGGCCTGCCTGGGGCTGCTGGTCAAGCTCGGGCTGCCGCGCAGCAACATCTGGGTCACCGACCTCGCCGGCGTCGTGCACCAAGGCCGCACCGAGCTCATGGACCCCGACAAGGTGCAGTTTGCGCAAGACACGCCGCTGCGCACGCTGGCGCAGGTGATCGATGGCGCCGACGTGTTTCTGGGCCTGTCGGCCGGGGGTGTGCTCAAGCCCGACATGGTGCGCTGCATGGCAGCGCGGCCGCTGATTTTTGCCTTGGCCAACCCCACGCCCGAAATCTTGCCCGACGAAGTGCACGCGGTGCGTGGCGACGCCATCATGGCCACCGGCCGCAGCGACTACCCGAATCAGGTCAACAACGTCCTGTGCTTCCCCTACATCTTTCGTGGGGCGCTCGATGCCGGGGCGCGCACCATCACCGATGAAATGGAAATCGCCGCCGTGCACGCCATCGCCGAGCTGGCCGAGGCCGAACAAAACGAGGTCGTGGCGGCGGCCTACGTGGGCGAGCAGCTGTCTTTTGGGCCGCAATACCTGATCCCCAAGCCTTTTGATCCGCGCCTGATGATCAAGATCGCGCCGGCGGTGGCCGAGGCGGCCGCGCGCTCGGGCGTGGCACAGCGCCCGATCGCCGACCTCGAGGCCTACCGCGAGAAGCTGCAGAGCTTCGTCTTTGCCTCCGGCACCATCATGAAGCCGGTCTATGCCATCGCCAAGCAGGCGCAGCACAAGCGCATCGCCTTTGCCGAGGGCGAAGAGGAGCGCGTGCTGCGCGCCTGCCAGATTCTGGTCGATGAGGGGCTGGCGCGCCCGACGCTGATCGGGCGCCCGGCGGTGATCGGGCAGCGCATCGAGCGCTTCGGGTTGCGCCTGCAAGTCGAGCGCGATTTCGATGTCGTGAACATCGAGCACGACGCACGCTACCGCGAGCTGTGGCAGGATTACCACCGCCTGCAAGAGCGCCGGGGCGTGACCGAGCAGATCGCCAAAATCGAGATGCGCCGCCGCCTGACCCTGATCGGCGCCATGCTGCTGCGCCGCGGCGACGCCGACGGCCTGATCTGTGGCACTTGGGGCACGCCGCAGATCCACCTCAACTACATCGATCAGGTGATCGGCAAGCGCCCCCACGCCAGCTGCTACGCGGCCATGAACGCGCTCATGCTGCCCGGGCGCCAGGTGTTCATGGTGGACACCCACATCAACTACGACCCGAGCGCCGAACAACTGGCCGAAATCACCCAGATGGCGGCGCGCAAAATACTGCGCTTTGGCGTCACGCCCAAGGCGGCGCTGCTGTCGCATTCCAACTTTGGTTCGTCGGATCAGCCCTCGGCGCTCAAGATGCGCCGCGTGCTGGAGCTGCTGCGCGAGCACGCGCCTTGGCTCGAGGTCGAGGGTGAAATGCACGGCGACGTGGCGCTCGACGCCGCGGCGCGGGCGCGCCTGATGCCGCGCAACACCCTCGAAGGCGAGGCCAACCTGCTGGTGCTGCCCAACGTGGATGCCGCCAACATCGCCTACAACCTGCTCAAGACCGCCGCCGGCGGTGGCATCGCCGTGGGGCCGATGCTGCTGGGGGTGGCCAAGCCGGTGCACGTGCTCACCGCCAGCGCCACGGTGCGGCGCATCGTCAACATGACGGCGCTGTGCGTGGCCGAGGCCAATGTGGGGCCGCGTGCCGTCGTCTCGGGCGCAGAACCGGAGTGATGCCGGTGCGCCGCAGCGGATTGGGCTTGCTTTTTTGGGGGGCTTGAGGCAAAATCGCCACTTCGTTTCACAGCTTGGGTGGGGTAGGCAGGTGCAGACCTTGCCCAAGCTGCCGGTTCATGTTTTTTGTTGCGCACAGCCCCCTGTCTCTAGCCACGTGTCGCTACGTCAGACGCAATGCCGCCTCGGGCTGTGGCTGGGTGTGCCATGGCGTGGCTTAGCAAGGCGTGAGGCCCAGCGCACACGAACAGTTGCCGGTTTCGATTTCCTCGATTTTTTACTATTTTTTTGGACTTGCGCCGAGATGGACAACCCCCTTCGTCACGTGCGAACCAACATCGTGCAGTCGATCCGTGCCCACACGGTCAAAGACTTGCAAGCCGCGGCCGAGCAACTCGGACACCGCTTTTTGTACGCCGACTTGGCCGCTGCCCTGACCAAGCAAGACGTGATCGACCTCGTCGGTCAGCACCCCAGCTTGCCGGCTCAGGCGACCAAAAACTTCGACGCCCTGCACGACAAGCTCACCGATGCCCTGCACAAGTCGGGCCCGCAAGCCGGCTTCATCGTCGTGCTCGAACACATCCCCACCGGGCCCAAGTTCGACAAAGAGGCGCGCGAGCAGCTGCTCGACATTTTCCGCGACGTGGCCGACTACTGGAGCGAGCGCAAGGTGGCGTTTCGCTGCTTTTACTCGTTCTCGGTGGCCCGTGCGCCCAAGGCGGCCGACCTGCAGGCCGGGGTAGAGCCGGTGCTCACCGACAAACTGGTCGATGTGAGCCCGCAGGCGCTGCGCATGAGCAGCCCCTTCAACGCCGGCTATTGGTTGTCGGCGGCTTAAGCGCCCAAGGTGGCGGCGGTGGCGGGGTGGGCCGCCGGGGTTGGCGTTGCACCGGTGCCCAGCGCCTGCGCCAGCGCCACGTATTCGGCCACCGGCACCTCTTCGGCCCGGCGCTGCACGTCAAAGCGCCCGCCGTAGCCCTGTTCCTCGAGCCAGCGCCCTAGGCTGTGGCGCAGCAGCTTGCGCCGTTGCGAAAACGCCACCCGCACCAGGTTTTCTAGTGTCGGCATGTGCAGCGCCGCCGGCTGCGCCCGCGGCACCATGCGCACCACCGCGCTGTCCACCCGCGGCGGCGGCGTAAAGCTGTGCGGTGGCACCTCCAGCACGTTGTCCATCGCGTAGCGCCATTGCAGCACCACGCTCAAGCGGCCGTAGTCGGCGCTGCACGGGGCGGCCACCATGCGCTCGATCACCTCTTTTTGCAGCATGAAGTGCTGGTCTTGCACCCACTGCGCCCAAGGCAGCAGGTGAAACAGAATCGGGCTCGAGAGGTTGTAGGGCAGGTTGCCGACGATGCGCAAGCGCGGCGCTGGAGCGGCCTCCGGTGCGTCCACAGCGCACGGCGCGGGGCCGGGCTCGGGTGTGGGGAATAGGGCGGCAAAATCGACCCGCAGCACGTCGGACTCGATCACCCGCAGTTGCGGGTGCGCGCGCAGGCGCTGCGCGAGGTCGCGGTCGAGCTCGATCACCGTCAGGCTGCCCAGGCGCTCGACCAGCGGTTGCGTCAGGGCCGCCAGGCCGGGCCCGATCTCCACCATGAGCTGGCCGGGGCGGGGCGCGATAGCGTCCACCAAAGCGCCGATGATCGCTGGGTCGGACAAAAAATGCTGGCCAAAGCGCTTGCGCGCCCGGTGGCCATCGAGCTTGGCCGATGGGCTGTGTGCGGGGTTGCGCGGCGACACCGGGGTTGCAGCCGCTTAGCGCTCGGTGAGCCGCAGCTCGACGAAAGCGCGGCTGCGCAGTTCGCGCGCCCACTCTTCGTAGGCCTGATCGCTGCGCTGCTCGCGCAACCGCGCGCGCACCCAGTTGCGCCGCTCCAGCGCCGTGGTCTCGACCTCGCGCCGCTGCACCACCTCGATCAGGTGCAGGCCAAAGCGCGAGCGCAGCGGTTGCGACACCTCGCCCGGTGCCAGCCGGTTCATGACTTGCTCAAATTCGGTCACGAACTGTCCTTGGCTGGCCCAGCCCAAGTCGCCGCCCTCGGAGGCCGAGCCGTCGGCGCTGTGCTCGCGCGCCAGCTCCTCGAAGCGCGCCGTGCCGGCCACCAAGCGCGCGCGCCATTCGTTGAGGCGCTGTACGGCAGCGGCTTCTTCGGCGGCGTTGGTCGGGCGCAGCAGAATGTGGCGGGCGCGGGTTTGCACCTGGTGCGTGGGCGGCAGGTTGAGGTTGCGCTGCTCGAGCACCTGCAGCACGTGAAAGCCGGCGCCGCTGCGCAGCGGCCCCACCACGGCGCCGCGCGGCTGGCCCAGCACCGCTTCCACGAACAGCGTGGGGTAGCGGTCGGCGCTGCGCAAGCCCATCTGGCCGCCCATGGCGCGCTCGGGGCCTTCGGAATACTGGCGCGCCAGCGCGGCGAAGTCGGCGCCGGCGCGGGCGCGCTGCGCCAAACCGGTGGCCAGCGCTTGGCGCTCGGCCACCGTGGCCGCGTCGGCGCCCTCGGGCACGGCGATGGCGATTTGGGCAAGGTGCAGGGCCGTCTGGGCCAAGGCCACCGCACCGCCGTGCTGGCGCAGGTAGGCGTCGATCTCGAGTTCGCTGATGCGCACCCGCGCCGCCACTTCGCGCTCGCGCACGCGCAGCAGCAGCAGCTCGTTTTCTAGGTTGGCCCTAAAGCCGCTCAGGCTCAGGCCATCGGCTTGCAGGCGCTGGTGCAGTTGTGCCACGGTCACACCGTTTTGGCGCGCCA
This sequence comes from Serpentinimonas sp. SSL01, assembly GCF_056323735.1. Classification (NCBI taxonomy): domain Bacteria; kingdom Pseudomonadati; phylum Pseudomonadota; class Betaproteobacteria; order Burkholderiales; family Comamonadaceae; genus Serpentinimonas; species Serpentinimonas sp. SSL01. The sequence goes on from NZ_CM150487.1 coordinate 2,464,492, forward strand.
CCGTGGCTTCGGCTTCGGCCAAGGCGGCGGCGTCGATGCGCATGCCCGTCTGGCGCGCCCATTGGATCTGGGTGCGCTCGACGATCAGCAGCTCCAGCACCTGGGCCTCGAGTTGCGCCGGGGGCGGCAAGTTGGCCGCTTGGGTGGCCTGCACCCGTTCGATGCGCTGGCGCAGCTCGCGCTCGGTGATCGGCTCCGAGTTGACCAAGGCCACGATGCGGTTGAGCTCGCGCGCCGGCGCGGCGGCGGGCAGCGGCGCTGGGCGGGGGGCAGTGGGTGCGGCTTGCGGGGCGGAAACGGGGGCGGCTTGCAACGCCGGGGCGGCTTGGGCCGGCCTTTGCAGTTGGGCGTGGGCGGGCGACCAGAGGCAGGCCAACGTGGCCCAGAGCAACAGGGCCAAGGGAGCGGGGCGGGCCCGGCGGCTGGAGGGGTGTTTATTCATGGCGCTGAAAGCGGCTGGGCGGGTTGATCTCTTCACGCAGGAACTGGTAGCGCGGGATGTGGTCGCGCAGCACCTGCAAGGGGTTGGAGCCAAGGCGCGAAAAGCCAGCAAACTCGAGCTGGAACAGGATGCGCTGGTTGGCCTGGGTGCGGCTTTGTTGCAGCCGCTCGACCACGATGCGGGCGATCCAGCACCCAGCATCGTACTCGAAACCAGCGATCAGATCCACGATGCGGCGCTCGGTGAAGCTGTAATTGACGCGCCCCACGCTGAACCAGTGCCCCGGCCCCAAGCCGCGCCCTGGCCCCAGCGCAGCCACCGAGGGGCCGCGCAGCAGATCGCTCAGCGGCCACTGCCAGCCAAAGTCGATCTGCTCGCTGGTGTCGCGCTGCAAGCGGTAGGCGACGTTGAAAACGCGGAAATCGCCCGGGCTGTAGCGCGCGGCCAAGGTGGTGCGCTCGGTCTGGCCCAGTTCGGGGTTGTATTGCAGCGTGCCGTTGAAGGCCCACTGCGGGCTCCAGTTAAGGTTGGCAGCGAACAGCACATCGCTCAGCTCCTCGCGTATGGCTTGCTGCCCGGGCAGCACCACCTCTTGGTCGCGCAGCCGCAGCCGCTGCGCCACGCTCAAGTTGGCCCATTCGGCCCCGGTGGCCGGGTCGAGCAGGCGCGTGGTGGCCCCCAGGGTGACGGCGCTCAGATCGGCGATGCGGTCGTGGCCGCCAAAGGGGTTGGCAGAAAAAATCGAGTTCAGGTTGAAGTCGAAGGCCGAGCTGTCATAGACCGGCAGATAGCCTTGGCGGCGGTACGGGGTGTGCGCCACAAACAGGCGCGGCTCCAGCGTTTGCAGCACCGCGCGACCAAAATAGACCGCGTCGCGCTCCAGCACCAAGCCGGTATCGACAGAGACCGTGGGCACCAGCACGCTCGGGTTGCGTTCGCGTGCCCCCAGCGGCCCCACGGCCTGTTCGAGCTGATATTGTCGAGCGTGCAGCTGCAAAGCCGGGCGCAGGTAGGCGCCGGGGGTCTGCCAGGTTTTGTCCACGTTGAGCACGCCCAGCCAGCGCGTGCCGTTGACGTCGGTGCGCTGGTTGAAGGCGCCGATCAGCGGCTGGCGGTCGGTGCGAAACTGCGTCACGTCGGTCAGCAGCGACACGCTCCAACCCGCGCTCCCGGCCCAGCCAAAGGGGCCGCTGCGGTAGCTGGCCGACAGCGAAGGCAGGCGGTCGTAGGGGGCTTCGATGGGGGCGTCGCGGTCTTGCAGCGTCTGCCAGGTGTAGGCGCCAGCGCGCAAGGCCCAGTTGCCGCGGTTGGCAAGCAGTTCGATGTCGTTGCGCAGCAGGCGCGAGGTGAGCGAGGTGCCGGTGCGCGGGAAGTCGCGCCAGTAGTTGTCGTCGCTGACGCGGTTCAGGTCCAGCCGCAGGCTGGGCGCGCCGAGCCCGCCCAAGGCAGGCAGCGCGTGCTGGTGCTGCAGCGACACACCCCAGCGGTCGGCGTCGCGCAGGCGGTCGTCGGGCATGAAGGCGGCGCGCACCTGGCCGGCGTAGCGCGGCTCAAGGTAGCGAAACTCGCCCGCCCAATCGATGCCGCGCTCGCTCATCAGGGTCGGAAACAGGGTGGCGTCGCGGTTCGGAGCCAGGTTGAAGTAGTAGGGCAGGGTGAGCTCGAGGCCGCTGATGTTGTCAAGGTTGAAAGTCGGGGCCAGAAAGCCCGATTTGCGCCGGTCCGAGAGCGGAAAACTGATCCACGGCGCGGCCAGAATCGGCAGACCTTTGAAATTGAGCACCGCGCCGGTGGCGGTGCCGGTATCGGTCTGCTGGTCGAACACGATCCGGTTGGCGCTCAGGTACCAGTCGGGCTCCCAGCTGCCGTCGCGCGGGCGCGGGCAGGTGCTGTAGCGCACCTGGTGCGCCGCGGTGCGACCCGGCCCCTCAAAGTCCACCCGGCTCGCTTCTCCGTAGCCGCCGTGGCGCAAAAGGCTAAATTTAGGCGATTCGAACTGGCCTTGGCGCGTGTCGAGTTGCAGCGTCAGCGCCGGGCCCTCGAACACATCGCCTAGGCGGTTGATGCGCACCTGCCCTTGGGCATGGGCGGTGCCGGTGGCCGCCTCGTAGCGCAGGGTGTCGGCGCGCAGCACGAGGTCGTGGCGGCGCAACTCGGCTTGGCCCTCGAGCTGCACCTCGTGCCCGGCTTGCCCGCTCATGCGCTCTGCCGACAGCAGCAGCGCCGCTTCGGATAAGGCCGCAGCGGGCAGCGCCTCTTGCAAGCGTTCGCTCAGCGTCAATGCAACGGCGCCAGCGCCGGCTGCGCTGGGTTTGGGCGCAGCAGGCGCCAGAGCAGCCGCAGCTGGCGTGGCTGCGGCGGCCTGCGCCGCCTGTGCGTGCGCTTGCGCCAGCAGCGCCGGTGCGCAGCAGGCCAGCAGGCTGGCGCGCGCCAGCGCGCTCAAGCGCAGCCGCACCGAAGCGGGCGCGGCGCGCTGGACGGGGCTGCCTGGAGTCAGAAGTTGTGCGGAGCGCGGCAACAAGGGCATGAGGTGCAAAACGATCGGGGGGCGATCAGGTGGCGTGGCCACCGAGCCAAGCAGCCAGCCAGCACGGCCAAAGGCACGGTCCATGCGGCTGCGTAGAATCAGCGGCCATTATCCACCAGCGCTGCGCCCGACCGCTCCACCCATGAACCCTGCCGACCCGATTGCGCCCGAGCCCATCACCTGGAGCGACCCGGCGCGTGCGGCCGCCTTTGAGGCCTGGCTGGCCGAGCAAGCGCCGGCGCACGCCTTGGTGCCCGCCAGCTTGCGCTTGGCCTCGGCCGACGCCAGCTTCAGGCGCTACCTGCGCCTCGACCGCCTGCAGGGGGGCAGCTGCATCGTCATGGACGCGCCGCCCGAGCGCGAAGACTGCCGGCCCTTCGTGCAGGTGGCGGCCTTGCTGCGCCAAGCCGGGGTGCGCGTGCCCGAGGTACTGGCGTGGCAGCCCGAGCAGGGCTTCATGCTGCTGAGCGACCTGGGCGCGCAGACCTTGCTCGAGGTGCTGGACCCGGCCCAGCCCGACGCCGCCTTGCCCTACTTCAAAGACGCGCTCGCCGCCTTGCTGGCCTGGCAGCAAGCCAGCCAGCCGGGGCTGCTGCCGGCCTACGACGCTGCCTTGCTGCGGCGCGAGCTGCAGCTGTTCCCCGATTGGTATCTGGGGCGCCACAAGGCGTTCGAACTGAGCGCGGCGCAGCAGGCCAGCTTGCAGCACAGCTTCGATCTGATCGTGCAGCGCAACCTCGCGGCCCCGCTGGGCTTTGTGCACCGCGACTTCATGCCGCGCAACCTCATGCTGCCCCACGGCGGTTTCGAGCCCAGCCAAGCGCAGCGCCGCTTGGGCGTGCTCGACTTCCAGGACGCCGTCTATGGCCCGCTGACCTACGACATCGCCAGCCTGATGCGCGACGCCTTTTTGAGCTGGGACGAAGAAGTGGTGCTCGACGTGACGGTGCGCTACTGGGAGCAGGCGCGCCGCGCCGGGCTGCTCGACTTCGACGGCTGGAGCAGCGACTTCGGCGCTTTTTACCGCGCGGTGGATTGGATGGCGCTGCAGCGGCACCTGAAGGTAGCGGGCATTTTTGCGCGCCTCACCTTGCGCGACGGCAAAGCCAAGTACCTGGCCGACGCCCCGCGCTTCATCCACTACATCCGCTCCACGGCGCTGCGCTACCGCGAGCTCACGCCGCTGCTGCGCCTGATCGACGAGGTCGAAGGCTGGCAAGGGGCCAGCGGTTTTGCCTACGGCCGCGTCTGAAGGCGCTCGGCCCCAGTCCTAGCTCCAGTCCTAGCCCCGCCATGCCGCGCATCCACCACCCCGAGCCGCTGCACCCGGGCCAGACGCTGGAGCTGGGTGCCGCCGCCACGCGCCACGTGCAGGTGCTGCGCCTGCAGCCGGGCGCTGCGCTCACCCTCTTTGGCGGCTGCGCGCACGGCAGCGAGGCCGTGGCCGAGGTGCTGCAGATGGGACGCAACCGGGTGCAGGTGCAGGTGCATGCGCTGCGCCCCGGCGCACCCGCGCCGCTGCGGCCGGTGCACCTGGCCATCGGCATGCCAGCCAACGAGCGCATGGACTGGCTGGTGGAAAAGGCCACCGAGCTCGGTGTGGCCAGCATCCAGCCGCTGCACACCGAGCGCAGCGTGCTGCGCCTGCAAGGCGAGCGCGCCGCCAAAAAAGTGGCGCACTGGCAGGCGGTGGCAGTGAGCGCCTGCGAGCAGTGCGGCGCCAACCACGTGCCGCCCATCCTCCCGGTGCAAGCCCTGCTGCCGTGGATGCAGGCCTTGGGGGCCTTGGATGGCGCTGTGGGTGCCGAGTCCGACGCGGCGGCACCGTGGCGCGCCGTGTTGTCGCTGGCCTCTGGCAGCCAGCCTTGGCCGGCCGCGCTGGCGCAGGTGCAGCCGCGCACGCGGCCGCTGTGTCTGGTGCTGGGGCCCGAAGGGGGGCTGGCGGCGGCCGAGGAGCAGGCTCTGCGGGCCCACGTCTTTGCCCCGGTCAGCCTGGGGCCGCGGGTGCTGCGCAGCGAAACCGCGGCCTTGGCGGCGCTGGCCTTGGCGTTGGCCTGAACACGGGCCTACTCGCTGGCTAAGCCCGGCCTAGGTGGCCCAATCACGGACCCGCTGGGCCGGGTCGGCCGATAGGGGGGGCTTATTGCCAGCGCAGCGGCTCCAGCGTCACCGTGGCGCTGGGGCTCGAGAGCGTCAGCGCCCCATCGTGCAGCGTGGCTTGCAAGGCCATGCTGCGTTCAGCCAAGGCGGCCAGCGCCTGCATCTCGGTGCTGGGCAGGCGCCAAACCTGCAGTTTGTCCAGCCGCGCCAGCGCGCCCTGTGCCCCCTGCCACCAGACCTCGGCCGCCGGCCCATAGGCATAGACGCGCACCGCATCGGCTTGGCTGCAGGCCTTGGACAGGGGTTTGGCCTCGGGTTGCCCCACCTCCACCCACAGCCGCTTGCGGCCGGTGAAGTCTGTCAAATGCACGTCTGGGTCTTGCGGGTCGGATAAACCGGCGCCAAAGGCCAGCGTGGCGTCGCCGCCGCACCAGTCCTTGATCAGGTGCGCGTTGAGCACCAGCGCCACCAGCCGCGCCATCAGGCGCGCATCGGTCTCGCTCGGGTGCCGGGCCAGCGTCAGGGCGTGGTCGGCGTAGTAGCCGTGGTCGATGTCGGCGATGTGCAGGCTGGCTTTGAAGACGGTCGATTTGAGTGCCATGGGTTCGGGCTTTATACCGGCTGGTGTATATTTCTTCTGTCTAGAGGCGGCCGCCCGTGCGTTCGTTCAAGGCGGCCGCCCTCAGGCGCATAGTCCAGCGCAGGTTCGTGCGGATCGATTATCGGGCCACAACGCGCAACGCAGGGCGCACCCTGCGCCCGCGCGCTTGCGCGCTTGCGCGCTTGCGCAAGTTGAGGCTGCATCGGCACAGCGCCCGCGCAAAAAGGGCTGAAAATGCCTGTAAGCTACGGTCAAGCGCGGATAGTCAAATTGAGTTGCAGGAGTTGCATATGTACATTGGTGTTCCGGCCGAAAGCGCGGCAGGCGAAACGCGGGTCGCTGCCACGCCCGAAACGGTCAAAAAACTGGTGGCGCAGGGTCATAGCGTGCGCGTGCAAAGCGGCGCCGGCGTGGCTGCTAGCGCCCCCGACGCCGCCTACCAAGCGGTCGGGGCCGAAGTGGTAGCTGCTGCCAGCGCCCTCGGGGCCGAGCTGGTGCTCAAGGTGCGCGCGCCCAGCGCGCCCGAGCTGGCCCACATGCGCCCCGGCGCTACCTTGGTCGGCATGCTCAACCCCTTCGATGCCGCCGGCTTGGCGGCGCTGGCGCAGGCCGGCCTGACCAGCTTCGCCCTCGAGGCCGCGCCGCGCACCACGCGCGCCCAGAGCCTCGACGTGCTCTCGAGCCAAGCCAACATCGCCGGCTACAAGGCCGTGATGCTGGCCGCCAACCAGTACCAGCGCCTGTTCCCCATGCTCATGACGGCGGCTGGCACCATCAAGGCCGCGCGGCTGGTGGTGCTCGGGGTCGGGGTGGCCGGCTTGCAGGCCATCGCCACCGCCAAGCGCATGGGCGCGGTGATCGAAGCCTCCGATGTGCGCCCGAGCGTGAAGGAGCAGGTCGAATCGCTGGGCGCCAAGTTCATCGATGTGCCCTACGAGACTGCGGAAGAAAAAGAAGCCGCCGAAGGCGTGGGCGGCTACGCCCGGCCGATGCCCCCGAGCTGGCTCGAGCGCCAAAAGATCGAGGTCGCCAAGCGCGTGGCGCAGGCCGACGTGGTGATTTCCACCGCCCTGATCCCTGGCCGCGCCGCCCCCACCCTGATCACCGAAGACATGGTGCGCAGCATGAAGCCGGGCTCGGTGATCGTCGATCTGGCCGCCGGCAAAGGCCCCGACGGCGTGGGCGGCAACTGCCCCCTGACCGAAGCCGAGCGCACGGTGCAAAAGCACGGCGTGTTCCTGATCGGCGAAACCAACCTGCCCGCGCTGGTGGCCGCCGACAGCTCGGCGCTGTACGCGCGCAACGTGCTCGACTTCCTCAAACTGGTGCTGCCCAAAGACGCCAGCGCGGTGCAAGTGCCGCTGGACGACGACATCGTCGCCGCCTGCCTGATGACGCATCAGGGCGAAGTGCGGCGCAAGCCCTAAGGCCGCTGCGCCCCACCACACCCCACCCCCAACGAGGAACCCGCGCCATGGAAGCCATCTCACCCATCGTTTTTAACTTCATCATCTTCGTGCTGGCGATCTACGTCGGCTACCACGTGATCTGGAACGTCACGCCGGCGCTGCACACGCCGCTCATCGCCCTGACCAACGCGATCTCGGCCATCATCATCGTCGGCGCCATGCTGGCTGCTGCCCTGACCGAAACCACGCTGGGCAAAACCATGGGCGTGCTGGCGGTGGTGCTGGCCTCGGTCAACGTCTTTGGCGGCTTTCTGGTCACGCGCCGCATGCTCGAGATGTTCAAGAAAAAAGAGCGCAAATCTGCTGCTGAAGGGGCTGCCAAATGAGCATGGATCTGGTCGTTTTGTTGTACTTGGTGGCTTCGGTCTGCCTGATCCAAGCCCTCAAGGGCCTGAGCCACCCAACGTCGGCCCTGCGCGGCAGCGTGTTTGGCATGACCGGCATGGGCATCGCCATCCTCACCACCTTTGGCTTGATTTTCACCATGGCGCAGCACCTAGGGGTGAACGCCACCCAAGGCGTGGTGTGGATTTTGCTCGGCATGGTGGTCGGTGGCGGCTTTGGCACCTATCTGGCCAAACGGGTCGAAATGACCAAGATGCCCGAGTTGGTGGCCTTCATGCACAGCATGGTCGGGCTGGCGGCGGTGTTCATCGCCATCGCCGCCGTGGCCGAGCCTTGGGCCTTTGGCATCGCCGAGCGCGGCGAGGCCATTCCCCTGGGCAACAAGATCGAGCTCTTTTTGGGCTCAGCCATCGGTGCCATCACCTTCAGCGGTTCGGTGATCGCTTACGGCAAGCTCAGCGGCAAATACAAATTCCGCCTGTTTCAGGGCGCGCCGGTGGTGTTTGCCGGCCAGCACAAGCTCAACCTCGTGCTCGGGCTGGTGATCATCGCCCTGGGCGCCTATTTTGCCGCCACCGGCAACTGGACCGCGTTCATCGTGCTCACGGCGCTGGCCTTCGTCATCGGGGTGCTGATCATCATCCCCATTGGCGGCGCCGACATGCCGGTGGTGGTCTCCATGCTCAACAGCTACTCGGGCTGGGCGGCGGCGGGCATCGGTTTTGGCCTCAACAACAGCATGTTGATCATCGCCGGCTCGTTGGTGGGCAGCTCGGGCGCGATCCTGAGCTACATCATGTGCAAGGCCATGAACCGCAGCTTCTTTAGCGTCATTCTGGGTGGCTTCGGCGGCGAAGAGGGCGTAGTGGCCGCCGGTGCCGCGCAGCGCAGCGTCAAGAGCGGCAGCGCCGACGACGCCGCCTTCATCTTGGGCAACGCCGAGACCGTGATCATCGTCCCCGGCTACGGGCTGGCGGTGGCGCGGGCGCAGCACGCGGTCAAAGAGCTGGCGCACAAGCTGGCCGACAAAGGCATCACGGTCAAGTACGCCATCCACCCTGTGGCCGGCCGCATGCCGGGCCACATGAACGTGCTGCTGGCCGAGGCCGAAGTGCCCTACGACCAAGTATTCGAGATGGAGGACATCAACAGCGAGTTCGGCCAGGCCGACGTAGCCATCATCTTGGGCGCCAACGACGTGGTGAACCCGGCGGCGCTGCAAAAAGGCAGCGCCATCTACGGCATGCCGATCCTCGAGGCCTACAAGGCCAAGACCGTGATCGTCAACAAGCGCTCCATGGCCGCAGGCTACGCCGGCCTCGACAACGACCTGTTCTACATGGACAAAACCATGATGGTGTTTGGCGACGCGAAAAAGGTGGTCGAAGACATGGTCAAGGCCATCGAATAAAGGAAGCCACACCATGCACAAAATCCTCGCCGCCGCGCTGCTCGCTGCAGGCGTTTCTCTGGCCCAAGCCCAGTTCACCGGCCCCAGCGTGAGCGTCAGCGCCAGCACGGTGCTGCAAGCGCAACAGGTGCGGCTGGGCAGCTATGTCACCCTCAGCGGCCACATCGTGGCGCACCAGCGCGAGCAGTACTACCTGTTCCGCGACGCCAGCGGCGAGATGCGGGTCGAGATCGAGTCTGCCCTCTGGCAAGGCCGCCGCGTCAGCCCCGAAACCCGGGTGCAGCTGCACGGCGAGATCGACCAAGGGCTGCGCGGGCGCTACATGTGGGTCAAGTCGATCCAGATCGTCAACTAAAGCGCCAGCACCCGGTGCCAGTCGGGCGGTGGTTTAGCGCCGATCGAGGTGTTCCGGTCGCGCCACGATGTCGCGCTTGGACACATCGACCTTCCAGTAGGTGTAGGTGTCGCCGTCGGTATCGACCAGTTTGATGTCGAAGATCGGGCTGCGGTAGCCGTTGAGCGTGACGCGCTGGGTCGCATCCCGGGCCAGCACCTTGTTGCCCAGCACGTCTGCTTCCCAGCTGCTCGAATCGGCTGGGCTGATGTAGATGTGCGTGATCACGAACCCGGTGCGGTTGGTGATGTCCACGTAGTAGCTCTGCGCCCACGCGCCGGCGGCAAACCAGAGCGAGGCCAGCAGCAGAAGCCAAAACCGGATGTGTTTGTGCATGAAAGTACTCCTAGATTTAAGGTCAACCTAAAAATGTCGGCACGGGTCTTGCAAGGCCGCAGAAGCCTGAAAGGTTCCACGTACGGCCCTCGCTCCGACGCCTGCAGTCTAAAGCAAATGATTGTTTTGGTAAAGTGACAGTGTCTGTTTGTCTAGACCCGCCCAGCGGGTTAGCGCAGCCCACCATTGGCCCCTTGGCCCAGCCCTTACACTGCGTGAGTTCAATTTTGGGAGCCCCAAGCCATGCCCGAACCGCTGTTGATCGCGCGCAACGCCACCACCGAATGCCAGCTGCTGCCCGGGCTGGCGAACCGCCACGGCCTCATCACCGGGGCCACCGGCACCGGCAAAACCGTGACCTTGCAGACCATGGCCGAGCGTTTCTCGGGCTTGGGGGTGCCGGTGTTCATGGCCGACGTCAAGGGCGACCTGAGCGGCATCAGCCAGCGCGGCCAGATCGGCCCCAAGCTGGCGCAGGTGCTGGCTGATCGCGACTTGGCTGCGCCCGAGCCGCTGGCTTGCCCGACCACGCTCTGGGATGTGTTTGGCGAGCAGGGGCACCCGGTGCGCGCCACCGTGTCGGACATGGGGCCGCTGCTGCTGGCGCGCATGCTCGACCTCAACGACACCCAGGCCGGCGTGCTCAACCTGGTGTTCAAAATCGCTGACGACCAAGGCCTGCTGCTGCTCGACCTCAAAGACTTGCGCGCCATGCTGCAGCACCTGGGCGACAACGCGCGCCAATACACCACCGAATACGGCAACATCAGCGCCGCCAGCGTTGGCGCGATCCAGCGCGGTCTGCTGCAGATCGAGAGCCAGGGCGGCGAGCAGTTCTTTGGCGAGCCCATGCTCGACCTGAACGACTTCATGCAAACCGTGGGCGGGCAGGGCGTGGTCAACATTTTGGCCGCCGATCGGCTGTTGAACGCGCCACGCCTCTACGCCACCTTTTTGCTCTGGATGCTGTCCGAGTTGTTCGAGCAACTGCCCGAGATCGGCGACCCCGAAAAGCCCAAGCTGGTGTTCTTTTTTGACGAGGCGCACCTGTTGTTCAAAGACGCGCCCAAGGTGCTGGTCGAGCGCATCGAGCTGGTGGTGCGGCTGGTGCGCTCCAAGGGCGTGGGGGTGTATTTCGTCACGCAAAACCCGCTCGACATCCCCGATGCGGTGCTGGGCCAGTTGGGCAACCGCATCCAACACGCGCTGCGCGCTTTCACCCCGCGCGACCAAAAAGCGGTGCGCGCCACGGCGCAGACCATGCGCCCCAAGGCCGGGCTCGACATCGAGGCTGCCATCACCGAACTGGCGCTGGGCGAGGCGCTGGTGAGCCTGCTCGACGCCAAGGGCCGGCCGCACGAGACCGCGCGCGCCTACGTGCTGCCACCGGGCAGCCAGCTCGGCCCGATCACGCCGGCGCAGCGCCAGACGCTAATGCAGCAGTCGCTGGTGGCCGGGGTCTATGAGCAGGTGCTGGACCGTGAAAGCGCCTACGAGCTGTTGCGCCAGCACGCCGAAGCTGCGCTGGCCAATGAGCCCGCAGTCGGCACGCGAGGCCAGGCTGCCAGCACAGGGGCACGCGCACCAGCCAGCGCAGCCGGCTCGGGCGGCATGGCAGGCATGCTGCAAGATGCCTTGCTCGGGCGCACCGGGCCACGCGGCGGTCAGACCCACGGTCTGCTGCAAACCATGGCCCAGACGGCAGCGCGCGCTGCCGCCAGCCACGTCGGGCGCCAACTGGTGCGCGGCGTGCTGGGCAGCCTGCTGGGGGGTGGGCGCAGGCGTTAAAAGGGTGATGGGCGCTCCGTGCGCCCCTCAGTGCACCGCCACCGGAGTTTGCGCCAGCGTGGCGTAGCCTTCCAGCGTGTCTTCCACTTCCTCTTGGGTCGGGGTGTTGCGCTGCCAGGCGTGGATCTGCTGCTGGAACAGTTCGGCCCAAGAGCCGTCCAGATAGACCTCTTTGCCCGAGCGCTTGTCCACGATCTCGAAGCCGTGCCGGGGCATTTGGTGCGCGGCCGTGTCGGGCGCGGATGTCGCAACCAAGCCTTCAATGCCGAGCTGCGCCACGCCGGGCAACCCCGCCGGCAGGGACGGGGCTTGCGCCAAGATGTGGACCACCACGAAGGTGTCGGAGTCGTAGAGCGTGTGCATGGTCGTACTGTGCGCTGAAACGGAAAACCTTGCAAGGGCTTGGGCTGCGGTGGCCGCCGCGAGGTGCATGGTCTTTAGATGGGGCGCTAGCGCATTTGTTCAAGCTTGGGGCAGTTGCCGCAGGCGCTGGTCAGCCCAGTCGCCATCGGGTTCTTGCAGCAGGATGCGCACGGGCAAAAAGTGCACGGTTTCGGCCAGCCACAGGCTCATGCGCGTGTCCTCGGGTTGCGTGTTGTGGCGCTCCAGCCGCCACGCCGGCAACACGCCCGCCGGGGTTTCGGTGGGCTCTTGGGCGCGCAGCCGCAGCGTCCAAGGCTGCACCCCGCCCGCGCCCAGCACGGGCACGGTCCAGAGCGCATCGGCAACCGGAGGCTGCAGGCGCAACCGCCGGGCGAGCTCGAAAAACAAGCTGAGCCGGTCTTGGGTGCCCGTTTGCAGGGGGCCGACCTGCTCGGCCTCGTGGTCGCGTTGGTGGCGGTAGCGCAGCGCGGCCCAGTCCAGCTCGAAGCGGCGCAGGCGCCGGGTTTGGTCACTGAAAGCCAGCGGTTGCACACCATTGGGCAGCAGCCGCCCGCGCGAGCGCTGGATGCGCGCGCCCACCAGCGGCAAGCGCATGGTCAGGCTGGCCTCGTACAGGTCGCCTTGCAGCAGCCACTGCAGTTGGCCGCTGGCGCGCAGCGGCAGGGAGCCCACGCGCGCGCTGACCTCGTAGTCCAGCTGCAGCCGCTCGGGCCATGCCGAAGGCCCCTTGCGCGGGTTCATCTGCGCAGCCGGGGTGGCTTGGGCTGCGCCGCCGCCAGCCAGGCCCAGCGCCAGCGCCCAAGCCAAGCATTGGCGCCGATTCGGCTGCTCAGCCGTGCCAAGCTCGCAGGCGGACTGCACGGCGCTTACATCGATGGATGGGGCTCGGCGCGCGCATGCTCGAGCTGGCTTTGGCAGCTCACGCAGCGCGCCGCCGTCGGGTTGGCGTGCAGGCGCGCGGTCGGGATTTCGACCCCGCAGGCGGTGCACAGGCCATAGCTGCCGGCTTCGATGCGCTTGAGCGCAGCGTCGATGGCCGACAGGGCTTCGGTCTCGCGCACATCGATGGCCATCGCCAGATCGCGTTCGGCCTCGTTTTGCGCCCGGTCTCCGCTTTGCACGTCGTGGCGGTCGGGCGCCGCCTCGGCGCGGCCAATCTTGCCACCGCGCTGCGCCCGCAACTGCGCGATCAGATCGGTGCGCATTTGCTGCAACTGCGAGGCAAAGGTGTCGGAAATGTTCAGGCTCATGGCGAAGGCTCCTAGTGCTGCATACGCTTGCATTGTGCGGCAAAAACCCGCGCCGGGTGTTGACGCAGCGCAAGGGTGCCGTTGCGACAGTGCCATCCATGCCGCCCCTCCCGCGCCATCCGTGCCGATAGACGCGCACCACAGCGCCCGTGTCCTGTGGCATGATCTGCGCAAGCAGAGGAGCGCGCCATGTCAAGCCAAGAACCACCGAATCACGCCCACACCATACCCGGCTTCGATTTTTTGAGCAAGCTCAGCCAGCACGGCGCGACCGGTTTGGGCGGCGCCGCCGCTGCGCTGCCGGGTCTGCCGCCCATGAGCCACTGGATCGCACCGGTGTTCGATCCCGAGGAACTCGACAAACGCATCCACGACTTGCGCGCGGTGCATTTCTGGCTCGATCAAAACACCAAGGCCCTGGCCGCCACGATCCAGGCGCTGGAGTTGCAGAAAATGACCCTGCTCACGCTCCGGGGCATGAACGTGAGCATGCAGGAAATGGCCGAGTCCTTTGTGGCCAAACCTGCGCCTGCCGCAGAGGCCGCCACCGGCGCAGCCCGCACCACCGCCGGCTGGCCGCAAAGCGCCCAAAGCGCCCAAGCCGAGCCGGCGCCGGCGCCGGCGCCGGCCGCCAAGCAGGCCGCCAAGCAGGCCGCAGCCGCTGATGCGCCCGCGGCGCCCGCGCAGCCGGGCACCACGCCGCCCGCAGTCGATCCCGTGCAGTGGTGGGGCGCCCTCACCGAGCAGTTTCAAACCATCGCCAATGAGGCGCTGCGCGACATGTCCGCGCACGCCAGCCGCGCCACCGAGCACATGGCACACAGCGTGCAAGCCAGCACCGAAGCCATGGCCAGCGCCCAATCGGCCGCAGCGGCGGCACCGGCCGAAGCCGCCGCTACACCCCGCGCGAGCGCTCCACCGCAAAGCGCGCGCGCCAAGCCGCGAAAGCGCCCGCCTCCAGCGCCGCGCGCAGCTCGCGCATCAAGTTGAGGTAGTAGTGCAGGTTGTGGATGCTGGCCAGCATCGGCGCCAGCATCTCGCCGCAACGCTCGAGGTGGTGCAGGTAAGCGCGGGAAAAGCCGCCGCGCCCGCCTTGCTCCCAGGGCACACCCTCGGGGCCCGCGCAGGCGGTGCAGCTGCACGAAGGGTCGATCGGCTGCGGGTCGTGGCGGTGGCGGGCATTGCGGATTTTCAGGTCGCCATAGCGTGTGAACAAGGTGCCGTTGCGCGCGTTGCGTGTCGGCATCACGCAGTCGAACATATCCACGCCGTCGGCCACGCCCTGCACCAAATCCTCGGGTGTGCCCACCCCCATCAGGTAGCGCGGCTTGTGCGCCGGCAGCCGGTGCGGGGTGTGGGCCATGATCTGGCGCATCAGCTCCTTGGGCTCGCCCACGCTCACGCCGCCGATGGCGTAGCCGGGCAAATCCAGATCCACCAGCGCCTGCAGCGATTCCAGCCGCAGGTGCTCGAACATCCCGCCTTGCACGATGCCAAACAGCGCGTTCGGGTTTTGCAGGCGCGCAAACTCGGCCTGCGAGCGCCGTGCCCAGCGCAGGCTCAGCTCCATGCTGGCGCGCGCCTCGGCCTCGGTCGTCACGTGGCCGCTGCCGCCCTTGGCCGCAGCCGCACCATCGCCTTGCCAGTAGGGGGTGCATTCGTCGAACTGCATCGCGATGTCGCTGTCGAGCACGGTCTGAATCTGCATGCTCACCTCGGGCGACAGAAACAGCTTGTCTCCATTCACCGGGCTGGCAAACTGCACCCCCTGCTCGCTGATCTTGCGCATCGCGCCCAGGCTCCAGACCTGGAAGCCACCCGAATCGGTCAAGATCGGCGCCTGCCAGTTCTCAAAGCCGTGTAGGCCGCCAAAGCCTTGCACCACCTCCAGCCCCGGGCGCAGCCAGAGGTGAAAGGTGTTGCCCAAAATGATCTGCGCCCCCATCTGTTGCAAGCTCTGCGGCAGCACCCCCTTGACGGTGCCGTAGGTGCCCACCGGCATAAAAATCGGGGTTTGCACCACGCCGTGGCGCAGGCTCAGGCGGCCGCGGCGCGCGTGGCTGGTGGGGTCGGTAGCGAGGATTTCAAACTGCAACATGGGCGCGATTTTCGCCCAGTCGGCGGTGCGGGCGCCGCAACCAGCCCGTTGGCGTCACAAAAGTTGTTTTAAGGTCGCATTGCAGTGCTAGGATGAGGGTCAATAGGATTTGGATTGCTGCCGTGGGCCGGTCCGCATCGCGCCTAGGGGGTGTGAAGGCGTTGTCGGAGGTGCGCGCTTCATCCCATGTCGCGCGCCCAACACCCCTGCTTAGCCAAATGGACAACATCACCCCATCAGTTGCCGAGAGGCTCGAAAACCACACCTTCGACGAACTGGCGCTGGGCCAGACGGCGCGCCTGCTGCGCACCCTGACGCAGCAAGACATCCAAGCCTTCGCCGCCGTGTCGGGCGATACCAACCCCACCCACCTCGATCCGCAGTATTCCCCGCACACCCGCCTGCACGGTGTGGTCGGGCACGGCATGTGGGGTGGGGCGCTGGTCTCGGCGCTGCTGGGCACGCAGTTCCCGGGCCCGGGCACCATCTACCTCGAGCAGCAGCTCACGTTTTTGCAATCAGTGCACATCGGTGACACGCTCGAGGTGTTGCTCACCGTGGTGTCCAAAGACGAGGTCAAAAAGCGCGTCGAACTCGACTGCAGCGCCACCAACCAGCACGGGGTGCGGGTGTTGCAGGGGCTGGCGCGGGTGCTGGCCCCGACGCAAAAGCTGCGTTTGCCCCGGCCCAACCTGCCGCGCCTGCAGTTGCTCGACCCCGAGGCCCGGTTGCGCGAGCTGCTCTCGCTGGCCGACGGCATGGCGCCGATGCGCTGCGCCGTGGTGCACCCGTGCGACGCCGGCTCGCTCTCGGGCGCACTCGACGCCACCCGCCACGGCCTGATGATCCCGTTGTTGATCGGCCCCAAGGAAAAAATCCTGGCGGTGGCGCGCGAAGCCGGGCTCGACTTGGCTGATTGCCAAATCCTGCCCGTGCCGCACAGCCACGCCGCCGCCGAGCTGGCGGCCGATCTGGCCGCCACCGGCCAAGTCGATGCCCTGATGAAAGGCAGCCTGCACACCGACGAGCTGATCGCGGCCGTGCTGCAGCGGCGCGAGCTGCGCACCGGGCGCCGCATGTCGCACGTGTTTCGCTTCGACGTGCCGCTCTACAGCAAGCCGCTGCTGATCACCGACGCCGCGCTCAACATCCGCCCCTCCTTGAGCGAAAAGGTCGACATCGTGCAAAACGCGATCGACTTTGCGCGCATCTTGGGCGTGGAGCAGCCGCGAGTGGCGATCTTGTCGGCGGTCGAGACCGTCAACCCCAACATCCCCTCCACCATCGAAGCCGCGGCGCTGTGCAAAATGGCGGATCGGGGCCAGATCAAGGGCGGCGTGCTCGACGGCCCGCTGGCTTTCGACAACGCCATTTCGGCGCAGGCCGCGGCCATCAAGCACATCGAATCGCCGGTCTCGGGCCAGGCCGACATCCTGATGGTGCCGGATTTGGAGAGCGGCAACATGCTGGCCAAGCAGCTCGAATACCTGGGCGGCGCCACCGGCTCCGGCATCGTGCTGGGCGCGCGCGTGCCGATCGCGCTCACCAGCCGCGCCGACGGGGCCAACGCGCGCGTGGCCTCGGCGCTGCTGGCCTTGCTGGTGGCCAACCACGCGCGCCGCCCCCTGCCGCGTGAGGCTTGGGGCCGCTAAAAGCCTGTGCTCAGCCGCTCACATGCCCAGCGAGCGCAGCAAGGCGTCGGTGTCGCTGTCGCCGCCCCCTTTGGCGGCCGCTGGTGCAGGAGCCTGTTGCGCGGCGGCCTGCTCCATCAATTCATCCGGGTTTGGCGCTTCCTGGGGCTCAAAATCATACAGCCGTACAAACTCGGTGCGGTCGGTGGCAAGTTCCAAGTAAAAAATGTTGTTGCGTGCGGTGTAAAACGTCACGCGCCGCGCCTCCGGCTGGTCCAAATGTGCGTCCACGCTCAGCACCACCTGCTTGCTCAGCACCAGCATCTTGGGCTGGCTCTGCAAAATGTGGGTGTGCAGTTCGCGCTGCACCTTGCTGGTGAAATCGCCCAGCACCTGGTTCATCAGCTCACCCATCACGTTGCCCACCTCGTCCGAGGTGTGCGAGTTGGCCAGATCCTCCCGCGCCATGCCCATGCTCACCAGGTAGCTGTGGTAGATCTCCAGCGCCGCAGGGGCGCTGAAATTGAGGATCACCAAGCCCGAAAAGCCGCCGTCAAACAGCACGAAGCAGCCAATGTCGGGTTTGAGGCAGGTCTTGTGGATGCGCTGCACCATGCCCGAGTAGGTGATCGAGCTCTGCGTGGCCACACCCAGCACCTTGGTGACCGAGTTGCACAGGCTGGTCAACAAGTCTTCGGTGTTGAAAACGACTTCGGTGCGTTGGACGGGGTTCATGGGGGAGGCAGTGGAGCGGTGTGGTGGGGTGGACGGTTGCAAGTGCGCTCAGACGCTCGCGCGCTGCAGCAGCATCGAATCGCCGTAGCTAAAAAAACGGTAACGTTGCGCCACCGCATGACTGTACAGCGCCATCACGTGATCGTAACCGGCAAAGGCCGTCACCAGCATCATCAGCGTGCTCTTGGGCAGATGAAAGTTGGTGATGAGCCGATCCACCAGCGCGAACTCAAACCCGGGCGTGATGTAGAGCGCCGTGTCGCCACTGGCCGCACCCGTGCGCGCCCAGCTCTCCAGCGTGCGCACCGAGGTCGTGCCCACCGCCACCACGCGGCCGCCGCGAGCGCGCGCGTCGGCAATGGCTTGCTGGGTGGCCGCAGGCACCTCGTACCATTCGCTGTGCATCACATGCTCATGGATGTTTTCGCTCTTGCAGGGCACAAAGGTGCCGGCCCCGATGTGCAGCGTCACGCTGGCGCGCTGCACCCCGAGCCGATC